>NZ_AP036000.1:0-4194744 GCF_059730675.1 Pantoea sp. X-Soil-MYKO-1785
CCGGTAGTTATCCAAAGAATAACCGTAGTATGCTTTTTGAGCTGTGTATAAGTCGCCATTTAGATCCCAGCTTATACGGATCAGGATCACCGATCATTAACAGCTAGTGATCCTAAGTAATCACCTGATTTGACAGCTGTTCTGGCACATATCCACAGAAACCGGCGATCCTAATAAGAGATCTAACAGAAAGATCATATACAGATCTAAGATCCTTTCTTTTAAAACCGGACGATCCCGCGGCTTTCACCCCAGACGGAATTTGAGTAGAATCCACGCCCCAGGACGACGATCCGGCACGTTTATCAACCGAGGTACCACTTCATGTTTTATCAGGATCCTTTTGACGTCATCGTAATTGGTGGTGGTCATGCGGGCACCGAAGCCGCAATGGCGGCAGCCCGAATGGGTCAGCAAACCCTGTTACTCACCCATAACATTGATACGCTTGGACAAATGTCCTGTAACCCGGCGATCGGTGGTATTGGCAAAGGACATCTGGTGAAGGAAGTGGATGCCATGGGGGGTCTGATGGCCCATGCAATCGATCAGGCTGGCATCCAGTTTAGGATACTAAACGCCAGCAAAGGCCCGGCCGTCAGGGCAACCCGTGCTCAGGCCGATCGCGTGCTCTATCGGCAGGCGGTTCGCACTGCGCTGGAAAATCAGCCCAACCTGATGATCTTCCAGCAGGCGGTCGACGATCTGATTGTGGAAAACGATCGGGTCGTCGGTGCCGTTACCCAGATGGGGCTGAAATTCCGGGCGAAGACCGTGGTGCTGACGGTAGGGACCTTCCTCGACGGGAAAATTCATATCGGACTGGATAACTACAGCGGCGGTCGCGCTGGCGATCCACCTTCCATTCCGCTGGCAAAACGTCTGCGTGCCCTGCCACTGCGGGTTAATCGCCTGAAAACCGGTACGCCGCCGCGCATTGACGCACGCAGTATCGACTTCAGCGTACTGGCGCCGCAGCATGGCGATAACCCGATGCCGGTGTTCTCGTTCATGGGCAATGCCGCTCAGCATCCGCAGCAGGTGCCGTGCTGGATCACCCATACCAACGAAAAAACCCATGAAGTGATCCGCAATAACCTCGATCGCAGCCCGATGTACGCTGGGATCATCGAAGGGATCGGCCCGCGTTACTGTCCGTCAATCGAAGACAAGGTGATGCGCTTTGCCGATCGTAACGCCCATCAGATCTTCCTGGAACCGGAAGGGCTGACCAGCAACGAAATTTACCCGAACGGCATCTCGACCAGCCTGCCGTTTGACGTACAGATCCAGATCGTACGATCGATGCAGGGCATGGAAAATGCGAAGATCGTGCGTCCGGGCTATGCCATTGAGTATGACTTCTTTGATCCACGCGATCTGAAACCGACGCTGGAGAGCAAATTCATTAACGGTCTGTTCTTTGCCGGACAGATCAACGGCACCACCGGTTACGAAGAAGCCGCCGCGCAGGGGATGCTGGCCGGCCTCAACGCCGCGCGGCAGTCTGCCGACAAAGAGGGCTGGGCCCCGCGTCGCGATCAGGCTTACCTCGGTGTGCTGGTTGATGACCTCTGCACCCTCGGTACTAAAGAGCCGTACCGCATGTTTACCTCCCGCGCCGAGTATCGTTTGATGCTGCGTGAGGATAATGCCGATCTGCGTCTGACCGAAACCGGCCGTGCCCTGGGCCTGGTCGATGATGCCCGCTGGGCGCGTTTCAACCAGAAGCTGGAAGCGATTGAGCAGGAACGTCAGCGTCTGCGCGATATCTGGGTACACCCTAAATCGGAGCGCGTTGCCGAGGTGAACACCGTCCTCAGCGCACCGCTGACCAAAGAAGCCAGCGGCGAAGATTTGCTGCGTCGTCCGGAAATGACCTATCTCACCCTGATGACGCTGGATACCTTTGGCCCGGCGCTGGCTGATGAGCAGGCGGCGGAGCAGGTTGAGATTCAGGTTAAATATGAAGGATACATTGCGCGTCAGCAGGAAGAGATCGATCGTCAGCAGCGCAACGAGAACACCCTGTTGCCGGTGGATCTGGATTATCGCCAGGTCAACGGCCTGTCGAATGAGGTGATCGCCAAGCTGAATGACCACAAACCCACCTCGATTGGTCAGGCGACGCGCATTTCCGGCATCACGCCGGCGGCGATCTCTATTCTGCTTATTTATCTGAAAAAACAGGGTCTGCTGCGCAAAAGCGCCTGACCTGAAACGGGGCGAGGCGACTCGCCCCCGCTGACTGGACTTACGCTGTGATCAACACACTCACCTCGCTGCTGCAGGCAGCCAAGATTTCCCTCTCCGATCAACAAAAACAGCAGCTGGTTGCCTATGTCGGCCTGCTGGACAAGTGGAACAAAGCCTACAACCTGACGTCAGTGCGCGATCCGCAACAGATGCTGGTTCGCCATATTCTTGACAGCATTGTGGTGGCACCACACCTGATCGGTTCACGCTTTATTGATGTCGGTACCGGACCGGGCCTGCCAGGCATACCGCTGGCGATTGTGATGCCTGATGCGCACTTTACGCTGCTCGACAGCCTCGGTAAGCGGGTGCGCTTCCTGCGTCAGGTGCAGCATGAGTTAGGACTCACTAACATTACGCCGGTGCAGAGCCGGGTTGAAGCGTTCCCGGCAGAGCCGCCGTTTGACGGCGTAATCAGCCGGGCATTCGCCTCGCTGACTGACATGGTGAACTGGTGTCATCATCTGCCCGGGGCAGAAGGGCGCTTTTTTGCCCTTAAAGGTGTTCGTCCGGATGATGAAATCGCCAGCTTACCGGCAGGCTATCGCTGTGATGAGGTGATTAAACTGCAGGTCCCGCAGCTGGAAGGCGACCGTCACCTGGTGATCCTTCGTCAGCAATAAGCCTGAAATACGTAAGGATTTAACCCGCTGCGGCATTTTGCCTTATCCCGCTGGCTGGTCAAAAAAAGTGCATTTGATGCGCTAATAATAACGGATTTTCATTAAGCCTCTGACGGCGAAAAGTTAAAAAAGCCGTCGGAAATTATCCGAAAAACTCTGTTACATTTAACGTTTAATTCACATTTAGTTAGCACAAAGATCACTTGTATAGCGGACTAACGGAATAAAAATAGTCACGTCAGAAAATATATCAAGGTAATTACCTGGCGTGCGTAATATGAATTTCACGTTTCTCATGCACAGTTCGATGTCAATAGCGTGTTTTTAGCGTAAATAGGCTTTTCTGGCGGACGATCTATTTTCAATATCATGATTTTGTTGGTTTAATTGGGTATGTGTAAGGCTGGCAATTAGCATACTGAGAAAAGTCCTGGCGGCGTGAATGCTTATTATGTGATCTAAAGCACGCTTTAAAAGCAAGTCGCCAGCCAATTTTCAACCGGAAAATGGCCAATCCTTAGCGGGGGATGTTTGGAAAAATAGCCCTCCGGAAAGAAATTTAAATAATTGTTCACCTTTTCGCTACTTACCGATTGAAATCGCAGGTGCGGCCCGTATAATTTGCACGGCTTTTGCTGCTTGACTCAAATGCGTAAAGGCAGTCTTATACGACACGCGACATACCCCGAATGGGGCAGGAGAGTATCAGCGTCATGTCAGTGTCTCTTTACAGTGTAAAATTCGCCCGGACAGTGCTGATGATTCAGCTGGTGACAATCGTCATCATCGGCGCACTCTTTGCCCTGAAAGATGTCACCTGGGGCGTCTCTGCTGTAGCTGGCGGAGCGGCAGCCTGGCTGCCGAACGTGTTGTTTTTGTTTTTAGCCTGGCGCCTGCAGGGGCAAACCCCGGCTTCGGGGCGAGTCGCGTGGAGCTTCGCTTTGGGTGAAATAGCCAAAGTGTTCGCGACCATCATTTTGCTCATTGTGGCGTTGGGTCTATTCGGGGCGGTTTTCTGGCCGGTCGGAATAACCTGGTTATCGGTGCTGGTGGTACAAATGCTGGCACCGGCGGTAATTAACAACAAAGGGTAAGAGGCATCATGGCTGCAGGAGAAATCTCTACTCCGCAAGAATACATAGGACACCACCTGAATAACCTTCAGCTGGACCTGCGTACTTTCGAGTTAGTGAATCCGCACGACGCTCCCGCGACGTTCTGGGTATTAAATATCGATTCCATGTTTTTCTCTCTGGTGCTGGGATTCATCTTCCTGGTGTTGTTCCGTAAAGTAGCTAAAACAGCTACCAGCGGTGTGCCAGGGAAATTACAAGCGGCTATCGAACTGGTTGTCGGCTTCGTTGATGACAACGTGCGCGACATGTATCACGGTAAGAGCAAACTTATCGCCCCGCTGGCGCTGACAATTTTTGTCTGGGTCTTCCTGATGAACTTCATGGATCTGCTGCCAATCGATCTGCTGCCGTATATCGGTGAGCAATGGTTGGGCCTGCCGGCGCTGCGCGTCGTGCCGTCTGCAGACGTGAACATCACGCTCTCAATGGCGTTGGGCGTCTTTATTTTGATTCTGTTCTACAGCATCAAAATGAAAGGCATTGGCGGCTTCACTAAAGAGCTGACGCTGCAGCCTTTTAACCACCCGATCTTCATCCCGATCAACCTGATTCTGGAAGGTGTTAGCCTGCTGTCTAAACCGGTTTCTCTCGGTTTACGACTGTTCGGCAACATGTATGCGGGTGAGCTGATCTTTATCCTTATTGCCGGTCTGTTGCCGTGGTGGTCGCAGTGGGTGCTGAATGTGCCGTGGGCCATTTTCCACATCCTGATCATTTCGCTACAGGCTTTCATTTTCATGGTCCTCACGATTGTCTATCTGTCGATGGCATCTGAAGAACACTGATTTTTTTCTCAACACTACTTTCCCTCTCTATTCCGGGTGACAGCCATCAGGCTGCAGCCCGGAAGATGAAGGGAGCATTTAACTGAAACAAACTGGAGACTGTCATGGAAAACCTGAATATGGATCTGCTGTACATGGCTGCCGCTGTGATGATGGGCCTGGCGGCAATCGGTGCTGCGATCGGTATCGGCATCCTCGGAGGAAAATTCCTGGAAGGCGCTGCTCGTCAGCCTGACCTGATTCCTCTGCTGCGCACGCAGTTCTTTGTTGTAATGGGTCTGGTGGATGCAATCCCGATGATCGCTGTTGGTCTGGGTCTCTACGTGATGTTTGCTGTCGCCTAAAGCTCCTGTGTTCACTCAGCGCACAGTGTGCAAGGGTGAACGGATTCTGCCGCTTATCGTTGATAACGGCAGAAAAGTTAAATACTCAATTAGAGGCATTGTGCTGTGAACATTAATGCAACAATCCTCGGCCAGGCCATCGCGTTCATCCTGTTTGTCGCGTTCTGCATGAAGTACGTATGGCCGCCGATTATGGCTGCCATCGAAAAGCGCCAGAAAGAAATTGCTGAAGGCCTTGCTTCTGCTGAACGCGCGAAGAAAGATTTGGATCTCGCGCAGGCTAATGCGACCGACCAGCTGAAAAAAGCTAAAGAAGACGCTCAGGTCATTATCGAGCAAGCGAACAAGCGTCGCGCGCAGATTCTGGACGAAGCCAAAACCGAAGCTGATAACGAACGTGCTCGCATCGTGGCACAAGCGCAGGCTGAGATTGACGCCGAACGCAAACGTGCTCGTGAAGAACTGCGTAAGCAAGTCGCGTTGCTGGCTATGGCCGGTGCCGAGAAGATCATCGAACGTTCCGTGGATGAAGCTGCTAACAGCGACATCGTTGATAAACTGGTCGCTGAACTGTAAGGAGGGAGGGGCTGATGTCTGATCTGATTACTGTAGCTCGCCCCTACGCCAAAGCAGCTTTTGACTTTGCTGTTGAGCATCAAAGTATTGAACGCTGGCAACAGATGCTGGCGTTTGCCGCAGAAGTGGCTCGCAATGAACAGATGGCTGATCTTCTTTCAGGTGCGTTAGCACCCGAAGCGTTGGCAGCGTCGTTTAACGCAGTCTGTGGTGATCAACTGGATGAACCCGCGCAGAACCTGATTAAGGTGATGGCGGAAAACGGACGTTTGACAGCGCTTCCGGCAGTACTGGCCCAATTCATCGACCTGCGTGACGCTTATGAAGCCACCGCAGAAGTTGATGTTATCTCCGCCAGTACGCTGAGTGACGACCAGCTGAATAAAATCAGCGCCGCGATGGAAAAACGTCTGTCACGCAAAGTTAAGCTGAATTGCAAAATTGATAAGTCTGTGATGGCAGGCGTGATCATCCGTTCGGGTGATCTGGTTATTGATGGCAGCGTACGCGGCCGTCTTGACCGTCTGGCTGACGTCTTGCAGTCTTAAGGGGACTGGAGCATATGCAACTGAATTCCACCGAAATCAGCGAACTGATCAAGCAGCGCATTGCTCAGTTCAATGTCGTGAGTGAAGCTCACAACGAAGGTACGATTGTTTCTGTAAGTGACGGTATCATCCGCGTACACGGCCTGGCCGATGTGATGCAGGGTGAGATGATTGCCCTGCCGGGCAACCGTTACGCGATTGCCCTGAACCTCGAGCGTGACTCAGTAGGTGCAGTGGTAATGGGTCCTTACGCTGACCTCGCCGAAGGCATGAAGGTGAAGTGTACTGGCCGTATTCTGGAAGTACCGGTAGGCCGTGGTCTGCTGGGCCGTGTGGTGAACACCCTGGGTGCACCAATCGACGGTAAAGGCGCAATTGACAACGACGGTTTCTCACCGGTTGAAGTGATTGCACCAGGCGTTATCGACCGTCAGTCAGTCGACCAGCCGGTTCAGACCGGTTATAAGTCGGTCGATGCGATGATTCCAATCGGCCGTGGCCAGCGTGAGCTGATCATCGGTGACCGTCAGACCGGTAAAACCGCGATGGCGATCGATGCAATCATCAATCAGCGCGACTCAGGCATCAAGTGCGTCTACGTTGCGATTGGTCAGAAAGCCTCAACCATCTCTAACGTGGTTCGCAAGCTGGAAGAGCACGGCGCGCTGCAGAACACCATCGTTGTGGTGGCCTCTGCTTCTGAATCCGCTGCCCTGCAGTATCTCTCTCCGTACGCAGGCTGTGCGATGGGTGAGTACTTCCGTGACCGCGGTGAAGATGCGCTGATCGTTTATGATGATCTCTCTAAGCAGGCGATTGCTTACCGTCAGATTTCTCTGCTGCTGCGCCGTCCACCAGGTCGTGAAGCATTCCCTGGCGACGTGTTCTATCTCCACTCCCGTCTGCTGGAACGTGCATCACGCGTAAGCGCTGATTATGTTGAGCGTTTCACTAACGGTGCCGTGACAGGTAAAACCGGTTCACTGACAGCACTGCCGATCATCGAAACCCAGGCGGGCGACGTTTCTGCGTTCGTTCCGACCAACGTAATCTCGATTACTGATGGTCAGATCTTCCTGGAATCGAACCTGTTCAACTCCGGTATTCGTCCGGCGGTTAACCCAGGTATTTCGGTATCGCGTGTTGGTGGTGCTGCACAGACCAAGATCATCAAGAAACTGTCCGGTGGTATCCGTACCGCGCTGGCACAGTATCGTGAACTGGCGGCGTTCTCGCAGTTCGCCTCTGATCTGGACGATGCAACCCGTAAACAGCTGAGCCACGGTCAGAAAGTCACCGAGCTGCTGAAGCAGAAACAGTATGCGCCGATGTCAGTCGCGCAGCAGGGTCTGGTTCTGTTCGCGGCCGAGCGTGGCTATCTGAACGACGTTGAGCTGGCAAAAATTGGCAGCTTTGAAGCTGCACTGCTGGCCTTCGCGGATCGCGATCACGCCGAGCTGATGGCTGAAATCAACCAGTCGGGTAACTACAACAACGATATCGAAGCCAAGCTGAAAGGCCTGATCGATACGTTTAAAGCAACCCAGTCCTGGTAATGTCTGGCGGCTTGTCTGAAAAGGCAGGCCGCAAGGCTTTGAGGAGAAGCTAATGGCCGGCGCAAAAGAGATACGAAGCAAGATCGGAAGCGTGAAAAACACGCAGAAGATCACCAAAGCGATGGAAATGGTCGCCGCCTCCAAGATGCGTAAAACGCAGGAACGCATGGCGGCCAGCCGTCCGTATGCAGACACCATGCGCAAAGTGATTGGTCACCTTGCGTTGGGTAATCTGGAATACAAGCACCCTTACCTGCAAGAGCGCGACGTTAAGCGCGTCGGCTACCTGGTCGTTTCAACTGACCGCGGGCTTTGTGGTGGTTTGAACATTAACCTGTTCAAGAAAGTACTGGCAGATATGAAGTCCTGGTCCGATAAAGGCGTGCAGAGCGATCTGTCGATTATCGGTTCTAAAGGGGCGTCATTCTTCAGTTCTGTTGGTGGCAACATCGTGGCGCAAGTCAGCGGCATGGGCGATAAACCGACCCTGTCTGACCTGATTGGCCCGGTAAAAGTGATGTTGCAGGCTTATGATGAAGGCCGCATCGACAAACTGATGATCGTCAGTAACAAGTTCAATAACACCATGTCTCAGACTCCGACCATTACCCAACTGCTGCCGTTACCGCCAGCGGAAGGTGAAGAAGAGATGAAGGCGAAGACCTGGGATTACCTGTACGAACCCGATCCGAAAGCGCTGCTGGATACCCTGCTGCGTCGTTACGTCGAATCGCAGGTTTATCAGGGTGTGGTGGAAAATCTGGCCAGTGAGCAGGCCGCACGTATGGTAGCGATGAAAGCCGCAACCGATAACGGCGGAAATCTGATCAAAGAGCTGCAGTTGGTGTACAACAAAGCTCGTCAGGCCAGCATCACCCAGGAACTTACCGAGATCGTCTCGGGGGCCTCCGCGGTTTAACCAGGTTTGGAATTAGGTAGAGGATTCAAGATGGCAACTGGAAAGATTGTCCAGATTATCGGCGCCGTTGTTGACGTCGAATTCCCTCAGGACGCGGTACCGCAAGTGTACAGTGCCCTCGAGGTTATGAATGGTGATGCGCGTCTGGTGCTGGAAGTTCAGCAGCAGCTGGGCGGCGGCGTGGTCCGTACCATTGCAATGGGTACGTCTGACGGCCTGAAGCGTGGTCTGAGCGTCAACGACCTGCAGAAACCGATTCAGGTTCCGGTCGGTAAAGCGACCCTGGGCCGTATCATGAACGTTCTCGGCGAGCCAATCGACATGAAAGGCGAGCTGAAAGAAGAAGATGGCAGCGCAGTAGAGATCGCCTCTATTCACCGCGCGGCACCTTCTTATGAAGATCAGTCTAACTCGCAGGAACTGCTGGAAACCGGCATCAAGGTTATCGACCTGATGTGTCCGTTCGCCAAGGGCGGTAAAGTGGGTCTGTTCGGTGGTGCGGGTGTAGGTAAAACCGTCAACATGATGGAACTGATCCGTAACATCGCGGCTGAACACTCAGGTTACTCAGTGTTTGCCGGTGTGGGTGAGCGTACTCGTGAGGGTAACGACTTCTACCACGAAATGACCGACTCCAACGTTATCGACAAAGTTGCCCTGGTGTATGGCCAGATGAACGAGCCGCCGGGTAACCGTCTGCGCGTGGCACTGACCGGTCTGACCATGGCGGAAAAATTCCGTGATGAAGGCCGTGACGTTCTGCTGTTCATCGATAACATCTACCGTTATACCCTGGCCGGTACCGAAGTTTCTGCACTGCTGGGTCGTATGCCATCTGCGGTAGGTTACCAGCCAACGCTGGCCGAAGAGATGGGTGTGTTGCAGGAGCGTATTACCTCCACCAAGACTGGTTCAATCACCTCCGTACAGGCCGTTTACGTCCCTGCGGATGACCTGACTGACCCGTCACCAGCAACCACCTTTGCGCACTTAGACTCAACGGTAACGCTGAGCCGTCAGATCGCCTCTCTGGGTATCTACCCGGCTGTTGACCCGCTGGATTCTACCAGCCGTCAGCTGGATCCACTGGTTGTGGGTCAGGAGCACTACGACGTAGCGCGTGGCGTTCAGTCACTGCTGCAGCGTTACCAGGAGCTGAAAGACATCATCGCCATCCTCGGTATGGACGAGCTGTCTGAAGAAGATAAACTGCTGGTGGCACGTGCGCGTAAGATTCAGCGCTTCCTGTCTCAGCCGTTCTTCGTTGCGGAAGTCTTCACCGGTTCTCCGGGCAAGTACGTTACGCTGAAAGACACTATCCGTGGCTTTAAAGGCATCATGGAAGGTGAGTTTGACCACCTGCCAGAGCAGGCCTTCTACATGGTTGGTGCCATCGAAGAAGCCGTGGAAAAAGCGAAGAAACTGTAATAACGGTTCCCGGGAGGAAGATTATGGCTATGACTTATCACCTGGATGTGGTCAGCGCAGAGAATCAGTTGTTCTCTGGTCTGGTACAGAAAATTCAGGTGTCAGGTAGCGAAGGTGAGTTAGGGATTTTCCCTGGCCATGCGCCGCTGCTGACTGCCATTAAGCCTGGAATGATCCGTATCGTGAAACAGCACGGCGAAGAGGAGTTTATTTACCTCTCTGGCGGCGTGCTGGAAGTGCAGCCGGGCAGCACCACCGTTCTGGCCGATACCGCTATCCGCGGTACCGATCTGGACGAAGCCCGCGCCCTGGAAGCGAAACGCAAAGCAGAAGAGCACATGAACAGCAGCCACGGTGACGTGGACTATGCTCAGGCCTCTGCCGAGCTGGCGAAAGCCATTGCTAAACTGCGCGTGATCGAACTGACCAAAAAAGCGATGTAATCCAGCTTTATGCGTCACGAAATGCCAGCCCTTCGGGCTGGCATTTTTTTTGTCTGTCGGGTCATCTGCGCCCTCCCGCCTAATTTCGGCCTGAGAAAAATGTAGTAATCTCACCCTCAAACCGTTTTACTTTCACCCGTAAAAATTCACTCAGGATAGATATGTCTAACAGTGCGATGAGTGTGGTGATCCTTGCCGCTGGCAAGGGCACCCGTATGTATTCCGATCTGCCAAAAGTTCTGCATACGCTGGCAGGTAAACCGATGGTGCAGCATGTGATTGACGCGGCCAAAGGACTGGGCGCGCAGCAGGTGCATCTGGTTTATGGTCACGGCGGCGATCGTCTTAAAGCCACCCTCACCGACAGCGCCCTCAACTGGGTGCTGCAGGCCGAGCAGCTCGGCACCGGCCACGCCATGCAGCAGGCCGCGCCCTGCTTCGCTGACGATGAAGACATTCTGATGCTCTACGGCGACGTACCGCTGATCGCTGAGGCGACGTTACAGCGCCTGCGTGAGGCCAAACCGCAGGGCGGCATCGGCCTGCTCACCGTGGTACTGGAGAACCCGACCGGCTATGGCCGCATCGTGCGTGAGAACGGCACCATTGTCGGCATCGTCGAGCAGAAAGATGCCACGCCAGAGCAGCTGCAAATCACTGAAATCAACACCGGTATCCTGATCGCCAACGGTGGCGATCTGAAACGCTGGCTGGCGCAGCTCACCAACAACAACGCGCAGGGTGAATACTACATCACCGATATCATCGCGCTGGCGCATCAGGAAGGCCGGCTGATTGAGGCGGTTCATCCGACGCGCATCAGTGAGACCGATGGCGTGAATAATCGTCTGCAGCTGGCAACGCTGGAACGCACTTATCAGACTGAACAGGCTGAGCGCCTGCTGCTGGCGGGCGTAATGCTGCGCGATCCGGCCCGCTTTGACCTGCGCGGCACTCTGACCCACGGCCGGGATGTGGAAATCGACACCAACGTCATCATTGAAGGTCAGGTAACACTGGGCGATCGGGTAAAAATCGGCGCCGGCTGTATCATCAAAAACAGCGTGATCGGCGACGATTGCGACATCAGCCCTTATTCGGTGATCGAGGATGCGAATCTGGCCAGCGCCTGTACCGTCGGACCCTTTGCCCGTCTGCGTCCCGGCAGTGAACTGGCGCACGCCGCCCATGTCGGTAACTTCGTTGAGATGAAAAAAGCCCGTCTGGGCGAAGGTTCGAAAGCGGGTCACCTCTCCTATCTGGGCGACGCGGAGATCGGCGCTAACGTCAACATCGGGGCCGGCACCATCACCTGTAACTATGATGGCGCGAATAAATCAAAAACCGTGATTGGCGATAACGTGTTTGTCGGCTCGGACACCCAGCTGGTGGCGCCGGTCAGCGTGGCTGCAGGTGCTACCATTGCGGCGGGCACCACCATTATGAAAGATGTCACCGAAGCGGGACTGGTCTACAACCGCAAAGAGCAGAATCACAAAGCGGACTGGCAGCGCCCACAGAAGAAAAAATAATTTTTAACGGCCCGCATGAAGCGGGCCGATGCAGTGCCAAAACTATAATCCCCACTCTCTACAAGGCTCGGGGAACCGGCAAAGCCGGATATCAGGTCGCATGACAACGAAAGTGGCGAACAGCCATGTAGTCAGGAAAACATCATTATGTGTGGAATTGTTGGTGCAGTAGCACAACGCGATATCGCAGAAATTCTGCTGGAAGGCCTGCGTCGTCTTGAGTATCGCGGATATGATTCGGCCGGTCTGGCCGTGGTCGATCGTCAGGGGCACGTAACGCGCCTGCGACGTTTAGGGAAAGTGCAGAAGCTGGCCGATGCAGCCGAACAGCAGCCGCTGATTGGCGGCACCGGTATTGCCCATACGCGTTGGGCAACGCACGGCGAGCCGTCGGAAGCCAATGCGCATCCGCACGTTTCTGAGCACATCGTTATCGTGCACAACGGCATCATTGAAAACCATGAGCCGCTACGCGCTGCGATGATCGAGCGTGGCTACGTTTTTGCCTCTGAAACCGACACCGAAGTGGTGGCGCACCTGGTTCACTGGGAGCAGAAACAGGGCGGAACGCTGCGTGAAGTGGTGCTGCGCGTCATCCCGCAACTGCGCGGTGCCTATGGCATGGTAATCATGGACAGCCGCGATCCGTCGCTGCTGGTGGCGGCACGCTCCGGCAGCCCGCTGGTGATCGGTCGTGGCGTGGGCGAGAACTTTATTGCCTCCGATCAGCTGGCGCTGCTGCCGGTGACGCGTCGGTTCATCTATCTGGAAGAGGGTGATATCGCGGAAATCAGCCGTCGCGATGTGACCATCGTTGATCGTACCGGTAAACCGGTGACGCGCGCAGAGATCGAATCGACCCTGCAGTATGATGCCGGTGACAAAGGCATCTACCGCCATTACATGCAGAAAGAGATCTACGAGCAGCCGATGGCGCTGAAAAGCACTCTGAGTGGCCGTTTCAGTCACGGCCAGGTCGATCTCAGCGAGCTGGGCGCAGGTGCAGAAGCGCTGCTGGCGCAGGTGGAGCATATCCAGATTATCGCCTGCGGCACCTCGTATAACTCCGGCATGGTGTCACGCTACTGGTTTGAGTCGCTGGCAAACATCCCGTGCGATGTCGAGATTGCCTCTGAGTTTCGCTACCGCAAGTCGGCAGTGCGGAAAAACAGCCTGCTGATCACCTTATCGCAATCGGGCGAAACGGCCGACACCCTGGCAGCACTGCGTCTCTCCAAAGAGCTGGGCTATCTCGGTTCCCTGGCGGTGTGTAACGTGGCCGGTTCGTCGCTGGTGCGGGAATCTGATCTGGCGCTGATGACCAAAGCGGGCACCGAAATCGGTGTTGCCTCGACCAAAGCCTTTACCACGCAGCTGGCAGTGTTACTGATGCTGGTGGCGAAGCTGGGCCGGCTGAAAGGCATGGCGGCGGAAACCGAGCATGAGATTGTCCACGCGCTGCAGGCGCTGCCCAGCCGGATCGAACAGATGCTGGCGCAGGATAAGCTGATTGAAAATCTGGCAGAGGGCTTCTCGGATAAGCATCATGCGCTGTTCCTCGGCCGTGGCGATCAGTACCCGATCGCCATGGAAGGCGCGCTGAAGCTGAAGGAGATCTCCTACATTCACGCCGAAGCCTATGCGGCGGGCGAGCTGAAGCACGGCCCGCTGGCGCTGATTGATGCCGATATGCCGGTGATCGTGGTGGCACCCAACAACGAACTGCTGGAGAAGCTTAAATCCAACATCGAAGAGGTGCGGGCACGCGGCGGTCTGCTGTATGTGTTTGCCGATCAGGATGCCGGCTTCAGCGACAGTGACGGGATGAAGATTATCCCGCTGCCCCACGTGGAAGAGGTGATTGCGCCGATCTTCTATACCGTGCCGTTGCAGCTACTGTCGTATCACGTCGCGCTGATCAAAGGCACCGACGTCGATCAGCCGCGTAACCTGGCGAAATCGGTTACCGTAGAATAACAAAGTGGGCCCGGTCGCGGGCCCGCTTCATTTTTGCCCACTGTCATATAACTGTCATATTTCGTACATTTCATTGTCATCAAACTGTCCTATTTTCCCTCCTGCAGCAATCACTGACTCTTACTAAAACGGCCCCGAGCCTGAATTTTCTCCCCTGGAGGGAACATGACACTGATGCGTAGCACCGTAGCCCGAATCCTCGCCGCCACCTTTGCAGTCAGCGCGGTATCTGCTTTTGCGGCCACCGATCTGACGGGCGCAGGCGGGACGTTCCCGGCGCCGGTTTATGCCAAGTGGGCAGCAGAGTATCAGCAAGCCACCGGTAGCAAAGTTAACTACCAGGGCATCGGTTCATCTGGCGGCGTGAAACAAATCATCGCCAAAACCGTCGATTTCGGTGCGTCCGATGCGCCAATGAAAGATGAAGATTTGCAGAAAAATGGCCTGTTCCAGTTCCCGACGGTGATCGGCGGCGTGGTGCTGGCGGTTAACCTGCCGGGCATCAAATCAGGTGAACTGACGCTGGACGGTAAAACCGTCGGCGACATCTACCTCGGCACCATCAAAAAGTGGAACGATCCGGCGATCGCTAAACTCAATCCAGGCGTAAAACTGCCAGAGACGAATATCAACGTGGTGCGCCGCGCTGATGGTTCAGGTACCTCATTCGTTTTCACCAGCTACCTGGCGAAAGTGAATGAGGCGTGGAACAGCAAAATTGGTAAAGGCAACACCGTAAACTGGCCGGTCGGTCTGGGTGGCAAAGGCAACGACGGCGTGGCCGCGTTTGTCCAGCGTCTGCCGGGTTCAATCGGCTATGTGGAATATGCCTACGCCAAACAGAACAACCTGACCTACACCAAACTGATGGACGCTGATGGCAAGCCGGTCGCACCGAGCGAAACCAGCTTCAGCAACGCGGCGAAAGGCGCAGACTGGAGCAAATCTTTCGCTCAGGACCTGACCTTCCAGAAAGGTGCGGATGCCTGGCCTATCTCTTCCACCACCTTTATCCTGGTTTACAAAGATCAGGCTAATGCGGCCAAAGGCAGCGAAGTGCTGAAGTTCTTTGACTGGGCGTACAAAAACGGCAGCAAAACCGCCACCGCGCTGGATTATGCCGCCCTGCCTGAAAGCGTGACCGAGCAGATTCGCGCTGCCTGGAAAGCCAATATCAAAGACAGTTCTGGTAAGGCGCTTTATCAGTAATTGACCGACCCTGGCCGGACTCCGGTTCGGTCAGACCCAACGGGCGGCGTACTGCCGCCCTGTTAACTCCTGAAGACTGAGACTTCTATGGCTGCAACCAAGCCGGCATTCAAAGCCCCAGGCAAGCAAGGTGACAGAATATTTGGTGCGCTGGTCAAGCTTGCCGCACTGATCGTCCTGTTGCTGATGGGCGGCATTATCGTCTCCCTGATCATCTCCTCGTGGCCAAGCATTCAGAAGTTTGGTTTCTCCTTTTTGTGGACCAAAACCTGGGATGCCCCCAACGAACAATTTGGTGCGCTGGTACCGATTTACGGCACCCTCGTCACCTCTATCATCGCGCTGATTATTGCCGTGCCAGTCAGTTTTGGTATCGCGCTGTTCCTGACCGAACTCGCGCCAGGCTGGCTGCGTCGCCCGCTGGGTACCGCCATTGAGCTGCTGGCCGCCATCCCCAGCATTGTCTACGGCATGTGGGGCCTGTTCGTGTTTGCGCCGCTGTTTGCTGAATATTTCCAGACGCCGGTCAACGACGTGATGTCAGGCATTCCGATTGTCGGTGAGCTGTTCTCCGGCCCGGCATTCGGTATCGGTATTCTGGCCGCTGGCGTGATTCTGGCGATCATGATCATCCCCTACATCGCCTCCGTGATGCGCGATGTGTTTGAGCAGACGCCGGTGATGATGAAAGAGTCGGCCTACGGCATCGGCTGCACCACCTGGGAAGTGATCTGGCGCATCGTGCTGCCGTTCACTAAAAACGGCGTGATTGGTGGCGTGATGCTGGGGCTGGGCCGCGCACTGGGTGAAACCATGGCGGTGACCTTTATCATCGGTAACACCTACCAGCTCGACAGCCCGTCGCTGTTTATGCCGGGCAACAGCATCACCTCCGCCCTCGCCAATGAGTTCGCTGAAGCGGAGTCCGGCGTGCATGTGGCGGCGTTAATGGAGCTGGGCCTGATCCTGTTTGTGATTACCTTTATCGTGCTGGCGATTTCAAAACTGATGATTATGCGGCTGGCGAAAAGTGAAGGAGCGCGATCATGACCACCATTGAAGTTCAGGCGCGCGCCGAACTGGACGCGTCCCGTCGTAAGATGCAGTCCTGGCGCAGCACCAAAAACAAGATAGCGCTGACGCTGTCGCTGCTGACCATGGCATTTGGTCTGTTCTGGCTGGTGTGGATCCTGTTCACCACCGTATCACGCGGCCTTGATGGCCTATCGTGGTCGCTGTTCACCGAATCAACGCCGCCACCGAACACCGCCGGCGGCGGTCTGGCGAACGCCTTAGCGGGCAGCGGATTACTGATTTTCTGGTCGACCTTCTTCGGCACGCCACTGGGCATCATGGCCGGTATCTATCTGGCGGAATATGGCCGTAAATCGTTTCTGGCGGAGGTGATCCGCTTTATTAACGACATTCTGCTGTCGGCACCGTCGATTGTGGTCGGACTGTTTGTCTACACCATTGTGGTGTCACAGATGCAGCACTTTTCCGGCTGGGCCGGGGTGATTGCGCTGGCGCTGTTGCAGGTGCCGATCGTGATCCGTACCACCGAGAACATGCTGCGGCTGGTGCCGGACAGCATGCGTGAAGCGGCTTACGCGCTGGGCACGCCGAAGTGGAAGATGATCTCCGCCATCACCCTGAAGGCGTCGGTCTCCGGCATTATCACCGGGGTATTGCTGGCGATTGCCCGCATCGCTGGCGAGACCGCACCGCTGCTGTTTACTGCGCTGTCGAACCAGTTCTGGAGTACCGACATGATGCAGCCGCTGGCGAATCTGCCGGTCACCATCTTTAAGTTCGCCATGAGCCCGTTCGCCGAATGGCAGAGCCTGGCCTGGGCGGGTGTACTGATTATTACCTTGTGCGTGCTGCTGCTGAATATCGTCGCGCGGGTGATTTTTGCCAAAGGTAAACACGGTTAACTTCCGGCGCTGCCCTGCGCGGCGCCGTATAAGAGAGACGAGCAATGAGTATCGCGACTGCATCAGCCGATAAAATTCAGGTCCGTAATCTGAACTTCTATTACGGTAAGTTTCATGCGTTAAAGAATATCAATCTGGATATCGCCAAAAATCAGGTTACCGCGTTTATCGGGCCATCCGGCTGTGGTAAATCGACCCTGCTGCGTACCTTCAATAAAATGTACTCGCTCTATCCGGATCAGCGGGCTGAAGGCGATATCCTGCTGGACGGCGACAACATTCTGGCGGCGCAACAGGATATCGCGCTGCTGCGCGCCCGGGTTGGCATGGTGTTTCAGAAGCCGACGCCGTTTCCGATGTCGATTTATGACAACATCGCCTTCGGTGTTCGCCTGTTTGAGAAGCTGTCGCGTGCCGATATGGATGAACGTGTTCAGTGGGCGCTGACCAAAGCCGCGCTGTGGAATGAAACCAAAGACAAGTTGCATCAGAGCGGTTACAGTCTCTCCGGTGGTCAGCAGCAGCGTCTGTGCATCGCCCGCGGCATCGCGATTCGCCCGGAAGTGCTGTTGCTGGATGAACCCTGTTCGGCGCTCGACCCGATCTCAACCGGGCGTATCGAAGAGCTGATTACCGAACTGAAGCAGGATTACACCGTGGTGATCGTGACGCACAACATGCAGCAGGCCGCACGCTGTTCCGACCACACCGCATTTATGTATCTGGGCGAACTGATTGAATTCAGCGATACCGACACGCTGTTCACCAAGCCGGCACAGAAGCAAACTGAAGACTACATTACCGGCCGTTACGGCTGATTTGACAGGAGATCGCCATGGATAATCTGAATCTGAACAAACATATCTCCGGTCAGTTCAACGCCGAGCTGGAGCACATTCGCACCCAGGTGATGATCATGGGTGGCATGGTCGAGCAGCAGCTGACCGACGCCATCACCGCGATGCATAACCTCGACGGTGAACTGGCGCAGCGGGTGATCGACGGCGACCAGAAGGTCAACATGATGGAGGTGGAGATTGATGAGGCCTGCGTGCGCATCATCGCCAAACGTCAGCCAACCGCTATCGATTTGCGGCTGGTGATGGCGATCATCAAAACCATTTCTGAGCTGGAACGGATTGGTGACGTAGCGGAGAAGATCAGCCGCACCGCGCTGGAGAAGTTCGGCCAGCAACATCTGCCGCTGCTGGTCAGCCTTGAGTCGCTGGGGCGCCATACCGTGCAGATGCTGCATGATGTGCTGGACGCCTTTGCGCGCATGGACCTCAACGAAGCGATCACTATCTACCGTGAAGACAAAAAGGTGGATAAAGAGTACGAGGGCATCGTGCGTCAGCTGATGACCTACATGATGGAAGATCCGCGTACCATTCCCAGCGTGCTGACGGCGTTGTTCTGCGCCCGGGCGATTGAGCGCATCGGCGACCGCTGCCAGAACATCTGTGAAATCATCTTCTATTTCGTCAAAGGTCAGGATTTCCGCCACGTTGGCGGTGACCGGCTCGACGAACTGCTGTCAGGCGATGATGGCAGCAACAAGCCTTCCTGAGTGACCGCAACCGTACGCCGTGCTGGCGTACGGTTCGGCGTTTTCGATTGGTCCCCCCGGCAACACTCTTTATACTTGCGGCACTTTTCCTTCTGAGGTGCTGAATAATGTCTCCTTCTCCCCAGGGTAAACCCGGCGTTACGCCCGGTAAAGCGATGCTGGCCGCCGTCAGCGGTTATGCGATGGATGGATTTGATCTGCTGATCCTTGGTTTTATGCTGCCGGCGATCAGCGTCTCGCTGGCGCTCAATCCGTCGCAGGCGGGATCGCTGGTCACCTGGACGCTGATTGGCGCGGTGATCGGCGGTATTGTGTTTGGCCATCTCAGCGATCGCTTTGGCCGTATTCGCATGCTGACCGTCACTATCCTGGTGTTCTCGGTGTTTACCGGCCTGTGCGCCGTGGCGCAGGGCTACTGGGATCTGCTGGCCTGGCGTACGCTGGCGGGCGTCGGGCTGGGCGGCGAGTTCGGCATCGGTATGGCGCTGATCGCCGAAGCCTGGCCAGCAGAGAAGCGCAACCGCGCCTCGGCGTGGGTCGGTATCGGCTGGCAGCTCGGCGTATTGCTGGCGGCCTTTATCACGCCGCCGCTGCTGAGCGTGATCGGCTGGCGCGGCATGTTTCTGGTCGGTTTATTACCCGCGCTGGTCTCGTTTGTGATCCGTCGCAGCATGGGTGAACCGGAGGCCTATCGCCGACAGGTCAAAAACGTTCCCTCGCTCTCTTTCCCGGCGCGCCTTAAGCTGCTGGTCCGCGATCGCGCCACCGCAAAAGCCAGCCTCGGCATTTTCATCCTCTGTTCGGTACAGAATTTTGGCTACTACGGCCTGATGATCTGGATGCCGAGCTACCTCTCTTCCAGCTTCGGTTTCAGCCTGACCAAATCGGGCCTGTGGACGGCGGTAACGGTGGTCGGTATGACCTTCGGTATCTGGCTGTTTGGTGTGCTGGCCGATCGCTTTGCGCGCTGGAAGATTTTCCTGCTCTATCAGTTTGGTGCAGTGGTGATGGTGGTGATTTATGCTCAACTTCGCGATCCCGGCATCATGCTGGTTACCGGGGCGATTATGGGAATGTTCGTTAACGGGATGATTGGTGGCTACGGCGCGCTGATCTCCGATACCTTCCCGCCACAGGTGCGGGCCACGGCGCAAAACGTCCTGTTTAACCTTGGGCGTGGCGTCGGCGGCTTCGGCCCGGTGGTGATTGGCCTGCTGGCGAGCCAGTTCTCCTTTGCGGCGGCGATTACCTTACTGGCGCTGATCTATCTGCTGGATATTGTGGCCACCCTGTTCCTGCTGCCGAAAAAGCACAGTCAGGATGACACGCTGGGCGCGATTGGCTGAAGCAAGGGCGCGGGTCTGCCGGGATGAAAATATCCCTCCTGGCAGACGCTTTACCGGTCGGCAAACGAATAAGCGAAACGCGCCGCCACGGCGGTTACCGGCCAGCGCGTCGGGTTTAGTTCATTAACGGCAGCAGCTGCTGATACAGCGCGGCAAAGGTCTGCCGCAGCGGCTGATAATACGCCATGCGCGCGCTGTCCGGCTGGTGGCGTTGCACCAGGGTAAGCGTCGGTGCGGCTGCCTGCTCATCCAGCGCCAGCTGCGCCAGTCTGGCCGCGCCGAGTGCCGGTCCGACCTCGCCACCGTGGCAGTAATCGAGCGTCTGACCGCTGATGTCCGCCAGCATCTGTCGCCACATCGCACTGCGTGCGCCGCCCCCGATCAACATAATACTTTTTGGCTGCACGCCGCATTCATGCAGCACATCCATCCCCTGCGCCAGCGCAAATCCCACGCCTTCCAGCACCGCCCGCGCCAGTTCCGGACGACCATGCTGGTGGGTAAAGCCAAAGAAAGCGCCTCTGGCGTTGGGATTGTTGTACGGCGTGCGTTCGCCGGAGAGATAGGGTAAAAACCACAGCGGCGGCACGTCATCGCGCGCCCGCGCCGCCTCATCCAGCAGTGCCGGTACATCGTGACAGCCGGTCAGTTCAGCCGCCCAGTCGAGGCAGGAAGCGGCGCTGAGCATCACCGACATCAGATGCCAGCGCTGCGGTAAGGCATGACAGAAACTGTGAACGGCGCGCTGAGGATTACTCAGATAGCCCTCGCTGACCACAAAGTAGACGCCGGAGGTGCCCAGTGAGAGCATGCCCTGACCCGGCTCAGTCATGCCAACGCCGACCGCGCCCGCCGCATTATCGCCACCGCCCGCCGCCAGCGGCACCGGATTCATTTTCCAGCGCGCCGCCAGGGCAGCATCCAGCGTGCCGGTTATGGCATTGCCCTCATACAGTTGTGGCATCTGCTCACGGCTGAGATCGCAGGCGCGCAGCATCTCATCGCTCCAGTCTCGCCGCGCCACGTCCAGCCACAGCGTGCCTGCCGCATCTGACAGATCGGTGGCGAAGTCACCGCTCATCCGCCAGCGCAGGTAATCTTTTGGCAACAGCACCTTCGCGATCTGACTGAAAATGGCTGGTTGGTGTTGCTGCACCCACAGCAGCTTGGGCGCGGTGAAACCGGGCATCATCAGGTTGCCGGTGATCGCCCGGGCGTCCGGCACCTTCTGCTCCAACTCACGGCACTGCGCCTCACTACGCCCATCATTCCACAGTATCGCCGGACGCAGAACGCGGCCGGCGCTGTCCAGCAGAGTCGCGCCATGCATCTGGCCGCTCAGCCCGATCGCCGCAACGGCGTGCAGATCGTGCTGCCCGCTCAGCGCCTGCATGGCGTGGTCCAGCGCCTGCCACCAGCTCTCGGGATCCTGTTCGCTCCACAGCGGCTGTGGACGTGAAACCTGCAGTGGCGCTGTTTCTGTCGCCCGCACCTGGCCGGCGGCATCCACCAGTACCACTTTGACGCCAGAGGTGCCTAAATCGATCCCGATAAACATCTTCTGCTCCTGAATGTTTAGAAATCAAAAAGATAGTGATTCACCAGGTTTTCCAGCTGCTCCTGGCGTCCGCTCTGATGCTGCGGATTCAGCTGCTGTTGCTGAGCATGCGCCGCCAGCGAGGCCAGTGAAAACTCGCCTTTTAAAATTTGCTGGCCGAACTCACCATTCCAGCCGCTGTAACGCTGTGCCACGCGCTTATCCAGCTCGCCGTCGTCGATCATCCGGGCCGCGACTTTCAGCGCCAGCGCCATGGTATCCATTGCGCCGATATGGCCGTAGAACAGATCGTATTTGTCGGTGCTCTGGCGACGCACTTTGGCATCAAAGTTTAAGCCGCCGGTGGTAAAGCCGCCCGCCTTGAGGATCTCATACATCACCAGCGCATTCTCCTCCACGCTGACCGGGAACTGATCGGTATCCCAGCCACACTGCGCGTCGCCGCGGTTGGCATCGACCGAGCCGAAAATGCCCAGCGCAATGGCGGTAGCAATTTCATGGTGGAAAGAGTGACCGGCCAGCGTGGCGTGGTTGGCCTCGACGTTCACTTTGATCTCTTTCTCCAGACCGAACTGTTTGAGGAAGCCATACACCGTGGCGACGTCGTAGTCGTACTGATGCTTGGTCGGCTCCTGCGGCTTCGGCTCAATCAGCAGTGTGCCCTGGAAACCGATTTTGTGTTTGTGCTCAACCACCATCTGCATAAAGCGGCCAATCTGTTCGCGCTCCTGGCGCAGATCGGTATTCAGCAGGGTTTCGTACCCTTCGCGGCCGCCCCACAGTACGTAGTTTTCACCGCCGAGGGTTTTAGTGGCCTGCATGGCGCTGCATACCTGAGTCGCGGCCCAGGCGAAGACTGCCGGATCGGGATTGGTCGCCGCGCCTGCGCCGTAGCGCGGATGGGTAAAGCAGTTCGCCGTGCCCCACAGCAGCTTCACCCCGGTCTCCTGCTGCTTCTCCAGCAGCTTATCGGTCATGATGGCAAAATTGTCCTGATAGCTGCGCAGCGAATCGCCTTCCGGCGAAACATCCACATCATGAAAGCAGTAATAAGGCACGTTCAGCTTGTGAAAGAACTCAAAGGCGACGTCCGCTTTTTGCTTCGCCAGCTGCAGCGCATCACCGTTTTTTTGCCACGGGCGATCAAACGCACCGACGCCAAACATATCCGCTCCGTTCCAGCAGAAGGTATGCCAGTAACAGGCCGCGAAGCGCAGATGCTCCGCCATGGTCTTGCCGAGGATCACCTCGTCAGGATTGTAATGACGAAACGCGAGAGGCTGAGTCGATTTGGTGCCTTCGTAACGGACGCGATCGATCTGATCGAAATAAGCGTGCATGGTTTGCTCCTTAGCATCGGGACCTGAATGGTCTGCATTGAAGCGATATTTGATATTGGCTGTCGACGCGGCTCAATTACGATATTTCACACTGCGTATCAGATAATTATTATTTGTGCGCTGGCTCGCAAAATAAAGCTCCCCTTAGCGCGGTTATTGCCGAATTTATTGCCCATTCTGAAAAAGATGAAATATCGATCGCGCTCATAAAAAAAGAAATAAACCAAAAAACGTAATAGCCGGATAAAAATCAGTAATTGATGTAATAGGAAAATCAGAGCAACAATTCATCCGCCTGGTTCATGGGCCTGCAACGACAATAGCCTCAACCTACAGGATAAACGCAATGAAGATGAAACATGCGCTGTTAGCCGTCTGCGCTGCGCTGGCTCTGTTCAGCCAGACCAGCGTGGCCAAAGAAGTGAAGATCGGCATGGCAATTGATGATTTACGTCTGGAGCGCTGGCAAAAAGACCGCGATATTTTCGTGAAACAGGCGGAATCGCTGGGTGCGCAGGTGTTTGTCCAGTCGGCAAACGGCAATGAAGAAACCCAGATGTCGCAGATTGAAAATATGATCAACCGCGGTGTCGATGTGCTGGTGATTATTCCCTATAACGGCCAGGTGCTGAGTAACGTGGTCGCCGAAGCGAAACGCGAAGGGATTAAAGTGCTGGCCTACGACCGGTTGATAAATAACGCCGATATCGATTTTTATATCTCGTTTGATAATGAAAAAGTGGGTGAATTGCAGGCCGAAAGCATTGTGAAACAGGTGCCTAAGGGCAACTACTTTTTAATGGGCGGTTCCCCGGTAGATAATAATGCCCGCCTGTTCCGCGCCGGCCAGATGAAAGTATTAAAACCCTTTATCGATAACGGCAGTATTAAAATTGTCGGCGATCAGTGGGTCGATGCCTGGCTGCCGGAAAACGCGCTGAAAATTATGGAAAATGCGCTGACCGCCAACGGTAACCACATTGATGCGGTCGTGGCGTCTAATGATGCCACCGCCGGTGGAGCGATTCAGGCGCTGAGCGCCCAGGGACTGGCCGGCAAAGTGGCGATCTCCGGTCAGGATGCTGACCTGGCCGCCATCAAACGGATTAAAGCCGGCACCCAGACCATGACGGTATACAAGCCGATCACTGAACTCGCCACCGAGGCGGCAAAAATCGCAGTCGAGCTGGGCGATGGCAAAAAGCCGGCCAGTAACAGCACGCTGAACAACGGACTTAAAGAGGTTCCGTCGCGGCTGCTGACCCCAATTCAGGTTAACAAAGACAATATCGAAAGCACCGTGGTGAAAGACGGTTTCCACAAACAGAGCGAACTCTGACCGCGCCTGGCGTGAGGGAGAACAGTCGATGCTGCTGGAAATGAACAATATCACCAAGCGTTTCGGCGCGGTGAAAGCGCTGAATGATGTCAGCCTGCAGCTGGATGCGGGCGAAGTGATGTCGCTGTGTGGCGAAAATGGCTCAGGTAAATCGACCCTGATGAAAATCCTCTGCGGGCTCTATCCGCACGGTGATTTTGACGGCCAGATTTACTTTGCCGGCGACAAAATAGAGGCGCAGACCATTCGTGATACCGAGCGCAAAGGGATTGTGATCATCCATCAGGAGCTGGCACTGGTGCGGCAACTGACGGTGATGGAGAACATTTTCCTCGGTGCCGAGCTGGGGCGTTTCGGCATGGTTGATGATGAAACCATGACGCTGCGCTGCCAGCAACTGCTGGCCCGGGTCGGGCTGAACGTCTCTCCCGCCGCGCGGGTCGGCGATTTGGGCCTCGGTCAGCAGCAGCTGGTGGAGATCGCGCGCGCGCTTAACAAGCAGGTGCGGTTGCTGATCCTGGATGAGCCGACCTCCTCACTGACCGAACAGGAGACGGAGGTGCTGCTCGGCATCATCCGTAACCTGCGTGAACACGGCATCGCCTGCATCTACATCTCCCACAAGCTGAACGAGGTCAAAGCGATCTCCGATACTATCTGCGTGATTCGCGACGGCCAGCATATCGCCACCCGGACGGCAACCGGCCTGAGTGAAGATGACATCATTACCATGATGGTCGGACGCGAGCTGACTGCGCTCTATCCCCATGCGCCGCATCAGATTGGCGACACGGTGCTGAAAGTAGAGAACCTCACGGCGTGGCATCCGGTTAACCGGCATATCCGCCGCGTCAACAACGTCTCTTTCAGCCTGAAGCGCGGAGAAATTCTCGGCATCGCCGGACTGGTCGGGGCGGGCAGAACCGAAACCGTACAGTGCCTGTTCGGGGTCTGGCCGGGACGCTGGCAGGGCGATATCTGGATCAACGGCAAGCCGGTCAGGATCACCGATTGCCACGCCGCCATTGCGCACGGCATCGCCATGGTGCCGGAAGACCGCAAAAAAGATGGCATCGTGCCGCTGATGGCGGTGGGAAAAAATATCACCCTTGCGGCGCTGGACCAGTTCAGCCATCGGCTTTCCACCCTTGATGAAGCGCAGGAACAGCAGGCGATCAACGCGGCGATTACCCGTCTGCGGGTGAAGACCTCCTCCTCTGAATTGCCGATTGGCCGGCTGAGCGGCGGCAATCAGCAGAAAGCGATTCTGGCCAGGTGCCTGCTGCTTAACCCGCAAATCCTGATTCTGGATGAGCCGACGCGCGGCATTGATGTTGGAGCACGTCAGGAGATCTATCTGCTGATCAATGCGCTGGTGCAGCAGGGGATCGCGGTGATTGTGATTTCGTCCGAGCTGCCGGAAGTACTGGGCCTGAGCGACCGGATCCTGGTGATGCATGAAGGACAAATTAAAGCTGATTTGATCAACGATAACCTGACTCAGGAGCAGGTGATGGAAGCCGCCCTGCGGAGTGAACATTATGCTTAAGAGTGAAAGTACCCAAAGTGGCCTGTCAGGAACCCCGGGCAAGCCGTCGCCCGGCAAATTCCCGCTGCCTAATCTCCAGGTGCTGGTGATGCTGGGAGCGATTGTGCTGATTGCCCTGTTCTTTACCTGGACCACCGATGGCGCGTGGCTCAGCCCGCGTAACGTTTCCAATCTGCTGCGACAGACCGCGATTACCGGCATTCTGGCGGTGGGGATGGTCTTTGTGATTATCTCGGCGGAGATCGATCTGTCGGTCGGTTCAATGATGGGATTACTGGGCGGCGCCGCGGCGATTTTCGACGTCTGGCTGGGCTGGCCGTTGCCGCTGACCATTGTGGTCACCCTGGTGATGGGACTGTTGCTGGGGACCTGGAACGGCTGGTGGGTTGCCTACCGCAAAGTGCCGTCATTTATCGTGACGCTGGCGGGCATGCTGGCCTTTCGTGGCATCCTGGTAGGAATTACTGACGGCACCACGGTTGCGCCAATCTCTCCCGGCATGTCGCAGATTGGCCAGAGCTACCTGCCTGGCGGCGTCGGTTTCGGCTTTGGTTTCGCCGGCCTGGCGCTGTTTATGCTGTGGCAATGGCGTTTACGCCTGCGCCGTCAGCAGATTGGGCTGGCCCAGAGCCCGGCCAGCGGTACCGTGGCGCGTCAGGCGATTACCGCGATTCTGGTGCTGGGTGCGATCTGGCTGCTGAACGATTATCGCGGCGTACCGACCCCGGTATTACTGCTCGCCTTGCTGCTGCTGGCCGGGATGTTTATGGCGACCCGGACCGCTTTTGGCCGTCGTATATACGCCATCGGCGGCAATATCGATGCGGCGCGGCTGTCAGGGATTAACGTGGCGCGCACTAAACTGGCGGTGTTTGCGATTAACGGCGTGATGGTGGCGATTGCGGGTCTGATCCTCAGTTCGCGACTGGGTGCCGGTTCGCCTTCGGCCGGTAACATTGCGGAACTCGACGCCATCGCTGCCTGTGTGATTGGCGGAACCAGCCTGGCCGGCGGGGTTGGCTCGGTAGCCGGTGCGGTGATGGGGGCGTTTATCATGGCCTCGCTGGATAACGGCATGAGCATGATGGACGTGCCAACCTTCTGGCAGTACATCGTTAAGGGCGCCATTCTGCTGCTGGCGGTGTGGATGGATACCGCCACGCGGCGTCGGGTGTAATCGCGTGGAGGATCACATTGTGGCGCAAACCATTTTTATGCCCCTGTCAGCCGTGCTATGCAATGCGCTGAGCTTTTAAGGGAATCGCCACCATGCATGATAAACGTTATCGCATTACCTTGTTGTTTAACGCGAACAAGGTGTATGACCGTCAGGTTGTCGAGGGCGTCGGGGAATATCTTCAGGCGTCGCAAACCGACTGGGACATTTTCATTGAGGAGGACTTCCGCTGCCGCATCGACAACATTCGGGAGTGGCTGGGCGACGGCGTAATCGCCGATTACGACGATCGTTCAATCGAAACCCTGCTGTCGAATGTGCCGGTGCCGATCGTCGGTGTTGGCGGCTCTTATCATCGGCAGGAGGATTATCCGCCGGTGCATTACATCGCCACCGATAATGCCGCGCTGGTGGAGCGGGCGTTTATGCATCTCAAAGAGAAAGGCATCAATCGCTTTGCCTTCTACGGTTTGCCAGCTTCAGGTGGCAAGCGCTGGGCGCAGGAGCGGGAACAGGCGTTTCGTCAGTTGGTGATGCGGGAGCGCTATCAGGGGGTGGTCTATCAGGGCATGGAAACCGCGCCGGAAAACTGGCAACACGCTCAGAACCGGCTCGCCGACTGGTTGCAGACGCTGCCACCGCAAACCGGCATTATCGCCGTCACCGACTCGCGGGCGCGCCATCTGCTGCAGGCTTGTGAACACCTGAAAATTCCGGTGCCGGAAAAGCTGGCGGTGATCGGCATTGATAACGAAGAGCTGACGCGCTATCTGTCGCGCGTCGCGCTCTCGTCAGTGGCGCAGGGCTCGCGGCAAATGGGTTATCAGGCGGCCAAACTGCTGCACCGCCTGCTGGATGAGCAGCCGCTACCGCTTCAGCGCATCCTGGTGCCGCCGGTCAAAGTGATCGCCCGTCGCTCTACCGACTTCCGTTCGCTGCGCGATCCGGCTGTAATCCAGGCGATGCATTACATCCGCTTTAACGCCTGTAAGGGCATTAAAGTGGAGCAGGTGCTGGATGCCATCGGCCTGTCGCGATCCAATCTGGAAAAACGGTTTCGTGATGAAACCGGCGACACCATTCATGCGATGATCCACCGCGAAAAGCTGGAGAAAGCCCGCGAACTGCTGGCATCGTCGTCACTCAATATCAATGAAATCTCGCAGATGTGCGGTTATCCGTCCCTGCAGTATTTCTATTCGGTTTTCCGGAAAGGGTACGACACCACGCCGAAAGAGTATCGCCAGCTGTATGGTGAAAACGTGTTGTAGGAGTGTGGCCAGGCCGGTCCCGGTGGTACTGGCCGACCGCTCGCCACTCAATTTCTTCGTTCAAAAAAATATCATGCTGGAAATTATATTTCATTATCCGGACAGGGCCGAGCCATCGGACCGGATTCAGGCCCGGCCGCCGACCGGGCGTATATCACGAGCTACCTCTGATGACCTTATAAATCATCGGATTACCAAGCAGCTTCTTCCCTCTCATCCCGCGGTCTTAGTTACGCCTTCGCCGGGCTTTCATGCTGCTGTCAGCGTCAAAATTTTCAGTTGGCCAGTTCGCTGCCGTTGAGCCAAAACAGACTCAGGCAGCGTATTTCTGTTTATTTTACTGATTAATAACCCTTTTAATGATGGTTTTACCTCAGCGTCACCACAAAATTTTCGAACCCCGCTCACATTTCCGAAAAAATTAATCCAAATTATCCGATTTAGAAAATATATTTCACTGGTGCTTGATCGCTGAAGCTCGTAAACCTCTGACAACTATGCCCCCCTCTTTCTGAACCGTTTCGGTTCAGGCTGTAGAGAACAGGAGCCTGAAAAATGGAAACCCGGCAAAAACGCTACAACATGAAATATGTCATGCTCTGTTGCACCGTCGCCGCCTTTGGCGGTCTGCTGATGGGCTATGACTCGTCGATTATCTCCGGCGCAATCGAACCGCTCAGTGACTATTTTCAGCTCACCCCGGCAGAAACCGGCTGGGCGGTATCAAACATTCTGCTGGGCAGCCTGGTCGGCTGTTTTATTGCGCCAAAGCTCAGCGATAAATTCGGCCGCAAAAAATCGCTCGCGATTACTGCGCTGCTGTTTACTGCCTCGGTGGTTGGCACCGCAATCGCCCATAACTTTTTCACCTTTGTCGCGTTCCGTATCCTGGGTGGTCTGGCGATAGGCCTGGCGTCGGTGATCTCGCCGATTTATCTGGCGGAGCTGTCGCCGTCGAAGTTTCGCGGCCGCACCAGCGCCCTCTACGCTGTCTGCTGCGTCGGCGGTCAATCGGTGGTACTGCTGACTAACTACTTCATTAACAAATCGATGTTGCCCGAAGCGATGGTGGATATCGGCTGGCGTTACATTCTGGCTACCGCGCTGGTGCCCTGTGCGCTGTTCATCTTTTTTATTGCCTTTATTCCGGAATCTCCCCGCTGGAACGTGCTGAAAGGCAAAGACAAAGAGGCGCTGGATACCCTGAGCAAAATCTCTGATCCGGCGCACGCTGAGAGCGTATTCAACGAAATTAAGCACTCGTTTTCTGATGAAGCCGCCAGCCGCCATAAGGCCCGTTTCCGCCTGAATAAAACCACGCTGCCGCTGTTAATCATCGGTGTTGGTCTGGCGGTGGGTAATCAGATCAGCGGCATCAACGTGATTCAGTATTTCGGCCCGACGCTGCTGAAAAATGTCTCCGGCAGCACCGATTCGGCGCTACTGCAGACATTCTGGCTGTCAGTCTGCCAGTTTGTCGGCGTGCTGCTGGGGATGGCGCTGATCGATAAGGTCGGACGGCGTAAGCTATTGCTGCTGGGAGCGATCACCTCGGCCATTTTCCTCGCCTACACCTTTATCGCGTTCTATTACCGCCTGCCGGGTCTGCTGGCGGTGGTGGGATTATTTGCCTATATGGTGTTCTTTGGTATGACCTGGGGACAGATTGTCTGGACCGTGCTGGGGGAGCTGTTCCCTACCGAAATCCGATCCATCTGCGTCGGCATCTCAATCTGCGCCATGTCGGTGGCGAACTTTATTATCAGCACCACTTTCCCGATCCTCAACAGCAACACCGTGCTGCTGGAAATGTTCCACGGCGGCTTCCCGCTGCTGCTGTTCGCGCTGTTTTCGCTCGGCATGTACTTTTTCACCTTCCGTTACCTGCCGGAAACGGCCGGGATGCCGCTGGAGAAAATCCACGCGCGCGTACTGGAGCAGTTTAATATCGACCCACGCGAAGCGAACGAGGCGGTTAGCGCGCCGGTCAGTGACGTCCGATCATAAAAAAGGCAGCGCAGGCTGCCTTGTCTGGGAGGTTAACCGACCCGCTGCTCGGTCTGCTCAATCACCGCCAGCGCCAGCCCGTTGGCCGGATCGATGCGGTTTTCAAGGAAAAGCAGCTGGGTATGAGCGGCGGTAAAGGCGAGGGTGCAGGCCTGGGCGGTATCGCGCACCGCCTTACAGAAGGCCGGGCTGACGCTCCACGGACAATCGATCATGATGGTCGCCGGATTGAGCAGCAGCATGATCTGACTCAGGGCCGCGCCCAGATAGCTGCCGGCCTGCGCCATCACCTCATCCACTACCCGTGGCGCGCTGTCGCGGTTCTGCCAGCTCAGCCCGGGCTGGCGCTGCGCCAGCTGCTGTTTCACTGCCGGCTGGCTAATCAACGCCTCAAGACAACCCCGTCTGCCGCAGCTGCAGCGCGGGCCGTCAGGCTGAACGGTCAGGTGGCCCGCTTCACCCGCGGTCCAGCTGTGACCGGTAAAAACTTCGCCGTGCTGCACCAGCGCCCCACCAATCCCTTCTGAGATACGCAGATAAAAGTGGCCGCTGTCGACGGAGAGCCCACGCTGCTGTACTGCCAGCAGCGCTGCGGCCTTCACGTTATTCATGATGCGGATCGGCAGCCGTACATGCTTACGCAGCACGGTCAGCAGATCGACATCCTGCCAGTCGAGGTGCGATGAGAGATGCATCCAGCCGCGCCGGGGATCAACGATGCCGGGAAAGCCGAGGCCGATCCCCAGCAAATCGGGGTAGCGTTCGGCCAGCTCACGACACAGCATCGCCAGTTCGGCCAGCAGGCGGGTCGGGTTTTCAGTGTCGGTACGCAGCGTCTGTTCGGCCAGTACCTGAGAAAAGTAGTCGCAGACCCGCCAGTGAATCACATTGCGTTCCACCATCACGCCTGCGCTCTTTAGCTTCTCCGGCCGCAGGGTAATCTCGATTTTCGGGCGTCCAGCCGCTGCCACGCTGACCGGTCCCAGCTCCTCAATGAGCTCCTGCTCCAGCAAATCATCAATGATCAATGAGACGGTATTTTTGCTGAGCGATAAGGTCTGGGCCAGATCCTGGCGCGAGGTGATGCGCAGTTTTCGCAACTGCGTCATGACCCGCTTTTGGTTGTTAAGTCGCAGTAACGCGGGTCCTTTTCCGTTCGCTTTCATGGCGAATCCACCCCACAGAGGAGAAAGAATTCAGTGTATCAGCCTGTACGTATTCGTCATCCCACACTTTTGCGTGCTATTTCACACAACCAGGCGAGATCCGGCTGACCGGCCGCTGTCTGACCGGCTCAACTCAGGGTTTTATGCCGCCAGCCAGCGTCCGGCGGGGTCGCTCGATCCTGATTAAGCGCGCTTAGCAGCACCTCGACCTGCGGGCTGACCGGCGAGCGACGCAGCCAGCCGAGCAGGGTAAACAGCAACAGCGAGGACAATACCGGTGCCGCCACCTGGGTCGCCAGGCTGGCATCGTCAATGACAAGCCGCACGCAAAAGAAGGTCCCGACGCCTGCCGCCCAGCTGACCAGCGCCGCGGTGCTGCCAGAGCGACGGAAAGCGGGCAGCAGACCCAGCAGCATCGGAATCGAAATCGGCCCGACCAGCCCGCCAAACCAGATAACCAGTAGCGACAGTACGCCGCCGAACCGGCTGGCATTCAGGGCGATAACCAGGGTGGTGATAATAAACAGAAAGGTGGTGCAGCGCGCCACCCGCAGCGAACTCTGGCCCCGTGGGAAGGCGCGCGGCCAGAGGGCAGGCAGAATATCGCGGGTCACCACCGCCGTAATAGCGTTGGCGTCAGAAGAGGTCATGGAGAGCGTATGGGTGAACATCGCCACCAGCATCAGCCCGATCAGCCCGTTGGGCAGTAGCTGCATCGCCATCAGTGACCAGGCGCGTGACGGGTCGGCCAGATCGGGAAACAGCAGCGGCGCAGCCCACATCGGCCAGAACAGCACCAGCGGCCAGATCAGGTAGAGGGCGGCAGAGAGCAGTGCCGCTTTGCGCGCTTCGCGTCCGTCCGGTGCGGCAATAAACCGCTGTGCCAGATTCCAGGTGCCGCCGTTGTAGCTCAGGGTGTAGATCAGCAGGTAGGCAAAGATAAAGCCGGTGGTGTAAGGGCCCTGCACTATCTGCAGGTGGCTGGCCGGTAGCCGATCCCAGATAGTCAACAGCGCGCCGAAGCCGCCGAGCTGCAGCGCTACCGCCACCAGCATCACAATGGCAGCGACAAACTGCACGATAAACTGGCCAAAATCGTTGCAGGCATCGGCCCACAGGCCGCCGATCACGCTGTAAAACAGACTTAATCCGCCTGCAATACAAATGCCGATCAGCGGATCGAGGCCGGTGAAGACGTTGATAATCACCGCAATGGCGGCCCATTTGGCTCCGACATCCACCGTTTTCAGCAGTACACCGCTGCACGCCAGCACCATCTGGGTCGGCAGGTTATAGCGGGTCAGCAGATACTCGGTGGGGGATTCAATCTGCATATAACGACGCAGCCTGGCCCAGCGCGGGGCAAATAGCGAGGAGCCAATCAACACCGCCAGCGAAATGGGCAGCGCCCACCAGAACCAGATGGTAATGCCCATGTTGTAGGCCACCGCGCCGTAGGCAACAAAAACCGCGGCGCTGTAGCCAGACATATGATGGGAAATGCCGGAGAGCCACCAGGGCATCCGGCCTCCAGCCGTAAAGAAGTCACGGGTATTGCCGACCCTGCGCATCGCCCACAGCGTGATCAGCACAATCATCAGCGCGTAGAGCGCTATTACAGCGTAATCGAGCAGGTTCATGGCGGGCTCCACCGGGTCACGCGCCTGTCCGGCAATCCGGCGGCACGGCGCAGCGCGGAAGGCGGACCAACAGCAGAATGACTAAATACGAATCGGTCCGGCGGCGTTACGCAGGCTAAGGGCAGAGGCGGCACTCAGTCGTGTGGGTAGCCCGGCGGGCAAGACAGCAGGCTGCCCGCCGTAGCGGGCAGGGTATTAATATTCGTCGCCGCGCACCCGGCTGCGGTAGCTTTCCCAGTCGAAACGTACCCACAGACTGTTGCCGAGGCGCATCCGGTCCATGACGCGTTCGCCAAGCAGGGTGTTCATTTCATTGGGATTAAGGTTGGTTAACATGCCGGTCGGGCGCTTCGACGAGGAGCGGCGATCGACAATCTGGTTGATGATCACTTTTTCATAGCGGGATTCGCTCTGCATGCCGATCTCATCAATCACCAGCAGGTCAACGCTGCTGAGATCCTGAATCAGCCGCTCTTCGGTAATGCCGCTGCTGCCGCTGAAGGTGCCCTTCATGCTCGACATCAGGTCGGCGACCGTCACAATCAGCACGCTTTTACCGCGCAGGATCAGGTCGTTGCCAATCGCCGCCGCCAGATGGTTTTTACCGGTGCCGGGACGGCCCGAAAAGACAAAGCTGGCGATGCTATCCTCGAATTCGGCCGCATACTGTCGCGCTTGTTCCAGTGCCTTACGCTGACCTTCATTTTCGACACGGTAGTTGTCGAAAGAACAGTTAATATGCAGTTCGCGAATACCGGATCGGCCCATAATGCGCTGCATTTTCATGGCGCGATTTTCACGCACGATGGCTTCAGAGCGTAAACGGCCTTGTTCCTGGTTCCAGGCCAGAAGTTCTTCACCATTAGTGAACTTTGGTCGGGTACCTGCTGGCATCATTCTTTTCAGGCGACTAAAAAGGTCGTTTGGCGTTTTCATTATTCACCTCGGAAACCATCGGGAATATCGTAGTCAGTACTGCTGATTTGAGTGATATCGCGCTTCGGTTGCCCGCCGTTGGCGGCACGGTTCATCTGGATGCTTCGCGCCAGCTTTTGTTGCCACTGAACATGGTGAAACAGCCGGCCTTCTGCCTGCCAGTAGGCGACAAAAGCGGCCAGCTCGGTGGCGGTAACCGGTTCGCTGAGCGCCACGCCCCAGATGGCGGCCTGGCGGGTAAAATCCGCATCTGGCTGCCAGCCCGCGTACATGGCGAACTTGCCGACCGGCGCAGAGATTGCCGCAGGCGCATCGTCATACAGGCTGTCATCCAGCGCCACATCATTCGGCTGGCGGGCAGCGGCTTCCAGCGCCAGTAACTGCGCCAGACGCGCCGGGGTGATGGCGTACATCACCGGCGCGTAATCCTCTAACACCGCCAGCGTACCGTTTTCCGCCTGTTGCAGCGCGGTCAGCGGGTCCTGACGGAAGGCATCCAGGCCAATGAGCGTTGAAGTTAAGATTTTGACTGACATGAAAAGACCTGAGGTTAACGAACACCTTGCGCCGGGGCCGTGCCGCCGACGCAGAAGTGTTTATTGTACCTTTTTTAACGTTGCGGATCGCTCAAAAAGCGCGACCATTATGAGTGAGAGGTCACCGGGGAGGTTGCGTGACGGACGGAAGCGGGCTGGGTCGCACTGACGGCAACGGCAACCGGGCGGGTTTGCCATAAATAGCGCACCGAGGCCAGCCAGCACAGTCCGTAACCCAGCAGTTCGGTTCCCTCTTCCGCCATGTTTTTAACCACACGGTTATAATCGCCCAGCATCAGGTGCTGCCACAGCGCATGGATGCCAAACAGACGGGAAAAGACCAGCACCACCAGAAAGCCGGAGGCCATCACCGGCCAGCTACGGTGCTGCAGCAGCCTGGCCAGCGCGTGCAGAGTCTTTTTCGGCGTCCGCAGCGCAACCGCAAGACATCCGGCAGTCACTGCCAGCGCAAACCAGATCCAGCTGCCGTGCTGGATGGTATCAAACACAAAGTCGAGTTCGCGAATCAGCATGCAGCTATAGAAGCCCGCCACTAAGGTCAGCGCGCCGCGCTGCGCCGGACGGCGCTGGGCGGCAATGAAGAACAGGGCGGCAATCACCGCCAGCATGATTTCCTGGGTGGTTTCAGTAAAGGAAGTCTCGTGCAACGCATCATTCATCCAGGCCACATCAATATAGATGGGCAATATCATCAGAGCGAGAAAGAGTGCTGCCAGTATGAAGACCGTCATTTCACGGCCAATAATTGTCAAATCGTTGCGCATAGTGTTACCAGTATAATGATTAGCAAACTCATTATATTTTAAACGCTCCGCGCCCTTTCTCTTTTTATGCCCCCGCTCAGAAGCTGGCGCTGATGCCGAGGCTATACAGCAACGGCTCGTCACCATTCAGCGCACTGTTTTGTGAAAACGCGGCGAAAGCTGCCAGATTACTGTTCAGCGGCAGCTGCGCACCGACGCTGAGGTCGATGCCGCTCTCCTGCTGTGAATTCACCGGGTCACGCCGATCGTTCTGTGGTGATTCCGCCACGGGATGGCTATAGCTGAGCTGGGCCCACGGCATAATCCATCCCTGCTGCATATCGACACGCCAGCCGACGCTGGCAATCTGCTCACGGCTCTGCTGATCGCTGTAATCGCACTGCAGACAGTTTATCTGCGGCGGATCGACCGCATATTGCGCTACGGGACCGGTAGTGAAGGACTCGCCGACCGGCAGATCGACCCCGGCGCGATAGCGTTTTCCCAGCGGCGTGCTGCCGACGATGCCGGTTTCACTGTGCAGCTCCACCGGCAGCGCAGCCGGAGAATTAAGCGCGGCCTCGAACAGGGCGCGATTTTCGTCACTGAAGTCGAGCGAGGTGTGGGAAATTTTCTCTGCCAGAATGGTGTTGTAGTCGGGCTGTGGGCTGATTATCGCGGGCGCAGCAAAGTCGCCGCCCCAGGCAAAGGTCGGTTGCGCCAACAGTAACAGTGCTGCACCACACCAGCCGCGGATTCGATAGCGCTGGCCTCTCCACCCACTTTTCTGCAACATACGATCTCCAGTCGGGGCTGAAGTTATTCCCGGGGAAGCTGGATTAACCACCGGTTTGCGATCTTGTTTTACCCGTCGTTATATAACCCATCGTCGTATAGCCGTTAGTTGTTTAACTATTAACCGGTTGTTCCTAAGATCAAGCGGCCCGATAAAATATTTCCGCGAAAAGGAATCAGATAATGCAACGATGTGGCTGGGTGACCCAGGATCCCCTCTATCTGGCATACCACGATACCGAATGGGGCGTGGCGCAAACCGACAAGCGCGCGCTGTTTGAGATGCTCTGCCTGGAAGGGCAGCAGGCGGGATTATCCTGGATCACCGTATTGAAAAAGCGCCAGAATTACCGTGCGGCGTTTCACCATTTTGATCCACAGGCGATTGCCTTAATGGATCAGCCGGAGGTTGAGGCGCTGATGCACAACAGCGGCATTATTCGTCATTCAGGCAAAATCGCCGCCATTATCGCTAATGCGCGCGCGCTGCTGGCGATGGAAGCAAAAGGGGAGGATTTTGCGCGCTTCGTCTGGCAATTTGTCGATAATGCGCAAATTGTCCATCATTATCCTGACTACAAGCTGGCACCCACCACCTCAGAGCACGCTATCGCGCTCTCTAAAGCGCTTAAGCAGCGTGGTTTTAAATTCATCGGCCCGACAATCTGTTATTCCTTTATGCAGGCCTGCGGACTGATAAACGATCATCAGACCAGCTGTTTTTGCCATCCTGACAATCTTTAAGCGCGATTCCTGAAAAATTAAGACTTTCCCCACCCCTTTCCTCACTTTTACGCGGCATAATCGTGCCGCTTATGGGGACAGTTTTCCCCTGTGTGTCGAACGTAAGGGAAGAAAAATGCAGAAGAAATTAGTTGCGATTACCGTGTTATTAAGTGGAAGTCTGGCCCTGTCTGGCTGTACCACCAATCCTTACACCGGCGAATCGCAGGCGGGTAAGTCAGGCGTGGGTGCCGGTCTGGGTGCCTTAGTGGGTGCCGGCGTGGGTGTGCTCTCCTCATCGAAGAAGGATCGCGGTAAAGGGGCGTTGATTGGCGCAGCCGGTGGTGCGGCGCTGGGTGGCGGTGTCGGTTACTACATGGATGTGCAGGAAGCGAAGCTGCGAGACAAGATGCGCGGTACCGGCGTCAGCGTGACCCGTGAAGGCGATAATATCGTCCTCAACATGCCGAACAACGTGACGTTCGACTCCAACAGCAGCAATCTGAAGCCAGCGGGCGCGAATACGCTGACTGGCGTTTCAATGGTGCTAAAAGAGTATCCAAAAACCGCAGTAAACGTGGTCGGTTACACCGACAGCACCGGAACGCGCGCGCTGAATATGCGTCTGTCACAGCAGCGTGCCGACAGTGTCGCCAGCGCGCTGATTGTGCAGGGTGTCGCCAGCAATCGTCTACGGACGCAGGGCGCAGGGCCGGATAATCCGGTCGCCAGCAACAGTACCGAAGCCGGAAAAGCGCAAAACCGTCGCGTTGAAATTACCCTCAGCCCGCTTGGTTAATCGCTGTCGCCCCCGTCCGGGGGCGCATTCATCTCGCTGTCATTTTCTGTAAATGCTCGTTTTAAAGCTTCCAGTAAGGCATCTGCAGATAGAGCCACTTCAGGCTTTATGTTAGTCTGATCAAAATTTGATCAGTGAGTCATCTTTTATGTCACTTAAAGCGATAGCAGCGGCATTAGGACTTTCTGTCACCACGGTCAGCCGCGCGCTCAATGGTTACGAAGATGTCGCGCAGGAAACCCGTAAACGGATTGAGGAAGAAGCGCAGCGTCGCGGCTACCGGCCCAATGCTGCCGCCCGCCGTCTGAAAACCGGACGTGCCAATGCGGTCGGTCTGGTCTATCCGGTCAGCGCGCCGCCGCTGAGCGACGGTCACCTCAGTGAGATGCTGTTGGCGCTGGATCAACGCCTTGCCCACCACGAAATCGATCTGCTGCTGCTGGCGGATAAGCCGCAGAGCCAGCCACTGCTAACCCGTCTGCTGCGCAGCCGCGCGGTCGATGCCATCATCGTCACCCATATCACCCCGCAGGACCGGCGACTGGCGTATCTGCTGCAAACCGATTTTCGTTTTCTGGCGCTGGGCCGCAGCGATTTGCCACAAGATTATGCCTGGTTTGATGTCGACCACGCGGCCGGTTCGCAGCTGGCGGTTGCCTATTGTCTGTCACAGGGCAGAGAGAAGATTGCCTGGCTCGGCAGCAACGAAAACAGCAGCCGGATTCGCGATCGTCGCCAGGGCTATCTGGATGCGCTGGGCACCCTGGCGCCTTATGCACAGGCCGCAATGCCCGCTTCGCGCCGCGCCGGCTACCAGCAGACCTGTGCCTGGCTGGCAGCGGAAAATCCGCCCGACGCGATTATTACGGACTGCGGCCCGTTAGCAGAAGGGGCGATGGTGGCGCTGCAACAGGCCGGACGGGCAGCAGGCAAGCAGGCTATTACGCTGATCGGCTGGGATGGCCTGCCGCGCGATGCGATTCTCGATCATCCCATTATCACCATACGTCAGGCGGCGCAGCATCAGGTCGGCGAGCAGCTGGCAGAGATGGTATTACAGCTGCTGAAGGGCACGCCGCCGCGGCAATTACAGACGTTGTGGCAGCCATGGCTGCAATTGCCGCCGTCGCTGTAGCGTCGGGGGCTTTTTGCGACTGGACGCGGCTGTGCTAGTCTCTGCCTGGTTTCTACTTTTGCAGGATATTTCATGAAAATCAGGCCGCCTCGCGCCACCATCAGCGATGTTGCTCACGCGGCACGAACCGGAAAAACCAGCGTTTCACGCTACCTCAATGGTGAGTTGCATCTTCTTTCAGCCGATCTTAAAGCCCGGATTGAGCAGGCTATTGCCGATCTCAGCTATCGCCCCAGCCAGATGGCGCGCGGCCTGAAGCGCGGCCGCACCCGCCTGATTGGGCTGATCATCGCCGACATCACCAATCCCTATTCGGTTGATGTGATGAGTGGCATTGAAGCCGCCTGCCGCGAGCAGGGTTTCACCCTGCTGATGTGTAACACCAACAACGAAGTGGACCTGGAGCAGCACTATCTGCAGCTGCTGAGCAGCTATCAGGTAGAGGGCATCGTGGTGAATGCGGTGGGGATGCGTGAAGAAGTACTGAGCCATCTGCAGCAATCTTTGCTGCCGATGGTGCTGATTGACCGCAAAATTCCCGATTTTCCCTGCGACGTGGTGGGGCTGAATAATGCCGAAGCGGCGGAGACGGCGACGCGTCATCTGGTCGATAACGGTTACGAAGCCTTGCTGTTTCTGAGTGAGCCGCTGGGCAGCGTCAACACCCGACGTGAGCGTTTGCAGGCTTTCCGCCAGCTGCTGACGGCCTATCCGCAGGTGCAGCATGAGAATGCGGAGCTGCCGCTGCATCAACCCGCCGCGCTCGATCAGGCGCTGCGCGCCTTTCATCAGCGTCACGCCGGCAAACGCAGCGCGGTGATGGTGGCCAACGGCGCGCTGACGTTGCAGGTGGCGCGATCGCTGCAACGGATCAATCTGCAGTGGGGCAGCGATATCGGCCTGCTTGGCTTCGACGAACTGGAGTGGGCCGCGCTGGCAGGCGTCGGGATCACCACGCTGAAACAGCCTACCTGGCAGATCGGTTACAGCGCGCTGCAAAGGGTGATTGCACGTATCGAAAGCAGCGATCTGCCGGTCGCCGAACAGGTCTTCTCTGGCGAACTGATCGTTCGCGGTTCCAGCCAGCCTCTGCGCTAATTTTCAGACTTTTACGCGTCCACTCCGTGCTCGCTTCGTGAGCACGATCATAAATTCATCGTTTGCTGCTTTGCTTTGGAACCGGTTCCATCTAGGGTTTTTACAGAACTTAAGGCGAACGCCTCGATGGAGCACAACATGAAGCCTGACATTATCGTGGTCACCGCCGCTTACGGCCATTCGCAGATCGCCGCTCTTGGCGGTCAGACGGCACTGCTGCCGATCATTCAGCAGGCGGGCGCTGACGGCGTTGAAATCCGTCGCGAACTGTGTGATCAGGCCACGCTGGCCGATCTGCCTGCCCTGGCCGCTGCGGTGGCGCAGCATCAGCTGCACGCCAGTTATTCGGTACCGGATACGCTGTTTTGTGACGACGGTGACGTAAATCCGCGCATAACTCACTACTTTGAAGAAGCACGCCAGTTAAACGCCCAGCGTCTCAAGCTGGCGCTGGGTCACTTCACCGGCACGCTTTCGGCGTCATTGTCGTCACTGCTGGCTGCCCAGCCACTGTCGCTGACGGTGGAAAACGATCAGACCGAGCACGGCAAACTCGCCGCCAGCGTGCAGTTTTTCGCGGCGGTCCGCGCGGCCGGATTGCCGATCAGCATGACCTTTGATATGGGCAACTGGTGCTGGACCGGCGAAGATGCCGCCCAGGCTGCGCAACAGCTGGCGGCACAGGTCGGTTATATCCATGTGAAAGCGGCGATCCCGCATCATGACAGCTACCGGGCAATCGCGCTGGATGAGGCTGATAACGGCTGGCGGACTCTGCTGCAACAGCTGCCCGCCACGGCACCACGCGGGATTGAGTTTCCGCTGGAAGGCGAAGACCTGATAGCGGTCACGCGGCACTATGTGTCGCTGCTGCGCAACGTTTGAGGAGTGAAGATGACTACGCATCACAACGGTACGCTTGATGTTGTCACTATCGGGGAAGCGATGGCGATGTTTATCGCCCGTGAAACCGGCGACCTGGCCGCCGCGGAAACCTTCGTTAAACGTGCGGCAGGGGCTGAACTGAATGTGGCGACTGGCCTGGCGCGTCTCGGCCTTAAAACCGGCTGGGTCAGCCGCGTCGGGGATGACGCCTTTGGGCGCTTTATCTGCCAGCAGCTGGAGAAAGAGGGCATTGATCATCGCCAGGTGACGGTCGATAACCGTTATCCGACCGGTTTCCAGCTTAAATCCAAAGTGGATGATGGCTCCGATCCGCTGGTGGAGTATTTCCGTAAAGGCTCGGCCGCCAGCCATCTGTCGGTAGACGATTTCGACGCCGACTATTTTGGATCGGCACGCCATCTGCACCTGAGCGGCGTGGCGGCTGCGCTCTCCGACAGTTCGCTGGCGCTGCTGAAACATGCGGCAAAAGAGATGCGTGCGCGCGGCAAAACCATCTCGTTCGATCCTAACCTGCGGCCGGTGCTGTGGCGCAGCGAAGAGGAGATGCGTACCCAGCTTAATCTGCTGGCGGAGTACGCCGACTGGGTGCTGCCTGGCGAGAAAGAGGGACTGATTCTGACCGGTTATCGTCAGCCGGAAGCGATTGCCGACTTCTACCTCGATAAAGGGGTGAAAGCGGTGGTGATTAAAACCGGCTGTGACGGCGCCTGGTATAAAACCGCCAGCGGCGAAAAAGGTCAGGTTGCCGCGATCAAAGTCGATAACGTGGTGGACACCGTGGGCGCTGGCGACGGTTTTGCCGTTGGCGTGATCAGTGCGCTGCTGGAAGGTCTGAGCCTGCCGCAGGCGATTCAGCGCGGCAACAAAATTGGTTCGATGGCGATTCAGGTGATTGGCGACAGCGAAGGTCTGCCGACGCGTCAGCAACTCGGCGACGCATAGCCCGCGCCTCACATATTGACACAGGAGTTCCCGATGAAAACGCAGACAATTGCGCCAAAACGCTGGTGGTTCATCATGCCCATCGTGTTTATCACCTACAGCCTGGCCTATCTCGACCGCGCTAATTTTAGCTTTGCTTCGGCGGCGGGGATAAACGACGATCTCGGCATTACCAAAGGCATGTCCTCTCTGCTGGGTGCGCTGTTCTTCCTCGGCTACTTCTTCTTCCAGATTCCTGGGGCGATCTACGCCGAACGCCGCAGCGTCAAAAAACTGATTTTCTGGTGCCTGATCCTGTGGGGCGGCTGTGCCTCGCTGACCGGCGTGGTCAGCAATATTCCAATGCTGGCGGCGATTCGCTTTATTCTCGGGGTGGTCGAAGCGGCGGTGATGCCAGCCATGCTGATCTACATCAGTAACTGGTTTACCAAATCTGAACGGTCACGCGCCAATACCTTCCTGATCCTCGGTAACCCGGTGACGGTGCTGTGGATGTCGGTGGTATCGGGCTACCTGATCGAATCCTTCGGCTGGCGTGAAATGTTCATTTTCGAAGGGATCCCGGCGGTTGTCTGGGCCATCGCCTGGTGGTTTATGGTGCAGGACAAACCGGCACAGGCGCGCTGGATGAGTGATGCAGAGAAAGCCGCACTGCAGGCGGAACTGCAAAAAGAGCAGGACAATATCAAAGCGGTGCGTAACTACAGTGAAGCGTTCCGTAACCGCAACGTGATTATTCTTTGCCTGCAATATTTTGCCTGGAGCATTGGCGTTTACGGCTTCGTGCTGTGGCTGCCCTCGATTCTGCGTAACGGTACCCAGATGGGAATGGTTGAAGCCGGCTGGCTGTCAGCGGTGCCGTATCTGGCGGCGACCATTGCGATGGTAGTGGTCTCGTGGGCCTCTGATAAGACGCAAAACCGTAAGCTGTTTGTCTGGCCACTGCTGCTGATCGGCGCGCTGGCATTCCTCGGCTCTTATCTGGTGGGATCGGGCAACTTCTGGCTCTCCTACACCCTGTTAGTGATTGCCGGTGCGGCGATGTATGCCCCTTACGGCCCGTTCTTCGCCATTATTCCAGAGATGCTGCCGCGCAATGTTTCCGGCGGGGCGATGGCGCTGATCAACAGTATGGGCGCGCTCGGCTCGTTTATCGGATCGTGGATTGTCGGCTATCTTAATGGTGCGACCGGCAGTCCGTCAGCGTCCTATATTTTTATGGGATCGGCGCTGCTGGTGTCGGTGTGGCTGACGCTGATTGTCAAACCGGCGCAGAACAAGACGACGCCACAGCTGCACGGGGCGAAACACGCCTGAACGCGTAAACCCAGACGTTAGCCCTCATTTTCCGGGCGGCCTGCGCGCCGCCCGTCACTTATTTAATGACCGGGAGCCACCGAATGAAACCCGCTGTGATTCTGTATAAAAAACTGCCCGACGATTTGCGCGCGCGCCTGGCGGCGCATGCCGAAGTCACTGAAATCAGCGATCTGTCACCCGCCAGCCAGCAGCAGCACGCTGCGGCGCTGGCCCAGGCCGAAGGCCTGCTGGGATCGGGCGGTAAAGTGAATGGCGAACTGCTGGCGAAAATGCCAAAACTGCGCGCCTGCTCCAGCGTCTCAGTCGGGTATGACAACTTTGACGTCGAGGCGCTGAATCAGCGTCAGGTGGTGCTGATGCACACTCCGACCGTGCTGACGGAAACCGTCGCCGATACCATCATGGCGCTGGTGCTGAGCACCGCACGTCGGGTGCCGGAGCTGGACGCCTGGGTAAAAGCGGGCAACTGGCAGAAAAGCATCGGTCCGGAGCGTTTTGGCATCGATGTGCACCATAAAACGCTGGGCATCCTCGGTATGGGCCGCATCGGCATGGCGCTGGCCCAGCGCGCCCACTTTGGCTTTGGCATGAAAATCCTCTATAACGCGCGCCGTGAGCATCAGGAAGCGCAGACGCGATTTGGCGCAGAGCGCTGCGAACTGGAGACGCTGCTGAAGCAGAGCGACTTTGTCTGCATCAGCCTGCCGCTGACTGAACAGACCCATCATCTGATCGGGGCAGAGCAAATTGCCCTGATGAAGCCGGAAGCGGTGCTGATCAACGCCGGTCGCGGGCCGGTGGTGGATGAGAACGCGCTGATCGCGGCTCTGCAGGCGGGAAAACTGCACGCCGCCGGACTGGATGTGTTCGAGAAAGAGCCGCTGCCGGCCGATTCTCCGCTGCTGTCGCTGCCCAACGTGGTGACGCTGCCGCACATCGGTTCCGCGACTCACGAAACCCGCTACGGCATGATGCTGGATGCCGTGGATAATCTGATCGCTGCGCTCAGCGGCAAGGTCGATAAAAACTGTGTTAACCCGCAGGCGCTGAAGTAATCCCTGCGCCTTCCCATTGCGCCCGCCGGTGGCGGGCGTTATGGTGGACCCCCGATTCGTTATCACAAATTTTTAACCGCTATGTCCTTTTCTCAGTTCGGCGACAAATTTACCCAACATTCCGGCATCTCACGGCTGATGGAAGATATGGGCGCAGGCTTGCGTACGCCCGGCACCATCATGCTGGGTGGCGGCAATCCGGCGCAAATCCCGGCCATGAACGACTACTTTCAGCAGCTGCTGCAGCAGATGCACGAGGAAGGCAAGCTCAGCGAGGCGCTCTGCAATTACGATGGCCCGCGTGGCAAAGCAACACTGTTGGAAGCGCTGGCAGAACTGCTGCGCGACCAGCTGGGCTGGCCGATCGGCGCACAGAACATTGCGTTGACTAATGGCAGCCAGAGTGCCTTCTTCTATCTGTTTAACCTGTTTGCCGGCCGCCGGGCCGACGGCAGCAAAAAGCGCGTGCTGTTCCCGCTGGCACCGGAGTATCTCGGCTATGCCGATGCCGGGCTGGAAGAGGGCATGTTTGTCTCGGCCAAACCGAACATTGAACTGCTGCTGGCCGGCCAGTTCAAATATCACGTCGATTTCGAACATCTGCCGATGAAAGAGGATATCGGGCTGATCTGCGTGTCGCGTCCGACCAACCCGACCGGCAACGTGATCACCGACGATGAGCTGCTGCAGCTGGATGCACTGGCGCAGCAGCACGACGTTCCGCTGTTGATCGACAACGCCTACGGCGTGCCGTTTCCCGGCATTATCTTCAGCGAGGTCCGCCCGCTGTGGAATCCCAACATTATTCTCTGTATGAGCCTGTCGAAGCTTGGCCTGCCAGGTGCGCGCTGCGGCATTATTATCGCCGATGAGAAAACCATCGGGGCGCTGAGCAACATGAACGGCATCATCAGCCTGGCACCCGGCAGCATCGGCCCGGCGATTGCCGGTGAGATGATCCGCCGTGGCGATCTGTTGCGCCTGTCAGAACAGGTGATTAAGCCGTTTTATCAGCAGAAGGTGCAGCAGACCATCGCTATCCTGCGTCGTTATCTGTCGGAAGAGCGCTGCCTGATCCACAAACCGGAAGGGGCGATTTTCCTCTGGCTGTGGTTCCGCGACCTGCCGATCAGCACTGAGACGCTTTACCAGCGGTTGAAAGCGCGCGGCGTACTGATGGTGCCGGGCCACTTTTTCTTTCCGGGACTGGAACATGAATGGCCGCACACCCATCAATGCATGCGCATGAACTACGTGCCGGATGCGGAGAATATCGAGCGGGCGGTGCAGATTCTGGCCGAAGAGATTGAGACCGCCTGGCGCGACGCCTAATCCTGCGGCTCGGTTAATGACAGCTGGCACCACTGCGCCAGCTGTCGTATTGCCTGTTCAACCTCGTCATTCCAGCCGAAACCGGCATTAAGCCGGAAACAGTGGTCATAGCGCTGATCGGTGGCAAAAATATGGCCGGGCGCAATGCCAATACCTGCATTCCGCGCTTTAAGAAACAGTGCGCGCACGTTCAGCGCCTGCGCGGGCATTTCTACCCATAACACATAGCCGCCTTCGGGATCCGAAACCCGGGTTCCGGCCGGGAATTCCCGCAGCACCGACTGACGCATGGCGCTGATTTGCCGCGCCAGCTCGCGCCGCAGTTTGCGCAGATGCGCGTCATAGCCTCCGCTGCGCAGCAGCTCAGCGACCGCCGCCTGCGACAACACCGAGGTGCCCATGGTCGAGGTATATTTCAGCGAGGCGATTTTGCGCATGTAGTTGACGCTGTGGACCCAGCCGATGCGGATGCCAGGAGCCACCGTTTTGGAGAAACCACTGCACAGAATGGCATTCGGGCTGAAGGCGCGCATCGGGAAAGGGCGGCGCTCACCAAAGGCGGTATCGCCAAAAATATCGTCCTCAATGATCACCACATCATTTTCATCCGCCTGCCGGGCAATATAGGCTTTCTGCTCGTTAGGAATGCTTTTCCCCAGCGGATTATTAATGTTGCACAGAGTCAGAAACACCCGCACCGCCTTGCGCTGAAACAGCCCGGTCAGCTTCGCCACATTGACATAGCCTTCCGGCCCGGCCTCGACTTCAATCACCCGCAGATTGAGGTTATGCAGCATTTGCAGCAGCACGAAATAGCAGGGCGACTCGACCGCCACCACGTCACCAGGCTGGGTGGTGGCGCGCAGCGACAGGGAGATAGCTTCGATACAGCCGTTGGTGATCAGGATATCGTCGGTGCTGATATTGCAGCCGTAATCGACCGCCCGGCGGGCGATTTCGACTTTTAACGGCGCGTAGCCGGTGCCTTTCACCGTGTTGCCCAGCAGGGCGGGCTTGCTGTAGCCCATCTGGCGCATCAGCAAGCCGAGCTTCTTCACCGGATAGAGCGCGCTGTCGCCGTTCGCCAGATCGAGACGCACCCGGCAGTCTGAACCGAGCATCGCCAGATGCAGCTCAGTCTGTTCGTCGAGCGGGGCGATGGCACGCGGCTGTTCGCTGACGGCAGGCAGCTGTCGCGGTCGGTGCCGTTGCGGCGCCACAAAAAAGCCCGACTTCGGCCGGGCGACGGCGTAACGCTCATCCTCCAGCGTACGTAATGTTTTCAGGGCGGTCGTGAGGCTGACGTTGTACTGCGTCGCCAGGGTACGCACCGACGGCAGGCGGCTGTCGGGTGCCAGCGTACCGGCATGAATCGCCTGCTTGATCTGTTCGGCTATCTGGCGGTAACGACTGTTCTGACTCTCCTGTTCCCCGACAACTTCGGCCATCTGTACCACCCCATATCGCGCTGATCTGTGCATATTCAACAGAGTACATTCAAAGTACTTTAGCCTGCATCTCTTAATTATTCATGACGCTAAACGGACCTGTCGCCATGGCGATTGTGCGTCTGAGAGGTATGCCGGGCGTCATCGTCATCCGCGCAGGCCGCCGGTTGCGACATCAGGCGTTCAGGCGGTTGAGTGATTCTATTCGCGTAAGGAAAAAGTGAAAAATGAATAATCTGTCCACCATGATGAAGGAGATTCAGGGCTACCTTTCGCCGGCCATCATCGACTCAGCACAGCGCTGTTCTGACCGTCTGCTGGCGGCGTTACCCGATCGCCAGCAGCTGGAAAATAACCGTGTTCTGCTCGCCTATGGCGGCGGGAAAGACAGCAGCTACATGGTGGCCTATGTCCGCTATATTCAGGGCATCATCTGGCAGCAGCGCGGTGCCACCTTTCGCCTGCGCGTCAGCACCAATCGTCATGCGGCGATGAACGACAGCGTGATGGAGAACATCAACCGGGTTTATCAATCGCTGGCGATGCATGACGATCCGCTGGCTGAATGTCTGGTGGTGGATGGGTTACAGATTCGTCCTTACGCCCGGCATCTGCCAATGCCAGAGGCGGTGCGGCAGCAGAATCGCAACGATGTGCTGATGAATGGCCACCGGTTTCGCGCCGATGCGCGCTCGACCTTCTGCAACGCCTGCAATCTCAGCATGGTCAACTCATTTGGTCTGGCGGCGGATTACGACGGTGGCGTGGATGTGATCATCACCGGCGACTCGCCGCAGGAGCAGGCAGCCTATGTTGCCTGGGCGCGCCATCTGTCGCGGCTGTTCGACGCGCCGGTGGCGGATAAAAGCCGCGGCTTTAGCGGTTTCCTGCAGACGCTGGATGGCGTCGCCGAACGCTATTTCAGCGATATCTACGGTGCCGATCAGCTGACGCCAGCGCACCGCATTACCCATCAGTTAGCGCGCGATCCGCTGTTTTTCAATATCTATCAGGACACCGCCTATGAAGCGGGCGCGCACTGGGCGCTGCTCAGTGAATTTATGCGCTTCCGTTTCGATGAGCTGATGTTCAGCTTCTCCGAGTCAGACTGCGGCAATCCGACCTTAATGGCCCATCTGCGCGGGCTGCGGGCGGAAACGCTGCTGCAGCGCAACTACGCCGAAGGGATCCGCGAATATGTGCGCTTTGCCCTCGGCTTAATGGTGAAGAAGGATTTCCCGCCGCAGCTGATCGACGAAATGGCGGCGCGGTATCAGGATGACGCGGCGATCCAGCAGCAACGTCAGCGGGCAGCGACCTTCGCTATTGAGGCGTTCGGTCTCAGTGAAGAGCAGCTGATCTGCATGATTTACTCACCGTTCCTCGCCCACGGGCAACAGCTTAGCCACTGGCTGACCCGCCAGCAGATTGCGCTGGATGAGGCAGCGATCCGCGATCTCCTTGAACAGCGCAGCGAAGATAGCACGCTGGCGCAGCAGTTAACCCAGCTTTCCGGCATGACGCTGACGCAGATGCGTCACTGCTGGCAGAGCAACCCGGTCAGTTCGTTGCTGGACGGCAAGAGCGCCGATCCGCTGTCGCGCGTACTGCGTTTTGATCCCCATAAAGCGGTGATTCAGGTTAACCACGGTGAGCTGAACGACACCGTGACTGAAGTCATTTCCGGACGTTAGTCCGGTAAGGCGAGGCGATGAGAAAGATTTTTCTGCAGATTGGCGCGACCCGTGACGGGCACAATCCCTACTGCGCGGTGGCGAAGCGCGACGGCTATTTTACCGTGCTGGCTGAGATGGGCGACTTTGTTGATTACCAGTCGCTGAGCCTGACGCTGCCCTTTGATCTGATCGTTCGCCTGGATCGACCGGAAAACCCGTGGGAGGTGATCCAGGCTTATCTGCACGCCGGTTTGCTGTCGCATCCGCAGGTGGTGCTGGCCGGTTTTGAAGCCTATAACGCCAGCGCCGGGCGGGTTCGGGAAATGCTGGCCGGACCCGATGCACCAGCCGCGTTTATCCCGCTGGATAAATATGCTCAGCGCATGGCGCTGAAAAAAGCCTGGCCTGCTTTCCCGCAGCCGGAGTTCCGCTTCTTCGCCTCACCGCTCAGCATTCTGGATGCGAAAGAGGCGCTGCTTTATCCCTGCGTGGTGAAACCGGTGGATGGCGGTGGCGGGCTGGGGATCTGGCTGATTGAACGGGCCGATCAGCTGTGCCAGGTGGTGAACAAGCTGGTACAGACGATGAATTACGGCGGACGCGGCTTCAGCGGTTTCATTGTCGAGAGCGGATTATCGGGTGAGGAATTCTCGTTGCAGGGCGTGGTGCATCAGGGACATCCGCAGGCGCTGACCTGCTGCCAGAAGGTGATTGAGCAGCACCGTGACGCTGAGGGCTGCGTCAGCTTTTACGAATCGGGACATGTGGCGCTGGCAGCGGCCGCGCTGCCATCTTCGTTCACCAGCCTGATGGCGTTTTGTTGCGAAACCTTTGGCTATCGTCAGGGTGCCTTCCATATCGATTTCATCCTGGTGAACGGTATTCCGCATTTTCTGGAGATGGGATTTCGGCTGTCAGGCATGGGCGTGACAACGCTGGTTCAGGAAGCCACCGGCATCGACTGGGCAGACGTGACCTTTGGCCTCGAGGCGGGCGCGGTGCTGCCGGCGTTTGCCTTCACCGCGCCGCGCGCGGTGGGCCAGCTGCGGCTGCGGCAACCGGCACAGCTGCAGGCGGCCGAGCGCTGGATCGATCAGCATCAGCAGGGTCAGCTGATGCCGACGCTGCGGCTGCCTGCACTGCAGGTTTCACCGCGATCGTCGTTATACGCCGATCTGACCCGACACGCCGGGGTTCTGGCGACCTTTTGCCTGACCGCGGCGACACGTGAACCGATTCTGGCGGCCTTTCATCAGGTGATCGCCGCGCAGCCCGCGGCGGCAGGGAGAAACACAGTATGTGCAGAATGATTCTGGCACACGGCCGGTTCGACAGCGCCGCCATTCTGGAGGCGGCGCGCGTCATGAGCTGTGGCGAGAGCGCCGACCACGACGGACCGATCAAACAGCATCCTAACGGCTGGGGCTGTCTGTGGCTGGAGAACGGTGAGATCCGCACCCTGCATGGCACCGGCGCGTTTGCCGACGCGCTGCCGGGCATTGATGTCGATCGGCTACGCAGCCGCTTTCTGGCGGTTCACGTGCGCCACGCCACCCTGAGTAAAAATCACGGACTGGAATTCTCGCATCCGCTGTGGCGCAACAGCGCAGGACATCGCTGGTACATGATGCACAACGGTTTTCTGCCGACCATTTATCGTCAGCTCGGCCTGGCCGAATCACGCTTCGATTCGGAAGAGTATCTGCACTATCTGGTCGATCAGATCACCCCGGCTGATTTCACCCGTGACTATCTGCAGGCAAAAATGGCTCAGGTTGCGCCAGGCGGCAGTGCAGGTAATGCGATTTTTGTCACCCGCGACAAGGCCTGGGCATGGCAGTGGCATCCGCACGACACGCCCTATCCCGACTACTTTACGATGCATTTTCGGCAACAGGACGATTGTACCCTGATCGCCTCTGAACCGGTGGCAATACCAGGCAGCGCCGGCAACTGGCGGCGAATGAACAATCATGAACTCTATGAAATACCGTTTAGGGAGTGAGAAACATGGCTATTTTCAATCAGTTCCGCGTGATTAATCCCAACATGTTTGTGGAGTCGACCTGGCTGGATGACATCGTAACGGCGCGCGTGCCGTTGCTGGTGCTGCGCAACTTCCTCACGCCGGACGTCCGCCAGGCGGTGGTGACCGATCTCCAGCACTGCCGGGAAAAGATCCGCGTATCCCACTACCCCAACGGTGCGCTCACCACGCTCGGTCCCTATCTGGCCCGGCATACGGCGGCGCCGGACAACTATTTTACCGAGCTGCGCGACATTCAACCGTCGCTGCCGCCGTCGCTTAGCACGTTGCGCGAACAGATCTACTACTGGGTACAACATGCGCTGCGGCTGGAGAGCCTCGCTACCGCGCAGGAGCCGGGCCGGGGTGAGTATGCCGGTTCGATTGTGCGCTTTCATGCCGACGGCGTGGCGAATCCGCTGCATAACGACAACATCGTGCGCGATGCCGCCAACAGCGGGCTGGCGGTAACCCAGATCCTGCATCAGCTCAGTTGCGTGGTCTGCCTGCAGGAGTGCAACGCCGGCGGCGCGCTGCGCATCTACAACAAAAAATGGTCGCCGGAGGATGAACAGTTCAAAACCGCCGGTGAGCTGGGTTATCGCAGCGGCGTGGTGGCGGGCAGCGAAACCTGCGAGTTTTCACCGCGCAGCGGCGATATCTACCTGTTTAACCCCGCCTTTTATCACGAAATTGACCGGGTCGAAGGCGATACCCGCATCACCATGGGCTTCTTTTTCGGCCTGACCGATAAAAAAATGAAGCACGCTATCGCCTGGAGTTAATCCAGGTTGCGCCAGATAAGGAGAGGGGAATGACGACGTTTGAAAAAATCATCGCGCTGCTGGATCAGCATCAGGCGAACTATCGGGTGGCAGAGCATCAGGCGGTGGGCCAGACCGATCTGATCAGTGAGATACGCGGTAACGCGCTCAATCAGGCGGCCAAAGCGATGGTGCTTGAGGTCAGCATGCCGGAGGGTGCCGATGCGCGTTATCTGCTGGCGATTGTGCCGGGCGATTGCCGGATCAACTTCAAAAGCGCGGCGCGCGCCATCGGCGGTAAGAAGTCCGCCTTTGCCGCACCGGAGATGGCCCAGGCGCTGACCGACTGCGTAATGGGGGCGGTGCCGCCGTTTAGTTTTGATGACCGGCTGGCGTTGCGGGTCGATACGCGGCTGCAACAGGTCGGGACGTTATGGTTTAACGCGGGTGCGCTGGATAAGTCGATTGCGCTGGCGGTAGAGGACTATTTTCGCATTGTCGGTGACGACTGCTGTGCGGATATCGCCACGCCGGTGGCGATCACTGCCTGAAGCGGCACAAGGAGTATCCGATGTCGGTAAAAGATATGCTGTTAGCGCTGTGCGTGGTGGTGGCATGGGGCGTCAATTTTGTGGTGATCAAGCTGGGGCTGCAGGGCATGCCGCCCTTTTTACTGGCCGGGCTACGCTTCAGCCTGGTGGCGTTTCCCGCCATCTTGTTTGTGCGTCGTCCGCCGATCCCGCTGCGCTGGCTGGTGGTCTACGGGATGACCATCAGTTTTGGTCAGTTCGCGTTTCTGTTTCTGGCGATCAAGCTGGGCATGCCCGCCGGCCTGGCGTCGCTGGTGCTGCAGGCGCAGGCGTTCTTCACGCTGCTGCTGGGCGCGCTGCTGCTGGCGGAGAAGCTGCGCTGGAATCACATTGTCGGGATTATTATCGCCACGCTGGGGATGTTTATGCTGGCCACGGCGGGCATGGAGGGCCAGACCACGGCCGGTATCACGCTGACGACAATGATGCTGACGCTGGCGGCAGCGCTGTCGTGGGGACTGGGTAACATCACCAACAAGATCATTATGCGCAACCGCAAGGTGCCGATCATGTCGCTGGTGGTCTGGAGCGCGCTGGTACCGATCGCGCCTTTCTTTGCCTGCTCGCTGCTGTTTGACGGCCAGGCCGCCATCCTCAACAGCCTGCTGCATATCGGGTTACAGACCATACTGGCGTTAATTTATCTGGCGTTTATCGCCACCATCATAGGCTATGCGATCTGGGGTAACCTGCTGAGCCGCTACGAAACCTGGCGCGTTGCGCCGCTGTCGCTGCTGGTGCCGGTGGTCGGGATTATCACCGCCGCGCTGGTGCTGGATGAGCACCTGTCGGGACAGCAGATGCTGGGCGCTACCATCATTATTCTGGGGCTGCTGGTGAACGTATTTGGCGGGGTAGTGGGTCAGCGTTTAGCGATGCGAACGCAATCCTGAAGGCAAAAAAAACGCCGCTGACGCGGCGTTTTTTATGATTATTTCAGAATCTCAATACGGCGTGGTTTCGCTTCTTCCGGCACCAGGCGTTCAAGATCGATGCTTAACAGACCATTTTCCAGACGGGCATCACGTACCACAATGTGGTCGGCCAGCTGGAATTTACGCTCGAAATTACGTTCGGCGATACCCTGATACAGGTATTTACGTTCGGTCTGCTCTTCCGGGTGGGCACCCCGCACGATCAGCACGTTATCGTGGGCGGTGATCTCCAGTTCGCTCTGAGAAAAACCGGCTACGGCAATAGTAATGCGATAGTGGTTTTCATCGACCAGCTCGACGTTGTACGGAGGATAGCCGCCGTTGCTCTGATTTTGATTCGCTTCGAGCAGGTTAAACAGGCGGTCAAAGCCGATGGCAGAACGATAAAGTGGAGAGAGATCAAAATTACGCATATTAAGACTCCTGAGTTTCAGCAAGTTTTGGCAACCTTCCACTACGGGACAGGTTTTTATACGGCACCTCACTGTCCCTTGCGGCAACGGTGAGTGCGTCCGTAATCTAAAAATGGGTGCCGGACGTCAGCTTTCAAGGGGGAAAACGCAATTTTTTTCGCCAGATTGAGAAAATGACATACACTCAGGACTACCTTTGCCGGACCAGTACGGACCTCACCCCAGAGTGATGGCGTTGTCTGGCAAGCCAACTCAGTCAGGCTTCTGTCAGGGCTGAAGGGATGATAATAATGAAATTGATGAAAACGTTACCGCTGGCGGGTGTAGTCTGCTGTGCCGTTGTGGCAAGCGGCTGCTCCAGCGTCATGTCACACACCGGCGCCAGTCAGGGCTACTATCCTGGCACCCGCGCCAGCGCCGATCTGCTGGTCGATGACGACACCAGCTGGGCACTGAAACCGCTGGCGTTGATCGATCTGCCGTTCTCCGCTGCGCTGGATACGCTGTTACTGCCGTGGGACTATTATCGCAACGACAGTGACAGATCGATCGACTCACCGCGCGAGCGGGTATTGCAAAGCGAGAAGCTGGCGCATACCCAGGAACATCTGGCGCAGGCCCAGCCGATGCCGACTATGCAGTCGTCGTCGCCGCAACCGTAAACAGCTGCCGCCAGCCGTTTACCTCACGCATATAAGCAATCTGGCTGCCGTCAGGCGACCAGACCACCGCGTCACCGGATGGCGGTTGCTCTGTCCGGTCAGTCAGCCGCTGACACGATCCGCTGGCGACCTCACACTGCATCACGCTGTTGTCGCAGATAAAAGCGATCGCCTGACCATTAGGGTGCCAGCTAAACGCCGACTGGATGCTGTGGTTCAGCCGGGTGATCTGGCGCGGCTCGCCGCCGTTGGGCGACACGCTCCACAGCTGAATCACCTGCTGCGGGTCCGCCATCAGAAAGGCGATCTGGCTGCCGTCCGGCGCAGCGCGCAGCCAGTGGCGTGGTTGCAGCGCCAGTCCGCGACTTACCGTCAGGCGACGCTGCTGCACGCCAGCAGGCGGTGCAGGTAACTGTCGCTCATTGCCCTCCAGCGGTGCCTCGCCCGCGCAGGCGTAATCCTCCAGCGCCTCGGGCAGGTCAACAATAAACACCTCAGGCCGTTTTTCACCCTGCGCATTCAGCGTATCGCCAATAAAGGCGATGGCCCAGCGCTGCCAGCTGCCGTCCGGTTTCTGGTAGCCGCGATCGCCAACCCAGCACTCTTCATAAGCGCGATTAATCTGGTCGCTGCCGGGTACGGGCTGCGCATGGGTACGGCTGACCAGCAGGCAAAAATAACTGCCGTCATATTCGCGTGGATGCTGCTTCTGCGGCGTCACCGCCCGCAGCGGCACGGCGATGCCGACGTTACGCAGGTCCTGGCGGCTATCCCATTCATGCATTACATGATCGTTGTAGGTGAAGCTGAGGCGTGACCCGTCGGCACTGAACACATGCACGTGCGAACCACCCCGCAGCGCGCCGGGCGTAAAGGGCGGAGTGATATCGCAGGCATCGAGATTGCTCGCCTCGCCGTTCTGAATAATGACGCCACGCCGATGGTGAAAGTCATACTGCCAGCTTGCGTCGGGATGCTCCGGGCCGTGAATACAGACATAGCGCGGCGGCAGATCGGGGCTGACGGTAACCACCCCGACATGGGCACCGTGGCGTGCCTGATACAGCACCTCCACCTCGCCGCTGGCCACATTGACCCGCTCAATGGTCTGACTGGTAAACGATGCGCCTGAGGGACGCAGGTCAAACGCCAGCCACTGGCTGTCGGCGGTCCAGACATTGATATTGGTAAGCTGATGCTGGCGGGCAGCAAAGGTGATCTGTTTTTCGCGCATGGAGGCAACCTGATAAAAATGTTGCCCCACACGCTACGCCAAACCGGCTAAAGATGCAGCTTCGATTTCGCCTCACTGCGTACCTGGCCGTCATCCCCGACGGCTTTTTTTCGTCCCAGCAGCAGGCCGAGTAAGCCGCCCAGCACCAGCGCACCCGCCACAATCAGCAAACCGTCATTGTAGCTGTGGGTGGCATCTTTAATGCGGCCCATGATCGGCGGAAAACCGAGGCCGGCAATATTCGCCACAGCGTTGATCAGCGCAATCGACGCGGCACCGGCGACGCCGGAGATGGTTTCGGTGGTGACGGCCCAGAAGACCGGCGTAATCGCCCAGTTGAGGCCCACCATCAGCACCAACAGACCGTAAGCCAGCCACTGTTGCGAAACCGCCATCGCGCCCAGCAGCAGCAGGCCCGCAGCGATCAACGGCAATCCCAGATGGCGGGCTCGCTCGCCGGTTTTGTCCGAATGACGGCCATTAAAATACATAAACAGACAGGCGAACAGGAACGGCACCGCCGACAGCAGGCTGACCATCAGGTTACTGCGGTCCTCCGCCACGGCCTTGACAATCAGCGGCAGAAACAGCGTCACGCCGATGGTACCAAACGCCTGCAGCAGCCACAGCAGGCTGAGCGCCCAGACGCGACCGCTTTTCAGCGCCACCCGCCAGTTATGATGGTGAATGGCGGAATGCTTCTCGTCACGTTCAATGGTCTGCTGCAGCCAGCTACGCTGCTCGCCGGAGAGCCAGCGCGCGTTGGCCGGTGAATCATCAAGATAAAACCAGGTGACGATGCCGAGGAAGAAAGCGGGAATACCTTCCAGCAGGAACAGCCAGCGCCAGCCCTCGACACCTAACATGCCGTGCATGTTCAGCAGGCTGCCGGAGAGCGGCAGGCCAATCACCGATGCCAGCGCCGCGCCGATATAGAACATCGACATGGCACGGGCGCGATCGCTACGCGGATACCAGCAGGAGAGGTAGAAGATAATGCCGGGCGTAAACCCGGCCTCTGCCGCCCCGAGCAGAAAGCGCATCACATAAAGCTGGGTGGGCGTCTGGACCAGGCTCATGCCGGCGGCAATGATCCCCCAGCTCACCATGATGCGGGCGATCCAGCGCCGTGCGCCGACCCGCGTCAGCAGGACGTTACTCGGCACTTCGAAGATGATGTAGGTGACGTAAAAAATGCCGGCGGCGATGCCGTACATCTCGGCGGTCATCGCCAGATCGGCATTCATCTGTAGCGCGGCGACGGAGATATTGGCGCGATCGATATAGGCAATCAGGTAGAGTAGCATGATGAACGGCATAATGCGCCGGTTCATTTTTTTCACGGTACTGAGATGCAGATGTTCACTCATCGGGAGATCCTCTCGTAGGGTATAGCGAACCCGGATCCCGCATCGCGCGGGAGCTGGCGAGTGTTTCTTATTATCGGGTGAAGCGGGTACTGCCAGAGCTCATCAAACACCTGCTGGTGGCTGCGGCCGTTTAAGCGGGTGACACCCGCCTCTGAGTGTCGGCTCTTAACCACGACGGGGTCGCGGTCGTCGCAGGCGCGCAGGTTGGCCGGGCCCCAGTCGGGAGCGATACGGAGGCTCACTCGACCTCCTTCAGGCGTTGAGTTGAGCTGGCAATCATGGCGCGAGCCGCCGCCTCTGCGGCGTCACTATCCTGATGGCGAATGGCATCAAACAGGTTCTGATGTTCACGCAGGGTTTGCGGCATGTTGTCGCGATCGGCGCGGTAGGTGCGGGCAAAAACTGCTTTCTGGAGCTGAACCAGCGCGATACTGAGCTGTTGCAGAATCGGATTGTGAACCGAAGCCAGCAGCGCCTCGTGGTAGCGCATATCCGCTTCGTTAAAGGCGTCCCGATCGTCACGCCGGGCGATCATCTCGTTGAGCGCCTGCTCGATAGCGGCTAGATCCTGGGCGCTGGCGCGTTCGGCTGACCAGCGCGCCAGCTGTGGCTCGACCAGCACCCGCACGTCGTTCATCGCGGCGATAAGCTTCGGATCGTGATTATGCTTTAACGACCATTGCAGAACGTCGCTGTCGAGGAAGTTCCAGTGCTGATGTGGGGTGATGAAGGCGCCCCGATAACGCTTAATTTCAATCAGGCGTTTCGCGGTCAGCGAGCGATAAACTTCGCGGATGATATTACGCGAGGTGGCGAACCGTTCGCACAGGTCCACCTCGGCGGGTAACGGCTGGCCCGCCGCAAACTGGCCAGAGACAATCTCTTCGCCCAGCGTCAAAAGAATCCGATCGGTTTTGCTGACGTCCTGCTTTTCCACTGTCTGTGTTCCTGTGTCCGGCCAATGCCTGAGCAAAAATTGTAGTACCACCTGGTAAAGTGGCACTACAATGCCGATCACAAAACAGACAATCTGTTACGCTGCAGCCTGCCAGCAGGAAAACAGACGGTTACAGCACCAGCTCTTCAATCGCGTGCGCCACGCCATCTTCCATATTGGTTTTGGTCACGAACTGGGCGATTTTCTTAACAGAATCAATGGCATTACCCATCGCTACCCCGGTGCCGGCATACTCAATCATCGCCAGATCGTTTTCCTGATCGCCAATCGCCATCACTTCTTCCTGCTTCAGGCCGAGCTTCTCAGCCAGCATTTTGACGCCCTGGCCCTTATTGACCCGACGATCGAGAATTTCGAGATAGTAAGGCGCACTCTTCAGAATGGTGTAACGCTGGTGCGCCTGTTCGGGCAGACGGGCAATCGCCGCGTCCAGCAGGGCAGGCCGGTCGATCATCATCAGTTTCGGAAAGCGGGTGGCACGATCCATCTCGTCAACGGCGCGGTAGCGTACCGGAATCCCGGTCAGGCTGGCTTCATGAATGGTGTATTCACTGATGTCTTTATTCGGTGTATAGAGATGGGACTTGTCGAACGCCTGGAAATGCACGCCCAGCTCACGCGCCAGCTGCTCAATGTAGAGGTAGTCGTCAAAGGTCAGCGTCACTTCCGCTACGCATTCGCCATCTTCAGCCTGATGGACCAGCGCACCGTTGTTGCTGATCGCGTACTGACCGGGCGTCTGCATATCCAGCTCCATCAGGTAGCGCTGGATACCGACAAACGGCCGGCCGGTGGTCAGCACAATCGAGACCCCTTGCTGGCGGGCGCGATCCAGGGCGGATTTCACGCCCGGCGTGATTTCATGTTGCGGATTAAGCAGGGTGCCATCCATATCGATAGCGATCAATTTAATAGCCATAGGGTCCTCGTTGCGTCTGGGTTTTGTTCAATGCTAGCGCGATTCAGCTCACATTGACCAGTTTAGCGGCAAGCGATGACAAATAGCTGATGCCCGGACCTCAGCCGGTAAACAGATCGCGGTGGATTTTAATCACGGCTTTTCGAATCAGCGCCGGTTCGGCGGGCGCACAGCAGGGACGATGAACGTCATGCGGGAAGAACAGCGCAAACATGCCGGGCGTCAGGGTGATCATCGACTCGTTTATCGTCTGCTGATAAAAAACCACGTCGCGTTGCTGGATAAAATCTTCGGTCACCACATGCTCCGGGTGCGAGCGGGCCACGCCAATATTCTCTACGCCAGCCAGCAGGTACTGGATGTCGATGTAGCTGACGTGGGATTCGGCCCGACGGACGCTGGCCGGTTCGGTCATCATCTCCTGCACCAGACAGAACATTTTGTCGTCCGCGAGGATCGGGTATTTCCCGCTTTCAAGCTGGCTGAAATCTGTCTCAGCAATCCAGCTTATCGCCTGGTCGATTATCGGATGAAAGGCGTGACGTTCTGTGGCCCAGTCGAGACGATCGCAAATAATCATGGTGTAACTCCCTGTCTGAACAGCATAGTGCGCCGCAAAGGCGCGAAGAGAGGCAAGAGTAAGGGAGGGCCAGCCGCTAAAAAGTGATCGCGATCGCAGCCTGCAGGCAACGTGGTGCAGTCGATGGACGATTTCAGGTTGCCCAGGGCAAAAAAAAGGCCATCACTTGCGTGATGGCCTGTGACGTCAGCAGCCGATTAGATATCGATATTGGCCGCTTTCAGCGCATTCTCTTCGATGAAGGCACGGCGCGGTTCAACCGCATCGCCCATCAGGGTAGTAAATAGCTGGTCAGCGCCAATCGCATCTTTAATGGTAACGCGCAGCATACGACGGCTATCCGGATCCATGGTGGTTTCCCACAGCTGTTCCGGGTTCATCTCGCCCAGACCTTTGTAGCGCTGTACCGAGAGGCCGCGACGCGACTCTTTCACCAGCCACTCAATCGCCTGCTCGAAGCTGGCCACCGGTTGACGACGCTCGCCACGTTCAATGTAAGCATCCTCTTCCAGCAGGCCACGCAGCTTGTCGCCGAGGCCGCAGATTTTGCGGTACTCAGGACCCTGAATGAAATCGGCTTCCAGCGGATAATCAGTATCGACACCGTGGGTACGGACGCGCAGCACCGGTTCGAACAGGTTCAGCTCGCGGTTTTCACGCACCTGCGCCAGGTAGGTGCTACCGTGCGCTTCGCGCTCGGTGAGATAGCTCACCAGGCTGTTCAGCCAGCGGGTCACTTCTGCTTCATTGCTCAGATCGCTCAGCGTGTCGTGATAAATCAGCGCGCGCAGCAGGGCAACCGGATAACGGCGCTCCATACGCTTGATCATCTTCTGAGTGCTGTTGAAGTCAGAGACCAGCGTCTCCAGCGGCTCACCGGCCAGGGCCGGGGCGCTGGCATTGGTGTGCAGGGTGGCACCATCAAGTGCGATAGCGATCTGGTATTGATCCATCGCGTCGTCATCCTTGATGTACTGCTCCTGCTTGCCTTTCTTCACTTTATACAGCGGCGGCTGCGCGATATAGACGTGGCCGCGCTCAATAATTTCCGGCATCTGACGATAGAAGAAGGTCAGCAGCAGCGTACGGATGTGCGAACCATCAACGTCGGCATCGGTCATGATGATGATGCTGTGATAGCGCAGCTTGTCCGGGTTGTACTCGTCGCGACCAATGCCGCAGCCGAGCGCGGTGATCAGCGTGGCCACTTCCTGCGAAGCGAGCATTTTGTCGAAGCGCGCTTTCTCAACGTTAAGGATCTTACCTTTCAGCGGCAGAATCGCCTGATTCTTACGGTTACGGCCCTGTTTGGCCGAACCGCCAGCGGAGTCACCCTCCACCAGGTAGATTTCAGACAGCGCCGGGTCGCGCTCCTGGCAATCCGCCAGTTTGCCTGGCAGACCCGCCAGGTCCAGCGCGCCTTTACGACGGGTCATTTCACGGGCACGACGTGCGGCTTCACGGGCGCGCGCTGCGTCGATGATTTTGCCGACCACGATTTTTGCGTCGCCCGGATTTTCCAGCAGGTATTCCGCCAGCAGTTCGTTCATCTGCTGCTCAACCGCCGACTTCACTTCAGACGAAACCAGTTTGTCTTTGGTCTGTGAAGAGAATTTTGGATCCGGCACTTTCACCGAAACCACTGCGATCAGACCTTCACGCGCATCGTCACCGGTGGCGCTGACTTTGGCTTTCTTGCTGTAACCCTCTTTATCCATGTAGGCATTCAGGGTACGGGTCATCGCCGCACGGAAACCTGCAAGGTGGGTACCGCCGTCACGCTGTGGGATGTTGTTGGTGAAGCAGTAGATGTTTTCCTGGAAGCCATCGTTCCACTGCAGCGCCACTTCCACACCGATGCCATCTTTCTCGGTAGAGAAATAGAACACGGTTGGGTGAATCGGGGTTTTGTTTTTGTTGAGATACTCAACGAATGCCCGGATGCCGCCTTCGTAGTGGAAGTGATCAGACTTGCCGTCACGCTTATCTTCCAGACGAATCGATACGCCTGAGTTGAGGAACGACAGTTCACGCAGGCGTTTCGCCAGAATGTCATACTCAAAATCGCGCACGTTGGTAAAGGTTTCGTGGCTTGGCCAGAAGCGCACGCGAGTACCGGTCAAATCGGTCTCGCCGGTCACCGACAGCGGTGCCTGTGGCACGCCATGGACGTAGACCTGCTGGTGCACTTTGCCTTCGCGACGAATGGTCAGCTCCAGCTTCTGTGACAGGGCGTTAACCACCGAGACACCAACGCCATGCAGACCGCCGGAGACTTTATACGAGTTATCGTCGAACTTACCGCCGGCATGCAGCACGGTCATGATCACTTCAGCAGCGGAAACGCCCTCTTCTTCGTGAATGCCGGTTGGAATGCCGCGCCCATCATCCTGCACCGAAACGGAGTTATCCGCATGAATGGTGACCACGATGTCACTACAGTGACCAGCGAGCGCTTCGTCGATTGCGTTATCCACGACCTCGAATACCATGTGATGCAGACCGGTACCGTCATCGGTATCGCCGATATACATGCCCGGGCGTTTGCGTACCGCATCAAGTCCCTTCAGGACTTTGATACTTGAGGAGTCATAAGAATTCGACATCAACGTTTCTCGCTCATTTTAATCTTCAGGTTGAACCGCTATTTTACCCTGTTCCACGCGGAACATCTTGCCCTTTTCGTCGGTCATGTCGATTACATGCTCGGCAGAAATCGCGCTGACAAACACCTGTGCCTGGGTGGCTTTTAACCGCTCCGCCAGCAGGCGTCGACGGCTGTCATCCAGTTCAGAAGCGAAGTCATCAATCAGGTAAACACAGCGGCGTCCGCTCTGGCTTGTCAGGAACTCGCCCTGCGCCAGACGCAATGCACACATCAGCAGTTTTAACTGCCCGCGTGAGAGTAAATCTTCCACCGGCGTCCCTTCAGCCCGAATTCGAAAATCGGCTTTATGCGGACCGCTGGCGGTGTAGGTCAGGGCGCGATCGCGTTCGAAATTGCGTTCCAGCAGTTCGCCGTAATCGCTTTCTTTGTCCCAGCCGCGCTGAAATGAAAAGCGCAGATCAAACTCGGGCAGGAACTGGCTGCAGGTCGCGGTAATCTCCGCTGAAATCGCCGCGCTGTATTCGGCGCGCCACTGGCTAATCTGTTCAGCCAGCGGCACCAGTTCCTGATCCCAGGGACGAATCTGGCTGTAGCGTGACACCTGGCGCAGGGCGGCGTTGCGCTGTTTTAACAGGCGACGCAGGTTGCTCCAGGCGTTGAAAAAACCGGGTGTATTATGAAAGCAGCCCCAGTCGACATAGGCTCTACGGTATTTGGGGCCACCATTGAGCAAAGTAAACCCTTCCGGCGTGATTAACTGCATCGGTAACAGCTGCGCCAGCTCAGCCACTTTGTGGCCGTCACTGCCGTCAATGCGTACTTTGCTGTCACCGGCGCGGTTTTTGGTCAGCCCGACAGAAATCTCCCGCTCTTTGCCTTCCAGCCGGCCATGCAGCACAAAGGCTGCCTCGTCGTGACGGATCACGCGGCCCGCCTGCAGGCTGCGAAATGCCCGACCGTGGCCCAGGGTGTAAATTGCCTCTAATACGCTGGTTTTACCGCTGCCATTAGCGCCGACCAGGAAATTAAAGCCGGGTGCCAGCTGCAGGTCAGCCTGCTCAATATTACGAAAATCTTTGATAAGGAGGCGGGTTAAAGCCATGAATCAATCCAGCGTGAAGGGCAATAAAATTTTGGGCCTGGCGATCCAGGGCGTCAACGGCAAAGCAGGTTTGCCCGATACCTCAGTCACCAGGCCGTCGGCGTCGCAGCTACGTTGCGCCCCGCCAGCGCACAGCCACCGGAGCGTACTGAAGTACGTGAGGATGGCGAGCACTGCCGGGGCACAACGTAGCAAGTAAACCAGGCCGATATATTCTACAAGAAGCGCGCAGGCCCTGGCAGCATACTGAAGTATGTGACCAGGGGCGAGCACTGCCCGGAATCAGAATGGCAAGTAAGCCAGGCCGATATATTCTACAAGCGCATAGGCATCACGACGTAGGCTGCTGCCGGACTCGCCACATCTTCAATCTGTACGCTCGACACCGAGTCGGTCAGCAGCAGACGGACATTTTCACACTTCAGCGCGTTCAGCACATCCAGCACGTAACTGACGTTAAAGCCGATCTCCAGTTCGGTGCCGTTGTAGCTGACATCCAGCATCTCTTCCGCTTCTTCCTGTTCAGGGTTATTGGCGGTGATTTTCAGCTGATTTTCGGTGATATAGAGGCGAACGCCGCGAAACTTTTCATTCGAGAGGATCGCTGCGCGGGCAAAGGCCTGCTTTAACAGATCGCAGCCGGCTTCCAGCGCTTTATCAGGGTTCTTCGGCAATACGCGACGATAGTCAGGGAAACGACCATCAACCAGCTTCGACGTAAAGATAAAGTCGCCGACGTGCGCGCGGATATTACTGCCGCCGATTTGCACCTGCAGCGGGTTATCGCCGCCATCCAGCAGCCGCAGCAGCTCAATTACCCCTTTACGCGGCACAATCACCGAATGGCTCGGCAGCGCCTGACCGATCGGCATTGAACAGACCGCCAGACGGTGACCGTCGGTCGCCACGGTGCGTAACTCTTCCCCTTCGGTTTCAAACATCATCCCGTTGAGGTAGTAGCGAACATCCTGATGCGCCATTGAGAACTGGGTCGCTTCGATCAGCCGTTTCAGCGTCGCCTGCGGCAGGGTGAATTCAACCTCACTCTGCCAGTCATCGAGATTCGGGAAGTCGCTGGCGGGCAGGGTCGACAGCGAGAAGCGGCTGCGGCCTGAACGCACTAACATGCGATCGCTTTCCAGTGACAGCGTGATCTCCGCGCCTTCCGGCAATCCGCGACAGATATCGAGGAATTTCCGCGCCGGCACGGTGGTTGCGCCAGGCTCATGAGCCTGGGTCAGGGCAACGCGCGCCACCATTTCCATTTCTAAATCGGTACCGGTCAGCAACAGCGTACCTTCTGTCACCTGCAACAGCAGGTTTCCAAGAATCGGCAGCGTCGGGCGACCCCCTAGCGGGCCGCTCACCTGTTGCAGCGGCTTCAGTAACTGCTCACGTTCAACAATAAATTTCATAGCGTCAGGAAGATAATGTTCTGATGAGATTAGAGAAATCTTCTTTGATATCGTGGCTCTCTTCACGCAGCTGCTCAATCTTGCGGCAGGCGTGAAGCACCGTCGTGTGGTCGCGTCCGCCAAAGGCATCGCCGATTTCTGGCAAGCTATGGTTAGTCAGCTCTTTTGCCATCGCCATCGCCATCTGGCGCGGACGGGCTACCGAACGCGAACGGCGTTTGGACAGCAGATCCGCGACCTTAATTTTGTAGTACTCAGCCACGGTCTTCTGAATATTATCAATGGTGACCAGCTTTTCCTGCAGCGCCAGCAGATCGCGCAGCGCTTCGCGCACGAAGTCGATGGTGATCGCCCGGCCGGTAAAATTGGCGTTGGCGATCACGCGATTCAGCGCGCCTTCCAGCTCACGGACGTTAGAGCGTAAACGCTTGGCAATAAAGAAGGCGACTTCACCCGGCAGACGAATATCATTCTCGTCGGCCTTTTTCATCAGGATCGCCACGCGCGTTTCCAGTTCAGGCGGCTCGATCGCTACCGTTAATCCCCAGCCAAAACGCGACTTCAGACGATCTTCCACCCCGTTGATCTCTTTTGGATAACGATCCGAGGTCAGGATGATCTGCTGATTGCCTTCTAATAAGGCGTTAAAGGTGTGGAAGAACTCTTCCTGCGAACGCTCTTTATTGGCGAAGAACTGAATATCATCGATCAACAGCGCATCGACCGAACGGTAGTAGCGCTTAAATTCTTCGATCGCATTGTTCTGCAACGCCTTAACCATGTCCTGGACGAAGCGCTCGGAGTGCATGTAAACCACTTTAGCATTGGGTTTACGCGCAATAATGCCGTTGCCTACCGCGTGCAGCAGGTGGGTTTTCCCCAGGCCGGTGCCACCATACAGAAACAGCGGGTTGTAGGCGCCGCCCGGATTATCTGCCACCTGGCGTGCCGCCGCGCGCGCCAGCTGGTTAGATTTACCTTCGACGAAGTTATCGAAGTTATGGCGGTTATTCACATTCGAACGGTAGGTCACGTCAGCCGGTGCCGGCACGTTATCCCAGCTTGGACGCATGATCTGCGTCGGGGCCGGACGGATGTGGCTCTGTACCGGGATAGCAGGCGCGCTGACGCTGGCCATCACCGGCTGGCTGACGGCGGCTGCTTGCTGAACCGGGCGTGTACCCACTTCAAAACGCAATAACGGTACGTTCGGACCGCAGAATTCATTCAGTAATGCGTTAATGCTATTGAGGTATTTGTCCCGAACCCAGTCGAGTACGAAGCGATTTGGAGCATACAAGGCAAGCGTATTGTCGTTTAACTCAGCCTGTAGTGGACGAATCCACATGCTGAATTCGGTGGCAGGAAGCTCATCCTGCAAACGGGCAAGACACTGTTGCCAAAGCGTAAGTGACACGGCGGACTCCACTCGTACAAATTCGATAAGAATAGTAGGCGTTACTCTAAGAAACGTTCATTTTTGACACAGACGTAAGAAAGCGCCTGCGACCGCTATCAGCGGTTTTCCGTCCTGCAATCACCGGAGGATCGTCAGCGGAAGGGCGGATCATAGCGCAAAGCGAGACAGAGATCTTCCCTTTCTACACAGTTTTGATCCTTTTTATCCACAGGCGAAAGGCGCGCAGAGAAGTTTACGCCAGTTGCGGGAAAAACCAGCAGGAATCTGGCTGAATGCGTCAGATTTTCGGGTGACTTCTCGTTTTATCCCCACGATCCGCTAATTTGATCGCAATAAGATCCGGCGCGATCCTTGCGCTTTAACCGGGAGCCCGTATAATTCGTCACCCGGCGTTGTCGCGTTAAGCCCAATGCCCGGACTCAGCGGGCTGTATCCGTGTTTCCAGGTACTGCGACACGCGAAGTAAATTGACTCGGGACTGTACAATTATTACAATCCCGCCTCTTTATTAAAGACACATTGAGGCGTCGGTCGATTTATTGGCCCGAAACGCGTCACCCAGTGAAAATTTTCAAGTTTAGGTAGAAACCGCCATGAAACGCACTTTTCAACCGTCCGTACTGAAGCGCAACCGTTCACACGGTTTCCGTGCTCGTATGGCTACAAAAAATGGTCGTCAGGTTCTGGCACGTCGTCGTGCTAAAGGCCGTTCTCGTCTGACCGTTTCTAAGTAATAAAGCTAGCCCTGATGGGTAAGCTCGCATTTCCCAGGGAGTTACGCTTGTTAACTCCCACTCATTTCACTTTCGTCTTCCAGCAGCCACAACGGGCTGGCACGCCGCAAATTACTATTCTCGGCCGCCTTAACGCGCTGGGGCATCCCCGCATCGGTCTCACCGTCGCTAAAAAACATGTGAAACGCGCCCACGAACGTAACCGGATCAAGCGATTGACCCGCGAAAGCTTTCGTCTGCGTCAACATGAACTGCCGCCGATGGACTTCGTGGTGGTGGCGAAGAAAGGGGTTGCCGATCTGGATAACCGTATGCTGGCGGAAGCGTTGGAGAAATTATGGCGTCGTCACTGTCGCCTGGCGCGCGGCTCCTGATCGTCCTGATACGCGTCTATCAACGCGGCATCAGTCCATTACTGGGCCCACACTGTCGGTTTCATCCGACCTGCTCTCAATACGGAATTGAGGCGTTACGCAGGTTTGGGGTGATAAAAGGCAGTTGGTTGACGTTAAAACGCGTATTAAAATGCCACCCTTTGAACCCGGGTGGTGACGATCCTGTGCCGCCAAAAACCTTTGATACCAGAGAACATTAACGATGGATTCGCAACGCAATCTCTTTCTCATCGCTTTTCTGTTCGTGTCTTTTATGATCTGGCAAGCCTGGCAGACGGACCACGCTCCGCAGCCACAGCAGACGCAGACCACACAAAACACTAACAGCGTAGCGGGTGATGCCGCCAGTCAGGGTGTACCGGCCAGCGGTCAGGGCCAGACGATCACCGTTAAGACTGATGTCCTGTCATTAAATATCAACACCCGCGGCGGTGATGTTGAACAAGCACAGCTGCTGACTTTCCCGGACAAACTGGGTTCCGACCAGCCGTTCCAGCTGCTTGAAACGACGCCATCGTTCCTTTATCAGGCACAGAGTGGTTTGACCGGTCGTAATGGCCCGGACAACCCGAACAACGGCGCGCGTCCTTTGTTCACCACCACGCAGGATCACTTCGAAATGGCGGAAGGCCAGTCCGAGCTGCGTGTGCCGATGACCTATACCGCTGAAAACGGCGTGGTTTACACCAAAACCTTCGTCTTCAAGCGTGGCGAATATGCGGTTAACGTCGATTATCATGTCAACAACACCACTCAGCAGCCGCTGGAAGTGTCGCTGTTTGGCCAGCTGAAGCAGACCATTGATCTGCCGAAGCACCGTGATACCGGCAGCAACAACTTTGCACTGCATACCTTCCGTGGCGCGGCGTACTCCACCAGCGATTCGAAATATGAGAAGTACAAATTCGACACTATCGCGGATAACGAAAACCTGAGCACCACCACCAGCAACGGCTGGGTGGCGATGCTGCAGCAGTACTTCGCCACCGCATGGGTTCCGCGTACCGATGGCACCAACACCCTTTACACCAGCAACCTGGGTAATGGCGTGGCGGCGATTGGCTACAAATCTGCCCCGGTAACTATTGCCGCAGGCGCACAGCAGAACCTTGGTGCAACCCTGTGGGTCGGTCCGGAAATTCAGGACAAGATGGCAGCCATTGCGCCGCACCTTGATCTGACCGTCGATTACGGCTGGTTGTGGTTTATCTCTCAGCCGCTGTTCAAGCTGCTGAAATTTATCCACAGCTTCATCGGTAACTGGGGCTTCTCCATTATCGTGATCACCTTCATCGTGCGTGGCATCATGTACCCGCTGACTAAAGCGCAGTACACCTCGATGGCGAAGATGCGCATGCTGCAGCCGAAGATTCAGGCGATGCGTGAACGTCTGGGTGATGACAAGCAGAAGCAGAGCCAGGAAATGATGGCGCTGTATAAAGCAGAGAAGGTCAATCCGCTGGGTGGCTGTCTGCCGCTGGTGATCCAGATGCCTATCTTCCTGGCGCTGTATTACATGCTGTCAGGTTCTGTTGAACTGCGTCACGCGCCGTTTGTGCTGTGGATCCATGACCTGTCCGCGCAGGACCCGTACTACATCCTGCCGATTCTGATGGGCATCACCATGTTCTTCATTCAGAAGATGTCACCGACCACCGTGACCGATCCGATGCAGCAGAAGATCATGACCTACATGCCGGTGATTTTCACCGTGTTCTTCCTGTGGTTCCCGTCAGGTCTGGTGCTGTACTACATCGTCAGCAACCTGGTGACCATTCTCCAGCAGCAGCTGATTTATCGCGGCCTGGAAAAACGTGGTCTGCATAGCCGCGACAAGAAGAAAGCCTAAGCGATGTAAAGCGGGAGCGATCCCGCCCTAAACGGTCTATCCTCAGGCGGTCAAAGCGACCGCCTTTGTTTTTTGTAGCGAGAGAGAATTTATGAGCCACAGCGATACCATTGTTGCCCAGGCTACGCCGCCCGGACGCGGCGGCGTAGGTATTTTGCGCATCTCCGGTGCCCGTGCAGCCGAGGTGGCGCAGCAGCTGCTGGGCAAACTGCCTAAGCCGCGTTATGCCGACTATCTGCCGTTTACCGATGCTGACGGCAGCGTACTGGATCAGGGCATTGCGCTGTGGTTTCCGGGGCCTAACTCGTTTACCGGTGAAGATGTGCTGGAGCTGCAGGGCCACGGCGGTCCGGTGATCCTTGATCTGCTGCTGAAACGCATCGTGGCGCTGCCCGGCGTACGCATCGCCCAGCCGGGTGAGTTTTCAGAGCGCGCGTTTCTCAACGATAAGCTCGACCTGGCGCAGGCCGAGGCGATAGCCGATCTGATCGATGCCAGTTCAGAACAGGCGGCCCGTTCTGCGGTCAATTCGCTGCAGGGGGTATTCTCCACCCGCGTCAATCAACTGGTGGAAGCCCTGACTCATCTGCGCATCTACGTTGAAGCAGCCATCGACTTCCCGGATGAGGAGATCGACTTCCTCTCTGACGGCAAAATCGAAGCGCAGCTGAATGCGGTGATCGCCGATCTCGATGGCGTACGGGCGGAGGCGCGCCAGGGCAGCCTGCTGCGTGAAGGGATGAAGGTGGTGATTGCGGGTCGGCCTAACGCGGGCAAATCGAGCCTGCTGAATGCGCTGGCGGGTCGTGACGCGGCGATTGTCACCGACATTGCCGGCACCACGCGCGACGTATTGCGTGAACATATTCATATTGATGGCATGCCGCTGCATATCATCGATACCGCCGGTTTGCGTGAGGCCAGCGATGAAGTCGAGCGCATCGGTATTGAGCGCGCCTGGCAGGAGATCGAGCAGGCTGATCGGGTGCTGTTTATGGTCGATGGCACCACCACTGATGCGACCGAAGCCGCGGCCATCTGGCCCGACTTTGTCTCGCGGCTGCCGCCTGAACTGCCGATTACCGTGGTGCGCAATAAAGCCGACGTCACCGGTGAACAGCCCGGCCTGACCGAGGTCAATGGCCACGCAGTGATTCGGCTGTCGGCTCGCACCAGCACCGGGGTTGATGCACTGCGCGATCACCTGAAGCAGAGCATGGGGTTTGCCGGCAATATGGAAGGCGGATTCCTGGCGCGCCGTCGTCATCTGCAGGCGCTGGAGTTAGCGGCGACGCACCTGCTGCAGGGCAAAGCGCAGCTGCTGGGTGCCTGGGCCGGTGAATTACTGGCAGAAGAACTTCGCCTGGCTCAGCAGGCGCTGAGCGAGATTACCGGCGAGTTCACCTCGGACGATCTGCTGGGCCGCATCTTCTCCAGCTTCTGTATCGGTAAATAACCTCGCTTTTGCCGGTCCGATAGTTCGTCCTTGTCAGACCGGCTCCTCTTCCCGCTTTCATGCTTCCACTTTACGGCGCTCCTGCGCTGATTCTTGCTGATATGTTATTTTGCGGCGGGCCGGCATTGCAGTATAACGGTCAAAGCACCGACCTGATGATCGACGACGGATGGCGGCGATTTATTCGCTCTGATATACGCCATTATCTGCGCCGTCGCTGCATCGCGCCGGCAGCGAACCCCTATTCGTGGTCACCCTTAGGCGAAATTTTTCGCCTGAAACAGGAGAGTTGCATGAGTACACCGCTCGACACTGCCGCACTGAACACGCTGTTTACCGACGCCCGCACCCACAGTTACTGGCAGGCGAAGCCGGTCGACAGCGCTCTGCTGGAACAGCTGTATAGCTTAACCGCACTGGGTCCGACCTCGGCTAACTGCTCGCCGGCCCGCTTTGTTTTCGTCACCTCAGCGGAAGGTAAAGAGAAGCTGAAACCGGCGCTCTCTTCCGGCAATCTCGAAAAAACCATGAGTGCGCCCGTCACGGTGATCGTCGCCTGGGACCGCGAATTTTATGAGCAGCTGCCTGCGCTGTTCCCGCATGCCGATGCCCGCAGCTGGTTTACCGGCAGCCCGGAAGCGGCGAAAGAGACCGCTTTTCGTAACAGTAGCCTGCAGGCCGGGTACCTGATCCTGGCGGCCCGCTCGCTGGGACTGGATGCCGGCCCGATGTCCGGCTTCGATCCGGTGAAGGTGAATGAGGCGTTCTTTGCTGATGGTCAGTATCAGGTTAACCTGCTGATTAACCTCGGCTATGGCGAGGCGTCAAAACTGCATCCGCGTCTGCCGCGCCTCAGTTTTGAACAGGCGTGCCGGTTCGCCTGATGCCGCTCGCGTCGCGATATCCGTCGCGACGCATATTCTGACCCGGCTGAATGCTGACCGCCGCAAATCTATCCAGAACGCTCGTCCTATTCCTAATTTGGTTCATTCTGTGTTGTGCCGGGTGCATTAAGTTAAGAAAATTCTTACAATGCAGCTGATGATTATCTGACCATTTTCACGGAGCGACAGATGGCTGGTCATTTTGTACGCTGGACCGGTAACCCCGACTTCTCTGCACAAGATATGCGCATTCCCCAGCATATTATTGATACGGCACAGCTGTTTGCTGATAAGCGTCGTGGGCGTTTTCTTGCCGCGCGCACGCTGCTGGCCCAGCTGATGCTGCGGGTTTATGGCATTAATACGCTGCCGCGCCTGACCACCGATTGCCACGGACGTCCCGCTTTTGCTGACCACGATTTGCCTGATTTCAGCATCGCTTATGCTGGCAATACGGTCGGCGTACTGCTGGCCGAAGAGGGCGGCCGCGCCGGACTGGACATGGAGATCGTGCGGGCACGCAGTCGCCAGACTCAGGAGCAGTTGATGCAGGGATTAACCTCCGGGGAGATCGCCTGGATCAATGCTCAGCAGGATTTTATGGAAGCGGTGACGCAAATCTGGACGCTGCGCCAGAGCCTGCTCAAACTGACCGGTGAGCGCGAAGCGGGGCTCGATTCGCTGCGGCTGCTGCCGGGCGCAGGCCGTCTGCGCTCCTCGCTCTATCCCGATATCCAGGTGGTGTGCGACGCTGAACCGATGCTGGTCTGGTCCTGCGCGCTCTCGCCCGCAACCCAGCGGCTGCATCTGTGGGAGATGGATAACGCCCATCAGTGGTTCGCCTTACGTGAAGTAGAAATGAGTAAACCGAATATCGGTCCCCGCACCCTGCGGCTGACCAGCCTGCCCAATGAACGCAGCGTGCACCCCGAAATCTGACGGATAGCTGCCGTTGGCGATCGCCTGACTCTTCGTTCATAAGCGCATTGTTAAATCATTTGTTCAATCACGTCCGCTGCGTTGGCTCTGACTGGAAGCCCGATCGGAATCCTGTTGCGCCATCTCCCTTTTTGCACGCTGTGAGCCTGGCCGCAACTCTGACTGTCGATCCGGGTTATGCCTCTTTTTGTGACCGTCATCACTTCACTCTGGCGTGCTTTTCTCTATATCTTTGAACATAAGTTTAAGGAATGAACTTTTGTCAGATTCGGGATGAAAAGCGCTGAAGCTGGCGTTATAGCTAACGTCTTAAGGAGACGATGATGGAAAAAATGAAACTGGGTGTGAATAGCGCCATGTTCGATGGACATCCGCCGGAAGTCGCCTTCCAGACCGTGCGTGCGGCGGGGTTCGCTTACATTGAGCTGGCCTATAACCAGGGTTATGTTGGCCAGCTCGACCCGGCCCTGTTTGGTCAGGAGAATGCTGCCCGCATCAACGATCTTAAACAGCGGACCGGCCTGAAAATGCACGCGCTTGGCTGCACCATTAACCTGGCCGCGCCGGATGCGGTGGAACAATTCCGGCAGCGGGTGGGGTTCGCCCGGCTGATTGGTGCCCGTTATCTCAATGCCTGCACTGCCCGACGCGATAATCGCGCGGCGTTAATTGCAAACCTGCGGCAGATGGCGCCGATTGCCGAAGATGCTGGCTGCATTCTGTGTATCGAAAATGGAGGCGATCCGGATTATGACGCCTTTGCGGTGGCTGAGGATGGCTTCGCGCTGCTGGAAGCGGTCAGCCATCCGGCGGTGGCATTTAACCTTGATCCCGGCAACATGGTGTCGCTCTGTCCACAGCAGGATCCTATCGCTGAGGCACTGACAATGCTGCCTGGCGCCCGGCATTGCCACATTAAAGACGTGATGCGACAGAACGGGGAATATCATTTCCCGCCGATTGGAGAGGGTGAACTGAATTATGCGCCGCTGCTTCAGGCGCTGGCGGAAAATGAGATTCCGGCCAGCCTGGAGATCCCCCTGCGGATGCATCGCCAGCCCGATAGCTGGCCGCAGCGGGCTGACCAGCCGGTTGATCCGGCCATCAGCCTTGAGGTGTTAATTCGTTCGCGGCTGGCGCTGGAAAAAATGCTGGGCTACCGGCTGGCTGCAGACCACTAACGGATGGGCCCTCAGCCGGTACGCACGCGACGTACCGGCAGTGTCATGCCATCTCTCCGGTCCCGGCGAGTGCCTGCTGCAGAAATTCCCGGCACGCCTGCTCGATTTGCCAGCGATCGTCATCGGGCGTGGTGCGCATCTCCACCGCAATACTGCGTTCATCTAATCGCGGATCGTTCGGCAGCTGCCGGGCTGCTGCCACGATAGCCGTCGCCACAGCGGGCGTCAGGAAACCGGGCGCGCCAAAACGCATATGGTGATCGCCATAGCCCGGATCGTGCGGATCAAGGATGGCGTTAGCCAGATGCAGCTGTGACACCAGCGCTCCCCACAGACGCAGAGCCTCGACAGGATCTTCCTGATTGAGCGCCACATGCGCGCTGTCCCAGGCGAGATAGAGCCGTGGGCAGGTCCGACGCAGCTGCTGCATCCAGCGCAGGGTTTCGTCGGTGGGGCCGATGAGCTGGCATTTATGGGCGAAGCGGTCCAGCGGCTCCAGCTGCATGATCATCTGCGGGTATTGACTCATCACCTCGCCGATCTGTTCCAGCGTCTCGCCGAGCGCGCTTTTTGCCGCTTCACGCTGTGCCGCGCCGGGATCGCTGCCGCTGACAAAGGCAATCCGCGTTGCGCCACATTCGGCGGCGCGATGCACTAGTTCACAGGCCCGTTTCATGCTGCGTTTACGCTGAATCCGGTCAGGACTGCTGAGGTTCAGCCCCTGCTGATTCAGCACAAAGGTCATCCACTGTGTCAGCTTCACCTGTTTCGTTTCGCTGATATCCCGCAGTCGCCGGGCCTGCGCCGGTTGCAGCACCATGCCGGTTTCAATGAAACGATAAAATGGCTGCTGACTGAGGTGATCAGCAATGTCGACGACTCTGCTTTCATCCTGCATATCCGGAAAGAACAGCTCAGCAATATGAGCTGAAGGCACCAGCATGGTCTGTTTCATCCTGCCTCCTGATTCATTCATAAGTTACTAAGTAAAACATATGTTCATAGGGGGAAGTGCAGTGATGCTGTTAAAAATGCGCTTAACTTCACACTTCAGACATCGAGCCAACTTTCCAGGCACCGTTAATTAGTCACTGTTATTAATCATTGGCAGCCATTATTCAATTTATTGCGTTGCTATAGCCCATTTTCGCTGCATTTACTGAAGTGTGAGCTGCCGCAAATCTTTTCTCACAGGATCCGCTTTAATGTCTAAACATAAGATATGTTAATGAACATATGTTCAGTGTCCGGGATTTACCCGGCATCGCCACTGACAAGCGGGAGAAAGTTATGCAAGCGTTACACCCTGATTCCGATGCCGCGTCCCAGCCTACCCGGGTTCGCTGGCGCATTTTCGCCGTGCTGTTTTTCCTGCTGGCGGTCAACCTGATGGACCGTATCACGCTCTCAATCGGTATTCCGTTCATCAAGGATGAGTTCCATCTGTCGCCTGCCATGCAGGGGCTGATTCTCAGCAGTTTTTTCTGGTCCTATGCGCTGTTACAGGTGCCAGGCGGCTGGGCGCTGGATCGCTTTGGCCCGCGTAAGGTGCTGACCTTCTCCAGCATACTGTGGGGCCTCAGCCAGATTGGACTGGCGCTGGCAACCGGTGGACTGTCGCTAATCTTTGCCCGCATCGCGCTGGGCGTGGCGGAAACGCCGATTTCGCCCTCTGGCGGCAAAATGAATGCCAGCTGGATGCCCAAATCGGAACGTGGACGCGGCGCGGCCATCATGGATTGCGGCAGCCCGCTGGGTGTGGCGTTTGGCGGACTGATCATCGCCTACCTGATCGACATGCTCGACTCGTGGCGGCTGGCGTTTATCCTCGCCGGTCTGTTCAGCATGTCGCTGGCGCTACTGGCGTGGTACAAGCTGCGCGATCGCCCGGAAGAGGACCCTCGGGTTAACGCCGCCGAAATGGCGCTGATACGGCAGGGCCGTGACGACGGTGTGGCGCCGGATGCGCCGCCGCCCGCCGGTCCGGGCGTTGACTGGCGGTCGCTGTGTGGCCTGATGTTTGGCCGGGCCACCTGGGCGATGATCTACTTTGGCCTGATGACATGGGGACCCAGCTATCTGGCGCAGGCACGCGGCTTCGATTTGCGCTCCATCGGTAATGCCACCTTTGTGATTTTTATGCTGGGTGCTGCCGGATCACTGGGGGCCGGATTCGCCGTCGATGCGCTGGTGAAGCGCGGCTATCAGCACGGCACGGTGGTGAAAAGCCTGATTGCGCTGTCGGGCGGCGTTACGCTGCTGATCTTCTTTGCGTTGCCGGACGTGGCGAATCCGATTACCGCCGTGGCGATGCTGTCAGTTGCCTCCTTCTTCCTGACCGGCGGCGGCAGTATCTACTGGAGTATCCCGGCGCTGATCGCCCATCCGGCGCGCGCTGGGCTGGTCGGCGGCTTTATGAATATGGCCGGCAGCGTGGGCGGCATTCTGGTGCCGATTCTCGCCGGTCTGATCCTGCAACTCACCGGCGGATACGGCGGCGTACTGACCTTCTTTACCCTGTGCGCCGCGCTTTATGTAATTGGCACGCTGTTTATCCGTTTTGCGCCGCCGACCGCGCCGCTGCCGGCCGGCAGCACTCAAGTCAGCTAACCGCACTCGCCTGGCGGCGAGGCTGCCGGGCGACATCTTAACAGGAGAGAATATGCTTCGTTTCGCCGCTAATCTGACCATGCTCTATACCGAATATCCGTTTTATGAACGCTTCGACCGCGCCGCTGAGGCCGGATTTGAGGCGGTTGAATTTTTCTTCCCCTATGGGCTGGAGAGCGCCGATATCCAGCAGGCGCTGGATCGCAACCAGCAGCAGCTGGTGCTGTTTAACATGCCGCTGGGTGACTGGGATGCAGGTGACCGCGGATTCGCGGCGCAACCGGCGCGGCGTGACGAGTTCCGCCGGGCTATCGATCAGGCGGTGAGCTATGGTCAGCAGCTGAAACCGCCGCGCATTAACTGTCCGTCAGGACCGGCCGCCGGTCAGGGCGATCCGCTGCCAACCCTGCGCGAAAACTTTGCTCTGGCCGCCAGCGCGCTCAAGGCGCACGACATTCAGCTGGTGCTGGAGCCGATCAATCACGGCGACGTACCCGGCGCGGTGATCTCCGGGGTGGAGCAGGCAGTGCGGCTGTTTGACCAGATCGACAGCGACAACCTGGCGGTGCAGTACGATCTCTGGCATTCACTGCGTGCCGGTGAAGATCCCTATCAGGTGCTGCCCGCCTTTATTGACCGTATTGCACATATCCAGATTGCGGACGTGCCTGGCCGTCATCAGCCCGGCAGCGGCGAGGTCGATTTCGAGCGGCTGTTTACCCTGCTGGATAATCTCAACTATCCCGGCTGGGTCAGCCTTGAGTTTCATCCACAGGGCGCAACGGATGCCAGCTTTGCCCACCTGCGTCAGCTCGGGGTGTTGAAATAAAAAAGGCCGCTACCCTGACGGGAGCGGCCTGATGCGGTTATCGCAGCGTTTAGTGAGCGTCGATAAACACAATCTTCAGCACGAACATCAGCGCGACAATCACCACGCAAGGGCTGATTTCACGCCAGCGGCCGGTGCCGAACTTCATCACGCAGTAAGCGATAAAGCCCAGCGCAATGCCTTCAGTGATTGAGAAGCTGAACGGCATCATCGCGGCGGTGACAAAGGCGGGAACCGATTCGGTCAAATCATCCCAGCGCACGCGCGACAGGCTGGCGGTCATCAGTACGCCGACATAAATCAGCGCCCCGGCGGCGGCGTAGCCTGGCACCATCGCCGCCAGCGGTGACAGGAACATCACCAGCAAAAACAGCAGGCCGGTTACCACCGCCATCAGTCCGGTGCGGCCACCAATCGCCACGCCCGAGCTACTTTCAATGTAGGCGGTGACCGAGGAGGTGCCTGCCAGCGCGCCACTGACCGAACTGATGCTGTCAACGTACAGCGCCTGCTGCATGCGTGGGAAGGTGCCGGTTTCATCGGTCAGCCCGGCTTTATCGGTGACGCCGATCAGCGTGCCCGACGAGTCGAACAGATTGACCAGCATAAAGGAGAAGATCACACCCGCCATGCCGATGTTGAAGGCGCCTTTGATATCGACCTGGCCGACCACTGAACTGATGGCGGGCGGGGCGGAAAACAGGCCAACGAACTTCACGTCGCCCAGCATCCAGCCAATCGCCGTGGTCACCACCATCGAAATCAATACGGCGGCATGGATATTACGTGACGCCAGAATAGCGATGATAAAGAAGCCGAGCGCGCCCAGCAGTACGCTGTGCGAGGTCAGGTTGCCCACCGCCACCAGCGTATCGGGATTTGGCACGATGATGCCGGCATTTTTCAGCCCCATCATGGCGATAAACAGGCCAATTCCGGCGGTAATGCCGACGCGCAGGCTAAGCGGGATATTGGCAATCATCCAGTAACGCACCCGCAGCAGTGTCAGGATCAGCAGACCGACAGCGCCCCAGAAGATCGCCCCCATACCGACCTGCCACGAATAGCCCATTGCGCCGACCACCACAAAGGCGAAAAAGGCATTCAGCCCCATTGCCGGGGCCAGTGCGACCGGCAGATTGGCAAACAGTCCCATCAGAATACTGCCGAAGGCGGCAATCAGGCAGGTGGTGACAAACACCGCCTGGGTATCCATACCGGCCACGCCGAGGATCTGCGGGTTCACAAAGACGATGTAGACCATGGTGAGAAAGGTGGTCATACCCGCGATCACTTCGGTGCGCACCGTGGTGCCATGTTCCTGCAGCTTGAAGATGCGCTGCAAAAGGCCTTGCTTGCTCATGCCATCCATCCAGAAGAAAAAATCATCGGCGCGTATCCTGGCGATTTTACCAGGCCAATACAATGATTTTTCGCAACCGATTGCCACTCTCGCAATCTGCGCTCAGTACGGTAGAGTGAGGGACTCCCACAAAATCAAAGGATAGAGTCTGATGTCAGTAGAATGCGTCTTTTTCGATTGTGATGGCACGCTGGTGGACAGCGAACTGCTCTGCACCCAGGCCTACGTCAATACTTTCGCCCGCTATGGCATCGACCTGTCGTTGCAGCAGATGTTTGAGCAGTATAAAGGCGTCAAACTGTACGACATCATTCGCGACGTCGGTGAGGCGCATCAGCAATCGTTGCCGATGGAAGAGGTGGAAACCGCCTATCGTGCCGAGGTGGCGCAGTTATTTGATCAGCACCTGCAGCCGATCGACGGTGCCAAAGCGCTGGTTGAGCAGATAAAAGTGCCGATGTGCGTAGTATCGAACGGAACGGTGAAGAAGATGCAGCACTCGCTGGGCTTAACCGGCATGCTGCCGCTGTTTGCGGATCACCTCTACAGCGGTTATGACATTCTGCACTGGAAGCCCGATCCGGAGCTGATGTACCACGCTGCCGAGCAGATGCAGGTTGCGATTGAGCGCTGCATTCTGGTGGATGATTCTGAAGCGGGCGCGCGGGCCGGCATTGCCGCCGGTATTCCGGTGTTCTACTACTGCGCCGATGCGCATAATCCGGAACTGGATCATCCGCTGGTCACGCGGTTCGACAACATGGCGGACCTGCCCGCGCTGTGGCGCGCCCGCGGCTGGGATCTGGTGTAACCCAGGCCAGCCGATGAAACAGACCGTCTGGTTTTTAACCCTGCCCGGGGTGATGGCGCTCGATCTGACGGGCCCGGCGGAGGCGCTTAAGCTGGTGGGCGATCGCTTTGTGCTGCGCTACATCGGACCGCAACCGCAGGTGATCTGCTCCACCGGGATGACCATCGGCGGGATTGAGCCGTTACCGGCAGCGTTGCCGGCCGACAGCCTGCTGGTGGTGCCTGGTGTTTATGACTCGCAGATCTGTTATGCCATGCCCGAAGCGCAACAGGCGCGCCAGTGGCTGAAGCAGCAGCAGGCAGCGCTGCGTTCACAGGCCCTGATGCTGGTCTGCGTCTGTTCCGGTGCGCTGCTGGCCGCGCAGGCGGGGTTGCTGGATGGCGTTCGCTGCACCACCCATCACGAAGTCATCGATCGGCTGAAAGCGGCTGCGCCGCAGGCTCGGGTACAGGAAAATCGGGTGTTTGTCGGGCATGACAATATCTGGACCAGCGCCGGCATTACGGCGGGCATCGATCTGGCACTGCATCTGATTAATCAGCTGTGTGATACGCCGACCGCGCTGGCGGTAGCGCGTGAAATGGTGGTGTGGTTCCGCCGCGCCGGTGACGATCCGCAGCTTTCACCCTGGCTGCGTTACCGTAACCATCTGCATCCGGCGGTTCATCGGGCGCAGGATGCGATGATTGCCCATCCCGAACACAGCTGGTCGCTGACCGAGCTGGCGGCGCGGGCGCACGTCAGCAGTCGCCATCTGGCGCGGCTGTTCCGCCAGCATCTGGGCATCAGCGTGCGCGAATACCATGAACAGCTGCGGGTCAGCATTGCGCGCCAGCATCAGCAGCAGGGTAAATCAGCCGAGAAAGCGGCGCTGGCGGCCGGGTTCTCTTCGGCACGCCAGCTGCGTCGTGCCTGTCAGCGTGACGCCGATCAGCTGACGAAGTGACGTTTATCAACGCGTTTAAGCACTATCGCCAGCAGCAGGCTGCCGCCCAGCGTCACCCCGAATACCCACGGCAGATCGAACCACGGACGCGACATATCGTCGTAGTGATGGGTACGCAGATAGTGGATAAACAGCGCGTGAAAACCGTAGATCGGCAGAGAGTAGCGCGCAATCAGCGATAAACCCGGTAGCGCGCGCTGGTTAAGGGCATTTTTAAACACCAGCAGTAAGCTGATCGCCGCGATAAACACCAGCGGTCCGCAGTAGAGGTACCAGGTGTCGTTAAACGCGCCGTTGTCCCGTAACGCCTGTTTTGTCCCGAGCGCAATGCCAATCACACAGGCGATAAACACCCCGCTGGCAACGGGCGTCAGCCCGCGTTTTTCCGTCTCCATGGTGCCGATAGCCCGCCCTAACAGCGCATACAGCAGGTAATAAATGCTGTCGCCGCTGACATAGAGATTGACCGGCAGGAAGTGAAACGGCCCCAGCGACTGACTGACGGTGTTCGGATTGGCCAGCACCGCCAGCACCAGCACCAGCAGCGCCACATAGCGCGCCTGGACCGATTTCACCTGAATCAGCGGCGACATCAGATAGATACCGATCAGCGCGAAGAAAAACCATAGGTGATAAAACACCGGTTTTTGCAGCATTTTCAGGATCGATCGGCCTTCACTGATCGGCGTCAGCCAGGTGATATACGCCAGTGACACCGCGCTGTAGAACAGCAGACACAGCACCAGCCGGATCATATGACGCGGCTGGGCGCTGCGTTCGCCAAAAAACAGGTAGCCGGAGATCATGAAAAACAGCGGTACGCAAACCCGCGAGGCGGAGTTCAGCAGATTGGCGACATCCCATGAAGTGCCGGTGACCGCCATCGGCCCGGTGATATACCAGGTCGTGGTGTGGATCACGATCACCATCAGGCAGGCAACCGCGCGTAAATTATCGATCCAGTAAATCTTCTGCGGCATGGCGTCCTCTTGCGCATAACGTCCGTGCGGAGAAGGGTAGCCAGGCGCGGCGGTGGCAACAACCTTTGCCGGCAGGATTCGGAGCCCTCTGTATGGCGGCAAAAGGACGCGACAACCAAACCGCGCCGCAACCGTACAGGATTTCCGGCTGCACATCGCGCGGTCAAAGGGTATACTGTCGCACTCTTTTTTCATCTAGCCAATCGCGTGCAAATTCAACATGCAAAAGTTTGATACCAAGACCTTTCAGGGCCTGATCCTGACCTTGCAGGATTACTGGGCACGTCAGGGCTGCACCATTGTTCAACCGCTGGACATGGAAGTAGGCGCTGGCACTTCGCACCCAATGACCTGCCTGCGCGCACTCGGCCCGGAGCCGATCGCCGCAGCTTACGTGCAGCCGTCACGCCGTCCGACCGATGGTCGCTACGGTGAAAACCCGAACCGCTTACAGCACTATTACCAGTTTCAGGTGATCATCAAACCGTCACCGGACAACATTCAGGAGCTGTATCTCGGGTCGCTGAAAGAGCTGGGTATGGACCCGACGGTGCATGATATTCGCTTCGTGGAAGATAACTGGGAAAACCCAACGCTGGGTGCCTGGGGACTGGGCTGGGAAGTGTGGCTCAACGGCATGGAAGTGACGCAGTTCACTTACTTCCAGCAGGTGGGCGGCCTGGAGTGTAAACCGGTGACCGGTGAAATCACTTACGGTCTCGAACGTCTGGCGATGTATATCCAGGGCGTCGACAGCGTCTACGATCTGGTGTGGAGCGACGGTCCGCTGGGTAAAACCACCTACGGCGACGTGTTCCATCAGAACGAAGTGGAGCAATCCACCTATAACTTCGAATACGCCGACGTGGATTTCCTCTTTACCTGCTTCGAGCAGTACGAGAAAGAGGCGCAGCACCTGCTGGCGCTGGAAAAACCGCTGCCGTTGCCCGCCTATGAACGCATTCTGAAAGCCGCACACAGCTTCAACCTGCTGGATGCGCGTAAGGCGATCTCGGTCACCGAGCGTCAGCGCTATATTCTGCGTATCCGCACCCTGACGAAAGCCGTGGCTGAAGCTTACTACGCCTCTCGCGAGGCACTGGGCTTCCCGATGTGCAATAACAAAAAGTAAGAGGCAGCCATGACTGAGAAAACCTTCCTGGTGGAGATCGGCACCGAAGAGCTGCCACCAAAAGCCCTGCGCAGCCTGGCGGAAGCCTTTGCCGCGCAGGTCACTGCGGAACTTGATGCCGCCAATCTGAACCACGGCGACGTCAGCTGGTTTGCCGCACCGCGCCGTCTGGCGCTGAAAGTGGCGAACCTGAGCGCCTCACAACCCGATCGGGAAGTGGAAAAGCGCGGCCCGGCGGTCAGCGCAGCGTTTGACGCCGACGGTAACGCCACCAAAGCCGCAGAGGGCTGGGCACGGGGTAACGGCATCACCGTTGATCAGGCTGAACGTCTGAGCACCGACAAAGGCGAGTGGCTGGTCTATCGCGCTCAGGTTAAGGGCGAAGCGGCCCAGGCTTTGCTGCCGGCGATGATCGCCACCGCGCTGAGCAAACTGCCGGTGCCAAAACTGATGCGCTGGGGCGACAGCGACGTACAGTTCGTTCGTCCGGTTCACACCGTGACGCTGCTGCTGGGCGATGAGCTGATTCCCGCTACCATTCTGGGCGTGGACTCTGCGCGCACCATTCGTGGCCACCGCTTCATGGGCGAGCATGACATTACTCTCGACAACGCCGATCAGTACCCGGACGTGCTGGAAAAACGCGGCAAGGTGATCGCCGACTACCAGACCCGTAAAGCGATGATCAAGGCCGATGCTGAAGCCGCCGCCCGTCGTCTGGGCGGTAATGCCGATCTCAGCGACAGCCTGCTGGAAGAAGTGACCTCGCTGGTGGAGTGGCCGGTGGTACTGACCGCCACCTTTGAAGAGAAATTCCTTAAGGTGCCGGCTGAAGCGCTGGTCTACACCATGAAAGGCGATCAGAAATATTTCCCGGTATATGACGATAATGGCAACCTGCTGCCGAACTTCATTTTCGTCACCAATATCGAATCCAGCGATCCGCGCCAGATTATCTCGGGTAACGAGAAAGTGGTGCGTCCGCGTCTGGCCGATGCGGAATTCTTCTTCAATACCGACCGTAAAAAGCGTCTGGAAGATCATCTGCCGCGGCTGGAAACGGTGCTGTTCCAGAAAGAGCTGGGCACGCTGCGTGACAAAACCGATCGCATCCAGGCGCTGGCCGGCTGGATTGCCGGTCAGATTGGCGCTGATGTTAATCATGCGACCCGCGCGGGCCTGCTGTCGAAGTGTGACCTGATGACCAACATGGTGTTCGAGTTCACCGACACCCAGGGCGTGATGGGGATGCACTATGCCCGTCACGATGGCGAAGCCGAAGATGTGGCCGTTGCGCTGAATGAGCAGTATCAGCCGCGCTTTGCCGGTGACGATTTGCCTTCCAGCCCGGTTGCCTGTGCGCTGGCGATCGCCGACAAAATGGATACGCTGGCCGGCATTTTTGGCATTGGTCAGCATCCAAAAGGCGACAAAGATCCGTTTGCCCTGCGTCGTGCCGCACTCGGTGTATTGCGCATCATCGTCGAGAAAAATCTGCCGCTTGATCTGCAAACCCTGACCGAAGAAGCGGTGCGTCTGTATGGCAGCAAGCTGAGCAACGCCAGCGTAGTGGATGATGTGATCGACTTTATGCTGGGTCGCTTCCGCGCCTGGTATCAGGAAGAAGGTCACAGCATTGATACGCTGCAGGCGGTGCTGGCGCGTCGTCCGACCCGTCCGGCTGACTTCGATGCCCGCATGAAAGCGGTATCGCACTTCCGTACGCTGAATGAAGCCGCTGCGCTGGCCGCCGCCAACAAGCGCGTCTCTAACATTCTGGCAAAATCGACCGAAACGCTGAATGACAGCGTGCAGGCGTCACTGCTGAAAGAGAATGAAGAGATCCAGCTGGCGACGTTTGTTACCGCGCTGAGCAGCAAGCTGCAGCCGTACTTTGCGGAAGGACGCTACCAGGATGCGCTGATCGAACTGGCGCAACTGCGTGAAGCCGTGGATAACTTCTTCGATAAAGTAATGGTTAACGCTGACGATCCGGCGGTGCGGGTTAACCGCCTGACGCTGCTGGCGAAACTGCGTGAGCTGTTCCTGCAGGTGGCGGATATCTCGCTGCTGCAATAATGCTATTTGTTGTGCGGAAAAGGGACGAGCTATCGTCCCTTTTTTTATGGCCGTGGCGGCGCACCGCGCCGGCCTGTTACGCCGCAGGCGGCGTTGTCCGGGCAAAACTCTCACGCTGAAACAGCGTTTCCGCCAGTTTCACCAGTGCTGGCCGCTCCACGCACCAGTTCGGGACCACCCGCCGGAAATTGAGGTAGCCGATCATGCAGCCGGTGGCGATATCGGCCAGGTTGAGCTGGCCGTTATTGAGCCATTTCCCCTCGGTGGCGATGCTTTCCAGCATATCAAGACTGCGCTGGATTTTTTCCCGGTTACGCAGCAACACCTCTTCCGACTGCTGAGCGCCTGGCCGCATCTGCTCACGCACGATCACCAGCGCAGCGTCGCTGACGCCATCCGCCAGTTTCTCCAGCTGGCGAATCTGCAGAGACTGATGGGGATCGGCAGGCAGCAGGGCGGGCGCATCGCCGCGCAGCTCCAGAAACTCAGCAATGATGCTGGAATCGAACCAGATTTGCTGATCGTCAGCCACCAGCGCCGGGACTTTTCCCAGCGGATTGTAGTGCGGAACGTGACTGTCATCGCTGTAGGGCGATGCGTTAACGAACTCAAAGATAATGCCTTTTTCCAGCATGATGACCGAAATCTTACGCACAAACGGGCTGGTATAGCTGCCAATCAGTTTCATCGGGTTTCTCCAGGTTAGCTACGATTCGCCAGGAAACATAAACGGGTTAAGGCTGCTGCGGGCAAAGCCTTCCTGCTCCATCCGGGCATCCAGCACCAGCGACGCCAGATCGTCGGCGACCGGTTCGATAGCCGGGTCTTTTTCCTGATACAGCATCTTCAGATAGGTGCCGCAGTCGCCGCAGCTCTCCGCTTTCACCGCCGCGTGCTCACTGTCGAGCGACCAGTAGTGCAGATCGCGGGTCTGTTCGCACTGGGTGCATTTACTGCGCACCACGTACCACTCGCTCTCGCACAGGTTGCAATGCAGATAACGTGCGCCATCATGGCTACCCATATGCACCACACTGGCGACCGGCATACTGGCGCAGACCGGACAAAACTGACGCTGGTCGCCCATTTCGGCGCGCGCTTTGCCCGGGATCATCGCGGCCATCTGCGCCCAGTAAAGCGCCAGCGCCGCCCAGATAAACGGCGCCTTGTCGCTGCTGACCTGCGCATATTCGCCGGCAAACAGCGCGCTGGCCAGCGTTTCCAGCTCAGTCGCCGAGGCTTTCTCCAGGTTTTCCAGCACCGCCAGCGCCTGGCCGCTCATTTCGGGCTTCAGTTCGGCGATCAGCGAGTGCAGCAATCGGTGCCAGTGGGTATCGCGCGGCAGCGTATGGATATTCAGCGGCGGCTTGCCCTCACTGGCGCTCTGAACCAGCCGCGCCTGCAGATCCATATGCAGCGGATGATCATACAGCACGATTTCCTGCGCTTCGGCGATCACCGCGGCAAAACGCAGATAGTCGCCCAGTGGATTTTTAGCCGCCAGGTCGCGCAGTCGCGCAGCCCGACGGCTGTACAGGTTTTTCAGCCGTGGAAAAAGTAACGGCGGAATCATCTCCGCCGTCGTTTTTTCGCTCTTCTCCAGCTGATCTTGCGGGATAATGCGAATACTCATCAGGGGCGTTTTTCCTGTTTAAGAGGCTGATTACGCTGCTCACGGTACCAGCGCGGATGATGCTGTCTGGCCCAGTCGGAACTGACCCAGCCCTCTACCATCGCCGTCAGGGTGCCTTTGATCCACAGCGCGGCATAAACATGCACCATGATCATCAAAATCAGCGCCGTGGCGGAAACCGAATGCACCACCAGTGCCAGTCTAATCAGCGGAATAGTGAATGCACCGGCGAAGTAAGGACGCCAGATCACAATGCCACTGCCCAGCAGCACGACTAAGCAGATGATAGCAGCCCAGAACACACACTTCTGACCAAAGTTATATTTTCCGGTATCACCGACCTCTTCATTCAGCGCGATACGGTGAATATTTCTTGCCCAGTAGAGGTCGTCGCGATTGACCAGATTATGCCGCCAGTAGCGTAAAAACATCAGCATAAAGGCGGCAAACATCACCACACCCACAAACGGATGCAGAATGCGCGCCAGCTGTGGCGTGCCGAATATCAGCATCAGCCAGTTGAAGGAGGGGAAGAAAAAGCCTAACCCGCTCAGCGACACCAGCACAAAGCATACGGCGACAATCCAGTGATTAATGCGTTCTGCCGGGCGATAACGCACCAGGCGATCGGAAGTTTTCATGATTTGCGCTCCTGCGACTGATCGTCGTCGTCATCGTTGTGGTGTTCGGCGACCCGGTTCGGGCCAACGCCGACATAGTGGAACAGCGAGGCGGCGAAAGTGGCGGCAAAACCGACGGCGGCCACCGGTTTCCAGATGCCTTTCCAGAAGGTGACGGTCGGGCTGATGTGCGGATCGGCCGGTAAACCGTGGTAGCGCTGTGGCTGACTGGCGTCATGCAGGACATACATCACGTGGGTGCCGCCAACGCCAGCCGGGTTATACACCCCGGCCTGGGCGTAACCGCGTGTTTTAAGTTCAGCCACGCGTTCAGCGGCCAGCGTCAGCATGTCGCTTTTGCTGCCAAAATGAATGGCACCGGTCGGGCAGGTTTTAACGCACGCCGGCTCCTGGCCGACGCTGACGCGATCGACACACAGGGTGCATTTGTAGACGCGGTTATCCTCTTTATTCAGCCGGGGCACGTTGAACGGGCAGCCGGCGATACAGTAGCCGCAGCCGATACACTGCTCTGACTGGAAATCGACGATGCCGTTGGCGTACTGAATAATGGCACCCGCCGACGGACAGGCTTTCAGGCAGCCGGGATCGGCGCAGTGCATACAGCCATCTTTGCGAATCAGCCACGCCAGCTTGCCGTCCTCCTCCACTTCGGAGAAGCGCATCACCGTCCAGGCTTTAGCACTTAAATCGGTGGGGTTGTCATAAATCCCCACGTTATGCCCAACCTCAGCGCGGATGTCGTTCCACTCTGAGCAGGCCACCTGGCAGCCTTTACAGCCAATGCAGACGGTGACGTCGATTAATTTAGCGACCTGGCGCTGATGATCGCGCGCCTGCGGCGGCGGGGTGAATCCATTGGTCGCTGAGCGACGAATAATATCTTGTGATTGGTAAGCCATCGTCATCCACCGTTACGCTTTTTCCACGTTCACTAAAAATCCCTTGTATTCCGGGGTCTGTGAGTTGGCATCGCCAACTGAAGGGGTCAGCGTATTGGCGAGAAAGCCTTTGCGCGTGGTGCCTTCGAAGCCCCAGTGACAGGGAATGCCCACGGTATCGACCGGCTTGCCGTCGATCATCAGACGTGGCAGGCGGCGCGTTACCACCGCTTTGGCTTTGATATAGCCACGACGTGAGGTCACCCTGACGCTGTCGCCAGCGCGTATTCCTTTCTCTGCGGCCAGTTCGGTGCCGATCTCGACAAACTGCTCCGGCTGCGCAATGGCGTTCAGCAGGGCGTGTTTGGTCCAGTGGCGGAACAGTTCGGTAATCGAGTAGGTGGTCGCCACGCACGGGAAGTCAGCCGCTTCGCCCAGTCGGGCCGCATCGTTGCGGAACAATCGCACCACCGGACTGTGCCGCTGCTGCGGATGCAGTGGATTGTCCGCCAGCGGGCTTTCCATCGGTTCGTAGTGTTCCGGGAACGGGCCATCAGCCAGTTTGTCGAGCGCAAACAGATGGCCGAGACCATCGGGCTGCATGATAAACGGTCCGGCCTGCTGCTGTGGCGACAGGGTCAGCGGATAATCCGGTACATCAATGCCGTGCCAGCGTGCGCCATCCCATTCAATCAGGCGGCGATGCGGGTCCCAGGCTTTGCCGTCGGCATCGGCAGAGGCGCGGTTGTAGAGAATGCGCCGGTTAGCGGGCCAGGACCAGGCCCAGCCGGAGATGGCCCCCAGGCCGGAAGGATCGGCGTTATCGCGCCGCGCCATCTGGTTGCCCTGTGGGGTCCAGCTGCCCGCGTAGATCCAGCAGGCACTGGCGGTGGTACCGTCATTACGCAGTTCCGAGAAGCCGTTAAGCTGCTGGCCTTTCTTCAGCAGCAGCGTGCCGCTGTTATCATAAATGTCAGCCAGCGCCCGGCCATTGCTCTCCTGCGCCACCTCTTCCGGCGACGGGTTGGCAGGGTCGTGGTAATCCCAGCGCATGGCCATCAGCGGCTCGGGGGCGGTGCCGCCCTCCTGACGATAAAGATCGCGCAGACGCAAAAACAGATTGCCGAGAATTTTGCCGTCGTGCAGCGCTTCAGCCGGCGGCTCGGCGGCGGCCCAGTGCCACTGCAGCCAGCGCGAGGAGTTCGCGACTGAACCCGCTTCCTCAGCGAAACAGGAGGAGGGCAGGCGGAACACCTCGGTCTGAATATCAGCTGGATCGACGTCATTGAACTCATCATGATGCTGCCAGAAGCTGGCGGTTTCAGTGCTGAGCGGGTCGATCACCACCATATATTTCAGGCGCGACAGGGCGCGACAGGCTTTATTTTTATCCGGGAAGGCCGCCAGCAGGTTAAAGCCCTGAATCAGGCAGCCGTTCAGCTCGCCCTGCTCCATCATCTCCGCCTGCGCCATGCAGTCGTAGCTTTTGTCCCACTTCGGCAGCCAGTGGTAACCCCATTGATTCTCCGCGGTGGCGTTATCGCCATAAAAGCTCTTCATCAGGCTGACGAAAAATTTGTCACTGTTCTGCCAGTAATTAACCTGGCCCGGCAGCGGGGCCGCAGGCGTCGCCTGCTGCAGATAGCTCGCCAGGGTGGGCATTTTCTCTGACGGCAGCGGCAGATAGCCCGGCAGGCTTTGTGCCAGCAGGCCAAGATCGGTAAAGCCCTGCACGTTGGAGTGGCCGCGCAGCGCATTGATGCCGCCACCGGGCATACCAATATTGCCGAGCAGCAGCTGGATCATGGCGGCGGTGCGGATAATCTGCGAACCGTTGGTGTGATGGGTCCAGCCGAGCGCATACAGGATAGTGGCAGTGCGATTGGGCACGCTGGTGGCGGCCAGCTGCTGGCATATGCTGAGGAAGCTCTCCTGCGGCGTACCGCACAGGCGCGCCACCATTTCCGGCGTATAGCGGCTGGCGTGAGCCCTGAGCAGGTTGAGCACGCAGCGCGGATGGCTAAAGCTCTCATCGCGTTGCGCATGGCCGTTTTCGTCGAGCGCATAGCGCCAGCTCTGACGATCGTAATGGCGTGATGCGGTATCGTAGCCGCTGAACAGACCGTCGCTGAAGCTGTAGCCCTCATCAACAATCAGCGCGGCGTTGGTGAAGGCACGCACATACTGGTGCTGAATGTGGTCATGCTGCAGCAGATAGTTGATCACCCCCATCAGGAACACCACGTCGCTGCCGGCGCGTAGCGGGGCGTAGAGATCGGCGACCGCGGCAGAGCGGTTAAAGCGTGGGTCGACCACAATCACCTGGGCCTGGTTGTGAATTTTGGCTTCAATCACCCATTTAAACCCGACCGGATGCGCCTCGGCCGGATTGCCGCCCATGATCAGCACCACATTGGCGTTTTTGATGTCGTTCCAGTGATTGGTCATTGCGCCGCGCCCAAAGCTCGGTGCCAGTGCGGCCACGGTGGGGCCGTGACAGAGCCGCGCCTGATTCTCCAGCGCCACGATGCCGAGCGCGCGCGCAAATTTTTGGTCGAGCAGGCCGGTCTCGTTGCTGGCGGCGGATGAACAGAGCATCGCGGTGGTTGGCCAGCGGTTAACCGTCAGTCCGTCGGCGTTGCTGGTCTGGAAATGGGCGTCGCGATCCTGCTTCATCAGCCGGGCGATGCGCTCAAACGCCTCCTGCCAGCTGATGCGCTGCCATTTATCGCTGCCTGGCGCGCGGTATTCCGGGTATTTCAGCCGCTGCTCACTGTGGATAAAGTCGAGCACGCCGGCCCCTTTTGGACAGAGTGAGCCGCGACTGACCGGATGATCGGGATCGCCTTCGATATGGTAAATCGAGGCGCTGGCATTTTTCGCACCGTCACCCAGGCTGTAGATCAGCATGCCGCAGCCAACCGAACAGTAGGTGCAGTTATTGCGCGTTTCTCTGGCGCGAATCAGCTTATATTCTCTGACGCCTGCCAGGGCATTTACCGGGGCAAAGCCTAATAATGCTGCGCTGGTGCCAGCCAGACCGCCGGCACAAATTTTGAAAAAACTCCGTCTGCTTACTTGCATTGATTATTCTTCTTAATTAACTCCATTGCGAATCAATGCAAAATAGCAGCCCTCCCTGTATGTAAATTGACCCGGGTCAACAGGTTAGTCATTAGTAATCCATTTTTTACATAGTGTTAAAATTTCTCTGACAAAAAAGTCCTGTTACTCCCCCGTTATGGGTAGCAGACAACGACGATCGCAGCCGGAGGCTGACCGCGGTTAACGCGCGAGAAATAATCATTCTCATTCGACCGCCAGCGGGCGCAATCTGTGCAATCGGAACCGCATCAATTGCCCCGTGGTTTATTTGCGCTGCTCTCTGCCAGAGGGCAAAATTAGCCGCAGTGGTGCTGTTTTTGTGCAGCAGCGCGGTCAGTTCTCTTTCATATTTTTGTTAACAACAGGTCGTACTCTTTGAACGTTATTCCGCACACCTCCGACGAAGATTTAACAATTCAGCCCGGCCTCAGCGAGGCCCAGGTGTGGCAACGCGCTGACCTTGCGGTGGCGCAGCCTGACTGGCTGGCGGAAGAAGTCCCGGTGGCGCTGGTCTACAACGGTATTTCCCACGTGGTGATGATGACGACGCCAAAAGATCTGGAGGCGTTTGCGCTGGGTTTCTCGCTGTCGGAGGGGATTATCGACGCGCCGGAAGACATTTTCGGGATGGATGTGGTGCCGGGATGTAACGGCATTGAGGTGCAGATTGAACTCTCCAGCCGCCGTTTTATGGCGCTGAAAGCGCAGCGTCGGGCGATGGCCGGTCGCACTGGCTGCGGCGTCTGTGGCGTGGAACAGTTGGATCAGATTGGCAAACCGCTGTCGCCCTTACCGTTTACCCAGACCTTTGCTCTGGCACAGCTGGATCGGGCGCTGGGCCAGCTGAAAGATTACCAGCCGGTCGGGCAGAAAACCGGTTGTACCCACGCCGCTGCGTGGATCCAGCCGGATGGCCAGCTGGCGGGCGGCTGTGAAGATGTCGGCCGTCATGTGGCGCTGGATAAGCTGCTGGGCTACCGCAGGCAGTCAGGCTGGGGCGATGGCGCGGTACTGGTATCCAGCCGCGCCAGCTATGAAATGGTGCAGAAATCGGCGATGTGCGGCGTCGAAATCCTGTTTGCGGTTTCGGCGGCGACGCGGCTGGCGGTTGAGGTCGCTGAGCGATGCAACCTGACGCTGGTCGGCTTCAGCAAGCCGGGACGCGCGACCGTTTACAGCCATCCGCAGCGCCTGATTTAAACCACCATCACCTGCGGCAGCGCCTGCTGTAAGGCGGCCAGCGCCGAGGAAACCTCACCGCCGCCATCGGTAATCAGCGTGCTAATCGCCTGCGGTGGCGCGTACACCGTGCGGCTGACCACGCCCAGTTTGCTGTGATCAGCCAGTAAAACGGTGGTGGCGGACTGCTGCACCATCGCCCGGGCAATCGCCGCTTCGTGCGGATGAAAACTGGTGGCACCGCGACTGGCATCAATGCCGACCGGCGACAACAGCGCAACATCAGCGCGATAACGCACGATCTCTCCGACGGTAATTTCGCCGCGCGTCTGCTGCGCGCCGGCTGACAGAGTTCCGCCCAATAAAATAATCTCGTTACCCAGCACGTCATGCTCCTCGCCGGCGCTGAGTGCCAGCGCAGCCTGCAGACTGTTGGTGAGGATGGTCAGGCCGGAGAGCGCGCGCAGCTCCCCGGCTAACAGGGTGGTGGTGCTGCCTGCATCAATAAACAGCGTCTGTCCCGGCTGCAATAACTGGGCGGCTGCCCGGGCAATGGCGCGTTTTTCTCTGGCCTGCGCGGCACGGCGTACCGTCAGCGGCGGCTCCGGCGGCGACTCAATCGCTACCAGGCCTCCGTGGACGCGGCGTGCCTGCCCCAGCGCTTCCAGCTCAATAATGTCGCGGCGTGCGGTTTCACGTGACACCCCCAGCTCCCTGATGATGCGATCGGTGCTGACCTGATTTAAGGTGGTCAGCAGAGCACGAATGCGCTGAAGACGCGTTTCCTGCAGCATGGTCGGTTCCTTATAAGCGCAGTGCGAAAGACGGCTGAATCAGTGACTAAGCTTACCTTAGCGCCCGGATGCCGTCATGTGTATTTGGTTGTATTTGTGTATTTGGTTGCATTTTTAGCGCAGGCAGGCATGATGGGTTATCAGTCTCAACCACTTCACCTCGCAACGGGAGTTACCATGGCCACGCGTTCCACTATTATGGATACCAACAGTTTTCGGGCCGAACATGCGGATGCGCTGGATAGCGACACCCGTAAAATGACCGAAAAACGCAGCAAAGTGCTCGGCGAATCCTATCGCCTGTTCTATCGTAAGCCGGTGCATCTGGTGCGCGGTGAAGGGCAATATCTGTGGGACGCAGCCGGCGACAAGTATCTTGACGTCTATAACAACGTGGCGAGTATCGGTCATTGCCATCCGGCGGTGATTGAGGCGGTGACGCAGCAGATGAAAATGCTGAACACCCACACCCGTTATCTGCATGAAAATATCCTCGATTACAGCGAAGCGTTGCTGGCCACCACGCCCGCGGCAATCGATCGCGCTATGTACATGTGTACCGGCTCCGAGGCAAACGATCTGGCGATTCGCGTGGCGCGCGCCTTTAGCGGCGGCAGCGGCATTATCGTCAGTAAAGAGGCGTATCACGGCACCAGTGAGCTGACCTCCGGCGCTTCACCGGCGCTCGGTAGCGGGCAGCCGCTGGCCCCGACCACCCGGCTGGTGATGCCGCCCGATGCATATCGGGTTGATGCGCCCGATCTGGGCGAATGGTTCGCCGCTCAGATTCAGCAGCAGATTGATGATATGGCTGCGCACGGCATTAAATTTGCCGGTTTTCTGGCGGATTCGATTTTCTCATCCGACGGCGTACTGCCCGATCCGCGTGGTTTCCTGAAACGCGCCGTGGAGGTGGTGCATGCTAACGGCGGCATTTTCATCGCCGATGAAGTGCAGCCGGGCTTTGGCCGTACCGGCGACGCCTTCTGGGGTTTTGGTCGTCACGATGTGGTGCCGGATATCATCACCACCGGAAAACCGATGGGCAATGGCATTCCGGTTTCGGGCCTGCTGGCCAAAAGTGAGGTGCTGGCAGCCTTCAGCGACTCAATTCCTTACTTCAATACCTTTGGCGGTAACCCGGTAGCGATGGCGGCAGCGCAGGCGGTGCTGAACGTGATCACTGAAGAGGGTTTGCAGGAGCATAGCCGCGTGGTCGGGGCGAAGCTGCTGGCCGAACTGCGCAGCCTGATGGATCGCTACGACTGTGTGGGCGATGTGCGCGGAGCCGGGCTGTTTATTGGCTTTGAGCTGGTCACCGATCGTGACAGCAAAACGCCTGACAAAGCGCTGGCGCTGGACCTGATTGAGAAACTGCGTGAGCATCGGGTGCTGACATCGGTCGCCGGCCCGTATGGGAATGTGCTGAAACTGCGTCCGCCGTTGGCGTTTCAGCAGGGCGACATCGACTGGCTGGTTGGCGCGCTCGACAGCGCGCTGCGCGAGCTGGGTCGCTGATCCCCGCCAGCCAGAGAGGCGCTGAGGCTGCCGCCACCTCGCGCAGAAGCAAGTGCAAAGCCGCCTGAAAAGCGTCATGCTGGGCGGCAGTCTGTAAAAACAACGGGTTGCTTTTGCCGGATTGCTCAAATCCTTATGGTTAATAGGGCATTGATTACCCTTTTACGCTACATGAATTTAACTATAATGATTCGACTGCTTACGCGGCACGTCCCGAATTCGTCGTGCTGCTCAAATACTAAATGGAGAGGAAGAACATGAGTTATTCACTGCCATCCCTGCCTTACGCATACGACGCACTGGAACCGCATTTCGACAAGCAGACGATGGAAATCCATCACACTAAACATCACCAGACCTATGTCAACAACGCGAACGCGGCGCTGGAAGGCACTGAATTTGCCAATCTGCCGGTCGACGAGCTGATTACCAAACTGGATCAGCTGCCAGCAGACAAAAAAGGCCCACTGCGCAACAACGCTGGCGGTCACGCTAACCACAGCCTGTTCTGGAAAGGCCTGAAAACCGGCACCACCCTGCAGGGCGACCTGAAAGCCGCCATCGAAAAAGATTTCGGCAGCGTGGAAAAATTCCAGGAAGAGTTCGAGAAAGCCGCAGCAACCCGTTTCGGTTCTGGCTGGGCGTGGCTGGTTAAAAAAGGCGACAAACTGGCGGTCGTTTCTACCGCTAACCAGGATAACCCGCTGATGGGCGAAGCGATCGCCGGCGTTTCTGGCTACCCAATCCTCGGTCTGGATGTGTGGGAACACGCTTACTACCTGAAGTATCAGAACAAGCGTCCTGACTACATCAAAGCGTTCTGGAACGTGGTTAACTGGGACGAAGCTGCAGCGCGCTTTGCTGCTGCTCAGTAAGCCATCTTTGCGTTAACGTGATGATAATAAACCGGTGGACGCGTTCCGCCGGTTTTTTTTCGCCTTAATTCCCGCCAGGCTTAATTAAACCAAAAATAAACAAATTGCCGGTTTAAAGCGGGATGCTTTTTAAGCTTATGGCACATTAACCTGCCGTTGATAATGGTTGTTTTATCCTCAGTGACATTCCTGCTAACTGTGTGTCGCTAACTATGTCAATTATAACTACTCATCCGACCCGCACTGATTCATCTGCTTCGCTATTTTTTCAGTTAATCAGTGGTAAATATATCCCCAATAAGCTCTGGCTGAGTAAGCGTTTTCGGCTGAAATTTGTGTTAAGGAGCTTAATATCGCCGCTGACAACGCTGCGTTATTTACATCAGCTGTCGCATTTACCGCAAATCGGGCTGCTGATGAGCACCCAGGGGCTGCTACCCGCCAAGCTGCACCGGCCTTATCTGCGGGCTGGCATCAGCATTGCGGCGCGTGCACAGGCGATTCTGGATCACTATACCCTGATGAATAATCTGCCGAATCCGGCGTTACGCCAGCTGTTGCAAAGCAGCGGTGATAATTTACTGGCGTCGCTGAACGGTAAAAATGACGAGACGTTTTTACTTTCCTGCAGTTCGGGTTATTTCGATCGTGAGGGCGAAGTGACGCTGGTGCTGCGTTATAACGGCGAAATTATTGCCTCGCTCTCGTTCTCGATTATTAACGAGCATAAAAAACGCACTTTATTAATTGGCGGACTGCAGGGGCCGCGTAAACATATCAGCAATGAGATTATACGTGAGGCGACTAAAGCGGCACACGGTCTATTTCCGAAACGCCTGTTAATGGAGGTGGTGTTTATTGTGGCACGGCAGTGTGGAGTAGAAAATATTCTGGCGGTCGGCGATGAAACCCATGTTTTCCGTAGCTTGCGCTATCGTCACAGTAAAGGAGATAAGTTCTTTGCCAGCTATAGCGAATTCTGGCTGTCGCTGAACGGAGAGGCGCGCCGGGATGGGATGTTTACGCTGCCGTTAAGTCTGCCACGTAAAACCCTGGAAGAGATTGCCAGCAAAAAGCGTGCAGAGTATCGCCGCCGTTACCAACTGCTGGATGCGCTGGCGGAGCAGGTTGATGCTGCCGCCGGCGAGCACAGGATCGATCAGGCTGCCGCCTGATCGCCCACTCAGAACGCGGTTTTAGCGAAGCCGGTCATCGCCTGCAGACCCATTTCACGTCCCAGCGCGGTCATTGGATGCACCACCACCAGGCCGCGCACGCTTTTTTTCAGCGCGCCCAGGTTCGCCTGCTCTTTCTTAGTGATTTCGCGGCTGAAGCCCATCTTTTGCAGCTTCTGCGCTTCGGCACTCAGCTTCTCGACGCGCTGATTACGCAGGCGCTCAATCTCCGTGACCAGCGTCTCTTTTTCTTTCAGCAATGCGCCCAGTTTCTCGACATCACCCGATTCAAGTAACTGTGGCTCTTTGCGGTTAAGGGCGTCCAGCTGATCGCTGAGGCGTTTGATTTCGTTCTTTTCTTGCTCTTTCATGACAACAACTCGTTGAGGAAAACAGGCAAAGGATACACCAAATCGGGCGCATATTCCCGGTGAGGTTACAGCGATATCAGGTGCCGGTCGGGCACCTGATAGATTTAATTGGCGGACTTTTTGAAAGCCTGCTTCAGGCTGATGCGGGAGATCAGCTCGGTGAGCGACAGCACCATGGTGGAACGCACCATTTGCAGATAGCGCTGCTGTTGCATGCTACGCAGCTCTGCATCCTCGGTGTGAAACACCGGCGCTGGCGGCCAGGCGGTCACGCAGTGTAACTCGCCAAACGGCCCGAGGATCTCATCGTCGGTAAAGCGGTAATCACCGGTGTCATGATTCAGTTCCTCGCGCAGCGCCAGCAGCAGTTCACAATCTTCATATTCGTGCCGGCTGATGACGCCGAGTCCGTAAATCAGCTTGAGGCGCACCGACAGTTCGCCCAGCGGACCATTGCCCAGCAGCAGCGGTTCTACCGCGTATTTGACGGCGTAATCGTCTTTGCGGAACACCTGCAGCACCAGCAAATTGACCGCTTCAGCCAATAGCTCAACGGCGGCGATCAGAAAGCTTCTCACCGAGCGACCGGCGTTCAGGCGCTCAAGCACCCGGTTCTCAAAAGCTTGCTTCTGTTCCATTATTGCCTGCATAGGTTCAATACCGCCGTTGGGCGCAGGCAAACTGCGCCCGGCTTGCGTCACTAACACGCGCGCATTATGCCATAGCGTGCCAGGCGCTCACCACAGAAGCCACCACTTCGCTGTTGGCGTCCAGCCCGGAAATTTCAGCCAGCGTGGCCTGTGGGCCTTTCTCTGCCAGCAGCGCAGCCAGCTCCTGAGCCTGCGGGTCCTGATCGCTGTGATAGTGCATCGCGGCCGCAATGCCCTGTACCAGACAGGTGTGCGGCAGGCCATACTCCAGCGTACCCAGCGTCGGCTTGATCAGGCGATCGCCCGCGCTCAGCTTACGTAACGGCTGGCGGCCGACCCGCTCAACATCATCTTTCAGATAAGGATTTTCAAACCGGCCGAGGATTTTCTGGATATAAGCCGCGTGCTTTTCGGCGTCAAAATCGTAACGCTTAATCAGCACGGCTCCGCTCTCTTCCATCGCGCCTTTAACAATCGCCCGCACTTTTTCATCAAGGATCGCATCGCGGATAGTCTGGTGACCCGCCAGCTGACCAAGATAAGCGGTGATGGCATGACCGGTATTCAGGGTGAAAAGTTTACGCTCGACGAAGGCCATCAGGTTATCGGTCAGCTCCATGCCCGGAATGGCCGGCAGATCGCCTTTGAACTGGGTTTTATCGACAATCCATTCACTGAAGGTTTCTACCGTTACTTCCAGCGGATCGGTGCTGCCGGCTTCGGAAGGCGGCACGATGCGATCGACCGCGGAATCCACAAAACCGACATGCTGCTCCAGCCAGGCGTGATATTGCTGCGGCAGTGCCTTCAGCACATGTTGTTTCAGCTGGCTGGTACCGCGCACCATATTTTCACAGGCGATAATGTTTAACGGACGGAGATTACCGTTGTCGCTGCGCTTAGCCAGACCTTTGGCGACGCTGGCGGCGATGCGCTCCAGAATCTGCGGGCCAACCGCCGTGGTAACGAGATCAACCTCTGACACCAGCGTGATAATCTCATCGCTGGTGCTGTTCACTGCGCTGACGCCTTTTACCGTTTCCACTTTAGCCTGTTCGCCAACCACATGAACGGGATACTCATGACGCGCGTTGAGTGCATCCAGCACCACCTGATTCACATCAGCAAAAACCAGTTCGATACCTGCATCCGCCAGTAATTTACCGATGAAGCCGCGACCAATGTTTCCTGCTCCGAAATGTAACGCTTTCATAATTTTTGACCCATATCAAATGACGAAGGGGCGGGCACGCCCGCCCCAGGAATCGGGACGGGCCTGACCGCCCCAGGGAAGATAATCCGTTTAAATTATGCGGTAGCCGGTTTGCCTGACAGCAGATCCAGCACGTCCTGCACGCTGGTGGTGTTGGCCAGCTTTTCAATCACGCTGTCGTCGTCCAGCGCGTTGGTCAGGCTGGTGATCACCTGGATGTGCTCGTTATTGCGGGCAGCAATACCGATAACCAGCCGCGCCACATCTTCCGCATCATCACCGAACTGCACGCCTGCCGGATACTGGCAGAATACCACGCCGGTTTTCAGCACCCGGTCTTTCGCCTCAACCGTTCCGTGCGGTACGGCAATCGACTCACCGAGGTAGGTTGACGTCAGTTTTTCACGTGCCAGCATCGCGTCAATATACTCCGGCTCAACGTAACCGCCCTTCACCAGCTGTTCGCCGGCAAAACGAATCGCCTGCTCTTTATTGCTGGCGCTCAGGCCGAGGAACACGTTGTCCGCACCCAGTTTAAACAGGTGCGCGTTGCCTTCGTCGTAGCTGTCTGACAGTGCAGTCTTCACCGTTTCACGGTGGACTTCGCTGCGGTTAGCCGCCACCAGACGCTCGGTCAGGGTGCTGTAGAGCGCGCTGTCGAGGAAGTTATTCAGCGAGATATGTTGCGCATGAGGCGCCTGACGAATTGCACGCTCGGTCAGGTCACGGTGGGTAATCACCAGGTCGACATCACCCGGCAGGGCGTTAATCGCGGTGTTGGTTACCGACACGTTGCTTAACCCGGCATCCTGCACCTTCTTACGCAGTACGCCTGCGCCCATGGCGCTGGAACCCATGCCGGCATCACAGGCCACAATGATTTTACGCACGTGGTGCAGCTCAACGCTCATTGCATCGCTGGCAACCGCTGCGCCTGCGGTAGTCTGGCCTTTAGACTGCGCTTTCATGTCCTGCATGCGTTTTGTTGCGGCTTCGATATCGTCATCTTCTTTCACTTTGCTGGTTTTCAGCAGGATGGCAGAGACTACGAAGGAAACCGCGAATGCCGCGATGATCGCCGCGATATTGGCGAAGTAAGCGCCTTTTGGCGTCATCGCCAGCACGGCGAGGATAGAACCTGGTGAAGCAGGGGAGACCAGACCGCCATTCAGCAGCGTCAGGGTAAAGACGCCCGTCATCCCGCCGAGGATCACCGCCAGCAGCAGACGCGGCGCCATCAGTACATACGGGAAGTAGATCTCATGGATGCCGCCGAGGAAGTGGATAATCGCCGCGCCGCCCGCAGACTGTTTCGCACTGCCACGACCAAAGAACATGTACGCCATCAGCACGCCCATGCCGGGACCTGGGTTGGCTTCAATCAGGAAGAAAATTGATTTGCCCGCTTCGCTCGCCTGCTGGATGCCGAGTGGCGAGAAGATGCCGTGATTAATGGCGTTGTTCAGGAACAGGATTTTCGCCGGTTCGACGAAGATGGAGGTTAATGGCAGCAGGTTATTCTGCACCATCAGGTTTACGCCCGCCGCGAGGATGTGCGACAACCCTTCAACCAGCGGACCGATAGCCAGGAACGCCAGCAGCGCCAGCAGCATACCGATAATGCCGGCAGAGAAGTTGTTGACCAGCATCTCGAAGCCGCTTTTGATTTTGCCGTCGACGACCCGGTCAAACGATTTGATCGCCCAGCCGCCCAGTGGACCGGCAATCATTGAGCCGAGGAACATCGGCATATCGGCACCAACAATCACCCCCATGGTGGTGATAGCACCGACCACGCCGCCGCGATCGCCGCCAACCAGACGTCCACCGGTAAAGCCGATCAACAGCGGCAGCAGATAGGTGATCATCGGGCCAACCAGTTTGGCTAACGTTTCGTTAGGAATCCAGCCCGTTGGAATAAACAGTGCAGTGATGATACCCCAGGCGATAAACGCCCCGATATTTGGCATCACCATATTACTCAGAAAGCGACCAAAGCTCTGTACTTTGACCTTCACTGATGAGGACATAAACCCACCCCTTATTGAGACGCGCTGCAATAGGAGAGCGCGCTTGTTTTTGTTTAGCCACCCCGGCAGTCAGCCGATGGTATTACTGTATGCAGCCGGACTCTATCACGCGAATATGACGCTGCGTAGCGGCCGAAATAAGTGTGATTCAGATCACGTAATGCTGGTGGTAGCGGGGGTATTTTTAGTGATTAAGATCACAAAACAAACTAAGAACAGTCTTAAGGTGGCGGAATTTTAACCGCAAAACTGGCTTATCTGTGACGATTGTCACAATTGGAAAGCGGCAGTTTGTTATAACTATGTGACTTAGATCACAAACTATTTTTGGTCAAAAATGCGCCCGATCACACTTTAGACCGGCCAGCAGAAAGCAGGGGGAGAGTAAGGATCAAACGGAGAGAGAGAAGGGCAGGCGATCGACGCCTGCCGCTAAACGAGGTTACTGCAAACCACCCTGAACGGCACGTTGTGCCTGGGTCAGCGCCTGGGCATTGGCGGATAAGGTGCTCATCAGCGCGTTATATTGCGAAGCCTGCTCCTGGGTCGGGAACTGTACGCCGCCATCGTTAAAGCTGACGCGGGTGCCCTGGGTTTGCAGGAAATCACCGGTCTGCACCGCCGCCTGGCTCAGCGCCTGCAGCTGTGGCAACAGCGGAATAAGCTGATTCGCCGGCACGGTAACCACTTTGTTGTAGGCGGTATCGTAGACTTTTTTCAGATCATCAGACTGCTTCAGGGCCGCTTTGCTGCTGTCCGCCTGCATTTTGGCGCTTTCAATCTGTTGAGTGACAATCACCAGCGCACTGTTTGCCTGGCGCAGCGAATCGCGACGATTAAGGTAGTCCTGCGGCACGCGAATGGCAGAAAGCTCATCCACCACCGGACGCATACCCTGATCGACCGCTTTATTTGCCTGCTGCGAGAAGCCATACAGGATGGCGTAATCACCGGCAAAATTGCCAAAACTCTGTTTTTGGTTTTCGCTCAGGCTCGGCAGGTGCTCGCCACTGCGCATCACGGTATTCTGCAGAAAATCGATAAATGCTTTGCGCTGCTCGCCTTCTTTATCACCGCACGCGGTGAGTTGCAGCACGATCAGCGCGCCAGCGACTAAAAACGCGCCGCGCGCCCAGAGGCGTGTGAGTCCTAAAGCCATACGTTCAACTCCTGTCAGTGAAACTGGCTGATGTCCAGGTAAGAATGGCCTAAAGAATAGAACAAACCCGCGTCGCGGCACAATGTGAAACCATCACTGATATGCAGCCGATCGCGGTTGTCTGCTGCCGGGCAGGATGCGCGACACATTCGATGAGGTTGTGGTGGTCATCACGGCCGTTGTCCGCCCGCCTCCGCAACCGCAGACCAGCGGCAGCATAACGCGTTGCAGCCGCGCTAAGACGGCCTCAGAACACCACGGCCTGCCCATCTTTACGGCTTTCGGTGGCGGCGATATAGAAGCCCTGCGGATCGCGGACAATCGCCTGGGCACCGCCAAAGTTATAGTTGCTCAGCGGATCTTCCAGCAGCACCTGGTGGCCCATGCGGCGCAGAGTGCTGAGGGTATTGCGGTCAAGAGTCGATTCAAATACCACTTCACGGCCCTGTTCCACCCGCCAGCGCGGTGCATCAATCGCGGCCTGCGGGTTTTGCCGATGCAGCATAATCCGCAGCGCCAGCTGCAGGTGCCCCTGCGCCTGCATCGGTCCGCCCATCACACCAAACGACATCAGTGGCTGGCCCTGACCATCCAGCGCGAAAGCGGGAATAATGGTATGGAACGGTCGCTTGCCGCCCGCCACCACGTTGGGATGATGCGGATCGAGTGAAAATCCCGCGCCACGGTTTTGCAGGCTGATACCGGTATCCGGCACCACCACGCCCGATCCAAAACCCATATAGTTAGACTGAATAAACGACACCATCATGCCGCTGGCATCGGCGGTGGAGAGATAAACCGTGCCGCTTTGCTGCGGGGAACCAAACGCGTAGTCGCCCGCCTGCGACGGATCGATTAACGCGGCCCGCTGGCGAATATAGTCCGCGCTCAGCAGCCGATCCGCCGGGAATTCAAGGTGATCTTCATCGCTGACGTAGCGCGCCAGATCGACCAGCGCCAGCTTCATCGCCTCAATTGACAGATGCAGCCACTGCGGTGAATCGGGCGCATAACGGCCAATGTCCCACTCTTCGAGGATGCCGAGCGCGATTAAGGTGGCGATGCCCTGACCGTTAGGCGGCAGCTCCTGCACCGATCCGCCGGCAAACGGACGAGAAAGTAACTTCACCCAGTCAGCGCGATGCTGGCTGAGATCGTCCAGCGTCAGGGCGGCACCGTGCTCGCGGGCAAAAGCCACCATCTTCTGCGCCAGTTCACCGCGATAAAAGCTTTCCCCGTGGCTGTCAGCAATCTGCTGCAGGGTGCTGGCCTGGGCCGGGTTACGAAACAGTTCACCGATGCGTGGCGGACGGCCCTGCGGGGCAAAACAGTCGCTGAAGCCAGGCTGCTGCCGCAGCTTGTCATAACCGCGCTGCCACAGCTGACCAATCAGCGGTGAAACCGGGAAACCGTGACGCGCATAGTCAATCGCCGGCTGGGCTAAGGTGGTGAGCGGCAGCGTGCCGAAGCGTTGTGCCAGCGCCACCCACGCTGACACGGCGCCCGGCACCGTGACCGACTCCCAGCCGATCTCCGGCATCACCTGATGTCCGGCAAAGCGTTGCGGGCTCCAGGCGGCTGGCGCCCGCCCGGAGGCGTTCAGGCCGTGCAGTTGCTGGCCATCCCAGACAATGGCGAAGGCGTCACTGCCGATGCCGTTGCCGGTCGGCTCGACCACGGTCAGCGCGATAGCGGTGGCGATGGCGGCGTCCACCGCATTACCGCCCTGTTGCAGCATTCGAATGCCGGCCTGGGCCGCCAGCGGCTGTGAGGTGGCGACGGCATTACGCCCCATCATCGGCACCCGATGGGAGGCATAACTCACATTGAAATCGACTTCACTCATCGCTGTTCCTTTTGATTGATTGATCCCATCCGCAGAGCACTCCCTTTAATGCTGCCGTCCGTCAGCGCACCACGACAGCGCAACTGGCTCACGCAGAACGCTCGTACGCACCTGCATAAGGCACCCGCGCGCGAAAGCTGCATCTGCCGCTAAAAAGGTTACGGCAGGGTAAAAGAATTGTTAGCTCACGGATGTGAGCCACGCCGCGGCTGCGCGGTATATCAGCCCAGGACTATTCTTAATTTGATTAACATAGTGAATATAAATGTTTAAGAAGTGAGCCATTGGCGTATATTTTGCACTCGTTCAGCAGGGAGTGTATTTCCTCACAGAATCGAGAATATGCTGGCAGAAAGCATGACGGCATCCACATTACTACCAAACATAATTTGATTTTTTTGCCGCTTGCTGAGGCACAAAAGATATTAGCCTCAAACACTTAGTGGCGCTGGAACTTTTCCAGCTAAGAAAAGATAAAAAAATAATTATAAATTGCGCGGCAAATCGTCAGGTCTCTATCCATACTTAGCTTCCCGGCATTTGTTGCATTGACCTGACATGTTTACAAGCAGTGCACAGCAGGCTGTTTCCCGTAGTGGTTTTCTCATAACAAAAACAAACCCTTGCGGGATACAGCCTGACCAGGCCCGGTTTCAGAGTCTGACTTCAGACTCGTACCTCTCTACTTTCACGTGCTTCATAGTGAGTTTTTAAGGAGTTCTCTATGGAATTAAAAGACCCAATGTTTGAATTGCTCAGCAGCCTTGAGCAGATTGTATTGACACGTGACAACCGTCCCGCTGAGATCTCTATTCAACGCCAACCTGCCGTGCCAGAGCCACAGCGTCTGCGCGAAATGACCGGCATGCAGGTTGATGAATTTGCAAAAGTGATGGGCGTAAGCGTTTCTTCAGTAAAAAGTTGGGAAGCCCGACGTACCCGTCCTTCCGCGACAGCTCAGAAATTAATGAAGCTGTTGCATGCCAACCCCTATCTGGGTCGGCAGCTACTGGAATAATGAAGAAAAAATCCAAAGGAACCCGCCATGGCGGGTTTTTTTTTAGCCTGGCTCACGGTATCTGGCCGCCTGTTTCTCAAACCAGCTGTCCGGCACGTTATAAGGCGGCTGCCCCAACTGGGCAATGCCCGATTCGATAATGGTTAAGGCCTGCTGCCAGAGCTGCGCATTACCCTGCTTCAGCAGGTCAATCTGCACCTGTTTTTCCACCAGGTAGATGCGGGCGAAGTGGGGATCGAAGCGCACGATCGCTCGGGTGTTGTCGATGATGTCCGCCAGCTTGATGGTTTGCGCCTCCGGACTGGCGCTGGCGGTATGCCGGAAGTGCGCCAGCTTGCGCGCTGCCCGGTTCTTTGCGGACGCCGGTGCGCTGTCGGTCAGCATCTCGACCAGGCTGGCAACGCGGGCACCAAACAGCGTGTCGATATCTGCCAGCGTGGTCGGCGTATCTTCAACCGTATCATGAAGCCATGCCGCCGCCAGCAGAGCGTCGTCATCGCTGACGCTGCGGACCAGCTCCGCCACTGCCGCCGGGTGAACAATATACGGTTCATCGGTATATTTGCGGCGCTGGCCGGCATCGGCATGGGCCTGCGTAGCGTAGCGTCGCGCGCGTTCTTCCAGTGAATCCTGCATGCGTTTTCCCCTGTTCAAAAAGTTTGCTTGCAATTATCTAGCGCGCTATCTATATTTACCACCATGAACAGTGATCAAGATGACAAAAAAGTGAAAACGATGCCACTGTTGGTCGATCAGCAACTCTGCTTTGCACTTTATTCCGCTAATCTGGCGATGAATAAGGTCTATCGTCAGCTGCTGACCCAACTCGACATTACCTATCCGCAATATCTGGTGATGCTGGTGCTGTGGCAGAAGGACGATCTTACGGTTTCAGAGATTGGCGAGCAGCTTTTCCTGGATTCAGCCACGCTGACGCCGCTGTTGAAGCGACTGGAGAGTGCCGGACTGATTATGCGTCAGCGCACCCGCCAGGATGAGCGCCAGGTGGCGGTAACGCTGACCGAGGCTGGCCGGGCGTTGCGCAGCAAGGCGGAATCTATTCCGGAAGCGGTCAAATGCGCGACCGCCTGCGACGATGATGCGCTGCTGGCGCTGAAAGTGCAGCTGGATGGCTTACGCGACAATCTCAACCGATCACGATAAATCTTACTGACGGGCGTATCGTGCCCGTTGAACCTCACCGCCTCATTACCGCGTTACAAGTAGTGAGCGATTAAATAGCGTAACGGAGAAATGTCATGTCTTTAGAACAAGTGGTTTACCGCGCAAAAGCCAAAGCAACCGGTGGTCGTGATGGCCGTGCAACCTCTTCTGACGGTGTGCTGGACGTGAAGCTGGGCGTACCAAAAGAGATGGGCGGCGCAGGTGGTGAAGTGACTAACCCTGAGCAGCTGTTCGCTGCGGGCTATTCAGCCTGCTTCCTGGGCGCAATGAAATTTGTCGCTGGCCGTGACAAAATCGCGATGCCGAAAGAGGCGTGGATTGAAGGTGAAGTGGGTATCGGCCCAATCCCGAATGGCTTTGGTATCGAAGCGACCCTGAACATTCACCTGCCAGAGATGGATGAAGCCGAAGCGCAGAAGCTGGTTGATGCTGCACATATCGTTTGCCCTTACTCAAACGCAACCCGCAATAACATTGACGTGACGCTGAATATCATTCGCTAAGCGTACCGCGGGCCAGCTATGCTGGCCCGCTCTCTCTTCCGTCCGCCCGCCACGCCTTATCCCGCACTTCTGCCTTGTTTGCCTCAGTCGGGATCCGACCGGCAATACCGTTTGCACAAAAAATGTGCTAATCGGCTCGACAAAGATTATTTTCTGGTCTATCGGGTGTTGCCATGTTTTACTGGGCCACCTCGCGTTATAGCCTGAAATCCGTTCAGAATTCTCCTTCATCGGGTCCGGTCCGCTTATTCAGCGAACTCTGCCGCGTTTCGGTAGTCACATTAAAGATTTGGTAAAGCGCATCATTCCGGGGAAACTCCATTTTTCATGAATTATATTAAAACCTTAACGCAGCAAAAGTTGTCGCTACTGCTCGCGCTCTATCTCGGTATATTATTGAATTTACCGATTTTTTATCGCCGTTTTGACGGTTTCCTGACGAAATCGACGGTGACCAACTGGCTAACTGCCGTGACCGAAGTGGTGGCAATTGTGCTGCTGACTTTCTTCCTGATGCGGCTGTTGTCGCTGGGTGGAAAGTGGTTTTATCGGGTGCTCGCCACGCTTATCGTGCTGATTTCTGTTGCCGCTGCCTATTACATGGCATTTTTTAACGTCGTGATTGGCTACGGCATTGTGGCATCGGTGATGACCACCGATACCGACCTGTCGAAAGAGGTGATTGGCTATCACTTCGTGCTGTGGATGGTGCTGGTTAGCGCGCTGCCGCTGTTAATGATCTGGCGAAACAAACTGAGTATGACGCTGAATGAACAGCTGCGTACGCCGGGGCAACGCCTGAAGCCGACCCTGATTATGCTGGTCTGCGTGGCGCTGGTCTGGCTGCCAATTCGGTTTTTCGACAAGCTGCAGAAGAATAATGAAGAGATCACCAACATCGATCTGCCGAGCTACGGCGGTGTGGTGGCGCACTCTTATCTGCCATCTAACTGGCTGGCGGCGGTGGGGCTGTTTGCCTGGACCCGCATAGATGAGTCGCTGAATAGCGAGGAACTGCTCGATCCGGCGAAGAAATTTACCTACGTCGCGCCTGCCGGGCTGGATGATACCTATGTGGTGTTTGTGATTGGTGAAACCACCCGCTGGGATCACATGGGCATGCTCGGCTACGAACGTGATACCACGCCGAAGCTCTCTAAAGAGAAAAACCTGGTCGCGTTCCGCGGTGAATCCTGTGATACCGCCACCAAACTGTCGCTGCGCTGCATGTTCGTGCGCGAAGGCGGCACCATGGATAACCCCGGCCGTACGCTGAAAGAGCAAAACGTGTTTGCGGTGATGAAAGAGCTGGGCTTTACCTCTGAGCTGTTTGCGATGCAGAGTGAGGTGTGGTTTTACGACAACATCAACGCCAATAACTTTGCTTTCCGTGAGCAGATTGGTTCAGAGAAGCGTAACCAGGGTAAAGCGGTCGATGACATGCTGCTGGTGCCTGAGATGAAGGCGTCGCTGGATCGCTTCCCGAAAGGCAAGCATCTGGTCGTGCTGCACACTAAGGGGTCGCACTATCTCTATTCTCAGCGTTACCCGCGCAGTTTTGCGAAGTACCAGCCGGAATGTATGGGGGTTGATGAGACCTGCAGCAAAGCGCAGTTGATTAATGCCTATGACAACTCGGTGCTGTATGTCGATAGCATGCTCGACAGCGTGCTGGATCAGCTGCGTGATAAGAAGGCGATTGTCTTCTATGCTGCTGACCACGGTGAGTCGATTAGCGAAAATATGCACCTGCACGGTACTCCACGTGAGATGGCTCCGCCGGAGCAGTTCCGCGTTCCGATGATGGTGTGGGCGTCTGATAAGTATCTTGCCGACAGCCAGAACCGCAGCAACTTTGAGCGTTTGCAGGCGCAGCAGCGCGTCGGCAAAACCCATCGCCACGTAGAGTTGTTTGATACCATTCTTGGTTGTCTGGGTTACACCTCGCCAGATGGCGGGATTAATCCGGCCAATAACTGGTGTCAGGCTCCGGCGACCAGCCCGGCGAAACCGCTGTAATAACAACGCCGAATTGGTGGAAAGGGCGCGGGATTGTCAGTAACCGCGCGCTTTCCAGGCGATCGGCGGCAAAAGCGCAAAAAGCGGTTGACGCTGATCGGGGGTCGCAGTAACATGCGCCCCCATCGGCGAGTAGCGCAGCTTGGTAGCGCAACTGGTTTGGGACCAGTGGGTCGGAGGTTCGAATCCTCTCTCGCCGACCATATTTAAGAAACCTGTCTGAAAAGACAGGTTTTTTTTCGTCTGTAGCTAAAGAGGATGAGGACCTCCGAAGGAGGTTTGAGCCGAGCGCAGCGAGACAACGTTGCTTCAGCAACGGCCCGGAGGGCAGGCTCGCAGAGCCAGGTAATCCTCTCTCGCCGACCATATTTAAGAAACCTGTCTGAAAAGACAGGTTTTTTTTCGTCTGTAGCTAAAGAGGATGAGGACCTCCGAAGGAGGTTTGAGCCGAGCGCAGCGAGACAACGTTGCTTCAGCAACGGCCCGGAGGGCAGGCTCGCAGAGCCAGGTAATCCTCTCTCGCCGACCATATTTAAGAAACCTGTCTGAAAAGACAGGTTTTTTTTCGTCTGTAGCTAAAGAGGATGAGGACCTCCGAAGGAGGTTTGAGCCGAGCGCAGCGAGACAACGTTGCTTCAGCAACGGCCCGGAGGGCAGGCTCGCAGAGCCAGGTAATCCTCTCTCGCCGACCATATTTAAGAAACCTGTCTAAAAAGACAGGTTTTTTTTCGTCTGTAGCTAAAGAGGATGAGGACCTCCGAAGGAGGTTTGAGCCTGCTGATTGGCCCAGTCAGGGTGAATCTGGCCGCAACGAATAAGCTCAAGGCGCCGGGAACACGGGCAGAAGAGGAAAGCGGCCCGCGGCATGGACGGCGTGGGCCGAGCGGCCAGGGATTGGCTTTAGCGTCTTTCCGATCCGGCAGTGTTCCCTGAGCAGTCCCGGTTTCAACGCCAGTCAGGCTTCAGGGAGCATACGTCTTGCGCAAAGACGCCTTCCCTGACCGGCTCAGCGCGGGCCATCCCTGACCCGCTATGCTTAGCTACCGGCGTAGGCTCCCTTTGCTTTATGTCCGGAGCAGTACCAGGCGGCCAGGGATTGGCTTTAGCGTCTTTCCGATCCGGCAGTGTTCCCTGAGCAGTCCCGGTTTCAACGCCAGTCAGGCTTCAGGGAGCAGACGCCTTGCGCAAAGACGCAAAAGACGCCTTCCCTGGCAGGCTCAGCGCGGGCCATCCCTGACCCGCTATGCTTTGCTACCGGCGTAGGCTCCCTTCGCTTTACGTCCGGCAGGGCGATAGACGGCTGACGAACCCTAATCAGGGTAAGTCTGACCGTGTTTACTCTGCAGGCAGCAGCCTGTAACGAATCGGGCCACTCTCTTCTTCTTTACGCTTTCCCCGCTTTCCTTCGCTGGCTGTTCTTTTTTGCAATCTTCCAGAAAGTTCCAATAACAGGCTTCCGTAACGCTATCTGCTTTTCAGCCGGGATTAATCCGCTTTTCCGGTCGGCAGGCCTTGCTACATCTGCGACGCAGGGATAATTCGTGACACGTTCTTCTTATGACCGAAAGCGGCAAGTTGCTGATTTCTTATGCCTCAATGCCAGCATATTCCGCTGGCTGAACGTCATAACGCACGGTGAATCGTTCAGTTATTCAACATTTGCCGGTAAAAGTTTTAAGTTTTTTAGCGGTGAGAATCACTAGCGACAAACTGCCTATCCAGCAGAAAGTCCGGACGTTACGCCAGTGACACTGTGCTTTGTATGGCTTTTAGCCGAAAAGGGTTTTTTTTACCGTTGCTTGCTATCCCTCACACTCTGTGTAAATAACTAACCGTTGTATTGACGTTCATTGCAACTGTTGACAAATTGATGCGTCAATAAAGTGCAGTTACGGAATTTTCCGACCGCTTCTACGGCACCCGGAAAAACATAAAAAAACCTGACGCGCTTTAGCCACCCGTTCGGTGGTACGCCTGAACCGCATAAAAAAACCAGAGGTCGGGCAATGCACACAACATCACATCACAATGGAGCAAAAGCATGATCAACTCCCTGGCTAAATCCGGGATGCTGAAGGTCGGTCTGAGCCTGATTGCTATGACTGTCGCCGCCGGTGTTCAGGCAAAAACCCTGGTTTACTGTTCAGAAGGTTCTCCGGAAGGCTTTAACCCGCAGTTGTTCACCTCGGGTACCACTTACGACGCCAGCTCACGCCAGATTTATAACCGTCTGGTTGAGTTCACCATCGGCACCACTGAACTGCACCCGGCACTGGCCGAGAAGTGGGATGTCAGCGAAGACGGCAAAACCTACACCTTCCACCTGCGCAAAGGCGTGAAGTGGCAGACCACCAAAGATTTCAAACCGACGCGCGAATTTAACGCGGATGATGTGGTGTTCACCTTTGAACGCCAGCTGGATAAAAACAACGCCTACCATGGCGTCTCCGGCGGCAGCTACGAATATTTCGAAGGCATGGATATGCCGAAGCTGATCAGCAAAATTGAAAAAGTGGACGATCATACCGTGCGCTTTGTGCTGACCCGTCCTGAAGCACCGTTCCTTGCGGATCTCGGCATGGACTTCGCCTCTATTTTGTCGAAAGAGTACGCGGACAACATGCTGAAAGCTGGCTCACCGCAAAAAGTCGACCTGAATCCGGTCGGTACCGGCCCGTTCCAGCTGCTGCAGTACCAGAAAGATTCGCGCATTCTGTATAAAGCCAACCCGGACTACTGGGGCACCAAACCGAAAATCGATCGGTTAGTCTTCTCCATTACGCCGGATGCTTCTGTGCGTTACGCCAAACTGCAAAAGGGCGAATGTCAGGTCATGCCGTATCCAAACCCGGCTGACATTGCGCGCATGAAGCAGGATAAAAACATCAACCTGTATGAGCAGGCTGGCCTGAACGTCGGCTATCTGTCATATAACGTTGAGAAAAAACCGCTGGATAACCTGAAAGTACGTCAGGCCCTGACCATGGCGGTGAACAAGCAGGCAATCATTGATGCCGTTTATCAGGGTGCAGGCCAGACGGCTAAAAACCTGATCCCGCCAACGATGTGGGGTTACAACGACGCCGTTAAGGACTACACCTATGATCCTGAAAAAGCCAAAGCGCTGCTGAAAGAAGCAGGCATGGCTGACGGCTTCTCCATCGACCTGTGGGCGATGCCGGTACAGCGTCCTTACAACCCGAACGCGCGCCGTATGGCGGAGATGATTCAGTCCGACTGGGCGAAGATTGGTGTGAAAGCCAAGATTGTGACCTATGAGTGGGGCGAATATCTGAAGCGTGCCAAAGCCGGCGAACACCAGACCGTAATGATGGGCTGGACCGGTGATAATGGGGATCCGGATAACTTCCTCGCCACCCTGTTCAGCTGTTCAGCGGCCAAAGATGGCTCTAACTACTCGCGCTGGTGCGATAAATCCTTTGAGGATCAGATTCAGCCAGCACGCGCCACCGCCGACCAGGCCAGGCGCATCGAGTACTACAAGCAGGCACAGGTTGTAATGCATGACCAGGCACCGGCGCTGATGATCGCGCACTCAACGGTCTACGAACCGGTCAGCAAGAAAGTCTCCGGCTACAAAGTCGATCCGCTTGGCGGACACTACTTTGCCCAGGTAGACATTCAGGAATAATTGTTGCCTTTTCCGGAGCGGCTACGCGTCGCTCCGGCTTTATCTCCCTGTTTTACTGGAAACGGTAGAGGCGCAGCCTGGCTGCGTCGCGGTCGGGCCTACCCGATCGTCAGATGTAAGCAATAACTACCCTCGCGGCGACGGTCGCGCGGACAAGAGAGAACCCGGATTATGCTGCAGTTCATACTCCGACGTTTGGGCCTTGTCATCCCAACGTTTATCGGTATTACATTACTCACTTTCGCATTTGTTCACATGATCCCCGGCGATCCGGTGCTGATCATGGCGGGCGAACGCGGTATTTCCCCTGAACGTCACGCGCAGTTAATGGCGCTGTTAGGCCTGGATCAACCGCTGTGGAAACAGTACCTGAACTACATTAACGGCGTATTACATGGCGATCTCGGCATTTCACTCAAGAGCCGCATCCCGGTATGGGATGAATTTGTGCCGCGCTTTAAAGCCACGCTGGAACTGGGTGTCTGCGCGATGCTGTTTGCGGTCGCGGTCGGTATCCCGGTTGGGGTGATGGCGGCGGTTAAACGTGGCTCGATCTTCGATCACACCGCGGTCGGCATCTCACTGACCGGCTACTCGATGCCGATCTTCTGGTGGGGCATCATGCTGATCATGCTGGTCTCGGTGCAGTTCAACCTGACGCCGGTTTCCGGCCGCGTCGGCGACACCGTATTCCTTGATGACACCATGCCACTGACCGGCTTCATGCTGATCGACACCTTTTTCTGGGGCGAGGCGGGTGATTTCCACGATGCGGTGATGCACATGATTTTGCCCGCTATCGTGCTTGGCACCATCCCGCTGGCGGTGATTGTGCGTATGACGCGCTCGGCGATGCTGGAAGTGCTGGGTGAAGATTACATCCGTACGGCACGCGCCAAAGGCCTGACGCGGATGCGGGTTATCGTGGTGCATGCGTTGCGTAACGCCATGCTGCCGGTGGTGACCGTCATCGGTCTGCAGGTCGGAACCTTACTGGCCGGCGCGATCCTGACCGAAACCATCTTCTCGTGGCCGGGTCTGGGTCGCTGGCTGATCGAAGCGCTGCAACGCCGTGATTATCCGGTGGTGCAGGGCGGGGTGCTGCTGACGGCGGTACTGATTATCCTGGTCAACCTGCTGGTTGATCTGCTGTATGGCGTGGTTAACCCGCGCATACGTCATAAGAAATAAGGGGGCATCATGTCTGTTGTTGATCCCGCCAGCGTAACCGCTGCACCCAAGCCGATGACCCCGTTTCAGGAATTCTGGCACTATTTTAAACGCAATAAAGGCGCCGTGGTGGGCCTGGCGTACATCATTATTATGCTGCTGGTGGCGGTGTTCGCCGATCTGCTGGCGCCCCATGCGCCGGCGGAACAGTTCCGCGATGCGCTGCTGCATCCGCCGGTCTGGCAGGAAGGTGGAAGCTGGAGCTACATTCTCGGCACCGATGATGTTGGCCGTGATGTGCTGTCGCGTCTGATGTACGGCGCGCGACTGTCGCTGCTGGTCGGCTGTCTGGTGGTAGTGCTGTCGCTGATTTTCGGGGTGATCTTCGGTCTGCTGGCCGGTTACCTCGGCGGCGTGGTGGATGCCACCATTATGCGCCTGGTCGATATCATGCTGGCGCTGCCGAGCCTGCTGCTGGCGCTGGTGCTGGTGGCCATTTTCGGTCCCTCGATCGTTAACGCCTCTATCGCCCTGACGTTTGTCGCGCTGCCGCACTACATTCGACTGACCCGTGCCGCGGTACTGGTGGAGGTAAACCGCGACTACGTGACCGCCTCCAGCGTCGCCGGGGCCGGTATGCTGCGTCAGATGTTCGTTAATATTCTGCCTAACTGTCTTGCGCCGTTGATCGTGCAGGCGTCGTTAGGTTTCTCCAACGCCATTCTGGATATGGCGGCGTTGGGCTTTCTCGGTATGGGTGCGCAACCGCCAACCCCGGAGTGGGGCACCATGCTCTCCGACGTGTTGCAGTATGCGCAAAGTGCCTGGTGGGTGGTGACGTTCCCTGGATTAGTCATTCTGCTTACCGTGCTGGCATTTAACCTGATGGGCGATGGTTTGCGTGATGCACTCGACCCGAAACTCAAGCAGTAAAGAGGCACCGAGATGGCGTTATTAAATGTAGACAAACTGTCGGTGCATTTCGGCGACGAAAAGGCACCGTTCCGGGCGGTTGACCGCATCAGTTATCAGGTGGAGCAGGGCCAGGTGGTCGGCATTGTCGGCGAGTCCGGCTCCGGTAAATCGGTCAGCTCGCTGGCGATTATGGGACTGATCGATTTCCCGGGCAAAGTGATGGCGGAAAAGCTGGAGTTCAACCAGCGCGACCTGAAACGCATCTCCGAAAAAGAGCGCCGCCAGCTGGTGGGCGCGGAAGTGGCGATGATTTTTCAGGACCCAATGACCAGCCTCAACCCCTGTTACACCGTGGGCTTCCAGATCATGGAAGCGATCAAAGTGCATCAGGGCGGCAACAAGCGTACCCGGCGTCAGCGGGCAATCGACCTGCTGAATCAGGTGGGCATCCCCGATCCGGCGTCGCGACTGGATGTTTATCCGCACCAGCTGTCGGGCGGGATGAGCCAGCGTGTCATGATCGCCATGGCGATTGCCTGCCGTCCGAAGCTGCTGATTGCCGATGAGCCCACCACCGCGCTCGACGTGACTATTCAGGCGCAGATCATTGAACTGCTGCTGGAGTTACAGCAGCAGGAGAACATGGCGCTGATCCTGATCACCCACGATCTGGCGTTAGTGGCCGAAGCAGCGCACCACATTATTGTGATGTATGCCGGACAGGTGGTGGAGAGCGGCAAAGCGACTGATATCTTTAAGGCACCGCGCCATCCTTACACCCAGGCGCTGCTGCGTGCTCTGCCGGAGTTTGCTGCCGATAAAGCCCGTCTGGCCTCGCTGCCGGGCGTGGTACCGGGCAAATACGATCGCCCGGTTGGCTGCCTGCTCAACCCACGCTGTCCTTATGCCACTGATCATTGTCGTAAGGTAGAACCGGAACTGCGCACCATTCCAGGCCGCCAGTCCAAGTGTCACTATCCGCTGGACGATGCCGGGAGACCGACTTATGAGTCATGAAACAACTAAGCATGAGTATTTATTACAGGCGATCGATCTGAAAAAGCACTACCCGGTGAAGAAAGGGTTGTTTGGTCAGGAACGTCTGGTAAAAGCGCTGGATGGCGTCTCGTTTAATCTGGAGCGCGGCAAAACGCTGGCGGTAGTCGGTGAGTCAGGATGTGGAAAGTCCACCCTTGGCCGCCTGCTGACGATGATCGAAACCCCGACCGAAGGGCAGCTTTACTGGCATGGTCAGGATCTGCTGAAGCACGATCCGCAGGCACAGAAACTGCGTCGTCAGAAAATTCAGATCGTCTTTCAGAATCCCTATGGCTCACTGAATCCGCGCAAGAAAGTGAGTCAGATTCTGGAAGAGCCGCTGATCATCAATACCACGCTGACCAAAGCCGAGCGCCGCGAGAAGACGCTGGAGATGATGGCGAAAGTGGGCCTGAAGACCGAGCACTACGATCGCTATCCCCACATGTTCTCCGGGGGACAGCGCCAGCGTATTGCGATTGCCCGCGGGCTGATGCTTGATCCGGACGTGCTGATTGCCGATGAGCCGGTTTCAGCGCTCGACGTCTCGGTGCGTGCCCAGGTGCTGAACCTGATGATGGATCTGCAGCAGGATATGGGACTTTCCTACGTCTTTATCTCGCACGATTTGTCGGTGGTGGAGCACATTGCGGATGAAGTGATGGTGATGTACCTCGGGCGCTGCGTTGAAAAGGGCAGCAAAGAGGCAATTTTTGCTAATCCACGCCATCCGTACACCCAGGCTCTGCTGTCGGCCACGCCGCGTCTGAATCCGGATGACCGCCGTGAGCGGATTAAGCTGACCGGCGAACTGCCGAGTCCGCTCAGTCCGCCACCGGGCTGCGCCTTCAACGCGCGCTGCCGCCGGCGCTTTGGCACCTGCGTTCAGCTGCAACCGAAGCTGAAAAGCTACGGTGGCCAGCAGATCGCCTGCTTCGCCGTCGACCAGGATGAAAATCAGCCGGTCGGCGCGGCAGAAAAAGTCGGTTAAAGATAAGAAGGCTCCTGCAGGAGCCTTTTTTACTGACGCGTCCCGCTCAGCGCACATCCGGGTGTCGCTTACCTTCCTCCGCTGTCCTTTTTCATTATCCTGATTAATCAGTGACCCGGTCGCTGATCATTGCAGCAAAAACCGGTAAATATTCTCAACGTCTGACGGCCATTTCACGCTGACAGCTGCGGGTTAAGTCGCCGGGCAACCTTAGTCATTGACAGGGATTATTCTCATCTTGTCTCTGCTGGCTGTGCCAGCCGTTACACTCGCCTCCTTCGGTAGCTGAATGTTAAAATATTGCTAATCAATTTAACTTAAATCACACTTATTAATTTCAGGGCAAAAGCAGTCAACATCGCCCTTTTTCGGCTCTTATCGAATCTTTCTGATTAAACTATTTTATTGAATTCGCTGTTTTTGTAATCAGGTTTTTCTCACTGAGTTTAAGCGAATGTGCTATATTCCAGGAAAATTCCCCCCTTGTTGCAGGCCATGATCAATGAAGAATTACGACGATTTGCAGCGTTTTAAAGAGAAGACGCAAACGCTCGACATCGCCTTTAAAGATATGTCTGGCCAGACGCAGGAAGCGGCGGAACACAGTAAATGGTCATTGATTCGTCAGCTGGCGAGTGATGCCCAGCAGAATGCCCTTGGCGGCGGTCAGCGTATCGATTTGCCTCAGCCTCAGCCGCTACGCGGTGATGAATTCAGCGCCCCGGCTCCTGCCGCTCTGCCGCGTCAGTCGACCCTCAGTGCGCAACCGGCAACGGCAGCCCGCGGCTCGATTCTGGACAGTCTGGCGGGCAGTGCAGCCGCAACAAACGTGACCGCTGAAGCAGGTTCTTCATCGCTGTTCCCGCCGCCCTTGCTAAAACCGACAGAGCCGGTGGCAACGCTGCGTCCTGCTGCTGTTCAGCCCGCGGCGGTGGCAAACCCACCGACTGCGTTCACCTCGTCTGGGGCGGCAAACCCACCGACGGCGTTCGCCTCGTCTGAGGCGGCGAACCGCGCCGAACCGGGACGTTTTGGTGCCTTGTTCCGCTCACGCGGCGGCGAACCGGTTAATCTGCCAAAAGAGACCTTACTGAAACCGTTACTGGAGAAGATTGCGCTATGCCGTTAGTTTGTGTGTGCTCGCCGAAAGGGGGAGTAGGGAAAACCACGTTGGCGGCGAACCTGGCCTGGAGTCTGGCGCGTTCCGGTAGCAAAGTTCTGGCAATTGATTTTGATGTGCAGAATGCTCTGCGTCTGCATTTTGGCGTTCCGCTCCATGATGGGCGAGGATTTGTGGCCCGTTCGGAAGAGCAGGCGGACTGGAGCCAGTCGATTCTGACCACCGGTGGCAATATCTTCGTGCTGCCCTATGGCGACGTGACCGAGCCGCAGCGTGAGCGCTTTGAAGAACAGCTGATGAAAGATCCGCACTTTATTCAGCGCGGACTCGACACGGTGCTCAATTATCCTGGCCTGGTGATCGTGGCTGATTTTCCACCCGGTCCGGGTCCGGCCCTTAAAGCAATGACGGCGCTGGCCGATATGCATTTAGTGGTGATGTTAGCGGATACCGCCTCGGTCTCTTTATTACCGCAGATTGAGGAGAACCGGATGACCGGCAAACCTCTCAATAATAAACAGGGTCACTATTTCGTCCTGAACCAGTGCGATAACCGTCGCAATATTAATCGTGATGTGACGGCATTTATGCAACAGCGACTGGGCGATAATTTACTCGGCGTGGTTCACCGCGACGAAAGCGTGGGTGAGGCGAATGCTTCCCAGCAGTCTGTGTATGATTTTAGTCCCGCGTCTGCGGCGGCCTTTGATATTGAACTGATTGCCAAACGTGTCAGCAGCATTCTGAATATCACCGTCGGCAACGGCGAAGTTCAGGCTCCCATCCGTACTAACCCATATTAATCACCTGACGTGAACAGGTGATTGAATTAAAACAGCTCTTCTCAGGGTGAATCATGAGTAAAATCGGGTTTTACCTGCTGCTGCTGGTGCTTGCACCCGTTGCCGCGGTGATCATCATTACGCCAATGGACAGCCAGAAGCAGTATATTTTTGGCCTGATCAGCATCGGTTTGATGTTTTTATTGGGTTTCAGCAAAAGCCGCAAAATAACCGTGATGATGGTGATCCTGTCGGCGTTGATGTCTACCCGCTATATCTGGTGGCGCACCACAGAAACCCTGCATTTTAATTCCGAAGTCGAAGCGATATTAGGCATTGGCTTATATCTGGCTGAGCTTTATGTCTGGCTGATTTTAATTCTCGGCTTTCTGCAAACCACCTGGCCATTAAAGCGCACCATCGAACCGTTACCGGATGATACCGATCTGTGGCCGACGGTGGATATTTACGTGCCGTCTTATAATGAGAGCCTTGATGTAGTGCGCGACACCGTGCTGGCCGCGCAGTGTATCGACTATCCACGCGACAAACTGAAAGTCTATCTGCTGGATGACGGCAAGCGCAGTGAGTTCGCCCGCTTCGCCGCCGATGTGGGCGTAGGCTACATCACCCGTGACGACAACAATCACGCTAAAGCCGGCAACCTCAACCATGCAATGAAAATCACTAAAGGTGAGCTGATTTGCATTTTTGACTGCGACCACGTCGCGACGCGTACTTTCCTGCAGGCGACGGTAGGCCCGTTCCTGAAAGATCCGAAACTGGCGCTGTTGCAAACGCCACACTATTTCTACTCGCCCGATCCGTTTGAGCGTAATCTGCGCGCCGCGCGCAGCATCCCGAATGAAGGTTCACTGTTTTACGGCCCGGTTCAGCAGGGCAATGACAACTGGAATGCCACTTTCTTCTGCGGCTCCTGTGCGGTGATCCGCCGCGCAGCGCTGGAGCAGATTGGTGGTTTTGCGGTAGAAACCGTGACCGAAGATGCGCATACCGCGCTGAAAATGCAGCGCCTTGGCTGGGGATCGGCGTTTCTGTCCATTCCGCTGGCGGCCGGTCTGGCGACCGAGCGTCTCGGCCTGCACATTATTCAGCGTACCCGCTGGGCGCGCGGTATGACGCAGATTTTCCGGGTGGATAATCCGCTGTTTGGCCGCGGCCTGAAGTGGCAGCAGCGCCTCTGTTACCTCAACGCCATGCTGCACTTCCAGTTTGGTCTGCCGCGCGTAGCCTTTCTCACCGCGCCGCTGGCTTACCTGCTGTTTAATCTGAATATTATTCACTCCTCCGCGTCGCTGATCTTTGCGTACGTGCTGCCGCATTTGGTGATGTCGCTGTACGTCAACTCGCGGATGAATGGCCGTTTCCGCTACACCTTCTGGGGTGAAATTTACGAAACGGTGATGTGTTTCCATCTGGTGATCCCGACCATCCTGACGCTGCTGTCGCCGAAGCACGGCAAATTCAACGTGACCGATAAAGGCGGGGTGCTGGATCAGGGCTTCTTCGATTTCCACATCGTGCGTCCGCACGTCATTGTGGCGCTGCTGCTGGGCATCGGCATTGTGGCGGGCGTGGTACGGGCAGTGATGCATGACTATTTTGGCGTCGATCCTTACGTTATTGCGCTCAACGTCGGATGGGCCATCTTCAGCCTGATCATTCTGATGGCGGCGATCGCCGTGGCGCGCGAAACCAAACAGGTGCGTAAAACCATCCGTATTGAGGTGCAGATCCCAGCGATCATTCACTACGCCAGCGGTATTTCGTCACGCACCCTGACCAGCGATCTTTCCATGGGGGGCGCGCAGCTGGATGCGCCAGATAACCGCCATGAATACGATGAGATTGAAGAGATCGACCTGCTGCTTAAATCCGGCGCGATCACCATTCCGGTCAGCAAGATTTCTGGCGATGCGGAAACCATCCGTCTGCGCTTTGAGGCGATGCCTCTGGCGCGCCGCCGTGAGCTGGTACGGGTGGTGCTGGCGCGCGCCGATGCCTGGATTCAGCCGGAGTATAAGCAGGATAACCCGCTGATCTCGCTGGGAACTATTATCCGTACCGTGTTTGAGCTGTTCTGGCTGACCTGGAAAGGACGCCACGATAAACGTAAAAATGTCGACCCGGTTGCCGCGGCGGCCAAAGAGGATGGCGCAGTATGAAAACCCTGACCCAAACGCTGCTGGTCAGTTCACTGACCGCGGCGCTGTGGCTGACGCCAGCCTGGGCCGAAACGCCATCTGCTGATGACACCAGCAACCCCGCGCCGGTTAACAGCGCGGCACCGACCGTGCAGCCTACTGCGCAAGCGACGCCATCAGCCCAGCCTGCGTCTGGCGAGGCGTCATCTGGCGTTCAGTCTGAGTCTGCAGCGACACAGAATGCGCCGGCGGTGACTTCTGCCGCGCCCGCACCGGCTGGGGCTGCGGTGACGCAGGACAGCGGTGCGCTCTCTACCGTGCCGTTGCCGCAAGGGCTGAGCAATGGCGACCCGGCGCTGGAAGCGGCCGCCAGTGCGCTGCCCTACGCGCCGGGTCAGGCTGTAACGCCGGTGGCCGAAGCGCCAGTAGTGGAACCGCAGCCGGTGATCAGTACTGCCATTAACCAGCCGATCAGCAGTAGCATTTCTGTGGCGCAGATGGGCCAGCCGCGCGGCATCACCCTGACCGGCGGCCAGTTGCAGTCAGGTATTACCTTTACGCTGCCCTCGGATGAGGTGGTGACCAATGCGCGTCTCAACCTGACGCTGCGCGTCTCACCGGCGCTGGCGGCGCGCAATACTTCACTGCAGCTAATGCTGAACGGCCAGCCGCTTGGCACGCTGCCGCTCGGTGCCAGCGACAGTGATACCAGCGACTATCAGCTGGATATTCCGGCGGCGATGGTGGTCTCCAGCAATAACCTCAGCTTCAAAATTAATGATGCCGACCAGTTACTGTGCGAGCGCGAGAGCGCCGAGCAGTATCAGGTCACCATCATGCCGAAAACCACCCTGAGCCTTGAGGGCCAGCAGCTGAATATCGGCACCAGCCTGCGCAACTTCCCGCGGCCGTTCCTCGATCCGCAACGCATGACCGCCGCCACCGTTACCATTGGATTCGCCAGCAATGTCGCGCCGGATGCCGTGAGTGCGGCGGCGCTGGTGGCGTCCTGGCTCGGCATTCAGAGCGATTATCGCGGTATTCGCTTCCCGGTGATGCGGGATGAATTGCCGGAGCACAACGGCATTCTGTTTGGTCATCCCGGCGATCGCATCGGTACGCTGACCTTTCCGGCCAGCAAAGGGCCGATGCTGCAGGTGGTCGATAACCCGAACAACCCGGTGTATAAATTGCTGCTGGTGAGCGGTAACAACGACGCCGAACTGCGTCAGGCGGCCAACCGTCTGACCACGCAGCCGCTGACCACTGACGACAGCCAGCTGCCGGTAAAACCGCAAACGCTCGGCAATCGCAAACCCTATGACGCGCCGCGCTGGATCAATACCGATCGCCCGGTGCGTCTCAGTGAACTGCTGCGAAAAGATCAGACCCTGACCAGTAGCGGCATCTGGCACGATGCGCTGCGCGTCAATTTCCGTGCCGCGCCCGATCTGTTTCTGTGGGATGGCGATACCGTGCCGGTCAAGCTGCACTATCGTTTCCCGTCCGAAAGCTGGATCGATGAAGATAAGTCGTTTCTTAACGTGATGCTGAACGGGACCTTCCTGCGCAACCTGACCGTGAATAAGGTCGGGCTGCTGGAGAATGTCTGGCACCGTTTAGGGGGCGATGCGCGGCAGGAACAATATCAGCTCAATCTCGAACCCTACCTGATTTATGGCGATAACCAGCTGGCGCTCTACTTCAACATCAAGCCGCGGGCGGATGCGCCCTGTGGCGTGCTGCTGAACAACAACATCAAGAGCCGGATTGAAGAGGATTCGTGGATCGATCTGAGCCACACCCGCCACTTCAGCATGCTGCCGAACCTCTCTTATTTTGTCGGCGCCTCGTTCCCGTTCTCACGGCTGGCGGATTTCGGCCAGACCACGCTGCTGCTGCCGGAAAAACCCAGCAATGCCGAACTGTCGACGCTGCTGGATCTGGCGGCGCGTGCCGGTAACGCGACCGGCGTAGCCCTGACGCAGAATCAGGTGCTGTTTGGTCTGCCGCAGGGCGGCACCTATCTGGCACGGCTGCAGCAGAACGACCTGCTGGCGGTAAGTACCACCGGCAACAGTGATTTCAACCGGGCGTTACTGGCCTCTTCACCTTATGACGCCAGCAGCAGCACCTTTGGTGTGAAGGAGTCCGGTACGCTGGAGAAACTGCGCGGCTGGCTAAGCGGTGACTGGAGTCGTCAACAGCTGGATGCCGATCGGTACTTCTCCTCTAACGAAGCGTGGCGTGGCTTCCTGAGCTATCGCTCGCCGTGGAATCGCGATCGGCTGGTGGTGGTTACGGTGGCGACCAGTGACGATCAACTGCTGCGGCTCCACAACGATCTCAGTTCGGCACGTATCAATGCCGCGATTCGTGGCGATACCGCCATCATCACCGATGAGAATGGCATTCGCAGCTTCCGCGTTGGCGCGCAGTTCCCGGTCGGGGAAATGCCCTGGTACATGATGGTGGTGTGGTACGCCAACCAGCATTCGGTGTTCCTGGCGCTGGCGGCGCTGCTGCTTTCTGCGCTGGTGGGCAGTGCGGTCTGGGTGATGCTGAAACGTCATGCGTGGCGGCGACTGAATCCGAAGCAGAATAGTGATTCCGGCAAGAAGTAAGGATAACAACAATGAAAAAAAATCTGATAAGTGCCGGTGTTCATCATGCGTTACTGCTGGGCGGCTTGCTGGCGTTGTCACCGTCGCTGCTGGCGGCTGAAAGCACTAATCCGGCGTTGCAGGCGCTGTTCGATCAGGCGGCTTACTGGCACCAGAAAGCACATGACGATCTGGCGATATCCTCGCTGCAGAAGGTGTTGATGGTGGAACCCAACAACCCGCAGGCGCTCTATTTACTGGCGCTGTACGCCCAGCAGGGCGGTGACAATGCCGCCGCTGCGCAGTATCGCGAGCGTCTGAGCAAAGCGTCACCCAACGATCCGCACCTGAGCGAGCTGGATAATGCCCGTCAGCTACAGACGATTCCGCAGGCGCAGCTGTCGCTGGCGCGTCAGCAGGCGCGCAGCGGCAACATTGCTGCCGCCCTGCAGACCTGGCGTAATACCTTCAGCGGCAATGAGCCGCCAGCCAGCGTGGCCGCAGAATATTATCTGACGATGGCCGGTGACCGTAGCCTGCTGCCACAGGCGGTAGAGGCGTTGCGGCAGTTTGCCGCGCAGCATCCGCAGGACACCGGGGCGCAGCTGGCGCTGGGTAAAGCGCTGACCTATCAGGAGTCGACCCGTCGCGAAGGGATTGAGGTGCTGTCTGCGCTGGCGAGTGGGAACCAGGAGGCCGACCGTTCGCTGCGGCAGGCGCTGCTGTGGCTTGGTCCGCAGCCTACCGATGCCGCGTTGTATCAGACCTGGCAACAGCGTCATCCGCAGGATAGCGCGGTGATCGACTATTACCGTAAAAACGTCGGGGGTGCTGAGAAAGGCGCCGGTTTCAGTGCGCTCAACAGTGGTGACGTGGGCGGTGCGCAGAGCAGCTTCGAAAAAGTGCTGAGCGCCAATCCGCAGGATGCCGATGCGCTGGCGGGCATGGGCTATGTCGCCCAGCGTGCCGGCCGTTATCAGGAAGCGGCGGACTATCTGCAGCGCGCCGCGCAGCTGGGCGGCGTTCAGGGTTCAGCCCGTCAGCAGCAGGCCGATGATGCCCGTTTTTATGCGCAGCTGGCCAATGCGCAGCAGGCGCTGAAAAGCGGCAACAGCGCACAGGCGCTGGCATTAAGCGAACCGCTGGCGCAGGCCGAAGGCGAAAAAGGCATTGCCGCTCGCCTGTTCCTTGCTGACGTGCAGCGGCGCAGTAACCAGCTTGAGCAGGCCGAGCAGACCTACCGTTCTGTGCTGCAGAGCGATGCCAGTAACCGCAGCGCCAAAGAGGGGCTGTTCTACGTGCTGCGTCAGCAGAATCGCAGTGCCGAAGCCAATACCCTGCTGGGCTCGCTGCCAGCCAGCGTCCGTCAGAGCGTGACGCCGCAGGCAAACGGCGCCGATACGCTACGTCAGCAGGCGAAGCGTCAGCTGGCCGCCGGCAACAACGCCGCGGCCATCGCGACGCTGCAGCAGGGAGTCCAGCGTTATCCAACCGATGGCTGGCTGCGGCTTGATCTGGCCCGTCTCTACCGACAGCAGGGTGAACCTTTACAGGCCGCTAATGTAATGCAGCCGGTGATGCGCAGCGGTGCCAGCAGCAGTGAACTTTATGCTGGCGCACTCAACGCCAGCGAAAGCGGCGGCTGGCAGCAGGCCAGCGTGCTGCTGTCGCGCATTCCGGCTGCTGCCCAAACGCGTGAGATGCGCGCACTGGCGCAGCGGGTCAATTTTAACCTGCAAATGAGCACCGCAGATCAGTATCTGTCTCAGGGTGCCAATGCTGCCGCTGCCAACACCCTGAAAGCGTTAGCGGTGAATCCGCCCAGCAACCCGGCTGATGCCGGTAATCTGGCGCAGAAGCTGGCGCAGGCTGGCGATCTCACCACCGCGGTTTCGGTGGTACGCACCAATATGCAGCGCGGTGTACAGGGTAATGCCGGTGATTACGCCGCGCAGGTGACGGTGCTGAACCAGGCCGGGCTGAGCGCAGAAGCGCAGCGCTTCCTCAGCAGCCCGGAACTGCAGGCGCGCAGCACCCCGACGCAGCTGGCAGCGATGCGTAACGGTTATCTGATTAATGAAGTCGATCGCCTGCGGCAGCAGCGGCAGTATGCGGCGGCCTACGATAAGCTGATCGGTGCGTTACAGCAGGATCCGCAGAACCGCGATCTGATGTTCGCCATGGCGCGACTCTATCAGGACGGCAAGATGAACCGGGACGCGGGCGTGGTATATGACTACCTGATGACCCAGGATACGCCGACTCAGGATGCGCGCGTCGGGGCGATCAACGTCGCGCTGGCGCAGAATAATGTTCAGCGCGCCAACACGCTGACGCGCGGCCTGAACAGCGCTACCCAGACGCCGGATCGCCTGTTGCTATTGGCGCGGGTGGCCGAAGCGAATGGCGAGCATAGCGAGGCGATGCGCTATCTGCGCTCGGCACGCGGACAGCTGATTGGCCTGCAGGGTGCGCAGCCGGGCAGTATGCCGACCGTGGGCGGGCTGGTGCTGGCAGATAATCCGTTTATCGACCGCAATACCTCGCCGGTCGGGCGTTCCGCTTCCCGCTACGGCACCGTGCTGCCCTGGCAGGTCGCGCCCGTCACCACGTCGGCCAGCCCTGAGCAGGCAGAAGGCGATACGACGGTATCTAACGCGTCGCAGACCCTGCGTCAGATTGACACCATGATGGATTCGCTGCAGGAGAAAACGGCCAGCTGGAGTCAGGGAATGGTGCAGGTGCGCGGTCGTGATGGCGAATCGGGACTGAGCAAGCTGACCGAAGCCAAAGCGCCACTGACCTTCTCCACCGTGCCGTTTGGTGAGTCGCGCTTTGACTTCACCATGACGCCGGTGTCGCTGACGGCTGGTAGCGCCGCGGGCGATGCATGGCGACGTTTTGGCACCAACGCCTTAACCCAGGGCCGGGTAGTCGCCGCCGGTGGCGCAACCCTGAATGATGTGCCGAACGCCACGACCGATTCACAAACCGCCTCGGGCGTCGAGCTGAACCTGGCGCTGAAAGGCGACAGCTACAAGGTCGATCTCGGCAGTACGCCGCTGGGCCAGGATCTCAGTACGCTGGTGGGTGGGGTGCAGTGGTCGCCGAAGCTTACCGACTTCCTGACGCTGATTCTGACCGGCGAACGTCGCGCGATTACCGACAGTCTGCTGTCGTATGTCGGCGCAGAGGACAAGACCAGCGGCAAGCGGTGGGGCCGCGTCACCAAAAACGGCGGCAATGCCTTACTGAGTTATGACAATGGCGATGCCGGCTTCTACGCTGGCGCGGGGGCGTACAGCTACCTTGGCGAGAATGTCGCCAGTAACAACAATCTGCAGGCGACCGCCGGTGCTTATGTGCGTCCTTATCACGCCGACGACCGTGAGCTGAAGGTGGGCATGAGCCTGTCATGGATGGACTTCTCGAAAAACCTGAGCTATTTCAGTTATGGCCAGGGCGGCTACTTCAGTCCGCAAAACTACGCTTCCGTCTCATTCCCGGTCGACTTCTCTCGTCAGTATGACGATCTGAAAGTGAGGCTGGGCGGTTCGGTCGGCTATCAGTCCTACAGTCAGGATAAAAGCGCTTACTTCCCGGACGATGCCAGCCTGCAGTCACAGCTGGAAGGGCTGGCTGCCGACGGCAGCGTGAAAAGTGCGTACTACTCCGGCAGCAGTAAAAACGGGGTGGGTTATAACCTGCACGCCGGTGCCGATTACAAACTTAATAAAGAGGTGACGATAGGCGGCCAGCTGGGCTACGACACCTTTGGTGATTACAACGAAAGCAGTGCGCAGCTTTATGTCCGTTATCTGTTTGGAGATAAATAATGAATGAGCATTCTGGCGTGTCGCATCCGCATCCACCCGGCTGGTTTGATCTGGTCAGCGTACTGATTGAAGGCATGGTCGCCAACGGCGGCCAGCAACAGGCTGAAGCGTTCCTCTACAACATGGGTGAATCGCTGGCAGCCCGCTATCCGTTGCCTGAAGCACGCACGGTGCAGGATCTGGAACGGGAAATGAATCTGCAACTGGCGCGTTTTAACTGGGGTTTTGTGCAGCTCCAGCCGGAAGAGAAGGCGCTGTTGATCGGTCATCACGCCTTACCGGCGGGTGATAATATCCATACGCCTGCTGACTGGCAGGCGGCATTTGGCGCAGTCGCGGCGGGGCTGTTCTCAGGCTGGCTGCAGGCTCAGGGCGGCAGCAGTGCGGTGCCGGTAACGCCTGAACTGAATGATGGCAACGCGCTGTATTACCGTTATCAATAGGATAGATAAATGAACGTTAAGCCACAGTGGCTGGGTTGGATCTGCTGTATCTGGCTGTTACTCGGCAGTGCGCAAGCCGCTGCCAGCGGTTGGGACAGTTTTAAAAGCCGCTTTGTCACGTCAGAAGGGCGGGTCATCGACACCGCGAATAACAATGTCAGCCATACCGAAGGGCAGGGCTACGGCATGCTGCTGGCGGTGGCGAATGACGATCGCGCCACCTTTGATCGGCTGTGGCAGTGGACGCGCAGCCAGTTAGGGAATCCACAAACCGATCTGTTTTACTGGCGCTATACGCCGGGCACCGCCAACCCGGTTGCGGATAAAAATAACGCCTCTGATGGCGATGTTCTTCTGGCCTGGGCGTTGCAACGGGCCGCGCAGAAGTGGCAGGTAGAAAGTTATCAGCAGGCATCTGACCGTATTCAGCGGGCGATTATTAAGCTGGATGTGGTGACGTTTGGCGGCCATACCGTGCTGTTGCCCGGCGCGCAGGGCTTCAATAAAAGCAGCTATGTGGTGCTCAACCCCTCTTACTTCCTGTTTCAGGCGTGGCGGGAGTTTGGTGAACACAGTCATCTGCAGGTGTGGAATCAGCTGATTGAGAGCGGTCTTGATTTGCTCGCTAAGCTGCATTTCGGTAACAGTGGCCTGCCGCTGGATTGGGTGGCGCTGAATGCCGACGGCTCGGTCGCCCCGGCTATCGGCTATTCCAGCCGCTTTAGCTACGATGCGATTCGCGTGCCGCTGAATATCTGGTGGTACGATCCGCACAGCCTGGCGCTGGTGCCGTTTCAGCAGGTCTGGCAGGGCTATAGCCGGATGATGACGCCTGCCTGGTTTGATGTTCTGGCCAATACTCCCGCGCCTTACCATCTTGAAGGCGGACTGCTGGCGGTGCGCGATCTGACGCTGAATGAGACCGGCTATCTGAGCGATCGGCTGGCAGCGGATCAGAACTATTTTTCGGCCAGCCTGCAACTGCTGACCTGGACGGCGTTTCAGGAAAAGCGTTAATCCTGCTGGTATTGCCTGCCCGATAAGTGCGGAAAAAACCGCCTTTATCGGGTAGAGAATCCGAATCTCCCCGCTGCGGCGCTATTGCCAACAAAAAAAACCAACGTTGGGATATACTTGCCGGACATTTTCCTGTCTGATATCTGAGCTTTTTTATAGTCGGGAGAGAATTTTTGCGGGTAAGCCGGTCACTTACGATAAAGCAGATGGCGACGGTTTCGCTGGTTGCGGTTATCACCATCAGTATCTTTATCGTCATCCAACTGTTTCATTTTGTGCAGCAGCGCAGGATTGACTACGCCCAGCAGATGGAGAATATCGCCCATACCGTCCGGCAGCCGCTGTCAGAAGCGGTGCTGAGAGCGGACATTCCGCAGGCTGAACGCATTCTCCACTCGCTGAAACCCGCCGGGATTTTATCGCGCGCCGACGTGGTGCTGCCCAACGCGTTCCAGGCGCTGCATGCCGACTTCGAAAACGAGAAGCCGGTGCCGCGGCTGGTGGCACGCCTGTTTGAGCTACCGGTGCAGATTACCCTGCCGCTCTACTCGGTTGAAAACACCGGGCTGCCGAAACCGCTGGCCTATCTGGTGCTGCAGGCCAACTCGACGCGCGTCTACCAGTTTATCCTCAGTACGCTGTCGACCATGATCACCACCTATCTGCTGCTGGCGCTGATTCTGTCGGTGGCGATCAGCTGGTGCATTAACCGGCTGGTGGTCCATCCGCTGCGTAACATCTCACGTGAACTGCAGGAGCTGCCGCCGCAGTCGATTCTGACCCATAAACTGACGCTGCCGCCGAGCCACCGTGACGATGAAATTGGCATGCTGATCCGCAGTTACAATCGTAATCAGCAGGTTCTTGAGTCAGTGCATGATGAGATGAGCCGGCTGACCACCCATTTTGACGTCACCGATCTGCCCAACCGGGCGCTGTTCCTGGCGCTGGTCGAGCAGTACATGGGCAATCCTGATCAGCCACTCGGCCTGATGGTGATCCGCATTGAAACCCTGCAGGAAGCCAATGGTGTATTGAGTGATGAGCAGCGCGACACCCTGATGCTGACGCTGGTCGATAAAATCCGCAGCACGCTGGATGACCACACCCTGCTGGCGCAAACCGGTCCCAGCGACTTCGTCCTGCTGATGAAGCGCGCCAGTACTCCGTTCCGCGCGCTGCGGCTGGCGCGTAACCTGATGATTCGCCTTAACCAGCCGGTTAATCTGTATCAGCTGCAGCTGCGACCGAATGCCAGCATCGGCCTGGCGCTGCGCGACGATCGGCCGCTGAGCGCCAATGAACTGCTGGATCGCGCCACTTCCGCCATGATGTCAGCGCGCCATCAGGGTAAGAATCAGATCCTGTTCTTTGATGCCGCCTTAACCGAGCGGGCGCAAAAACGCCTGACTCAGGAACACGACATTTTGCAGGGGCTGCATGACGATCAGTTTGCGCTTTACCTGCAACCGCAGATTGATATGCGCACCGGCGAACTGGCCGGTGCAGAAGCGCTGTTGCGGATGCGTCAGCCGGACGGCAGTTTCGGTCTGACCGAGGAGTTTATCGCCAGTGCGGAAGAGATAGGCGTGATTACCGCGATTGGCCGCTGGGTGTTTGAAGAGGCGTGTCGCATTCTGGCCGGCTGGCAGCGGCAGGGCATTATGCTGCCGCTAAGCGTGAATATTTCAGCGGTTCAGCTGCGCGATACCGCAATGGTCGCCCATCTGCAGGCGCTGCTGAAGCGCCATCAGATTGCGCCGGGCACCTTCGTGCTGGAAGTGACGGAAACCGCTCATATCGGCGATACCGGCCAGGCGATCTCGCTGCTGCGGACCCTGCAGCAGACCGGGGTGGCGGTGGCGCTGGATGACTTCGGTATGGGCTACTCCAACCTTAACTCGCTGCATCAGCTCAAAGCGTTGCCGGTCAATAAGCTGAAGATGGATCGCAGCTTTGTCGCGGCGCTGCCGGATGATGACACCATGGTGCGCATCGTGGCGGCAATAGCCGAGATCATTCATCTGGATGTGATTGCGGAAGGCGTCGAAACCGCCGAGCAGCGCGACTGGCTGCTGGCGCGCGGCATTCATATCGGGCAGGGCTATCTATATGCTGAAGCCCTGCCGCTGGCGCGCTTCAATCAGGCGTGGGTCGAAAAACGCTCACGGCCGGAATAATTACCTGATTCATTGATTTTGCGAGAATTTTAGTTACAAAACCCGCTGCTGAAGCGTTTCAGTTCAGAATTACGTCTGTATCATTTCCCCGTGGTTTGTAAGCCTGTATTAATCACGTAAACAGAGTGTTATTTTCGGGTTACTGTCAGGCGCCGCCTGTGTTGCCCGTCAGTCACAATAACGAATCCGACAACATCACCTCACGGCGTTAGTGGACACCTGTTTATGAAAACCTCACTTTTTAAAAGCCTTTACTTCCAGGTGCTGATGGCGATTGGCATCGGCGTTTTGATAGGCCATTTTTATCCGGAATTAGGGACCCAGATGAAGCCGTTGGGAGATGGCTTCGTTAAGTTGATCAAGATGATTATTGCCCCGGTTATTTTCTGTACCGTGGTGACCGGCATAGCCGGTATGGAGAGTATGAAGGCGGTCGGCCGCACCGGTGCGGTGGCGCTGCTCTATTTTGAAATTGTCAGTACCATTGCGCTGATCATCGGTCTGGTGGTGGTCAATGTGGTGCAGCCGGGCGCGGGAATGAACGTCGATCCGGCCACGCTGGATGCCAAAGCGGTGGCGGTTTACGCCCAGCAGGCAGAGCAGCAGGGCGTGGTCGCGTTTCTGCTGGATGTGATCCCTAACAGCGTCATTGGCGCCTTTGCCAGCGGCAACATTCTGCAGGTACTGCTGTTTGCCATTCTGTTTGGTTTCGCGCTGCATCGCCTCGGTAATACCGGCACGCTGATTTTCAACGTGATTGAGAGCTTCTCGAACGTAATTTTCGGGATTATCAATATGATCATGCGTCTGGCTCCGATCGGCGCATTCGGCGCGATGGCGTTCACCATCGGTAAGTATGGCGTTGGCTCGCTGGTGCAGCTCGGCCAGCTGATTATCTGCTTCTATATCACCTGTATCCTGTTCGTGGTGGTGGTACTGGGGCTGATTGCGCGGCTGTTTGCCGGGTTCAGCATCTTCAAATTTATCGCTTACATTAAAGAAGAGCTGTTAATCGTGCTGGGGACCTCCTCTTCGGAGTCGGCGCTGCCGCGGATGCTGGATAAGATGGAGCGACTGGGCTGTAAGAAATCGGTGGTCGGCCTGGTGATACCGACCGGCTACTCCTTCAACCTTGATGGCACGTCGATCTACCTGACCATGGCGGCGGTGTTTATCGCCCAGGCCACCAACGCGCATATGGACATCTTCCATCAGATTACCCTGCTGGTGGTGCTGTTGCTCTCCTCGAAAGGCGCCGCCGGGGTCACCGGTAGCGGATTCATCGTGCTGGCGGCGACGCTTTCAGCGGTCGGCCATCTGCCGGTGGCCGGTCTGGCGCTGATTCTGGGTATCGACCGCTTTATGTCCGAAGCCCGTGCACTCACCAACCTGGTGGGTAACGGCGTGGCGACGGTGGTAGTGGCGAAGTGGGTCGACCAGCTGGATCAAAAACAGCTGAAAGAGACGCTGGCCGGTGGGAATAAGGCGAAAAAAGCAGCTGATTCTACACTTTAACCATTGATTTTCACTTAAATCCCGACAAATGCCCGCTGTCACTTGCCCTGACAGCGGGCATTTGGATAATAAACCCTGCTTGTTTTTTTTGACGTTTTTCACTTCGTTGCGCGACATCCTAAGCTTCCTGTGGTCAAACACTCTGTTATTGGATAACAGCGCAATTCGGCGTCAGTCGAATCGCTAATAACAGCGGCAAAACGTGCCAGCGATAACGATATTTGAATTATTTGAGTAGGGGTTCACATGCAGGGCACCAGAATTCGGCTTTTGGTTGGTGGATTAGTGCTGGCAGCGACCAGCTATGGTCTCCAGGCAGAAACGCTGCAACCGGATCCGGCCTGGCAGGAAGGCAAGCTGGATAACGGATTTAACTGGCAGTTACTGGCCACACCGCAACGTCCCAGTGACCGCATCGAGCTGCGCATGGTGGTGAATACCGGCTCGCTGGTTGAGAGTGCGCAACAGGCGGGTTTCAGCCATTTGCTGCCACGTCTGGCGATGGTGCATAACACCGCGCTCGACACCAACCAGCAGCGCGCGTTATGGCAACAGGCCATGGATCCCCAACACCCGCTGCCCCCCGTCATCGCCTCCTATGATTTCACCCAATACAATCTCAGCCTGCCGAACAATCGTCCTGAACTGCTGAAAGAAGCGCTGAGCTGGCTGGCGGCCACCGCCGGCAATATGGCGATTACCGAACAGGTAGTGAATACCGCGCTGAGCGCCTCCGATCCGGTCGCGACCTGGCCAAAAGATACCCAGGATGTCTGGTGGCGTTATCGCCTGAAAGGCTCGGCCCTGCTGGCGCACGATCCTGCAGCACAACCGCGTGCGCCGGTCGATTTAACCCAGCTGAATGATTTTTACCGCCAGTGGTATACGCCTGATGCGATGACGCTGTATGTGGTGGGGAATGTTGATAGCCGGAGCCTCTCTGAGCAGATCAACAAAGCGTTTTCGCCGTTAACCGGTAAACGTGAAACGCCTGCGCCGCTGCCGACCTTATCGCCGCTGCCGCATGAGCCGGTGAATCTGGTCAACGGCAAAATCACCCAGGATCGTCTGTCGCTGGTGTGGGATACGCCCTGGCAACCGATCCGTGACTCCCAGAACCTGCAGCGTTACTGGCAAGGCGATCTGGCGCGTGAAGCGCTGTTCTGGCATGTCCAGCGTGTGCTGAGTGACAGCAAAGCGCAGGGCGTGCAGGTTGGTTTTGACTGCCGCGTGCTTTATCAGCGTGCGCAGTGTTCCATCAACCTGGACGCGCGCAACGAATCGCTGGCGCAGAACATGACGCTGGTGGCGCGTGAACTGGCAACGGTGCGTGATAAAGGCTTACCGCAGGAGGAGTTTGATGCGCTGATGGCGCAAAAACTGCTGGAGCTCAACAAGCTGTTCACCACCTACGCCCGCACCGATACCGATGTGCTGATGAGCCAGCGTCTGCGTTCACAGCAGAACTCGGTGGTGGATATCGCCCCGGAACAGTATCAGAAACTGCGGCAGGCGTTTCTCGCCGGTCTGACCCGCGAGCAGCTGAATCAGGAACTGCGTCAGCTGCTTAGCCAGGAACTGATGATGGTGCTGATTCAGCCGGAAGGGGAAGCCGAAACCAACGTGAAAAGCCTGCAAAGCAGCTGGGAGAAGGTGATGGCGCCGCCTGCGGCACCGGCGGCTGGCAACGATGCCAGCCAGCCGGATAACAGCGTCAGCGACATTCAGCCGCCCGCCGCGTAATCCCTCAGGTTTTTGCCCTGAGCCACTCGGTCACCAGCATCGGCCAGCTGGCAAGGGGCAAATCTGCCACGCCGCGGATACCAAATCCGTGGCCGCCCTTCTGATAGAAATGCACCTCTGCCGGCACGTTGTGCTCCCGTAATGCACCGAAAAACGCCATGCTGTGGTTCACCGACACCGATTCGTCGTCGGCGGCGTGAATCAACAGGGTCGGCGGCACCAGCGGGTGAACCCGGGTTTCCAGTGAATAAGCCTCAATGGTTTTTTGGTCGGGCCACGCGCCGAGTAATCGGGTGCGCGAACCTTCATGAGCAATGCCGTCACGCATGCTGATCACCGGATAGACCAGCACCATCGCGTCGGGACGCGGCGAGAAGTTTTCTGCGCCATCCTGTACCGGATAGAGCTTTTCGGCGAAACGGGTACCCAGGCTGGCAGCAACGTGTCCGCCAGCTGAAAAGCCCATCATCACGATGTATTTGCCGTTAAGGCCGCGCTGCGCACGTTCACGTAACACCCGTACCGCCCGCTGCGCATCGGCCAGCGGCGCATCCGGTCCCTCATGATGCCCATCATAAGGTAGCCGATAGGTCATCACCGCCAGGGTGTAGCCCATTGAGGTAAAGAAGGTGGCGAGCGCGCTCCCTTCACGATCGATCATCACGCGATGATAGCCACCGCCCGGCGCGACCAGCAGGGTAATACCGTTCGACTCCACCGGATGCCAGATCGCCATTTCCGGGCAACGTACGCCGGTGGCGGCGCGATCGTAAGGCTCATACTGTTTGGCCATATCGATAATTTGCGGCTGCGCGCGCGAATCGCTGGCGCCTGGCGCATCACCGTGCGGCCAGATATTAATAATTTCTGTGTGCATAACATGTCCTGATGCGAGGGATGTTTTAATTGTTTTGTTCGCGGCCGGAGAGCACAGCGTCCTGCTGTTGTTGATTAAAAGATGGTCTTTTTTCAGCCGGACGTCCATCCGAAAACGGTAAAAATGACCAGATTCGGACTATGCCTGGTGGCGTTTTTTTGCCAGTAACCAACTAATTTTAAACAATAATTTATAAGTCGTTCTGGAGGCGTTAAGGCGGCAGGATAGGCGATTAATGACGATTTGTCCGCTTAAGAGAAATGTCCGGTATAGCCCGCTTTGTTAGCCGGAATTTACCGGATATTTCGCTGCGGGCTGTTAAGAGGCAATAATGGGTCGGGCAGGCTACGGGCGGTACTGATACGCCCTCGCCGGAGCCGTTTAGTCGGGCATCGCCTCAGCGGGAATAATTGCGCCACGATGCTGAATCACGGTGCTGGCGGTGAGATGGCCCCGCTGCGCAGCGGCTTCGGCGGAAGCGCCGGTCAGGCGGCGGGCCAGATAACCGGCACTGAACGAGTCGCCGGCGGCCGTGGTATCAATCACCTTCTCCTTCGCCAGACGCACCGCCGGGACATCCGTCAGGGGGGCATCACCCACGGCGACCAGGCACGATTCTGCGCCGCGTTTAATCACAATTTCACTGGCACCCGCCTGGCGAGTGCGGGCAATCACTGCCTCCAGCGGCTGTTCGCCCCACAGTAAATGCTCATCATCCAGCGTCAGAAAAGCGGTATCGGTGCGGTTAAGCATGGCGCGGTAAGCTGTCTGCGCGCTGGCCTGATCCGCCCATAAGCGCGGACGATAGTTGTTATCAAAAATGACCTTACCGCCATTAGCCCGACAGCGGTCCAGTAGCTGCATCAGCTTATCACGGCTGGCCGGGGCTAAAATCGCCAGGCTAATGCCGCTCAGGTAGAGATAGTCGTAGTGCGCCAGCTGCTGACAGATCGCCTCTGACTGAGGACTGTCGAGCCAGTAACGGGCTGCGGCATCGCTGCGCCAGTACCAGAAGGTGCGCTCGCCTTCAGCATCGGTTTCAATCACATACAGGCCGGGCATCTTGTTGTCGAGGCGCTGAATCAGGTCGGTATTGACCTTCTCCTGCTGCCAGGCGGCGATCATCTGATCGCTGAAGGAGTCGACGCCGAGTGCAGTAACGTAATCGACCCGAAGCTGGTCTTCATCTACCTGGCGGGCGAGGTAGACCGCGGTATTCAGCGTATCGCCGCCAAAGCCGCGTTTGATGTTCTCACCCTTTTCGGACAGCTCAATCATGCATTCACCAATAATGGCAATTTTTTTCTGCGTCATGGTTTTAGACCTGTAGTGAAATATCGCCTTAGTCTCGCGTCTGGTATGGCAGACGTCAATGGTTTTAAAACGGTGTTTTAATTTAACTTAAGGTGATGAATAGTGGCGATCGCGCTGATAAAGAGGGCTATTTTTGGCTTGTTTTGGCGATAGTGCCTGATTAAAGGTTGATAAACTCCCCGCTTTAATGTGGCCGGACATTTCATCAAGCGATCACAGGCATGGTCGATAATCGCCGCTGAGTCGCCAATTTTGAGCGCTCATTACCAACCAGGAAAATATCATGGTGATGGAGAGTATTAGTCAATGGCTACCTTCTTCAACTGACCTCATCTCCCAACCGGAAACACCGCATTTCTGGCACCAATGCCAACGATTTTATCGCTTTCAGCCGATTTATCAGGTGACGGGGCGGTTGCTGGCAATCGAGTTGCTGACGGCCATTACCCATCCGTCTGCACCGGAACACATCCTGTCGCCGGAAGCCTATTTTGCCGGGCTTGAGATTCCGCAGCGGCTGCATGTGGTACAGGAACAACTCGAACTGTTAACGCAGTGGGCTCCTTTCTTTGAGCAGAATGCGGTGGTTGCCTCGGTCAACATTGATGGGCCGTCACTGTTGTCTATTCAGCATCATCCGGCGATCCGCAGCCTGATTATTCGCCTGCCCTGGGTTCGCTTTGAGCTGACAGAACACCATGTCCTGCCGCAGGAAGAGATGATCGCCCGGATGCCGGAACTCGGGCCGCTGTGGCTGGATGATTTTGGCTCCGGTATGGCCAATTTCTCGGCGCTGACCGAACTGAGATATGACTACATCAAGCTGTCGCGTGAGCTGTTTATCCTGCTGCGCAACTCCGATGAAGGACGCAGCCTGTTTTCAATGCTGCTGGCGCTGATCAACCGCTACTGTAACGGGGTGATCGTTGAAGGAGTGGAAACTGAGGATGAGTGGCAGCAGGTCAGACGTTCACCCGCTATCGCCGCGCAGGGCTATTTCTTTTCGCGTCCGCTCCCATTTTCTGAGTTGAATCATCTCACTATCCAGCTTCCCTAACCCCGTTGCCCACGGTCTCGACTATCTTTAACGGAGACCGTGAAAGTGCAAGGAGAAAGCGCAATGTCGCGTACCGGGAAAATAGTCAGTTGGGTTGCAGGAATTCTGTTGTTGTTAATCGTGATCGTCATTGTGGTGATTGCCACCTTTGACTGGAACCGCCTGAAACCCACCATCAATAAGAAAGTCACCACCGAACTCAATCGTCCGTTTGCGATACGCGGCGATCTCGGCGTCGACTGGGCGCGCAATCCGCAGGAGCAGGGCTGGCGGCGCTGGGTGCCATGGCCGCAGGTGCATGCGGAAGATATCATGCTAGGCAATCCGCCCGATATTCCTGACCTGACTATGGTGCATCTGCAGCGGGTCGATGCCACGCTGGCTCCGCTGGCGTTACTGCATAAAGAGCTGTTCATCCCGTGGATTAAATTGCAGCGGCCCGATGCGCGGCTGGTTCAGACCGCGGATAAGAAAAATAACTGGACTTTTACTCTCGCCAACAGCGACAGCAACGATCAGCAGGCGGCACCTTCGGCCTGGTCATTCCGCCTCGATAACATCCTGTTCGATCAGGGCCAGATTCGCTATCGCGATGCGATTAACCATGCCGATGTGACGGTACAGGTTAATCCGTTGGGTAAACCGGTGCCGTATGGTCAGATCGCGGGCGGTGACGATAAGCAGCAGGGCGCAGGTGACTTTGTCTTCGGCTGGCAGGCGCGCGGAACCTATAACGACGAGCAGCTGAACGGCGAAGGCAAGATTGGCGGAATGCTGTCGCTGCGCAGCCAGACGACGCCGTTCCCGGTGCAGGCTGATATCCGCAACGGCACCACGCGCGTGCAGGTGACCGGCGGGGTGAAAGACCCGATGAACCTCGGCGGACTGGATGTGCGACTGCGCTTCTCCGGTGACACGCTGGCGAATCTGTATGGGCTGACCGGCGTGCTGTTGCCTGATACGCCGCCGTACGAAACCGATGGCCATCTGATCGCGAAATTCAACGACGATAAGGGCGCGGTCTATCACTATCAGAAATTTAACGGCCACATTGGCGACAGCGATATTCATGGTTCGCTGACCTACAGCCAGGGCAAACCGCGCCCCCGACTCAGCGGTGAGCTGACCTCTGACCAACTGCGGATGGCCGATCTGGGGCCGCTGATTGGGGTCGACTCCGGTAAAGGCAGCGACAAAACCGCGCAGGCAAAATCGCGGCGCGGTGAGAAATCGAACCAGCCGGCCGATCGGGTGTTGCCACACGATCGGTTCGACACTAAAAACTGGGACGTGATGGATGCCGACGTTAAGTTCAGTGGGAAACGCATTGAACACAGCAATTCACTGCCGCTGAGCGACCTTTACACCCATCTGCAGCTAAAAAATGGCGATCTGTTGCTCGATCCTCTGCGGTTTGGCATGGCGGGCGGCACGCTCAACAGTACGATCCGGCTGGAAGGCGATCGCTCGCCGATGCGCGGCCGGGCTGATATTCATGCGCGTAAGCTGCGCCTGCGTCAGCTATTCCCGGATGTTCAGGCGATGCAAAACAGTCTCGGCCAGCTAAACGGTGATGCCAGCTTCACCGGTACCGGTAACTCGGTGGCCGATCTGCTGGCGACCAGTAACGGCCAGCTGAAGCTGCTGATGAACGACGGCGTGATCAGCCGTAGCCTGATGGAGATTGCCGGACTGAACGTCGGTAACTACGTGGTAGGCAAGCTGTTTGGCGACGATCAGGTACGGATTAACTGCGCCGCTACCGATATCAAACTGCAAAACGGTCTGGCGACGCCAAACCTGTTTGTGTTTGATACCGAAAATGCGGTGATTAACGTCACCGGCAACGCCAACTTTGCCACCGAGCGGATGGATCTTTCGGTCAATCCGGAGAGTAAAGGGGTGCGCATCATCACCCTGCGTTCACCGCTCTATGTACGCGGCACCTTTAAAAATCCGGATGCTGGCGTGAAAGCCGGTCCGCTGCTGGCCCGTGGTGCAGCGGCAGTGGCGCTGGGCACCGTGGTCGGTCCGGCTGCGGCGTTGCTGGCACTGATCTCGCCGAGTGATAACGACGACAACCAGTGCAGCACCGTATTGCAGCAGATGAAGCAGCAGAAATAATCAGCTGCGGTAGAGCACTTTGATAATGTGATAACCAAAACCGGTCTTTACCGGCCCGTAAGGCGTTAACAGCGGGCAGGTAAAGACCGCTTTATCAAAGGCCGGCACCATCTGTCCCTGACGAAATTCCCCCAAATCACCGCCATTGCGGCCGGAAGGACAGGTTGAGTGCTTCTTTGCCAGCTGCTGAAAGTTGCCGCCCTTAGCCAGTTTCGCCAGAATCTCTTTTGCCAGCGCTTCCTCTTTTACCAGGATGTGTAAAGCCGCCGCGGTTTTCGCCATGTTGCTATCTCGGTTGTGTATAATTGCCGCCCAGTATAAACCCCTTTCTTTTGATTCAACTGAGCGATTTTTCCTATGCGTTTAAACCCCAGCCAACAACGCGCCGTCGAATTTGTTACCGGTCCCTGTCTGGTGCTGGCGGGCGCGGGATCGGGCAAAACCCGCGTAATCACCAATAAAATCGCCCATCTGATTCGCGAGTGTGGCTACCAGGCGCGCCATATCGCCGCGGTCACCTTCACCAATAAAGCGTCACGAGAGATGAAAGAGCGCGTGGCGCAGACGCTGGGCCGCAAAGAGGCGCGCGGCCTGATGATCTCGACCTTCCATACGCTGGGGCTGGAAATCATCAAGCGTGAAACCGCGGCGCTGGGCATGAAGTCCAACTTTTCGCTGTTTGACGATCAGGATCAGCTTGGCCTGCTGAAAGAGCTGACCAAAGAGTGGCTGGAAGAGGATAAGACCCTGCTGCAACAGCTGATCTCTACCGTTTCAAACTGGAAAAACGATCTGGTCGATCCGCCCCGGGCGGCCGCACTGGCGCAATCGGAGCGCGATAAAATCTTCGCCCACTGCTATGCGCTTTACGACCAGCATCTTAAAGCCTGTAACGTGCTGGATTTTGACGATTTGATCCTGCTGCCGACGCTGCTGCTGCAGCGTAATCAGGAGGTGCGTGAACGCTGGCAACAGCGCATCCGCTATCTGCTGGTGGATGAGTATCAGGACACCAACACCAGCCAGTATGAGCTGGTTAAGCTGCTGGTTGGCGCGCGGGCGCGCTTTACCGTGGTGGGCGATGACGATCAGTCGATCTACTCGTGGCGCGGGGCGCGACCCCAAAACCTGGTGCTGCTGAAAGAGGATTTCCCCGCGCTGGAAGTGGTGAAACTGGAGCAGAATTACCGCTCCTCCCAGCGCATCCTGAAAGCCGCGAATATCCTGATCGCCAATAATCCACACGTGTTTGAGAAGCGCTTATTCTCAGAACTGGGCCAGGGCAGCGAGTTGAAGGTGGTGACCGCCAACAGTGAAGAGCACGAAGCGGAGCGGGTGACCGGTGAACTGATCGCTCATCACTTTATCAACAAGACGCAGTACAAAGACTACGCGATTCTCTACCGCGGCAACCATCAGTCGCGGGTGTTTGAAAAGTTTCTGATGCAGAACCGTATTCCTTATCGCATCTCTGGCGGCACTTCGTTCTTTTCTCGCCCGGAGATCAAGGACCTGCTGGCTTATCTGCGCGTGCTGACCAATCCCGACGATGACAGCGCCTTTTTGCGCATCGTGAATACGCCGCGCCGCGAGATTGGCCCGGCGACGCTGCAAAAACTGGGCGAATGGGCCAACCTGCGCAATAAGAGTCTGTTTAACGCCAGCTTTGATGTCGGGCTGGGGCAGACGCTGAGCGGGCGCGGGCTGGAACATCTGCAACGCTTCACCCACTGGCTGCATGAGATTATCCAGCTGACCGAACGCGAGCCGGTCAATGCGGTACGCGACCTGATTCGCGGCATCGATTATGAAAGCTGGCTGTTTGAAACGTCGGGCAGTCCGAAAGCGGCAGAAATGCGGATGAAGAACGTCAATACGCTGTTTCAGTGGATGACGGAGATGCTGGAAGGCAGCGATCTGGATGAGCCGATGACCCTGGCGCAGGTGGTGACGCGCTTTACCCTGCGCGACATGATGGAACGCGGGGAAAGCGACGAAGAGCTTGATCAGGTGCAGCTGATGACGCTGCATGCCTCTAAAGGTCTGGAGTTTCCCTATGTGTTTCTGGTGGGGATGGAAGAGGGACTGTTGCCGCATCAGAGCAGTATTGATGAGAACAACATCGAAGAGGAGCGGCGTCTCGCTTACGTCGGCATCACCCGGGCGCAGAAGGAGCTGACCTTTACCTTATGTCGCGAACGTCGGCAATATGGCGAGTTAGTGCGGCCCGAACCGAGTCGTTTTCTGCTGGAGCTGCCGCAGGACGATCTGCAGTGGGAAACGGAGCGCAAAGTGGTCAGTGCTGAAGAGCGGATGAAAACCGGGCAGAGCCGCGTGGCGGGCCTGCGAGCGATGCTGGATAAGGCGAAGAAAGGCTAAGCCGGCGGGTAAAGCGCTGAGGCGACGGCGGTTCGCCTCATGCTGACTTCACGCCCGATCACGACAGGGTCAATAACCAGTGTACATAGGACTGATAATGGCTCTCCTGCTCCAGCAGCTCGGTGCGCAGCGGATGCGCCTCCAGCCAGCCAGCCGGCAAGGTCAGATGCAGCGCATCATCGTCGGCCTGCAGCCGGACCGCAGGCAGGGTATCGTCGCGACGGCGACTGGAGAAGATGATCGCCAGACGCAGCAGACGACACATCCGTTCCGCCAGCCGCGGCGGTAAGGCGTTTTGCTGCGTCAGCAGCGCCAGGTCGATACTGCCGCTCTGGTTTTGCAGCAGACAGGCCAGCAACTTCTTCTGCGCCGGGGTAAAGCCAGGCAGATCGAGGTGACGAACCAGGTAAGCCGCGTGCTGCGGCGCATGACGGAAGTCGACGCTCAGGCCAATTTCATGAATAGCGCAGGCGCTGAGCAGCAGGTCACGACAGCGCTGATCCAGCTTCCATAGCGTACAGACCTGACGGAAAAAGCTTTCTGCCAGCTGACGGACCCGATCGGCTTGCTCAACATCAATGCTAAAACGACGCTGCACGTTCTGGAGCGTGCGGGTGCGGATATCGCGATCGATCGGCAGGTGCAGCATGCCATAGACCAGCCCTTCACGCAGCGCGCCGCCCGCCAGCGTCATGCTATCAATACTCAGTTCCTGGAAGATGGCGATCAGAATCGACAGGCCGCTGGGAAACACCAGCGCCCGTTCCAGCGTCAGCCCTTCAATTTCCAGCTCTTCCAGCTTGCCGCACTGAATAGCACGTTGCTTTAGCTGCTGCAGTTTATTCAGGGTGATACGCTCATCCATGCCCTGCGCCACCATGATCTCCTGCAGCGCCTGTACTGTGCCCGAGGCGCCGACGCAGGCTTGCCAGCCCTGTTGCCGTAGTTGCGCGGCAATCGGATGGATCATTTCACGTGCCGCCTGTTCAGCCTGGTCAAAGTTTTCCTTTGCCAGATGCCGATCGCTGAAAAAGCGTTCCAGCCAGGTGACGCAGCCCATCGACAGGCTGAACAACACCGTGGCGTGCGAGCCATCACCGGTCGCCAGCTCAGTGCTGCCGCCGCCGATATCCACCACCAGACGCTGATCGGAACCGCCGGTGGTGTGCGCCACGCCCTGATAAATCAGGCGCGCCTCTTCTTCACCGCTGATCACGTTGATGGTACAGCCGAGAATCTGCTGCGCCGTGTCGAGAAATTCCTGCGCATTCGCTGCCAGACGCAGCGTGGCGGTCGCCACCACGCGGATCTGATCGAGAGGGATGTCCTGCAGTTGTTCAGAGAACAGTTTGAGGCATTGCCAGCCGCGCGTCATCGCCTCAGCTGACAAATGGTTGCTTTTATCCAGACCGGCCGCAAGGCGTACCTTGCGCTTAATTTTCGCGATGGTCTGAATACTGCCAGACACCTCGCGCACCACCAACATATGAAAGCTGTTAGAACCTAAATCAATCGCAGCATAAAGTGACGATGCGCTTAGCATGGTGAGCTTAACCCGAACGTTTACGGTTGTTGTTGCGTGGCGCACCGCGACGATTGGCGTTATTTCCTCCGCGACGCGGACCGTTACCGGTGCGGCTACGCGCCAGGCGTTTAGGCGGCGGCAGATCGGTCAGTAATGCATCACTGTTGTATTTGCTGACCGGAATGCTGTGACCAATGTACTCTTCAATCGCCGGCAGGTTCAGTGCGTACTCTTCACAGGCCAGGCTGATAGAATGTCCGCTGGCACCTGCGCGACCCGTACGACCGATACGGTGAACGTAATCTTCGCAATCGTCCGGCAGATCGTAGTTAAACACGTGGGTGACGGCAGGAATATGCAGACCACGGGCGGCAACGTCAGTCGCAACCAGAATATCCACATCCCCTTTGGTGAAGTCGTCAAGAATGCGCAGGCGCTTCTTCTGAGCGACATCGCCGGTCAGCAGGCCGACACGGTGACCATCCGCAGCCAGATGGCCCCAGATATCTTCGCAACGGTGCTTGGTGTTCGCGAACACAATGGCACGATCCGGCCACTCTTCTTCCAGCAGGGTTTGCAGCAGGCGCATTTTCTCTTCGTTAGACGGATAGAAAAGCTCTTCCTGAATGCGGTGGCCGGTTTTCTGTTCCGGTTCCACTTCAACATATTCAGCACTGTTCATGTGCTCAAACGCCAGTTCACGAACCCGATAAGAGAGGGTAGCGGAGAACAGCATGCTGAGGCGCTGAGTCGCCGCAGGCATCCGGCGGAACAGCCAGCGGATATCTTTAATAAAGCCGAGATCGAACATGCGGTCGGCTTCGTCCAGCACCATCACCTGAATGGCACCGAGGTTAACGTGGTTTTGCTTCGCGTAATCGATCAGACGACCGGTGGTTCCGACCAGAATGTCGACGCCTTGCTCCAGCACTTTCAGCTGTTTATCGTAGCCATCACCGCCGTAAGCGAGACCCAGCTTCAGGCCCGTTGAGGCGGTAAGCGGTTCTGCATCGGCATGAATTTGCACTGCAAGTTCACGCGTTGGCGCGAGAATTAACGCCCGCGGCTGGTTAACCTGACGACCTTCGGCCGCAGGATGAGAGAGAAGATGATGAAACGTTGACGTCAGAAACGCCATCGTTTTGCCGGTACCGGTTTGCGCCTGGCCTGCAACATCACGCCCGGAAAGCGTAAAGGGCAGGGCTAACGCCTGAATCGGCGTGCAGTATTGAAAGCCTTTACTATCAAGGGCTTCAACCACTTTTGGGTGCAGGGCGAAGTCGGAAAACTTCTGTTCAGTTAAGTGTGTTTTGCTCATAGTGTGGTAGAATATCAGCTTACTATCGCTTTACGAAAGCGTATCCGATGAAATAAAGTCAACCTACATTGGTTTATATTACGCCAATTCGCCAGGCATAATCTTGTGGAGTAAAACATGAGCAGCGATAAAATCGTTCATCTGACTGATGACAGTTTCGACACCGACGTGCTGAAAGCCGACGGCGTTACACTGGTAGATTTCTGGGCTGAATGGTGTGGTCCTTGCAAAATGATCGCCCCAATCCTTGATGAAGTTGCAGAAGAGTATGATGGCAAACTGACCATCGCTAAGCTGAATATTGATGATAACCCAGGCACGGCACCGAAATACGGCATTCGTGGTATCCCGACGCTGCTGCTGTTTAAAAATGGTGAAGTCGCCGCGACCAAAGTGGGCGCGCTGTCTAAAGGCCAGCTGAAAGAGTTCCTGAACGCCAACCTGGCGTAATTCAGGGCTGAACGTTCGGCAGTGGTGAATTTATCTCCTGCTGCTGGACGTTCGCTTTCAGGCGTGCTAAGTTACCAATACTGCATTACGAACTTACCTTGTAGTTAGCATCTAAAGTTTTCCCTTGTTAAACCCTGTCGCACTGTACCTTATAGAGATAGAACGGTTTAGCAATCTGACGGTTAGCTCCAACTCTGGCATCGCAATCGACCGTCTCCTCGCTTCCAGGTCGCCATCCCAGACGATGATCGTCGAGAAGAGTCGAAAAGAGCCATTAACGGCATGGATTAATTGCCATACCATTCACGACAAACATTTCGAGTATTACCCCGAGTTTAAGAACCCATCACTATGAATCTTACCGAATTAAAGAATACGCCGGTTGCTGAGCTGATTACTCTCGGCGAAAATATGGGGCTGGAAAATCAGGCTCGCATGCGCAAGCAGGACATTATCTTCTCCATCCTGAAGCAGCACGCGAAAAGCGGCGAAGACATCTTCGGTGATGGCGTGCTGGAGATACTGCAGGATGGATTTGGATTCCTCCGTTCCGGAGACAGCTCCTACCTCGCCGGTCCTGATGATATCTACGTTTCCCCCAGCCAAATCCGCCGCTTCAACCTCCGCACAGGTGACACCATCTCTGGCAAAATTCGTCCCCCAAAAGAGGGTGAACGTTATTTTGCGCTGCTGAAAGTTAATGAAGTTAACTACGACAAGCCGGAAAACGCGCGTAATAAGATTCTGTTCGAAAACCTCACGCCGCTGCACGCGAATAAACGTCTGCGTATGGAGCGGGGTAATGGCTCAACGGAAGATTTAACCGCACGTGTACTGGACCTGGCTTCACCGATTGGTCGTGGTCAGCGTGGCCTGATCGTGGCACCGCCGAAAGCCGGTAAAACCATGCTGCTGCAGAACATCGCGCAGAGCCTGGCGTACAACTACCCGGATTGCACCCTGATGGTGCTGCTGATCGACGAACGTCCGGAAGAAGTCACCGAGATGCAGCGTCTGGTCAAAGGTGAAGTTATCGCCTCTACCTTTGATGAGCCCGCTTCGCGCCACGTTCAGGTTGCTGAAATGGTGATTGAAAAGGCCAAGCGTCTGGTTGAACACAAGAAAGACGTGATCATCCTGCTTGACTCCATCACCCGTCTGGCACGTGCATACAACACCGTGGTTCCGGCATCAGGTAAAGTCCTGACCGGTGGTGTCGATGCCAACGCCCTGCACCGTCCGAAGCGTTTCTTCGGTGCGGCACGTAACGTGGAAGAGGGCGGTAGCCTGACCATCATCGCGACCGCGCTGGTAGACACCGGTTCGAAGATGGATGAGGTGATTTACGAAGAGTTTAAAGGTACCGGTAACATGGAACTGCATCTCTCACGTAAAATCGCAGAAAAACGCGTCTTCCCGGCGATTGATTACAATCGTTCTGGTACCCGTAAAGAAGAGCTGCTCACCTCTCAGGAAGAGCTGCAGAAGATGTGGATCCTGCGTAAGATTATTCACCCAATGGGCGAGATCGACGCGATGGAGTTCCTCATCAACAAGTTGGCGATGACCAAAACCAACGATGAATTCTTCGATATGATGAAGCGTTCCTAATCCGATACTGTAAAGCCGAACCACAGATTCGGCTTTTTTAGCTTAAATGCGCAGAAAATCGACCTTACGCCACGTCTCAACGTGGCGTTTTTCATTTGTGAGCTATAGGATTGAACACTGACAGGAGCATTTATAATGACTGTGGTAGTGGTGACGAATTAATGACCGTTCGTGCATCTCTTTATGCAGAATTCGGAATCCGACGCAGCGATGAACGCACTTTTTCGCGTATTGTTGCCCGGGATGTTAGCTGAGAGCGTTTAACGTGAATTTACTCACTATGAGTACTGAGCTTGGTTTAATTTTTCTCTTTTCCCTGGCTTTCCTCTTTTTTGCTCGAAAAGCAGCTAAAAAAATTGGTTTAGTTGATAAGCCTAACTCACGTAAACGTCATCATGGCGCGATTCCGTTGGTTGGCGGCATTTCTGTGTTCGCAGGTATCTGCTTCACCTTCGCGATAACCAATTATTATCTGCCGCATGCGCTGCTCTATCTGGGGTGCGCCGGGGTACTGGTGCTGGTTGGCGCGCTGGACGATCGTTTCGATATCAGCGTGAAAATCCGTGCCGTGGTGCAGGCGATGGTCGCGGTTGTGATGATGGTCGGTGCCAAACTTTATCTGCTTAGCCTCGGGTTTATCGTCGGCCCGTTTGAACTGATCGTTGGGCCGTTTGGCTACGTGCTGACGCTGTTTGCCGTCTGGGCGGCGATCAACGCCTTTAATATGGTCGACGGGATTGACGGCTTGCTGGGCGGACTTTCCTCGGTGACCTTCGCGGCTATGGGCATCATCCTCTACTTTGATGGCCAGACCAGCCTCGCCATGTGGTGTTTTGCGATGATCGCCGCCACGCTGCCCTACATCCTGCTTAACCTCGGCTTCCTCGGCCGTCGCTTCAAAGTCTTTATGGGCGATGCGGGCAGTACGATGATTGGCTTCACCATCATCTGGATCCTGCTGGAAACCACTCAGGGCCTGAGCCATCCGATTACGCCGGTGACCGCACTGTGGCTGATTGCCATTCCATTAATGGACATGGTGGCGATTATGTATCGCCGTCTGCGTAAAGGCATGAGCCCGTTCTCTGCTGACCGCCAGCATATTCACCATCTGATCATGCGCGCCGGTTTTAGCTCGCGTCAGGCCTTTGTCCTGATTACCGTTGCCGCCGCGATCCTCGCCGGTATCGGCGTTTTAGGCGAATACCTGGCGTTCATTCCCGAATGGGTGATGCTGCTGCTGTTCCTGGTGGCCTTTATGGTTTACGGCTACTGCCTGAAGCATGCGTGGCGCGTGGCGCGACGTGTCCGGCGGATCAAACGCCGTCTGAGCCATTACCGCGACGCCAAAAAAAACTTACCCCGCTAAGCGCTGACAAAGGATAACGCTGCCATGCCTGCTGAAATTGTGGACAACGAACTGGATATTCGCGGCTTATGTTGCCGTTTATGGCGTGGCAAGCGCTGGATTGTCGGACTGGCGCTGCTGTTTGCGCTGGTCGCCTGGCTGGCGACGCTGCTGATGAAACAAGTCTGGAGCACCACGGCGGTCACCGATCGTCCGACGGTGAACATGCTTGGATCTTACTATGCGCAGCAGCAGTTCCTCGCCAATCTGGATGTGCGTAACAACGCCCTGACGCTGACCGCTCCGTCGCCCACGGTGATGGATGAGGTCTATCAGGAATTCACCATGCAGCTAGCCTCGTGGGATACACGCCGCGAGTTCTGGCAGCAAACCGATTATTATAAAAGCCGAAAAACCGGTAATGCGCACAACGATGCTGCGCTGCTTGACGATATGATCAGCAATATTCTGTTCACGCCCGCCGATGCGGCGCACAACCTGCCGGATAACGTGCGGCTAAAAGCAGAAACCGCCGGCGATGCGAATAACCTGCTGCGCCAGTACATTGCCTACGCCAGTGAGCGTGCAGCCCGTCATCTGAACGAAGAGTTCAAAGGGGCCTGGCAGGCGCGGACGGCTCAGCTTCAGGCGCAGGTTAAGCGGCAGGAAGATGTGGCCAATGCGGTGTTTCAGCGTCAGCAGCATCGTCTGGAACAGGCACTGAAGATTGCCAGCCAGCAAGGCATTAATGAAAAACAGGCGCGCGAAGCGGGCGAAAACCTGGCGGACAGCGACCTGTTTCTGCTGGGCAAGCCGGTTTTACAAGGGCAGCTCGAGACCCTGCGCGCCACCGGCCCGAACTTCGATATAAGCTATGATCAGAACAGAGCCATGCTGACCACGCTGGTCGCCGGCCCGACGCTGAACAGTAAATTCCAGACTTACCGTTACCTGCGTACCCCCGAAGAGCCGGTGTCGCGTGATAGTCCACGCCGCCTGTTCATGATGATTATGTGGGGTGCCGTAGGGGCATTGGTTGGGGCTGGTGTGGCGCTGGCACGTCGTCCGCGTCTGATGTCAGACCAGCGTCATTGAGAGAAACAGTGTGAAAGTTCTGACAGTATTTGGTACCCGTCCCGAAGCCATTAAAATGGCGCCCCTGGTTCAGGCCCTGGCGCAGGATCCGGCGTTTGACTCGCGTCTGTGCGTCACGGCACAGCATCGTGAAATGCTCGATCAGGTACTGCGCCTGTTTCAGCTGCAGCCGGACTATGACCTGAATATTATGCGTCCTGAGCAGGGGCTGACCGAGATCACCTGCCGCATTTTAGAGGGCATGAAAACCGTGTTGCTCGACTTCAGACCAGACATCGTGCTGGTCCATGGCGACACCACCACCACCTTAGCGGCCAGCCTGGCGGCGTTTTATCAGCAAATCCCGGTCGGCCATGTTGAGGCCGGACTGCGCACCGGCGATCTGGCGTCACCGTGGCCGGAAGAGGGGAACCGCAAACTCACCGGCCATCTTGCCCGTCTCCATTTCACGCCAACCTCGCGTTCGCGCCAGAACCTGTTGCAGGAAAACCTGCCGGATGCGCGCATCGTGGTGACCGGCAACACGGTGATTGATGCACTGCTGTGGGTGCGCGATCGGGTGCTGGATGACTGCAATCTGAATGCCCAGCTGGCGGCGCGCTATCCGTTTCTCGACGCCAGCAAGAAGCTGGTGCTGGTGACCGGTCATCGGCGTGAAAGCTTCGGTGACGGTTTTGAGCGGATTTGTAGCGCACTGGCACAGATTGCGCGGCAGCATCCGGAGGCGCAAATCGTCTACCCGGTGCACCTCAATCCCAACGTCAGCGAGCCGGTTAACCGCATACTCAGCGGCATTGAAAATATCATTCTGATCGAGCCCCAGGAGTACCTGCCTTTTGTCTGGCTGATGAACCGCGCCTGGCTGATTCTCACCGATTCGGGCGGCATTCAGGAGGAAGCGCCCTCGCTGGGCAAACCAGTACTGGTCATGCGCGATACCACTGAACGGCCCGAAGCGATCGATGCGGGTACGGTAAAACTGGTGGGGACGGATATCGACAGAATCGTAGCCGAGGTCAGCACCTTGCTGACGGACGATAATGCCTGGCAGGCGATGAGCCATGCCCATAATCCGTATGGCGATGGCAAAGCCTGTGGCCGTATTTTGCAAGCCTTAAAAGATAACCGAGCCGACTTATGAGTTTTCAAACCATTTCCGTGATTGGACTGGGATACATTGGGCTGCCAACGGCAGCCGTTTTTGCCTCAAAGGGAAAAAAAGTAGTGGGGGTGGATATCAACGCCCGGGCGGTTGAAACCATCAATCGCGGTGCGATTCATATCGTAGAACCTGATTTAGACCAGGTGGTGCACGCCGCCGTCACGCGCGGCGATCTGCGGGCGACAACCCAGCCGGAAGCCGCCGATGCGTTTCTTATCGCCGTGCCGACGCCTTTTCAGGCAGACCATCAGCCCGATCTGCGCTTCGTGCAGGCTGCAGCGGAGTCGATCGCGCCGGTGCTGAAGCCGGGCGATTTAGTGATTCTTGAATCAACCTCGCCAGTTGGCACCACCGAGCAGATGGCTGACTGGCTGGCCGCTGCGCGTCCCGATCTGCGTTTCCCGCAGCACGGTGAAACGCCCGATATTTATATCGCCTACTGTCCGGAGCGGGTGCTGCCGGGTAAGGTGATGGTGGAACTGATTAATAACGATCGGGTGATTGGCGGCATGACGCCAGCCTGTTCGGCCCGCGCCAGTGAACTCTATCGGTTGTTTTTAAAAGGCGAATGTGTGGAAACCAACGCCCGCACCGCTGAGATGTGTAAGCTGACCGAAAACAGCTTCCGTGACGTTAATATCGCCTTTGCGAATGAGCTGTCGCTGATTTGCGCCGCTCAGGGGATTAACGTCTGGGAACTGATTGCGCTGGCGAATCGCCATCCGCGCGTCAACATTCTGCAGCCCGGACCGGGCGTCGGCGGTCACTGCATCGCCGTCGATCCGTGGTTTATTGTGGCGCAAAATCCTGAGCTGGCGCGCCTGATCCGCACGGCGCGTGAGGTCAATGACGCTAAGCCGCAATGGGTACTGGATCAGGTTAAAACGGCGCTGGCGGATAGCCTGACGCAAACCGGTAAGCGTGCCACTGAGTTGACCATTGCCTGCTTCGGTCTGGCCTTTAAGCCGGACATTGACGATCTGCGCGAAAGCCCGGCGATGGGTGTCGCCCGACTGATTGCTGACTGGCACAGCGGCAGCACCTGGGTGGTTGAACCGCACATCGACCAGATTCCGGCGTCCCTCAGGGATAAAGCCACGCTGGTCTCCAGTGAGCAGGCGCTGGCACAGGCCGATATCCTGGTAATGCTGGTGGATCATCGTGCTTTCCGCGCAGTGGATGCCGCCGGGGTGCGCCAGCAGTGGGTGGTCGATACCAAAGGCGTCTGGCGATGAAACGTTTTCTGATTACTGGCGGTGCCGGCTTTATCGGCTCGGCGCTGGTTCGTTTTCTGATTGCCGAAACGGACCACCAGGTGGTGGTGGTCGACAAACTCAGCTATGCCGGCAATCTTGCTTCGCTGAGCAGCGTCGCCGATTCGCCACGATTTATCTTTGAGCAGGCTGATATTTGCGACCGGCCGGCGCTCGATCAGATCTTCGCCCATCATCAACCCGACTGCGTGATGCATCTTGCCGCGGAAAGTCATGTGGATCGCTCTATTGACGGACCGATCGCCTTTATCGAAACCAACATTGTCGGGACTTACCAGCTGCTGGAAGCGGCGCGTTTTTACTGGCAGACGCTGGATGCCGCGCGCAAAGCCGCCTTTATCTTTCACCACATCTCTACCGATGAGGTGTTCGGCGACCTGCATGATAGTCAGGGATACTTTACCGAAACTACCCCTTACGCGCCGAGCAGCCCTTACTCTGCCAGTAAAGCCAGCAGCGACCATTTAGTCCGGGCCTGGCTGCGAACCTACGGTTTACCTACGCTGGTCACCAACTGTTCAAACAATTACGGTCCGTGCCACTTTCCGGAAAAACTGATCCCGCTGACCATCATCAACGCCATGGCGGGCAAAGCACTGCCGGTATACGGCAACGGACAACAGATCCGTGACTGGCTCTATGTCGAAGATCATGCCCGCGCGCTGTATCAGGTGGTCAGTCATGGCAAGCCTGGCGAGACCTACAATATTGGCGGCCATAATGAGCGACGCAATATTGAGGTGGTGGAAACCGTATGCAGCCTGCTGGAAGAGCTGGCTGCAGATCAAAAACCGCAGGGGCTGGCCCATTATCGCGACCTGATCACCTACGTAACCGACCGCCCCGGCCATGACCAGCGCTACGCCATTGATGCCAGCAAAATCGCGCGTGAACTGGGCTGGCTGCCGCAGGAAACCTTTGAAAGCGGCATGCGTAAAACGGTCGCCTGGTATCTGGCGAATCCCGACTGGTGGCAGGCCATTCTCGACGGGCGCTACCGTGGTGAGCGCCTCGGCTTATCGCAATAATCAGCGAAAGGAGCAGCGATGAAAGGCATCATTTTAGCCGGAGGATCGGGAACGCGGTTACATCCCATCACCCGTGCAGTTTCTAAGCAACTGCTGCCGGTCTATGACAAACCAATGATCTACTACCCGCTGTCAGTACTGATGCTGGCGGGTATCCGCGATATTCTGCTGATTACCACGCCGGAAGATCGGGCGCAATTTGAGCGCCTGCTGGGCGACGGAGCGGAATTTGGTCTGCGGCTCAGTTACGCGGTTCAGCCCCATCCGGACGGTCTGGCGCAGGCGTTTATCATCGGTGAATCGTTTATTGGCGATGATAACTGCTGCCTGGTACTGGGCGACAATCTTTACTTCGGCCAGGGATTCAGTCCGAAGCTAAGAAAAGTGGTAGAGCAGAACCGCGGCGCGACCGTGTTCGGTTATCAGGTGATGGATCCCGAACGCTTCGGCGTGGTGGAGTTTGATGATGATTTTAAAGCGATCTCTATTGAAGAGAAGCCAAAACAGCCGAAGTCTCGCTGGGCGGTCACCGGCCTCTATTTCTATGATAATCAGGTAGTCGACTTCGCCAGACAGGTTAAGCCTTCGCCACGCGGTGAACTGGAAATCACCGCCATTAATCAGATGTATCTTGAGCGCGGTGAGCTGACCGTCGAACTGCTGGGACGCGGGTTCGCGTGGCTGGATACCGGCACCCATGACAGCCTGGTGGAAGCGAGCATGTTTGTGCAGACGGTTGAAAAACGTCAGGGCTTCAAGATCGCCTGTCTGGAAGAGATCGCCTGGCGTAACAGCTGGCTGAGTGATGACCAGCTACGTGCGGCAGGCGAAGCGCTGACTAAAACCGGCTACGGCCAATACCTGCTGGATCTGTTACATGCCCGTCCACGTCAATATTAATCCCCTTCGCTGGGAGAGTCAGTTCTTCGGTGTTGAGACCGTACGGCTGGATCTTAACGGTGACACCGCTCTGGATGCAGCGCTGCAACATCCCTGCGCGCTGCTGCAGGTCAAAGTGCCCGCCAGCCAGACCGCGCTGATTGATACGCTGCAGCAGCACCGGTTCCAGCTGGTGGAAGGTGAAGCGGATCTGACGCTGCCGATTAACCAGACCGAACGACAGGTCGGCATTCGCATTGCACGCGAGGCGCAAATTCCGGCCCTGCGCGAGGCGGCCTCACAGCTGTTCAGTCAGAGTCGCTTTCGTGCGCCGTGGTATGCGCCCGACGCCAGCGGTCGTTTCTACGCCCAGTGGATTGAAAACGCGGTGCGTGGCACCTTTGATCATCAATGCCTGGTGGCTGCGGATGCGGCAGGCCAGCTACAGGGCTTCGTCTCGTTGCGTGAAGTGGACGGCGACGCTCGTATCGGTTTGCTGGCGGTGCTGCCTGACGCGCAGGGCCAGGGACTGGGCCAACGGCTGATGCTGGCGGCAGCGGACTGGGCGCGGGTGCGGCGACTGGCGCAGCTTCGGGTCGCCACTCAGCTCAGTAATCTCACGGCGATGCGCCTCTATTTACGCAGCGGTGCCCGTATCGACAGCACCGCCTACTGGTTCTACAGGAAAGGTCATGATTCCATTTAATGCACCCCCGGTTGTGGGCACGGAAATTGAGTACATGCAGTCGGCGATGAACAGCGGCAAGCTGTGCGGAGACGGCGGTTTTACCCGCCGCTGCCAGCAGTGGATGGAGCAGCGCTTTGGCAGTAAAAAAGTGCTGCTGACCCCCTCCTGTACCGCGTCACTGGAGATGGCCGCGCTGTTGATCGATCTGCAGCCGGGCGATGAAGTGATCATGCCGAGCTATACCTTCGTCTCTACCGCCAACGCTTTTGTGCTGCGCGGCGCCCGCATCGTGTTTGTCGATGTGCGTCCCGACACCATGAATATTGACGAGACGCTGATCGAAGCCGCCATCACCGAAAGAACCCGCGCGATTGTGCCGGTGCACTACGCCGGCGTCGCCTGTGAAATGGACACCATAATGGCGCTGGCGGCGAATCATAAGCTGTTTGTCATTGAAGATGCGGCGCAGGGCGTGATGTCACGCTACAAAGGCCGTGCGCTGGGCACCATAGGTCACATTGGTTGTTTCAGCTTCCATGAAACCAAGAACTATACCGCCGGTGGTGAAGGCGGGGCGACCTTAATTAATGACGCCAGCCTGGTCGAGCGTGCCGAAATCATTCGTGAAAAAGGCACTAACCGCAGCCAGTTTTTCCGCGGTCAGGTGGATAAATATACCTGGCGCGATATGGGATCGAGCTACCTGATGGCCGATTTGCAGGCGGCCTATCTGTGGGCGCAGCTGGAAGCGGCTGAACGTATCAACCAGCAGCGGTTGCGCATCTGGCAACGTTATCATGATGCGTTACAGCCGCTGGCAGAGCAGGGGCGAATCGCGCTGCCGGTAATCCCCGCCAGCTGCGAGCACAACGCGCATATGTTCTATATCAAACTGCGCGATCAGGACGATCGTCAGGCGCTGATTAACTGGATGAAAGAGGCCGAGATACTGACGGTATTCCACTACATTCCGCTACACAGTTCGCCGGCTGGCCAGCGTTTCTCGCAGTTTGTTGGCGACGACCGCTTCACCACCGTTGAGAGCGAACGCCTGCTGCGCCTGCCGCTGTTCTATAACCTGTCGGATAACAACCAGAGCACGGTTATCAGCTCGCTGCTGAGCTTCTTTTCCTGATGTCACTGGCCAAAGCTTCAGTGTGGACCGCGTCGTCCACGCTGGTAAAAATCGTTGCCGGACTGCTGGTGGTCAAACTGCTGGCGGTCAGCTTCGGGCCGGAGGGCGTCGGTCAGGCGGGTAACTTTCGTCAGCTGATCACCGTGCTGGGTGTGCTGGCGGGGGCCGGAATTTTCAACGGCGTCACCAGCTATGTGGCGCAATATCAGCAGCAGCCCGAGCGGTTACGAGCGCTGGTTGGCACCGCCTCAACCCTGGTGCTGGGCTTTTCCGGCGTGCTGGCGCTGCTGTTCCTGCTGGCGGCAGGCCCGATCAGCAATGCGCTTTTTGGTCACGATCGCTATCAGAACGTGATCCGCGTGGTGGCGTTTCTTCAGCTCGGTATCGCGTGGGCGAACTTTAGTCTGGCGCTGCTGAAAGGGTATCGTGATGCGCGCGGCAATGCGCTGGCGCTGATTCTCGGCAGCCTGATTGGCGTCGTGGGTTATCTGCTGTGCTGGTGGTTGGGTGGTTATCAGGGCGCACTGATCGGTCTGGCGCTGGTGCCGGCCCTGTTGCTGGTGCCGGCTGTGATCTTGCTGAAGCGCCGCGTACCCTTGCCGCTCAGCTGGCTGCGTCCGCAATGGCAGCCCGAGCTGGCGCGTAATCTGGCTAAATATACCCTGATGGCGTTGATTACCACCGTGACGCTACCGGTGGCCTGGGTAATGATGCGTAACCTGCTGGCGGCGCAGCAAGGCTGGGCGCAGGTCGGACTGTGGCAGGGCGTGACCAGTATCTCCGATGCCTATCTGCAATTTATTACCGCCACTTTCAGCGTCTGGCTGCTGCCGACGCTGGCGCGACTGGATAACAAACGCGATATTGCACAGGAAATTGGCCGGGCGCTGCGCTTTGTGCTGCCGGCGGTGGCGGTGGCCAGTTTCGCGGTCTGGATCCTGCGGGATGTTGCCATCAGCCTGCTGTTTTCCGACGCGTTCCGTGGCATGCGCGATCTGTTTGTCTGGCAACTGTGTGGCGATGTTTTTAAAGTGGGAGCCTATGTTTTCGGATATCTGGTGATCGCCAAAGCCTCGCTGCGCTTTTATGTTCTGACTGAGATCAGCCAGTTTGTATTGCTGACGCTGTTCTCGCGCTGGCTAATTCCGTTACAGGGCGCAACGGGGGCGGCGCAGGCTTACATGTTTACCTATATGGCTTACTTTGCCCTGTGTTGTGGCGCTTTTATGATTTATTGCCGGAAAAAATGACTTTAATTCACGTTTTGGGATCGGATATTCCCCACCACAACCTCACGGTGCTGCGCTTCTTCAACGATGTACTGAGCGTTGAACAGCCCACGGCTACGCCACGCCATTTTATGGTGGTAACGCCACAGCCTGAGATTTTTTCGCCGTTCAGCGCCTTACAGATTGAGTGCTTTGCCAGTAAAAAAGCGCTGGCGCAGGCGGTATTGCAGCGTGCCAGGCGGCGTCAGCAACGCTTCTTCTGCCACGGCCAGTTCAATCCCTGGCTCTGGCTGGCGTTACTCAGCGGCAAGCTGCATCGTTCCCAGCTGTTCTGGCACGTGTGGGGCGCAGATCTGTATGAAGATTCTCGCAGCCTGAAGTTTCGCCTGTTCTATTTTCTGCGCCGGATGGCGCAGGGGCGAGTGGCGCACGTTTTTGCCACGCGCGGCGATCTGCATCATTACCAGCAACGCCATCGCCGGGTACCCGGTTCGTTACTCTATTTCCCGACCCGCATGCCGGATGTGGCGGTCCATGCTGCGCCCGATCCGACGTTTACTCTGTTGCTGGGGAATTCAGGCGATCCGAGCAACCGCCATATCGACGGACTCAAGGCGATTCACGCGCAGTTTGGCGACCAGCTGCGTATTGAGGTACCGCTGGGTTATCCGCCGAACAATCAGGCCTATATCAGTCAGGTGAGGGCGGCGGCTGAGGCGCTGTTTCCGCAGGGACAGGTGAAGCTGATTGATGAGAAAATGGCGTTTGATGACTATTTAGCGCTGCTGGCGCGCTGCCACGTCGGCTATTTTATGTTTGAACGTCAGCAGGGGATCGGGACCTTGTGTCTGTTAATCCAGGCCAACGTGCCCTTTGTGCTGAGTCGTAAAAACCCATTCTGGCGTGATGTGGCGGAGCAGCAGTTGCCGGTGCTGTTCAGCGAAGATGCACTCACGCCTGCGGTGATTAGCGAGGCGCGTCGTCAGTTAGCGAGCTGCGACAAACAGGCGATAGCCTTTTTTGCGCCCGGCTATCTGGCCGGATGGCGCTCAGCATTACGCCTCAGCGAAGGGGAGTTGTCATGAGCCTGATGCAGTTTAGCGGTCTGCTGGCGGTCTACCTGCTGTCGCTGGGTTTTATTCTCACCCTGACCTGGCGGGAGTTTAAGCGCGTGCGTTTTAACTTCCATCTGTTCTTCACACTGCTGTTCTTACTGACTTTTTACTTCGGGTTTCCGCTGACCAGCGTGCTGGTGCTCCGCTTTAATGTTGAGGTGGTGCCGGTGGCGTCTCTGCTGCAGGCGCTGCTGTCGGCCACCGGATTTTATGCCCTCTATTACGTCAGCTATAAGGTCCGACTGCGGCCCGCTAACGCCCCGCCGGCTAAACCCTGGCTGCAGATGAATCGGGTCGAAACTCATCTGACCTGCGTGATCCTGGCGCTGGTGGCGCTGGGCACCGTGACGGTTTTTTTCATCCACAACGGCTTTCTGCTGTTCCGCCTGACCGCCTATAACCAGATCTTCTCCAGCGAAGTCTCTGGCGTGGCGCTCAAGCGCTTCTTCTACTTCTTTATTCCGGCGATGTTGATCCCCTATTTTTTGCGTCCGTCACGACGCAACTGGCTGCTGTTTCTGCTGGTGACCGTCGCTTTTGGTCTGCTGACCTACGCGCTGGTCGGCGGAACCCGTGCCAATATCATTATCGCGTTTGCCCTGTTTCTGTTTATCGGCATCACCCGCGGCTGGATTACCCTGTGGATGCTAGCAACCGCAGGTGTGATGGCGATTGCCGGCATGTTCTGGCTGGCGCTGCGCCGTTATAACCTCGACGTGATGGGCGATGAAGCCTTTTATACCTTTCTCTACCTGACGCGTGATACCTTCTCGCCTTGGGAGAACCTGGCATTACTGCTGGATAACTATGCCAAAATTGAGTTCCAGGGGCTGGCGCCGCTCTGGCGTGATTTTTATGTGTTTATTCCCAGCTGGCTGTGGCCGGATCGTCCGCTGGCGGTGCTGAACAGCGCTAACTACTTCACCTGGGAAGTGCTGAATAACCATTCGGGACTGGCGATTTCGCCGACGCTGATCGGTTCACTGGTGGTAATGGGCGGCGTCTGGGCGATTCCGATCGGCGCGGTGGCGGTGGGGATGATTATCAAAGTCTTCGATGCGCTCTATGCGCGTGGCTGCCAGGAAACCAATCGCTACAGCGGAGCTATTCTGCAAAGTTTCTGTTTTGGCGCGGTGTTCAACATGATCGTGCTGGCGCGTGAAGGGCTGGATGCGTTTGGCTCACGCGTGGTGTTTTTCGCTATTATTTTTGCCGCCTGTCTGGGCGTGGCTAAATTACTATTTTGGTTATTGGATCGCGCCGGTTTAATTCGCGATCGCAGCGAGCGGGTGCTGCATAGCCCCTCCTGATTAACCTCTGGGATTGACGGAAGATATGACAAAGTTACCTGACTCGCCGCAGTACCGGATTCGCGGCGTCGCACTGTATGGCTTCGACAGCATGCCGTCGGCGGTGGATTTTTTAATGCCGTCGCAGGGCGTGCGGAGCGGCATCTTAGTCGCCATCAATGCAGAAAAGATTCTGACTGCCGAACGGGATGAGGGATTACGTAACCTGTTAACCCAGGCCGAGTTCGCTTATCCGGACGGCATCAGTATCGTTCGTTCAATCCGTAAAAAATACCCCCACGCTTCGGTACAGCGCATTGCTGGCGCAGACTTATGGGAAGCGCTAATGGAGCGCGCCGGACGTGAGGGTACCCCGGTATTTCTGATTGGTGGGCGTCAGGCGGTGCTGGATGAAACCTGCGACAAGCTGCGGCGGCAGTGGAATGTGAACATTGTCGGGGCGCAGGATGGTTATTTTGCGCCAGCCGAGCAGGATGCGCTGTTTGCCCGCGTGGCCGCCAGCGGTGCGAAGCTGGTGACGGTTGCGCTGGGTTCACCCCGCCAGGAGCTGTTAATGCTGGCGTGCCGCGCCCACTGGCCTGGTGCGCTCTATATGGGCGTTGGCGGCACCTATGATGTTTTCACCGGCCATGTGAAGCGGGCACCTAAAATCTGGCAGCGGCTGGGACTGGAATGGCTCTATCGGCTGATCAGGCAGCCGAGCCGCTGGCGCAGGCAATTAAAACTGCTGAGATATTTGCGCTATCACTGGCGCGGCGATCTCTGATATTGCTGATTAATGCCGCATTTTTACCCGGCGAGTCGGGAGAAATGCACTATTTGTCGACGAAATGCACAAAGCGTAATCAAACGCGTTTTTTTATTCAAAAAGCACTAGACACGATGGGCGCTTATCTCTAGTATGCACATCCGCAACGGCGCTACGCGCCCGTAGCTCAGCTGGATAGAGCGCTGCCCTCCGGAGGCAGAGGTCTCAGGTTCGAATCCTGTCGGGCGCGCCATATCGTTTGTGCGCATGAGCTTCGGTGGTTTGATTTACCGCGTTAGTTGGCAGTAAAGATTTAAATGCTGCAGGTTTTAAACTTGTAACATTCGGTACAGTGGTGGCTATAGCTCAGTTGGTAGAGCCCTGGATTGTGATTCCAGTTGTCGTGGGTTCGAGTCCCATTAGCCACCCCAGATTTTGCTGGGATACGCGAAGGTGGCGGAATTGGTAGACGCGCTAGCTTCAGGTGTTAGTGTCTTAACGGACGTGAGGGTTCAAGTCCCTCTCTTCGCACCAGGCAAAACAGTTAAAAAAATCGGCGAGTAGCGCAGCTTGGTAGCGCAACTGGTTTGGGACCAGTGGGTCGGAGGTTCGAATCCTCTCTCGCCGACCATTTTAGAAACCTGTCTGAAAAGACAGGTTTTTTTTCGTTTGTAGCAAAAGAGGATGAGGACCTCCGAAGGAGGTTTGAGCCGAGCGCAGCGAGACAACGTTGCTTCAGCAACGGCCCGCAGGGCAGGCTCGCAGAGCCAGGTAATCCTCTCTCGCCGACCATTTTAGAAACCTGTCTGAAAAGACAGGTTTTTTTTCGTTTGTAGCAAAAGAGGATGAGGACCTCCGAAGGAGGTTTGAGCCGAGCGCAGCGAGACAACGTTGCTTCAGCAACGGCCCGCAGGGCAGGCTCGCAGAGCCAGGTAATCCTCTCTCGCCGACCATTTTTAGCAACCTGTCTGAAAAGACAGGTTTTTTCGCCTGTCGTTTAGCGAATGACCGGTTGCGTCGCTATTCTGCGACAGATAACCCGTTGATTTTATAACAATGCGAGGCGATTACGCACGGCTGTCTCCAGAGAGAGACAGCGAAGCGGGCCGGTGTCGCTGAATACCGACACTCGCGGCAGGCTGCCCACGCCACTTTATCCTGCATCATTATTAAATAGCTGATTTAAAAGCTTTTAAAAAATAAAATCTAAGCTGGCATGAATTATGCAATAATAAACCTGTAGATGCTCATTCCACCTCTTATGTTTGCTGATGCTACATAAACCTGGGAATGATGCAGAGCCAATTTTTAGGTACCTGTTGTCTGCCTGCCTGTATCGCGAAAGTCTTACAGGGTTAACAGACACCACGTTGAGTCAGGTACCTGCCGGTTGTCTTACCGACCTGATCTTACACCTGCCAATGGCAGGTGTTTTTTTATCTGCGGTTTACTGCCGGCGGGCGGTCAATGTCGGGCACAAAAAAGCCGGGCAAGCCCGGCTTTTTCGTTTTCTCCGGCCGATCAGGCGCCGGGATTGTTCTTCAGCGTCAGCAATAAGCCTTCACGACGCATCTTCGCCGCTTCTTCCGGGCGACGCAGACGATCGTATACATCCGCCAGCCAGGCATAGTCAAACGCATCAGGACGCTGTGCCAGCGCCTGCTGCAGCGCTTCGGCCGCCTGTTGCCATTCACCATGACGCATCAACAGTTGACCCAGCGTGCTGTGCAGCAGCGGCGTAGCACCATGCTGTTTAATCTGCTGACGTAGCGCTTTCTCCAGCGCCTCCGGGTTGCCGCTCTTAATGCGCGGCATCAGCAGCACCAGCCGATCGTCATAGTGGCGTTTCAGCCCCTCCAGCACGATTGACTGGGCGGTATCGTGATCGTCACACTCAATCAGGTGGTCAGCCATCGCGACCTGCAACGTGGTTTCCTGACGGGTTTTGCGGCTCAGATTGCCCCACCAGCGCTTCAGTCCGTCGCTACCCTGATCGGCCATCGCCTGACTCATCAGGCCCAGCCACGCCTGTTGCTGCAGGGCAGTGCGGTGATCCTCATCGCCAACCTGTGCTTTCTGCATCGCCGGCAGAATATCCAGCAGTGCGCTCCAGCCGCCGGTACGGATATAAGCCTGTTCGGCCAGGCGCAGCACTTCAGGATGGCGCGGTGCCACTTCCAGTAAACGATCGATGCTGTGACGCGCGGCGTGATCTTCGTTACGCGCCAGCTGAATACGCGCGCGGGCAATTTCCACCGGGATGGTGTTGCTGTCTGACAGTTCAGCCGCCCGCTCCAGATGCTGATTGGCGCGCACTTCATCACCGCGCTGTTGTGCTGCTTCCGCCGCCAGCAGGTAGTTGGCAACCGGCACATCAGCATGATCGGCATCTTTAGACAGCAGCTTTTCAACCTGACGATGGTCACCTTCCGCCAGCTTCATCAGCGCGGACTGAGTATGACGCTGGGCGCGACGACGTTTACGGCCGGTAAACCAGCCGCGGGTGCGGACACCGGTACGCAGCACGCGGCGCAGCAGCCATTCCACGGCCAGAATCACCAGCAGGCTGATGATCAAAATAATCACCAGGCCGGTAACGCTGGTTTCGATATTCCAGTTATCGGTCTGAATCAGCACGTAGCCCTGATGGCCGGCGATCATCGGTCCCAGCACCACGCCAGCAATCAGCAGGATAAAGAGGATAAATACCTTAAGCATGCTTAGCCTCCCTGCTGATTAGCAGCGGCAGAGGGTTGCGCTAACAGGTTCCGCACGCGGGTTTGCATCAGCTGCTCAAGTAACGGCTGGCTTTCGAGATTGTCCGGCAGATCCATATTGATGCTCTGCTGGCTCAGCTCATCCAGCTGCGCGAGAAAAGCTTTGGTGGCGGCATCGTTGGTATCGTACCAGGCGCGAACCCAGGCGGAGACGGTGTCGATCGACTGTTTGTAGATCTCATCCTGATGACGCGGAACCGCCTGAGCGGCAATCAGCAGACGGGAACGAATGTTCTCACGCAGATAAACATCCTGATTAGGTGCCAGCAGCGGTTGTGCGGTGTTATCACGGCGACGGATGGTAATGAAGTCATCCATAAAGTTGTGCCAGCTTTTCACCAGATTCTGCCGCCATTCGCGCACTGAACCTGACAGCTCACCGCCGTCGCTGTCCATCGGCGCATCATCGCTGTCGTTGTCGGCCAGACGCAGATTGTCGACATTGTTCGATAGCTGATTCAGCTTCAGGATCACGCCATCATAGTCGACCTGGCTGACCGACGAGAGGGTGCTGATATCCTGGGTTAACGCGCGACGGACATTCATCACGCTCGGGTCGTTCATGTCAGCCAGGCTGGCATCGGCGCTTTTCAGCAACGCGGCGGCGGTGGTGACATCCTGATCGCTCCACAGTTTGCGACCCGCCAGTTTCACCAGATAATCCGCCTGCGCCAGCAACCAGCTGCGCACGTCGTTGCCTGAAATCACCGCCACTTTCTCACGCAGCGTTTCCAGCTCTTTGGCGGAGGCGCCCTGTTGGGCTTCCGCCTTCTGCAGTGCGGTTTCGGTGCTGCTCAGCTGCTGCGTTAGCTGCTGTTTGTCGTTACTGGCCTGCTGCTGAAGCGCGCTAAGCTGTTCGCTCAGGCGCTGGTTGGTTTGTGCCTGTAAATCAGCCTGATGTTTCCCATTAAGGTATAAACCTGCACCAATCGCCAGCGCAATGACGATCGCAACCGCACCCAGCACCATGCCACCGTTTTTTGCTTTACGGGGTGGTGTGGCGTTGCTGGCAGCAGAGCGGTCGACCGCTGGGGTGGTTTCTTCAACCATGGCGGAGGAGTCTTTTTGTTCCGTCATATGTGGCACATCCCATTGTTAAAGTTCAGCGTAACGCGCGCAACAGCGCATCGTTATCGGCACCATCGGCTACCTGAATATCCTGCCAACCCAATCCTGCGGCCAGGGTAGCCAAACGTTCACTGACGACGATCAGTCGGCAGTTGAGCAGCCATTCCTCGCGATCGATCGCGGGGAACAGCGAAAAAAGCTGTTGTAACATTTCTCCACTGGTCACCACCAGCACCGAGACGCCGCGATCGCGCCATCGCCGGCCTTCTGTCGCACCGTTATAGTGTTTCTGACAGCGCTGGTAGCAGGCGGCAAACGACACCTCTGCGCCGCGTTGCGTTAAGGTCTCCGCCAGCAGCTCCCGGCCAGGGTTACCGCGCAAAATCAGCGCACGCTTATGGGCGACCTGCTGCAGCGTGTTTAACTGGATTAACTCTTCACTGGTTTCATGCGCATGTGGCCAGGTCACCTGCTGACCACTGACGGTATGGAACGCCAGCGCAGTAGATCGACCAATTGCATAATAGTCCAGCCCGGCGGGCCACGCTGTGACAGCGTGTTGAGCGTAGTGGATAACCTGCTGCGACAGGATAAAAACCAAATCGCCAGGTTGCAGTTCGGCTAACTTTTGCGGCAGATGAGGCAGATCGACGCCCGGCGCGAATTCAATCAGCGGCAGGCTCCAGGCCTGCTTACCCAGCGCATGCAGGCGTGATACCAGCTCTGCCGCGGCGGGTTCCGGACGCGTCACCAGAATGGTCATGCCGGCGGTTGCCCCTGGTAAACTTCACGCAGGATTTCACGCGCGCCGCCGTTCAGCAGCTCATCGGCAAGTGAAATGCCCATCTGTTCTGCCTGATCGCGCGGCCCACGGCGCTCGCCGCTGACCATCACGCTGCCATCCGGCGCACCGACCATGCCACGCAGCCAGAGCTCATCGCCTTCCAGCACCGCAAAGCTGCCGATCGGCACCTGACAACCGCCTTCTAAGCGGGTATTCATGGCGCGCTCTGCTTTGACGCAGACGGCGGTGTCATCGTGGTTTAACGCCTGCAACAGGCTGATTAAGTGGCTGTCGTTCAGACGGCATTCAATGCCGACCGCGCCCTGGCCGACCGCAGGCAGGGAGACATCCGCCGGCAGGGCCTGACGGATTCGGTCTTCGAGTCCGAGGCGTTTCAGCCCGGCGACGGCCAGAATAATGGCGTCATAATCGCCGGCATCGAGTTTGCCGAGTCGGGTACCGACATTACCGCGCAACGAACGGATCACCAGGTCCGGACGACGGGCGCTAATCTGACACTGACGGCGCAGGCTGGAGGTGCCGACGACCGCACCGTGCGGCAGGGCATCAATAGAGTCATAGTGATGAGAAACGAACGCATCGCGCGGATCATCGCGCTCACAAATGGTGACCAGACCCAGACCGGCAGGGAAATCGACCGGCACATCTTTCATTGAGTGCACCGCCATATCGGCCCGGCCATCCAGCATTGCCTGTTCGAGTTCTTTGACAAACAGCCCTTTGCCGCCCACTTTTGCCAGCGGCGTATCAAGGATAATGTCACCTTTAGTGACCATCGGCACCAGTTCAACCTGCAGGCCCGGATGAGCGCTCATCAGGCGTTGCTGTACATAATGTGCCTGCCATAATGCCAGCGGGCTTTGTCTTGTAGCAATTCTGAAAATTTTGTCTAACATGCTGTTAACCATTTTGATCGTTCACTGAATATCCTATCATCTATGGGGGAATGCTGTCAGTTTCAACGGATTGAAAACGGCCTGCTCGCGGATTAGGCCCGATTTATCAAGTCTCATTTGATACCGGTGCTGAAAAGGCGGGAAGCCAGTAAGAACGTGCTAAACTGTTAAGTAGCGCAACTTTCTTTACGGTCAATCTGCCGAGTGTTAGATTGATCACGTTTCCAGCAATAATCTGCCCACTTTTTCACTTTATAAGCGGCAGATGGTGGAAACAGGGTGCTTAAACACTGGGACAATCAGGCGAAACGTCTTGTACCTCTACATTGAGACACTGAAACAGAGACTGGATGCAATCAACCAGCTGCGCGTCGATCGTGCACTGGCTGCCATGGGACCCGCTTTTCAGCGCGTCTACAGTCTGCTGCCAACCTTATTACATTATCAACATCCGCAGATGCCGGGTTACCTTGAAGGTAGCGTTCCACATGGCATCAGCTTCTTCACGCCTGATGAAAATCAGCGTCAGCTACTGGCCGATTTGACCGGCGACAGCGACCTGCGCCTTGCCGATGCGCCAAAAGGCGAAATGCCGATCACCGCGATTTATTCGATGGGCAGCACTTCGTCGGTCGGTCAGAACAGCGTGTCGGATCTCGACATCTGGGTCTGTCATCAATCCTGGCTGGACAATGAAGAGCGCCTTAATCTGCAGCGTAAATGTACCATGCTGCAGAAATGGTGCGTCTCCATGGGCGTGGAAGTGAGCTTCTTCCTGATCGATGAGAACCGTTTCCGCCATAACGAAAGCGGTAATCTGGGCGGAGAAGATTGCGGCTCGACCCAACACATTCTGCTGCTTGATGAGTTTTACCGTACTGCGGTGCGCATGGCGGGTAAACGCATTCTGTGGAACATGGTGCCCGGCGAAGAAGAGCACCATTATGACGACTACGTGATGTCGCTCTACGCCAAAGGTGTGTTGACGCCGAATGAATGGCTCGATCTGGGCGGCCTTGGCACGCTGTCGGCGGAGGAGTACTTCGGTGCCAGCCTGTGGCAGCTGTATAAAAGTATCGACTCGCCGTATAAAGCGGTGCTGAAAACCCTGCTGCTGGAAGCTTACAGCTGGGAATATCCGAATACGCAACTGCTGGCGATGGACATCAAACAGCGCCTGCACGACGGCGAAATCATCTGCTTCGGGCTTGATCCCTACTGCATGATGCTGGAACGCGTCACGCATTATCTGACCAGCGTGGACGATCAGCCACGTCTCGATCTGGTGCGCCGCTGTTTCTATCTCAAAGTGTGCGAGAAACTCAGCACCGAAGAGCATCAGCATCGCACCGGCTGGCGGCGTGAAATTCTGTCGCAGCTGGTGAAAGAGTGGGGCTGGGATGACGAGAAAATTGCCATCCTGGATAACCGCGCAGAGTGGAAAATCGAGCGGGTGCGTGAAGCGCACAACGAACTGCTGGATGCGATGATGCAGAGTTATCGCAACCTGATCCGGTTTGCCCGCCGCAACAATTTAAGCGTCAGCGCGAGTCCGCAGGACATCGGCGTGTTGACCCGTAAACTGTACGCCGCGTTTGAAGCACTGCCGGGCAAGGTTACCCTGGTCAACCCACAGATTTCGCCCGATCTTTCTGAGCCGAACCTGACCTTTATTCATGTGCCGCCAGGCCGGGCCAACCGCGCGGGCTGGTACCTGTATAATCAGGCACCGGACATGGACTCGATCATCAGCCATCAGCCGCTGGAATATAACCGCTACCTGAATAAGCTGGTGGCGTGGGCGTGGTTCAACGGTCTGCTGACCCGCAAAACCCGGCTGCACATTAAAGGCAATGAGATCTGCGATCTGGCGCGTCTGCAGGAGCTGGTCAATGACGTCTCCAGTCATTTCCCGCTTCGCCTGCCGGCCCCGACGCCAAAAGCGCTCTACAGCCCGTGTGAAATTCGTCACCTCGCGATTATCGTCAACCTCGAGCACGATCCGACCTCGGCGTTCCGTAATCAGGTGGTGCACTTCGACTTCCGTAAGCTCGACGTGTTCAGCTTCGGCCAGCAGCAACAGTGCCTGATCGGCAGTATCGACCTGCTCTACCGTAACTCGTGGAATGAAGTGCGTACGCTGCACTTCAGCGGCGAACAGGCGATGATCGAAGGGCTGAAAACCATTCTTGGCAAGATGCATCAGGATGCCGCGCCGCCCGATACGGTTGAAGTGTTCTGCTACAGCCAGCATCTGCGCGGGCTGATCCGGACCCGCGTGCAGCAACTGGTGTCGGAATGCATTGAGCTGCGGCTCTCCAGTACGCGACAGGAGCCGGGCCGCTTCAAAGCGCTGCGCATGGCCGGCCAGACCTGGGGTCTGTTCTTTGAACGCATGAGCGTTTCGGTACAGAAGCTGGAAAACGCCGTCGAATTTTACGGCGCGATTTCCAATAACAAGCTGCACGGCCTGTCGATCAAGGTGGAAACCAACCAGACGCCGCTGCCGCCGGTGGTTAACGGCTATGCCAGCGAAGGCATCATCCAGTTTTTCTTTGAAAACACCACCGATGAGCGCGGTTTCAACATCTATATTCTTGATGAGACCAACCGGGTCGAGGTTTATCATCACTGCGAAGGCAGCAAAGAGGAGCTGGTGCGTGACGTTAGTCGTTTCTACTCGTCGTCGCACGATCGCTTTACCTACGGTTCCAGTTTTATCAACTTCAACCTGCCGCAGTTCTATCAGATCGTGAATACCGGTGAACGTTTCCAGGTGATTCCGTTCCGCAGCCAGACGCTGACGCAGCTGTGCGCCTCGCCACCTGACAACGACAACGGCGACTATCAACCGCGCTATCAGGTGCATTGAACCCGATCGGCCGCCTGCCTGTTCAGGCGGCCGTCATCTGCCCGGCCTGACACTCTGCTCACGCTATTTGCGGGGATTTCCTGTTGCTTTTCCAACTTCAACTGCGATGATAAGCATCCAGGTAAAGGACATGAAGAGCATAAAGAATGAAGAAAGTGATAAGCCTGTTGGCGATGGCGCTGGCCGTGACCAGCCTTGCCGGTTGTGGTCTGAAAGGGCCGCTTTATTTCCCGCCGAAGGACCAGCCGAAAAAGCAACAAGCCCCGACTGAACGCCAGAAAGCAGACGCCTCTAAAGCGGATGTGAACGGTCTGGTGACCGGCGATTCGAGCGCGCAAGCGAACTAATATCATGGCTTATCCGGCGGAGCTAAAAATGCAGTTCTCCAAAATGCACGGTCTCGGCAACGACTTTATGGTGGTCGATGCGGTGACGCAAAACGTCTTTTTCTCGCCGGAGTTGATCCGCCGGCTGGCCGATCGTCATTTGGGGATCGGTTTTGATCAATTGCTGATCGTTGAGCCGCCATACGATCCCGATCTCGATTTCCACTATCGCATTTTCAATGCCGATGGCAGTGAAGTCGCGCAGTGCGGCAACGGCGCGCGCTGCTTTGCCCGCTTCGTTCAGCTGAAAGGCCTGACCAACAAAAGCGACATTCGCGTCAGCACCCAAAATGGCCGGATGGTGCTAAGCGTCACGCCGGACGATCAGGTGCGCGTCAACATGGGCGAACCCAACTTTGAGCCGCAGCAGGTGCCGTTTCGCGCCAATAAAGCCGAGAATCTCTATCTGCTACGCGTGGCCGAGCAGACGGTAATGCTCGGGGCGGTTTCGATGGGCAATCCCCACTGCGTTATTCAGGTCGACAGCGTGAAAACCGCGCAGGTTGAACTGCTGGGGCCGATTCTGGAAAGCCATGAGCGCTTCCCGGATCGCGTTAACGTCGGTTTTATGGAAATCATCAATCCGGAACACATTCGTCTGCGCGTGTATGAACGCGGCGCAGGGGAAACGCAGGCGTGCGGCAGCGGAGCCTGTGCTGCCGTTGCGTGCGGCATTCAGCAGGGTATTCTGGCGCCGAAAGTGCGCGTTGATCTGCCCGGCGGAACGCTGCATATCGCCTGGAAGGGGGCGGGTCAGCCACTCTATATGACCGGTCCCGCCACACATGTCTACGATGGGTTTATTCATCTATGAAAAATATCGAAGAGCAGGCGGACAGTACGGTCCTGCTGGACGATCAGGCCGTCAGTGATTATCTGCGGCAAAATCCCGATTTCTTCATCCGCAATGCCCGCCAGATTGAACAGATGGCGGTGCCGCATCCGGTGCGCGGCAGCGTGTCACTGGTTGAGTGGCACATGGCGCGGCAGCGTAACCATATCCAGCAGCTGGAAGAAGAGATTACCCTGCTGATGGAACAGGCTACCGCCAATCACGAGCTGTTTGACCGCTTGCTGGCGCTGCAAAGCCATCTGGCGGCGGCCGATTCGCTGCAGGAGATGCTGAACCGTCTGCACCGCTGGGCGCGTGAACTCGGCCTGGCCGGAGCCAACGTGCGGCTGTTCAGCGATAAATGGCAGCTCGGTGCGCCTTCGGATTTCTTCCAGCTTAGCCTGTCGCGTCAGGCCTTTGAGCCGCTGCGCATCCAGCGCTTCGGTAATCAGCATCACTATCTGGGCAATATCAATGGCCCGGAATTATTGCTGCTGCTGCCGCAGGCGAAAGCGATCGGTTCGGTTGCGATGTCGCTGATGGGCGAAGCCGGCGATCTCGGCGTGCTGATCTTCAGCAGCCGCGACAGCCAGCATTATCAATCCGGCATGGGTACTTTGCTGCTGCAGCACCTGTCGCAGATGATGCCTGATTTGCTGACCCGCTGGATTGAACGCGCATGAGCAGCGCGCTGCAGGAGGCCGTCGACGGATTTCTGCGCTACCTCAAGGTGGAGCGCCAGCTTAGCCCGCTGACCCAGAGCAGCTATGCCCGCCAGCTGGCGGCGCTGGTTGCGATTGCCGATGAGATGAAGATCAGTGCCTGGACGCAGCTTGAACCGGCGCAGGTACGCAGCATGGCGGCACGCAGTCGTCGCGCCGGTCTGGCCGCCAGCAGTCTTGCATTACGCCTCTCCGCGCTGCGCAGCTTTCTCGACTGGCAGGTCAGCCAGGGTTTGCTCAGCGCGAACCCGGCGAAAGGGGTGATGACGCCGCGTAAGGCGCGCCATCTGCCGAAAAATATTGATGTTGATGATGTAAACCAGCTACTGGAGATCGATCCCAGCGATCCGCTGGCGGTGCGTGACCGCACCATGCTGGAAGTGATGTACGGCGGTGGTCTGCGTCTTTCTGAACTGGTGAATCTGGATTGTCGGCATGTCGATCTCGATTCCGGCGAAGTGTGGGTGGTGGGTAAGGGCAGCAAAGAGCGGCGTGTGCCGATTGGCCGCACCGCGGTCAGCTGGATCCAGCACTGGCTGCCGCTGCGCGCCAGCTTTGGCGGCCAGGATGACGCGCTGTTTCTCTCTACGCGCGGCAACCGGATTTCGGCGCGTAACGTGCAAAAGCGTTTCGCCGAATGGGGCATTAAGCAGGGCGTGACCAGCCATATTCATCCGCATAAACTGCGGCACTCGTTTGCGACCCATCTGCTGGAATCGAGCGGTGATTTGCGCGCGGTGCAGGAGCTGCTGGGCCATGCCAACCTCTCGACCACCCAGATTTATACCCATCTCGACTTTCAGCATCTGGCTTCGGTCTATGATGCTGCGCATCCCCGGGCCAAACGAGGAAAGAACGAATGAAGTTTTATCGTCCGCTGGCTGCCATCAAAGCCATCACCTTTGACCTTGATGACACGCTGTATGATAACCATCCGGTGATCCGCCGGACCACCGCTGAGTCGCATGCGGCGTTACAGGCCTTTCATCCGGCGCTGCGTGATTTTACGCCGCAGGCTTACCAGGCACTGCGCGATGAGTTGCTGCTGCGCGAACCGGAAATCTACCATGATGTGTCGGAGTGGCGTCGGCGTTCTGTTGAGCTGGCGATGCTGAACATCGGCTTGTCTGCTGCTGAGGCGACGGCCGGCGCGGAGCAGGTCATGGCGGTGTTTCATCAATGGCGTAGCCAGGTTGAGATGCCGGATGAGACCCATCAGACGCTGAAAATGCTGGCGGAGAAAGTTCCGCTGGTGGCGGTTACCAACGGCAATGCCTGCCCGGAAAAAATGGGCATTGCAGAATACTTTCGGTTCACGCTGCGGGCGGGGCCGGATGGGCGTGCGAAGCCGTGGCAGGATATGTATCAGCGGGCGGCACAGCGGCTTAACATTGCTCCTCAGCACATTCTGCACGTCGGCGACGATCTCACCACCGATGTGGCAGGCTCGTTGCGTTGCGGTATGCAGGCCTGCTGGATTAACCTGCGTCAGGGTAACCTGATGCATATCGCCGATGCGCGTCTGTTGCCGCATGTCGAAATTTCGCAGTTGGCATCACTCACCTCACTGCTATAATGGCTGTAAATTTATCCAGTCGTCTCCCTTACTTTCGCGCTGCGGCCGTGGCGGCAGCCGGGTGTTTTCCCGCCGCAGGCCGGACACTCACAGCCGTCGCCTGGCGTCAGGCGTAATAGATCGGGCGACGACCTTTTTTCTTTGGTAAACGGGGCTTATGGACGTTTCTGAACTGCTCGACGGTTTGAATGACAAACAGCGCGAGGCCGTTGCGGCACCGCGCAGTAACCTGCTGGTGCTGGCAGGCGCGGGCAGTGGAAAAACGCGGGTGCTGGTCCATCGCATCGCCTGGCTGCTGTCGGTCGAAAACTGTTCACCTTATTCAATTATGGCGGTGACCTTTACCAACAAAGCGGCGGCCGAGATGCGTCACCGTATCGAGCAGCTGATCGGCACCAGCCAGGGCGGCATGTGGATCGGTACCTTCCACGGCCTGGCGCACCGCTTGCTGCGAGCCCACCATCTGGATGCCAATCTGCCGCAGGACTTTCAGATCCTCGACAGTGAAGACCAGCTGCGCCTGCTTAAACGCCTGATCAAATCGATGAATCTTGATGAGAAGCAGTGGCCGGCGCGTCAGGGTATGTGGTACATCAACGGCAAAAAAGATGAAGGTCTGCGGCCAAAGCACATTGAAAGTTATGGCAATCCGGTCGAGCAGACCTGGCTGCGCATCTATCAGGCCTACCAGGAAGCCTGTGACCGGGCCGGTTTAGTCGACTTTGCTGAACTGCTGCTGCGCGCCCATGAGCTGTGGCTCAATAAGCCGCACATTCTGAATCACTACCGCGAACGCTTCACCAACGTGCTGGTGGACGAATTCCAGGATACCAACAACATTCAGTATGCGTGGATCCGCATGCTGGCGGGCGACAGCAGCCGGGTGATCATCGTCGGCGATGACGATCAGTCAATCTATGGCTGGCGCGGGGCGCAGGTCGAGAACATCCAGCGCTTCCTGCAGGATTTCCCCGGCGCGGAAACCATCCGTCTGGAGCAAAACTATCGCTCAACCAACAACATTCTGAAGTCCGCCAACGCCCTGATCGCTAACAATAACGGCCGTCTGGGTAAAGAGCTGTGGACCGACGGCAGCGACGGCGAGCCCATCTCGATCTACTGCGCCTTCAATGAGCTGGACGAAGCACGCTTTGTGGTAAACCGCATCAAGACGTGGATGGAAAACGGCAACGCCCTGAATGATTGCGCCATTCTCTATCGCAGCAACGCCCAGTCGCGTGTGCTGGAAGAGGCGCTGCTGCAAAGCAGTATGCCGTACCGTATTTATGGCGGTATGCGCTTCTTCGAACGTCAGGAGATCAAAGATGCGCTCTCTTATCTGCGTCTGATGGCCAACCGCAATGATGACGCGGCGTTTGAGCGCGTGGTCAACACCCCAACGCGTGGCGTGGGCGATCGTACGCTCGACGTGGTGCGCCAGACCGCGCGTGAACGGCAGATGACCCTGTGGCAGGCAACGCGCGAACTGCTGCAAACCCGCGCGCTGGCCGGCCGGGCCGCGTCGGCGCTGCAACGTTTCTGTGAACTGGTCGATTCGCTGGCGACGGAAACCGCAGAGCTGCCGCTGCACGTCCAGACCGACCGGGTGATCAAAGACTCCGGTTTGTGGCTGATGTACGAGCAGGAGAAAGGCGAAAAGGGTCAGGCGCGAATCGAAAACCTTGAGGAGCTGGTGACTGCCACGCGCCAGTTCAGCTATCAGGATGAAGATGAAGACTTAATGCCGTTGCAGGCCTTTTTATCGCACGCGGCGCTGGAGGCGGGCGAAGGCCAGGCTGATAAATGGCAGGATGCGGTGCAGCTGATGACGCTGCACTCGGCGAAAGGGCTGGAGTTCAGCCAGGTATTTATCGTCGGCATGGAAGAGGGCATGTTCCCAAGCCAGATGTCGCTGGATGAAGGCGGCCGGCTGGAAGAGGAGCGTCGACTGGCTTACGTTGGCGTGACCCGCGCGATGATCAAGCTGACGCTGACCTATGCCGAAACCCGCCGACTGTATGGTAAGGAAGTGTATCATCGCCCTTCGCGTTTTATCGGCGAGCTGCCGGAAGAGTGCATTGAAGAAGTGCGCTTACGCGCCAGCGTCAGCCGTCCGGTGAATCACCAGCGGATGGGCGCGCCGGTGAGCAAAAATGACAGCGGTTTCGCGCTCGGCCAGCGGGTTCATCACGCCAAATTTGGTGAAGGCACCATCATTAATCTGGAAGGTAGCGGCGAGCACAGCCGTCTGCAGGTGGCTTTCCAGGGGCAGGGAATCAAGTGGTTAGTGGCGGCTTACGCCAAACTGGAAACCCTGTAGCCTGCGGTTGACGACATTTTCGTCTCAGCGTAACATGCGCCCACTATTATCATGAGAGGACAATGCCTTGGACACGCCCAGTCGATGCTGGCTCACTAACCTGGATAACAGGAATAACATCTAAGGCTACCTCTCTACGCGGGTAGCCTTAGCGGTTATCAGCGACCTCCCTTTTCTAATCCCGTCGCACGAGTCAGCACTGATTTACCCTTGAAACTGTGTTTCCGTGTTCAGGTTGCCCGTTCCGCTTGGTGAACGGCGGACTGCCTTGTCCCATTTAGTCTGCAATGGGGAGTATTGCTATGCTGAGCGCATTTAAACTGGATCACAGCCGCCTGACGCGTCTGGAGCTGGAAGACGAAAACGACAAACTGACCACCTCCGTCTGGGTCGATCTGATCGAACCGGAAGAGGGCGAGCGTGACCGGGTGCAATCTGAACTCGGCCAGAGCCTGGCCACCCGGCCAGAGCTGGAAGATATCGAGGCCTCGGCGCGCTTCTTCGAAGATGAAGATGGCCTGCATATTCACTCCTTCTTCTTCTATGAAGATGCTGAAGATCACGCCGGTAACTCCACCGTGGCGTTCACCATCCGTGAAGGCCGTCTCTATACGCTGCGTGAACGCGAACTGCCGGCCTTCCGGCTCTATCGCATGCGAGCCCGTAATCAGACGCTGATCGACGGCAATGCGTTTGAGCTGCTGCTCGACCTGTTTGAAACCAAAATCGAACAGCTGGCGGATGAGATTGAGAACATCTATAGCGCGCTGGAAAAACTGAGCCGGGTGATCATGGAAGGTCAGCAGGGCGAAGAGTACGATCTGGCGCTGTCGCGTTTAGCCGAACTGGAAGATATCGGCTGGAAGGTGCGTTTGTGCCTGATGGATACCCAGCGCGCGCTCAACTTCCTGGTGCGTAAAGCGCGTTTGCCGGGCAATCAGCTGGAGCAGGCGCGTGAAATCCTGCGCGATATCGAGTCGCTGCTGCCGCATAACGAATCGCTGTTCCAGAAGGTGAACTTCCTGATGCAGGCGGCGATGGGCTTCATCAACATCGAGCAGAACCGCATTATCAAGATCTTCTCGGTGGTTTCGGTGGTGTTCCTGCCGCCGACGCTGGTCGCCTCAAGCTACGGAATGAACTTTGAGTTTATGCCAGAGCTGAAGTGGAGCTTTGGTTATCCCGCCGCGATTGGCCTGATGATTCTGGCCGGACTGGCGCCTTATCTCTACTTTAAACGTAAGAACTGGTTATAAAGCAGGCAGCGGGTCGTCTGAGACGGCCCGTTTTGCTGGTCCCCGTCTGCATTTCTGCGTAATCTTACCCCCTCTTTTTACAAATAATTAACTTCTTATGGATGCACTCTCGTTGCGCGCGCAGTGGACACTGCTGTTATTCAGCTCGGTGCTGTTGGGCGGCGTGCTGCAATTTTTTCATCTGCCCGCAGCGCTGTTGCTGGGACCGATGATTGTCGGTGTGGTGATGGGGCTGTCAGGCGCGACAATGCGCATTGATAAACGGCTGTTTCTGCTGGCGCAGGCGGTACTGGGCTGCATGATTGCACAGAGCCTGTCGCCCTCTATTCTGACTCCGCTGATTCAGGACTGGCCGGTGGTGCTGGCGGTGCTGCTGCTGACGCTGGCGGCCAGCGGCCTGTCAGGCTTTCTGCTGGTCCGCTTCAGTCATCTGCCCGGCCCGACCGGCGCATGGGGATCGTCACCGGGCGGCGCATCGGCAATGGTCGCGATGGCTGGCGATTTCGGTGCCGACGTGCGGCTGGTGGCATTCATGCAATATCTGCGGGTGCTGTTTGTCGCCACTGCGGCGGCGCTGGTGGCCCGGATCGGACTGGGCGATGCGGCCCATAGCGTTTCGCTGCTGTGGTTCCCGCCGCTGAATCGCGGTTTTGCGGTAACGCTGGCGGTGATGCTGACTGGAGCATGGCTCGGGACCCGGTTGCGCATTCCTTCCGGTGCCTTATTACTGCCTGCCCTGGCGGGTGCGGCGTTGAACACCAGCGGGATGGCAATTTTGCAGGTGCCGGAATGGCTGCTGGCACTGGCTTACGCGCTGATTGGCTGGAGCGTCGGCCTGCGCTTCACCCGGCCGGTATTTTTGCTGGCTCTGCGCACGCTGCCGCAGATGCTGGCGTCGATCTTTGGATTGATGCTGCTGTGTGGCGGACTGGCGTGGATGCTGACGCGCGTACTGCACATCGATCTGATGACGGCTTATCTCGCCACCAGCCCAGGCGGACTGGACACGGTGGCGATTATTGCTGCCGGAACCCAGGTCAATATGGCCTTTGTGATGGCATTACAGACGCTGCGGCTGTTTACTATCCTGCTGACCGGTCCGGCAATGGCGCGCTTTATCTCACGCTATGCGCGGCCGGCCACGGAATGAAAATGCCACCGCATCACAGACAAACACCAGCAGTGCCAGCCAGATAAAGCCAAAGGTCACCATTTTGTCTGGCGTGATGGTTTCGCCGTAGAACACCACCGCCAGCACGAACATCAGCGTCGGGCCAAGATACTGAAAGAAGCCGACGGTAGAGAGACGCAGGCGGCTACAGGCGGCAGCGAACAGCATCAGCGGAATGGTGGTGACAATACCTGCCGCCACCAGCTTCAGGTTCAGGCTCAGCGGGTTGGCCGATAGATGGCTGGTGGCGCTGTCGGCAAAAGCAAACAGGTAGATGGCCGCCAGCGGAAACAGCCACAGGGTTTCAATCAGCATTCCGCTCTGCGCATCCACCTGAATCTTTTTGCGTAACAGCCCATAAAAAGCAAAGCTCAGCGCCAGACCCAGCGCGATAATCGGCAGCGAACCGAACTGCCAGAGCTGCACCAGCACGCCGACGGTAGCCAGCAGCACCGCCAGCCACTGTAGACGGCGAAAACGCTCGCGCAAAAACAGCATGCCGAACACCACGTTAATCAGTGGGTTAATAAAGTAGCCGAGGCTGGCCTCCAGCATATGCTGGTTATTCACCGCCCAGATAAACAGCAGCCAGTTGCCGCCGATAGTGAGCGCGGTAAGCGCCAGCAGCAGCACTTTTTTCGGCTGGCGCAGGACGCTGTGAACGCCTGGCCAGCTGCGGGTCAGGGAGATCAGGATCAGCATAAACAGGGCTGACCAGATTACCCGGTGCGTCATGATTTCGGTTGCCGGAACATTTTTTACCAACTTGAAATAAGCCGGGGCGATGCCCCAGATAAAGTAAGCGCCCAGTGCAAAGCCAACGCCCTGGCGAGTTTGTTGCGTATCCATGTCTGTCCTGTTGTCAGGCGAAATTAGCCGATCAGATAAGTGGCGGTTGCGGTAGCGATATAATCACCCTGCTGGTTATGCAATTCGACGCGGGCCACCGCGACTTTGTTACCGGCGCGCAGCAGGCTGCTGGTGGCGGTGAAGCGTTCACCGCGTCCCGGACGCAAATAGTCAACGCGCATGTCGATGGTGCCCATGCGGGAGAGGCGCTGACGCAGCTCCTCTTCGCTGATGCTCTCCTGGCGCGTCAGGGCATTGCTGACGCACACCATGCCCGCCGCGACGTCCAGCACCGACGCGATCACCCCGCCATGCAGAATCTGCTGGGCAGTGTTGCCGACCAGCATGGTTTTATTGGCGAAACTGATTTCGGCATAGTCGGCATCCAGCCGCGTCAGCTCCAGACCTAACGCCTGATTAAATGGCATGTGATAAACGAAAATTTCGCCAACCAGACGGCGAGCGTCCTGCTGCGTCAGCACAAGTGATGACATGATGAAGTGTCCTGAAAAATTCGGGCCAGAGGGGCGCGTAATGTTAATGAGTTGTGTATTCTATGCCGCTCGCGAGGGGGTTTCCAGTTTAAGAAATCAGCTCTCATCTTCACTGCCATTTGCGTGTAGAATGGCCTGCTTTTTACGACACCCTTTCAGTAATTTTTACTACGCAGCGCTCACCGGAGAATTTTATGCGTAAGCATCGCGCCTTGCTGGCGGCTATGTTATTACTTCCTGCACTGGCGCAGGCGGACGAAGCTCAGGTTAAAGAAGTGCATGACGCGCCGCAGGTTCGTGGCAGCATCATCGCTAACCTGCTGGAGAAGCATGATAATCCGTTCGTCCTCTATCCTTATGAGAACAACTATCTTCTCTACACTTACACCAGCGATCTCAATAAAGAGGCGATCTCCTCCTACAACTGGGCAGAAAACGCCCGTAAGGATGAGGTAAAATTCCAGCTCAGTCTGGCATTCCCGCTGTGGCGCGGTATCCTGGGCGATAACTCGGTGCTGGCTGCCTCATATACGCAGCGCTCCTGGTGGCAGTTGTCGAATCGCGGTGAGTCATCACCGTTCCGCGAAACCAACTATGAGCCTCAGATTTTCCTCGGCTGGGCAACCGATTATTCTTTTGCTGGCTGGACGCTGCGTGACGTGGAAGTAGGCCTGAACCATGAATCCAATGGCCGAAGCGACCCGACCTCACGTAGCTGGAACCGCGTCTATACCCGCCTGATGGCGGAGAACGGGAATTTCCTGGCGGAAATCAAACCCTGGTACCGGATTCCGGAAGGTGAAAGCAGCGATGATAATCCCGATATCACCAAATATATGGGTTACTACCGCGCCAAAGTTGGCTATAAGCTCGGCGACAGCATCTTTAGCGTTGAAGGCAACTATAACTGGAACAGCGGTTATGGCGGCGCGACCATGGCCTGGAGCTATCCGATCTCGGAGCATGTTCGCTTCTATACCCAGGTGTTTAGCGGCTATGGCGAATCGCTGATCGATTACGACCATCGTCAGACCCGTCTGGGTGTAGGCGTAACGCTTAACGACTTGTTCTAATCAATTACGTAAGACAGGAATAGAGTGGCAACCTCGGCAGTCCTAAATCAGGAAGCGCTGGCGCAGCAGGTATTGCAGGATACCTTCGGCTACCAGCAGTTTCGTCCCGGTCAACAGACAATCATCAACCAGGCGCTGAGCGGGCGTGATTGTCTGGTGGTGATGCCGACCGGCGGCGGTAAATCACTGTGCTATCAGATCCCGGCGCTGGTGCGCGAGGGGCTGACGCTGGTGGTTTCGCCGCTGATCTCGCTGATGAAAGATCAGGTCGATCAACTGCTGGCCAACGGTGTTGCGGCGGCGTATCTCAATTCGACCATGACGCGTGAGCAACAGCAGACGGTAATGGCAGATTGCCGTACCGGCCGGGTTAAGCTGCTCTATATCGCGCCAGAACGCCTGATGATGGATAACTTCCTGGAGAATCTGGCGTACTGGCAGCCGGCCATGCTGGCGGTCGACGAAGCGCACTGTATTTCTCAATGGGGTCACGATTTCCGACCGGAATATGGCGCGCTGGGACAGATGCGTCAGCGTTTTCCGGATTTGCCGGTGATGGCGCTGACCGCCACCGCCGATGAAACCACCCGCAACGATATCGTCAACCTGCTGCACATGCAGGATCCGCTGATCCAGATCAGCAGCTTTGACCGTCCCAATATTCGCTATACGCTGGTCGAAAAATTTAAACCTACCGAGCAGCTGCTGCGTTACGTGCAGGATCAGCGCGGTAAGTGCGGCATCATCTACTGCAACAGCCGGGCGAAGGTCGAAGATACCGCCGCGCGGCTGCAAAGTCGGGGACTGAGCGTCGGGGCCTACCATGCCGGCATTGACAGCGAGCAGCGCGCCCGGGTGCAGGAAGCGTTCCAGCGTGACGATCTGCAAATCGTGGTCGCCACGGTGGCGTTCGGCATGGGCATTAATAAACCCAACGTCCGCTTCGTGGTGCACTTTGATATCCCGCGCAACATCGAATCCTACTATCAGGAAACCGGGCGAGCGGGGCGTGATGGCCTGCCTGCCGAGGCGATGATGCTCTACGATCCGGCGGATATGGCGTGGCTGCGCAAATGTCTCGAAGAGAAAGCGCCAGGCCCGCTGCAGGACATTGAGCGTCATAAGCTCAATGCGATGGGCGCCTTTGCGGAAGCGCAGACCTGTCGCCGCCTGGTGCTGCTTAACTATTTTGGTGAAGGCCGACAGCAGCCGTGCGGCAACTGCGATATCTGTCTCGATCCGCCCAAGCGTTATGACGGCCTGGTCGAGGCGCAGAAAGCGCTGTCGGGTATCTATCGCGTCGGCCAGCGTTTCGGCATGGGCTATATTGTCGAAGTGCTGCGCGGCGCCAATAACCAGCGGATCCGCGAGCACGGTCACGACAAACTGCCGATTTATGGGCTGGGCAAAGACCAGAGCCATGAGCACTGGGTCAGCGTGTTACGTCAGCTGATCCACCTCGGACTGGTGACGCAAAACATCGCGATGCATTCAGCGCTGCAGCTGACCGAAGCGGCACGGCCGGTGCTGCGTGGCGAAGTGCCGCTGATGCTGGCGGTGCCGCGCCTGATTACCGCGAAGCCGAAGAGCAACAGTTCGGCGAAGTTTTATGGCGGCAACTACGATCGCAAACTGTTTGCCAAGTTGCGCAAGCTGCGTAAAGCGATTGCGGATGAAGAGAATATTCCGCCTTACGTGGTGTTCAATGACGCCACGCTGATTGAGATGGCAGAACAGATGCCGGTCAGCGCGTCAGAGATGCTCAGCGTCAATGGCGTCGGTCACCGCAAACTGGAGCGCTTTGGCAAACCTTTCCTGGTGATGATCAAAGAGCATCTTGATGATGAAGAGTAAAGGATACTGATAATGCTGATGTTATTCGCCACCGTGGCACTGGTCCATCTGGTTGCCCTGATGAGCCCCGGTCCCGATTTCTTTTTCGTGTCGCAAACCGCCGCCAGCCGTTCACGCAAAGAGGCGATGATGGGCGTGCTGGGTATTACGCTCGGGATCGTGGTCTGGGCCGGGGTCGCGCTGATGGGTCTGCATCTGATTCTGGAGAAAATGGCCTGGCTGCATCAGATCATTATGGTGGGCGGCGGCCTTTATCTGCTGTGGATGGGCTGGCAACTGATGTGTTCAGCGCGTCAGCGTCATAAACAGCCGCAGCAGGACGAGCCGGTGGTTGAACTGCCGAAGCGTGGCATGAGTTTTCTCAAGGGGCTGCTGACCAACCTGTCGAACCCTAAAGCGATCATCTACTTCGGCAGCGTATTTTCTCTGTTTGTCGGCGATGACGTCGGTGCAGCCGAGCGCTGGGGACTGTTCTTACTGATTATTGGCGAGACGTTTGCCTGGTTTGCGCTGGTTGCCGCTATCTTCGCGATGCCGTGGATGCGCAGCAAGTATCAGCGCCTGGCGAAGTGGGTCGATGGGATGGCGGGCGTACTGTTTGCCGGCTTTGGTATTCATCTGATCATCTCCCGCTAGGGCGGAAAACGCGCGGCCGGTTCATCACCAGGCCGCGCCGCCATCGCCAGCAGGCAGGGCGATGGCGTCTTCCCCGCAGGCTGGCCGGTCACTCAGGCAATGCGCCGCGCGCTGGCCAGCAGCGCCCCCACCGCCATAAACAGCCCGCCAAAAATTCGGTTCATCAGCTTCATCTGCTTCGGCCCTTTAATCCAGCCCGCAATGCGCGTCGCTAACGTGGCGTAGCCAATCATTACGATAATATCGACCACCACGGTGGTCACGCCCAGCACCAGGTACTGCATCAATAGCGGCTGATGCGGCTGGATGAACTGCGGAAACAGCGCGGCAAGAAAAACGATGCTTTTCGGGTTGGTCAGGTTAACCAGCACGGCGCGTTTGAACAGACGACGACGCGGCATCGCTTTGGCAACCGCATCAAGATCGATGCCGCCAGCCGATCGCCACTGCTGAATGCCAAGCCATACCAGATAGGCAGCGCCGGCCCATTTGAGAATTTCAAACGCCAGCAGCGACTGGGAGAACAGCGCACCCAGACCGATCCCGACCAGCACAATGTGCACGGCCAGCCCGACCTGCAAACCGGAGATCGAGGCAACCGCGCCGCGATAACCATGGCTGATGCCGGTACTCATAGTATTGATGGCGCCGGAACCGGGCGACAGGCTAAGAATTGTGGTGGTAAGCAGGTAGGTCAGCCACCATTCAATGGTCATGGGTTGCGCTCTCTTTAGCGGCGGAAATGTGACACAATACGCCAGAAATAAGCGCGGCGCTATGGCCGACATACAGCGTTAAAGACTCTTTTTTCCGGTCATCAGGGGGGCGAATGAATCAACACAAAGCCAGTTGGCTGCGACGAGAAAAAGCCTTTGCTGCCTTTGCGACCGGGCCACTGCTCGATTTCTGGCACCGGCGGGAAGAGCGTGAGTTTACCGGCGTCGGTAATCTCACTCTGCGTTACGTGCGCTTCACCTCACCGCAGCATAAGCGGGTGGTGCTGATTGTGCCCGGCCGCATTGAGAGCTATATAAAATATCCTGAGCTGGCGTACGATCTGTTCCACTGCGGTTTTGACGTGGTGATCCTCGATCATCGTGGTCAGGGCCGCTCCGATCGTCTGCTGGAAGATTCACACCGCGGCCACGTGGCAGAATTCGCGCATTACGTCGACGATCTGGAAACGCTCTACCTGAAAGAAATTGTCAGCGGCCACTATCAGCAGCGCTATGCGCTGGCCCACTCAATGGGCGGGGCTATTTTAACGCTGTTTCTGGCGCGACAGCCGCAGGCGTTTCATGCTGTTGCGCTGGTGGCACCGATGTTTGGTATCGCGCTACCGTTGCCTTCATTTCTGGCGCACCGCATCCTCGACTGGGCTGAGAAACGTCCGTCGCTGCGCGACGGTTACGCGCTGGGTACCGGACGCTGGCGGGCGCATCCGTTTGGCATTAACCGGCTGACGCACAGCGCCGAGCGTTATCGGCGCAGCCTGCGTTTTTATGCGGACGATCCGGCGATTCGCGTCGGTGGCCCGACTTATCATTGGGTGCGCGAAGGCATTCATGCCGGGCGCAACATTATCAGTCAGGCCGATAAAATCACCACGCCGCTGCTGCTGCTGCAGGCCAGCGACGATCAGGTGGTGGATAATCGTTCGCAGGATCTTTTTTGTGCCGCCATGGCGGCGGCGGGTCATCCGTGCGAAGGCAACAAACCGCGGGTGATCAACGGTGCGCGTCATGAGATCCTGTTCGAAAAAGACGACATGCGCGCCGAAGCGCTTAATGCAGTGATCGACTTTTTTTCATCGCATCGCTGACGTTCATTATCCGACTGGCCACGGCCAGCAGAATCAGATACCCGAGGTTTTCATGTACCACATCGTTGCATCCGATCTGGATGGCACGCTGCTTTCTCCCGAACATCGCCTGACGCCTTTTGCGCGTGAAACGCTGCAACAGCTGGTGGCAAAAGATATTCACTTCGTTTTCGCCACCGGTCGCCATCATATTGATGTCGGACAGATGCGTGACAGCCTGGCTATCCCGGCGTATATGATCACCTCAAACGGCGCGCGGGTACATAACGCCCAGGGGGAGCTGGTGTTCAGCCATAATCTGGATGAAGACATCGCTAACGACCTGTTTGGTCTGCAGTATCATCACAGCGATATTCTGACCCACGTCTACCGTGATGATGAGTGGTTTGTCAGCCGTTCACGTCCCGCTGAGCAGGACTATTTCCGTGAATCGGTATTCAACTATCAGGTATATGAACCGGGTTTGTTGCCGACGGATAACATCAGTAAGGTCTTTTTTACCTGCGAAGATCCTGAGCATCTGATCCCGATGGAGCAGGCGATTGAAGCGCGCTGGGGCGATCGGGTCAACGTCAGTTTTTCACTGCCTACCTGCCTTGAAGTGATGGCGGGCGGCGTATCGAAGGGACATGCACTGGAAGCCGTGGCGAAGCAACTGGGCCATACGCTGCATAATTGCATCGCCTTTGGCGACGGCATGAATGATGTTGAGATGCTGAGCATGGCGGGTAAAGGGTTCATCATGGACAACGCCCACCAGCGGCTGAAAGACCGGTTGCCAGCGCTGGAAGTGATCGGTTCAAATGCCGACGATGCGGTGCCGCAGACGCTGCGTAATCTCTACCTTTCCTGATAATGCAGCGCGAAAAAAGGGCCGGTTAACCGGCCCTTTTTCATTGCCGTCAGAGCAGTTTTTGTTTGTGTTTGTGCTCGCTGACCATGGTGAGTAACAGCAGGATCACCGCCAGTACACAGCCAGCAATCATCACCAGGAAGCCGCCGTCCCAGCCAAAGTAGTCGACGGTATAGCCGACAATGGCGCTGGCCGCGACGGAACCGCCCAGATAACCAAACAGACCGGTAAAGCCCGCAGCGGTGCCGGCGGCCTTCTTCGGTGCCAGTTCCAGCGCGTGCAGACCAATCAGCATCACCGGGCCGTAAATCAGGAAGCCAATCACGATCATACAGGCCATATCAACGCCGGGATTGCCCGCCGGGTTCAGCCAGTAAATCACGGTGGCGATGGTGACCAGCGTCATAAAGAACACCCCGGTCGCGCCACGGTTACCCCGGAACACTTTGTCCGACATCCAGCCACACAACAGCGTTCCCGGAATGCCGGCATACTCATACAGGAAGTAGGCCCAGGAGGACTTATCCAGTGTGAAGTGCTTCACCTCTTTCAGGTAGGTCGGTGACCAGTCCAGAATGCCGTAGCGCAGCAGGTAGACAAACACGTTTGCCAGGGCGATGTACCACAGCAGTTTATTGGGCAGTACATATTTCATGAAGATCTGCTTAGCCGTCAGCTCTTCTTCATGGCTGGCATCGTAATCCGGCGGATAGTCGTTTTTGTATTCTTCAATCGGCGGCAGACCACAGGACTGCGGTGTGTCGCGCATCAGGGCAAAGGCGATGAACGCCACCAGGATGGCACCAAAGGCCGGCATGTAGAGCGCCGCTTTCCAGTCGTTGAACCACGCCATACCGAGCAGAAACAGCAGTGGCGGCAGGCCGCCGCCGACGTTATGGGCGCAGTTCCACACCGAGACAATGCTGCCGCGCTCCTTCTGTGACCACCAGTGCACCATGGTCCGTCCGCACGGTGGCCAGCCCATTCCCTGGAACCAGCCACAGATAAACAGCAGCACGAACATCACCATGATGCTGGAGGTGGCCCACGGCACAAATCCCATAAATAGCATCACCGCAGCGGCCAGGATCAGCCCGGCCGGTAAAAAGACGCGCGGATTCGAGCGATCGGAAACTGAGCCCATGATGAATTTTGAGAAGCCGTAGGCGATGGAAATGCCTGACAGGGCGAAGCCGAGGTCGCCACGTGAAAAGCCTTGCTCCACCAGATACGGCATGGCAAGCGCAAAGTTTTTTCTGACCAGATAGTAGGCGGCGTAGCCGAAAAAGATCCCGATGAAAATTTGCCAGCGCAGGCGACGGTAGAGCGGATCAACGCGATCCGCGGCCACCTGCGGCTGACGGGGTGCAGGTTTAAAAATACTCAGCATCAGTGAGGCCCTCCAGGGCACTTTATGGTTTTTACATTCCCAGTGGTTGGGTCAAAAAAAGACAAGAAGAAAATGGCGGCGTGATGTTCCATTTCGCGCAAAGAATAAAAGTAGTGACGCGACGTTACTGTGATGTGTGACACATTTGTTACACTTTTATTACAGTTAAGAGCGATAGTGATCATCATATGGTTTATTTCGCGCATTTTGCACGGCAGGCGGGCGTAAAAAGAGAAGGTGATGCTAACGGGCAATAATGAAGCTATCGCCGGATGAATTTGTTTGGCTGGTAAGTGACCAGATGTAAACCAGATAGTGCAGCCGCCCGGCAGCACATTGTTTACACTGTCGCTCTGTTAATTTCGGGGTCGTTACCGTGTTCTTATTGATCATTACCACTATTCTGTGGGCTTTTTCGTTTAGCCTGATTGGCGAATATCTTGCCGGTCAGGTGGACAGCTGGTTCTCCGTGCTGATGCGACTGGCGCTGGCCGCGCTGGTCTTTTTGCCGTTCCTGCGCTGGCGCGGCTATCGCCCCTCAACGCTGCTGCTCTATATGCTGGTAGGGATGTTGCAATTAGGGGTGATGTACCTGCTGAGTTTTGAAGCCTACCTCTACCTCAGCGTGTCTGAGTTCCTGCTGTTTACGGTGATGACGCCGCTTTATGTCACTCTGATTTATGATCTGATCAGTCGCCGTCCGCTGCGGGTCGGCTATATCTTCAGCGCCCTGCTGGCGGTGGCGGGTGCGGCCATCATTCGCTATGACAAAGTCAGCGATAACTTCTGGACTGGCCTGTTGCTGGTGCAGCTGGCAAACATCTGCTTTGCTGCCGGTATGGTGGGCTATAAGCGCCTGCAGGAGACCCGTCCGATGCCGCAGCACACCGCCTTCTCCTGGTTCTATCTGGGCGCGGTGGCGATCGCGGTAATCGCCTGGTTTGCCTGGGGCAATCCGCAGAAATTACCCACCACCTCGCTGCAGTGGGGCATTCTGGTGTGGCTGGGCGTGGCCGCTTCGGGCCTGGGCTACTTTATGTGGAACTATGGTGCGACCCAGGTCGATGCCGGCACGCTTGGCATCATGAACAACATGCACGTGCCTGCTGGCCTGCTGGTTAACCTGGCCATCTGGCAGGAGAAACCGCACTGGCCGAGCTTTATTGCGGGCGCGCTGGTGATCCTCGCCTCGCTGTGGGTGCATAAGCGCTGGGTGGTGGGGCGCGGTGACCGATCATAAACAGGGCTGTTGCATGGGGGCGGCCTCCCGGGCTGGCGCGTCCGATCGCGAAGGAATCTCACATCCCTGTGGATCGTCCGGGCCAGGGATGGCGAGGCCGTGCTGCATGGATGCAGGCTTTCTTTGCGATCAGGTGCGCCACTGCTGACCACGCAGGTACCCGAAGCGATCGGCAACAGAAGTTAAGCTGGCTTTCCACTCTTCGGACGCTGGATCATCGCCAGCCCTTTCAGGAAGTTGCGCAGAATCTGATCACCGCATTCGCGATAGTTCTTATGGTCAGGCTTGCGGAAAATTGCACCGATTTCCGCCTGCGAAACGGTAAAGTTCACGCGCTTCAGTACCTCAGGAATATCGGTGGTTTTCAGATCAAAGGCGATGCGCAACTTCTTCATAAAGATATTGTTATTCATCTTGCGCTCAATCGACGGGGCGGGCATCTCTTCGCTTTTACCGCGACGGTAGAAGATCAGGCCATTCAGGAAATAACCCATCAGCACATCGGGGCAGGGACGGAACGCCGCATCTTCATCTTTTTTCAGCCACGCCTGAATATCCGTCTGTGGGACTTCACACTGCGCCAGCGCAAAAATTTCCACCATTTTGGCATCGCTCAGATCGAGCATGTAGCGCACGCTGCGCAGAATATCGTTGTTAGTCATGGTGAGATCTTCTCATGGTCAGTCGACAGGCTGCGCATTATAGGGGATTTTGCCCACCGCCGCGCAGGTTTGTAGCCGCCGACTTAACGCTGCAATATCGCACCGGGCTGTAGCGCATCGCGGACAAAAGGCAGATGTTCACAGGCATGCTGACGGGCAAAGCGGATAAAGGCTTCCAGCACCGGCTGACGCTGCTCGCCATCGCGCACCGCGGCATAAAGACGGCTCCACAGCCCGTCACCCAGCGTTTTGGTCACCACCAGTCCCTGCTTCTCAAAACTCTCTACCACCCAGTGTGGCAGCGCGGCAATGCCCATACGAGCAGAGACCATCTGAATCATCAGCAGGGTGTTATCCACGTTTTTCAGCGCCGGGCTGACGCCGGCCGGTTGCAGAAAGTGACGCCAGATATCAAGGCGCTGACGCTGCACCGGATAGATCATCAGCACCTCATCGGCCAGATCCTCAGGGGCAATATGTTCAACCTGCGCCAGCGGGTGATCCGGTGCCAGCACCAGCCGAACTTCAAAATCAAACATCGGCGAATAGAACAGCCCGGAGCGTGCCAGGATGTCGGAGGTCAGCACCACATCCAGCTCGCCCTGCTGCAGCGCAGGCTGAGGATCAAAGGTGACGCCTGATTTGAAATCCATCACCACCTGCGGCCAGCTCTGACGGAAATTATCCAGCGCCGGCGTCAGCCACTGGATGCAGCTATGGCACTCAATCGCCACCCGCAGAGTGGTCTGCTGCGGCTCATGACAGGCCTGCAATGCTTGCTGAATCTGCGGCAGCACCTGTTCGGCCAGCTGCAGCAGGATGTCGCCCTGTGGCGTGAAGCGCAGCGGCTGACTTTTACGCACGAACAGGCGGAATCCCAGCCGCTGTTCCAGATCGCTGAACTGGTGGGACAACGCCGATTGCGTCTGATGAAGCTGGGATGCCGCCGCCGCCAGCGAACCCGTATTACGCAGAGCCTGAAGCGTCCGCAGGTGCTTGAGTTCGATCATGAGAGTCCTTCATATCGAAAATGAACATATTGCGCTTGAGGAACATACAGTACCCGCAGATTATAGCGGTGTAAACATCTGGACGGCTAAACATCTTTGGCTGTCAGCCAAAGTGAAAGATTATCTGGAGAACAGCGAATGACAATTCTCAACCATACCCTTGGTTTTCCGCGTATTGGCCTGCGCCGCGAACTGAAAAAAGCTCAGGAAAGCTACTGGGCTGGTCACTGCAGCCAGCAGGAATTACTGGCGGTGGGCCGTGAGCTGCGTGCGCGTCACTGGCAACAACAGAAAGAAGCGGGAGTCGATCTGCTGCCGGTGGGTGACTTTGCCTGGTACGATCACGTGCTGACCACCAGCCTGATGCTGGGCAACGTGCCGGCACGTCATCAGAACAAAGAGGGTTCGGTTGATCTGGATACGCTGTTCCGTCTGGGTCGAGGCCGCGCGCCAACCGGCGAACCCGCGGCGGCGGCGGAAATGACCAAGTGGTTTAACACCAACTATCACTACATAGTGCCTGAGTTTACGCTGGGCCAGACTTTCCGGCTGGCCTGGACCCAGTTGCTGGATGAAGTCGACGAGGCGCTGGCGCTGGGCCACAACATCAAGCCGGTGCTGCTGGGGCCGGTGACTTATCTGTGGCTGGGTAAGGTCAAAGGGGAATCATTTGACCGTCTGTCGCTGCTGAAAGCGATCCTGCCGGTTTACCAGCAGGTGCTGGCCGAGCTGGCAAAACGCGATATCGAATGGGTGCAGATTGATGAACCCGCGCTGGCGCTGGAGCTGCCGCAGGCGTGGCGTGAGGCGTTTAAGCCCGCCTACGATGCACTGCAGGGACAGAGCAAACTGCTGCTCACCAGCTATTTCGACAGTATCAGTCAGAACATAGAGGTAATTCGCCAGCTGCCGGTGCAGGGGCTGCATGTCGATCTGGTGCATGGCCGGGATGATATTCAGCAACTGAATGAGCAATTGCCGGCCAGCTGGCTGCTGTCGCTGGGGGTAATCAACGGGCGTAACGTCTGGCGCGCCGATCTGAGCCGCTGGTTTGAGCGCCTGCAGCCGCTGATCGCGCAGCGTGCGCAGCTGTGGATCGGCTCCTCCTGCTCGCTGCTGCACAGCCCTATCGATCTGAGCGTTGAGAGCCGGCTGGATGAGGAAGTGAAAAGCTGGTTCGCCTTCGCGCTGCAGAAATGTACCGAACTTTCGCTGCTGACCCAGGCGCTCAACCACAACGATGCCGCGTCACTGGAGGTCTGGAGCGCGCCGGTTCGCGCCCGCGCTCACTCCAGTCGCGTTCATAACGCCGCGGTCGCTCAGCGCCTGCAGGCCATCACGCCACAGGACAGCGAACGTCGCAGCCGCTACAGCGAGCGGGCTAAAGCACAGCGCCAGCGCTTTAATCTGCCCGCCTGGCCGACCACCACCATTGGCTCTTTCCCACAAACCCCGGAGATTCGTGGCCTGCGCCTCGATTTCAAACAGGGTCGTCTCGACAGCAATCACTACCGCACCGGCATCGCTGAACATATCAAACAGGCGATTACAGAGCAGGAGCGGCTGGGGCTGGATGTGCTGGTGCACGGCGAAGCGGAACGTAACGATATGGTTGAATACTTTGGCGAGCATCTGGATGGTTTTGTTTTCACTCAGAACGGCTGGGTACAGAGCTATGGCTCACGCTGCGTAAAACCGCCGGTGATTATTGGCGACGTCAGCCGGCCGGAAGCGATCACCGTTGAGTGGGCGAAGTATGCTCAGTCGCTGACGGACAAACCGGTGAAAGGGATGCTGACCGGTCCGGTGACCATTCTCTGCTGGTCATTCCCGCGTGAAGATGTGTCACGTGAAACCATCGCAAAACAGATTGCACTGGCGCTGCGTGATGAAGTGGCCGATCTGGAAAAAGCCGGCATTGGCATTATTCAGATTGATGAACCGGCGCTGCGCGAAGGGCTGCCGCTGCATCAGTCCGACTGGGCTGCCTATCTGAACTGGGCAGTCGAGGCATTCCGCCTGAATGCCGCTGTGGCGCAGGATGACACCCAGATCCACACCCATATGTGTTACTGCGAGTTTAACGACATCATGGATTCCATTGCTGCGCTGGATGCCGATGTGATTACCATTGAAACCTCGCGCTCTGACATGGAGCTGCTGGCGTCGTTTGAACACTTTGACTATCCGAATGAAATTGGCCCGGGCGTCTACGACATTCACTCGCCTAACGTACCGGAGGTCGAGTGGATTGAAGCGCTGTTACTGAAAGCGGCGAAGCGTATTGCGCCGCACCGGCTGTGGGTGAATCCGGACTGCGGGCTGAAAACGCGTGGCTGGACCGAAACGCGGCTGGCGCTGGCAAATATGGTCACTGCGGCAAAAAATCTGCGGGCTAAAACGGTGTAAACGGGCGACAGGCGGGGAAGGGGAAATAATCGGGGCGCGCAGGCGCCCCTTTTTCGCTTACTGTGAGGCTACGCCATACTGCCTGAACCAGGCCAGCATCCGCGCCCAGCCATCGCTGGCTGATTCAGCATGATAGCTCGGACGATAGTCAGCATTAAACGCATGCCCGGCGTCGGGATAGACGATGATTTCGGCGGTGGCATTGGCAGCGTGCAGTGCCTGACGCATCTGCTCAACGCTCTCCAGCGGAATGCCCTCATCCTGACCGCCGTATAAGCCTAATACCGGGGCGCTCAGATCGACGGCGACATCTATCGGGTGTTTCTGCTGCTTCATGGTCCGATCGCCGGTCAGTCGTCCATACCAGGCGACTGCGGCACGCAGCTGTGGATTGTGCGCTGCATAGAGCCAGCTGATGCGGCCGCCCCAGCAGAACCCGGTAATGCCCATCCGCCGGATATCCCCGCCGTTACGCGCCGCCCAGTTGGCGGCATGATCAAGATCGGACAGCACCTGGCTGTCGGGCACCTTACTCACCAGCTCGCTGAATAACGTTGGAATATCGTGGTAATCGTTGGGATCGCCTTCACGGAAGTAGAGTTCCGGAGCGATGGCCAGATAGCCTTCCAGCGCCAGCCGACGGCAGATATCACGAATGTGCTCATGCACCCCGAAAATTTCCTGAACCACCAGCACCACCGGCAGCGGACCCTCTGCCGATTTTGGTCGGGCAAAAAACGCGGGCATATTTTCGCCCTGGCTTGGCACTGAGGTCTCACCCGACTGAATCGCCGGACTGTCGGTAATAATGGTGGTGGAGGCGGTCGGCTGAACGGCAGGCGCAAAGGTTCCTGCCGCGGCTTTTTGTGTCATATTATCACTGGTTTTCATTATTCTCTCCGTGCAAGCAATTGCGCAATCACGTAACTATAGCCTGGCCGGAAACGGTGCGAGCCAGACGTCGGGTAACAGAGTCAGCAGCGGACAATATCACCCACCTCTTTAACACTGCGATGAACCCGACACAGCCCCGCCGACCGCAATGACGGCAAATCCGATGTGATAATGTGATGATCATCACATTGTTTTTAGTGAAAAATGTAACTTTCATTTTCTTAAGTGAATGTTGTCACATATTTATCGGGCGTGCTGACGTAGAGTGACGCGCTACCTTCCCTTAACAGGAGTCTGAAATGACACAGTCTGACGTTTTCCATCTTGGCCTGACTAAAGCCGATCTGCAGGGCGCCACCCTGGCGATTGTGCCCGGCGATCCGGAGCGCGTGAAGAAAATTGCCGGACTGATGGAGGATGCCACGCATCTGGCCTCACACCGTGAATTCACCAGCTGGCTGGCAAAACTCGACGGTAAGCCGGTGGTGGTCTGTTCAACCGGCATCGGCGGTCCTTCTACCTCGATTGCGGTTGAGGAACTGGCACAGCTTGGCGTGCGCACTTTCCTGCGCGTTGGCACCACCGGCGCTATCCAGCCACACATCAACGTTGGCGATGTGCTGGTAACTACCGGTTCCGTGCGTCTCGACGGTGCCAGCCTGCATTTCGCACCGATGGAGTTTCCGGCAGTGGCCGACTTTGCCTGTACCACGGCGTTGGTGGCGGCGGCAGAAGCCTGTGGCGCAAAAACCCATATCGGCATTACCGCCTCTTCTGACACCTTCTATCCGGGACAGGAACGCTACGACACCTTCTCTGGTCGGGTGGTGAATCGCTTCCAGGGATCGATGAAAGAGTGGCAGGCGATGGGCGTACTCAACTATGAGATGGAATCCGCTACACTGTTAACTATGTGCGCCAGCCAGGGCCTGCGCGCCGGCATGGTGGCTGGTGTGATCGTTAACCGCACCCAGAAAGAGATCCCGGATGCGGTGACGATGAAACAGACCGAGAGCGATGCGGTAAAAATTGTGGTTGAAGCGGCACGCCGCTTGTTATAACCCTCACAGCCAGGCAGCAGGTTAACGGGCCGCTATGAGGCCTGCCTGCTGCCGGATAACCCCGGCGCAGCCTTTCAACGGACTCTGAGAGTGCCCGATGCGCAAAACTATTCCCGTTCGTCGTCCCGCCGTTAACCCGAATTCCGCCGCGCTCAATGCCCGTATGGAGAGCAGTGCTGCTCAGTTCCGCGCCGCCATGCAGCAGGGCGATTATGCGCAGGCCGTCCGCTCTTGCGAAGAGGTGTTGCGTTATCAGCCTCACCAGATGCAGGTACTGAGCGACTACGCGCTCTGCCTGATGCGTCTTGGCCAGCATCACAAAGCGTACAAAACCTACCAGAAAATTTACCAGTCGCCGCCGGCCGTGCGCGCCACCGCGTCAGAAACCTGGCTGGATGGCCTGACCGAAGTGTGTGGCTGGCTGGATAAGCAGGATGAGGTGGCGCGTTACGGCCTGGAATCGCTGATGCAGTCAGACGCCCGCTTTCGTCAGGGGCCGCGGGTCGCCTTTCCTGCTGCGCAGCCTGAGCCAATCGATCTCAGCCAGCCGCGGCAGAACGTGATCGCGTTCAGTCTGTATGGCGACCAGCCGCGCTACTGTGAAACCCTGATTAAAAACGTTGAGGTGGCACCGCAGCTCTTTCCCGGCTGGATCTGCCGCATCTATCTGGATGACAGCGTGCCGCAGCATGTCTGGCAACGGCTCGATCAGCCCCACGTTGAGCGGGTTGATATGTCGCAGGAAAAAACGCTGTTCCCGACGCTGTGGCGCTTTCTGGTGATGGACGATCCCAGCGTTAAACGCTTTATTGTGCGTGATGCCGACTCGCTGCTCTCCGAGCGTGAAGCGGCGGCGGTCAACGCCTGGCTGGCATCGCCGTACTGGTTCCACCACATGCGCGACTATTTTTCTCACACCGAGTTACTGCTGGCCGGCATGTGGGGCGGCTGCCATGGCGTTTTCCAGCAGGTTGAACAAACGATGCGCGCGTTTATTGCACAGTATCGTGGCAGCGAACGCTTTACCGATCAGTACTTCCTCAAGACGGCGCTGTGGCCAACGGTGCGTGAAAGCATTCTCAATCATGATGAGCTGTTTTATTTCCATCAGGCTCAGCCGTGGCCGGCGCATCCGCCGGTACGCTGGCAGATGCCCCGCTTTCACGTTGGCAGCAACGTGGGCTTTGCCAGCCTGACCGGACAGTCCGCCGCCGCCGACGGCAGCCAGCAGATGGTGGACATTCGCGCGGGCGGCAAAAGCTGGCAATATCCGGTCCGGGTGAAACATGGCCAATGGCTGCTGCCGATGCCGTTCTTCCTGATTGAAGACTGGCAAGCCGGAAAGCTGACGGTGACCGTGAGGTAAGTGGTTGAGTGGCGGTAAATATATCTGGACATTCATACAGTGCGACTCTACCTTTTCCCTCAGCAGCTTGAGTCGCGGGGAAATCATGGATCAGCACATCATTATCAGCGTCTGCCTGGCGCTCGCCGGTGCAGGGATTGGCTGGATGCTGGCACAGTTACGTGTCGGTCATCAGGCCGCCAGTTTTTTAACCGAGCGCCGTCTGCTGGAAGAGGCACAACAGCGCCAGCAGCAGCAGATTGAACAGCTTCAGCAGCAGGCGCAGCAGCGTGAGCAGGAACTGCGTCAGCTTCATGGTGCGCTGAGTGGTGCCAATGAACGTCTGCAACAGCTCGATTACTGGCGCAACGAGAGCGAACAGCTTAACCGGGAACTGCGCAACCAGCTGGAAGTCAACAGCGCCCAGGAAGCGGAGCTGCGTGAGGTAACCATCCGTCTTGAAGAGACCCGCTTCGCCGCTGAAGAGAAGCAGCGTCTGCTGACCAACAGCGAGCAACGCCTCAGCGCCCAGTTTGAAAACCTCGCCAACCGTATTTTCGAAAATAGCGGCCGCCGCGTCGATGAACAGAATCGCCAGAGCCTCGACAGCCTGATCGGCCCGCTGCGTGAACAGCTGGATGGTTTCCGTCGTCAGGTGCATGAGAGCTTTGGCGCGGAAGCGCGTGAGCGGCACACCCTGACCCACGAAATCCGTCAGTTACAGCAGCTTAATGCGCAAATGGCGCAGGAAGCGCTCAACCTTACCAAAGCGCTGAAAGGCGACAATAAAATTCAGGGTAACTGGGGCGAAGTGGTGCTCAGCCGGGTGCTGGAAGCGTCCGGGCTGCGTGAAGGCTATGAGTATGAAACCCAGGTCAGCATTCAGTCGGAGCAGCAGGGCAGGATGCAGCCGGATGTGATTGTGCGTCTGCCGCAGGGCAAAGATGTGGTGGTGGACGCCAAAATGACGCTGGTCGCCTATGAGCGTTACTTCAATGCGGAAGATGAGGTTGAGCGTGAACAGGCGATTCAGGAACATGTCAGCGCGATGCGCAGCCACATTCGTCTGCTGGGGCGTAAAGATTATCAACAATTGCCCGGTTTACGCTCGCTTGATTATGTGTTGATGTTTATTCCGGTCGAACCGGCGTTTTTGCTGGCGATCGATCGCCAGCCAGAGCTGATTGGCGAGGCGCTGCAGCAGAATATCATGCTGGTCAGTCCCACCACGCTGCTGGTGGCGCTGCGTACCATCAATAACCTGTGGCGTTACGAGCACCAAAGCCGCAATGCGCAGCGTATCGCTGACCGCGCCACCCGGCTGTATGACAAAATGCGGCTGTTCGTCGATGACATGAGCGGGATTGGTCACAGCCTGGATAAGGCGCAAATCAGCTACCGCGAGGCGATGAAAAAACTGGCCGAAGGACGCGGCAACCTGATTGCGCAGACGGAAGGTTTCCGTGCGCTGGGGGTTGAAGTGAAACGGTCGATTAATCCTCAGCTGGTGGAGCGAGCGATGCCGGAAAATCCGGCGGATGAAGAGCCGGACGATGACGAGGATGCGGATGACAGAGCCATGCGTGTGAGACGCCTCCACGAATAGTATGGGCGCAGCGTGCCTGGCTTCCGTGACTCTGATACACTTCGGGAAGTATTGTTTGTGGAGCAGGTAAAACCGATGGCAGATGAATCACAGCAGGAAACCACCCATTTTGGCTTTCAGACGGTCGCCAAAAGCGAAAAAGCCGACAAAGTCGCGGATGTGTTTCACTCCGTAGCGGCAAAATATGACCTGATGAACGATTTGATGTCCTTTGGCGTCCATCGAGTCTGGAAGCGTTTTACAATTGACAGCAGCGGCGTACGTCGCGGTCAACGCGTGTTGGATCTGGCCGGCGGAACCGGCGATCTGACGGCTAAATTTTCTCGCCTGGTGGGCGAAACCGGTCAGGTAGTACTGGCCGATATCAACAGTTCGATGCTGAAGATGGGCCGTGAAAAGCTGCGCAATCTCGGCGTAGTCGGCAACGTGAGCTACGTGCAGGCCAACGCAGAAGCCCTGCCGTTCCCGGATAACTACTTCGACTGCATCACCATCTCCTTCGGCTTACGCAACGTAACGGAAAAAGAGAAGGCGCTGGCCTCCATGTTCCGTGTGCTGAAGCCGGGCGGGCGGTTACTGGTACTGGAATTCTCCAAACCGGTGATTGATCCGCTGAGCAAAGCTTATGACGCTTACTCGTTCCACATTCTGCCGCGTATCGGGCAGCTGGTAGCGCAGGACGCCGAGAGCTATCGCTATCTGGCCGAATCGATCCGCATGCATCCCGATCAGGAAACGTTGAAAGCGATGATGAACGACGTCGGTTTTGAAAATACCACTTACTCCAATATGACCGGCGGCATTGTGGCCTTACACCGTGGATTTAAGTTCTGAGTGAGATGGTGATGAACCTAACGCCCTTGATTACCGCGGGCCTGGAAACAGCGCTGAACCGCATGTTGTATCGCGATCGCGGCCTGAAGGCGGCACGGCAACGTCTGACCGGTAAGGTCCTGATGCTGCGTCTGAGCGAGTTTTCTCATCCGCTGGTACTGGTATTCAGTGAGCAGCAGCTGGATGTGGTGGCTGACTGGCAGGATACCAGCGACTGCACGGTGATTACTTCACTGAAAACTTTGCCGAAGCTGCGCGATCGCCAGCAACTGACGCCGCTGATTCGCAGTGGTGAGTTGCAGGTAGAAGGTGATTTGCAGGTAGTGCAGCAGTTTTCCGCGCTGATGGATCTGGCCGAGCTGGATCCGGCGGAATACCTGGCACCGTGGGTCGGCGATATTGCGGCACAGGGCATCAGTCAGGGCGCACAACGGGTCTTTCGCCAGCTAAAAGGCGAAGTCGGGCGTCGGCAGGATTACCTCGGTCAGGCACTGACCGAAGAGTGGCGTGTCGCGCCAGGCTCGCTCGAATTAGCCTGGTTTTCCGAGGAGGTCGACGCGATGGAACGTTCGCTTGAGGCGCTTAATGCGCGTCTGGCGCAGCTGGAGGCAAAATGAGTTTTGGAGAGATCCGCCGCTTATATTTGATCATGAAGGTGTTTTTGACCTACGGCCTTGATGAACTGATTCCCAACACGCGCCTTACTCTTCCGCTTCGCCTATGGCGTCGCTGTATTTTCTGGTTACCCAATCTGCATCAGAATGAACCGACCGGCGCTCGCATGCGGATGGCGATGGAGCAGCTGGGCCCGGTATGGATTAAGTTCGGTCAGATGCTGTCGACCCGCCGGGACCTGTTCCCGCCGCTGATCGCCGATCAGCTGGCCATTCTGCAGGACCGGGTTGCACCGTTTGATGGCGTTAAAGCCAAAGCGCAGATTGAAGCGTCAATGGGTGCACCGATTGAAACCTGGTTTGATGATTTTGATATCAAGCCGCTGGCATCCGCGTCGATTGCTCAGGTTCACACCGCAACGCTGAAGTCGACCGGCAAGAAAGTGGTGATCAAAGTCATTCGCCCGGATATTTTGCCGGTGATCAAAGCTGACATGAAGCTGATCTATCGCCTGGCGCGCTGGGTGCCGCGTTTACTGCCTGATGGTCGTCGTCTGCGGCCGGTTGAAGTGGTGCGCGACTACGAAAAGACCCTGCTTGATGAGCTGAATCTGTTACGCGAAGCCGCGAACGCTATTCAGCTACGCCGCAATTTTGAAGACAGCCGGATGCTGTATGTGCCGGAAGTCTATTCCGACTACTGCAGCGAAACCATGATGGTGATGGAACGTATTTACGGCATTCCGATTTCGGACGTCGCCACGCTGGAGCGGCACGGGGTTAACATGAAGCTGCTGGCAGAGCGGGGGGTGCAGGTGTTCTTCACCCAGGTGTTCCGCGACAGTTTCTTCCATGCTGACATGCATCCCGGCAATATTTTTGTCAGCTATGAGCATCCGGAAGATCCGCAATATATCGGCATCGACTGCGGGATTGTCGGGTCGCTCAACAAAGAAGATAAGCGCTATCTGGCTGAAAACTTTATTGCCTTCTTTAACCGCGACTATCGCAAGGTGGCGGAGCTGCACGTTGACTCTGGCTGGGTGCCACCCGATACCAACGTCGAAGATTTTGAATTTGCGATTCGCACCGTCTGTGAGCCGATTTTTGAAAAGCCGCTGGCTGAGATTTCCTTCGGTCACGTGCTGCTGAATCTGTTCAATACCGCGCGTCGGTTTAATATGGAAGTCCAGCCGCAGCTGGTGCTGCTGCAAAAGACTCTGCTGTATGTGGAAGGTATCGGCCGTCAGCTCTATCCACAGCTCGACCTGTGGAAGACCGCCAAGCCGTTCCTTGAAGAGTGGATTAAAGATCAGGTCGGTCTGCCCGCCATCATTCGCGCGGTTAAAGAGAAAGCGCCGTTCTGGGCCGAAAAGTTACCGGAGTTGCCGGAGCTGTTTTATGACAGCCTGCGCCAGCATAAACTTTTGCGGCACAGCGTTGACAAATTAGCGGGCGATCTTAATGCGCAGCGTACCCGGCACCACCAGGCACGCTACCTGTTTGGCGTAGGCGCAACCCTGCTGCTCAGCGGCACGGCAGTGCTGCTTTCGCGACCGGACTGGGACCTGTTTCCGGCGGTATTAATGGCAGCGGGCATCGTCTCATGGTTAATCGGCTGGCGTAAGACAAACTGATTGTCACTTCAGCCAAAAACACGGTAATGTCGCTGGCTCAGGCCCGGGTTGATAAGGGCGCTCTGTGGTGCATTACCCCATCGTTTTTCACAGAATATTAGAGGCTATCTCATGGGCGGTATCAGTATTTGGCAATTGGTAATTATTGCCGTGATTGTTGTACTTCTGTTCGGTACCAATAAATTACGCAATCTGGGTTCGGATTTGGGTTCCTCGATTCGTGGCTTCAAAAAAGCCATGGGCGATGAGGACGAAAAAAAGGAACAACCGAAAGAGCAGGACGCTGACTTCAGCGCCAAAACGCTGGCGGACAAACAGCAAACTTCGGCTACTAAAGAAGAAGTTAAGAACGACAAGCAGGTGTAAACCGTGTTCGACATTGGTTTTAGTGAACTGGTATTGGTGTTCGTTATCGGGCTGATTGTACTCGGCCCACAACGTTTACCGGTTGCGGTGAAAACCGTGGTCGGCTGGATCAGGGCGATTCGTTCGCTGGCAGCCAATGTGCAAAACGAACTGGCGCAGGAGTTGAAACTGCAGGAGCTGCAGGACAGCCTGAAAAAAGTGGAAGAAGCGGGCCGCGGGACACTGTCGCCGGAGCTGAAAGAGTCAATGGAAGAGCTGCGTAAGACTGCGGATTCAATGAAACGCTCGGTCAGCCAGAGCATCGACATTGAAAAAGAGGAAGACGAAGCCAACACCATTCACTCGCCACAGCACCGACCGGCGCCGCCTCTGGTGGACCAGCCGGAAGGACATCCGGCAGCGGCCGGCACTGCGTCGCCGTCAGGCACGCCTGCGGCGGCTGATCATCAGGCCAGCGCGCCAGCTCAGGCACCGTCGGTGAAAACGGCATCAGCCGGGCAGCCTGCCGCGGCTGTAGTTAGCGCGCCAGCTCAGGCACCGTCGGTGGAAACAGCATCAGCCGGGCAGCCGGCCGCGACTGTAGTTAGCGCACCAGCTCAGGCACCGGCCCGTGCTGACACGGCGTCAGCCAGCAAACCTGACGCCGCCACTACGCGCCCTTCCGCTTCCCCCTCTTCTGCAAGTGATGAACGATAATGGCCGTTGAAGATACCCAACCGCTCATCAGTCATCTGATTGAGCTGCGTAAGCGACTGCTGAACTGCATCATCGCCGTTTTAGTGATATTCCTGGCGCTGGTTTATTTTGCCAACGATATCTATCAACTGGTGGCGGCACCGCTCATCAGTCAGATGCCGATCGGCTCCAGCATGATCGCCACCGATGTGGCTTCGCCGTTTTTCACCCCGATTAAACTGACGATTATTGTGTCGGTATTTTTGGCGGTGCCGGTGATCCTCTATCAGGTCTGGGCGTTCATTGCGCCTGCGCTCTATCGCCATGAACGTAAACTGGTAATGCCGCTGCTGTTTTCCAGCACCTTTCTGTTCTATATCGGTGTGGCATTTGCCTACTTTGTCGTCTTCCCGCTGGCGTTTGGTTTCTTTACCAAAACCGCGCCGATTGGCGTCACCATGGCGACCGACATTACCAAATACCTCGATTTTGTCATGACGCTGTTTATGGCGTTTGGCGTGGCGTTTGAAGTGCCGGTAGCGATTGTACTGTTGTGCTGGACTGGTATCACCAGCCCGGACGATCTGAAAAAGAAACGTCCCTATATTCTGGTTGGGGCCTTCGTGGTCGGCATGTTACTGACGCCGCCGGACGTTTTTTCCCAAACTTTGCTCGCTATTCCGATGTACTGCCTGTTTGAAGTCGGCGTATTCTTTTCCCGATACTATGTGGGGAAAGGCCGCCGGGCACAGGATGAGGAACATAACACCGAATCCTGACGCGATCTTCAGCTCCCGCTCTGGCGGGCAGAGATCAATCCGAACCGCCCTCCGGGGCGGTTTTTGTTTAGTAAACTGTGGGAAAAATTATGTTTGATATCGGTGTAAACCTGACCAGCACGCAATTCGCCTCCGACCGGCCAAAGGTGGTAAAACGCGCGCGTGAAGCGGGCGTCACCGGCATGCTGATTACCGGCACCAATGCGCTGGAGAGCCAGCAGGCTCAGAAACTGGCTGAAGATCAGCCGGGCTTCTGCTGGTCTACTGCGGGCGTACATCCGCACCACGCCAGCGAATGGTCAACGGAGATCGCCAGCACGCTGCGTCGGCTGGCGGAGAAGCCGGAAGTGGTGGCTATCGGCGAGTGCGGGCTCGATTTTAACCGCAACCTGTCAGCCCATGAGCAGCAGGAGTATGCGTTTGAGGCGCAGCTGGCGCTGGCAGCCGAACTGAATATGCCGGTGTTTCTGCACTGCCGCGAAGCCCATGCGCGCTTTGCGGCGATCGTGGCGCCGTGGCTGCCAAAACTGCCGGGTGCAGTGATTCACTGCTTTACCGGCACGCGCGATGAACTGGAAGCGTGCCTGGCGCTGGGATTATCGATAGGAATTACCGGTTGGGTGTGTGATGAACGTCGTGGGCTTGCACTGCGTGAAATGCTGCCGCTGATCCCGGCCGATAAGTTACTGCTTGAAACCGACTCGCCCTATTTATTGCCGCGCGATATGCGACCGCGTCCGACTTCACGTCGTAACGAGCCGTGCTTCTTACCGCATATTGTGCAACAGGTGGCGACATGGCGTGGCGAAAGCAGCGAGGCGCTGGCGGCCTGCGTTGATCACAATGCGCGGACGCTGTTCCGACTGGTTTAGATCTTACGGAACTGTTTGTTATCCACGCTGCGCATCACCTGTTTATTCAGCAGGTTGAGCAACAGAATCGAACGGGTTTCGCCATCCGGCTCGGCAAAGATAGCGCGCAGCCCTTCAAACGTCCCTTCGGTGATGACAACTTCATCGCCGATTTGTGGCGTTTCAGGATCGAGCAGTATTTGCGGGACATCGGTTTCCAGCGCTTCAATCACCGCTGGCGGCACCGTGGCGGGCGTAGTACCAAAACGCACAAAGTGGCTGACGCCGCGCGTACTGCTGATGGTGGTGGTATGAATCGCTTCCGGATCGAATTCGATGAACAGATAGTTAGGAAACAGCGGCTCACTCACCGTGGTGCGTTTACCGCGCACGATCTTTTCCAGAGCGATCATTGGGCTGAGGCAATTCACTTCTTGCCGCTCCAGATGCTCCTTCGCGCGCAATAGCTGACCACGTTTGCAATAGAGTAAATACCAGGATTCCATAACCGCTCCCATCGAATGGACGCTAAGAATAGCAAACCTGCTGCCAGAGTTATAGCGCATCGGGCAGGGGAAAAGCGCAGCGCGCAGAAAATAAAGTGAGACTTTTCTTAAGATGCCGGATAGCGACAGAAAAGGCGATTGGAAATTGACGTTTTACCCTGCTCTGTATCAGACTCGATGGCCATCATACCGGCGAAAAGGATCATCTGATGGAACTCTTTTTGTTAAGCAACGGCAAGCTGGCGGATGATGCGCCGCTTCTGGGTTACGCTCAGCCGCAGTTACACGCCATGATTGCCCGACGTGCTATCCGTTCGGCGGTGCTGATTCCTTACGCCATTATCCGGTGCGACCATGCGCAGCGCGCTGCCGATCTCAGTGCGTCGTTGGGCATTCCGGTGCGCACCGTTGACGCTTTTACCTCACCGGCTGAGGCAATCGCCCAGGCTGAGTTGATTTTAGTCAGCGGCGGCAATAGCTGGTTGCTGAATCAGATGCTGCATGAGCAGGGCTTAATCGTGGCGATACAGCGCGCGGTGCGTGAACGGCAGGTGCCGTATGTCGGCTGGAGCGCCGGCTGTAATGTAGCCACGCCGTCGATTCGCACCACCAATGATATGCCGGTGCGTAGCAGCGTGGTGCTGCCTGCGCTGGGGCTGTTCCCGGTGCAGATCAATCCTCACTATATCGATGCCAGCGTCAGCGGTCATATGGGCGAAACACGTGACGAGCGGCTGGCTGAATTCTGTGCCGTCAACCCGTCCGAGTCGGTAATTGCGCTGCGTGAAGGCAGCTTTCTGCATCTGCATGACGATCGGCTACGCTATCACAGTGTGCGCAACGAAGATTTTAAGGTGTTCCGCCACGGCGAGCCGATTCAGGCTTATCACGATACCGGCGCGCTCCAGCCGCTGGTGCCTTTTCGCTGTGATTAAGGTTGCCGCATAAACCTCAACACAACCGCATAATCAGCCCTATAATGGCCGATTCACTCTGGCCGGAAAGCTAAAGCCGCATGAAATATCACGATTTAAGAGACTTTCTCGCGCTGCTCGAACAGCGCGGTGAGTTAAAAAGAATTAAGCAATCGATTGATCCCGTCCTGGAAATGACCGAAATCGCCGACCGCACGCTGCGTGCTGGCGGCCCCGCGCTGCTGTTTGAAAACCCAAAAGGGTATGATATGCCGGTGCTGTGTAACCTGTTTGGCACGCCAAAGCGCGTCGCCATGGGGATGGGCCAGGAAGAGGTGAGTGCCCTGCGGGAAGTGGGCAAACTGCTGGCGTTTCTGAAAGAGCCGGAGCCACCAAAAGGCTTTCGCGATCTGTTCGATAAGATGCCGCAGTTTAAACAGGTGCTCAACATGCCGACTAAACGCCTGCGCAATGCGCCCTGCCAGGAAGTGGTGTTCAGCGGTGATGAGGTCGATCTGTCGCGCATTCCGGTGATGAAATGCTGGCCGGGCGATGCCGCGCCGCTGATTACCTGGGGTCTGACCGTCACCCGCGGTCCGCATAAAGAGCGGCAGAATCTCGGCATTTACCGTCAACAGGTGATCGGCAAAAACCGGCTGATTATGCGCTGGCTGTCGCACCGTGGCGGCGCGCTCGATTTTCAGGAGTGGAGCAAAGCGCATCCGGGCGAACGTTTTCCGGTCTCGGTGGCGCTCGGTGCTGACCCCGCGACTATTCTCGGTGCGGTAACGCCGGTGCCGGATACGCTGTCAGAATATGCGTTTGCTGGTCTGCTGCGCGGCAATAAAACCGAAGTGGTGAAATGCCTGTCGAACGATCTGGAAGTGCCCGCCAGCGCGGAGATCGTGCTGGAGGGTTACATCGAGGCGGGTGACATGGCACCCGAAGGGCCTTACGGCGACCACACGGGCTACTACAATGAAGTAGATAGCTTCCCGGTCTTTACCGTGACGCACATTACCCAGCGACATCAGGCAATCTATCACTCGACCTATACCGGCCGTCCGCCGGATGAGCCTGCCGTACTGGGGGTGGCGTTGAATGAAGTGCTGGTGCCGATTCTGATCAAGCAGTTCCCGGAAATTGTCGATTTCTATCTGCCGCCGGAAGGATGTTCCTACCGGCTGGCGGTGGTAACCATCAAAAAGCAGTACGCCGGGCATGCCAAACGGGTAATGTTTGGCGTCTGGTCATTTCTGCGGCAGTTCATGTACACCAAATTTGTTATTGTGTGTGACGATGATGTTAATGCGCGTGACTGGAATGATGTGATCTGGGCGATTACTACCCGCATGGATCCGGCGCGTGACACGGTATTAGTGGAAAATACGCCGATCGACTACCTCGATTTCGCCTCACCGGTTTCCGGGCTGGGGTCGAAGATGGGGATGGATGCGACCAATAAATGGCCGGGCGAAACGCAGCGCGAATGGGGCACGCCAATCGTGAAAGATCCTGCGATTACCGCGCGCATTGATGCTATCTGGGATGAGTTAGGTATTTTTGATCAGCCGCCACAGCGTTGATGGCGAGCACAACCATAAAGACGACCCGACAGAGGGAACGCATGACAACGTTAAGCTGTAAAGTAACTTCAGTTGAAGCGATTACCGACACGGTGTATCGCGTTCGCCTGATTCCGGAAGCGGATTTCAGTTTTCGCGCGGGACAGTATCTGATGGTGGTGATGGATGAGCGTGATAAGCGCCCGTTCTCACTGGCCTCAACGCCAATGGAAAAGGATATCATTGAGCTGCACATCGGTGCGTCCGATCTCAACCTGTACGCCATGGCGGTGATGGATCGCATTCGTGACGATCGCCAGATCACCGTCGACATGCCGCACGGTGACGCCTGGCTGCGCGAAGAGAGCAGCAAACCGTTGATCCTGATCGCCGGCGGTACCGGCTTCTCCTATGCCCGTTCCATTCTGCTGACCGCGTTAGCGCAGCAGCCGGATCGTGATATCGCCATTTACTGGGGCGGACGTGAGCTGAAGCATCTGTACGATCTTGATGAGCTGGATGCGCTGGCGGTGAAACACCCCAACCTGAAGGTGATTCCGGTGGTCGAGCAGCCGGAAGCGGGCTGGCAGGGACGTTCGGGTACGGTATTAACCGCGGTAATGCAGGATTTCAGCACGCTGAGCGAGCATGAGATCTACATTGCTGGCCGTTTCGAGATGGCCAAGATCGCACGCGATCGCTTCTGCGCCGAACGCGGTGCGCTGGAATCGCAGATGTATGGTGATGCTTTCGCCTTCATCTGATCGACGACAAGCCAAAAGAAAAAACCCGCCCATCACGGGCGGGTAAATCGGACAAAGAAGTGACCCAACGTATTACAGACGCTCGAATACGGTGGCGATGCCCTGACCTAAACCGATGCACATGGTCGCCAGACCAAACTGCGCATCGCGTCGCGCCATAATGTTAAGCAGCGTGGTACTGATACGTGCTCCGGAACAGCCCAGCGGGTGACCCAGCGCAATCGCACCGCCATTCAGATTGACCTTCTCATCCAGCCGATCCAGCAAACCCAGATCCTTTATGCAGGGCAGGGTTTGTGCGGCAAACGCCTCATTGAGTTCAAACACGTCAATATCATTGACGCTCAGACCGGCACGTTTCAGCGCCAGCCTGCTGGCCGGCACCGGGCCGTAGCCCATGATCGACGGATCGCAGCCGACCACCGCCATACTTCTGATGCGGGCTCGTGGGGTCAGCCCCAGTTCGCGGGCGCGGGATTCGCTCATCACCAGCATCGCGGCCGCGCCGTCGGACAGGGCTGACGAGGTGCCTGCGGTCACCGTGCCATTGACCGGATCAAACGCCGGCCGCAGAGCCGCCAGCCCCTCGGCGCTGGTCTCTTCACGGATGACCTCATCATAATCGTAACGTTTGAGGATGCCATCGCTGTCGTGGCCGGCGGTGGTGACGATCTCCGCTTTGAAATCACCGCGCTGGGTTGCCTGCCAGGCGCGCTGGTGCGAGCGCAGGGCAAACGCATCCTGCTGCTCGCGGCTGATGTGGTGCATACGCGCCAGCATTTCAGCGGTCAGGCCCATCATCCCCGCCGCTTTGGCGACGGTGCGGCCGAGGCCCGGATGAAAGTCAACGCCGTGATTCATCGGCACGTGTCCCATATGTTCTACCCCGCCAATCAGGCAGCTGTGCGCATCGCCGACCATAATGGCGCGGGCCGCATCGTGCAGTGCCTGCATCGATGAGCCGCACAGGCGGTTGACGGTGGTAGCCGGTACCGAGTGCGGTATTTCCGCCAGCAGGGCGGCGTTACGTGCGATGTTAAACCCCTGTTCCAGCGTCTGCTGCACGCAGCCCCAGACAATGTCATCCAGCGTGGCAGGATTGACCGCCGGGTTGCGGCTCAGCAGCTCACGCATCAGATGGGCGGAAAGATCCTCGGCACGTACATGACGAAAAGCACCGCCTTTTGAACGACCCATCGGCGTACGGACCGCATCGATAATCACCACATTTTCCATATTCTTGCCCTCAGGCGCTTTTCAGCGCGGCTTCGTCAATTGGTTTGGCGGCGGGATACCAGCTTTGATGCTGATGCGCTTTTTGCACCAGCAGTTCAGGCAATTCATACAGGCCACCGAGTGCACTGTAGCGCCGGGCCTGATCGACCACATTGCTGTTGCCTAGCGTGTCGAGGTAGCGGAAGGCGCCGCCGCGAAAAGGCGGGAAGCCGAGACCGTACACCAGCGCCATATCCGCTTCTGCCGGCGAGGCGATGATTTTCTCCTCCAGGCAGCGCACCACTTCATTTAGCATCGGCAGCATCATGCGATTGAGGATCTCTTCGTCGCTGAAGACCCGCTTAGGCTGGCAAACCTGTTGCAGCAGCGTGTCGACCTCGCTGTCCGCCACTTTTTTCTGTTTGCCCTTTTTGTCGGTTTCCCAGCGCCAGAAGCCTTTGCCATTTTTCTGACCGAAACGACCGGCCTCAAACAGCAGATCGATCGCATCGCGATAATCGTGCTTCATGCGTTGTGGAAAACCTTCCGCCATTACGCTTTGCGCATGATGCGCGGTGTCAATGCCGACCACATCCAGCAACCACGACGGTCCCATTGGCCAGCCAAACTGTTTTTCCATAACTTTATCAATCTGACGGAAGTCGGCACCGTCGCGCAGCAGCAGGCTGAAGGCGGCGAAGTACGGGAACAGCACCCGGTTGACGAAGAAGCCGGGGCAATCATTGACCACAATCGGGGTTTTACCCATTTTGCTGGCCCAGGCCACCACTTTGCTCACAGTCGCTTCACTGGTTTTCTCGCCACGCACCACTTCGACCAGCGGCATACGCGGCACCGGATTAAAGAAGTGCATGCCACAGAAATTTTCCGGACGTTGCAGCGCCTGTGCCAGCTGACTGATGGGAATGGTGGAGGTATTGGAGGCCAGGATGGCATCGTTACGCAGGTGTTGTTCGGTTTCGGCCAGCACTTTAGCTTTAATCAGGGGATTCTCGATCACCGCTTCGACCACCACGTCAGCGTGCTCAAAACCGGCGTAATCCAGCGTTGGCTGTATGGTCGCAATCACGCTGGCCAGCTTATTGCCGTCAATTTTGCCGCGCTCCAGCAGCTTATTAAGCAGCTTGCTGGCTTCGTTCATCCCGAGCGTCAGGGCCTGGGGATTGATGTCCTTCATTTTGACCGGCACACCTTTCCAGGCTGACTGGTAGCTGATGCCGCCACCCATAATACCGGCACCCAGTACGGCCGCCTGCGTTGGCGCGCCGCTTTCGCTGCTGCGTTTTTTAGCCAGCCCTTTAACGTATTGATCGTTGAGGAAGATGCCAACCAGCGCCCGCGCTTCGTCAGACTGCGCCAGCGGAACAAAAGCGGCATTTTCCAGTTTTAGTGCATCTTCACGGCCAAGACCGGCAGCCGCTTCAATGGTTTTCACCGCCATTAGCGGCGCTGGATAATGTTTGCCCGCGGTCTGCATCACCATACTTTTGGCAAGGGTGAAGCTCATCGCCGCTTCAATCGGGCTCAGTTTCAGCGGTGCCAGTTTCGGTGCCCGGCGCGCACGCCAGCTACCATCCAGCGCCGCGGCTTTAAGCATGGTGATGCCGGCCTCACGCAGTTTATCGCGTTCGACCACCGCATCGACCAGACCAAGTTTAAGCGCCGCGTTTCCGTCGACGTCTTTACCGGCGGCAATGATCTCCATTGCGCTATCGGCTCCCAGCAGACGCGGCAGACGAACGCTGCCGCCGAAGCCTGGCATGATCCCGAGTTTCGTTTCCGGCAGGCCAATGCGGGCATCGGCAGTGGCAACGCGCAGGTCGGTTGCCAGTACGCATTCACATCCACCACCCAGCGCATAGCCATCGATGGCGGCCAGCGTCGGCACCGGTAAATCTTCCAGCCGGTTGAAAATGCTGTTGGCGTAGCTCAGCCACTGACTCAGTTTTTCGGTCGGTGCATCAAACAGTGAGAGGAATTCGGTGATGTCAGCACCGACAATGAAGGCCGGTTTAGCCGAGCTGAGCAGCACACCGCGCAGGTCAGGCTGCTGCTCCAGCACTGCAATGGCTTCGCCCAGGCTGGCGACGGTTTGCGTATCAAGCTTATTGACCGAGCCAGGGGCATCAAAAACCAGCTCGGCGATGCCATCGTCCAGCCAGTGAAGAGAAAGGTTAGCGCCTTGGTAGAGCATGTGCGTCTCCTGAAACCGCGGAAAAGTGATCTGGTCATACCAGATGATCGAGAGTGTGGGAGTGATGTTGATTTTTTGCAAACGGCTCTTTGCTTATTTGCTAACAAGATCACAGCCGCTCTCAACACGGCATCCGCTTAAGGGTTATGCTAAACTGCGGCCATTTCGCGACACTGGAGAGACGTCAATGGATTCCCTGAAGACCTTGTATCACGCGCATATCGCCACGTTGCAGCAACGGGCGCAGCAGGTGCTGGCACACAATAAACTGGATGCGATGCTGATCCATTCCGGTGAGTTGTTGACGGTGTTTCTGGATGACCACACCTATCCCTTCAAGGTGAATCCACAGTTTAAAGCCTGGGTGCCGGTAACGCAGGTGCCGAACTGCTGGCTGTGGGTTGATGGGGTCAATAAACCAAAGTTGTGGTTTTACTCTCCGGTGGACTACTGGCACAACGTTGAACCGCTGCCGGATAGCTTCTGGACCGCTGATATTGAGGTCATTGGCCTGAAAAATGCGGATGAGATTGCGCAGCTGTTGCCAGCTCAGCGTGAGAATGTCGCCTATATTGGCCCGGTAAATGCGCGTGCAGCGCAGCTCGGTATCAGCTCCGGCAATATCAATCCCAAAGCGGTGATCGATTTCCTGCATTACCATCGCAGCATCAAGACCGAATATGAGCTGGCCTGTATGCGTCAGGCGCAGAAACTGGCCGTGGCTGGACATCGCGCCGCCAAAGAGGCTTTTTCTGCCGGGCTAAGCGAGTTTGACATCAATCAGGCTTACCTGACAGCCACCGGTCATCGCGACACCGATGTGCCTTACGGCAACATCATTGCGCTGAATGAACACGCGGCGGTGCTGCATTACACCCGTCTGGATCATCAGCCGCCGGCAAAGCGCCACAGTTTTTTAATTGACGCGGGCGCCGAATATCTTGGCTATGCCGCTGATTTAACCCGCAGCTACGCGGCGCAGAGTAGTTCGCTGTATGCGCGGATGGTCGAGGCGATGAATGCGGAAGAGCTGGCGCTGATCGCGACTCTGAAGCCAGGCGTGCGTTACACCGATTATCATCTGCAGATGCATCAGCGTATTGCCAGACTGCTGCTGAAGTTCGAGCTGGTGCAGGGCATCAGTGAAGAGGCACTGGTAGCGGAAGACCTGACCGGTCCGTTCATGCCGCATGGATTAGGGCATCCGCTCGGCCTGCAGGTGCATGACGTCGCCGGGTTTATGCAGGATGAGCAGGGTACCCATCTTGCGGCACCGGCGCAGTATCCTTATCTGCGCTGCACGCGTGTGCTTCAACCCGGCATGGTATTAACCATCGAGCCAGGCTTCTATATTATTGACTCGTTGCTGACGCCGCTGCGTGAAGGCCGGTTCAGCCAGCATTTTAACTGGCAGGCGATCGAGGCACTCAGACCTTACGGTGGAATCCGTATTGAAGATAACGTGGTGATCCATGCGCATCGCGTTGAAAACATGACCCGCGATCTGCATCTGGCCTGATGGACGCCTATGATATTCCCGCAGTGGCGTTAAGCGTCAGCGAGGAGACCATAAAAAAGAGTCGCTTTATTACGCTGCTGGCTCACACCGACGGCGCGGAGGCGGCACGGGCGTTTGTTCAGCAGGTCAGGCATCAACATCCTGCTGCGCGTCACCACTGCTGGGCGTGGGTGGCTGGCGCGCCAGATGATTCACAACAGCTGGGTTTCTCTGACGATGGTGAGCCTTCCGGCACCGCCGGAAAACCGATGCTGGCGCAGCTGATGGGTGCCGGTATCGGTGAAATCACCGCGGTGGTGGTGCGCTATTACGGTGGCATCATGCTGGGCACGGGCGGCTTAGTGAAAGCGTATGGCGGCGGGGTGCAGCAGGGGCTTAAACAACTGGCGCGCCAGCGTAAAGTGCCGATGAAACTATTCACTTTGCAATGCGACTACGCGCAGCTCAGCGATATCGAACGGCTGGTGCAGCGCTTTGAAGGCAAGGTCACAGACAGCCAGTATCAGGACCGCATAGTCCTGACGCTGGCCGTGCCTTATGGACAAATCGACGGATTCCAGCAAAATCTGTCAGACTTTAGTCGGGGCGCGTTAGCGCTTATCCCGCTCACACCTTGATGTTCTTCTCTTTTATTTAAAGGAACGGCTGAATGCACTTTCGCGCCATTACCCGCATAGTCGGTCTGCTGGTGATCCTCTTTTCAGTGACGATGATTTTGCCCGGCCTGGTCGCATTAATTTATCGCGATGGTGCCGGTCGGGCCTTTAGCCAGACGTTTATGATGGCGCTGGTGATCGGCTCGCTGCTGTGGTGGCCGAACCGCAAACAGAAGACAGAGCTCAAGCCACGCGAAGGGTTTTTGATTGTGGTGCTGTTCTGGACGGTGCTGGGCAGCGTGGGAGCCATGCCGTTTATCTTTGCCGAACAGCCGCACCTGTCGGTTACCGACGCGTTCTTCGAATCGTTCTCTGGCCTGACGACTACCGGTGCCACTACCCTGGTCGGACTGGATTCACTGCCAAAGGCGATTCTGTTCTATCGGCAAATGCTGCAATGGCTCGGCGGTATGGGGATCATCGTCTTAGCGGTGGCGATATTACCGATACTGGGCGTGGGGGGGATGCAGCTCTATCGCGCTGAGATGCCGGGACCGCTGAAAGATAACAAAATGCGGCCGCGCATTGCTGAAACAGCCAAGACCCTGTGGTTGATCTACGTGCTGCTGACGGTGGCCTGTGCGCTGGCCTTGTGGCTGGCGGGGATGCCGGCCTTTGATGCGATTGGCCATAGCTTCTCGACCATCGCCATCGGCGGATTTTCCACCCATGATGCCAGCATCGGCTATTTTAATAGCGGTACCATTAATACCATCGTAGCGGTGTTTCTGTTGATATCCGGCTGTAACTACGGTCTGCATTTTGCCATGCTGAGTGGCCGTAATCTGCGGGTCTACTGGCGTGACCCGGAGTTACGGATGTTTATCGGCGTTCAGCTGACGCTGGTGTTGATCTGCACACTGGTGCTCTGGTTCCACAATGTCTACGCCAGTGGCTGGCAGACGCTGAATCAGGCGTTCTTCCAGGTGGTTTCTATGGCGACTACCGCCGGTTTTACCACCGACAGCATCGCGCGCTGGCCGCTGTTCCTGCCGGTTCTGCTGCTGTGCTCCGCCTTTATTGGTGGCTGTGCCGGTTCAACCGGTGGTGGCCTGAAGGTGATTCGTATCCTGCTGTTGTGCAAGCAGGGTAACCGGGAGCTTAAACGTCTGGTCCACCCGAATGCGGTTTACACCATCAAGCTGGGCAACCGGGCGCTGCCGGAGCGTATCCTCGAAGCAGTCTGGGGATTCTTCTCAGCCTATGCGCTGGTGTTCCTGATCAGTATGCTGGCAATCATCGCCACCGGCGTAGATGACTTCTCGGCCTTTGCTGCCGTCGCCGCCACGCTGAACAACCTCGGCCCCGGTCTCGGGGTGGTCGCGGATAACTTCACCTCAATGAATGATGTGGCGAAGTGGATATTGATCTCCACCATGCTATTCGGGCGTCTCGAGGTCTTTACCTTGCTGGTGCTGTTCACGCCGACGTTCTGGCGTGAGTAATTAATAAGGATGCTGAAATGAAAGCGCTGATTCTCTACTCGACCCGTGACGGACAAACGCAAAAAATCGCCTCTTATATCGCTGAGCAGATCGGTCAGCAGCAAAACTGTGATGTGCTGAATATCCAGGATGCCACTTCGCCTGACTGGGCACAGTATGATCGGGTGCTGATTGGGGCCTCGATTCGCTACGGTCATTTCCAGCCGGTGGTTGATGCATTTGTTAAGCAGCATTTGCGCGAATTGCAGCAGCGTGCCAGTGGTTTCTTCTCGGTGAACCTGACGGCGCGTAAACCCGAGAAGCGTTCCCCGGAAACCAATGCCTATACCCAGAAGTTCTTATCACAGTCTCCGTGGCGGCCAGATTGCTGTGCGGTGTTTGCCGGTGCGCTCTATTACCCGCGTTATCGCTGGTTTGATCGCATCATGATTCAGCTGATTATGCGAATGACCGGTGGCGAGACTGATTCTACTAAAGAAGTGGAGTACACCGATTGGCAACAGGTCAGCCGTTTTGCCAATGATTTTGCACAGTTATCAGGCAAATCGTAGCGAAATAACGCGATTTGATGAAAATTACTTCGAACGGTAATCTTTTTGCAATAAACGCTTGTCAGCCCGCGCGAACTCCCTATAATGCGCCTCCATCGACACGGAACAACGGCTTAACGCCGCCGGGTTGAAAGGCACAGGAGACTGCGCCGCCGGAGAAAACTTCTGAAAAAGAAGTTGACTCTGAGGGAGGAAAGCGTAATATACGCCTCCTCGCGACAGACGGTTAACCCGCTGTTCGCACTGCTCTTTAACAATTTATCAGACAATCTGTGTGGGCACTCGCAGGATTGATATCAGCGTCTCCGGACGTAAAAAATATCAAGTCTCACGAGTGAACACATAATGAAATTCATTATGACGTTTTACAGATGAGCACCGCTTAACTTGTTTAAGCAAATCAAACTTAAATTGAAGAGTTTGATCATGGCTCAGATTGAACGCTGGCGGCAGGCCTAACACATGCAAGTCGGACGGTAGCACAGAGGAGCTTGCTCCTTGGGTGACGAGTGGCGGACGGGTGAGTAATGTCTGGGGATCTGCCCGATAGAGGGGGATAACCACTGGAAACGGTGGCTAATACCGCATAACGTCGCAAGACCAAAGAGGGGGACCTTCGGGCCTCTCACTATCGGATGAACCCAGATGGGATTAGCTAGTAGGCGGGGTAATGGCCCACCTAGGCGACGATCCCTAGCTGGTCTGAGAGGATGACCAGCCACACTGGAACTGAGACACGGTCCAGACTCCTACGGGAGGCAGCAGTGGGGAATATTGCACAATGGGCGCAAGCCTGATGCAGCCATGCCGCGTGTATGAAGAAGGCCTTCGGGTTGTAAAGTACTTTCAGCGGGGAGGAAGGCGATGCGGTTAATAACCGCGTCGATTGACGTTACCCGCAGAAGAAGCACCGGCTAACTCCGTGCCAGCAGCCGCGGTAATACGGAGGGTGCAAGCGTTAATCGGAATTACTGGGCGTAAAGCGCACGCAGGCGGTCTGTTAAGTCAGATGTGAAATCCCCGGGCTTAACCTGGGAACTGCATTTGAAACTGGCAGGCTTGAGTCTCGTAGAGGGGGGTAGAATTCCAGGTGTAGCGGTGAAATGCGTAGAGATCTGGAGGAATACCGGTGGCGAAGGCGGCCCCCTGGACGAAGACTGACGCTCAGGTGCGAAAGCGTGGGGAGCAAACAGGATTAGATACCCTGGTAGTCCACGCCGTAAACGATGTCGACTTGGAGGTTGTTCCCTTGAGGAGTGGCTTCCGGAGCTAACGCGTTAAGTCGACCGCCTGGGGAGTACGGCCGCAAGGTTAAAACTCAAATGAATTGACGGGGGCCCGCACAAGCGGTGGAGCATGTGGTTTAATTCGATGCAACGCGAAGAACCTTACCTACTCTTGACATCCAGCGAACTTGGCAGAGATGCCTTGGTGCCTTCGGGAACGCTGAGACAGGTGCTGCATGGCTGTCGTCAGCTCGTGTTGTGAAATGTTGGGTTAAGTCCCGCAACGAGCGCAACCCTTATCCTTTGTTGCCAGCGATTCGGTCGGGAACTCAAAGGAGACTGCCGGTGATAAACCGGAGGAAGGTGGGGATGACGTCAAGTCATCATGGCCCTTACGAGTAGGGCTACACACGTGCTACAATGGCGCATACAAAGAGAAGCGACCTCGCGAGAGCAAGCGGACCTCACAAAGTGCGTCGTAGTCCGGATCGGAGTCTGCAACTCGACTCCGTGAAGTCGGAATCGCTAGTAATCGTGGATCAGAATGCCACGGTGAATACGTTCCCGGGCCTTGTACACACCGCCCGTCACACCATGGGAGTGGGTTGCAAAAGAAGTAGGTAGCTTAACCTTCGGGAGGGCGCTTACCACTTTGTGATTCATGACTGGGGTGAAGTCGTAACAAGGTAACCGTAGGGGAACCTGCGGTTGGATCACCTCCTTACCTGAAGATACCTTCCCGCGAAGTGCTCACACAGATTGTCTGATAGAAAAGTAATGAGCAAAGCGTCTTGCGAAGCAGGCTTAAATGTCCCCTTCGTCTAGAGGCCCAGGACACCGCCCTTTCACGGCGGTAACAGGGGTTCGAATCCCCTAGGGGACGCCACTTGCTTGGTGACAGGTGAAAGGTGTTGCCCACATATCTTAAAGATGACTTACGAGTCATGTTTAAGATATTGCTCTTTAACAATCCGGAACAAGCTGAAAATTGAAACGACGCAGCGCGTTATTCCTCCGTAATAGGGAATAACAAGGCGATGCGTTCGAGTCTCTCAAATGCTTGCAGCACGCAGCGTTGAAAAACGCCTGTGGGTTGTGAGGTTAAGCGACTAAGCGTACACGGTGGATGCCCTGGCAGTCAGAGGCGATGAAGGACGTGCTAATCTGCGTAAAGCGACGGTAAGGTGATATGAACCGCTACAGCCGTCGATGTCCGAATGGGGAAACCCGGTGCACTCAGTGCATCATTGCAGCATGAATACATAGTGCTGCAAGGCGAACCGGGGGAACTGAAACATCTAAGTACCCCGAGGAAAAGAAATCAACCGAGATTCCCCCAGTAGCGGCGAGCGAACGGGGAGCAGCCCAGAGCCTGAATCAGCTTGTGTGTTAGTGGAAGCGTCTGGAAAGTCGCAGGGTACAGGGTGATACTCCCGTACACAAAAACACACAGGCTGTGAGCTCGATGAGTAAGGCGGGACACGTGGTATCCTGTCTGAATATGGGGGGACCATCCTCCAAGGCTAAATACTCCTGACTGACCGATAGTGAACCAGTACCGTGAGGGAAAGGCGAAAAGAACCCCGGCGAGGGGAGTGAAACAGAACCTGAAACCGTGTACGTACAAGCAGTGGGAGCCTTCTTTATGGGGGTGACTGCGTACCTTTTGTATAATGGGTCAGCGACTTATATTCTGTAGCAAGGTTAACCGTATAGGGGAGCCGCAGGGAAACCGAGTCTTAACTGGGCGTTAAGTTGCAGGGTATAGACCCGAAACCCGGTGATCTAGCCATGGGCAGGTTGAAGGTTGGGTAACACTAACTGGAGGACCGAACCGACTAATGTTGAAAAATTAGCGGATGACCTGTGGCTGGGGGTGAAAGGCCAATCAAACCGGGAGATAGCTGGTTCTCCCCGAAAGCTATTTAGGTAGCGCCTCGTGAACTCATCTTCGGGGGTAGAGCACTGTTTCGGCTAGGGGGCCATCCCGGCTTACCAACCCGATGCAAACTGCGAATACCGAAGAATGTTATCACGGGAGACACACGGCGGGTGCTAACGTCCGTCGTGAAGAGGGAAACAACCCAGACCGCCAGCTAAGGTCCCAAAGTCATGGTTAAGTGGGAAACGATGTGGGAAGGCACAGACAGCCAGGATGTTGGCTTAGAAGCAGCCATCATTTAAAGAAAGCGTAATAGCTCACTGGTCGAGTCGGCCTGCGCGGAAGATGTAACGGGGCTAAACCATGCACCGAAGCTGCGGCAGCGACACTTATGTGTTGTTGGGTAGGGGAGCGTTCTGTAAGCCGTCGAAGGTGGCCTGTGAGGGCTGCTGGAGGTATCAGAAGTGCGAATGCTGACATAAGTAACGATAAAGCGGGTGAAAAGCCCGCTCGCCGGAAGACCAAGGGTTCCTGTTCAACGTTAATCGGAGCAGGGTGAGTCGACCCCTAAGGCGAGGCCGAAAGGCGTAGTCGATGGGAAACAGGTTAATATTCCTGTACTTGGTGTTACTGCGAAGGGGGGACGGAGAAGGCTATATCAGCCGGGCGACGGTTGTCCCGGTTTAAGCGTGTAGGTGTGTGTTCCAGGCAAATCCGGTTCACTTTACACTGAGGCGTGACGACGAGGCACTACGGTGCTGAAGTGATAAATGCCCTGCTTCCAGGAAAAGCCTCTAAGCATCAGGTAACACAAAATCGTACCCCAAACCGACACAGGTGGTCAGGTAGAGAATACCAAGGCGCTTGAGAGAACTCGGGTGAAGGAACTAGGCAAAATGGTGCCGTAACTTCGGGAGAAGGCACGCTGGCGCGTAGGTGGAGGGACCTGCTCCCCGAGCCGAAGCCAGTCGAAGATACCAGCTGGCTGCAACTGTTTATTAAAAACACAGCACTGTGCAAACACGAAAGTGGACGTATACGGTGTGACGCCTGCCCGGTGCCGGAAGGTTAATTGATGGGGTTATCCGTAAGGAGAAGCTCTTGATCGAAGCCCCGGTAAACGGCGGCCGTAACTATAACGGTCCTAAGGTAGCGAAATTCCTTGTCGGGTAAGTTCCGACCTGCACGAATGGCGTAATGATGGCCAGGCTGTCTCCACCCGAGACTCAGTGAAATTGAACTCGCTGTGAAGATGCAGTGTACCCGCGGCAAGACGGAAAGACCCCGTGAACCTTTACTACAGCTTGACACTGAACATTGAGCCTTGATGTGTAGGATAGGTGGGAGGCTTTGAAGCGCGGACGCCAGTCCGCGTGGAGCCAACCTTGAAATACCACCCTTTAATGTTTGATGTTCTAACGTGGCCCCGTGATCCGGGGTGCGGACAGTGTCTGGTGGGTAGTTTGACTGGGGCGGTCTCCTCCTAAAGCGTAACGGAGGAGCACGAAGGTCAGCTAATCACGGTCGGACATCGTGAGGTTAGTGCAATGGCATAAGCTGGCTTGACTGCGAGAGTGACGGCTCGAGCAGGTGCGAAAGCAGGTCATAGTGATCCGGTGGTTCTGAATGGAAGGGCCATCGCTCAACGGATAAAAGGTACTCCGGGGATAACAGGCTGATACCGCCCAAGAGTTCATATCGACGGCGGTGTTTGGCACCTCGATGTCGGCTCATCACATCCTGGGGCTGAAGTAGGTCCCAAGGGTACGGCTGTTCGCCGTTTAAAGTGGTACGCGAGCTGGGTTTAGAACGTCGTGAGACAGTTCGGTCCCTATCTGCCGTGGGCGCTGGAGAATTGAGGGGGGTTGCTCCTAGTACGAGAGGACCGGAGTGAACGCACCACTGGTGTTCGGGTTGTCATGCCAATGGCATTGCCCGGTAGCTAAGTGCGGAAAAGATAAGTGCTGAAAGCATCTAAGCACGAAACTTGCCCCGAGATGAGTTCTCCCTGACCCTTTAAGGGTCCTGAAGGGACGTTGAAGACGACGACGTTGATAGGCCGGATGTGTAAGCGCAGCGATGCGTTGAGCTAACCGGTACTAATGACCCGTGAGGCTTAACCTTACAACGCCAGAGGCGTTTTTGAGAGACAGATTTTCAGCTTGTGACGGATAAAGTTGTGTCCCGCGGATTCAGGTCCGCAGGATTCTGCGCTGAGGCAAGGCGGCAACCGAGCGATACGAAGGAGCATACTGACGTATGTGACGGAGTAGCGCGAGGGCGGCCAACGCAGCATCAGCACAGAAGACACAGGACAGAGCACAAAGAATTTGCCTGGCGGCTGTAGCGCGGTGGTCCCACCTGACCCCATGCCGAACTCAGAAGTGAAACGCCGTAGCGCCGATGGTAGTGTGGGGTCTCCCCATGCGAGAGTAGGGAACTGCCAGGCATCAAACAAGTGAAGAAGCCCCGCACGGAAGTGCGGGGTTTTTTTACGTCTGCAGATCGCTGAAATTTTTGCTGAGATCCTGAAATTCCCCCTGCAACACCCGTCTGATACGGTAAACTACGGCCAGATTAATCAGTTAAGGCCGTCAAATGTCCAGCCAACACCCCTCATTAAAAGCCGACAATACGCTTGGGCTTGCCATTCATACCCAACAACGCATTGTGGCGGAAACGCCAGCTGCTATCCTGGCTGCCTGGCAAGCAAGCCAGCATCAACAAACGCCGTTTATGGTGTTAGGTGAGGGCAGCAACGTACTGTTCCTGGAAGATTTCGCCGGCACGGTGGTACTTAATCGTATTAAAGGCATCGGGATCCGGGATGAGTACGATTACTGGAAACTGCACGTTGGAGCGGGTGAGAACTGGCATCAACTGGTGAAAAGCACGCTGGAAAAGGGCATTACCGGCCTGGAAAACCTGGCATTAATTCCCGGTATGGTCGGTTCAGCGCCGATCCAGAATATCGGTGCCTATGGCGTTGAATTAAAAGACGTATGTGATTATGTCGATGTACTCAATTTGCACACCGGTCAGACGGAAAGACTCGATCGTGAAGCCTGTGAATTCGGCTATCGCGACAGTATATTTAAACATCGTTACCAGTCTGGCTATGTGATTGTAGCGGTGGGGATGATTCTGCCCAAAAAGTGGCGACCGATTTTGACCTACGGCGATCTAAAAACGCTTAATCCCGTCACTGCAAATGCCTGGGATGTTTATCATGCGGTTTGTGAGATGCGTCAGAGCAAGTTACCCGACCCCAAAATCACCGGTAATGTGGGCAGCTTTTTCAAAAACCCGATCATCAGCCAGGCGCAGGCCAGCCTGCTGCTGGCTCGCTTTCCGTCAATGCCAAATTATCCACTGGCAAGCGGCGAAACCAAACTGGCGGCAGGGTGGCTTATTGACCAATGCGCGCTAAAGGGCTTTCGTATGGGCGGTGCAGCTGTGCATCAGCAGCAGGCCCTGGTGTTGATCAATGCTGATGATGCGACCCCTGACGACATTGTGGCGCTGGCCCGAACCGTACGCGCCCGGGTGGGTGAAAAATTTGATGTCTGGCTTGAGCCTGAAGTCCGGTTTATTCAGGCTCAGGGTGAATGCAATGCTGTCGAGGTGATCGCATGAAGGACCATAATGTCCCCCTGAAGCTGGTCGATATTTTATCTGATGGCGAGTTTCATTCTGGCGAGCAGTTAGGCGAAACATTGGGTATGAGCCGGGCAGCCATCAATAAGCACATTCAGACGCTAAAAAGCTGGGGCCTCGACGTTTATACCGTGACCGGAAAAGGCTACAGCCTGTCCGCGCCCATTCAGTTGCTGGATGAACAGGCGATTCTGTCACGGGTTAAGCAGGGCAATGTTTCAGTCATTCCGGTTATTGATTCGACTAATCAGTACTTGCTGGAGCGGATGCATGAATTGCAATCTGGCGCTGCCTGTATTGCTGAGTACCAGCAGGCCGGCCGGGGACGTCGTGGTCGTCAATGGTTCTCACCGTTTGGCGCCAATCTCTATATGTCGATGTACTGGCGTCTGGATCAGGGTCCTGCAGCGGCTATGGGACTTAGCCTGGTAATCGGTATCATCATGGCTGAAACACTTCACGCGCTAGGCGCTAACGATGTGCGGGTAAAATGGCCCAACGATATTTACCTGAACGATCGCAAACTGGCGGGTATCCTGGTTGAACTTACCGGTAAAACCGGTGATGCTGCGCATATTGTGATGGGAGCCGGAATTAACCTGGCGATGCGTTCAGCGGATGCGTTACAGATCAATCAGGGCTGGATCAACCTGCAGGAAGCAGGCGTAACGGTTAACCGTAATGAACTGGCCGCCAGCCTGATTAACAGCCTGCGTGACGCACTGCCGGTGTTTGAGCAGGAAGGTTTAGCGCCGTTTGTTACACGCTGGGCTGCACTTGATAATTTTATTAATCGACCGGTTAAGCTGCTTATTGGCGAACGTGAGGTGTATGGCATTGCCCGGGGAGTGGATAGCCAGGGCGGGCTATTATTAGAGCAGGATGGCGAAATAAAGTCGTGGGTTGGCGGAGAAATATCACTTCGGCCAGTCTGAATATAAAAAGGCCTGTATTCATGCAGGCCTTTTTAATTGATGCCGTTTATTTACGCAGCCGGACCTTATCGACCGCATGATTACCACTCTTGGTCATAATCAGGCTGGCTCTTTCGCGAGTTGGCAGAATGTTTTCCTGTAAATTCAGCCAGTTAATCTCTTTCCACAGGTTGCCTGCTATTTCAATCGCTTCCGCTTCAGAGAGCTGAGCGTAATGATGGAAATAAGAGTCAGGATTGGTAAACGCGCCCTGGCGGAATTTCAGGAAGCGGTTGATATACCAACGCTGCAACAAATCTTCTGCCGCATCGACATAAATAGAGAAATCGACAAAGTCGGAAACGAATACATGGTGAGGATCGTGCGGATAATCCATCCCACTCTGTAATACGTTAAGCCCTTCCAGAATCAGGATATCAGGTTGCTGAATGACCTTGTCGCCGTCCGGGATGACATCGTAAATCAGGTGCGAATAAACCGGTGCGGTCACCTGACTGGCACCCGACTTGAGATCGGAAACAAACTTCACCAGCCGGTGCATATCATAAGACTGCGGGAAGCCTTTTTTCTTCATCAGGCCCCGTTCTTTCAGCACGGCATTGGGATGAAGAAAACCATCCGTAGTGATCAGTTCAACTTTACGATGCTCAGGCCAGCGGCTCAGCAGCGCCTGTAATACGCGCGCAGTGGTGCTTTTTCCCACCGCAACGCTGCCGGCGATGCTGATAATGTAGGGGATCTTTTGCCCGTTAGTGCCGAGGAACTGCTCCAGCACCGCCTGACGACGTACGTTCGAGCTGATGTAAAAATTAAGCAGACGCGAAAGCGGCAGATAAATCTCTGCGACTTCTTCCAGCGAGAGGTCTTCATTGATCCCCTCCAGCTGGGCGATCTCCTCTTCTGACAGCGTCATGGGGACGGAATCGCGTAATGCAGCCCATTGTTCACGAGTGAACTGCAAATAAGGCGTCGTCAAGGGTGTCGTTTTATCCATAAGCATGCATCTGACCGCAAATTCGTTACTTTCAGGAGATTGTCACCCGAAGCGGGTAAGACAACATGGTAAATATGAATCGCGGAACACGAGTTTATCATTGAGAACAATGGGCTGGAGGGTATCACCAGTAAGGCTTTTAACAGAAGTAAAAAGATAAATGTGCGCTCGCTTTCGTCGGCAGGCCCACAAACTCGCGTCGGCTAGCCCACATAATAGTGTAATCCCGTTAAAGGCTGACCCGCATTACGTCATGACCTTGCACTGTGCTATCGCTTCTCACGCTGAGTATAGCGCGACAAGGCTGATTCGCCCGACGATGCCGGTAAACCCATCAGTGGCCACATTGATGTGCCCGTCTGGCCAGACGGGGTATAGAGAGACGGTGGCGGGCTTTAACGCGACAGAAAAGGGCAATGTGTTGCCGGTGAGCGCATAGAGGACGCAATCAGATTGGCAGGGAGTGACTGACGAGAAGAGAGCTGGGTGCGCCCGAATTATCTGTCGAATGAGTCAATGGGGCCAGGGGGGAATAAAAAAGCAGCACTTAAGCCGGCTGCAGCAAAATAAATTTATCGCTGCAGCGGGCTAATCGGCAAGAAAGGTGAGTCTGTTAGCCCGGCTGAGACGTTCGCAGATTGGTTGATATACGGTAAAGCGCCAGCGAATTGCACAATAAATCTGCATAAAAACGCTAAATTGCGAGTATTTGCACAAATAGTAAGCGATAGAGAAAATTAAGCGATTTTTTTGTTGCATCCTGAAGCCGACCTTCCTAGAATGCGCGTCACTTGATGCCGGCTTAGCTCAGTTGGTAGAGCAACTGACTTGTAATCAGTAGGTCACCAGTTCGATTCCGGTAGCCGGCACCATCAAGTAGGTGGGATTCCCGAGCGGCCAAAGGGAGCAGACTGTAAATCTGCCGTCACAGACTTCGAAGGTTCGAATCCTTCTCCCACCACCATCTCAACCTCGCGGTTGAGACCAGATAAACAACCTGTTTATCTGTCAGGTGAGTCACTTCTTCTCACCCTGAATTCAGGCTGGGCATTAGCGCAGTCAAAGTCGGTCAGCTTCGCTGACAGGCTGTGAATAATAGGGGAACATCCTCTGTTACTCACAAGCTACAGAAAGAACAGGTAGCCGAGTTCCAGGATGCGGGCATCGTATAATGGCTATTACCTCAGCCTTCCAAGCTGATGATGCGGGTTCGATTCCCGCTGCCCGCTCCAGATGTGCTGATATGGCTCAGTTGGTAGAGCGCACCCTTGGTAAGGGTGAGGTCCCCAGTTCGACTCTGGGTATCAGCACCACTTCCTTTATCTCCCTCCTGATTTTCTCTCTGTAACTTCCTTGCAGTCAGGCATTGCCTGGTTAATGTGATGATATCTTTGATATATCCGTGTCTTAGAGGGACAAGCGATGGCTAAAGAGCAATTTCAACGTAATAAACTGCACGTAAACGTGGGCACCATCGGTCACGTTGACCACGGTAAAACCACCCTGACTGCAGCTATCACCACCGTTCTGGCAAAAACTAACGGCGGCCAGGCGCGTGCATTCGATCAGATCGACAGCACCCCTGAAGAAAAAGCGCGTGGTATCACCATCAACACCGCACACGTTGAGTATGAGACGGCTTCTCGTCACTACGCTCACGTTGATTGCCCAGGCCACGCCGACTATGTGAAAAACATGATCACCGGTGCTGCGCAGATGGACGGCGCGATCCTGGTTGTTGCTGCGACTGATGGCCCAATGCCACAGACCCGTGAGCACATCCTGCTGGGTCGTCAGGTTGGCGTTCCTTACATCATCGTGTTCCTGAACAAGTGTGACATGGTTGATGATGAAGAGCTGCTGGAGCTGGTTGAGATGGAAGTCCGTGACCTGCTGTCACAGTACGATTTCCCAGGCGACGACACTCCAATCGTTCGTGGTTCTGCGCTGAAAGCGCTGGAAGGCGAGCCAGAGTGGGAAGCGAAGATTGTTGAACTGGCTGAACACCTGGATAACTACATCCCGGATCCAGTCCGTGCGATCGACATGCCGTTCCTGCTGCCAATCGAAGACGTATTCTCAATCTCTGGCCGTGGTACTGTTGTTACCGGTCGTGTTGAGCGCGGCATCGTTAAAGTCGGCGACGAAGTTGAAATCGTGGGTATCAAAGATACTGCGAAATCAACCTGTACCGGTGTTGAGATGTTCCGTAAGCTGCTGGACCAGGGTCAGGCAGGCGAAAACTGTGGTGTTCTGCTGCGCGGTATCAAGCGTGAAGACATCCAGCGTGGTCAGGTTCTGGCTAAGCCAGGCACCATCAAGCCACACACCCAGTTCGAGTCAGAAGTTTACGTTCTGTCTAAAGACGAAGGCGGCCGTCATACTCCGTTCTTCAAAGGCTACCGTCCTCAGTTCTACTTCCGTACTACTGACGTAACGGGCTCAGTTGAGCTGCCAGAAGGCGTTGAGATGGTAATGCCAGGCGACAACATCAAAATGGTTGTTACCCTGATCCACCCAATCGCAATGGACGAAGGTCTGCGCTTCGCAATCCGCGAAGGCGGCCGTACCGTTGGTGCGGGTGTTGTTGCTAAAGTTATCGCTTAATTATCGATAACGTTTGACGCAATGCACACGAAAAGGGCATCATTTGATGCCCTTTTTGCACGCTGCTTCATAGAACCTGGCTCATCAGTGATTTTCGATCATAATCATTGCTGAGACAGGCTCTGTTATGCGGCGTAGGATACCGAGTTACGCCCCAAAAGCTCATTCGGTTTGGATGCCTCGCACTGCGGGGCAGAATAGTTTCTGAATTATTGTGGCAGGTTGGTTTATGAGTGCGAATACCGAAGCTCAAGGGAGCGGGCGCGGCCTGGAAGCGGTAAAGTGGGTAGTAGTCGTGTTACTGCTGCTCGCCGCGATCGTAGGTAACTACCTCTATCGTGATGTGACACTGCCTCTGCGTGCGTTAGCTGTAGTAGTGCTGATTGCAGCGGCTGGCGGCATTGCGCTTTTAACGACCAAAGGCAAAGCGACCGTGGCTTTTGCTCGTGAAGCAAGAACCGAAATGCGTAAGGTTATCTGGCCAACCCGCCAGGAAACGCTGCACACCACGTTAATCGTTGCCGCGGTTACCGCCGTGATGTCACTGATTTTGTGGGGGCTGGATGGTATTCTGGTCCGTCTGGTATCGTTTATCACTGGCCTGAGGTTCTGAGATGTCTGAAGCTCCAAAGAAACGCTGGTACGTCGTACAGGCGTTTTCCGGTTTTGAAGGCCGCGTAGCACAGTCGCTGCGCGAGCACATCAAATTGCACAACATGGAAGAGCTGTTTGGCGACGTCATGGTTCCGACTGAAGAAGTCGTTGAGATTCGTGGCGGCCAGCGTCGTAAGAGCGAGCGCAAGTTTTTCCCGGGTTATGTCCTGGTCCAGATGGTCATGAATGACGCAAGCTGGCACCTGGTCCGCAGCGTTCCGCGCGTGATGGGTTTCATCGGCGGCACCTCTGACCGTCCAGCGCCTATCAGCGACAAAGAAGTCGACGCGATCATGAACCGTCTGCAGCAGGTTGGCGATAAGCCACGGCCGAAAACGCTGTTCGAGCCAGGTGAAATGGTTCGCGTTAATGACGGTCCGTTTGCTGACTTTAATGGCGTGGTTGAAGATGTGGATTACGAGAAGAGTCGTCTGACTGTCTCCGTTTCCATCTTTGGACGTGCAACACCGGTTGAACTCGACTTCGGTCAGGTGGAGAAAGGTTAACCTCTTTCCGCTCACAATTTAGCTGTTGCAGCAGGCGCGAAATTTAACTACAATTTCGCGCCTTTTGTTTTTATGCGCTGGCAACAGCGTGTGAATCGTTATCACGGGGAGCCTTTTCAGGCGCTATAACCCAATTGAGGAAATATCATGGCTAAGAAAGTCCAAGCCTACGTCAAGCTGCAGGTTGCAGCTGGTATGGCGAACCCAAGTCCACCGGTTGGTCCAGCACTGGGTCAGCAGGGTGTTAACATCATGGAATTCTGTAAAGCGTTCAACGCGAAGACCGAATCTCTGGAAAAAGGTCTGCCGACACCTGTTGTTATCACTGTATACAGCGACCGTTCTTTTACCTTCATTACCAAAACGCCTCCGGCTGCCGTACTGCTGAAAAAAGCAGCGGGCATCAAGTCTGGTTCTGGTAAGCCGAACAAAGATAAAGTCGGTAAAGTGACTCGTGCTCAGGTACGTGAAATCGCAGAAACTAAAGCTGCGGACATGACTGGTTCTGACGTTGAAGCGATGACTCGCTCCATCGAAGGTACTGCTCGTTCCATGGGCCTGGTAGTAGAGGACTAAGAAATGGCTAAGCTGACCAAGCGCATGACCGTAATTCGCGACAAAGTTGACGCGACCAAGCAGTACGACATTGCTGAAGCGATCGCTCTGCTGAAAGAACTGGCTACCGCTAAGTTCGTAGAAAGCGTTGACGTTGCTGTAAACCTCGGCATCGATGCTCGTAAATCTGATCAGAACGTGCGCGGCGCGACCGTTCTGCCACACGGTACTGGTCGTTCAGTACGTGTTGCTGTCTTCGCCCAGGGCGCCAACGCTGAAGCTGCTAAAGCAGCAGGCGCTGAGCTGGTAGGTATGGAAGACCTGGCCGATCAGATCAAGAAAGGCGAAATGAACTTTGACGTTGTTATTGCTTCTCCGGATGCAATGCGCGTTGTTGGCCAACTGGGCCAGGTTCTGGGTCCACGTGGCCTGATGCCAAACCCGAAAGTCGGTACTGTAACCCCTAACGTTGCTGAAGCAGTTAAGAATGCTAAAGCGGGTCAGGTTCGTTATCGTAACGACAAAAACGGCATCATCCACACTACCATCGGTAAAGTGGACTTCGACGCTGACAAACTGAAAGAAAACCTGGAGTCTCTGCTGGTTGCGCTGAAAAAAGCCAAACCATCTCAGGCGAAAGGCGTGTACATCAAGAAAGTTAGCCTTTCAACCACCATGGGCGCCGGCGTTGCCGTTGACCAGGCTGGTCTGAACGCAACAGCAAACTAATTGCTGCTTGAAACGGGCGAAAAATTCACCTAGAATCTTACGCCCGTTGTTCTGTTAATAACAGAACCGATACCAGAGAGTCAGAACCGGTCGCTGCGTTTATCGCCTTCCCGCTTTGAACCCTGCTGCATCAAACAGAATTTAGGTTGGAGCCAGGCCTTATCCTGGCCTCCGTCCAAGACCGCAGGAGCAGCTTATCTTCGGATATTCCGCTTAATTCCCTGCGTAGACGGTGACAGAACCAAAAGAATTTTTTCTTAGCTGGATTCTGCTCACCGTGTTCGAGCGCTTATTTCCCTTCGGGTGAGTAAGTGAAGTGAGTTCCGGGGAAATCCTTCCCCGGTCAAATCCAGGAGCAAAAGCTAATGGCATTAAATCTTCAAGACAAACAAGCGATTGTTGCTGAAGTCAGCGAAGTAGCCAAAGGCGCGCTTTCAGCGGTTGTTGCGGATTCCCGTGGCGTTACCGTTGATAAAATGACTGAACTGCGTAAAGCAGGTCGTGAAGCTGGCGTTTACATGCGTGTTGTTCGTAACACCCTGCTGCGCCGCGTCGTTGAAGGTACTCAGTTCGAGTGCCTGAAAGACACGTTTGTTGGTCCGACCCTGATTGCATATTCTATGGAACACCCGGGCGCTGCTGCTCGTCTGTTCAAAGATTTCGCGAAAGCGAATGCAAAATTTGAGGTCAAAGCTGCAGCCTTTGAAGGTGAGCTGATCACGGCGGCTAATATTGACCGTCTGGCAACTCTGCCGACCTACGAAGAAGCACTGGCACGTCTGATGTCGACCATGAAAGAAGCCGCTGCTGGCAAACTGGTCCGCACTCTGGCTGCTGTACGCGATGCAAAAGAAGCGGCTTAAGGCCAGATTCTTTTTCTTCGTACTTGCTAACGTATAAACTTTTTCTGATTCTTAGGAACAATTGTCATGTCTATCACTAAAGACCAAATTCTGGAAGCTGTTGCAGCTATGTCCGTAATGGAAGTAGTTGAGCTGGTTTCTGCTATGGAAGAAAAATTCGGCGTTTCTGCTGCTGCCGCTGTAGCTGTTGCTGCTGGCCCAGCTGAAGCTGTTGAAGAAAAAACTGAATTCGACGTTATCCTGAAAGCTGTTGGCGCGAACAAAGTAGCAGTAATCAAAGCCGTACGTACTGCAACTGGTCTGGGCCTGAAAGAAGCCAAAGATCTGGTTGAAGCAACTGGCGTAATCAAAGAAGGCATCAGCAAAGATGACGCAGCTGCACTTGAAGCTGCTCTGAAAGAAGCTGGCGCTGAAGTTGAAGTTAAGTAAGACAACCTTCGGGTTGCAGTCTGAGTAGTTTCAGGCTGATGGCTGGTGACTTTTTGGTCACCAGCCTTTTTGCGCTCCAGGGCCTCAATGGGGTTTCACACTGTTTGTCCATTGTTGCTCTTCAATATCTTTCTCTATCGACGACTTAATATACCGCTTTCCTGTGCGGGTTCCCTGCCCTCGCAACAGCGATGAAATGATTTAAGCGTGATAGAAAGAGGTATTGCACTGCTGCCGCGCAGCCAGTGAATCAAACAAAATCGTGTTGCATGAACTGTCCTGTCAGGACGGACAGCGTGGGTCGACTTGTCAGCTAGCTGAGGAACCCTATGGTTTACTCCTATACCGAGAAAAAACGTATTCGTAAGGATTTTGGTAAACGTCCACAAGTTCTGGACATACCTTATCTCCTTTCCATCCAGCTTGACTCGTTCCAGAAGTTTATCGAGCAAGATCCAGAAGGTCAGTACGGACTGGAAGCTGCATTCCGTTCCGTCTTCCCTATCGCGAGCTACAGCGGCAACTCTGAGTTGCAGTATGTGAGCTATCGCTTAGGTGAACCTGTCTTTGACGTGAAAGAGTGTCAGATCCGTGGCGTGACCTATTCGGCACCGCTGCGCGTGAAACTGCGTCTGGTGATCTATGAGCGCGAAGCGCCAGAAGGCACCGTAAAAGACATTAAAGAGCAAGAAGTCTACATGGGCGAAATTCCGCTCATGACCGACAACGGTACTTTTGTTATCAATGGTACCGAGCGCGTTATCGTTTCTCAGCTGCACCGTAGTCCTGGCGTGTTCTTTGACAGCGATAAGGGTAAAACCCACTCTTCGGGTAAAGTGCTGTATAACGCACGTATCATCCCTTACCGTGGTTCATGGCTCGACTTTGAGTTTGACCCGAAAGATAACCTGTTCGTCCGTATTGACCGTCGTCGTAAGCTGCCGGCCAGTATCATCCTGCGCGCACTGCATTACACCACCGCTGAAATCCTCGATATCTTCTTCGAGAAAGTGGTGTTTGAAATCCGTGACAACAAGCTGCAGATGGAACTGGTGCCTGAGCGCCTGCGCGGTGAAACCGCGACCTTCGATATCGAAGCTAACGGCACCGTCTACGTCGAAAAAGCACGCCGTATTACTGCGCGCCATATCCGTCAGCTGGAAAAAGATGGCATTCAGCACATCGAAGTCCCGGTTGAATATATCGCGGGCAAAGTGGTCTCTAAAGATTATATCGATGAGAGCACCGGTGAGCTGATCATTGCTGCCAACATGGAGCTGTCGCTGGATCTGCTGGCTAAGCTGAGCCAGGCGGGTCACAAGCGCATCGAAACGCTGTTCACCAACGATCTGGACCACGGTCCTTATATCTCCGAGACCCTGCGTGTCGACCCAACCAGCGATCGCCTGAGCGCCCTGGTTGAGATCTACCGCATGATGCGTCCTGGTGAGCCGCCAACGCGTGAAGCTGCAGAGAACCTGTTTGAGAACCTGTTCTTCTCTGAAGATCGTTACGATCTCTCTGCGGTTGGCCGCATGAAGTTCAACCGTTCATTGCTGCGTGATGAAATCGAAGGTTCAGGCATCCTGAGCAAAGAAGACATCATTGAAGTGATGAAGAAGCTGATCGACATCCGTAACGGTAAAGGCGAAGTGGACGATATCGACCACCTCGGTAACCGTCGTATTCGTTCAGTGGGTGAGATGGCTGAGAACCAGTTCCGTGTCGGTCTGGTACGTGTTGAGCGTGCGGTTAAAGAGCGTCTGTCACTGGGCGACCTCGATACCCTGATGCCACAGGACATGATCAACGCCAAGCCAATTTCGGCGGCGGTGAAAGAGTTCTTTGGTTCAAGCCAGCTGTCTCAGTTTATGGATCAGAACAACCCGCTGTCAGAGATTACGCACAAACGTCGTATCTCTGCTCTCGGCCCAGGTGGTCTGACCCGTGAGCGCGCCGGCTTCGAAGTGCGTGACGTACACCCAACGCACTACGGTCGTGTCTGCCCAATCGAAACCCCTGAAGGTCCGAACATCGGCCTGATCAACTCCTTGTCTGTCTATGCGCAGACCAACGAGTACGGTTTCCTTGAAACACCTTATCGTCGCGTTATCGACGGTTTAGTGTCTGATGAGATTCACTACCTCTCCGCTATCGAAGAGGGTAACTACGTTATCGCTCAGGCGAACGCCTCTCTGGATGATAACGGTGCGTTTGTTGATGATCTGGTCACCTGCCGTAGCAAAGGCGAGTCGAGCCTGTTCAGTCGCGATCAGGTTGACTACATGGACGTTTCCACCCAACAGGTGGTTTCTGTCGGTGCATCACTGATCCCGTTCCTGGAACACGATGACGCCAACCGCGCCCTGATGGGTGCGAACATGCAACGTCAGGCCGTTCCGACTCTGCGTGCTGATAAGCCGCTGGTGGGTACCGGTATGGAGCGCGCGGTTGCGGTTGACTCCGGTGTAACCGCCGTCGCGAAACGTGGTGGTACCGTGCAGTACGTTGATGCATCCCGTATCGTTATCAAAGTTAACGAAGACGAAATGCACGCTGGCGAAGCCGGTATCGACATTTACAACCTGACCAAATATACCCGTTCTAACCAGAACACCTGCATCAACCAGATGCCATGTGTTTCTCTGGGTGAGCCGGTTGAGCGCGGCGACGTGCTGGCAGATGGCCCGTCCACCGACCTCGGTGAACTGGCGCTGGGCCAGAACATGCGCGTAGCGTTCATGCCGTGGAACGGCTACAACTTCGAAGACTCCATCCTGGTCTCCGAGCGTGTGGTTCAGGAAGATCGCTTCACCACTATTCACATCCAGGAACTCGCCTGTGTGTCGCGTGACACCAAGCTGGGGCCAGAAGAGATCACTGCGGATATCCCGAACGTGGGTGAAGCAGCGCTGTCTAAACTGGATGAATCCGGCATCGTCTATATCGGTGCTGAAGTGACCGGTGGCGACATTCTGGTGGGCAAGGTTACGCCGAAAGGTGAAACCCAGCTGACGCCGGAGGAAAAACTGCTGCGCGCTATCTTCGGTGAAAAAGCCTCTGACGTGAAAGATTCGTCACTGCGCGTACCGAATGGCGTGTCAGGCACCGTGATCGACGTTCAGGTCTTTACCCGCGATGGCGTGGAAAAAGACAAACGTGCACTTGAAATCGAAGAGATGCAGCTGAAGCAGGCCAAGAAAGACCTGTCTGAAGAACTGCAGATTCTGGAAGCGGGTCTGTTCAGCCGTATCCAGAGCGTGCTGATTTCGGGTGGCGTTGAAGCAGACAAACTGGACAAGCTGCCGCGTGAGCGCTGGCTGGAACTGGGTCTGACTGACGAAGCCAAGCAAAACCAGCTGGAGCAGCTGGCAGAGCAGTACGACGAACTGAAACACGAGTTTGAGAAGAAGCTCGAAGGTAAGCGTCGTAAGATCACCCAGGGCGATGATCTGGCACCAGGCGTGCTGAAAATCGTTAAGGTTTATCTGGCGGTTAAGCGTCAGATTCAACCGGGTGACAAAATGGCGGGTCGTCACGGTAACAAAGGTGTTATCTCCAAGATCAACCCGATCGAAGATATGCCTTACGATGAACACGGCACGCCGGTTGACATCGTACTGAACCCGCTGGGCGTACCGTCACGTATGAACATCGGTCAGATCCTCGAAACCCACCTGGGTATGGCAGCGAAAGGCATCGGCGAGAAAATCAACGCCATGCTGAAGAAGCAGGAAGAAGTCGCGAAACTGCGCGAATTCATCCAGCGCGCTTACGACCTGGGTACCGACGTACGTCAGAAAGTTGATCTGAATACGTTCACCGACGACGAAGTTCTGCGTCTGGCTGAGAACCTGAAAAAAGGTATGCCAATCGCCACTCCGGTGTTTGACGGCGCGAAAGAGAGCGAAATCAAAGAGCTGTTACAGCTCGGCGGCCTGCCTTCTTCTGGTCAGATTACCCTGTTTGACGGCCGTACCGGTGAGCAGTTCGAACGTCAGGTAACCGTTGGCTACATGTACATGCTGAAACTCAACCACCTGGTTGATGACAAGATGCATGCGCGTTCAACCGGTTCCTACAGCCTGGTTACTCAGCAGCCGCTGGGTGGTAAGGCGCAGTTCGGTGGTCAGCGCTTCGGTGAGATGGAAGTGTGGGCGCTGGAAGCATACGGCGCCGCGTATACCCTGCAGGAAATGCTTACCGTTAAGTCTGATGACGTCAACGGCCGTACCAAGATGTATAAAAACATCGTTGACGGCAACCATCAGATGGAACCGGGCATGCCAGAATCCTTCAACGTACTGTTGAAAGAGATTCGCTCGCTGGGTATCAACATCGAGCTGGAAGACGAGTAACCCCCACTTCAGGCTGGCGGGTAACCCCGCCGCCTGAAAGCGCAGGGTTTAAGCGCTCGCAATTGTACTGGTTATGGGGCGTTCAATTTCGGTTGGACGCCCCTGAGTCTCACTCCGACGGGAGCTAATCCGTGAAAGACTTACTTAAGTTTCTGAAAGCGCAAACTAAAACCGAAGAGTTTGATGCGATCAAAATTGCGCTGGCTTCGCCAGACATGATCCGTTCCTGGTCTTTCGGTGAAGTGAAAAAGCCGGAAACCATTAACTACCGTACTTTCAAGCCAGAGCGCGATGGTCTGTTCTGTGCCCGTATCTTCGGGCCGGTAAAAGACTACGAGTGCCTGTGCGGAAAGTATAAGCGCCTGAAACACCGTGGTGTGATTTGTGAGAAGTGCGGCGTTGAAGTGACCCAGACCAAAGTGCGCCGTGAGCGCATGGGCCACATCGAACTGGCGTCGCCAACTGCGCACATCTGGTTCCTGAAGTCACTGCCATCGCGTATCGGCTTACTGCTGGATATGCCACTGCGTGACATCGAGCGCGTGCTCTACTTTGAATCTTACGTCGTTATCGAAGGTGGCATGACCAACCTCGAAAAGCGCCAGATTCTGACTGAAGAGCAGTACCTTGACGCGCTGGAAGAGTTCGGTGATGAGTTCGACGCCAAAATGGGCGCCGAAGCGATCCAGGCCCTGTTGAAAAACATGGATCTGGAGCAGGAGTGCGAGCAGCTGCGTGAAGAGCTGAACGAAACCAACTCTGAAACCAAGCGTAAAAAACTGACCAAGCGTATCAAGCTGCTGGAAGCGTTCGTTCAGTCTGGCAACAAGCCAGAGTGGATGATCCTGACCGTGCTGCCTGTACTGCCGCCGGATCTGCGTCCGCTGGTACCGCTGGACGGTGGCCGTTTTGCTACGTCGGATCTGAACGATCTTTATCGTCGTGTGATCAACCGTAACAACCGTCTGAAGCGCCTGCTGGATCTGGCTGCGCCAGATATCATCGTACGTAACGAAAAACGTATGCTGCAGGAAGCGGTAGATGCCCTGCTGGACAACGGTCGTCGCGGTCGTGCGATCACCGGTTCCAACAAGCGTCCGCTGAAATCGCTGGCTGACATGATCAAAGGTAAGCAGGGTCGTTTCCGTCAGAACCTGCTGGGTAAACGTGTCGACTATTCAGGTCGTTCGGTTATCACCGTAGGTCCATACCTGCGCCTGCATCAGTGCGGTCTGCCGAAGAAAATGGCACTCGAACTGTTCAAACCGTTCATTTACGGCAAGCTGGAACTGCGTGGCCTCGCCACCACCATCAAAGCCGCGAAGAAAATGGTTGAGCGCGAAGAAGCGGTTGTCTGGGATATCCTCGACGAAGTAATCCGTGAGCACCCGGTTCTGCTGAACCGTGCGCCTACGCTGCACCGTCTGGGTATTCAGGCGTTTGAACCGGTTCTGATCGAAGGTAAAGCGATCCAGCTGCACCCGCTGGTTTGTGCGGCTTATAACGCCGACTTCGATGGTGACCAGATGGCTGTTCACGTACCGCTGACGCTGGAAGCCCAGCTGGAAGCGCGTGCGCTGATGATGTCGACCAACAACATTCTGTCTCCAGCGAACGGCGAGCCAATCATCGTTCCTTCACAGGACGTTGTTCTGGGTCTGTACTATATGACCCGCGACAAAGTGAACGCCAAAGGCGAAGGCATGGTGCTGACTGGCCCGAAAGAAGCTGAGCGTGTTTACCGCGCTGGCCTGGCTGAGCTGCATGCCCGCGTTAAAGTTCGTATCACTGAATACAGCAAAAACGAGCAGGACGAATTCGTTCCGAAAACCAGCATTATCGACACCACCATTGGTCGTGCGATTCTGTGGATGATCGTACCGCAAGGTCTGCCGTACTCCATCGTTAACCAGGCGCTGGGTAAAAAAGCTATCTCCAAAATGCTGAACACCTGTTACCGCATTTTGGGCCTGAAGCCGACCGTTATCTTTGCTGACCAGACCATGTACACCGGTTTTGCTTACGCAGCCCGTTCAGGTGCGTCAGTCGGTATCGACGACATGGTTATCCCGGCCAAGAAAGTGGAAATCATCTCTGAAGCTGAAGCCGAAGTGGCTGAGATTCAGGAACAGTTCCAGTCTGGTCTGGTTACCGCCGGCGAACGTTATAACAAAGTCATCGATATCTGGGCAGCAGCGAACGAACGTGTTGCCAAGGCGATGATGGAAAACCTCTCAACCGAAACCGTGATCAACCGTCATGGCGAAGAAGAGAAACAGGTTTCCTTTAACAGCATCTTTATGATGGCCGACTCCGGTGCGCGTGGTTCTGCTGCACAGATTCGTCAGCTGGCCGGTATGCGTGGTCTGATGGCGAAGCCAGATGGCTCCATCATCGAAACACCAATCACGGCGAACTTCCGTGAAGGGTTGAACGTACTTCAGTACTTCATCTCAACCCACGGTGCGCGTAAAGGTCTGGCGGATACCGCACTGAAAACGGCGAACTCCGGTTATCTGACGCGTCGTCTGGTTGACGTTGCACAGGATCTGGTGGTTACCGAAGACGATTGTGGTACGCACGAAGGCATCATGATGACGCCGGTCATCGAAGGTGGCGACGTTAAAGAACCACTGCGTGAACGTGTACTGGGTCGTGTGACGGCAGAAGACGTGCTGAAACCAGGCACCGCTGACATTCTGGTTCCACGTAACACCCTGCTCGATGAGCACTGGTGTGACGTGCTGGAACTGAACTCAGTAGACAGCCTGAAAGTCCGTTCGGTAGTAGGTTGTGAAACCGACTTTGGTGTGTGTGCACACTGCTATGGTCGCGACCTGGCACGTGGTCACATCATCAACAAAGGTGAAGCGATCGGTGTTATCGCGGCACAGTCCATCGGTGAGCCAGGTACACAGCTGACGATGCGTACGTTCCACATCGGTGGTGCGGCATCACGTGCGGCTGCTGAATCCAGCATTCAGGTGAAGAACAAAGGTACCATCAAGCTGACCAATGCCAAGTCGGTAACTAACTCGGCTGGCAAGCTGGTGATCACCTCGCGTAACGTTGAACTGAAAATGATCGACGAATTTGGTCGTACCAAAGAGAGCTATAAAGTTCCTTACGGTGCCACCATGGCGAAAGGTGATGGTGAGCAGGTTGCAGCGGGCGAAACCGTCGCAAACTGGGATCCGCACACCATGCCGGTTATCACCGAAGTGGGCGGTTTCATTCGTTTCACCGACATGATTGATGGCCAGACCATTACCCGTCAGACAGATGACTTAACCGGTCTCTCCTCGCTGGTGGTTCTGGACAGCGCCGAGCGTACTGCGGGCGGTAAAGATCTGCGTCCAGCACTGAAAATTGTTGATGCCAACGGCAATGATGTTCTGATCCCGGGCACCGATATGCCGGCTCAGTACTTCCTGCCAGGTAAAGCGATTGTTCAGCTGGAAGATGGCGTTAAGATCAGCGCCGGTGACACGCTGTCGCGTGTACCGCAGGAATCTGGCGGTACCAAAGATATTACCGGTGGTCTGCCACGCGTTGCTGACCTGTTCGAAGCGCGTCGTCCGAAAGAGCCAGCTATTCTGGCCGAGATCAGCGGTATTATCTCGTTCGGTAAAGAGACCAAAGGTAAGCGTCGTCTGGTGATTACTCCGCTGGATGGTAGCGAGCCGTACGAAGAGATGATTCCGAAATGGCGTCAGCTGAACGTGTTCGAAGGTGAACGTGTTGAGCGTGGTGACGTGGTTTCCGATGGCCCAGAGTCTCCACATGACATTCTGCGCTTGCGTGGCGTGCATGCGGTGACCCGTTACATCACTAACGAAGTGCAGGAAGTTTACCGTCTGCAAGGCGTTAAGATTAACGATAAGCACATCGAAGTCATCGTTCGTCAGATGCTGCGTAAAGCAACCATCATGAGCGCAGGAAGTGCAGACTTCCTCGAAGGTGAACAGGCTGAATTCTCTCGCATCAAGATTGCTAACCGCGATCTGGAAGCGAACGGAAAAGTTGGCGCCACCTTCATGCGTGACCTGCTGGGTATCACCAAAGCGTCACTGGCAACCGAATCGTTCATCTCTGCTGCATCGTTCCAGGAGACCACTCGTGTCCTGACCGAAGCTGCAGTAGCAGGCAAGCGCGACGAACTGCGCGGTCTGAAAGAGAACGTCATCGTGGGTCGTTTGATCCCGGCCGGTACCGGTTACGCTTACCATCAGGATCGTATGCGCCGCAAAGCGGCAGGCGAAGTGCCGGTAGCACCGCAGGTGACTGCGGATGAAGCCTCAGCCAGCCTGGCCGAGTTGTTGAACGCCGGTCTCGGCGGTAACAACGACGAGTAATCGTCATTGGCGTAATAAAAAACCCTGCTTCGGCAGGGTTTTTTTTTGTATTCAGTTCAGCTTGTTCCATTCATTGCGGCTAAGGCCGATATCTTTTAGCTGGCTGTCGCTGAGTTTCGACAGAATAAGGCGGGTTTCACGCCGGCACTGCCAGCGTCTGAAGCTGCGCCACAGATAACGCACCAGTGTGTAAGGTGTGCCGGTAAACGGTTTGCCTGCGCGATTTTCATCGTATCCCATCATGCTGTCCTCATCGGTTTGCCTGAGGACTATTCTGGTAAACCAGCGCTGTATGATACAGACGCAAAAATCACTTTTATTTAACATACAGATTGCCGTCATTGCGATCTGAATGGTAATAATAACGACTAACTGTACTGGTTCAGGCTTTGAAAAATGCAACGAGGGGATACGATGACCCGATATGAACATCTGGCTACGCTACTGGCGCAGCGCATTGAACAGGGCTTATACCGTAGCGGAGAGCGTCTTCCTTCAGTACGCAGCCTGAGCGCCGAACATGGCGTGAGCATCAGTACGGTACAACAGGCTTATCACCTGCTGGAAGAGAAGCAGATGATCACGCCGCAGTCGCGTTCAGGCTATTTTGTGGCGTCACGGAAAGCGACTCCGCCGATACCGGCACTGACGCGACCTGCGCAGCGGCCGGTTGAAGTCACCCAGTGGGACGCGGTGCTGGAGTTGATCAACAGCCGTCTGGAAGATGACGTGCTGCAACTTGGCAGCGGCATGCCCGATCTGACCCAGCCGACGTTAAAGCCGCTGTGGAAAGCATTTAGCCGCCAGGCCCAGAAGCAGGAAACGGCGCTGCTTAATTATGACAACCTGTATGGCGTGCTCGCGCTGCGGCAACAGGTTGCGCGTCTGGCGATCGATAGCGGTTGTCAGCTCACCGCTGATGACATTGTGATCACCACCGGCTGTCATGAAGCGTTATCCGTCGCAGTACGCGCGGTCTGCGAGCCCGGCGATATCATCGCGGTTGAGTCACCTTCCTTTCACGGCATCATGCAGACGCTGCGCGGCTTTGGCATTCGCGCCATTGAGATCCCTACCGATGCGGTGACCGGCATCAGTCTGGAAGCGCTGGAACTGGCATTTGATCAGTGGTCAATCAAAGCGGTGGTGGTGGTTCCGAACTGCAATAACCCGCTGGGTTTCATTATGCCGGAATCGCGTAAACGCGCCTTGCTGGCGCTGGCGCAACGCTTTGACGCCGCGGTGATTGAAGACGACGTCTATGGTGAACTTGCCTGGGAATATCCACGTCCGCCGACCATCAAAGCACTGGATCTGGATGGCCGGGTCCTGCTCTGCAGTTCGTTTTCCAAAACGCTGGCGCCAGGCTTACGGGTTGGCTGGGTGGCACCAGGCCGCTACCGGGACCGCGTCCTGCATATGAAGTACATCGTGACCGGCTCTACCGCTACGCAACCGCAACATGCCGTGTCGGAGTTTATTCGTCAGGGCCATTATCAACCCCATCTGCGGCGGATGCGGCAGATCTATCATCGCAACTATGAAACCTTCAGCTGCTGGGTGCGCCATTACTTCCCCTGCGGGATTTGCGTCTCCCGTCCGCAGGGCGGTTTCCTGATGTGGATTGAGTTGCCGGAACCTTTTGATGCCGTTCGGCTCAATCGTGAACTGCGTGAATCCAAAATTCAGATCGCCGTCGGCTCACTGTTTTCCGCCGCGGGTAAATACCGTAACTGCCTGCGCTTAAACTACGGCTTGCCGATCACTGAACAAACCGAACAGGCGGTGGCGCGGGTAGGGGCAGCCGTCGAACGGGCGATGCAGGCCTGCCAGCATGATGATCTTCCTGCCGCCTTAGCGCCCGATTTGCTGGTGGCTAAGTAAGGAAGAAGCAGGGCCAGAAAGAGGAGGGAACTGGCCCTGGTCAGGTAACCGTACCTGACGAAGGCCACCCTAAACGGCTATCTGACACCGCGCCAGTGGCTGACTGGATAATCGCGCGCGGTATTCCTGATTTATCGCTTCCGTTGCAGCGGTTTAATCATTTTTGCGCGCTGTTACCCAATCACACGCACGCTGGCCGCGCCGGTTCAGCCAGCGCAAGCAGGGTACGCGTCGCTTCACGCCAGTCCTCTGCCTCGGTGATGGCGCTTACCACCGCAATGCCGCCCACGCCGGTCGCCAGCACCGCGGGTGCTCGCGCAACGGAGATACCGCCAATCGCCACGGTCGGAATATGCGTCAGGCGGATCAGATGTCGCTGCAGTTCTGCCAGCCCCTGCGGCGCAGACGGCATCTGTTTGGTGCGGGTCGGAAAAATATGCCCGAGCGCGATGTAAGAGGGCTGAATGGCCAGCGCACGATCCAGTTCGGTATCATCATGGGTGGAAATACCGAGTCGTAACCCCGCCAGGCGGATTTGTGCCAGGTCCGCCACCTCCAGATCCTCCTGACCCAGATGGACACCGTAGGCCTGATGCTTTATCGCCAGCCGCCAGTAGTCATTGATGAACAGGCGCGCATCGTAACGTTTACCCAGCGCAATGGCCTGGGCGACGGCCGCTTCTGCCGCCTCGTCCGACTGATCTTTGATGCGCAGTTGCAGGGTGCGGACGCCGGCGTCTAACAGGCGTTCGATCCATTCAACGCTATCGACTACCGGATAAAGGCCGAGACGCGGCACGGTAGCAGGAAATGCGGACATAGTTACTCCTCCTTCATGGCATCTGCCGGATGATAAAGCTCACCACCCCGGCTGCGAAATTGTTCAGACATCTGTGCCATGCCAACCTCAATCGGCTGCGCGCTGGCTTGCTGGCTTGCGGCAAAATCCCGCACCTCCTGAGAGATTTTCATTGAGCAGAATTTAGGGCCGCACATTGAACAGAAGTGGGCCACCTTGCCGGATTCCTGAGGCAGGGTTTCGTCATGCATTGCGCGCGCGGTATGCGGATCGAGCGCCAGATTGAACTGATCTTCCCAACGGAATTCAAAGCGCGCTTTTGACATCGCATTATCCCGGATCTGCGCACCCGGATGGCCTTTAGCGAGATCGGCGGCGTGCGCAGCAATTTTGTAGGTGATCAGACCCTGTTTTACATCCTCTTTATCGGGCAGACCAAGATGTTCTTTGGGGGTGACGTAACACAGCATTGCGCAGCCGAACCAGCCAATCATTGCGGCGCCGATACCAGACGTAATGTGGTCATAGCCGGGCGCAATGTCGGTGGTGAGAGGACCGAGCGTATAGAAGGGGGCCTGGTGACAAACATCGAGCTGCTCTGTCATATTACGGCGGATCATATGCATCGGGACGTGGCCGGGGCCTTCAATCATCACCTGCACATCATATTCCCAGGCGATCTGCGTCAGCTCGCCCAGCGTTCGCAGTTCGGCAAACTGCGCTTCATCGTTAGCATCCTGAATCGAGCCAGGGCGTAAACCATCGCCCAGCGACAGTGAGACATCGTAGGCCGCGCAGATTTCACAGATTTCGCGGAAATGCTGATAGAGGAAGCTCTCCTGATGATGCGACAGACACCATTTCGCCATGATCGAGCCGCCGCGCGAGACAATGCCGGTCAGCCGTTTTGCCGTCATCGGCACGTAGCGCAGCAACACGCCAGCATGAATGGTGAAGTAGTCAACGCCTTGCTCAGCCTGTTCCAGCAGCGTATCGCGGAATACTGCCCAGTTGAGCGCTTCGGCCACGCCGTTCACTTTCTCCAGTGCCTGATAAATCGGCACTGTGCCGATTGGCACCGGGCTGTTACGCAAAATCCATTCGCGCGTTTCATGAATATTACGGCCAGTAGAGAGATCCATCACTGTATCGGCGCCCCAGCGGGTCGACCAGACCAGTTTCTCTACCTCCTCCTCAATCGACGAGCTGACCGCTGAATTGCCGATGTTGGCATTCACTTTGACCAGAAAGTTACGTCCGATAATCATCGGTTCCGATTCAGGATGGTTAATGTTGGCGGGAATAATCGCCCGGCCTGCCGCCACTTCCTGACGCACAAACTCCGGGGTGATGTTATCTGGCAAATACGCGCCAAAACTGTGGCCCGGATGTTGTTGCAGTAACACCTCACTGCGAATTCGCTCACGGCCCATATTCTCCCGCAGGGCGATAAACTCCATCTCCGGCGTAACGATGCCCTGACGGGCGTAATGCAGCTGCGTGACGCAACGGCCGGCGAGGGCGCGACGCGGCGTGGGCAGCGCGTCAAAGCGCAGGTGATCGAGGCTATCATCCGCCAGACGCTGCTGGGTATAGTCTGAACTGCGCTGTGGCAGCGGCTGGCTGTCGTTGCGTTCTTCGATCCAGCCCGCCCGCAACTTTGTCAGTCCACGATGCAGATCAATCTGCGCAGCGGGATCGCCATAGGCACCGGCGGTGTCATAGACCGGCACCGCCTCATTCTGCTCATACAGCGGCTGTTCTTTACTGCCGCCGACCGGGGTCGGACTGAGCCTGATTTCGCGCATTGGCACGCGAATATCCTGCCGGCTGCCGGTAATCCAGATGCGTTCAGAACGGGGAAATGCGCTGCCGCCTTGCAGTGAATCGATAAATTCCTGCGCCAGGGCACGCTGTTCACGACGGGTCATTTTTGAGTCAGACATAGCAATCTTCCAGTAAGTGGGAATGATGCTTGTCCGGAGTTCGGAAGGAGTAACAGCACGGGCAGTGCAAAAGACTGGCGTACCGATAATATTTACTCTTGTTCCCTTCGCAGGTTCTAACCTGATCAGGTTCCGCGGATCCCGAATTAACGGTCTCAGCCCAACTGGGCACTCCGACAAGAATGCGGTTTTACGCTGCGGCTGGCAGAGCGCCCGCTGAAGACGAAAAACCTTAACGTTCAAACAGAAAAAAATGGGTTCTTCTGGCGTCGGCCATCAGAACCCCTTCAGCATAAAAGGGCTGCAACTGAATCACAACCCCTTTACCTGCGTTTAACCTTATGCCGGACGAGCAATCTGGCTGTCATTGGCCACCGGTGGTGGTGCCAGGTGGTTATCCCACGCCAGCTGGATCAGCTTGTCTTCCAGCGTAAAGCGCGCCTCCAGCACTTCACCGACTTCAGACAGCGCCTGCTGGAACGTCATGCAGTTATCGTCATCGATCGCCTGCTGCAGATGGCCATCATACAACTGCATCAGGCGTTCAGTATTGGCTTCCAGCGGGGGATAGATTTGGGCTGCCGCGATCATCGGGCTGTCACCGCTCATCTCACTGATGATGCGTTCGTAAATACTAAAGTGACCGGCGGAAAGATAATCGACCAGGCCATGACAAAAGTTATCCAGCGCCTGCTCATCGAGGCGGGTCAGGGCTTCTTTATTGGGTTTAAGTCCGACCAGATGATAATAGGTTACTAACAGCTGGCGACGGGCTTCCAGCCACGAATCGACCAGTTCGTTACTGCCACCTACGCGTTCGGCCAGGACGTCTAACTGGTTAAGCATATCTAACTCCATGTGAGTTATAGTTGTTTATCTACACACTTAACATCAGGACTTCAGCGTGCGAGTTGACGCTAAGGATGACGAAATAAATGCAATGCGAAATCTCAAGCGTAGACGCTGGATGGTGGATTGTCAGCCACGAGCAGAAACTTTGGTTGCCGCAAGGTGATTTACCCCACGGAAGCGCCGAAAATTTTGGTCTGACTGGCACCAAAGCCCGGGTAATTGGCGAGTGGCAGGGGGAAAAAGTCTGGCTGATTTGCGAGCCACGTGCAGAGAGCATGTTCTCGGTGCGGCAGCTGATCGATCTGGATGTCGGACTGTTTCAGCTGGCGGGCCGCGGCGTACAGCTTGCGGAGTTCTACCGTTCCCATCGCTGGTGCGGCTACTGTGGTCACGAAATGCACCACAGCAAACATGAGTTTGCCTGTCTGTGCAGTCATTGCCGCGAGCGATATTATCCGCAGATTGCGCCCTGCATTATCGTGGCGATCCGGCGTGGCGATGAGATCCTGCTGGCGAATCACGCCCGTCATCGTAATAACGTTTATACCGTACTGGCTGGATTTGTCGAAGTCGGCGAGACGCTGGAACAGGCGGTGGCACGTGAAGTGATGGAGGAGAGCAATATCCGCGTCAAAAATGTCCGTTACGTCACCTCCCAGCCGTGGCCATTCCCGCAGTCGCTGATGACGGCGTTTATGGCGGAATATGATAATGGCGATCTGCAACATGACGGCAAAGAGCTGTTGGATGCGGCCTGGTTCCGTTTTGATGCCTTGCCTTTACTGCCGCCACCGGGCACCGTGGCGCGCCGCCTGATTGAAGATACCGTCGCCCTGTGCCGCGCCGAAGCGTGAAAGTGCTACACTACACGCCTGAAATTGAGAGAGTAATGAAATGAGTGAACTGAAGAACGATCGTTATTTGCGTGCCCTGTTACGTCAGCCAGTCGATGTAACGCCAGTGTGGATGATGCGCCAGGCCGGACGTTATTTACCAGAATACAAAGCGACGCGCGCCGAAGCGGGTGACTTTATGTCGCTGTGTAAAAATGCTGAGCTGGCCTGTGAGGTGACGCTGCAGCCGCTGCGCCGCTATCCGCTGGATGCTGCAATCCTCTTCAGTGACATCCTGACTATCCCTGATGCGATGGGCCTGGGCCTCTATTTCGAAACCGGCGAAGGTCCGCGCTTTTCGCATCCGATAACCTGCCGGGCAGATGTAGAGCGTTTGCCGGTGCCCGATCCGGAAATGGAACTGGGTTACGTAATGAACGCGGTGCGCACCATCCGTAAGAGCCTGAACGGCGACCTGCCGCTGATCGGATTTACCGGCAGCCCGTGGACGCTGGCAACCTACATGGTGGAAGGCGGCAGCAGCAAAGCGTTTACCAAAATCAAAAAGATGATGTACGCCGATCCCGCCACGCTGCATGCGATGCTGGATAAACTGGCGGACAGCGTCATTCTTTATCTCAATGCCCAGATTCGCGCCGGCGCGCAGTCAGTAATGGTATTTGATACCTGGGGCGGCGTCCTGACCGGCCGTGATTACCGCGAGTTCTCGCTGCACTACATGCACAAAATCGTCGACAGCGTGCTGCGTGAGAACGACGGTCGTCGGGTGCCGATTACCCTGTTTACCAAAGGGGGCGGGCAGTGGCTGGAAGCGATGGCTGAAACCGGCTGTGATGCGCTGGGCCTCGACTGGACCACGGATATCGACGATGCACGCCGCCGTGTCGGTGACAAAGTTGCACTACAGGGCAACATGGATCCTTCTATGCTTTATGCGCCGCCGGCCCGTATTGAACAGGAAGTGGCCGGGATTCTGCAGCGCTTTGGCAACGGCACCGGTCATGTTTTCAACCTTGGTCACGGTATTCATCAGGATGTGCCGCCGGAAAATGCGGGTGTGTTTGTTGAGGCGGTGCACCGTTTATCGCGTCCTTTCCATCAGGAGTAACCATGGATATTGCCGCACTTCGCGCTGAGCAGTTGCAACGCGCCGCTGATGTGGTGCGTGAAGATGACTTTGACGTATTGCCGCCACGCTTTATTGGCGGGGCGGACGTCGGATTTGAACAGGAAGGCGCCGTCACCCGGGCGGCGCTGGTGATACTTGAGTGGCCCTCGCTAACGCTGGTGGAGCATCGCATTGCGCGTATCGAGACCACCATGCCTTATATTCCCGGCTTTCTCTCCTTCCGTGAGTACCCGGCGCTGATGGCGGCATGGCAGATGCTGGAGCAAAAACCGGACCTGCTGTTTGTCGACGGTCACGGTATCTCCCATCCCCGGCGGCTCGGCGTTGCGTCGCATTTTGGCCTGCTGGTGGATGTTCCGACCATTGGTGTAGCGAAACGCCGTCTGTGCGGTCGTTTCGCCGAACTGGATCCGCAGCCGGGCAGTCGTCAGCCGCTGATGGATAAAGGCGAACAGATCGGCTGGGTGTGGCGCAGCAAGCAGCGTTGCAATCCGCTGTTCGTGGCCACCGGGCATCGTGTCAGCCTTGATACTGCGCTGCACTGGGTTGAAAACTGCACGCGCGGCTACCGTTTGCCGGAGCCAACCCGCTGGGCGGATGCGGTTGCCTCGAATCGTCCGACTTTCCAGCGCTGGCAAAACGCGCTTTAACACTGTTTGTGCTGCGCTTTTGCAGTTACACTGCCGCCAGCGAAACGAATAAGAGCCACCTTTATGTTACAAAATCCCGTTCATCTGCGTCTGGCGAAGCTGGAAAGCTGGCAGCATCTTACTTTTATGGCCTGCCTGTGCGAGCGTATGTACCCGAATTATCGGGCATTCTGCGAGCAGACCGAATTTGCCGATCCGGCACTCTATCGCCGTATTCTTGATCTTATCTGGGAAAACCTGACGGTCAAAGATGCGAAGATAAACTTCGACAGCCAGCTGGAAAAACTTGAAGCTGCCATTCCTGATGGCGATGCGTTTGAGGTTTACGGCGTATATCCGGCGATTGATGCCTGTGTGGCATTAAGCGAAGTGGTTCATGCGCAGCTGAGCGGCGACACACTTGAGCACGCGATTGAAGTCAGCGAGACCTCAATTACTACCGTTGCCATGCTGGAAATGACCCAGGCTGGACGCGAAATGACCGACGAAGAGCTCCGTGAAAACCCGGCCATCATTGATGAATGGGACCTTCAGTGGGAGATTTTCCGCCTGCTCGCCGAGTGCGAAGAGCGTGACCTTGAATTAATCAAAGGCCTGCGATCGGACCTGCGTGAAGCGGGAATTAGTAACATCGGTATAAATTTCCAGCAGTAAGGCGATAAAACGTGACTTCAGGCCCGAATTAGCGCGCCTGGAGGCTTCACATTGGCCCCCTCTCTGGTCTACATTTGGGGGGCTGAAAATTGTGGCTATCGGTGCGTGCAGGCTGAAGAGTGCCAGAATATGGCTTTTCCCTCGCACTCGTTGCTTAGCAAGCGATAAATACACTTTAAGGATAACTTATGAACAAGACTCAACTGATTGATGTGATCGCAGAAAAAGCTGACCTGTCTAAAACCCAGGCAAAGGCAGCGCTGGAATCTACTCTGGCTGCGATCACTGAGTCTCTGAAAGATGGTGATGCTGTACAACTGGTTGGTTTTGGTACTTTTAAAGTGAACCACCGCGCTGAGCGTACCGGTCGTAACCCGCAGACTGGCAAAGAGATCAAAATCGCTGCAGCAAACGTACCGGCATTCGTGTCTGGTAAAGCGCTGAAAGACGCCGTTAAGTAAGACGTCGCACTGCGGTTAAGCTTTAAAACAGGGGGCGATTCGCCCCTTTTGTTTAAGGGGCCTGCCATCATGACCACGCTGCTTCAGCGTTTTTCCGCCCTGTCTCTCTCCTTATTGCTTTTCGGTTGCAGCTCCACACCTGATATTCCTCCTTTCTCTGCCAGTGGTTATCTTGCTGACCGTGGCGTCGTGCGCATCTGGCGCAAGAATAACGATCATCAGTCGGTCCATATCCGCACCATTTTTACCCCGTTCGCCAGCGGTGAAGGGGAAGTTACCGATTACATCTGGCTGGAAGAGGCGTTAATCAGCGTTCATCGTCAGGTCAAAGGCGAGCATCCCGATGACGTCACTTTACGGTTTGACCAGCAAGGCGGCCTTAACTTTATGCAGCGCCAGCTGGCTGGCCGGCGCGAGGCGGTCAGTGCGGATGCAGTGGAGTTGTATAAGTTCGATGCCCAGCGGATGCGCAACGTCAGTGACGCGCTACTCAGCGGCCGGATATTCCTGCGGCAGGGTCACTGGCAGGGCGGCAATCTGATCGAAAGCTGTGAAGGCCAGCAGGTCAGGCCCGCCTTCGATAGCGATGCCTTACGGACGCTGGCACAGCAGCAGCGTGGATCGGCCACGCCATTGATGGTTTCATGGCTGGAAGCGCCGGAAGGGGTGCAGCTGTTGCGGGTAAGTCAGCAGGATGATTGCGCGCAGCAGCCGAAAGAAGAGGATATGTAAGCGCAGGAGTAAGGGGCACACTGTGCCCCTTTTGACTTATTTGCGGTTAATAGCGCGGTAGCCAATATCGCGACGGCAGAAACTGCCTTGCCAGGAAATCGGCTGTGCCAGCTGATAAGCCCGCTGTTGGGCCGCCGCCACATCGTCGCCCAGCGCGGTAACGCACAGTACCCGGCCACCGTGAGTAAGCACCAGATCGTCTTCCAGACGGGTTCCGGCGTGGAATACCTTGCCATCCTCAACCTCTTCCAGTGGCAGACCGTGAATCTGATCGCCCTGGTGGTAATCGCCGGGGTAGCCGCCCGCCGCCAGCACTACGCCCAGTGACGGCCGTGGATCCCACTCAGAGGTCTTCTGATCCAGCGTGCCGGCACAGGCTGCCAGGCAAAGATCGACCAGATCCGACTGCATACGCAGCATGATCGGCTGGGTTTCCGGATCGCCAAAGCGGCAGTTAAATTCGATCACTTTCGGCTGACCGGATTGATCGATCATCAAGCCGGCATAGAGAAAGCCGGTATAGACGTTACCTTCAGCGGCCATGCCACGCACCGTAGGCCAGATAACCTGATCCATCACCCGCTGGTGGATCTCATCGGTAACCACCGGTGCCGGAGAATAGGCGCCCATACCGCCGGTGTTCGGGCCGGTGTCGCCGTCACCGACGCGTTTGTGATCCTGGCTGGTGGCCATTGGCAGGACATGCTCGCCATCGACCATTACGATGAAACTGGCTTCTTCACCGTCGAGAAACTCTTCGATCACAATGCGGTGGCCGGCATCGCCAAATGCATTGCCGGCCAGCATATCCTGAACCGCCGCTTCTGCTTCCTGCAACGTCATCGCCACAATCACGCCTTTGCCCGCCGCCAGACCGTCAGCCTTAATGACGATCGGTGCGCCTTTCTCACGCAGATAGGCCAGCGCAGGTTCAACCTCGGTGAAGTTCTGGTATTCCGCACTCGGGATCTGATGGCGGGCAAGGAAATCTTTGGTGAAGGCTTTAGAGCCTTCCAGCTGAGCGGCAGCCTGCGTCGGGCCAAAAATGTTCAGGCCGGCAGCGCGAAATGCATCGACCACGCCCGCCACCAGTGGCGCCTCAGGGCCGACGATGGTCAGATCGATGGCTTCGCGTTGTGCAAAGGCCAGCAGGGCAGGGATATCAGTGGCGGCGATCGCCACATTCTGCAGCGCTGGCTCTAATGCGGTGCCGGCGTTGCCCGGTGCCACAAACACAGTTTCCGCCAGCGGAGACTGTGCGGCTTTCCAGGCTAATGCGTGCTCACGTCCGCCATTGCCAATCACTAAAATTTTCATCTGTAACTCTCCAAACGATTAATGGCGGAAGTGGCGCATATCAGTAAAGATCATCGCAATGCCGTGTTCATCAGCTGCGGCGATCACTTCGTCATCTCGGATTGAGCCGCCAGGCTGAATTACGCAGCTGATACCTACCGCCGCTGCCGCATCAATACCGTCGCGGAACGGGAAGAAGGCGTCAGACGCCATCGCCGAGCCTTTTACTTCCAGCCCTTCATCGCCCGCTTTGATGCCGGCAATCTTGGCGGAATAGACGCGGCTCATCTGGCCAGCGCCGATACCGATAGTCATATTGTCGCGCGCATAAACAATGGCGTTAGACTTAACGAACTTCGCCACTTTCCAGCAGAACAGTGCATCACGCAGTTCCTGCTCGGTTGGCTGGCGTTTGCTGACCACGCGCAGCTGGCTGGCATCGACCATACCGAGATCGCGATCCTGCACCAGTAAGCCGCCATTAACCCGTTTGAAGTCCAGCGCGGCCACCCGGTTTTGCCACTGGCCGCAGATCAGCACCCGTACATTCTGTTTGGTCGCGGTAATTTTCAGCGCCGCTTCGGAAACTGCAGGCGCAATGATCACTTCAACAAACTGACGGCTGATAATGGCCTGCGCGGTTGCTTCATCCAGCTCGCGGTTAAAGGCGATGATGCCGCCGAATGCGGAAGTCGGATCGGTCTGCCAGGCACGCTCATAGGCCGTCAGCAGAGAATCACCGACCGCGACGCCGCACGGGTTAGCATGTTTAACGATGACACAGGCCGGCTCGCTGAACTCTTTTACGCATTCCAGCGCCGCATCGGTATCGGCAATATTGTTATAAGAAAGGGCTTTGCCCTGAACCTGCTGTGCGGTAGCGACGGACGCTTCCGCCACATTCTCTTCTATATAGAAGGCCGCATCCTGATGGCTGTTTTCGCCATAGCGCATATCCTGCTTCTTAATGAAGTTCAGGTTAAGGGTGCGCGGGAAGCGACCGGCTGGCTGGCCGCGTTCGCCATGATAGGCCGGCACCCGCGATCCAAAATAGTTAGCGATCATGCTGTCGTAAGCGGCGGTGTGCTCGAAGGCTTTAATGGCGAGGTCGAAGCGGGTTTCAAGGGTCAGGGCGTTCTGATTCGCGTCCATCTCAGCCACGATAGCCGGATAGTCGCTGCTCTTCACTACGATCGCCACATCTTTATGGTTCTTCGCAGCGGAGCGCACCATAGTCGGGCCGCCGATATCAATGTTCTCAACGGCATCTTCCAGCGAACATCCCTCACGTGCCACCGTCTGGGCAAAGGGATACAGGTTTACCACCACCATATCGATTGGGCTGATGTCGTGCTGCGCCATGATGGCATCATCCTGGCCGCGACGGCCCAGAATGCCGCCGTGCACTTTCGGGTGCAGGGTTTTGACGCGTCCATCCATCATTTCCGGGAAGCCGGTGTAGTCAGAGACTTCAGTGACAGGCAGGCCCGCATCCGCCAGCAGGCGAGCCGTGCCACCTGTGGAGAGCAGCTCGACACCGCGGTCAGCGAGCGCCTGAGCAAATTCGAGGATACCGGCTTTGTCAGACACACTGAGCAGAGCGCGGCGTACAGGACGACGTTGTTGCATGGTGGTTTTATCCCTTGGCTTTGTTTCGCGTATATAAGAGCGTTACATCAAGCTTAACGATCCTTCCTTTGCTTATATAAGAAGAAAAGATCGAAAACTTCAGGTAACGCCCCGAAAAGGGGCATCCGTTACGTCGCCGGGCATTGTAGCGAAAACGTTTGCGTGATGCTCGCCTAAATTCGCTGTGCCCGATGAATGTGGATAAGTTTGTGCGTAACTGCGTATAACAGGGGCTTTTGCTGTGGAATGCAGCGAACGGTTGTTTTTATGCAATTTACAGGTTGCGCCTGCCGAACAACTCCCTATAATGCGCCTCCATCGACACGGAACAACGGCTTAACGCCGCCGGGTTGAAAGGCACAGGAGACTGCGCCGCCGGAGAAAAGCTTCTGAAAAAGAAGTTGACTCTGAAGGAGGAAAGCGTAATATACGCCACCTCGCGACAGACGGTTAACCCGCTGCTCGCACTGCTCTTTAACAATTTATCAGACAATCTGTGTGGGCACTCGCAGGATTGATATCAGCGTCTCCGGACGTAAAAAATATCAAGTCTCACGAGTGAACACATAATGAAATTCATTATGACGTTTTACAGATGAGCACCGCTTAACTTGTTTAAGCAAATCAAACTTAAATTGAAGAGTTTGATCATGGCTCAGATTGAACGCTGGCGGCAGGCCTAACACATGCAAGTCGGACGGTAGCACAGAGGAGCTTGCTCCTTGGGTGACGAGTGGCGGACGGGTGAGTAATGTCTGGGGATCTGCCCGATAGAGGGGGATAACCACTGGAAACGGTGGCTAATACCGCATAACGTCGCAAGACCAAAGAGGGGGACCTTCGGGCCTCTCACTATCGGATGAACCCAGATGGGATTAGCTAGTAGGCGGGGTAATGGCCCACCTAGGCGACGATCCCTAGCTGGTCTGAGAGGATGACCAGCCACACTGGAACTGAGACACGGTCCAGACTCCTACGGGAGGCAGCAGTGGGGAATATTGCACAATGGGCGCAAGCCTGATGCAGCCATGCCGCGTGTATGAAGAAGGCCTTCGGGTTGTAAAGTACTTTCAGCGGGGAGGAAGGCGATGCGGTTAATAACCGCGTCGATTGACGTTACCCGCAGAAGAAGCACCGGCTAACTCCGTGCCAGCAGCCGCGGTAATACGGAGGGTGCAAGCGTTAATCGGAATTACTGGGCGTAAAGCGCACGCAGGCGGTCTGTTAAGTCAGATGTGAAATCCCCGGGCTTAACCTGGGAACTGCATTTGAAACTGGCAGGCTTGAGTCTCGTAGAGGGGGGTAGAATTCCAGGTGTAGCGGTGAAATGCGTAGAGATCTGGAGGAATACCGGTGGCGAAGGCGGCCCCCTGGACGAAGACTGACGCTCAGGTGCGAAAGCGTGGGGAGCAAACAGGATTAGATACCCTGGTAGTCCACGCCGTAAACGATGTCGACTTGGAGGTTGTTCCCTTGAGGAGTGGCTTCCGGAGCTAACGCGTTAAGTCGACCGCCTGGGGAGTACGGCCGCAAGGTTAAAACTCAAATGAATTGACGGGGGCCCGCACAAGCGGTGGAGCATGTGGTTTAATTCGATGCAACGCGAAGAACCTTACCTACTCTTGACATCCAGCGAACTTGGCAGAGATGCCTTGGTGCCTTCGGGAACGCTGAGACAGGTGCTGCATGGCTGTCGTCAGCTCGTGTTGTGAAATGTTGGGTTAAGTCCCGCAACGAGCGCAACCCTTATCCTTTGTTGCCAGCGATTCGGTCGGGAACTCAAAGGAGACTGCCGGTGATAAACCGGAGGAAGGTGGGGATGACGTCAAGTCATCATGGCCCTTACGAGTAGGGCTACACACGTGCTACAATGGCGCATACAAAGAGAAGCGACCTCGCGAGAGCAAGCGGACCTCACAAAGTGCGTCGTAGTCCGGATCGGAGTCTGCAACTCGACTCCGTGAAGTCGGAATCGCTAGTAATCGTGGATCAGAATGCCACGGTGAATACGTTCCCGGGCCTTGTACACACCGCCCGTCACACCATGGGAGTGGGTTGCAAAAGAAGTAGGTAGCTTAACCTTCGGGAGGGCGCTTACCACTTTGTGATTCATGACTGGGGTGAAGTCGTAACAAGGTAACCGTAGGGGAACCTGCGGTTGGATCACCTCCTTACCTGAAGATACCTTCCCGCGAAGTGCTCACACAGATTGTCTGATAGAAAAGTAATGAGCAAGACGGCTGCGAAGTCGTGACACCTTTGTGTCCCCTTCGTCTAGCGGTTAGGACTCCGCCCTTTCACGGCGGCAACAGGGGTTCGAATCCCCTAGGGGACGCCACTTGCTTGGTGACAGGTGAAAGGTGTTGCCCACATATCTTAAAGATGACTTACGAGTCATGTTTAAGATATTGCTCTTTAACAATCCGGAACAAGCTGAAAATTGAAACGACGCAGCGCGTTATTCCTCCGTAATAAGGAATAACAAGGCGATGCGTTCGAGTCTCTCAAATGCTTGCAACACGCAGCGTTGAAAAACGCCTGTGGGTTGTGAGGTTAAGCGACTAAGCGTACACGGTGGATGCCCTGGCAGTCAGAGGCGATGAAGGACGTGCTAATCTGCGTAAAGCGACGGTAAGGTGATATGAACCGCTACAGCCGTCGATGTCCGAATGGGGAAACCCGGTGCACTCAGTGCATCATTGCAGCATGAATACATAGTGCTGCAAGGCGAACCGGGGGAACTGAAACATCTAAGTACCCCGAGGAAAAGAAATCAACCGAGATTCCCCCAGTAGCGGCGAGCGAACGGGGAGCAGCCCAGAGCCTGAATCAGCTTGTGTGTTAGTGGAAGCGTCTGGAAAGTCGCAGGGTACAGGGTGATACTCCCGTACACAAAAACACACAGGCTGTGAGCTCGATGAGTAAGGCGGGACACGTGGTATCCTGTCTGAATATGGGGGGACCATCCTCCAAGGCTAAATACTCCTGACTGACCGATAGTGAACCAGTACCGTGAGGGAAAGGCGAAAAGAACCCCGGCGAGGGGAGTGAAACAGAACCTGAAACCGTGTACGTACAAGCAGTGGGAGCCTTCTTTATGGGGGTGACTGCGTACCTTTTGTATAATGGGTCAGCGACTTATATTCTGTAGCAAGGTTAACCGTATAGGGGAGCCGCAGGGAAACCGAGTCTTAACTGGGCGTTAAGTTGCAGGGTATAGACCCGAAACCCGGTGATCTAGCCATGGGCAGGTTGAAGGTTGGGTAACACTAACTGGAGGACCGAACCGACTAATGTTGAAAAATTAGCGGATGACCTGTGGCTGGGGGTGAAAGGCCAATCAAACCGGGAGATAGCTGGTTCTCCCCGAAAGCTATTTAGGTAGCGCCTCGTGAACTCATCTTCGGGGGTAGAGCACTGTTTCGGCTAGGGGGCCATCCCGGCTTACCAACCCGATGCAAACTGCGAATACCGAAGAATGTTATCACGGGAGACACACGGCGGGTGCTAACGTCCGTCGTGAAGAGGGAAACAACCCAGACCGCCAGCTAAGGTCCCAAAGTCATGGTTAAGTGGGAAACGATGTGGGAAGGCACAGACAGCCAGGATGTTGGCTTAGAAGCAGCCATCATTTAAAGAAAGCGTAATAGCTCACTGGTCGAGTCGGCCTGCGCGGAAGATGTAACGGGGCTAAACCATGCACCGAAGCTGCGGCAGCGACACTTATGTGTTGTTGGGTAGGGGAGCGTTCTGTAAGCCGTCGAAGGTGTGCTGTGAGGCATGCTGGAGGTATCAGAAGTGCGAATGCTGACATAAGTAACGATAAAGCGGGTGAAAAGCCCGCTCGCCGGAAGACCAAGGGTTCCTGTTCAACGTTAATCGGAGCAGGGTGAGTCGACCCCTAAGGCGAGGCCGAAAGGCGTAGTCGATGGGAAACAGGTTAATATTCCTGTACTTGGTGTTACTGCGAAGGGGGGACGGAGAAGGCTATATCAGCCGGGCGACGGTTGTCCCGGTTTAAGCGTGTAGGTGTGTGTTCCAGGCAAATCCGGTTCACTTTACACTGAGGCGTGACGACGAGGCACTACGGTGCTGAAGTGATAAATGCCCTGCTTCCAGGAAAAGCCTCTAAGCATCAGGTAACACAAAATCGTACCCCAAACCGACACAGGTGGTCAGGTAGAGAATACCAAGGCGCTTGAGAGAACTCGGGTGAAGGAACTAGGCAAAATGGTGCCGTAACTTCGGGAGAAGGCACGCTGGCGCGTAGGTGGAGGGACCTGCTCCCCGAGCCGAAGCCAGTCGAAGATACCAGCTGGCTGCAACTGTTTATTAAAAACACAGCACTGTGCAAACACGAAAGTGGACGTATACGGTGTGACGCCTGCCCGGTGCCGGAAGGTTAATTGATGGGGTTATCCGCAAGGAGAAGCTCTTGATCGAAGCCCCGGTAAACGGCGGCCGTAACTATAACGGTCCTAAGGTAGCGAAATTCCTTGTCGGGTAAGTTCCGACCTGCACGAATGGCGTAATGATGGCCAGGCTGTCTCCACCCGAGACTCAGTGAAATTGAACTCGCTGTGAAGATGCAGTGTACCCGCGGCAAGACGGAAAGACCCCGTGAACCTTTACTACAGCTTGACACTGAACATTGAGCCTTGATGTGTAGGATAGGTGGGAGGCTTTGAAGCGCGGACGCCAGTCCGCGTGGAGCCAACCTTGAAATACCACCCTTTAATGTTTGATGTTCTAACGTGGCCCCGTGATCCGGGGTGCGGACAGTGTCTGGTGGGTAGTTTGACTGGGGCGGTCTCCTCCTAAAGCGTAACGGAGGAGCACGAAGGTCAGCTAATCACGGTCGGACATCGTGAGGTTAGTGCAATGGCATAAGCTGGCTTGACTGCGAGAGTGACGGCTCGAGCAGGTGCGAAAGCAGGTCATAGTGATCCGGTGGTTCTGAATGGAAGGGCCATCGCTCAACGGATAAAAGGTACTCCGGGGATAACAGGCTGATACCGCCCAAGAGTTCATATCGACGGCGGTGTTTGGCACCTCGATGTCGGCTCATCACATCCTGGGGCTGAAGTAGGTCCCAAGGGTACGGCTGTTCGCCGTTTAAAGTGGTACGCGAGCTGGGTTTAGAACGTCGTGAGACAGTTCGGTCCCTATCTGCCGTGGGCGCTGGAGAATTGAGGGGGGTTGCTCCTAGTACGAGAGGACCGGAGTGAACGCACCACTGGTGTTCGGGTTGTCATGCCAATGGCATTGCCCGGTAGCTAAGTGCGGAAAAGATAAGTGCTGAAAGCATCTAAGCACGAAACTTGCCCCGAGATGAGTTCTCCCTGACCCTTTAAGGGTCCTGAAGGGACGTTGAAGACGACGACGTTGATAGGCCGGATGTGTAAGCGCAGCGATGCGTTGAGCTAACCGGTACTAATGACCCGTGAGGCTTAACCTTACAACGCCAGAGGCGTTTTTGAGGGACAGATTTTCAGCTTGTGACGGATAAAAATTAGCGGGAACGAAGGATTCTGCGGCATGGCGCACGGCCATGACGTAAAAGATTCGTTCCGTGCACCAAGATTTGCCTGGCGGCTGTAGCGCGGTGGTCCCACCTGACCCCATGCCGAACTCAGAAGTGAAACGCCGTAGCGCCGATGGTAGTGTGGGGTCTCCCCATGCGAGAGTAGGGAACTGCCAGGCATCAAACGAGTGAAGAAGCCCCGCACGGAAGTGCGGGGCTTTTTTACGTCCGCAGATCGCTGAAATTTTCGCTGAGATCCTGAAATTCCCCCTGCAACACCCGTCTGCTATTTGCCCTTTTAAACTGAAACATTTTCATTTTCTGCATGAAACCTCGACATTACATGGCCACCAGGCTAATGTTGGGCATCCAGATGTCTAAACGTTTATATGGTTGTAAGAGGTGAGCAGGCTATGCCAATCAGGGTTCCCGACGAATTACCGGCAGTGAGTTTTTTGCGTAACGAGAATGTCTTTGTGATGACCTCGTCACGCGCCAGTGTTCAGGAGATCCGTCCGCTTAAAGTGTTGGTACTAAATCTGATGCCGAAAAAGATCGAAACGGAAAATCAGTTCCTGCGCCTGCTCTCAAACTCGCCGTTACAGATCGATATCCAGCTGTTACGCATCGACAGCCGGGAGTCACGTAACACGCCGACTGAGCACCTCAATAACTTCTACTGCAATTTTGAAGATATCCAGCACGACAACTTTGATGGCTTAATCGTGACAGGTGCCCCGCTGGGACTGGTCGATTTTAATGATGTGGCGTACTGGCCACAGATCCAGCGCGTGCTGCACTGGGCCAAAGAGCATGTTACCTCAACGCTGTTTGTCTGTTGGGCAGTGCAGGCGGCGCTTAATATTTTGTATGGCATTCCTAAGCAGACCCGACATAACAAGCTATCTGGTGTCTTTGAGCATCAGATATTGCATCCGCATGCCTTACTGACCCGCGGATTTGATGATAATTTCCTGGCGCCGCATTCACGTTACGCTGATTTCCCGACGCAATTAATTACCGATTATACCGATCTGGAATTATTTGCTGAATCGGAACAAACCGGTGCCTACCTGATGGCGAGTAAAGACAAACGACTGGTGTTCGTTACCGGTCACCCTGAATACGATGCGTTGACCTTATCGGGTGAATATCACCGTGATTATGAAGCCGGCCTGAATCCTGAGGTGCCGTATAACTACTTCCCACAGGATAATCCGGCACTGCCGCCGCGTGCCGCCTGGCGTAGTCATGGCAATCTGCTGTTCTCCAACTGGCTTAACTATTACGTCTATCAGATCACACCGTTTGATTTACGCCACATGAATCCGACCCTCGAATAGTGCCAGAATCTACCTCAAATGAACCGTGTCAGCCGATGGCGACACGGTTTTTTTTCGCCTGAAATTTTTGATGAAAGCTGTTCCCTTTAATAACAAAACTTTAAATTCATTAAAAACAAAAAGATAGATAGATAATTATAATAAAATGGAAATAGTTTTTGATTTAGAAAATTAAATGCATATGCTCTGATCCTGTAGTTCATAAAACAGTCGATCCGGGGATCCGCGTTATTCGATCCTCTGAATACAGGAGAGCGCCAGCATGACAGATTCTGTGATCAGCCATACTCTGACCTTCAGCCAGCCCTTTAACCACGCCGAACAGCAGCTGCTGACTGCCGAGGCGATTCTGTTTTTAGATGCGCTGGTTACGCGCTTTGCCTCACAGCGCGACGCGTTACTGACGGCCCGCCAGCTGCGACAGCAACAGTACGATCAGGGTTATCTGCCCGACTTCGATATGGAAACAGCTTCCATTCGAGCAAGTAATTGGGCGATCCGTTCGATTCCAAAAGATTTGCAGGATCGACGGGTCGAGATCACCGGTCCGCCGGATCGCAAAATGGTTATTAACGCCCTGAATGCGAACGTAAAAGTGTTTATGGCGGATTTTGAGGACTCACTGTCACCGGAGTGGAATAAGCTGATTGAGGGGCAGCTGACCCTGCGTGAAGCGGTACAGGGCACTTTGAGCTATACCAGCGACGCCGGCAAAATTTACCAGCAGCGTGCCGATCCCGCCGTGCTGATGTGTCGGGTGCGTGGCCTGCACCTGTCGGAAAAACACGTCAGCTGGCAGGGCAATCCGATTCCCGCCGGGCTATTTGATTTCGCGCTCTATTTCTTTCACAACGTTCGCCCGTTGCTGGCGAAGGGCAGCGGCCCCTATTTCTATCTGCCCAAAACCGAAAGCTGGCAGGAGGTCGCCTGGTGGCGTGAGATCTTCAGCTTCAGCGAGGATCGATTCGATCTGCCGCGCGGCACCATCAAAGCCACGGTACTGATAGAAACCCTGCCGGCGGTCTTCCAGATGGATGAGATCTTGTGGAATCTGCGCGATCACATCGTTGGCCTTAACTGTGGGCGCTGGGACTACATCTTCAGCTATATCAAAACGCTGAAACAGCATGCGGATCGGGTACTGCCGGATCGCCAGTCCGTCACTATGTCTCAGCCTTTTCTGGACGCCTATTCACGCCTGCTGATCAAAACCTGTCATCGGCGCGGCGCGTTTGCGATGGGTGGCATGTCAGCGCTGATCCCGAGTAAAGATCCGGCGCGTAATGCCTGGGTACTGCAACGCGTTACAGAAGATAAACAGCGCGAAGCGAACAACGGTCATGATGGCACCTGGATCGCCCATCCCGGGCTGGCGGACACCGCGATGGCAGTATTTGATGCGGTGCTGGGCAACCGGCCTAACCAGCTATCAGTCACACGGGAAGAGGATGCGCCGATCGACGCGACCACGCTGCTGGCGCCCTGCAGCGGTGAACGCACTGAAGCGGGTATGCGCGCCAATATTCGCGTAGCACTGCAATACCTTGAAGCCTGGATCAGCGGCAACGGCTGCGTGCCGATTGATGGCCTGATGGAAGATGCCGCCACGGCCGAGATTGCCCGCACCTCAATCTGGCAATGGATACGTCATCAGCAAACCCTGAGCAGTGGTCAGCAGGTCACCGCTGAACTGTTCCTGCGCTGGCTGAACGAAGAACTCCATCTGTTGCAGCAGAGCCTGGGCGAAGCCCGGTTCAGTGCCGGTCGCTATGGCGAAGCGGCACAGCTAATGGCGCAAATCACCACCGAACGCGAGCTGGTCTCATTCCTTACTCTGCCGGGCTACCGCCTGATCCCCTGACTCCTGGAGACATTGCCATGACACGAACTCAACAAATTCAGCAACTCGAGCAGCACTGGCAGCACCCGCGCTGGGAAGGCATCACCCGTCCTTACAGTGCGGCAGAGGTGGTAAATTTGCGCGGCTCGGTACAGCCCGCCTGCACTCTGGCCCAGCGCGGTGCGGAAAAACTGTGGGCGCTGCTCAACGGAGACGCGAAGAAGGGTTACATCAATAGTCTGGGCGCGTTAAGCGGCGGGCAGGCATTACAGCAGGCAAAGGCCGGTATCGAGGCGATCTATCTCTCTGGCTGGCAGGTGGCTGCCGACGCCAACGTGGCGGGACAGATGTACCCCGATCAGTCGCTCTATCCGGTTAACTCGGTACCTGAAGTGGTGACGCGCATCAATCAGACCTTTCAGCGCGCCGACCAGATTCAGTGGTCCAGCGGGATTGAAGCGGGTGACAGTCGCTATACCGACTTCTTTCTGCCGATCGTTGCCGATGCCGAGGCGGGCTTCGGCGGCGTGCTGAATGCGTTTGAGCTGATGAAGGCGATGATTCAGGCGGGAGCGGCGGCTGTCCATTTTGAAGATCAGCTGGCGGCGGTGAAAAAATGCGGTCATATGGGCGGTAAAGTACTGGTACCGACGCAGGAAGCGATACAAAAACTGGTGGCTGCCCGACTGGCGGCCGATGTCATGGGTGTACCCACGCTGCTGCTGGCGCGCACCGATGCCGATGCGGCCGATTTAATTACCTCCGACTGCGATGAATACGATCGTCCTTTCATCAGTGGCGACCGCACCGCAGAGGGGTTCTTCCGCACCAATGCCGGTATCGAGCAGGCGATCAGCCGCGGTCTGGCCTATGCCCCTTACGCTGACATTCTGTGGTGTGAGACCTCGACGCCCGATCTGGCCATGGCGCAGCGTTTTGCCGATGCCATCCACGCCCGCTATCCCGGTAAATTGCTGGCCTATAACTGTTCGCCATCGTTCAACTGGAAAAAAAATCTCGACGATCGCACCATCGCACAGTTTCAGCAGGCGCTCAGCGAGATGGGCTATCGCTTCCAGTTCATCACGCTGGCCGGGATTCACAGCATGTGGTTCAACATGTTTGACCTGGCTCACGCCTATGCGCAGGGCGAGGGCATGCGCCACTACGTTGAGAAAGTGCAGCAGCCTGAATTTGCCGCGCGCGATCGCGGTTACAGCTTCTCATCGCATCAGCAGGAAGTGGGCACCGGCTATTTTGATCGGGTCACCACCACCATCCAGGGCGGTAAATCGTCGGTAACGGCGCTGACCGGTTCGACCGAAGAGCACCAGTTCTGAGGAAATCCCTGACAGCCTCCCGCCCGGCTGGTTGCCGGCGGGCTTTTATCGGAGCTGATTATGCCGCCACGCGAATCGCTGATTGCGCACACCATCCTGCAGGGCTTCGACGCACAATATGGCCGCTTTCTCGACATCACGGCCGGGGCCCAGCAGCGCTTTGAACAGGCTGAATGGCAGGCGGTGCAGCAGGCCATGAAAGCAAGAATCCATCTCTACGATCATCATGTCGGTCTGGTCGCCGATCAGCTGCGGGTGCTGAACGGCGCAGCCTGCTGGGATGAGGCGTTCTGGCTACGGGTAAAGGGCCAGTATGAAAGCTTATTGCCTGGCTATCCGCGTTATGAAATTGCCGAGAGCTTTTTCAATTCGGTTTACTGTCGGCTGCACGGTCATGCCGATCTGCAGCCGGAACGGCTGTTTATCTTCAGTTCGCAGTCACCGTCAGCGCAGATAAGTCCGTCGCGGCCGCTGGCGCGCGGCTATCAGCCACAGCAGGGCTGGCAGGCGTTGATCGGACAGGTGCTGCGTGATTTACCGTTAACCTTGCCATGGCAGCATCGCGAACGTGATATCGGCTGGATTGTGCGCCACCTGCAGACGCAGTTTCCGCAGCTGGAGCAGGGCTGGCTTGAGGTCAGTTGCGAACTGTTTTATCGCAATAAAACTGCATGGCTGGTGGCGCGTCTGCACCTGCCGGATGCCATCCATCCCTGTCTGTTGCCGATTCAGCGCAGCGCGACGGGCGAACTGTGGATCGATACCTGTCTGACCGATGTGGATGACGCCAGTATTGTGTTTGGTTTCGCCCGCGCGTATTTCATGGTTTATGCGCCGATGCCCGCAGCGCTGGTGGCGTGGCTGCAGCCGATTCTGCCAGGCAAAACGCTGGCAGAACGTTATATGGCGATTGGCTGCCAGAAGCATGGCAAGACCGAAAGTTACCGCGAATATCTGCAGGCGCTGGAACAGAGTGAAGCTGAATTTGAGATCGCACCTGGTATTCGCGGCATGGTGATGCTGGTTTTCACGCTGCCTGGCTTTGATCGGGTGTTTAAGGTGATTAAAGATCGCTTCGCGCCGCAAAAAGAGGTAACGGAGGCCCAGGTGCGCGCCTGCTATCAACAGGTTAAAGAGCACGATCGCGTCGGACGAATGGCGGATACTCAGGAGTTTGAGCAGTTCGCGCTGCCGCTGGCGCGTATCTCGCCTGAACTGCTGGCCGAGCTTAATGCCGGCGCGGCGGAGAAGCTGAAGATTGAAGGTGACCGGCTGATCATTCGCCATCTGTGGCTCGAGCGCCGCATGCAGCCGCTTAACCTCTATCTGGCGCAGGCCAGCGCCGGACAACGGCGTCAGGCGATTGAGGAGTATGGCAATGCCATCCGGCAGCTGGCGGCAGCGAATATCTTCCCGGGCGACATGCTGTTTAAAAACTTCGGCATAACCCGCCATGGCCGGGTGGTGTTTTACGACTACGATGAGATCCGGCCGATGCAGGAGCTGCACTTTCGTGAGGTGCCGGCCGCGCGCTACGAAGAGGATGAACTCAGCGCCGAACCCTGGTACAGCGTCGGGCCGGACGATGTATTTCCGGAAACCTTCCGCTACGCCCTATGCAGCGACGCTGCCATCGGTGCTTTGCTGCTGGAACTGCATCCGGAGATCTTTGAGGCCCGCTGGTGGCGAGCCCAGCAACAACGCATTGCCGGGGGGCACGTAGAAGAGGTGATTGCCTGGCGGCAGGCGCAGCGCTTCTGCGTGCGCTACGCGACGGAGGCAGTCAGCGACCACTGTACGCCAGCGTGACCTGACGCGCTTCACGGATCACCAGCGCACCCAGTTCGGTAATGCGATCGTCGGTCATCCTGGCGATCGGGCCGGAGATGGAGAGGGCCGCAAACGGCTCGCCGTGTTCGTCATAGATCGGTGCTGCAACACAGCGCAGTCCAAGCGCATGCTCTTCATCATCAAACGAGAAGCCCGCTTTACGCACCTGCGCCAGATTCTCTTTCAGGCTCTGCGGCGACATCAGGGTCTTCGGCGTGTAGTAATGCAACCCTTTCTGATGCAGCAGCGTCGTGACCTGCTCATCACTGAGATGGGCCAGAAACGCTTTACCGGCTCCCGACGCGTGCATGGGCAGCTTGCCGCCAATCGGTGCGGACATGCGCATCAGCTGGGTACACTGCACCTGATCGATGATCACCGCCTGATGATCGCTGAGATCCAGCACCGCCAGATTAACCGTCTCGCCCGAGGCGTCCATCAGGCTGCGCAGTACCGGATGCACCAGCGCCAGCAGATTGCGACTCTGCAGGAAGCTGCTGCCCACCACGAAGGCATGTGCTCCGATGGTCCACAACCCCAGATCGCCCACCTGGCGGACAAACCCCTGCTGCTGCATGGTGCTGAGCAGGCGATGAGTGGTGGAGTTAGGCAAACCTGCCTGCTGTGCCAGTTCGGTCAGCGCCACGCTGCCGTGGGAATCGGCAATCAGCTCCAGCAGTGTCAGGCCGCGGGTCAGGGATTGCACCTGGCCGCCCGCGGGTGCGGCAGTGGCGGCAGTGCCGCGAGGTTTTTTGCCGCGCTTAACGGGAACAGGCGTCGCCATGATCAAATCTCCTTAGGAATGTGGAAATCATTTTCGTTTTAATCACGCGCTTTGCAAACGCTGGTTTTCTGGTCAGACCTGTTGGCGGTCGACCTGAAAATGTCTCAGCTAAGGTTGCTTTGTCGGTTAACCCGCTTATGACAGAATGATTCAAAGCTATTTCAGCCAGCAGATTGACGTGGATGAGCCAACAGTGATCAATAAAATCGAAGCGCTACACCAGCAGCTCGCCCAACGCATTATGGTGTTGGACGGCGGTATGGGCACCATGATCCAGAGCTATAAGCTGGATGAGCAGGATTTTCGCGGCAGCCGTTTTGCCGACTGGCCCTGCGATCTTCAGGGCAACAACGATCTGCTGGTATTGAGTAAACCAGCGGTGATCCGCGAGATCCACAACGCCTATCTGGCCGCCGGTGCCGATATTCTCGAAACCAATACCTTTAACGCCACCACCATTGCGATGGCGGATTATCAGATGGAAGCGTTATCGGCCGAGATCAACTACGAGGCGGCCCGGCTGGCACGTGCCTGCGCCGATGAATGGACGGCAAAAACGCCGGATCGCCCACGTTACGTCGCGGGCGTGCTGGGGCCGACAAACCGTACCTGCTCGATCTCGCCCGATGTAAACGATCCCGCCTTCCGTAACGTCACTTTTAATCAGCTGGTGGACGCCTACCGCGAATCGACCCGGGCGCTGGTGGAAGGCGGCTGTGACATCATCATGATCGAAACGGTGTTCGATACCCTGAATGCCAAAGCGGCGATCTATGCGGTCCAGACCGAGATGGAAGCGCTCGGCGTGACGCTGCCGCTGATGATTTCAGGCACCATCACCGATGCCTCCGGTCGGACGCTCTCCGGCCAGACCACCGAGGCCTTTTACAACTCCCTGCGTCACGCTGAGCCGCTCTCCTTTGGCCTGAACTGCGCCCTCGGCCCGGACGAGCTGCGCCAGTATGTGGCGGAGCTGTCGCGCATCGCCGAGGGTTACGTCACTGCGCACCCGAATGCTGGTTTACCCAATGCCTTTGGCGAATACGATCTGGATGCGGAGCTGATGGCGCAGCAGATTGGCGAATGGGCGACTTCGGGTTTTCTGAATATTATCGGTGGCTGTTGCGGGACCACACCGCAGCATATCGCCGCCATGGTGGCGGCCGTTGAGGGCGTGGCGCCGCGTAAGCTGCCGACGATCCCGGTTGCCTGTCGTCTGGCCGGTCTTGAGCCGCTCAACATTACCGCAGAATCGCTGTTTGTTAACGTCGGCGAACGGACCAACGTCACCGGTTCAGCAAAATTCAAGCGGCTGATTAAAGAAGAGAAATATAACGAAGCGCTGGAAGTGGCGTTGCAGCAGGTTGAAAGCGGTGCTCAGATCATCGACATCAATATGGATGAAGGAATGCTCGACGCCGAAGCGGCGATGGTGCGCTTCCTCAATCTGATCGCCGGTGAGCCGGATATTGCCCGCGTCCCAATCATGATCGACTCCTCAAAGTGGGAGGTGATCGAAAAAGGGTTACAGTGCATTCAGGGTAAAGGCATCGTTAACTCCATCTCGATGAAAGAGGGGGAAGCGGCCTTTATTCATCATGCGCGCCAGGTCCGCCGCTACGGTGCGGCGATGGTAGTGATGGCATTTGATGAGGTGGGCCAGGCGGATACCCGCGCCCGTAAGATTGAGATTTGTCGCCGCGCCTATCGCATCCTGACGGAGCAGGTCGGTTTCCCGCCGGAAGATATCATCTTCGACCCCAACATTTTTGCGGTGGCGACCGGCATTGATGAACACAACAACTACGCGATGGATTTCATCGGTGCCTGTGAAGATATCAAGCGCGAGCTGCCACATGCGATGATCTCCGGTGGCGTCTCCAACGTGTCGTTTTCATTCCGCGGCAACGATCCGGTGCGCGAAGCGATACACGCGGTATTCCTCTACTACGCCATCCGCAACGGCATGGATATGGGCATTGTCAACGCCGGCCAGCTGGCGATTTATGACGATCTGCCGGCGGAACTGCGCGACGCGGTAGAAGATGTGATCCTCAATCGCCGTGATGACGGGACCGAGCGGTTGCTGGATCTGGCGGAAAAATACCGTGGCGGCAAAAGCGACGGTGCTCAGGAAAAACAGCTGGCGGAGTGGCGCAGCTGGGACGTGGTGAAGCGGCTGGAATATTCACTGGTCAAAGGCATCACCGAATTCATTGAACAGGATACCGAAGAGGCGCGCCAGCAGGTGCCGCGTCCGATAGAGGTGATTGAAGGCCCGCTGATGTCCGGCATGAACGTGGTTGGCGATCTGTTTGGCGAAGGCAAAATGTTCCTGCCGCAGGTGGTGAAATCGGCACGGGTGATGAAGCAGGCGGTGGCTTATCTGGAACCCTTTATCGAAGCCAGCAAAGAGGCGGGGCGCAGCAACGGCAAAATCGTGCTGGCCACGGTCAAAGGCGACGTTCACGACATTGGTAAAAACATCGTTGGCGTAGTGCTGCAGTGCAACAACTACGAAATTATTGACCTCGGCGTAATGGTGCCAGGCGAGAAGATCCTGAAAACGGCCCGCGAAGTGAATGCCGACATCATTGGCCTGTCGGGCCTGATTACACCGTCGCTGGATGAGATGGTCAATATGGCGAAAGAGATGGAGCGTCAGGGCTTCACTTTACCGCTGCTGATCGGCGGCGCGACCACCTCTAAAGCGCATACGGCGGTCAAAATTGAGCAGAACTACAGCGGTCCGACGGTCTACGTGCAGAACGCCTCACGTACCGTTGGCGTGGTCTCGTCACTGCTTTCCGCCACGCTGAAAGCGGATTTTGTGGCGCGGACCCGCAAAGAGTACGAAACCGTGCGTATCCAGCACGCGCGTAAAAAACCGCGCACCCCGCCGGTATCGTTGCAGGCGGCCCGCGACAACGCCACCTCGATTGACTGGCAGAGCTATACGCCGCCGGTGCCGCATCGTCTCGGGGTCAGTCAGGTCGAGGCCAGTATTGAAACGCTGCGCAACTACATTGACTGGACGCCGTTCTTCATGACCTGGTCGCTGGCCGGTAAGTATCCGCGCATCCTGGAAGATGAGGTGGTCGGCGAAGAGGCGCAGCGTCTGTTCGCCGATGCGAATGCGATGCTGGACCAGCTAAGCCAGCAGGCGCTGCTGAAACCGCGCGGCGTGGTCGGTATTTTCCCGGCTAACCGGGTCGGCGATGACATCGAGATCTATCGCGATGAGCGCCGCAGTGAGCTACTGGTAGTGAGTCATCACTTACGCCAGCAGACCGAAAAAACCGACTTCGCCAACTACTGTCTGGCGGACTTTGTCGCACCTAAATCCAGCGGCAAAGCGGACTATCTCGGTGCCTTCGCGGTGACCGGCGGACTGGAAGAGGATGCGCTGGCGGAGGCGTACGATCGTCAGCATGACGACTACAACAAGATCATGGTGAAAGCGCTGGCTGACCGTCTGGCTGAAGCCTTTGCGGAATATCTGCATGAACGCGTGCGTAAAGTGATCTGGGGCTTCGCGCCCAACGAAAACCTCAGTAATGAAGAGCTGATTCGCGAAAACTATCAGGGCATACGGCCGGCGCCAGGCTACCCGGCCTGTCCCGAGCACACTGAGAAAGCGGCAATCTGGACCCTGCTGGAGGTGGAAAGGCAGACCGGCATGCAGCTGACTGAATCCTTTGCGATGTGGCCAGGCGCGGCAGTATCAGGCTGGTACTTCAGCCATCCTGACAGTCGCTACTTCGCTGTGGCGCAGATTCAGCGCGATCAGGTGGAGGATTATGCGGCACGTAAAGGGATGTCAGTGACCGAGGTCGAGCGCTGGCTGGCACCAAATCTCGGCTACGACGCGGACTAAACAAAAAAGCGGCCTGATGGCCGCCTGAGGTTGTTACACCGTCTGGCGCCGTCAGCTGTGAAATCGAGCCTGCGCAGGATACGCGGGTCAGATCGGAAAGACGCTAACGCCAGTCGCTGGCCGCTCGCCCCGCACGATTACGCACCTCATCCCTGAGGTGCGACCGTAGCCGGACCAACGCTTTGCGTTGTTCAAAACGCGCCCGTGATTTTGTTCATGGCGCGGGGCGCTTTCCTGCTTTGCCGCTGTTGTCTGGGCAGCTTAGTTATTGCGGCCAGATTCACCTTGACTTGGGTTTGCCCGCTGTCTGAGGCGTTCAGCCGATCGCGGCCAGCGTTAGCGGGATCGTGAGTGTAATCCTCAGCATGTCAGACAGACCGCACTTCCTTTGCCAGATTATCTGGCCTTGGCGTAATGCGCCCTTATCGGGTATATAACGTTCGTTTCAAACGCTATCGGATAGCATCTTTTTCACCAGCCTGGTGAGAGATCGATCGCCTGCAGGCACTTGAGAAAATGGTTAATGCTGATATTTTTCAATAAGCGATAATTTATATTGCTTATAGGGCCCTTCTGCGTTTTTAACCGTCGTAACCGCCCAGCAGAAAACATCACTGTTGTGATTAAGATCGATTAGAGAGGCGTTTGCCGGACGGGAAACCATCATCTGCTCCCTCTCCGTCAGCCTATCTAAACTCGCAGACAGCGCTACCTGATCCAGGAACCAGACGTAATTGCCGGCTTTAAGGTTCACATCGATAAAATGTGCTACCACGTCAAAATACTTCTGGGCTACATCATTGGGTTCTGCATACAAAAGACCACCCAGGACCTCCTCCCAGAATGGCGAGGAATTGCCTTTCATTAACAGCAGTGTAGAGGCTGGTGATTCCGGCAGGCTCCAGCGCTTGCGTATCAACACATCTGCATCCAGAACAAGGATTGGCGTATTAAAGTTTTTTAGCGCATAGCTGAGGAAAACGAACCGACGACAGGCGTAAAAAACGTTCATCGCGCCATTAGCAGGGATATTTTCCAGACTTGCAGAGATATGTAACTCAGGCAACTGTTGACGAAGTGACATTACACTATCATTAACTTCATTATCGCTGTTATAGAGATGCAGATGCACATCCAGTTCATCGCGGTTTGTTGCGTAAATCGAATATATCGACGGCAAGGCATGCTCAAAATAATAATGCTTATCGCAAGCTATAAGCACTGTGGTTTTGTTTGTTGATTCTTTTTTGAGTAACCACGTGTAGCTTGAGTAATCAAGGTAATAGCCGCTATCGTTGAGCGGCCGGAAATCTATAAACTTTTCAGGCATACCGCCAGCCTGGTAAAGACCACAGGTTATCATCAGTCTCGTGGTCATATCTCCCACAAGATGTGCGCCTTTCGAAACCAGCAGCTTAATCATATCCAGTGCCAGGATATAGTCTCGCTCCATCAAACTAATGAGCAGAAGTATTTTCAGTACCGGTTCGAATTTATCGATTGCTGAAAAATTTTGCTCAATCAAAGATATTGCAGAACTGATTTCATTAATACGGAATAATATCTGAATTGCGGCAATCAGATAGTTAATATTATTATTGGCTTCAAGAGCGGAACTGAGGTAGTTAATGACCTGGGCGCTCAACCCGGCAGGGAGTTGACGTTGGTATCCTTCATTGTGCTCATCAAGTGCTCCATTTGCAATAGCGATAGCGCAAAGCATTTTTTTTAGTGCGCCATCTTTTTTCACGTCGAGTCCGGTATCAAATGCATGAATGATGGTTTCAGGTTGCTCGTCAGAAATAGTAAATTTGCCACTGAGGATCTTTGCCACAACATGTTCTGGCATAATATCCGCTTCGGGTAGATAAATATCTCGGGTAAAAACATCCCGATAGAATTGGTGCATTCCCTTGATACGTAAAAATTCAGTCATCGACTATGTCCCATAAGGTAGAAACAACAACCTAAAACGTTACTTCTGGAAGAGAAATATATGCATTTTTTCTGTTTCAATAATACGGAGGGTTATTAAATGGCGGTTCATCCATCAGCCAGGCAGAAAACAGTTCTTCGAATTATTCTCATTTTTAAAGAAGAGTTTCAGAGCAATTAGCTGAGAACACACTCGATGCAATATGGCTGCCAGAGGGCCAGAACAACAACCCCATAGGTAAGATAACAATCTGATAATAAAGCTGAAGGGTTCTTATCCGATTCGATGTATTTTCTGTAAACATTTTTTTTGGTCGCGCACAAACTCGACTTTAGCCTCATTTGCAGGATGGTGAGCCACATAATCATCCATCTGGATGTGTTCAATCTGGTAACCCAATTGCAAAATAAATGTTAGCAACTCACGCCTTTTTTCGCTAAACCATGGGAGACTCCAGGCTTCAAAAGAAAAAGGTGGGAAATTATTCTGTTCCAGAAAGTTTAATGCGCCTCTCAGCACATCAATTTCTAACCCTTCCACATCAATTTTAAGGAAGCGGACTTTGTTATCGGGGATAATATCGTCTAACTTCACCAGTTGTATGCTATCTTTTTCATTACTCATGGATGCTTGAGTGCCTAACTCAGTACGGAACTGTTCATCCATAGAAAACGCGCCAATATTATGCGTTTTATGGTAATCAGGTACTGCAATGTCTATAAAACAGGAATGATGACCAACGGCGTAATTAAGCGCGGTAACATTATCCAGTCGGTTAAGGAAAATATTACCACACAATTGATAATAAATGGTTTTTTGTGGCTCAAACGCGTAAACCTGGCCTTTTTGTTTTTCAACCTGTAGTGCTATAGGGACAGTATAAGCTCCAAGGTTTGCACCCAGATCAAAAACGACAGGAGCAATGAAACCCTGAATGAATTCATTAGTGATTGGAACCAACCAGCTTTCCCAATTGCCATGAGTGAAAAGATGTTGAGAAATAGCATCATTCCCGAAAGTTAAAAAACTTCCCTGAGATGAGTTGACGACATGAACTTTCGGTAACATATAATTAACATCCCGGTGGGAAAAATCAATGAGAGCTTCATAGATATTTCCACCTGTTAGCCAGAAATGCAAAATATACAGGAGTAGTCACAAATTTCTCGCTAACGCGAATAATTCGCTAGTATTTAAATGTACCTGTTAATTTCCCAGCTTGTCAGCGTATCCGATGAGTATAAGAGATCATAACACCAGACAATAAGGATAAAAGCGCATGTTTACGAACCTAGTTAGCAGATTAGAACAGTCCGCTGGGTAATGAAATATGTCTGATGATAGCGAAGCAGGGAATGTTCGATAGTTGCCACCACCAAAAATAAAAGCGGGTGTGAATGTTTTGAATTTAAGCTTGATCCAGTCAGCATGCCATTTCAGGGCGTTTTACTTTTCGGTCTGAGCAATAACTTCATTTTTACCATGACAGTGAGCGCTGGCTGGCACCAAATCTCGGCTACGACGCGGACTAAACAAAAAAGCGGCCTGATGGCCGCTTAAGACTACTGACAAACCGAAATTCGGGTGAATCGGGTCGCAAGGAATAAACTCAACGCGCAGGGAACCCGGGCAGAGGAGGAAAGCGTCCCGAGCCATGGATGGCGCGGGCCGAGCGGCCAGGGATTGGCATTAGCCTCTTTCCGATCTGACCGGGTTCCCTAAGCAGGCTCAGGGAGCATATGTTTTTCGCAAAGACGCCACAACGCCCTCCCTGGCAGGCTCAGCGCGGCCATCCCTGGCCCGCTATGCTTTACTTCAGGCGTATGCTCCCATCGCTTTACGTCTGGCAGCCACATGAAGCGGCCCGGAGGCCGCCTCTGTTTAGTTAAAGCGAGCGTCGCGATCCGACGTCAGATCATACAGCTGGTACTTACGGCCCAGCATCTGACCGCCGTCACGCGTCAGCGGCACCCAGTTGACCTGCGCACGACCGCGGGTTGGGGTAACGGTGAACAGATCCATCGGAATCGAGATGTAGAACCCTTTGGTGAAGTCACCTTCGCCATACTCTTCAGACGACACGTTGGTTTTGGTGGCATAAACACCCACCATCACGCCGCTGTCAAAGCGCTTCGACACGTCTACCGTCACGCCCTTATCTTTCGCCAGATACTGACCGACGCTGGTTTTGACCAGCACGTCCTGCATAAACCACGGACGCCAGTAGGCGGTCAGATTGCCGGTGGAAGCGTTGTAACGGGTAAACTGCATCATGTTTTCCCAGTCACGCTGCCGGACATAGTTGGCATCAACGCCCACCGCCCAGTTAGCATCGACCGGACGATAGAGCAGCTCGCCGCCCACGCCGCCATACATGGTTTCGAGATAACCGCCATACAGCTGACCGTAGAAGCCATTGCCGAGGTGGCCCATATAGTTAGCCTGCAGATCGTTAACGTAGACGTTGTTCTCAACGTAGTCGCGGATATGGGTCCGCACGCGGGGCAGGCTGGAGTCCGCCGGCGCGCCGTTGTAGTTGAACTTGTCATAGTTATTAGCGAGGTTGCCGAACAGGCTACCGCCCACCAGCAGGTGATCGGTCAGCCAGTAATCGACGTTACCCATCACGCCAACCTGATACATGTAGAAGCTTTCCGGGCCGCCCACCGACTGATTAAGCACCGGTGACAGACTGTAGTTCAGGCGATCTTTACGAATAAACATTCCCTGCTCAGTCTGACCCGGATCAATCGGATTTTCACGCGTCTGCTGCAGCGGCTGCTCGTGACCCAGCGGATAGCCCGCCAGGGTATTGTGCAGGCTGGCGACCGGCGTCACGGTGGTGACCTGCGGCATATTGAAGCGGGACTCGGTAACGCTGATGGTATCAATGTCCGCCGGCAGATGATTCATGACGATGCGGTTAGCGCGATCGACCCCTTCCTGGGTGTCGCGATATTTGGTCTGCTCGCCCGACACATACAGCGTGTGGCCTTTAGTCTGAATACGTGGACCGTCGAGTCCGGCATTGTACTTCAGGTCAGTCAGCTGATTACCGACCACCGTCGGCTCCAGCAGCTTCGGCTGAGGCTGCGGGTTATATGCCGGTTTCTCGCTGTCGATGTGCGCCTGACGCAGATCGTTAAAGTTGGTGCGGATGGTGACACCAAACATAAAGGTATTGCCGCGCTCGTAGCTGGCATTGATGTCTGCCCAGTCGGTTACGCGGTAGATGGCTCCGACGTTAACCTTGCTGCTCTGCGTCAGCCGACCGGCGAAATCATCCTGATAATCGTTGCCTTCATATTCCATCTTAAGCCGCAGCGGCTGCCACGGCGTCTGATACTCGACGCCGCCAAACAGGGCCGTTGGGCCATGGAACATCTGTGAGCCATTGATCGAGCCCGCTTCGCCAACCCGCGGACGCTGACAGTAGCTGTCGCTGTAGGAACAGAACGGGTTTTTAACCGTGCCGCTGTTGCCGAGATAGCCCCAGCCGAGGCCGAGCGTGAAGTCAAACGGGCCCCAGGCTTTGCTGGCGACCAGATATTCGCTGTCGAACAGCCCGGTACCGCCAAGATCGCGGGTGCCCAGCGCCACTTCCGGCAGCCAGAAACCTTCCTGCCACAGACGCAGTTTCAGATCGAAGGCTTTATCTTTGTAGCTCTGATTGCCACTGAAGTCTGACACGGCGCTGTACCGGCGGGTACGCACATCGGTATAGCGCACGGTGGTTTCCAGCCACGGGAACAGCTGCAGCGACGCGGAGTAATAGCGGTACTGATCGTTGTCGCGCGCGTTAAGGCTGAACTCGCCTTCTCTGGCCATGCGCGCTGTCGGCACCTGCATCAGGCCAACACCACCGAAATCGGATTGGGAAGGACCCACCGGCGCGGGCCAGGTTTCAGCCTCGACCTGACAGGCTGTCGCCACAGAAACAGCCAACAGGCTGAAGAGATAACGTTTTTTCATCAGTCTGGTATCCGGTGAGTCAGAACGGAAAGGATGCGATTATTCAGGTCGTCATAGGCGCCTGGCAGGCTCCATGATGAGAAGCCCAGCCAGATAATGCTGCCCGGCTCCACCTCAGCATGACGGTGGTTCCAGTACGCAATCGGCACCTGTTGCGTGGCACCTGAGGGGGCGATAACCGTTGCAAAATTTCGTTCCGCGCCGGAAAGGCGTGGGTGATCGGCCAGATACTCGCGCACCGACCGGCCCGGTTGCCAGCTGACCTTGCCCGCGCCGCTCAGGGCGCCGAGCAGTAACACCGAATCAGACCGGGTTTGCAGATAGAGATCGTAGCTGCCTTCAAGGCGGCGATTATCGGCCGGATGCAGACGCACCCAGTCCGGGTCGAGCGAGGTGAACTGCCGGCCGGTAACCTTAATCGCGCTCAGCTGGCGGAGCACCTCATCAATTGCGGCGGCACGGTCGCCACTGCTGTCGGCGCGCCAGGCGCGTAACTGGCCCAGCGTCTGCTGATACTGCTGCTGTGCCACGGCGCTGGCACCGCGTTCGGCAATCACGCTGCTGCGCCAGTCGATTGATTGCTGGAGGGCGGGCTGGCTGACCAGTTGCGCCAGATCGGGCACCTGGCTCAGTTCTGCCTGTGCGCCATTGTGTGGCGCATGTACCGTCACCTGCGCAGCAGCCTGTGCGCCTGGGATGCTGAGCAGGCTCAATCCGGCCAGCAGGAAAGTGATTTTTTTCATGATTTCGCCGGCTTCAGAATGGTGATGTCTACGGGGAAGGCGTCAGCCGCCAGCATCTGATGGGCCTGCACCACATCGCCGCTGCTGTTATCGATCCAGAACGTGTTTTCCCACTCGCGGTTGCTGCTGTCGAGGCTCACCTGCTCATGCCAGACGCGACAGGCGATACGATTACCTGCCACGGTCAGCACTTCATCGATGCCGCGCTGGAAGGTGGACCGAACCGTCCCTCCGCGGATATTGCCCTGCTCGGTCCACTGCACGATGCGGGTCCAGCTGGCCCCGTTGCTGAGGTGCAGGCTGTCTGCCAGCGGATCCTGCTGCAGATTACTCACGCTAAGCAGGTCGTCGGGGAGTCCCAGCGTTTTAACCAGCCGGCCATGCTGTGTCACCAGCATCGCCTGGTCCTGCGTCACCCATTTCTGCTGGCCGGCTTCGTTGTAGCCAAGCACCACGAAGATGCGCGGGCCTTCATTGAGGCGGGCATAGAGGCTGGCGTAGGGTAATGCATTGACCTGCTGGTCGGTGACGGTGACGTCATCCGGACCGTTAACAGCCAGCATGAGGGTCTGTTCAAGGCCTTTTTGCGTTTGTGTGCAGGCCTGCAGCAGCAGGCAAGCGAGCAGCAGAGGAAGTTGGCGCACTGTGTGTCCCTGATAAGTCATGCCAAAGTAAAAATAACCACACAGGCGTGTGGTTATGTTTAAAGGTCCTATACCCGCAGGGTTCGCGTGGCGGTACAGCAGACTGCGTTGCCCGGCAGATCACTCACCGTGGTCAGCGATTCCGCCGTTGCCCGTTCGCCGCTGTCTGACACCCGAACACCTGCTGGGTATCCATCAACGAGTGGTGCTCGTCGTGGTCGTGGTTGTAGTACCGGTATTTGCGCCGTCACCACCGCCAGAAGCAGCAATGCCGAGTCCGACTAACGCGCCAAGTGCGCCGATACCTACAGCGGTCGACGTGCCAGCGGAGATTGCTCCCGCCTGCGCGCCTGCTGCGGCACCTGCGTCTTCCGGGGCTGCAAAAGCACTGGAAGAGACAGCAACGAAAATCAGGGCTGCACCGGCAACCATGGTTTTTTTCATAACAACATTTCCTGCATTGAGTGAATGAAGGATGTCTGATCCGCCACATTCACCGCGCAGTTCACTACGCAGCAAAAGCGACGGACAGTCCCATTGCGGGCGCGTTCAGTATAGGGCAACAAAATACCAGAGTTCAGCAGCGGAAAAAGCAGGTGATCGGACGGGGTAAAACGGCGGGATATTAACTCAGTTTGGATTTAACACCTTTTTATATCGGAATATTTCCGGTTTATGCCGCATATTTCACTGGTCTTAAATCAGATGCAAAGCGGATTGTTCTTTTTTATTTATATTTGGTACGGAATAAGAATAATCAGAATTTACTCAGGATTGCCTTATTTTAATCCCATTATGAATCAAAGAGTAACTGATACGCGGCATGATTTTCAGGTCCACTTTAAACTGGATTGGATGGGTGTTAATAATGGCATGTTCAGAATTATCTTAGGTAATTTTAAGAATTATCCAACCGGAGCGGCAGGGTAGAAGTGTATAAATTGCCGTATTCAGGCTAAAAATGGGCGAAAAAAGGGCGGCAATACTGCCGCCCGGATATTTTATCGCCAATTAACGCCAGGATTTATAGCGGTTAATTAAGGCATTGGTGGAACTGTCATGACTGGTAATTTGTTCGTCATTTTCCAGTTCTGGCAGAATACGGTTTGCCAGTTGCTTACCTAATTCCACGCCCCACTGATCGAAGGTAAAGATATTCAGAATCGCGCCCTGGGTGAAGATCTTGTGCTCATACAGGGCAATCAGCGCGCCGAGGCTGTACGGCGTAATTTCACGCAGCAGGATGGAGTTGGTCGGACGGTTACCTTCAAACACCTTGAACGGAACAATGTGGGCGACTGATTCGGCCGATTTACCGGCATCGGTAAACTCTTTCTCAACCACTTCGCGTGACTTGCCAAACGCCAGCGCTTCGGTCTGTGCAAAGAAGTTAGACAGCAGTTTTGGATGGTGATCCGCCAGCGCATTGTGGGTGATTGCCGGTGCGATAAAGTCACACGGCACCAGCTTGGTTCCCTGATGGATCAGCTGATAAAACGCGTGCTGGCCGTTGGTGCCCGGTTCGCCCCAGATGATCGGGCCGGTCTGGTAATCCACCGGATTGCCGTCACGATCGACATACTTGCCGTTCGATTCCATATTTCCCTGCTGGAAATAGGCGGCAAAGCGGTGCATGTACTGGTCATATGGCAGAATCGCTTCGGTTTCCGCGCCGAAGAAATTGTTATACCAGATGCCAATCAGCGCCAGCAGCACCGGCAGGTTCTGTTCGGCAGGGGTAGAGGCGAAGTGCTGGTCCATCGCATGCGCGCCGCTCAGCAGCTGCTCGAAGTTATCGAAACCGATAGAGAGAATGATCGACAGGCCAATCGCGGACCACAGTGAGTAGCGACCGCCAACCCAGTCCCAGAATTCGAACATGTTGTTGGTGTCGATACCAAATTCGCCGACCGCTTTAGCGTTGGTCGAGAGCGCCGCAAAGTGCTTCGCGACGTGCTGCTGGTCACCGGCCGTTTTCAGGAACCAGTCGCGTGCGCTGTGCGCATTGGTCATGGTTTCCTGGGTGGTGAAGGTTTTTGACGCTACCAGGAACAGGGTGGTTTCCGGGCTGAGATCTTTCAGCGTTTCGGCGATATGGGTGCCGTCAACGTTGGAGACAAAGTGCATGTTCAGGTGGTTTTTGTAAGGACGCAGCGCTTCCGTCACCATGAAAGGACCGAGGTCAGACCCGCCGATACCGATGTTCACCACGTCGGTGATCGCTTTACCGGTATAGCCTTTCCATTCGCCGCTGATGATGCGCTCTGAAAAGCCCTTCATCTTGTCCAGTACCGCATTGACCTCTGGCATCACATCTTTGCCATCGACCAGAATCGGCGTGTTGCTGCGGTTACGCAGCGCGACGTGCAGCACCGCACGGTCTTCGGTGCGGTTAATTTTCTCACCAGAGAACATAGACTTAATCGCGCCGCTTAAATCGGTCTCTTTCGCCAGCGCCTGTAACTTGTCGAGGGTTTCCTGGGTGATGCGGTTTTTGGAGAAATCCACCAGCATCTGATCATCAAAGGTGGCAGAGAATTTGGCAAAACGATCGGCATCCTGGGCAAACAGATCGGCAATTTCTACCGATTTCATCTGCTCAAAATGCTGTTGCAGCGCTTTCCAGGCTGCGGTTTGTGTCGGATTGATATTTTTCATGGCAACACTCTTGTTGATATTAAGAACCGTCATTCCATCGGGGGCACATCGTACCCGGTTAGCGTTTCAGTATGACCACAGTTGCTACTGAAAGGAAAAATTTTGTCACCCGGTGCCGGCTAAGCCGGGCGCCGTCACCGGCCAGCCTGCGCCGGAGCGCCAGCATTGGCTGGTGCGGATAGCCTGCAGGCGGCGAACAGATCGCGCGGCGCAAGTGTGGCGTGAACGCGGCGAAAAATCCTTGTGCCGCATCAGGGATTGCTGCACTGGCTGAAGCCATTTAGCACTCTAGTCGCTGTGAAGCGGGTAAATTTGTTTTACGGTGCGCCGCAAAGCAAAATCTGCCAGCCTCTGAGATTGACAGCAGCGCCAGAAACCGATAAATGTATGCGGCTACTTGCGCACCCGTGCGCAAGCCAGAAGAGGCGCGTCGCCCAGGCAGTGTGTTGGAGGAACCGTATCCGGTGAAGACACATGATGGGGAGCGACGCCGAGGTGGGTCAACACGCGGTGTGTTGCCTGTCGGCTACAGGGGCTGAATCCTCTGGGTTGTCACCAGAAACGTCCACAGTCGGACGTTTCGCAAGGTGGGGCGCTTCTGGGTGACTCGTCTACCCGATCTGGTCTGCCCGTTTCTGCTCTTTCCTTGTGCCTGGCTGAAAAAATGTTTCCCGACCGCATTATCGCCGGCGAGAACAAGATAACCTGACACGAGGTCATACATGTCTCAAACTCTGATTGTGGCAAAATTCGGCGGCACCAGCGTAGCCGATTTTGATGCGATGAACCGCAGCGCCGACGTGGTGCTGAATGATGCCAGTACGCGTCTGGTGGTGCTATCCGCCTCGGCGGGCATTACCAATCTGCTGGTGGCACTGGCTGAAGGCCAGCCGCTTACCGAGCGCGCCATCCTGCTGGATGATATCCGCCGTATCCAATATGCCATCATCGATCGCTTACAGCGTCCGGAGGTTATCCGTGACGAAATCGATCGGATGATCGACAACATTGCCATGCTGTCTGAAGCCGCTTCGCTGGCGACGTCGCATGCGCTAACCGATGAGCTGGTCAGCCATGGCGAACTGATGTCATCGCTGCTGTTTGTCGAAATTCTGCGTGAACGCCAGGTTAATGCCGAGTGGTTTGACGTGCGTAAAGTGATGCGCACCGACGATCGTTTTGGCCGGGCCGAGCCGGACGTGAAGCTGCTGGCGGAGCAGGCAATTGCCCAGCTGCAGCCGCGCGTTGAGCAGGCGCTGGTGATTACCCAGGGTTTTATCGGCAGCGAAAGCAAAGGCCGCACCACCACCTTAGGCCGTGGCGGCAGTGACTACACGGCGGCGCTGCTGGGTGAAGCGCTGAAAGCGGCGCGGGTCGATATCTGGACTGACGTGCCGGGCATCTATACCACCGATCCGCGCGTGGTACCGACCGCTAAGCGCATCGACGAAATTACCTTTGAAGAAGCCGCTGAAATGGCGACCTTTGGTGCCAAAGTGCTGCACCCGGCCACGCTGCTGCCGGCGGTACGCTGCGATATTCCGGTGTTTGTCGGCTCGAGTAAAGATCCGGCGGCGGGCGGAACGCGCGTCTGTAATGAGACCCGTAATCCCCCGTTGTTCCGCGCGCTGGCATTGCGCCGCAAGCAGACGCTGCTAACGCTGCACAGCCTTAACATGCTGCACACGCCTGGCTTCCTGGCCGAACTGTTTAATATTCTGGCCCGCCACAATATTTCCGTGGACCTGATTACCACCTCTGAAGTAAGCGTGGCGCTGACGCTCGACACCACTGGCTCCACCTCCACCGGCGACAGCCTGCTGACGCAGGCGCTGCTGACCGAGCTATCGTCGCTGTGCCGGGTTGAAGTAGAAGAAGATCTGGCGTTGGTGGCGATTATTGGCAACCAGTTGTCAAAAGCCTGTGGCGTCGGCAAAGAGGTGTTTGGCGTGCTTGAACCGTTTAACCTGCGGATGATTTGCTACGGTGCCAGCAGCTATAATCTCTGCTTCCTGGTCCCCGGCACAGACGCGGAAAGCGTGGTCCGTACGCTGCATCACAACCTGTTTGAATAGACGCCAGCGCGTCGATCGGGCCGCGGGCGCGCGGCCTGAAAATCATCCCCCTCCCGTTATGCCCACCGCTCAGATTTAAGTCTTATTCTACAAGACGTTAGATTCCCTCATTGCCAAATGAAACCCATTTTATTCAGCAATTTCAGTCACTTTCGTTGCGCTGTCGCTGTGCAGTTTTATAATCCTGCCGCTAAATCAATACACCCATTTTAGGAAATAATATGAAAAGGATAGTGGCAGAGGCACTGGGCACCTTCGTGCTGGTACTGGGCGGTTGCGGTAGTGCGGTGCTGTCGGCGGCGTTCCCCGGCCTGGGCATTGGCTTCATGGGCGTGGCACTGGCATTCGGGCTGAGTGTGCTGATTATGGCCTATGCGGTCGGGCATATCTCCGGCGGTCATTTTAATCCGGCGGTGACGCTGGGCCTGCTGGCGGGTGGACGTTTTCCTGCCTCACAGGTAATCCCTTACATCATCGCGCAGCTGGCAGGCGGTATTGCGGCAGGTGCAGTACTGTATCTGATCGCCAGCGGCAAAGGCGACTTTAACGCCGCCGCCAGCGGATTTGCGGCGAACGGTTACGGTGAGCACTCACCGGGCGGCTTTAACCTGCTGTCAGGCATGATTACTGAAGGCGTGCTGACAGCGATCTTCCTGATCGTCATTATGGGCGTTACCCGCGAACGCGCCGCCAAAGGTGCCGCGCCGATCGCTATCGGTCTGGCACTGACCCTGATCCATTTGATCAGCATTCCGGTCACCAACACCTCGGTCAATCCGGCGCGCAGCACCGCCGTTGCGCTGTTCCAGGGCGACTGGGCGCTGTCCCAGCTGTGGATGTTCTGGCTGATGCCGATCCTCGGTGCGGTAATTGGTGGTGTGATCTACCGCGGTTTAGCGGCAAAAGCAGCGTAATTTCGTCAATGATCGGCGGATCGGCAGCAGTCGATCCGCATTTTCCCCTCTGGCCCTATCTGCGACTTACGCCGTGATAACGAAATGTTATGATCCCGCCTTCGCTTGCGCAGTCGTTCCTGCCGGGCGTATCTCTATGGCAAACCTGCATAAATCATCACATTCTTATAAGGAAGTCTGGCCATGCTCGCCACCGTCACTCGCCTGTTCCCGCTGTGGGCCGTGCTGTTATCTGTCGCCGCCTATTATTCTCCCGCTACTTTCCTCGGCATCGGACCGTGGGTGAGTTACCTGCTGATGCTGATCATGTTTGGTATGGGCGTAACCTTAAATATCGGCGATTTTAAACGGGTACTGACCCGGCCTGCGCCGGTGATTGCCGGTACCTTTCTGCACTATCTGGTGATGCCGTTAGCGGCGTGGGGATTAGCCAGACTGTTTCAGATGCCACCCGATTTAGCCGCCGGGATGATCCTGGTCGGCAGCGTCGCCAGTGGCACGGCCAGTAACGTGATGATCTATCTGGCGAAGGGCGACGTCGCCCTGTCGGTAACCATTTCGTCGGTTTCGGCGCTGGTAGGGGTGTTTGCCACGCCGCTGTTAACGCGTTTCTATGTTGATACCCATATTCAGGTGGATGTGGTTGGCATGCTGCTGAGCATCGTGAAGATCGTGGTGATCCCGATCGGTCTCGGTCTGATCATTCATCACAGCATGAACAGCGTGGTACGTCGGGTTGAACCCTGGCTGCCGGCGTTTTCCATGGTCTGCATTCTGTTGATCATCAGCGCGGTGGTAGCAGGCAGCCAGGGCTTTATCGGATCGGTAGGATTAATGGTGATCGCGGCGGTGATCCTGCATAACGCGATTGGCCTGCTGGGCGGTTACTGGGGCGGTAAGCTGTTTGGCTTCGATGAGTCAACCTGCCGAACGCTGGCGCTGGAAGTCGGGATGCAGAACTCCGGTCTGGCGGCAACGCTGGGCAAGCTCTACTTCTCACCGCTGGCGGCATTGCCTGGCGCGCTGTTCTCGGTCTGGCACAACCTTTCCGGTTCGTTGCTGGCCGGTTACTGGTCCGGTAAACCGATCAATAAGACGTCAACGCGGCACGGCGAGTAACCACCACACCGCAATCTGCTTGCGCCGGGCAATGCCTCGCCCGGCGCTATCGGCCCGCCGTTACTCGTAATCGCGCTCATCATCCGGCTGCTCCAGCACGGTATAGGCGACGCTGCAAAACAGCGAGTTCAGACGCTTCATATCGCCCAGCAAACCCAGATGCAGTGAACTGGTCTCTATGCTCTGTACGTTCTGCTGATGCAGTCGATCGACGTGCGCGTGAGAATAGCGACGAATCATCAGGCGAAAGCGATGCTTGGCGCGGCGCAGGCGTTTGGCGCTGGTGACGTCGTGCGACAGAAACACCGACAGGCTCATGCGCAGATTAGCAATCAACAGTTCCTGCAGCGCCTCCAGCTCCTTCAATCCTTCGGCGGAGAACGCGCGGCCCGCGGCCAGCGACTTATCCGCCACGTCGCCGCTCATTCGCTCAATGATGTCACCGGCCTGCTCCAGGTTAAGCGACATCTCAATAATTTCGCCCCAGCGGCGCGAATCTTCCGCTGGCAGATCTTCTTTTGGCATCCGCGCCAGATAGAGCTTGATGGCGGTGTAAAGCACGTCAACATCATCATCGAGCCGCCGCACCGTACGTTCCTCACGCGGTTCGCCATGCACTACTTTGTTGAACGCTTCCAGCATCTGTTCCAGCACATCGCCCATTCGTAGTGCTTCACGGGCGGCATTGACCAGCGCCAGCGCCGGGGTGTCCAGCGCGCTGCGGTCCAGATGTTTAGGCTTCAGGTGCAGATCGTTTTCCACGTCATCAGATATCAGCCGACGGCACAGACGCGCCATCAGGTCGGCAAACGGCACCATCGCCACGCAGCGGATCAGGTTGTAAAACACATGGAAAAAGATCACCAGCTCTTCATCGTTAACCGGCAGATTATCCAGCCAGTCTGCCACCAGATTAACAAACGGCAGGATCACCACGCAGCCAATCAGCTTAAACAGCAGGCTGCCGAGGGCGACGCGCTTGCCCGCTGCATTAGCCGTGCTGGCATTGATCATCGCCAGTAAACCGCTACCGAGGTTGGCACCAATCACCAGGCAGAGCGCCACCTTAAATGAGATGACGCCGGTGGCGGTCAGCGTCGCGGTAATCAGCACCGCCGCCAGGCTGGAGTAACTGATGATGGCGAAGACGGCACCAATCAGTGCATCCAGCATAATATCGCCGGTCAGGCTGGAGAACAGAACCTGTACCCCGGCGGCCTGGGTAATCGGGCGGGCGGCTTCGACAATCAGCTGCAGCGCCAGCAGAATCAGGCCAAGCCCGATGCTGGCCCGGCCGAGCTGACCGGCCCGGGTCTGCTTACGGCTGAGAAAAAACACCACGCCAAAGAAGATGAACAGCGGCGACAGCCAGGAGAGGTCAAAGGTCAGGATTCGCGCCATGATGGCGGTCCCGACGTCAGCACCCAGAATCACCACCAGCGCCGGCGTCAGGCTGACGAGGTTCTGCGCCACGAAAGAGGTCACCAGCAGCGTAGTAGCATTACTGCTCTGCACCAGCGTCGTCACGCCAATGCCGGCCAGAAACGCCATCGGCTTTTTCTCCACGCTGCGGCTCAGTACCCGGCGCAGATCGGCACCATACACCCGCATTATGCCGGTTCGTACAATATGGGTTCCCCACACCAGCAGGGCGACAGCAGAGAGTAAATTAAGCAGGGTTAACACGTCGCGATGCTCCTCGACCATCAGGCTTTAAGCAGCACAGACTGCCAGCCTGACGGAGAGAGCAATCTGTGAAGGGGATTGCCGGGCTTTGCGTGAATTTTTCCTGTGTTTTAAGCCACCTGGCGCAAAGTCGACATCTCTAACTGTAGACCAATCTGCTGTCCGGCGGGGTGTAATTCCGCAGCGGATCGGTTCAGGACATCGACAGAAAGTTCCACTCCCTGCGCCCGGATGCGGTAGCGAATCACGTTGCCCAGCAAGCTGTGGCTGAGAATTTCGGCCGGAATGCCGAGGTCTGGCGCGGTGAACCGCATCGACTCGGGGCGGATGGCCACCTGGCTGTGGAAAGACTGGCCGGTTAACTGCGTTGCCTGTTCGGCGCTCAGCAGGTTGTAGTTGCCAATAAAACCGGCGGCAAACAGGTCGACCGGCTGGGTATAGAGCGCTTCGGCGTCGCCATTCTGCACAATTTTGCCGCGGTTCATCAGCACGATGCGATCTGACAGCGTCAGCGCCTCCTCCTGATCGTGGGTAACGAACAGAGTAGTGAGATTCAGCTCGCGCTGGATGCGACGGATCTGATCGCGCAGATGACGACGGATGCGTGCATCCAGCGCTGACAGCGGCTCATCCAGCAGCAACAGGCGCGGGCGGGTGACCAGCGATCGGGCCAGCGCCACCCGCTGACATTGTCCTCCCGACAACTGATGCGGGTAGCGGCGCGCATAGTCGGTAAGTTCAACCAGCTCCAGAACCTCCTGCACCCGCTGACGAATTTGCGCCTCCGGCAGCTTCTGCATCTTCAGGCCAAAGGCGACATTTTTCTCCACTGTCATATTGGGAAACAGCGCGTAGCTCTGAAATACCATGCCGATGGCGCGCTTCTGCGGGGCCAGCGGCACGATATCCTTGCCCTCTATCACGATCTCACCGCTGTCGACCCCGGTTAAACCAGCCAGACAGCGCAGCAGCGTCGATTTGCCGCAGCCGCTCGGCCCGAGCAGCGTCACAAACTCTCCTTCGGCGGCGCTGAAATTGATCTGCTCGAATATCGTCGTCGGTCCATAGCGCTTATTCAGTTGTCTGACCTCAAGGTAGCTCATACTCAGCCTCGTTCTGGATTCAGGGCATTGGCCAGCCAGGTGACCAGCAGCACCACAAAAAAGTAGGAGATCACCAGCGCGCTGGTGAAGTGACCACTGCCGTTACGCATGTTGTAGAGGTAAACCTGCAGCGTTTCATAGCGGTTGCCGACCAGCAGGTTAGCGAATACAAACTCACCGATCAGAAAAGAGAAAGAGAGCAGGACGGCAATCAGCATCCCTTTACGCAGGTTAGGCAGCACCACCCACAGCGCCGCCTGCCAGGTACTGGCACCGAGTAACAGGGCAGCATCGATCAGCTCTTTCAGGTTGATCGCCTGCATATTGTTGGCCAGCGCGCGGTAAATAAACGGCAGCGCAATAGTGAAGTAGCAGCCAATCAGGATCCACGGCGTACCGGTCAGCATCAGCGGTGACGAAGAGTAGAGCTGCAGCAATCCGACCGATGACACCACCGGCGGCACGGCGAAAGGCATCAGGATCAGGATGTTCATCACCGCATCGAGTCGCGGATAGTAGTAAGCGATTACAAACATCGCAGGCAGCACCAGTACTAGCGAAAAAAGCAGGGCGCCGAAGCAAATCAGTAAAGAATGGCCCAGCGCGGTCAGAAAACGGCCATCGCTCCAGAGCTGGATAAACCATTTCAGGCTGTAGCCTTGCGGCAGAATGGTATTACTCCAGTCAGACGACAGCGCGTACAGCAGCGTCGCCACCAGCGGCAACGCCAGCAGAATAAACAGTAACCAGACCATCACCCGATGATAGAGATGTTCGGCGCGCGACATGACAGCTCCTTTCATGGCTGTTTAGCGTTGAGGTAGCTACGGCGCACCAGATACTGCTGTATCAGGGTGATCAGCGCCATAATCGCCACCAGTAGCATCGCCAGGGCGCTGCCGGTGTTGGGATCGAGCGAGATATCCCCTGACACCAGTGCGGCAACCCGCACCGGCACCACGTTAAAATTGCCGGTGGTCAGGGCATAAATGGTGGCATAGGCCCCGAGCGCATTGGCCAGCAGAATGACGAAAGTCCCCAGCAGCGCCGGAAACAGAATCGGCAGGCCGATGTGCCACCAGTAGCGCCAGCGGCTGGCTCCCAGCAGGGCGGCGGACTCCTGCCACTCGCGTTTCAACCCATCAAAGGCGGGATAGAGCAGCAGCACGCCCAGCGGGATCTGAAACCAGGTGTAGACCAGCACCATACCATTGCGCGAAAACAGCCTGAACGCGTCAATGACCCCATAATGACGCAGCAGCAGGGTCAGAAAACCGTTCAGCCCCAGCAGGATCACAAAGGCGAACGCCAGTGGCACACCGGCAAAGTTGCTGGTCATGTTGGTGAATGAAATCAGGAAGCGCTGCAGGCGACCGCCGCCAAGCTGATGCAGCGAATAGCCGGTCAGCAGCGCAATCAGTAAGCCATATACGCTTGACCAGAAAGAGATATCCAGCGAAAAACGAAACGCCTGCTGATAAAACGGCGAACTCAGAATGTCGACATAGTTGTCCCAGCCCCAGCGCGTGTTCATCTCACTCCAGAAGCTATTGATAGTGATCCACAGCAGTGGGGCGAGCTGAAAGGCCATCCAGAACAGGGCAAACGGCAGCAGCAGAAACAGCGCTAGCACTTTTCCCTTCATGCGCGTCGCTCCGCCAGCAGCCCGCGACAGAGTGGCTTATCGTGCGGCACCCCGAGCAGCTCGCACAGGGTGCCGCACAGGTCGGTTTGCTGCGGCAGAAGGTCGGGTTGCAGCGAGAAAGCCGCACCGAAAACGAACAGTGGCACCTGAGTCTCTTCCGGCAGGATGCCACCGTGTGAGCGATCGTCGTTCATGCCGTGATCGGCGGTCACTATCACCTGATAGCCTTCGGCCAGCCAGCACGGCATCCAGAGCGACAGCAGGCCGTCCGCTATCCGCGCCCGATTGCGGTATTGCAGTGACGAGAGGCCGGATTTATGGCCGGCATCGTCAATGTTCATCGGATGAATCAGCAGGAAGTGCGGATCATGGCGCAGCCGCAGGCTTTCGGCATCTTCAAACAGGTGCGAATCGGGATAGCTATCATCAGAGTAGAAATGTCCGTACTGAATCGGCAGCTCCGGCGTGTCAGTATGACGATCGCGTGCCGCCACGAACGGCGTGCGGTTATACAGCTCACTGACCCAGTGGTAGGCGGCGGCGGCCGTGGTCAGCCCGGCAGCGCGCGCATAGTGAAATACGCTGCGCTCGCGGCTTAAACGGTTGACGCCGTTATGAATAATACCGCTTCTGACCGGTGTTACGCCGGTCAGAATGCACTCATAGAGCGGGCGCGACAGCGAGGGCAGTTCACAGGTCAGACGGTAATAGTGACCGTTGCCCTGCGCACATTCGGCGTGCAGATAACCCATTGCATGTTGCGCGACCTGATTGCTCAACCCGTCCAGCACCACCAGGATAGTCTTCATTCCGTTCTCCTTGCCGCGATTTACTGCTGCATATTGATGACGACATTTTCCTGCCACAGGCGCGGCAGCATTTTCGAGGACTTATCCCAGGCGGCCTGATCGTGGATTGGACGGGCATTTTTGTATTCAGACTGCGGCAGCAGGCGAGCCTGAACATCGGCAGGCAGGGTCAGATGCTCGGCACGGATCGGGCGGGCGTAACCTTTCGCCAGATTGATCTGACCCTGGTCTGAGAAGATATATTCGCGCGCCAGTTTGGCGGCATTCGGATGCTTCGCGTATTTGTTAATAATGGTGGTATAGCCAGAGGTCACGGAGCCGTCAGACGGGATCACCACTTCGTAACGATTTTTATCGATCTGGTCGCGATAGTTCAGGCCGTTAAAGTCCCACACCACCGCCATTTGTACTTCGCCTTTTTCAATGTTGGCAATCACCGGATCGGTGACGCCCAGCCGGCCTTGTTTAGCCAGGTCGGCAAAGAAGGCCAGCGCCGGTTTCAGGTTCTTCTCATCGCCGCCTAAAGCGTAGTTTGCAGCCAGTACGCCATTAGCAGCCTGAGCAGCCACACCGACGTCGCCGATAGTAACCACATACTTACCTTTTTTGAGATCGGCCCAGCTGTGCGGAATATCTTTAACCTGCTGCTTGTCGATCAGAAAGGCGATGGTGCCGGTATAGGCCAGCGCCCAGTTCCCCTCTTTGTCTTTGGCCCAGTCGGGGATTTGATCCCAGTGGCTCGGTTTATAAGGCTGAGCAACGCCTTTCGCCACCGCCACCGGGCCGAATGCCGCGCCCACATCACCGATATCGGCGCTGGCGTTCTCTTTTTCCGCGTCAAACTTCGCCAGCTCCTGGGCAGACGACATGTCAGTGTCGCTGTGTTTCAGGCCGTATTTGCTGCTGATGTCGTTCCAGGTATCTTTCCAGTTGGCCCAGCTGTCCGGCATGCCGACGCTGTTAACCTGACCTTCACTGCGCGCGGCTTTTTCCAGCGCGGCAAGGTCGTTATCGGCAGCCTGCGCAACGGGCAGGGCGAGCACTACAGCACTGGCTACTACAGAGGCGATAAACGCTTTCATCTCAGTTGCTCCGGGTGTAAGTTGATGGGCCTGGCTGGTCTAGTCCAGCAAGAACCGAGCCAATGTAGCCCCTGTATATGAACGATTTATGACAAAGCGAGGGCGCGTGGCGGATAGCGGATGGCAAGCCCGCAGCGACTCAACGCGGCAGGCAGGGTCTGGGACGCTTATCTGAACGGTTACAGTGCGAAATCGCACCAAAATGAGGCTACTGTTGTGGAGTCGATAGCACTCAAAACGGCGGACGTAATCGCCAGCGTCTTGCTGAGCCGCATACAGGCCGGTGAGTTCAGCGGCGGGCGACTGCCTGCGGAACGGGCCCTGAGCGAGGCATTTGGCACCACCCGCATTACCCTGCGTGAAGCGTTAGGCAAGCTGGAGGCGCAGGGAATGATTTACCGTGAACTGCGCCGTGGCTGGTTTATCGCACCGCCACGACTGATCTATAACCCGCTGCATCACAGCCATTTTCATGCCATGGCGACGGAGCAGGGGCGTCAGGCGACCACCGAAGTGATCGCGGCTGAACAGGTCGCGGTGCAGGGCGCGATAGCGACAGCGCTGCTGCTGGCACCGGGATCAACGGTTTACCGCATTCGCCGCCTGCGGCGCATTGACGGACGGGCGGTGCTGTACGTTGAACATTACCTTAATCCGCGTTTTTTCCCCGGCCTGCTGGATGAAGATCTTACCCGTTCACTGACCGATCTCTATGACCAGCGCTACGGTATTCGCTATGGCGGGGCGCGCTTTACCATTCTGCCCGGCCCTTTGCCGGAGATCGCCGCGCCGGCGCTGAACGTCGCGCCTGGCAGTCCGGGCTTGCTGATTACCCGGATTAATCGCGATCGGCAAAAACGGGTAATTGACTGCGACTGTGAATACTGGCGCTACGATGCGCTGTGTGTTGATGTCGAAGCCTGAGGGCCATATTGTGATTCAGGTCACACTCACGCATGATAGCGTCCGCTACTAACTCTCTTCTGAGGCGCTACATGAGTGACAAGAATCCCCTGGCCCGCCACCTTGCGACCGTATTGCAATGGGTGCTGAATCTGGGTCTGCTTAGCCTGGCGATTATCCTTATCGTTTTTCTCGGCAAAGAAACCATTCACCTGGCTAACGTGCTGTTCAGCACCGGTGAACAGGCATCGTCCTATCTGCTGATAGAGGGAATTGTGATTTATTTCCTCTATTTTGAGTTTATCGCTTTGATTGTGAAATATTTCCAGTCTGGCTATCACTTCCCGCTACGCTATTTTGTCTATATCGGCATCACCGCGATCATTCGCCTGATTATTGTCGATCATAAAAATCCTTTCGACACCCTCTGCTACTCTGCCGCGATCCTGATTCTGGTGGTGACGCTGTGGCTGGCGAACAGCAACCGCCTCAAACGTGAATAAACCCTCTGCCGTCTGTAACGACGGCAGGTGTTCATGCCGCGACTCTGCGCTAAACTGACGCCCTGAAAATTTTTGGGAGTGGTGCTATGTCGCAAGACGCGCTCAGCTTATTACGTGCGCTTAACTGGCTTTCACCGACGCAGGCTCCGCTTGCGCCGTCGCTGCTCGACTGGCTGATGGAAGAAGACTCCATGACGCGCCGTTTTGAGCAGCATTGCCAGCAGGTGACGGTAGAGCCGGTACGTGAAGGCTTTATTGATGCCAGCGAGTTGGGAGAAGAAAAAGCCTTTTTACCGGACGACAAACGCTTCTGGCTGCGGGAAGTGCTGCTGTTCGGCGACGGTGAACCCTGGCTGGCTGGCCGCACGCTGGTACCGGAAAGCACCCTGAATGGCCCGGAGGCGATGTTGCAACAGCTGGGTACGCGTCCGCTGGGGCGTTATCTGTTCTCCTCTTCAACCCTGACCCGTGATTTTATCGAGCCGGGCAAGGTTGATGCGCTGTGGGGACGCCGCTCGCGTCTGCGGCTGTCCGGCAAACCGCTGCTGCTGACGGAACTGTTTTTACCGGCTTCACCGCTTTATCGCGATCTGGCCTGAGGAAATCTGTGGTGGAAAAGAGCTTACACATCAATAAATGGCAGGCCTATAGCCGCCTGATGCGCATTGATAAGCCGATCGGCACCCTGTTGCTGATGTGGCCCACCCTGTGGGCCTTATGGCTGGCTGATATGGCGATCCCGCCGCTTCCGGTGCTGCTGGTGTTTGTTGCCGGCGTTTTCGTGATGCGCGCCGCCGGCTGCGTCATTAACGACTTTGCTGACCGTAAGGTGGATGGGCATGTTGAGCGGACCAGGCATCGGCCTTTAGCCAGCGGCGCGGTCAGTGCCAGAGAAGCCAAACTGCTGTTCGCCGGGCTGGCGCTGGTGGCGTTTGCGCTGGTGCTGACCATGAATCTGATGACGATACTGCTTTCGGTGGTCGGTCTGGCGCTCGCCTGGGTTTATCCGTTTATGAAACGCTATACCCATCTGCCGCAGGTGGTGCTGGGGGCCGCGTTTGGCTGGGCGATTCCGATGGCCTGGGCGGCAGTTAGTGAGTCCTTACCTTTGGTCTGCTGGCTGGTATTCTTCGCCAACATTTGCTGGACGGTGGCCTATGACACCCAGTACGCGATGGTGGATCGCGACGATGACCTGAAGATTGGCGTTAAGTCGACCGCGATTCTGTTTGGCCGTTTCGACAAGCTGATAATCGGCCTGCTGCAACTGGCAACGCTGCTGCTGATGGCGTGGGTTGGCATGTTGCTGCAGCTCAACGTGGCGTTTTACGGGACGCTACTGCTGGCGGCTGGCCTGTTTATTTACCAGCAAACGCTGATCGCCCGGCGTGAACGCCCGGCCTGCTTTAAAGCCTTCCTCAACAACAACTATGTCGGGCTGGTGCTGTTCCTCGGTGTGTTGATGAATACCCCGCCGTTTAGCCAACTGTGGTAATCGACAGGCCAGACGGGTTTGCGGGGCGCTGAAATGCTATCCGATGCGATTCAGCGTGACGGAACTCAGCGTACAGTTCAGGCAATTCGTCAGGCAGGAGAAGGTTCCGGCACAGATAGTCAGGCAGGAAAGGGTGCAGTTGCAGCGCAGCATCGTTCAGGCACAAAAAAGGCGACCTCACGGGGTCGCCTTTTTACTGCGCAGGGCATTTAGTCGTGGGCCACGGCGCTTTCGATGGTCATGCGTACATCGCTGGTGACCAGATCGGCCAGAATGTGCCATGTTGCCAGGGTCTGCGCGACATCTGCATCACCGCTGTCGCTGATATAACCTTCATCGCGCAGCGTCAGAACCAGTGAGGTGAAGACCGCTTTATCGAAAAACTCCGGCGCGTTGATACCGTGCAGCACTGACAGACGTTGCGCCAGTGTGCGGCTCTCTTTCTCCAGCGTCCCGCGGTTAATGGCCGGTTTGGCGCTGAGAATAGAGAAGGTAATGGCATAGCGCTGGAGCGTTTCACGCACGCCGGCCGCCAGCAGTTGCAGCGTACGGTAGCGCGCCGCGGTAAAGCGCAGCTGACCAGCCTCAAGCGTAATCAGTCCCTGACGCGCCAGCTCCTGACAGAGTTCGGTCAGCAGTTGCGGCAGCTCATCGGTCTGCCAGCGCAGGAACAGTTCGCTCTTCAGCATCGGGTAGATCAGACTCACCTGGCGCAACAACTCGGCTTCGCTCATGGTCTGATGCTGCTGCACAATAGCGGCAATCAGCGACGGCATCACCAGCATGTGGTGAATGTTGTTGCGATAGTAGGTCATCAGCACCGCCTGCTCACGTGGCAGGATGATGATGTCGCCAATGCTGTCTTTCTCGCTCTCAAACTTATTCATGCCCATCGCATGATCCAGCAGCGCCTCTGCGGAGAGATCGGGCACCGTGGCGTTGGCTGAATAAGGCACGTTACGCAGCAGCTGGGTATAGCACTCAAGCTGCTCAATCAGCTGTTCGCGGGTTAGTGAGCGCTGACGTGAGGCGAGTAGCGCGGTGACGCACAGGTTCATGGCGTTGGCCGCACCCGCTTCATTGATACGTACCATTAAGCTCGCCGCAATGTCGTTCACGGTAGGGGTTAACCAGCTTGGACGCTGCGGTTCGATAGGATCGATCGACTCACGCCATTCCGGCACCCGCTTGTTGAGATAGTTAACCAGCGGCAGCGGTTCGCCAAAGTTAACGTAGCCCTGGCCGAGGTTGCGCAGCTTACGTAAGCCATGCAGCATCTGCATGAAGCCCTCTTTCTCTTTCGCCGCACCGCGTAGCTCTTTGGCGTAGGTACCCACTTCCATCACGTGCTCATAGCCGATGTAAATCGGCACCAGGGTGATTGGGCGATTACCGCCGCGCAGCATTGCCTGCAGGGTCATGGCTAAGGTGCCGGTTTTCGGATCGAGCAGGCGACCGGTGCGTGACCGTCCTCCTTCAACAAAATATTCAACTGAGTAACCGCGGGTGAACAGCTCACCGAGATACTCACGGAACACCGTGGCATACAGTTTGTTGCCTTTGAAGGTACGACGAATAAAGAATGCGCCCAGACGACGGAAAATCGGGCCGGCTGGCCAGAAGTTGAGGTTGATACCGGCGGCAATGTGCGGCGGCACCAGTCCCTGATGATAAAGCACGTAAGAGAGCAGCAGGTAATCCATGTGGCTGCGATGGCAAGGCACATAGACGATTTCATGGCCATCCTGCGCCAGCTGACGGACTTTTTCGCCGCCATTAACGTTGATGCCCTGATAGAGCCGGCTCCAGAGCCAGCCCATGACGCGGTCGGTGACGCGAATCGCCTCATAGGAGAAGTTCGCCGCGATCTCTTCCATCATCTCAACCGCATTTTGCTGCGCTTTTTCATGGGAGATTTTTTTGCTGCGCGCTTCGTCTTCTACCGCTTTTTCAATCGCTTTGGATTGCAGCAGACGATTAAACAGATCCTGACGTGCCGGTAAGCGTGGGCCAACTGCCGCCAGCCGCTGACGGGCGAAATGAATGCGCGCCACCCGGGCCAGTTTCTGGGCGATTGATTGGTCGGTGCCGTGTTCGGTTGCCATACGGCGCAGCGAAACAGTCGGCGAGAAACGGACAAAACTGTCGCGTCCATGCCAGATTACCGCAAAGAATTTCTGCACACCGTTCAGCACCCGCAGGTGCGGCGTATCTTCGCCCTGAACCTCACGGCCTGGCGCCCGGCCAAACATCACCGTCACCGGCAGCATCTGGATATCCAGCTTGGGATTATTGCGGTGCAGGTCCAGGTAATCGTGAAAGATTTTCACCGATTCAACGCTGGGGACAAAATAGGGGAACACACGCGGGCCATCGTGGATAAAAACGTGGCGCGGCAGCAGCGAACCATCAATCTCCAGCGGAGAAAGCGGGTCGGGCAGATGATGCCGCAGGCACTGCGCGCGTAAAGTCAGTAAGTCCGCCTTCGAATCGTAAGGCAAAACGTACATAATGGGCCGGGTCGGGTCCAGACCATGTTCAGAAACGGGATCGGCCGGAATGGCCTTACTCTTTACCAAAAAGGACAATGGTAAATTCAGTAATTTGTAATAAAGTTTACGCCAACCTGACATAGACAACATGAAGCCTCTTGTTAGCAAAGCGCCGCAAGCATACCAGAAAGCGCAGCGAAGATCTGTGGTGGTGCCAATTGCACGCAGCCCAGACATTGACGTCAATCCGATGAAAGGGTTCCACTTACTATGGCAAATAATGCCACCGGTTTTGTAAGAATAGTGAAAGCCGCAGGTTATTCATGGCAGGGCCTGCGCGCCGCCTGGCAACACGAAGCCGCTTTCCGCCAGGAGGCGCTGGCCGCGCTGGCCGCCATTATTGTCGCCTGCTGGCTGGATGTCGATATCGTCTCCCGCATTCTGATGATTGGCGCTGTGGTGCTGGTGGTCATTGTCGAAATCCTCAACAGCGCCATTGAGGCGGTAGTGGATCGTATCGGTCAGGAGCGCCACCCTTTGGCCGGACGGGCCAAGGATATGGGCTCCGCGGCGGTGCTGATCAGCATCTTACTGGCACTGTTTGTCTGGATCGCGCTGCTTTGGTCGCATTTGCGATAAGCCTTCCACAACGCGTCAGATGGCGCGTTTTGCCTGAGAATCGGTTTCCATTTCACCAATACCTGTATATACTCACAGCGACTGTATAAACAACCAGGGGGCGGGATGAAAGCATTAACCAGCAGGCAGCAGCAGGTCTATGACCTGATTCGCGACCATATTACTCAAACGGGCATGCCGCCTACGCGTGCAGAAATTGCCGCGCAGCTGGGTTTCCGCTCGCCGAACGCGGCAGAAGAGCATCTTAAGGCACTGGCACGTAAAGGGGTGATTGAGATTGTTTCTGGCGCCTCACGCGGTATTCGCCTGTTGATGGAAGAAGAAGCGTCTGAAGGTCTGCCGTTGATTGGCCGGGTTGCTGCCGGTGAGCCGATCATGGCGCAGGAGCACATCGAAACCCATTACAAAGTGGATCCGGGCCTGTTCAAACCTTCTGCTGATTTTCTGCTGCGCGTCAGTGGAATGTCGATGAAAGATATCGGGATTATGGATGGCGACCTGCTCGCAGTACATAAAACCCAGGACGTGCGTAATGGCCAGGTTGTGGTGGCCCGCATTGATGATGAAGTAACGGTTAAACGCTGGAAGAAGCAGGGTGCTATTGTGCATCTGCTGCCTGAAAACAGTGATTTTGAGCCAATTATCGTCGATACGCGCGCTCAGTCGCTGACGGTCGAAGGTCTGGCGGTCGGTGTGGTTCGCAACGGCGAATGGCTCTGAGTCTGACATAACCACGCATTCGTAGCGTCTGATGCTATTCTGTCTGCCCTAATTTTGTCGCTGCTGCTCCCCTCTCTGCAGCGGCACCGAGCACGGAACTGCGAATGCGTTTTTTAACGGCTACCGACAAAAACCTCTGGCGGCTGGCGCTGCCGATGATCCTTTCTAACATCACCGTTCCTTTACTGGGAGTGGTCGATACTGCTGTCATTGGTCACCTCGACAGCCCGGTCTATCTTGGCGGGGTTGCGGTCGGTACGACAATCACCAGTTTCCTCTTCATGCTGCTGCTGTTCCTTCGAATGAGTACCACCGGCCTGACGGCGCAGGCTTTTGGTGCCGGCGATAAATTGGCACTGGCACGTGCGCTGACCCAGCCTTTAATCATTGCGCTGCTGGCTGGCGTGCTGTTCGTCTGCCTGCGTTCGCCAATCGCTGCGTTGGCGACCGATCTGATTGGCGGCGATGCCAGCGTTCTGCAACAGGCGACGCTGTTTATTCAGATCCGCTGGCTGAGTGCGCCCGCCACTCTGGCAAATCTGGTGATCCTTGGCTGGCTGCTGGGCGTGCAGTACGCGCGTGCGCCGGTCATCCTGCTGGTGATCGGCAATCTGGTCAATATTGTACTCGATCTGTGGCTGGTGATGGGCCTGCACTGGGGTGTGGCAGGCGCGGCAACCGCGACCGCACTGGCAGAGTATATAACGCTGGCCGTCGGTGCGGTGATGGTCTGGCGGGTATTGAAACTGCGTGGCATCACCCCGGCAATGCTGAAGCAGAGCTGGCGCGGTGACATGAAGCGGCTGCTGCGTCTTAATCGCGACATTATGCTGCGTTCGTTAATGCTGCAGCTCTGTTTTGCCTCGCTGACGGTGCTGGGCGCACGCATCGGTCCGCAGGTGGTGGCGGTGAACGCGGTATTGCTGATGTTTATCACCTTTACCGCCTATGCGCTGGATGGTTTTGCCTACGCGGTTGAAGCCTTCGCCGGTGAGGCGCATGGTGCGAAGGATGGCAGCCGGCTGCTGCGCGTCTGGCACTCTGCCTGCCGACAGGCGCTGGTGGTGGCCTTGCTGTTCTCATTGATTTATGCGTGTTTCGGTTCGCACATCGTGGCGCTGCTGACCTCGATCGAACAGCTGCAACAGGCGGCCGATCGCTATCTGATATGGCAGGTGATCCTGCCGCTGGTGGGGGTCTGGTGTTATCTGCTGGATGGCATGTTCATCGGTGCAACCCGCGGCCGGGAGATGCGTAACAGCATGGTGGTGGCGGCACTCGGTTACTTCCTGACGCTACTTAGCGTCCCGCTGCTGGGCAACCATGGCTTGTGGCTGGCAGTTAGCGTTTTCCTGGCGCTGCGTGGTCTGTCGCTATGGCTGATCTGGCGTAAACACTGGCAGCAGAACAGCTGGTTTAACGCCTGATAGCCGGCCTCTGACGCGCTCAGGCTACAGATTATTCTGTATTGTTTCGGCAAACCTAAAATCTTCTACTATAATTAACCGTAAGCAGCGCAGTGAACCAGCGCTTTATATCGTCATTTTGTTTTCTTTCAAGATAAATGATGTAACCAAAGGATGACATAGAGGTCTGCCATGAATAAAGATCAAGCGAGCGGCAACTGGAAGCAATTCAAAGGCACAGTGAAAGAGAAATGGGGCAAGCTGACCGACGATGATATGCAGGTTATCGAAGGCAAACGCGATCAGCTGGTCGGAAAAATTCAGGAACGTTACGGCTATGCCAAAGAAGATGCAGAGCGCGAAGTAACAGACTGGGAAAGTCAGAACAAAGATTACCGCTGGTAATCACACAGATTTACGGATAAAGCTCCTACCCCCCGGTACGCTCATACCGGCACCCGCACAAGGATGTGCACATTACCCGCGTTTTCCCCGCTTTTTACCTTCACTTTGATGATCGTGCTGACAACTTTCATGATGGGTGCAGGCTTCGACTTCGACACAATTCTCACATAATCCATGTGCTTCAATCACGCTGTGACGCAGAGCAAATTGCGCCTCTCCAGCCAGCGTCGCAATAATCTTCTCTACTCCCTGCGCCTGCTTTTCGGTTACTGCCGCACAGCGATCGCACACCAGCATTACTGATGTGTGTGCCGGTGCCTCGAAATGGTGACACATCACATAGCTGTTATTGGACTCTACCCGGTGGATAAAGCCCTGTTCCAGCAGGAAGTCCAGCGCCCGATAGACCGTAGGTGGCTTGGCCTGAGGTTCGCTAACCCGAAGTTGATCCAGCAGATCATAAGCGCTGATCGATCCTGGCTGCTCAGCCATTAATCGTAACACTTCAGCCCGCTGCGATGTCAGACGCACACCGCGCTGCAGGCACAGTTTTTCCGCCTGGGTCATTATTTGCTGTGACGTCATGTTTGACATGGAAACTCTCCGCTGGATAAGTGATGTTATTTTATCACACAAATTTTTGCGGCGCAGAGGTTGGTTGTTGCCTGATAAAACAGCAAATTCTGCTCGGACGTCGATCAAAAACGCGAGTTCATCCGCAGGCGAGGCCGCTATCAGCCCCAAATCAGATCCACTCGTCGACCGGCTAAGGTGGCCTTTGTCGCGCTTTTGCTTTGCATCTCACTGAGTTAAGAAGTAATGTTCAGAAAGACTTAAGAAATGTCTGGTATTATTTTATTTATTATCGGGTATTTTGAACAAAAATAATGTTTTACTGATTGGAAAACGTCCAATCCTTTGAATTAAGCGACTGTTTCCTTTGAATTCACAGCAATAACGCGTTAGCCAGGGTTCACAATAGGGCTAACAAACTATTCAGTCGTTGAATGTTTCAACGGCACTTTCTCAGGTGATGGCAGGCAAATGGTGAAAAAATCCGCTCAACGCTCAGCGCTGAAGTACACCGCTGTAGTGAATGCGCTTTTCCTTTCTTCTTCCGCCATGGCGGCGGGGACCTGGTACGATGCACGCAATGACGCCATGGGCGGAACCGGCGTTGCATCTTCTCTTTATGGCTCAGCCGTGCTGGCCAACCCGGCTTTAATGACACGAGCCAAACCCGACGATAGCGTCAGTATTATTTTCCCTTCCGCCGGTATTCAGGTCACCGATAAAGATCACCTGATCGACAAAGTGGATGACATCACCGATACCGTTGATCGCTACCGCGAGGTGATCGGTAACCTGACCTTCGCCGATTATCTGCGGGGCTATCCTGAAGTGCGCGCTGCCTCAGGCGATGTCGCCAATCAGCTCAGTGATTTGCGCGGCAACAAAGCGGACGGCAACGCCGGGGTGGCGCTGGCGGTCACTATTCCCAACGAGACGCTGCCTTTCGCCTTTATCACCAAAGCCTATGGAACAGCACACGTGCGGGCCAACGTGGTCCAGAGCGATATCGACTATCTGCGTGGTGTTGCTAACGGCACGGTGCTTCCTCGTCCGGGCGACCAGAATAACCTGCGCTCCAGCGCCAACGGTTTAGCGGCGCTGGTCACCGACTATGGCGTCGCACTGGCACATGAGTTCACCATTGCCGGTCAGCCGGTGTCGGTGGGCGTCACGCCGAAAGTGCAAAAAACCTGGCTGTATAACTACACCGCCAGCATTTACAACTATGACAAAAGTGACATCAACAATAGCCAGTATCGCAGTACGGATACCGGCTTTAACGTTGATGCCGGTCTGGCGACCACGTTTGCTGAAAACTGGACGCTGGGCATCACCGGACAAAACCTGGTATCCCGCGATCTGCAGACCAAAGAGGTCAACGGCTTCCGCGATACTTATCAGATCCGTCCACTGGTCACCACCGGTCTGGCCTGGGATAAAGGCCCGTTCACCGTGACCGGCGATGTCGACCTGACCGAAACCAAACGCTTCAAAACGCAGGAAAACAGCCAGTATGCGGCGGTGGGTGCGGAATATCGGGTGCTCGACTGGTTACAGCTGCGTGCCGGTTATCGTGCGGATATGCGTTCGAACGATGAAAATGTCGCAACCGCCGGTTTCGGCCTGTCACCGTTTAACAAAGCGGTGCATCTGGATCTGGCTGGCTCGGTTGGAGCGAATAATACCTGGGGCGCGATGATGCAGCTGGGCTTCAATTTCTGATCTTCTTTCATGCCGCAGTTCGGGGCGGGCGATGCACTATCGCCCGTCCTTGTGTTATCCTTGCACAGAATTCAATCACCCTCATTTACCGGATTGCCTGCGCTTCATGACCGATACTTTTTCTTCGCAACGTTTCTCGATTGCCCCGATGCTCGACTGGACCGATCGCCACTGCCGCTATTTTCATCGTCAGCTGACCGGCGATACGCTGCTCTACACCGAAATGGTGACCACCGGCGCGATTATTCATGGTAAGGGCGATTACCTGGCCTATAGCGAGGATGAACATCCGGTCGCCTTACAGCTGGGTGGCAGCGATCCTGCGGCGCTGGCGCACTGCGCCCGTCTCGCAGAGCAGCGCGGTTACGACGAAGTGAATCTGAACGTCGGCTGTCCCTCTGACCGGGTGCAGAATGGCCGCTTCGGGGCCTGCCTGATGGCAGAAGCCGATCTGGTCGCTGACGGCATCAAAGCGATGCGTGATGTGGTGTCGATTCCGGTGACGGTAAAAACGCGCATCGGGATTGATGAACAGGACAGCTATCAGTTTCTGACCGATTTTGTCGGGACAGTGGCCGAGCGCGGCGGATGCGAGACGTTTATCATCCATGCGCGTAAAGCCTGGCTGTCTGGCCTCAGCCCGAAAGAGAACCGCGAAATTCCACCGCTTGATTACCCACGGGTTTATCAGCTGAAGCGGGACTTCCCACACCTGACGCTGGCGATTAACGGCGGTGTGAAAACGCTGGAAGAGGCGCAAACCCACCTGCAGCATCTTGATGGCGTCATGATGGGGCGTGAAGCCTATCAAAATCCTGGCATTCTGGCGCAGGTAGATCAGCAACTGTTTGGGCGTCAGCATCCGGCGGCCGATCCGGTGGCGGTGGTCCGCGCCATGTACCCCTATATTGAAGCCGAACTGGCGAAGGGCACTTATCTGGGCCATGTGACACGTCATATGCTCGGTCTGTTCCAGGGGATCCCGGGAGCACGCCAGTGGCGACGCCACCTGAGTGAAAATGCCCACAAACCTGGCGCGGATGTGCGCGTACTGGAAGCCGCACTGGCACTGGTGGCGGATAAAATTCCGCAGGAAGCCTGATCGACCTGTACCCAAAGAGACCAGCCGGCAATGGCTGGTTTTTTTTACGCCAGGTTTTGGTTATTTTGACTGTTCACCGGTTAATCAGACTGGCCTGTTATCAGCAAAAACAATCGCTTACAGATTGGCACGCTTCTTGTAAAGATCGTCACAATGAGTCTCAATAAGGAGCGCTAACGTGGAAATTTTATTTGTATTGGGTTTTTTCCTGATGCTGTTGCTAACCGGTGTTTCATTGCTCGGCGTACTGGCTGCGCTGGTGGTCGCCACGCTGGTAATGTTCGTCGGTGGACTGTTTGCACTTGTTATCAAAGTGTTGCCGTGGCTGGTGCTGGCAGTGGTCGCTGTCTGGCTGCATCGCGCCTTTTTCGGCGATCGTAATACGCGAGAATGGCGTAAGCTAAAGCGTAAGATCAATAACTTAGACCGAAAAGGCTGGCGTTAATTGCGGAGATGATCACAATTTGACGTTGTGCTTAGACAATACCTGCATTTAAACATATTTTTTACTTATGTTTTCTGGCAGGATAGTTGTCGTTGAGTCGAAACGAATTCATCGCCGCTGTCCCTACACCAGCGCGAACGAAAATAAAAAAAGAGAAGGGCTTCCTGCGGGAAGCCCTTTTTGTATGCTGAACGGGGTACCGGCTATCAGGGAATCAGCAGGCTCGACCCTTGGGTGGCACGGCTTTCCAGCATCTGATGCGCTTTACCCGCCTCCTTCAATTCAAACTTCTGCTGTTCCGGCACCTCCACTTTAATCGCGCCACTGGCCAGCAGCGAAAAGAGTTCGGCACTGGCGGTTACCAGCTCCTGACGGTTAGTGATGTAACCGAACAGCGACGGGCGGGTAACAAACAGCGAGCCTTTCTTATTCAGGATGCCCAGATCGACCCCGGTCACCGGGCCGGAAGCGTTGCCGAAACTCACCATCAATCCGTGACGACGCAGCGAGTCCAGCGACGCTTCCCAGGTATCTTTACCGACCGAGTCATACACCACGCCGACTTTTTTCCCCTGGGTGAGTTCGCTGACGCGTGCGGCGATATCCTCTTCGCGATAGTTAATCGTTGCCCAGGCGCCGGCATTCTTCGCCAGCGTCGCCTTTTCAGCTGAACCGACGGTACCAATCAGGTGCGCGCCCAACGCTTTTGCCCACTGGCAGGCAATCAGGCCGACACCGCCAGCGGCGGCATGAAACAGGAAGGTCTCATCCGCTTTGACTTTATAGGTCTGGCGCAGCAGATACTGAGTGGTCAGCCCTTTCAGGAAACTGGCGGCGGCCAGCTCAAAACCGATCGCATCGGGCAGGTGCATCAGCCGATCTTCTGCCACGTTGTGCGCTTCACTATAGGCACCGAGGGCTGCCTGACAATAGACCACCCGATCGCCGGGCTTAAACAGCGTCACGTCACGGCCGACCCGGGTAACGACACCCGCCGCCTCAGTACCGAGACCGGACGGGAAGGCTGCCACCGGATAGAGGCCGCTGCGCAGATAGGTATCGATGTAGTTAATGCCGATGGCGCGATTTTCTACCTGCACCTCATTACCGGCAGGATCGGCAAGTTCAAAATCAGCCCACTGTAGAACGTCCGGACCGCCGTGCGCGTTGAACTGAATACGCTTTGCCATTCTGACTCCTGTGATTGTTTCATCATGAGGGTGAGGCGCGCACCCCAACTGAGGTATACTTGCGCGTCCCCACAGAACATCGGTAATGCATTCACTATGGCAGGAAATAAACCCACCAACAAATCGAACGAAACGCAGGATCGCCAGCTGGAAGGCGTGAAAATGCCCCCGCATTCGCTGGAAGCGGAGCAATCGGTGCTCGGTGGGTTAATGCTGGATAACGAGCGCTGGGACAACGTCTCCGAGCGCGTGGTCGCCAATGATTTTTTCAACCGCTCGCATCGGCTGATTTTTTCCGAGATGCAGCGGTTGCTGGAAAACAGCAAGCCAATCGACCTGATCACCCTCTCTGAATCGCTGGAAACCCGCGGCGAGCTGGAGATGGCAGGCGGCTTTGCTTACCTGGCCGAACTGGCGAAAAATACCCCCAGCGCGGCTAACATCGGCGCTTATGCAGACATCGTGCGTGAACGTGCAGTAGTGCGTGAGATGATTTCGGTCGCCAACCAGATTGCCGATGCCGGCTACGATCCGCAGGGCCGCAACAGCGAAGAGCTGCTGGATTTCGCCGAATCCAACGTTTTCAAAATTGCCGAAGCGCGCGCCAGTAAGGATGCCGGCCCGAAAAATATTGAGCAGATCCTTGAGGCGACCGTCTCACGTATCGAATCGCTTTATCAGACGCCGCACGATGGCGTCACCGGCGTGGATACCGGCTATCAGGATCTCAATAAGAAGACCGCGGGCCTGCAGCGCTCTGACCTGATTATCGTCGCCGCGCGTCCTTCAATGGGTAAAACCACCTTCGCGATGAACCTGTGCGAAAACGCCGCGATGCTGCAGGACAAACCGGTGCTGATTTTCAGCCTCGAAATGCCCAGCGAACAGATCATGATGCGTATGCTGGCGTCGCTGTCGCGGGTCGATCAGACCCGTATTCGTACCGGCCAGCTGGATGATGAGGATTGGGCGCGTATCTCCGGTACCATGGGCATCCTGCTGGAGAAGAAGAACATGTACATTGATGACTCTTCTGGCCTGACGCCGACCGAAGTGCGCTCGCGCGCCCGCCGTATCTACCGTGAAAACGGTGGCTTAAGCATGATTATGATCGACTACCTGCAGCTGATGCGCGTGCCTTCCCTGTCGGATAACCGTACGCTGGAGATAGCCGAGATCTCGCGCTCACTGAAAGCGTTAGCCAAAGAGCTGAATGTGCCGGTGGTGGCGCTGTCGCAGCTTAACCGCTCGCTGGAGCAGCGTGCCGATAAGCGGCCGGTGAACTCGGATCTGCGTGAATCGGGCTCGATCGAGCAGGATGCGGATTTGATCATGTTTATCTATCGCGATGAGGTTTACCACGAAAACAGCGATCTTAAAGGGATCGCCGAGATCATCCTCGGTAAACAGCGTAACGGCCCGATCGGCACGGTGCGGCTGACCTTTAACGGCCAGTGGTCGCGTTTTGATAACTACGCTGGCCCGCAATACGACGACGAATAATCTCTTCTTTGTGCTGTCATGCACGATCTGTGCATGACAGCCCCCATCATCAGAAAATAGTGTTGGACAACCCCGCCGATTATCGGGTTATCTGTAACAAAGCGACGCCAATAACGCTGTGGAAACGGAATGACTCACGTAGACGATTACGACCTTAAAATCCTGACTTTATTACAATCTAATGGCCGCCTGACCAATCAGGAATTAAGCGATCTGGTCGGCCTGTCGGCTTCACAATGCTCACGCCGCCGGATTAACCTGGAACAGGCCAATCTTATTCTTGGTTATCACGCCCGGCTGTCGCCGGATGCGATTGGACTGGGTATGGTCGGGCTGATTGAGGTGCGCTTAATTAACCATACTGCTGAATATGTCGACAGTTTTCATCGGATGGTGGAGCAGGAAGAGGCGATCGTCGACGCCTACAAAACCACCGGCGATGCCGACTATCTGTTGAAAGTGGCAGTAGCCGATCTCAATTCGCTCAGCGCCTTAATCAGTCAGCTGGTCGCTGGCCACCAGAGCGTTTCTCATGTAAAAACCTCGGTAGTGCTGGGACGAATGAAAGAGAACGGGCTGATGATGACTCCTGAGCACAAGACGCGCTAAAAAGGTGCGTATTGTGCCGTTTTGGTGCAAACTCGCGGCAAATAATGCAAAGAACGCGCACCAGAACAGATATTTGTGCATGAATTAACGGTTTTACCGAAACTTTTATCACAAAAACCTGCAATAAAGCGCCTTAGTTATCAATGGGATAATCGCTGGCACCATACCGGTGGCCGTCAAAGGCTGCCGGTATGGTGCGTTTTTTGCATCTGAACTGCATCATTTGCACTGAGATAACCCACATGGATAACGTTGCAGAACCCTCCCGCATTCCCCATTCCCGCATTGAAGATGCGCTGGCGATTGTGCTTGGTACCCTGATGGTCTCGTTCGGCGTCATTATGCTGAAACAGGCGGGCGCGCTGACCGGCAGTACTGCAGGCATCGCTTTTCTGATCAGCTACCTGTCGCCGTTATCCTTCGGCAGCGCCTTCTTTCTGATCAATATTCCGTTCTACTGGCTGGCGGTAAAACGCATGGGCTGGGAATTTACCCTGAAAACCTTTTGTGCCGTTGGGCTGGTGTCGTTGTTTACCCATCTGCATCCGCTGTTTGTCCATTTTTCCGCCCTCGATCCGTTCTATGCGACATTGTTCGGTAACGTCATCATGGGAATCGGGTTTATAGTGTTGTTTCGTCATAAAGCCAGCCTGGGCGGCATCAATATCCTGGCGCTGTGGCTACAGGATCGCTTTGGCATTCGCGCCGGCAAGCTGCAAATGGCGGTGGATACCTGCGTGGTGCTGGCCTCCCTGTTTGTGGTGAGCGTACCGATTCTGCTCGCCTCGATTGGCGGCGCGGTTATTCTTAATCTGATTATCGCGATGAACCACCGTCCAGGACGCTACCTGGTTTAATGACACTCTGTTACCCGAAGACCACTCATGGAGACCTACACCGTGTTTCAAAACGTTGATGCCTATGCTGGCGACCCGATTCTGTCGTTGATGGAAGCGTTTAAACAAGACCCACGCGAACACAAAGTTAACCTCAGTATCGGGCTTTACTATGACGAGCAGAGCATCATCCCGCAGCTGAAAGCGGTTGCGACTGCTGAACAGCAGCTGCACGCTGAGCCACAGCAGGCGTCGCTCTATCTGCCAATGGAAGGGCTGAACAGCTACCGCAGCGCGATTGCGCCCCTGCTGTTTGGTGCCGACCATCCGATGCTGCAGGCGGGCCGGATCGCCTCTATTCAGACGGTGGGCGGCTCTGGCGCGTTGAAAGTGGGTGCGGATTTCCTTAAACGTTATTTCCCACAGTCAGCGGTCTGGGTCAGCGATCCGACCTGGGAAAACCACGTGGCGATTTTCAACGGTGCCGGTTTCGAGGTGAATACCTATCCGTGGTATGACGCGGAGACCCACGGCGTGCGGTTCGATGCGTTTATCAGCGCGCTGAAAACCCTGCCGAAGCAGAGCATCGTTCTGCTGCATCCGTGCTGCCATAACCCGACCGGTGCCGATCTGACCGATGCGCAGTGGGATCAGACCGTTGAGGTGCTGAAAGCGCAGCAGCTGATCCCGTTCCTCGACATTGCCTATCAGGGCTTCGGTGCGGGTATGCAGCAGGATGCGTATGCACTGCGCGCCGTAGCTGCCGCGGGCCTGCCAGCGCTGGTCAGCAACTCCTTCTCGAAAATTTTTTCGCTGTACGGTGAGCGCGTCGGCGGCCTGTCTATTGTCTGCGACAGCGCAGAAGAAGCCGGCCGGGTGTTGGGCCAGTTAAAAGCGACCGTGCGCCGCAACTACTCCAGCCCACCGAATTTTGGTGCTCAGGTCGTGGCGCGAGTGTTAAATGATGATGCTCTGAAAGCGAACTGGCTGGCGGAAGTTGAAGCGATGCGCGTACGCATTCTGGCGATGCGTCAGTCGCTGGTAGAGGTGCTGAGCACCGCACTGCCAGGCAAAAACTTTGACTACCTGCTGAAGCAGCGCGGTATGTTCAGCTATACCGGCCTGAGCGCGCAGCAGGTTGATCGCCTGCGCAACGAGTTCGGCATCTATCTGGTCGGCAGCGGCCGGATGTGTGTCGCCGGCCTGAACAGCAAAAATGTGCATCAGGTCGCGGAAGCATTTGCTGCTGTGATGTAATCGCCGTTACGCTGTGTAAAGACCGCCGACCCTGTTCGGCGGTTTTTTATTTGCCCGCAGGGTTTACCTTTCGCCGACATGCTGCACACTTAAACGGGAGACCGTTTCAGGAAAAAGCTATGTGGCATCAACAAATTCTGACGCTTAGCGCGAAACCACGCGGATTTCATCTGGTCACCGATGAGATCGTCGATGCGCTTTCCGCACTGCGTAACATCAACACCGGCCTGTTGCATCTGCTGTTACAGCACACCTCGGCCTCGTTAACCTTAAACGAGAATTGCGACCCGACGGTGCGCAGCGACATGGAGCAGCATTTCATGCGGCACGTTCCGGAAGATGCGCCGTATCAGCACGACTACGAAGGACGTGACGATATGCCGGCGCACATTAAATCATCGACCTTAGGGGTATCATTGCTACTGCCGGTTCAGCGCGGACGTCTGGTGCTGGGCACCTGGCAGGGGATCTGGCTGGGCGAACACCGCATTGATGGCGGTGCGCGGCGAATTGTCGCCACTTTACAAGGGGAATCGTAATGACGAATTCAGACTTACTGACCTATTGCATGAGCAAGCCGGGCGCGGAACAGAGCGTCCACAGTGACTGGAAAGCCACGCAGATTAAAAGCAACGGCGTACTGTTTGCCATGGTGCATGAGGTGAAAGGGCGTCCGGCGGTTTCACTGAAATCGACCCCGGCGCTGGCGGAATTACTGCGTGAAGAGCATAAAGACATTTTTCCCAGCGAGCATCTGAACAAATCTCACTGGAGCACGCTGTATCTTGATGGCTCCCTGAAAGATTCGCAGATCTACTATCTGGTTGATGCCTCATTTGATCAGATTGCGACGGTCAAATAAGCGGCAATAAAAAACCCTCTTCCGGCTGGAAGAGGGTGACAATGTGCAGCGATTATGCGGCGGACTGATTGCGCAAGGTGTTGATATCAATTACGAAACGATATTTCACATCACTTTTCAGCATACGTTCGTAGGCTTCGTTGATCTGATCCATCGCAATCAGTTCGATATCTGAGGTGATGCCGTGCTCACCACAGAAATCGAGCATCTCCTGCGTTTCGGCAATGCCGCCAATCAGTGAACCGGCGATGCTGCGACGCTTGAAGATCAGGTTAAATACCTGCGGAGCAGGGTGATCGTGCTCCGGTGCGCCGACCAGCGTCATGTTGCCATCGCGCTTCAGCAGGGTAATGAACGGGTTGAGATCGTGTTGTGCCGCCACGGTATTCAGAATGAAGTCGAAGCTGTTGGCGTGCTGTGCCATCTGCTCCGGATCTTTCGAAATCACCACTTCATCTGCGCCCAGGCGTTTACCGTCTTCAATTTTAGACGGCGAGGTGGTGAACAGCACCACATGCGCGCCCATCGCATGAGCAATTTTGACGCCCATATGGCCGAGACCGCCCAATCCCACGATGCCTACTTTTTTGCCGGGACCGACATTCCAGTGACGCAGCGGTGAGTAAGTGGTGATACCGGCACACAGCAGCGGCGCAACGCCAGCCAGTTCCAGGTTTTCAGGGATGCGCAGCACAAAGCTCTCATCCACCACCATCGCCGTTGAGTAACCGCCATAGGTAATGGCGCCGGTTTCGCGATCTTCACCGTTATAGGTGCCGACGAAGCCATTTTCACAATACTGCTCTAACCCTTCCTGACAGCTTGGACAGCTGCGGCAGGAGTCGACCATACAGCCGACGCCGACCAGGTCGCCCACTTTGTACTTCTGAGTTTGTGGACCCACAGCGGTGACGCGACCCACGATTTCATGGCCTGGCACCACCGGGAAAATGGTGTTCTTCCACTCATTACGTGCCTGATGCAGGTCTGAGTGGCAGACGCCACAGAACAGGACCTCAAGCTGTACGTCATGAGCACGAAGCTCACGCGGCTGATAATCGAACGGTGCCAGTTTGGATTTAGCATCCTGAGCAGCATACGCATGCGTAATATTCATGGTGTCTCCAGTTTCGATGTGTCGTGCGTGTTGTTCGGTGAAGTGCGGCAGCAGTGTGCTGCAGCGAAAACAGGGCGACGCGCAGGGCGTGCCAAAGAGGAACCGCTTAAGGATAGTCAGCGTAGCGAAAAGCGTATATGCCTATAGATGTCTGAATCTTGCCTGATTCTGCATTTCTCTGGCTGAATGAGCAGCCGGTAAAAAAAAGGCCCGCACGAGGCGGGCCTGACAGATTACTTGTTCAGCAACGGCTTAAGGAAGCGTGCGGTGTGTGATTTTTCACACTCCGCCACGGTTTCTGGCGTGCCGGCCACCAGAATTTCACCGCCGCCGCTGCCGCCTTCCGGACCGAGATCGACAATCCAGTCGGCCGTCTTAATCACGTCGAGATTGTGCTCAATCACCACGATGGTATTGCCCTGGTCGCGCAGCTGATGCAGCACTTCCAGCAGCTGCTGGATATCGGCAAAGTGCAAGCCGGTCGTTGGCTCATCAAGAATATAGAGCGTCTGACCGGTGCCGCGTTTCGACAGCTCACGCGCCAGCTTAACGCGCTGCGCTTCACCACCGGAAAGGGTGGTCGCGGACTGGCCGAGGCGGATATAAGAGAGACCCACATCGATCAGCGTCTGCAACTTACGCGCCAGTGCCGGTACCACATCGAAGAACTCACGCGCTTCCTCAATGGTCATTTCCAGCACTTCGTGGATGCTCTTGCCCTTGTACTTCACTTCCAGCGTTTCGCGGTTATAGCGTTTGCCTTTGCACTGATCGCACGGCACATAAATGTCCGGCAAAAAGTGCATTTCGACTTTCAGTACGCCATCGCCCTGACAGGCTTCGCAGCGTCCGCCACGCACGTTGAAACTGAAGCGGCCCGGGTTGTATCCACGCGAGCGCGCTTCCGGCACGCCGGCAAACAGTTCACGCACCGGCGTGAAGATGCCGGTGTAGGTGGCCGGGTTAGAGCGCGGTGTCCGGCCAATCGGACTCTGGTCGATGTCGATGACCTTATCGAAATGCTCGAGGCCGGTGACCTCGCGATAGGCCGCCGGTTCCGCGATGGTGGCGCCGTTGAGCGCACGCTGGGCAATCGGGAACAGGGTATCGTTGATTAGCGTCGATTTACCTGAACCCGATACGCCGGTGATGCAGGTAAACAGACCGACCGGCAGCGTCAGCGTCACATCCTTGAGGTTGTTGCCGCGTGCGCCCGTCACCTTCAGCACTTTGGCCGGATCGCCTTTAACCCGCTGCGGCGGCACGGCAATTTCGCGTTTGCCGCTGAGGAACTGGCCGGTCAGTGACGCTTCCTGCGCCATGATCTCATCCACGGTGCCTTCGGCCACCACCTGGCCGCCATGTACGCCCGCGCCGGGACCGATATCGATCACGTGGTCAGCCGCCCGAATCGCATCTTCATCGTGCTCAACCACAATCACCGTGTTACCGAGATCGCGCAGGTGAATCAGGGTGCCGAGCAGGCGCTCGTTATCGCGCTGGTGCAGACCAATAGAAGGCTCATCCAGCACGTACATCACGCCCACCAGGCCTGCACCGATCTGGCTGGCCAGACGGATACGCTGCGCTTCACCGCCGGAAAGTGTTTCAGCCGAACGGGACATCGACAGGTAGTTCAGGCCGACGTTCACCAGGAAGCTCAGGCGATCGCTGATCTCTTTCAGCACTTTTTCCGCGATTTGGGCGCGCTGGCCGCTGAGCTTCAGGTTTTCAAAGAACGACATCGCATGGCCGATACTCATCTCCGAGATGGTCGGCAGCGTGGTGTTTTCCACGAAGACGTGGCGCGCTTCACGACGCAGACGCGTCCCATCGCAGGTGGCACAGGCCCGGTTGCTGATAAATTTCGCCAGCTCTTCACGCACCGCTGATGATTCGGTCTCTTTGTAACGGCGTTCCATGTTGTTCAGCACGCCTTCAAACGGATGGCGACGCACTGAAGTGTCACCCCGATCGTTGATGTACTTAAACTCAATGGTCTCTTTACCGGAACCGTACAGGATCACTTTCTGCACGTTATCCGGCAGGCTGCCGAACGACGCTTCGATATCAAAATCGAGATGTTCCGCCAGTGAGCGCAGCATCTGGAAATAGTAGAAGTTACGGCGATCCCAGCCGCGGATTGCACCGCCCGCCAGCGAGAGTTCCGGGTTCTGCACGACCCGATCCGGGTCGAAATATTGCTGCACGCCCAGCCCGTCACAGGTCGGACAGGCGCCCGCCGGGTTGTTAAACGAGAACAGGCGCGGTTCCAGCTCGCTCATGCTGTAGCCACAAATCGGGCAGGCAAAGTTGGCAGAGAACAGCAGCTCTTCAGCCGCGCTGTCATCCATATCCGCCACGATCGCCGTGCCGCCAGAGAGATCCAGCGTGGTTTCAAACGATTCGGCCAGCCGGGTTGCCAGATCGGCACGCACCTTAAAACGATCGATCACCACTTCAATGGTGTGCTTCTTCTGCAGTTCAAGCTTGGGCGGATCGGAGAGATCGCACACTTCACCGTCGATACGCGCACGGATGTAGCCCTGCGTCGCCAGGTTCTCCAGCGTTTTGGTGTGCTCGCCTTTACGATCTTTCACCACCGGAGCCAGCAGCATTAAGCGGCGGCCTTCCGGCTGAGAGAGTACCTGATCAACCATCTGGCTGACGGTCTGCGCCGCCAGCGGCACATCGTGATCCGGACAGCGCGGCTCACCGACGCGGGCAAACAGCAGGCGCAGATAGTCGTGGATCTCGGTGATGGTACCGACCGTAGATCGCGGGTTATGTGAGGTTGATTTCTGCTCAATGGATATGGCGGGCGACAAACCTTCGATATGATCGACGTCCGGTTTTTCCATCAGCGAAAGAAACTGGCGCGCATACGCAGAGAGCGACTCCACATAGCGGCGCTGACCTTCCGCATACAGCGTATCAAACGCCAGTGAGGATTTACCTGAGCCCGACAGGCCGGTAACCACAATGAGTTTGTCGCGTGGGATGGTCAGGTTGATGTTTTTCAAATTATGGGTGCGGGCACCACGAACTTCGATCTTATCCATTCACCTTTCCCGGATTAGCAGCACTCACCGCGCCTTGCCGACACGGCCAGAATAAACGCATCATTATGGCACAAAAAATAGACTGAATAAATATCCAGTACTCTTTGCCTTTTGGCGGCGGATGATTAAAATTGGAACCCCGCTCTAAAGTGGGAAACAGTCAGCAGGACGTGTTAGAATTGATCGTTTAGACTTTCAGCATTAACTCATCGGGAGACAGCAACATGGCCAGTCGTGGCGTTAACAAAGTGATTCTTGTCGGGAATCTGGGTCAGGATCCGGAAGTACGTTATATGCCAAATGGTGGCGCTGTTGCCAACATTACGCTGGCTACGTCGGAAAGCTGGCGCGACAAGCAGACCGGTGAAAACAAAGAGATCACTGAGTGGCACCGTGTGGTGCTGTTTGGCAAACTGGCTGAAGTCGCGGGTGAATACCTGAAAAAAGGGTCTCAGGTCTATATCGAAGGCCAGCTGCGCACCCGTAAATGGCAGGATCAGGGTGGCCAGGAGCGTTACACCACCGAAGTGGTGGTTAACGTCGGCGGCACCATGCAGATGCTGGGCGGCCGTCAGCAGGGCGGTAACGCCGGTGCATCAGCAGGCGGCGCGCAGGGCGGCGGTAACAACAACGGTTGGGGCCAGCCACAGCAGCCGCAGGGCAGCAATAATCAGTTCAGCGGTGGCGCGCAGTCCCGTCCGCAGCAGCAGCCTCAGAGCGCACCTGCCAGCAACAACAACGAACCGCCAATGGATTTTGACGACGATATCCCGTTCTGATCCGCGTAACAGCGTGACGTTGATAGCGAACAGGCCCGGTTTATACCGGGCCTTTTTATTGCCTGTCATAGCGGCTGCACATACAGATCAGCCGCGGGACGCCCATTCGGTCAGGATTGCGTCACAACTCAGCACGCGCGGCACGTTGCCGGGTATCAGCAGCGACGACCACACTTCATTATGCTGGCCTATCAGCTGTTCCGCGCTCACCCAGCGGCGATCGGCGGTGGTATGCGCATCCGCCGCCACGGTGATGCGATAGCCGGCACTGGCACCGACTTTAATGGTGGTGTCCAGGCAGTAGTCTGTGGCACAGCCGCAAACCACAAATTCCTTCACCGCCAGCGTCTGAAGCAACGCAGCCAGGCCGGTCTGCCAGAAGCTGTCACAGGCCGTTTTAATGATAAAATGCGCGCCGGCAGGCTGGTGGATCTCGGGTAACAGCGCAAAAGCATGACTGCCTTCAGGCAGACTCTCTTCGGTGTGCTGGATAAACACCGTGACATCGGCCCGTTCAGTCAGACGATTTATCTGTGCCACTCGTCCCTCCCTGTCAAAACGCGGCGTAGCGAACACGCCATTTTGCATATCTATAACCAACACCACCCGCTGTGCCATGCTTGATCCTGTCGCGATGGAAAAAAGCAGTGTTGCCCGGGGCGCGCTAGATGGATAGCAATATTTTGCATTTTATCGCCCATCACAGGCATGCTGAACCATCTGTCGGTTAAATGAGGAGAGTGAAGTGGAGGGCGTTCCGGCTATTTTTCCCTGCGAGACAGATCGCGCGCAGTTTCAGCAGCTGTCTGAGTTACCCGGTGTGGAACTGTATCAGGCTCACATCTCTCGCTACGCCTTTGAACCGCATACGCATGAAGCCTTTGGTATCGGCACTATAGAAGCTGGCGCGCAGCGCTTTCGCTATCGCGGCACCCAATACACCGCCCCCAAAGATTCGCTGGTGATGATGAATCCGGATGAACTGCATACCGGGGAATCCGCCTGCGCCGAAGGCTGGCGTTATCAGATGATCTATATCCAGCCACAGTTAATGGATGAGCTGACCGGCGATCGCGGCTGGTGGTTTAATGAGGCGCTGCTGACTGATTCCCGCCTGGCCCAGCCGCTGTCGCGCACCCTGGCGGCACTGTGGCAGGCGGACTCGGTGCTGGCACGTCAGGGATTGCTGTCGGAACTGTTGTTGCAGATTCGGCCGCTGGCGCGGATGGCGTCGTCCGCCCGGCTTCAGCCAGCGCATCGCTTCGATAAGGTACGTGATTATCTGCGGGAAAACCTGGCGCAACCGGTGCGTCTTGAGGAGCTGGCGGCGCTGGCAGCGTTATCGCCCTGGCACTTTTTACGTGCCTTTCGTCAGCATTATCATGTGACGCCGCATCAGATGCTGATGGCCTTTCGGCTGTATGATGCCAAACAGCGGCTGGCGCAGGGGGAGAGTGCAGCCAGCGTGGCGGCCGCGGTGGGACTGACCGATCAGGCACACCTGACCCGCGCCTTCGCCAACCGGTACGGCATTACTCCGGTCCGCTATCAGAAACAGGTGCGCCAGGCCTGAGAATCGCAATCTGCTACAAGCCTTTCCTGCCTCATTTCGCCACACTGCGCCAGACAAACGATTAAGGGAAAAATTATGCTCGCTGGCGTACTGTTTGCTGTAACCGCAGGTCTGATGTGGGGACTGATCTTTGTTGGCCCGTTGCTGGTGCCGGACTATCCCGGAGCGTTGCAATCGGCTGGCCGCTATGTCGCCTTTGGCCTGATTGCGCTGCCGCTGGCGTGGCATGACCGCCGTCGATTGCAGCGGCTGGTTGTGGCTGACTGGCGGGAAGCGGTAAAGCTTTCGCTGGTGGGCAACCTTCTTTATTACGCCTTTCTCGCCAATGCCATTCAGCGCACTGGTGCGCCGGTCTCGACCATGATTATCGGTACGCTGCCGGTGGTGATCGCCGTCACCGCGAACCTCTGTTACGGTCACCTTGAAGGGCGCCTGCCGTGGCGGCGGCTGTTTCCTGCCTTGATACTGATGGCGGCCGGGCTGGTGTGCGTGAATGCTGCCGAGTTGCAGGCCCATGGCAGCACGCTGGACCCTGGCCGGTATCTCACCGGGATTGTGCTGGCGATGCTGGCCGTGGTGTGCTGGACCTGGTATCCATTGCGTAACGCGCGCTGGTTGCGCACGCATCCTGAACATCGGCCTTCTACCTGGGCTACAGCGCAGGGGCTGGTCACGTTGCCGATGGCGCTGGTGCTGTATGCGCTGGTCAGCGCTCAGCTCGCCTGGCAGCAGCCTGACTTCACGCTGCCGTTTGGGCCGCATCCTCAGGTCTTCATTCCGCTAATGCTGGCAATTGGTCTGCTCTGCTCCTGGCTGGGGACGCTGTGCTGGAATGCCGCCAGCCAGCGTTTACCCACCGTATTGATGGGGCCATTGATCGTTTTTGAAATCCTCTTTGGCCTTTTGTGGACTTTTCTCTGGCATCAAAGCTGGCCGCCGCTGCTGACCGTGGCCGGCATAATTTTTCTGATGGCGGGCGTGCTGTGGGCGATGCGGATAAAACCGCAACCGCTGGTGGTGGCGATCAACGAGTAACGCTGCCAACGGATAATCTTTGTTCTGTCGCGCGATCAGCGGTCCGTGCGGCTTTTTAAGATTAAGTCGCATTCCGATTCGAACGATTTTGCACCCATTTTCACTACGTAATCGATTTCATAGCTCCCACCAGTCCGGACAGACCGCGTCATCTTTCCGCTGCTGACGACAAGCCCAGGCTAAAAAACAGCCAGGGCGGGTCAGAATCAGATCCTTTTTGTTGTATAACGCCGGGGCGGTGGTTGAAATTCATCCATTAATGAGGCGAATTTCGGCCAGATAATGGCGATTATGTGATTAACCCCCTGCTGTTATTGCCCTATGGACCTGAAGAACGGCGACTAAAAACCACTATTAACTTCATTCATTGATAAAAGAGTAAGAGAATTCCGCCGCTGCGTTTTTATTTAAAGGTTAATGTCTGGCATCATTGATGCGCACTCAGGGTGCAAAATGAGTAGGCACATCACGTTAGTGATAAGCATCAATAAACTATTTATCCTGGATTAATCCTGGGGAAAGTTTTGTCAGATAACACTACTGAGCAATTAAAGCGTAACCGCAAAAATGGCGATTAGATCCATCATTAACTTAAAGGGGGAGAGGGTATTCTTTGCGTGATGTTTAAGTCGGCTTAATGAACCTGACTGTAATTAGTTCCGAAGATTAGCCGAGCTTACCGAACAAATGAGAGATCCCAATCCCGTCGAAACGGGATTGGGAGAGGGGAAAGGTGCGTAGAATGCGAGACTTTTGCTGTTGTGAATCAATTTTACCGCAAAAAAAGAAGCTTAGCCGTGAAGCCATTCATTAGTTATAAATGGAGCGGAAAAGGGTGCCGCAATTGTCCTGTTAAATGATCTTCATCTCTTCTGGTAAGAACAAATCTCAGCGTTAAGTCTAAAAAGCGCGGTAGCATTGGGTTTAACGGTTCTCTGTGCCTGACGGATAATGGTAAACACTGCGGCTGATATCTAATAAACGGCAGCTGCGACGGGTGCCGATGTCGAAAGTGCTCTGCAGGAAGTCGACGGCCTGACGTTTCTCATTCGTGGTAAAGAAGTTCTTCAGGACGCTTTGCAGCATCTCCTTATCCGAGTTCAGGGTTTGCAGTTCACGGGTGAGATTCTGTAGTTTTTCCTCCAGCTCTTTGATTTTTCTGCCTTCTTCAGAAGACAGCCCAGAAAACTTCTTCTTCCAGCTGTAGAAAGTTGCTTCAGAGATACCCAGCTCTTCGCATATCTCTCTGACTTTTACGCCCGATTCAGAAGCTTTAATGGCATTTGTGATTTGATCTTCGCTGTATCGTGACTTTCTCATAAATGCTCTTACCTTTCTTATCGATTAATGGATGAGAATGACTTTAATAATTCCTGGCACTGTAAGTTTCTATTAATGCAGTATTAAAGTGTGCGTATTGAATTGCGAAGGTTAAATTAAGATATTTAGAATAAATATCATCATGGGATAAATCTTATTTTATTCCGATCAGGGGGGCGCGCCTTCCTGGAGGCGGTTTTTTGTTATAAATTCATCGCATCCCAAATACGAAAAAATTCTACGTACGTTGGATATTTAGCATAACCGACTTGATTAATTCAGCGGTTATGTCTCATGAAGATTGCACTATTTTCAGCCTGAAATCGTTTCCAGACGAACCGATTCGCGCCAAATATAATAAGAATTATCCTGAAGTTATTCTCCGGATCATGATTTGATTCTCAATTTTCGGACCAGTTTGGTTTGAAGTCTTACATTTTCGCCAGGCCCACTGAGCGCTTATTAATTCGTTACAGGGATGTTGTACCGAAGCGGTTGTAGTTGAGTAATACTAAGGAAGAGTCGATGAAATTGAGCGTAATGTCGAATGCCGCCTGGATGATGTCTGAGAAGATCATCTCCGTGTTTGGCGTCATCTTTGTGACTTCTTACGTGGCGAAATCCTTTGGCCCAACGGTGTTTGGCCAAATGGCGTTTTCAACCTCACTATTTGCAATGGTGCAAACCGTGGCAATCTTTGGCACCGAAACCATTCTGTTTAAGCGTGTCAGTAAAAATGCGTCGAAAGGCTTACGCCTGATGACCATCGCGCGAACCCTGCGCATGGTGCTATTACTGCTCACCTCGGTGCCAGTCTTAATCTGGGTCTGGTACAACATGCAGGAAAACTTCCTGGCATTTGCACTGGCCTCATTTGTTGCCTCAGTTTTTGTCACTCAGGATACGTTCAGCGTTTACAACAATGCGCGTCTTGCCTCGCGTCTGAACACCATTGCCAATGCGGTCGGCATGCTGCTGAGTTTCGCTATCAGCTTCACCGTCGCCTGGCTGCGTCTCAATCCGCTGTGGCTGACGCTGTCGATTGTGGCGGTGACGCTGGTGCCTTACCTGATCAAGCGGCACAACTTTTATCAGGAACATCAGGATCAGATGCCGCCGCGTGAAAAGCGCACCGCCTATCTGCGCTACCTGATGTATGCCGGCCTGCCGCTGGCGATCTCCAGCATCTTTATTTCTGTGCAGGTTAAAGCGGCGCAGATGTTCCTGGCAGGCACCGCCCCGGCGCGCGATCTCGGGCTGTTTGCCGCGGCCAATACCATTTCCGCCTCGTGGATTTTCATCCCGGTGGCGCTGATTACCTCCTGCTTCACTGAAATCTTCAGAGAACGTGGCGAGGTGGCGATCAAGCTGGCCGCGCGGCTCAATGGCTACGTTATGGGTGTTTCATTGCTGATGCTGCTGGTCATTTCGTTATTCGGCGAACAGATCATTATCGCGTTGTATGGTCCGGAATTTACACAGTCAGGAAGTCTCATAACGTTGCTGTCGATAGCGACCAGCTTTTCGGCAATGGGGACAGTAGCTTATCGCTACATGGTTAAGGAGGGAGGGTTTAACTATCTGCTGAAGAAAATCATTTGTCTGATGGTCATCAGTTTGCCGCTCTCATGGTGGTTGATTCAGGGCCACGGCATCATGGGAGCCGCGTGGAGCGTTTTCCTTTCAGAGCTTTTGTCCCTGACCGTCATGAATTACTTCTTTAAAAACGGCGTCATTCAAAAGATTCAAGTTTCCTCACTCAACTACAAAACCTACAAATGAGGTCCGATATGCTCAAGTTGAAAGAAGAACTCAGAAGAAGTGTGCAGTACTTTATTAAGAAGATGCCCTGGGCGTACCAGGACCGCATCTACTACTTCCACAAGTTCAGAAAGCTGCCCAATCTGCGTCAGCCAAAAGTGTTCAACGAAAAGGTGTTGTACCGTAAATTTGTCTATGGCGATTACCAGAACTATGGCCGCCTGTCGGACAAATATTCGGTGCGTGAATTTATTGCCGAAAAAATCGGTAATGAATACCTGATTCCGCTGGTACACGAAACCACTGACCCGACCACGCTGAACAGCTTACCGTGCTGGAAAGGGACGGTGATTAAGCCGAACCACGCCTCCAACATGGTGGAGATTCTGCTGGAAGAGCCAGACGCGCTGCGCAAACAGCAGATTATTCACGACTGCTACCGCTGGCTGAAGACCGACTTCGCTAACGAAGCACGTGAGATCCACTATCGCTACATCAAGCCGCGTATCCTGGTGGAGAAATACATCGGTGATGGCAAAAGTGCGCCGATCGATTACAAGTTCCACATGTTCAACAAGCGTGATGGCAAGTTCGAATATGTGCTGCAGGTGATCTACAACCGCTGCCAGCCGCTGCTGTCGATGAACTTCTACGTGAATAACCTCAATGAGGCGTTTCACAAGATTCGCGATACCGGTCTGGATGTCTCGCCGATTCTGCCGTCACTGCAACATGCGCTCGATCTGAGCAAAAAGCTGGCCAGTGATTTCGATTACGTGCGGGTCGATTGGTATATCCATGACGAACAGATCTATTTCGGTGAACTCACTTTCACGCCGGGTGCAGGCCTGGTGACCGGATTGGATCGCGGTTTAAACCAGATGATGGGAGATATGTGGATTCAGGACCGCCGCGGAACGCAGAGACCGGGCGTCACAGTGCAGGATGTTAATATCCCTGCCATGTTGAAGAAAGTTTAAGCACACACAGCAATGTAAAAAACCCCGCTAAGCGGGGTTTTTTATTGGCAAAAATCAGGCGATCAACGCAATAGTGTCAGGGTGTCATTCGATCAGGGCATCGGCCATTCAGCAGGCGCCTGACTCATCACGTCGATGAAGGCGTGCTTAGAGATTTCCATGAAGTTATGCACGTTTTCCATGCTCAGGGTAATCCCCATCAGACCGGTGACGAACCAGCAAGTCATGCCTAAACCAATCCCGCCACACATGAACGCCATCACATGGTGACTATCCTGACGCAGTTTGGTTTTCAGGGTGCTGGCGAAAAACATCATTACGGCGCTCAACAATTCCCAACGCATAACAAGAAGACTGGTGGTTAACGTAGCCATCGGCCGGACCTCAATATCAGTAAGTATTCCTGACAGTTTGCGGACATCACCGGCGGCGGAAAAGCGTGTCAGGAAGTGCTTTAGCGCCGTCAACCCAGGTTCATAGTGTGACTTGGCTCACATTATATCACCCGATTTGAAATTTTGAACAAAATTTGACACTGGTATGGCAGGAAATTGTTGCAGATATGAACAGCGAGAAGGGCAAATCAGAGAGGCGATCAGGCACGCCCGAAGACGGGCGTCCTGACAGTTAACGGACCGGGCAGCACTCGCCGGTGGTGCGCTGGGTAAAGCTGGCCATGCTGTCATTGCAGCCGAAGCTAAGCAGGCGAGGGCGCTGAATCGCCTGACGGCGCATGGTGTGACGGTAGGCGGTAGGCGTCTGCGAAAACTGGCGGCGAAACACCCGCGAGAAAGTCTGCTGCGAGTCATAGCCGTACTGCATCGCGATATCAAACACCGGGCGTTGGGTCTGAGACAGCGCTTCGGCTGCCAGCGTCAGGCGGCGTTCACGGATATAGCCGCCAAGCGTCTGTTTGGTGACGGTACGGAACATCCGCTGCAGGTGCCATTTCGAATAACCCGATTTTGCTGCCACTTCATCAATGGACAAACTTTTGTCCAGATTCTGGTCAATCCAGTGCGTCAGGGAATGAATGATCTCTTCTTGCATCATGGCCTCATCCTTCTGGTGCTTAATAAGCGGTAATGGGAGTTTAGTCGTTTTGATGGGATGCGAGTATAATTCCTCAAGTTAACTTGAGGTAAAGAGCCAGATGAAAAAAGATCGCAACTACCCCAAACCGGTATTAACGCCGGGCGAAGTGGCGCGCCGCAGCGGTGTCGCGGTGTCAGCGCTGCACTTCTATGAAACCAAAGGGCTGATATCCAGCACCCGTAACGGCGGTAATCAGCGGCGTTACAGTCGTGATGTGCTGCGACGCGTGGCTATCATCAAAATTGCGCAACGCATCGGTATTCCGCTGGCGACCGTCAGCGACAGCCTTGAGCATATTCCGGCCAATAAGCGGATGTCTGCCCCAGAATGGGACGCCCTGACTCAGCACTGGCGCGAAGAGCTGGATAAGCGTATCGAAACCCTGACCCGGCTGCGCAACGACCTGGATGGCTGCATCGGCTGCGGCTGTCTGTCGATGCGCGACTGTCCGCTGCGCAATCCTGGCGATCGGCTCGGTCAACAAGGGTCGGGAGCGGTGCTGCTCGACCCGGAACAGGACGGCAACCATCCGGACCCGGAGTGACGTCTATACTGGTGGAAGGTCAACACACAGGGAATCATGATGATCACCGTTCACCATCTTGAGCAGTCACGTTCACATCGGGTGCTATGGCTGCTGGAAGAGCTGGAAGTGCCGTATCAGATCAAACGTTATCAACGCGAGCCGACCATGCTGGCGCCCGACGCGCTGAAAAAAGTGCATCCGCTGGGCAAATCACCGGTGATTACCGATGAAAACCGGGTGGTGGCGGAATCCGGGGCGATTCTCGAATATCTGGAACAGAAATATGACCACGAGTTCCGGCTGAAACTCAGTGACGAAGAGTCGTTGTTGCAGTCGCGCTACTGGCTGCACTACGCCGAGGGTTCGCTGATGCCGCTGCTGGTGATGAAGCTGATCTTCGGACAGATGGGGAAAGCGCCGGTGCCCTGGCTGCTGCGCCCGGTTGGCGCGGCGTTTGGCAAAGGGGTGCAGAAGGCCTGGCTCGATAAACAGCTGCAACCGCATATGAAAATGATTGAGCAGCATCTGGCGGCTAATCCGTGGTTCGCCGGTCAGCGCTTCAGTATCGCCGACATTCAGATGAGCTTTCCGCTGCTGGCCCTGGCGCAACGTGTCGGGATGGAGCAGATGCCAGCCAGTCAGAAGTGGCTGCAAACCGTCCAGCAGCGCGCCGCCTGGCAGCGGGCTATCGATCAGGGCGGTGAACTCTCTCTGCCAGGTTAATCCTCCCTCTGCTGGCACTCCGTTTTTTTTTCGTGCGGTGCTGCCAGCCGTTCAGCGTTTAAAAATGCCTGTAACTTCAACGCCTCAGCCGATGCGGCCAGCCGCTGCCTGGCTGAAAACGGCCGTCACCACCTGATCTTTATGCTGATTAATGTCCTTCCGCCAGTTGAAAATGTGCCGGTAAACGCCGGATAATCGTTTGCCTTTTTATCTGGCGGTCCTTTGACTGCCAACTATCTGCGGCAAGGTAAACGTTTGCCTGGCGGAATTACTCCATCAGCGCAGCCGGATTACCCGCTTATTTCAGGGACAGCGACGGTCGCAGAGCGATCCACACTACAAAAAATCTTTGAGGCTCAACTATGTCAATTGAATCACGCCCGGCCAGTGGAAAACTGGACGCCTGGTTCGCGATCTCGGCGCGCGGCAGCAGCGTGCGTCAGGAAATTCTGGCCGGACTGACTACTTTTCTGGCGATGGTCTATTCGGTGATTGTGGTACCAGGCATGCTCGGTAAAGCCGGTTTCCCGCCAACCGCGGTATTTGTCGCCACCTGCCTGGTGGCCAGTTTCGGCTCGATCCTGATGGGGCTGTGGGCTAATCTGCCGATGGCGATTGGCTGCGCCATTTCGCTGACCGCCTTTACCGCCTTTAGCCTGGTGCTGGGCCAGCACATCAGCGTACCGGTCGCGCTCGGCGCGGTGTTCCTGATGGGGTTGCTGTTTACCCTGATCTCGGTGACCGGCATTCGGGCGTGGATCCTGCGCAACCTGCCAATGGGCGTGGCGCATGGCACCGGCGTCGGAATTGGATTGTTCCTGCTGCTGATCGCGGCGGATGGCGTCGGTCTGGTGGTAAAAAACCCGGCACCGGGTTTGCCGGTTGCGCTGGGTCAGTTTGCTACTTTCCCGGTGATCATGACGCTGCTGGGACTGGCGGCGATTTTTGGCCTGGAAAAACGGCGGGTACCGGGCGGCATTCTGATGACGATTATCGCCATTTCGCTGCTCGGGCTGATCTTCGATCCGGCGGTGAGCTACAAAGGATTGTTTGCTCTGCCGAGCCTGCGTGACGCCAGCGGTCAGTCGCTGGTGTTCAGCCTCGACATCATGGGCGCGTTGCAGCCGGTGGTGCTGCCGAGCGTGCTGGCACTGGTAATGACCGCAGTATTTGACGCCACCGGCACCATTCGCGCGGTGGCGGGGCAGGCCAATCTGCTGGATAAGCAGGGCCAGATTATCAATGGCGGTCGCGCCCTGACGACCGATTCGGTCAGCAGCCTGTTTGCGGGCCTGGTCGGCGCGTCACCTGCGGCGGTGTATATCGAGTCAGCGGCCGGTACTGCGGCGGGCGGCAAAACCGGCCTGACCGCCATTGTGGTCGGCCTGCTGTTTATGGTGATCCTGTTTATGTCACCGCTGGCCTGGCTGGTACCGGCTTACGCTACCGCACCCGCGCTGATGTATGTCGGTCTGCTGATGCTGAGTAACGTGGCGAAAATCGACTTTAATGATTTCGTCGACGCGATGTCCGGCCTGTTAACCGCGGTGATTATCGTACTGACCTGCAACATCGTCACCGGCATCATGATCGGTTTTGCCTCACTGGTGGTCGGCCGCATTTTTGCCGGCGAATGGCGCAAGCTGAACCTCGGGACGGTGCTGATCGCCGTGGCGCTGGTGACGTTTTACGCCGGCGGCTGGGCGATCTGACTGTTCAACCGGGCGTGCAGCAGTGCGTCCGGTATTTTTCACTTTTTTCCCGCCAGCCGCACGCGTAGCTGACCCTTCAGGCTTCGGTTTGTTTTACACTTTAGCGCTCAACAATGATTGAAAGATAACGACGCGCCTAAGGAAAGCATGGAAATCTTTTTTACTATTCTCATCATGACGCTGGTGGTGTCGCTCTCTGGCGTCGCTGCCCGTATTTTGCCCTTTCAGATCCCGTTGCCGCTGGTGCAGATCGCCGCTGGCGCACTGCTGGCCTGGCCCACTTTTGGTCTGCATGTAGATTTTGACCCGGAACTTTTTCTGGTGCTGTTTATCCCGCCGCTGCTGTTTGCTGACGGCTGGAAAACGCCCATCAGCGAGTTCCTGCATCATGGCCGCGAGATTATTGGCTTAGCGCTGGTGCTGGTATTGATTACCGTGGTCGGCATTGGCTATCTGATCTACTGGATGGTGCCCGGCATTCCGCTGATCCCGGCCTTTGCGCTGGCGGCGGTGCTGTCTCCGACCGATGCCGTGGCGCTCTCCGGCATTGTCGGCGAAGGGCGTATCCCAAAGAAAATCATGTCGATAGTGCAGGGCGAAGCCCTGATGAACGACGCGTCAGGTCTGGTATCGCTGAAATTTGCGGTCGCCGTCGCGATGGGCACCATGGTATTTACCTGGGGCGGTGCCAGCGTCGAATTCCTGAAAGTGGCGATTGGCGGTCTGATCGCCGGTGTAGCGGTCTGCTGGCTGTACGGTAAATCGCTGCGCCTTCTCAGCCGCTGGAGCGGTGACGACCCGGCCACCCAGACCGTGTTGCTGCTGCTGCTGCCGTTCGCCTCTTACCTGATTGCGGAACATCTCGGCGTGTCAGGTATCCTGGCGGCCGTCGCGGCGGGGATGACCATCACCCGTTCCGGCATTATCCGTCAGGCACCGCTGGCGATGCGCCTGCGCGCCAATAGCGTCTGGCAGATGCTGGAGTTCGTGTTCAACGGCATGGTGTTCCTGATGCTGGGCCTGCAGCTGCCCGACATTCTGCAAACCTCGGTGGATCAGGCCAATGCCGATCCCAACGTCGAGCTGTGGATGCTGTTCGCTGATATCGGGCTGGTCTATCTGGCGCTGATGCTGGTGCGTTTTGGCTGGCTGTTTATCATGCAGCGCTTCAGCAAACGCCTGCTGAAGAAGAAGCCGCTGGAGTTCTCCAACTACTCGCTGCGTGAACTGCTTATCGCGTCCTTTGCCGGCGTCCGCGGGGCGATTACCCTCGCCGGTGTGCTGTCGATTCCGCTGTTCCTCAGCAACGGTGATCCGTTCCCGGCGCGTTATGAGCTGGTGTTTATCGCCACCGGGGTGATCCTGTTCTCACTGCTGGTCGGAGTGGTGATCCTGCCGATTCTGCTGCGCGGTATTGATACCATTGATAAAGGTGCGCATCGTCGTGAGCTGCAAAATGCCCGCGCGGTAATGGCCAGCGTGGCGATTGAGAGCCTGCATAAGATGGAAGCGCGACTGGAAAAAGAGTCGGACCAGAACATCGATCCGGAACTGCTGAAAGAGGTGAGTCTGCGGGTGATCGGCAACTTACGCCGCCGCGCTGAAGGGAAAAACGACCTTGAGCACGCGCTGTTCGCGGAGAACCTGGAGCGCCGCTTCCGCCTGACCGGCCTGCGTGCCGAACGGGCCGAGGTCTACCATCTGCGCGCGACCCAGCAGATCTCCAATGAGACGATGCAGAAACTGCTGCACGATCTCGACCTGCTTGAAGCATTACTGATCGAAAAAGAAGAGTAAGCCTCTGCCGGCCCGCTGCACCGCCTGTGCAGCGGGCCGCCGGTTCAGACCGACAGGCGCGGTGCCTGGTCTGGCCAGTGTTCGCGGCAGCAGGCGATCCACGCCTGGGCGCTGCGCGACAGATAGTTACCTTCACGCCAGATCAACCCAAGACTCCACTTCAGCTCCGATTCCAGCGGTAGCCACAGCAGTGACTGTTTATCCAGTCGCTGACAGATGGGTTCCGGCAGGATCGCCAGCCCCATCTCCGCCTGCACCATCGCCGCCAGAAAATCCCACTGACCGCTGCGAACCGCTACCGTTGGCGTCAGATTCTGACGCTGAAACGCCTGCATCAGCTGTCGGTTCAGCGAAAACTCCTCATTAAAAATCAGCAACGGATGCTGCGCCAGTTCGGCCAGCCCAATCTGGCGGCGACTCAGCCACTCTGGCCGACGCGGCAGCAGCACGCACAGCGGGTGATGCATCAGCGGCAGAGTATTCAACGGCAGTTCTGCATCGACCGGCAGCGCCGTCAGGGCGATATCAAGGCTGCCGGCCAGCACCGCCTGCTGCACGGTCAGGCCGCCGAACTCAGAGATTTTCAGCTTCACGCCGGGATAACGACGGCGAAAGGCGGAGATCGAACCGGCAATCTGCATGCCGACCATTGGCGGAATACCGAGCCGCAGTTCACCGGTCTTCAGCTGGTTAATGTCGCCGATCTCCGCCTCAAGCTGATGGAACTCCTGCAGAATCGCCACGCCACGCTGATAGACCGCCTGGCCGCTGTCGGTCAGGTGCAGGCGACGGCCATCGCGCAGGATCAGGGTACAGCCCAGCTCTTCTTCCAGCTGGCGTAGCATCTTGCTGATGGTCGGCTGGGTGACGAACAGTTTTTGCGCCGCGCGGGTGAAACTCTGCTGGCGTACCACTTCGGTAAAGTAACGCAGGGCACGAACGTCCATAACTATTCCTTTTCGGCATGATTCCAATAATATTAATTCATTTTTTTCACCTTCTGTTGGCGATTTATACTGTCCTCCTGAATTTAAACGGGGAGAAAAGGCGATGGCATTCGCAATCAGTTCACGCAGACCCAGCCGGCTGCACTGGCTCAGCCTGCCGCTTCAGCTGGGGTTGTACATCGGCGTCTTTGTCGCCTGCGAGCAACTGGTCAACTGGCTGCACCTGCCGCTGCCCGCCAATATTGTCGGCATGGTGCTGATGCTGGTGCTCATCGTCACCCGGATCGTGCCGCTGAGCTGGGTTAAAGCGGGCTCCCGCTGGTTACTGGCCGAGATGCTGCTGTTCTTTATTCCGGCGGTGGTGGCGGTGGTGAATTACGGCGACCTGCTGCGGGTGGACGGCTGGCGCATCTGCGTGGTGATTGGCGTCAGCACACTGCTGGTGCTGGCCTCGACGGCGCTGGTGGTTGATCGGCTCTACCGCTATGAAATCGCGCGCGCTGCACGTAAGCAGGCCAGCGATGCGTGATCTGATCATCAGCCTGTTGTGCGTGGCGGTGACGCTGCTGGTCTACGCGCTGAATAAACGGCTTTATCGCCGCTGGCGCACGCTGCTGCTGATGCCGCTGGTGATGACGCCGGTGGTGCTGGTGGCGCTGCTGCTGCTGACCCACATCAGCTGGCAAGACTATATTGCTGAAAATCACTGGTTACTGTGGCTGCTGGGTCCGGCGACGCTGGCGTTTGCGGTACCGGTGTATGAGAACGTAGCCATCATTAAACGCCACTGGCTGTCGCTCAGCGCCGGGGTGCTCACCGCCACGGTGGTCGCGGTGTGCAGCTCAGTGTGGCTGGCGCGTCTGTTAACGCTGCCGGAGTCGATTCAGCGCAGCCTGGCGGTGCGCTCCATTACCACGCCGTTTGCGCTGGCGGCAGCCGGGCCGATAGGCGGTCAGCCGGATCTGGTGGCGCTGTTCGTGGTGATCACCGGCGTGTTTGGCATGGCGGTCGGCGATGTGCTGTTTCTGCGGATCGCCATTACGCAGGGCGTGGCGAAAGGGGCAGGATTAGGCGCCGCCTCGCACGGTGCCGGTACCGCCCGCGCGTATCAGATGGGCCCGCAGGAGGGCGTGGTGGCCAGCCTGGTGATGATGCTGTCCGGCGTGGTGACCGTGGTGCTGGCCCCGCTGATTGGCCACCTGATGTGGGCGATACCGGCCTGACCGGCGTGTCGTGCGGCCAGCCGTGGCGCGACACCGGACCGGTGACACGTATTTTTACGTAAAGCTTGCTAAATAATGTTGTCTCCGCGTTTCAGACTGTTAACCTTGCGGCCGAATTAATTGTCCTTCACGGAGTGGAATCATGTTTAAGCAACTTGTTACCGGGAGCGCACTGGGCCTCGTTTTACTGAGCGGCGCAGCTCAGGCAATCGAAGGCAGTGTTGACGTCAGCGAGCACAACACCAACCTGAATGTCGGTCTCGGCACCACAACCCCAGGCCTGTTTCTGAAAGGCAACTGGCTGCGCAGCGACCATGACGGCAGCACCTACGGTGCCGGTCTGGGCTACAACGTTGATTTCGGACCTCTGCGTCTGGCGCCGACCGCAAAAGCGATCTTCACCCATCCTGAAGATGGAAAAGATGGATTTGCGGTGGCGCTGGGTGGCGCAGCGCAATACAACTTCAACAGCATGTGGGGTCTGTATGGCGAGTATTACTACGCGCCAGAATCTTTCACCGATCAGCTCGACAGCTACCAGGAAGCGGGCGGTGGCCTAAGCTTCACTCCGATTTCACTGCTTAACCTGCGCGTCGGTTATCAGTACATCGAGCTGAACAACAAAGATGGCCGTAAAGATAACGTGCTGGTCGACGGTCCGTACGTCGGCGCATCGCTGCGTTTCTGATTCTGCTGATGCAGAAAAAGGGCGGCACCCTGTGGGGGGCCGCCCTTTTTTTATCTCGCGCTTAACTGAAAACTAGTGCGCTCTGCCCTGATCGATGCCGGAGCCGGTCTGCGAACGGATAAACTGCATCCGGAAGCGTGAACGCTCCTCCGCGCCCTGCTGCGAATGATCGGTCACTGAGAACAGCCAGGTGCCGATAAACGCAATCGCCATGGAGAACAGCGCCGGATACTCATACGGATAGATCGGCTTAGCATGACCCAGCACCTGTACCCAGACCGTCGGTCCGAGGATCATCAGCAGCACGGCGGTAAGCAGCCCCAGCCAGCCACCGACCATCGCCCCGCGCGTGGTCAGCTTTGACCAGTACATCGACAGCAGAATAATCGGGAAGTTACAGCTGGCGGCTATCGAGAAGGCCAGTCCGACCATGAACGCGATGTTCTGCTTCTCAAACAGAATGCCCAGCGCAATCGCCACCACGCCCAGTACCAGCACGGTGATTTTAGAGACCCGCAGCTCATCACGTTCGCTTGCCTGACCTTTACGGTAGACGCTGGCGTAGAGGTCATGCGAGACCGCCGAGGCACCGGCCAGCGTTAAGCCCGCTACCACCGCCAGAATGGTGGCAAAGGCCACCGCCGAAATAAAGCCGAGGAAGGTACTGCCACCCACCGCGTTAGCCAGATGTACCGCTGCCATATTGGTGCCGCCAATCAGCGCGCCGCTGGCATCTTTAAAGGCTGGATTCGCGCCGACCAGCAAAATCGCACCGAAGCCGATAATAAAGGTCAGGAAATAGAAGTAGCCCATAAAGCCGGTGGCCCAGAACACGCTTTTACGCGCCTCTTTGGCATCGGCCACGGTAAAGAAACGCATCAGAATATGCGGCAGGCCGGCGGTACCAAACATCAGTCCCAGACCGAGTGACAGCGCCGAGATCGGATCCTTCACCAGCCCGCCCGGTTGCATAATCGCAATCCCTTTCGGATGGACCGCCATCGCTTCGGTAAACAGCGTATTGAAGCTAAAGCCGGTGGTCTTCATGACCATCACCGCCATAAAGGTGGCACCAAACAGCAGCAGCACCGCCTTGATAATCTGCACCCAGGTGGTGGCCAGCATGCCGCCAAACAGCACATACATCACCATCAGAATGCCGACCAGTATTACCGCCACGTGGTAGTTGAGGCCAAACAGCAGCTGAATCAGTTTACCGGCACCGACCATCTGGGCAATCAGATAGAGCGCCACCACCACCAGCGAGCCGCAGGCGGAGAGGGTACGGATCGGTTTCTGCTTCAGGCGATACGAGGCGACGTCGGCGAAGGTGTAGCGCCCCAGATTACGCAACCGTTCGGCAATCAGAAACAGAATCATCGGCCAGCCGACTAAAAAGCCGAGCGAGTAGATCAGACCGTCATAACCGGAGGTATATACCAGCGCCGAGATGCCAAGGAACGAGGCGGCAGACATAAAGTCGCCTGCCATCGCCAGCCCATTCTGAAAGCCGGTAATATTACCGCCCGCGGTGTAATAGTCGCTGCGCGAACGGGTACGCTTCGACGCCCAGTAGGTAATGCCCAGCGTGGCCCCGACGAAAATCACAAACATGACGATCGCCTGATAGTTAACCGCCTGACGCTGCACCGCGCCGGTAATCGCATCGGCGGCCAGCGCCGAAAACGGCAGCAGCGCCGCCAGTATCCATAAGCAGAGACGCATCATGATTTCACCTCGCTCAGGATCGCTTTGGTCAGCCGGTCAAACTCGCCGTTGGCGCGCCAGACGTAAATGCCGGTCAGCACAAACGACATGACAATCAGTCCGACACCGATCGGAATACCGCGGGTCACGTTGGTTCCTGGGTACAGTGGCGTACCGAGCCAGCCAGGAGCAAAGGCGATCAGCAGGATAAAACCGACATACAGCACCAGCATGATCAGTGATAGCAGCGTGGCGAACGCCTGGCGCTTACCGACTAATTCATGAAAGCGGGGATTACGTTCAATCTGTTGATAGATTGCATCCTGTTTCGAAAGGGCGTCATTCATCACATTTTCTCCAGAGGTCTTGCAGGCATAAACCTCACGCCAGAGCGCGGGTTCGGCTGGTAATTTTATTTGTGACTACAGAAACACACTGCGTAGGGCGGGCAGGGCGGGAAATGATCTTCCCGCCGGATAAGGTGCGCTTAAGGCATTTTGATCGACTGTTTCTCCTCAAGCAGTTTTTCCACTACGCCAGGATCGGCGAGAGTAGAGGTATCGCCGAGATTGCTGGTATCACCGGTGGCGATTTTGCGCAGAATACGGCGCATGATCTTGCCGGAGCGGGTCTTCGGCAGCGAGTCGGTCCAGTGCAGTACATCCGGGGTGGCAATCGGGCCGATCTCTTTGCGTACCCAGTTACGCACTTCGGTATAGAGTTCGGGCGACGGCTCCTCGCCGTGGTTCAGGGTGATGTAAGCGTAAATCGCCTGGCCTTTAATGCTGTGCGGTATACCCACCACGGCGGCTTCAGCAATTTTCGGGTGCGACACCAGCGCCGACTCAATCTCGGCGGTGCCAAGACGGTGGCCGGAAACGTTGAGCACGTCATCCACACGACCGGTGATCCAGTAATAGCCATCCTCATCACGACGCGCGCCGTCGCCGCTGAAGTAGACATTTTTAAAGGTGGAGAAGTAGGTTTGTTCAAAGCGCTCATGGTCGCCATACAGCGTACGGGCCTGACCCGGCCAGGATTCGGTGATCACCAGATTGCCTTCACAGGCGCCTTGCTGCGGCTGGCCTTCATTATCCACCAGCGCCGGTTGTACCCCGAAGAACGGTTTAGTGGCCGAACCCGCCTTGAGTTCGGTCGCGCCCGGCAGCGGGGTGATCATGAAGCCGCCGGTTTCAGTCTGCCACCAGGTATCGACGATTGGGCAGCGGCTGTTGCCGATTTTCTTGTAGTACCACTCCCAGGCTTCCGGGTTAATCGGTTCGCCGACTGAACCCATGATGCGCAGGCTGCTGCGGTCGGTACCCTCGATCGCTTTATCACCTTCGGCCATCAGAGCGCGGATCGCGGTAGGCGCGGTATAAAGCAGCGTCACCTTATGTTTATCCACCACTTCCGCCATGCGGCTCGGGGTTGGCCAGTTCGGCACCCCTTCAAACATCAGGGTCGTCGCGCCACAGGCCAGCGGACCGTAAAGCAGGTAGCTGTGGCCGGTGATCCAGCCGACGTCGGCGGTACACCAGTAGACGTCGTCCTGATGGTAATCGAAGACAAATTTAAAGGTGGTTGCCGCGTAAACCAGATAGCCGCCGGTGGTGTGCAGCACCCCTTTCGGCTTACCGGTCGAGCCGGAGGTATAAAGAATAAACAGCGGATCTTCCGCTCCGACTTCGGCTGGAGAATGGTTGGTGCTGGCATTCAGCATCAGCTCATGCCACCAGCGGTCACGACCTTCGACCCAGCCGATATCATTGCCGGTGCGCTGGAACACCACCACGTTTTTCACGCTGGTGACGTTAGGGTTTTTTAACGCATCATCGACGTTCTTCTTCAGCGGAATGCTGCGACCGGCACGCACTCCTTCGTCGGCGGTAATCACCAGCGAGGCGCTGGAATCAACGATCCTGCCAGCCACGGCTTCCGGCGAAAAGCCGCCGAAAATCACCGAATGGACAGCACCGATACGCGCACAGGCCAGCATCGCCACGGCGGCTTCAGGCACCATTGGCATATAGATCGCCACCACATCGCCTTTCTTTACCTTGAGCAATTCCAGCACGTTGGCGAAACGACAGACTTCAGCATGCAGCTGGCGGAAGGTCAGGGTTTTGCTCTCACTGGCGTCGTCGCCTTCCCAGATAATCGCCGGGTGGTCGCCACGGGTCTGCAAATGCCGGTCAAGGCAGTTTGCCGCCAGATTGAGCGTGCCATCTTCGTACCAGCGAATGTCAATGTTGCCTGGCGCAAATGAGCAGTTTTTCACTTTGCTGTAGGGCTTGATCCAGTCGAGGATTTTGCCCTGTTCGCCCCAGAACGTATCTGGATCGGCGACAGATTGCTGATACATCGACTGATACTGTTCAGCGGTGATCAGCGCGTTTGCTGCAATATTCTCTGGAACAGGATGTTTATGTATTTGGCTCATGGCGGATCTCCTTGAAGTTGTTAATGATATGTCAATCAATGGTTAATTAAAGCCCACCATGAGGCTTTGTTTCTTTTTTGCGCCGTAGATCACGCCCTCAACAGCGCACACAGTAAGGGGGTCATCAAGCAGGAATCAGCGATAAGTCCCTGCTTGATATAGGGAATAAAGGTGTAACTTTTTGTGTTTGGCTGTGTTTAAAAAGCGAGCAAACGCGCCGGGCGAGTTTTTGCGCAATCCTGCATAGCTATGCGTTAATTCATCGAACTAATACTTTTCATAACAGCAGGTTAGGGATTTGCGGCTGGCGCAGCATTTTATGCTACTCAGATGGTGAAGTTTTAAACGAAGACGCCAAGGGTTGCATTTACCACAGTGAAAATGGTACTTATCTCGCCCCTGTTCTGCAGGTATCAACTCAGACCGCGTCTGAAAATGGGTATGGGAATCATCAGATTTTCGTGCGAGGCGCTGTCTCCAAACACCCTCTAATTTACCGGGCTTTTTGCTCACTTCCCTGTGTGTATTGTCTTCTGCACCTTCGCAGTAGAGAGAAACGGGTTTTGACTGAGGAAATTACGCGTTATGAAAGGTTTTAAAATCAGCCTTGCCTGGCAGATTCTGATAGCCCTGGTGCTTGGCATCGTTGTGGGTGCCGTGCTGCATAATCAGCCAGACGATCGTGAATGGTTAGTCACCAATATTCTCAGCCCGGCGGGCGACATCTTTATTCACCTGATAAAGATGATTGTGGTACCGATCGTGATCTCATCACTGATCGTCGGCATTGCCGGCGTCGGCGATGCCAAAAAGTTGGGGCGCATCGGCGTCAAAACGATTCTCTACTTTGAAGTGATCACCACCCTTGCCATTGTGGTCGGGATTACCCTGGCCAACGTATTTCAACCCGGCACCGGCATCGATATGTCAACGCTGGCAACGGTGGACATCTCTAAATACGAAGCCACCACCGCAGAAGTGCAGGGCGGTCCGCACAGCCTGGTCGCCACCATTCTGTCGCTGATCCCGCAGAACATTTTCGCCTCGATGGTGAAAGGTGACATGCTGCCGATTATCTTCTTCTCGGTGCTGTTTGGCTTAGGCCTGTCATCGCTGCCGTCAGAACAGCGCGATCCGCTGGTGAACCTGTTCCGTGGCATCTCTGAAACCATGTTCAAAGTGACGCACATGATCATGCGTTATGCGCCGGTCGGCGTGTTCGCCCTGATTGCCGTCACCATCGCTAACTTCGGCTTCGCCTCGCTGTGGCCGCTGGCTAAGCTGGTGCTGCTGGTCTATGCGGCGATTCTGTTCTTCGCTTTTGTGGTGCTGGGCGGGGTTGCGCGCTTCTGTAAGCTGCGTATCACCACGCTGATGCGCATTCTGAAAGATGAGCTGATTCTCTCGTACTCCACCTCCAGCTCAGAGACGGTATTGCCGCGCATCATGCAGAAGATGGAAGCCTACGGCGCGCCGAAAGCGATCACCAGCTTCGTGGTGCCGACCGGTTATTCGTTTAATCTTGATGGCTCAACCCTGTATCAGAGTATCGCCGCCATCTTTATCGCTCAGCTGTATGGCATCGATCTGTCGCTGAGCGACGAGATTATTCTGGTGCTGACGCTGATGGTCACCTCGAAAGGCATTGCTGGCGTACCAGGCGTCTCCTTCGTGGTGCTGCTGGCGACGCTGGGCAGCGTTGGTATTCCGCTGGAAGGGCTGGCGTTTATTGCCGGTGTCGACCGTATTATGGACATGGCGCGTACTGCCCTGAACGTGATTGGTAACGCCCTGGCGGTACTGGTCATTGCCCGCTGGGAAAACCAGTTCGACGCCGAACAGGCGAAAGAGTATGAACTGCAACTGCGCACTCAGACCGCCAGTTAATCGCACTACTTAATAAAAAAGGCTCAACGAAAGTTGGGCCTTTTTTGTTTTCCGGGCAATGCAGATAACGGCAGCCACGCGTCTCAGCTGCACACCGACCCCGGGAGCTTTTTCAAAGCGACACAAAAGTCCGAAGGAAGAAAAGGTTCACCCGATGAGTAAAGCGTCCCGCGGCAGGGAATGCGCGGGCCGAGCGTTAAAGTTTGGCCTTTTTTATTCTGGTGCAATGCAGAGAACAGCATCATCACGTCTCAGCCGCACACCGACCCCGGGAGCTTTTTCAAAGCGACACAAAAGTCCACAGGAAGAAAAGGTTCACCCGAAGAGTAAAGCGTCCCGCACCAGGGAAGGTGCGGGCCGAGCGTTAAAGTTTGGCCTTTTTTATTCTGGCGTAATGCAGAGAACAGCATCATCACGTTTCAGCCGCATACCAAACCCGGGAGCTTTTTAAAGCGACACAAAAGTCCGAAGGAAGAAAAGGTTCGCCCGAAGAGTAAAGCGTCCCGCGGCAGGGAAGGCGCGGGCCGAGCGTTAAAGTTTGGCCTTTTTTATTCTGGCGTAATGCAGAGAACAGCATCATCACGTTTCAGCCGCATACCAAACCCGGGAGCTTTTTAAAGCGACACAAAAGTCCGAAGGAAGAAAAGGTTCGCCCGAAGAGTAAAGCGTCCCGCGGCAGGGAAGGCGCGGGCCGAGCGTTAAAGTTTGGCCTTTTTATTCTGGCGTAATGCAGAGAACAGCATCATCACGTTTCAGCCGCACACCGAACCCGGGAGCTTTTTCAAAGCGACACAAAAGTCCACAGGAAGAAAAGGTTCACCCGAAGAGTAAAGCGTCCCGCGGCAGGGAAGGCGCGGGCCGAGCGTCAGGGATGACGAATGCGTCTTTACGATCGGGTGAATCTTTTCTGACCTTGCACCCGGTGTAAAGCGCGCTTCTGGCGGTCGTCTTTACGATCGGGTGAATCTTTTCTGCCCCTGCCCCCGGAGTAAAGCGCGCCATGACAAACGCCTTCACCATCGGCTGAATCTTTTCTGACCTTGCACCCGGCGTGAAGCAAGCGCGTTCCTGGCACGATCGGCTGAATCTTTTCTGCCCCTGCATCCGGTGTAAAGCGCGCCATGGCAAACGCCTTCACGGTCGGATGCATCACTCATCCCCATCACCTAACCTGAAGGGGACGCCCGCCCGCCAGAATCCTCGCTTTATTTGATCCCTCTTCGCATCCATGCAAAAAAGATCTCACCCACGAATTAATCATTCGTTATGATGGGCCATCTATTGAATAAATTATTCCTATGCGGAGCCTGTTATGAAAATTGACCTCAGCCAGATGATCACCGAAGGCCGTAATCCTGCCAGTCAGAACATTGACGAGCTGTCGACCGAAGCGATGTTGCGCGTCATTAATGACGAAGATAAGAAGGTGGCACTGGCGGTTGAAGCGATTGTGCCGCAGATAGCCGACGCGGTTGACGCCATCAGCGCTGCGTTTCAGGCCGGTGGACGCCTGATCTATTGCGGTGCAGGAACGTCCGGGCGACTGGGTATTCTGGATGCCAGCGAGTGTCCGCCGACCTTTGGTACGCCGCGGGAACAGGTGGTTGGACTGATCGCCGGCGGCCATCGGGCGATTCTACAGGCGGTAGAAAATGCTGAAGATAACCGGGCGCAGGGCGCACAGGATCTGCGGGATATCAACTTCAGCCGCGAGGATGTGCTGGTCGGTATCGCGGCCAGCGGACGCACGCCTTACGTCCTTGGCGCGCTGGAGTATGCCGGTCAGCTCGGTGCCACCACCGTCGCTCTGACCTGTAATCCCGACAGCCCGATGTCGCAGGCCGCGGCGATTGCCCTGACGCCGGTCGTGGGACCCGAAGTCGTCACCGGCTCGTCACGCATGAAGGCGGGCACCGCCCAGAAGCTGGTGCTTAACATGCTGACCACCGGGGCAATGATCCGCAGCGGTAAAGTCTACGGCAACCTGATGGTAGATGTTGAAGCAACTAATCAGAAGCTGGTACAGCGCCAGGTGAACATCGTCAGGCAGGCAACCGACTGTGATGAGGCCACCGCCAGCACTGCACTGAACGCCTGTGGCGGGCACTGCAAAACGGCCATTCTGATGGTACTGGCCGGGCTGAGCGCTGATGAAGCGCAGGCGCTGCTCGCACAGCATCAGGGCTTTATCCGCCATGCCCTTCAGGCAGCGGGAGCACGCTGATGGCGAAAATTACCGATGCACTATTACGCGACATTTTGCAGGCGGTCGGCGGGGCGCAAAATATCGCCAACTGCGGCAACTGCATGACGCGACTGCGGCTGACGCTCAATCAACCTGAACGGATCGATCTCACCCGGCTGAAAAGCCTGCCGGGTGTGCTGGGGGTGATCGACAGTGACGCCCAGTTGCAGATTGTGCTCGGCCCCGGCAAAGCGCAGACCGCAGCAGAAGGGATGCAGACCTTACTGGCACAGGGTGAAGCACCTGCGCTCAGCGAACTGGCCGCACAGCACAAGCAGCAGATGAAGGCTAAACAGACCAGCGGCCTGCATCAGTTTCTGTCGCGCTTCGCCACTATATTTACCCCACTCATTCCCGGCTTTATCGGCGCGGGCTTACTGCTGGGATTTGCCACTCTGCTTGAACAGAGCCTGCACCTGAATGCGCCGGGCGAGCACGCGCCCTGGCTGCTGCACAGCGTGGCGTACATGAAAGTATTCGGCAAAGGACTGTTCACCTTCCTCAGCATCCTGATCGGCTATAACGCCCAGAAAGCCTTTGGCGGCAGCGGGGTGAATGGCGCGATCATCGCCTCACTGTTTGTTCTCGGCTACGTCCCGACCGCCACGGTCGGCTACTACAGCGGGATGGAAAGCTTTTTCGGCCTGACTATCGACCCGCGCGGCAATATTATCGGCGTGCTGCTGGCGGCCATTATCGGGGCGTGGATTGAAAAGCAGATCCGCAAAATCATCCCGGATAATCTGGATATGATCCTCACCTCGATGTTTACCCTGCTGATCACCGGTGCGATTACTTACCTGCTGATTATGCCGCTGGGTGGCGAACTGTTTAAAGGGATGTCCTGGCTGTTCATCCACCTGAATAACAACCCCTTTGGCTGCGCGCTACTGGCCGGGCTGTTCCTGATCGCGGTGATGTTTGGCATTCATCAGGGCTTTATTCCGGTCTACTTCGCGCTGATGGAAACCCAGGGATTCAATTCACTGTTCCCGATACTGGCGATGGCCGGGGCAGGCCAGGTCGGCGCTTCGCTGGCGCTGTGGTGTAAGGCAGAAAAAGGGGCGCTGCTGCGGGCGCAAATCAAAGGGGCGATTGTGCCAGGGCTGCTCGGGGTAGGCGAACCGCTGATTTACGGCGTCACGCTGCCGCGGCTCAAGCCGTTTATCACCGCCTGTGGCGGCGGGGCGCTGGGCGGTTTCTTTATCGGCCTGGTGGCGTGGCTGGGCTTACCGATCGGCATGAACACCGTGTTTGGCCCGTCGGGTCTGGTCACGCTGCCGCTGATGACCTCCAGCCAGGGCATTTTTGCCGGCATGGCAATCTATCTGGTGGGGCTAATGGTGGCATGGGTCGGAGGATTCCTCCTGACCTGGTGGTTCGGTACCCGTAATGTGGATCTCAGCTGAGCCGGGAATACCGCCGGGTCGCTACCCTCCAGTGACGCTAACGAATGACATGACGCGAAAATGTGAAAGCCGCTGCAAAGCGGCTTTTTTATTACCACTAATTTAACAGAATCGCTAAAGAGAGTAGGAAAGCATGCCGAAAACATAAAAAAAGGTAATCGTTATTTATTCGCCCAACGCTTCCGCGCTGACAGCATCACCCCCAGCGTGCAGGAGAGTGGGTCTTCAAGGACTTTTGAGATGCGTAACAACCAGCCCGTTTCCCAGCGTGAATATCTGTTCGATGATCATGCAACCCTGATGTCGACCACCGATCTCAATAGTTACATCACCTATGCTAACGATGCGTTTATTGAGGCGAGCGGCTTTTCTACCGAAGAGATCAACGGCCAGCCACACAATATGGTGCGTCACCCGGATATGCCGGCAGAGGCGTTTGCCGATATGTGGGCCACGCTGAAACAGGGCGAACCCTGGACGGCATTGGTGAAAAACCGCCGTAAAAATGGCGATCACTACTGGGTGCGCGCCAATGCCATTCCGGTGGTGCGCGACGGGAAGGTGCAGGGGTATATGTCGGTACGCACCAAGCCGGGCGCGGAAGAGGTGCGTCAGGCGGAGGCGCTGTATCAGGATTTCCAGGCAGGGCGTGCGAAAGGACGACGCTTTTATAAAGGCCTGGTGGTGCGCAGCGGCTGGCGGCGACCCGCCTCTATCCTGAAAACGCTGCCGCTTCGCTGGCGCATTCGCAGCACCCTGCTGGCCTTACTGCCGCTATCGGTGGCCGGCGTCTGGGCGCTGGGCGTCACGCCGGCGGCGCTGGGTGGCTTCACGGCGGGGATGGTGGCGCTGCTGACGCTGGCCAGCCTGTGGCTGGAGCAGCAGATCTCACGGCCTATCGAACGGATGTGCAAACAGGCGCTGAGCGTGGCGACCGGGGCCAGCCATAAGGTCGATCAGATGGATCGGGTTGATGAAGTCGGCGTCACGCTGCGCGCCATTGGCCAGCTTGGATTAATGTTCCGCTGGCTGGTGGATGATGTCAGTGGGCAGGCGATAAACGTGCTCAGCGCCAGCGATGCCATCGCCCGCAGTAACAACGAACTGAGCCGCCGTACCGAACAGGCCGCCGCCAACGTGCAGCAAACCGCCGCCACCATGAATGAGATGACCGCGACGGTGAAAAGCAACACCGAAACCGCCCATGAAGTGAACACCCTGTCGTCCGATACCAGTAACGCGGCGATAAAAGGCGGCGACGTAATGAAAGAGATGATGCAGATGATGGGCGAAATTGCTGACAGTTCAAAGCGCATCGCCAACATTACCAGCGTGATCGACGGCATTGCTTTCCAGACCAATATCCTGGCGCTCAACGCCGCGGTTGAAGCGGCGCGGGCGGGCGAGCAGGGTAAAGGGTTTGCGGTGGTGGCAGGCGAAGTCCGCAGCCTGGCGCAGCGCAGTGCTAAAGCCGCCAGCGAGATTAAAACGCTGGTAGAGACCAGCGCCAGCCGGGTCAGCTCCGGCAATCAGCACGCCAGCGCAGCCGGCCGGACGATGCAGGATATCGTCTCGCAGGTGCAGAACGTCACCACACTGATTGCGCAGATCAGCGCGGCCACCGCCGAACAGGCCACCGCGCTGAGCGAAGTCAGTAGCGCGGTGGAAGATCTGGATGACATCACCCACCAGAACGCTGCCCGGGTAGCCGAAAGCGCCGAAGCATCCGGCCGCATGACGCATCAGGCCAACCGCCTGGTGGAAGCGATCAGCGTATTTCGCTAAGAGGCCAGCGCCTGGCTGGCGTCGCGTCCGGCACGCAGCGCGCCAGGTGACTGACCGACAATGCGCTTGAAGGCGCGACTGAAAGCCGCAATCGAGCCGTAGCCGAGATGAAAGGCAACGGCTTCCACCGCTTCACCGTTATTGACAATGCGCTGCACCGCCAGCCGCATCCGCAGCTCGGTCAGGTAACGCAGCGGCGTCATGCCGGTGGCGTTAAGAAAGCGCTCGGCAAATACCGAACGTGAGCAGCCCGCCACGCGGGCCAGCCGCGCCACCGTCCAGTTCTCGCCCGGTTCGCGGTGCATGGCGGCAATTGCCTGACTGAGCCGCGGATCGCGCATCGCCTGTACCAGTCCGCTGCTTTTACCGCAGCCATTCTCCACCCAGCCACGCACAATCAGCGCCGCTACCACATCCGCCAGACGCGAAAGGATGCCAGCGAATCCCGCCTGGCGGGTACGCGACTCGCGTTCCATCGCCTCCAGAATCGGCCGGATCTCCGGGTACTGCGACAGCAGGGTGCTCACCAGCATCACATCCGGCATGGTATTAATCAGCGGCTGCATGCCGCCGAGTTCAAACGCCATACAGGCGCTGAACAACAGCACGCTGTGTTCGTCGTCACCGGCATCGGCCGGGGCGGTGATGGCGCAGACGCTGTCGCAGATCGGTTTGCTCGCCATATTGGCGACACACTGACACTCCACCTCTTCGCTGGAGATCAGGCTGTGCGGTTTGCCGTGCGGCACTAACAGCGCATCGCCACTGTTAAGCTGGAATACCTCGCCGGAGGCGCTGCGCACCTGCAACGTGCCGCGTCCGACAAAGTGAAACTGCGCCCGTCCCGGCGCGTTGTCAAAGCGCAATCCGAACGGAGCACTGACGGCAATGCGCTGATAGTTAACCCCATACAGCCGCATTCCCATCAGCAGTTCACTGGTCAGGTCTTCATAATGGCTCATACGATTCCAGACGAATTATCAAAAATGACGGTGTAAGCATCATAGATCGTCTGGCGGCTGCCCACTATCATCACACTTACTTTTTTTTGCATCCGGAGAAGCAGCATGAGTCTGACAACCGAAGTGGCTGATGAGGTTTCCTCGCCCGCCCGTCCCGCGTGGGGCGCGGTATTTGCAATGGCGTTTGGCGTATTCAGCCTGATCACCGCCGAATTTTTACCGGTCAGTTTACTGACGCCGATGGCCCAGAGCCTTGGCGTCTCCGAAGGTCAGGCGGGTCAGACCGTAACCATTACTGCACTGGTCGCGCTATTTACCAGCCTGATCACCGCCAGCGTCACCCGACGGCTTGATCGCCGCATTGTGATGCTGGTGTTTTCACTGCTGCTGATCGCTTCAGCGCTGATGGTGGCGCTGGCCGGGAACCTGACAACCATCCTGCTGGCGCGCGTGCTGCTGGGCATGGCGATTGGCGGCTTCTGGACGCTGTCGACCGCGATTACCATGCGGCTGGTGCCGGCCGATCAGGTGCCGCGCGCGCTCTCCATCGTCTTTAGCGGTATCTCGCTGGCGACCATTATCGCCACGCCGCTCGGCAGTTATCTCGGTGGGCTGGTCGGCTGGCGCAACATCTTTATGCTGACTGCCGGTCTGGGAGCGGTGGCGCTGTTGTGGCAATTTTTCACCCTGCCCGCGATGCCGGCAGAGAATAAGGCGCGCAGCGGCGGGGTGCTCGATCTGCTGCGGATCGGCGTGATGCGCTGGGGCATGCTGGCTGTCATCATGATGTTTACCGGCCACTTCGCCTTCTTTACCTATCTGCGCCCGTTCCTCGAAGGCGTCGCTCAGCTGAATCTCAATCAGCTGTCGCTGGCGCTGCTGGCCTTTGGCGTGGCGAACTTTTTCGGCACCTCGCTGGCTGGCTACCTGGTGACCCGCAGCGTCTCGCTGACCCTCAGCGGCATGGCGCTGCTGATGAGCCTCACCGCGCTGCTGCTGGTGAGCTTCGGCGACGTCGGCTGGCTGGTGGGCGTGGGTGTGGCGGTATGGGGCATGGCGTTTGGTTCGATGCCAACCGGCTGGTCAACCTGGATTTCGCGCGCGGTGCCGGATGATGCCGAATCAGGCGGGGGTTTACTGGTGGCGACTATCCAGCTGGCGATCACCGTCGGTGCCGCAGCGGGTGGCTGGATGTTTGATTTGCGCGGAGCGGGTGGCGTATTCCTCGCCAGCGGGGTGCTGATGCTGCTGGCGGCGCTGACTATCTTCAGCCGGGTGCGGCATCACGGATAATCGATCAAAGGCAGCTATTTGTGCTGCCTTTTTTATTGGCTGTGGATTATTAACCTTTTGAGCAATAACTATGCGAAATGTGCTTTTCATCATCAGTTTTATTGAAAGAGATAAGCAAAAGTCTCCGCTTTTTACTGATCAATATTCGGCCTAATATATCTATCAACAAGGCAACACGCCTTACCTGATAAAACGTAATCGAGGAATTGACCATGAAATCTATCAAAACTTTTGCAGCAGTTATCGCCCTTTCAGTTTTGCCATTCGCCAGCTTCGCCCAGTCTGTGACCGCTATCGACTCTACGCTTGATGGCGCTGAAGCGAAAATCGCTGCTCAGGCGCAGGAACACGGTGCTTCATATAAAATCACCGAAGCTTACACCAACAACGGCGTTCACATGACCGCTGAGCTGCTGAAATAAGCTGCGCATTCTCCGCTTGTGCTGACAGGACGCCCCCGGGCGTCCTGGCGGCGTTGGTTGCTGACCAATAATAATCCTGTCACTTTCCCACCGAAATAATTATTATTCTCAAAAACATCCTCATCTGATCGCGGTTCAGATGCTTTCTGGTTGCAATGTCGGGCTTTCTTTTCACCGTGTCTGCGGTGGATTTAATATGGAGAAGTTATGAAAGCGATAATCAATACGCGCTGGGCGCTGCGTCCTCTGATGCTGGCAACAGCACTGTTTTCTGCGTCAGGCTTATCGGCGGTGCAGGCAGATGAACTTAATCAGCCGATCGGCAAAGGCGTGTACGAACTGGCCTTCAGCCCGAAAGATAACGCGGTTTTTGTCTCCACGGCGCAGAACAGCAGCGGTAACGGCGGCACGGTTTTCCGTCTCGATCCCACTACGCTGGCGGTGCAGCAGTCGATTAATAGTGACCTGAAAGCGTTTGGCGCAGCGATCAATCCGCAGACTAACGTGCTTTACATTGGCAATACCGTTGAAGGGTCACTGACCGCCATTGATGCCAGTAGCGGAAAAGTGATCAACAGCCTGCTACTCGATGGCCGCAAGCGCAGTGAAACGGTGCGTCCGTTGCAGCCGCGTCAGGTAGCCGTCGATGTGAAAACCAATCGTGTCTATGTTACCGGACTGGGTCGGCAGAGCGTGGTCTGGGTGGTGGATGGCAGTACGCTGCAACTGATCAGTACCGTGCCGAATACCGGCAAAATGGCGACCGGTCTGGCGGTAGATTCCGCGGCGCAGAAAGTTTACGTCACCAACGGCGACGGTGAACTGGTTACCCTTAACGCCCGCACCAACGCGATTGAGAAGAAGCAGAAGATCGACGGCGATAAAGAACACTTTTTCCTGAACATTGCGCTGGATACGCGCGGTCAGCGTGCCTTCCTCAGCGATTCAAAGCAGGCTCAGGTGCTGGTGGTTGATTTGCGCACTCAGCAGGTGATCCAACGGATTGACGTGCCGGAATCGCTGGCGGTGCTGTTCAACCAGGATCGCAATGAGCTTTATGTCACTCACCGTAAAGCGGGCGAAGTCAGCATCATTGACGCCAGCAACTACCGCCTGAAGCGGAGCGTGAAAACCCCGGGTCTGCCGAACAGCCTCGCCTTGTCCGCCGACGGTAACACCCTGTATGTCAGCGTCAAGCAGCCAGGTTCGCGTAAAGCGCCGCCAAAAGATCCCGACAGCGTCATGCGTATTGCCTTGTAAAAAGTGATTGCCGCTTAGCGGCGCAGGGGCGTTTAGCCCCGGTGTTGTGTTATCTGAAGCCATCCTGACGGGTGGCTTTTTGCGATAAAAAAGCCCGCAGACGCGGGCTTTACTGTTCAGAGGTGAAAGGCAACGCTTTTTCCAGTTGGAAGTTCCACATTCAGGCTGAGTTTCCCCCCCATCGCCTCGATATAACGTTTGAGCGTGGCAATCTTAATGTCATTCCCGCGTTGCTCAATCTGAGCAATAGCAGGCTGACGCACACCCATTGCCTCTGCGAGAGTCTTTTGTGATAGCTGAAGCTCTTCACGTATCAACTGAAGACCGACTTCTAATACCATCTCGTCAGACATTTCTTTGATTCGGGCCTGACTCTCAGGTGAGAAGCCAGCAATAACCTCATCCAGGGTTCTCATTATCTACTCTCCTTCTCCTGTTCAGCGAGCCAGGCTGAGAATTCATCATCAGCAATGCGTATCATTCTGTTATAAAAGTGCTTGTCCTGCGTTTTGTCGCCTGCACACAGCACGATAGCCTGACGGATAGGATCAAAGGCATAAAATGCACGGATTGGCTTACCTGAAAACTGTACACGAAGTTCCTTCATATTCCTGTACCGCGAGCCTTTTAGCGTATCAGCATAGGGGCGAGGCAAGTCAGGGCCATATACTTTTAACTTTCCCAGGTCCGCTAACATTTTTTCCTGCAGCGCCTGCTCCTGCTCACGTAACCACGTTTCAAAGCGCTGGCTTAAAAGTACCGTCCACATGACATACCTCCCTGTATCAGTCATGACGTATACGCTAAACAATATAAGCTGTAGCTTATAAATACAAGCTGGCTAATCACCCTGACAGGTGGCTTTTTGCGATAAAAAAGCCCGCAGACGCGGGCCATGAGTTGAGGTCATTCCCGCCCGAGGCGGGAACCGATCACGCTAGCGGCAGCGACGCTATCCTCAATCGATCAGACCTCTTCTGACGCTTCGCGCATCATCTCATCGTGAGGGATATCATCCAGAATCTGCTCAAAGCTGCGCAGACGCTTGTAGATCGACATCAGTTCAACCAGCGTTGACCATGAGGCGATCAGGTACTGGAATGAACCACGTACCTGGTCAAACACGTTAGTAATCTGGTTCAGCAGGCCCAGCGTAATAGTGCCCGCTACAATCGACGGAAACAGCAGGAACAGGCCAAATACATTATCCACCTGCAGATAGAGAATGCGGGTGATGTTGAAGTAGAGATAGTGAAAGTAGAGGCGGAAGTAGTTGAACCGCACCCGACCGAACAGTTCCTGCACCGTCTGTGGCCGGGCGCGGTCTGCATTATCCTCGCCATACACCAGCTCTTTACGGTAAGCCGCTTCCACCCGCTGATTACGAAACTCCAGTCCGGGTAGCTTAATGCCGACTACCGCCAGTAAACCGGTGCCGAATACCGACCACAGTATGGCGGCAATCACCAGCGCATACGGAATATTACCGAGGAACGGCACATCTTTGACATGGTGCGACAGCGCCACCAGCACCGGCAAAAAGGCCACTAAGGTCATGATCGCCTGAATAAAACTGACGCCCCAGTCTTCCAGCGTAGAGGCGAACCGCATGGTGTCTTCCTGCACACGCTGCGCGGCGCCTTCGACATGACGCAGTCGCTGCCAGTTGTGCATGTAGTAATTGTTCATGGCGGTACGCCAGCGGAATACCCAGTGGCTGATAAAGAACGAATTGAGCACGCCAATCACTACCGCGATCAACGCGATGCCGAGAAAGGCGCGCACTTCGTGATAAAACTCAACGATCTGCACCGATCCAGCTTTCGTCAGCGCCTTCTGAATTAAGTCATAAAACGGCCCGTACCAGGCGTTAACCGCTACGCCGACCTGCACCCCAAACCAGGTGACAAAAATAATCAGCGCCGAACCCCAGACAGACCAGCGCTGCCACGGATGATTGTCAATCAGCCGCCAGGCGAGGGCAAAAAGGGCCACCATGACCCAGTAATAGAGATAAAACCACAGCTGGCTGGCGGCAATAAACCGCGCGGCGCTGGTCGGTAACGGCTGTTTCATCGCTGCGTCAAAGGTAGGCCACATGCCGGGCAGATGCGCGGCAAAACCAAACCAGGCAAAAATCGCTAATAAGCTCCAGAGGGCCGCTGAGCTGAAAAACAGCGCTGGCCGCGGGAAAAAAGACTTAAACATAGGCACTCCGCTGTTGTGTGTTGCTTGTTATAACGTTTTGCCTGCCTGATGTCTGTAGTCTGTTGTTTCTGCTGATGACAGAAAAGAAATGGATGTTAATGAAATTGTGCGGTTTTGTTTCCAGGAACTAAATCTTTATCGACAGTGGTGTTACACTAGCGCGCATTGTTACCGGTAACAATGAAGCTGTAACCCTTAATCCGCAAATAAAAATCATAACAACGCACCCATTTACCCTTTCATACCGCCCCTGGCGGGAATGAGGCAATGTCATGTCAGAACAAAAAAAGGGTCATTCACGCAGGGATTTTTTGCTGAAGACTATTACCCTGGCGCCAGCAATGGCGGTAGGCAGTACGGCGATGGGCGCACTGTCGCTGTCGCTGCCGCTGGCGGCACAGGCGGCTGAGACCCCGGCCGCGCCCCAGCAGGCGCGTGACTACCAGCCAGCCTGGTTCACCGCCGAAGAGTTCGCCTTTATCTCTGCCGCGGTTGCACGTCTGATCCCGCGCGATGAGCGCGGCCCGGGTGCGCTGGAAGCCGGCGTACCAGAGTTCATTGATCGCCAGATGAATACCCCATACGCCACCGGCTCCAACTGGTATATGCAGGGACCGTTTAATCCCGACCTGCCAAAAGAGCTGGGCTATCAGCTGCCGCTGGTGCCGCAGCAGATCTACCGCCTGGGCATTGCTGACGCCGATGGCTACAGCAAACAGCAACATGGCAAGGTGTTCGCGCAGCTGAGCGGCGAGCAGCAGGATGCCTTACTGCAGGCGATGGAGAGCGGCAGCGCTGAATTCAGCCAGCTGCCGGCCAAAACTTTCTTTGCGTTTCTGCTGCAAAACACCCGCGAAGGCTTCTTTAGCGATCCTATCCACGGCGGTAATCAGGGAATGGTGGGCTGGAAGCTGATCAACTTCCCTGGCGCACGCGCCGATTTCATGGACTGGGTAGAGCGCGGCGAACGTTATCCGTTCCCGTCAGTGTCGATTCGCGGGGAGAGAGCGTAAGCATGGCAAACGAAATGAAAAAAGTGGATGCGGTGATCGTCGGTTTCGGCTGGGCAGGCGCGATCATGGCGAAAGAGCTGACCGAAGCGGGTCTCAACGTGCTGGCACTGGAACGCGGACCGCATCGCGATACCTATCCTGACGGCTCTTACCCGCAGTCAATTGATGAGCTGACCTACAACGTCCGCAAAAAACTGTTCCAGGATCTCTCTAAAAGCACCGTCACCATTCGTCATGATGCTTCGCAGACCGCGGTGCCTTATCGCCAGCTGGCAGCGTTTCTGCCGGGCACCGGCACCGGCGGTGCCGGCCTGCACTGGTCCGGCGTCCATTTCCGCGTCGATCCGATTGAACTGCGGATGCGTAGCCATTACGAAGAGCGTTACGGCAAGAACTTCATTCCGCAGGGCATGACGATTCAGGACTTTGGCGTCAGCTATGACGAACTGGAGCCGTTCTTCGACAAGGCGGAAAAGGTGTTTGGTACCTCAGGCAGCGCCTGGAGCATCAAAGGCCAGGTGGTGGGGAAAGACAAGGGCGGTAACCCGTTTGCGCCCGATCGCTCAGATAACTTCCCGCTGCCCGCCCAGAAGCGCACTTATTCGGCGCAGCTGTTCGCCCAGGCAGCAGAATCGGTCGGCTATCACCCTTACGATCTGCCGTCCGCTAACACCTCCGGCCCATACACGAATCCCTACGGCGCACAGATGGGCCCGTGCAACTTCTGCGGTTTCTGTAGTGGTTATGCCTGCTACATGTATTCCAAGGCGTCGCCTAACGTCAATATCCTGCCTGCGCTGCGTCAGGAGCCAAAGTTTGAGCTGCGCAATAACTCTTATGTGCTGCGGGTTAACCTTAGCGACGACAAAAAGCGCGCCACCGGCGTGACCTATGTTGATGGTCAGGGCCGCGAGCAGATTCAGCCCGCTGACCTGGTGATCCTCTCCGCCTTCCAGTTCCACAACGTGCACCTGATGCTGCTGTCGGGCATTGGGCAGCCTTACAACCCGATCACCAACGAAGGCACCGTCGGCCGTAACTTCGCCTATCAGAACCTTTCGACGCTGAAGGCACTGTTCGACAAAAACACCACCACTAACCCATTTATCGGTGCGGGTGGCGCGGGCGTCGGGGTTGATGATTTCAATGCCGATAACTTCGACCACGGTCCGCACGGCTTTGTCGGGGGATCGCCATTCTGGGTTAACCAGGCGGGTACCAAACCGATCTCCGGCCTGCCGGTGCCGGCGGGTACGCCGAACTGGGGCAGCCAGTGGAAAGCCGCGGTGGCCGACACCTATACCCATCACCTGTCGATGGATGCCCACGGTGCGCACCAGTCCTATCGCGCTAACTACCTTGATCTCGATCCGAACTACAAAGATGCCTACGGCCAGCCTCTGCTGCGTATGACCTTTGACTGGCAGGAGAACGACATCAAAATGGCGCAGTTCATGGTCGGCAAGATGCATAAAATCGCCGAAGCAATGAACCCGAAAATGATCATTGGCGGCGCGAAAAAGCCGGGCACCCATTTCGATTCGACCGTTTATCAGACCACCCACATCAGTGGTGGGGCGATCATGGGCGACGATCCGAAAACCAGCGCGGTAAACCGCTATCTGCAGAGCTGGGATGTGCCGAATGTGTTTGTGCCAGGCGCTTCCGCCTTCCCGCAGGGACTGGGCTACAACCCGACCGGCATGGTGGCGGCGCTGACCTACTGGTCAGCTAAAGCGATTCGTGAGCAGTACCTGAAGAACCCAGGTCCACTGGTGCAGGCATAAGGAACATGGCGATGAAAAATGGCATTCTGGCCCTGATTTTGGGCACCCTGACCTTCGCCGCGCTGGCGGACGACAACCGCGACGAGCTGGTGAAACGAGGTGAGTATCTGGCGCGTGCCGGTGACTGTGTTGCCTGTCACACCGCGAAAGACGGCGCGGCGTTTGCGGGCGGCCTGCCGATGGCTACGCCGATTGGCACCCTCTATTCCACCAACATTACGCCCGATCCGGCAACCGGCATTGGCGACTACAGCTACGACGACTTCCAGAAGGCGGTGCGTCATGGCGTGGCGAAAAATGGCGATACGCTCTACCCGGCCATGCCGTTTCCCTCTTACGCGGTGGTCAGCGATGAGGACATGAAGGCGCTGTATGCTTACTTCATGCACGGAGTGGCGGCGGTGAAGCAGCCGAATAAAGAGAGCGACATTCCGTGGCCGCTGTCGATGCGCTGGCCGCTGGCGATCTGGCGTACGGTGTTTGCTCCTGAGGTGAAGGCGTTCCAGCCTGCTGCACAGGAAGATCCGGTGCTGGCGCGCGGCCGCTACCTGGTGGAAGGTCTGGGGCACTGTGGTGCCTGCCACACGCCGCGTAGCGTCACCATGCAGGAGAAGGCGCTGACCAACGAGGAAGGCAGTGACTATCTGGCTGGCAGCAGCGCGCCGATTGATGGCTGGACCGCCAGCAATCTGCGTGGCGACAACCGTGATGGACTGGGTCGCTGGAGTGAAGACGATCTGCGGCAGTTCCTGCGCTATGGCCGCAACGATCAGACCGCCGCATTTGGTGGCATGACCGAGGTGGTTGAACACAGCCTGCAGCATCTGAGCGACGCGGATATCACCGCCATTGCGCGTTATCTGAAGTCGCTGGGCGCGAAAGATCCGCACCAGACGGTGTTCAGCGTCGATGACGCCACCGCCAAAGCGTTGTGGAAAGGTGATGACAGCGCGACCGGTGCAGCCACCTATGTCGACAGCTGTGCCGCCTGCCATAAAACCGACGGTAGCGGCTATCAGCGCTTCTTCCCGGCGCTGCGTGGCAATCCGGTGGTGCAGGCCGATGATCCGACCTCGCTGATCCATATCGTGCTGGTGGGCGGACAGTTGCCTGGCGTACAGGGCGCGCCGTCGACCATCACCATGCCGGCGTTTGGCTGGCGTCTGAACGATCAGCAGGTTGCCGACGTGGTCAACTTCGTGCGTAACAGCTGGGGCAACAAGGCGTCTGAACCGGTCAGCGCGAAGCAGGTCGCTGCGCTGCGTAAAGATGAGAAAGATCGTCTGGGCAGCGCCGATATCCGGGTACTGGAAGGCAAATAATCGGCAGTAAAAAAAGGCCGTCATCATCAGGATGACGGCCTTTTCTTTTAGATATTCTCCAGATCGATACCGCGCGTTTTCGGCCCGTAAATCCCTACCGACAGCATCACCATCACCATGCTCAGCACGATAAAGGTAATCACACCTGGCGTGCCGGCATACTGCAGGATCACTCCAATCAGAATACTGCTGAACACCGTAGAGAGGCGGCTGAAGGAGTAGCAGAAGCCGACCGCCCGCGCCCGAATATGGGTCGGGAAAATCTCGGTCTGATAGGCGTGGAAGCTGAAGGTCAGCCAGGCGTTGGACCAGGTGATCAGGAACCCGCAGGCGATCAACAACAGCGGATTGGTCTGGAAGGCGAACAGCGTACCGAACACCACGGTCATCAGCGACGACAGCACGATCTGCCATTTATTCTCCAGCTTATCCGCATAGCGGCTGCAGATCAGCGATCCCAGCGGATAGGCCAGGGTGATAAAAAAGGCATACAGCAAACTGTGGGTCACCGTGGTGCCGCTGCCCGACAGCAGCGCAGGCAGCCAGTTACCGAAACCAAAAAAGCCGATCGCCTGGAAGAAGTTCATCACCACCAGCATCAGGGTGCGCTGGCGATATGCGGGTGACCAGATTTCACGAAAACGCCCCCGTTTTGGCAACTGTGCCGCGGCGTCATCGGGCGGAAAGGGCGCGCCGGGCGTCAGGCCGCAGCGTTGTTCCATGGTGGATAACACCTGGTGTGCCTGCTGATGACGGCCCTGCTGTGCCAGCCAGCGCGCCGATTCGGGCAGGTTCTTGCGGATAAACCAGATCACCAGTGAACAGACGGCACCGGCGATCACCACCCAGCGCCAGCCTTCGAGGTTCAGCAGCGTTTGTGGCACCAGCCACCATGACATCAGGGCCACGGCGGGCACCGACAGAAACTGCACAAAAAAGGAAAAGGCGAACGCCCGGCTGCGCAGATGGCTGGGCACCCACTCCGACAGATAGGTATCGATAGTCACCAGTTCGACCCCGAGACCGATACCGACCAGCAGGCGAAACAGGATGATCATCTCCGCGCTCTGCTGAAACGCCATCAGCAGTGAAAACAGCCCGTACCACAGCAGCGCGCACATAAAGGTCAGACGGCGGCCAAAACGGTCGGCGTAAGGAGCCAGCAGGCTGGCACCGATAAACAGACCGAGAAAGGTGGCGGAGGCAAACGCCGCCTGATCGGAAAACCCGAACACGCCAGCGCCGCCGGTGTGAAACAGTCCGGCCGCCAGCAGGCCGGAGCTGATATAGCCGGTTTCAAACAGATCGTAGAGTTCGAAAAAGCCGCCGAGCGCCAGCAGCGTGATAAACCGCCATAATCCGGCGGAGGAGGGCAGCGCATCAATGCGGCCGGCTAAGCTGGAACGGTCAGCCGATGCGGTGGCAATCGGCGTGATCCCGGTGGTGCAGGTGGTTGTCATGTCAGGTTAAACCTCGGGCAGTGTTTGCAGGTGTCGCAGGGCTGATGCTTATTAAAATAGTTAACCCTTAGCACGCGAAGAAATAGCAGAATAATCAATTCGCCTGCGGTTGCCGAGAGGGATGATGGTGAGTTTTTAGCAACGTATGTTGCACTTTTCGCCGTCCGTGGCGATGTGCCTCAAGGCAGTTGCGGATAGATGCCCGGGCCGATCGGCAGTCCCAGCCAGTACCACACCACCAGCAGCGCTATCCAGCTGATAAAAAACACCAGCGGATAGGGGAAGATCAGCACGTAATAGGTGCCGAGCTGCGCATCCTTCTGGTATCGCTGCAAAAAGGCGAGAAACAGCGGCAGGAACGGTGACATCGGCGCCAGCGGCAGCACCGCTGAATCGGCAATACGGAAAATCATCTGCGCAAAGGCGGGATGAAAGCCGAGCAGCATAAACATCGGTACAAACACCGGGGCCAGAATCGACCAGATAGCCGAGCCGCTGGCGATAAACATACAGAGAAACGCCGACAGGAACATCAGCCCGAGAAAGGCTGGCGCTCCGCTGATTCCCGCGCTTTCCAGCACATCTGTCAGGCCAATCGCCATAAACTTGCCCATGTTGCTCCAGTTAAAGAACGCCACGAACTGCGACAGCGGAAACACCATCACGATAAAGCCCGCCATCCCTTTCATCGGATCGACCAGCAACTGCGGAATATCGTCCGGGCGGCGGATCTGGCGGGTGACCACGCCATAGGCAATCGCCACCACAAAGAAGAACAGGATGATGATCGGCACAATGCCCTGAATAAACGGCGAGGGAATGATCGCCCCGCTGGTGGGGTTACGCAGCGGGGCATTCTCCGGCACCACCAGCAGCGCCATCAGGGCGATAAACAGCAGCGCAGCAATCCCGGCGGCCCGCAGGCCACGGTTCTCCAGCGGCGTGAGCGGGGCCAGCCTTTCACCGTTACCCTGCCACTGTGGCAGGCGCGGCTCGACAAATTTATCGGTCAGCAGCGCCCCGACAAAGGTCAGGACAATCACCGAGGTGGCCATAAAAAACCAGTTATCGATGACGCTGACGTGTACCGTATCGCTGACCGCTTTGGCCGCTTCGGTACTGATGCCGGAGAGCAGCACGTCGGTGGTGACGATTAGCAGATTGGCGGTAAAGCCTGACGCCACACCGGCAATTGCCGCCAGCAGTCCCGCCACCGGATGACGTCCCACCGCCAGAAAGATCAGCGCGCCGAGCGGCGGCATCACCACCAGCGCGGCATCCGAGGATATATGGCTGAAGAAGGCGATAAACAGCACCATGTAACTGGCGTAGCGACGGCTGACGCGCGACGCCATCTTCACCATCAGCGACTGCAACAGGCCGACTTTTTCCGCCAGACCGGCCCCAATCACCAGCGCCAGAATCGATCCCAGCGGAGTAAAGCTGCTGAAGTTCTTGATGATATTCGGCAGGATCCACTGAATACCGGCGACGCTCAGCAGGTTATTTACCCGCACCAGTTCGCCGTTGCTGGGGTTTTTTACCGCCAGATCCAGCGCGCTGATAATGGCGGTGGCCACCATCAGCACCACAATCAAATAGACAAACAGTAAAAACGGATTGGGGACTTTATTTCCCACCCGCTCAACCCAGCTAAAAAGTCGCCCAGGGCTGCGGTTCTCTGATGTTGCTTCCATAGTTTCTGGTCTCGTCTTGTGTCCCGTCATCCACGGCAGCGCGCGCGATACCGGACGTTGAGTAAGGCGTCCGGCAATACATTCACCTGCGGCACGGCGGAATCAGAGAAGGTGTTTGCAATAATATTTTTTATAGCGGTCCGCGCCGGTGACGCGGCCGTTGGCTCATTCGGCCAGTTTTGTTGGTGTGATCCCGGCAGGGATCGGGCAGTGATAAGGTTGTGTGGCGCGGACCCGGTTGAACTCGGCCTGACAGCGGGCCAGCGCCGCCGGATCCTGCAACAGCGTGACGACGGTGGCGGCCATCACTTTGCCCGCCAGCAGCATCCCCTTGTGCCCAATGCTGGTGCGACCCTGCGCCACCAGCTGCCAGGTATGCAGCGGCGTACCGAAGGTGAAGCAGGGCGCAAAGCACTGTGCGGTCGGTGTCACCCAGCTGACATCCCCGACATCAGTCGAGCCATACAGCAGTTCACGGGTCACTGCATAGGGCGCTACCTGATCCATAAACAGCTTGTCACCCAGTTGCTCAACCCAGGCCTGGCCGGCTTCGCCGCCGGTACGGGCTGCGTTGAGTCGCGCATTGCGCAGATCGTCGGCGGTCAGGGTGGCGCGTATCTCTGCTGCGAACGCCCGCTCCTCGTCGCTGTAAGCGGGCAGACCAAACTGATGCAAATAACGCTCCATCACCGCTTCCAGCGCGCGATTAGGCACATAGTCGGAGCAGGCTTTATCAAAACGCACCGTCAGAGTGGTGTCGGTCATCAGCGCGGCCCCGCGGGCGACATTGATTACCCGCTGATAGATATCCTGCGCCTGCTGCAGTTCCGGCGCGCGGATCAGGTAGAGCACTTCCGCGTCGGCCTGCACCACGTTCGGCGAGACGCCGCCGCTGTTGGTGACCGCATAGTGCAGCCGCGCTTCCTGCACGATGTGCTCACGCAGAAAGTTGGCGCCGGTGTTCATCAGGGTGACCGCATCCAGCGCGCTGCGACCGAGGTGTGGTGAGTTAGCAGCGTGCGCCGCCACCCCTTTGAAGCTGAACGCCGCCTGGATATTGGCGAGGGTGCGCAGGTTAAACATCCCGCTGAAGCCTTCGGGATGCCAGGTCACCGCAGCATCGACATCATCAAACAGCCCTTCACGCACCATAAAGGTTTTGCCGGAGCCGCCTTCTTCGCCGGGACAGCCGTAAAACCGTACCGTTCCGCCGGTTGCATGCTGCTGCATCCAGGCTTTTACCGCGCTGGCCGCCGCCACGCCAGCGGTGCCGAGCAGGTTATGGCCGCAGCCGTGGCCGTTGCCGTTGGCCTCCAGCGGTTGCGGTCGGGCGCATCCGGCCTGCTGGCTCAGACCCGCCAGCGCATCAAACTCCCCGAGGATGGCGATCACCGGTTTACCGCTGCCGAAGCTGGCGATAAAGGCGGTATCAAGGCCGCCGACGCCGCGCGCCACGCTGAAGCCCTCATCTGCCAGCGCATCGGCCAGCAGGGCGGACGAGCGGGTTTCGGCAAAGCGGGTTTCCGGTGTGTCCCAGATGGCATCGCTGAGGGCGCTGAAGCGTGCCTGATGACGGTCGATATAATCAGCAATGAAGGTTTCCATCATCGGCCACCGCCAAACTGCGCCTGATTCAGCGCCAGGGTTGCCAGCAGGGCGATCGCCACCGGCATCACCTGCTCATCAAAGTCGAACTTCGCGTTGTGGTGTCCCGCCGCCAGATCGCAGCCGAAAATGGCGTACGAGGCCTGACCGCCGTGCTGCTTGACCCGCTCCATCATGTAGGTGGCATCTTCCGAACCGGCCGCCTGGGCTTTGCGATCGACCACCGAATCGAAAATCCCGAGCGCATCTGCCTGCTGGTGGATGAAGTCCACCCACGGCTGGGTCGGCGTGGAGCTGCGGGCAGCCCCCATCAGCTGCACCTGATGTTCAACGCCATACATCGCCGCCGCGCCGGCAATGACCCGCAGCGCCTGCTGGTAAATGTCATCGTTAACCTGATTGGTAATGCCGCGGGTTTCGACTTTCAGCAGCGCACAGTCAGGTACCACGTTACGACCGGTACCGGCCTGCAATACGCCAACGTTAACCCGGGCCACCCCGCCGCTGTGCTGGGTAAGACCGTGCAGCGCCAGCGTGGCCTGGGCCGCCGCCAGCAGGGCATTGCGACCCTCTTCCGGGCGGCCACCGGCATGCGCGCCGACGCCGGTAAAATTGACGTCGAGTTTGGTGGTGGCGAGGAAACTGTCGCTGCCGCACACCAGTTCACCCGCCGGCACGCCGGTGCCGAGGTGAATGGCAGTAAACAGATCCACATCATCCACCACGCCTGCCGCCACCATCGCTTTGGCACCGCGCACGCCCTCTTCGGCGGGCTGGAAAATGAGTTTAATCGTGCCGCTCAGCTGATCTTTCATCGCCATTAATACCGACGCCAGACCGAGGCCGATGGTGGTGTGACCATCATGACCGCAGGCGTGCATCATGCCGGGATTGCAGGAGGCGAAGCCTTCACGCTGTGGCAGGTGATCTGCGGCCTGGCTCTCGTTGAGATCAAGCGCGTCCATGTCGACCCGAAAGCCGATAACCGGACCGGGACGGCCGGTATCCAGCGTCGCCACGATGCCGCAAAATCCGCCGGAGAAGTGGCTGATCCACTGCGGTAAAGCCCCCTGTTGCAGCGCCCGGGCTTCCTGCTGCTTCAGCACGTCTTCGCTGGGTAAGCCCATGCGCGCGTCGGCATCTATCACCTCACGGCCCAGTTGCAGTTGATAACCCAGCTGGTGCAGTTCGTCAGCCACCCGGGTGGCGGTGCGGAACTCGACCCAGCCAGATTCGGCATAGTGGTGGAACTCCCGTCGCCAGCTTTTTAACTGCGCCAGCCGGGCACTGATATGGTCGGAAAGGGTATTCATCGGCAGGATCCTTACTGTTGGTTTTTTACGCACTGCTTCGAATCTACACAATGGTAATAACCGGCATAAGATGCGAATATCTTGTGACTGATAAACAACGGTTATCACAAAATCTATGTCTGCCAACCTCAAGCTTCATCAGCTGCGCGCCTTTGTCGACGTGGCGCGCCAGGGCAGTATCCGGGCGGCGAGCCGTCTTTCCGGGCTTTCGCAGCCAGCATTAACCAAAGCGATTCAGGAACTGGAGCGTGAACTTGGCGCACGGCTGTTTATCCGTCGTCAGCAGGGCGTGGTCTTAACCGACATCGGTGATAACTTTTTTCGTCATGCCAGTCTGGTTCTGGCCGAGCTGCGGGTGGCGCAGGAGGATATCCAGCAGCGGCTGGGGCTGGGCGGCGGTCAGGTGAACATTGGCGTCGGCGGCAGCGTGGCACGCACCATCATGCCGCAGGTGATTAACCAGTTTCATCGTGAATACCCGCTGGTGAAGGTGCGCATCGTCGAAGGGCAGCTGGTGTCGATGGTACATGAGCTGCGGCAGGGTGCGCTCGATTTCACCATCAATACTTACGATCAAAGCCATCTCGATCAGGAGTTGATGTATGAACGCATGATGGAGCGTGAGTACAAAGTGGTGGTGCGTAAGGGCCATCCGCTGGAAAAAGCCCGTTCGCTGGCCGAATTACAGCAGGCTGACTGGACCATGCCGACGCCCAAGGGCAGCTATTATCGCCTGCTGCACGATCTGTTCGACGAACGCGGCATGGCACCGAAAATCGTGGTGACCTGTGAAACCTTTATGGCCTGTACCAGCCTGGTGGCGCAAAGCGATTTCATCAGTATTTTATCGGTGGATGTGATCGACGATCCGATTCTCGGCCGGTCGCTGGTGGCGCTGACGCTGGATGAGCCGTTGCCCAAAGCGATGTTTTATCTGATTCAGCGTAAGGATACTGCGCTGACCCCGATGAGCAGTTATATGGCGCAGTTATTTCGCCGTTATTGCCAGCGCTGAGCGGCAGCGTTCTTTCATCGTCTACACTTGGTGTATTCGCGTAAACGTGAGTTCAACCCACAATCGGAGGTGACGATGCAAGTCTGTCCATATCTGTTTCTCTATGGTCGCTGTGAAGAGGCAATCGGGTTTTACCTGCAGGCCACAGGCGGGAAACTGCTGGAGAAAATGACCTTTGGCGACATGCCAGAGCAGGGCGAGCAGGTCGGCGATCAATCCGCGCCGCCACAGCCGCCGGAAAAAATCATGCACGCACATCTGCGCATCGGTCAGGGAGAGTTGATGCTGAGCGACGGTAACACCCAGAAGCCGCCTGCGTCCGATCATGCTGGTTACGCGGTCAGCCTCGCCACCACTGACGCGGAGCAGGGTAAAACCTGGTTTGAGAAACTGTCAGTGGGCGGTAAAGTGACGACCCCGTGGCAGGAGACGTTCTGGTCGAATGGATTTGCGATGTTTATCGATAAATTCGGCATTCCATGGCGCATTAACGTGGTGAAACCGCAGGAATAATTGCGTGGATTAGCCGATCGGCGCCGGCAACAGCGGCGCCGTTTTCAGGTCACAGTCACTGTGGCCAGCTTTGCAGCCAGCCACGTGCTTATCAGAAGTTGTAACCCGCTACCAGATAGTAACCCCAGCCGGTCGATTTCACTTCAAACGGACCGTTGCCGAAATTCAGCTCCTGCCCATCCGCCCACTGACCGCCATTGTGGAAATAACGCGCCACGGCCGAAAAGTGCCAGTGATCGTAACCCAGCGACAGGATGTGACTGGAGGCGATAGAGTTGCTGGTGCGCGACGATCCGCCTTTCTCGTTAAGATCGGAGCCCCAGTCAAAGTTGGTAAAGCCTACATAGCCAAGGTTACCGCCCCACAGCGTGGTGATCGGCACGAAATATTTCACCTTGAAGCGATAGCCATCCCAGCTGTTTTCATTCGCGGCGCCGTAGTTTTCCCACTGGTATTTGGCATAAACGTTGAGTGACAGGCCCACATCGCTGTGGGTATCGATATCGGTGCCCAGACCCATGTACCAGGTGTTCTGGCGGTTATCGCTGTTACGGCCCATGTCGTAAATGTAGTTATTGGCGAAATACCACTCTTTGAACGGTCCAAACGCCAGGCTGGTACCGGTCAGTTTGTCGATTGAGAAGCGCGGTTCAATCTCCATAAACATCGGAGAACCGTGGTCAAAGATACCGTTGGCGTTGCTGTTACCGACGCCGAAGAAGTTGGTCAGATCGAGATAACCATAAAAATCGAACCAGTCTTTTTTGGCAAACGCTTCATATTCCAGATAAACGTCGTTGTTGAACTGTGGCCCAAAGCGGGTGTGGTAGCTGCCCACCACGTTTACGCTCTGATGCCACCAGTCGGACAGGTATTGCGGATCGCTATCAGCGGCTTGCGCAACACCTGTCCAGGAACATGCCAGCACGGCACCTGCTATCAACGTTTTGAATTTCATTATCATTAACCACATGCTTTTGACCGCTGCACAGCAGGCGCAGTCAGAGAGAAGTCGATCCCTGGGTGGGGAGTGAGTTATTCAGGACAAAACAGCCAGTTTTCAGCTCGCGTAGCGTGCCTGCAACACAGCGATAGAAAATAGATTTTGCTCACGTTTGTCAAAAAGTGTTGCATTACAATTCAGTGAAAATGTGATGCGCTTCACAATAATGGCAGTAAGCGAACGGAACCAGGCAACCGTTTACGTTGTCTGGTTCGTGATCAAATGGGCGGGATCAGGGAAAAGTGACGCGGACCTGCAAACCACAAATGGCACCCTGTGGCGTCAGGCAATTGGAGAGGGCGACCTGAATCTGATGCTTCTGCGCGACGCTGCGCACAATCGATAAGCCGAGGCCGCTGCCCTGCGCCTTAACGTCAGGCGAACGGGTGAATCGGTCAAAGGCGCGTTCAATAAAGGCTTCCGGCATTCCCGGTCCGTTATCGACGATATCGACCACCGTCCGGCCCGCCACCCGATGCAGCAGAACATCCACCAGGCTGCCTTCCGGGGTGTGCAACATGGCGTTACCAATCAGGTTATCAAACAGGCTGCGCAGTTCAGACCGACTGGCCTGCAGACGATACTGGGTCGAACCATTAAAGCCGATATCAATGCCGCGTTTATCCGCCACCACCATTAACTGTTCAATGCTCTCTTTCAGCAGATCTTCCAGTTCAATTTGCTCAATGCTGGCGACCACACTTTGATCTTCCTGACGTGACACGTTCAGTAACTGGGTTACCAGATGCCGGGTGCGCGTCACGCCCGCTTCGAGCTGACTGAACTGCCGGCTGGCCTCGCCAGGCTGAATATGCTGCCGCAGGTTCTCCAGCTGCAACGTGACAGCGGTGACCGGCGTACGCAGTTCATGGGCGGCATCTTCGAGGAACTGCCGCTGCGACGACCAGGCCTCACGCAGCTTGTTCAGCAACGAGTTATACGCGGCGACCAGCGGCAGGATCTCATCCGGCAGCCCTTCGGGTGAGACATTGTGCGGATGGTGCGTCTCCTGCGCCGCAATCTGCCGCGAGGCGACCTGCAGATCGCGGGTGATCTTGCGGACCACCAGCCAGATCACCAGCAGCGATAGCGGCATCATCAGGATCAATGGAATGATCGCCGCCAGCGCCCGTTTTACCATCAGCGCTTTCATGTAGCTGAGATTGTGCATCACCTGAATGGTCTTGATCTCACTGCCAGGCTGGCCCGGTCGGGTGTAGATGCGCCATTCACAGTCATCACAGTGCCCTACGTCTACATCACGGTAACCGCGCTGGGTTTGCAGCGGCGCGTGCAGTTCCGGCCATGAGCTGGCGCGCAGCCGGCCCTGGTTATCCCACAGCTGTACCACAAAGGCGCTCTTGGCTTTATCAGGCGTGATCAATGGTGTCAGCGCCGGCATCTGTTTGTTGGTGGACCAGGCATCAGCGATTTTCGACAGCTGATCGTCCTTCATGGTGCCCATCATATCGCCGTAGCAGCTGAAGAAATACCAGGTGACGCCGCCGATCATCAGCAGATGAATAATCAGCAGCGTACTGAGTAATTTATTGCGCAATGAGCGCATAAAGGGGAACGATTTCATATTGCCGGCACCCGCCAGCCCAGTCCGCGGACGTTACGAATCGCGTCGTTATCCAGTTTGCGCCGCATCCCGTGAATCAGCACATCGACCGCGTTGCTGCTCACTTCGTCGCCCCAGCCGTAAATGCGATTCTCCAGCTGCTCGCGAGAAAGAATGGCACCCGGACGCTCCAGCAGAGCATAAAGCAGGGCATATTCACGCGCGGTCAGCTGCTCGCGCTGGCCCTTATACAGCACTTCACGGGTCATCATATCCAGCTGCACGTCGCCACTGCCGAGCACCGAGTCGGCCGCACCGTGGCGACGTCGGGTAATCGCCCGCATCCGGGCCAGCACTTCCTGTAAATCGAACGGTTTAAGCAGGTAATCGTCAGCGCCGCTGTCGAGCCCCTGCACCCGCTGCGCCACGGTATCGCGTGCCGTCAGAATCAGCACCGGCGTGGAATCGCCGCGCCCGCGCGCCCGGCGCAACACCTGCAATCCGTCATCACGCGGCAAGCCGAGATCCAGCAACACGCAGCTGTAGCCGCCTTCGCTCCAGGCATTATGGGCAAAAACGCCATCGCGTACCCAATCTACCGACCAGCCCGCGCCCTCTAAAGCCTGCTGCAGGTTCGCGCCGATCATTTCATCATCTTCAACCAATAACACGCGCATGGCTGATCTCCTCTGGAAAGATGGGAGCAGTTTATGCCCGGATAGTTAGCACAGAATTATCCGCCTTCATACTTCGCACTACAGCCGCGTTGGCTGCACTTTTTCGCCCTGGTCACTGACTGATGTCAGCTCCCAGGGACTCCTGCGTTTGCCGCCTTGCTGTAGCACGAATTATTTTGGCGGAAACCGCCTTCATTCTTCGTACTAGAGCCGCGTTGGCTGCACTTTTTCGCCCTGGTCACTGACTGATGTCAGCTCCCAGGGACTCCTGCGTTTGCCGCCTTGCTGTAGCACGAATTATTTTGGCGGAAACCGCCTTCATACTTCGCGTTACAGCAGCGTGGCTGCATTGGTCGGCTTGCTGCAACGTGAATTACTCTGGCGTTATTTAACACAAATTTGCCTGACGGACCCGGCCGTGACTTAACGCAAATTATTTAAATTGTGGCCGCTATGGCTTAACGAATAATAGTTAAATCGACGCTGGCGTGATTTAACACAAATTATTTTACCGGAAGGCCGGTGTCACTTAATGCTTATTATTCAAATGCGTTGTTACCGTTTCCTGACGGGTAAATGCCAGCCGCAGGTCCGAATCTGGCGGTTGCTAATTCTGCGCTAATTTTCTGCTAATTAAGGGATAAATTTAACCGGGTAAAGTGGGTTCACTGCACATCAGCGTAAACCAGGAGGAACCCATGAATCAGCGCGAGTTTATTCGCAGTTTGCTGGAATGGATAGAGAACAATCTAGGACACGATCTGCATCTGGATGAGGTGGCGCGTCGCTCGGGCTATTCCCGCTGGCATCTGCAACGGCTGTTTCGCCAGCATACCGGATTTTCACTGGCTGAATATATTCGCCAGCGGCGCTTAACTGAATCTGCGCTGACGTTGCTGAGCAGCAATGAAGCGATATTGCAGGTCGCGATGAACTATGGCTTCGATACCCAGCAAGCCTACACCCGCACCTTCAAAAACTATTTTATGGTGACGCCAGGCCAGTTACGCCGCCAGCGGCGGGTAGAGCCGGATCGGTTACTGTTTCCACTGGCGATGGCCAGTTGAGGTCGGCGATGACCTTCCCGCCAGGTGAAAAGTGCGGGAAGGTCGATGCGCGCCGCGCCGCTGTCTGATTTCCCCCTTCTTTTTTGCCGATCCGTCGCCGTAAGCTGCCCCGAACATGCTAGTTTGATGCCAGAATCCTCAGGCTATCGGAGCGGTAACGCATGGAAAACAGTGCCAATTTAACCGCCATGCTGGTGTTTGCGCGGGTGGTGGAACTGCAGAGTTTCAGTGAGGCGGCGCGGGCACTTGGCTGGTCCAAATCCCATGTCAGCCGGGAAATTGCCCGTCTGGAGCTGCGGCTGGGCATCCGGCTGTTGCAGCGCACCACCCGGCGGCTGTCACTGACCGAACTCGGCCAGGCTTACTATCCCTACTGCGTACGCATGCTGGCGGAAGTGCAGCGGGCAGATGCGTTTGTCCAGCAGCTGCATCAGCAACCGGCCGGCAACGTGCGGCTACAGGCCCCGGTGACCTACGGCTGTCAGTGCGTGGTGCCGGTGCTTAATCGCTTTCTGCGCCGTCACCTGCATATCAACGTTGATCTGGATCTGACCGATCGTAATCGCGATACGCTGGACGATCAGGTTGATGTGGCGATCGTCATTCGATCCCGGCCACCGCAGCAGGGCAATTTCCGGGTGCTCAGCGATATTGAGTGGGGCCTGTATGCGGCACCGGGTTATCTGGCGCAGCGGCCCGCTATCGACCATCCTGAGATGCTGCCGCGTCACGATCTGCTGCTGTTTCACGGGCCGGCACACACCGCCGCGCTGCCGTTCCGACGCGACAAGCAGCGGCTGGCGCTGGATGTCCGCAGCCGTTTTCGCGCCAACAACAGCATGGCGCTGCTGAATGCGGCGCTGGCGGGCAGCGGCATCGCCTATCTGCCTTCCTATATGGCGCAGGAGGCGGTGAGCCGCGGTGATATTCAGCAGTTGCTGCCGGAGTGGCAGATGGATCGGCTTCAGAGCTATCTGCTGCTGCGTGAGACGCTGCAACCCGCTTCGCCGGTCAGTTTATTATGCGATACGCTGATCGCGGCGCTGGTCAGCGGCTGATTGTTGCAATACGGCAACAATCAGCGCCACTAAGTAACTATCGCGCCGCCACTGTTGTTATCTGACGCGCCTGGTTAGCCTGTATCCCTGATTAATGACGGGATATCTTTATGCAACAGACAGCAGAAAACGCAGAATTTCAGCACTGGAAGCGCAACTTATGGGTCTGTGTGCTGGGCTCTTTCAGCACCATTGTGGCCATGACGCTGTTGCTGCCGTTTTTACCGCTCTATGTTCAGCAACTTGGCGTGCAGCAGCCGGCCGCCATTGCACGCTGGTCGGGGCTGGCCTACGGCGCTACCTTCTTCAGCGCAGCGCTGACCGCGCCGCTGTGGGGCCGGCTGGCCGACCGCTATGGCCGTAAGCTGATGCTGATCCGCGCCAGTCTCGGCATGGCCATCGCCATGTCGCTGATCGGTATGGCGACTGCACCCTGGCAGCTGGTGGCGCTGCGTCTGCTGGCGGGCCTGCTGGGCGGTTACGCCTCCGGCTCGACCATCCTGGTAGCGGCACAAACCCCCAAAGGGCAGACCGGCTGGGCGCTGGGCGTGTTGTCCTCCGGAATTATGGCTGGCAACGTGGTCGGGCCGCTGCTGGGCGGCGTGCTGCCGCCGCTGATCGGTATTCGCCAGACCTTCTGGTTAACCGGCGCGGTTATTTTTCTCGCCTTCCTGGCGACCACCTTTCTGCTGAAAGAGCAGCCGCGTGCTGCCGCCTCGCCCGGTAAAAATCCAGCCTCAGCACCCGCGACACCGCCGGTGAACCAGCGACTGGTGCGGCTGATGTGGCTGTCAGGCATGCTGCTGATCTTCGCCAGTATGTCGATTGAACCGATTATCACCCTCTACGTCGGCGAGTTTGTGCAGGGTAATCACCAGATTACGCTGATCGCCGGGCTGGCGATGTCGGCGGCCGCGCTGGGAACGGTGATTGCCGCGCCGCGCCTCGGACGGCTGGCGGACCGCATTGGTCACTGGCGGGTGCTGACGGCGGGTTTATTGCTGAGTGCGCTGCTGCTGATCCCGCAGGCGTTTATTACCGCCGCCTGGCAACTGGTGCTGCTGCGTTTTCTGATGGGAATGGCGCTGGGCGGGCTGCTGCCGTGCATCACCGCCATTATCCGGCATAGCGTGCCGGGATCGCAGGTCGGTCGGATGCTGGGCTATTCGACGTCGGCCCAGTATATCGGCCAGGTAACGGGCCCGCTGTTTGGCGGCCTGGTCGGGGGAACGTTTGGCATGCGGCCGGTATTTCTGGCCACCAGCGCGGTAATGCTGCTGTGCGGATGGCTCAACTGGCGCGCGATGAAAAAGTAGCGCGATCAAAAAAGGCGGACCGAAGTCCGCCTGAAGTCAGCCCCTGAGGAGGGGGGTTATTTCTGGTCTGGCAGGGCGTAGGCAATCACATAATCGCCCAGTTTGGTGCCAAACGAACCGTGACCGCCGGCTGCGATGACAACGTACTGCTTGCCATTCACTTCATAGGTCATTGGCGTGGCCTGGCCACCGGCTGGCAGACGGGCCTGCCATAACAGCTCACCAGTATCGGTGCTGAAAGCACGCAGGTAGTTGTCAGCGGTCGCGCCGATAAAGAACACTTTACCGGCGGTGGTGATAGGACCACCCAGCATCGGCATACCCATTTTGAACGGCAGTGGCACTGGCGCACTGTCACGTACCGTACCAATACGCTGTTTCCACACCACGTCGTTGGTCTTCAGATCCACCGCAGAGATGTAACCCCACGCTGGCTGTTTACACGGCAGACCAAATGGTGACAGGAACGGATTCAGCTCAACGCCGTACGGTACGCCGTACTGCGGCTGAACGCCGGTTTCAGTACCGGAACCACCCTCAGCGCCTTTCGGCGGTTCGATCGGGTTGCCTGGACCACGCGGTACCAGCTTCGAGACAAACGGCAGCGCCATCGGGTTAGCAATCGCGATCTGACGATGTGGATCGACGGCAATCCCGCCCCATTCGAACATTCCGAGGTTACCCGGGAACACCAGCGTTCCCTGCTCAGACGGCGGGGTGAACGGACCTTCATAGCGCAGGCGCTTGAAGATCACGCGGCACACCAGCTGGTCATACATCGTTGCGCCCCACATGTCCTTGTCCGTCAGATTCTGTTTCGGACGGAAGGTCAGCTCAGAGTAGGGCTGAGTGGCAGAGACGTGGTCGCCTTTCGCCGCACCCTGAGGCACCGGCGTTTCCGGGGCCGGAACGACCGGTTTACCGGTGCGACGATCCAGCACAAAGATGTTACCGGTTTTCGCTGGCGCATAAATCACCGGTACGGTGTTGCCATCTTTATCGGTGATATCAGCCAGCGTCGGCTGCGACGGCAGGTCCATATCCCACAGGTCGTGGTGAACGGTCTGATAAGCCCATACCAGCTTGCCGGTGGTGGCGTTCAGCGCCAGCACGCTGCTGGCATAACGTTCCTGTTCTGGCGTGCGGTTACCGCCCCAGATATCCGGTGTAGAGACGCCCATCGGCAGATAGACCGTATCCAGTTTCGGATCGTAGACCGCCGGTGCCCATGAGTTCGGGGAATTCATGGTGAAGGTGTGCTCATCGGCCGGAATTGCGTTCGGATCTTTCGCGCCCGGATCGAACACCCACAGCAGTTTACCGGTATTCACATCAAAGCCACGGATCACGCCTGACGGCTCGCGGGTTGAGTAGTTATCGGTGACTGCGCCCGCCATCACGATGGTGGTGTTGGTAATCACCGGCGGTGACGTCGGCTCATACTGACCTGGGGTAGTTACAGGCTGTTTGTGTTGCAGATCCAGCTCGCCGTTAACGCCGAAGGACGGGCAACGTTCGCCAGTTTCCGCATCAAGCGCAAACAGACGACCATCGTTGACCGGCAGGTAGATGCGGCGTGAGCACAGCGCAGGCTGGCTGTTGGCTGCATCGGCAGCGGCCGGAACTTCATGATAAGAGACACCGCGACAGGTCACGTGCTGGAACGTCGGGTTGACCTTCATGCCCGGATCAAATTTCCACTTCTGCTTGCCGGTGGCCGCGTCCAGTGCAAACAGGATCTGGTGTGGCGAACAGAGGTAGAGCGTGTCGCGGATCTTAATCGGCGTCACTTCATCGGTGATTTCACCCGGATCGTTAGCGGTTTTTAAGTCGCCGGTCTGGAACTGCCAGGCGACCTGCAGCTCTTTGACGTTCTGGTGATTAATCTGTTTAAGCGGAGAGAAACGGGTCCCTTGCTGATCGCGAGCATAAGCCGGCCAGTCACCGTCCGGAATGTTGCTCAGCGGCTGTGCCTGCGGCGCGTTGTCAGCGGTTTCTGGCAGCGTACCGTTGATGACCTGCGGATCGTTAAACACCGCATAAGCCAGCACGATAGCACTGGCAACCAGCGCCACGGCCATTGCACCCAGTGGGCCTTTGCCAACGTTGTGCAGGCTGCGCCAGACAAACGGCAGCACCAGCCAGACGCCGAAGATCACCAGTACATCGGTACGCGGTGCCAGTGCCCAGAAGTCAGTACCGACTTCCCAGACACCCCATGCCAGCGTAGCCAGCAGCAGCAGGGCGTAAACCACCAGCGCGGCGCTGTTACGACGCCACAGCAGGAAAGCGGTGATCAGCATCGCTGCACCGCCGACGATGTAATACCAGGAACCACCAATGGCGGCTAACCAAATACCGCCAATCAGCATAAACGCGCCCGTCAGCACTGCGAACAGCACCGTCAGGAAACGAATTACGCCAAAAGATGAGGAGTTTTTCCCCATAATATCGACCTCGTTTCGTTGCCATAAAACACACGAAAACAACCAGATAGGTTGTTCTCAGTTATCAAGTACAAATGATGAAGGGTGTTCTTAAATCACTCTTCCACTAAGTCAGACGATCCCTTTGTGTTAAATGTTATAGCAAAAATAGATCAAGTTTTGATTTTTTTAGCTCAAAGCGCTTCACATATGAAGTAATACGACATTTTATGAGGGTTTATGAGACGTTAAGCGCACCGCCATGTGCCCTTAACGCCGGAAGGCAGGATTTGTGCATCAGCAGCTAATAAGTTCGCCATCCGAGCGTTGTTGTTGCCAGCCGCTGATATTTATCTCAGCAAATTGCTCCGCAGTTAAACAAGGCGACTCACTGCGCACGATCACTTCCGCGCCTTTTTCCCGAAACGCAGCCATAAAATAAGGAAAGGTGAATTTTTGATAATTGTCGTTAAAGAACGATTCGCTTAAAACAATACCGGAAAATGGGAACGATTCCATTAATCGCCAGTCGGCACCGGGTGGAGCAAAGTCATACAGCCAGAAACTAAATTTCTTTGCCAATTCAAGCAATGCCGCGCCGTGCGCCACTAAACTACGATAATTAATTCCGACCCGCACCCGCGCATCCTGTAAATGCAAATAGGCATCCGGCACCGCAATCATTCCCTGTAATCGAATATCCCCGACCGGAATAACCATTAATGCTGCTTCAGTGGCAATGTGATTGTGTAATGAAATAATGTTGTGGCTATTAAGTATATTGCTGCTGTCCTGGTTGGGTTGAAGATAAGGAACGCTATAGCAAATGCCAGCGACGTGTCGCTCAACATGATGGATAGGTTCCGTAACATAGGGGTTATATAAGCTATTTTTCATTATCTCTATGAAATGCAATATAAAAGGTGTTGTTGATAATCAGGGATATAAAAATTCGCACTTTTCTGAATGCGTGAATAAATATAGATCAACTGCATATTCTAAATCACCTCTTTATACGCTGGAAAAGTAAATAAAGCCGCTATGAAAGAGAAAATTATTCCTTTGGCATCTGATGATTTCCTGGAATATATTCATCAGTCAGGACCAATAGGCGGATAATAATCATGCCCGTATCAACGGACTGTCGCCAGGCTCAACCCGTTGGCCGCACCGGCAGTGAAGGCCGGCACGGTCAGTCACCGCACCCTGAAGCCCATCGCGCAATCAGGCCAGGTTGTCGGCACCCTCAACACCGCGCAACGACGCGGGAATCATCACTTTAAATGGAACAGAACATGGGATTTATGGCACCTGCTGCAGAAGAGTCGCTGTGGCGACACCGGACGTTTGTCGCGTTCTGGCTGGCCCGCACCTGCTCGTCATTTGGATTTCAGATGTTTTCAGTGGCGATCAGCTGGCAGATTTACGCCCTGACCAACAGTGCGCTGGCGCTAGGCATGATCGGATTGATGCAGTTTATGCCCTCGGTGCTGCTGACATTACCTGCCGGACACCTGGCCGATCAGTACGATCGGCGTCGTATCGTGCTGTTCGGCCAGCTGGTGGAGTTTGCCGCCCTGCTGGCGCTGGTGGTGCTGACGCTGTTTCATTCAGTCGATAAAACCGCCTTGTGGGGGCTGGTGTTTATGATTGCCGTCGCCAAAGCGCTGGAGTGGCCCGCCATGTCCTCGATGCTACCGTCACTGGTGCCGCCCGGCATTCTGGCGCGCGCTATGGCGATGAATTCAGTCGGCGGACAGGCGGCGGTGATTGTCGGACCGACCCTTGGCGGCCTGCTCTACGTGGCAGGCCCGGAAGTGGTGTATGGCGTCTCCGGGCTGTTCTACTTTATCTCGCTGACGCTGGTCAGCCTGCTGCGCTATCAGCGTCCCAGTCAGCCACGGCTGCCGATGAACATGAAGAACCTGTTTGCCGGTATTCACTTCATCCGTGAGCGCAAAGATGTGCTGGGGGTGATCTCGCTTGACCTGTTTGCGGTGCTGCTGGGCGGGGCCACCGCGCTGCTGCCGATCTTTGCTAAAGACATTCTGCATACCGGCCCGTGGGGATTAGGCATGCTGCGCGGTGCGCCGTCGGTGGGTGCGCTGCTGGTGGGTATCTGGCTGAGTCGTCACAAGCTGGATAAGCATGTCGGGATGATTATGTTCGGGTCGGTGGCCGGGTTTGGTGTCGCTACGCTGGTGTTCGCGCTCTCCAGCCAGCTGTGGTTGTCGTTGCTGGCGCTGGCCGCGCTGGGCGGGTTTGATATGGTCAGCATGGTGATCCGCGGAGCGCTGGTGCAGCTCGATACGCCGGATGCGATGCGCGGGCGGGTCAATGCGGTTAACGCCATTTTCATCAACACTTCTAATCAGCTGGGCGAATTTGAGTCGGGACTGCTGGCGGCCTGGCTGGGTGCAGTACCGGCGGTGGCGATTGGTGGTATCGGTACGCTGGTGGTGGTGGCGCTGTGGATGAAATTGTTCCCGCATTTACGCCGGCGTCAGAAGCTGGAGAATGAGGTCGATCCGGTCTAATCACTGGCGTTGGGATTAGGTGAGGGGGGTTTGTGCGGTGGTGGACCACGGCGCAGGCTCAGGGAACATACGCCGTTCGCAAAGACGCAAGAAACGCCATCCCTGGGCCGCGATGCTTTGTTGCAGGCGTATGTTCCCCTCGCTTTGAGTTTGTTTGTGTCCAGAACCTATCTGCGCCCCTTGAGAGTCTTTAAATAAGGCAGGAAAATCTGGAGGTAAAATGATCTCCGTAAGCGAAGTGGTAACTGGCCCGAAGGCCAGTTCAGGAAGCGACCAGTCATACTGCCATTCAAATCACGGGGTCAGAGGGGGAAGCTGACCCGCAGGTGGGGCCATCAGGCCCCGGTTTTTCCCAGGTTGGCGTCAAATGTTAGCCAGCTTTCACGCATATCCACTACGCTGCGGGTTTTGCGGGCCTCATCGATTTTTATGGCGGTGAGGCCCGCTTCCAGCGCGTCCACCACTGAGACCTTCAGCGGCGTTCCCTGTTTAATGTGTTTCACGATCTCTTCCGCCATTAACGCATCAGCGCCGTAGTGGCCATCGTATGCATTGCCGTTGTAGGCGGTATCGACCTCTTTCTCGCCGCTGCGCGCATTGTGAACGCGGAAGTAGTTACGGACGAAATCGCCCTCAGCCATGCCGTCAGTGCCGATCACGCAGAAGCGACGGAACTCATCCGGCACGTTAAGGTTGGCGTGGAAGGCGAGGGTGGCACCACCGGCATACTCAATCAGCGCGGTCTGGTAATCGACAATGTCGGCATCGCTGTCGAATACCGCGTCGGTACTGGACCAGCCGCTGGGCTTAATGTGATAGACCTCTGAGTCGGCGGTCACCGCGCCCTGTGGCGCATGGGCTGGCGTGAAGGATTTGCGGCCGCCAAAGCTGGCGACCCGCACCGGGCGCTGCTGCATTAAGCCCTGATAGAGGTCGATGTCGTGGCAGCACTTTTCCAGAATATAAGGGCCGGCATATTTTTCCAGCCGTCGCCAGTCGCGCTGGAAGAAGGCGCCGTGATAAGGCTTGATATGTTCTGTGGCTTCAATTGAGGTGATCTCGCCCAGCCGGCCGGCGTCACGCGCCGCCAGCAGATCGTGATAGAGCGGTGAATAGCGCAGTACCAGACCGACCAGAATGCGCGCCTCGCCATACTGACGCACCAGCTTCGCCATCTCCATGGTCTGCTGTTCGTTGATCACCACCGGTTTTTCAGTAAACACGGTGTAGCCCGCAGCCAGCGCCTGGCCGACATGCTCAAGGTGCAAAAAGTTGGGTGAACCGACCAGTACCACATCCATCCCGCCGTGCTGCAGCAGGGCTTCAATCGAATCGAACGACTGGCCGGGATCGATAGCAAAACTGTGCAGATTGGGCAGTCCGGCGGGGGCCGGATCGTAATAACCTACCACGGAGAAGGCGTCGTCGGCGTTGTTGAACTCTTTGATAACGTGGGACAGACGAAAGCCGAGACCGATAATGCCTACTTTCATGTTAAACCCCTGATCCTGAAATCGGATAACGCAGAACCCGCCCAAAGCCAGGCGTGGCTGTTGATAATCTGACCACCAACTTATTACGATGGAAAAACTAATGTCAATATCAGCCTGCATGTTTTGCGAAGGCGTTTTTTGTTATCTTTATGTAAAACAAAGCAAAAAAGGCTATCTTTAATTGCCATATTTATTTGTTATTGCGATTTAAGTTTTTTTACCCTATCGTTCGCTGATTATGGCGACAACTCTGAATCAGTGGAGGCGGGAGGAAGCGCGTGCACTCACACTATCTCCTTGGCATTGATGGCGGCGGCACCCAGTGTCGTGCGCGGTTAACCGACCTTCACGGTACGGTGCTGGCGGAAGCCACTGGCGGACCCGCCAACGTCTGGTCGCAGTATGAGGCGGCGCTGAGCTGCGTCACACAGCTGATCGATCAGGTATTTTTACAGGCCGGCTTAGCGCCGCAGGCGCTGGCGCAGACCTCGCTGGTGGCCGGATTAGCCGGTGCCAACGTCGCGTCGGTGCAGGCGCGCCTGTCTGACTGGCAACCGGACTGTGCCGCGTTGCAGGTGGTCAGCGATGTGGAAATCGCCTGCGCAGGTGCGCACGCGGGCCAGCCTGGTGCGGTATTTATCATCGGCACCGGCAGTCAGGGCGCGGCCTGGGATGGCGAACGCTTTACCCTGCTGGGCGGCTGGGGCTTTGCGCTTTCCGATCAGGGATCGGGCGCTGAGCTGGGCCGCCGGGCGCTGCGTCTGGCGCTGCTGGCCCATGAAGCGATGGTCGAACACAGCCCGCTGACCCATCAGCTCATGGCGCAGTTTGATCACAGCCCGGAAACCATGCTGTTGTGGACCCGCACCGCCGCGCCTGCTGACTGGGCGCGCGTGGTGCCGCAGGTGTTTGCTGCGGCCGACGCCGGTGACGGCCATGCGCAGACGCTGCTGCAACAGACCGCGGCTGATATTGGCATGATGGTGCGTCGTCTGACCGCGCTGAGCAGTGGACGCGTGGCGCTGATGGGCGGACTGGCCGTGCCGATTTACCGCTGGCTGGCAGCCGATATTCAGACCCGGCTGGTCACGCCGCTGGGTGACGCGCTGAGCGGGGCACTGACGCTCGCCCGGACGCAGGCTGGCGGTGTGCCGGAGCCCCGCTCGATCCCTTTATCCCGTCACTGACCTGAAGCCTGTTGCCCAGCGTCAGTGCGTCAACCCGAGGAATTTATGACCGCTCCCAACGTGACCGCGCGCATTCTGCGGTTGATTGTTGAAAACGCGCCGATTAGCCAGTCCGATTTGAAAGTACGCAGCGGACTGAGCATGTCGACGGTTTCGCAAGCGACCAATCGGCTGCTGGCACAAGAGATTGTGCAGGAGCTGGGACTGCGTCGCGTGTCGATGGGGCGGCCAAAAACCCTGCTCGGACTCAATCCCGATCGCGCCAGCGTGATCGGCATCCAGCTCAATGCAGAACGCAACCTGATCGTCATGACCGATCTCAGTGGCAACCTGCTCGGTGAACAGCAGATGCCGCCGGGCACCCTGACGCCACGTCAGCTTGGCGATGCGCTGGCGAAATTCCTGCGCGGCGTGGAAGAGAAGCGGGTCGGAGCCATCGGGCTGGCCTTATCGGGGCTGGTGGATGCCGAAAATGGCTACTGCATCCGCTCAAAGGTGCTCGACTGGGATAACGTTCCGATTGCCCGCCAGCTGGAGGAACGCTTTTCGCTGCCGGTGTTTATCGAAAATGATGCCAACGCGATGGCGATGGCGGCGCTGGTGTTTGGCCAGCTTGGCACCGCGCAGTCGGCGGTGATTGCCACCTACGGTAAAGGGATCGGCGCCGGGATTATCCTCAATCGTCAGCTCTATCGCGGTCGCCACGGTAAAGCGGGTGAGATTGGCAACGGGCTGGTCGGTGATGGCTCGCTGCGCCTGCTGGAAGATGTCGCTTCTTCGCGCGCTATTTTGCAACGGGTGGCGGCAGACGAACCGACCACGCTGACCTTACAGGCGCTGGATCAGCGTCCGACGCCTGAGGTGCTGGCGGCGCTGGAAGAGGCGGGCCGTGAACTGGGTATCTCGCTGGCTAACCTGTCGGTGGCCTACGATCCGGACGTGGTCTATCTGGCGATGGAGCCGCATATGGCGTCACGCATTTTGCTCGATCACATCACCCAGAGCTTTCAGGCTTACCGGCTGAAACTGACGCCGCACATGACGCCGCTGCAGTTTCTGACCGAATCCAACCGGATGTGGGCACTCGGTGCGGCGGGCTTTGCAGTTAACCGTCTGCTGGATCTGCTGGCCGCCCAGGCGGATGAAGAGCCGGTCACCTGAGTGCTCCTGCCAGCAAAACGGGCGCCGAAGCGCCCGCTAACCTTACCCTGCGCGCCCTAACGCAGGCGTAATCCCTGCTGATCGAACAGCAGGCAGTGCGCGGCGGAAATCCCCAGTTCGACCTGCGTCCCCAGTTCACGCTGATGCGCCTCACGCTCTTCCACCACCAGCATCTGCTCCCGACCAATATCGAGATAGAGATAGTTGGTGTGGCCGAGCATTTCGCCAAACGACAGCTCACCCTGAAAACGCAGCGCTTCCGGCGTCTGGCTGGCGGGCTGGAAGTGTTCCGGACGGATGCCGAGCGTCACGGTTTGTCCCTCGTGGCACGGGGCGGCAATTTTCAGCACCAGGCCATCAATCTTCAGCTCCGGCAGCCGCAGCTGCACTTCACCTTCACCGACCGCGGCGATCTCCGCCTGCAGGAAATTCATCTTCGGCGAGCCGATAAAACCGGCAACAAACAGGTTGTCTGGATCGTGATACAGCGTCAGCGGCGCGCCAACCTGCTCAATCCGGCCCTGGCGCAGCACCACAATCCGGTCCGCCAGCGTCATCGCTTCCAGCTGATCGTGGGTCACATAGATCATGGTGTTACCCAGCGAGGCGTGCAGCCGGGCGATCTCAATCCGCATCTGCAGGCGCAGTTCGGCATCAAGGTTAGAGAGCGGTTCATCGAACAGGAAGATGCGCGGATGACGGATAATCGCCCGGCCAATCGCCACGCGCTGACGCTGCCCGCCCGACAGCGCGCGCGGCAGCCGGTCAAGCAGTTCGGTCAGATGCAGACGGGCGGCCGTCTGCTCGATCGCCTGGGCGATCTCCGCCTTCGACTTCTCCATCACCTCCAGCGGATAGGCGAGGTTACCGCGCACCGTCATGTTGGGATAGAGCGCATAGGACTGAAACACCATGGCAATGCCGCGCTCGGTGGCGGGCTGCCGGGTCATGTCCTGCTCCTCAATCAGCAACTCTCCGCTGCTGATCTCCTCCAGCCCGGCGATCATCCGCAGCAGCGTCGATTTGCCGCAGCCGGATGGCCCGACAAAGACCACGAATTCCCCGCTGTTAATCGTCAGATCGATGCCATGAATCACGTTAACGTGCTCGTAAGACTTCTTCACATTCTGCAAGCGCAGGCTGGTCATCGGACTACCTCACTCAGAGTAACTGGCCCATGTAAATGGCGTTGCTGCGCAGGATCGGGGTGAAACCCATGCGCTGATAAAAGGCGCAGACCTGCTCGTTTTGCAGGCTGACGCCAAGGTGAACGCCGCTGACGCCCGCTGCCCGCAGCGCCGCCAGTTGGTGCTCAATCATTTTGCGGCCCCAGCCACCTTTTTGCGCCGCCGGCAGCAGATTGATATGCAGATGAGCCGGCCAGCGGCTCACCAGCGCCTCAGCCGCAGCGTCAGGGTGGCGAATGGCGTCGAGTATCTTGTCGTCGAGCGGCGCGTCGGCGCTGCGTTGCTGATATTTCTGCTGTAACTGTGGCCACCATTGCGCAGCTAACTGCGCTTCAAAGGCACGGGTATCCGGCGCTGCCACCACATAGCCCAGCACTTCACCGTCTATCTCCAGCACAAAAGCAAAATCCGGGGCGAAACGCGCATAGGGCACGGCAAACCGCTGGCCGGGATAGTCAGGATCAGAGTAGAGCGCACGCGCATCCCCGCCGGCATCCGCCGTTTCCAGGCAGATGCGGTAGAGCGCCGGATAGTCCGCCGGGGTCGCCGGACGAATGACACCTTGATTCGCCATGGTGAATTCTCGTGAGTGGATGGAGGGGACCGTCACTGACGCGGTCCGCCGATGAAAAGTTACGTTAATGAAAGTGGACTTAGTTTTCAAGATAGAATAATTACCTTATTGCACTAACCCCGGCGGTTCAGCAATCTTTACCGGTTTCTCGTTTCACAACTGTGATCGCCAACACGCCCGGCGCACGCCGCTTGCCTCGCTCCTGACCGCCAGAAAAAACGACAAACTGTGAGCGTGATAGGATTTTCATATGTTTTATCAGGGGGTTATTTTGCGACAATCGGTCTGGAAGATCGTGCTGAGGAAGCGCCGGTTCAGGCTGTTCCGCCGCGGTGGCCAGCCGGCTGTCCAGCGAAGTCTGCTGTTTTTACCCGCAGGTCGCTGTTTATTTGCGCGTGCTCACAGCGTTGCAATTTCACCGGCGGGCTGTTTGACTTTATTTTTTTATTAAAGTAAGTATGAGTGAGTGCATTTTTTATGCGGCTTCAGTCTGCAGGATGGCAGGCGGTGAGATGAAGGGATGCCGATGCTGGTCTGAAGAAGGTGAGCATAATGTCTGTTTCCTCAGTTGGTTCGTTCCGGGTTCGCAGTCTGGGTCGGCTTTTGGCGGCGGGCTTGCTGGCAGGCAGCGTTGCCCACGCCGCGCAGGCTGCCGTTAGCCTGAATGAGTGGGATATCTATAACTATCCGCAGCAGACCGCGGCGGTGGATGAAGGTATCAAAGCGTTCACGCAGCAGAATCCGGGCATCGTGATTAACCGTTCGGTTCACTCGTTTGAAGATACACGTATTCCGCTCAAGCTGGCGCTGACCGCCGGCGACGGTCCGCAGATTGCCCAGGTAAACCAGGGCGGCGGTGATATGGGATCGCTGGTAAAAGATAAGCTGTTGCTACCGCTGGATAGCTACGCCAGCGCCGATGGCTGGACCACGCGCTTCCCCGACTCGATCCTCAAGCGTAACCGCTGGTCAGACAGCGGCGAGTTCGGCAGCGGCAAACTGTACGGCGTTGCCAGCCTCGGCGAGATGGTCGGGCTTTACTACAACAAGGCTCTGCTGGATAAAGCCGGCATTGCGGTTCCCAAAACGCTGGCCGAGCTGGAAAGCGCGATGGCGAAGCTGAAGCAGCAGGGCACCGCGCCGATGATGCTCGGCCTGCTGGATGGCAACATGGGCCAGCAATTGCTCAGCACGCTATGGCAGGCGCAGATTGAAAGCCATGACCGCAAGACGCTGGATAATCTGATCTACGACGTTGGCGGCAGTTTCAAAGATGACAAACTGGTCAAGGCCGCCAGCATGATGAAGAGCTGGACCGATAAAGGTTACTTCTTCCCTGGCTTCCAGGGTATCGGTCACGATGATGCCGCAACGCTGTTTCAGAACAATCAGGCGGCGTTCCTGGTGAGCGGCACCTGGTATCTCGGCCAGTTTAAAGATAACAAAGATATCCACTTTGCCGCGATGCCGGCCGGCGAGGGGGTGAAACAACCGCTGATGGTCGGTGGCACCGATCTGGCCTTCTCGGTGACCAGCACCGCGAAGAGCAAAGAGCAGCAGGATGCGGCGGCGAAATTCATCAATTTTATGGTGTCAGATGCGATGGCTGATCGCTGGCTGAAGGTCGGCTTCCTGCCGGCCAGCACCAACAAAGCGGCGAAAATGCCGGCGGACAATCCGCTGCTGGCCGAAGCGTATCAGGTGTGGCTGACGCTTAATGACTATGACGGTTTAGGCCACTACGTAGACTGGGCAACGCCGACCATGAATGCCGAACTGAATCAGAACGTCCAGTTGCTGCTGGCCGGCCGTCAGACTGCCGATCAGATGGTCACCAATTTCGACAACAACTATCAGCGTTACCTGAAAACCCTGAAACATTAAGCCGGTGGCCCGGCGCATCGCCGGGCCTGAGCGTCGTTCTGAGCCACGAGTACGGTTATGTTGAATTTAAGCGGTTGGCGTAATTTCCTTTATGTTCTGCCGGCGGTGCTGGTCTATGCGGTATTTCTGCTGTTGCCGCTGCTGGCCTCGCTCGGTATCAGCTTTACCGAATGGGACGGCACCTCGCTGCCGGTATTCAGCGGCGTCAGCAACTATCTGCGGATGTTCAGCGATCCGGTGTTCTGGATAGCGCTGGGCAATAACGCCATCCTGATGCTGTTCTACACCCTGTTGCCGATTAGCATCGGTCTGCTGCTGTGCAGTTTTTTGTATGACACGCGCAACAACAGCGAACGCAGCGTGCTGCGCATCCTCTTCTTTCTGCCTTATATCATGCCGATGGCGGTGCTGGGCGTGGTGTGGCGCTGGTTATATAACCCGGCGTTTGGCCCGATCGATCAGCTGTTGCGCGCCATTGGCTTACCGCAGCTGGCGATGTCATGGCTGGGCGATTTTACCTGGGCGCTGCCGGCTGTCGGCCTGGTCGCCACCTGGTACTTCTTCGGTTTCTGTCTGGTGCTGTTTATGGCGGGCCTGCAGCGAATGGATCCCTCGCTGCTGGAAGCGGCCGACCTGGATGGATCGTCGCGTCGTCAGAAGTTTATGCGGATTACCCTGCCGGCCCTGCGGCCTGAGGTGCGGATTGCGCTGCTGCTGACGGTGATTGCCAGCCTGAAAGCCTTTGACCTGGTCTATGTGATGACCCAGGGCGGACCGGGCACCTCCACCATGGTGACCAATATCTTTATGTACAAGCAGGGTTTTGACCTGCACTACTTTGGCTATGCATCGTCAGTGGCGGTGTTCAGCATGCTGATTGTGTTAGGGATTAACTACCTGATTCACCTGGCCTTAAAGGAGCGGTACTGATGCGTAGTACGCCGGTGATTTCACGCGCGCTGATCTGGATGGTGGCGCTGATGACCATTCTGCCGTTTCTGATGGCGCTGATGACCTCGTTTAAAACCCAGATGGAGCTGTTTCAGGGGGTATTCACGCTGCCCGCCTCGCTGAATTTTAAAAACTACCTCACTGCCTGGCAGCAGGGACATTTTAACGTCTACTTCCTCAACTCGGTGCTGGTGGTGATCCCGGTGGTGCTGTGCAGCGTGCTGCTGGGGATTCTGGCCGGGTTTGGCTTCGCCTGGCTGAAGATCCCCGGTAAAAAAGCGATCGCGGCGATGCTGGCGCTCGGCATGGTGTTGCCGAGCGAGGCGTTTATCATCCCGCTCTACCATGAGCTGCGCTGGATGGGGCTGACCAATACCTATCTGGCGCTGATTCTGCCGCAGATTGCCCTGTCGCTGCCGTTTACCACCCTGATGATCGCCAGTGCCTTTCAGCAGGTGCCCAAAGAGCTGGTGGAAGCGGCGGTGATGGATGGTGCCTCGCGGGTCAAAATTTTGTGGGGCATCCTGGTGCCGGCCATCTGGCCGACGCTCTCGACGCTCGGGCTGCTGCTGTTTATCTGGACCTGGAATGAGTTTTTAATCCCGCTGATTCTGGTCAACAAAGATGAGCTGCGTACTTTACCGATCGGCATGATGTTCTTTCAGAATAAAAACACCATCGACATTCCGGTGCTGATGGCGGGCGCGATGATTGTCATCCTGCCGCTGGTGGCGGTGTTCCTGATTTTCCAGCGCAAGTTTATCAGCGGCGTGACCGAAGGCGCCGTGAAGTAATCTGTGATCGCCGGCACGGAACGGGGCAGTGGCGACCAGACAAAGGTTTGCGGCACCGGAACGTGCTGCAATTGTTCCTCCTCACTCTTGCGGGAGACGCATGATGCACCTTTCCCTTGCCGATTTTCATCCTGCCGCCGACGGCGAAACGCTGGATACCGCGCTATTGCAACGCGCGATGGATCAGATTGCCGCCGCCGGCGGAGGCCGCCTGACGCTGCCTGCCGGGCGCTACCGCAGCGGCTGCCTGAATCTGCCCTCTGATTTTGAACTGCACCTGGAGGCGGGGGCGGTGTTGATCGCCAGCCAGCGGCTGGCCGATTACCAGCCGGTCCAGGCGCTGAGCAGCGCCGAGAAGTCACACAACGTGCTGCTCTACGCCCTTGGTCAGCGCAATATCACCCTGAGCGGCACCGGCCGCATTGATGGCGAGGGCGAAGCCTGGTTTGCCACCGAACGTGATGAGCAGGGCTATCGTCTGCCGCGCGCCGACCGACCGCGCATCATCGTTTTTGAAGATTGCGAGCAGGTGAGGCTGCAAGATTTTACCATCGTGCAGGCCCCGATGTGGACCGTACATCTGGTGAGCTGCCGTCATGTGCATATCGACCATCTCACCATTGATAACGCCATGACCATGCCGAACACCGATGCGCTGGACATCGACAGCTGCGAAGCCGTGTTTGTCAGCAACAGCTACCTCAGCGCCGCCGATGATGCTATCTGCATTAAAACCACCCACAAGCCTGCGGCGCTGCGACGTCCGGCCCGCCAGATTATGATCACCAACTGTCTGCTACGCAGTTACAGCTGCGCCTTTAAAATCGGCACCGAAAGCTGGGATGATGTGGAAGATGTGACGGTCACCGGCTGCACCATTTTCGATTCCAACCGCGCCATCGGCATTCTGTCACGCGACGGCGGGGCGATGCGGCGGCTGCTGTTCAGCAATCTGACCTTTGCCTGCCACCATGCGCCGCCGTGCCACTGGGGCAAAGCCGATCCGCTGTTTATCTCGGTGCGCAGTCGCGATCCGGCGATTGCGCCGGGCCGCGTAGAGCAGGTGCAGTTCACTAACGTGACGGGCGTAGCGGAAGGGGCGATTAACCTGCATGCGGCGCAGCCGGGCGCGATCCGCGACGTGTTAATCAGTCAGGTGCAGTTGCGGCAAAGTGTGGCGCCGGTGGCGCAGGGGCAGTATGACATCCGGCCGCCGTGTAACCCTGACTCACCGACCGGCATGGGGCTGGATAACGCCTATAAGCTCGATCCAAAAACCGGTGAGGCATATGGAGTTGAGCGCTATCCCGGCGGATTGCCGGGACTGTTTGCGCGCGGCGTTGAGAATCTGCAGCTGCACAACCTGGCCATCGTGCGGCCGGAGCCGTTACCGCCAGGCTGGCACCCCGACAGCGTGGTAGCGCTGCCGGAATAACTCACAGCGCGGCGGCGATGGCACTGCCGAGCTGTTCGGTGCTGGCGCTGCCGCCGAGGTCGCGCGTCAGGTGCTCACCTGCGGCCAGCGTACGCTCAATCGCCGCTAACACCGCATCACCTGCCTCTTTATAGCCCAGATGCTCCAGCATCATCGCGCCGCACCAGATCTGTCCAATCGGGTTGGCGATGCCTTTACCAGCAATGTCTGGCGCAGAGCCGTGCACCGGTTCAAACAGGCTTGGGAAGTGGCCTTCCGGGTTGATATTAGCGGAGGGGGCGATGCCGATGGTGCCGGTACAGGCCGGACCGAGATCCGACAGGATATCGCCAAACAGGTTACTGGCGACTACCACATCAAACCAGTCCGGATGCAGCACGAAATTGGCGGTGAGGATATCGATATGATACTTGTCGACCTTCACCTCGGGGAACTGGCCAGCCATCGCCTCAACCCGGCTATCCCAGTAAGGCATGGTGATCGCAATACCGTTCGATTTGGTGGCGGAGGTCAGGTGTTTTTTCGGGCGGCTCTGCGCCAGCTGGTAAGCAAATTTCAGGATGCGATCGACGCCGGTGCGGGTCATTACCGTTTCCTGGATCACCACCTCACGATCGGTGCCCGGGAACATGGTTCCGCCCACGCTGGAGTATTCGCCTTCGGTATTTTCGCGCACTACGTAGAAGTCGATATCGCCCGGCTGACGGTTGGCCAGCGGCGCTTTAACACCGGGCATCAGGCGCACCGGACGCAGATTGACATATTGATCGAACTCGCGGCGGAACTGCAACAGCGAGCCCCACAGGGAAACGTGGTCGGGTACCACGTCCGGCCAGCCAACCGCACCAAAGTAGATAGCATCAAACGCTTTCAGCTGCGGAAACCAGTCGTCAGGCAGCATCTTGCCATGCTGCTGCCAGTAGTCGGCGCTGGCGTAGTCAAACCACTCCCAGCGCAGCGGAATATTGAATTTTTCCGCCGCCGCATTCATTACGCGCACGCCTTCCGGCATCACTTCTTTGCCGATACCGTCGCCAGGAATTACCGCAATACGATGGATTTTATTAGTCACAGGGCACCTTTCCGGTTGATGTTCGAATTGTGCAGGCAGTATAACTGTCGATTCCGGGGAAATAATGAGCCTGAAACGCAATCCAGTGTTGAATCAAAGTAGAGAATCACGCACCTCAACCGACGACCTCGCTTTCTTCGTACGGCTTGCCGCACTGGACAGCCTGACCGCCGCCGCCCGTGAACTCGGGCTGTCGCTGGCGGCCGTCAGCAAACGACTGAGCCAGCTGGAGCAGCGGCTCGGCGTGCAGTTACTGCGCCGCACCACCCGCCGGCTGGAGCTGACGCCGGAAGGGCGGCGCTATCTGGCGGGCGCGCGTCCGTTGCTGGACCAGCTGGCGGCGCTGGAAGAGGCGGTGAGCGGCGAAACGGCGCAGCTGCGCGGCACGCTTAACATTAACGCTTCGTTTGGTTTTGGCCGCCGTCATATCGCTCCCTGCGTGTCGGCATTTGCCGCGCTGCATCCGCAGCTCTCCCTGTCACTGCAGCTCACCAGTCAGCCGCTTAATTTTCTGGATGCGCACATGGATATCGATATCCGGGTCGGCGAACCGCCTGACTCCCGGCTGGTGGCGCGCAAGTTACGCACCAATCCGCGCATCCTCTGCTGCTCTCCGGCCTACGCCGCCCGGCATGGTCTGCCGGAGACGGTGCGCGATCTGGCGCAGCACAACTGCATTCTGCTGCGTCAGCACGACAGCGATTTCACCCTGTGGCGGCTGACGCGCGGTGAGCAGAGCGTCAGTCAGAAGGTGCGGGGCAGTCTGATTACCAATGATGGTGAAGTGGCGATGCGGCTGGCGATGGATGGACACGGCATTCTGCTGCGTTCATGGTGGGATGCGCAGCACAGCATTGCCGCAGGCGATCTGCTGCCGGTGCTGCCGGACTGGCAGGCACCGGATGGCGATATTTTTGCCGTCTGGCAGGCGCAACGGCAGTTGCCCGCACGCATCAGCGCCTTCGTCACCTTTCTGCAACAGCATTTGCAGGTCGGGCCGTGATCTCTGACAGCGTAGTCGTCGACGGCCGGAGATAGCCTGCGACACGCGGCGCTGAGCCAGCACCTGTTTACCGCTGCGTTTACATCTTTTTTACTAATGAGTATGATTCTCATTCTTTTTATTCTGTGTCTTCCCGCCGTGCTGCGGCCTGATGGAAGCCGTTCGCCCCTTACTGGAGTTAAGAATGAAAACCTTATTCAGCCCGCGCAAAGCGGCACTCGCCCTGGCGATTGTCACCACCTTCAGCCTGACCGCGTGTCAGTTGCCGGCCCGAAAAGCAGACGCCAGCACGCCGGTTACGGTAGAAACCACCGGCCAGGGCCATCTGACCCAGCGCGAACTGGGTGAAGGCCTGTATGAAATGGCTTACCTGCCGGCAAAAAATGCGCTGTATGTAGCCAGTGCGCAGGGCTTTAAAGACGTCAGCGGCGGGATGATCTATCGGCTGGATGCCACCACGCTGAAGACCACCGGCGAAGGACATTATGACCTGAAGAACTTCGGTCTGATCAGTGCGCCTGATGGCAGCGTGCTCTACACCACCAATTCGCTGGATGGCGGCATCTCGGCCATCGATCCGGAAAGTGGCAAAGTGCTGAAACGCCTGATGTTCAGTGAGAAAAATGAAAAAGGGCTACCGTTCGGCGCGCGTGAAATTTTCCTGCACGACGGGCTGCTGTATGTCGGCGGCGTCGGCGATCCCGGCCTGATCTGGGTGGTCGATGCGAAAACCCTGACGCTGAAAACCCGGATTAAAAATGCCGGCAAATGGGTCACCGGCATCATCTATTCTCCGGTCAGCGATCGGATTTATGCGGCCAACGGCAGCGGCGAAATCCTGGTGATCAATCCGCGCAATAACAAAATTGAACAGCGCCTGACCGCGGGCGATGGCAAAGAGTATCTGTTCCTTAATATGGCCGAAGATCCGGCGACCGGCCGGCTGTTTGTCACCGATAATTCAAAAGCTAAAAATACGCTGGTGTTTGATGAGCGCAGCGGCAAGGTGATTAAGCGTCTGGATCTCGGGGATTCACTGGGGATTAAATTTAACGGCAAGCGCAATGAGATCTACATCAGTCAGCGTGAGTCGAAGAAAGTGCTGCAGCTGGATGGCACCAGCTATGCGGTGAAAAACAGCTGGTCGTTTGACAGTCATCCCAACAGCCTGCTGGTATCACCCGATGGTCAGACCCTGTATGTGACGGTGAAGCAGGGCTTTAATCCGGATCACAGCAGCCAGGGAGCGGACAGCGTGGTGCGGATCGGACTGGAATAACCGATGCAGGCGGCAGGGCTGCCGCCTGAAAGTTCAGGGACGCCGCAGCGTCCCTTTTTTATTTGTCGATACCCTGAACCAGGATCGCGCGATAGTTCGCCCCTTTCAGGCGATGCACTTTGGCCGCCTGATATTCCGGGCTGTCATACCACGCGTGTGCTGCTTCACGGCTCGGGAATTCCAGAATCACCACGCCTTCCGCTTCCTGACCTTCCAGCGTTTCCAGTTCGCCATAAAAAGCCAGCGGGTTGATCGGATGATCGCCGCGTGCCTGGCCCGCTTTCTCGGCGTAGATCGCCATTTCGTCCTGGTTCAGGGTGTTATCACGAATAAATACAACGTATGCACTCACAGAGTGTCTCCTTAAGCTTTTTTATCCTGGGTCTGGGTATCAAAGTCAGATGCATCATGACGCTCATGCAGCTGATCGGCCGGGTCGCCCATTACACGGTTCACCTTGCGGCCACGGATCACGGCAGGACGCTGAGCAATCTCTTTCGCCCAGCGCACCACATTTTTATAGGACTGCACATCAAGGAATTCGGCGCCGCCATACTGGTCATTCAGCACCAGATTGCCGTACCACGGCCAGGTCGCGATGTCAGCGATGGTGTAATCCTCACCGGCGAGATAGCGATTGTCAGCCAGCTGACGATCCAGCACGTCGAGCTGACGTTTGGCCTCAAGGGTAAAGCGGTTGATGGCGTATTCGATTTTCTCTGGCGCATAGTGATAGAAATGGCCAAAACCGCCGCCGAGATAAGGCGCTGAGCCTTGCAGCCAGAACAGCCAGTTGAGCGTTTCGGTACGTTGCGCCAGATCTTTTGGCAGGAAGTAGCCAAATTTTTCCGCCAGATAGAGCAGGATATTGCCCGATTCAAACACCCGAATCGGCGGCGTGGTGGAGTGATCACTCAACGCCGGGATTTTGGAGTTAGGGTTAACCTCAACAAAACCGCTGGAGAACTGATCGCCTTCGCCGATGCGGATCAGCCAGGCATCATATTCGGCATCAATCACGTTAAGCGCCAGCAGCTCTTCCAGCAGGATGGTTACTTTCTGGCCGTTCGGCGTGCCGAGCGAATAGAGCTGCAAAGGATGCTTGCCGACCGGCAGCGCTTTTTCATGGGTAGGGCCAGCGAACGGGCGATTGGTTTTTGCGCCGTTGCCTTTTGCTTCGGGATCCCAGCTCCAGACTTTTGCGGGCTGATATGCATTTTCCGACATAGTGAAGGTTCGCCTTGTGGTGTGATGTTTGTCTGGAGTGTAGCAGGTGGATAAAAGCCGGTTTAACTCTGCTGGCGGTGATCGCGGCCAGGTGAATGACCGGCGATGCGGGGGGTAGGCTGCGGGAATTGCGATAGACGAAAGGGTAAACCGTGCCCGCCGCGCAGGCGGCGAGGCGGGCAGAGAGGCGGCAAAGCGCGGCCGGCTGCGGCTGCGCAAGGTTATTTGCTGAGTAACTCGCGTTCGATCAGTTCGCGGGTCTGCACTGCCTGAACCTTCATCTTTTCCGGATAACCAAACAGCGAGGCGGCGATAATCGGCTCGCCACCCACTTTGTAACTGCGTGTGGCAAAGTTAGTGTCGCGCAGCGTCTGGAACAGGGTATCGAAATCGACTTCGCCTTCGCCGACGCCGACGTGCTGGTGAATCGTGGCATCAACGCCGGGCGGGTTAACGATGTAGCGGCAATGTTTGGTGTGGTTCATGGTGTCAGCGATCAGCATGTGCGACAGATCGTCTCCGGCATACTCCAGCATCGGTTTTACATCGCCTTTGCCTTTGTCATAGAAGAAGGTGTGCGGCGCACTGTAGATATACTTGACGTTATCGCTGCGAAACGACTTCACGATATCCACCGTTTCATTGTTCTCTTCGCAGAAATCCCACGGGTGCGCCTGAATCTCGACCCGGATCCCCTCACGTTCGATAATCGGCAGTAGCTCCTCCATCGAACGATAAAACATCTCTTCACAGATCTCCGGCTCGTTAGGCGTGCCGGAGAGTTCGGTGTTGATCACCTGCACGCCCATCTCAACCGCAATTTCAATCATCCGTTTCCAGTTCTTCACCGCGGCCTGGCGGCGCAGTTCGTCCGGACCGGACCAGCGATAGACCACGATAAACGAGGAGATCTCCAGCCCGGTGTCACGCAGCGCGTTTTTATATTCAGTCATGATTTCGCGGCTGGCTTTGGGATGCTTATAAAACGGGTTGATCTGCGGATGCGGCGACTGTTCGATATATTTATACCCCCAGTCAGCCACCTGATGGACCATACGGGTGATGCCGAGGTCTTTAATCACATCCACATCAAAAGCGATTTTCATCTGTCTGCTCCGGAAATATTAACGTTACTGTTCTTCATTAAAAGTGACGCCGATCTGCTGCCTGATATTGTCTATCGTAGCCAGGGTAGTAATCGCCTGGTCGAGCGGATGGATCGGCGAGTCAGTCAGGTTCTGCCCGATACACCAGGCGAAGTGGTTGATTTCATGACACAGCTGCAGATAGCGGTTGGCGGGTTCTTCCCAGTACAGGCTGTGGCGACCCTCGCTGGAGGTGAGGCGAAAATTGCCTGGCGCATAGAACTGCCCCTCCAGCACCAGGCTGGCTTCACTGCCGGCAATCACCGCGCCGCCGGGCGTGTTGCTGAACAACGTGGTATTCAGCAGCGAATGCATGCCGTGGCGATGTGTCAGCAGCATTGAGGTCTGACCGTTTACGCTGCCACCGGGCACCGGCTGGCCTCTGGCAATGATGCTGTCGGGCGCGCCACCGCCGATAAACACGCTGAGCGCCACCAGATAACTGCCGAGATCGAGCATCGGCCCACCCGCCAGATCGTGGTTAAAGATGCGGTGATCCGCGGTAAAAAATTCGCCGTGGTCGGCAATCAGGGTGTGAACCTCGCCGAGCACGCCATCCGCCAGTAACTGCCGGATGACGTCATATTTCGCTGCGAAGTTGCACCACATTGCTTCGATACACAGCAGATTGCGGGCCGCAGCGGCCTGCTTCAGCTGGGTTGCCTGCTGCGCATTCAGCGCCAGCGGTTTCTCAATCAGCAGGTGCTTTCCCGCCGCGATAGCGCGCAGGCCATCCGGAAAATGGTGATTATGCGGCGTGGCGATATAGACCGCGTCGACATCCTCACGCGCCAGCAGCGCATCCATGCTGCTGGTGGCATAAGCAATTGACCACTTTTCGGCAAACGCCTGGGCTTTAGCCGGATTACGGCCCGCCACAGCCGTCAGTTGCTGGTCGGTATGGTGGCGCAGCGCCTGCGCAAAATGGTCGGCAATCCAGCCGGGGCCGATAATGCCCCAGCGCAGCGACGGCAGGGTTCGGGCATCGGGTAAGCGTGGGGTGGGAAGCGTTGAGGGAAACATACCCATTCCTTCTTTTACGTGCAGGGTCCAGTCAGAACCCCACTATAGAAAGCCTGCTGCCACCGCTCTAATCATTTGATGATGCGATTCCATCAGGGAAGTTAACGCCAGATTTTTACCCGTTTTAGCAAATGCACGTTTTAAAAAGAATCAAAAAAGAAATGAAAATTTCATTTTGCGAAGGTGATCAAAGTAATGACGTATTTTCTATCAAAAAAATGAGAGAAAATACGCCGGGTGGTGACAGGATTAATTGCTGTCGCACCACGGCAGAGAAACGCTGAAGGGGAACCGCCCGTTTCGGCAATTGAGGATCGATAGCGGGAGAAGAATGATGTCAAAAGTAACCATGACGGCAATTGCAGACGCGGCAGGCGTAGGAGTGGCGACGGTCGATCGGGTGCTGAACCGTCGGGCACCGGTGCGCGGCGTAACCGAGCAGAAGGTGCTGGCGGCGGCCCGACAGCTCGGTTATCGGCTGCCTGCGGCGTACAGTCTGCCCGCGACACAACCCGCTACGGCTCAGCTGCGCTTTGGTTTTATCCTGCTGCCGGCCCGTTATTCATTTTATCAGCAGCTGGGTGAGGCGCTGCAACAGCGGGCGCGCGGGCATCAGCCAGCGGGCAGCGAAACCGAATTTTGCTGGCACGACATTCACGAAGTGGAGGTGGTCGCCCGCTCTCTGCGCCAGCTCGCGCAGCGGAACGATGTGATTGGCCTGGTGGCGCTGGATCATCCCTTAATCCGTCACGCTATCCAGGATGTGTCGCGGCTGGGCGTGCGGGTCTACGCTCTGTTGTCAGATTTTTCGCCCTGCGAGCACGCCGGTTTTATTGGCATTGATAATCAGAAGGCAGGGCGAACCGCCGCCTGGATGGCGCAACATCTGCTGCGTCAGCCGGGCTGCGTCGGCGTATTGCTTGGCGACCACCGCTTTACCTGTCAGGAGAGCAGCGAGATCAGCTTCCGTTCCTATCTGCGTGAAGCGGGCGTCAGCCAGCGGGTGCTTGAACCGTTAAAAACCCATGAATCAAATGAAGGTGGCTATCAGGCCACCCGGCAGTTACTCGAGCAGCATGATGATTTGGTGATGATTTATGCGCCCTGCGGCGGTATTGAGGGGGTGGTGCAGGCCCTGCGAGACAGCGGCCGCCGACAGATTGATTTGCTGTGCCACGGTCCGCTGCCGGGCGATGAGCTGGCGCTGATTGACGGCACCATCTCGCTGATGCTGCGGCACCGGATTGATGTGATGGCCGATGCGGTGATTGCCACCTGCCTGAACGGCGGGAGCGAACAGCGCGATCACTTCGCTCAGGTGACCGTACCGTTCGAACTGGTGACGCGCGAAAATCTGTAAAACGGCAGTCTTAATCTGCGTATGATAAAAACCTATCATAAAATGAAGGTGTTAAACGCGATCGCTATCAAAAAATGAAACTTTCATTGTTGTCTGTGATGAAATTTTTATTTGATACTGCCAGCAGTTCTCATCGCACAGGCAGGTATCATGACCCTACACATTGCAAACGCGCCCTGCAGCTGGGGCGTAGACGATCCGAATAATCCATGGCTGCCGCCCTGCCAGAAAGTGCTGACGGAGGCCGCGCAGGCGGGCTACCGCAGTATCGAGCTGGGTCCCTGGGGCTATCTGCCAACCGATCCCGATGAGCTGACGCGGCAGCTTAATTACCATGGCCTGTCGCTGGTGGCGGGCACCATTTTTGATGATTTAGTCAGTGAAGCGCATTTTCCGGCGCTGGTGACGCTAACCCACAACCTGTGCCGCAACCTGGCGCAGGTCCCGACTGCAACAAAAACCGCAGGCGTTAACGCGCCGCCGCCTTATCTGGTGATCATCGATTTTGGCAATCCGCAGCGGGCGAAATATGCCGGCCAGTCGGAAAAATCGCCGCGGCTCGACGATGAGGCGTGGCAACGCATGATGCAGCACATCACCATTCTGAGTCAGATCGCCTGGCAGGAGTATGGCGTGCGGGCGGTGATCCATCCGCATGCGGGCGGCTGTATTGAGTTCGCTGATGAACTGGCGCGGCTGGTGAACGATATTCCGCATCAGGTGGCCGGTTTATGTCTCGACACCGGCCATCTCTACTATGCCGGGATGGACCCGATTGACGCGCTGCAACGTTACTGGGCGCGCATCGACTACCTGCATTTCAAAGACGTTCATCATCAACGGTGGCGCGACGCCATTACGCGCGGACTCGACTTCTTTAGCGCCTGCGCTGAAGGCGTGCTGTGCCCACTGGGGCAGGGCGTGATCGACTATCCGGCGGTGCGCGCTCTGCTGGCAGAGCGTGACTATCAGGGCTGGATCACCATCGAACAGGAGCGAGACCCGCGCCAGGCCGACACCAGCCTGGCTGATGTTACCGCCAGCCTGCACTACCTGCGCTCAATCGGATTCTGAGGAGAGCATCATGATTAACGGTAAAAAAGCACTGAATCGCTCGTTGCGCTGGGGCATGGTTGGCGGCGGCGGGACCAGCCAGATTGGGTATATCCACCGTTCAGCGGCGCTGCGTGACGGCAACTTTTCGTTGCTGGCGGGCGCGTTTGATATTGATGCCGCACGCGGGCGTGAATTTGGCAATGCGCTTGGCGTGGCGTCAGAACGCTGTTATCCCGATTATGCCAGCCTGTTTGCCGCAGAAGCCGAACGGGAGGACGGGATTGAAGCGGTCTCGATCGCCACGCCCAATAACACCCATTTCGCTATCTGTCGCGCGGCGCTGAACGCCGGACTGCACGTGGTGTGCGAGAAGCCGCTCTGCTTTACCGTCGAAGAGGCGGATGAGCTGGAACAGCTGAGCCGGCAGAAGCAGAAGGTGGTCGGCGTGACCTACGGCTATGCCGGGCATCAGCTGGTCCATCAGGCGCGCGAGATGATCGCCGCCGGTGTACTGGGTGAGATCCGCATCGTCAATATGCAGTTTGCTCACGGCTTCCACAACGAGGCGGTGGAGTTACAGAGTGAAAGCACCCGCTGGCGGGTCGATCCGCGCTTTGTCGGCCCGAGCTATGTACTGGGCGATCTCGCTACGCATCCGCTGTTTATTGCAGAAACGATGCTGCCGCAGCTAAAAGTGACGCGGCTGCTCTGTTCTCGTCAGAGTTTTGTCGCCACCCGCGCGCCGCTGGAAGATAACGCCTTTGTGATGATGGAATATGACAACGGCGCGGTTGGCACGCTGTGGGCCTCGGCGGTGAATGCCGGCTCAATGCACGGCCAGAAGATTCGGGTGGTGGGCGCCAAAGCCAGCCTGGAGTGGTGGGATGAGCAGCCAAATCAGCTGCGTTATGAAGTGCAGGGCGAACCGGTGCGGATTCTGGAGCGCGGCATGGGGTATCTCAGTCCGCGCGCGCGGGAGGAGGACCGTATCGGCGGTGGTCATGCCGAAGGGCTGTTCGAAGCCTGGTCGAACCTTTACCGCCGCTTCGCGCTGGCAATGGACGCCAGCGATCGTGGCGACAGCGCCTTCCTGCAGGATTTCTGGTATCCCGATGTGCATGCCGGATTGATGGGCGTGCGCTGGGTGGCGCAGTGCGTGAAATCAGCGGATGCCGGTGCGGTGTGGGTTGAGTGCTGAGGCAAGGCGTGGAGTAAACCTTCGGAGCCGGGTTCACCGCGCTGAAAAGCAAAAACCCGCCAGAGGCGGGTTCTTTAAAGATGGTGCCCGAACCCGGAAAAAAATGCCGGGAGCATTTTTTCATCGCACGCTGGCGTGCAGACCCGCAGGGCGAGCCACAGGGAAGTGGCGAGTACATCGAACCTTCGAGGCCGGGTTCGCCGTCCTGAAAAGCAAAAACCCGCCAGAGGCGGGTTCTTTAAATATGGTGCCCGAACCCGGAATCGAACCAGGGACACGGGGATTTTCAATCCCCTGCTCTACCGACTGAGCTATTCGGGCAACGGGGCGCATTAAACCGTAAAGGCCGCCGGGCGTCAACGGCTTTCACCAAAAAACCACGGGAAACGTGACTGATTGCCTGATTTTCAGTCAAAGCGGGTAAAACCTCAGGCCAGCGCGCCGTTTTTACGGCACAACGCAATGCTGTAAACATCTTCCGCCAGCCGCTGAGCCGTGGCGACATCCTGCACGTTGCGCTTCACCAGCAGCTTGCTCAGGCAGCCTTCCAGAATCAGCTCCATCTGATCGGCCACCATGCTCGGGTTATCCAGCGCCTGGTCTAGCAGAATTTCATGCGTAAACTGCCATGATGCGCGCTTCTGCTGTTCCGCCAGCTGATGAATTGGCTGATCCGGCTGCGGATAGAAACTGCAGGCGGCGATAAACAGACAGCCGGGGAAGCGGCCTTTGCTGACGTGTTCACTTAACACTTCATAACGCGCCATTAGCTTCTGCTCCGGCGACAGCGTCTCATCCAGCATGATCTGACGCCGCCACGTATCAATCTGCTGAGCGTGATAGCGCAGCGCATCGTAGAGCAGGGCGTCACGATCGGGCCAGAACAGCCGGAGCTGATCGAGAGAAAGGTCGGTCTGGCCCGCCAGGGTTTCCAATGAGAGGGTGGCGGCGAGGCCGTTCTGTTCAAGCACATTCAGTGCATGCTCGAGTATTTGTTCACGCTGCAAGTGACTCTCCTCTGGTATGCAGGCCCGGCTGTTCACCGGGCACAAGCCTGACTCCAGTGTTGTTTACGGGGTGAGTTTCTGCAAATGCGCCCGGAAATCGGCGGCATTGAGAAACCCGGTAATGCGCGAGTCAGCGATCTCGTGGCCTTGCGCATCAAAGAATAAAATGGTCGGTAATCCCAGCACCTGAAGATGCTGCAACAGCGCATTATCGCTGGCGCTATTGGCGGTCACGTTGGCCTGTAACAGCTGCACCCGGCTCAGGCTATCGCGTACCGCGCTGTCGCTAAAGGTGTATTTTTCAAACTCTTTACAGGCAACACACCAGTCGGCATACAGATCGACCATGGTGATGCGGCCGTTGGCCTGTTGTAACGCCGTCTGCAACTGCTGCGGAGTCTGAACGGTCTGGAACGGCAGGTGGGCGACAGCCTGCTGCTGCTGCGCTGCGCTGCCAAATGCCCAGTCCTGTAGCGGACGGGCGCTGATCAGTGCGGCGGCCAGCACGATAATCTGCACCACGCGCCACTTGCCGCTGCTGGCGCGCAGGCTGACGCTGAACGCCCAGCCAAAGAAGGCCACGCCCAGCAGGCTCCACAGCCGCAGTCCCCACAGGTCGCCCAGCACCCGCTCCATCAGAAAAACCGGCAGCGCCAGGATAACAAAACCAAAGCCCTCTTTTACCGTCTGCATCCACGGTCCGCTCTTCGGCAGCAGCTTATTGCCAAACAGGGTGACGGCGATCAGCGGTAAGCCCATCCCGACCGCATAGAGCCAGAGGGTGCCGGCACCGGCCCACAAATTACCGCTCTGGGCGATATACAGCAGAATAGCGCTGAGCGGCGCGGTGGTGCAGGGGGAGCAGATTAAACCGGCCAGCGCGCCCATCAAAAATACCCCTGGCAGCGAGCCACCCTGCTGGCGATTGCTCCACAAGGTTAAACGGGTTTGCAGGCCGGCTGGCAGTTGCAGCGTAAACAGACCAAACATCGACAGCGCCAGCACGATAAATAGCACCGACAGCGCCGACAGCACCCACGGATGTTGCAGAGCCGCCTGGAAACGCAGACCGGCAGCGGCCACCACCAGACCCAGCAGGGTATAGGTCAGCGCCATGCCCTGCACATATACCATCGCCAGCGCGAACAGCCGGCCGATCGAATAGTGGCGCTGGCCGCCGAGAATAATGCCGGAAATCAGCGGGTACATCGGCAGCACGCAGGGCGTGAAGGCGACGCCAATACCGATCAGCAACGCCCACAGCGGCGAAAACGGCAGCGGAGTGGCGGGTGCAGGCGCGGTATTCACCGGCGGCGCAGCAGTGCTGGCCGCTACCGGACTCAGCGGCACGGTGCGGGTTTCGGGGGGATAACAGAATCCGGCGGCGGCACAGCCCTGATAGGTGACGCTGAGCGTGGCACCACGGGCGGCCTGCTGTAGCGTCACCGGCACCGTCAGATCCTGCCGATAGATCTCGCTCTTGCCGTAGAATTCATCTTCATGTGGCTGACCGGCGGGCAGCGTCAGCGGTGCCAGCGTGGCGTTGGCCGGCGTGAGGTGGATCTGCTGACGATAGAGGTAGTAACCCGATTTTACTTTCCAGTGCAGGTTGAGATGCGCCCCCTGCTGGTCGAAATCAAAACCAAACGCCTGATCGACCGGGACAAAGCGGCTGCTGGCGGGGTTGGAAAAAAGCGATGCGTGCGCCTGCAGGCTGATAAACAGCACCAGCAGCAGCGTAATTAAGCGAGAGATGCGTGCAGCCATGACAAGTATTCACTGTCTCCATGTTGAACCGGAAGCGCCAGCAGTTCAGGCACATCGTAGGGATGCGCCTGCCTGAGCAGATCTAACAGTGCCTGCTGGTGATCGCTATCGCATTTCAGCAGCATCTGTACTTCGCTGCTCTGTTCGAGCTGGCCCTGCCAGACGTAATACGAGGTGGCACCCGGCAGCAGCGTAACGCAGGCCGCCAGTCTGGCCTCAAGCGCCAAGGCGGCCAGACGTTGCGCCGTCGCCTGATCGGGCGCGGTGCAAAGGACAACGATGGCATTCATCGTAATGCTCCTGTTTAAAAGAGCCCGATGATAGCACGCTCAGCCAGCGACGCGGTTATCGGGCTATAACAGCATCCCGCCAAAGACAAAGCCCGCCATCACCGACAGCGTAATGGCGATCACGCCGGGAATAATAAAGGCATGGTTGAAAACAAACTTGCCAATCCGGGTCGATCCGGTGTCATCCATCTCCACGGCCGCCAGTAAAGTCGGGTAGGTCGGCAGGACGAACAGCGCCGAAACCGCGGCAAACGAGGCGATGGCGGTAAGTGGCGACACGCCCAGCAGTAAGGCGGCAGGCATCAGCGCCTTAGTGGTCGCCGCCTGCGAGTAGAGCAGCATTGAGGCGAAGAACAGCACCAGCGCCAGCATCCATGGGTAGGTTTTCAGCATATCGCCGGCCACCATCTGGATCTCTGCCAGGTGGGCTTTAACAAAGGTATCGCCCAGCCAGGCGACACCCATCACGCAGATACAGGCACTCATGCCGGACTTGAAGGTGCTGGCGCTGAGGATCTCGCTGGTATCCAGCTTACAGGTCAGGCTGATTAGGGTGGCGATAGTCAGCATAAACACCACAATCGCTTCATTACGCGGCAGCAGCGGGTTGGCGATCAGCCCAACGCTGGCGCTGGTGAGAGTGGCGTAGACCACCACGGCGATGATGCCGAGCAGAAACAGCAGCACCGATTTTTTCGCGCCCGGCGTGGGCTGGTAGACGCTGGCACCGCGCAGCGTGACGTCACCTTTTGCCAGCCGCGCCTGGTAGATCTGATCATCCTTCAGCTCTTTGCCGAGGAAGTTGGTCACCAGCGCGGCCAGAAACAGGCCGACCATGGTCGAGGGGATGGCGATAGCCAGCAGCGTAATGTAGCTGATGCCACGCGGCTCAAGCAGAGTGGCGAAGAACACCACCGCGGCTGAAATGGGCGAGGCGGTAATGGCGATCTGTGAAGCGACCACGGCGATTGACAGCGGGCGCGAAGGGCGGACGCCTTGCTCTTTCGCCACTTCAGCGATCACCGGCAGCGTCGAGAAGGCCGTATGACCGGTACCCGCCAGCAGCGTCATCAGATAGGTCACCAGCGGTGCCAGCAGCGTGACGTGACGCGGATGGCGGCGCAGCAGCCGTTCGGCGAGGCTGACCAGATAATCCATCCCGCCAGCCACCTGCATGGCCGCGATAGCCGCAATGACCGCCATGATAATTTCGATCACGTCGAACGGAATCATTCCCGGCGGCAGGCCAAAGCCCAGCGTCAGGATCAGCACGCCCATGCCGCCAGCGAACCCAATGCCAATGCCGCCAAGGCGCGCACCCAACCAGATCGCCAGTAAGACGACCAGCAGCTCAACCACAAACATGCATCACTCCTGAGTATTTAACCTGAGAAAATCAGTTGTGCTGTTTACCAAAGAAAAAGGCACACCGTGTTGATCGCGGTGTGCCTTTAGTCAACCAGCGTCGGTTAAACCTTACTGCTCGTTTTCGTCGGTATAACGTTTTGCTTTATAAACCGGATACATCAGGTTCTGGACCGAGAAAATATCGTCCAGCTCGCTTTCGGTCAGCAAGCCGCGTTCCAGCACCACTTCACGTACGCTTTTACCGGTTTCGGCGCAGATTTTGCCGACGATATCGCCGTTATGGTGGCCGATATACGGGTTAAGGTAGGTGACGATGCCGATTGAGTTAAACACGTAGGCTTCGCATACCGCGCGGTTGGCGGTAATGCCGTTGACGCATTTCTCCAGCAGGTTGTAGCAGGCGTTGGTCAGGATGCTGATCGATTCAAACAGCGCCTGGCCAATCACCGGCTCCATCACGTTCAGCTGCAGCTGACCGGCTTCGGAAGCCATGGTGACGGTAATGTCGTTGCCGATCACTTTGAAGCAGACCTGATTAACCACTTCCGGCACCACCGGATTGACTTTGGCTGGCATGATCGACGAACCGGCCTGTAACTCCGGCAGGTTGATTTCATTCAGGCCAGCGCGCGGACCGGAAGAGAGCAGGCGCAGGTCGTTACAGATCTTAGAGAGCTTCACCGCCAGGCGTTTCAGTGACGAGTGCACCATCACGTAGGCACCGCAGTCTGAGGTCGCTTCGATCAGATCTTCCGCCGGCACCACCGGCAGGTTGCTGACTTCCGCCAGACGCTGCACGGCAAGGTGCTGATAACCGTCCGGCGTATTCAGGCGGGTACCGATGGCGGTCGCGCCGAGGTTCACTTCCAGCAGCAGCTCGCCGGTGCGCAGAATGCTTTTGGTCTCTTCATTCAGCAGCACGCTGAAGGCGTGAAATTCCTGACCCAGCGTCATCGGCACCGCATCCTGTAACTGGGTGCGGCCCATTTTGAGGATGGTCTGGAACTCGTCAGCCTTACGCTCAAAACCGTCGGCCAGCTGGCTGATGCCATCCAGCAGCTTCAGCAGCGAACTGTACACCGCGATGCGGAAACCGGTCGGGTAGGCGTCGTTGGTCGACTGACATTTGTTGACGTGATCGTTAGGGTTGAGGTACTGATATTCGCCTTTCTGGTGGCCCATCAGTTCCAGACCGATGTTTGCCAGTACCTCATTGGTGTTCATGTTGACCGAGGTGCCGGCACCGCCCTGATAGACATCCACCGGGAACTGATCCATGCAACGGCCATTATTGAGCACTTCATCACAGGCCTGAATGATGGTATCGGCAATGTTGCGGGGGATCGTTTGCAGCTCTTTGTTGGCCATTGCCGCCGCTTTTTTTACCATCACCATCCCGCGGACAAATTCGGGTATGTCGCTGATTTTACTGTTGCTGATGTAAAAATTTTCAATCGCACGCAGAGTATGAACGCCATAATAGGCATCCGCCGGCACTTCGCGCATACCTAACAGGTCTTCTTCGATACGAATGTTGTTCGCCATGATAACCTTCTTGTTGTCGCCGCTAACCATCACAGATGATGTGTTTATTTTGTCGTGGTGCACCCGTACCGACATTTTATCCGTCTTCATACTGGTGAGCACGATCATATTCTGATGCATCAGAAATGCACGCATGCAGATCACTTAACGCTGCCGTCAGGTTAACGATATGTGAAACAGGTTACAAAATTAACCCTGCGGGATAAATTTGACAGGATCGGTTGAAAATGGTGACACGGGTGCCCATCTCTTTTCTTATCATCATTAAGATGAACGCTTTCTGCTGAGCGGCGCGCTGCCGATCGGCCCACACTTACAGGAGAGTACGGTGCGCTGGATACCGTTATTAGTCTTTTTTGTCCTGGCCTGGATTGAAATTTCACTGTTTATTCAGGTCGCCCACGTCATGGGCGTGCTGCTTACCATGCTGCTGGTGGTCTTCACCTCCTGCATCGGGGTGTCGCTGGTCAAAAATCAGGGCATGAAAAACTTCATGCTGATGCAGGAGAAGCTGGCGCGTAACGAGAGCCCGGCGAAAGAGATGATCAAGAGCGTGTCGCTGATCATCGCCGGTTTTCTACTGCTGCTGCCCGGCTTCTTTACCGACCTGCTGGGCCTGCTGCTGCTGTTGCCACCGGTGCAGAAGCATCTGACGCTGAAGCTGATGCCGCATTTGCGCGTCTGGCGCGGTCCGGGAGCCGGACCCGACAGCGGCTATACCATGGATGGCGAATTCGAGCGCAAAAATAGCGATCGCCTTGAGCACCATGACGATCCGAAAGATCGCTAATGGCGTTATCGCCACGTTAAAACGCAACCTTCGGGTTGCGTTTTTTGTTTCGGCTGGCGATCTTTTTGCCGATTGCTCAAAAAGCCATCACTCATCTCATCTGCGTAAAAAATTTGTTGTCTGCCCCCTTGAAAGGAGATGGTAGCGGCCCTATCTCTCAGGTCACGAGGCCGGAAGCCATGCAGCCCGGTGTTCAACCCCAAAACTGAATGATTGGACTTCTCAAAGGAGAGCTATCAAATGAAAATTCGTCCATTGCACGATCGCGTTATCGTCAAGCGTAAAGAAGTTGAAGCTAAATCAGCTGGCGGCATCGTGCTGACCGGTTCTGCAGCCGGCAAATCCACCCGTGGTGAAGTGCTGGCTGTCGGCAACGGCCGCATCCTTGAGAGTGGTGACGTTAAGCCGCTGGACGTGAAGGTTGGCGACATCGTGATCTTCAGCGAAGGTTACGGCGCGAAAACCGAGAAAATCGATAACGAAGAGGTGCTGATCATCTCTGAGAGCGACATCCTGGCGGTTGTTGAAGCGTAATTTTTTCGCGTAATTCACTGAACGAAACGAATTTAAGGGATATTTAAAATGGCAGCTAAAGACGTAAAATTCGGTAATGACGCACGCGTAAAAATGCTGCGTGGCGTGAACGTACTGGCAGATGCAGTAAAAGTTACCCTGGGCCCGAAAGGCCGTAACGTGGTTCTGGATAAATCTTTTGGTGCACCGACCATCACTAAAGATGGTGTTTCTGTAGCACGTGAAATCGAACTGGAAGACAAGTTCGAGAACATGGGCGCGCAGATGGTGAAAGAAGTTGCCTCTAAAGCGAACGACGCTGCGGGCGACGGCACCACCACCGCTACCGTACTGGCGCAGTCTATCATCACCGAAGGCCTGAAAGCCGTTGCTGCGGGTATGAACCCGATGGACCTGAAGCGCGGTATCGACCAGGCGGTTATCGCTGCGGTTGAGAAACTGAAAGCGCTGTCTGTACCGTGCTCCGACTCTAAAGCGATTGCGCAGGTAGGTACCATCTCTGCTAACTCCGATGAAACCGTGGGCCAGCTGATAGCTCAGGCGATGGAGAAAGTGGGTAAAGAAGGCGTGATCACCGTTGAAGAAGGCACTGGCCTGCAGGACGAGCTGGATGTGGTTGAAGGTATGCAGTTCGATCGCGGTTACCTGTCACCTTACTTCATCAACAAACCAGAAACCGGTGCGATTGAACTGGAATCTCCGTTCATCCTGCTGGCTGACAAGAAAATCTCTAACATCCGTGAAATGCTGCCAGTGCTGGAAGCCGTGGCGAAAGCCGGCAAACCACTGCTGATCATCGCGGAAGATGTTGAAGGCGAAGCGCTGGCTACCCTGGTGGTTAACACCATGCGCGGCATCGTGAAAGTGGCTGCGGTTAAAGCACCAGGCTTCGGCGACCGTCGTAAAGCCATGCTGCAGGATATCGCTATCCTGACCGGTGGTACTGTGATTTCTGAAGAGATCGGCATGGAGCTGGAAAAAGCGGCTCTGGAAGATCTGGGTCAGGCAAAACGCGTTGTGATTAACAAAGACACCACCACCATCATCGACGGTGTGGGTGAAGAAGCGACGATTCAGGGCCGTGTTACCCAGATTCGTCAGCAGATCGAAGAAGCAACCTCTGACTACGACAAAGAAAAACTGCAGGAGCGTGTCGCTAAACTGGCAGGCGGCGTTGCCGTTCTGAAAGTGGGCGCAGCAACTGAAGTTGAAATGAAAGAGAAGAAAGCCCGCGTTGAAGATGCCCTGCACGCAACCCGTGCTGCGGTAGAAGAAGGTGTGGTTGCTGGTGGTGGTGTGGCGCTGGTTCGCGTTGCAGCTCAGCTGGCCGAGCTGCGTGGTCAGAACGAAGATCAGAACGTCGGTATCAAAGTTGCACTGCGCGCAATGGAATCTCCACTGCGTCAGATTGTATCTAACGCCGGTGAAGAGCCATCTGTAGTCGCTAACAACGTGAAAGCGGGCGACGGTAACTACGGTTACAACGCGCAGACTGAAGAGTACGGCAACATGATCGACTTCGGTATCCTGGACCCAACCAAAGTAACCCGTTCTGCTCTGCAGTACGCGGCTTCTGTGGCCGGTCTGATGATCACCACCGAATGTATGGTCACTGACCTGCCAAAAGGCGACGCACCTGATTTAGGCGGCGGCGCTGGCGGTATGGGTGGCATGGGCGGTATGGGCGGCATGATGTAATTTGCCGTTGACTGCTTAAGTCATCAGGAACCCCCGATCGGAAACGGTCGGGGGTTTTTCTTTTGGGGCGGAAAATAGTATAAGTAGTGGCGCAATCGTTCGTCTTTCCTCTTGATATGTCACGCTGTCTGCTGCTGCGCCGCCGGATCCACTGGCTTAAACCAGCCCATCAGGATCGGCATGCTTGTCAGCCTGCAAGCGGCATGAAATATTGAGACGATATAACGGGATAAGGGCAATGAATGTGCAGAAAGAAAAAACTTTTTTCTGCTACGCTGCCACCCGACTCTGATGATAATAAATGGGGATTACAATGCGGATTAACCTCTTGCTCGGACTGACGGCTGGCGCGTTATTGCTGGCGGGCTGTAGCAGCTCTACTCAACTCTCCTCGGCAGGCCAGCGCGTGACTTTTACCGATCAGCAGCCCGGCAGTGAGTGTCAGCTTCTGGGGAATCTCACCGGCTCACAGAGTAACTGGCTGAGCGGGGCAGGCGGTGAAACCAGCGCGCTGCGCGGTGCAGCAAATGACCTGCGCAACCGTGCAGCGGAAATGGGCGGTAACGTGATTTACGGCGCAACCAGCCCGACGCAGAACCTGCTGTCCGCGTTCGCACCACTCGACAGTAAAATGTCTGGCCAGGTTTACAAGTGCCCGTAAGGTGAATCCGGCATCATGCCTTCTTCAGACGGCCGGCCTTGCGCCGGCCGTTTTTATTCCTGACGCAGCTGTAGATCCAGCGGCGTTTTACTCGGCTCGCCGCCAATTTCCCGCGCCAGCTTCGGCACCAGATAGCCGGAAACCTGTGACAGTAAGGCCCTTACCAGCTGACGGGCTTCATCATCTGAGACAAAGAAATGGGCGGCACCCTGCACCTTGTCCAGCACGTGCAGGTAGTAGGGCAGAATGCCCGCATCGAACAGCGCATTGCTCAGCGTTGCCAGCGTCCGGGCATTGTCGTTGACGCCGCGTAGCAGCACGCTCTGATTGAGCAGCGTCACGCCTGCACGCTTCAGCTCTCTCATCGCCTCACGCAGCGCATCGTCAATCTCCTGCGCGTGGTTGATGTGCGTCACCATCAGCACCTGCAGCCGTGTTTCACTGAGCATCTGGCAGAGTGCGTCGGTAATCCGCGCCGGGATCACCACCGGTAAACGGCTATGGATACGCAGCCTTTTCAGGTGCGGGATTTTCTCCAGCGCCGCAATCAGCCAGGCGAGTTCATGATCTTTTGCCATCAGCGGATCGCCGCCGGAGAAGATGATCTCATCCAGCTCCGGATGCTCGGCGATATAGTCCAGTGCCGCCTGCCAGTTACGCTTATTTCCCTGATTATCCTGGTAAGGAAAATGACGGCGGAAGCAGTAGCGACAGTTGACCGCACAGCCGCCTTTCACCAGCAATAAGGCGCGGTTTTGGTATTTATGCAGCAAACCAGGGACAACGTTGCTTTGTTCATCCAGCGGATCGGTGCTATAACCTGGCGCATCGATGAATTCCTGGCGTTGAGTCAGTACCTGAAGCAGCAGCGGGTCGTGCGCATCACCTTTCTTCATCCGGTTGATGAATGCACGGGGAACGCGCAAGGCGAAAAGACGCCGCGCCTCCGCCCCGTCGGCCAGCTCAGTGTGCTGATCCAGGGCTAAAATCCGCAGTAATTCATCAGGTTCAGTGACAACATCAGCAAGTTGCTGCAACCAATCTTCTCTGGAAGGTGTTTTTAGGGTTACAATGTGTGCCATTTTTTTGGCTTAGTACCAGTATCAATTTTCGTAGAGGGCCTTCATGGCGACTTATTCTAGCAACGATTTCCGTCCCGGTCTTAAAATCATGTTCGAAGGCGAGCCGTATGCCATCGAATCCAGTGAGTTCGTTAAACCGGGTAAAGGTCAGGCATTCGCGCGCGTTAAAATGCGTCGCCTGCTGACGGGTTCTCGCGTTGAGAAAACTTTTAAATCCACCGACTCCGCCGAAGGCGCAGACGTGATGGATACCAACCTGAACTACCTGTACAACGACGGTGAGTTCTATCACTTCATGCACCCGGAAAGCTTCGAGCAGTTCCAGGTTGAAGAGAAAACCGTCAGCGATGCCGCAAAATGGCTGCAGGATAACGCTGAATGTATCGTTACGCTGTGGAATGGCCGTCCAATCGCCGTTCAGCCGCCGAACTTTATCGAAGCCGAAATCGTTGAAACCGATCCTGGTCTGAAAGGTGACACCGCGGGTACCGGTGGTAAGCCAGCCAAGCTGTCTACCGGCGCAGTGGTGAAAGTGCCATTGTTCGTGCAAGAGGGCGAAGTGGTCAAAGTTGACACCCGCTCTGGCGAATACGTGTCACGCGTAAAATAAGTGCCGCAGGCGCATCTCAGATGCGCCTTTTTCTTGTGTGAGTGAAAAATGAAAAAACTGGCAAAATTAATCGCATTCGCGTTGCTGGTCTCCTCTGCGCTGAGCGCCTGCAACACTTTCCACGGTTTTGGCGAAGATGTCTCCCACTTAGGTGGTGCCATTTCGCGTGCGGCAAACTGACTGTTAACCTTCGTCTATTTTGTGGAGTCGTCAGCGGCAGTCGGCGGAAATCCGGCTATGCTTAAAACGCTGTACTTTTACATCCATCAAAAAGGACATTGTTATGTTAAAGAAAAGTATTTTCACTTTCTTCTCTGTACTGGTGCTCTCTTCACTGCTGACGGCTTGTAATACCACACGTGGCGTGGGCGAAGACGTAGAAGCGGGTGGTCAGGCGATTCAAAACAGCACGAAGTAACCCGTTATTCCAACCGGTACGAAACCTTTTTCGTACCGGCTGTTCGCGTCCGCACTATTTCTGTTTTACCCAGATTAACTCGTCAACCGGGAAGCCATCCCGACGCGCCTGATCGACCAGCTTCTCTTTTACGCCTGGCTCCAGCTGCGGCGTGCGCGACAGAATCCACAGATAGTGACGATTCGGTCCACAGACCAGCGCATAGCGGTAGTCCGAATCAAGAGCAATCACGTTATAGCCGCCGTAGAAGGGGCCGAAAAAGGAGACTTTCAACGCCGCTCGTTGCGGGTCGCCGGTAAAGTAGGCCTTGCCGACGCTCTCCTGCCAGCGCTGTTTCTTCACGTTGTAACCGCGATTGATCACTTTCAGGCCGCCATCTTCACGCGGGCTGTAGTTCGCCGTCACCTGTTCAAGACCGCGTTCGAAAGGGTGATTCAGACGGGCAATTTCGTACCACTGGCCGAGATAGCGCTGGCTGTCAAAGTTTTCGATCACCGTGACGTTCTTTGGCGGCGTGGTGCTACAGGCGACAGAGAGAAAGGCGCTCAGGCTGGCAACAACGGTTTTCCATGGAGACATAGTGGGATTCCTTTGTGATTTAACTGCTTAAGTATAGAAGCCGAAACGCTGTTTTTGGCAGCGCGGGCGCGAGATTGTTTGCCGCAGGCATTGCAGGTAGACTTCCATCCCTTATTTGTATCAGGAGTCATCACCATGAGCGAAACGGCAAGCTGGCAACCAAGCGCATCCATCGCCAATTTGTTAAAACGCGCGGCGATTTTAGCCGAAGTGCGTCGTTTCTTTGCCGATCGTGGCGTACTGGAAGTCGATACGCCAGCGATGAGTCAGGCAACCATTACCGACATTCATCTGGTACCGTTCCAGACACGGTTTGTCGGACCCGGTGCCGCGCAAGGGCGCGATCTCTGGCTGATGACCAGCCCGGAATACCACATGAAACGCCTGCTGGCCGCGGGCAGCGGGCCGATTTACCAGATGGCACGCAGCTTCCGTAATGAAGAAGCGGGCCGTCACCATAACCCGGAATTCACCATGCTGGAGTGGTACCGGCCGCACTACGACATGTATCGTCTGATGAACGAAGTTGACGATCTGATGCAGCAGGTGCTGGAGTGCGACAGCGCGGAATCGCTCTCTTATCAGCAGGCGTTTATCCGTCATCTGGAGATTGATCCGCTGTCGGCAGACAAGGCCCAGCTGCGTGAAGCGGCGGAAAAGCTGGGTGAAGGCGAACTGGCGCGGGCGGAAGAGGATCGCGATACCCTGCTGATGCTGCTGTTTATGCTGGGCGTGGAACCGAAGATTGGTCAGGATAAGCCTTGCTTCGTTTACCACTTCCCGGCCAGCCAGGCGGCGCTGGCGGAGATCAGCACCGAGGATCACCGCGTGGCAGAACGTTTCGAGGTCTACTACAAGGGCATCGAACTGGCGAACGGTTTCCGTGAGCTGACTGACAGCCGCGAACAGCGTCAGCGCTTCGAGCAGGATAACCGTCGGCGCGCGGCGCGCGGCCTGCCACAGCATCCGATTGATACTAACCTGCTGGATGCACTGGCGCACGGTATGCCAGCCTGTTCCGGGGTGGCGCTGGGCGTTGATCGGTTGATTATGCTGGCGCTGAAAGCGGAATCACTGAGTGAAGTGATCGCCTTCCCGGTCGATCGCTGTTAATCATTCAGGAACAACGGCAGCTGACTTGACAGGGAAGGGGTGGCCCGATCGAAGAGCAAAGCGTCCGAGCCAGGATGGCGAGGCCGACCGGCAGGGATGCCGGCCTTCTTTGCGATTGGCTGGACCACCCCTGACCGGGCGCTGACTGTTATGTGCTGTGCTACTGGCTACTGTCCGGGAATTCCTGAATCGTTACCGGCAGCGTCAGCTTCTGATCATTTCGCAGTACCTGCACATCAATCACTGACCCCGGGCGAATCTCAGCCACCTGGTCCATCGTCTCCTGGGCGGAAACCGCAGGCTTGCCGTTGACGCTCAGCAACACATCATTGGCCTGAATACCGGCTTTATCGGCCGGACCGTCCGGGGTCACCACGCTAACGATAATGCCCTGAACCCGATCCAGATTGCTGCCCTGACCGTGCAGCGGCGGCAGTTCGCGGCCGGTAATGCCGATGTAGCCGCGAATTACCCGGCCATCACGAATCAGCTTATCCATAATTTTTGAGGCCAGCGCGGTTGGAATAGCGAATCCAATGCCTTCCGGCGTTTCGCCGTCATTGCTTTTGTCGAAGGTCAGGGTGTTGATGCCCATCAATTCGCCCAGCGAGTTGATCAGCGCGCCGCCAGAGTTACCCTGGTTGATCGAGGCATCGGTTTGCAGGAAGTTCTGCCGGCCCGACGAACTTAAGCCAACCCGTCCGGTGGCGCTGATAATGCCCTGGGTAACCGTCTGGCCGAGATTGTAGGGATTGCCGATCGCCATCACCACATCGCCGATATGGGCCAGACGTTTAGAATTGATCGGGATAACCGGCAGGCTGGAGGCGGTGATTTTCAGCACCGCCAAATCGGTCATTGCGTCTGAACCGACCAGCGTTGCTTCGAAGAAACGGCCATCCTGCAGCGCCACAATAATCTGGTCAGCATTGTTGATGACGTGCTTATTGGTCAGGATGTAGCCTTTTGCGTTCATGATCACCCCGGAACCCAGGGTGGTGATGCCACGATTGTTATTACCGTGCGCGCTACGGTTATAGACGTTGACGACCGCAGGCACGGCGCGGCGCACCCCCTGATTAAAGCTAAAGGGTGTTTCGTCGTTACTGTCATCGTGGTTATAGAGGGCGTCGCTGCCCATACGCAGTGCAGGCAGTGCTGCGAGCAAAATACCCGCCACAATCAGGCCCAGCACCACGGCACGCAAAAGTTTAAGAAACATGGTGTTAAATCACGCCAGGGGAGATCGCTGGGCAGAATAGCATGAGAGCGGCGGACACACACGTGCTTGTGTCCGCCATAATGCGAGGTTTATCTCAACAACAGATAGATACTCTCATCACCGCGGACCACATTCAGCGCCAGTACCGGCGGTTTCCCTTCCAGCACTTTACGCATTTCAGCGATCGACTGAACGCGATTGCGGTTAACGCCAACAATCACATCATCTTTTTGCAGACCAACCTGTTCAGCCGGCGTGCCTTTCTCAATGGTATCGACCTTAACCCCTTTGTCACCGGTTTTGGTCTGGCCATCACTCAGGGTGGCACCCTGCAGCGCAGGCGACATCAACTGGGCACTGGCGGTGGTTTGTGCGCTTTGCTCCAGCGTAACGGTGACCGTGACTGGCTTACCTTCACGCAGCAAACCGAGTTTAACCTGCTCGCCTGGCGCGGTGGTGCCGATTTTCACCCGCAGTTCGGCAAAGCTGGTGATCGGTTTGTCATTCACTGAAGTAATGATATCGCCGGATTTCACGCCCGCTTTCTGGGCTGCTGACTGCGGCAACACTTCTGAAACAAACGCACCGCGCTGCGCATCGACGTTAAACGCCTTGGCCATGTCGGCGGTCATTTCGGTTCCTTTAATGCCGAGCTGGCCGCGCTTCACTTCACCATATTTGATCAGCTGCTGTGCGAGGTTGATCGCCATGTCGCTGGGAATGGCGAAGCCGATGCCGATATTACCGCCGCTTGAGGCCAGAATCGCGGTATTGATCCCAATCAGTTCGCCGTTGAGATTAACCAGCGCGCCGCCTGAGTTGCCACGGTTAATCGCAGCATCGGTCTGAATGAAGTTTTCCAACCCTTCCAGATTCAGGCCGCTACGGCCCAATGCCGAGATGATACCGGAGGTTGCAGTCTGACCCAGCCCAAACGGGTTGCCGATTGCTACCGCAAAATCACCCACTTTCAGCTGATCGGAGTCGGCCACTTTAACCTGCGTCAGGTTTTTTGCGCCCTGGATCTGAATCAGCGCAATGTCAGTCTGCTCATCATGACCGATCAGTTTGGCTTCATATTCACTGCCGTCGCCCAACTGCACGTTGATCTTATCCGCGCCGTTGACCACGTGGTTATTGGTCAGCACGTATCCTTTGGCCGCATCGATGATGACGCCCGACCCCAGTCCTTCAAACGGCTGTGGCTGATTATTGCCGCCGGGCATCTGGCCAAAGAAGCGTTTCAGTGGCTCAGGAATATCCTGCGCCTGATCGGCCGATTCGGTACCTTCAACGTGAACGCTGACCACGGCGGGCAGCACTTTCTCCAGCATGGGTGCCAGGCTTGGCAGCGGCTGGCCGGCAATTTGTGCTGGCAGCGTCGCCATCGCGTCTGGCGCGGCGGCAAGGCTCATCCCAATACTCAAGGCTAATGCGCTAAACAGTCGTGCTTGTTTTTTCATTGCTACAACGCTCTCGCTGCAAAAAGTGGGGGGAATTACTCAGTGTGACAGTCGTTTGAGGTCAGGGTTCGCAAAAACCGTGGGCGCAGACCGGCTGCGCCCCAAAAAGATTAGTCGCGGGCAGGGCGCTCGCCGCGCAGTAAACCAGATGCCCCTTCAGAGTAGTCGCGCGGCATCTGTACCGGGACCTGGTCGTTATCGGCTTCAGCCTCAGTCAGCTGATAAGCAAATGGATTTTTCTCGCCTGGCAGGTCAGGCAGCAGATCATTCGACCCTTTCGCCATATGCTGGTAGAGCTGACGATAGTCGCGCGCCATGTTGTCCAGCAGTTCCGCGCTTTGCGCGAAGTGGTTAGTCAGTTCCTGACGGTAATCCGCCAGTTCCGCTTTCGATTTTTCCAGTTCGTACTGCATGCTGCGCTGCTCACGCAATTTCCTGTTGCCAAAACGCATGGCTACTGCGCCGACAATAATGCCTACCACTAAACCAATTAGCCCGTATTCCCAGGTCATAATGACTCCCGTGTTATTTCCGTTGTTCCGTAGGGCATTGCACCATTCCAACTAGTAGCCACTATACCCGTTAATCTTATGGATGTGGAACTCTGGAGCGGCATGGCTTAGTGTAGAACGGCCTTTTTTTCGACAACTGCTGTATGAATCAGACAAAATTCAGGGACTCTGAGAGAACAATGCAAACCTCATCTCCGCTTGCCCGCTATGAGCAGGCGCTGTCGCAGGGCGAATTCAAGCCCGATGACGTACAACGTGAAGCCATTACCCGTTTAGACGCGCTGCAGCACGCACTGGCCGCACGTCAGCAAACTGCTGCGCCTGCGACATCTGGCCTGCTGGGCCGCCTGTCGAAACTGATCGGCAAAGAGAAAAACGACCCCCTGCCACCGCTGCGCGGTTTATATATGTGGGGCGGTGTGGGTCGCGGGAAAACCTGGGTAATGGATCTGTTTTTTCAGTCTATTCCTGGCAATCGCAAACTGCGGCTGCACTTTCATCGCTTTATGCTGCGGGTACACGAAGAGCTAACGCAACTGCAGGGACAGAGCGATCCGCTGCTGATCATCGCCGACCGCTTTAAAGCCGAAACCGATATCCTCTGTTTCGACGAGTTTTTCGTGTCTGACATCACTGATGCGATGCTGCTTGGCACCCTGATGGAAGCGCTGTTTGAACGCGGTATCGCGCTGGTTGCCACCTCCAACATTCCGCCAGACGATCTCTATCGCAATGGGTTACAGCGTGCGCGCTTCCTGCCGGCGATTGAGCAGATCAAAACCCACTGCGATGTGATGAACGTTGATGCCGGCATCGATTACCGGTTGCGGACGCTGACCTCGGCTCATCTGTGGAACTACCCGCTGAATGACAAGACCCACGCTGAAATGGGGCGGATGTTTCAGGCGCTGGCAGGCGGTAAACCGGAACAGGCACCGGTATTGGAGATTAATCATCGCCAGATGCCGACGCTCGGCGTCAGCGACGGGGTGCTGGCGATCAACTTCACCACGCTGTGCGGCGAAGGACGCAGCCAGCATGACTATATTGCGCTCTCGCGTCGCTTCCACAGCGTCCTGCTGCACGATGTGCCGGTGATGATTTACAAGACCGAAGATCAGGCGCGTCGTTTTCTGGCGCTGGTCGATGAATTCTACGAACGTCATGTGAAACTGGTGGTAGCAGCGGAAACCTCGCTGACCGAGATTTATCAGGGCACGCGGCTGAAATTTGAATACCAGCGCTGCTTGTCGCGCCTGCAGGAGATGCAGAGCGAGGAGTATCTGCGCCTGCCGCACCTGCCGTGAGAATAAAGCAGATAAATAGTGAAATAGGGTTCGATTTTTGTAACTGACTTCTCTATAATCTTGCGACCCCACGTTACAGCAAAGGATTTTTTTCCCAAATCCTCTGTGTTCCAGTAACTCTATCCGAAGGGGTGGCTTGCTGGTCAAAATGGTCGTGTGAGCCTCAATCGTTTACTTAAGCGTTTGGGATTTCACCAACGTGTAACTTAATTTGGGTAAGCTTTTCGATGAAAACTTTTACAGCTAAACCAGAAACCGTCCAACGTGACTGGTTTGTAGTTGACGCAACGGGCAAAACTTTGGGTCGCCTGGCGACTGAACTGGCGCGCCGTCTGCGTGGTAAGCATAAAGCGGAATACACTCCGCACGTTGATACGGGTGATTACATCATCGTTCTGAACGCAGAAAAAGTTGCTGTAACCGGCAACAAGCGTACTGACAAGATTTACTATCACCACACTGGTCACATCGGTGGTATCAAACAGGCGACCTTTGAAGAGATGATTGCTCGCCGTCCTGAGCGTGTGATTGAGATCGCGGTTAAAGGCATGCTGCCGAAGGGCCCGCTGGGTCGTGCTATGTACCGTAAACTGAAAGTTTACGCAGGCAACGAGCACACCCATGCGGCACAGCAACCGCAAGTTCTTGACATTTAATCGGGATTAAAGGCAATGGCTGAAACTCAAAACTACGGCACTGGTCGCCGCAAAAGCTCTACCGCTCGCGTATTTATTAAGCCGGGTAGCGGTAACATCGTTATCAACCAACGTTCTCTGGAACAGTACTTCGGTCGCGAAACTGCCCGCATGGTAGTTCGTCAGCCGCTTGAGCTGCTGGACCTGGTTGGTAAATTCGATCTGTACGTCACTGTTAAAGGTGGTGGTATTTCTGGTCAGGCTGGTGCGATCCGTCACGGTATCACCCGCGCTCTGATGGAATATGACGAATCTCTGCGTGCGGAGCTGCGTAAAGCTGGCTTCGTTACCCGTGATGCGCGTCAGGTTGAACGTAAGAAAGTCGGCCTGCGTAAAGCACGTCGTCGTCCTCAGTTCTCCAAGCGTTAATTGTTGCTGCTTCGGCAGAGACAATTGGCACAAAAAACCCGCTTCGGCGGGTTTTTTGCTTTGTGCCGCACCGCCGGTGCCGGCGGGAAAACGTTAACGGCGCTCCCAATTTCCCCGCAAAGATTCATTCCACGCCCACAAGCTGCCTAAAATCTGGTAAACTCTGTGTCACTTTGCGCCCGCAGGCCGGTGCGTTATGCGTCTCCCCGCCGTCGGGATATCAGTATACGACGCAGCTAACGTGGGTTGCGTGCGAGTTCTATGAGCAAGTGAGTCGCCGGATGGTTGGCTATTCGCAGTAACTTTTTGTGAACAAACTTGGAGGTTTTCATGGCTGTCGCTGCCAACAAACGTTCGGTAATGACGCTGTTTTCTGGTCCTACTGACATTTTCAGCCATCAGGTACGTATTGTCCTGGCGGAGAAGGGTGTCAGCGTAGAGATCGAGCAGGTCGAAATGGATAACCTGCCGCAGGATCTGATTGACCTCAACCCGTATCGCACGGTGCCGACGCTGGTAGATCGTGAGCTGACGCTGTATGAATCACGCATCATCATGGAATATTTAGATGAGCGTTTCCCGCATCCACCGCTGATGCCGGTTTATCCGGTTGCCCGTGGTGAAAGCCGTCTGATGATGCACCGCATTGAGCAGGACTGGTACAGCCTGATGAGAACCGTTGAGAACAGCAGCGGTCAGGAAGCCGAAGCCGCACGCAAACAACTGCGTGAAGAGCTGCTGGCGATTGCGCCGCTGTTTGGTCGCACACCGTTCTTCATGAGCGAAGAGTTCAGCCTGGTCGATTGCTATCTGGCTCCGCTGTTATGGCGTCTGCCGTCAATGGGCATCGATTTGATCGGCTCCGGTTCAAAAGAGCTGAAAGGCTACATGAATCGTGTCTTCGAGCGTGACTCTTTCCTCGCTTCATTAACTGAAGCTGAACGTGAAATGCGCCTGCAAGCCCGGGGCTGATTTATGGAAATGTCGCAACTTACCGCACGTCGCCCCTATCTGCTGCGCGCCTTCTATGACTGGTTGCTCGACAACCAGTTAACGCCGCACCTGGTGGTCGACATTAACCTGCCCGGTGTGCAGGTGCCGCTCGAGTATGCGCGCGATGGTCAGATCGTGTTGAACATTGCGCCGCGCGCCGTGGGCAATCTCGATCTGGCTAACGATCAGGTGTCGTTCAACGCCCGTTTCGGCGGCGTTCCGCGTCAGGTTAACGTGCCGATGGCGGCGATTCTGGCAATCTATGCGCGTGAAAACGGCGCTGGAACGATGTTTGAACCTGAACCGGCTTACGAACTGGCCTCTCAGGAGACGTCAGACGGTCAGGAAGAGACCATGATGTCCGTGATTGATGGCGATCGTCCTGACGATGCCAGCGATGACGAGACACCGCCTGATGACGATCCACCACCGCGTGGCGGACGCCCTTCATTGCGCGTGGTAAAATAACATCCGATACCCGTCCTCAGGACGGGTATTTTTTTGCCGGTTGTTAAGGGCAATAAAAAATCCGGCTGCCTGCGCAAGCCGGATTTTTTGTTACGTTAACGCGCGCGAATTAATAGACGTCGCGCAGGTAACGCTTCTCTTTCTTCAGCTGATCGATGTAATCCGCCGCACGTTCACTGGACAGCCCGCCGAACTGACGCACCACTTCATACAGCGCGCTGTCGACATCTTTCGCCATGCGTGACGCATCACCACAGACGTAGAAATAAGCCCCTTCCTGCAGCCAGGCGTAAAGCTCTGCGCCCTGCTCCAGCATGCGGGTCTGTACGTAGATCTTCTTCTCCTGATCGCGTGAGAACGCCAGATCCAGCCGGGTCAGCAAGCCGCTGTCGTGCCAGCCGGTCAGCTCGTCGCGATAGATGAAATCATGTTCCTGATGCTGATCGCCAAAGAACAGCCAGTTTTTGCCCTGGGCGCCGGTTGCCTGACGCTCCTGCAAAAAGGCGCGGAACGGAGCGATACCGGTGCCCGGTCCCACCATGATCAGCGGGGCGCTGTTATTAGCCGGCACGCGAAACGCTTTGTTTGGCGAGATGAAGATAGCCGGCTTTTCACCGCGGCGTACGCGTTCGGCCAGATAGGTTGAACAGACGCCGCCACGGTTACGGCCGCCACTGTGATAGCGAACGGAGGCGACGGTCAGGTGTACCTGGTTAGGATGCGCCTTCGAGCTTGACGAGATGGAGTAGGCACGATGCTGCAACGGACGCAGCAGCGCGACAAATTCCGGCACCGGCAGCGAGCGGGTCAGCTCAAGCTGCAGCAGGTCGAGCGTATCTTTGCCCCACAGCCACACGCCGAGCGCATCTTTATCGTCGTGCTGCAACACGTGACGCAGTTCCTGGTTGGTGGTGTTCTGCCCAACCCACTCGATCAGCTTGCGCGACGGTTCTGAGATTTCAAACTGATAGGTCAGCAGATCGCCGAGGCTGCGGTCAAAACCGGGTACCGGCGTCTGGTAATCGGCATTCAGCTGCGTCAGCAGCAGGCTGACCAGCGACGGTTCGTTGACCGGGATAACGCCCAGCGCATCGCCCGCTTCATATTTCAGGCCGCTGTCGGTCAGATCAAACTCGAAGTGACGAATATCCTTCGCCGACTGCTCGCCTGACAGACGCTTGTTGGTGATCAGCGCCGCAGCGTAAGGATTTGACTTGTTGCTGCCCGGGATCACCGGCGCTTCTGGTGCGCTCTCCAGCACCGTGCCGCTGCTGCCTGCGCTGGCGGCAAACTGCGGCATCGAACTGTTCAGCCATTCGCTGGACGGCTCTTCGTAGTCGATGTCGCAATCAATACGATCGACCACGCGTTTCGCGCCCAGCTGCTCCAGCCGCATATCAATGAATTTACCCGCCTGGCAGAAGCCATCGTAGCCGGTATCACCAATCGCCAGCACCGCAAAGTGCATCTGCTCCAGACGCGGGGCGGTGCTGGCGGAGATGGCATCCCAGAACAACTGGGCATTGTCCGGCATTTCGCCTTCGCCATAGGTCGACGTAACGATCAGTACGTGACGCATGGTGACGAACACGTCGAGATCCACATCGCCCAGCGCCTGAACTACCGGCACCAGGCCTTTAGCTCGTGCTGATTTGGCGGCGGTTTGCGCCAGCGCTTCCGCGTTGCCGGTTTGCGAACCGTAGAGAATATGCAGTTGGGTGGTGGCGGCGGCACCGGTACCTGCCGCAGGCTGCTGCTTGTCTTCTAACACCAGTAAACGGGAGTGAAGACCGGCGAGGAAGCCTGCCAGCCAGTATTTCTGATCGCCATTAAAGGGTGCATCTTCTGGAATATAAGGAATTTTCATGGGTACTTTTACTCAATCCCGTTCTCACCCTTCATAAGCGACGCCGCTATCGCAGAGAGCCGCTCCACTTTCCACGCCGCCTGACGCGGCGGCGGGAAGAGTGGTGCTTCCTCTGCGTGTTACCACGCTTAATCCGGGTAATATCAATGAATAATATTCAGGTTCAATCAGGTCAGTCGCCCTGTCAGGACAGTTTTCCCACCGCCGCGGCAATTTCAGGCAATGCTGCACGCGCAAACAGCTCTTCAAAATCAGGCAGATGTCCCAGCACTTCGCGGTTACAGGCGTCCTGATACATGATCCAGCCATATGTCGCCAGGCTGTCCATCGAGCGGATGTTACGTTGCGTCAGCGCAGCTTTGTAATCGGACATCCGTTTGGTGCCGATCAGGCTGGCCAGTTCATCATCGCTGTAGCTTTCAATCGCTGAGCGGGCATGACGTTGCAGTTTGCTGACCAGCGAAAAGTCTTCGGTCATCAGCAGGTTGCGAACCGCTTTTTCTACCGCCGGATCTTCAACCGGCGTGCCTTTTGGCAGTTTGCCCAACGCCAGTTGCTGCGCGAAGCTCAGCACGGTGTAATTGTTGAGCAGAACAAACATCTCCAGCGTGTCGGTCGCGCCATAAGCCGGTACTGCGCCGTTGGCGATGGTTTTACCCTGACGCCAGGCGGCTTTAAACTTCGCTACCTGATGGCCAGCCAGCGCGGTCGACAGCTCTTCCAGCAAGTCTTTGCGGGTTTTGGCTTTGAGGATTTCTCCGCCGTCCTGGTAAAGCAGCAGCGAGCGCGGCATGACGTAGACAAAGTGGTGACACTCGGTTTCCCAGTTCTCCAGCAGCCACGCTGCACGCGGAGACTGCGTTGCCTCCAGATGCCAGTTCAGCATGGTCAGCACGGCCTGCTTGTGGACCTGCGCCATCTCATCCTGATCGGCGATTGAACCGAACAGCACTGAATCGCCGGCAGCATGGCTGGCCAGTGATCCATAGGGATCGTACTGATAGGCGAAGCCGCCGCTCATGCCATTACCGAACCCTTTACCGAAGGTGCCGAGGTTAAGAATGGCGCCGTTGGTCATGTACTCGCAGCAGAAATCGCCGACCCCTTCAACCACCGCCGTGGCACCGGAGTTACGCACCGCGAAACGGTCACCGGCCTGACCCTGCACAAACAGGCGTCCACCGGTGGCACCGAACAGTGCGAAGTTACCGATCAGCACGTTGCCATCGCCGTCCTGTGCGCCGCCGCCTGGCGACATCACCACCAGTTCACCGCCACACTGTCCTTTGCCAACGCCATCGTTGCAGGTGCCGTAGTGCCGCATCTGCATGCCATCGTTGCAGAATGCGCCAAACGACTGACCAGCGGAACCGGAGGTGGAAATTTTCACGCTCTCCGGTGCCAGGTAGTGACGGCCACGGTCGTCGGCCAGCACCGCCGGCATCGCCTGCAGTTGCTCTGCGCTCAGCTGATGGTTCAGCATCCGCTCAATATCGATCGCCAGCTGGCCGCCGACGCTCTTGTTGCGGTTGTTGAGTACCACGTTATCGCCCAGCGTGACGTCAGGCTTACGCTGTTCAACCAGCGCCAGCTTCAGTTGCTCTACCCAGCCATCATCCAGCTCGAAATCTTTTTCCAGGTAAACCGGATGTTCGATTTTCAGCTCCGGCACCACGGTCAGCATGGCGCGTAAATCAAGCTTGCCGACTTCCAGCGGGTGATCCATCAGGTGCAGCAGGTCAGCGCGACCGCGTGCTTCACGCAGCGAGCGTAATCCCATCCGTGCCAGAATCTCACGCACTTCATGCGCGACATTGAGGAAGTACTGCGCCAGCTGGCGTGGATCGCCATCAAAGGCTTCGGCATTGGTGGTTAAGCCCGCCGGGCATTTGACGTTACAGTTTTTCGCCATCACGCATTTCAGCATCATCAGGGCGGTCGTACCGAATTCAAAACTGTCGCCGCCCAGCAGCGCTGATTTCACCACGTCGCTGCCGGTTTGCTGAGCGCCTGAACAGCGCAGCAGCACTTTGTCACGCAGGCCGTTAGCGCACAGCGCCTGATGTACTTCCGCGATGCCGATTTCGGCTACGCGGCCGGTATATTTCAGGCTGGTAACAGAGGCCGCACCGGTGCCGCCGGTGTTGCCAGCTACGTTGATGACGTCCGCACCCGCTTTGGCAACGCCAACCGCGATGGTGCCAATGCCTTCCGACGAAACCAGTTTGACGATCACCCGTACCCGCGCGGCTTTACAGTCATGGATTAGCTGCGCCAGATCTTCAATCGAGTAAGTATCGTGATGCGGCGGCGGTGAGACCAGCTCAACGCCAGGCGTACCGCCACGAGCCGCGGCGATTTCCACCGTGACTTTAGCCGCCGGTAACTGGCCGCCTTCGCCAGGCTTGGCGCCCTGACCAATTTTAATTTCCAGCTCTTCCAGCATCGGATCGGCGAGGTAGGCCGCCCAGACGCCGAAGCGACCCGAGGCCAGCTGTTTGATGCGTGACGCACGGATGGTGCCGTGACGCGAGTAGTGTTCGCCGCCTTCACCGCAGTTGCTCATGCCGCCGACCATATTGGTGCCGTGTGCCACCGCCTCATGGGCTGGTGCCACCAGCGCGCCGTGACTCATCGCACCGGAAGCAAAGGTGCGGGTGATTTCACAGGCGGGCTGAACCTCGCTGAGCGGCAGTGAGGGCAGGGTAGTGAAAATACGCGACAGATAATCGGCTGCTTTGCCGTAAGCGGTCACTTTCAGGCCGCCATCGACCACTTCACTGCTTTCGATATCGTCGTTAAACCGCAACTTCAATGCGCGTGACAGGTTCTGCAGACGCTCATGCTCTGGCTTCAGGCCGGCAATCGCATCGGTCAGGCGCAGCATAAAGTGATTCAGGCTGCCATCCACCGCTTCACAGACCAGGCCGCGGATCGCAAAGCCGTTGTTGGTCAGCGAGTAGCGGCCCAGCTTGCGGCGGAACTCCGCTTCACTGTCGATGTGGGTCAGGTCAGCCGGGAAAGTCAGAATATCGCGCAGCGCCGCCGGGCGACGTTTACGCTCTTCATACATCAGGCTTGAGAACTGACGGTAATCGGCGGTGATGGTGAAATTGTTGATCACCTCATCCGGGATACGCTCGAAGCTGCTGTCTTTAAAGGTTTCCGGCTTGATGCCAAAGGCGTTGTCGAGCTTCGCCAGCGTCATCAGGCGGATAAAGTTATCCTCTTCACGCGCTTTATCGGCGAAGCGGATCGGCTCTTCAGTCATATCAATAAAGGTGCGCACCGCAATGGTGCCGTACGAGTGACCGGCGCCTTCGGCACGTTCTTTGAACAGACCGAGCAACGGCACTTCAGATTCACCCTGAATTTTCAGGGCGCTCTGATGCCAGTCGACCGCCATTTGCGCGATAGTAGCGAAACCCGCGCCGCCCACTGGGGTTTTGATATTCGGGAAGTACTTTTTCAGCACCGGATCGTCAGTGTTGAGGAAGTTAGGCTCAAAGAACTCGCCGCTGCTGTAGCTTTCAACGGTACACAGGCCCACTTTGCCCATGGTTTTCATCAACGCTTTTTCAGCCGCTTTGGCATAGCGTTTAAAGGCTTTATTGCCTTCTTCACCTTCACCGAACTTCTCTTCAGCGCGCATCTGTACGCCGAGCGGATAGATAGCCGAGGCACCAAAGCCCAGCGTGGCGGCAATGTGGTGCGACGAAATGCTCTGGCCGCTCTCCACCACCAGTGACACATCCAGACGCAGACCTTCCTGCACCAGACGCTGGTTGATGGCAGAGACCACCAGCAGCATCGGAATTGCCGCCTGTTTAGAAGAGATATGGCGATCGGTCAGGACCGCGATGCCGCCCTGGCTGCGAGCGAAATCGACCACCTGCTGCGCCAGATCGTCAATCGCCTTCTCCAGCGCGTTGGCGTTGGCGGTGGTGCTCAACAGATCTTTGCCAATTACCGGCTCATACAGCATCTCAAAGCGGGCGTACGGCGCGACATCCTGCTCACGTAAACGCAGCATATCGAGATGGCTCAGGATCGGCGAAGGCACCACAATCTGACGGCCTTTGCTGCGACCGAGATGCGGTTTAGCACCCAGCGCGACCCGCAGCGTCATGCCATCCACTTCACGGATAGAGTCCAGCGGCGGGTTAGTGACCTGGGCGAAGCGCTGAGAGAAATAGTGCGCCATGCCGCCTTCATGATCGGACAGACCGTTAATTGCGTTGCCGTAACCCATGGCGGAGATTTTCTCTGCGCCGGTGTTCAGCATCGGGTCCATCATGAACTTGAAGCTTTCCTGGTTGTAGTAGTAGGCCACAAAGCGCTGATAGGTTTTCAGGTCGCCGCGATAGCGCAGCGGTGAACCTTGCTGCTCAGCCGGAATGGCGGGCAGGTCTTCCAGTCCGACGCGCGCCTGGCGCAGCAGAGCCGGATAATCTTTTGCGGCGGCCAGTTTTTCCAGCGCCTGCAGCGTGGTATAGCTGCGTTTTTCGCGATGATCGAAGTAGAGCATGCCACCGGCTTCAATACGGCCGCGACGCAGCACGCTTTCCGGCGGGAAGGCGATCTGGCCCGCTTCAGACATCGCACCGATATACTCTGCAGTTTCTACTGAACGCAGCGGACGCAGGCCGAGACGGTCGAGACGCGCCCCAATCACTTCGCCATTACCAAAAATTAACGCGGCCGGACCGTCGTTCTTCTCTTCATACAGCGAGAAGTATTCCAGCATCGCGCGCACCTCCGGCGATAACGCACTGTCGTTTTCCCAGGCAGGCGGCATCATCGAAACCACTGCGGTGATCAGATCGAGGTTATCTTCCATCAGGCGACTGTGGATGCTCTGATCGAGACGCGAACTGTCAGACTGGCCTTTCGGCCGCACAATTTTCTTGCCGCGTGCCAGCGCCAGCGCTGATTCGGCGATGCGGTTTTTACGGTCGGTATTCAGTTCACCGTTGTGCGCCATCAGGCGGAACGGCTGCGCCATGGTGGTGTGCGGATCGGTATTGGTAGAGAAGCGGGTATGGAAAAACAGCCCACGCACCTGATGATCGGGATCGGTCAGATCCTTGAAGTAAGGGATCACTTCATTGGAATTCAGACGGGCTTTAAATACCTGGGTGCGTGAAGAGAGCGACAGCGGATAGAGACCGCCGAATTCACTCTTGGTAAACGCCCGGGCTTCGATGGTTAACAGGGCGCGGTAAATGCGTTGTTCGAAGTCGTTTTGATCGGCCACGTCCTGCGGCGCAGTGAAAATCCACTGCAGAATCGGTAACTGGAACTGCGCTGCCGCCGGACGCGTCACGCTGCTGTCGAGCGGCATGTCACGCTTCATGATCACCGGCAGATTAAAGCTGCTCAGCGTTTCATCGACCAGACGTTCTGCGTTAGCGCGCAGGTCGGCATCTTTCGGCACGAAGAAGTTGCCGACGCCGAAGCGTCCCGCTTCCAGCGGCTGGCCGGTAATTTTACGGAAGAAGTGCAGGGAGAGATCAACGTTGACCCCGGCGCCGTCGCCCACGCCTTCCGCCGACATCCCGCCGCGATGCGGTACGGTGCACAGGGCGCTGTGCGCCATCTGCAGAATCTCATGGGTCTGCTCGCCGTCCTTACGCGTTATGAAACCTACACCACAGCTATCACTGCCGGCTGTTGGATCATACAAGCCATAGGAATGAGGTTTGTTAGTGGACATTGAGGGTCTCCTTAAACTGCTTTTGACATTACCTGCACTGTTTCAGGGTCTGAGCGCAACTGAGGCGCACTTCATTTTCATCGCCATGCTCTGTCGAGCGCGCGTCATAGCCCTGAGCATTTCTCTCCAGACATCGGTGAAACGTCCTTAGTTGAGCTGCTCTTCGATTTCCGGTCTCTTAAAGGAGATGACTTAAACCACGCGGGAGTCTTCTTGTTGCATAGATATGCCGAGACACTGGCCCGTCAGGAAAGCTTTCAGCGGATTTCCAACTTATCGGGAAAGCGTAATCAGGTCAAATGAGGGGCTCAGCCGAGGTTATTGTGCTGTTTTTGATACTAAGGTTATGAATTAAAAAGATAAATAGGTTTAAATTGTGGTGCTTTAGCCGGTAGCGATCGCGCGATAAATGTGAACTGACTCACTGTAGTGCAGCCGTCATATCTCTGCACCATGCTGGTGAGTGGGGCTTTAACAGCATTTAATGCTGTTCCGTACCGGTGTTGCACAGCATGTATCTGTTTTTCTTATGTCCGATTATTTGAATGAAACAGCCAGGGGTTATAAGAAAAATTAATCAGGCTGGATATGATTAAAACAGCATTAAAGATGAATGAGTATTCATAAAAAGAGGCAAACCTGGGCAACAGAACGTCGACAGGATATTGAAAAAACACCGGGCAGAGGAGGCACCGTTTTGATCGGCGGCCTTACAGATTATTCATTTGGCACACGCAGTCAAGGGTTTTAAGCCGGTTGTCATAAACGTCGTCGAACGGCCGGCTCGATGCGCCATAACGGTGCATTACATCGCTTATCTTCCGCTGCGTGGCTGCGACGCTGGCCGGTTAATTACGCTATGATGAGCCTGTTTCTCTTCCAGGGAGTTTTTATGAAACAAATTCGGCTGTTGGCACAATATTACGTGGATTTGATGGTGAAGCTTGGCCTGGTGCGGTTCTCGCTGCTGCTGGCCTCGGCGCTGGTGGTGCTGGCGATGATTGTCCAGATGGCGGTCACCATGGTATTGCGCGGGCACGTTGAGAGCATCGACATGGTGCGATCGGTGTTCTTCGGGCTGCTGATCACCCCGTGGGCGGTTTATTTCCTGTCGGTGGTGGTCGATCAGCTGGAGGAGTCGCGACAGCGGCTGGCGAGGCTGGTGGATAAACTGGAAGAGATGCGCACTCGCGACCTGGAACTGAATCAGCAGATGAAAGAGACCATCACCCAGCTGAATCAGGAGATCACCGACCGTAAAAAGGCGGAGCAGGCGCGTGAGCAGGTGATGGACAAACTACGTGAGGAAGTCACCCGGCGCGAACAGGCGCAGATTGAGCTGGAGCAGCAATCCTCCTTCCTGCGTTCGTTTCTCGATGCGTCGCCGGATCTGGTGTTCTATCGCAATATCGACAAACAGTTCTCCGGCTGTAACCGCGCGATGGAACTGCTGACCGGCAAAAGTGAAAAGCAGCTGATCGGCCTGACGCCACGCGATATCTACGATGATGAAGCCGCCACCAAAGTGCTGGAAACCGATGAGAAAGTGTTCCGCCACAACGTCTCCCTGACCTATGAACAGTGGCTGCAATATCCGGACGGGCGTAAAGCCTGTTTTGAGATCCGCAAAGTGCCTTATTACGACCGGGTCGGCAAACGCAGCGGACTGATGGGATTTGGCCGCGATATAACCGAGCGTAAGCGCTACCAGGACGCATTAGAGAACGCCAGCCGGGAGAAGACCACCTTTATCTCTACTATCAGCCACGAGCTGCGTACGCCGCTTAACGGCATTGTCGGGCTGAGCCGTATTCTGCTCGATACCGATCTGAATCAGGAACAGCTGAAGTACCTGAAAACCATCCATGTTTCAGCCATCACACTGGGTAACATCTTCAATGATGTGATTGAAGTAGACAAAATTGAGCGGCGTAAAGTGCAGCTGGATAATCAGCCGCTCGACTTCACCAGCTTCCTCGCTGATTTAGAAAACCTCTCCGGCCTGCTGGCGCAGCCAAAAGGGCTGAAGTTTATTCTCGCGCCACAGCTTCCGTTGCCGCACATGATCTCCACCGACGGCACCCGCCTGCGGCAGATTCTGTGGAACCTGATTGGTAACGCCGTCAAGTTCACCCAGCAGGGCGAGATCGTGGTACGGGTGGCGTATCAGCCGGATGAAACGCTGCGCTTTGAGGTGCAGGATTCCGGTATGGGCATCCGCCAGGAGGAGCAGGACAAAATCTTCGCCATGTATTATCAGGTGAAGGACCAGCACGGTGGCAAACCGGCAACCGGCACCGGCATTGGGCTGGCGGTATCCCGTCGGCTGGCCCAGGCGATGGGCGGCGATATCCGGGTGCAAAGCGCGCCGGGGCAGGGCTCCTGCTTCACCGTTGAGATTAAAGCGCCCCGCATAGCGGAAGAAGTGGAAGACGAAGGCGTGGATGACAGCCTGCCACTGCCGGCGCTGCACGTACTGCTGGTCGAAGATATCGAACTGAACGTCATTGTGGCGCGCTCGGTGCTGGAGAAGCTGGGCTGCAGCGTGGAGGTGGCGATGACCGGCAGCGATGCGCTGGCGATGTTTGACCCGCTGGAGTTCGATCTGGTGCTGCTGGATATTCAGCTGCCCGATATGACCGGCCTGGATGTGTCACGGGCGATTCGCCAGCAGCATCAGAACATGCCGCTGCCGCCGCTGGTGGCGCTGACCGCCAACGTGCTGAAAGATAAAAAAGAGTACTTTGATGCCGGAATGGATGATGTGCTGAGTAAACCGCTGGCCGTACCGGCGCTGACCGCTATCATCAAAAAATTCTGGGATTATCAGGCGGAGTCGGAGGAGGAGACGGCGCGTGAAGCCACAGATAAAAGCCAGACGCTGCTGGATATTCCGATGCTGGAGCAGTATCTCGATCTGGTCGGGCCGAGCCTGATTACCCAAAGCCTGACGATGTTTGAAAAGATGATGCCAGGCTATCTTGAAGTGCTCGAATCTAATCTGATGGCGCGCGATCAGAAAGGCATCGCCGAAGAGGGGCACAAAATCAAAGGCGCGGCGGGATCGGTAGGATTACAGCATCTGCAGCTGCTGGCGAAACAGATTCAGAGCCCGGAACTGCCAGCCTGGTGGGATAACGTGGTTGAATGGATTGATGAGCTGAAGCATGAGTGGCGACACGATGTGCAGGTATTGCGCGACTGGGTGGCGGAGCAGGAAGCGTCGTCGGCCAGAAAAAAATGACCCCAGCCGAGGCCGGGGTGCGCGAATACTGCGCCAACACCAGGGAAAAAGTAGCGGCTGCTATGCTTTGAGTAATAAATGCAGCCGCGTGGTATTGGTTAACTCTGCCATCACCTTAGCAAATTCATCTGGACCTGTTAAAAGATTCATTAAAATGTGTGATGTTGAGCAGCGTTTAAATACAGAAAACATTAATTTGGCAACACAGTCAAGTAAGGAATCATTTTCCGCGTCGTATTGCGGATATTTTAATCAGTTATCCCACTTTTTGTGCGCTTTTAACCCGGCGCGAGCCGGGTTGCTGACCCGGTCAGGTGTTAAAGCGAAGCGGAAGGTGAATCAGGGCCACTGTTGCTGCTAACGCGCTGATATTGCTCATCCCCCGCCTGAAATGGCGTGATTTATCCAAAACGTTTTGGAAAGGGAAAAAAGATTTCGCTGATTTACGCTGTGGTCCATCAGGTCAGACCCCGACGAGTGGCTAAATCTTAAGCAATGCGCGGTGAATGGCAGCAAGATTCTGGTAAAAAATTTACCTGTTATCAACGCAGATTCAGCCAATTAGTGAAAAAAAGCGAAGACAGAAAAACAAGATAGTTAAGTATCGTAAATCATTAAAATTAATGCTTAGCGCAAATTATTAAATGTTTATCTGGAAAGGAGATTAGCGGAGGCGGCGAATGGAACCGATTCCTTTCTGACGGAAGTGCTTGAACTATTTCGATCTGTTGCCGCTTTTTAATGCAAAATGGATGCCTGTTGTCTGGAAACTGCATCGTCGTTTTCACCGATAAAGGCGATCCAGGATTTTTTTGCGTATTGATTACGCGGGTAATTGATTAACGCCTGAAACAAGTATGGGAAGATTGCATGAGTAAGCATAAAGGAAGCACCGGGCAACGTATTAAACGGATTGCTGTGCGTATCATTCTGGCGTGGCTGGGCATCTGGCTGGCAGGGATTTTACTGTTTTCATTTTTGCCGGTGCCGTTCTCCGCGGTTATGGTTGAGCGTCAGCTGGGTGCCTGGCTACGCGGTGACTTCAGCTATGTTGCCCATTCGGATTGGGTCGGACACGATGAGATTTCGCCGTGGATGGGACTGGCGGTGATTGCCTCAGAAGATCAAAAGTTTCCGACCCATTGGGGATTTGACGTCGCGGCGATCGAGTCAGTACTGGATAACAGCGATAGCCGGATGCGTGGCGCATCCACGCTGTCGCAGCAGACGGCAAAGAACCTGTTTTTGTGGGATGGGCGTAGCTGGGTGCGTAAAGGGCTGGAAGCGGGCCTGACGGTTGGCATTGAGACGGTCTGGACCAAACGACGTATTCTGACCGTCTATCTGAATATCGCCGAATTCGGGCCGGGGGTGTTTGGCGTGGAGGCGGCGTCACAGCGCTATTTCCACAAGCCAGCCAGCCGGTTAACGGCTGCTGAAGCAGCATTGCTGGCGGCGGTGCTGCCTAATCCGATCCGCTTCCGTGCCGCAGCACCGTCGGGCTATGTACGGCAGCGGCAGCAGTGGATCCTGCGTCAGATGCGCCAGCTGGGCGGGGAAGGATTTTTACAGCGTAACCGGCTGGACTAAGATTAATCCTCGTCAAAACCCGCTTCAAACAGCTCAATGACCGCGGCCAGCGCCGGGATCTCTTCCGGTCCGCTGGCTTCTATTTCAATGTGGCCGCCCTGGGCTGAATCGAGCATCAACAGCGCAATCACGCTGCTGGCTTCGGCTTCGGTGCCGGCTTCATTGCGCAGCAGCACTTCGGCGTCAAAGCTCTGTACCAGTTCAAACAGCTTCATTGCCGGTCGGGCATGCATACCCAGTTTATTTTTGATTTCGACAGTTTGCTTAACGGTCATGATTTACGCTTTTCCAACGTACGGTGGCGTGACTGTACATTCTTGCCGCGTGAACGGAAGTAGTCCGCCAGCTGCTCTGCAATGTAGACCGAACGATGTTTCCCGCCGGTACAGCCGATAGCGACAGTGAGATAACTGCGGTTGTTGGTTTCCAGCATCGGCAACCACAGTTCCAGATAACTGCGGGTCTGGTAGATGAAGTTGTGCACTTCAGTATGGCGATCGAGAAAGGCAGCTACCGGGCGATCGAGGCCGGTCATTGGACGCAGCTTAGGATCCCAGTGCGGATTCGGCAGGAAGCGCACATCAAACACATAATCGGCATCAATCGGGATGCCGTGCTTGAAGCCAAACGACTCAAACACCATTGTCAGCTCACGTTCACGCTTGCCCAGCAGCCGGGTACGCAGCATCTCAGCCAGCTCGTGAACCGACATTTCTGAGGTATCAATGATCAGATCGGCGCGCGAACGCAGCGGCTCCAGCAAATCACTCTCTTCATCAATGGCACTTTCCAGCGACAAGTTTTTACTGGAGAGCGGATGCAGACGGCGGGTATCGCTGTAGCGGCGAATCAGGGTATTTCGATCGGCATCAAGAAACAGCAGCTGGGGCGAAAATGAGTCGGGCAGGTTATTCAACGCGGTTTCAAAAATCTCAGGGGATTCAGGCATGTTGCGTACGTCAATGCTCACCGCTGCCGAGATGTTACGTTCCGCCAGCGAGTTCGCCAGCTCCGGCAACAGCACCACCGGCAGGTTATCAACGCAGTAAAAACCCATATCTTCCAGTGCGCGTAGCGCCACTGACTTTCCCGAGCCTGACCGACCGCTTACGATCATCAGCACCATGACCTTCTCTCCCGTTTTAAAACCGGCACGTGGCCGGTAAAGACGCTTTACTGCTCTGACTGGCCTTCTGTGATAATGGCATAGAGCTCTTCATCACTTTGCGCGGCGCGCAGACGACGACAGACGGTTTTATCCGCCAGACGCTTCGCCACCAGTGAAAGGGTGTGCAGGTGAGTTTTGCACTGGTCAGCCGGTACCAGCAGAGCAAACAACAGATCGACCGGCTGATTATCAACGGCATCAAACGCAATCGGCTGTTCAAGGCTGATAAACACCCCGACCGCACGTAGCGTATCCTCTTCCAGTTTACCGTGCGGAATGGCAATGCCATTGCCAATGCCGGTACTGCCCATGCGTTCACGGGTGAGAATCGCTTCAAAAAGCGTCTGGTGCGGCAGGTTGAGCTGCTTAGCGGCCAGTTCGCTGATAATTTCCAGCGCGCGTTTTTTGCTCTGGCAGTGTACGCCGCTGCGGGTGCAGTCGGACGAAAGCACTGTGCTCAATTCCAGTGTTAGATCGTTGTTCATTATCGTTTCACTTGCGAGTTAACCTGGCCATTTACCCGCAGCGTATCATGATGCTGGCGGTAAATGGCGCTTGCTTAGATGACAAAACGGGGCGGATTATCCGCCCCATCCTGTCGGCTCTGCGCGGCAGGCGCGCGTAGCTAGCGTGAAGGTTAGTGTTTTTTCAGTTTATCTTTGTGTTTGGTCAGCTGACGGGTGAGCTTGTCGATCAACCCGTCAATCGCCGCATACATATCTTCCGCTTCGGACGTGGCGTGCAGCTCGCCACCGTTTATGTGCAGCGTTGCGTCAGCCACCTGAGTAACCTTCTCCACCTTCAGCACAATATAAACCTGATTGATATGTTCGAAATAGTGTTCCAGTTTGGCAAATTTACCGCTGACGAAATCGCGCAGTGGTGCGGTGATTTCAACATTTTGCCCGGTAAGGTTCAGCTGCATAGGTCTTCCTTCTCATTTCTGTCAAACCAGCTGTTTGCGCTGGTTCGATGGCGGGATGGATAAAGACTCGCGGTATTTGGCGACGGTACGACGTGCCACCATGATCCCTTGATCAGATAACATGGAGGTAAGTTTACTGTCGCTCAAGGGTTTGGCTGGATTTTCCGCCGAGATTAATTTTTTCACCAGCGCGCGGATGGCCGTCGATGAGGCTTCGCCGCCACCTTCGGTATTCACGTGACTGGAGAAAAAGTACTTCAGTTCAAAAATACCACGCGGACTGTGCAGATACTTTTGCGTGGTCACGCGGGAAATGGTCGATTCGTGCATCTCAACCGCCTGGGCGATATCGGCCAGCACCATCGGCCGCATAAACTCCTCGCCCTGTTCAAAGAAAGCCTGCTGCTGCTCGACAATACAGCGTGTCACTTTCAGCAGCGTATCGTTGCGGCTTTCCAGACTTTTAATCAACCAGCGCGCTTCCTGCAGATTGCTGCGAATGAACTGGCTGTCGCTGTCGTTACGCGTCGCCCCGCTCATGGCGGCATACTGCTGATTGATCTTGAGGCGCGGAACGCTGTCAGCGTTTAGCTCAACCGTCCAGCGGCTGCCGACTTTACGCACCAGTACGTCGGGAATCACATATTCCGGTTCGCCGGTATTAATTGACTGACCCGGGCGCGGGTCCAGCGACTGAATTAAGGTCATCGCCTCTTTCAGCACCTCTTCTTTGAGGCGCGTCACCCGCATCAGGCTGCGAAAATCGTGGTTGGCCAGCAGGTCCAGATGTTCGCTGACGATCAGCCGGGCTTCCGTTAGCATTGGCGTTTCGGGCGCATATTGCGACAGCTGCACCAGCAGACAGTCACGCAGATCGCGTGCACCGACGCCAATCGGATCAAAGCGCTGAATACGTTTCAGCACCGCTTCCACTTCATCGGCCTCAAGCTCATCGTTGCCAATGCTGTCGAGGATCTCGTCAAGCGAAACGGTGAGGTATCCGGTTTCGTCGATCGCATCAACAATCGAGGTGGCAATGGCGCGGTCAGTATCGCTAAACGGCGTCAGCTCAACCTGCCACATCAGGTAATCCTGCAGCGACTGGGTTGTTTCGCCCTGATAAACCGGTAACTCATCATCCTGATAATCGGTCCCGGTACCGGATGGTGTGCCAGCGGTGTAGATTTCATCCCAGGTGGCGTCCAGCGGCAGCTCGTCAGGCATCTCTTTCTGCTCAAGCGCTTCACGGGTATCCAGCGCTTCGCCTTCGGGAGCCTCACGAGAGTCGATTTCATCATGCAGATCGGTTTGTTCAAGCAGCGGATTACTTTCCAGTGCCAGCTGTAACTCTTGCTGGAGTTCAAGCGTAGAGAGTTGCAGCAGACGAATCGCCTGCTGCAACTGCGGTGTCATCGCCAGCTGTTGGCTGAGCCTGAGTTGCAAACCTTGCTTCATAGACAGGATGGTAGTTCCCAGGTAAACATCAGTATTTACGACACCTTATCAGAGTCTGAACTCTTCACCCAAATAAACCCGCTTAACCTGCTCATCTGCCAGAATTTCATTCGGCGTACCGTGCGCGATCAGGTGGCCCTGACTGACGATATACGCCCGTTCGCACACCGCTAAGGTTTCGCGCACGTTATGGTCGGTGATCAGCACGCCAAGGCCGCTGTCACGCAAATGTTCGATGATTTTCTTGATGTCGATGACCGAGATGGGGTCAACGCCCGCAAACGGTTCATCCAGCAGGATAAATTTGGGGTTAGCCGCCAGCGCGCGGGCGATTTCGACCCGGCGACGTTCACCGCCGGAGAGCGCCTGACCCATGCTGTCGCGCAGGTGCTCAATGTGAAACTCTTCCATCAGCTCGTTGGCGCGATCCTGACGCTGCTCTTCGGTGAGGTCGTCACGGATTTGCAGAACTGCCATCAGGTTATCGTAGACGCTGAGGCGACGGAAAATTGAGGCCTCCTGCGGCAGATAGCCGATACCGCGACGCGCACGGGCGTGCAGCGGCAGGATACTGATATCTTCATCATCAATAATAATGCGGCCAGCGTCGCGCGGCACAATGCCAACCACCATGTAAAAGGTGGTGGTTTTACCGGCACCGTTGGGGCCCAGCAGGCCGACAATCTCGCCGGACTTTACCTGCAGACTGACATCTTCTACCACGCGACGGCCTTTATATGCCTTCGCCAGGTTTTCTGCGATTAATGTGGCCATAGCTATCAGTTACTCTTCTTTCCGCTGTTGGACGAACCTTTATCCTGCAGTTGCGACGGCACCAGCACGGTGGTGACGCGCTTATTCTGGCCCTGGCTGTACGCCTGCATTTTCTGCTCTTTCACCAGATAGGTAATGCGATCGCCCTTGATGTTGCTGTCCTGCTGCTCAATGAAGGCGTTGCCGGTCAGCTCAACAAAGTCGTTAGCCAGTTCATAGTGCAGTTTTGCCGCATGGCCCTGCACCGGCTTGCCGCTGTCCTGCATCTGGTAAAAGGTGGCAGGATTGCCGTACGCATCGACGATGGTTTTCTTGCTGTCGCCGCCCGGACGGGTTACCACCACTTTATCGGCGGTGATTTTGATCGAACCCTGAGTGACGATAACGTTGCCGGTAAAGGTCGCGACATTGCCCTGCAGATCCAGCGCCTGGTTCTGCGAGTCAATATTGACGGGCTTATCCGAGTCACCGGTCAGGGCCAGCGCAGGTACGCTGCTCGCCAGCAGCACGCTGGCGAGTAAAAGCTTAAGGCTATTTTTGTTCATTTTGAATTTCATAAGAAGTTTTGACCTTTTCGATTAACTCGGCGTTTTTTGTCCGTAAATTGCCGCGCATTTTCATGCCGGTGGAGTTAAAACTGCGGCCATACAGCGTCACCTGGTCGTCAGAGGTAACGTCCTGAGTGACAAGGTTAACCTGCGCATTGTCGGTTTTGACCCGGTCAAGCTGGGAATCCTGCGTCAGCGTATTCAGTTCAACATGACCATACAGATAAAGCATACGATCTTTGGTGAGCTTTGCCTTGTCCGCACGGAGTGTCCAGGTTGGCACTTTATTTTCGTCGTAGGTGGTCATCACCGGATTGTCGAACCAACTCAGTTCCTGATCCGAAAAGTAGGTCACTTTATCGGAAACCAGTTTATACGACAGCGCACCCTGCGGGTTGTAAACCACGGTGTGGGAATCCGCACTGGTATAGGTCGGTGCCTGATTATTGGTGGCAACCGGCGTATCCTCATCCTGGTTGGTAAGATTCCAGCCGATTAAAACCAGTGCAATCAAGGTCAGAATCAGCGTCATCCAACGCCTGCTTTTACTCATACTGATTGCCCTTTGGCATCCTCAAATTTATCCTGCGACATTAAGATCAGGTCGCAAACTTCACGTACCGCGCCGCGCCCGCCGGCAATGCGCGTCACGTAGTGCGCCCGCGGCAACAGCACCGGATGGGCATCCGCAACCGCCACGCTTAACCCCACTTTTGCCATCACCGGCCAGTCGATCAGGTCGTCGCCAATATAGGCGACCTGGTGATCGGAAAGAGACAGTTTATCCAGAAGTTCGCCATAGGCCAAAAGCTTATCCGATTGTCCCTGATAAAGATGACGAATGCCGAGCGTTTTACAGCGATCTTCCATCAGGCGGGCATTACGGCCGGTAATAATAGCCACTTCTACATCTGAGGTCAGCAGGCAGCGGATACCGTAGCCGTCGCGCACATTGAACGCCTTCAGCTCTTCGCCACTGTTGCCCATGTAGATCACCCCGTCGGACATGACGCCATCGACGTCGCAAATCAGCAGGCGAATCTGGCGGGCGCGGTCCATTACCCCGGCGCTGACCGGGCCATAGCAGGTTTCAATCGGGGGAGTTGCCAGTTGCATTGTCTTTTCCTGTTCAGACTACGCCAGCGCGCAGCATGTCATGCATATGTACCACACCGAGCAGATGGTCGTCATCGGCGACCAGGATCGACGTAATATTTTTGGTTTGCATCAGGTTGAGCGCTTCAACCGCCAGCATGTTTGGCCGTACGCGGATGCCGCCTGGCGTCATCACTTCACCAATAGTGGCGCGCTGGAAATCGATACCCATATCGAAGATGCGGCGCAGGTCACCATCGGTAAAGATGCCTTCAATCTTCATCAGATCGTCGACTATTACCGTCAAGCCGAGGTTTTTGCGGGTAATTTCCAGCAGTGCATCACGCAGCGATGCATCACGCGTGACGTGCGGCAGTTCATCGCCGCTGTGCATGATATCGGCCACGTGCAGCAACAGTTTACGCCCCAGCGCACCACCGGGATGGGAGAGCGCGAAGTCTTCAGCGGTGAAGCCGCGCGCCTCCAGCAGCGAAACGGCCAGCGCATCGCCCATGACCAGCGTGGCGGTGGTGCTGCTGGTCGGGGCCAGACCGAGCGGGCACGCTTCCTGCGGGACGCTGACGCACAGATGCACATCGGCAGCCCGGGCCATTGCGCTTTCTGGCCGGCCGGTCATGCAAATCAGGGTGATATTCTGCCGCTTTAACACCGGAATCAGCGCGAGAATTTCATTCGACTCGCCGCTGTTGGAGATGGCAATCACCACATCATTGTTGCTGACCATGCCCAGATCGCCATGGCTGGCTTCCGCCGGATGAACAAAAAAGGCGGGGGTGCCGGTGCTGGCAAAGGTGGCCGCCATTTTTTTGCCGATGTGGCCTGACTTGCCCATCCCCATCACCACCACTTTACCCTGGCAGGCATAAATCCGGGCGCAGGCGCGGGCGAAATCGTCGTTAATGTACTGATCGAGCTGCTCCAGACCTTCGCGCTCGATGCGCAATACCGCTTTGCCTGCGCGCTGGAAATCAAAAACTGCCGGTTGCTGATATGACATGATCAGTCTGTCCTTGTTAGCCGTCCATAAACGCTGGCTGTACCCACAGCAGCGTCACCCAGACGAAGAAACCACAGAGTAAAAGTGCGCCTGCCGTACGGCCAACGCGTCGGCGACGTAACAGGCAGAGCAGGGCGAACAGTACGCTGACGCCCAGCATCACCCAGTAATCACGGGCGAACGCGTGGTAATCGATGCTGCCAGGATGCATCAGCGCCGGCAGGCCGAGTACGATAGCAATATTATAAATGTTGGCACCGATCAGGTTACCGATCGCGATATCATCTTCGCCTTTCAGCGCGCCAGCGATCACCGTCGCCAGCTCGGGCAGGCTGGTCCCGACCGCAATCAGCGTCAGGCCCATCACCAGTTCACTGACGCCAAAATAGTCGGCAAACACCGTGGCATTATCGATCACCATCCGGGTCGACATTGGCAGGATAATCAGGGCGACCGCCAGCCAGAGAAACGCTACCGTATTGCCGCTCTCTTCGCGCGGTAATTCCGCCAGCTGTTCACGGGTCAGGGTGTCGTTGTTATCGCGTTCCGCTTTACGTGCAATGCGGATCACCACCATCAGATAGATCGCGGCGATGACGATCAACCCAATACCATCCAGTCGGCTAAGCTGGTTATCAAACAGCATAAAACCGCTGAGCAGCGTCACCAGCAGCATTAAAGGGAGTTCACGACGGATCAGATTAGAGTGTACGCTGAGTGGGTGCATTAACGCAGCGGCACCCAGGATCAGTAAAATGTTGGTAATATTCGAGCCCAGCGCGGTACCGACAGCAAGATCCATCTGGCCATGCTGCGCGGCGGAGAAGGAGAGAATCATCTCTGGCAGCGAGGTGCCGATGCTGACGACGGTCATGCCAATGATCAAGGGCGGAATACCAAACGATCGACAGAGTATCGAGGCGCTAAACACCAGACGATCGGCACCATAAGCCAGTAAAAGCAAACCGATAATCAGCAGTGCAGAAGCTACGAACATGAAAAATCCTTGCGTAAAAACCCCAGTCCGGTACGCCTTGTCCGGCGGGTTTCAGGTTCTGTGCGATATAACAGGCGCTGATTTTGACCGTCTGAAAGGCAAAAGTAAATTTAATGGCCGTTTTCGCCAAATGTTAGCGATAAGTTTCTGTAAAGCTATCGTGAATCAGGACCGAACAGGCTACCATCGTAACCCATGTTTACGCCCGATCCTTATAAGAGGTAATAATGATCCAGCAGCAGACGAATCTGGTTGAGGTTCGTGGCGTGAGTTTTTCGCGCGGAGATCGCCAAATCTTCGATGACATTTCGCTGACCGTACCGAAAGGCAAAGTGACAGCGATAATGGGACCTTCGGGGATCGGTAAAACCACTCTGCTACGCTTGATTGGGGGTCAGCTTCAGCCGACCCGTGGCGAAATCTTTTTCCGTGGCGAAAACATCCCGTCATTATCACGCGCTAAGTTGTATGAGGCGCGTAAAAAAATGAGCATGCTGTTCCAGTCAGGCGCGCTGTTTACCGATTTAACGGTGTATGAAAATGTCGCCTGGCCGCTGCGTGAACACACTCGCCTGCCGGCCCCGTTACTGCACAGCACGGTGTTAATGAAGCTGGAAGCGGTCGGTCTGCGTGGCGCAGCTCAGCTGAAACCAGCTGAGCTGTCGGGCGGTATGGCGCGACGCGTTGCGCTGGCGCGTGCCATTGCCTTAGAGCCTGAACTGATTATGTTCGACGAACCTTTTGTCGGACAGGACCCGATTACCATGGGCGTGCTGGTTAAGCTGATTGATGAACTTAACCACGCGCTGGGACTGACCTGTATTGTGGTGTCACACGACGTCCCGGAAGTGTTAAGTATTGCGGACTACGCCTATATCGTGGCCGGACAGAAAATTATCGCACACGGCACCACGCCGGAACTGCGAGAAAATAACGATCCGCGTGTCCGCCAGTTTATTGATGGAGAAGCGGATGGTCCGGTTCCATTCCGTTTTCCTGCCGGCGACTATCTCGCTGATTTAACCGGCTCAGGGAGTAACTAAACTGATGGTGTTGAAGGCGCTGGCGACATTTGGACGTCAGGGAATTGAAACGTGCGCCAGTTTTGGCCGCGCAGGGTTAATGCTGTTTCATGCGCTGGTGGGCAAACCAGCGTTCCGCAGACACACGCCGCTACTGATTAAACAACTGTATAGCGTCGGCGTGCTGTCGCTGCTGATCATCGTGGTTTCCGGTCTGTTTATCGGCATGGTGCTCGGCCTTCAGGGTTACCTGGTCTTAACCACTTACGGCGCGGAAACCAGTCTTGGCATGCTGGTGGCGCTGTCGTTGCTGCGTGAACTGGGGCCAGTGGTGACCGCGCTGCTGTTCGCCGGACGGGCAGGGTCCGCACTGACCGCCGAAATCGGCCTGATGAAAGCCACCGAACAGCTCTCCAGTATGGAGATGATGGCGGTTGACCCGTTACGGCGGGTGGTGTCGCCGCGTTTCTGGGCCGGTTTTATCAGCATGCCGCTGCTGACGCTGATTTTCACCGCGGTAGGGATCGCCGGTGGGGCGCTGGTCGGCGTGAGCTGGAAAGGAATCGATCCTGGTTTCTTCTGGTCGGCGATGCAGAATGCGGTTGATTTTCGTACCGATGTCGTTAACTGCCTGATTAAAAGCGCGGTGTTTGCTATCACCGTAACGTGGATAGCGCTGTTTAACGGCTATGATGCGATTCCAACCTCTGAAGGGATCAGTCGCGCGACGACGCGCACCGTGGTGCACGCGTCACTGGCGGTGCTCGGATTGGATTTTGTGCTGACAGCACTGATGTTTGGGAATTGATGCAATGCAAAGCAAAAAAAGCGAAATCTGGGTTGGCATTTTCATGATTATGGCGTTACTGGCCGCGCTGTTTCTTGCGCTGCGCGTCGCCGATTTAAAGTCGATGGGCACCGAGCCGACGTGGAAGCTCTACGCGACCTTTGACAACATCGGCGGCCTGAAAGCCAGCTCACCGGTAAAAATTGGCGGCGTGGTGATTGGCCGGGTAACCGATATTGAGCTGGAACCGAAAACGCTGCTGCCGCGTGTCACCATGGACATCAGCGATCAGTACGCCAACAAAATTTCAGACACCAGTTCGCTGGCGATCCGCACGCAGGGACTGCTGGGGGAACAATTTCTGGCGCTCAATTTAGGCTTCGACGATCCTGAACTGGGTTCGTCGATGCTGAAAGATGGCGACACGCTACGTGACACCAAGTCGGCGATGGTACTGGAAGACCTGATTGGTCAGTTCCTCTACAAGAGCGGCGACAACAAACAGAATAATGACAGTAAGGATGCGCAGGGCAGTGAAAATGCCGCGCCTGCGGAACCGGCTCAACCTTAAAACAAGAGGGTATACTATGTTTAAACGTTTACTGATGATTGCCATGCTGGTGGTGGCGGTGCCGCTGACGGCCAATGCGGCGGCCGACCAGAGCAATCCCTACAAACTGATGAACGAAGCGGCGCAGAAGACCTTCACCCGTCTTAAGAATGAGCAGCCGAAAATCAAGCAGGACCCGAACTACCTGCGTGACATTGTGCGTCAGGAACTGCTGCCATATGTGCAGATTAAATATGCCGGCGCACTGGTGCTGGGCCGCTACTACCGCGACTCTACACCGGCACAGCGCGAAGCCTATTTCAGCGCCTTTGGTGATTATCTGGCGCAGGCTTATGGCCAGGCCTTAGCGCTGTATCACGGTCAGACCTATCAGATTCAGCCTGAACAGCCGTTAGGTGACGCTAAAATTGTCGCGATCCGCGTTTCGATTATCGACCCGAATGGCCGTCCTCCGGTTCGCCTCGACTTCCAGTGGCGCAAGAACAGTCAGACCGGCAACTGGCAGGCGTATGACATGATCGCCGAAGGCGTCAGCATGATCACCACCAAGCAAAATGAGTGGAGCGATCTGTTACGGACCAAAGGCATTGATGGCCTGACCGCGCAGCTGAAATCATCCGCAGCGCAGCCGATTACGCTGGATAAACAGCAATAATGCGCGAATCGTTAAGCTGGCAGCGTGAAGCCAGCACGCTATTACTGAAAGGCGAGCTGGACCGCGATACGCTGCTCAGCCTGTGGCAGCAGCGCGACACGCTGATTAAAGATGTTGATATTATTGATGTCGCCGCGCTGGAGCGGGTCGACTCCTCCGGGCTGGCCCTGCTGGTGCATCTGCGCGAAATCGCCCGATCCCAGGGCATTACGCCCCGGTTTGCCGGCATCAGCGATAAACTGCAGTCGCTGATTACCCTTTACAATCTGCAACAGATTATTGTTTCTGCGGATAAAAGCGCCTGATTTCCGGTCGTTACGCTAAGCCCCTGTTTTACACAGGGGCTTTTGCGTATTTAAGAGTCAGCCGCTTTCCTCTAAGATGTCTCCCTTATTATTATCAGGTGAAGTTAAGCGCAATGGAAAACAGTGAAATTCAGGCCGTGCTGATGGCAGCATTGCCTTTAGATGAAGTGCATGTGATGAGCAATGATGGCAGCCACTTTCAGGTTATCGCCGTAGGCGAACTGTTTGGTGAGCTGAGCCGTGTTAAGAAGCAGCAGGCTGTTTACGCGCCGCTGATGGAGTTCATCGCGGACAACCGCATTCATGCTGTCTCCATCAAAACCTATACTCCCGCTGAATGGGCGCGTGACCGTAAACTCAACGGTTTCTGATCCGTCAGCCTGGTGAACTCGCGGTGCGCGAGTCCAACCTTTAGCTAGTTAATTGAGAGCCGTGTTAATGGACAAATTTCGTGTGCAAGGCCCCACCCGCTTAAGTGGTGAAGTAACCATTTCCGGGGCGAAGAACGCCGCGCTGCCTATTCTGTTTGCTGCCCTGCTGGCTGAAGAGCCGGTCGAGATCCAGAACGTGCCGAAGCTGCGCGACATCGATACCACCATGAAGCTGCTGAGCCAGCTGGGTGCGAAGGTGGAGCGCAACGGTTCTGTGCATGTCGATGCCAGCGCGGTAGACGTATTCTGTGCCCCTTACGACCTGGTGAAAACTATGCGTGCCTCGATCTGGGCGCTGGGTCCGCTGGTGGCGCGTTTTGGTCAGGGACAGGTTTCCCTGCCGGGTGGCTGCGCAATTGGCGCGCGTCCGGTCGACCTGCATATTACCGGCCTTGAGCAGCTGGGTGCCGAGATCAAACTGGAAGAAGGCTACGTTAAAGCGTCCGTCAACGGCCGTCTGAAAGGCGCGCTGATCGTGATGGATAAAATCAGCGTCGGTGCGACCGTCACCATCATGAGCGCCGCGACGCTGGCAACCGGCACGACGGTGATTGAGAATGCCGCCCGTGAGCCAGAAATTGTCGATACCGCCAACTTCCTGAACACCCTCGGCGCAAAAATCAGCGGCGCAGGCACCGATAAAATCACCATCGAAGGCGTTGAACGTCTGGGTGGCGGGGTTTATCGCGTACTGCCAGACCGTATTGAGACCGGCACCTTCCTGGTAGCGGCCGCCATTTCAGGTGGCAAAGTGGTCTGTCATAAAACGCAGCCCGATACGCTGGATGCCGTCCTGGCGAAACTGCGTGACGCGGGTGCGGATATCGAAACCGGTGAAGACTGGATCAGCCTGGATATGCATGGCAAGCGGCCAAAAGCGGTTAACGTCCGCACCGCACCGCATCCGGGTTTCCCAACCGATATGCAGGCGCAGTTCACGCTGCTTAACCTGGTCGCAGAAGGCACTGGCCTGATCACCGAAACTATCTTTGAAAACCGCTTCATGCACATCCCGGAATTAATTCGTATGGGTGCGCACGCGGAAATTGAGAGCAATACCGCGATTTGTCACGGCGTTGAAACGCTGTCTGGCGCGCAGGTAATGGCCACCGATTTACGTGCGTCTGCCAGCCTGGTACTGGCGGGTTGCATCGCGGAAGGCACCACGCTGGTCGATCGTATCTATCATATCGATCGTGGCTATGAACACATCGAAGATAAACTGAAAGCGATGGGTGCGAATATTGAGCGCGTAAGCGGCGACGAATAATCCCGCTTCGCGGCAAGACCATGAGCCAGCTCCGGCATCCGGAGCTGGTTTTTTTTCGCCGGGTAAGAACTAAAGATCGCTGTGATCGATAGGTTGATCGGGCAGCGATCGGATCCGTTTCTTACGATCCAGCAGGCAATGCGTATCGGCATCGTAGTAGCGGCTGGGCCAGATCTCGGCGGGATGGATAGCAATCGCCTCGGCAATCAGCCACTCACCCTTGGGCCACGGTCGCGACAGCGCATTGGCCAGGGTTGATGAACTCAGGCCTGCCGAGCGTGACAGCGCGGCCAGCGTCGTGCCGCGCTTGTGTAAGGCGGCGATAATGTCGGCGGGATGCCAGTCTTCAATCCTTTTCTGCATAAACCTGTTCTCCTTTTCCGTGTTATTGCGTCACCCAGACGGGTGCCGGCTTTCCTTTTTGCAATGTTATCTGGAAAGTTAGTGGGATTTATAGCAAATAGCTTCCATATGTTTCCAGTAAAATTTGGATCTTAAGCCAGATCTGCGTGAACCCGCGCAAAAGAGGTGCAACCAGAGAAAGAAGCGTGAAAGAAGTGGGAGCAGATAAACAAAAACGGAGCCAGGGCTGGCTCCGTCAGGGATTAGAAATCGCGTTGAACGGACATGTGCGCCAGCGACTCCAGCGCGCTGCGCCACGGCGTTTCCGGCAGGATTTTCAATGCTTCAATGGCCTTATCCGCTTCCTGTTCCGCACGCTTGCGCGTCCATTCCAGCGAGCCGCACTGATTCATTGCTTCCAGCACCGGCTCCAGCAGATGCCGGCCATTGCCTTGTTCAATTGCTTCTCTGATCATCTTCGCCTGATCCGGCGATCCGTGCTGCATCGCATGCAGTAACGGCAGCGTCGGTTTCCCTTCGCTCAGATCGTCGCCGGTATTTTTACCCAGTGTTTCACCGTCGGCACTGTAATCCAGTAAATCGTCAATTAACTGGAAAGCGGTACCCAGATAACGTCCATAATCCTGCAGCGCTTTTTCCTCTTCCGGTGTGGCTTCCGCCAGAATCGCGGACGCCTGCGATGCCGCTTCGAACAGGCGCGCAGTCTTGCTGTAAATCACGCGCATGTAGCTCTCTTCCGTGATGTCAGGATCGTTCACGTTCATCAGCTGCAGCACTTCGCCTTCAGCAATCACGTTTACCGCTTCCGACATCAGCGCCAGAATGCGCAATGAGCCCATGCTGGTCATCATCTGGAAGGCACGGGTGTAGATAAAATCACCGACCAGCACGCTCGCCGCATTGCCGAACGCCGCATTGGCGGTGGCTTTGCCACGACGCATATCGGATTCATCCACCACATCGTCATGCAACAGCGTGGCGGTATGGATAAATTCGATCAGCGCCGCATTGGTAACGTGCAGATCGCCCTTGTAACCCATGGCGCGTGCGGATAGCACGGCGATCATGGGGCGGATACGCTTGCCCCCACCACTGATGATGTAATAGCCCAACTGGTTGATGAGCGAGACATCTGAATTCAGCTGGTCGAGGATGGTCTGGTTAACGGCAGCCATATCCTGTGCGGTTAATTCATTAATCTGTTCTAAGTTCATTCGTCTTTTCAGCTATGACTCGTTTCTCTGCCATGGTAAGTGCTTTTACCCAGCCAGCGTTCAGGTAATCTGTTACTGATTGTACTTGAATTTTCTGGTTGAGGAACGTTTGCGTTCGGCCTGTGTTTTTTTTCTGCAAGAGAGTGCAAAGTGCTCTTGTCTTCTCCTGGAGTTTTGCGTAGAATTCGCGCCCTATTGTGAATATTTAGCGCGCCGCCTGATGAACTAAAAGGCAAGCGCAGAAGCGGAGTTTTATATGTACGCGGTTTTCCAAAGTGGTGGTAAACAACACCGAGTAAGCGAAGGTCAGACCGTTCGCCTGGAAAAGCTGGACATCGCAACCGGTGAAACCATTGAGTTTGACCAGGTTCTGATGATTGCCAATGGCGAAGACGTGAAAATCGGCGCGCCACTGGTTTCAGGCGGTATGATCAAGGCGGAAGTTGTTGCTCATGGTCGTGGCGAGAAAATTAAGATCGTTAAGTTTCGTCGTCGTAAACACTACCGTAAGCAGCAAGGCCACCGTCAGTGGTTCACTGATGTGAAAATCACTGGCATCACTGCCTAAGAGGAGATCTGACAAATGGCACATAAAAAGGCTGGTGGTTCGACTCGAAATGGTCGTGACTCCAACGCAAAACGTCTGGGTGTAAAACGTTTTGGTGGTGAATCCGTTCTGGCGGGTAGCATCATCGTTCGTCAGCGTGGCACCAAATTCCACGCCGGTAACAACGTAGGTTGTGGTCGTGACCACACCCTGTTTGCTACCGCAGACGGCAAAGTAAAATTCGAAATCAAAGGTCCGAACAACCGTAAATACATCAGCATCGTTGCTGAGTAAGGTTGTCGTGACGCAGACGTTTAACGTCTGAACGCACGAATTAAAGGCCCCGCAACTGCTGCGGGGCTTTTTACATTCTGCGCTCGGTTGCCGTGAAGGTAACGCATCACAAAAGATTGCTGTACACTTTATGTACGCACTGGCGAAAGCCAATCCTGATTTATCCGCCGCTGGTCAGCGCAGAAGACCCTGGCGGACCCGTTTGCAGAGTGCTGCAGACGATTGTGTGACGGAGATAGAAAATGAAGTTTGTTGATGAAGCGACAATTTTGGTCGTCGCCGGCGATGGCGGTAATGGTTGCGTCAGCTTCCGCCGCGAAAAATATATCCCGAAAGGCGGCCCGGACGGGGGTGATGGTGGTGACGGCGGTGACGTTTACCTGATCGCTGACGAAAACCTTAACACCCTGATCGATTATCGTTTCGAAAAGTCTTTCCGCGCCGAGCGTGGGCAGAACGGCCAGAGTCGTGACTGTACCGGCAAACGCGGCAAAGATATTGTGGTGAAAGTGCCGGTCGGCACCCGGGTGATCGACCAGGGCACCGGTGAGACCTTAGGCGACATGACGCGCCACGGCCAGAAACTGATGGTCGGCAAAGGCGGCTGGCATGGCCTGGGCAATACCCGCTTCAAATCGTCGGTTAACCGCAGTCCGCGTCAGAAAACCATGGGTACGCCCGGTGAAAAACGCGACCTGCAGCTGGAGCTGATGCTGCTGGCCGACGTCGGGATGCTGGGCTTACCAAACGCCGGTAAATCGACCTTTATCCGTGCCGTCTCGGCAGCCAAACCGAAAGTGGCGGACTATCCGTTTACCACTCTGGTCCCGAGCCTTGGCGTGGTCCGTATGGACAGCGAGCAGAGCTTTGTGGTGGCCGATATCCCTGGCCTGATCGAAGGCGCAGCCGAAGGCGCGGGTCTGGGTATTCGCTTCCTGAAGCACCTCGAGCGTTGCCGCGTGCTGTTGCACCTGATCGACATCGATCCTATCGATGAAAGCGATCCGATTGAAAACGCGCGCATCATTCTCGGCGAGCTGGAAAAATACAGCGATAAGCTGTTCAACAAGCCGCGCTGGCTGGTGTTCAATAAAATTGACCTGCTGAGCGAAGAAGAAGCGCAGTCACGCGCTAAAGCGATTGCTGACGCGCTGGGCTGGGAAGGGAAGTATTACCTGATCTCGGCTGCCAGCCGTACCGGTGTCAACGAACTCTGCTGGGACGTGATGAGCTTCATCAACGCCAACCCGAAAGAAGCCGAGCTCGAAGAGAAACAGCCGGAGAAAGTGGAGTTCATGTGGGATGATTACCACAAAGAAGCCATTGAAAACGCGGTTGAAGTGGAAGATGAAGAGTGGGATGAAGACTGGGATGATGAAGACGACGAAGGCGTCGAAATTATCTATCAGCGCTAACGCTCTGCGCGCATCACCGGCTCACCGCTGATGCGCGATGCTCCCTTTTCATCCTGAAAGGGGAGCATCACACCGTTGTTAGCTCATTACCGCCACGCCCAGCCGGGCGCTGCAACACAGCTGATCGCGACCGTTACGAATCTCAATCTGCCAGCTCTGGCTGCGCTTACCCAGATGCAGCGGACGACAAATTCCGCGTACCACACCGCTTGATACCGCACGATGATGGCTGGCATTCACTTCCACGCCCACCACGCTGCTGCCTTCCTCAACGGCCAGATAGCCCGCAACCGATCCCATTGACTCCGCCAGTACCACGGACGCGCCACCGTGCAGCAGGCCAAAAGGCTGATGCGTTCGGGCATCGACCGGCATGGTCGCTTCCAGATAATCATCACCGATTACGGTAAAAATGATCCCCAGATGTGCCACCAGCGAGTTCTCACCCAGCGCATTCAGGGCAGTAAGATCGATAGATCGTTTCCAGATCGCTGACATTATCAGGCTCCCAGGGTTGCACCGCCATCCACCACAATATCCTGTAAGGTGACGTGGCTGGCAAGATCGGAGGCGAGGAACAGCACGTTAGCGGCAATTTCCTGCGGCTGTGCGATCTTTCCTAACGGAATACCGAGTTTGAATTGGTCCGGGAAGCCCGCGATCATCTCCTGCTCACCGGTCGGCGTATGCCACAGGCTGCGCTGCATATCGGTATCGGTTGAGCCGGGTGAGACGATATTGCAGCGAACGCCATACGGCGCCATCTCCAGACCCACCGTCAGGCAGAGGCTGCGCAGGGCGGCTTTTGAGGCACCATAGGCGGACATGCCAATCCGCGGTGCGTGCGCTGAGTTGGAGGCGATGGTGACAATCGCGCCCGCCCGCTGCTGCCGGAACACCGGCAGGGTTTGCTGAAACAGGTTGAACGCGCCACCGGCATTAACGTTAAGGCAGGCCTGCCAGTCGGTGAACGACAGCTCATCGGTAGCGCCAATTCGCAGGATACCGGCCGCGTTCACCAACACATCAATACGCGGCTGCGTCGCCAGCAGACGCTGGCAGAGCGAACTCACCTGATCAGGATCGGACACGTCCAGCGTATGGCAGGGAAACGGATAGTCGTGGCCGTGAAAACGCTGATCGAAAGCTTCGACCTGCGCACCCGCCTGATGAAACGCCAGCGCGGTATGATAGCCAATCCCCTGGCCGGCACCGGTTATCCAGACAATTTTTTCGCTGAAGTCAAACGAATGGCTCATTGCGCAGGCTCCCGGGACAGCAAGGCCCACCAGCCATCTATGCTCGGATTTTTGGCCAGGCTGACAAAGTCGATGTCGCTGTGCACCTGACGCCAGCGCGCCGCCAGCGCCATCACCCGCACCGAATCCAGACCGTAATCGATCAGGTTTTCATCATCTTCCGGCACGTCGTCATCTTCCAGCAGCGGCAGGATCAGCGCACGCAGATCGTCTTTGCTCAGCGGCAGCGGCATCAGGTCGGCGGTCATCACCACTTTACCACTGCGGCCAGCGGTGTAGGTCAGCGCCATCATATGCTCATCGCGGCTGAAATCCGCCAGCGCATCGGCCACCATAAACGGTTGAATGTTGCGCATAAATGCGTCGGTGGCGGTGGTCAGGCAGCCGATATGGGCATAGACGCCGGTAATGATCAGCTGATCGCGGCCCATCTCCTGCAGGATCGACTCAAGCGGCGAGCGATGGAAGGCGCTGTAGCGCCATTTGGTCAGCACATGATCGTCGGCATCCGGTGCCAGCGCGTCCACGATCTTCTGCTGATCGGGGTGCTTATTCAGGCCCGGACCCCACATGTCGTTGAGCAACGCACGATCTTCATCGCTCTGCGCATTCGGCTGCGCGGTATAGAACACCGGAATCCCCTGCGCTTTACAGTAGTGGCGCAGGCGGGCAATGTTGTCGACGACCTGCTCCACCAGCGGGCTATTCTCGCCCCAGAAGTTGAGGAAATAACGCTGCATATCGTGGATCAGCAGCGCCGCACGGCCCGACTCCAGTGCCCATTTTACCTTGTTGGTCGGCAATTCAGTGGCGGCTGGCAGCGGATAAGAGGTCAGTTTTGGAATGGCCATAGAAAAATCTCCGGACAGGTCAGGCTTGCGCTTGTTGATCGGCAAGTTGTTGGCGCAGACGTTTTTTATCCACCTTGCCGACGTGGGTCAGCGGCAGGGCATCTACGCAGGTAATACGGTCGGGCAGTTTGAATTCCGCGACCCCAAGTTCACGCAGGTGACGACGCAGCGCTACCGGTTTCACCGGCTGACGCGCCACGATGAAGGCACAGCTCTTCTCACCCATCAATTCATCGTTCATCGACACCAGTGCTGCGTGGATCACATCAGGATGGCGTTGCAGCAGGTTCTCGATCTCTTCCGCCGCGATCTTTTCGCCGCCGCGGTTGATCTGATCTTTCTCACGCCCCTGAACAATGATGTTGCCTTGCGGGGTGATCTCAATCAGATCGCCAGAGCAGTAAAAGCCCTGTGAATCGAAGCTGGCGGCATTGTGTTCCGGGCTGTTGTAGTAGCCGCGGAAAGTATAAGGCCCGCGCGTCATCAGACGGCCAATGGCGCCGGTCGGCAGCGGATTACCCTGTTCATCGGCCACCCACACTTCATCATCCGGCGAGATCGGGCGGCCCTGGGTGGTCAGAATGGTGGTTTCATCATCATCGAGCCGGGTGTAGTTCACCAGGCCTTCTGCCATGCCAAACACCTGCTGCAGTTTGCAGCCTATCTCAGACTGAATACGTGCCGCCAGGGTCTCGCCCAGCTTCGCGCCACCGACCTGAATGCGTTGCAGCGAAGCCAGTGCGGCATTGCTGCCCCATTCCTGAATCGCCTGCAGCCACAGACTAACGGCTGGCGGGACCAGACCGGTATCGGTTACCTGATGCTTTTCAATCAGCGGGAAGCAGAGCGTAGCGCTGGGATCGGCTGCCAGAATAACCTGTCCGCCCGCGTAGAAGACCCCCAGCGCGCCCGGTGAGCTCATCGGAAAATTATGCGCAGCGGGCAGGGCGATCAGATAACGGGTGTCGGCGGTCACCCCACAGATAACGTCACTTTCGCGGATGCTGTAATAGTAGTCGTTATGGGTGCGCGGGATCAGTTTCGGCGTGCCGGTGCTGCCGCCGGAGAGCTGGAAAAAAGCCACTTCATCACCGGCGGTCGGCGTCGCAACGAAATCACCTGCCGGTTCGGCCAGCAGGCTTTCAAGGCTGTTTTCAGCCTGAGCATCACCACGCAGGACCACCTGCTGCAGCTGGGTATGATCGTGGCACAGCTGGCTGATAAAACTGTCATCAGCAAACAGCGTATGGCTGCGATCGGCAATCAGCAGGCGCGGCGAAATCTGGCTGGCGTACGCCGTCAGCTCAGTACGCTGATGGCTGAACAGCGCGTTAACCGGCGCGACGCCAATTTTAAACAGCGCAAACAGCGTCAGGTAAAATTCGGCCACGTTGCCGAGCTGCACCAGCGCGGTATCTCCCGATTTGAGGCCACGACGCTGCAACGCTGCTGCCAGATTGTCACTTAAGCGGGCCAGCTGACGGTAGCTGAACTGCCGATCGCCATCAATCACCGCCACGCTGTCGCTCTGTTGGTGGCGTTCGAGGATATCGGTCATCGGCAGATCGAGCCAGTAGCCTTTTTCGCGGTAACGCGCGGCCAGATCGTCAGGCCAGCGGCTGTAGGAAATGGTCATACAGGGTCCTTTATTGCAGTCCAAAAGCGCGAAGCATGGTGTCAAGTTTGACGCCGGTTTCACGCCATTCTGATTCTGGTTGGGAGTCAGCAACGATGCCCGCGCCAGCAAACAGCCGCACGCGTGGCCCATTGACCGTGCCGCAGCGAATCGTCACCACCCATTCGCCATTGCCCTGGTCATCGCACCAGCCGACGATGCCGCCAAACAGCTGGCGCTCAAACGGTTCGAGTTGCTGTATCAGCTGCTGGGCGCTCTGATGCGGGAAGCCGCTCAGTGCCGGCGTTGGATGCAGCAGGCAGGCCAGCGACAGCGCATTTTCGCGCGGGTCGAGCACTTCACCCTTAATCAGGGTGGCGAGATGCCATAAGGTTGCGGTGGTGATCAGCGACGGCACCTCCGGCACCGACAGCATCCGGCTGCGCGGCTGCAGCGTGTGGCGCATCGCATCGGTTACCAGCTGATGTTCATGGCGATCTTTATCCGAGCGCATCAGGCTCTCACCTGCGGCCTGGTCACGCTGCGGATCGGCATCACGGCGGGCCGAACCGGCCAGCGGACAGGAGCTGAAATCCCGTCCCTGTTTGCGGATCATTAATTCCGGGCTGGCCCCGACCAGCGCACCCCCTTCCGGCAGCGGCAGATGAAAGTGATAGCTGTTAGGGTTCTGCGCCACGATGCGCTGCATCAGCGCCGCGGTATCCACCGGCTGTTCAGCCGTGATATCCATCAGCCGCGACAGCACCACTTTATCCAGATCGCCACGCTGCGTTGCGGCTACTGCCTGCGCTACCATATTGGTGAAATTAGCATGATCCGGCACCGCCGTGCGGCGACGCACCTGCGGCAAAGTGGCTTCGGGTGGTAAGGTAACCGCATGCAGATCGTCGCGGTTAAAGGTCTGATACGATTCGGGGATAAACAGTGCCGATGGCTGATTGACGTCAAACGGGATCGCACCCACCAGAATAGGGTGAGTAATGCCCTGTTTTCTGGCTGAGGCAAAATGGTGCTGCAATTGTTGCTGAAAATCCCCTGTCAGTGTCTCACCTGCGGTTACCGGGGTGGTCAGCGTGGTGAAGCAGCCTTGCGTGGTCAGGCTTTTCCAGGGAGAAGTAAACAGGAAGCCGCGGCACAACGCGGAGAAATCCTGCAACAAGGGATGTTCAAACGTCAACGATTCCACCATAATTTTCACCTATAAATGATAAGATAATTAATAATGATTATCATTTGTATTGTGGCCCAGTAACCTACGTTGATTAGCCGGAAGTGTCAATAAATACGCGGTGTTTCGGCTGCGTTTTCCTGCTAAATCAGCACAAACAGCAGGGCAAATAGCCAGTATAAAAGTGGACTGAAATTTATGACTAAACGTGGTGTAAAGGCGGCGATAGCGCTGTTTTTCTTCTGTATCAGCTTTGCAGTGGCGGCACAGAACGGCTGGCCGCGCACGGTGGCGGGCGCGAAAGGCAGTGTGACGCTATCAGAGGCGCCGACCCGCATTGTCTCGACCAGCGTCACCCTGACCGGCTCGCTTCTGGCGATTGATGCGCCGGTGATCGCCAGCGGCGCAACGGCACCCAACAGCCGGCTGGCCGATGGGCAAGGGTTCTTCCGTCAGTGGGGCGAGGCGGCAAAACAGCGCGGCGTAAAACGTCTCTATATTGGCGAGCCAAATGCCGAAGCGATTGCGGCGGAAGCGCCGGACCTGATTGTGGTCAGTGCCACCGGCAATGACTCAGCGATCAAACTGGTCGATCAGCTGACCGCCATCGCGCCGGTGCTGGTGATCAACTACGACGATAAAAGCTGGCAGCAGCTGGTGACGCTGCTGGGCGAGGCAACCGGCCATGAAACACAAGCCGCTGCCCGGATAAGCGCGTTCGATGCGCGTGAAAAAGCGCTCCGCTCAGCGTTGACGCTGCCGCCGCAGCCGGTTTCCGCCATGGTCTGGAACGGTGACGGTCGCGCAGTTAATCTGTGGACTGAGGCGTCCGCGCAGGGGAAATTGCTGCAACAGCTGGGATTCACCCTGGCCACGCCACCTGCCGACATGCAGCACGGTCACAGCATGGGGCAGCGTAAAGACATCATTCAGCTGTCAGGGGAAAATCTGGCTGCCGGGCTGAATGGACACTCGTATCTGCTGTTTGCCGCCGAACCGAAAACCGCAGAGCAGGTGATGAAGAATCCTTTCCTGGCCCAGACTCCGGCGGTGCGTAGCAAAGCGGTCTACGCGCTGGGGCTGGATACCTTCCGTCTGGATTACTACAGCGCCAGCAATCTGCTGAACCGACTGGAGGCGCTGTTCGTTAAATCATGATGATGTTTCCGCCTGCCCGGGTGCAGGCGGTTGATAACGGCGCAAACGCGCCATCAGCAGCCACATCACAACACCCAGCACGGTGGCGGCCAGACCCAGCAGGCCTGCCGCCTGCTGCGGCGGCAGCAGTGACCCCATCGCCCCGATCATCGCCGCGCCAAGCGCATCACCGGTAACATTCTGCGCCGTCCACAGGCTGTTGATCCGCCCAAGCAGCGCATCCGGCGTTAGCGTCTGGATCAGGGCATACTGCACCAGGCTGTTAATAGCACTGAAATAACCAAACGCGGCGAGGCAGACCAGACTCAGGCTGAACCACGGCATCAGGCTGAACAGGCCCAGCGCCACAAAGGCGGCAATGGCGCTGGCCAGGATCAATCGGCCCGGCTGCGACGACTGCGCCAGCCGGCCACTGGTTAAGGCACCGACCGCCGCCCCAAGTGGAACGGCGGCATACATCAGCCCCAGCTGCTCCAGTCCGACCTGCCAGTGCGGAGCCAGCGCCGGGTAGAGCACCCGCACCGCACTGGCTAAGGTGACCAGCGCGCCAACCAGCGCGGCCATGCCGACGATCGGGCTGGCGAACAGAAAACCAATCCCGGCGGATAACGCGGTCAGCGGATGTTCACGCGGTTGCGGTGGCGGCGCAAGCGTCGGCAGTCGCAGCAGGGTGAGCACCGTCAGCAAGGTGCCGATCGCCGCCAGACCGTAGTTCCAGGCCACGCCAGCATGGGCGATCACCAGGCCGGCAATCGCCGGCGACAGGATAGCGCCAAAGCGAACCGTCAGCATGGTGATAGCGCCCGCTTTCATGATATTTTCGCGCCCCACCAGCGCCGGCGTGGCAGCCAGCAGAGCGGTGACGCCAATCGCACCAAAAAAGCCATCCCACAGGCCCAGCACAAATACCGCGATCACCGAGGGCGCGGGCAGCAGGGCATTGACACACAGCGCGACAAAACCGAGGCCGCAGGTGGAACGGGCAAATAAAATCAGGCGTCGGCGTTCGTAGCGATCGGCCAGCACGCCACCGGTCAGCAGGCCGATAAACATGCCGGCACCGGCCAGCGTGACCGCCAGTCCGACCAGCAGCGGGGATTGCGTCAGCTGTTGAATCTGTACCGGTACCGCGACAGCCAGCATGCCAAGCGCGACGATAGAGATAAATCGGGCGATAAACACGGCGCGGAAGGCGGGATGGGTTTTCAGCAGGCTGAGATCGATAAAGTGGGAGGGTTTGTTCATAACGTCGCCTTTTTGCACCCATTTTCCTCGTCATTGAGTTTACGAGTCATGGTAACATACAAAAAACGCGTAAGAACGATAACAAGTATCATTATCATAAAGGTATCCGCTGCGATGCCATTGAATTCGTGAAGGTTTAAACGTTATGCGTCAATTCCATGTAATAGCAGGTTCAGGGATGCTGCTGTTGCTGCTCTTCGCGCTTAGCCTGATGCTGGGTGCCAAATCCATTGCCTTTCATGATGTCAGCCAGGCGCTGCTGACCGACTGCTCCAGCGCGAACTGCATTATTGTGCGTGACGCCCGACTGCCGCGCACCCTGGCCGGGCTGCTGGCGGGTGTTGGCCTCGGCGTGGCGGGCGCGCTGATGCAAAGCCTGACGCGCAATCCGCTGGCCGATCCCGGTATTCTGGGTATTAATGCCGGGGCTGGCTTCGCGGTGGTGCTGGGCATTGCGCTGTTCGGTGCCGATTCGCCGGCCGACTGGCTGGGCTTTGCCTTTAGCGGGGCGCTGCTGGCGTCGTTGCTGGTGGCGCTGACCGGCGCTATCGGTGGTGGACGGGTTAATCCGGTACGTCTGACGCTGGCCGGGGTGGCGCTGGGCGCGGTGTTAGAGGGCTTAACCTCTGGCTTATCGCTGCTTAACCCTGACATCTACGATCATCTGCGTTTCTGGCACAGCGGTTCGCTGGATATCCGTAATTTCGCCATGCTGCGCACCACCTTTCCTGCGGTGGCGATTGGCAGCCTGCTGGCGCTGCTGCTGGCACGCTCGCTCAACAGTCTCAGCATGGGCGGTGATATGGCAACCGCGCTCGGTACCCGCGTTGCCCGCACCCAGCTTATTGGGCTGCTGGCGATCGCCCTGCTGAGCGGCGCCGCCACTGCCGCAGTGGGGCCGATTGCCTTTGTCGGATTAATGACGCCGCATCTGGCACGCTGGCTGTTCGGCAACGATCATCGCTGGATGCTGCCTGGCACCATTCTCATCACGCCCTGTCTGCTGCTGGCGGCTGATATTCTCGGCCGGGTGCTGGTGCCGGGTGAGCTACGCGTGTCGATTGTGACCGCGATTCTCGGCGCGCCGATGCTGATTGTGCTGGTGCGCCGCAAGATCGGCAGAGGTGCGGTATGAGACGCGTAACGATTAATGCCTTCTGGCTGCTGCTGGCGTGTCTGGCACTGGCTTTTCTCGGCGTGACGCGCGGCACTTTGCCGATCACCGCTGCCCAGCTATGGCAGGTGTTCAACGGCGAGGCGGCGCGCAATATCCAGCTGATCGTGCTGGAGTGGCGTCTGCCGCGGGTGATGATGGCGCTGCTGATTGGTGCCGCGCTCGGCGTAAGCGGCGCAATTTTTCAATCGCTGCTGCGCAATCCGCTCGGCAGTCCGGATATTCTCGGTTTCAATACCGGTGCCTACAGCGGAGTGCTGGTGGCGCTGGTGCTGTTCCAGCAGAACATGGAAGGCATGACGCTGGCGGCGCTGATCGGCGGATTGCTGACGGCGGGCGTGGTCTGGCTGTTTAGCTGGCGCAACGGCGTCGAGACGTTTCGGCTGATCATTGTCGGCATCAGCGTGCGTGCGCTGCTGATGGCGCTTAACAGCTGGCTGATCATCAGCGCCTCACTCGAGGCGGCACTGAGCGCTGGCCTGTGGAGCGCCGGCTCACTGAACGGCATCAGCTGGGCGAAAACCACGCCGGTTATCACCGTGCTGCTGCTGGCGCTGCTGGCAACCGCACTGCTGGCGCGGCGCATGCGACTACTGGAGATGGGCGATGACACCGCCTGCGCGCTTGGCATAGCGGTTGAGCGCAGCCGCATTCTGCTGATGCTGACCGGGGTGATCCTGACGGCGGCCTCGACCGCGCTGGTCGGGCCGATCTCGTTTATTGCGCTGCTGGCACCCCAAATCGCCCGACGGCTGTGCGGCGGAATCAAAGGCGCATTACCGCTGGCGGCATTATGTGGCGCACTGCTGTTAACCGCCGCTGACTACGCCGCGCAGCACTTTTTCCTGCCCTATCAACTGCCGGTTGGTGTGATTACCGTGAGCCTGGGCGGACTTTATCTGATTGCTCTACTGGTGCGGGAGGCGCGACGCCAATGACAGTAACGACACGTTTGCAGGGCAACGCACTGACGCTCGGCTATGACAAAAAAATCGTGGCGGAGAATCTCTCGGTGACAATCCCTGACGGGGAGCTGACGGTGATTATCGGCCCCAACGCCTGTGGTAAATCGACGCTGCTGCGCACCCTAAGCCGGTTGGCATCGCCTTTACAGGGCGAGGTATTGCTGGATGGTAATGCGATTGCCCACTATGCCACCAAAGAGGTGGCGCGTCGGCTCGGGCTGCTGCCGCAAAGCTCCAGTGCTCCGGCCGGCATCAGCGTCAGTGAGCTGGTGGCGCGCGGGCGTTATCCTCACCAGCCGCTGTTTGGCCGCTGGCGTCAGGAAGATGAAGTGGCGGTGCAGCAGGCGATGCTGGCGACCGGCGTGGCCGATCTGGCACAGCAGCAGGTCGATACCTTGTCCGGCGGTCAGCGGCAGCGGGTCTGGATTGCGATGGTGCTGGCGCAGCAAACGCCACTGCTGTTACTCGATGAACCCACCACCTGGCTGGATATTGCCCATCAGATCGAGCTGCTGGAGTTAATGCAGGATCTGAATCAACAGCATGGCCGGACGCTGGTGGTGGTGCTGCACGACCTCAATCAGGCGTGCCGCTACGCCAGCCATTTGATCGCTATGCGGGACGGTAAGATTATTGCCGAAGGTAAACCGGCCGACATCGTGACGCCGGCGCTGATTGAAACCATTTACGGTCTGCGCTGCATGATTGTTGACGATCCGGTGGCGCACACCCCGATGATTGTGCCGCTGGGGCGCGCAGCCAGCTGATTCGGCCTTCCCCGGGGGGAAGGCGCGAGTCGGTCGGGGATTAAAACGTCGCCAGCAATTGCTGCAGGCGCGGCCCAATCTGTTCAAATATTCGCGGCGAAATAATCTCGACGTGGGCGCAATCCAGCGGCCATATGTCCAGTTCAGCAACGTAAGGTGACCAGGCGCGACCGGCATCCTGACCGGGCTGTTGCGTCTGTTCCGCCAGGAACAGGGTCGCCCGGCCGTTGAAGCGTGCGCTGCGGGCCGTGGCCAGCAGTCGCACCGAGCTGGCGTAGTTGGCTTCGATGGTGGTAAACAGCGCCTCCATCCCTTCTCCCGCCTGCTGGCGCTGTGCTGCAATAAACTGCTCGCGCTCCCGGTTAACCTCTGCCAGTACCGCCGGATCCAGCACGTTTTCCCCGCGCTTCTCATCCCAGTTCTGCGTCTCTGGTGGCCAGGTATCCAGCAGGCCGAGGAAGGCAACGGTTTCGCCTGCGGCTTCCAGCCGCGCCGCGATACCCTGCGCCAGTGTCCCGCCCAGCGAATAGCCGAGGAAATAGTAAGGACCGTGCGGCTGCTGCTGGCGTATCGTCGCCAGGTGCGCCTCACACACCGCATCGAGATGCGTTGCCTGATTGAGCGGGCTGGCGAGGTCTGGCGACTGAATGCCAATCAGCGACCAGCGTGCATCGAGATAGCGTTGCAGCACGCTGAACTGCCAGGCAAAACCTGAAGCCGGATGGAAGCAGAACAGCGTCGGCCCGCTGCCGCGCCGCAGCGGCAGCACCGCTTCAAAGCCGGCACGGCTGGCCTCAGCCGATTCACTGCTCAGCAAGGCTGCCAGTTTTTCCACCGTGGAGGCGATCATAATCTGGCCGACCGACACCGGCTGATTGAGGCGACGACGCAGCTGTGCCGCCAGCCGCATCGCCAGTAACGAGTGGCCGCCGAGGGCGAAGAAGTCATCCTGCGCGCTGACCGACTCCCGCTCCAGCAGCATGGCGAACGCCTGCGCCAGGGTGGTTTCCAGTCCCGGATGCGGGTCCCGACCCGCTTCCGCTGTCTGTGTCTGCGGCAGCGGCAACGCTTTACGATCCAGCTTGCCGTTGCTGCTGAGCGGCAACGCCGCCAGCTGGACAATAGCGACCGGTACCATGTGCGCAGGCAGTTGCGTCGCCAGCGCCTGACGCATCGCTGCGGCATCAATCGGCTGATCCGCCACCACATAGCCGACCAGCTGGCGCGCATCCCCTTGCTGGTGGTCTGCGCCGCCCAGCACCAGGGCGTGCGTCACCGCCTGCTCCACGCCGGGCAGGGCAGCCAGGGCATGATCGATCTCATTCAGTTCAATCCGCTGTCCGCGGATTTTAAGCTGGTCGTCGCTGCGGCCGAGATATTCGACTGCGCCATTGGCCAGCCAGCGCGCGACATCGCCGGTACGGTACATCCGGCTGCCGTCGCCATAGGGGTCAGCGACAAAACGACTGGCGGTCAGGTCAGGGCGATCAAGATAGCCATGCGCCAGCTGCACGCCGGTCAGATAGAGATCGCCAGCCACGCCAGGCGGCACTGGTTGCAGACGGGCATCCAGAATCCGTAAACCGGTGTTCCAGACCGGGAAGCCAATCGGTACGCTGGCACCTTCGACCGCCGCCAGTTCCTCACCCGATGCCGGGTAATAGCTGACGTCGACCGCTGCTTCGGTCGGACCGTAGAGATTGTGCAGCGCGACCTGAGTCAGCGTTTGCCACTGGCGTGATAGCTCAGCCGGTAACGCTTCGCCGCTGCAGAACACCTGGCGCAGGCTGGCGCAACGTGCTACGGCGTCCGCATCCTGTAGCGTGGCGACAAAGGCCGCTAGCATCGACGGCACAAAGTGAGTGGTGGTAACGCGATAGCGGGCAAACAGCTGTTGCAGCGCCTCCGGATCGCGATGGGCATCCGGTGGGGCCATCACCAGCTGTGCGCCGACCATCAGCGGCCAGAAGAACTCCCAGACAGAGACATCGAAGCTGCTCGGGGTTTTCTGCAATACCACATCACTGCTGCCGAGTGGATAGTGATCCTGCATCCACAGCAGGCGGTTAACGATCGCCTGATGGCTGACCAGCACTCCTTTTGGCCGACCGGTTGAGCCGGAGGTATAGATAATGTAAGCGCCATCCTGCGGGCGTGGCTGCTGGCCGATCTCTGACCTGTTCGGGGTTAACAGCGCGTCATAAAACAGCGGCGTGATCGGCGTAAGGGCGGCCAGTCGTCCGGCCAGCTGATGACAGGTGACCAGCGTTTTCGGCGCGGCGTCTTCCAGCATCATCTGCAGACGATCGTCGGGATAGCCGGTATCGAGCGGCAGGTAAGTGGCACCCGCGCTGACGATGGCCTGCAGCGCCAGCGACAGGAAGATCGATCGCGGCAGAGCGACGGCAACAATATCGCCCGGCATCACTCCCTGTGCAATCAGCTGCTGCGCCAGCGCCGCCACCTGCTGCTGCATCTGTTGATAAGTAAGCTGATGGGCCTCATCCGCCAGCGCCGGGGCCAGCGGGGTACGCAGCGCCTGGCTTAACAGCAGGCTGCTCAGCGTTTCTGCCGGCAGCGGCATCGCCGTCTGATTAAGGGTGGCTAACTGCTGATGTTCAGCCGGCGTCAGCATATCCAGCTCGCCACACGGGCGATCGGGATCGGCGGCCAGCTGCGACAGCAGCAGATCAACGCGGCTGGCGTGTTGTCTGAGGATTGCTTCGCTGTAGCGCTGGGCGTTCGCCAGCAGCTCCAGCGTCAGGTCGCCCTGTTCGCTCAGGTAGATCGCAATCTCCAGATCGCGTACCGGGCCGGAGGCGAGCTGATGCGTCACGCCTTCAATGCCGGCAAAGTCGAGCTGGTAATCAAACATCTTGAGGTTGATCACCGGTCCGTAGAGCGGATCGCTGTCGCCGAGGCGGCCCAGATCGCGCTGCACCTGCTCGGCATCGTAGCGCTGATGACGACGCATTTTTTTTATTTCACCCGCCAGGCGCGCTGCCAGTGCGCTCAGCGGCTGGGCCGGATCGTTGTGTATCGCCATCGGCAGCACATTGATTACCGGGCCGGTGGCACACAGCGCGGCTGAACCGATGCGGCGCATAAAGATGAAACCGGCGGCAAAGTCGTTTTGCCCGCTGAGACGCGACAGCCACAGCGAGACCAGCGCAATGGCGGTGTCGGCCGCGCTGAGCTGCTGCTGCTGGGTATGCGCCAGCAGGGCCTGAAAGTTATTGCTGTCCAGCGCAACACTATGACGTAGCAGATCGGTACTGGCACTCTGGCCCGCCAGCGGCTGGTCGGAGAGCGACGCGGGCGCGGGAAGCTGTGCGCCTTTTTCGCGCCAGAACTGCGCATCACGCTGCCAGCCAGCAGATTGCTGGTAGCGTTGATACTCTTCCACCACCTCACTGAATGGCGTAAACGGGGTCGGCTCAGGCGTTTCATCACGCTGCCAGGCGCTGTAGAGATTGGCGATACGGCGGGTCAGGGCGGTAAAGCTGAAGCCATCGACCACCAGATGGTGATAACGCTGATACCAGTACCAGTGCTCATCACCCAGCCGCAGCAGGCTGTGGTGGTACAGCGGCGCGCCGCTGATCACCCGCAGGTCACCAGACATATCCTGCTGCATCAGCGCACGAGCCGCGGCGACCGGATCGGCCGAATTGCGCAGGTCAATCACCTGCGGCTCAGCAAAGTGCTGCGGCGCAGGCCACTGCTGTGGTTCACCGTCCTGCTCGCCAAACGCCATATTCAGCGTATCCGCTTCCTGCATGCCGGCAACGATAGCTTTGGCCAGCAGCGCACTGTTGAGCGCGCCGCGCAGTTCGACAAAATGCGCCACCGCGTAAGCATTGGCGTGTGGGGATAACTGGTCTGCGATCCAGATGCCGGGCTGAGCGGCAACCAGCGGTAACGTTTTCTGTTCAGTCAGATTCGGGTTCATGGTGATCTCAGACATCGTCACTCCGGCTGGCGGTGACCGGGCGGATATCGTGCCAGTTTTCATTCAGCCAGCTGAGGCAGATCGCCTGTGGCTGGGGACCAAATACCGGCTGCCAGCCAGACGGAATCGCCCGGAAGGCGGGCCATAAGCTGTACTGTTGCTGGTTATTGATCAGTACATGACAATCCTGCTGCGGATCGTCGAACGGATTGAGATGTTGCATGTTGGTCTCCTGCCCGTGCTATCCAGGCGAGATATCGCCCTGATCCTGCACGTCGCCGCTGACCGCGATCGGCCTCGGGTGTGAAAGAGGGGCAATAGGCGAATTACGGGTATTGCCACATTGCTTTTAATCCGGCCAGCAGGCCGCCGCGCCAGCAGAGCGCGTCGTGACCGCCTTCAAACTGCTGATAGCAGACCTGATGTCCGGCCGCGATTAAATCACGCTCAAATTGTTGATTTGCTGCCAGAATCAGCCGCTCACGTCGGCCTGCTTCAAGATAAAAGCGGCGCGGCGGTGCCTGCAGCAAACCTTGTTGTAGTTGTTGCGGTAGCCAGCCGTTGGGGTTACCGCGCGCCGGCCACCAGAAAGAGCCGGAAAGGCTGATGGCGGCACCAAAGGTCTCTGGCCAGCTTAAGGCGGCGTAAGCTGCGGAAAGTCCGCCAAAACTTTGTCCCGCCACCAGCGTGCTGTCGCCCTGCACCCGACAGGAGACGGTTTGCTGAATCAGCGGCAGGAGTTCGTGCTGCACCGCCAGCCAGAATTCGGCATTACAGGTCAGCTCGCGGCTGCGGTGTTCGCGATCGATAATGTCGATCATCGCATAAACTGCCGGCGGCAGTTCGCCTGCCGCGGTGAGTTGCCGCAGCGGACCGGCAATCGGCATGGTCTGCGCCCAGAACTGCCCATCCAGCAATAACGCCAGCGGGCGGTCGGCGGCAGGGGCCTCACCGCTGCAGTAAAGCCACACCGTGCGTTGATTACCCAGTCGTTCGCTGCGCCACTGCAGCGGTTGCAACGGAATAGCCGCCGGCTGGCCGCGATCAACATCGTGCCACACCGATTGAACGGGCGCCTGCGGCAGGTGCAGCGGTGAAACCCGCAGGCCGCGTCCGCCAGCCCAGTTGCGCAACGGGTTGAGCGGGTCCGCCTGCGCTGACGGGAATTTGCCGCTCCACCATTGACGCAGCGTCTGCATATCAGTCTGGCCGTCGAATTTCTCGGCCAGGCGATCGGGTATCAGGCAATAGCTGCCGCGCCAGTCAGCGGGCAGGGTGGTTTGCCACCACCAGACATCGGTATGGGGAACGCGTGTTAAGGAGGAGGGGGCGGCGGACTGATGGTGATCGGTCACGCCGGTGATGTTGATCCAGACGCGGCGGATCGCCGAGTGGGACTCATCACCGTGGGGATCACGCCAGAAGAAGGTGACCTGACAGGTGCCCTCTTCGCCGGGTTCAATCAAGGGAATGCCCTGTTGCTGCTGCTGTTGCCACCAGGCGTCACTGCCGGTCACTTCATTTAACCACGTCATACGCGCCATCAGTCGATCACTACACTTGATTAGGGGTGATGCATGTTATGAATAATACTATTGATAATTATTTTCATTTGCAATAGGGTGTTTCCGCTCTACAGGGAGCGCGCGCATCCTCTCTGCCGTATCGGGCTTCAGACCGGGACGAGGGTCTGTTGAAGATGGTCCGGAGAGAACTGGAATGCGTTGCAGGCAAGGTACTTACCTTTTCACCGGCGCGCCGGCAGTGGCCTTTCGCTGGCAATCCAGGAATAAAAAAATGAAAAAGTTATCCCGGCTTTCGTTAGCCATTATGATTGAACTTGGCGTCACCACCTCTCTCATTTCTACCGGCGCAGCAGCAGCTGCTACTGACCCGGGCATCACCAGCAACGCATCCGATACCGCCAGTGACAACACCATGATGGTGACCGCCGCCGAGCAAACGCTTCAGGCACCCGGTGTGTCGACCATCACCGCCGACGAAATCAAAAAACATCCGCCTGCTCGCGACGTCTCTGAAATCATTCGTACCATGCCCGGCGTTAACCTGACCGGTAACTCCACCAGCGGCCAGCGTGGGAATAACCGTCAGATCGATATCCGCGGCATGGGGCCGGAAAACACCCTGATCCTGGTGGATGGCTTGCCGGTAACCAGCCGCAACTCGGTGCGTCTGGGCTGGCGCGGCGAGCGTGACACGCGCGGCGACAGCAACTGGGTTCCGCCTGAGATGATTGATCATATCGAAGTGATTCGCGGTCCGGCGGCGGCCCGTTACGGTAACGGCGCGGCTGGTGGGGTGGTGAATATCATCACCAAAAAAGCGCTGGATAATCAGTGGCACGGCTCGTGGAGCGCCTATTACAACGTACCGCAGCATAAAGATGAAGGCGCCACCCGACGCACTAATTTTAGCCTCGAAGGGCCGTTAGGCGACGACTTCAGCTTCCGGCTGTATGGCGGACTGGCAAAAACCCAGGCCGACGCGTACGACATTAATGAAGGGCATGCTGCCCAGCGAACCGGCTCCTATGCTGGCTCCTATCCGGCTGGCCGTGAAGGCTCGGTCAATAAAGATGTCCATGCCTTACTGCGCTGGGCTTTTGCGCCGATGCAGGCACTGGAGTTGGGTGCCGGTTACAGTCGGCAGGGCAACCTGTATGCCGGTGATACACAGAACACCAACACCAACGCGCTGGTAAAAAGTAAATACGGTGATGAGACCAATCGCCTTTATCGGCAGAACTTCTCGCTGAAGTGGACCGGTGCCTGGGATAACGGCATCAGTACCAATACCTATGCGCAATATGAGAACACCCGCAACTCGCGCCTGAATGAAGGGCTGGCAGGTGGTACCGAGGGGATCTTCTCCAACAGCGACTTCAATACCATTCAGCTGGACGATGTACTGCTGCACAGTGAGGTCAGCATTCCGTTTGAATGGCTGGTCAATCAGACGGCCACCTTCGGCACCGAGTGGAACCAGCAGCGGATGAAAGACCCGTCATCGACCACCCAGGCGACCAGCAATGGTTCCATCCCAGGCATCGCCACCACCGGTCGCAGCCCCTATTCTCAGGCTGAAATCTTCTCACTGTTTGCAGAAGACAATATTGAACTGACCGACAGCACCATGCTGACGCCCGGCCTGCGTTTCGATCATCACTCCATCGCGGGTAACAACTGGAGCCCGTCGCTCAATCTGTCACAGGGATTAGGCGATGACTTCACGCTGAAAATGGGCATCGCCCGCGCCTACAAAGCGCCGAGCCTGTATCAGACCAACCCTAATTATCTGCTGTACAGTAACGGCCAGGGCTGCGCCTCTAGCGCCGGTGCCTGTTATCTGATGGGCAATGACGATTTGAAAGCGGAAAACAGCATCAATAAAGAGGTGGGGCTGGAGTGGAAGCATGAAGGCTATCAGGCCGGTCTGACCTGGTTCCGCAACGATTACCGCAATAAGATCGAGGCCGGCACGCTGCCAACCGGCACCGCCTCGAACGGAACGACCGACATCTATAAGTGGGAAAACGTGCCGAAAGCGGTGGTGGAAGGGCTGGAAGGGACGGTTAACGTGCCGTTCTCAGATAGCGTGAGCTGGAACAATAACTTCACCTACATGCTGCAGAGTAAGAACAAAGAGACCGGCGATCGTCTGTCGGTGATCCCGGAATACACGCTTAACTCGACGCTGAGCTGGCAGGCAACGCAGGATCTGTCACTGCAAACCACGCTGACCTGGTACGGCAAACAGGTGCCGAAAAAGTATGACTATAAAGGCAATCCGGTTACCGGCAGCGCCACCGATGAGGTAAGTCCTTACTCAGTGGTCGGCATGAGCGGCACCTATGACGTCAACAAATATGCCAGCGTCACGGTGGGGATCGACAATCTGTTCGATAAGCGCCACTTCCGCGAAGGCAATGCGCAGACTACCGGTAACGCCAACACCGGCGCGTATCTGTACGGTGCCGGTGCCAACACCTTTAACGAGTCGGGCCGTACTTACTATATGAGTGTGAACACCCGCTTCTGATGGGTTTAGCCATCACCAGACCCGGATGAATCCGGCCGAAGAGATAAGCTCGACGCGCAGGGAACAGGGGCAGAGTAGGGACGCGTCCCGTGCCATGCCCAAAAACGCCAGGCGTGGGCCGACGTCGGGCGTATTTCAGGGATGAGGCAGGTAATCGCACAGGCCGGACGGTCAGGGATGGGCTTAAGCGTTTTTCCGAGCTGCCCCTGTTTCCAGTGCAGGCTCGGTCTCATCGCTGACGGGGCCAGACTTTATTAACAAACGCAGCAGGTTAATCGCCTGCTGCGTTTTTTTTCGCTGCTTAATCAGTTGTTCTGATTAATATCCCGGTAGAGCCGGCTCTCAAAACGCACCAGCGGAATACGGCGGGTACGCTGATCTTCCGGTGGAACCGCATAGCCGGAAAGGAACTGTACAAAGGCGACTCGGGTGCCACTTGAGGTGGTGATAAAGCCCGCCAGGTTATAAACCCCCTGCAGTGAGCCGGTTTTCGCTGAAACTTTGCCATCCAGTCCCGCTTCATGCAGTCCGCCGCGGTACTGCAGCGTGCCGTCATAACCGGCCAGTGGCAGCATCGAGATATAATCCAGCGTGCTGTCATTTTTCGCAATGTACTGCAGCACCTGCATCATAGTTTGCGGCGAAATCAGGTCATGACGCGACAGGCCGGAACCATCGACCTGAATGCTGTTGCCCATGTCGATATTGGCTTTGGCTTTCAGGATCCGGCGAACCGCATCCTGGCCGGCGCGGAAGGTCCCAGGCACGTTGAAGTAGTGATGACCAATGGTGCGAAACACCGTGTCGGCAATCATGTTGTCAGACTTCTTCAGCATGGTATGCAGCAGCGTGTGCAACGGTGCCGACTGGGTGGAGGCCAGTACCGTGCCCGGCTCGGTGACCAGAGACTGACGCACCAGATGCCCGCTGTAATCGATATCTGCCGCACGCAGTTCCGCTTTCAGGATCTCGCCAGCCCAGGCAGCGTCATCCTGAACCGCAAACGCCAGCGGCAGTGGTTCGGCACGTTGACGCATGCAGCCGGTCAGGGTGTAGCGGTTCAGCTCACCCGGCACTACGTCGAGTTCGCAATATTGTCCTTCGCCACTGTTGCGGCCAATGGTGCGCACCTGGCTGTACATATGCGCCGGGTAATAGGAGGCGATACGCACAAACGCATTCTCGCCCGGCGTGTTAGCGCTGTAGAGCGAGACAGAGAAACAGTTTTTATCGACGATAGCCGCACCCGGCGGGGCGCTGAAGCATTGGGTCAGGTCGTTCCACGGCCAGCCTGGTGCCATGTCATGACTGGCAAACACCGAGGTATCAATCACCAGATTGCCTTTAATATGGGTGATGCCCTGCTTCTTTAACCCGGCCACCATATTGCGCAGATCCTGCCGGCTTAAGGTGGGATCGCCAGCAAAACGCGCCACTAAATCTCCGTTCAGCGTGCCATCAACCAGCGCGCCTTTGGTCTCAAAGGTGGTCTGAAAACGGTAGTCTCCGCCCAGTTCCAGTAACGCCGCCAGCGCCGTCACTACCTTCATGGTACTGGCGGGCAACGCCATCTGTTTTCCGTGGTAATCAATAATCGGGGTTGATGCACCCACTTTCTGCACCATCAGCGCCAGATTGGCGCCGTCTGGCAGATACTGCATGTATTCATCAACTGGCGCTGCTTGTGCCTGCAGCATAAATGCACAGGTTAATCCGGTAACAAGTCGTGAAAATCGCATAATCTCGCGGTAACTGGCAGGTGAAGCCGTCAATACTACGTCGCTGGACGGTGGAAAGTAAACGATGACCCGCAGGGAACTCTGGGGTAAAATACGTATCAAATTGCAAAACCCTTTTCTGGCCTGGAATACTGTCCGGGTCAGGATTCTTTTGTTTGCAAAACCGGCTAATGCGTCGCAGAACGCTTTTTTCTGCAGTCACCGGTCAGGATGACACCGTTAAACAGGATAGATGACGAGGAGCTTAAATGAATCAGATTCCGATGACGTTAAGAGGCGCAGAAAGACTGCGCGAAGAGCTGAACGAGCTGAAAACCGTGAAGCGTCCGCGCATTATTGCCTCTATCGCTGACGCGCGCGAGCATGGCGACCTGAAAGAGAACGCGGAATATCATGCCGCACGTGAAGAGCAGGGCTTTTGTGAAGGCCGCATTCAGGAGATTGAAGCCAAACTCTCCAATGCACAGGTGATTGACGTCACCCAGATGCCGAAAACCGGCCGGGTCATTTTTGGCGCGACGGTAACGGTTCTGAATATCGATACCGACGAAGAGTCGACCTATCGTATCGTGGGTGATGACGAGGCTGACTTTAAGCAAAATCTGATTTCGGTAAATTCACCGATGGCGCGTGGCCTGGTGGGTAAAGAGGCAGATGACGTGGCGATTATCAAAACCCCTGGCGGCGATGTCGAATACGAAATCCTGAAGGTGGAATACCTTTAAGATGTTGCTACGCTTTGAAATGCGTTAAAGCACAATGTAAAGAAAGGAAAAAGGCCGCATTGCGGCCTTTTATCTGAGGTAAGAGCATGGCACTTTCTTTGCCCACTTAACGTGGCAGAGAAATCTTGCTCTCTTTAGACGGGCGATACAGCACCAGCGTTTTGCCGATCACCTGTACGTTGCTGGCACCGGTTTCACGCACGATCGCCTCAACGATCAGCTGCTTAGTTTCACGATCTTCTGAGGCGATTTTCACCTTAATCAGTTCGTGATGCGACAGAGCCTGCTCGATTTCGGCCAGCACGCCTTCAGTCAGGCCATTGCCACCCAGCATAACCACCGGCTTGAGCGGATGGGCGAGGCCCTTGAGGTGCTGTTTTTGTTTGGTACTTAGATTCATCGTAGTTTTTTACTTACTCAGGGATTGAAAACGGTTCATTCTACCGCCATCTCGGGTATATCACCAAATCGACGCAACCCATTGCGTGCAGGTTTATCGCTACGATGACGATTTAGTTGGAAATATTATGACGGGTAAAAAGCGTTCGGCCAGCTCCAGCCGCTGGCTTCAGGAACACTTTAGCGATAAATATGTGCTTCAGGCGCAGAAAAAAGGGTTGCGTTCGCGCGCCTGGTTTAAACTTGATGAAATACAACAGGGTGACAAGCTTTTCAAACCCGGCATGACCGTGGTAGATCTGGGTGCTGCACCCGGTGGCTGGTCACAATATGTGGTACAGCAAATTGGGAACAAAGGGCGCGTTATTGCCTGTGATATCCTGCCTATGGATCCGATTGTCGGTGTCGATTTCCTTCAGGGTGATTTTCGTGAAGAATCGGTGATCAATGCGCTGCTTGAGCGCGTTGGCGATCAGAAAGTTCAGGTTGTCATGTCAGATATGGCACCGAATATGAGTGGTACACCTGCCGTAGATATTCCCCGGTCGATGTATTTAGTCGAGCTGGCGCTGGAAATGTGTCGGGATATCCTGGCACCCGGCGGCAGCTTTGTAGTGAAAGTGTTTCAGGGAGATGGCTTCGATGAATACCTGCGGGAAATTCGCTCCCTGTTTACGAAAGTGAAAATTCGTAAGCCGGACGCTTCACGGTCACGTTCACGTGAAGTGTACATTGTGGCGACTGGGCGCAAACTATAACCAGATTGCTGGAGTAGTCCGCAGTTTTGCTGCGATTCCATGTATGAAGGATCTATAGTACCCTACGCTATCTGTTAACACCGTTGTAATATGAGGTTAATCCCTTGAGTGACATGGCGAAAAACCTGATTCTCTGGTTAGTCATCGCGGTCGTGCTGATGTCAGTATTCCAGAGCTTTGGGCCCAGCGAGTCGAATGGCCGTAGGGTTGATTATTCAACCTTCCTGTCGGAAGTGAACCAGGATCAGGTCCGCGAGGCACGTATTAACGGGCGTGAAATTAACGTTATTAAAAAAGACAGCAATAAATACACCACCTACATTCCTGTCAATGATCCCAAGTTGCTCGATAACCTCTTGACCAAAAACGTCAAAGTGGTTGGCGAACCACCGGAAGAGCCAAGCCTGCTGGCGTCGATCTTCATTTCGTGGTTCCCGATGCTGCTGCTGATCGGGGTGTGGATCTTCTTTATGCGCCAGATGCAGGGCGGCGGCGGCAAGGGCGCGATGTCCTTCGGCAAGAGTAAAGCCCGCATGCTGACCGAAGACCAGATTAAAACCACCTTCGCCGACGTTGCAGGCTGTGACGAAGCGAAAGAGGAAGTTGCCGAACTGGTGGAATATCTGCGGGAGCCGAGCCGTTTCCAGAAGCTGGGCGGTAAGATTCCGAAAGGCGTACTGATGGTCGGTCCTCCGGGTACCGGTAAAACGTTACTGGCGAAAGCGATTGCCGGTGAAGCGAAAGTGCCTTTCTTTACCATCTCCGGTTCTGACTTCGTTGAAATGTTTGTCGGCGTCGGTGCATCTCGTGTGCGTGACATGTTCGAACAGGCCAAAAAAGCGGCACCGTGCATCATCTTCATCGATGAAATCGATGCGGTGGGCCGTCAGCGTGGCGCCGGTTTAGGCGGTGGTCATGATGAACGTGAACAGACCCTGAACCAGATGCTGGTTGAGATGGATGGTTTCGAAGGTAACGAAGGTATTATCGTTATCGCCGCAACTAACCGTCCTGACGTGCTTGACCCGGCGCTGCTGCGTCCAGGCCGCTTCGACCGTCAGGTGGTAGTGGGCTTGCCAGACGTACGTGGCCGTGAGCAGATTCTGAAAGTGCATATGCGCCGTGTGCCACTGGCGACTGATATTGACGCGGCAATCATTGCGCGCGGTACGCCTGGCTTCTCCGGTGCCGACCTGGCTAACCTTGTCAACGAAGCGGCGCTGTTTGCTGCCCGTTCGAACAAGCGTGTGGTGTCGATGGTTGAGTTTGAGAAAGCGAAAGACAAAATCATGATGGGGGCAGAACGTCGCTCCATGGTGATGACGGAAGCGCAGAAAGAGTCAACCGCGTATCACGAAGCCGGTCACGCGATTATTGGTCGACTGGTGCCTGAGCACGATCCGGTGCACAAAGTGACCATCATTCCACGCGGCCGTGCGCTGGGTGTGACCTTCTTCCTGCCTGAAGGCGACGCGATCAGCGCCAGCCGTCAGAAACTGGAAAGCCAGATTTCGACGCTGTACGGCGGTCGTCTGGCAGAAGAGATCATCTATGGTGCTGAACATGTTTCTACCGGTGCGTCGAATGACATTAAAGTCGCGACCAACCTGGCACGTAACATGGTGACGCAGTGGGGCTTCTCAGAAAAACTGGGTCCACTGCTGTATGCCGAAGAAGAGGGGGAAGTGTTCCTCGGACGTTCAGTCGCGAAAGCGAAACATATGTCCGATGAAACAGCCCGCATTATCGACCAGGAAGTTAAGCACCTGATCGACAGCAACTACCAGCGTGCTCGCCGCATTCTGGGTGAGAACATGGACATCCTTCACGCGATGAAAGACGCGCTGATGAAGTATGAAACCATTGATGCACCGCAGATCGACGACCTGATGGCGCGCCGCGAAGTGCGTCCGCCAGCGGGCTGGGAAGACCCAGGCAGCAGCAACTCTGACAGCAACGGCACGCCAAAGGCGCCGCGTCCGGTCGATGAACCGCGTACGCCAAACCCAGGCAACACCATGTCAGAACAGTTTGATAAATAAGACGTTACCTCGTCAGACAAAACCCCGGCTGGTCCGGGGTTTTTTACATCCAGATATTGATCAGCAAGGAGTGATTCGCCATGAAGTTGTTCGCCGGTGATTCCCATCTCGATTTATCATTTCCCCATGTGATGGGTATTTTGAATGTCACGCCCGACTCCTTTTCCGATGGCGGTAAACATAACGCGCTGGTCGATGCGCTCACCCACACCAATGAGATGGTCAATGCCGGCGCGACCATTATCGATGTCGGCGGTGAGTCGACCCGTCCGGGGGCCGATGAGGTCAGCGTCGAGCAGGAGCTGGAGCGGGTCATCCCGGTGGTCGAAGCGATTGCCCAACGTTTTGAGGTCTGGATCTCGGTCGATACCTCTAAAGCTGAGGTGATCCGCGAATCAGCGCGAGTGGGCGCTCACATCATTAACGACGTGCGTTCGCTCTCAGAGCCGGGTGCGCTGGAAGCCGCGGCAGCGACCGGCCTGCCGGTCTGTTTAATGCATATGCAGGGTGAACCACGCACCATGCAGCAGGCGCCGCACTATGAAAACATCCTGCACGAAGTGGACACTTACTTCGCGCAGCAGATCGCGCGTTGCGAAGCGGCGGGAATTAAAAAAGAGCGGCTGATACTCGACCCGGGCTTCGGTTTCGGTAAAAATCTTAGCCACAACTATGAACTGCTGGCTCATCTCAGCGATTTTCACCATTTCGGCCTGCCGCTGCTGGTGGGCATGTCGCGCAAATCGATGATAGGTCAGTTGTTGAATGTCGGTCCGTCACAGCGTTTAACCGGCAGCCTGAGCTGTGCGGTGATCGCCGCGATGCAGGGCGCACAGATTATTCGCGCCCATGATGTTAAAGAGACGGCCGAAGCGATGCGCGTGGTCGAAGCGACCCGAAGAGCAAAAGGATAATCATGAGTAATCGTAAATATTTCGGTACAGATGGCATTCGTGGCAAAGTCGGTGAAGCGCCAATCACCCCTGATTTCGTCCTTAAGCTGGGCTGGGCCGCAGGGAAAGTGCTGGCGCGTCACGGTTCGAAAAAGATCATTATCGGCAAGGATACCCGCATCTCCGGCTATATGCTGGAGTCGGCCTTAGAAGCCGGTCTGGCGGCTGCGGGCCTGACCGCCGCCTTTACCGGACCGATGCCGACCCCGGCCATCGCCTACCTGACCCGCACGTTCCGCGCTGAAGCGGGGATTGTGATTTCGGCGTCGCATAACCCGTTCGACGATAACGGTATTAAATTCTTCTCCTCCGAAGGCACCAAGTTGCCGGATGACGTGGAAGAAGCGATCGAACTGGAGATGGAAAAACCGATTACCTGTGTCGAATCCGCCTTACTGGGCCGCGCCAGCCGCATCGTTGACGCCGCCGGACGTTACATCGAATTCTGTAAGGGCACCTTCCCAAGCGAACTCAACCTTAACGGCCTGAAAATCGTGGTCGACTGCGCCAACGGGGCCACCTACCACATAGCACCGAATGTATTGCGTGAGCTGGGCGCTACGGTGATTGCCATTGCCACCCAGCCGGATGGGATGAACATCAACAAAGAGTGCGGCGCTACCGATTTGAAGCTGCTGCAACAGCGGGTGCTGGCAGAGAAAGCGGATATCGGTCTGGCTTACGATGGCGACGGCGATCGCATCATGATGATTGACCATCTGGGCGAAAAGGTGGATGGCGACCAGATCCTCTACATCATTGCGCGCGAAGGACTGCGTCAGGGCCAGCTGCGCGGCGGCGTGGTCGGTACGCTGATGAGCAATATGGGACTGGAGCTGGCGCTTAAGCAGCTCGGTATTCCGTTTGCCCGGGCAAAAGTGGGTGACCGCTACGTGCTGGAGAAGATGCAGGAGAAGGGCTGGCGGCTGGGGGCAGAAAACTCGGGCCATGTGATCCTGCTGGATAAAACCACCACCGGCGACGGCATCGTGGCAAGTTTGCAAGTACTTACTGCAATGGTACGCAACCATATGAGCCTGCACGATCTGTGCAGCGGCATGAAAATGCTGCCCCAGGTGCTGGTCAACGTCCGCTTCACCGGCGCAAGCGATCCATTACAGAGCGACGCGGTAAAAACCGTGACGGCAGAAGTGGAAAAAGCGCTGGCCGGTCGTGGCCGGGTGCTACTGCGCAAGTCAGGAACCGAGCCGTTGATTCGGGTGATGGTGGAAGGCGAGAATGAGGCGCAGGTAACCGAGCTGGCAAACCGTATCGCCGATCAGGTGAAGGCGTTTTAATCAGCTGACAGGCGGTTGGCAGGTTGCCGAACCGCCTGTAAAATCACCGGGATGGCGTTTTTTTCTGCAATCGGTTGGGGTGATGAAAATTGCACTTGCAGAGGTATCCGCCTTTGGTTAGTATTCACACCCGCTTCTGATGGGTGATGACGAGACTCCCCATCAATACTGGTTGAAGCTTTAACTGTACGATTATCGTGCAAGGAACAGGTTGAATATGTACGAAGCTCTTTTAGTTGTTTTCCTTATTGTAGCTATCGCCCTCGTGGGTATGATCATGCTGCAGCAAGGCAAAGGCGCTGATATGGGAGCCTCATTCGGTGCAGGCGCATCCGGTACGCTGTTTGGTTCTACGGGTTCAGGTAATTTTATGACGCGTACAACCGGCATCTTAGCGGCACTGTTCTTCATCATCAGCCTGGTTCTCGGTAACCTGAACAGTAATAAAGCCTCGAAAGGAAGCGAGTGGGAAAATCTTTCTGCGCCGGCGCAGTCTTCTCAACAGACTGAACAGCCAGCTCAACCGGCCACGCCGGGCAGCGATATTCCTAAGTAAGTTCGTCAACACAACGAATCGTTGTGGTCAGTGTAGTGCCGTGGTGGTGGAATTGGTAGACACGCTACCTTGAGGTGGTAGTGCCCGATTGGGCTTACGGGTTCAAGTCCCGTCCTCGGTACCAAATCTTAGTATTACTTGCATTTTATGCAGGTTTGGCGTATTATTCGCCACATTTTCGGACGCGGGGTGGAGCAGCCTGGTAGCTCGTCGGGCTCATAACCCGAAGGTCGTCGGTTCAAATCCGGCCCCCGCAACCACTTTCCCTTTGAGTTCTTTTTCAAATATACTGTGTGCATCGACGGACGCATTCACGGCTCATTTTTGAAAGAAAATTCTTTGGATGGAGTCCGAGCCGCGATGCGGCGTACAGGGTCCAGTGATTAAAAGCCCCGAATATTCGGGGTTTTTTGTTATTAGCGAATCGTAATACTGGGCTATAGGCCCTTTTTTTATGTCTTGGGGGTGGGCTTGTCCACATTAGAGCAAAAATTGACAGAGTTGGTATCGGCTCCGGTAGAAGCGCTGGGCTACGAACTGGTTGGAATTGAATTCGTTCGTGGTCGCACATCAACCCTGCGCATCTATATTGATAGTGAAGATGGCATCAATGTCGATGATTGCGCCGATGTCAGCCACCAGGTAAGTGCCGTAATGGATGTCGAAGATCCCATTACCGTACCTTACAACCTAGAAGTCTCCTCACCGGGACTCGATCGTCCTCTGTTCACCGCAGAACACTATGTCCGTTTTATGGGCGATGAAGTGAGTCTGGTGTTGCGTATGGCCGTTCAGAACCGCCGTAAATGGCAGGGAATCATCAAGTCAGTTGATGGCGAGATGATCACGGTGAACGTTGAGGGTAACGATGAAGTGTTCGCACTGAGTAATATTCAGAAAGCGAACCTGGTCCCCCACTTTTAAAAGTCCGGATTGAGGCTAACCAGGATGAACAAAGAGATCTTAGCTGTTGTAGAAGCCGTTTCTAACGAAAAAGCCCTGCCGCGTGAGAAAATCTTCGAAGCGCTGGAGAGCGCGCTGGCGACTGCGACCAAGAAAAAGTACGAGCAAGAAATTGACGTACGCGTCAGCATTGATCGCCGAAGTGGCGATTTCGATACTTTCCGCCGTTGGGAAATCGTAGAAGAGGTGACGCAGCCGACGCGCGAGATCACGCTGGATGCGGCCCGCTTCGAAGATGAAGCATTCAATCTGGGCGAATATGTCGAAGATCAGATTGAATCGGTCACCTTTGACCGTATCACCACCCAGACCGCTAAGCAGGTTATCGTGCAAAAAGTGCGCGAAGCTGAGCGCGCAATGGTGGTTGATCAGTTCCGTGAGCAGGAAGGCGAAATTATTACTGGCGTGGTGAAGAAAGTTAACCGCGACAATATTTCCCTCGATTTAGGCAGCAATGCCGAAGCGGTTATCCTGCGCGAAGATATGCTGCCGCGTGAGAATTTCCGCCCAGGCGACCGTATTCGCGGCGTGCTCTATTCGGTTCGCCCGGAAGCCCGTGGCGCGCAACTCTTCGTGACGCGTTCCAAACCGGAAATGCTGATTGAACTGTTCCGCATTGAAGTGCCAGAAATTGGCGAAGAAGTGATTGAAATTAAAGCCGCTGCTCGTGATCCGGGCTCGCGCGCTAAAATTGCAGTCAAGACCAACGACAAACGTATCGATCCGGTGGGTGCCTGTGTGGGCATGCGTGGCGCGCGTGTTCAGGCGGTTTCCAGTGAACTGGGCGGCGAGCGTATCGATATCGTGCTGTGGGACGACAACCCGGCGCAGTTTGTTATCAACGCCATGGCTCCGGCTGATGTGGCGTCAATCGTGGTTGATGAAGATAACCACACCATGGATATCGCTGTAGAAGCTGGCAATCTGGCTCAGGCGATCGGCCGTAACGGCCAAAACGTGCGTCTCGCTTCACAGCTGAGTGGCTGGGAGCTGAACGTAATGACCGTCGATGATCTGCAGGCCAAACATCAGGCTGAAGCACACGCAGCAATCGATATGTTCACCAAACATCTCGACATCGACGAAGAGTTCGCCACCGTACTGGTGGAAGAGGGCTTCTCTTCGCTGGAAGAACTGGCATACGTGCCAATCAACGAGCTGTTGGAAATTGACGGCCTCGACGAAGAGACCATTGAAGCCCTGCGTGAACGAGCAAAAAATGCGTTAACCACCCTGGCACTGGCGAAAGAAGAGAGCCTTGGTAACCAGCAGCCCGCTGAGGATCTTCTGAATCTTGAAGGTCTGGATCGTGCTCTGGCTTTCCGCCTGGCGTCGAAAGGCGTTTGCACGCTGGAAGATCTCGCTGAGCAAGGTGTTGACGATCTGACGGATATTGAAGGCATGTCTGATGAGCAAGCCGGCGCGCTGATTATGGCCGCCCGTAATATCTGCTGGTTCGGCGATGACGCGTAATAACAGGAAGGAACAGCATGACAGATGTAACCGTAAAATCGCTGGCCGCAGAAATTCAGACTCCGGTCGATCGCCTGGTACAGCAATTTGCTGATGCGGGGATCCCTAAGTCTGAAAATGACGCAGTGACCCAGCACGAGAAAGAAACCTTATTGTCTCACCTGAATCGTGAGCACGGTCAGGTCGGTTCAGCTAAGCTGACGCTGCAGCGTAAAACGCGCAGCACCTTGAATATTCCAGGCACCGGGGGTAAAAGTAAGTCGGTGCAAATCGAAGTCCGCAAAAAGCGCACATACGTGAAAGGTGATGCAGAGTCTGAGCAAGCTCAGGCCGAAGCAGAAGCCGAGGCGCAGCGTGAAGCGGAAGAGCAGGCGCAACGCGAGGCTGAAGAAAAAGCCCGTCGCGAAGCTGAACAGAAAGCGCAACGTGAAGCCGAAGAGAAAGCCAAGCGCGAAGCCGCTGACAAGGCCAAACGTGCAGCAGCGGAAAATGAGAAAGTGACAAATCAACCTACCGACGAAGTGACCAAGGCTGCGCAGTCCGATAAAGCCCGTCGCGAAGCTGAAGCTGCCGAACTGAAGCGTAAAGCTGAAGAAGAAGCCCGCCGTAAGCTTGAAGAGGCTGCCCGCCTCGTAGCAGAAGAAGCCCGCCGTCTGGCCGAAGAGAAGTCAGCTGAATGGGAAAAACCGGAAGAAGAGGATAAAGGCGACTATCACGTCACCACTTCGACCCATGCCCGCCAGGCTGAAGACGAAAATGACCGTCAGGTTGAAGCGGGCCGTGCGCGTGCGCGTACTACCGCTAAAGCTGCGCGTCCGGCGAAAAAAGGCAACAAACATTCTGAAGCCAAAACTGACCGTGAAGAAGCGCGTGCGCAGATTCGTGGTGGTAAAGGCGGTAAGCATCGCAAACCAAGCGCCTTGCAGCAGGGCTTTAACAAGCCAGCCCAGGCGGTTAACCGCGATGTGGTGATTGGCGAAACCATCACCGTAGCCGAACTGGCTAACAAAATGGCGGTGAAAGGTTCTCTGGTCATCAAAGCGATGATGAAGATGGGCGCTATGGCGACTATCAACCAGGTTATCGATCAGGAAACTGCACAACTCGTTGCCGAAGAAATGGGCCACAAAGTGACCCTGCGTCGTGAAAACGAGCTGGAAGAAGCGGTAATGGACGATCGTGATACCGATGCAGCGCAGGAATCTCGCGCACCGGTTGTGACCATCATGGGCCACGTCGACCACGGTAAAACCTCACTGCTGGACTACATCCGCTCGACCAAAATCGCCTCTGGCGAAGCGGGCGGCATTACTCAGCACATCGGTGCATACCACGTTGAAACCGATAACGGTATGGTCACCTTCCTCGACACCCCAGGCCACGCCGCGTTTACCGCGATGCGTGCACGTGGTGCGCAGGCGACTGACATCGTTATCCTGGTAGTGGCAGCAGATGATGGCGTGATGCCACAGACTGTCGAAGCTATTCAGCACGCCAAAGCGGCCAAAGTGCCGGTTGTGGTTGCGGTGAACAAGTGTGACAAGCCTGAAGCCGATCCGGATCGCGTTAAAAACGAACTGACTCAGTACGGTATCATTCCGGAAGAGTGGGGCGGCGAAAACATGTTCGTCAACGTGTCTGCGAAAGCGGGTACCGGCATTGACGATCTGCTTAACGCTATCCTGCTGCAGGCGGAAGTGCTGGAACTGACCGCTATCCGTGAAGGTATGGCGAGCGGCGTGGTAATCGAATCGTTCCTCGACAAAGGTCGTGGTCCGGTTGCGACCGTGCTGGTACGTGAAGGTACGCTGAACAAAGGCGACATCGTGCTGTGTGGCTTCGAGTATGGCCGCGTTCGTGCAATGCGTGACGAACTGGGTCGCGAAGTGATGGAAGCGGGTCCGTCTATCCCGGTTGAGATTCTGGGTCTGTCTGGCGTGCCGGCTGCCGGTGATGAAGCGACCGTGGTCCGTGACGAGAAGAAAGCGCGTGAAGTGGCACTTTATCGTCAGGGCAAATTCCGCGAAGTTAAACTGGCTCGCCAGCAGAAATCTAAGCTGGAGAACATGTTTGCTAACATGACCGAAGGCGAAGTGTCTGAACTGAACATCGTGCTGAAAGCCGACGTTCAGGGTTCTGTGGAAGCGATCTCCGACTCCCTGCTGAAACTCTCCACCGACGAAGTGAAGGTGAAGATTGTCGGTTCAGGCGTGGGCGGGATCACCGAAACCGATGCGACGCTGGCTGCAGCATCTAACGCCATCCTGCTCGGCTTTAACGTCCGTGCCGATGCGTCTGCGCGTCGCGTCATCGATGCAGAAAGCCTGGATCTGCGCTACTACTCCGTCATCTATAACCTGATTGACGAAGTGAAAGCGGCGATGAGCGGTATGCTGGCTCCGGAATACAAACAGCAGATCATTGGTCTGGCTGAAGTCCGCGACGTGTTCAAATCACCGAAATTCGGTGCAGTGGCAGGTTGTATGGTGACCGAAGGCAACATCAAGCGTCACAATCCAATCCGCGTCCTGCGTGACAACGTGGTGATTTACGAAGGCGAGCTGGAATCTCTGCGTCGCTTTAAAGATGACGTCAACGAAGTGCGTAACGGCATGGAGTGCGGTATCGGCGTGAAGAACTACAATGACGTCCGTGTCGGCGATATGATTGAAGTCTTTGAAGTGATTGAAGTTAAACGCACCATCGCGTAAGTCACTGCTGATGTGATGCAATTTGGGAGGCCATTGGCCTCCCGAATTATTTGGGAGAAATAATGATGGCGAAAGAATTTGGTCGCCCGCAGCGCGTTTCACAAGAGCTGCAAAAAGAGATTGCGATGATCCTGCAGCGTGAGATCAAAGATCCGCGTCTCGGCATGATGGTCACCGTCTCCGGTGTTGAAGTGTCACGTGACCTGGCCTACGCCAAAGTGTTCGTGACCTTCCTGAATGATAAAGATGAAGAAGCGGTAAAAAATGGCCTGAAAGCGCTGAAAGAAGCTTCAGGTTACATCCGCATTCTGCTCGGCAAAGCGATGCGCCTGCGTATCGTGCCGGAGCTGACCTTCTTCTACGACAACTCGTTGATCGAAGGGATGCGCATGTCTAACCTCGTCAGCAGCGTCGTGAAAAACGATGCTGAGCGCCGTGGCTCTGACGCCACCGGTGAAGACGAGGAGGCGTAATGAGTCGTCCGCGTCGTCGCGGTCGCGACGTCCATGGCGTGTTGTTGCTGGATAAGCCACAAGGCGTTTCGTCGAATGATGTGCTGCAGAAAGTGAAGCGTATTTTTAACGCCAACCGTGCAGGACATACCGGCGCGCTTGATCCGCTGGCGACCGGCATGCTGCCGATTTGCCTGGGTGAAGCAACCAAGTTTTCACAGTATCTGCTGGACTCCGATAAGCGTTATCGGGTGATTGCTCGCCTTGGCGAGCGCACTGATACCTCTGATGCCGATGGCAACGTGGTGCAGACGCGCCCGGTGAGTTTCAGTCAGGCAGACCTGGATACGGCACTGGACAGTTTCCGCGGCGAAACGCTGCAGGTGCCGTCAATGTTTTCTGCGTTAAAGCATCAGGGCCGTCCGCTGTATGAATATGCGCGTCAGGGCATTGAGATTGCGCGCGAGCCGCGTCCGATCACCGTCTACGAATTGCAATTTATTCGCTGGGAAGGGGATGAACTGGAGCTGGAAATTCACTGCTCCAAAGGGACCTATATCCGCACTATCATTGATGATCTGGGCGAGAAGCTCGGCTGCGGTGCGCACGTTATCATGCTGCGTCGGGTGCAGGTTGCACGCTACCCGTATGAGCGGATGGTCACGCTGGAACAGCTCAACAGTTTACTGACTGAGGCGACCGAAGCCGGTATTCCGCTGGAAACCCAGCTGGATCCGCTGCTGCTGCCGATGGACAGTCCCGCTGCAGACTTCCCTGAAGTGAATTTGTTGTCTGCCGTCGCGGCGTACTTCAAACAGGGACAGCCGGTGCAGGCCAGCAACGTGCCGGCGCAGGGACTGGTCCGGGTCACCGAAGGCGAAGCGCGTAAATTTATCGGCATGGCGGAAATCGCCGACGATGGCCGCGTGGCGCCCCGGCGTTTAGTGGTTGAGTATCAGGATTAAGCGGCGTGACGTTTTTTCGCTGATAGTGCAATTGCGTTGCTATCGGGCGAAGAGTAGAATAGCGCGGCTTTAAAGCGGGATGCTGAATTAGAGATCGGCACCCATACATTCATTTTTTACTGGAGTTTATTATGTCTCTAAGCGTAGAAGCTAAAGCAGAGATCGTTGCTAAATATGGCCGTGGTGCTAACGACAGCGGTTCAACCGAAGTTCAGGTTGCCCTGTTGACTGCGCAGATTACTCATCTGCAGGGTCACTTCTCTGAGCACAAAAAAGACCACCACAGCCGCCGCGGTCTGCTGCGCATGGTATCTCAGCGTCGTAAGCTGCTGGACTACCTGAAGCGTAAAGACGTTGCACGCTACAGCAGCCTGATCGAAAGCCTCGGTCTGCGTCGCTAAGTCTGAAAAATCGGGTCGTCGGCGCGTCATGCAGCGTTTTTGCACCGTACGTGACCTGCGATCGGATTTGTGCGAGTTTCGCGAAAAGGGGGCCTTTATGGCCCCTTTTTTCGAGCAATCGGCAGCAATCCGGACCAAACTCATGTATTGTTGCTTAGTGTGATCTTTGTTTGCAGAGTTTCGCGCGGCTAATGAGAGGCTTTACCGCAGGGGCGGTTAAGGGTTGTCATTAGTCGCGAGGGATGCAACTAAAGATCGGTAATCAATGGCAGGCTACAGATAGCCGTGCCCCGAAGTTAAGGACTTTGATTTTGCTGAATCCGATCGTACGCAAATTCCAATATGGTCAACATACCGTCACGCTGGAAACCGGCATGATGGCTCGCCAGGCGACTGCCGCTGTGATGGTGAGCATGGACGATACCGCAGTGTTCGTTACCGTTGTCGGCCAGAAAAAAGCGAAACCAGGTCAGGACTTTTTCCCGCTGACCGTTAACTATCAGGAGCGTACCTACGCTGCTGGTCGTATCCCAGGCAGCTTCTTCCGTCGTGAAGGCCGCCCAAGCGAAGGCGAAACCCTGATTGCGCGTCTGATTGACCGCCCGATTCGCCCGCTGTTCCCGGAAGGCTTTGTTAACGAAGTTCAGGTTATTGCTACCGTGGTTTCCGTAAACCCACAGGTTCACCCGGACATCGTAGCGATGATTGGTGCTTCTGCTGCGCTGGCGCTTTCAGGCCTGCCATTCAACGGCCCAATCGGCTCCGCGCGCGTCGGCTACATTAACGATCAATACGTGCTGAACCCAACCGCCGATGAGCTGAAACAGTCTCGTCTGGATCTGGTGGTTGCCGGTACGCAGAATGCCGTTCTGATGGTGGAATCTGAAGCTGAGATCCTGTCAGAAGAGCAGATGCTGGGTGCGGTGGTATTTGGCCACGATCAGCAGCAGGTTGTTATCGAAAACATCAACGCGCTGGTCGCTGAAGCGGGCAAACCTCGCTGGGACTGGCAGCCAGAAGCCGCAAATACCGCGCTGATTTCTCGCGTGGCTGCGCTGGCTGAAGCGCGCATCAGCGATGCTTACCGCATCACTGATAAGCAGGAGCGTTACACCCAGGTTGGCGTGATCAAAGACGAAACCATCGCAGCCTTGCTGGCTGAAGATGAAACGCTGGATAGCGCTGAAATTGGCGATATCGTGCACAGCCTTGAAAAGAATGTGGTTCGTACCCGCATCCTGAACGGTGAACCGCGCATCGACGGTCGTGAGAAAGACATGATTCGTGGGCTGGATGTGCGTACTGGCGTACTGCCACGTACTCACGGTTCTTCGCTGTTCACCCGTGGTGAAACGCAGGCGCTGGTAACCGCCACGCTGGGCACCACCCGCGATGCGCAGAATCTGGATGAGCTGATGGGCGAACGTACCGACAGCTTCCTGTTCCACTATAACTTCCCTCCGTACTCTGTCGGTGAAACCGGTATGGTTGGTTCGCCTAAGCGTCGTGAAATTGGTCACGGTCGTCTGGCGAAGCGCGGCGTGTTAGCCGTGATGCCAAAAGCGGAAGAATTCCCGTACACCGTTCGTGTGGTGTCGGAAATCACCGAATCCAACGGTTCTTCATCAATGGCTTCTGTCTGTGGTGCCTCACTGGCGCTGATGGATGCAGGCGTACCGATCAAGGCTGCTGTTGCCGGTATCGCGATGGGTCTGGTGAAAGAAAACGAGAAGTTTGTGGTTCTGTCTGACATCCTGGGCGACGAAGATCACCTGGGCGACATGGACTTCAAAGTAGCCGGTAGCCGTGAAGGTATCACCGCGCTGCAGATGGACATCAAAATCGAAGGCATCACGCGTGAAATCATGCAGGAAGCGCTGAACCAGGCCAAGGGTGCGCGTCTGCACATTCTGGGCGTCATGGAACAGGCTATCAGCACTCCGCGTACTGAGATTTCTGAATTCGCACCACGCATTTACACCATCAAAATCAGCTCCGATAAGATCAAAGATGTGATCGGTAAAGGCGGCTCAGTGATTCGTGCACTGACCGAAGAGACGGGCACCACGATTGAAATCGAAGACGATGGCACTGTGAAAATTGCTGCGACCGATGGTCTGAAAGCGAAAGAAGCGATTCGTCGTATTGAAGAGATCACCGCAGAGATCGAAGTGGGCCGCATTTACAGTGGTAAAGTGACCCGCATCGTTGACTTCGGCGCCTTCGTCGCTATCGGCGGTGGTAAAGAAGGTCTGGTACACATTTCTCAAATCGCCGATAAGCGCGTTGAGAAAGTAACCGACTATCTGCAGATGGGTCAGGAAGTTCCGGTTAAGGTGATGGAAGTTGATCGCCAGGGCCGCGTCCGTCTGAGCATCAAAGAAGCGACAGAATCTAAGCCGCAGACTGAAGAAGCTGCAGCGGTGAGCACACCTGACGCTGAATAAGTCGTTGCTGATTTGCCCCTCCTTGCCTGGCAGGGAGGGGCGTTTGTGTCATCGCGAGGGCGGGAATCCTTGTGCACAGCAGGCGGATGACAGGATGGTTATCCCAATGTTTGTATTCGGGAGTGGGAAATGAAGCCTTTTCTGCGCTGGTGTTTTGTTGCGACAGCTTTGACGCTGGCAGGATGCAGCAACTCCAATTGGCGTAAGAACGAAGTTCTTGCAGTACCTTTACAGCCCACACTGCAGCAGGAAGTGATTCTGGCGCGCATGGAACAAATTCTTGCCAGTCGCGCCCTCACCGATGATGAACGCGCACAGCTGTTATATGAGCGCGGAGTGTTGTATGATAGTTTAGGTCTGCGGGCATTAGCGCGGAACGATTTTTCGCAAGCGCTGTCTATAAGACCAGATATGCCAGAAGTGTTTAACTACTTAGGCATATATTTAACGCAGGCGGGCAACTTTGATGCCGCCTATGAAGCGTTTGATTCTGTACTTGAGCTTGATCCAACTTACAACTATGCGCATTTAAACCGTGGTATCGCCCTCTATTACGGCGGTCGATACAAGTTAGCGCAAGATGATCTGCTGGCGTTTTATCAAGACGATCCTAACGATCCTTTCCGCAGTCTGTGGCTCTATCTCGTTGAACGTGAGATGGATGTCGACAAGGCAAAAGTCGCGCTTCAACAGCGTCACGACAAAGCGGTCAGAGACCAATGGGGATGGAATATTGTCGAGTTCTACCTGGGTGACATCAGCGAAAAATCGTTGATGGAAAGTCTCCAGGCGGACGCAACGGATAACACCTCGCTCGCTGAACATCTCAGTGAAACCAACTTCTATTTAGGTAAGTACTACCTAAGTCTGGGGGAGAAGGACGACGCGAAAGCGTTGTTCAAACTGGCGGTGGCCAACAACGTCAATAACTTTGTTGAACACCGATACGCATTGTTGGAACTGGCGCAACTCGGCCAGGCACAAGACGATTTATCAGAATCTGACCAGCAATAGCTGACGAACTTTAATTGCCTGTAAAACCTGTCAAGTCATCATCTTCAGGGATGAGGGCTTTTCTGTTCGTCAAAACTTCTAATTTGAGCCGGTTCACACTTTTTGATGAAAATGACTGAAAGTTTTCACGACGAGTTATGTAGACTGGCCGCCGCAATCTAAGAGGCACGTGTACTACATGACTGATATTCAAACCACTTTTGCTGACCTTGGCCTGAACGCCGACATCCTTGAATCACTGAATGGCATGGGCTACGTTAAGCCATCCCCAATCCAGGCTGAGTGTATTCCTCACCTGCTGGCGGGCCGTGACGTGTTAGGCATGGCGCAGACCGGGAGTGGTAAAACCGCGGCGTTCTCTCTGCCGCTGTTACACAACATTGATCCTACTGTTAAAGCGCCACAAATCCTGGTGCTGGCACCGACCCGCGAACTGGCGGTACAGGTTGCTGAAGCAGTTACCGAATTCTCTAAACATATGCGTGGCCTGAACGTGGTTGCCCTGTACGGCGGCCAGCGTTATGACGTGCAGCTGCGCGCCCTGCGTCAGGGACCTCAGGTTGTGGTAGGTACGCCTGGTCGTCTGCTTGACCACCTGAAACGCGGCACGTTAGATCTGTCTAACCTGCGCGGCCTGGTGCTGGACGAAGCGGATGAAATGCTGCGCATGGGCTTCATCGAAGACGTTGAAACCATCATGGCGCAGATCCCAGCCGATCATCAGACCGCGCTGTTCTCGGCAACCATGCCGGAAGCGATTCGCCGCATCACTAAGCGTTTCATGAAAGACCCACAGGAAGTGCGCATTCAGTCAAGCCTGACCACGCGTCCTGATATCAGCCAGAGCTACTGGACCGCTTACGGTCGTAAAACAGACGCGCTGGTTCGCTTCCTTGAAGCGGAAGACTTTGATGCTGCCATCATCTTCGTGCGTACCAAAAACGCAACCATGGAAGTGGCGGAAGCACTGGAGCGTAGTGGCTACAACAGCGCCGCGCTGAACGGTGACATGAACCAGGCACTGCGTGAGCAGACGCTGGAGCGCCTGAAAGATGGTCGTCTTGACATCCTGATCGCGACCGACGTTGCGGCCCGTGGCCTTGACGTTGAGCGTATCAGCCTGGTAGTTAACTACGACATTCCGATGGACGCAGAATCTTACGTTCACCGTATCGGCCGTACCGGTCGTGCGGGCCGTGCGGGTCGCGCCCTGCTGTTCGTTGAGAACCGCGAGCGTCGTCTGCTGCGCAACATCGAACGCACAATGAAGCTGACTATTCCTGAAGTAGAGCTGCCAAACGCAGAACTGCTGGGTCAGCGTCGTCTGGCTAAATTTGCGGCTAAAGTCCAGCAGCAGCTGGAAAGCAGCGACCTGGATCAGTACCGTGCGCTGCTGGCTAAAATGCAGCCAGAAGAAGAGATGGATCTGGAAACGCTGGCAGCGGCACTGCTGAAGATGGCACAGGGCGAACGTCCTCTGATTCTGCCACCAGAAGCACCGCGTCCGGCACGTCGCGAATACCGCGATCGTGACGAGCGTGATGGCCGTCGTGACAGCCGCGAAGCGCGTGACTCACGAGGTCCACGTGAAAGCCGTGATGGCGACCGTCCACGTCGTGAACGTCGTGACGTTGGCGAAATGCAGCTGTATCGCATTGAAGTGGGTCGCGATGATGGTGTTGAAGTTCGTCACATCGTTGGTGCGATTGCTAACGAAGGCGACATCAGCAGCCGTTACATCGGTAACATCAAGCTGTTCGGCACTCACTCAACCATCGAGCTGCCGAAAGGCATGCCAGGCGATGTGCTGCAGCACTTCACCCGTACGCGTATTCTGAACAAGCCGATGAATATGCAGCTGCTGGGTGATGCACAGCCGAACGAAGGCCGTGGCGATCGTCGTCCAGCCGGTGGTGAGCGTCGTGGTCCTGCTGGTGCAGGCGCGGGCGCAAACCGTGAAGGTGGTCGTCGCTTCTCTTCTGAACGCCGTGAAGGTGGTCGTGAAGGCGGACGCAGCTTCAACCGTGAAGGCGGTCGTGGTCCACGTCGTGAAGATGGCGCTGCCGCAGCACCACGTCGTCGTGACGTATAACAGACGTTAAGTCGTGATAAAAAGGGAAGCCCTCGGGTTTCCCTTTTTTTATGCCTGTCAGGCGCCGCCGCTGATCATCACGCGCTCGCCGCTGACGTAGGCTGACTCCTCAGAGGCGAGAAACAGCGCCACCTGGGCGACATCTTCCGGCAGGCCAAACCGTCCCAGCGGTGTAGCCGCCAGCAGTTGCGCCTTGAGCTGCGGGCTGATCTTCTTGGCTGCCAGCAAACCCTCGGTCAGGATCATCCCCGGCGCTAATGCGTTGACCCGAATATTTTTTGCCCCCAGCTCCCGTGCCAGACCCTGGGTCAGGGTATCAATCGCCCCTTTGGTGGCGGCCCACAGCACCGAGCCAGGAGTACTGTTTTTGCTGTTGAGGGCGCTAAGGTTAATGATGCTGCCACCGTGCGGCGGAAAGTGGTGAATCGCCTGCTGACACACCAGCATGGTGCCGAGCAGATTAACGTCGATCTGCTGGCGCATTACCTCCAGCGTCAGGGCTGCAAAGTCACCGTGATGGAAACTGCCGGCATTATTGACCACGATATCCGGTGCCCCGAACTCCGCCACGGTGGTGGCAAAAAGCCGCTCAACCTCGCGCGGTTGTGAGATATCCGCCTGTACCGCCACCGCCTCGCTGCCCAGCGACAGGATATCGCTCACCACATCGGCCGCACCCGGCTCGTCCTGGCGATAGTTGACCACCACGCGCGCGCCAGCGGTGGCAAAAGCGATGGCGATCGCCGCGCCAATGCCTTTTGACGCGCCCGTCACCAGCGCTATTTTGTTTTCCAGAGCTTTCATAATATTGTTCTCTGTCGTAATGATTGCGTCGGTAGACTATGCGCGCTGGTGCCGGATGTGGGTAGCGCAATCCTGCAAGCTTTTTGCACGATCCTGCAAAGATGAGCGCGCAAGGCAGGCGCCGGGATTAACTTACGTTAAGATCTGCCGCATCTGAATCCGGAGTGGAACGGGACGGGAGGAGTGATGACAGAAGCCCCTGAGTGGCAAACGCTGGCGCAGCTGATCGATCGTCACGCGCCGAGTGATGGCCGGCACACCAGCGCCATTGACTGCCTGTTTTTTGGCCGTAGTTCAGCCCCCAGTGAGCCGGTGCACATTGCCCAATGGGCCAGTTTTGCGCTGGTGGCGCAGGGCGGTAAAGCGCTGCATATCGGCGATGAGATCCTGCATTACGGGCCGGGCGATCTGCTGCTGGTAACGCTGGATATGCCGGTCCGCGGCTGCGTCACCGTAGCCACGCCGGAAAAGCCCAATCTGGGTATCGGCATCACCATCAATGAAACCCGGCTGATGCGTTACCTCGAGCAGTTTCCGCCGGTGCTGCCGCTGTCGCAGGCACGCAGCGAGCGGGGCATTACGGTGCATAAGATGTCACCGCTGCTGGTCGATGCGGTGATACGGCTGGTGCGCTTGCTCGATCATCCGCAGGATATCGCCGCGCTGGCGCCGTTGATTGAACAGGAGATCTTCTATCGACTGCTGACCGGGCCGGAAGGACCGCGCATTCTGAATATGGCGCTGGCAGAGCGCCCCGGCAACCGGGTGGCACAGGCGGCGCGCTGGCTACGGGAAAACTTCCACCGACCGCTGAAAATTGATCAGCTCGCCAGCAACGTCGGGATGAGCGTCTCATCGCTGCATCATCACTTCAAAGCGGTGACGGCGATGACGCCGATGCAATACCAGAAGCAGCTGAGGCTGAATGAGGCGAGACGCCTGATGCGGGTGGAAAAGCTGGATGCAGGGACGGCGGGCTATCGGGTAGGGTATCAGAGCGCTTCGCAGTTCAGCCGGGAGTACAGCCGCTTTTATGGTCGATCGCCGGCGCGTGACAGTCGGCAACTGGCGGTGGGTGCCGATGGCTTGCCTCCACCGCCGGCAGAATTACAGACTGCGGGCCGCTTCCATCGCAATAGCGAATGAACGCAGACGCGCCTCAGTATCGAAAATCTGGCCGTTGACCATGATCTCGTCAGCCTGAGTTTCGCGCATCAGCGAAGCCAGACCGTGACGCACTTTGTCGCTATCGCCGACCAGCGACATGCTCAAGGCCTGCTGCACGCCATACTGTTCTGACGGTGACCAGAGATTATCCATGTTCTCAACCGGTGCGGGTAACGGGCCCGGCTTACCGCGGCGCAGGTTAATAAACTGCTGTTGCTGCGAGGTAAACAGGAAGCGCGCATCACGTTCGCTGTCGGCAGCCACCACGTTGATACAGACCATGGCGTAAGGTTTTTCGAGACGCGCCGACGGCTGGAAGTTTTCACGGTAGACGTGCAGCGCCTGGAACAGCTGGTCGGGCGCGAAATGCGAAGCAAAGGCGAACGGCAGACCCAATTTGGCTGACAGCTGGGCGCTGTAAAGGCTGGAACCAAGCAGCCAGACCGGGATTTTCAGCCCCAGACCGGGCACCGGTTGTACCGCCGGCTGTTCGCCCGGTTCGGCATCGAACCAGCCGATCAGTTCGGCCACATCATCCGGGAAGGTATCGGCGTGCATGCTGGAGAGATGGCGACGCAGCGCCATCATCGTACGCTGATCGGAACCGGGCGCGCGGCCCAGGCCTAAATCGATACGGCCGGGATACAGCGAGGCCAGGGTGCCAAACTGCTCGGCAATCACCAGTGGCGCATGGTTAGGCAGCATAATGCCGCCGGAGCCGAGCTGCAGCGTGTCGGTATTCGCCGCCAGATAACCAATCAGCACCGAGGTCGCGGCACTGGCAATGCCGGTCATATTGTGATGTTCAGCCAGCCAGTAGCGCTGGTAGCCCAGCTTTTCAGCCTGACGCGCCAGCGCCAGCGAAGTGTGGAACGCCTCACGTGCGGTCGCGCCCTGGGGGATCGGCGCCAGATCCAGCACGGACAGACGAAGAGGTTTTTTCTCAGACATGGCTACTCCCGTTAGATGGCGCAGACGTCAGATTCTGCACCATTTAGTATTACGCATCATTCCTTATATTAAAACTGCTAACCTCAGCAGGAATATAGCCGGTATGTGCTTTTACTCAGGATGCCAGCGTCATGCCCGCCAGTTTGCGCCAGTAGCCATTACAATCGTTGCCTTTCGCCACCATCAGCGGTGCCTGACCGTTTTCATTGGCGCGGAAGCGATCGATCTCCGCCAGGGTTCCGCTATCCTGCGGCGAGAACCGTACGCAGTCGACCCAGCGATGCATGCCCGGCAAATCGTTGCCGAGGTTATAGCAGTAGCCGCTCATGGTCTGAATGCCGTTGAGCACGAACACCTGCTGACCTTCCTGCGACAGCACGCGACGCCCTTCCGGATACTTGATGCAGCAGGTTTCACAGGCGTCTTTGGCGCGATTCTCTGAACGCGCGGTAAAGCAGCGCGCCGATAACGCCAGCGGCAGATGGCCGTAGCCCAGCACTTCGACCTGAAACTGCTGCCGGATACCCCGTTCTTCGCACTGTTGCAGCAACTGCAGCAGCCAGTCGCGCGACATCTCAACCGGCATGCACCAGCGTGTCATGCCTTCTTTCACCAGCAGCTGCAGCGTCTCGGCGTTATAAACATTCAGCGTCGGCCCGGCAACAAACGGCAGCTGGCGCTCGGCGGCCATGTTCACCGTGCCGATATCATTGGCTTCGATCAGAAACTCGCCATTTTCAACGTAGCGCTTCAGCTCTTTCAGTTCCGACGGCGATTGCAGCAGCGCCAGGGTGCTAAGCACAACCTGTTTGCCACTGGCGGCCAGTTCGCGCGCCAGCGTCATCCAGTCGGCATAACTGGTGGCGCGTCGTTTGCTGCACACCGCTTCACCGAGATAGATGATATCCGCGCTGCTGCGGGCCGCCTGCTGATAAAAGTTTTCCAGTGTTTCAGTTGGCCAGTACCAGAGCACCGGTCCGAGGGCATATTGCATCATGACTCCTTATTGCCATTCGCGGTGATAGGCACCCAGCGTGGTCTGCGTTCCTTCTGACAGATCGCCCAGCGTCTTCATCCACTCTGGCGTCACGCCGAAATGTTCCGGCTGTGCTTTACAGCGATCGATTGCCTGACGCCAGACGCGCGCCACGTCAGCCACGTAGGCCGGGCTGCGCTGGCGGCCTTCAATTTTCACCGAGGCGATGCCGGCACGCAGCAGCTCCGGCAGCAGCTCCAGCGTATTGAGGCTGGTGGGCTCTTCCAGCACGTGATAGCGCTGATCGTTAACCTGATAGCGACCTTTGCATAAGGTGGGGTAGCCCGCGCTTTCGTCAGGTGCATAGCGATCGATCAGCACCTCATTCAGACGTGACTCCATGCCCTGCGGCGTCTGCTGCCAGCGCACGAATTTCGCGGGCGAACAGGCACCGGCGCTGTTAGGGGATTCACCGGTCAGCCACGAAGAGAGGTAGCAGCGTCCTTCGGCCATAATGCACAGGCTGCCGAAAGCGAACACTTCCAGCGGCACCGGAGTTGAGCGGGCGAGCTGTTTTACCTGATGAATTGACAGCACGCGCGGCAGCACCACGCGGTGTAAGTTGAAGTGTCGATGGTAAAAACGAACCGCCTCAAGATTGGTGGCGGAGGCCTGCACCGACAGATGGCGTTCAACCTGCGGATAGCGGGATGCGGCATATTCCAGTGTGGCAATATCCGCCAGAATCAGCGCATCTGCACCGTTTTGTGCCGCCACGTCAATCGCCCGCTGCCAGCGTCCCATGCCATCCGGATGAGCAAAGGTATTGATCGCCACATGCAGTTTACGCTGATGCTGATGCAGATAGCGCGCGGCCTCAGCCAGCTTTTTATCGGTGAAGTTCAGGCCCGCAAAGTGGCGCGCATTGGTGTCATCTTTCAGTCCCACATACACGGCATCGGCACCGTTCTCTACGGCGGTGCGTACTGCGGGTAAATTTCCTGCCGGGCAGAGCAGTTCCATCGGTAATCCTCTCGACATGCAGATGGGCAACGAGTCTAGGCATCTGCTGGCAGGCAAATGTTGATTTGGGGCAGTGAAATTCCAATTGATCATCGCCGATGATGTTTTTTTAATCGGCCGTCAGTGGTTTTTATTGATCTCAGAGGAGGCGCGCAGAAAAGGATGTGGCAATATACGTAAAATTTTCTGAAGGGAGTGAAGAAAGTGTTAGAGCGGTTACATGCCCATATTGTGAAAAAGGCGCCAGAAATCTTAGGCTTACCCGCATCGCTTACCCCATTCCCGGTTAAAAAGTTGCTTTTGCAACAACTCCTAAACTGGCAATTTCGCCATGCTTTGGCCGAAGGTGAGTTAGACTTTCTCGAAGGACGCCTGCTCGGGATCGACATTGCGGATGTCAGTCTGCAATGGATAACCACGATGCAGGATGGCCGACTGGCGGTATTGCAGCACGCCGAAGCGGATGTCTGGTTTCGGGGCAATGCCAATGACTTGTTGCTGGTGGCAGCACGTAAAGCAGATCCCGACATGCTGTTCTTTCAGCGCCGTCTGGCGATTGAAGGCGACACCGAGCTGGGACTGGAGGTGAAGAACGTAATGGATGCTATTGAACTCGACGCCATGCCCACCGCATTACGCACGGCAATTCAGCAGATGGCGAATTTTGTTGAAGCCGGAATGAAACAGGACGCGAAGGCCACACAGGCGCGCGCGGGTGTTGCATGTTAATACGTACCGAGATTGGCGTTGATGCCGCAGGCATCGACAGTTTGCTGAGGCGCTGTTTCAGCACCTCAGCCGAAGCTGAACTGACCCAGGCGTTACGTGAAGATGGCCTGCTGACGCTGGGCGTGGTGGCGACCGACGAGGAAGGACAGGTGCTGGGCTATGCTGCATTCAGTCCGGTTAGCGTACAGGGCGACGATCGCAACTGGGTCGGACTGGCCCCGCTGGCGGTGGACGAAAGCCTGCGCGGTCAGGGCATTGCGAAACAGCTGATTTATGAAGGGCTGGATACGCTGAATGAGTTCGGCTATAGCGCGGTAGTGGTGCTGGGCGATCCGGCGCTGTTTAACCGCTTTGGCTTTGAGCCTGCCGCCCGTTATGGCCTGCACTGCCGCTGGCCCGGCAGCGAAGCCGCTTTCCAGGTCTACCGTCTGGCGGATAACGCCTTCGACGGTGCCGAAGGCCGCATTGAATACGCTGAACCCTTTAACCGTCAGCCTTAACCGGCGTCTCCAGCCAGCTTTCCAGACTGACCGGCTGGCTCGCCACCAACAGCAATTTCTGCTGGCGGGTCAGTTGCTTCACCTGATACTCCAGTCTGGAGGCGCTGGCGCGATCGCCCGCTTCACAGTGAAAAACCAGATCCAGCGGGCCTTTGCCGCGCAGCGCCCGGGCACCGCGTCCACGCTGATGCTGATCCACCCGGCGCGGAACGTCGGTGGTGATGCCGGTGTAGAGGCTCCCTTTCGCCGTACGGACGATATAGAGTTGCCAGCGCTGACTCATCGTAATGGATTCCATAAAAACAGTGCCGGGCAGTGTAGCGCGCTTCGCCGCCTGTCGCTATCCGGTGCGCCGTCAGGAGATCACCTTGTCCGACCATGCCCATCTTGTTCGCTACCTCAGAAAACAGCACGTCCTTTCCCTTTGCTGTACCGCCGATGATGAGCTGTGGTGCGCCAACTGTTATTACGTCTTCGACGAAGCACGCATGGCGTTCTGGATCATGACGGAGCCGGATACCCGTCACGGACTGCTGGTGATGAAAAATCCGCAGGTGGCGGGCACGGTCAACGGCCAGCCCAGAAGCGTGCTGCTGATCAAAGGGGTGCAGTATCGCGGCCACATCGTGCGGCTGAACGACGAGGCAGAGCGCGTGGCACGCAACGCCTACCAGAAGCGGTTCCCGGTAGCGCGTAAAGTCTCTGCGCCGCTGTGGGAGATTCAACTGGATGAAGTGAAGATGACCGACAATGCGCTGGGCTTCGGCAAGAAAATTGCCTGGGTACGGCAAGAGGTAAGGCAGGATTAGCGGCCCCTCTCCGGCAGGAAAGGGGCGCAGCGGGTTAAATCGCTTCGAGGATCCGCAGGGATTCGCGATTAAACGCCGGCAGATCGTCAGGCGTCCGGCTGGTCACCAGCTTATCGTCGTCAACCACCACTTCTTTATCGTGGAAGTCAGCACCCGCGTTCACCAGATCAATGGCAATCGCCTTAACGCTGGTCATCTTGCGGCCACGCACGCCATTGGCGCTGATCAGCAGCTGTGGACCATGGCAAATCGCAAAGATAGGTTTGCCGCTGGCGACAAATTCTTTGGTAAATGCGACAAAGCGATCGTCGCCGCGCAGGGCATCCGGTGAATGACCGCCGGGCAGCAGCAACGCATCAAACTCGGCCGGGCTGACGTCATCAATACTGCGATCGATAGTCACTTCCGCTTCGCCTTGTTTCCCTTTGACTACGTTACCCGCTTGCTTCTCGATGGTGATCACCTCATAGCCAGCGCCTTTGTAACTTTCGGCCGGTGAGGTAAATTCTGAGTCTTCAAATTCATCAGTAATCAAAACCGCAACTTTCTTACTCATCTTTTCCTCCTTAAACGGTGAAGCGCGGGATGCGCTTTCGTGATTAACCTGTTAAGCCTGGACGCTCCATGTCAGAACGCAAGCCAGACCGCGTAGATCAGCTATCTTTTAACCTGTGAGCAGTGAAATAAGGACGAATCTGAAATGAATCGCGTATTACTGACTGGGGCCACCGGATTAGTCGGATCGCATCTGCTGCGCTTGCTGATTGAGGACCCGCGGGTCGATGAAATTATTGCGCCGACCCGGCGGGCCTTACCCGCAATGCGCAAGGTGGTTAATCCGGTTGAAGCGGATCTCACCGACGTGCTTGGGCCATTGCAAACTTCGCTGGATACGGTGTTCTGCTGTCTGGGCACTACCCGCAAGCAGGCAGGCAGCAAGCAGGCCTTTATCCACGTCGATTACACGCTGGTGGTCGACAGCGGCCTGAGCGGACTGCGTTTAGGGGCGAAGCAGATGCTGGCGATCAGTGCACACGGTGCCAGCCGTCACTCGCCGTTTTTTTATAATCGGGTCAAAGGTGAGATGGAAAATGCGCTACGGCATCAGGGTTGGCCGCGCCTGACGCTGGTGCGGCCCTCGTTACTGCTGGGCGATCGGGCGCAGACGCGCCCTGGAGAGAGTCTGATGGCACCGCTGTTTGGCCTGCTGCCGGGCAACTGGCGATCGGTCACCGCACGTGACGTGGCGCGCTGCCTGCATCAGCAGGCCTTTACGCCGGGTGGCGACAGCGTAACCATCATTGAGTCGGGAGATATTCCGCGTCACTCAGCGTAGCTGCCAGATACGCTGATTGCGGCTGCCGCGCCACAGCAGCCGCAGATCTTTTTCCGCCTCGACAAAGCGGCCATCAATCAGCACGTCGAGATAGTCCAGCACCTCGCGCTGGGCACCATTCAGCTCCTGCATCTGGTAACCGGTCCACAGCCAGATATCTTTATCGGGGCACGTCTGCCGCACCCGTTTCACCAGCCGGCGAATGTGCGGCACGTTATGCGGATGCAGCGGATCGCCGCCGCTCAGTGACAGTCCCTGACGCGGGATGCGGGTATCCTGCAAATCTGCCAGCAGTTGCTCTTCCATCGCCAGGGTAAAGGGAACGCCCGAATCGAGCCGCCAGGTACTCTGGTTGTAGCAGCCGCGACACTGATGTTCGCAGCCGGCGACAAACAGGGTACAGCGCGTGCCCGGCCCGTTCACGATATCCACATCGTAATAGCGATGGATACGCATCATCCCAGCGGGCCCTCGAGATGTTTCACCCGACGCTGCACTTCCTGCTGTTTACCGGCGTTGAACGGTCGCGCATCCGGGCTGCCGAGATAGCCACAGACCCGCCGCGTAACCGAGACGCGGGCCGGATCGTGATTGCCGCACTGCGGACAGGTAAAGCCGCGGCTGGTGCAGGTAAACTCGCCGTTGAACCCGCAGTCGTAGCACTCGTCAATCGGGGTGTTAGTGCCGTAATAGGGCACGCGGTCATAGCTGTAATCCCAGACATCTTCCAGCGCCTTCAGGTTGTGCTGAATGTTGGGGTATTCGCCGTAACAGATGAAACCGCCATTCGCCAGCGGTGGATAGGGCGCTTCAAAGTCAATTTTGTCGTACGGATTCACCTTCTTCTCAACGTCGAGATGGAAGCTGTTGGTGTAGTAGCCTTTATCGGTGACGCCGGGCACCACGCCAAACTCCGCCGCATCAAGCCGGCAGAAGCGATCGCACAGATTTTCACTCGGGGTGCTGTAGAGACTGAAGCCGTAGCCGGTCTCGTCTTTCCAGCGGTCGGTCGCGGCGCGCAGATGGGCGATAATCTCCACCCCTTTAGCGCGCAGGGCCGCATCATCATACGGATGCTGCTTGCCACCGCTTAGTGCGTTCAGGGTTTCATGCAGGCCGATATAACCCAGCGACAGTGAGGCGCGGCCGTTGCGGAAAATCGGTCCGATCTCATCATCGGCGTTCAGGCGAACGCCACAGGCCCCTTCCATATAGAGGATTGGCGCCACCCGCGCTTTGGTTTTCTCCAGGCGCGCCACGCGGGTCATTAATGCCCGCTTCGCCAGCAGCAGACGTTGATCCAGCAGTGACCAGAAGCGCGCTTCATCACCCGCCGCCTCCAGCGCAATACGTGGCAGATTAAGGCTGATCACCCCGATATTATTGCGGCCTTCATGGATCTGCTCGCCGTTCTCTTCATACACCCCGAGGAAGCTGCGGCAGCCCATCGGCGTCTTAAAGGAACCGGTGACCTTCACCACCTGATCGTAATTGAGAATATCGGGATACATGCGCTTACTGGCGCACTCCAGTGCCAGCTGCTTGATGTCGTAATTAATGTCGCCTGCGCGCCGGTTGACCCCTTCACGAATGCTGAACACCAGTTTTGGGAACACCGCGGTTTTGCGGTTCTTGCCCAGACCGGCCAGCCGGTTACGCAGAATCGACTGCTGGATCAGCCGGGCCGCCCAGTCAGTGCCCAGCCCGAAGCCAAAGGTGACAAACGGCGTCTGACCGTTGGCGGTATGCAGGGTATTGACCTCGTACTCCAGCGACTGGAAGGCGTCGTAACACTCTTTTTCGGTGCGCTGCTGCGCGTATTGCTCCGCTTCAGCGATCTGCCACTCCACAGCGATGGCGTGATGGCGGCGATAGCTCAGCTCAACAAACGGGGCGAGCACCTCATCAATCCGGTTGATGGTGGTGCCGCCGTAGATATGGCTGGCGACCTGGGCGATGATCTGGGCGGTAACGGCGGTCGCAGTGGCGATCGATTTAGGCGGCTCAATCTCGGCATTGCCCATTTTAAAGCCGTTGGTCAGCATCCCTTTCAGATCGATCAGCATGCAGTTAAACATCGGGAAGAAGGGCGAATAGTCGAGATCGTGATAGTGGATCTCGCCGCGCTCGTGGGCCAGCACCACATCACGCGGCAGGATCTGCTGTTGGGCATAGTGCTTCGCCACGATCCCGGCCAGCAGATCGCGCTGGGTCGGGATCACTTTGCTGTCTTTATTGGCATTTTCGTTCAGCAGGGCGGCGTTGGTCTGATCGACCAGCCCGCGAATGGCGTGATGTAACTGGCTCTGGCGATCGCGCGCGACGTCACGATCGTGGCGATATTCGATATAGGTCCGGGCCAGCTGCGGATAGGGACCGGCCATCAGTGTCTCTTCGACCGCACACTGGATCTCGCGGATGTCGACTTCCTGACGCTCTGCCAGCAGCGTACTGACGCGCTGCGCCACCTGCGCGCACCAGGCCGCATCGTCCACATTTGCCGCACGCGCGGCAGCGGCCACGGCTTGCTGAATACGTTGTGCATCAAAGCCTGTCCGGCATCCATCACGCTTAATCACTACCGTCGCCATTCTCCCTCCAGAGACTACATATGGGTGTTTGCAGGATTCTAATACCTACATGTAGTGATTGTTGCGAATTATTCCACCGAATTTTGACCTGAAACAAGGAACGGCGAAGCGGGCAGAAAAAAGCGCCGGATGTTAACTATTCCGTCGTCAGTTCAAATTTCTTAATGTATTAACTTGCTTAAGCGCGCGAAACAACTTTAATCAGGGTTTGCCCGTGATAAGTCATTGACTCTACAAGGATGCCCGCCAATGTGGTTACGCCGTTCTCTGATTGCTGGTTACAGTGCGATAAGTTGCGTTATGAGTGTGGCGCTGGTCTCTCCGGCGCTGGCTGAAAAGCTCCCCTTAATGCCCTGGCCGCAGCGGGTTGAGCAGCCAGCCAGCGGCGGCACGCTGAGCCTGACGCCGCAGCTGACACTGCAGATTAGCGGCGATCATCTGGCGGGGGCCGAGGCGCGCTGGCTGGAACGCATCGCTAATCAGACCGGCTGGCCGCTGTTGCCCGCCCGTCAGCCGGTGGCGCAGCCGACCATCCGTATCGTGATTGAGAAAACAGTCGATCCGCTGCCGCTGCCCGACAGTGATGAACGTTATCACCTGCAAATTGATGGCAGCGGGGTGCTGCTCCGTGCCCCCAGCCGGTTCGGCGCGATGCGCGGCATGGAAACTCTGCTGCAGCTGATTCAGAACGGCGATCGGGGCACCACGCTGCCTTATGTGACCATTGATGACCAGCCGCGATTCCCCTGGCGCGGAATACTGATCGACAGCGCTCGTCACTTTATGCCAATTGAAACCCTCCGGCGGCAAATTGATGGCATCGCCGCCGCCCGGATGAACGTCTTTCACTGGCATCTGACCGACGATCAGGGCTGGCGTTTTGCTTCCAGCCACTATCCTCAGCTTCAGCAGAAAGCCAGTGATGGCCGCTATTACAGCCAGCAACAGATGCGTGAACTGGTGCAGTATGCCGCCGATCGCGGTGTGCGGGTGGTGCCGGAGCTGGATCTGCCGGGCCACGCCTCGGCGCTGGCGGTGGCGATGCCGGAGCTGATCAGCGCGCCGGGTCCCTATCAGATGGAGCGCGGCTGGGGAGTGTTTAAACCGCTGCTGGATCCCAGCAATGAGCAGGTCTATCAGGTGATCGACACGCTGGTTGGCGAAATGGCTGCGATCTTTCCCGATCCGTGGCTGCACATTGGCGGCGATGAGGTCGATCCGACTCAGTGGAACCAGTCTCCGCAGATCCAGCAATTTATGCGCGATCGCGGGCTGAAAGATGCTCACGCAGTGCAGGCCTGGTTCAATCAGCGGGTTGAGAAGATCCTTGAGAAGCACCAGCGTCAGATGATCGGCTGGGATGAGATCGCCCATCCCGATCTGCCGCGCAGCATTCTGATCCAGTCGTGGCAGGGCCAGGATGCGCTGAGCGAGGTCGCCAAAGAGAACATGCGCGGCATCCTTTCTACCGGCTTCTATCTCGATCAGCCGCAGCCCGCCAGCTATCACTACCGCAACGAAATCTATCCGCAGGGACTTAACGGCCAGGATAAGCTGCAGCCGGGTGAACAGGCGCAAAGCTGGGCATTTACCCTGCCGCGTCTGAAAGGCAGTCCGGTGCAGGGCAGTTTTACCCTGATTGAGGGGCAGCAGGGCTGGCGTGGCTTTATCGACTTTGCCGGCAAAGCGCGGCGAATGGTCAGCCAGATCGACTGGCTATCGACGCAGCAGGTGCGTTTTCAGGTCGACAGCTGGATGGGGCCGTTGCAGCCGGTGGTGACGCTGCAGCCGCAGACGCAGGCGCTCAGCGGCTATGTGCGGGTGGGGAACGTGCGTTATCCGGTCAGCGGCAAAAAGCTGGCGCAGGCACCGGCCGGGATTGCGCCCACGCTGCCGACACCGCAGCAGATGCAGCAAAATCTGCTGGGCGGGGAGGCGGCGCTGTGGGCCGAGAATATCAACAGCCAGATTATTGATACCAAACTGTGGCCGCGCGCCTTTGTGGTCGCCGAGCGTTTGTGGTCCGCTCAGGACGTTACCGATAGCGATGAGATGTATCAGCGGCTGGCGGCGATGGATCGCTGGAGCAGCGTCTCTGTCGGCACTCAGCAACACGCCCAGGCGGAACGTCAGATGATGCGGCTGGCCAACCGCAGCGATATCGCGCCGCTGCAGGTGCTCGCCGAGGTGCTGGAACCGGCGCAGTACTACACCCGACAGCACCTGAAGTTTCAGGCCGGCCATTATGATTACCATGAGCCGTTAAACCGGCTGGCGGATGTGCTGCCCGCCGAGAGTGAGGCGGCGCGCCAGCTGGAGCATCAGGTCGCCGCGCTGATCGCCAACCGCACCGATCCGACGGCGGCGGCGGCGATTCAACATCAGCTCCAGCGCTGGCAGGCGAATACCGCGCAGGTGATGCCGCTGCTGAATGCTAACTACCTGCTGAAGCCGCTGGCAGCCAGTGCGCAACAGGTGGACGCGTTGAGCCGGATGGGGATTTCGCTGGTGAACGCCTGGGCCCGTAACCAGGCCTTTGGGGCCAGTGAAGTGGCACAGATGCACGCCACGCTGGACGCGGCGGCGGAAGTGCAGGATGAGACGGTGATTGCGCTGGTCAGGCCGCTGGAAACGCTGCTGCGCGCCTTTAAGTAGTCGGGCGCGGCCTGAAGCGGCCGCGCACTATTATGATGCCGGACCGCTGACCGAATGACGGCGCACCAGCGTCGGGCTGAACATGTGGGTCACTTCCGGCAGTGGCTGGTCATTGGCCAGCGCCAGCGCCAGTTCGGCGGCCTGCTGCGCCATGGTGACGATGGGATAGCGTACGGTGGTGAGACGCGGGCGCACGTAGCGTGATACCAGCACATCGTCGAAACCAATCAGTGACATCTCTTCTGGCACCCGGACGCCGTTATCGCTCAGCACCGCCAGTGCGCCGGCGGCCATCGAGTCGTTGTAGCAGGCAACCGCGGTGAAATTTTTGCCGCGTCCCAGCAGTTCGGTCATCGCCGTTTCGCCGCCCACCTCATCCGGTTCACCCCAGGTCACCAGCCGATCGCTGCACGGCAGGCCATGCTCTTTCAGGGCATCGTAGTAACCCTGCAGGCGATCTTCGGCATCGGAAATGGTGTGGGTCGAGCAGATAAAGGCGATATTCTGGTGACCCAGCTGGATCAGATGGCGGGTCGCCAGCCAGGCGCCGTAGCGATCGTCGAGCGCAATACAGCGCTGCTCGAAGCCTTTGATCAGCCGGTTAAGCAGCACCATACCCGGCACCTGTTTCATTAACTGTTCCAGTTCTGCATCCGGAATTTTCTTGGCGTGCACCACCAGCGCTGCGCAACGGTGGCGCATCAGTTGTTCAATCGCCTGCCGCTCTTTTTGCTCATTGTGGTAACCGTTACCAATCAGCAAAAAGTTGCCGGTTTTTCCTGCGACTTCATCGACCGCTTTGACCATCGCGCCAAAAAACGGGTCCGACACATCACCGACAATCAGCCCGAGGGTTTCGGTCGACTGCTGCGCCAGCGCGCGCGCATTGGCGTTTGGGTGATACTGAAGTTGCTCCATCGCCTGGCCGACGGCCTGGCGCGAGCTGTCGCTGGCCTTGGGAGAATTATTGATTACACGGGAGACTGTGGCGACAGAAACGCCAGCCAGTCGGGCAACATCCTTTATGGTAGCCATGCGTTTACCTGCTTCCGGGGAAAACGTTTACACATCGCATCAGTGTTACGGAAAAGGGCCGCCACATCAAGCCAGCAGAATGCCAGCGTCGTCGCAAAAGAGGGCGAAATCGGGCCATCCGGCACGCCTTCTGCTGAAGCGGTACGCCATGCTATGCTGATTATCCCCAAATCTCTGCCGTGAAAAACAACGATGAAAACCAAAGTGCCACACCTGGCGCACTGGGGCGCCTTCACCGCCGTCACTGAAAACGATCGCCTGATTGGCTGCGAGCCTTTTTTCGCCGATGCCGATCCGTCCCCGATGATCCACACCATTCCTCAACTGGTCTACTCCGATAAGCGTATTCGCCAGCCGATGGTGCGTCGCTCGTGGCTGAAGTCACGTGAAAACAGCGATCGCACGCTGCGGGGCCGGGAAGATTTTGTGGCGGTCGACTGGGACACCGCGCTGGATCTGGTGGCGGATGAAAACCGCCGTATCCGCGAGCGCTACGGCGCATCGGGCATTTTCAACGGTTCCTACGGCTGGTCATCGGCCGGACGGGTTAACCATGCCCGCACCCTGATCCGCCGCTTCTACTTTCAGGGCGGTGGCGGCGTCGACCAGCAGGGCAACTACAGCTGGGGCGCGGCGCAATTTTTCCTGCCGTATGTTATTGGCACCTATATGCCGCTGACCGGTCGCGTCACCGACTGGCCGGAAGTGGTGGAACATGCAGAGATTTTTGTCGCCTTTGGCGGACTGGCGCTGAAGAACGCCCAGGTCGCGTCGGGCGGAGCCGGGCAGCACAGCCTGAAACCGGCGCTGCAGCAGCTGGCGGCCAAAGGCACGCCGGTGATTAATATCAGCCCGATGCGCGATGACTGCCCGGCCTTCCTCAACGCCGAGTGGGTCCCGATTCGCCCGAATACCGACGTGGCGCTGATGCTGGCGCTGGGTTATGAGATTACCCAGCGCGGCGCGGTGGACGAGGCGTTTCTCGCCAGCCACTGCACCGGCTGGCCGCAACTGCGCGCCTACCTGCTGGGCGAAACGGACGGCGTGGCGAAAACCGCCGGCTGGGCCAGCCGCATCACCGGTATCCCGGCCGATCGCATCGTACAACTGGCGCAGCAGCTGATCGGCAAACGCAGCTTTATCACCTGCTCTTATTCGGTTCAGCGCGCCCACCGCGGTGAGCAGCCGTACTGGATGATGATCGCCCTGTCATCGATGCTCGGTCAGCCAGGCCTGCCGGGCGCGGGCTTCTCCTTTGGTCACGGGTCGATGAACAGCGTCGGCAATCCGCGCCAGGACGGCCCGGCACCGATGATGAGTACCGGACCCAACCCGTCTGGCCTGTCGATTCCGGTGGCGCGTATCAGCGATATGCTGCTCAATCCCGGCCAGCCTTACACCTTCCAGGGCGAGACGCTGCACTATCCTGACATCCATATGGTGCACTGGGCGGGTGGGAATCCGTTCCATCACCATCAGCAGCTCAACCGGCTGGTGGCGGGCTGGCAGCGACCTGACACCGTGGTGGTGCAGGACATTGTCTGGACTCCGGCGGCGCAGATGGCCGATATCGTGCTGCCCGCCACCACGACGCTGGAACGCAACGACATTGGCGGATCGTCACGCGACCGCTTTGTGCTGGCGATGCATCAGGCGATCAAACCGCAACATCAGGCGCGCAACGACTTCGATATCTTTGCCGATCTGGCGGAGCGTCTCGGCTACCGCGACACCTTTACTGAAGGGCGCAACGAGATGCAGTGGATTGAACATCTCTACCAGCAGTGTGCGGTGGCGCACCAGCGCAAAGGCATCAGCTTCCCTGAGTTTGAGGCGTTCTGGCAGCGCGGCTTTGTGGAGATCCCCGAGGGCGGCAAACCTTACGTGTTTATGGATGCTTTCCGCGCCGATCCGCAGGCCAACCCGATCAACACCGCCAGCGGCAAAATCGAGCTGTTCAGCCAGACGATTGCCGACTACCAGCTTGACGATTTTGCCGGCCATCCGGAGTGGCGCGAGCCGCAGGAGTGGCTGGGTGCGCCGATCGGCCGCGACTATCCGCTGCACATGATCTCGATTCAGCCTGCTGACCGGCTGCACAGCCAGCTGGATGGCACCGACACCGTGCAGGGCAATAAAACCGCCGGTCACGAAACGCTGTATATGCATCCGCTGGATGCGGCGGCGCGTGACATCGTCGACGGTGACGAAATCGAGGTGAGCAATGCGCGCGGCGTAATGCTGGCCGGCGTCCGGCTGACCGAGGGGCTGACCCAGGGCGTGGTGATCATCGCCACCGGTGCCTGGTTTGATCCCGGCTTCGGTCAGGCGTGGCAGCCCTACGATCGCGCCGGCAATCCCAACGTTCTGACGCTCGACATCGGCACCTCGTCGCTGACCCAGGGACCTAACGCCATGAGTTGTCTGGTCGAAATCAAAAAACATCCGGATTGCAAAATAGCGTAAGGATCTCATGGCTGGTTACACTTTGCCGGTAACTGTTGCGTTTGAGCGATGGCAGCCGATCGATCCCGCTTGCTACAGTCAGGGTCCCAGAGGTATTGATGGGTGAACATCAATAGATTTTCTTGATTACACCAACCTGCGCAGATGCGCAGGTTTTTTTTGCCCGGCATTTAGCGGCTGATAACGAACTGATACACAGTTTTCCTGTTAACCGGTCAGCGCTTTCTTTATAACTGCTCAATTACGCCCTCTTTTATCTCTTTAGCGCAGCGGATTGCCATGCCCCGGATTAAAAAACTACTGGGAAAAGACCAGATTAAAGCCCCGTTTAACCCTTTTCGCTTCCGTCTTATCTGCCTTGGTGTGCTGGCCTGCATGGTGGTGTTGCTGGCGCGCGTCGCGGACCTGCAGTTCCTCAATCAGCCGATGCTGGAGCACGAAGCCGATCAGCGCTCGCTGCGCACCGTCACGCTGCCAACCAGCCGTGGCACACTGCTGGATCGCAACGGCGAAGCGCTGGCGCTCAGCGTACCGTCACGCGATGTGATCGCCGATCCGTTACGCGTGCTGGAGAGCAATCCCGACTTCACCAGTGCCAAGTGGGCCTATCTGGCTGCCGCCCTGAATACCCGACCGGAGGTACTGGCGGCGCAGATCACCGCCAATCCAAAACGCCGCTTCCTCTATCTGGGACGTAAAATCGAACTGGGTATCGCCAAAGATATTAAAGAGCTGAAGCTGAAAGGCATCAGTGAGGTCTACGACGACAGCCGTTTCTATCCGATGAGTGAAGCGTCTGCGCCGCTGATTGGCATCGTCGGGGCGGATAATGTCGGCCTGAACGGACTGGAGAAGGGCTTTGACAAAGTGTTGCAGGGCGAGCCGGGTAAAGAAGTTTATCGCCAGGACGCCGCCGGCAATATCATCGCGATGATCAACTATCAGCCGCCGACGCAGCCGCCGACGGTGCAGCTCAGCATCGACAAATACGATCAATACACTCTCTACAGTAAACTGCGCGACGGCGTGCTGCTGAATAAGGCGGACTCGGGCGCAGCGGTGCTGGTGAAGATCGACACCGGCGAGATTCTGGCGATGGCCTCCTATCCGTCGTTCAACCCGAATAACTACGATGGCGCCACGCCGGCCCAGATGCGTAACGCGGCGATTAACGACAGTTACGAACCCGGCTCGACGGTAAAGCCGCTGGTGGTGATGGAAGGGCTGGAGCGTCATCTGGTGCGGCCGGACTCGGTGATTGATACCACGCCCTACCGGGTCAACGGCCACCTGATCCGCGACGTTGGCCACTGGCCGCGCCTGACCATGACCGGCATCCTGCAGAAGTCGAGCGACATCGGCGTGTCCCATATTGCGCTGGCGATGCCGGCGGAAGCGCTGGTGAATACCTATCATGCGTTTGGTCTCGGTAAACCGACCGGCCTGGGCTTAACCGGCGAGAGCGTCGGTTACTTCCCGCTGCACCGCACCCGCTGGGCGGACATCGAACGAGCGACCTTCTCGTTTGGTTACGGCCTGCGCGTCACGCCGCTGCAGATTGCGCGTGAATACGCCACTCTCGGCTCTTACGGCGTCTACCGCCCGCTGTCGATTACCCGGGTCACCCCGCCGGTGCTGGGCAAGCAGGTGGCGAATCCGGAAACGGTGAAAGAGGTGGTACACATGCTGGAGAGCGACGTGTTGCCGGGCGGAACCGGGGTGAAAGCCGCGGTGCCGGGCTATCGTCTGGCGACCAAAACCGGTACCGCTGAGAAGATGGGCAACAGCGGCAAATATGATGGCGGCTACGTCAACTATACCGCCGGTATCGCGCCCGCCAGTCATCCGGAAGTGGCGCTGGTGGTGATGATTAACCATCCGACCGCCGGCGATCACTTTGGTGGCTCGGTGGCTGCGCCGGTATTCGGCAACATCATGGGGCCGGTACTGAAGCACATGAACATCGCGCCGGACGCTATTTACAGCGCGACCGCAGCGAACAACTAAGATAAATCTGAGAAAAATCAGAGTGTAAGTGCGGCGAGGCAGATATTCACACCTCGTTGCATTTCCCCGAATTCGGTTGCGTTTTCCCTCTGTTGCGGCGGCACGAAACAGTGCGAGGATAGAGGTCCCAGAGGTATTGATGGGTGTGAAAACAACACCGCTTCGGCAGTGATTACCCTGTTATTGCACCAACCCACGCAGATGCGTGGGTTTTTTTTTGCCTGCGACAGGCCGCGCGCGTCGTCCGTATTTTCCCGCCTGCGCGAGCCGTCAACATCATCATCGTTCTTAACGAAACCCTTACCGTTTGCCGATAGAACGGCGCGTAACATTTCGCCGATAATGCCCGCCGTGAAGCCCCGGCTGGTGGTTTTCATGCTGGCGAATTCGCGGCAGCGCCATCAGCCACTGCAGGTGGCTCACTTCATATTCCGCACCCGCCGGGATGTTCTTTTTCTGTTTATCTGAAGAGTTCGATGATGACTCACCACTCACGCTCCGCGCGTTCCGGCTGGCTGAAATGGCTGCTTTTATTGATTGTGGCGGCGACCATCGCTGGCGTGGCCTGGCGTCTGTTGCCCCTCGGCAAAGCACCGGGCGGGGCGATGCCGCCTGGCGGACGCGGTGCGCCCGGCAGAATGGGCGGCGGCGCGACCCTGGTACACAGCGGCGTCGCGACCCGTGCCGATGTGCCGGTCTGGCTGAATGCGCTCGGCACGGTGATCCCCAACGCCAGCGTGACGGTCACCAGCCGGGTCGATGGTCAGCTGCAACAGGTCTTCTTCACCGAAGGTCAGAAGGTCAGCGCTGGTCAGCTGCTGGCGCAGATCGATCCGCGCAGCTACCAGGCGACGCTGAATCAGTATCAGGGCGAACTTAATCAGAACCAGGCGCTGCTGAAAAGCGCCGAACTGACGCTGGCACGCTACCGCAAGCTGGCGGCGCAGGACTCGCTGTCGCGCCAGGATCTGGATAGCCAGATCGCCACGGTAGGGCAGTATCGCGGTGCAGTCGCCGCCGATCAGGCGCAGATCGCCAGCGCCAGACTGAGTATCGAATATGCCCGCATCACCGCGCCGATCGCTGGCCGGGTCGGACTGCGTCAGGTCGACCCGGGCAACATGGTACAGACCTCCAGCAGCACCGGCCTGGTAACCATCACCCAGATGCAGCCAGCGGCGGTCACCTTTAGCGTGCCGCAGAGCGAAATCCCGACGCTGGTGAGCGCCCTGCATCAGAGCCAGAGCCTGCCCGCTACGCTGTTTGACCAGGATAACCAGCATCTGCTCGCCAACGGCGAGGTGAAGTACATCAGTAACCAGATCGATACCGCCACCGGCACCGTAGAACTGAAAGCGCTGTTCGCCAACCAGGATGAGTCGCTGTTTGCCAACCAGTTCGTCAATCTGCGGCTGCAGACCCGGGTGCTGAAAGGCGTAACGGTGATCCCGGCTCAGGCACTGCAATTAAGCAGCGACGGCAGCTTTGTCTTCGTCATCAATCAGGACAACAGCGTCACGCGTAAAGCGGTCACCACCGGTCCGGCGGTTGACGACGATCATCAGGCGATCCTCAGCGGCGTTGCGCCGGGCGATCGGCTGGTCACCGAAGGAATCGATCGGCTGACTAACGGCAGCAAGGTTTCACTGGCGGATGAGACGCCTGCACCGGCAAGCGCTGAGGCCAAATGAATCCGTCACGGCTGTTTATACTGCGTCCGGTCGCCACCATCCTGCTGATGGTCGGCGTGCTGATTGCCGGCATTTTTGCCTATAAGTTTCTCTCCACCTCGGCGTTGCCGCAGGTCGACTATCCGACCATTCAGGTCACCACGCTCTATCCCGGTGCCAGTCCGGATGTGATGGCGTCGTCGGTGACCGCGCCGCTTGAGCGCCAGCTGGGCCAGATGGCCGGACTGAGTCAGATGACCTCCGCCAGCGCCAGCGGCTCGTCGGTGATTACGCTGAAATTCAGCCTCGATCTGTCACTGGATGTCGCCGAGCAGGAGGTGCAGGCTGCGATTAATGCCGCCGATAGCCTGCTGCCTGACGATCTGCCCAATCCGCCAACCTATAAAAAGGTTAACCCGGCGGACAGCGCGGTGATTACGCTGGCGGCCAGTTCCGACACGCTGCCGCTGACGCAGGTGCAGGATCTGGTAAATACCCGGGTGGCGCTCAAGCTGTCGCAGATTTCTGGCGTCGGGATGGTGACGCTGGCGGGCGGACAACAGCCGGCGATTCGGGTCCGGATCAACCCGAAAGCGCTCGCTGCCCACCATCTGACGCTGGAAGCGGTCAACACGCTGATTGGCAACAGCAACGTCAACGGCTCCAAAGGCGGCTTTGACGGCAAATATCACTCGGTAACCATTGATGCCAACGATCAGCTGCGCACCGCCGCTGAGTACGGCAACCTGATCCTCAGCTATGAGAATGGCGCGGCGCTGCGGCTGAAGGATATTGCCCTCATTGAGCAGGGGCCGGAGAACAGTTTTCAGTCGGCGTGGGCCAATAATCGGCCAGCGATTGTGATCAACGTGCAGCGTCAGCCCGGCGCGAACGTGATTCAGGTGGTGGACAACATCAAGGCGCAGCTGCCGGTGCTGCAGGCGGCGCTGCCGGATGGGGTGAAGATGACTATCCTGTCCGATCGTACCCAGACCATTCGCGCCTCGATCAGCGACGTGCAGTTTGAACTGATGCTGTCGATTGCGCTGGTGGTGATGGTGACGTTCCTGTTCCTGCGCAACGTGGCGGCGACGCTGATCCCCAGCGTGGCGGTGCCGCTGTCGCTGATTGGGACCTTCGGCGTGATGTATCTGGCGGGCTTCAGCCTCAACAATCTGTCGCTGATGGCGCTGACCATCGCCACCGGTTTTGTCATCGACGATGCGATTGTGGTGGTCGAGAACATCTCCCGGCGGCTGGAGCAGGGCGAATCCCCGCTGGAAGCGGCGCTGAAAGGATCACACCAGATTGGTTTTACCATCATCTCGCTGACCTTTTCGCTGATTGCGGTGCTGATCCCGCTGCTGTTTATGGGTGACGTGGTCGGGCGGCTGTTCCGCGAGTTTGCCATCACCCTGGCAGTGGCGATTCTGGTGTCGATGGTGGTATCGCTGACCCTGACGCCGATGCTGTGTGCTTATCTGCTGCGCCACATTCCACCAGAGCGGCAGTCCACTTTTGCCCGCAAAGGCGGCGTGCTGTTTGATCGCCTGATTGGCGGCTATGACCGGCTGCTGACGGTGGTGCTGAACCACCAGAAACTGACGCTGCTGGTGGCGCTGGCGACGGTAGCCCTGACCGCACTGCTCTATCTGGTGGTGCCGAAGGGCTTCTTCCCGACTCAGGATACCGGTCTGATTCAGGGAGTGACCGTCGCGTCGCAGGATGTCTCTTTCAGCGCGATGGCCACCCGGCAGCAGGCGCTGTCGGCGCTGATCATGAAAAACCCGGCGGTGGAAAGCGTCTCTTCGATCATCGGCATTGATGGCACCAACAGCAGCCTTAACAGTGGCCGCCTGCAGATCAACCTCAAGCCGTTTGCCGCGCGTGACGTCAAGGCGGATGAGGTGATTAAACAACTGCAGCAGGCCACCGCCGGCGTGACCGGGATTCAGCTCTATCTGCAACCGGCGCAGGATCTGACGGTTAACGATCAGGTCTCACCGAGCCAGTATCAGTTCACACTTGACGACGCCGGCAGCGAGAACCTGGTGAAATGGTCACCTGCGCTGGTGGCGGCCCTGCAGCAGCGGCCAGAGTTTAACGGTGTAGTGAGCAACCTGCAGGATCAGGGACGTGTCGCCTTTGTGGAGCTGAACCGCGACAAAGCGGCGCGCTACGGCATCACGGCGGCGGACGTGGACACTGCGCTTTACAACGCCTTCGGTCAGCGGCTGGTGTCGACCATCTTCACCCAGTCGAATCAATATCGGGTGGTGCTGGAAGTCGCGCCCGCCTGGCAGCAGGGTCCGGCATCGTTTGATGATATCTATCTGCAACCGTCCGACAGCACGGACAGTTCGGACAGTTCGGATAGTTCGGACAGCAGCACGACAACCTCCGGCAGCAGCACCGCTTCGACCACCAGCACCACGGCCAGCAGCGGGATGGTAAAACTGACCTCAATTGCCACGATTCACCAGCGAACCGGCGCGCTGATGCACATGCGGCTGAACCAGTTCCCGGCGGTGATGATCTCCTTCAACCTCAATCCCGGCTATTCGCTGGAGCAGGGGCAACAGGCGATCGCGGCAGTGCGGCAGCAGCTTGCGCTGCCGCAGAGCATTACGCTGCGCTATCAGGGCGAAACCTCGGCGTTCCAGAGTGCCACCAGCAACACGCTGTGGCTGATTCTGGCGGCGCTGATCACCATGTATGTGGTGCTCGGCATTCTGTATGAAAGCTTTATCCATCCGGTCACCATCCTCTCGACGCTGCCGTCGGCGGCGGTCGGGGCGCTGTTGACGCTGCTGCTGGCCGGCACCGAATTCAGCCTGATTGCGCTGATTGGCGTGATCCTGCTGATCGGCATCGTCAAAAAGAACGCGATTATGATGATCGACTTTGCGCTGGAGGCGGAACATCAGCAGCATCTCAGCCCTCGCGAGGCGATCCACCAGGCCTGCCTGCTGCGCTTCCGGCCGATTCTGATGACCACCATGGCGGCGCTGCTCGGCGCACTGCCGCTGATGCTGGCGTCCGGGTCCGGCGCAGAACTGCGTCAGCCGCTGGGGCTGGTGATTGTCGGCGGACTGATCGTCAGTCAGCTGCTGACGCTGTTCTCCACGCCGGTGATCTACCTGTGGTTTGATGCGCTGGCACAGCGCGGCAAGCGCTGGGTGAAACGCCGTCAGCAACCGGCGCGGAGCGGACAATGAATCTGACCCGGCTGTTTATCTTCCGCCCGGTGGCGACGCTGCTGCTGACGCTGGCGATTCTGCTGCTCGGTGTACTCGGCTATCGTCTGCTGCCGGTCGCGCCGCTGCCGCAGGTCGATTTCCCGACCATCATGGTCAGCGCCAGCCTGGCCGGTGCCAGTCCGGAAACCATGGCGGCGACCGTCGCCACGCCGCTGGAGCGTTCACTCGGACAGATTGCCGGTATCACCGAGATGACCTCCAGCAGCTCGCAGGGTTCCAGCAGCATCATTCTGCAGTTTGAACTGGATCGCGATATCAACGGCGCGGCGCGTGACGTGCAGGCGGCGATCAACGCGGCGCGCAGCCTGCTGCCGAGTGCGATGGCGTCATTGCCGACCTACCGCAAAGCCAATCCGTCCGATGCGCCGATTGTGATGCTGGCGCTGATCTCTGCCACCCGCACGCCCGGTGAACTCTACGATCTGGCCGAGAGCAAAATCGAACAGGCGATGGGCCAGGTTAACGGCGTGGGCGAAGTCTCGCTGATGGGCAGTGCCCTGCCGGCGGTGCGGATTGATCTGCAACCGCTGAAGCTGACCCACTATGGTATTTCGCTGGATACGGTGCGCAGCGCGGTGGCGAACAGCACCACCAATCTGCCCAAAGGCGTGCTGCAGGGCAGCGGGCAGTCATGGCTGGTCGACAGCAATGGTCAACTGGATAAGGCGGCCAGCTATCGCGATCTGATCGTCAGCTATCAGCAGGGCAAAGCGGTGCGGCTGCACGATGTCGCCACGGTTTACGACTCGGTGGAAGATCGCTATCAGGCCGGTTTTCTCAATGCCACGCCCTCGGTGATGATCGGCATCAAGCGTCAGGCAGGCGCCAACATGCTCGACACCATCGACGCCATAAAAGCGCAGTTGCCGCAGCTGGAAAAAGATCTGCCGGCGGATACGCAACTGCGCATCGTCGTCGACCGCTCGCCCGGCGTGCGCGCCTCGCTGTATGACACCGAAGAGACGCTGCTGATTGCGGTATTGCTGGTGATCGCGGTGGTGTTTGTTTTTCTGCGCAATCTGCAGGCGGTGATCATTCCGGCGCTGGCCTTGCCGGTATCGCTGATCGGCACCTGCGCGGTGATGTATCTGCTTGGCTACAGCCTCGATAACCTGTCGCTGATGGCGCTGATTATCGCCACCGGTTTCGTGGTTGACGATGCGATCGTGGTGCTGGAGAACATTACCCGCCACATTGAGCGCGGGTTGAGTCCGCTGCGGGCGGCGCTGCGCGGGGCGCAGGAGGTGAGTTTCACCGTACTGTCGATGACCATCTCACTGATCGCGGTGTTTATTCCGATCCTGCTGATGGGCAGCATCGTCGGACGACTGTTCCGCGAATTCGCCGTTACCCTCACCGTGTCGCTGCTGATCTCGCTATTTGTCTCACTCAGCCTGACCCCGATGCTCTGTGCCCGGCTGCTGAAGCCGAAACCGCCGCGCAGCCAGCAGCCGCACCCGCTCTACCAGGCGATTGAGAACCTGCTGAATCGCCTGCTGGCCGCCTACGCGCGCGGGCTGGCGTGGGTGATGCGTCATCAGAAACTGACGCTGCTCAGCCTGCTGCTGACCGTGCTGCTCAACCTGTTTCTCTATTCGGTGGTACAGAAGGGCTTCTTTCCGAATCAGGATACCGGGCTGTTGATGGGCGCACTGCGCGCCGACCAGAACATTTCATTCCAGGCGATGAAGCCGAAGATGCAGATGTTCACCAAAATCATCGAGGCCGATCCGGCGGTAGAGAGCGTCATGTCGTCGATGGGCAGCGGGATGTTCGGCGCGCGCAACAGCGCCAACTTCTTTGTCCGGCTGAAAGATTTCGATCAGCGTGATGCCACCGCCACCGAAGTGGCGAACCGGCTGAGCCGTAAAACCAGCCAGCTGGCTGGCGCACAGATGTTCCTGATGGCGGCGCAGGACCTGCACATTGGCGGACGCAGCGCCAACGCCACTTATCAGTACAGCTTACAGGCTGACGATCTCGATCTGCTGCGCAGCTGGACGCCGAAAGTGCAGGCGGCGCTGGCGGCGATCCCCCAGCTCAACAGCGTTGATTCGGATTCGCAGACCGGCGGCCAGGAAGTGGAACTGACCATCGATCGTGATCGCGCCACCCGGCTTGGGGTCAACGTGCAGATGCTGGATACGCTGCTGAATAATGCCTTCAGCCAGCGGCAGATCGCCACGCTCTATCACACCCTGAATCAGTATCACGTGGTGATGTCGTTGCAGGACAGCGACACCGCCAATCCGGCGATGCTGCAACAGCTGTATGTGATTAACGACAGCGGCGATCGTATTCCGCTGTCGGCCTTTACCCGCTTCAGCGGCGGCAACGCCCCGCTGGCCGTGACGCATCAGGGCCAGTCCGCCACCAGCACCGTGGCTTTTAACCTCAATGATGGCGTCTCGCTCGAGCAGGCGCAGGGGTTGATCAAGCAGGCGATGGCGAAGCTGGGCCTGCCCGCCACCATCCAGGCCGGTTTTGCCGGGACGGCCGCCGCCTTTTCTCAGCTCACGGCCACCATGCCGTGGCTGATTCTGGCGGCGCTGGCGGCGGTCTATATCGTGCTCGGCGTGCTGTATGAGAGCTATATCCATCCGCTGACCATTCTGTCGACCCTGCCGTCAGCGGGCGTCGGCGCGCTGTTACTGCTGCTGCTGACTAACACCCAGCTGACGGTGATCGCGCTGATTGGCATCATTCTGCTGATCGGCATCGTCAAAAAGAACGCCATCATGATGATCGACTTCGCCATCAGCGCCGAAAGAGAGCAGGGCATGACGCCGCAGCAGGCGATTACCCAGGCCTGTCTGATGCGCTTCCGGCCGATCATGATGACCACGCTGGCGGCCTTTTTTGGTGCCTTACCGCTGGCACTTGGCAGCGGCGGCGATGCCGATCTGCGCAGTCCGCTCGGGATCGCCATCGCGGGTGGTCTGGCGCTCAGCCAGCTGCTGACGCTGTTCACCACCCCGGTTATTTATCTGTGGCTCGATCGTCTGAGCCGTGCCACTCAACGTCAATGGCGTCGTCTGCGCCATGCGGAATCCTGATTGATGAAACCCATTATCCCGCTTGTTCTGATGCTGCTGCTGAGCGGCTGTACTGTTGGTCCCGACTACCAGCGCCCCGCGATGGCGATACCGATTCACTATAAAGAGGCCAAAGGCTGGCAGCAGGCGACGCCGCGCGATCGGCAGGGCAAAGGCGAATGGTGGGCGGTTTATCACGACGCCACCCTGAGCGGCCTGCTTAGCCAGGTGAGTATCTCGAACCAGAACGTCGCCAATTATGCGGCGCAGTACCGTCAGGCGCAGGCGCTGGCGAGCGAGTCACGCGCCGCGCTGTTTCCGTCACTGGGTTATGACAGCAGCGTGACGCGCAGCGGCAGCCACGCCACCAGCAGCAGCGCCCGCACCACCAGCAGCAGCCATCAGGCCGAACTGAGTGCCAGCTGGGAGCTGGATCTGTGGGGCAAACTGCGTCGCACGCTGGAAGAGAATCGCGCCAGCGCGGCGGCCAGCGCGGCGGAACTGGCCAATATCACCCTTAGCGCCCAGTCTGAACTGGCGCAGGACTATTTCCAGCTGCGTTTTATCGACCAGAAAATTGCGCTCTATCAGCAGAGCGTGGCGGCCTACCAGCGCTACCTAAAGGTGATCACTAACCAGTATCAGGCTGGCACGGCGTCGCTCGCTACCCAGGCACAGGCGCAGATGCAGCTGGAGAGCGCCAGCGCCTCGGCGCAGGATTATCAGTGGCAGCGTGCCCGGATGGAACACGCCATCGCGCTGCTGGTGGGCAAAGCGCCGGCGGACTTCAGCCTGCCTGCCGCGCCGTTGCACGCCACGCTGCCCACGGTGCCGGCCGGGCTGCCAAGCCAGCTGTTGCAACGCCGTCCTGATATCGCCTATGCCGAACGTAACATGGCGGCCGCTAACGCCGCGGTTGGCGTGGCGGTGGCTGGTTACTATCCGGATCTCACCCTCAGCGCCAGCGGCGGCGTCAGTTCATCGGCGCTGCATTCGCTGTTCTCATTGCCCAACCGCGTCTGGTCGCTGGGGCCGGCGCTAAGCGGCACGCTGCTCGACTTTGGTGCCACCTCGGCGCAGGTTGATCAGGCACGTGCCAGCTGGGATGCCAGCGTCGCCAGCTATCGTCAGACGGTATTAGCAGCGTTACAGGAGGTGGAAGATCAGCTGGTGGAACTCAACACCCTGCAGGGCGAGATTGCGGCCCAGCAGCGCGCAGCCGTGGCGGCTCAGACATCAGCGCGGGTGACGCGCAATCAGTATGAGGCCGGGATGATCGACTATCTCGACGTGGCCACCACCGAAAACAGCAGCCTGACCGAGCAACAGAGTTTACTGACGCTGCAAAGCACCCAGTGGGTCAGCAGCGTGGCGCTGATTGCCGCGCTGGGCGGAGGCTGGCAGACACCCTGATCGCGGCGGATAATTCTGTTGTCGAACTGCGTCAAATCCTGCATCGTGAGGGGCTATTTTTCACGATGCTAAGGAGCAGGCATGGTATTCACATTATTGCGTCTGGTATTTCGCCTGTTATGGCGGGTCGAACTGCGCGGCGACGTCGCCGAACTGCATAAGCAGAAGGTATTGATCACGCCGAACCATATGTCGTTTCTCGACGGCATATTGCTGGCGTTATTTTTGCCGATTAAGCCGGTTTACGCGGTCTATTCAACCATCAGCGAAAGCTGGTTTATGCGGCTGGTTAAACCCTTTATCGACTATGTGCCGCTCGATCCCACTAAGCCGATGGCGCTGAAACAGCTGGTGCGGCTGATCGACAGCGGCCGCCCGGTGGTGATCTTCCCGGAAGGACGGATCACCGTGACCGGATCGCTGATGAAAATCTACAGCGGGGCCGGATTTGTCGCGGCGCGATCTGGCGCTAACGTGGTACCGATGCGGATTGAAGGGGCGGAGTTTACGCCGTTTGGCCGGCTGGCGGGCGTATTCAAACGCCGCCTGTTTCCGCGCATCACCCTCAGCATTCTGCCGGCGACCCGTATCCCGATGCCGGAAGCCAAACGCGCCCGCGATCGGCGGATACTGGCGGGCGAACATCTGCATCATGTGATGATGGAAGCCCGCATGGCGGTACGCCCGCGTGAAACTCTGTTTGAAGCCTTTCTCGCGGCCCGTTCACGCTACGGTGCCTTCAGGCGCTGCATCGAAGATGTCAATTTCAAGCCCGACAGCTATAACGGCTTGCTGAAGAAATCGCTCGGCGTCGGCCGTATTCTTGAACGCTACAGCCAGCCGCGCGAAGTGGTCGGGTTGCTGCTGCCAAACACCACCGTCACCGCGGCGGCGATTTTCGGTGCCTCGCTGCGTGGCCGGGTACCGGCGATGCTCAACTACACCGCGGGCGTCAACGGCATGCGGGCTGCCCTGACTGCGGCGCAGATTAAAACCGTCTTCACCTCGCGTCAGTTCCTCGACAAAGGTAATTTGTGGCATCTGCCGCAGGGACTCGACGAGGTGCAGTGGATCTATCTGGAAGATCTGAAAGATACGGTGACGCTACAGGACAAACTGTGGATTGTCGGCCATCTGCTGATGCCTCATCGCGCTCAGCTGCCCCAGCAGCCGGAAGACGCGGCGATGGTGCTGTTCACCTCTGGCTCAGAAGGCAACCCTAAAGGGGTGGTGCATTCGCATAAAAGCCTGCTGGCGAACGTCGAACAGATTCGCACCGTGGCCGACTTTACCCCGCGTGACCGCTTTATGTCGGCGCTGCCGCTGTTCCACGCCTTTGGCCTGACCGTCGGCCTGTTTACGCCGCTGATGACCGGCGCGCAGGTGTTTCTCTATCCCAGTCCGCTGCACTACCGCATCGTGCCGGAGCTGGTCTATGACCGAAACTGCACCGTACTGTTTGGCACTTCGACCTTCCTTGGCAACTATGCCCGCTTTGCTGCCCCTTACGACTTTGCCCGCCTGCGCTATGTGGTGGCCGGGGCCGAGAAGCTGCAGGAAAACACCCGCCAGCTCTACATGGAAAAATATGGCATTCGCATCCTCGAAGGCTATGGCGTAACCGAATGTGCGCCGGTGGTGGCGATTAACGTGCCGATGGCGGCGAAAGCGCACAGCGTGGGGCGGATTCTGCCGGGGATGGATTCGCGACTGATGTCGGTGCCGGGCATTGAGCAGGGCGGACGGCTGCAGCTGCGCGGCCCGAACGTGATGAAAGGCTACCTGCGGGTTGAAAATCCAGGCGTGCTGGAAGTGCCGGTCGCCGACGATGGCGAAGGCAATCTGGAAGCGGGCTGGTATGACACCGGCGATATCGTCAGCTTTGATGAGGGCGGTTTCTGCCAGATTCAGGGACGCGCCAAACGCTTCGCCAAGATCGCTGGCGAGATGGTGTCGCTGGAGATCGTCGAGCAGATCGCCCTGAAAGCGTCGCCGGACAAACAACATGCCGCCTCGCTGCGGCCGGATGGTCAGCGTGGCGAGGCGCTGGTGCTGTTTACCACCGACAGCGAACTGGCACGTGATGGCCTGCAAAAAGCCGCCCGGGAGCTGGGCGCGCCGGAGCTGGCGTTGCCGCGTGATATCCGGGTGATGAAGCAGTTGCCACAGCTCGGCAGCGGCAAGCCGGATTACGTGACGCTGAAAAAACTGGCTGAAGAGGAGCAGGCATGAACATCGAACGGGATGCGCCGCTGATGTCGCGCGGCATGATCGCGGTGATCGTCGCCCAGTTCTTTTCGGCCTTTGGCGATAACGCGCTGCTGTTTGCCACGCTGGCGGTGCTGAAAAGCCAGTTCTATCCCGACTGGAGCCAGCCGGTGTTGCAGATGCTGTTTGTCGCGGCCTACATTCTGCTGGCCCCGTTTGTCGGGCAGGTGGCCGATAGCATGGCGAAAGGGCGGGTGATGATGATCGCCAACAGCCTGAAACTGCTGGGCGCGCTGGCGATCTGCTTCGGCTTCAACCCGTTCCTCGGCTATACCCTGGTGGGAGTCGGCGCTGCGGCCTACTCACCGGCGAAATATGGCATCCTCGGTGAAATCACCCACGGCGGAAAGCTGGTGAAAGCCAACGGGCTGATGGAAGGTTCAACCATCGCCGCCATTCTGCTCGGCTCGGTGGCGGGCGGTATGCTGGCTGACTGGCACCTGCTGGCCGCGCTGGGACTCTGCGCCGTCACCTACGGCGTCGCGGTGGTGGCCAACCTGTTTATCCCGAAACTGCAGGCGGCGCGTCCGGGGCAAAGCTGGCAGATCGCCGCCATGCTGCGCAGCTTTTTCCGTGCGGCAGCGGTGCTATGGCGTGACGCCGAAACGCGTTTTTCACTGCTCGGCACCAGCCTGTTCTGGGGCGCGGGCGTCACGCTGCGTTTCCTGCTGGTGCTGTGGGTGCCGGTGGCATTGGGCATCAACGACAACACCACGCCGACCACCCTGAATGCGATGGTGGCGATCGGTATCGTGCTGGGTGCGGCCGCGGCCGCAAAACTGGTGACGCTGGAGACGGTGCGCCGCTGTATGCCTGCCGGGGTGCTGATTGGCGTCATGGTAGTGGTCTTCTCGTTACAGCATACCCTGCTGAATGCCTATCTGCTGCTGATGGTGATTGGCGCGCTGGGGGGCTTCTTCGTGGTGCCGCTGAACGCGCTGTTGCAGGCGCGCGGTAAAGAGAGCGTCGGCTCAGGGAATGCGATTGCGGTGCAGAATCTCGGGGAGAACAGCGCGATGCTGCTGATGCTGGGGCTCTATACGCTGGCGATTAAAGCCGGTGCGCCGGCGGTGGCAACCGGTATCGGTTTTGGCGTGCTGTTTGCGCTGGCCATCGCGCTGTTGTGGCTATGGCGACCGGCTAAGCGCTAATCCGCTGGCCGCCTCTCGCCGTGAGCAGGTAGAGAGGCGGCTACGCGGCCGTTGTCAGTTAGCGACGAACGGCAATGGCCTCAATTTCAATCTTCACATCTTTCGGCAGACGCGCTACTTCGACACAGGACCGGGCCGGGAACGCCGCCTGATGCTCGGTGAAGAACGCTTCATAGGCCGCATTCACCGTAGCGAAATCATTCAGATCCTTGACGAAAACTGTGGTTTTCACGATATCTCCGACCCGCAGGCCAGCCGCTTCAACAATCGCTTTTACGTTGTCCAGTGACTGACGCGCCTGGGCGGTCACATCATCGGCCACCAGGCCAGTGGCGGGATCGACCGGAATCTGGCCGGAGGTGATGATCATGCTGCCGAGATCGACACCCTGAACATAAGGGCCGATAGCGGCAGGGGCTTTTTCGGTACTGATTTCACGAGACATTATTGCTCCTTGAATAAGACAGTAGGGCGGTGAGCCCGCCGGTGCTGACCATTATAGGGTTGGCCGGAACGATTACCAGTGACCCAGCACCACATGGCGCGCGAACTCTTTTTCACAATATTTGCACTTCAGGTGGACATCATCGGCGCGCTGCTTGACCGCAAAACTGGAGAAGACCGGCTCGCTGCGGCTGATGCAGTTGCTGTTCGGGCAGGTCAGCACCCGCTCAACGTGCTCCGGCAGCGTCGGGGCGATCTTCGCCACCACTTCATAGTCGTCGATGCGATTGACCGTGGCATGCGGCGCATAGACCGCCAGCTGATTGACCTGATCGTCGGTCAGAAAGGTGTTCTCAATCTTGATCAGATCTTTTCGCCCCATCTCACCTGACGGCAGATTCAGGCCGATGGTGATGCGCTGATCGGTTTCGGTCAGGCGAAACAGGGAGAGCAACTTAAAGCCGACCTGCGCCGGGATATGGTCGATGACCGTGCCGCGCTTGATCGCTTCGACCTGCAATTTGTTGTCGTGTGTCATCTGAGGATCTCCTTACAGGGCGAGTTCGCTGTTTAATACCAACGCCAGCAGAGCCTGACGGGCGTAGATGCCGTTCCCGGCCTGCTGGAAATACCAGGCGTAAGGGGTTTTATCGACATCGGTAGTAATTTCGTCGATGCGCGGCAGTGGATGCAGCACTTTCATGTTGTCGCGTGCCGTCGCCAGGTCGGCAGCCCGCAGAATAAACTGCGCTTTGACGTTGGCATATTCCGACGGATCGAGACGCTCTTTCTGCACCCGCGTCATGTAGAGAATGTCGAGCTGCGGCATCACCTCTTCAAAGCTGTCGTGCCGTGACCAGACAATGTTTTTCTCATCCAGCATATCGGTGATGTAAGCCGGCATTGCCAGCGCATCAGGGGCGATAAAGAAGAAGCGGTTGCCGTCAAACTTCGCCAGCGCCTGGGTCAGGGAATGGACGGTGCGGCCATATTTCAGGTCGCCGACCATCGCCACATTCAGCTGGTTCAGGCGACTCTGGGTCTCCTGAATGGTGAAGAGATCGAGCAGCGTCTGGGTCGGATGCTGGTTGGCACCGTCACCGGCGTTGAGAATCGGCACGCCGCCGGAGAACTCGGTTGCCAGGCGCGCGGCACCCTCCTGCGGATGACGCATCACAATCGCATCGACATAGGTGCCGATCACCGAAATGGTGTCGGCCAGGGTTTCGCCCTTTTTCCCCAGTGAGGTGTTGCTGCCGTCGGCAAAACCCACCGCCGATGCGCCGAGCCGATGAATCGCGGTTTCAAACGACAAGCGGGTGCGGGTTGAGGCTTCAAAGAAGCAGCTGGCGATCACGTTGTGCTTCAGCAGTTCCGGCTGCGGATGCGCTTTGAGCTGTGCGGCGGTATGCAGCACCAGTTCCAGCTCGTCACGGCTGAGGTCGTTGATCGAAATAATGTGCTTGCGATATAGCGGGTTAGCCATAGCTTTCTCCTCTGCGCGGCCGGATTGCGGACAAAAAAAAGCCCCTGCTTAAGGGGCTTTTTTATGATCGGGTCGATGACCGAAAGAAACAGCGGCGCCGCCTGCGGTCAGGCGTGATTGAGCGTCAAATTGTCCGCTGCGCTGTAGCATATTTCCTCCGGCAAATTGTGGCGAATTATACCGATTCGCGGCCGGGCAGCAAGGAAAAATCGTGCGCGAGGTAATCGTTTGCGGCACCACCAGCACGGCCTGCCCGGCCTCTCTGACCGGCGCGGATGCAGGCCGGCAATCTGGCGCAGCTGTCAGCGCTGACCGAGCGTCGCCACCATCACCGCTTTGATGGTGTGCATACGGTTTTCCGCCTGATCGAACACGATGCTGTGCGGCGATTCAAAAACTTCGTTGCTTACTTCCATCCCATTATGCAGATCGTACTGTTCCGCCATCTGCCGGCCCAGCGTGGTCTGATCGTCATGGAAAGCGGGCAGACAGTGCAGGAACTTCACCTCAGGATTGTGGGTCAGATCGAGCATCGCCCGGTTGACCTGATAATCACGCAGCAGGGCGATGCGCTCTTGCCACACCGCTTTGGCTTCGCCCATCGAAACCCAGACGTCGGTGTAGATGAAGTCAGCGCCGTTGACGCCGTCGGCAATGTTATCGGTGAGGGTAATTTTACCGCCGGTCTGCTGCGCGACTTTACGACACTGTTCTACCAGCGCGGTTTCTGGCCAGCAGCTTTGCGGTGCCACCAGCCGCAGATCCAGCCCGACCAGCGCCGCCGCTTCCAGCATGGTGTTGCCCATGTTGTTGCGCGCATCGCCGACGTAGACCAGCGTCATCTGGCTGAGCTTTTTGCCCGGCAGGTGCTCCTGCATTGTCAGCAGATCGGCCAGCAGCTGGGTGGGATGAAATTCCGTGGTCAGGCCGTTCCACACCGGCACGCCAGCGTGCTCAGCCAGGGTTTCCACCAGCGCCTGGCCGTAACCGCGATACTGAATGCCATCGTACATCCGGCCCAGCACCCGCGCGGTATCGCGCATCGACTCTTTATGGCCAATCTGGCTGCCGCTTGGGCCGAGATAGGTAACGTTAGCACCCTGATCGTAAGCGGCAACTTCGAAAGAGCATCGGGTACGGGTCGAGTCTTTTTCGAAGATGAGCGCGATGTTTTTGCCTTTCAGGGAGGGGACTTCACTGCCACTCTTTTTAGCGCGTTTTAATTCAGCCGCAAGGCTAAGCAGATAATCTATTTCGGCCGGGGTAAAATCCAGTAGCCTGAGGAAATGGCGCTGATATAGCTGACTCATACAACACTCCGGTAACCATATAAAGTGAATTAAAATTCAATCTAACCGTATGAATATGCATTTTCAAGCCCGGTGAGAATAAACTTTTCGTTTTGTGTAGTGGCGCGACAGGCAGTGTGGGAAAATAATTGTTTATTGCCGAACTCAGAGAGGACATCGTCATGGCATATGAAGCATTATTGGAAGAGCAGCGTGAAGAGACGCGCCTGATCATTGAAGAGCTGCTGGAGGATGGCAGCGATCCCGATGCGCTTTATACCATCGAGCACCATCTCTCGTGCAACAACTTCGATTCACTGGAAAAGGCGGCGGTTGACGCCTTTAAGCTGGGTTATGAAGTGACCGAGCCGGAAGAGCTGGAACTGGAAGATGGCACCACCGTAATGTGCGTTGACATCATCAGTGAATCGGCGCTGAAGCCAGAGCTGATTGATGTGCAGGTTGAGCAGCTGGTGAACCTGATCGGTAAATACAATGTCGACTACGACGGCTGGGGCACCTACTTCGAAGATCCGGACGCCGAAGATGAAGATGACGAAGACGCTATCGACGATGAAGATGATAACGGCATTCGCCACTAAGTCGCGCAGGGCGGGGAATTCTCCGCCTCTCTTCTTTTCCAGCCTCGTTTTAACACCATGAACTACGCACCGTTACTTGAACCGATTTATCAGTTTCTGCACTGCCGTACGCCACAAGCCTGGATTGATGAGGCGCGTAAACCCGAAAATCTGACCCTGTTATTAACCGATCACCTGGTGTGTGAGCTAAAAGCCGCGCAGACCGCAGTCTGGTTGATCCGCAAATATGTGGCTGACAAACCCAGCGGGGAGGCGGTTCTCGGCTGGCTGAAACCGTATGAAGATTTTATCTTCCGCGAAGATGGCGACAGCGACTTTATCAACGCCCATAAAAACCTCACCAAACGCATTATTGTTCGCAATGAACTGCCGTGGGCGGATGAGCTGGTGGAAAAGATGGTGCTGCTGATTAAAGAAGAGCTGCATCACTTTTATCAGGTGTGGGAAATTATGCAGTCGCGCGGGCTGGTCTATCAGAAGATCACCTCCAGCCGCTACGCGAAATCGCTGCTGCGTGAGGTTACCACTCATGAGCCGGAAACGCTGGTCGATAAGCTGATCTGCGGTGCCTATATTGAAGCGCGATCCTGCGAGCGTTTTGCCAGTCTGGCACCGTGGCTGGATGCGGAGCTGGAGACCTTTTATATCTCACTGCTACGGTCGGAAGCGCGCCACTATCAGGACTATTTAGCCCTGGCTGCCCGCATATCCGCGCGGGATATTACCCCACGGGTACAGGCTATTGGAGCAACCGAAGCATGGTTAATCAGCGAACCGGACAGCGAGTTACGTTTTCATAGCGGGGTACCGGCGTTCTGATAAGAGTAAACGGCGCTGTTACGACGGCCGTTTATTTTTTTAATTTAACCGGGTTGATTTCATTAATAATAGAACTTCAAACGTTAATTATTAAGTTAATACGGTTCCGTTACGTCCGCTGAATATTATTTGAGTCATCCCTCACAGAATGTTTTTTCTCTTCTGATCTTTCTCCCCGGAATACGTATATTGCCCTTGCCGAATTAGGGTTGTTATTATTTTAAGCAAAACCTGATTCATGATTTCTCTTTGCCAAAGAGGGGTTGTGAATCAGGTTTTTTTTTGCACCGGGCACAGCCGGTAAACAGGTCAGATACCTTATTCCGGACTGCCGATTTTGCTAACCAGCTTTAAATGGAAGGAGTCATAAAATGAGGGTAAGGACCTGTATTCTGTTATTTATTCCACTGTTATTTCAGCCTGCGCTGGCGCGGGCGGACAATTCCAGCGCGCTATCGCTCTCTGATAATGCTTTCCTGCACGATTCGCAACTTGATCTCAGGCTGCGCAATTACTGGAAGTATCTTAAGGAAAACGAAGCGCAACCGACCGCGGTTCATAACGCCTGGGGACAGGCGGCAGGTCTGGATTTTCGTTCCGGCTATCTGTGGGACTGGCTGGGCTTTGATGCCACCTACACCCGTGCGATCAGGCTGGGTGCCAGCGACAACTTTGCCTCGCGCGGTGTGCTGTACGACAGCGGCGGCAACCGGCAAAAAGCTGACGCACACGGCTTTAGCAAGTTTGGCCAACGCTATCTGAAAGTAAAGCTGGGCGACGAGCAGGCGGGATTCGAGGCGAAAGCGGGCTGGCAAACGTTCAACGATTTTGGCGTGCTGACCAACACTAACCGTTTGTCGCGTAACAGCTATTCAGGCTATAGCGGCGCGCTGAACGGGCAGAATCTGCGGCTGGATTTGGCTTACGTCACCAAAGCTCTTCGCCATGATTCACCGGACAGCCTGGCGCTGCAAACCCAGGACCAGCGGACCATTGCGGCAATCTATACCGGCGCCCTGAGCTATAAAACCGATCGCGGACGGCTCGCCTACGCTTTTGGCGAAGCGGAAGCCTACCAGCGGCGTCATGTTATCGAAGCGAGTTACACCCTCTCGCCACACTGGCGTCTCTCCTCACAAATTTATGGCAGTCAGGCGCTGGCAAATTATAAAAGCATGGCCGCCAGCAAAAGATCGTTCGATGACCACGCCTGGCATTATGTCGGCGAAGCAGACTGGATCAACAATGGATGGACACAAAAATTCGCCGCTGGCTGGACCTCGGCACCTAAAAAGAATGCGGTGGGATATTATGCGCGTCCTTTAACAAAAAATACCCGCGGGCGTTTTAACGCGCTGACCGCTGTCGGCAAAGATTATACCCGTGATAAAGAACTGGCACTGGTGTCGCAAACGGAATATGAAATTTTAAAAGGCGTATTTAGCGGCTTTCAGATTAACTATGGACAGTTTAATTACCGGGATACGCGTATACGCTCCGGGGAAATTGTGCTCATCAACCGCTTCATCGAACCCCATCCCGCCCTGAAAAACTTGTCGATTTCTTCGCTGTTCGGTTATGGCTGGTCATACAAAAACAGCAAAGAAACACCGGTTTTAAATACGCAGGGAAAATACCGGCGCTCTCCCAACCTGTCTGCGGCGATCGCGGTTGAGTATAAATTAGACCTGTTAAAATAAGGAAAATATGATGAAGAATATATTGAAAGCATTGCTGATGCTTGTGGTGGTTGGCGCTGGCGCAAGCGAATCCTTCGCCGCTGATGTGACAATCTATCTTACGCGGCATGGCAAAACCATGTTTAACACGGTTCATCGTGCGCAGGGGTGGTCAGATACACCGCTGACGCCAGCGGGCGTGGAGGTGGCTGAACAGCTGGGACGTGGCCTGAAGACGCTGCCGTTTATCGCCGTCTGGTCCAGCGATTCTGGCAGGGCGAGACAAACCGCGCAGCTTGTCATGCAGGCATGGGAAAGGCCGCTGCCGCTGAACGAGCGCAAAGAATTACGGGAAGTGGGCTTTGGGCTGTATGAGGGCGATCTGGATGAGAATATGCTGACCGATGCCGCCCATCTGCTCGGCTTTGCCTCTGAGGCGGCGCTGATGAAAGCATCTGGCGAAGGCACAATTCGCGCCGATCGTATAATAGACGCTATCCGCCAGGCGGAAGCGTCCGGTACGCCAGCGCTTAAAGGCGTTAAGTCATCAGGGATGGCCGAAAGCTATCAGCAGGTGTCGAAGCGCATGGTGGATAGCCTGACCGAGATAGCGCAGCAGGCCCAGAAGCAGGGGGGCGGTAACGTTCTGGTGGTGTCGCACGGCCTGGCGATTACTTCGTTACTGATGGCGCTTGGCGATACCTCGTTGAACGAGCAGCTGCACAATGCGAGCGTGACCCGGCTGCGCTATACCGACAGCGGCGAGTTCGTGATTGAATCCATCAACGACATGAGTTACGTCGAGCGCGGCTCATAACATTCGCAGCATGCGCACTTCACAGTCCACGTGGCCGGTGCAGCCCATAGCGCCGTCGATGTGGCTAAAGCCCAGCGATTCATACAGCTTGATCGCTCTGGTCAGGCTGGCGGTGGTTTCGAGGTAGCAGCGGTGGAAACCCTGTTGGCGCGCATGTTCCATCGCTCTTAGCGCCAGTTCGCGCGCCAGTCCCTGTCCACGCACGGCGGGCAGGAAATACATCTTCTGCAGTTCGCAGATATCGGGGGCACTACAGGCGAGCGGCGCCACGCCGCCACCGCCGACCACCTTGCCCTGATACTCCACCACCCAGTAGGCGCTCTGTTCAGCACTGTACAACTCAAACAAATGGTCGAGCTGCGGGTCGGATACGGTGTATCCCTTGTCAGCAGTCAGGCCGAACTCCGCTGAAACGTCGCGGATAACCTGGGCGATATGCGGATTGTCGGCGGCAGTAATCGGCCGCACCTGCAGATCAAGGCGCGTGGTGGTGGGTGTCGTCATCATCTCTTCCGGATTTGTACGAGGTCAATAAAAAAGCCGGGCAAGCCCGGCTTTATGAATAAGCTGTCAGCTACGACGCTTACAATGCCGCAATTACCGCCTGCTGTTCAATCAGTTTTGCTTTTGATTGTTGCAGTTCGGCGACGCGTTCACGCTCTTTTACCACCACCGCTTCCGGGGCGCGGGAGACAAAGCCTTCGTTGGCCAGCTTGACCTGAATCTTGTCGATTTCGACCTCCAGTTTAACCAGCTCTTTCGCCAGTCGCTCCAGTTCGGCCGTTTTATCCACCAGGTCGGCCATCGGGATCAGCAGCTCAGCGCCTTCAACGATTTTGGTCACCGAGACCGGGCCTTTCTCGCCCGCTGGCAGAATGGTCAGGCTTTCCAGACGCGCCAGGCGCGACAGGAAGTTGCGGTTCGCTTCTACCCGACGCAGTGCCGCCGGTGAGCAGTCACGCAGCAGCACATCCAGCGGTTTGCTCAGCGCGATGTTCATTTCGGCACGAATATTACGCACCGCCACAATCGCTTGTTTCATCCACTCAATATCCGCTTTCGCTTCGGCATCCTCTTTCGCCGCTTCAAACTGCGGGAAAGGTTGCAGCATGATGGTGTCGTCGCTGATGTTTTTCAGTCCCTTCACGCGCTGCCAGATGGTTTCAGTGATAAACGGAATAATCGGGTGGGCCAGACGCAGCAAGCCTTCCAGCACGTTCACCAGCGTATGGCGGGTGCCGCGCAGTTCCGCTTCGTTACCGCTGTTCATCACCGGCTTGGTCAGCTCCAGGTACCAGTCACAGAACTGGTTCCAGGTGAAGTCATACAGCAGGTTAGCGGCGATATCGAAACGGTAGCTATCGAGCGCGTCACGGTAAGCTTTCACCGTGCTGTTGAACTCGGTGAGGATCCAGCGATCCGCCAGCGACAGCGTCATTTCGCCGCCGTTCTGGCCGCAATCCTGATCTTCGGTGTTCATCAGCACAAAGCGGCTGGCGTTCCACAGCTTGTTACAGAAGTTGCGATAACCTTCCAGGCGCTTCATGTCCCAGTTGATGTCGCGACCGGTTGAGGCGAGGGCGGCAAGGGTGAAACGCAGCGCATCGGTGCCTGACGGCTCAATGCCGTTCGGGAACTGCTTCTCGGTGCGTTTGCGGATCTTCTCGGCCAGCTGCGGCTGCATCATGTTACCGGTGCGTTTTTCCAGCAGCGCTTCCAGCGAAATGCCGTCAACCATATCCAGCGGGTCAATCACGTTGCCCTTGGATTTTGACATCTTCTGGCCTTCTTCATCACGAATCAGACCGGTCATGTAAACGGTTTTAAACGGCACCTGCGGTTTGCCATTTTCATCTTTGATGAAGTGCATGGTCAGCATGATCATGCGGGCAATCCAGAAGAAGATGATGTCGAAGCCGCTGACCAGCACGCTGGTCGGGTGGAAGGTGCGCAGCGCTTCGGTGTTTTCCGGCCAGCCAAGAGTGGAGAACGTCCACAGGCCAGAGGAGAACCAGGTGTCCAGCACGTCATCATCCTGACGCAGCGCCACATCGGCGGCCAGGTTGTTTTCAGCGCGAACTTCTTCTTCGGTGCGGCCAACATAGACGTGACCGTCGTTGTCGTACCAGGCCGGGATACGGTGACCCCACCACAGCTGACGAGAGATACACCAGTCCTGGATATCACGCATCCAGGAGAAATACATGTTTTCGTACTGCTTCGGTACAAACTGAATGTCACCGTTTTCAACCGCTTCGACCGCCACTTTCGCCAGCGGGGCAGTGCGCACGTACCACTGGTCAGTCAGCATCGGTTCAATCACCACGCCACCCCGATCGCCATAAGGTACGGTCAGGTCGTGCGGTTTGATCTCTTCGAGCAGGCCAAGCTGATCGACAGCAGCGACGATCGCTTTACGTGCCGCAAAACGCTCCATCTTCTGGAACGCGGCCGGGATCTCATCCGAGCAGGCATCGCTGACTTCGCCGTTGGTGTCATACACCTGGGCGCGCTCGCGGATATCGCCGTCAAAGGTCAGGATGTTGATCATCGGCAGCTTGTGACGACGACCGACTTCGTAGTCGTTAAAGTCATGTGCCGGGGTGATCTTGACGCAGCCGGTGCCTTTTTCCATGTCAGCATGTTCATCGCCAACAATCGGGATCAGACGGCCAACCAGCGGCAGCATGACAAATTTGCCAATCAGATCTTTGTAGCGCGGATCTTCCGGATTGACCGCCACGCCGGTATCGCCCAGCAGGGTTTCCGGACGAGTGGTGGCGACCACCAGATAATCTTTACCGTCAGCCGTTTTCGCGCCGTCGGCCAGCGGATAGCGGATATGCCACATTGAGCCTTTGCTCTCGCGGTTTTCCACTTCCAGGTCAGAGATGGCGGTGCGCAGCTTCGGATCCCAGTTCACCAGGCGTTTGCCACGGTAAATCAGGTTCTCTTTGTACAGGCGGACGAACACCTCTTTCACCGCGTTGGACAGACCTTCGTCCATGGTGAAACGCTCGCGCTCCCAGTCAACGGAGTTGCCGAGACGGCGCATCTGACGGGTGATGGTGCCGCCGGATTCCGCCTTCCACTGCCAGATTTTGTCAATGAACGCATCACGGCCGTAGTCCTGGCGCGTTTTGCCCTCTTCAGCCGCAATCTTGCGCTCAACCACCATCTGCGTGGCGATGCCCGCGTGGTCGGTACCGGCCTGCCACAGGGTATTTTTGCCCTGCATGCGCTGGTAGCGAATCATGGTATCCATGATGGTTTGCTGGAAGGCGTGACCCATGTGCAAGCTACCGGTGACGTTCGGCGGCGGGATCATGATGCAAAAGCTTTCCTGGCTGGTATCGCCATTCGGTTTGAAGTAGCCCTGCTTTTCCCAATGCTCGTAAAGCGGCTGCTCGATATCTTGCGGGTTATATGTCTTTTCCATTTCTGCTATGTCGTTTGCGGCTGTGGCGGCGTTGCCGTATTCAATTGGAAACCAACGCTGCGGTACGCTTTATAGCGGTCGCGCGCCAGCTGTTTGAGAGATTCTTCGTAAGGAACGAAGTCTATCACTTCATGGAAAGCAGTAGCAAAATCTGCGAACTGTGGCAGCAGGCTAATTAACAGGTCGCGTGGCGAACTGCCGCGACGCTGCGGCCAGGCCAGTTCAACCGGCGCGCCGTAGCGCGGGCCTTCACCGGCGAGGTTATGCGGCACGAAGGCGTTCGCCGGACGTTGCCACAGCGCTTCGTCGAGACGAATCGCCTGCTGCTCATCTTCACAGGCGATCAACACCCGCTTTCCGGCCCGCCAGCGTGTTTCCGCCAGATTGCACACCAGCGCTTCGATGGCGCTCAGGCCGTCGCTCGGTGCATCGGTTTCCAGCACGTAGAAGGTTGCGTTTTTCATCAGTTTGCTCGTCAGAAGATCAAGGGCGGAATCTCATCCGCCCTTGTAGTCAGCATTGCGGCGATCAGTCGTCGCCGTTCAATCCTGCCCGATTCAACAGAAACTGCGACAGCATCGGCACCGGACGCCCGGTGGCGCCTTTGGCTTTACCTGAACGCCAGGCCGTACCGGCGATGTCGAGGTGCGCCCAGTTATATTTGCGGGCAAAGCGCGCCAGGAAGCAGGCGGCGGTAATCGCTCCGCCAGGCCGGCCGCCAATGTTGGCCATGTCGGCAAAGTTGGACTCCAGCTGCTCCTGATACTCGTCCGCCATCGGCAGGCGCCACGCGCGGTCGCCCGACTGCTCAGAGGCGCTGATCAGCTCATGCGCCAGCGGATTGTGGTTCGACAGCAGACCGCTGACGTGGTGGCCCAGCGCAATCACGCAGGCACCGGTCAGGGTCGCGACGTCAATCACCACTTCCGGATCGAAGCGTTCAACGTAGGTCAGCGCATCGCACAGCACCAGCCGGCCTTCAGCATCGGTATTCAGCACTTCCACCGTCTGGCCAGACATGGTGGTCAGCACGTCGCCCGGACGCATCGCCCGGCCATCCGGCATGTTTTCACAGCCGGCCAGCACGCCGACCACGTTGAGCGGCAGGTTAAGCTCGGCGACCATGCGCATCACGCCATACACCGAGGCCGCGCCGCACATATCATATTTCATTTCGTCCATGCTGTCGGACGGCTTAATCGAGATGCCGCCGGAGTCGAAGGTCAGGCCTTTACCGACCAGCACAATCGGCCGCGCGTCGGCATCCGGGTTGCCTTTGTACTCAATCACCGACATCAGCGATTCGTTTTGCGAACCGGCACCCACCGCCAGATAGGCGTTCATGCCCAGCTCTTTCATCTGCTGTTCGCCGATGACACGGGTGGTGACATTTTTGCTGAAGGCATCCGCCAGCTGACGCGCCTGTGAGGCAAGATAGGCGGCGTTACAGATGTTTGGCGGCATATTGCCGAGATCTTTCGCCGCTTTCATGCCGGCAGCCACCGCCAGACCATGCTGAATCGCGCGTTCACCGCTGGTCAGTTCACGGCGGGTCGGCACGTTAAACACCAGCTTACGCAGCGGACGGCGCGGCTCGGCCTTGTTGCTTTTCAGCTGATCGAAGTTATACAGCGCCTCTTTTGAGGTTTCGACCGCCTGACGCACTTTCCAGTAGGTGTTACGGCCTTTGACGTGCAGTTCAGTCAGGAAGCAGACCGCTTCCATTGAGCCGGTATCGTTCAGCGTGTTGATGGTTTTCTGAATCACCTGCTTGTACTGACGCTCGTCCAGCTCGCGCTCTTTGCCGCAGCCAATCAGCAGAATACGCTCAGACAGGATGTTTGGCACATGATGCAGCAGCAGTGTCTGGCCCACTTTTCCTTCCAGCTCGCCGCGGCGCAGCAGGGCGCTGATATAGCCGTCGCTGATTTTATCCAGCTGTTCGGCAATCGGTGACAGACGACGCGGTTCGAAAACGCCAACGACAATGCAGGCACTGCGCTGTTTTTCCGGGCTTCCGCTTTTTACACTGAACTCCATGCACTCTCCTGAATCTTAAAGACAACGGCCGCTGCTGCCGCTAGAATGTAGCGCGCTCATGACCCATTTATTCATCACGGCAGCATGACATTCTGCCGCTGGAGGTCATAATGAATCAGGGTGACAAGATGTTGTTTTTCCACCACCCAAGCGCGTTTGTCATACAATTTTAGCTACGATGACGGCCATTGATGAAGAAAAATGGCAAATAAGCGTTGAAACTAGCGATTTTCCTGCAAAAAGACAAGTTTTCACAGGCGTACTAAGCGTGATCATCATTAGATATCTGGTTCGGGAAACGCTCAAAAGCCAGCTGGCTATCCTCTTCATCCTGCTATTGATCTTCTTTTGCCAGAAGTTAGTCAGGATTTTAGGAGCCGCGGTGGATGGCGAAGTGCCGACAAACCTCGTTCTGACACTGTTAGGACTCGGCGTGCCTGAAATGGCACAACTTATACTGCCCTTAAGTCTGTTTCTGGCGATCCTGATGACGCTGGGACGACTCTATACGGAAAGTGAAATTACCGTCATGCACGCCTGCGGCCTGAGTAAAGCGGTGCTGGTCAAGGCGGCGATGGTGCTGATGCTGTTTACCTCGCTGGTGGCGGCGGTGAACGTTATCTGGCTCGGTCCCTGGTCATCCCGTTATCAGGATGAAGTGACCCAGAACGCCAAAGCCAACCCTGGCACGGCGGCGCTGGCGGCCGGGCAGTTCCAGACCTCCAGCGATGGCAGCGCCGTGCTGTTCCTTGAGGATGTCAAAGGCAACCAGTTCGGCAACGTGTTCCTGGCGCAGTTACGGCCAAAAGGCAACGCGCGGCCTTCGGTGGTGCTGGCTGACAGCGGTCATATGGAACAGCATAAAGACGGTTCGCAGGTGGTGACGCTGGATAAAGGTACCCGTTTTGAGGGCACCGCGCTGCTGCGTGACTTCCGCATCACTGACTTCACCAATTATCAGGCGCTGGTGGGCTATAAAGAGGCCACGCTGGACCCGAACGATGCGGAGCAGTCGAGCTTTACCGGCCTGTTCGGTAACGACTCGCCGACCTTCCGCGCCGAGCTGCACTGGCGTATGACGCTGGTGTTTTCGGTGCTGGTGATGGCGCTGATGGTGGTGCCGCTCAGCGTGGTCAATCCACGTCAGGGCCGGGTGTTGTCGATGCTGCCGGCGATGCTGCTCTATCTGATCTTCTTCCTGCTGCAAAGCTCGCTGAAGTCGAGCGGAGCGAAAGGGCGGCTCGATCCGGCCGTCTGGATGTGGGTAGTGAATATCAGCTATCTGCTGCTGGCGGTGCTGCTTAACCTGTGGGATACGGTGCCGATGCGTCGGGTTCGTGCCCGCTTTACACGCGGAGGATCGGTCTGATGTTTCGCGTACTTGACCGCTATATCGGCAAAACCATCTTCAATACCATCATGCTGACGCTGTTCATGCTGGTGTCGCTCTCCGGCATCATCAAGTTCGTCGATCAGCTGCGTAAAACCGGTCAGGGCAGCTATAGCGCGCTCTCGGCCGGTTATTACACGCTGCTTAGCGTGCCGAAAGATATTGAGATCTTCTTCCCGATGGCGGCGCTGCTGGGCGCGCTGCTGGGGCTGGGGACGCTGGCACAGCGCAGTGAGCTGGTGGTGATGCAGGCCGCCGGTTTCACCCGCATGCAGGTGGCCTTGTCGGTGATGAAAACCGCGATTCCGCTGGTGCTGCTGACCATGGCGATTGGCGAATTTGTTGCGCCCTCGGGCGAGCAGATGGCGCGTAATTACCGGGCGCAGCAGCTGTATGGCGGGGCGCTAGTGTCGACGCAAAACGGTCTGTGGGCGAAAGATGGCAACAACTTCATCTACATTGAGCGCATCAAAGGCGACAATGAGATTGATGGCGTCAGCATCTACAGCTTTAACGATCAGCGTCGGCTGCAGAGCGTGCGCTATGCCGCGACCGCGACCTGGGATGCGGCGAAAAAACACTGGGCGCTGTCCCAGGTAGATGAGTCGAACCTGACCGATCCGAAGCAAATCACCGGTTCGCAGAGCCTCGGCGGCGAGTGGAAAACCAACCTGACGCCGGATAAGCTGGGCGTGGTGGCGCTCGACCCGGACGCGCTTTCGATTCGCGGCCTGTATAACTACAGCAAGTATCTGAAGCAGAGCGGCCAGGAGTCCGGGCGTTATCTGCTGAACATGTGGAGCAAAATCTTCCAGCCGCTGTCGGTGGCGGTGATGATGCTGATGGCGCTGTCGTTTATCTTTGGTCCGCTGCGCAGTGTGTCGATGGGCGTGCGGGTGGTTACCGGCATCAGCTTTGGCTTTCTGTTCTACGTGCTCGACCAGATCTTCGGCCCGCTGAGCCTGGTTTACGGTCTGCCGCCAATCATGGGGGCAATTCTGCCGAGCTTCGCCTTCTTCGCCATCAGCTTGTTTATGCTGATCAAGCGGCGCTAAGCGAGTACCGCAATTGAAAAAAGGCCGCGTTTGCGGCCTTTTTTGTTTTTTAAGCTGCAGGCGAATACTCCCATCGCTTTACGTTTGGCATCTTTCCGGGAGTAGCGGTCTCAGCGGCGGGAAGCGGCTTCAGGCCACGCTATTTATCCAGCCTGACAACGCGGGCAGGGCTGCTGGCAGCTGTGACAGCAGATAGAGAATCAGGCCAATGGTGCCGCCCACCAGCGTGCCGTTGATGCGAATAAACTGCAGGTCTTTGCCGATATTCAGCTCGATCTGCTGCGACATATCGCGTGCATCCCAGCTCTTCACGGTGTCGCTGATGTGGCGCGTCAGAAAGCCAGCAAATTCCGGTGCCACGCTGCGCGCTGCCTGTTCGAGGTGCTGATTCATTGAGTCGCGCAGCGCCGGATCGGCGGCCAGGGTTTCGCCCAACCACAGCGCCGCGCCGCGCACTTTCTCCTGCACCCGCGAATCGTCGCTGCTGAGGTCCGCTTTCAGCCAGTTACGCATATCGTTCCACAGCTCGCCGATGTAGCGGTTAAGCGTGGCATCCTCTTTCAGCCAGCTCTTGATCACCTCGGCGCGCTCCGCCATCTCCGGGTCGGTTTGCAGTTTGACGATCAGCCGATCCACCGCCCGGTTAAAGCCGAGACGCAGCTCGTGGCCCTGATCCAGCGCCACATCATCCAGCAGCGAGTCGACCGCGTTCGCCACCAGTTCAGCACTGTGTTCGCCCAGCCACTCGGTCGGTAACATTTTGGCTTTGATCGGATGTTCACGCTTCAGCCAGCGCACCAGCTGCTGCGCAATGAACTCACGGGTGGAGGGCTTATGCAGCAGCGCCAGCAACTGTTCGATCGCCGCGTCCAGCAGCGCCTGATGACGATTATTTTTGGTCAGGCTCTCCAGGATCAGGGCGCTGGTCTGCGTCAGATCGACCTTATCAATGGCGCGATGCACCGCGCGGCGCATAAAGTTCTGAATACGCGCGTCATCGGTCAGATCGAGAAAGCCGCGCATCACCTGCAGCAGATGCCGGCCGATGCGGTCAGCATTGCCGGGCGCATTCAGCCACTGCGCCAGCAGGTGCGACGGATCGTGACGGCGTATCAGGCTGAGCAGCGAATCGGTATCGAGAAACTTCTCCTGCACGAAGCGGCCGAGATTCTCACCGATACGATCTTTGTTGCGCGGAATAATCGCGGTATGACGCGAGATAAAGGGCACCGGCACCCGGCGAAACAGCGCCACTACCGCGAACCAGTCGGCCAGCGCACCGACCATTGCCGCTTCCGCTATCGCTTTCACGCCGCTGACCCAAAAGCCGGGCGGCAGAAACAGGGTGATGATGAAGGTCGCGGCGGCCAGTAACAGCAGCAGCAGCGCCAGACGTTTTGTCCGTTTCAGTTCGTGTTGTTTATCCATATCCTGATCTTAGCAGAGCGCGTTATCAGCGGCGACGGCCACCCAGCAGGCTGCCGAGCACGCCGCGGATGATCTGTTGGGTAATCTGTCGGGTCGCGCTTTTCGCCATGGTCTGCACCACGCCATCGTGCTTACCGCCGCGTGGTCCGGTGCGGCCAAACAGAATCTCTTTCAGTCCACCAAGAATTCCCTCGTCGACCGCCACGCTGCTGCCTTTGGCAGGCGGTGCGTTGCGCTGTTCGCTGCTGGCCTGAAAGCCCTGTTGCAGCCGTTCAAACGCTGATTCACGATCGACGTCGCTGTCATATTTGCCGTACAGCGGTGAGTGGTTGATCAGCCCGTTGCGTTCATCGGCGGTCACTGGTCCCATGCGCGAGCCGGGCGCAATCACCATCGCCCGCTCTACCACCGACGGGCTGCCTTTGGCATCGAGAAAAGAGATCAGCGCTTCGCCGGTGCCCAGCGCCTGAATCGCTTCCACGCTGCTGAATGCCGGGTTGGCGCGCAGGGTGTCGGCCGCCGTTTTAACCGCTTTCTGATCTTTCGGCGTGAAGGCGCGCAGGGCGTGCTGCACCCGGTTACCGAGCTGTCCCAGTACCCGATCCGGAATATCCGCCGGGTTCTGGGTGACAAACCAGACGCCGACGCCTTTGGAGCGAATCAGCCGCATCACCTGTTCGATTTTTTCCAGCAGCACCGGCGGCGCGTCGTTAAACAGCAGATGTGCTTCATCGAAGAAGAACACCAGCTTCGGCTGATCGAGGTCACCGGCTTCCGGCAGATGTTCATACAGCTCAGACAGCAGCCACAGCAGACTGGTGGCGTAGAGCTTCGGCATCTGGTAGAGCTTCTCTGCCGACAGAATATTGATGAAGCCTTTACCCTGAGCGTCGACCCGCATCCAGTCGGCGATATCCAGCATCGGTTCACCGAAGAAGTGCTCCGCGCCCTGTTGCTCCAGCGTCAGCAGTCCGCGCTGAATCGCCCCGACCGAGGCGCTGTTAATGTTGCCGTATTGCGTCTGGAAGCTTTTAGCGTTGTCACCGATGTACTGCGTCATGGCGCGTAGATCTTTGAAATCCAGCAGCAGTAAGCCCTGATCGTCGGCGATGCGGAAAATAATCTGCAATACGCCGCTCTGTACTTCATTGAGGTTCAGCAGCCGCGCCAGCAGCAGCGGGCCGAGATCGGAGACGGTCGCCCGCACCGGGTGGCCTTTTTCACCGAAGATATCCCACAGCACCACCGGATTGGCCTGCGGCTGCCAGTCGGTGACGCCAATTTTCGCCAGTCGCTGCTGTAACTTTTCACCTGACTCGCCTGCCATCGCGACACCGGTTAAATCGCCTTTCACATCGGCCATAAATACCGGCACGCCAATCGACGAGAACGATTCTGCCAGCTTTTGCAGGGTGACGGTTTTACCGGTACCGGTCGCGCCGGTTATCAGTCCGTGGCGATTGGCCATTTGCGGTAACAGATTGAGCTGAACGTCGGGCGTCCGGGCAATCAACAGGGGCGAAGTCATGATTTTCCACTCTCAGGCAACGGGTTATGCCTGAAGAATAGCAAGCGGGGCGGGGAAAAGCGGAGAAGATTTCACCGAAAAGCAGCCCGTTGCTCCGCAGCGCAACGGAGCCGGTTACTTCTGCACTTCTTCGAAATTGAGCAGGCTGACACCGATGCCCTGCTGCACGTTGCGGATGTTGCTGCGCACCGCCACCTGAGTGGCGCCCTGCAACATCACCACAAACGGCGACTGCTGCTGCACCTGGGTTTGCAACTGCACGTAGCGGCTGCGGCGTTTGACCGCATCGCTCTCACCGGCTGCGGCGCGGGTGGCCGCGCTCAGTTCAGGAATGGTCCAGCCGACGCGCCACGCCAGGGTTTTGCCGCCGCCCGGCACGTTATAGGCAAAGGTGCTGGCGTTGGTATTAGGATCGACGTAGTCCGCGCCCCAGTAAGAGAAGATCGCCTGGAAGTCACGGCTGCGCATTTTGCTCCACAGCTCCGATTCCGCCACCGGCTGGATATCCAGATTCACCTCCGCCTTCGCGAAGCTGGCCTGCAACGCCTGCGCCACGTCGATATACGGCGGCTGATTGACCACCGTCAGGGCAATGTGGGTGCCAGGCCTGATGCCGGCCTGTTGCAGAATCGACCGGGCTTTGTTCAGATCGTAATGGAACGGCGTGCGGGTAATCGCGCCATCAAAGCCCTCCGGCAGGAAGCTCTGATGAATGCGGTATTGCCCCTTTAACAGCTGATTCGCCAGACTGTCATAATCGACCAGCCAGCGTGCTGCCTGCCATAACGCCGGATTGGCCAGCGCCGGTTGCTGTGGGCTTTGGGTATTAAAGCCGAGGTAGTAAATCAGGCTGGAGGGGAAGGCATCGACCCGGACATCCTTCACGCCTTTTACGGCAGCGATCTGATCCGGCCCGAGCTGGTAGGCGACATCCACATCCCCCTGCTGGATCAGCAGGCGGCGGGTTCCCGGTTCGGCGACGCCTTTCAGCAGCACCCGCTTCAGATGCGGCTGTTGCGTACTGTACTGATTGGCTTCCAGCACCAGCGCCTGCAGCGGCACAAACTGTTTGATGGCATAGGCGGCACTGCCGGCGGAATGCGTTTTCAGCCAGCCATTGCCGTAGTCGTTGTTGGCAGCATGCTGTTGCGCCAGTTTGCTGTCGACCAGCGACGCCACCGGCGCGGTGAGCAGCCGCAGCGCCAGATCGCTGCCGATTTGTGCCGGCCAGCGCAGCTCAAGCTGGTGGTCGTTAATCACCGTAAACTGCTGGTCGATATTGTCCGGCGTCCAGCCAAACTCGCCCAGAATAAACGAGGGCGCTTTATTCAGCTTCACCGCGCGGGTTAACGAAAACACCACATCCTGGGCGGTCAGCGGATTGCCGCTGGCGAAATGGGCTTGCGGATTGAGATCGAATACCAGGCTATGCGGGGTATTGCCCGGCTGCCAGCGACTGGCCGCCAGCGGAGATAACTGCTGCGGATCCTGATGATTCGGTTCCAGCAGTGTTTGATAAATGTTACGCAGGCTGCTGGTGCTGATGGTTTCAAAACTTTCGGCCGGGTCAAAGCTGATAATGCCATCGAGCGGCACCGCAATCACCAGCGTATCGGCGGGCGTGGCGGCGTGCACCGGGTGAACCAGCGCCACTGCGGTCAGCAGTGACAGGAGCGTTTTGCGCATAAAAGGATATCCTGAGTCGTTGATTCACCTACTCTATCTGGCGCGGTAAAAACTCAAAATGCCGGTTTGTTCTGAGCTTTGCACAATTATTGCCACGCCAGCTCGGGCATATGTCCAAATAACGATAATGACCTGCCGTGATTATTCTGGCGTAATTTTGTCCATTATTTAAATCATCCGGCTTACGCGCTGCCGATCACAATTTGCGCATGCGCTGATTGTCTGGCAATGAAAGTAAATATAATGTTGCCAATGAGAATAATTCTCTTGTATGGAAGTATGATATTTTTTTATCGGTTATTTGGCGTGATGATGACCAACCGAAAATAATAGCCGGTCGTTACGCGGTAAAAACCCGCGATTACCCGACAATTGTGTGGTTTTAGTATAAATTTCCTCGATCTAAAACTTTTACCTGCCTGTAACCTAAACGCAACACCATGATAAATTTTCACTAAAACACATTTTAAATTCAATTTTTACATTCAGACACATTTATATCCCTAAGATTGCCAGGTTATTAACCGATATGTTCCGTTATTCACATAAAAATTATTATACCCAACTCGTAGGTTCTGCAGGCGTCTGTGCTGTGCGCGTTAATTCTCTGAAGTGACTGGTGACCTGCCAGCCGCTCGCGCTGCCAGCCTTTCTGTTGCATAGCGTATCAGTCGGGTATTTAGCAGATGAGAGTCGTGCGGATATGCTGTTACAAAAACCCACCACCAGGCGTAAATTTTTGCTGGGCTCATTACTGGCGCTGCCATTAAGTGAGCTGGTCTTTAAAGGTATTACTGCTGCGCAGGCCGCAGAGATGGCCGCCCCGGAATTAGCTGACTATAAACCGATCTTTTTCTCTGCCGATGAATGGCAGTTTATCCTTGCGGCCACCGATCGTTTGATTCCGGCGGGCGGCAAAGGTAAAGCGCCAGGCGCGCTGGAAACCAACGTGCCGATCTTTATCGATCAGCAGCTGCACAGCGAAGAGTTTGGCAGCGAAATCTACCTGCAGGGCCCGTTCAACACCCAGGCGCCCGCCACCATGGGCTATCAGATCCCGTTCCGTCCGCAACAGATGTATCAGACCAGTATCCGGCTGATTAATCAGTGGTCGCAGAGCACTCACCAGAAAGCGTTCCATGCGCTGACGCTGGAAGAGAAAGATGCGGTGCTGACTCAGGTAAATAAAAACGGCATCGACTTTGCGGCACTGGGCGAACCCAATCTGAAGGCGTCTCAGTTCTTCAGCCAGCTGCTTTCCGATACCAAGCACGGCTACCTCGCGGACCCGATGTACGGCGGCAATAAAGGCATGAAAGCCTGGATCGCTATCGGCTTCCCGGGCGCGCGTGCCAGCTTCACCGAATGGGTGAAACAGCACAACGTTCCGTATCCGCTGGGTCCGGTCAGTGTTAAAGGCGAGCGCGCGTAAGACGCATTCCGAATAAGGGTTTTGAAACAGGATTATCATGGCACAGGTTACTAAAAAAGAAGTCGACGTCGTCGTCTGCGGCCTCGGCTGGGCCGGCTCGCTGATGAGCATCGAACTGGCACTGGCAGGACTTGAAGTGCGCGCACTGGAGCGCGGCGGCGATCGTGATTACGACGAGTTCGCCTATCCAAAACCGGCGGATGAATACGCCTACGCGGTGCGCAACAAAGTGTTCGCCACCCCGGCAGAAGTGGCGGTTACCGTCCGCTACAACAGCAGCCAGACGGCGCTGCCAACCCGTAAATGGGGCGCGTTTGCACCCGGCACCGGCGTTGGCGGTTCCGGCCTGCACTGGACGGCAGTGCTGATCCGTCCGACACCGACCGATATCAAACTGAAGACCTATGTCGATGAGGCTTACAAGCCGGGCATTCTGCAGGATGATATGCGGGTGATGGACTTCCCGTTCAGCTGGGAAGAGATCGAGCCTTACTACTATAAATTCGAACTGATTTGCGGCCAGTCGGGCAACACCGGCAACCTGCGCGGCCAGATCCTCGAAGGCGGCGATCCGTTTGAAGGTCCGCGTTCGGAGCCTTATCCGCTGCCGGCGCTGGATGACACGCTGAACAACGTGATGTTTAAAGAAGCGGCGAAAAAGCTCGGTTACCATCCGTTCCCGAACCCGTCAGCCTGCGTGTCACGCGCGTGGAAAAACCCGTACGGCAACCAGATCGCGCCGTGCAACTACTGCGGCTACTGCAGTAAATATCCGTGCCTCAACTACTCCAAAGCCTCGCCACAAACCGCGGTAATGGATTCGCTGAAGCGTATGCCGAACTTCTCTTACGAAGTGAACGCGGAAGTGATCAAGGTAGTGCTGAACGATGATAAGAAAACCGCCAAAGGGGTGATCTACATCGATGCACAGGGCAACGAGTGCTTCCAGCCAGCCAAAATTGTGGTGCTGAGCAGCTTCCAGCTCTACAACGTGCGCCTGATGCTGCTGTCCGGCATCGGCAAACCGTACAACCCAATCACCGAAGAAGGTGTGGTAGGGCGTAACTACGCCTTCCTGTCGAACGGCGGCGCGACCCTGTTCTTCAAAGATAAAAACTTCAACCCGTACGCCACCGCAGGCGCGACCGGCCAGATGTTTAACGATATCTCGCCAGGCAACTTTGATGGTCCTTCGCTCGGCTTCCTTGGTGGCGCGAAGATCCACAGCTCACAGGCGACCGGCACCCCGATCAGCACCGCGCTGCCAAAAGGCACGCCAACCTGGGGCCTGGGTTACAAAGAGGGGCTGGAAGAGTGGTACGGTCATTCGATGAAGATCAGCATCACCACCACCTGCCAGTCTTACCGCGATATCTATCTGGATCTCGATCCGAACTACAACGATCACCGTGGCCTGCCGCTGCTGCGCATGACCTTCAACTGGAAAGAGAATGAGTTGAAGCTGCAGCAGCACCTGAAAGGCATCGTCGGCAACATCGCCAAAGAGCTGAATCCGGACAGCATGAGCATGAGCTTCCTGCCGATGGGCGCGGACTTTGACCTGACCAAATATGTCTCTACCCACAACGTGGGCGGTGCGGTAATGGGCGATAACCCGAAAACCTCGGCGCTGAACAAGTATCTGCAGAGCTGGGACGTGCATAACGTGTTTGTGCCGGGCGGCAACGCCTTCCCGCAGAACTTCCAGGCGAACCCGACCGATACCATCGGCGCCATTACGCTGATGGCGGCACAGGCGATCAAAGATCAGTATCTGAAAAATCCCGGCCCACTGGTACAGGCATAAGCGCATGAAAAAGCTGAAACTGACATCCTTTTTATTCGCCAACGCAGTGCTGTTGGCCAGCGGTTTTGCCCTGCCAGCGCAGGCTGAAGATGAGGCGCAACTGATCAAGCAGGGTGAATATCTCTCCCGGCTGGGCGATTGCATGGCGTGCCACTCGTTACCTGGCAAACCGGATTATTCGGGCGGGCTGGCGATTGAGTCCAATCTTGGCACCATCTTCTCCACCAACATCACGCCGGATAAAAGCCACGGTATCGGCAACTACAGCGAACAGCAGTTCTCTGATGCGGTGCGTAAAGGGGTATTACCGGACGGATCGCGGCTCTATCCGGCAATGCCATACCCGGATTACGCCAAAATCAGCGATGCCGATATGCACGCGCTGTATGTCTACTTTATGAAAGGCGTCCAGCCGAGCGCGGAACAGTCGCCGGAAACCAAACTGAGCTTCCCGTTCAGCCAGCGCTGGGGCATGCGCTTCTGGAACTGGACGTTCACCTCAGATAAACCGTTCCAGCCGATTGGTGGCGCTTCTGCCGAGATCAATCGCGGCGCTTACATCGTCGAAAGTCTGGGTCACTGCGGCAGCTGTCATACGCCGCGCGGTCTGGGCATGAACGAGAAAGCGCTGGATAGCGGCGACGACAAATTCCTGGCGGGCGGTAGCCTGAATAACTGGGATGTGCCGTCACTGCGCGGTCTGCCGCGCTGGAGCGAGCAGGAAGTGGTGGATTACCTGCAGACCGGCCGCAACGATAAAGCCGCGGTCGGCGGTGAGATGACTTCGGTGGTTGAGCACAGCAGTTCGCACATGACCGACGCCGATCTGAAAGCGATTGCCGCCTACCTGAAATTCCTCGGCGGCAACCCGCCGCTGCAGGCCTACGACGTTAAGGCCCAGCAGGCAACAGAAGCGAAGCTGACCGCGGCGAAGAACCTGAGCGAAGGCGAGCGTCTCTATCTGGACAACTGTGGCGCCTGCCACTTTGTTACCGGCAAGGGCGCAGCAGGGATCTTCCCGGAGCTGGATCAGGCGACGATCGTGAATGCTAAAGATCCAACCGGATTGATCCACACCATCCTGGCCGGTGCGCAGCAGCCTTCGACCGCGAAAGCGCCGTCGAAACTGGCGATGCCAGGCTTTGGTCAGCGTCTGAGTGATGATGAGGTGGCGCAGCTGGCAACCTTTATCCGTCAGGGCTGGAGCAACAATGCGCCAGCAGTGAGCAAAGATCAGGTCGCTGAAGTGCGGAAAACGCTGAAGTAAAAACGCTGAAGTGAAAACGCTGAAGTGAAAATGAAAAGGGTGCCCCGCAACGGGCACCCTTTATTGTTGTTCAGTGGAAAGTGCGTACCACTTCCAGCACGCCATTAATCACGAACTGCACGCCCATGCAGACCAGCAAAAATCCCATCAACCGCGAGATCGCCTCAATGCCGCTTTTGCCGACGATTCTCATGATCGCCCCGGAACTGCGCAGCGAAACCCATAAAATCAGGCTCACCAGCAGAAAGGTCAGCACCGGCGCGGTATTCACCACCCAGACCGGAAAATCGATGCCGCTTCTCACCGTCGAGGCGGAAGAGATGATCATCGCAATGGTGCCCGGTCCGGCGGTGCTCGGCATAGCCAGCGGCACAAAAGCGATATTGACCGGCTCTTTGGCGTGATCCAGCTCATCCTGCTTCTGCTTTGCTTCCACCGACTGACCGGCCGGTTTCACCGGGAACAGCATCCGAAAACCAATAAACGCCACGATTAACCCGCCGGCAATCCGCAGGCCAGGGATCGAGATGCCGAAGGTATCCAGCACCGCGTTGCCGGCATACCACGCCACCATCATGATGGCGAAGACGTAGATTGAGGCCTGTCTGGACTGGCGGTTGCGCTCCTCAAAGTTCATCTCACCCGCCAGGCCAAGAAACAGCGCCACGGTGGTGAGCGGATTGGCGAGCGGCAACAGCACCACCAGCCCCAGACTGACCGCTTTGATTAACTCCAGCATGTTAAAGCCATCCGTGAGTGATTAGTGTTTCGGGCGCTCCAGCGCTTCGATTAATTCCGGGAAGAAATCCTGCAAAATTTCCGGCGTCATCAGTTCCGGGTACTGCATCAGATGTTCGCGGATACGTTCGTTGACGTCCGGCAGCAGGCGCTGGGCGGCGGCGCTGGCGGTGATTTTGTGTTTCTTCATCGCGCGCAGCAGATCAGACGGCAGCGAATCTTCATCATCCGCATCGTCGATCATCTCCAGCGCATCCAGCTCGTCAAACATCTCCATCAGCGCTTCGGTTTGCGGCGTGCGTGACTCATATTCACGCGGATGTTCATCTTCGAGGAAGCGCAGCATGGCGCGCATCGGGGTGCCGTCTGGCGTGGCCGGTGGCTCGGCGGCAAACCAGCTCAGCAGCTGGTGCATGGTGATCTGGTGGACGCGGAAGCCGCTGTCGACCAGCTCATCGGCCAGCAGCTCGGCGGTTTCATTTTCAATCAGACAGATATGAGTGCGGTTTGGCTCGTACTGATCCAGCCACTGGTAGATCTCTTCAATCACGCCATCGTCATACTCGAATTTTTTGGTGAAATAGCTGTCGTCCTGGTCGTGAACGCAGGCCTGAATCCGATCGGGGTCGAAGTAAAGTGCGATGTTGATGCCTTTCATGCGTGCTGTCCTGTAGAAATCAAAACAACACTATAGCGCTCAACGTGCGGATAAGGGAGTGTCGGGGTTCACAGCGTGAAGCGCAGAGAGGAGTGGACCGGCTAATGCTCCCCACTTTGTCGATTCAAGCGGGGAGACAGCGGCGCTGCGGCTTTATCAGGAGATAAAGTTTTTGCCCTGTTTTAAGACCACGTCACAGGCTTTGGTTTTCAGCTTCTCGCCCATCGGCGAGCTGCTCAGGCTCTGCAGATTGAGCTGCTGGCCGTTGCCGGTATTCAGCAGACCCGCCACACCCTGGGTGTAGTCAGTCTTCTGTTCCTGCGCGGTGGTGGTGTTCAGACCGAGTTTGCTCAGCACCTGATCTTTAACCGACTGCACATTGTTTTTCACCACGTTGTGCTCGACGCAATACTGCATCACGCCCGCCGCGTTGGTCATGCTGTTAGCGCTGACCGCTTTGTCGCCACCGTTCAGCAACCCGGTCAGGGAAGAGAGTGACAGACCGCCATTCTGCTGGGTGGTGCCGGAGGTGTTACCGTTGTTCTGCTGGCTGAGCTGCGATGCTGCACTGCTCAGTTGATCCTGCCAGCTGGCGGCTGATGCACTGCCCGCCACCAGAAGTGCCGCTAATCCCCATCCCCACGCACTGCGTTGTGCTTGTTTCATCTCAACCTCTGTCTGTAATTGTATGGCTTCTTCAGCCTTGCTAAGAGCCGCTGGCGAGGAGAAAGTTCCTGAATTTATCCATTAATAAGGCCTTTGGGAATATTCTGTAATTGCTGGGTAAATAGAAGTTTCGCACAGGAATGGGTTATTTATCTGCCAGTTTTGCTGGCTTGGATAATATGATTTCACGCTCTGTAATATTTTTTAATATCTATTTATATTGCTGTTATCTTTCGCCGGATTATTCCTGGTTAACGTAAATTTTACCGCTGGGCTTAAATATTTATATTTACGCTGAATGCTTTTGCTGGGTTATTGTTTTTGGTGAAGGCTGATTGCAGGCAACATCCTGTTTTTATGGTTATTTTCATCTTTTATCTGATGTCATAGACTGGCAGGGAAGGCGGTTAAATAACCCGATCGGCACGCCATTATTAGCACTTTTACTGCAATCAATGTTTTATTCCGCCTTGCGAAATCCGTGAGAGTGTTCATGCTTAATCACTGTGTCAGGCAGTTGTGGCGATTATTTAAAATTCTTGAGTTAACGGGAGAGAATATATGGCGGGGCAGCCAGAACACAATAATGATGCTGAGGTAACGCTGAAGCTCGCTGAAGAGCAGATAGCGCTGACAAAGCAAACCGTTGTCGATGGACATGTCCGCGTAACCCGTTCCACAACCGAGCATGACGAGGTGATCAGTACACTGCTTAACCGGGAGAAGGTTGAGGTTGAGCATGTAGCGAAAGCACAACGCGTCGAGACGATGCCCGAAATCAGGGAAGAGAACGGTGTACTGATTGTCCCGGTAGTAGTAGAAGAAGAGATTGAAGTAGTCAGAAGACTGGTGCTTAAAGAGGAGATTCACATCCGAAAAGTGCAGGAGAGCGTTCCTTTTCAGGATGTGGTTACCCGACGTGAGCAGCAGGTGAAAGTAGAGAGAGACGACGATCGGTAATAAACAGCTAACAAGAGAGGAATCTATCATGGCACAAGAAAAAATCGTAACACTGTTCGATTCTGCGATTCAGGCAGAGGCCGCGAAAAGAAATCTCGTGAAAGCAGGCTTTTCTGATCGGGACATCAGTCTTATCAGTGGAGAACGTTTGCAGCAGGAAGGCCAGTCAATTAAGCACCCGAGTATCTGGCAGCGCCTGTTTGGCCACACCGTCGATAAAGAGCAGGCGGATGTCTACACCAGAGCGATGGATAAAGGCGGCGTGGTACTGACGCTGCGTACCGAAGAAGAGAAGCTGGCGCGTGCCATGACCATTCTGCACTCGCATGACTCGGTGGATGTGCCATCGCGGATGCAAAGCACCGTTGATAACGGCGCACCTGCAGCAGGTATTAATCCGACTGCCGGTAAGCAGTTTGCCGGAGAGACCAACGATCGTTTGGTTAGCGATCAACAGGCTGAGCCACGACGCACCTCACTGACCGGTGATGAGAGCGAAGAAGACATTCTGCGTCTGGCCGAAGAACAGATTGAAGTCGGTAAGCGTCTGGTGAGTGAAGGTTCAACCCGGGTCCGCCGCTACACCGTGACGGATCAGGTCTCTGAAGATATCTCGCTGCACGAGCAGCACGCTGACATCTTCCGTCGTTCGGTGAATGAACCGGCGCTGGCAGGTGAAGTGGACTGGTCAGAGAAAACCGTCGAAGTGGCTGAAACCCACGAGCAGCCGGTGATTAACAAAACGACCCATGTGAAAGAAGAAGTGGTGGTGCGTACTGACGGCAGTGAACGTACCGAGACCATTAATGACACAGTACGTCGTCAGGAAGTGGACATCGACCATGCGCGGGCTGGACTGGATAACGAACTGTCACCAACCGGAACGGCAGGGGTGAAACCCGCTACCGCAGCAGGTGTAGGCACGCAGTCGCCAGGCGTAGCCACCGAGCGCGATCACAAAGCCGGCCTGACTGAGAAGGTGAGTGAGAAAGCCAGCGAAGCGAAAGACAAGGTTGAGAATAAGCTGAAACAGCGTGATTACGACCATTCGCATTGAGGTGCTCATCCTGTCAACAATGAGTGCTAACGGGCATCGCTGATGCCCAATGCTGAGCATGCAGAAGGGGTCAACTGTGAGGTTGGCTCTTTTGTTTTGGGTGTTGACCGGGGATTGAGAACGGGGTCCGGGAGCAGGGCTGGTGCGACTTTCTCGTATGGAGAATGTCGGAGAAGAATTACTCAGATGTGTGAGCAAGGGGAATGTGACGGGAGCGGTTTCAGTATGATTTAGCGTTGATGGGACGGGACAGTGCTGTTCAGCGAGCAGACCATCTCGCCGGCCGACGTCTGACCGCGCGGGCCATGCTACGCTACGCTGTTTTTTTCGCCGCTTAATGCACATCCCGGATGAATAGTGTTGCGCATGGTGGCCGTAACGGTATAATCCCCAACGTTTTCCGCATCCTCTTCAGTGCCGAAGTGGCGAAATCGGTAGACGCAGTTGATTCAAAATCAACCATCGAAAGATGTGCCGGTTCGAGTCCGGCCTTCGGCACCAATAGAATGCAATCAAGTCACCTAAGGGTGGCTTTTTTTGTTTCTGGGGTTTGATAAGTGCCGGGCTTTATGCTGTTTCTAAGATAAGTTTATATCAAGCTGCTTGTGAGTTCAGAACCGAATTTATATGCAGAATCAAGAATAGTTGTATGCTTACGCATACGCATACGCATACGCATACGCATACGAACGTATTTATTTTTGCTCTTACAGATATCAAATTGCATTCTGCAAAAGCAGAGTCAAGAAATATAGGATTTCTTGATTTGTAATAAAGAGAGTCGTCTTCAGCTTTGCAGGTAAGGAGCCCCAATGGTGTTAGCGGTTAATTCTGAAAAATAAAACTTCGAATATATCCAGCATTCATTTCACCGCGGAGCGTGTGAACCACTCCGCGGTATATTCAGTTTACTCCTAATGCCTTATAAACCGCATCTACAGGTTCAGAGTAAAAACTGACCTGGAATTTGGTAAACAACTCGGCTGGCACAGTCGGAATATCTACTGCGGAAGACATCGGCAGAAGTACCTTTTTCGCGCCGCTGTCGAAGGCGAGTTGTAAGCTAGCCGCCAGATCCTGAACAGGGTTGATTACTCCACCGAGCGTCATGCTACCTAAGACGACTATTTGTTCCTGAACGGGTTTCGCCAGTAAAACGGAACAAAGGGCAATAAGTGCCGCCAGACTGGTCGCGGTACTTGGTCCAGTATTATGCAATTCGACTACGTGCAGGTGGTACTCATGTTCAGAAAATTTTGCTGTTGCGCTAACGCGGCTGAGGTTGCCTTTGAAATAGTCAAATCCAACCCGGATAGCTTCCTTTGCCGAGGTGCTTGATCCCAGACCGGAAACGCTATGCTTACCATTGCCTGCGGTCATCTGAGTTTCGAAGCGGTACAGACCCGTCATGCCACTTTCCGCTTGCGTCACTAAATGCACTACGCCTGGCTTTGGCATGCCAGCAGGAATTAATTCGCTGCCGCCCTGTTCTGGCACGCTGACGAAGAATTCTTCCAGCGTCTCGTTATCGATGTAGCTGAAATTCACATCGAAGAACTCCAGACCGCCCAGCTTTTTAAGCTGTTCTTTGACTCGACGACGGGCTTCCATGGCGTAGGTCAGGCAAACACGGACATCTTCTTTACTGTAAGAACCATTGGGATGAAGAAGTTTCAATAGACCAGAAACCGTGCGCCTTACCGCGATAACATCTCGCTGGTTGAGGTTATTACCCAGCTTATAGAACTTATCAATCGCATCGGAGAAGCTGCGTTTGCGCATTTCCCGCATGTATTCGGCGAGATAATCTGTGATAAGGCCGTAGCGGTTGGTAAAGAATTCCGGGCGCATTTTCGGGATTTCCCAGCCGGGTATATAGGCATGGAAGCGGTCGAAAAACGCCGTGTCGATCATCGCGGCAGGGAAGGGGGCTAACAGATGGCTGGTTTTGACTAACGTCTCAACGCTCTGATTGATGTTGCCGACGAACACCATCGACGCTTTGCCTTCAATCGAATCTCTGCCGCGTGAAAACGAGCCAGACGCCATGTAATCCTTCATGATTTGCACGCCGTCTTTGTCTTTGAAAGTGATCCCTGCCACTTCATCAAACGCGACCACATCCCACATACCGACCAGGCCAATCTGGCGGCTGGCCATGTTGTAAAACAGGTTTGCTACCGTGGTTTGTCCGCCGGAAACTAGCAGTGAGTTTGGCGAACACTCTTTATAGACGTGGCTTTTACCGGTACCGCGTGGGCCCAGTTCGCAGACGTTATAGTTATTTTCCACGAAAGGGATCATGCGGGTGATCAGGTGCCATTTAGTTCGCTGCTCAATGTTGGCCGGTTCCATACCCACGGAACGTAGCAGGACATCAATCCACTGGTCGCGGTTGAAGTGCGTACGTGCGGTAAATACCTCTTCCATGTCCATATTGGGCATCTGGATAGGTTTAAGCGTCATCAGAGAGAAAGGGGACGTCTTCTGTCCTTCCTCAAAGAAGTAGTTCACGGTGATCATGCACCAGATGCCACCGGTCAACAGCTTCTCGTTGTCCTTGACCATCTGCGGTGGAACCAATGCATCTTTAATGCCGAGGTTGGAGAGCTGGGCTTCGTAAACGTCTTTCTTCTGATTGAGCTTTACCGATACTTTATCAATGATCTTGTAGGATCCCCGCTCACGAATGAGCGATTTCACCTTCTCCGCTTCATCAGGGCGGACGTAGTTATCAGCCAGAATGCGCTTAACGTTCTGCAACCCTTGCTCGACGATCTGGTCATCGTCGGAAGCGCAGTACATACCGAGCAGATACTCCAGCACATAGACCGGGACGTTAGCCCCTTCCTTGAGCTGCTTGGTCAGATCTTTACGCACTACCCGACCGCGAAAATGCTGATTCAGTAAGGCGTCCAGATCGTAACCTTCTGCGACGAGTTCCCCTTCGGAGACGGCTGGAACGGGTAAGTCATGATGGGTTTGCATATCGCCTCACTTAAAAGAAATCATCCTGAAATGCCAGATCGATAATCACAGGGTACTTCTGGTAACCCGTTTCTGTTTGTGCATCTTCCAGTATCAGCCAGTACTCATTACGGCGATTGAAATTCGCGCCAATCAGCTTCAGCGTAACGTCACGCACGCGTTTTTCCATTGTGTTGTTATCGCTGTCAAAGCAGATTCGCTCTTTACCGGATACCACATTATTGGCGTTGTCGACGATGAAGATATTCAGGGTACGCGGTTCGTATAACTCACCTACCGGATGGGTTTGCAGCAGGCTGACTTTATCAATGTTATTGACGAGTTTGATCAGCGGATGGTAGTTCACGATGTCTACCGGACGACGCTGAGGTTGCTTTTCTGCAGCGGTTTTCTGCAGCGCTTTCACCTGCAATACGGGAACACAGACTTCCTGAAGCATGGCACCACCGTGGACAAACCGCGCTCCACCTGAGAAATGGAAACGCTGGATCCCTTTCGGAATCAGGAACTCGCTGCTATCGCTGACGCCTGCGGTATCCGTCACTTTTCCTTTCCAGCAAAAATCATCGGCAGGGAGCTGATGACCGATAATAAAGCGTTTATGGTTTTTAATCGTATTGTCTGGCTTGATCTGCAGCGTGGTTTTATCCTGCTCGGAAAGGGGCTGCTGCTGGAACAGGAAACCATGGTCCGCCGTGACGATAATGCGTGTACCATGAAGACGGTTTATTACACGGGTCACTAAATCCTTCAGTTCAACCACCGCGTTGCGGCACGCTTCGAAGGTCTTCTCTTCCGTAGATGCGCTGTCACCCATGGCATCAATGGTGTTATGCCAGATATAGACGACTTCGTAATCGCGAATAAGATCCCGTCCTTCCTGATTTTTCCATTTCAGCAGAACGTCCGATTTTACTGCCATCCCTTTATATTTCTTCAGAATGGAATCGCGATTAGGCGTACCTGAGGTAGACAGCCCGTCTGCATAAACGATATCGCCATTACCCGGTTGGTAGCACATCTCGTCATGTGGCAGCAATGCCGCCATTCCCAGCTGGGTATAGCTGGGTAACACGCCTAATTGGGAACGCAGTTCGGCAGTAAAGCGCTTCTCGGTATTGATCTGGTTGCCCAGCTCTTCTGCCACTTCATAACGCAGCGCATCGGAGATAATCACGAACACACGCTTGATTTGTGGATTGTTAAACTGTGGCTTAACCACCTCATTGTAGAAGTTCTGCTGCCGTGGAACGCCCGCGATACGCCACTCCTGCATACGGTTTTCGGCTTCCAGAACCTTATTCCAGCTCCGGCTTAATTCTGCCAGGTACCAGTTGGAATACAGCGCTTCGATATAGTCATCCAGGCTTTTCAGGATCATTGCGCCTTTGCTGTGAACCAACAGCGCGTATTCGTTAAACAGGCGGTAGGCTTGGTCAAAGCGGAACAGCTCTTCGCAGTACGCTTTCCAGAACGTTGCGCTGTCCTGATAGTGGAAACCATCAATATGACGATTGCGCAGATTCAGCAGCCGCTCAGCCTGACGAAGTGCATCATAAATAGCGTAGTATTCCTGACGCGTCTGGCACCAGTATTTGCTCTGGCGTACAGACAGAAGCTTCTTGAAGGCTTCACGGTCAAGCGTGGTGCTCTCTTCCAGAAGCTGCGTCACCAGCGCATGAATAATGGTCTGTTCAATGCTCAGTGTGGTTTCGCACTCGTGCAGATCATATGGCGAGCTGAGACGATACTGGTCTTCTGGTCGCAGCGCATCTTGCATCTGTTGTGCGCAGTAATCATAGGCTTCTTTGTAGCGACGGTCGGCACGCCAGGTGACCATAAAGGCCAGCGCGGATGCTTTGCCTGACGGCGTGGTCAGCACGTTTTTTTCCAGCCATTCGCGTTTCTGCGGATCAGCCTGCGCGGAAAGATCGGTACAGAACAGCTTGAGGATCAGGTTCTCCAGAGAAGGCTGTTCGGCCTGGTAGCCCATTTCCTGATTCAGAGTGTCCCACAGAACGCCTTCCAGGTCGTGGCGTTTCAGCATTGCCAGCGTGTTTTCCAGGTCGCTGTCGTCATCTTTTTGCTGATGAACGTATTGGGTAATCAGGCTGAACAGAATCTCTTCCGTTTTTGCGGTTTTTACGCCAGCGATGACCGCAACCATCTTCTTATCAAGAGAAGCTTCGTTTTCCTGCTCAGTGACCAGGCCTTTTAAGGCAGCAAGACGTTTAGTGCTGAAAAATGCCTTCCGGCGTTGAATATGCTCGCGTAGGCCAAGCTGCGGAATGCCTAACATATTCAGCGTGATGGCGGCGAAATCGGCATGGAACTCCGTACTATAAAGACGAATATCCAGCAGCCAGTCGAACTCTTTGGGAGGAACATCGTGGGGGAACCATAGCAAAAACTGCTGTTCAGGCTCATCAATTTCAATGCGCTTTTTAACCGCCAGCTGCGACTGGTCGGACATGTCGAGCAGCGTGACGTTCTCCAGTTCGAGATTACCCAGCTCTTCGAGGAAACGCTTATCGGGATCGTGCCAGAAAACGATGCGATGATCGGCGAATTTTGCTTTAAGGCCGGCAATAAATTCCTGATTTTGCAAGCTCACAATCCCATGTTGATTCGGTAGATTCGAAGATGTCTGAACGCCTGGAAACCGTGTTCCGCGTTCTGACACAAGGACGCATTTTATCATGAACTGGAGGTGACGGATGCCTGAATAAGGCCAGTTTCCCGTATCGAGATCACCACCGGGCTAAAGCCCGGTGGTGTGGGAAGGAATGCTATCTGACTTACATCACCTCAGGCGCATTGCCGGTAATGGCTTTTACATGTGCCAGCAGATCGCCAAATTTACCGTAGTTAACCTTAACGCCGTCGTCGAGATCAATACTGATTCTCATATCAGCATAGTGACGCAGGCGATCGTCGAAGCTGCGCAGTTCGTTGAATTTCGTGCTCAGATTGTCGCGATCGCGCTTCAAACGGGTGGCTTCGCCGCCGGAGGCACCATCGACCTGTTCGTTCAGGCGATCGATATTGGCCTGGTAGCGTGCCAGCAGCGGCACCACATATTCGGTACGCATTCTCGCCAGCGTCGCGTCGTTGTAGCGATGCAGATAGACCAGGCACTCGAACGCTTTCTCTTTACCGGAGCTGAACAGCCAGTAGATCGGGCGCTTTTTATACATCTTCAGATGATCTTTCCAGAACCGGGTGGAAAGATAGCGACGGATGGTATCCAGCGCAGATTCGCCTTTTTTAGGACTGATCGCGTATAAACAGAGACTTTCGGCGATAAATTCGAGATTTTCCTGCAAATGTTCTTCGCCCCAGACGGTGCGGACAAACTCTTTGATGCGAGAGGTGACGTCATCGTCAAACCATTCGTCATCCATCAGCGGCAGGATGCCGTCATTGTCCGCAGGGAAGGTTTTGTATGCGCCTTCAGCGACAAGTTCGGCAAATCCTTTGTTGCCTTCATGGGCGTAGACTAGGCCTTCGCGATCGAGGGAGTAGCGTCCCATTTGGCAGCCGATGATGAATGACAATAATTCTGTTAATACATCACATTGTAAACGATTATCTTTATCTATCAGTTCACCGTTATATCTATAGTGTTTGTTAGAAAATAGAGTTATATTCGATAGTTGAACTTCTGGTGAAATTTCCTCTTCCAAATAATATGCCTTAATCAATAATGTATTTATTTCTTCTTCAGCCTTCTTGACATTCAAAATTTCATTTTCTTCCAGCGTTCTTTGGGCGTGATAAGCGTATCTTAAGTCTAATCCTTTTGTGTTTATTAGGCTGGGTGCTTTGAAGTCAATAGATATTTCTTTTTTATCCCAATCATTTTTTGTTATTGAAATTAATTTCTTGGTGTTCTGTATCAAGATGTCCTTCGGGCATGAGGATGGTAATGGAAATGTTCTAACATCCTTCACTTGAATATCAATCGTAGGGTTTAGTATAGGGAATATTTTATGCGCCACATTAGAGTTTAGTGCAGATAGACAAAATAATAATATATTTTCATCTTTAATAAAAACAGATGAACCTACCATATCAAAAGTGGCATCACTTGGTAAGATACGGAATGCAGGAGGTGTATTCATTGATGATACTCGACTCCATGTAATTCCGGTCTCATACCATAATTCTTCAGGAATTATTCTACATCTTGCATCTTTCCTATAATGTGTTCTTGCTTCGTCGGACCAATCAACAACTGTATCAATATTCCCGTACCATTTTCTAAACTCTCCGCCTTTTGCGTACTGAAACCATTTTTTCTCTATACCTACTGATTCAGACTTTACTTCCCAGTGAAGTCTTGTGTATAACTCATTATCAGCAGTTTTGTTCTGCCCATTAGATATTGAATTGTTGCCAATATTCTGATGTGAAAAAAGGCTTCTTATTTTTGTACTAACCCAGTAAGCAATAGGTGAGCCAGGAACTCTTTTTAGTTCATCTTGTGTTATGCCATTGAAACGATTTTTTTTATCTATTAAAGCGGATTTTTTTTGTTCTTCATTTCCATTGATTAAACGGTAAAATACGGGGTGATATTGTTTGGTATGTTTATTATTGATAACCCATGCAGTGGTCTGTACTACCTCTCCAGAAATCTCTCCAAATGCTCTTGCCCCCAGATGTGCCATCGTAATAAAGGTTTTATTGTCTAAGAGCCAGCCGCGTAGTGTTTCGTAGCTGGATAAAAACATCCATGACTGCATATTCACTTGTGCATTAAATCCATTTTCTTTAAGCAAAGAAAATGCATGCTGCATAAACATTGCAAACAAATCAGACTTACTGTCCGGGAAATTATTTTTGGCAAACCCTTTCAATTCACCATTCATTCCCTTGCCACCCATATACGGCGGATTCGCCACTACCGCATCATACCGCTGCGCCAGGATCCATGCTTGTTGAATATACGGAATAAATGCTTTCGCTGCCGTTTTCTGCTGGAAATCTCCTTCCTGCTCCAGGCGATACAGCGCATCGAGAAACGCCTTCAACTCCGCTTCTTCCTCCTGCGGAACCTGAATCAGCGAGCCCAGCGTTTTGGCGTTCACAAAGCGTTTCAGCGTGCGCATCAGCAGCTGATATTCCGCGCTGTCGGTATGGGCTAATGCGGTACTTTCGGCAAACATATCTCCCATGCTGCCGGTCTGGTCCTGCTGGTGGAAGTTCAGCTGCTGCCACAGCTTAGCAATATCCAGATGCAGGCTTTCCTGCAGGGAAACAATATTCAGGCGCACGTCGCGGGTGAATATCCGGCGGTCATCCTGACGGGCCATCATTAATAATGCAAAGCCGGAAAGCTGGGCAGCACGGTCGTCAATGTCGAGACCAAAAATATTATTTTCCAGAATCAGCTGTGGAATATCACGGGCGCGATAGCCGCGCTCTTCGTAGATATTTTTCAGCACGTTATAGGCTTCAATCAGAATATGCCCTGAGCCGCAGGCCGGGTCGAGCACCTTAATGCTTTCCGGTTCAATGCTGGCAGGCGTAATGGCTGCCAGTTGTGCCTGCACTTCTGGCGTCTGTTCGGCTGGCTCAATGTAGTAGTCCATTTTGCTTTTCAGCGGCGAGTCTGGGTAGGTGTGCAACCACTGGCGGCCGACGGAGTTTTGCACCAGATACTGTACAATCCAGTTTGGGGTAAACAGCTGGGTGGCGGCAGGAATATCTTCGCTCTTTACCACCTTACCGATAACGGCATCTTTTTTCTCAGAAATATAGAACTGATACAGCCAGCCGATAACCTCAACTTCTTGCCAGTCTTCTTCCGGAATACCGTCCACCAGACCGCGCAGAATCGAGTCAGTACGGGTCAGGTTATCCGGCAGTAGAAGTTCAGCTTCATCGTCGACCGCTTCAAACAGGAACGGCATCGCGCGGTGCAGGGCGTGGCACTGGGCCAGCAGCAGGTCACGGTAGATGGCTTCGTCCTGGTTACCGGACAGCTTCATTTCGACCAGCTGTGCCTTTTTCTCCGGCAGTAGCGCTTCCGCCACTTCCGGCACATGGTCCAGCACTTCAAAGCCGGTTGGATTATCCGGGTGCGAGAGCATGCGGAAACCGTGGTCAAGATAACCCTGGATCTCCATATAGCGAATGGCGCACAGGCGGTTGAACCAGGTGTAGGCACAGTGCTCAACCAGCACGTCAAAGCCCTGCTCGCGGGCGCGTTTTACCAGGTGATCGCGGCGGGTGAGGGTGGACTTGGGGTAGTCGAACTGACCATAGCGCACGGTTTCGCCGACGATCTCGGCATCAGCAATCTGCAAAGTGCCTTTTTTATCGACGGAAATCCCCAACGTGGTCAGCTTCTGGATCACCGCATCGCGGAACTGGTTACGGGCCTGTGGAGCGTATTTTTTGATGTTATTGGTATTCATAGAAAATCCTGCAAAGGGCAGCAGAGCGCTGCCCTGAAATGGGGGTTACTGAAGACGAATCCGGTCACCTGCCTCAATGGCTGTCAGTAGCGCAGAGCGAAGCTTATCAAGCGCTTTTTCCACCTGCTCGGCGGTTTCCAGCACTTCACTACCGGTGGCTTTACGCATCTCGCTGGCGACATTCACCAGATGCGTTTTTTTCGGTACCGGTTGGATTACGGGCTTTTCTACCACAACATAGGTCTGTTGTGACTCTGCCGCATGTTTAGCTTCACTCGTTGCCCGAAGTTGGGCTTCCTGTTTTTTACGCAGCTCGTCGATCCACTGATTAATCTTCTTCTCGGCATCCGTTTGCAGCGCCATTGTCTCTTGCTGTTCCGCCAGAATTTCCGGGATCGACTGGCTGACCTCGGCACGTTTTCTGGCTTTTTGCATCGGCAGCAGAACGCTGTTTTGTAGCTCTGACGTGGAGTGCGCTTCCTGCAAGCGTTGGCGACTCTCTTCGATACGGGCGTCAATACGCTCCAGGGCGTGCTGGCGGTGTTGTTCGACTAACTGATGGTTGACGTTTTGGACCTGTTCAATCAGCGGCGTGATGCGATTGAGGTGCTTATAAGGCTCCGGCATCTGCCAGATGCTTTCCAGCTCACCCAGCGCTTTTACCGCCACGGCGTCTTTTTCCAGCGCGCTGCGGTTGGATTTAAAGCTGCCATTCAGTGCAGCCCCCAGCTTTTGCCAGGTGGCGAACTGCTTGCGGTAGAAATCGACCAAATCTTCACGATCTTCACTGAAATCCAGAAGCTCATTGGCCTGACTGGTGACTTTCTCAATCAGGGCAAAATCTTCTTTTTCGCTGAGAATGGAATTCAGCAGGCGCAGGCCTGACTCAATCTCTTCTTTTCCTGGATTGTTTCCACCTTCCGCTTTCGCTCTGAAGACATTCAGCTCTTGCTTCCAGTCGTCGAAGACCTGACGGATATGTTCGACCAGTGCGGGTTCTTCACGTTCGCTAAACGGCTGTTGGGCAATCTCCGCCATGGTTTGTGCGGCTTTGCGAATTTGTGATTCGTCGTGACGACGAATTTTGTGCAGACGTAGCTCGCTGTGGCGACGGCTGTTATTGAACAGCTCCCAAACTTGCTTACGCTCGATATTGTTATTCTGCTGGCTAAAGCTGAATTTGCCTTTACGTGCCAGGCGAGCAACCAACAGCTTCACTTCTTCTTCTGGCCATCCATAAGGTCGACGAGCAAAGTGGTTCAGGACATCGCGTAAATAGACCGGTTTATTGTACTCGATGTTCATACTGACCCAGGTTTCCACTTCCCGCATCGCCTCGGGATTAGATTCCTCCAGCTCGCCAAGATCCAGCTCTGTATCATTCTCTACTGTAAGCAGCGCATGGATTTCACGTGCGATATCGCCGTTGAACGGCTTCAGCATTTTTAGCTTGGCAAACGTGTTTTCAATCACATAGCGGCAGGCTTCATCCACGATGCTGGATGGCGTCGAAGATTTCTTCGGTAAACGCTCGCCAATCGCCCAGACGTCTGCTTCGGCAATAAGCGACTCTAGCTGGACGCGCAGCATTTTTTCGCGAACGCTGTTCTCGCGGGCTTTTTCTGAAAGCAGGCTGGCCTGTTCCGGGCGTTGTCCGGCGTTGTCCTTGAGGAATTTTTCGGTCTGAACGACTAAATCAATGTCGGTCCAGGTGCGCCCCTCCTCTGGGAGGCGAATCAAAATACAGCCATCACCTTCCGAAGTATAAGGACGGCAGGCGGCATCGCTGTTATAGAACGTATAGGTCGGATCTTTGGGGGTAAGAATTTTTACCACCAGATCGTTAAGCATTGCGCCGTCTAACGGGTGTCCGTTCAGGAAGCGGCTGATGTCGAAGTCCTGCTTATTTGCCGGATAGCGATATTTGCGGTTTTTCAGAATGTCATCAAAGATGATCGAAGCCAGTTTTTTGTTGATCGCAGAGAAGTCGACTTCAACATTGCGGATCTCGTTCTCGATCTCTTTTTCTTCGTTGGTCAGGAACACGTATTTGTCTTCGACACGAGCAATCAACATTTCCCGTTCCAGCTTGTTCAGGCTTGTTTCAACGCGACGGCGCAGATCGACTTTATCAGCATCGATTTTATCAATGGAAAGGGTGACCAGATTATCGAGTGTACTTTTCAGCACATCGACATAGCGGATCAGGAACAGCGTTTTCAATAAGTTGCCATCGAACTCATCAAGAATGCCATTCTGACAGGCCTGAGTGATGGTGCGGCTGACGGCCGGTTCCAGGAAGCTCTCAATCGCGGCATAAAAACGCCAGAACGGCACCAGAGAATCCAGACCTTGCGGGGCGATTTGCTGCGCCGCAGTCTGGAATGCTTCTAACTGTGAGCGTTCACCCATGGCTAACTGTTTACCGGCGGCACCTTTGGTCCGAATAGACTCAAAAACTTTCTGCAGAATTTGGTAGTGCCACGGGACAAACGGGTAGTTATCAATAAATTCTTCTTCGCTGGTGTAGGGGCGCAAAGAAGCGGTGGTTGTAGGATCAAAGGCAAGCTGGTTGCGCAGAATGTCGCCTTTTTCCTGCCAGACTTTCGCCAGCGCGGGTTTTGCAGTATCGGTTTTCACCAGCAAACGTTTTTGGATAACTTCGGATGTGTTGGAGCTTGAAAGCTGTAAACGGGTAGAGAAACGGCCCTGAATTTTAGAGAAGTCTTGTCCATCGCGGCTGCTCATCCCACCGATGGCCGCATTGATATCTGCCTGGGAGGTAACAATAACCCATGCGCGTCCACCGCAGATCACACCCAGGTTTTCAGTGATAGTCTGTAGCTTTAGCATCATCTGCGTATTTTTACCGATGAACTGACCGACCTCATCCACCATGAAGAGGATGTTTTTGCCGTTTTCATCCAGCCACTCTTTGACCCATTGGCAAAAATTATTGATATCTAATGGGAAGTTCTTATCCAGCTGTTCCACCCATTGACGCGAGGCGTCAACGCTTTGGCCGGTGGCCTGGCTTAGTGCTTCTGCCATTTCATCGCTGATGAAATAGTAGGAATCGCGCTCTTTTTCCCAACTTGACTCAGTGATAGTGGCGAATGCAGTTTTAAACGCTTCGTATTGTCCGCGTTTAGCCAGTTCACGCTCCAGATGGGCGATGTGCGGAAAATCAGCGCAGTAGCCAACCCGTTCGTTAAACACCTTCAGGAAGACTTTAAGGATGGCGTCTTCTTTGTCATCGACGTTAGCACGAGAATCAATATTGAACAGAATCACTTCCGTTGGATGATGGACCGCTTTGTTGATATCAGCGAGGAACAGAGCATCTTTGATTTTGTCTTCAAAGAAGGCGTATGCATTACGTTCCGTACCGTTATGGCTGACTTTGCGGTTAGACAACAGATACGACAGGATCTTGATAAAGTGCGACTTACCAGAGCCAAAGAACCCTGAAACCCATACGCCAATTTTGTTTTCCATGCGTACGCGCTCCGGACCGGTTGCCGGAACATAAGATTCGAAGAAATGGCGAAGATGTCCTTCCAGTTCACGGGTGATGACGTATTCATCAAGCTCAATCCAGGCACTGGCATCGTCCGTCTGTTCGGCTTTCACAACGCCATTGATGTTTCGGTCCAGACGTTTCTCAAAGATCTGTTCAATATTCATTGCTGTGCTCTTTAACGAGGATTCAATGTCGCCGCAGGCCCGCTTTCGGGTACCAGCCTGAAGGCGCGATAATAATTTCGGGAATCAATACCCGCTAGGGGAGAGAGATCGTGTCCGCTATAGGTTCCTGGATAAAACATCAACAGAGGGGTAAAACCCATCACGTCCTGCAAGGCGCTCATCAGCTCATGGCCACGAACCAGCGGCCAGGCATTCCCCAGCCCTGTCAGAATGACAAATTCCTGATTTTGAAGATCGACTTTTTTTGCTATGTAATCCGCGATCTTTTTCTGATTCAATAAGCCAACGAGTTGTTTTTTCAGCGCTTCGGTACCTACTTTCACTTCCTGCTGACAAACACGCTCAAATAACCCACGTTCAGTGAGCATGTCGACGATGATCTGAAAGATGTTGAGGTGCGCGAACTTGTGGTCCTTTTCCAGATTACGCAACAGATACTTCAGGTGTTCACGCACCTGAAGCTCATTCTGAGCAGGATAATCAAAAATCCAGAACCCAATCTCATTACCGGAGCCGTTGTTTTTGAGAAAGCGCTCTTCGCTAATGCGGCTCTGAACCTGTGACAGGCGGTATTCAAGCACGGGATCGATCACCGTTGCCCCTCCAGAATAGAAACCAATTCCTGTTGCCCGAGGCGCTGCAAGGTCGCCTGAGTTTCTGGTAAAAGAAAGACTGACTGGAGATTACGTCGGCGTGGCGTATCCAGATAACCTGCCTCAGCCAGTGCTTTAACCAGGTTGTTACCCATTTTTTTGATGGATGAATCTGAGTAACTAGTGAGTACGGGCTGCTGGCGAAGATGGTTAGCCACAAACTTATCCCAGCTATCCATAGGCAGCTTTTCTTTAAACTGTCTACGCAGGTCGTTCACCACTTCAGCTAGGAAGCCTTTAACAACCGGTGAATGGAGGACCAGAGCGACAAACAGTAATTGCTGACGTTCACGCTCGCTCCCTTCCGCAATAAGTGACCATGCCGTTTTATCAAGCGTATTCAGGCGTAGTCTTATCGTCGTGGCATAACGCTTCGCTGTATTGGCTGAGGAGGCTTGTAGAATGTTATAACCCACGATCTGCTCTTGCCAGGTCTGTTCATCGGGATTGGTAAGCATAAGCTCAGCGATGATTCGACTTTCCCTGCTCATCAGTGGCCCGCCTAGCAGGTCTCCAATCCATGCCTTGTCGTTTTTCATCGTCATATCTACCCTCTGAAGACTGCTATGCAGCTCGCAAAAAAACAAACGATGATTGTAATGGGGTAAGGGGCGGGATGCCATGAGAAATGGCAATATGTCAGAAGGTTCGGCCAGGGTGATGCGGCATAAGCTTGTCTCGTTTTCATCATCCAGATCTTGATGCTAATTTAGCGGATCCAGGGGCAGCTTATGTACCCGACCCAGACTGGTAGGGTCAGGATAAGTACCGCTATGTTAGGCTTTGATCCTCTGCATGTGTAGATGAAAGATTGCTCTCTTCAGAGGGGTTAAGCTCATAGTAAATCGCTAGTTGTCGCAGGTTCGATATCTCAAGGTTGATAACGGGCTTTCCTGATCGATCTTTTCTTTCAGAGACATCTGGGTTTAACAAAAAGACCCGAAAATATCTCACATTTTCTGTTGCCAAAATTTCTTCAACATAATGGCCGAACCGCCCTTTATCCATAAGGTTCTTATCGATATATAGACGAATAGGTTTATCGTCATGTTTATCGAAGAAGTTAATAAGAAAACCACGACCATAGCGTTTAACTAAAGAGCCACCGCCGAAAATGACACCTGCGTATTGGTTTGTTAGCCCTTTCTGAATATGCGTTATATATTCATGGAAATAAACCTTCCCATAGTTTTTGACTCTTAGCCTTAATGCTCTGAACTCGTCGTATGTAAGAGTTTCCTTGGCTTCTTGCCAGGTGTCTACCAGCCGCTGTAGCTGGTTAGTTCGTGTATAACGGCTCCACTTGAGAGCTCGATCGCTAGACAAATCATCGCCTTTGACGAGATTGTTTACCTGTGAACGTGCTGTAAGCTGTCCTGATTTCTTTTGCTCAGAATCTTCATCATCAGTACAAGGATCGAAGCAATTGATAAAATCATTTAGCTTCTGCCAAGCTTTTCTTTCGTTGTAATCAGTCTCTGTCTCATCAGGCTGACGGACCTGATCCGTTTCCTCAGTAAATTGCATCCATTCACATCCCTGATGGTGGGGATGTGGAGAACGAAAATGTGCAACCTTGAATTTTTTTCCGTCTTCCGCTTTGACATGATAGTTGACGCCACTAATGGTGACACTGCAGTTGTGATCGCTGCAGGAGAAAGTGAATCGTTGTCTGTCGTTCGGCTTTCTTGAAAAGAATTCTGTTCTTGCTTCATCAATGGATACACATCTTTCTAACTCATGGCAATAAGCAAAAATTACTTTGGTCTTTGACATTTCTCCTCCATGATGTTTTAGGTAAAATCACTTTATCTTTATGAAATGACTGTTTTTAAAAGTTTTAACCAGATCTTTCTTCATCTGTTTAACTAGCTCATCAGCATACGCTTCTGCTATTTCTTTCCCTTTCGATTTCGTAACGATAAGCAGAGATGTGACGTCGTTTTCCCTTCCGCAGTTGGCACAAACAACAAAGCTATGACTCGGAGGCGTGTAACCCTCGCAAGGTAAGGCAAACTGCTCCGAACGACAGAATGCACAGCGTAGTCGGATCGTTTTTTTGAGATCTTCCATCATCCCATTAGACCAGGTAGAGAACCAGCGAGACCTCCAACAATAGAGCCAACCAAAGGGTGTTCTAAAAATTTAGCAAGACGGCTTTTGGCTTCCTGCTTTTCTTCGTCAGAAGCTGAAGATAACTCGATCTGCTGAAGTAATTGGTTAAATACATTGTGAATGTTTTGTGTATTACCATTACCAACCTGCGCTGGCCCATGAACATTTAGCGTCGCGATTTGCATGCTGACTCCTAACTCGTAAGAACGGTTTTTCCCATGTTTTACTGATATAGCCCGGCTCTGGCCTTCTTCTGTCAGGGATACATGTTCAAAATCTCCATAGTCCTTACGTAGAAGAGAACGGAAATGGCAGATGTTGATGATTTTGAACAGATACTCTTCCGACCAGTGATGCCGCTCGTCAATAGCAATGCGATCGTTCTGGCCCATATCAAATCCAAATGAAACAGTTTTGATCGTTTCACCGAGGTTTTCCATGTCATCGTTCATATATGTTAAAAGAGTATCTATATCTGACTGAATTTTCTCTGCATCCATTTTTTACCTTATTTTTCGATATTTAGGAAACAAGCATTGTGTTAAGCAGAACGCTCGCCTTGATAATTAATGCAACAATCTCGAAAGCCATTTGAAAATCTTTACGATTACTTTTGTCTTAGAATTCTGTTGATTTGAAGTAACAGTCTTACTCGGAATGTTTTGAGCTGGTGATGCCGGCTGAGAAGCTGATGTTATCGTCGGTGCCACATAATGCGTTGATGATTTATTAGGCACAATATGCTGAGTTTGCGCTCTTGCTGGCGATGCAGTCTGTGTAGAAGCCCGTAACTTGCTGAGGATTGCCTGGTTTACAGTCGTTGCATTAGTGCTCATAGGCTTAGGAGTTGAAATGGTGCTCTTACCCTTAATGCGCTCCAGGGCTTCCTGGTTTCTGCTAGTAGAAGTTAATGTTTGTCGACTATCGTTTGGCCCAGCAAGACGCCAACGGGCATCTGTTTCTGAAAGAACGGTCATTTGACCGATAGTCGTTACTGTAATTGAGATATGTGAATATTTGTATTTCCCGCTAACGTAAGGCGGTTCCATAAGACCGACTACACTAATCCATTTCCCGATCCATGAGGCATCGGGTTTTGAAGGTATAGCGCTAATGCCTTCACTCCATATTGATATTTTAAAGATATTACCGCGCCAATCTCCGAAATTAACAAAGATGTATGGTTTGCCATTTCGGGTCTTATTGAGTTTGACGTCAATAATCTTTCCGATAACTTCAACTTTATCACCAACTCGCTGAAGGCAGGCACTGTACTCTAGGGCTGATAATACTGTGTAGGCACCGATGTAACCGGGCTTAAGTCTGCTGCTTGGTATATCCCCATTCATACAAATAGTTGCTAGGGATACGGGAATGTTTCTGCCAGCAATGAAGTCATTAAGGGAAGGTGTTTTTTCCATCGCGGAAGCGCAGACTGCGGCAAAATTCTTTACATGGGGGGAAAGCTGTTGAATGCCCGAAAGCATCCCTAAGATGGAAGATGAACTAGGATCTACAAAGTCATTAGCTCGGAAAATGATTGCATCCAGTTCCGAATTTGATTTATCCCAAATGGACGGATCGATTTGCAAGGCTTTAAGAGCTAGCCAGAGCGTAATGAGTGAGAAACGGTCCAGAGTGTGATTGAACGGATTCGTTGCTTTACGGCGAGGATGCTGAAAATTGACATGTCCCAGCTCCGAGCTTCCTAATGTCTTAATCTCATCAACGAACATTCCGTCATAGTCGATTAACTGGACGGTTGCACCTCCGTCGGAAACCATCAGGTTTCCGGTCTGGAAATCACCATGTGCTATTTTTTCTTTTTCAAGGTAGGCAGCAAGTGATTCAATCGATGCAGATAGTTTCGCTATTGCTTGCGCAGAACGCCTGTTGACCTCCAGGAATTCTCCAAGTGTCTCTCCCTTGGCCCATGCCATTTTGACAATAGGGTAAGATATTCCTTCGACTTTGATCCCTTGGGGCTGAAACTGGAAGTCGAGAAAATAGGGGGAGCGAAGGCTAGAAATTTTCCTCGAGATAGCCTCGTAACGGTGTTCTAAAGCCTTTGACTCTCTATGAAAACAACGAACGGCGTATTTCTTAACACCTGATTTGATCGTATAGGTCAGCGCAAAGCCACCGCTGATGGCCAAGGGTAGACCCAACCCTGTCGTGGCAACGGAGCCAGATTTCAATTCAGGATCGATTAACAGCTTACTATGTAGCTGAAACGCTTGGTTGTATTGTTCAAGAGACGGGTAAGGCATCTTTCTTTCCGCGTTAAAACGATAGTACAAGCAGCGTTGAGTCGTCGATATGCATACGTTTTGCTGCACGCTCTCTCAGAACTAACTCTGCAAGCTGTTCCTCAGTTTGCAGCGAAAGTAATTCGATAAAACCAGAATCCTCTGCCAGCGCTTGTTTCAGTGCCCATTCGCCGAGCGCATCTGTCATACAGAGGAGTTTGGGTTGGGTGAGTTTTTCAAGGTAAAAAGTTTTCCCATGCCGTGTCCAGAAAGTGCTTCCACCGACGAAATCGTTATGAGCGGACAACGTAGCAAGGAGTGTTGGCCGCTCATTAAATTTATCTGGATTATCGAAAGGCCATGCGCAAATGAGTTTCCCGCAATCAACCAGCATGGTGATGCTATCTCCAATAGCAAGAATTTCTACCGCCTGATGCTCTTCAAATTCCTCTACACCTATTAGTGTCGCAAAACTGCCTCTTTCGAATGCCGCTTGCTTGGACCAGGACATAGAAGGAAAGTCATGCGTGGCAGAATATTCCGCTAAAGCAGAAGCTACCCATTCAGGATTTACTTTCGGATCTGAAATAAATTTACGAGCAAGAAGATCGGCCCATAACTTTGAGCTGAAGGACTCGCTCGCGCCATCACATAGAGCCAGCCTTCTCTCATCTTCGGAGAAGGCAAATTTATCTTCATTCGCCTCAGGGTATCCAGGATCTTTTGGAACTGTCCCTAAGAACTCCAGTTTCATTGCTGAATCAACGCAGCTGAGAAGCGCGAGTTCCGATGTCGAAGAAATCGACGAGTTCGGCAGCCTCAGCATTGAACATAAATCCACGAGATTCGATACCGACCGTATGACCTTTTTCCTGCGCGAAACGCACCAGATGTTCCGGAAGAGGGCTGGACATACGGAAAAGCAGCTTAGCGTAGGCATCCGGTAAGCCAGCGTCAGAGGAGGGGAATCTGATTGGATCATTTCCGAGGGAACTGACATGGATATTAAGAATCAGAACTTCACCGTCATTGGTGCGAATTTGTCGTAGATGATTGGCAATCTCTTCCGGGTCACCGTCGTTTGATTCGCCGTCAGTCACATGCAGGATAGTCGGAGGATAGCAATCCGGATGGGCATCACACCAAGTCACCAACTCTTCGGCGGCTCTGGTCAGGGCTTCACGCATAGGCGTGCCGCCGCTAGCAATAGGATCGAACCATACTGGAAACTTAATTGCTGTCTCGATGATTCCGCCTGCTCCATCATCCATCTTACGTTTGCGATCTTCTACTCTGGCTGGATTCTGTTCGAGAGCAGAAATTGGATTGAGAACTTGTCCTCCCAGCGGTCCAGAGAAGCCATTAAAAACCCCTTGACCACCATAACCTAAAACACCAATTTCGAAATAGTCACGCACCCCTTCCGACTTTGTACAGCGAGTGATTAGGTTCATTAAAGTTCGATTAAGCGCATCGGCGACAAACTCAGCCTTGCTTCGACCGGAGGACATTTTGTCTGACATCGAGCCAGACTGATCGACGACGAAAAGAAATGCTGCAGGGTTATTACGACTGATCTGAGCTTCGTAAGCCATATGTCTTTTTCCTCTTTGAGATTATTCCTATCGTATCAATTTGTTAGACAATTGCGAGAAATGCCCGAAGAACAGTTGAAATTTTTAGTCGGGTCTTGACAAAAATCACACTAAGCCATGCTCTTGAGAGGGTGATTAACATACCGTGCTAATTATTAGAATTTTAATAGTTAGAATTTTTCAAATGATCCAGCCTGCTTATTGATCGCTACAAGTAATGGCGTATATCCAGTCCGCACATTGCGGACATACCTTTTCACCATTCCAACAGATATGGCACCAGCAGCGTTGCCAGTTTTGTATCGTCGTTTTACAGGCTAACAGACGTGGCTTAATCGCTCTGACTGAGGAGTGCGCAGTATGTGGTGATTTTTTACCACCCGTCATACAGCCACAGTGACCTGCTCCCCGTTGATTAGTACACCCCGATGTTAGTAATGCCTTCATAAGCCGCATGAGGATATCTCTATGAAGAAGCGTTTTTCCGACCAACAGATCATCAGTATTCTCCGCGAGGCTGAAGCCGGGATTTCTGCCCAGGAACTCTGCCGCAAGCACGCTATTTCAGACGCCACCTTCTACACCTGGCGCAAGAAGTATGGCGGCATTGAAGTCCCTAAGGTGACGCGGCTTAAATCGCTTGAAGAGGAGAGCGCCCGACTCACGAAGCTGCTTGTCGAAACCATGCTTGATAAGGAGGCGCTTCAGGTAGCTCTCGGGCGAAAGTACTGACGACAGACCCGAAGGGGGACGTTGTGGTGTTGATGTGTGATGCGACCGGTCTGTCGCAACGTCGTGCCTGCAGACTTACCGGTTTGTCTCTGTCGACCTGCCGTTATGCTGCTCAGCGTCCATCTGTTGATGCTCATTTGTCAGGGCGTATTACTGAGCTGGCGCTTGAACGCAGACGTTTTGGCTATCGGCGCATCTGGCAGTTATTGCGTCGTGAGGGCCTTCACGTCAATCACAAGCAGGTATATCGCCTTTTCTACGTTAACGGACGAAGCGTAAAACGCAGGCGACCGAACGGTTTCCGCTTCTGCGCCCGAATGCGCCGAATGTGACCTGGTCGATGGATTTCATTATGGACGCACTGGCCACCGGTCGCAGGATCAAGTGCCTGACCTGCGTGGATGATTTCACAAAGGACTGTCTGACAATTACCGTGCCTTCGGGATTTCAGACGTGCAGGTCACGCGTATTCTGGACAGCATTGCGCTGTTTCGCGGCTATCCGGCGACGATAAGAACCGACCAGGGGCCGCAATTTACCCGCCGCGCACATGATCAATGGGCCTTTGAACATGGCGTGGAGCTGCGGCTTATCCAGCCGGGCAAGCCGACCCAGAACGGATTTATTGAGAGTTTTAACGGATGCGTTCGCAATGAATGCCTGAATTAGCACTGGTTCAGCGATATTGTTCACGCCATGAAAACGATTAATAACTGGCGGCAGTATTATAACGAGTGCCGTCCACATTCGTCGCTGAATTACCAGATATCATCTGAATTTGCAGCGGGCTGGAGAAATAGAAAATTAGAAGTTAATCAAACTGACATTACTAACTAATCTTGTATCTAAGTCTGGGGGCTGGTCACTAGAATAAAATTTAGTAGCGTTACGTGCAGCCAGAACAGGTAAAAAAGCCTCACGTAAAAAACCCTGACACTTATTTTATTGCGCACCTTGCTGGTGCGCCTCTTATTATTTCCTGCCAGATAAACCTGACGCTTTATATTCAAATGGTTTTATAAATGGCGTATTTTCGCTGTTTTAAGCTGGACTTCCCGTCTCTTTCCTGATGATATATACAGGTATTTAGCGCGGCACGGATGTGCGCCAACACACCGGCGCCGCTAATCACAATCACTATTTCAAAGGAATAGTAATCATGACTGACGCCCATTCTATTGCACAACTGTCTGAACCAGAAGTATATCCGGAAAATAACCACCAATTAACTGTTGGCTATGCAAGTCGCTATCCGGATTACAGCCGGATACCCGCCATCACAATGAAAGGACAATGGCTGGAAGCTGCTGGCTTTGCCACTGGCACAGCAGTAGACGTAAAGGTAATGCAAGGCTGTATTGTGCTCACCGCCCGGCATAACGACAGTGAACTGATGCAGTCGATGCGCCAGGTGTGCAGGCTGTCAGCGCGGAAACAAAAGCAGGTGCAGGAGTTTATTCAGGTCATTGCCGGTAAACAGAAAGTCGTCTGAATGAGTAACCGCTCCCGACATCGCATCGGGAGCGGTTAACTATCAGGACGCGATCACTTCAACCAGCACATCAGTTGCCCAGCTTTCTTCACTGTTGACCACATTTCCCTCCTTGCAGGACAGCGCCATATTGCCTGACCGGAAAGAAACGCTATCGTTGAAGTCAACGTTATACCACTTTGATGCAAAGTTAATGCGCCAGTTGCCCATTCCCTGAACAAAATGGATCTTTAATGTCTGACCACATTTATCATCGGGATAAATTGAGGTTCATTTAATCTGTTAGGCTTATGACACACTCGATATCCTGAAATAGTTATCCTGCTTTATATCGAATGTTGGATCTCTTATTCCACTCAGGACTTAAACACCTGCGTCTGATGCCACTCAATAAACTGATCTGCAGGCCACAGCATTTTATCTTTAGGCAGATGAAGTCTTTGCCCCTCAAGTGACCAGAAAAGCTGCTCCACCATCGGACTACGGTTGATTCCACCTGATATCTGAATCCTGAGATCTTCATCAATGCCGATGGCACCTTTGTCGAATGCAGAGTGGTGTACAGAACAGAGCGCCAGTCCGTTATTAACTTCACATGGTCCGCCATATTGCTTCCAGCGTATATGCGCAGCCTCCAGCCCAACCAAAGCTCCGTCCAGTCTTAAATCATACCCACAGATAGCACATTGCGAATGGTAAGCCCGTAAAATCATGTCACGAAAGCGAGGGTCGCGTGCTCTCATCAGCGTAACTAAATCGAAGCCCAGCAGTTCGGCCAGCTTTATCTGCAGGCTTTCCGGAAATCGCTCGGTCAGAATCTGCTGTGCCAGTTTATCGATCAGGGCTGGATTTTTTTGCAGAGTCTGGAAGCTGTCTTCATCAAACCCACCGGCAACCTGGTTTTCGATTAACTCTCGTTTTGTCGGCTGGATGTTCCCTTTACGTGGTTTGCAACCCTCGCTGTTTTCCAGCGTCCAGAATCCATCAGTCCTCAATCGCCAGAAAGGCATATTCGGGTAGTAATCCCGTCTTTTAGGACCAAACTCGATCAGTAATCGGGTTAACGGTTCGTGAATCTCATTGCCGTAATCAAAGAGTCGGGAATGGCCTTTCCTGTATTGAGATAAGACGTAGAGGAGCAAAAGAGGCTTGTGCGGTGCACACTGGTCACCTTTGCGCCAGACAGCGACATCGGAAATAGCGGCTTGTAGCGTTTTACCTGAGGTCATAATCGAGGGTAAGCAGAGAAAAATTACTGCGATCATGCTCTTAAAAACGAGGAGATTCAATGGGCGTAGCTCAGTCACTCAGCGTGCTGCATATGTTTTCAACCGTACCGGGTTTGGGTATTAGTCAGGCACCTGATTCGCGATCGCTGGAGCGCGTATCCATCTCAAAATTCTATCGGCCAGATAAGGTTGGGGTGCCGCCAGACGCGGCGTTAGCCAAAGTGTCTGAGCTAAAGCACAAGTTCAGAATGTGCCCGAATAAATGAACATCCACAGCCGGACGTCATCATAGCGGCTGGCCGACAAAGACAAGCCTGTCAGAATACAGGCACGACGTTGCGTCAGACTCTTTGTCTGACACCTTACTTTTATTACTTACCGCTACTGGCCTGTCGCAGACCCACCCGCCACGGTTTCCTGAACCGGCTACTGTGAAAGTTTACTGTAAATATTATTGGTTCGAATGACATGCCCATGCTTAATTGCGAAATATGATAATCATCGCAATCACTCCTCGATCTTTCCCTGAAAAATAATTTATATAAACGCTCTTATATGGAGTGGTTGTCCCGGATGAAGATAATGAAAGTAATATTGTCTTCAGAATATTAAACAAAGTGATTTAGTTATAACAACCTTGTAATAATCATTGTAAATCTATACCCCTTTTGTCCTCATTAACTTTGTAATGAGTCTGATTTTCACTATAAAGGTTGGAAAATCGCCTGTAGCATTATCAATCAACTAGCCTGAATAAGGGATGCTTATGGCGCTACATGGAAAGTTTGTAATTAATGATGCTTACTACTCACCCTTATTCTTTCCGGGCGTGGGAACGTTCTTAGCGTTCTATGGCAATGGTGCTTACCGCAATCGTGGAGCCTGTGGAATGATTTCCGGAGAGGGGCCGGTACCAGCAGGAAAATACTGGATTGTTGACCGTCCTCAGGGAGGGCTCAAATCACAATTAAATGCCGGTGTCAGGGATATTTATAACCACTTTGCCAGTGGCGCTACGTTCAGGCATTCCGAATGGTTCGCAATATGGCGGGATGATGGGACGATCGATGATTACACATGGGTAGAGAACGTCAAGCGAGGTAACTTTCGTTTGCATCCGGGCGCACTATCCGAAGGATGTATTACGCTTCCGCATGACTCTGATTATGCCATGTTACGTAACGCATTACTGAGAACGCAAAAGATAGCGGTTCCTTGTATGAAGCAACTAATGGCCTACGGAACGATTGAGGTAATTGCCAATGGCAAAAGATGCCCTTAATCTTTTTATCAAAATAGCGCTGTTTACTGCAATTATGCTGATCGTAGCTAAAGTGGTTCCCTATGATGGTTTAGTTGATGCTATAACGGCGTTATTTGATTTTCAAAGCGCACAGAGATTTACCCATTTCATTCTGGGTGAGCCTGATCCGGAGTCCTGGGAAGCGTTACAGGTTTACTTTAGTCTCTTAATAAACACACTGATCGGTGTTCCTGTCATGAGCGTGGTTCTCACTGTTTTTAAGGGCGTGACGCATAATATTGAGCTGGCTCGACTTCCTGAAGAGTGGGCTTTTTCAACATTACGCCGGTTAGCAAAGATATTCACGTTCACATGCATTTTTTGGATGCTGTTCCGCTGCCTGCCTTATCACGTTTTTTTTCCAGAAGAAGAGGTGTTTTCAGCATTTATTCTGGCGACATTGGTAGTCTTAAACCTGCTATTGACGATTGCCTGCTACAGATTAATCACCAAGAAAATGACATTCAAAAGGAGTTTGTAAAATGCCTATTCCCGCGTATATGTGGCTTAAAGATGACGGCGGCGCTGACATCAAGGGATCTGTAGACGTTAAAGATCGTGAAGGAAGTATTGAAATTGTTGGCTTTAGTCACGGCCTGAATGCTGCATTGTTATTTTTGATCCGGATTACTCAGCTAACTAAATCAAACCAGATAAAAAATGATCCCTATTACCTCTGCTGTGTCCTGAAGTACCTTCTTATCCGGCCTGGGGTTTTCCCTGCCTGCATTAATTCAATGAGGGTATTCATTGCAGGTAAGGTGTGCGTAAAATATTTTTTATAATCGCCGCAGAAGTAATTCTTGTTTGGCAGTCCATTCAGGGAGATCTCAAATCGATGTTTCGGACAGCCGCCATGGCACATGGAGCGCACTGAGCAGGTCAGACATTCAACGCTTATGTTATTCAGCTTGTCGCTGCCGAAGGTGACGTTCTGCGGTGAATTGACCAAATCGGCAATATCTGTTTGATGAATATTGCCCAGTTTGTGCTGCGGATAGACAAAGTGATCGCAAGAGAACAGATCGCCATTCGCTTCCAGCACTACGTTGCCACCACATTTTTCAGCGCTAACACAGGAGCCGATGCCACCGGTTAATTGCGTCAGCGTCTGCTCGAAATTCATCACAAATACCTCACCGAGGTCATGCCGCAGCCAGTGGTCGAATATTGTATTGAGAAAACCGCCATACGCATTGGGCGGCACCGACCATTCAGTAACCCGGCACTGGCCGCTGAAATCAGGAGCGATTAGCGTCAGGCCATCCGGCCCGGCAACACTGGCTTGCCTCTCAACCAGAGGGATGAATTGCATATACCGGCTGCCGGCACGCTTCAGGGCATGGTAAACATCAAGCGGACGTTTGACATTTTCAGCGTTGACCACCGTCAGAGTGTTAAATTCGACCTCATAGCGTTTTAACAACGCCATCCCTTTAATGACCTGATCATACGTACTGCTTCCGGCACGGGTGAGTCGGTGCGCATCATTACTGCGTCGATCGCCATCCAGCGAAACGCCGACCAGAAAATTATGCTGCTTCAGAAAACGCGCCCATTCCTCGTCCAGCCGCGTTCCATTGGTTTGCAGAAAGTTATTAATCCGCTTGTTGCCACGGTAGCGCGCCTGTAACGCCATCGCTCTTTCAAAATAATCTATCCCCATCAGCGTGGGTTCACCTCCCTGCCAGATGAAATCCACCACCTCCGCCTGCTGTGCAGCCAGATGCTGACGGATATAGCGTTCGAGTGTGTCGTCATCCATCTTCCAGTGGCTTTTTCTCTCCGGGTATAGCTGTTCCTTTTCCAGATAGAAGCAGTAACTACAGTCAATGTTGCATACCGATCCGGACGGTTTAGCAATCAGCTGAAAAGTGGTAAAAGGGCGGTTCATGGTGCTTCCTCAGGCGGGTGTTAACGCGTTATTAGTGATCCCACCCGACAGCTTTACTGCACTGGTTTAGCCGTGCATCACGGTGTCAACCGGCCCAGGGTTGTGTCAGGGCCTTTTCCCACTGTCCGGTAGGTTACTTATCTCATTGAACCGTCGACAGAGCCTGTAACGGACTCTCCTGCCAGCCATAACGCACCGCCTTAAACTGCAGGCTGGGTTTACCAGCAGGTGGCGTCAGTGCTTTGGTGTACAGCAGCCATGTTTTGCCGTCCCAGCTATAGCCAATAGAGGCATTTTCTGTCCGGTTGGTGAGGTAAATTTTGTTATTAACCGCATCCTGCGTGGCAACCGGCGGTAAAGTGATTTGCTGTTCACCCTGAGCGTTGAGAAGGTCACTGACCATCAGATCTTCTTTCACCAGATTCATGTCGTTACCGCTATCGCGCCAGTTATCCATCGCCTGGCGAAACGCGGTGAGCTGCTGCTGATAGTCAGGGTCCTGCGCGAGATTACTAAGCTGCCACGGATCGCGTTGCAGATCGTAAAACTCTTCGGTCGGGCGGGGTGCAAACCAGCTTTGCTGCGCTTTCGTCAGCTGATGCGCTTGTTCGGCTTTCACCAGCGCGCGCATGGTCATTTGTGCATCGCGGAAGGGAATGCTGATCGCGCCGGGGGTATTATCCATGTTGCGAACATACTGATAATGCTTATCGCGAATAAACAGCGAACGCATGTTGACGTTATCCATACGTCCACGAACACCGTAAACAAACTGACGGGCCGGAGCATGGCTTTTGGATAAATCAATGCCCTTCATATAGTCCGGCACGTCAGCGCTGGCGTAGCCAAGAATGGTCGGGGCCAGGTCTTCAAATGAAATTAATCGTTGGTCGACGCTACCCGCAGCCGGCCAGCCAGCCGGGCGGTATTTTTCAGGAATGTGGATCATCAGCGGTACGTGCGTTCCGGAATCATAACCTTCACGCTTTTTCCGGGGTAAACCGTCGCCATTATCTGCGGCAAAAATAACGATGGTGTTATTCCACAGCTTATCCTGCTTCAGCGTATCAATCAGATTACCCACCTGCATGTCCATCACGTGGATATTGTCATACAGGGTTGCCAGCTCTTTGCGGGTTTCCGGCGTGTCCTGATACCATGGCTCTATATTCACCCTGGCCGGATCGGTGGCGGCGTACTGATAATGTGAACGAACCTCGTCCCAGACTTTGGTTATATACTCAAAACCTTTCGGCACGTTATCTTTGGTAAATAAGGCAGATTCATGCGTGATTTGTGGGTTGAAATTCATAAAAAACGGCTTGCCCTGCAAATCATAATTACGCCACGCCGCCGGCACTAACAGATCCTTTATGTTGCTGTATTGACCATGCTGGCTCCAGAGCGAAAAGGGGCCAGTATCAGCGTGCCCTTTGGTAAATTGATAATCCGTTTTGGTATCGTTATAGGTAAAATATCCAGCACGACGCAGTAACTCCGGGTAACCCTTTATCCACGAAGGCGGAACGCCAACATAGCCTCCTCCAGGTCGGGTTGCGGTACGCATATGCTGCAGGCCGATTGTGTTAGGGAACGCACCGGTGATCAGCCCCGCCCGCGAAGGCGCAGAAACGCCAGCCATGGTAAATGCGTGAGTAAAGCGTACCGACTCTTTCGCCAGCGCATCAAGATGCGGCGTTCGCGCTACTTTGTCGCCGTAAACGCCAAGACGCGGGTTCATATCCTCGGTGAGAATCAAAATGATGTTTGGTCGAACGCTATTAATTTGCGCACTGAAATCATGCTCATTCGCAGAGGCGGCGGGGTGGAAGAGCACGCCTGAAATCATGGTAGCCAGTAACAGAAGTTTCACTGTTCTCTCCTTGTGATTCATAATTTTATTATCGCAATACCGTCTTATTAGCTGTAACAACGCGATTGTGAGTGTCTGACATCAACGGTAATCACCTGATAAATTGCTGGAAAAGTGCAAAAAAAAACCTGATTTATCGTTCTTCGTATAACAAGAAACGATAAATCAGGTTTCGCCCGATGGGTTCGGTAACGATCGTTTTCGACACTACTGACAGATATAAATATTATCAACGCATAAAATTATATTTTGAGAGCAACATCACTTAACGAAAGGCGATAAAAAAAGAGCTGCGTTTCTTATCACGTTTATGTCCAGCTGATTTAGCTCTCTTTTCAAAATAAATAACGCGTGCCTTTTATATTGTAAGTTAACGGGTGAGTTGCTGAGAAGTATTTCATCATGCTATCAATATTTCATGCCGGGAAAAAATTCGTAATCCCGACTTTACTATCGGTAAAAGAATTAATTAAGCAAAAGCGTTAATTTTTATATGGCTTCCATCGTATTCAGAATGTGGTTGTAAACTCTGCTGTTGATCATTTTTTGGAGCACGCTCAACTTCATTCTCAGCCGCCTGCCTGGAGCAATAAGAGTGTATCTGGCAGGGCCAGTGCCCGTTACAAAAGCATATCTGGTCGTGTTCTCTGACACTCTGTATGCCGATTGTATCAGCTCCAGCGGGTTGTAGGCGGTTTAACTCATTTCGGTGTCCTGAACTTCCTGTACTCATTAGCAGCGGAAACGCTGATCTCTCAACCGCAGCAGAGTTACCAATCATTCAGGTGCTAACCCGCTCCTCACAGAACCGGCTTTGAAAAGCCCATTCCTCTCAGCCTTTGAAACAGGTTCCAGATCTGACCATTGCGGGTTGCTTGCATCAGCAAAGGCTGGAGAATAACGGCATGACCCACGCCCGGACCCGGAGTTCATCATGAACAGTACCGTCTATGACGCTTTCCGCTGCCTGGAGCTGCTCGCTTCAGCGGCCCGGCCGCAGGGCATTCGTGAAATGGGACGTGAACTGGCGCTCGACTCGGCCAAAATAACGCGCCTGATGAAAACGCTGCTGGCGCTGGATATGGTGCATCGCGATGCGCGGCGCAAATACAGCCTCGGCATCGGTATCCATCGCCTCTCGGCCTACGCTATCCATAATTCAGCGTTTTATAATGCGGTAATCGGCATTCTGGAAGAGAGCGGCAACCCGGCTATTTCTATTGTTATCGGCGTCCTGAGCGGCACCAATGTGGTCTATATCATCCATACACGCGGGGGAGAAAGTATTGCCCGTGCTATCGGGAATTATCAATCCTATCCGGTGCATGACTCGGTGATTGGCATCAAATTATTATCAGCGATGAGTAATGAGGAAATTATCAGCCAAATCGGTATTCATGATTATCGGCTACTGAAAAACGATATCGAACAGGCACGCCGCCATCAGGTGTTCGCCAAAGCCTATGGTCAGCATGATTACCGACTGGCATGTAATATCCCCGGCATGCCAGCGGCCATCGCCTTATCCAATATCAACAGTGAAAAGATGGACGTTGAGATGTTAAGTTTGTACCTGATATCAGCCGCGAAAAAAATCAGTGGCGAACCACTGACTATATTAAATCAATAATTTACAGCGCTTCGCCGTTTCGGCAACCGACTGCCCGGGCCTGTACAACGACGAACCTATCCCGACGCTGTCATAGTGAACCAGATAGTCAGGCGCATTATCCACCGTTATCCCGCCGACCGCTGAAAACCGTACCGGCTGAGAAAGCGGGCCTTTGATCAGTTGCGGATAATTAACCGGCAATGCGCAGGCCGGAAATATTTTCATCACCTCCACGCCCAGTCCGGCAGCAAGGAAAATTTCACTGGCGCTAAACACTCCGGCATAAATCGTTAATCCCTGCTTTTTCGCTTCGGCTATCAGCTGCGGATTAAGATTGGGTGTGAGAATAAACCGGGCTCCGGCGGCAAGGCTTTCATCGACCTGGCGGCTGGTAACCACCGTTCCTGCACCAATATTCAGGTGAGGACCGAAGTGCTTAACCGCTCCCTGAATACTGGATTGCCAGTCAGGCGAGTTAGTGGTGATTTCTACCTGGCTGATGTCATTATCCAGCAGGCAGCGGATATGTTGATTAACCTCTTCAGGACGAATGCCGCGCAATATAGCGATAACCTGTGAGCTAATAGCCATGACGGAATACCTCATTCAGTCCGGCTATTAAGGCGGTTTCCGCCGGCAGAAATTCTGCCGGCTGGTTTAGTGCCTCACAGGCCAGCCGGTAATGCGCTAACAGGCTTTCACTGCCGATAAAACAGATCGTCTCCGGGTCAGTCGCCCCGGATAAAAGTTCATGGCCAATCAGTAACCCGGATAGCCATGCCGCAGCCGCCTCTGCCGCGAGGGCCTTAAGGATATAACGCCCGCGACAGCGGAAAAGCTCGCTAACCAGATCGGTTTGCTGATGCTGAATACTCTGCGCCGTTTCAATACCGCTTAGAAATGCTTGATCTGACCAGCATTGCTCGGGCAATCCCTTGCCCAGCACCGAGTGGTTAAGCAATAGCGCATACAGCTCACCGGTCATCAGCGTTTGTAATCGGGTCACCTGCTGCTGCTGACGATCGACTCGGAGCCACTTGCTGTGGGTGCCGACAGCGGCAAAGTTCTGCGCAGCAGAGAGCATCAACCCGCCGGCCAGCTGCATCTCTTCGCCGCGGCAGATTTCATTCACCCGTCGGTCACAGATACCCGGGCGCAGACTCAGCGGGTTCGGGATGATCCCCGGCAGCGGCTGGCCTTTACCGAAAAGCGCGTTGAAGCTAAGCGGTAAACTGAGATAGCCCGCGTCAGCGAGGCCGATATTGCTGCCAATCATGCCGCACAATATAACCGGCAACTGTTCATCGTAAGCCTCGCTGAGCCGTAACAGCTGCTGCTGCAATATTAACGGCAAGGCATCGCGCTGGCATTTACCGACGCCGCAGTCCGCCTCGACCGTTTTGATAACCCGGCTATCTCGTACGCTCAGCGCCCGAAAATTACTGGTGCCCCAGTCGACCGCGATATAGTTCATGCCTGCCTCTCCAGTACCGCCAGCGGCAACGCATCGGTCAGTTCTTTCAGCTCCTGACGGGTAATCTCATCCAGGCTTTTTGCCGGTTCGCGGACGTAGTCACTGCTAAAAATCCCCGCCTGGTGCAGCACGGTTTTATGAATAGCCACGCCGATACCGGGCTGGACACCGTAGCGAAGAAAGGGCAGGTAACGGTAAAAATGGTTCTGGGCGGCTTTTCGATCCTGATGCCAGTAGTGAAGAATGGTATTAATCACGTCCGGGAATTCGCAGGCGGGCATCGTGCCGGTTATTCCCCGGCAGAGCTCTTCAAACAGAAAGCCGGCATTCAGTCCGCCAAACAGGCCGACCCGATCGCCTAATGCCTGTTTCAGTGCGCTGATTTTTAGCGTCGTCGGCGGCTGCTCAACTTTGATGTACTTAATGGTCGGGAAATCATTGCAAACACCGACCAGCGTTGTCACCGGCATGGTCACGCCGGTCATCAGCGGTGCATCCTGAATCATGATACCAATGCTGCACGCCTGACTGATATCCCGCCAGAAGCGGTAGAGTTCTTCCGGACCGGGTTTAACCACGGCGGGTGGATTAACCATGGCGATATCGGCACCCCAACGCTGTACCCGGTTGATCTCATCAATCGCGACGGCTGAAGAGGCACCGCCCGCCGCCGCCACCAGCGGCAAATCGCCGACCTGTTTTTTGACGCAGTAAAAAAGCGCCTGCTTCTCATCCTGGGTCAGGGCATAGCCTTCAGAGGCGTTACCAAACAGCGCCAGGCCATCAACACCCTGCTGCAACAGAAAGCGGACCAGCCGTTCAACCGAGGCAAGATCCAGCTCGCCTTGTTCAGTAAACGCGGTGGCCAGAATAGGTACGTTACCTTTTAGCATGTTGCCTCCGTCAGATGTTTGCGCAGACCATCTTCATCGATTTCAATCCCCAGTCCGGCGCCCTGTGGTAACTGATATGCGCCTTGTTCACAGACCAGCGGCTGTTTAAGTAACTGATTAGCCACGTTGAAAACCGGAGGCTGGAACTCAAGCATGAACAGATTAGGAATAGCGGCAGCGGCATGGATTGAGGCGGCGATACACGGCCCCTGACCCACGCTCAGATGAGGTGCTACACGCAGGTTCCAGGTTTCCGCCAGCGCGGCGATATGCATCAGTTCACTGATACCGGTACGGCCAACATCAGGTTGCAGGATGTCTGCGGCGCGTTGCTCAATCAGCGGCTTAAACTGGTAGCGGGTGCGTTCCGTTTCACCCAGCGCAATGGCTATCGGGCTTTTGGCGCGCAGTTCACGATGACCGGCAACATCTTCTGGCAGCAGCGGCGCTTCAAGGAAGCCAACACCAAGCGCATGCAGGCGCTGTGCGAGTTCACTCGCTTCGGTAACGCTGTAATTCCAGTGGGCATCAACGAACAGCTGTGCTTCCGGGCCGAGCGCGTCACGGATAACTTTTACATTGTGGATGTCTTCGCTGACGCCATAACCCAATGCCAGCTTAAAGGCGTTGAACCCCTTTTCCTGCCAGCGTCTGGCCAGCACCGCGCGGGATTCCAGATCCGGTTCCGGCAAGCCGGAGACATAGCAAGGAATGGTCTCGCGGTAGGCTCCCCCGAGCAGTTGATAAACCGGCAAATTGAGGATCTGGCCTTTAAGATCCCACAGTGCGATATCCACGGCGGCCAGCGCATCAATATGGTAGCCAGTGATATGGCCGCGATCGCGCATCGCATCGTACATCCGTGAATTCAGCACGGCGCTATCGAACGGCGAACGACCAATAATTAACGGCCTGAACAGCTGATTGATCAGTTCAGCAATCACCTGCGGCACCACCGGTGCCAGCGCCTCGCCCCAGCCGACGTGGCCGTCGCGGGTGGTAATCTTTACCAGGCAGGTTTCCATTTTGCGGGAATAGACGCAGCGGTATTCAGGGCGATAATAATAATCCGCTTCATCGCCAGTGGCGTTGCCGCCCAGATAGATCTGGTCAGCGGCAATTTTCAGCGGAAAGCACTCAACCTGACTGATTTGCATATTAACTCCGGTTCAGATTAATCAAGGATTTTGCCGGCGGTCTCTTTGGCGAACCACACCGCAATAAAAGAGACGAGGGCAGTGATCATCACGTACCAGGCGGGAGAGAGCGGATCGCCGGTCCAGGCAATCAGGCTGGCTGAGGCCAGAGGCGTTACGCCACCAAACACCGCCACCGTCAGGTTGTAGGCGACGGCAATGCCGCCGTAGCGAATCGCAGTGGGGAACAGTTCCACCATCGCTGCGCCGCAGCCGCCGTTAAACATGGCGACAAAGACGCCCAGCAGGCTCATGGCCGCTATCGACGTCATCACCGAGCCTTGCGTCATCAGCAACATGGCGGGATAGGTCAGCAGGATGAAGCCGCCACATCCCATCAGCATCAACGGACGGCGTCCCCAGCGATCGGAAAGATAGCCGGTAAGCGGCATACAGACAGCGACACTGAGCAAGCCCAGCGTGGTGATGAGATAAGAGTCGGTGCGGCTGTAATGCAGGTGGGTGGAGAGGTAGCCCGGCATAAAGGATTGCAGCACCCAGCTGCTGACCGCTTTAACCACCACAAAGCCAACGCAGAAAAGCAGGGCGCGACCGGATGAGCTGAGCGTTTTGCGCAGCGGCGATTTCTCGATCTTTCCGCTGGCCTGCAGTTTGTGAAACGCAGCTGAGTCTTCCATATTGCGACGCATGTACAGCCCACCCAGGCCGAGCGGGGCGGCAAGCAGAAAGGGAATGCGCCATCCCCAGTCGTTCATTGCGGCGTCGCCTAACGTATGGGTCAGCAGCAGTACCAGCCCCGAGCCACACACGAAGGCCATAAAGCTGAAGTTTTCGCTCCAGCAGGTGAGCGTAGCCCGCCGGTTCGGTTCGGCGCTTTCGGCCAGGTAAGTGATGACGCCGGAACTTTCACCGCCCGCAGCAAAGCCCTGCACCAGTCGGGTTATCACCAGCAGGATAGGAGCGATAATGCCTGCCTGGTGCCAGGTCGGCAAAATCCCCATCACAAAGGTTGAGAGTGAGGTAATCACAATCACCGTGACCAGCACTTTGCGCCGGCCCAGACGATCGCCCATTGAGCCAAAGAACAGCCCGCCCAATGGACGCATAAGAAAGCCGGAACCGAACACGGCGAAAGACTTTAACAGCGCGGTCGCCGGATCGGCGCTGACAAAAAAGTTGCTGGCGATAATGGCCGCCAGGGTGCCGTACAAGCCAAAGTCAAACCACTCGATAAAGTGACCTATCCCGGCAGACATCATAATTTTGGCGGTGCGTCTGGGCGAACGTTTAACTGTCGTCGGCGCGACCTCAATACCGTACTGGCGGGCTGAATGATCCATACGCTCTCCTGAAGGTAATAACGATGACCACATCGGGTGGCTGTGGGAATGAGCGTATGAGCTTTAGGCGGAGCATGCTGGAACGGGCGAGGATTGCGTGAGATGGAGCAAAGATTGAATCGTTTTTTTGCTTCACATAGTGAAGCAATGAACAGTGGGCCGGTTAAATGCGGGTATCTGCCCGGCTTCAGCCCGGTTAACTAACCTGTTAATGAAAGAAGCGGCCAGCGCAGCAGAGGACTCTTTTCTCCGCCACGCTGGCCGTTGCGATTCAATGTCAGCGGCCACTTTTCAATTACCTGACATCACGCCATCTTCAGCCGCTGCAGCCGTTTCTCGCGGCGGATTTTGCGCTCTTCCATTACCGCCACCATCGCCATCAGGCTGATACAGGCGATAGCGGCGGCGTCCAGCGCGGCAAAGGTGCCAGCCCAGCCGGTCAGACCGAAAATCAGCGTGCCGTCGGCGATCATGCCCAGACCGGGTTTGGCGAAGCTGTCGCCAATCAGAACAGGTTGCTGAACAGTCTGGCGGAATCACCCGCTGAAAAGTCACCCATTATCCTGCTTAGAGAGCTGAAAGCGATAGGTTGGCAGCCACGTTTTTAGCGAGCTAAACGTCCTTAACGCATGCTATCTTTTTTAAACCAGGGTTTTCGGGTTTCGATATCTACGGCTGTCAGACGAAACGTGTCGTTATTATATTCATCTTTAGTACAATTTAATTCGTAAAATCCCCAGTAGCCAGGGTTGGAGAAATAGAGCGTGTATTTGTCGCTATTGAAGCCAAAGTACCGCTCATCCTCCCTTTTTATTATTAATTTTCCACACTTCGCCTCATCACGCCATTCAAATCGGGTTGCGTGATCTAAAACTGATGAGAGAATATTTGCTCCCCAATGTGGAATCGCGAAAAGCACCAGTGAGACAGCCAGGAAGAAAGCGATTAACGTTGCGGTCTGATAACCTTCGGTTTTATCAGCCTGAGTAATGAATATCAGGTAGCTTACTGGCTGGAGCAGCAATGCCAGTGCCATAATTGAAAAAACAAACTTCCAGATGAATTCTGTATAAGGTACAGAGGAAATACTTAGTGCGCTGAATTGGGTAAAGTAGCTCGATGCCAGTGCATTAGTTAAGATAAAACAAAGCGGTAAGAAAAACCAGAGCGTCAGCCTGATTTTTCGAAATGAAAGATTTCCATTTTTCTCTAAATCATAAAAAGTCAGAATGCCGCCCGCAAGTGTTAATAAAATGAAGGTAAGAAACAGAAACCTGCCGGTAAAAACGAAGCCCAGCGGCAGCACTATATAAGTTAACCCAAATACTAACCACGAGAGTAACGACAGTGTACCGGCGACTTTCTTCAGAGTGCGATTCTCATATTTAAAAATAAAGGTATGAAATATTGCTAATGCTCTGTGAGGCAGAAAAATCACCGATGAAATGATAATTATCAAGCCTGCTGAACCCACTAGTTCCTTAAGGTTTTTTTCAAGACCGGAAGATCCTATGATAGTGACTAAAGTAAAGAAGATAATCAGATCTAATCTGTATTGCTGGGTGACTCGCTTTAGTTCTCGCAAAAATGGCATATTACTTCCCTGTTAATTTAACCCTGGTAGATAATATTCTATAGAATGCACGATGAAAACGGGGTAGTGATAAAATTCATTATCTTTTGACGGAGGATATCAGTTATTCAGCAGGATAAGTGAAGCCCGATGAGTAAGAATATAGTAATAAAAACGTAATGCAGCGAATCAGCCGTCATCAGCTTTAAGCAGTTAAGGGCCGCTTATCGCAGCCCTGGAACTATTAATGCAGACAGCACTGCTTATATTTTTTACCGCTGCCGCACGGGCAGGGATCGTTACGTCCTGGCAGCTTTTCAACCGAGATCGGCTTCTGCGGCTCCGGCACCGCTTCAGGCTGGGAGATCCAGTGATCGTGCAGCGCCAGCGCAGCAGGGCGGATTGCCTCAATGCTGGCTTCCATCTCGTCCGGCGTCATCGCATCCAGTTTTTCGAGGTTCTCTTCCACGCCGTGTAAGGCGATGGCGTCCAGCGCCGGTTGCAGATCCTGCGGCAGGGCAGACCAGTCGGTCAGCGACACGCCGCGCATGTAGCCGAAGCACCACTCTTCAACCACGGTAAATTCCAGACCTTCCATCTCACGGATGCCAAACAGCGGTTCGAACTGCTCAGGGAATTCAGACAGCCGGTCAGCCACATCATTCATGTGCTGAAAACAGAGCTCCATAAAACGCGTCATTTCACGTTCGTTGCTCCATTTTGGGATCTGCTTCTCGCCGCCCCACAGCGCCACCAGCCATTTGCTCGGTTCGACGGTGGTCGGTCCGGACAGCACGGCGGTCAGCAGACCGTCCAGCTCGGAGACATCCAGAATCGACGCTTCGCTGCCATATTTTTCCAGCATATCTTCCAGCCATTGCAGCTCTTTCTCGGACAGTGGGCCTTCTTTCATGCGGTTGCCTCCCGGGCATTTCAAAAATGTGAGCACGGCGTTCAAGCCATAAAGCCGCAGCAGTGTACACCCTTGCGCGCCGCAACACAGCTAGCCTCAGGCGGAGCAGGCGGTTTCAGTGACCAGCGCTGTGGTCCTCAACCCGCCGGTGGCACCGCTTTTAGTCGGTTTAGCGCGCTATAGCTGACTGTCGCCGGGTGATACCTTTTTGCGCGACAGCGGGTCTGTTACATCATCAATGAACTTAATCACCTGATTGTTATAATAAAAAATGAGAACAGGTTTTTTCGCCGGCCGGTTGAGGGCGCTACGCACCTGGCGGGATCTCCACCGCCGCGCCTCAGGCGGACTCAGAATCATAGCCCGGCTGTGGCCTGTCATCATCCTGAGCCTCACCGGCTGCGGCACTCTGTCGCTGACCCCGGCCCCGGTCGGCGATCGATCGCTGGATCAGGCCTTTGCTGCGGTGAACCAGGCGTGGTATCAACAGGGAAGCCAGACACAGAATGTCGCCTGGGTCACCGATCCGGTCGCGGGAGAGCAAATAACCTATCAGGTCGGCTACATTGGCGGCTATGCCAGCTTTATCGGCTACGATAAAGCCGGTGGCAATGCGATGGTGGTGCTGCAAAACGCCTTTAACTGGAGCAACTATTCAGGCATTGCGGTGTTGGTCGATCCGGCAACTCAGGATAGAGTGGTCGGACAGTAACCGGTGCGTGGTGAAACCAATAGCGTCGTCTTTACTTACACTTAGCTTTGACGCGAGGGGAACTGTATCGCTATAAAGATTGTCTTTAGCCTGTCTACCGTCACTAAAATCAATTTAACGTGGAAATCATTATGCGCAGGACTCAACGTGTACTTTTCTCAATGGGATTACTGGTTGGCTCGCTGAGCCTGATCCCTGCTGTGCAAGCCGCCGGTGAAGCAACGGATACCGTTCCGCCGCCGCCACAGATTCAGCCTGCCAATCCTGACGCCCAGTCGCAGCCTGGCGCGGCTAACACTCAGCCGGATGCCGGTGCCGCGCAGACTGATGCGCCGTCCAGCTCACAATCGAACGATGGCATTACGCCGACCACGCCGTCGCCGTCAACGGGCGGCCAGCCGAACTACGATCTCAATACCATTATCATCGACTACAAACAGTACAAAGTCGGCGACACGGTGCCAGAGAAGTACACTGATAAAACCTACACCATCGTTGAGTGGCAAAAACGTAATCTGCCTGCGCCGCAGGAGAATACCCACTGGGCCTATATCAACGCCAATTACATCCTGATCACCAATGACACCGGCAAAATCGTCATGGGTAAATCGGGTGACATCTTCTTCCGCGGTTAAAATAAGCGGAAAAAAATAGCCGGTCAGCACGACCTAATGCTGGTCAGTTAAGATTAGATTTGTAAAAGGCTGTCACGGTCAAACGTGGCAGCTTTTTTCCCGGGCGAGCGAGCCGCAGTGCGGGCCAGCGCACCTCTGCTGCTGCCGGGCCGTCCTCGCGCCGCTCGCGCGGTACCTTCGGCTTTGACGTCGTGCCGACGAACCGTTCGGGATCGGCCCTCCCTGGCCGGCCCCGAACTGCCCACGCTTCCCGGCGTGGACTTCTGGCTCACCGTCACGCCTCAGCGCTGTGGATAGCCCTTTCAGCAGCAGAGACGCTCAGGCCTCCACTCTCGTGCCCTTTTTTAACAATACACACTGAAGTTTCAGAACAGGCCGGTGCCGGGCAGGGGCAGGCAATCCGCAGCGCTGAACAGAATGAGTCTGCCAGGAGAGCCCGCAGGACGCGGGCGAAAGGCGGGGCGGCACAGGATGTGCCATCCCCGGCGGTCCGTCAGGCAGGCGAATGAAGTGAAGGAACCGCGCAGCGGCGCGAGGACCGCCAGCCCCTGAGCGGCACCAGACTGCGTTATCACCTGCTGCTTAACTGACTGGCATTACGGTCAGCACGACCGGCTTTTTATTAGCTGAAACGCTCAGCACCAAAGCTTGCCAGCATTGGATGTTTTTCGCCGCTGACCATCTCGTCCGCCAGTAATTCCCCGACAATCAGCGCCAGCGTGGCTCCGGAGTGGCTGAACGCCACGTAACAGCCCGGCACCGTTTGCAGTTCACCCAGCACCGGATCGCCATCGCCCGGAATCGGCTTCAGGCCAATCTTCCAGCTCTCAGCTTTGAGCGGCCGATCGCCACGCAGTAACCGGCTGGCTTCCTGCGCCAGCTGCGCCACCACCTGCTGATCAATCCGGTATTCCCCGTCGGCCAGCGGCTCGATATCAGCTTCATACCAGTCGTGATCGAGCGCAAAACGGTTGCCGGGATTGGGGCGAACCGCGGCGCGCGGGGTGTTCAGCACCGCTTTCAACGGCTGGGTGGCCGGTTCGGTGATCACCAGCATCGAAACCGGCGAACCGTTAGGGATAGTCACACCGAGCGGTGCCACCACATCCGGCGTCCAGGGGCCGCAGGCAACCAGCACCGCATCGGCGTGCAGCTCGCCTTTATCACTACGAATGCCGCAGGCCCGGCCCCGATCGGTGATCACGCTGGCTTTTCCGGCGTGCTCTACCACTTCGCCGCCCAGCGCGCGGAACTGATTGACCAGATAATCCACCAGATGCGGCAGGCTGACCCAGCCTTCACCAGGATTAAATATTGCCTGGGCCGCCAGCGCATCGGGATCGACCGCTGAATCCGCCTGCGCCACGTTTTCAGCCGTGATCAGCTGAGAATCGTAGCCGTGGGCTTTTTCATAGGCGTGACGCGCCTCCGTTGTGGCAACGTCGTTATCCGACCAGCAGATCCCGCCGTCAAACCGCAGCCAGTCGAGTGTCGGATGGCGGGCAAACAGGGTTCGATAGCGATCGATGCCGGCCATGCGTAGCGCATGATAAGGTTTCGACCGCTCGCCCGCTGAGTTGAGCCACGACAGTGAGCGTCCGGAGGCACCGGAGCAGAGCGCGGCTTCGGTCACTAAGGTTACCGCTGCCCCGCGTTTCGCCAGCTCCAGCGCCGTTGATACGCCCAGCACGCCACCGCCCAGCACCACCACTTTCATTTCAGTTTTTACCGCCATTATCAGGTTCCTTACTCAGTTACAGCACTTCAGAGAGAAAACGTTGCAGGCGCGGCGACTGCGGCGCATCGAAAATAGCGGCTGGCGGCCCGGCTTCAACAATCTCGCCTTCGTCCATAAACACCACCTGATCCGCCACTTTGCGGGCAAAGCCCATTTCATGCGTCACCACCACCATCGTCATGCCGCGACGACAGAGATCGGCCATCAGCGTCAGCACGCCTTTCACCAGTTCGGGATCGAGCGCCGAGGTCGCCTCATCAAACAGCATCACCTCCGGATCCATCGCCAGCGCGCGGGCAATCGCCACCCGCTGCTGCTGGCCGCCGGAGAGATCGCGTGGCCGGTGATCGGCGCGCGGTCCCAGACCAACCTCTTCCAGCCGCTGACGGGCAATCGCCATCGCCTGCGCTTTGGGCAAGCCTTTAACGCGCCACGGGGCCAGCGCCACGTTCTCCAGCGCGCTGTGATCGGGAAACAGATTGAAATGCTGAAACACCATGCCAATCCGCAGTCGCAGTGCGTCCGGTTTGTCGCGTAGCACCGAGCGGTCGGCCAGCAGCACATCGCCCGATTTCGGTTCATGCAGCCGGTTAATGCCGCGCAGCAGGGTCGATTTACCCGAGCCGGATGGCCCGATAATGCAGGTGGTGCTGCCGGGCGCGACCCGCAGCGAGACGTTACGCAGCACCTCAATCGGGCCATAGGCGAGGGTCAGATCGCGCAGCTCCAGGCTGGCTCCGTGCCAGCTGGCGCTGGTTGTGCGGTTATTCATGGTTGCCTCCGGTCAGCGGGTGAGTGGCCAGCGCGCCGTTGGGCTGTCTGACTTCCTCCACCTCTTTTAAACCACTTTGCGGCGTGGTCAGGCGACGGCGGCCGGTGCGGTAACGCACATCCACGTAGTTGACCATGTGGGTCAGCGGCACGGTGATGATCAGATAGAACAGCCCGGCCAGCATCAGCGGCGACAGATTGCCGGTCAGCACCGCCGCATCCTGGCCGACGCGAAACAGCTCACGCTGGTGGGTCATCAGCCCCAGCAGGTAGACCAGCGACGAGTCTTTAATGATGGCGATGAACTGATTGACGATGGCGGGCAGCACCCGGCGGATCCCCTGCGGGATCACCACCAGCCGCATCGCCCGGCCATAGCTCATCCCCAGCGCGCGACAGGCTTCCATCTGGCCGCGTTCAACGCTCTGAATGCCGGCGCGGAAAATCTCGCCCATGTAGGCGCTGGCAATCAGGCTGAGGGCGAAGATCCCCAGCGGGTAGGGCGTCGGACCGAACAGCTGATAGCTGAATCGCGCCAGGCCCTGACCAATCAGCAGGATGGTCAGAATCGACGGCAGACCGCGAAACAGATCGGTATACAGCCGGGCGGGCAGGCGCAGCCAGCGCGAGGGCGAAATGCCCATCAGCGCCAGCAGCAGGCCAAACAGCGTGCCAGTCAGGGTGGCCGCCAGCGAGATAATCACCGTGTTCACCAGCCCGGTGGTCAGCATCTGCGGCAGCACTTCCCTCATTGAGGAAAAATCAAAGAAGGTGCGGGAAATAATCGTGAGCAAGTCCATCGCCGTCTCCATGCAGTGCGGGGCATTCCCCGGTTAACTCAGGACGCGAACGTCCGCCGCTTTACTGACCGCCAGGCAGATACTGTTTGGGCATTGGCGAGCCGGGAAACCACTTCTGATAGAGCCGCTGCCAGGTGCCGTCCTGCATCGCCGCTTTAATGGCGCTGTCCAGTGCGGCCTTAAAGGCGGGTTTGCCTTTGGCGATGGCGATACCGGCCGGAGCGTCAAAAGAGGGGATATCGGCAGCAGAGACCAGCTTAAAGCGGTCGGCGTAGCTTTTGGCGGCTTCATAGTCGAGGAAGATGGCGTCGAGCGTGCCATTATTGAGCGCCGAGACCGCGCTGTTGTTATCCGGGAAGCGCACGAGGTCGGTCTGGGTGAAGTGTTCGACCGCGTAGTTCTCCTGCAGCGTGCCCTGAACTACGCCGAGCCGCCGTTTTGCCAGACTGGCGACATTCTTTACGCCGCTGTCGCTGCGGGTCAGCACGGTGAGAAAGCCCGCCAGATAGCCAGTAGTGAAATCGACGGTTTTTTCACGTGCCGGGGTGATGCCGATCGCCGCGACCGCCGCATCATACTGACCGTTGGCGACCGCCGGCATGATGGCGGAGAAGTCCTGACCGATAAAATCGACCTTATCGATTCCCATGCGATGGGCGACATTTTTAAAGAATTCGACGTCAAAGCCGGTGAACTGACCGCTGGCATCGGTGAAGGTATAGGGTCTGGAATCGCCGACGCTGGCGACGCGTAGCTGGCCCGGTTCGATCAGGCCGTAGGGATTGTCATCGCTGGCAGCCAGCGTAGAGAACGAAAGTGCACAGAGTGCGAGCAGGGTGCTGAACGTCTTGTTGAACACGGTGCCGAACAGCATGCCGGGCCGTTTGCCCGATTGAGTTTGCGATTTCATAGCTCATCCGTTTTGCAGGTTTAAACATCAGAGACTGTTGAGCCGGTGATTATTTTTGAGACCGGTCTCAACGAAAGTGACACCTTGTGGACGTGGGCGTTGTGAGACCGGTCTCAAGGGGTTACAATGAGTTTAAGCACAGCCTTTTTTCGGCGTCAATCTTCCTGTCATCAACCTGTGATTCAAAATAATTATGACCAGCCAGAAATTACGTTCTAAAGCACCCACCGTGGCGGATGTGGCGCGCGCGGCAAAGGTTTCCAAGGCCCAGGCGGCGCGAGCGCTTGGGGGCTATGGCGCGGTCAGTGATGAGGTGCAGGCGCGGGTAAACAGCGCCGCTGCCGCACTGGGCTACCGTCCGAATGAACTGGCGCGCAGCATGAATACCGGGCGCTCTAACACCATCGGTGTGATTGTCGGCGATATTGAAAATCCCCACTTCGGCCTCGCCCTGCGCGGCATGGCGGATGTGGCGCGTACCGCCGGTTACCATCTGCTGCTCAGCAACAGCGACGAAAAGCTGCCGGCTGAACAGGATGCGGTGCGGGTGATGCTGGAGAAGCGGGTCGACGGCATTATCGTGGCCCCCAGTTGTTCAGAGCGCGATCAAAACAGCCATCTGCTGCAGGTGCTGGAAGAGGGTCGGGCGCTGAAACTGTTCGATCGTGCAGTTACTGGCCTGGATGTCGAAGCGATCTGCTGTGAATTTACCGCTGTGGCGGCTGATGCCACCAGCCGGTTACTGCAGGCTGGCCACCGTCATATCGCCTATGTTACCAGCATGGCGCTGGCCGGCGACTACCGTGCGCCAGCTGATTTTGGCCTGACGCCGGTTGCCCAGCGCGTCGGTGGCATGATGCAGGCGTTTGCCGCGGCAGGCGTGGAATTTGATCCGTCACTGGTGAAAGTGAATGCGCTGGATGAAGCGCAGATCGCCCGCATCGTGGCTGAGCTGTGGCAGCGCCCGCAGCCACCCAGCGCGCTGGTGGCCTCTGACAGCGTGGTAGCGATGTGGCTGCTGCGTGAAGTGACGCAGCGCGGGCTGCGCATCCCGGAGGATCTCTCCTTTGTGATGTATGACAACTTTCCGTGGAGCGAGATTGTGACGCCGCCGCTGACGGTAGTGGCGCAACCGGTGTACCAGATGGGGCGTGAAGCGGCACGCCGACTGATTGCCGAAATTCGTGGCGAAGCGGCCGGTCCGATGCCGCGCTTTGATGCCCGGCTGGTGCTGCGGGAATCGATTGCTGCGCCAGCCAGCGACAGTAAGCCACGCGCCAGACGCTAATCCGGCCAGCCCAGCACCCGGCGCAACTGTCGCACCGCCGCGGTGATCTGCGTGCTGCTGCTGTTGCCATAGCCAATCACCAGGCCGCGCTGTGCCGGTTCAGTCAGATAAAAGGTCGAGAGTGCCGCAGGCGCGTAGCCAGCCTGAATCAGCCTGTTGGCTATCGCCACGTCATTCTGATGCGCCTCGATTGGCAAGACCAGATGCATTCCGCTGTCGCCACCCAGTAAGGGTATCAGCTGGCCCGCGGCCTGCTGCAGTTCACTGCGCAACAGGGCCTGACGCTGGCGATAGAGGCGGCGCATTTTACTCAAATGCCGGCTGTAATCGCCGCTGAGAATAAAGCGTGCCAGCGCCTGCTGCTCCAGCGGATTACCGCCACGTAGCAGCTGATGCAGCGCCGGTCGCAGATTACTGACCAGCGGCGCGGGCAGCACCATAAAGCCGATACGCAGGGCAGGGAACAGCGTCTTGCTGAAGGAGCCGAGATAGATCACCGGCGCGTTATCGGTCATCCCCTGCATGGCGGCAATCGGCTCGCCGTGGTGCCGGAAGTCGCCATCATAATCATCTTCGATAATCCACGCCTGCTGCTGCCGCGCCGCCGAAATCAGCGCCAGCCGCCGGGCTGCGCTCATCACCGCGCCAGTCGGATACTGATGGGTTGGCGTGGTGTAGATCAGGCGCGGTGGGGACTGTTGCCAGTGTTGCGGCTGCGGAGCCAGGCCCTGCTGATCGATGGGAATCGGAACCACGCGCAGATCGCCGGCTTGCATGGCCGCTTTGGCCCCACGATAGCCTGGATCTTCAACCCAGCCGTGGTCACCCGGATCGCTCAGCAGAGTGACGCACAGCATCAGCGCCTGTTGCGCTCCTTCGGTAATCACAATCTGTCCGGCATCACACCGAACACCGCGCGTGATACGCAACTGCTGCGCCAGTGCGGCACGCAGTTCAGGATCACCCAGCGGGTCGCCATAACCCAACTGGCGCGGTGGCGTGTGGTTCAGCACATGATTAAGCGCCCGACGCCAGGCGGCTAACGGAAAATGATTCAGCGCCGGAATGCCGGGGCGCAGCGGCAGCGTTCCGGTATCGAAACGCTGGCTGAGCTGAAGGGCATCAAGCCGTTTTGCCAGCGGCCAGTGAGCCAACCCGTTGTCATCTGGCCGGGCTGTCGGTAACGCCAGCAGGCTGACGCGGCTACCCTGTCGATCGCTCATCAGATAGCCCTCCGCCTGCAGATGGGTCCAGACGTTAAGCACCGTATTACGTGAGACCTGTAGCTCAGCGGCCAGTTGCCGGGTGGCAGGTAACATCGCGCCGGCAGCCAGCTGGCCCTGCAAAATGCCCTGTTTAATCCGCTGGTAAAGCTGCTGCTGCAGCGTGGTTCCGGCGGCTGGCGTTAACGGTGCCAGCAGTAAAGGATGGCTCTCCGGCTTCATAGCGCGCTCCCGTGGATCTATCATTTTCAAACATTGTGGTACTTTTTAACCCACCATGATAGTGGCAATCTGCAGGCATCATCTGAAGCCTGGAGGCGATATGTCACAACACACTAATCAGTATGGTCAGCCGGTCGGGGTCGATTTACCGGACTGGCAACCCCGTCCTTTTCCGCAGCCGCAGGTTTTCACTGGCGAAGTTTGCCGGCTTGAGCCGTTCAGCATGGCGCGCCATGGCGACGCGCTGTTCGATGCCTACGCAGCGGCGCAAGATGGGCGCGACTGGACCTATATGTTTGTCGGGCCGTTTGATAACCGGCAGGTGTGGCAGGATCATGCGGTGCAGCTGGAGTCCAGTCGTGACCCGCTGCACTTTGCGGTCATCGATCTTGCCAGCGGGCAGGCGGCAGGCAGCCTGGCGTTGATGCGAATTCAGCCGGAACATGGCGTGATCGAAGTCGGACATGTGGCGTTTTCACCTCATCTGAAGCGGACCCGCATTGCGACGGAAGCCCATTTCCTGCTGATGCGTTACGCCTTTGAGACGCTGGGTTATCGGCGCTATGAGTGGAAGTGTGATAGCTGCAACGCGCCATCACGCCGGGCGGCAGAGCGTCTTGGTTTCCGCTACGAAGGCGATTTCCGACAGGCGATTGTTTACAAAGGCCGCAGTCGCGATACCAGCTGGCTGTCGATCATTGATGGCGAATGGCCGCAGGTGAAAAAGGGCCTGCAGCGCTGGCTGGCCAGCGACAACTTTACTGCCGATGGCCAGCAGCGCGAAAAGCTGGAAACATTGCGCGAGCTGCCCTGACCGGTCGCGGCTAATTCAGATAAACAGGGTTTTGACGGCCGCCACCAGCAGGGTGGTGGTCATCACCATTAACAGTCGCTTAATCCAGCGCGTGTCGTTTTTCACGGTCATCACTTCATCTCTGAGATTCTCGACCGTTCGGGTTAAACTGATGAGGCCTGCCTCCAGCTTATCGACTTTGATTTCAACCTGGTTAAGCCGGATACCCAGCTTATCGACTTTTCTTTCAACGTGCCCCAGACGCTCATCCATCTGGTCAACTTTGCGTTCCACATTGCCAAGTCGCTCATCCATCAGGTCAACTTTTCGGTCAACCTGATCGACTTTGCGTTCAACATTGCCGAGTCGCTCATCTATCTGTTCAACTTTTCGGTCAACCTGATCGACTTTGCGTTCAACATTGCCAACCCGCTCATCGATTTGTTCGACTTTTCGGTCAACCTGATCGACTTTGCGTTCAACATTGCCAACGCGCTCATCTATCTGTTCAACTTTTCGGTCGACCTGATCAACTTTGCGTTCAACATTGCTAACGCGCTCATCTGTCTGTTCAACTTTTCGGTCGACCTGATCGACTTTGCGTTCAACATTGCCAACGTGCTCATCGACCTGATCGACTTTACGTTCAACATTGCCAACGCGCTCATCTGTCTGTTCAACTTTTCGGTCGACCTGATCGACTTTGCGTTCAACATTGCCAACGTGCTCATCGATCAGTTCAACTTTTTGTTCGACCTGATCGACTTTTTGCTCAACGTGGCCGACGCGCTCATCGACCCGGTCGACTTTTTGTTCAACCCGGCTGAGTTGCTTATCGTCTGGCTGGTCCGGTTTTCCCTGCTGCATATCCGTAAAGATCTCCACCATCGCCTCCGCTTGCTGCTCATCGATCCCTGCCCGCTGCAGGGCTTTAAAGGCCTGGTGGGTCTTCATCATGGTGCTTGTCATGTCTGCCTCTCTCCCGGCAATACGGCGATAGCGAGAGGATGACAGATCACACAAAGGGGACCACTAAGCCGGTTGTACTTTGCGCGCCTTTCCGAAAAATATCAATTAGTTCAACAAGTAACGTGCAGTGGATTGCGAGCGGTCTCGCAACCTTCGGCGTCTGATGCGGGAAGATCTCCTCTGCGTGAATCCGCAGAGGAGAAGAGAAAAGCAGGCGTTATGGCTGAGGCACGATCTTGATTTCCACCATGCCAATGCCCAGTTTGCGTGGGTCCTGACCGGTGATATTGCCGATATTACTCAGTTGTGGTTCCGGCGGCGCAATGGTCAGTTGGTGCGTGGCGGTCGGGTTGTCAAAATGCAGCGTATGGGTAGAGAAGGTTTCACCCAGCGACAGCAGTTGCTGCTGATCGCCAACCCGCACCGGGATCTGGCGGTGGACGTTAGCTCCATAAGCGCGAGCGGTAATCACCAGGTCAAACTTCGGCGGTAGCGGATCGACGTACTCTATCTTCACTTCCGGCGCGAGATTAGCGTTAGACCAGCGACCCCAGCTTTCCGGTCGGGAAATGCCGCTAAAACGTTTGATGCTCTGCGGTGCACCAGGTACGTCGAGCCTGAAGCTGTCGGCGCTGTAGCGAATGTCGTTATCTTCGATGCGGATCTGCGCCAGATTGCGCTGGTAAGCCGCATCGCTGGTCGGTGCGGTCGGGAATTTCACTTTGCCTTTCCACTGCGGCTGATCGATATGCGTTACCGCAGGCGTTGCACCGAGCTGGCCCATTGCCACGCAGAGATCGCCGGACAGCGCCAGCGACGGCTGCCAGAGTCGTGCCATTTTGAAACAGCGATCGACCCACAGAAACTTATCGGTTGAGGTGAAATCAGCCAGCTGATAGCGCAGCGGTGCCGAATATTCCCCTTCCGGCATCGGCTCGACATGCTTATCACTGATGCGGAACAGAATCGGTAACCGGAAGGTGGTGCCCGAGAAGCTGAAGGTATTTTTCACCTGATCGACGGTAAAGCTGTCCATCATCTTCGGGAAATTCCATAACTGGATAATATCCGGCTTCCAGCTCATTACTTTACTTTTCATATCTTCAAACTGGGTCGAAAGCGAAACGCTGCTCAGGCTGCTGCGGCCAAGACCAATCGCGTTATCGCCGCCGAGAATATCCAGCAGCGTTGCGCCGTTATCCAGCGTGCTGCGGCGCGCATCCATCACTTCTGCCTGCGGTTTATCGCCGCGGATCACCATAAAGAGATCGTGGCGCGGCTGCTTAATCAGGTACTGGTGGGCGGTGTTATTCATCGCCAGATGATCGGAGGTCACCACAATCACCGTCTGTTTAAACCACGGCGAGGCTTTAATCCGGTCAATCAGGCGCGCAACGTGCTCCTGCGAACAGGCCACCGCGCTAAATGACTGGTTTGGTTTGCCATCAAAGCTGTAACTCTTGCGCTCACAGCTGCGGGAGATAAAGCCGTCGGGATGATGGGTATCGACCGTCAGGGTGAACAGCGCAAAGGGTTGGTTGGCTTTTGACAGTTCCTGATATTTTTCAAACACCTCGTCCATCACCGTATCGTCGTAATAGCCCCAGTTATTGCGATAGGTCGGATCGGCAACGCGGCTTTTCAGCTCCTGCGCGCCGTAAAGGTTAGCTGGATCAAAGCCGTGTGATTTCAGGAACACATCTTTGCCGGCGAAGCGCAGGTCAGCGCCCTGAATAAACCAGTTTTGGTAGCCGGAGTTTTTCAGAATGTCGCCGAGGCAGACGTTTTGCGGGTAGAAGCTGGAGAGCGAGGCGGAGGCATTGCCGTCAAACGGCGCAAACAGCGGAATGCCGCACATTGAGGCGACCATGCCAGCAATAGTGTAATCGGTGCCCGGCAGCTGCTCAGTCTGGCTGAAATCGATGCTTTGCTCTTTCAGGCGGCTGAGCTCCGGTGCCAGGCCGGGAAAAGCGTGCTGATCAAAATAGGTGCGCTCCAGGCTTTCGCCGTAGATATAGACCACGTTGAGGTGCGGCTGCGCAATGCGGTTACGTGGCACTTTGTAGAACGCATCGAAGTCGGAATCGGCCAGCTGGGTGTGCGACACAATCAGGGACGCCACCTGACGAAATGCAGGTGTGGTCTGCACTGAACCCAGCGCGCAGGCCGCCGCCAGCAGCGACCAGCCGATATGATGTGGCCGCTCACGCCGCCGCAGTATCCATGACAGCAGGCAGAACAGCAGAAACAGCACGATGATCAGCCCTATGCCCGGCACCACATATTTACTGATACCGGCACCGGTCAGACTGTTGGTCAGGGTATAGAGCACGGCATCATTGATGCCGTCGCCGGTGAAGTAGTTGCTGGCGTAAAGCGTTGCATTCAGCACCACAAACAACACCAGCAGGATTAACACCACAAAGAACCAAAATTTGTTACGCCCGGCTTTACAGGAATAGATAGCAATAGCGGCCAGAAACAGCCCAAGTGACGCTAATTCGGACAACGGCAAATCCTCTGTTGATATGAGTACGCGGCGCTTCAGACTGCCGGCCACCTTCGGGGGGATAGTTTTTCGACAATCTATATTGGCTGTAACCCGGCTGCAACACATCCAGCCAGATTTGTGCGGTGAGGATCATATTGGTGACAGAGAGCATCGGCGGGGAGTTTATCAGGCCTGACGGCGGCTGGCGCGCACCGTCAGCAGAGCAAAGCGGACTGTAATTTCAGAGTTTGCCGGTCAGGTATTGCGCCTCACCATCAGCAAAGCTCCAGTCGCCTTTGTCATTGGTGATAAAGCTGATCATTAAATCGTTGCCCTGCACGCCACAGCTTTCGCGCAGCTCACGCGCCAGCTCCGCCATAAAGCGCTGTTTCTGTTCGCTGCTGCGCGGGCTGGTGTAGACCCGCACCATCACCAGATTATCGCTGCGGCTGAATCCCAGCCCGGTATCCTGAAACACCATCTGGTAGCGCTTGTTTTCCTGAACAATCTGGTAACGATCGCGTTCCGGCACCTGAAATGCGGTGAGCACGGCCCGGTGTGCTGCATCCAGCAGCGTACGTAGTTCGGATTCTGAACGACCCTGAATAACATCAAATTGCAGCAGTGGCATCGGCTTGTCCTCGCGGTGAGTGTGATCATCTGTTGTGTCCATAGTGACTGCTTTATCCGCCGCGAAAAAGCGCGTAGCCTGAACTGATTATTCACTATATTGAACAATCATAATGAAAGAGATGAAGACCGACGCGCTGTGGGATCACCTGCACTGGCTGACGGTGCTGGCTGAGCAGGGCAGTTTTACCCGGGCCGCAGAGCGGCTTGACGTCAGCAAAGCGGCGATGAGTCAGAAAATCAAAGAGCTGGAGCAGATGGCGGGCGTGCTGCTGGTACAGCGCACCACCCGCAGCGTGCGTCTGACCCCGGCGGGTGAAAAGCTGGTGGAGGAGTTGCGCGAGCCGTTTGCCCGCATCGAACAGAGCTTTTTCAGCGTGCGTGATACAGCCGGTCCGGTCCGGGGACGGGTGCGCATTACCGCGCCGGTGGCGTTTGCCCGTCAGCAGCTGGTGCCAATCATTGGTGAGTTTCTGCGTGACTATCCGCAGGTTCGCCTGCAGCTCGACGTAACGGACCGCATCGTGTCGCTCAGCAGTGAAGGGTTCGATCTGGCGATACGCCACAGTGACACGCTGCCGGAAACCCACGTGGCGTTGCCGCTGTGTGAGACGCGCACCCTGCTGGTGGCGTCACCGGACTATCTGGCGGCGCAGGGTACGCCGCTGATGCCGCAGGATCTGGCCCGGCATAACTGCCTTTACTATCCACGCGGGGCGGAATCACCGCGCTGGAGCTTTGTGACCGCCGGCGATAATGAGCGGATCCAGGTGCGGATTCAGGGCTGTTTTGCCACGAATAACAGTGAGTCGATCCGCGATGCGGCGCTGCAGGGATTAGGTATTGCGATGCTGCCGGACTTCAGCGCCAGAGCGGCGCTGAAGTCTGGTTCACTGCAACAGGTGCTGTCTGAATGGCAGGCGGTCGACGCGTTCGCCGCCCACCTGTGGATTGTCCGTCCCTGGGCGGCGCAGGTGCCGCGCGCGGTCACCACCTTCGCCCACTGGCTACGCGCGCGCTTTGACGGTTAGCGGCAGTGCCAGCGTTGGTGCAGTCTGCTGCATCATCTCACCCATCAGGCTGCGGCGATTGTACAAACCGAGCCGCAGGTTAAAGTCGAGATGCAGCCGTTCGTTTCCGGTTAACTTGATGATCGGCGGCGGCGTTTGCGGCCGTTGCTGAAACAGCACCGAATGGGCGAAGGCGCTGCTGCTGTCGGCGTGCAGGCGCTGATAGAAGTAGGCGTTAGCCTCCCCTTTACGCAGGTAGAGATTGGCCCGCCGGTATTCGCGCATCGCCACCTGTTGGGCCAGTGACAGCAGCTGGCGTGACGGATTGTCAATGTTCTGCACGATCATCGGGAAATCATCGCGCTTTTTCAGCTCCTGAAAATAGTTCTGAACGCCGACGTTTTTCACCGGCGCCAGCTGTTTCAGCCACTCGCGGATAAACGGATTTTGCGGCGCAGCGGCGACAAACCAGCTTTCGATCACCGGCGCGAGGAAATTCAGGGTCGATTGTTCGCGGTAGTAGCCGATTAGATCCATCGACCGCTCCTGATGCACGCGATGGACCCAGGCGAGATCTTCAAATAACAGGGTACTGCAATCTATGCCGATGCCGCCGTAACGGTGAATCAGTTCGAGACGAATGATTTCACTTTTATGCGCCAGCGTCAGATCGGAAGAGATAAAGTCAAGATCGGGCAGCCACTGCGACAGGGTGTGCTGAGTAATCAGATAAACCTGGTGATCGGGATTATCCCGCCGGATTTTACTGATATTCAGCGCCATCGAGGTGGGCAGCTGATCGTTATGCCAGTACATCCAGACAATCTTCGGAATTTCCGGCAAGCTTTTCTGCTGCGATATCAACACCACATTCTCTTCCTGCCCCGGATCATATTCCGGTGCGCTAAAGACGCTGTGTCGTTTTTTATTCCATAACATCTGGCTACTGAAAGATAGTCTTTTCCAGTTACGCCAGATCTTATGCGCAGGTCGTTGGCGATGTAAAGTCATGGTGCACCTGTTGTTTTTATTTTCCCGTCATATTGCCGCCCCTGCGCACCCCATAATTAACGCGATGGCGGGGCGATGCAGTCTGGCGGCAATCTCAATCAGTGCGGGAATTATTAAAGGGTTTCCCTGATGGTGGCGCAGTGAAAAAGCGCGCGATAGTTTCCTCACGGCTGTTTAAATTGCACTGCACCTTTTTAATAAAACATTCTTTACTTATAAGCTATTTCTTTTTTTGACTTTCGGATAATACGGAAATAATTCGGGCAGCCGATGAAAATAATAGATTAAGCGGACTGTATTATTTATTTAATCACTCTTTTTCGCCGGTATAAGGAAAGTCTGAATCACCTATCGGAGTCATCGCCGCTGCTGCGGCCTGATGGCATGTTCGGCAGCGGATTGGGCTTAAACTGTCGCGTTAGCCCGGCTCATCAATCGCTGACAGCGTGCCGCGCGTTGACGATTGTCTACGCTTAAGAGGATCTTACTGAGAAAGGAGCGCGCATGCAGAATGATTCTCACGGTTTACTGGCGGTAGATAAACGCGGCAATCGCGTCCTGTTTCTTAACCCGGAGACCTTTGCGGTCGAGCGGGAACTGAACGCCTTTCCACCGCGACCGCATGAACTGCTGATGCTGACGGCGTGGGGCAAAGCCTATGTGCCGATTTATGGCGATGGCGTTCACGGCGACAATCCACATCCGGGCCATAAAGTGGCGATAATTGATTTACAGCATCGGCAGATCAGCGGCTTTATCGATCTGTCGCCCCTGCGGGCGCCGCACAGTGGTCAGCTGGGTCGCGATGGCAAAGTCTATCTCTGCTGTGAGCAGAGTGCCGCGGTGACGGTGATCGACCCGCTCACCGATCGGGTAGAAAAAGTGATTCCGATCCCTTCCCATAATGCACATCGCCTGACGTTGTCACCCAGCGGCCGCAAGCTGTTTACCGACAACGAAGAGGACGCCACCATTACGGTCGTCGATCTGTGCGAAGCGGAAGGGCGGATCATCGATACCATTCTGCTGCCGGGGCCGATTGCCGGCATCGCCGCCTCACCAAAACATCCGTACCTGGTTGCCAGCGCCGCCGACGCGCCGCTGCTGTATGTTATCGATCGGCAAAGCCATCGGATTCGCCAGCGTCTGGCACTGCCGGGTCATCAGCAGCCTTGTCAGGTGGTGCGTTTTAGCGCGGATGGGGAACAGCTGGTGGCGATTGGGGACGGTGAGCCGCTTGTGACCCTGTTTGACGATCTGCTGAATCCGCTGGGTGATATCGCGGTCGGCAACCTGCCGATGGATGGCTGCTTCAGCCCTGACAAGCAGTTGCTGCTGATCGCTAATCAGGGCGATGGCACCCTGAGCGTGATCGATCTGGCCCAGCGGAAAGTGATTGCTACGCCGCGAGTCGGCACCGGTTGCGAAGTACTGAGCTACTATGCGCGCGATCAGATAAACGGACGATGATAAATCGCCGAGCTCCAGTGGCGGCTGCTGGCGTGCTTTTCCGCCTGCCAGCCACGTTTGCGCAGCTCGCGGGCAATCATCTTGTTCATGATGCCGTGTCCCAGCAGCAGCACCGTGCCGTGGCGGGCATGTTCAATTAACCGATCGGCCGCCCGCGACGCACGATGGCGGGCATGCTGCAATGACTCTGACTGGCCGGCATAACCGCACAGCCACAGCAGCCGCAGCAGCGCCAGCCAGATCAGCGTGGGAAGCTGGAGCTGGCTGCCCGGTAGCAGCGGCACGGCCACCTCGCTGAATAGCGCGTCGACCTCATGCGGCTGTAAACCGAGCTGGTGCAAGGAAGAACGCGCGCGTGGCAGCGGGCTGCACACCACCACCGTCGCCTGACGCGCAATAGACAGGCTACGCGGCGGCGGTCCGTCGCTGACCTGTGACAAATCGTAAGCTTCGCACCAGTCCGCCAGCGCCTGCACGTTGTGCCGTCCGCCAGGCTGGTGATTGGGCTTACCGTGCCGCATGAGAATAATCGTCATAACTCTCCTGTCTCGCTTTCCCTTCAGGGTAAAGCATTGTCTGCATTTGCCAATCCCCGGATCTTTTTTCGGAGAATCACCAGGCTGTCATGCCACCGTAACCGTGCAGTGCGATAACGGGGCGCGATGAAAGGGGCCGGCATTTTGATTTAGCTTAATGTTAAGAGAAAATGCTATTTTGCCCGCTGTGGTGTATTTTTTATGCGCGATTATTCACGGTTAACTCGCTGAATTTGCGATAAAAAGCTGTGGTGACCTGACGTGATAATGAAGTTTATCTAACAAATCATCAGAAGATCTATTGATTTATCTACGCGCGTAGATACACTGTGTCTCCAGTGATTGCTCACGGTGCACGATGCACAGCAGGCGCCATTGATTGTGAAGTTACATTCGCTTCGTTAAAGCGACCGGTCGAAAAAGATCGGCGAAAGCGAGCGAAGAGTCAGATTCCAACACCAGGGAATCCATTAACCTTTCATCATGGTTAGTCAACTGAACGTCGCCACCGGGATGTTCCGCTTACACGCAGGGAACCGACCCATGGACGGGCGTTTATCGATCTGCATACTCATTCAGGGACAGGGTTATGACGGCACACAGCACCGTTAAGCAGCAGGCATCACTGCCTTCCTCCTCAGCCGCCGACGAGCGGTTTAATACCACATCTGGCCGCAAAGATTTCTGGCGCGCCACTTTCTCATGCTGGTTAGGTACCGCTATGGAGTACGCGGATTTCGCGCTCTATGGTCTTGCCGCCGGCATTATTTTTGGTGACGTTTTCTTCCCGGAATCGACCCCGGCGATGGCATTGCTCTCCAGCTTCGCGACCTGGTCGGTCGGCTTTGTTGCCCGCCCGATTGGCGCACTGTTCTTCGGCTGGCTCGGCGACCGCAAAGGGCGAAAAGTGGTGATGATCGCCACCATCATCCTGATGGGCGCCTCCACCACCTTTATCGGTTTAATCCCCAGCTATGCCTCAATTGGCGTCTGGGCACCGGCTTGTCTGGTGCTGCTGCGCTTTACCCAGGGCTTTGGTGCCGGCGCTGAACTGTCGGGCGGTACGGTGATGCTGGGCGAATATGCGCCGGTGGAACGACGCGGTTTGGTCTCTTCGGTGATCGCGCTTGGTTCCAACAGCGGTACGCTGCTGGCCTCGCTGGTCTGGCTGATCGTGGTGCAGATGGATCAGCAGAGCCTGCTCGAATGGGGCTGGCGCATTCCGTTCCTCAGCAGTGCGCTGATTGCGCTGGTCGCCTTATGGATTCGACGTCACCTGCGTGAAACGCCGGTATTTGAACGTAAAAAAGCGCAGATGGCAGCGGAACGTGCGGGCGTACTGGCGGCGCAGCCCGCGGTCGATTCGCGTCCTTTCTTTCAGCGTACCCGCGCCTTCTGGACCATGGTGGGTTTGCGTATCGGCGAGAACGGCCCCTCTTATCTGGCGCAGGGATTTATTGTCGGTTACGTCGCTAAGGTGTTGATGGTGGATAAATCGGTGCCGACCACCGCCGTTTTTCTGGCGTCGCTGCTAGGCTTTGTCATTATCCCTTGCGCGGGCTGGCTGTCGGACCGCTTTGGCCGCCGGATAGTTTATCGCGTGTTCTGCCTGCTGCTGATGTTCTACGCCTGGCCGGCCTTTACGCTGCTGGATAGCCGTGAGCCGGTGCTGGTCATTCCGGTGATTGTCGTGGGGATGGCGCTGGCATCGCTGGGTATTTTTGGCGTTCAGGCGGCGTGGGGCGTGGAGATGTTCGGCGTTCATCACCGCTACACCAAAATGGCGGTGGCCAAAGAGCTGGGATCCATTCTCTCTGGCGGCACCGCGCCGCTGATCGCCGCGGCGATGCTCTCTTACAGCGGTCACTGGTGGCCGATTGCGGTCTATTTCTCGGCAATGGCTACCGTCGGATTCCTGACAACCTTTGTCGCCCCCGAGACGCGAGGGCGGGATCTCAACCTGCCGGATGACGCCATCTAGCCGGACAAGCAAAAAAGTACAGCAGGCCGTGTAATGCGGCCTGCTTTGTTTATGGAGGAAAGTGATGTGGCTAAGTCGTTAACAGGAAAAGTCACCCGCAGTGAGGTCGCGAAAGCGGCGGGCACCTCGGTGGCGGTGGTCAGTTATGTGATTAATAACGGGCCGCGTCCGGTTGCCGATGCGACACGTCAGCGGGTGCTGGCAGCGATTCAGGCGACCGGTTACCGGCCAAACGCTGCGGCGCGCGCCCTGGCCTCCGGTAATACCAAAACCTTTGGGCTGGTGGTGCCCAATATCAGCAACCCGTTTGTCGCCTCAATGGCGCATGTGCTGCTGCAGGAGTCGCTGAATCACGGTCACGTGATGCTACTGGGCGATGCTGGCGACGATCGCAAGCGCGAGCTGGAGTTGATTCAGGGCCTGCTGAACCGGCAGGTGGATGGACTGTTTTATAACAGCGTCGATCGCCATCCCTACATCGAAATGATTAAAGCCAGTGGGACGCCGCTGGTGATGCTGGAACGGGTCGAGCCGCAGCCGGGCGTCAGTATGCTGCGGGTCAATGAGCGCCAGGCGGCCTGGCAGGTAACGTCACACCTGCTGAGCCACGGTTATCAGCAGGTTGGGATGATCAGCGGTCCGACAGAGATGCTCAACGCCCAGGATCGTATTCAGGGCTGGCGTGACGCGATGCAGGAGCATGGCCTGCCGGTTGATGAGTCGCTGATCTTTCCAGCCAGTTACAGCCGGGAAGGCGGTTATGCGGCGGCCCGCACCATGATGGCACAGCGTCGTGTGCCGCGTGCGCTGTTTGCCAGTAACGAAGGTCAGGCGCTTGGCGCGCTGCGCGCCTTCTCCGAACAGCAGATTCGCGTGCCGCAGGATGTGGCGCTGGTCTGTTTTAACGGCACTGAACACGCCGCCTTTCACGTCCCGACCTTAACCACCGTGCGACAGCCGCTGCGTGAGATGGCGCGGTGCGCTATTCAGATGCTGAAAGCGGGGCAGAACGAAGCACAGTTGAAAGAGTTTCCCCACTATCTTGAAATCGGCGAATCCTGCGGCTGTAAACCGCAACGCCAGAGTTAATCTTATAAGACCATGAAAAGAATAATTATTGATTGCGATCCGGGCAACGGAATCGCCGGTGCTAACACCGATGACGGGCTGGCGATTGCGCTGGCCCTGGCGTCTCCGGCATTGTCGCTGGAGTTAATTACCACCGTGGCGGGCAACACACCCTGTGAGCTGGGAACGCGTGTCGCCAAAGATCTGGTGACCCGGCTGGGCTTAGCCATTCCGGTGGTGCAGGGCGCGCAGCAGGCGCTTCAGGAAGATCCGATCCCCTGGCGTGAGGCGCTGGATAACCGGGTGAACCAGACAGGACTCAGCACGCTATGGCAGGATGTGCGCCAGCCCGCGGATTTACCGGCGGATGCGGGTGAGGCGGCAGACGCCATCGGCAAGCTGATTTGCGACAATCCGGGTGAGATTACGCTGGTAGCGATTGGCCCGCTGACCAATGTGGCGCTGGCGATGCAGCGCTATCCGGCGATGGCGGAAGCGGTGGCGGAGATTGTGATCATGGGCGGCGTATTCGCGCTGGATGATTACATCAAAGACACCAATTTTGGTCTCGATCCGGAAGCGGCGCATCAGGTATTGCACAGTGGTGCCACGCTGACGCTGGTGCCGATGGATGTCACCACCCAGACCTTGCTGACCCAGCAGGATCTAACGCGACTGACCGCGGTTGATCATCCGCTGACGCAGTTTGTGCGCGAAACCCTGCGGCCGTGGATCGACTATTCGATGCAGACCCGCCAGCTGGCTGGCTGCTGGATCCACGATGCGCTGGTGATCGCCTGGCTGCTGAATCAGCGGGTGGCATCCGGCATCGATTACCGGGTAGATATCGAACTGCGGGCCGGGCCGACGCGCGGTAAAAGCTGGCGTTATCGTCAGCCGCTGCGCGTTACCACCGGCATTGCGCAGGAGTGTGGCGCGTTAGTGCACGTATTGCATCGCGTTGATAATGCCCGGCTGTTGTCGATCATCGAACAGGCTTTCCGTCGCCTGAAGCCTGAAGCACGAAGCCTGAAGCCTGAAGCCTGAAGCCTGAAGCCTGAAAACCGGGGCGCAACCCGCCCCGTATCCTCCCTGAAACTCCTCTCTGACACGCTTATTTACAGCCTGAAGCAGCGGCTGACAATTACGTAGCACGCTAACCTTTCCGACATGATATATACAAATGGTTAACAAAGTTGCAACCGTTCTGCCGGTTGCGCCAACCTCTTTCCGGCCGCCGTGCCGAAGCCGCTCAGACAGGATAGTGACATGCTTAACTGGACTCCGACCCAGCGAAACGTGGCGTTTGCCAGTTTTGCCAGCTGGACGCTGGATGCTTTCGACTTCTTCATTCTGGTTTTTGTGCTCAGCGATCTGGCGCACTATTTTCACTCTTCGGTTTCGCAGGTCTCGCTGGCGATTATGCTGACGCTGGCGGTGCGGCCGATCGGGGCGCTGCTGTTTGGTCGTCTGGCGGAGCGCTACGGCCGCAAACCGATTCTGATGCTGAATATCGTGTTGTTTTCGCTGTTTGAACTGCTCTCCGCCTGGTCACCAACCTTTGGCGCGTTTCTGGCGTTCCGGGTGATCTACGGCGTAGCGATGGGCGGCATCTGGGGCGTGGCCTCGTCGCTGGCGATGGAAACCATTCCTGATCGTTCACGCGGGCTGATGTCCGGTATTTTCCAGGCGGGCTATCCGTGCGGTTATCTGCTGGCGTCGATTGTCTTTGGCCTGTTGTTTGCCACGGTTGGCTGGCGGGGCATGTTCCTGATTGGCGCCGTACCGATTCTGCTGCTGCCGTTTATCTATTTTAAGGTCCCGGAATCCCCGGTCTGGCTGGCGGCACGCCAGCATAAAACCAGCTCGGCGCTGATGCCGATCGTTCGTCAGCACTGGAAAATCTGTCTCTATATGGTGCTGCTGATGGCCTGCTTTAACTTCTTCAGTCACGGTACTCAGGATCTCTATCCCACCTTCCTGAAAGTGCAGCACCAGTTTGATGCCCATACCGTCAGCCTGATCGCCATCGGCTACAACATTGCGGCGATGCTGGGCGGCATCTGCTTTGGCTCGCTGTCTGAGCGTATCGGCCGTAAAAAAGCGATTATTCTGGCGTCCCTGCTGACGCTGCCGATTTTGCCGTTGTGGGCTTTTTCCAGCGGCTCATGGGCGATCGGCATCGGCGCATTCCTGATGCAGTTTATGGTGCAGGGCGCGTGGGGCGTTGTTCCAACCTATCTGACCGAGCTGGTTCCGGCCAACGCACGCGCCGTGTTGCCGGGCTTTGTCTACCAGCTGGGGAATCTGATCGCTTCGGTCAACGCCACGCTGCAATCACGTATTGCAGAAGCCCACGGCGGCAATTACGGACTGGGCATGGCGATAGTGGCGGGCACGGTCGCCGTGCTGATCTCTCTGTTGGTGGCGTTTGGTCGCGAGACGCGCGGCATCGAAATTTCCGGCGCGGTGGCCAGGCAGCCTGATTAACGCGCCTCGCAGACGTCGACCCAGCGGGCAGCGGTCAGCTCAGCCATCTGTTGCGGGCTGATACGCACGGCGCTATGGATGGCGCCCGCCGCGGGTAACACCTCGTCGAAACTGCGCAGCGAAACGTCGCAAAAAACGGTCAGCGGATTTTCCAGCCCGAAAGGGCAGACGCCGCCGACCGGATGGCCGGTCCAGTTAATCACTTCATCCACGCTGAGCATTCGCGCTTTGGCCCCCAGCGCCGCTTTCAGCTTGCGATTATCCAGCCGGGCATCGCCACGCGTGACGATCAGCACCACTTCATCTTTAACTTTCAACGACAGGGTTTTGGCGATCTGGCCCGGCATCACGCCGTGGGCGCGGGCGGCCATATCAACCGTTGCGGTGCTTTCGGCCAACTCAATAATCTCAATTTCAGGGGCGTGTTCGGCAAAGAACTGGCGTACTGACTCCAGGCTCATCTTTTTCTCCAGGCTGATCGAAGGCGTAAAAATTGCCACAAGCCTCGAAGCCTGTAAACGAGATAAAAGGAGATTTAGTGACAGAAGGCGTCGCGATCAGCTGCTGCTTAAGGTGCAGTTGCCGCATTGTGCTACATCGGGGATGCGGTAACGCTGGCAGCAGCTGCGACGAACCAGTTCACCGTTGCGGGGGATCATGGTGCGGTAGAGCGGATTATCGCTGCCATCCAGCAGTTGCTTGTTAAAGAACAGCGCCTGCTCCAGTTGAGCGACCTGCAGGTCCCCGAGCGCGTTTTTTAACTCGCCGAGGAACCATTGAAATGAGAAGCCCATGTTGTTCCAGATCAGTCGGGCATTGATATCGCCGTGGCGGGTAATGCTGTTCACCACCGGGATCAGATGCTGCTGTATCAGCCGATCGAGGCGCTGCTGCGCATTCAGATAGTGCGCGTCCTCATCCTCCTGCACCGCAATCCAGAACGCGGCGGGATGACCGTGCTGAAACTCCACCCGGATATGCTCTGGCGAGCAGTCGAGCGCGCGTGGCTCCTGCAGCAGGGCGATCATCAGCGGCGGCAGCAGCAGACCAAAATACCACTGCGCCCACAGTGACAGCACCGGTTTTGCTTCCCGTACGGCATCAGGATGATCGCGATAGAGATAGTCGCTGTAACGCTGAATCAGCGGCGTAAACACGGCGGGCTGTGACCAGTCGGCGAGCGTCAGGCAATCGTGCGCGGCCGGCTGATCGAGCTTAATCGACTGCTGCAGATAGTCGGGCTGCTGCAATAGCCGTTGCTGCAAACTTTCCGCCAGCGGACGGTCGTTTTGCCGGAAGATCATCGACTGGGAGCTAAAGCGATTTTCCTGAGCGGTTACGGTTGCCATGTCGACTCGCGAGAGAGTAGATAAGAAAGCAAATGATAATCGTTATTGATTCACTCTTCAAGCCGTACAAAACATCAGCAGGTTCAGGCGCGGGCCGCAGAAAGGAATTAAGTCAGGAACAGGAACTAATAGAATGAAAAACCGCTATAACGCCGTCACGGCATGATAATAGTCGGTCAGGAACCGGAATTACGCGTGTTCGCCGGACGGCGGGTGATGCGCTTTAGGTAAATCTTCCCAGGCGAGAATGGTATTTCTGCCCTGATTTTTAGCGACATATAATGCGCGGTCAGCGTTCGCCACCGCCTGATCAAATTCATTATCGTAAATAGGCGCAATGCCGGCGCTAATCGTTACATGAGTTGAAACTTTTTCATTAAAGCGGTGGGGAATTTCTAAATCGACCACATACTGACGAATGCGCTCCGCCAGTTTCATTGCAATGGAACTGTTGACGTTGGTCATCAGCACCAGAAATTCTTCGCCGCCATAACGGGTCACCACATCCCGTGAACGGACCGCATCGCGAATGGCCACCGAAACCCGCGCCAGCGCCTGATCACCCATCGCATGACCATAATTGTCGTTATAGGCTTTGAAATGATCGATATCCAGCAGCAGGACATAGTGGCTGCCGGCGTGGTTTTCCAGAATATTGTCGAGCCGGTTTTTCAGTCCGCGGCGATTATACAGGCCGGTGAGCGGATCGAGCATGCTGAGGTCGCTAAAGGCTTCTTTCTCCTGATACAGCTGGCGCATCAGGCGCTGGGTAAAGTGATCGGCGCGACGGCGCATCAGATGCTGTAGCGAGAAGCCAATCAGCGGCAGGGCGATGTTCAGCAGGATCAGCGGCAGGTGTTCACCGTTATCCAGCAGCAACACGGTGACCACCGGCGGGGTGATATGCAGGCAGAAGGCCAGCAGATGATCACTCAGGGCGATGGCGCTGATAAAAAAGACGCTCAGTAAACTGATAATCAGAAAGCCGCCATCAAAATAAAATACCTGATGAAACCGGTAGTTAATGTGCCAGGCCCACAGCGCACCCAGTATAAAGGCGACCGGATTTAATAGCGGTAATTTTAGTTTAGTGCGGACTAAACAAAGACATAATATAGCGCTACTAAAAATGGCAACGATAATTACCGGTAACGTCATTTCGCTCTTTTTTATCGGAGTCAGACAAAATAGCGAAATAACCACGTTAAGAAACAACAAAAGCATGAGCGAAAGCCGATATTTGCTGTGTTTCAGTTCTTCATATGATTGTAATTTCATTGTAAATACTCGTTACGGCCCTGAAATATCAGCGCGCAAACCGGCAAAGCGCTTTACCGGACAGTGAGCAAATTATTGCTGTTATTAATAGTGTTATCGGCCGCAATCTAGCATTTTCCAACTGGTCTGTCATCTTCCTGGCCGGGCCAGTTAAAAACAGGCTGCATAAGGCACAAAACTGTCATATGATAATGGGAATGCTTATCATTTGAGGTTTAAATCATGGGGATGGCCATTCTTGCCGCCTGCGGCCTGTGGGGATTTAGCTGGATGATGGGGAAGAAACTGGATAGTGCCTGGGGCGTTCTGCTGCCGTGCGCCGCGCTGCCATTGTTCGCCTTATGGGGACCGAGCTTCAGCCAGTGGCGCGGAGTGATGATCGTGGCGCTGCTGCTGACCCTTGTGATGCTGTTTAATCAGCACTTACGTCACTATATGCTGCTGCCATCGTGCCTGGCATTAGCAGGTGGACTGGCGGCGGTGTCGGTGAATTTTCATCTGAATTAAATATGACGTACAACAAGAGGAAATAGCGTTCAGAAGCGGGGCGATAACCGAAACGGTGAGGAAGCAAGCGTAAAGCAGGGAGATGACAACGTTGGTGCGAAGAGAGGGACTTGAACCCTCACGTCCGTTAAGACACTAACACCTGAAGCTAGCGCGTCTACCAATTCCGCCACCTTCGCATCGAGTTGTCTGTTCATATCACCGCAATGGTGCGAAGAGAGGGACTTGAACCCTCACGTCCGTTAAGACACTAACACCTGAAGCTAGCGCGTCTACCAATTCCGCCACCTTCGCGCAGTGCTCGCGATATGAAACTTGTGATTTTGGTGCGAAGAGAGGGACTTGAACCCTCACGTCCGTTAAGACACTAACACCTGAAGCTAGCGCGTCTACCAATTCCGCCACCTTCGCATACCCGTAACACCTTGAGAATGTTACAACCACGGAGGCGCATTCTAGAGATTTTACTCAATGCGTCAACAACTATTTTGTCGGGCTGAAACGATCGCTGTAAAAAGCAACGTTTTCAGCCCGGCAAAGCGGTTAACGGCGGGAAAAGTCTTTAGCGCGTTTTGGCACCGCGGCCGTAAACGGCGCGATAAACTTTGAAGCGGCCGGTTTGCGCCAGCACTTCGTGACTGCCAAAGGTTTCATCCAGCACCTGCGGATAGGGCAGGAAGGCGTTAGCCACGATGCGCAGTTCGCCACCGGTGTTGAGATGCTTCACCGCGCCGCGGATCAGCGTCTGTGCCGCATCCAGACTGGTCTGGGTGCCTTCATGGAACGGCGGGTTCGAGATAATCATGTCGAAACGACCCGTCACGTCAGAGAAGATGTTACTGGCGAACACGTCGCCTTCCAGACCGTTAGCGGCCAGCGTGGCTTTACTCGCCTCAATCGCCGCAGCGTGTACGTCGCACAGCCACAGACGGACTTTTGGCGAACGCGCCGGCAACGACGCGGCAAGCACACCCGCACCACAGCCGATATCCAGCACCTTGCCTTTGGTATGTGCGGTGAAGGTCGACAGCAACAGTGCGCTGCCGCTGTCCAGGCCGTCGCGGCTGAACACGCCCGGCAGGGTATGCACGGTCAGATCGTTCAGCTGATAGGTATGACCAAAAGCGCTGGCGTCGAAGGCCGGCTGGCGATCAAGACGGCCGTGATAGAGGCCACAGCGGCGTGCGCTGTCGATCTTCTCCAGCGTGACCCACTCTTCCAGCATCCCTTCGGCGCTGCGCACGCCGCTGCGGTTTTCACCCACCACAAACACATCGCAGCCCACCGGCAGCAGCGACAGCAGGTTTTGCAGCTGGAACTGCACTTCCGGTTTGTTCTTGGTCCAGAAATAGACCAGCGTATCGCAGCCCTGCACATCCTCTGCCTGCGCAACCAGTCCATAACGCGCCTGTTCGCCCATACGGTGGCTCAGGTTTTGCCAGTGATGATATTGCTGGGTATGCACCCGCGAAGAGGCGGTTTCCAGCTGAGCGGGCAGGTCATCCTGCAGATCGCCAGCAAATAAAACATGGCGGGCGGTAAATTCATCACTGTGGCGCAGAATGACTTCGCTGGCCGGGGTAAAAGCAGACATGTGGGGCTCCTGTAAGATCTGAGCGGGGATTATAGTGGTTTGTTGGCGCATGTTCGATGGGTTTGCTAGCATAGCGTCGCATTCAGGCAGCAGAACAGGTAACACCATGACGTCCAGGCGCGACTGGCTTTTACAGCAAATGGGAATTACGCAGTATCAACTGCGCCGCCCGCGCGTGCTTCAGGGCGAAATTGCCGTCACGCTGGCACCGGAGACGCAGCTTATTATCGTGGCTGAGACGCCGCCCGGCCTGCACGAACCGCTGATGCGCGACGTGCTGCATACGCTTAATCTGCAACCGACTCAGGTGATGAGCGTGACGCCGGATCAGCTGCAAATGCTGCCGGAGACGCTGCATTGCGCAGGATGGCTGCTCGGCGTTGAGAGCGAACAAACCTTTAACGGCGTGGCCTTAACCAGCGCCTCCTTCAATGAACTGATCAGCAGCGGCGCCGCCAAACGCGCCCTCTGGCAACAGATGTGTAACCATGACAGCCATCTCTTTTCTCACCCCTGACGATCGGGCGCAGGCCTTTGCTATTGAGTGTCGTAGTCACGCCTTTCCGTGGAGTGAACAGACCTTTGCCAGAAACCAGGGCGAACGCTTTCTCAATTTGCGGCTCGACGTTGACGGTCAGATGGCCGCCTTCGCCATCACCCAGGTGGTGCTGGATGAAGCCTCGCTGTTCAACATCGCGGTCGATCCCGCCTGGCAGCGCCGGGGATTTGGCCGCCAGCTGTTACAGCATCTGATTGATGAACTGATTAAACGCGACGTGCTGACGCTGTGGCTGGAAGTGCGGGCCTCGAATCTGCCTGCCATTGCGCTCTACCAGCAGCTGGAATTCAACCAGGTCAGTCGTCGCCCCAACTATTATCCCACTGCCAGCGGTCGTGAAGATGCCATCATCATGGCGCTGACGCTGTAGCAGTGTTAAGGAGCTTTGATGTTAGATAACTGGGACTGCATCCTGTTTGATGCCGACGATACCCTTTTTCACTTCGACGCCTATGCCGGTTTACAGCGTCTGTTCGCCGGCTACGACGTGCAGTTTACCGACCAGGATTACGCCGACTACCAGGCGGTTAACAAACCGCTGTGGGTTGATTATCAAAACGGCACCATCTCGGCGCTGCAGCTGCAAACTCAGCGTTTTAATCACTGGAGCGAAAAGCTCAGCGTAGCGCCGGAGATCCTCAACAGCGGCTTTCTCAGCGCGATGGGTGAGATCTGTACCCCGCTGCCGGGCGCGGTCAGCCTGATGAACCGGCTGCATGGCCGGGTGAAGATGGGCATCATCACCAACGGTTTTACCGCGCTGCAGCAGATACGGCTGGAACGTACCGGTTTTCGTGACTATTTTTCCGCGCTGGTGATCTCAGAGCAGGTGGGCGTGCCGAAACCGGCCGCAGAAATTTTTGATTATGCGCTGAAGCAGATGGGCAACCCGGATCGTCAGCGGGTGCTGATGGTGGGGGATACCCCGGAGTCAGATATTCTCGGCGGGATCAATGCCGGCCTGAAAACCTGCTGGATCGATCACGGCACCCGACCGCTGCCGGCACATATCCATCCGACCTGGCAGGTCAAATCGCTGAGCGAGCTGGAAACGCTGCTGGCCGGTTAACCCGGCACGCCTCGCAAATCCGTACGCTGAGCAGCAAAAAGGCCCGTCTGACGGGCCTTTTCAGTTGTATAAGCGCGCTGCCAGGCGATAAATGGCGTGCTACTCTTTTTTCTCTTCATCCTCATCGCGATCTTCTTTCACCGGCGTACTGGCAGTGAGCAGAAACGGCGATTGCTGCCAGCGGGTACGGCGATGGCGCAGCAGGGTCCGGGAGAGAATAATGCCGATTGCCAGCGCCAGCAGCATCATCAGGCGCAGAATGTTGGTGGTGTTATCCACCTGACGTGATTCGGTGACCAGCACGTGGGTATCGAGCGTAACGCGCAAAAAGCCAAGCGGGCCATCGTTGCCCGCCAGCGGCTGCACAATCTGATGATTGAAGTAGCTGCCGGCACGTTTGCCGTCCAGCGCCAGCCGGTCGCGCACGTTGATATTTTCACCGCTGTGCGCCACTAAGCTGCCGTCGCCGTCATACACCGAGGCGTCAAGGATGCGGCTGTTAGCGGTCATCTGATTGAGAATGGCTTCAATCTGGTTGCGGTTATTTTCGCTGTTGTCCATCAGCGGTTTCAGGCTGAACGCCACCTGACTGGTCAGAGTATGCGCCAGCTCTTCGACCTGTTCAGAACGCGCCATTTGATGACCGAGGCTGAACCAGGAGGCACCCTGCATCAGGGCCACCAGCAGCGCCATTGAGATCAGAACGATCACCGTGCGATGTAAGCGAAATTTTAGTGCGGTTTTAGCCATCAATAATCCGTGTCACGTCACAACAGAAAGCCTGGAGATTATGTTGCCAGAAGCGGCGCAGACAAGGTAGCCTCTTGCGTGGTTTTGTTGTCCCTACAGGAGCTGTGATGCCAAATCGTTTAACCTGGTGCGATCTGCCCGCCGATGTTTCCCTCTGGCCGGGTTTGCCCCTTTCCCTTAGCGGTGATGAAGTGATGCCGCTGGATTATCGCGCTGGCCGTACTGGCTGGCTGCTGTATGGCCGCGGGCTGGATAAGCAACGGCTGACCGATTACCAGCACCGGCTGGGTGCCGCCATGGTGATCGTCAGTGCCTGGAACGTGGATGAATATCAGGTGATTCGCCTGGCTGGCTCGCTGACACCGTTCGCCAGCAGACTGGCGCACGACGCCGGCCTGGACGTGGCGCCGCTTGGCAAAATCCCGCACCTGAAAACGCCGGGCCTGCTGGTAATGGATATGGACTCGACCGCTATTCAGATCGAGTGCATTGACGAGATCGCAAAACTGGCCGGCAGTGGCGAGCTGGTGGCAGAAGTGACCGAACGCGCGATGCGCGGCGAACTCGACTTCACTGCCAGCCTGCGTCAGCGCGTGGCGACCCTGCAGGGGGCCGATGCTAATATTCTGAAGCAGGTGCGCGATGCGCTACCGCTGATGCCGGGCCTGACTACCCTGACGCAAAAATTACAGGCGCTGGGCTGGCAGGTGGCGATTGCCTCGGGCGGCTTTACCTATTACGCCGAATACCTGCGCGATAAGTTGCATCTGTCGGCGGTAGTAGCCAATGAACTGGAAATTCGCGACGGCAAACTGACCGGCAACCTGCTGGGTCCGATTGTCGATGCACAATATAAAGCCGATACGCTGAAGAAGCTGGCGCAGCGTTTTGACATTGCGCCGGAACAGACCGTCGCGGTCGGCGATGGGGCCAATGACCTGCTGATGATTAAAGCCTCAGCGCTGGGCATTGCCTACCATGCTAAACCTAAGGTGAATGAGCAGACTGCGGTCACCATTCGCCATGCCGATTTGATGGGGGTGTTTTGCATCCTCACCGGCAGCCTGATCCATGAAGAGCGTTAACTGAGGTATTGATTTGGCCAAAGCGGCAAAACGCGCATTTGTGTGTAACGAATGCGGCGCAGACTATCCACGCTGGCAGGGGCAGTGCAGTGCCTGTCACGCCTGGAACACCATCACCGAGGTGCGGATTGCCGCCTCGCCTGCTGCGGCGCGTAATGAGCGTCTGAGCGGCTATGCGGGCAGTGCCGGTACCAGTCGGGTACAGAAGCTGTCCGAAATCAGTCTGGAGGCGTTACCGCGCTTCTCGACCAGCTTTAAAGAGTTTGACCGGGTGCTCGGCGGCGGCGTGGTGCCGGGCAGCGCCATTTTAATCGGCGGCAGTCCAGGGGCCGGTAAATCAACTCTGCTATTGCAGGTGATGTGCCGCCTGTCGGAAGGGATGAAAACCCTCTACGTCACCGGCGAAGAGTCGCTGCAGCAGGTTGCGATGCGCGCCCATCGTCTGGGATTACCTACCGAAAATGTCAATATGCTGTCGGAAACCAGCATCGAGCAGATCTGCCTGATCGCCGAGCAGGAGCAGCCGCAGCTGATGGTAATCGACTCGATCCAGGTAATGCACATGGCGGAGATTCAGTCTTCGCCGGGCAGCGTGGCGCAGGTGCGTGAAACCGCCGCCTACCTGACGCGCTTCGCCAAAACGCGCGGCGTGGCGATCATTATGGTCGGTCACGTCACCAAAGATGGCTCGCTGGCCGGTCCGAAAGTGCTGGAGCACTGCATCGACTGTTCGGTACTGCTGGATGGCGATGCCGATTCCCGCTTCCGCACCCTGCGCAGCCATAAAAACCGCTTCGGCGCGGTCAACGAGTTAGGCGTTTTCGCCATGACCGAGCAGGGAATGCGTGAAGTCAGCAACCCGTCGGCCATCTTCCTGTCGCGCGGCGAAGAGGTGACGTCCGGCAGCTCAGTGATGGTGCTGTGGGAAGGGACGCGTCCGCTGCTGGTAGAGATTCAGGCGCTGGTGGACCATTCGATGATGGGCAATCCGCGTCGCGTTGCGGTCGGGCTGGAACAGAACCGTCTGGCGATTCTGCTGGCGGTGCTGCATCGTCATGGCGGCCTGCAGATGGCGGACCAGGATGTGTTTGTCAACGTGGTTGGCGGGGTCAAGGTGACTGAAACCAGTGCCGATCTGGCGCTGATGCTGTCGATGGTCTCAAGTCTGCGCGATCGCCCGTTGCCGCAGGATCTGGTGATCTTCGGGGAAGTGGGGCTGGCAGGCGAAATTCGTCCGGTGCCCAGCGGTCAGGAACGGATTTCGGAAGCGGCGAAACATGGCTTTAAACGCGCCATTGTGCCGGCTGGCAATGCGCCGAAAAAACCGATCGATGGAATGCAGGTTTTCAGCGCGAAGAAGCTGGCCGACGCGCTGGCGATCCTCGACGATCTGTAATGCGGCTGGCGTCCGCTGATGGCTTGCCGTCAGCGGGCGAGGGCGGCGCGTTCAACCTTATACGCATTCACGCAGGAGGCACGACATGTCGTCGTTTGATTATCTAAAAACGGCCATTCGCCAGCAGGGCCACACGCTGCAACAGGTCGCTGATGCCAGCGGCATGACCAAAGGCTATCTGAGCCAGTTGCTCAACGCCAAAATCAAAAGCCCCAGCGCGCAGAAACTGGAAGCACTGCACCGCTTTCTCGGACTGGAGTTTCCGCGCCGTGATAAAACGGTCGGCGTGGTATTCGGCAAGTTTTACCCGCTGCACACCGGCCATATCTATCTGATTCAGCGCGCCTGTAGTCAGGTGGATGAGCTGCACATCATCATGGGCTATGACGAGCCGCGCGATCGCCAGCTGTTTGATAACAGCGCCATGTCGCAGCAGCCGACGGTCAGCGACCGACTGCGCTGGTTGCTACAGACCTTTAAATATCAGAAAAACATCCGTATCCACGCCTTTAACGAGGAGGGGATTGAGCCGTATCCGCACGGCTGGGACGTCTGGAGTCAAGGGGTCAGCGCGTTTCTCGGCGAGCACGGCATCGCGCCGGATTGCATTTACACCAGCGAAGCGCCTGATGCGGAGATGTATCAGCAGCACCTGGGGATTCGGACGGTGCTGGTCGATCCCGACCGATCTTTCATGAGCATCAGCGGCGCGCAGATCCGTCAGGATCCGTTCCGCTTCTGGGAATATATCCCGACCGAAGTGAAGCCGTTCTTTGTCCGCACCGTGGCGATACTGGGTGGGGAATCAAGCGGAAAATCGACGCTGGTGAATAAGCTCGCTAATATTTTCAACACCACCAGTGCCTGGGAATATGGCCGCGACTATGTCTTTTCGCACCTCGGTGGCGATGAAATGGCGCTGCAATATTCGGACTACGACAAAATCGCGCTCGGTCAGGCGCAGTACATCGATTTCGCGGTGAAATATGCCAACAAGGTGGCGTTTATCGACACCGATTTCGTGACGACCCAAGCGTTCTGCCTGAAGTACGAAGGGCGCGAACATCCCTTTGTTCAGGCACTGATCGACGAATATCGCTTCGATTTAGTCATTTTGCTTGAGAACAATGTGCCGTGGGTGGCGGATGGATTGCGCAGCCTGGGCAGTTCAGTCGATCGTCGCGAATTCCAGTCGATGCTGGTGACGATGCTGCGTGAAAACAATATCGATTTTGTTCATGTGCGTGAAGATGATTACGACACCCGTTTCCTGCGCTGCATTGAACTGGTGAGAGCGATGCTGGGCGAGAAGAACGCCCAGCCGTGATCGAACCAGGGGGACCGGCGCGTTCCCCCTGGCGGACAGATTAATAGACCATCACGACTTTGCCCCGCATATGGCCTTCCAGCACCCGCTGATGGGCCGCTTGCAGCGTTTCAACGCTTAAGCCCTGCAGCGTCTCACTCAGCGTGGTTTGCAGCTTACCTTCATCCAGCAAGGCGGCCACGGCATCCAGAATTTCACCCTGGCGCGCCATGTCCGGCGTGTTAAACATGCTGCGGGTGTACATCAGCTCAAAGTGCAGCGCAGCGCTTTTCAGCTTGAGCTGATCCATCGACAGCGGATGCTCGTTCTCAACGATGGTGCAGATGTGGCCCTGCGGCGCAATCAGCTTCGCCATGGTTTCCCAGTGACCGTCGGTATCGTTGAGGCAGAAGATATAATCGACCTGCTTAATCCCCTGTTTCTCCAGTTCACCCGGCATATCTTTGTAGTTAATCACCAGATCGGCACCGCGATCGCGGCACCACTGCGCCGAATCTTCGCGGGAGGCTGTTGCAATGACTTTTACCTTGCTGTGCAGCTTCGCCAGAGGGATCGCCAGCGATCCGACACCGCCAGCGCCGCCGACGATCAACAGCGTTTGATCCGCGGTCGCGGCGTTCAGATTCAGTCGCTCAAACAATCCTTCCCACGCCGTCAGTGCCGTTAGTGGGATCGCCGCCGATTGCGCCCAGTCGAGGCTCTTCGGCTTGTGGCCGGTGATACGTGAATCGACCAGCTGCCCGGTGCTGTTACTGCCGGCACGAGTCAGATCGCCGGCATAGTAGACTTCATCGCCCGGCTTGAAGTTGCTGACTTTGCTGCCAACTTCCAGCACTACGCCGCTGGCGTCCCAGCCGAGAATACGTGGTGCCTGCAGCCCGTTTTTGATTGCGCCTTTGTGAACTTTGGTATCGACCGGGTTCACCGAGGCGGCTTTGACCTCAACCCGCAGGTCGTACTCGCCTGGCGTCGGGGTTTCGGGGAAGATTTCAATGAAGTTCTCAGGACTCTCTGGATTAACAGCAATAGCGCGAATAGACATAGTGGATCTCCTGTGTTGTTACGCTAAGTGTAGAACCTGGATTTAGCGGTGATAAGATGGACAATCTTTCATAGAGTGTTCGTCTGAGGTGAACAATGGCGTTTCGTCAGTGGCAGGACATGGCGCTTTTCGCGCTGGTGGCGGAGTGCGGCAGTTTTACCGGCGCGGCGGAACGCGCCGGTTTGCCAAAATCGAGCGTCAGCCAGCGCATCAGCCAGCTGGAGCAGCGACTCGGCATCCGGCTGCTGAATCGCACCACCCGCCAGCTCAACCTGACCTTTGCCGGTGAGCGCTATCTGCTGCACTGCCAGGAGATGATGCAGGCCAGCGAACGTGCCGATCAGGCGATCGCCAGCCTGCGTGAAAACCCCAGCGGCCGGCTGCGCATCACCAGCCCGGCGGGCATCGGCGCAACCCTGCTGGCGCGCTGCAATGCGGAGTTTTTACGGCTCTATCCCGATGTGACGCTGGATATTTCGATCTCAGATGATATTCGCGATCTGGTGCAGGAGGGCTTTGATGTGGCGCTGCGCACCGGTCAGCCGCAGGAGTCATCGCTGATTGGCCGTCGGGTCGGTTACTGCCAGCGGCTGCTGGTGGCCTCGCAGCACTATCTTGATCAGCATCCACCCATTATTCATCCGCAACAGCTTTCTGCCCATCGCTGCATCGCCCATCGTGCCTGGAATGAATGGGTATTACAGCGGGATGAGGAATTTTATCGCTGGCTGCTGCCGCCCGCGCATCTGACCGATAATCTGATCTATGCCCGTGAGTCGGCGCTCGGCGATGCCGGTATCACGCTGCTGCCGCGTTTTCTCACTGATGGCATTATGGCGGACCCGCGGCTGGTGCCGGTGTTGCCGGATTGGCAGATGGAAGGAAATGAGCTGTGGCTGGTCTATCCGGGACGTAAACTCAATTCCCCGGCGCTGGCGCGCTTCGTGGAGTTCGCGCTGCACTCGCCGGTGTTCAGGGAGTTTTATCGTTAATCGAGCAATAAAAAAGGCGGCATTGCTGCCGCCCTTAACACTGTTCTGTTACTTAATTATACGCTTGTACTTGATACGCTTCGGCTCCAGCGCTTCGGCGCCGAGGGTGCGCTTCTTGTACTCTTCGTATTCGGTGAAGTTACCTTCGAAGAATTCGATGTTACCTTCATCCTGGTAGTCCAGAATGTGGGTCGCGATGCGGTCAAGGAACCAGCGGTCATGCGAGATCACCATCGCGCAGCCTGGGAACTCCAGCAGGGCGTTTTCCAGCGCGCGCAGGGTTTCGATGTCCAGGTCGTTGGTCGGTTCATCGAGCAGCAACATGTTGCCACCAACCTGCAGCAGCTTGGCGAGGTGCAGACGACCGCGCTCACCGCCCGACAGCTCACCGACGCGTTTACCCTGATCGACGCCTTTGAAGTTAAAGCGGCCGACGTAGGCGCGGCTTGGCATTTCGGTATTGCCGATACGCATGATGTCCTGACCGCCGGAGACTTCTTCCCACACGGTTTTGGAGTTATCCATGCTGTCACGGAACTGATCCACTGACGCCAGTTTGACGGTATCGCCCAGCACGATGCTGCCGGAATCAGGCTGTTCCTGACCGGACATCATGCGGAACAGCGTCGATTTACCGGCGCCGTTCGGACCGATGATGCCGACAATTGCCCCTTTCGGTACCGAGAACGACAAGTCGTCGATCAGCACGCGGTCACCGTAGGATTTACGCAGGTTGCTGACTTCCAGCACTTTGTCACCCAGACGTGGGCCAGGCGGAATAAACAGTTCGTTGGTTTCGTTACGCTTCTGGTATTCGGTGTTGTTCAGCTCTTCGAAGCGCGCCAGACGGGCTTTGCCCTTGGACTGACGGCCTTTAGTGCCCTGACGAACCCACTCCAGCTCTTTCTCAATTGACTTGCGGCGGGCCGCTTCAGAAGAGGCTTCCTGTGCCAGACGCGCATCTTTCTGCTCCAGCCAGGAAGAGTAGTTACCTTCCCACGGGATGCCTTCGCCACGGTCCAGTTCCAGAATCCAGCCGGCAACGTTATCAAGGAAGTAACGGTCGTGGGTAATCGCCACTACGGTGCCTTCGAAGTCGTGCAGGAAGCGTTCCAGCCAGGCGACAGATTCAGCGTCCAGGTGGTTGGTTGGTTCGTCGAGCAGCAGCATGTCTGGTTTTTCCAGCAGCAGGCGGCACAGTGCGACGCGGCGACGCTCACCGCCGGAGAGAGTGGCGATTTTCGCCTCCCAGTCTGGCAGGCGCAGCGCATCTGCCGCACGCTCCAGTTGGGTATTCAGGTTGTGGCCATCATGTGCCTGGATGATCTCTTCCAGACGGCCCTGCTCAGCGGCCAGTTTGTCAAAATCCGCGCCCTCTTCGGCATACAGCGCATAGACTTCGTCGAGGCGTTTTAACGCGCCAACCACTTCAGACAGCGCCTCTTCAACGGACTCGCGCACGGTATGTTCGAGGTTAAGCTGCGGCTCCTGCGGCAGGTAGCCAATCTTGATGCCTGGCTGCGGACGCGCTTCCCCTTCGATATCTTTATCGATGCCGGCCATGATGCGCAGCAGGGTGGATTTACCCGCGCCGTTCAGGCCGAGTACGCCGATTTTGGCGCCCGGGAAGAAGCTAAGGGAGATGTTCTTCAGGATGTGTCGCTTCGGCGGAACAACTTTGCCGACGCGGTGCATGCTATAGACGAATTGAGCCACGTTGTATTGAGCCTCTGGGTCTGTTGGTCATTTGGATGATGTCGAAGTTTAGCCTTTTTCACCGTCTAATCACAGCCGGGGTGCGGCGAATATTCCGATGCGTGCCGCAGTTCGGGATAACTGTTTGATTTCCGCGCAACCCCGGCACTATGCTGCTTTTTTGCCTTAAAAACCGGGAGAGTGACGATGAGAGTATTGATCGCAGCGGATGAACACGCCTGGGGCGGACTGATTCCGGCTATTCGCCAGCGGCTGCCGGACGTGGAGTTTGTCGCCTCGGCAGGCCACGCCGCCGAAAGCCTTGCCGGCTTTGATGCGCTGATCCCTGGCATGTGCAAAGTGAACGCGGCGCTGCTGGCGACCGCCGATCGCTTAGCGCTAATCCAGCAGGCGGGCACCGGGCTGGAGGGGATCGACATCGCGGCGGCGAAACAGCGCGGCATCATGGTCGCCAATGTGCCGTCCGACAGCTCAGGCAATGCCGATTCGGTGGCGGAACTGGGTATCTGGATGATGATTGGCCTGGCGCGTCGCTATCACGAAATCGCCGATTGCCTGGCGCAGCAGCAGCTGGGCCAGCCGGTCGGCCTGGGATTGAAGGGCAAAACGGTCGGACTGGTCGGTTTAGGTGGCATCGGCAAAGCACTGGCAGCGCGGCTCAGGCCGTTTGGCATGCGGATGATCGGCGTCAGGCGTGAAGCCGATCCGGCTTTCGCTCACCAGCACGGCCTGGCGTGGCTGGGTGAGATGACACAGCTGCCGCAGCTGTTGCAGCAGGCCGATTTTGTAGTGCTCAGCCTGCCGGATAATCCGCAGACCCACCAGATTATTGACGCCACGGCGCTGGCGCAGATGAAACCGCAGAGCTTTCTGATCAACCTTGGCCGGGGTGGATTAATCGACAAAGCGGCCTTTCTTAATGCGCTGAAAAACCGGTCGCTGGCCGGGGCCGGGCTGGATGTATTCTGGCAGGAGCCGCCCGATCCGCAGGATGAGCTGTTTCGCTATAACGTCATCGCCACGCCACACATTGGCGGCGTCACCGATATCTCACTGGCGGGCAACCTGACCGGAGTGTGTGACAACCTGCGCCGCCTGCGTGACGGCGAAACGGTAGTAAACCGCTGGGCGTGAACTTACGGCAGGCGCAGCGGAATCGCCTGTTGTGCCAGCCAGTCCTGCAGCGCCTGATCGGGCGCTGCGTCACTGACCAGCAGATCAAAGCGGCGCAGTTCGGCAATGCGGGCCGGCAGCACTTTGCCATATTTACTGCTGTCAGCCACTAAAATGCACTGGCGCGCCCGCAGCATCGCGTGGTGCTTCATCGCCAGCTCATTGGTGTTGTAGCAGGTCGCTCCCTGATCTTTGTCGATCCCGGCCGCCGAGATAAACGCCAGTGTCGGACAGAGATCGTCGAGGATCGAATGCCCGCCGATCGGTGTGAACAGCGCATTATCCGCGTGGAACTCGCCGCCGCTGAGGATCACATTGCAGGCCGGTTTCTCCTTTAACGCCAGGAAGGTGTTCATGGCGCAGCAGATTGCGGTAAACGGCAGGCTGTCAGGGATCGCATCGACGATATAAGGCAGGGTAGTGCCGCAGTCGAAAAATACCGTGTCATTTTCGCCGATCAGGCTAGCCGCAGCCTGGGCCAGCCGCTGTTTTCGGGCGGCATTCTGACCGTGCTGATCGGTAACAAAGTAGTGGCTGGCGTGGCTCTTCGGGTCGCTGACGATATAGCCGCCCAGCAGCACCACGCTGGAGGCGGGCTCGCTAAGATCGCGGCGAATGGTCATTTCTGACACGCCAAGCAGCTGGGCTGCGTCTTTCAGATGCAGCTTATCGGTGCGTTTAAGCGCCTGAGCCAGCTTGTGGATACGTTCGTCGCGCCGGGTTTCCATGGTCATCTCTGTCTGTTCAGTTTCCTGCTGGGCTGATTGAGGGGGCCGGAAACCGGCGTAATCATCGCGACAAACCTGACAGATTTTAAGGCGTTGCGTCCTCTTCGGCAGGCTGGTTTTCAATCTTACCTGCAACGGCTAAACCCCGCAAACCTCACGCGTTACCGTCCGGCGATGATTTCTCCCCGGCCAGGCGGCGTCCGCTACACCAATCTGTGCCATGTCTGATTGTTACAATCGTAACACGGCGATCGGCCTTTATTCGCCGTATATGGTGAAATTCATCCCTTCAGGATGTGGTTTTTATCACATATTTAACTTTTAATAATTGTTATTGTTAATTTAATAACATTTGATGGTTAAAAAACATCCGGGAGAAAACAGTCATGGATATCGCGGTCATCGGCTCAAACATGGTCGACCTGATTACCTATACCAACAGCCTGCCGAAAGCGGGCGAAACCCTTGAAGCACCCGATTTTGCCCTTGGCTGTGGCGGCAAGGGGGCTAATCAGGCGGTGGCTGCCGCCCGAATGGGTGCGAAAGTGATGATGGTCAGCAAAGTGGGCGACGATCTGTTTGCGCCCAATACCGTGGCGAATCTGCAACAGCAGGGCGTCGATACCCGCTTCGTCACCACGGCAGCGGGTACTTCAAGCGGCGTGGCGCCGATCTTTGTCGACGATCGGTCGCAGAACCGCATCCTGATTATTAAAGGTGCCAACCAGCAGCTGAAGCCGGCCGATATTGACGACGCCGCTGAGGCGCTGAAAGGCTGCCAGCTGATCATCCTGCAGCTGGAGATCCCGCTGGAAACGGTCTATTACGGCATCGATTTTGCCCGTCAGCATCAGATCAAAGTGATCCTGAACCCCGCGCCGGCGGTGGCCGATCTCGACATCCAATACGCCTGCAAGTGTGACTTCTTTATGCCTAACGAAACCGAACTGGAGATCCTCACCGGACTGCCGGTTGCCAGCGATGAGGACGTAATCGCCGCCGGGCGATCGCTGCTGAAGCGCGGTCTGAAAAACCTGATTATCACGCTGGGCAGTCGCGGCTCGGTATGGATGAGCGGCGATACGGTGCACCGGGTGGCGGCAACGCCGGTCCGGGCGGTCGACACCAGCGGTGCCGGCGATGCCTTTATCGGCTGTTTTGCTCAGCTGCTGATTAAAACCGGCGATATCGCGGCTGCCATGGCCCAGGCTTCGGCCTATGCCGCCTGCAGCGTGACCGGACGCGGCACGCAGCGCGCCTATCCCGACGCAGAGAGTTTTCAGCGCTTTCTTAATCTTCAGTGAGGTGATGCTATGCAACAGAAAATAGTTCAGCAATCCGATGGCTACCTGAATAAAACGCCGCGCTTTCAGTTCATTCTGCTGTCGTGCCTGTTTCCGCTGTGGGGCTGCGCTGCCAGCCTTAACGATATCCTGATTACCCAGTTCAAAAGCGTCTTCGCATTAAGCGATTTTGCCAGCGCGCTGGTACAGAGTGCCTTTTACGGCGGCTATTTTCTGATTGCGATCCCGGCGTCGCTGGTGATCCGTAAATCCAGCTACAAGCTGGCGATCCTCACCGGGCTGGCGCTCTACATTCTCGGCTGTGTGGCGTTTTATCCCGCCTCACACATGGCGACCTATACCATGTTTCTCGCGGCCATCTTTGCTATCGCCATCGGCCTGAGCTTTCTGGAGACCGCGGCCAATACCTACAGCTCAATGATCGGTCACCGCGACCACGCCACTCTGCGGCTCAACATCAGCCAGACGTTCTATCCGATTGGTGCGCTGATGGGCATCGTGCTGGGTAAGTATCTGGTGTTCCAGGAAGGAGACAGCCTGCAGAGCCAGATGGCGACCATGACCGCCGAACAGGCGCATGCGTTTCGCCTGACGATGCTAGAGCATACGCTGGAACCCTACAAATATCTGGTGATGGTATTAATAGTGGTGATGCTGCTGTTTATGTTTACCCGCTATCCGCGCTGCAAACCGCAAAGTAACCAATCATCGCTGCCTTCACTGGCGGAGACCTTTCGCTATCTGGCGACCAACCGTCACTTTAAACGCGGCATCGTGACGCAGTTTCTCTATGTCGGGATGCAGGTAGCGGTCTGGTCGTTCACCATTCGTCTGGCGCTGACGCTGGGCGCAGCCAATGAACGTCATGCCTCAAACTTCATGATCTACAGCTTTATCTGCTTCTTTATCGGCAAGTTCGTGGCGAACTTCCTGATGACCCGTTTCCGCGCCGAAAAAGTGCTGATCGCCTATTCGGTGCTGGGGGTGCTGACGCTGGCTTATGTGATGCTGGTACCTGACTTTACCGCCGTTTACGCCGCGGTGTTCGTCAGCGTGCTGTTTGGTCCCTGCTGGGCGACCATTTATGCCGGAACGCTGGCGACGGTCGACAATAAATATACCGAAGTGGCGGGGGCGTTTATCGTGATGGCGATTGTCGGCGCAGCATTCGTGCCCGCGCTGCAGGGGCTGGTCTCTGACGCGGTTGGCTCAATGCAGCTGGCGTTTGGCGTCTCGCTGCTCTGCTTCGCCTGGGTAGGCTGTTACTTCTATGGCGAGCTGCGCCACAAGAAACAGACCGTGTCCGGCGGTCGTCTGGTGGAGGATGCATCATGAAAACCCGTTTACCGTTGCGCCGTGAGCAGTTTCATTTTACCCCTGAGGTTCTGCTGCAGAGCGATGACTTTCGGGTGGAACTGTTCCGTTATCCGGCGGGGATTGAAGCGGTGCGGATCCATAACCGGCGCGGATCGGTAACGGTGCTGCCGTTCTTTGGTCAGATGATCTGGGATGCGCAGTTTGACGGGCATCCGCTGACCATGGGCAACAGCTTTAAGCAGCCGCTGCCCGGTCATTCAATCATCGACACCTACGGCTGTTTCGCTTTCCACTCGGGGCTGCTGGCTAACGGCTGTCCGTCGCCCGAGGACGACCATCCGCTGCATGGTGAAATGCCCTGCGCCCGGATGGACAGCGCGTGGCTGGTGCTGGACGCGGATACGCTGTCGCTGGAGGGGGAGTGTGAATATGTCAAAGGCTTCGGCCATCACTATCTGGCCGCACCGGCGGTACGCCTTCACGCCGATCGGCCGCGGCTGCAGATTGAGATGACGGTGACCAATCTGGCCGGCGCGCCGATGCCGTTGCAGTATATGTGTCATCTCAACAGCGGCTGGATTGCACAGGGACGTTTCCGGCAGTCGATCCCGGATCGGGCCTTCCGGCTGCGCACCTCAATACCGGCCCATCTGCGGCCAACACCGGCATGGCGCGACTACACCGCCCGGCTGGCGCAGGATCCGCAGGCGTTGCAGCAGCTCGATCTGCCGCAGTTGTGCGATCCGGAGATTGTCTTTTTCGCCGACGATCTGCCGCAGTATGGCGATGAGGTGCAGTTTGAGCTGCACGCGCCAGCGGGATACGCCATGATGACGCGCTTCTCTACCGCCCAGTTTCCGCACGCCACCCGCTGGCTGCTGCACAATGCCGACCAACAGGTCGCGGCCTATATCCTGCCGGCCACCTGTCGGCCGGAAGGGTTTCTGGCGGCGCAGCAGGCGGGCAGCTTAATCACCCTCGCCAGCGGCGAACAACGCCACTTTTCCGTCGAGACCGGATTGCTGTAAACCCGATGCGCGGCCTAAATCGCCACCAGGCCGCGCACGCCATCGGCTTCCATGCTGTCGCCGCGGCCACGCTGCACGATTTCACCGCGCGACATCACCAGATAGCTGTCCGCCAGTTCAGCCGCAAAGTCATAAAACTGCTCGACCAGCAGGATCGCCATATCCCCGCGCTGCGCCAGCTGACGGATCACCGCGCCGATCTCTTTGATCACCGACGGCTGGATCCCTTCGGTTGGCTCATCCAGGATCAACAGCTGCGGCCGGCAGGCCAGCGCCCGGCCGATCGCCAGCTGCTGTTGCTGGCCGCCGGACAGATCGCCGCCGCGCCGCGACTTCATGGCAAACAGCACCGGAAACAGCTGGTAGATCTCATCCGGCACCTGGCGGGCCTGCGCAGCCGGAAAGCGGGACAAACCGAGCAGCAGGTTCTCTTCCACCGTCAGCCGCGGAAAAATCTCCCGCCCCTGCGGCACGTAAGCAATGCCGGACTGCACCCGCTGGTGCGGTTTACGGCCGTTGAGTTTCTGCTGCTGCCAGTGGATCTCACCGGATTTAGCCGGGATTAACCCCATCAGGCATTTCAGTAACGTGGTTTTACCCACGCCGTTGCGGCCCAGCAGGCAGGTGATCTCACCCACTTTTACCTCAAACGACAGGCCACGCAGAATATGACTGCCGCCATAATATTGATTCAGTTCAGTAACCTGTAACATCTCAGCGCCCCAGATAAACGTCGATAACCTGCTCATTGGCCTGCACCTCACGCAATGATCCTTCGGCCAGTACCTGACCCTGATGCAGCACCGTCACGTGGTCGGCAATGGTTTCGACAAAGCCCATATCGTGCTCCACCACCATCAGCGAATGTTTACCCGCCAGGTTGCGGAACAGCTCGGCGGTGTAGTCCGTTTCAGCGTCGGTCATGCCCGCCGCTGGCTCATCCAGCAGCAGCAGGTGCGGCTCCTGCACCAGCAGCATGCCAATCTCCAGAAACTGCTTCTGGCCGTGCGACAGCAGGCCCGCGCTACGCTGTCGTTCTGCGCCGAGCCGCAGCAGCTTCAGCACCTCATCGATCCGATCCTGCTGCTCGCCATTGAGGCGCGCGCGCAGACTGGCCCACACCGTTTTTTCGGCTTTCAGGGCGATCTCAAGATTCTCGAACACGGTTAACGCTTCAAACACCGTTGGTTTCTGGAACTTACGGCCGATGCCGGCACGGGCGATCTCAACCGGCGACAGGCGGGTAAGATCGCTGTCCTGATCGTAGATCACCCGCCCGGAATCGGGCCGCGTCTTACCGGTGATCACATCCATCAGCGTGGTTTTGCCCGCGCCGTTGGGGCCGATCACGCAGCGTAGTTCGCCGACGCCGATCTGCAACGAGAGATCGCTCAGGGCGCGGAAGCCGTCGAACGAGACGCTGATCTTCTCCAGTTGCAGCAGCGGATCGCGCTGCGCCCGATGGCGATCCGCCGGATGAGGTTGAGTAAACAGTGCGTCAGTCATGTTTCCTCCGGCGCAGCAGGCCAATCACGCCGTGCGGCAGAAACAGCGTCACCAGGATGAACATCAGGCCGAGGAAAAACAGCCAGTATTCCGGGAAAGCGACGGTGAAAAAGCTGCGCGCGCCGTTAACAATCGCGGCACCCAGCAGTGGGCCGATCAGCGTACCGCGCCCCCCCAGCGCCACCCAGATGGCGGCTTCAATCGAGTTGGCTGGCGACATCTCGCCGGGATTAATGATCCCGACCTGCGGTACGTAAAGCGCCCCGGCCAGTCCGCACAGCATCGCCGACAGGGTCCAGACAAACAGCTTAAAGCCGCGCGGATCGTAGCCGCAGAACATCAGGCGGTTTTCGGCGTCGCGCACCGCAGTCAGCACCCGGCCAAACTTGCTGCGTGCCAGTGCGAAACCGATCGCCAGGCTCAGCAACAGCAATCCTACCGTGGCGATAAACAGGCCGATGCGGGTGCCGGTCGCGCTCACTGAAAAGCCGAGCAGGGTGGTAAAGCCGGTGAAACCGTTGTTGCCGCCAAAGCCGGTTTCATTACGGAAAAACAGCAGCATACCGGCGTAGGTCAGCGCCTGGGTGATGATCGAGAAGTAAACGCCTTTGATGCGGGAACGGAAGGCAAAAAAGCCAAATACCAGCGCCAGCAATCCCGGTGCCAGTACGCTGAGGCACAGCGCCCAGGCGAAGTGCCCGGTTCCGCTCCAGAACCACGGCAGCTCACGCCACGACAGAAAGGACATAAACGCCGGTAAGCCTTCACCTGCCGCCTGGCGCATCAGATACATGCCCATCGCATAACCACCGAGAGCAAAAAACAGGCCGTGGCCCAGCGACAGTAATCCGGCGTAACCCCACACCAGGTCGAGGGCCACTGCCACCACCGCGTAGCAGAGGATTTTGCCAATCAGCGTCAGGGTATAGGTGGAGATCGCCAGCGGATGGCTGGCGGGCAGCAGCGCCAGAAACGGCATCACCAGCAGCGCCAGGGTGACCAGCAGGCCGATGCTGAGGGTCAGGCGCGGCGCTTTGCGCGCGGCGCGGAGCGTAATCGGTTGCGTCATCAGTCAGTCACCCTTCCTTTTACCGCAAACAGTCCCTGCGGACGTTTCTGGATAAACAGTACGATAATCACCAGAATCAGAATCTTGCCGAGCACCGCGCCGATCTGCGGTTCCAGCACTTTATTAAGAATGCCGAGGCTGAAGGCGGCGACCACGGTGCCCGCCAGTTGACCGACGCCGCCCAGCACCACCACCAGAAACGAGTCGATAATGTAGCCCTGTCCCAGTTCTGGCCCGACGTTGCCGAGTTGCGACAGCGCCACACCGCCCAGTCCGGCAATACCAGACCCCAGACCAAACGCCAGCATATCGACCCGGCCGGTCGGCACGCCACAGCAGTCCGCCATGGCGCGATTCTGCGTCACGGCGCGCACGTTCATGCCAAGACGGGTGCGATTCAGCAGCAGCCAGGTGAGTGCCAGCACAAACATCACAAACAGAATCACGGCGATGCGGTTCCACGGCAGCACCAGGTTAGGCAGTACCTGCAGTCCGCCCGACAGCCACTGCGGATTTGCCACTTCGAGGTTTTGCGCCCCGAACAGCATCCGCACCGCCTGAATCAGCATCAGGCTGATTCCCCAGGTCGCCAGCAGCGTTTCCAGCGGGCGACCGTAAAGATGGCGGATCACCGTGCGTTCCAGCGCCATTCCGATGGCGGCCGTCACCATAAACGCCACCGGCAGCGCCAGCAGCGGATACCAGGCCAGGTAGTGCGGCGCAAACTGTTGGAACAGGCTCTGTACCCACCAGGTGGCATAAGCACCGAGCATCAGCATTTCACCGTGCGCCATATTGATTACACCCAGCAGGCCGTAAGTGATCGCCAGTCCCAGCGCCGCCAGCAGCAACACCGAGCCCAGCGACAGGCCGCTGAACGCCTGACCCAGCAGATCGCCCCACATCAGGCGTTTCTGAATCTGTTGCAGGCTGTCGGCGGCGGCGGCACGCACCGTGGCATCCGGTTCGTTCGCCGGCTGGGTTAAGCGTTGCAGGCTGGCCTGCGTATTCGGATCGCTGGATTCGCCCAGCAGCTTAACTGCCTTCAGCCGCACCATCGGCTGGCCATCTGCCAGCTGCAGGTTGGCCAGCGCCATCGCCAGTGCGGCATGCACCCGGCTATCTTTTTCGGCGGCCAGCCGCTGCTCAATCAGCGACAGCTGATCGGCCGCACCGTCATTTTGCAGCTGCCGGGCGGCGTGCAGCCGCAGTCCGGCATCGTCGCTCACCAGCTGATGCGCCGCCAGCGCGCCGTTGACCAGCACCCGCAGCCGGTTGTTCATAAACAGTTTTTTCAGCTTGCCGTTCGGCTGTGGCTGGGCATCCAGCGGCAGCAGCCTGCTGCCCTGCTGGCTGAACGGCTGTTTATTCTGGTCGATGACCACGCTTTCGGCGTTCAGCGCTTCCAGCAGCGGTAACCGGCTGCTGTCTGGCGCGGCGGCCCACTGTTGCAGCAGCGTCGCCTGCTGGCTACGGCTGGCAGCGGCGAAGTCTGCCGCCGGTCCGGCGCTGGCAAACAGCGGCAACAGCAGCAGCAGGCTGAAAAGGCAGCGGCAAAGGTTCATAGAGAGGACCTCGTTAAATGGATGGCAGCGGACGACCTGATTTGCCGTACGCCATCAGCGCAACGGGCAGGTGCGTCGCAGGCGCCGGCCGGCAGAGCCGCAGACCGGCGCGTCACGCGCTTACTGCGCGGCTTTCACCGGGTGGTCGGGCTTCTTATCATTACCGGCGATGTACGGGCTCCATGGCTGAGCGCGCACCGGCTGATCGGTCTGCCACACCACGTTGAACTGACCGTTCTCTTCCACTTCACCGATCATTACCGGCTTATGCAGATGGTGGTTGGTCTGATCCATGGTCAGGGTAAAGCCGTCTGGTGCTTTGAAGGTCTGACCGGCCATCGCCGCCCGGACTTTATCCACGTCGGTGGTGCCGGCTTTTTCTACCGCCTGCGCCCACATATGAATGCCGACATAGGTCGCTTCCATCGGATCGTTGGTGACCACGCTGGCGGCGTTCGGCAGGTTGTGGGCTTTGGCATAAGCACGGTAGTCAGCGACAAATTTAGCGTTGGTCGGGTTATCGATTGACTCAAAATAGTTCCACGCCGCTAACTGACCGACCAGCGGTTTGGTATCGATACCGCGCAGCTCTTCTTCCCCGACCGAGAAGGCCACGACCGGAATATCGGTGGCTTTAATGCCCTGATTAGCCAGCTCTTTATAGAAGGGAACGTTAGAGTCGCCGTTAATGGTGGAGACCACCGCTGTTTTGCCGCCGGCAGCAAACTTTTTGATGTTTGAGACGATGGTCTGGTAATCGCTGTAACCAAACGGGGTGTAGACCTCTTCGATATCTTTATCCTGGACGCCCTTACTGTGCAGGAAGGCACGCAGGATCTTGTTGGTCGTGCGGGGATAGACATAATCGGTGCCGAGCAGGAAGAAGCGTTTAGCGCTGCCGCCATCCTCGCTCATCAGGTATTCAACCGCCGGGATCGCCTGCTGGTTGGGCGCTGCGCCGGTATAGAACACGTTAGGCGACATCTCTTCGCCCTCATACTGCACCGGGTAGAACAGCAGGCCATTCAGCTCCTCAAACACCGGCAGCACCGATTTGCGCGATACCGAGGTCCAGCAGCCAAACACCACCGCCGCCTTATCCTGGGTCAGCAGCTGTCGTGCCTTCTCGGCAAAAAGCGGCCAGTTAGAGGCGGGATCGACTACCACCGGCTCCAGCTTTTTCCCCAGCACGCCGCCTTTGGCGTTGATCTCATCGATGGTCATCAGCGCCACATCTTTGAGCGGCGTTTCCGAAATCGCCATGGTCCCGGACAGGGAGTGCATGATGCCGACCTTAATGGTGTCAGCCGCCTGCGCGCCCCAGGCGAGACCGATGCTGGCAACGGTAGCGGAGAGAGCAAAAGCCTTGAGCAATGAACGTCTTTTCATCGTGTTAAAACCCCTCAATGTTGTGTTTGTTATTCAATGGGTTGAAGCCGGGCCTGCTGGAGTCGGTGCAAGGTGATTTTCCTGACTTCCGCCTTGCTGACGGCGATGTGGTCGGTCAGGATGCGTTGTGCCTCCTCAGTCTGTTGCTGAAAAATTGCCTGTAAAATCTGTTCATGCTCCTGATAGGTGGCGGTTATCCGATCGTCAGAGGTGAAGTCGAGACGGCGGATAATGCGGATTTTCTCCGTCAGTTCGGCGTGAATACGCGCCATTTCCGGATTACCCGCAGCGGCCACCAGCGTCATGTGAAACGCCTCATCGTGCTGCGATACCGTCAGGCCGGCGGTCAGTCGCTCCGCCTGGCACCAGAAGCGCGTCAGCCCGGTTAACAGGGCGCTGCACTGGGCGGCGGGCAGGGCGCACAGCCGTTTTACCGCTTCACACTCCAGCACGGTTCGCAGGTCATACAGCGCTTCGAACCAGGCGAAATCGAAGTTCCTGATCTGCCAGCCGCTGCGGAACCAGACTTCAACAAAGCCTTCGCGTTCCAGCCGGAACAGCGCCTGACGTACCGGCGTGCGGCTGACCGCCATCCGCCCGGCAATTTCACTTTCACTGAAGCGATCGCCGGGCATCAGGCGAAAGGCGAAAATCTCCTCCTTCAGCGCCTGATAAACCCGTTCCGCCAGCGCTTCCGGGCGGGCTTTCGGGGAGGGAGACTGCATCGTCATGGTGACTCCTTATTCCAGCCACAGCAGGGTTTCGCCCGGACTGACCGGACGGCCCGCCTGGCAGGTAATGCGTTTCACCTGACCACTCTGGGGAGCGACAATCGCCAGCTCCATCTTCATCGCTTCGACGATAACCAGCGTCTGACCGGCGCTGACCGTTTCACCCGGCTGCACCAAAACTTTCCAGATGTTGCCGTTCATATCGGCCTGCACCGCCAGCGCGCTGTCATCCTGCTCAGCGATCGGGGGCGGCGGGTCCAGCGTCGGCGGCGCGCTCTGCTCTTCCTGCGCCCATAGCGTCACCTCCTGCTCAAACGCGGCGGCCTGACGCTGGCGGAATGCGTCGATATCATCAGCGTTGTCCGCCAGGAACTGCTGGTGGGCAGCAAAATCAAACAGCGTCTCTTCGATCCGCAGGCTGGCACGGCCTTCGCGGAAATCTTCCCGCAGCTGCGTCAGCTCGGCTTCACTCACCGGATAGAAACGCACCTGATCGAAGAAGCGCAGCAGCCACGGCTGTCCGGCGGCAAACTGGGGATTTTTCAGGAAGCTGTTCCAGATCGGTAACGTCCGGCCGACCAACTGATAGCCGCCGGGTGAGTCCATGCCATAGATGCACATGTACATGCCGCCGATGCCGACCGTGCCTTCGGCGGTGAAGGTGCGGGCCGGGCTGTATTTGGAACTCAGCAGACGATGGCGCGGATCGATCGGCACCGCACAGGGCGCGCCGAGATAGACGTCGCCCAGTCCGAGCACCAGATAGCTGGCGTTGAACAGGGTGTCGCGCACCTGTTCACGCTGGGTTAAGCCGTTGATGCGCTGAATAAAGTCAACGTTGTTCGGCAGCCAGGGAGCGCTGTCGCGAACTGTTTCCTGGTAGCGTGCTACCGCGCCGAGGGTGGCGCTGTCTTCAAACGCCATTGGCATCCACACCACCCGCGACGGCACTTTCAGCGTGCTGACATCGCCCAGCGTCGCCTCCAGCCCCAGCAACAGCGACATCAGGTCAGACTGGCTGATGATGCGGCTGTCGTAGCGCACCTGCAGTGAACGCACGCCGGGTGACAGCTCTTCTACGCCGGGCACCGCTCGTTCGCTCAGCGCCATCATCAGCAGGTGAACGCGCAGTCGCAGCGCCAGATCCAGCACGTTGTCGCCATATTCAATCAGCACATATTTGTCACCGGCCTGACGGTAGACCGCTTGCGGCGTGGTTGCGGTGGCGTCAATCGCCGCCAGGATGGTCGCGGAGCCGCTGGCGGTTTCAGCCAGCGACGGCACGGCAAACGTCGGTGCATGGTGAGGACGCAGGGTGGCGATCATCTGCTGCTGCGCCTTTTCCCGTGCCAGCGCGTCATCGGCACCGATCGGATGGAAACGAATGCGATCGCCTGGTTTAACCTGACCGACTTTCCACAGTTCGGCTTTGGCGATGGTCACCGGACAAACGAATCCGCCGAGGCTCGGGCCGTCGTGCGTCAGGATCACCGGAAAGTCACCGGTAAAATTGATGGCGCCAATGGCATATTCACAGTCGTGAACGTTAGAAGGGTGCAGGCCCGCCTCGCCGCCGTTGGCGCGGGTCCAGCCCGGTTTCGGACCGACTAACCGCACGCCGAGACGGTTGGAGTTGTAATGTACCTGCCAGTCGCTGGCAAAGAATTCGTCGATGGCGGCCTGGGTGAAGAAGTCTGGTGCGCCGTGCGGCCCGTAGAGCACGCCGATGCGCCATTCGGTGCCGTAGTGCGGAATCAATGCGGCATCGAGCGCCTGAGGGGCGCTGACCGGCGGCGGAGTGGTGCAGGCTGCCAGCGCAGGCCGCGAGATCGGCAGCATATCCGCGACCCGCAGCGTCCGTCCGGCATGGCCGCCAAACTGACCCAGTGAGAAGGTGCTGCGGCTGCCGAGATATTCCGGTACGTCGAAACCGTTGCGTACCGCGAGGTAGCCGCGGCAACCCTGCTGCGCGCGGCCCAGCGCCAGGGTTTGTCCCGCTTTCACCGTCAGCGGCTGCCAGTTGCTGACCGATTCGCCATCCAGCGTGGCGGCGCAGTCAGCACCGGTCAGCGCCACCGTCGCATCTGCGTGGAAGCGCAGCGTCGGGCCCTGTAAGGTAAACTCGAGGCCAGCCGCCGATTCGTCGTTGCCGACAATCCGGTTCGCCAGACGGAAGGCGAAATCATCCATCGGACCGGACGGCGGAACGCCGATATCCCAGTAGCCGAGGCGGCCCGGATAATCCTGAATCGAACTGAAGGTACCCGGCTGCAGCACTTCAATCACCGGGGCGGCCGGGGTGAAACTGTCGAGAAAGCGTGTCCAGACCGTGCCGCTGTGAAAGGCCTCAGTCGCCACGATCTGGCGCAGGTAGTCGAGGTTAGTGGCGATGCCGTGCAGCTGGGTGGCATCCAGCGCCTGCTGCATCTTTGCCAGCGCCGCCTCGCGGCTGTCGGCGTGTACAATCAGCTTCGCCACCATCGGATCGTAGAAGCTGGAGACTTCGCTGCCGGTTTCAATGCCGCTGTCGATGCGTACGCCAGCAGGAAAGCTGACGGCGGTTAACCGGCCGGGGCTGGGCTGGAAGTTTTTCAGCGGATCTTCCGCGTAGAGTCGCACTTCAATGGCGGCACCCTCGGGAGCCTGCTGCAGGCGCGGCCAGTCAATCTCATCGCCCGCCGCCACTTTTAGCATGCACTCGACCAGATCCAGCCCGGTCACGCATTCGGTAACCGGATGCTCAACCTGCAGACGGGTATTCACTTCGAGAAAGTAAAACGCTTCCTGAGTGACGTCGTAGATGTACTCCACCGTGCCGGCGCTGCGGTAATTGACCAGCTGGCCCAGCCGGACCGCCGAGGCCAGTAGCGCGTCACGCGTGGCCGATGACAGGCCCGGCGCCGGGGTCTCTTCCACCACCTTTTGATTACGGCGTTGCAGCGAGCAGTCGCGCTCACCCAGCGCCACCACGGTGCCGCGGCCGTCGCCGAAAATCTGCACTTCAACATGACGCGCGCGATCGATGCAGCGCTCCAGAAAGACGCCCGCGTCACTGAAAAACTGTTCGCCGAGACGGCGTACGCTCTCCCAGGCGCTGGCTAACGCGGCGGCATCGGCGCAGCGCGTCAGACCAATCCCACCGCCGCCGGCGGTACTCTTCAGCATCACCGGATAGCCGATCTGTTCGGCGGCCTGTAACGCCGCTTCCAGTGAATCCAGCAGCGGCGTGCCGGGCGTCATTGGTACACCGGCTCGCGCGGCCAGTTCACGGGCGCGGTGCTTCAGGCCGAACTCACCGATCTGCTGTGCCGTCGGGCCGACAAAGGCGATCCCCGCCTGCTCACAGGCTTCAGCGAACGGCAGGCTCTCGGACAGAAAGCCGTAGCCCGGCCAGATAGCGTCAGCACCGCTCTGCTGTGCCGCTGCCAGAATTTTGTCGATGCGCAGATAGCTGTCGCTGGCTTTGTCACCGCCCAGCGCAATCGCCACATCGGCCTGCTTAACGTGCTGCGCATTACGGTCGGCATCGGAGTAAACCGCCACGCTTTTCACGCCGAGGCGCTTCAGGGTACGGATGGCGCGACAGGCAATTTCGCCGCGGTTGGCAATTAATACGGTGCTGAACATGGTCAGAGACTCCCTTGTGTCGCCAGCCAGTTGCGCCAGCCGCCAGTTTCGGTAATTTCCAGCGCTTTGTTCAGCGCCGACCCTTCACAGATAAAGCCTTTCACTACCCGACCGTCTGCCAGCGTCAGGCTGCCGATACCCAGCGGCGGCGGGATTTCTGCCACGAACTCGCCAAAGCGCGCCAGCGGAATATCCCATAGCTCGACGGTGATGGCGGCTCCCCGTTCGTCGCGCATCAGGCCCGGTTTTTTGATCGCGCCGTCCAGCAGGGCGAACAGCCGATAGTGAGCAGCGGTTTGCGTCTCCTCGACCCACACCGCATCCCGGCTGGTCAGCTGGAAGTTGAGCGGCATACCGGTGAGGTGGGCACCGACCACCGCAACGCGCACGTGATCGGGTGAAGGCGGCAGCGCGCGCGATCGGGTTGGCTGCGGCTGGCCGGTGGCACCAAGCGGCAGCGCCAGTTGCTGCTGCCAGCGCAGTCCGAACTCAGCCAGTGCGCGATCGTGCCAGGCGGGTGCGATCAGCGTGATGCCCGCCGGTAAATCGTCATTGCGGAACGGGCCGGGCAGCGCCAGCGCGGCGAGGTCGGCCAGATTGGTGAAGTTGGTATAGGTGCCGAACTGCGAGTTGTAGTGCACCGGCTCCTGAGCCATTTCCGTCAACGTGTGGATGGTGGGCGACGTTGGCACCACCAGCGCGTCAAACTGCGCCAGGGTCTGCTGGATCTGTCGCGTCAGTTCGGCCCGCAGGTACTCCGCCTGATAAGCCTCAACGGCGCTGTATTTCAGGCCGCTGGCGACGATGCCGTGCACCACCGGGTCCATCTCAGCCGGACGTTGCAGCATCTCGCCGACTGCGGCGGTGCGCTCGGCCACCCAGGGACCGGAATAGAGCTGCTCAGCCAGCTGGCGGAACGGAGTGAAATCAATCGGATGCAGCGTCACGCCCGCCACCAGCAGCGCTTCCAGCGCCCGATCCCAGGCCGCTTCGGCCGCCGCATCATCAAAGAATTCGGGATTGGCTGGGACGGCAAAATGCGGATGAGCAGGCAGGCTGGCCGGAGCGGTATGCGGATTAACGCGCGAATAGGCGTCACCGGCGTCGTAACCCCCGGCGAGGCTGGCGACGGTAAAAGCGTCTTCCACCGTCAGCGCGAACACCGACAGGGTGTCATTCAGCCGGCAGGCTGGCACCACGCCGCGCGCTGAGAACCAGCCTTTGGTCGGTTTCAGACCGACAATATTGTTAAACCCGGCCGGGACCCGACCCGATCCGGCGGTGTCGGTACCAAGAGAGAAGCCGACCAGCCCGCGCGCCAGTACTGAAGCCGAACCGGAGCTGGAGCCGCCACTGACGTAGTCGGCATCAAAGGTGTTAGTGACCGCGCCGTACGGCGAGCGGGTGCCGACCAGGCCGGTGGCGAACTGGTCAAGGTTGGTTTTGCCGATCACCACCGCACCGGCGGCTTTCAGCCGGGCGACCACCGTCGCGTCATTGTCAGCGATGTAGGTGAAGGCCGGACAGGCGGCGGTGGTCGGCCAGCCGGCGACATCGGTGTTGTCCTTGACGGCGAACGGGACGCCAAACAGCGGCAGCGACGCCGGATCGCGTTGAAACTGTGCCAGCAGCGGTTCCAGCTGCGCCATCAGCTGCGCCGGTGTGGCAAGATAGAGCCAGGCGTTATCCTGCGGATCCAGCGCCGCCAGATGGGCCTCCAGCAGTGGAATGATCTGCTGTGGGGCCAGTTGCAGCCGTTGCTGCCAGTCGTGAAGGGTCAAGCCAAAGGTCGAAGCCATACGATGAATTCCAGCTGGTATACAAGATGGAGTTCAACAGAGCAAAGGCTGTGCCATTTTTTTAACGCTCTGATTCAATGGGTTATCAGGGTTGGTCATAAGAATTTGTGATGATTATTTGCACAATTGCGGCGCAAGGGGCGGGCGATAGCGGTGCGTTTAATCCTGCCGTGCGTAAATTTTGTGAAGAACATGGCAAGAGCCGGATGGCCTGGTTAGCATGAAGGGAGTCTGGCAACTCGCCGGCGCCCAGCAACAGAGGAGATTTACGTGGTGAAGTGGCGTAACTGGATGGTAGGGATCTGCCTGGTCGGCACGGCCAGCAGCGCATGGGCCGATTCGCTTGATCAACAACGACAGCGTTATCAACAAATTAAACAGGCCTGGGACAGCAACCAGATGGCCACGGTGGATCAACTGTTGCCAACGCTACAGGATTATCCGCTCTATCCTTATTTGCAATATCGGCTGCTGGCGCAGGATCTCGATCAGGAGACCAGCCTGGCAGTACAAAACTTTATCCGCCAGTACCCAACGTTGCCGCCGGCGCGCTCGCTCAGCACCCGTTTTATCAACGTGCTGGCGCATCGTCAGGACTGGCAGGGCGTGCTTAATTTCAGCCCGACCGAGCCGAAACCGGTGCAGGCGCGCTGTAACTGGTACTACGCCAAATGGGCCACCGGCCAGCAGCAGGCGGCCTTTGACGGCGCCAAACAGATCTGGCTGCGCGGTACGGCGCTGCCGAATGACTGCGATAAACTCTTCTCGGTATGGCAATCCTCTGGCCAGCTCTCACCGATCACCATTCTGGAACGTATCCGGCTGGCAATGAAAGCCGGTAACGACAGTCTGGTGAGTTATCTGGCGAAAACGCTGCCGGCTGATTACCAGACCATGTCTGACGCGATCCAGGCGCTGCAGCAGGACCCGCTGACGGTCAGCACCTTTGCCAGCGCCGTCGGGCCAACAGACTTTACCCGCCAGGCAACGATCTACGCCTTCACACGGGTCGCCCGTCAGGATATGGAAAATGCCCGCAGCCTGATCCCGATTCTGGTGCGGGCGCAGAAGATGGGGCCGGAAGATGAGCAGGCGCTGAAAGAGATTGTGGTGTGGCGCATGATGGGCAGCGATCTGACATCGGAACAGGCGCGCTGGCGTGATGCGGTGGTAATGAGCAGTGAATCGACCGCGCTGGTGGAACGTCGGGTTCGGCTGGCCCTGAGCCAGCACGATCGACGCGGCCTGAATACCTGGATCGCCCGTCTGCCGCTGGAAGCCAAACAGAAAGATGAATGGCAGTACTGGCAGGCCGATCTGCTGTTTGAGAAAGATCGCAAAGAGGAAGCGGAAGAGATCCTGCGCAAGCTGATGCAGGCTCGCGGTTTCTATCCGATGGTGGCGGCGCAGCGGTTAGGCGTCGATTATCGGTTGCAGATTGATGAAGCGCCGAAGCCCGATAGCGCAACGGTGCAGGGCGCAGAGCTGGCCCGGGTGCGTGAACTGATGTACTGGGGACTGGATAACCTGGCGCGCAGCGAATGGGCCAACCTGATTGCCAGCCGCCCGCACAGTCAGCAGCAGATGCTGGCGCGTTATGCTAACGAGCAGGACTGGTGGGATCTCAGCGTGCAGGCCACCATTACCGCCAAAATGTGGGACAGCCTGAAAGAGCGCTTCCCGCTGGCGTGGCAGAGCGTTTATCAGCGTAATACTCAGGATAAGCAGATCCCGCCGAGCTACGCGATGGCCATTTCACGTCAGGAGAGCGCGTGGAACCCGAAAGCGCGTTCACCGGTCGGGGCCAGCGGCCTGATGCAGATTATGCCGGCCACCGCGGCGCATACCGTCAAGATGTACAACATGCCGGGCTATTCCAGCGTCAGTCAGCTGCTGGACCCTGAGACCAATATCCAGATCGGCACCCAGTATCTGGAATATGTCTACCAGCAGTTTGGTCAGAACCGCATCTTCGCCTCGGCGGCTTACAATGCCGGCCCTGGCCGGGTGCGTAGCTGGCAAAAAACCAGTGGCGGTAATCTCGATGCAGTGGCGTTTATTGAGACCATTCCGTTCTCAGAAACCCGCGGCTACGTGAAGAACGTGCTGGCGTATGACGCCTACTATCGTCACTTCATGGGCCAGCCTGACAAGATCCTGTCAGATGGCGAGTGGAATCGCCGTTACTAGCTGTGCTAAGCTTCCGTACTCTTTAGCGAGTACGGAAGCCTCTTCATGACCCAACCTGATTCTCCCTCCACCGAGGATAGCTGGCATCGCTTTGTCGGGCTGATGCAGCAGGCCTTTGCAGACGGCCATGCACTGCCGCTGATGCAGCTGATGATGACGCCTGATGAGCGCGAAGCCTTTGGCACCCGTCTGCGGATTATTGAAGAGCTGATGAACGGCGAGATGAGCCAGCGCGAGCTGAAAAACGAGCTTGGCGTCGGCATCGCAACCATTACACGTGGCTCAAACAGCTTGAAAGAGGCGCCACCGGAGCTGAAACGCTGGCTGGAGGCGCATCTGGGTCGCGGCTGATTACTGCTGATAAAGCGGATGAACAAACGGGCAGAGCGCCAGAATCAGTGCCTGATGATAGACGCTGGAGCGGCTGAGCAGACCCTGAGTAAAGGCACCAATCGCGCCGCCTTGCTGTTTAATATTCTCAATGCCGGTTAACCGTGCCATCTCTTCGCCCAGTTCGCGGCCTTCACGTAACCCAGCCAGCACCACCGGCGGTAGGGTGAAGCTGGCCGAACGGGATTCTCCCCGCTGTTTCTGATTTTCCACCACCATCCAGGCGAAGGCGCAGTCATCTTCAATGCCGGCCTCGATGGCCACCCAGAACGCCGCTTCAGGTCGGACCTGTCGTGCATTCATCACGCGCTGGCGTGCGCCAGTTCGCGTTTCAAGGTGGGTTAACGGCTGTGCTGCAACGCCACTCTCGACCTCGACCCCTTCAATATGGCAGGATCCCTCGCCGAAAACGTCGTTGAATGCCTGCGCAATCGCGCGAATCTTCGCTGGGTTGGTGGTGGCTGCGACAACATGGTACATAATTGATTGAACCCTTAGGTGATTAAGAGCCGATCCCATCGGGCTATTTTATTTGTCAGTCTGACCCAGGGCAGTGCTCACAATCCTCACGTACTGCGGGTACGCGCCGGTTGTTTCGCGCTGTCGGTGTCCAGTCTGGCTGCAATAATGACGCCTGATGGGGAGAGACTCTAAGGCGATTTTTGTCGCAGTATAACGGAAACTAAGCATGCTACAGGTCTATCTTGTTCGTCACGGTGAAACGGTATGGAATGCGGAACGCCGCATTCAGGGTCAGTCCGACAGTCCGCTGACGGAAAAAGGTGAGCAACAAGCCCATCAGGTGGGAGAACGCGTCAAAAATCTGGGCATTACGCACGTCATCGCCAGCGATCTCGGGCGTACGCGCCGCACTGCTGAGATCATCGCTGATGCCTGTAATTGCGTGGTGACGCTCGATCCCCGACTGCGCGAACTCAACATGGGGGTGCTGGAGAAGCGCCCGCTGGATGAGTTAACCGCCGAAGAAGAGCAGTGGCGCGCTACGCTGGTTAACGGCACGGAAGGGGGACGCATCCCGGAAGGGGAGTCGATGACTGAGATGGCGACGCGGATGCATCAGGCACTGAACGCCTGTCTCGATCTGCCGGCCGGCAGCCGGCCTTTGATTGTCAGCCACGGCATGGCGCTGGGCGTGCTGGTCAGCACCATCCTCGGCCTGCCAGCGCATGCGGAACGTCGCCTGCGGCTGCGCAACTGCTCGATCTCACGCGTCGATCATCAGCAGAGCGCCTGGCTGGCAGAGGGTTGGGTGGTGGAAACCGCCGGGGATATTTCCCATCTGGATGCGCCTGCGCTTGATGAGCTGCAACGCTAACCACGGTGAAGCGCTTCTGCCGTCGTGATGACGGCAGAAGCGTTTAGTTGCCGGCGGGCTGGCGACGAATCGGAATCAGGTATTCACACCGGATTTCGGTTGGCGGCTCGCTGAGTTTCTTGCCCCCGTGGGTGTAGAAACGTTCAATATCCTGTCCCTGACGGCGGGTCAGTCCCAGCGTTGGCATACAGGTGCCGTACAGCAGCAGGATAAACTCCTGCAGCTCGACGCGTGGCCCGGTGTAGGTGAACTGCACATAGTCGCCCGCTTCGAGGATCACGCTCTGACCGGAGTGCAGGTTCATTGCGCTGTCGGCCGGCACCGCCGTGGTGTAAAGAATTTCCTGCTCGTCATCTTTGTCCTGGCTGGCACGCACCTGATGCAGGCCATACAGCACCGGCGGCACCGTGTCGGTTTCCAGCAGGAACTGCTTCCAGAAGTGGATGCGCATTTCGTCGCGGTAACTCGAGATCTGCTCCAGCGTACAGGTATAGTTCTGGGTTTGCCCCACCAGCACCGTTTCTGGCAAGGTGACAAAGGTCGGTTCAGGCTGCTTCTCATCGCTGAGGCGAATCGGCGGACGAATACCGAATGAGTTCCACTCCGAAGAGCGACGATACCAGGCCGGCGTCTGGTTAAACTGCTTTTTAAACGCACGGGTAAAGGTCTGCTGCGAGTCGAAACGATACTGCAGGGCGATGTCCAGAATCGGACGGCTGGTCAGGCGAAGCGCGACCGCGGCTTTTGACAGACGCCGCGCACGAATATAAGCGCCTATCGCGTGGCCGGTGACGTCCTTGAACATTCTTTGTAAATGCCATTTAGAGTAACCGGCTTTCAGGGCAACGTTATCCAGTGAAAGGGGTTGATCCAGATGGCTCTCCAGCCAGACAAGCAAATCGCGAATGATACCGGCTTGGTCCATAAAACATCCTCATACTCTGGTGGTGCAGCTAAACGCAGTCGTCGAATAATAGCACTAAATGCTCAAAAGGCGTGGGCAGCTTTCTCGGGAAGATTGTGCTACATCAGTGCGGGCTTAAACCCGTTTTGGTTTGGTCATTAACTCGATTGACAGTACATTACAGTCTCATCTATTCAATTTGCAATGGTAACTCCATGACAATATCTCGCCTTATGATCGCCGCATTTGCCGCCTTAACCTTTTCAAGCCCGCTGCTCGCCGAGGAGATAGGCTCGGTAGATACGGTGTTCAAGATATTTGGGCCCGACCACAAGATTGTCGTTGAGGCCTTTGATGACCCCGATGTTAAAAATGTAACCTGTTATATCAGTCGGGCGAAAACCGGCGGTATTAAAGGCGGATTGGGTCTGGCGGAAGATACCTCTGATGCAGCAATCTCCTGCCAGCAGATCGGTCCGGTCGAGTTGAGCGACAAGATTGCGCAGGGCAAAGCGCAGGGCGACGTGGTGTTTCGCCAGCGCACCTCGCTGATCTTTAAGAAGCTGCAGGTTGTACGCTTCTTCGATAAAAAGCGCAACGCCTTAGTCTATCTGACCTACTCCGATAAAGTGGTGGAAGGCTCGCCGAAAAATGCGCTGAGCGCGGTACCGATTATGCCCTGGCACTAAGGCAAAAAAAAACGCCCGTCAGGGCGTTTTTTCTTGGCGTAGCAGTTAGTCCTGCAGATCACCGCAGAAGCGATAACCTTCACCATGAATGGTGGCGATAATCTCTGGCGTGTCCGGCGTCGATTCGAAATGCTTACGGATCCGGCGGATGGTGACGTCAACGGTACGGTCATGCGGCTTGAGGTCGCGACCGGTCATTTTTTTCAGCAGGTCTGCACGGGTCTGGATCTTGCCTGGATTCTCGCAGAAGTGCAGCATGGCGCGGAATTCACTGCGCGGCAGCTTGTAGTGTTCACCGTTCGGGTTGATCAGTGAGCGGCTGTTGATATCCAGCTCCCAGCCGTTGAACTTATAGCTTTCAACCTGACGACGCTCTTCGCTTGGCAGCGCCAGATTCATGGTGCGTGACAGCAGGTTACGGGCACGAATCGTCAGTTCACGCGGGTTAAACGGTTTAGTGATGTAGTCATCAGCGCCAATTTCCAGACCGAGAATTTTATCAACCTCGTTATCACGGCCGGTCAGGAACATCAGGGCGACGTTAGCCTGTTCGCGCAGTTCACGGGCCAGTAACAGGCCGTTTTTACCGGGCAGGTTGATGTCCATGATCACCAGATTGACGTCATTGTCGGTCAGCACCTGATGCATTTCTGCACCATCAGTCGCCTCATACACCACATAACCTTCTGCCTCAAAAATGCTTTTGAGGGTATTACGCGTGACCAGTTCGTCTTCAACGATGAGAATGTGCGGGGTCTGCATGTTTAGCTACCTAAAATTTGCCAACAAATTGAAAACAGGGCGTACAGCGGTATGGCGTTCTTCATCATCGAGAGCGGCGGACCGTGCTGAACCGTTGTATGGAATACTATTTTGATAAGCCATCTATCAACGTCAACAACAGGATTAGCTCAGCCAGTCAGGATGAAAATTGCATGCCCCGTGAGAGAATAATAATGGCGCATATCCTAACTGCATTAACAGCAACCTAACAGCACCAACTACAACCGATAAGCATAAAAACAACGCTTCGTTGACTTATATCAAATGCAATTGTAGCACGTTAACACTTTTGTGAAAAACTTCTCGTAGATTGCCTGCTTAGCTCACAAAAAGCAGCATTTTTGCTACATTTATGGCGAACAATTCGCCAACTAAAACCGACTGGAAATCATATTTTATCTTATTGAATTAAATGGGTTTTATGCGAGTTTTGTCAATAATGGATGTTTGAGCCAGAAACGGCCACCGATCAATGATTTTAACCAGTTTTAACATCCTGTTTTCTTGTTATCAGTGGGCGTCTTAATCATTAACAGCCGTGTTAATATGGCGTTATGTCAGCAAACCAATGGAATAAACATGCTTTTCCCCCTGATTCTCGTCTCGCCTGCCCGGGCTGAAAATATTGGCGCTGCGGCGCGTGCCATGAAAACCATGGGCTTTAGCCAGCTGCGGATTGTCGCCAGCGATGCCTGGCAGGATCCGGCTGCTCGCCGGGTCGCTCACGGTGCCGGTGATATTCTCGATAACCTTCAGACCTTCGCGACGCTGGCCGAGGCGTTAGCTGACATTGATTTCTCCGTGGCGACCACCGCACGCAGCCGGGCAAAGTTCCGCTACTACGCCACGCCTGAACAGGTTGAAACCCAGCTACTGGAAAAACGGCAGTGGGTAAACAGCATGGCGCTGGTGTTTGGCCGCGAAGACAGCGGGCTGACTAACGAGGAGCTGGAGCAGGTTGATCTGCTGACCGGTATCCCGATGGCAAATGACTATCCGTCGCTGAATCTGGGTCAGGCGGTAATGGTCTACTGCTACCAGCTGGCGAAGCTGAATCAGGTTGCGGCACCGGCGGTACCGGTGGCCGATGGGCAACAGCTGCAGGCGCTGCGTCAGCGTTTTCACCAGTTGCTGCAGACGCTGGAAGTCAGTGATGACGAGAAAATGGCCGACTGGATCGATCAGCGTATTGGCCTGCTGGAACAGCGCGACAGCGCGATGCTGCATCGCCTGCTGCACGACATAGAAAAAAAACTTATAGATAAATCCTCGGCAAAAAGCTGATTCCATAGCAACAGATCGTAGAGAATTTTAGCAAGGCAAACGATCGCACAGCATTTTGCGCTTTCACAGGCAGCTGTGCGCAGTGATGGAAATATGCGCTTCGGACAAATTCGTTGACTTAACGTGCGCTTTGCTTTACTTCTGAAAGCCAGACGGACAGACAAAAACAGACAGAAAATAAATCCTAATGCGTAAAATCAGCCTGAACACCACAATTATTACCACCACCATTACCACAGGTAACGGTGCGGGCTGACGCATACAGGAAAAAACAGAAAAAAGCCCGCACCTAAACAGTGCGGGCTTTTTTTTCGGCTTAAATTCAGGAGAGTTTATAACATGCGAGTGCTGAAATTCGGCGGGACCTCGGTGGCGAATGCGGAACGGTTTCTTCGCGTCGCCGACATTCTGGAAAATAATGCGCAACAAGGACAGGTTGCAACCGTGCTCTCTGCGCCAGCAAAGATTACTAACCATCTGGTGGCGATGATTGAAAAAACCATCAGCGGTCAGGATGCTTTGCCGAATATCAGCGATGCCGAACGCATCTTCAGCGAGCTGCTGACGGGTCTGGCTGCCGCCCAGCCCGGCTTTGACTACGATCGCCTGAAAACCCGCGTTGATCTTGAGTTTGCGCAACTGAAACAGGTGCTGCATGGCATCAGCCTGTTAGGGCAATGTCCCGACAGCGTCAATGCGGCGATCATCTGCCGTGGTGAAAAACTCTCGATTGCGATCATGGAAGCGCTGCTGCAGGCGCGGGGTCACGACGTCAGCGTGATCGATCCGGTAGAAAAACTGCTGGCGGTCGGTCACTACCTCGAATCGACCGTGGATATCGCCGAATCGACCCGTCGCATCGCCGCCAGCCAGATTCCAGCGCACAACATGATCCTGATGGCCGGCTTCACCGCCGGTAACGAGCGTGGTGAACTGGTAGTGCTGGGGCGCAACGGCTCAGACTATTCAGCGGCGGTGCTGGCAGCCTGTCTGCGCGCCGACTGCTGTGAAATCTGGACCGATGTGGATGGCGTCTATACCTGCGATCCGCGTCAGGTGCCGGATGCGCGTCTGCTGAAGTCGATGTCCTACCAGGAGGCGATGGAGCTCTCTTATTTTGGTGCCAAAGTCCTGCACCCGCGTACCATCGCCCCCATCGCCCAGTTCCAGATCCCCTGCCTGATTAAAAATACCGCCAATCCGCAGGCACCCGGTACGCTGATCGGCGGCCACGGCGAGCTGGATGAGAATCCGGTCAAAGGCATCACTAACCTGAATAATATGGCGATGGTGAACGTCTCCGGCCCTGGCATGAAAGGCATGGTGGGCATGGCGGCCCGGGTATTTGCCGCGATGTCACGCACCGGCATCTCAGTGGTATTGATCACCCAATCCTCTTCCGAATACAGCATCAGCTTCTGCGTGCCGCAAAATGAGCTGGCGCGGGCGCGTCAGGTGCTGGAAGAAGAGTTTTATCTTGAACTGAAAGATGGCCTGCTTGATCCGCTGGATATCATTGAAAACCTGGCGGTGATTTCGGTGGTCGGTGATGGCATGCGCACCCTGCGCGGCATCTCGGCAAAATTCTTCTCCGCGCTGGCGCGCGCCAACATCAACATCGTGGCGATTGCTCAGGGCTCTTCCGAGCGCTCAATCTCGGTGGTGGTTAACAACGACGAAGTGATCACCGGGGTTCGCGTGGTGCACCAGATGCTGTTCGCTACCGATCAGGTGATCGAGGTGTTTGTGGTTGGCGTCGGCGGGGTTGGCGGCGCGCTGCTGGATCAGCTGCATCGTCAGCAGGCGTGGCTGAAGCAGAAGCATATCGATTTGCGGGTCTGCGGCATTGCCAACTCGCGCGCGCTGTTAACCCACGTACACGGCATCGATCTCAGCAACTGGAAAGCGGCGCTGAGCGAAGCCAAAGAGCCGTTCAACCTCGGCCGTCTGACTCGACTGGTGAAAGAGTACCATCTGCTCAATCCGGTGATCGTCGACTGTACCTCCAGCCAGGCGGTGGCCGATCAGTATGCGGATTTCCTCAGCGAGGGCTTCCACGTGGTGACGCCGAACAAAAAGGCCAATACCTCGTCGTGGAATTACTACCAGCAGATGCGCGCGGCGGCCGCGAAGTCACGGCGTAAATTCCTCTACGACACTAACGTCGGCGCGGGTTTGCCGGTGATCGAAAACCTGCAGAACCTGATGAATGCCGGTGATGAGCTGCTGCGCTTCTCCGGTATCCTCTCCGGCTCGCTGTCGTTTATCTTCGGTAAGCTGGATGAGGGCGTGTCGCTGTCGCAGGCGACCAACATGGCGCGGGAGATGGGTTTCACCGAGCCCGATCCGCGTGACGATCTCTCTGGTACCGACGTGGCGCGCAAGCTGCTGATTCTGGCGCGTGAAGCGGGTCATCAGCTGGAGCTGAGCGACATTGAGATTGAGCCGTTGCTGCCGGACAGTCTGACCGCCATTCAGGATGTCGAACAGTTTATGCAGCGCCTGCCCGAGCTGGATAATGCGTTTGCCGCGCGAGTGGCACAGGCACGCGATGAGGGTAAAGTGCTGCGCTACGTCGGTGTGATTGAAGAGGGCGGCGTCTGTAAAGTGAAGATCGACGCAGTCGACGGCAACGATCCGCTGTATAAAGTGAAAAACGGTGAGAATGCCCTGGCATTTTACAGCCGCTACTATCAGCCGATTCCGCTGGTACTGCGCGGATACGGTGCAGGAAATGATGTGACGGCAGCCGGTGTTTTTGCTGATCTGCTGCGTACGCTGTCGTGGAAGTTGGGAGTTTAATAATGGTAAAAATTTATGCACCGGCCTCGATTGGCAACGTCAGCGTCGGCTTTGACGTGCTGGGCGCGGCGGTTTCGCCGGTGGATGGTTCACTGCTGGGCGACTGCGTTTCGGTCGAGGCGGCCGATCGTTTCACCCTGACCAACGCGGGCCGCTTTGTCAGCAAGCTGCCGGCCGATCCCAAAGAGAATATTGTTTATCAGTGCTGGCAGCGGTTCTGCGAGGCGGTAGGTAAAGAGATTCCGGTGGCGATGACGCTGGAGAAGAACATGCCGATCGGCTCCGGGCTGGGGTCGAGCGCCTGTTCGGTGGTTGCTGGCTTAATGGCGATGAATGAATTCTGCGGCAAACCGCTCAGCGACAGCCAGCTGCTGAGCCTGATGGGGGAGCTGGAAGGGCGGATTTCCGGCAGCGTCCATTATGATAATGTGGCGCCGTGCTTCCTCGGCGGCATTCAGCTGATGCTGGAAGAGAATGGCATTATCAGCCAGCCGGTGCCGGGCTTTGATGACTGGCTGTGGGTGATGGCCTATCCTGGCATTAAAGTCTCTACTGCCGAAGCGCGAGCGATTCTGCCGGCGCAGTACCGCAAAGAGGACTGCATCAAGCACGGTCGCCTGCTGGCGGGCTTCATTCATGCCTGCCATACCCGCCAGCCGCAGCTGGCAGCTAAACTTATGCAGGATGTGATTGCCGAACCTTATCGCACCCGCCTGCTGCCCGGCTTTGCCGAAGCGCGCCAGGCTGCGCAGGACATTGGCGCACTGGCCTGCGGTATTTCCGGCTCCGGTCCGACCCTTTTCGCCGTTTGCAATCAGATGGAAACGGCACAGCGGATGGCTGACTGGCTGAGCCAGCACTATCTGCAGAATGATGAAGGCTTCGTCCATATCTGCCGTCTTGACACGGCTGGCGCACGACAATTGGGATAACGCATGAAACTCTACAATCTTAAGGATCACAACGAGCAGGTCAGCTTCGCCCAGGCGGTGAAACAGGGTCTGGGTTCGCAGCAGGGACTGTTTTTTCCGCTCGAGCTGCCAGAGTTTGAACTGACCGACATCGACGCGATGCTGGAGATGGATTTTGTCAGCCGCAGCAGCAAAATTCTCTCGGCCTATATTGGTGACGAAATTCCACCTCACCAGCTGGCCGAGCGCGTCCAGGCCGCCTTTGCTTTCCCGGCACCGGTTAAAGCGGTCAGTGAAGATATCGCCTGCCTTGAGCTGTTCCACGGTCCGACGCTGGCGTTCAAAGATTTCGGTGGCCGTTTTATGGCCCAGATGCTGGCTTACGTCAGCGGCTCAGATGAGCAAATCACCATCTTAACCGCCACCTCCGGTGATACCGGCGCGGCGGTGGCTCACGCCTTTTATGGCATGAAAAACGTGCGGGTAGTGATCCTTTATCCGCAGGGCAAAATCAGTCCGCTGCAGGAAAAACTGTTCTGTACCCTGGGTGGCAACATCGAAACCATCGCCATTGACGGCGACTTTGATGCCTGCCAGTCGCTGGTGAAGCAGGCGTTTGACGACAGCGAACTGAAGCAGGCGATTGGCCTGAACTCCGCAAACTCGATCAACATCAGCCGTCTGCTGGCGCAGATCTGTTACTACTTTGAAGCAGTCGCTCAGCTGCCACAAGAGAAGCGCAATCAGCTGGTGGTGTCGGTGCCGAGCGGCAACTTTGGTGATTTGACCGCCGGCCTGCTGGCAAAATCGCTGGGACTGCCGATCAAGCGCTTTATTGCCGCCACTAACGCCAATGATACGGTGCCGCGCTTCCTCGGCAACGGCGAATGGCAGCCTAATCTGACGGTCTCTACCTTGTCGAATGCGATGGATGTCAGCCAGCCAAACAACTGGCCTCGAGTCGAAGAGCTGTTCCGCCGTAAGACCTGGCGCTTAACCGATCTGGCCTACGGAGCGGTTTCAGATGAAACCACCCGTGCCGCGATGCGTGAACTGGCCGAAATGGGCTATATCTCTGAACCGCATGCTGCAATTGCCTGGCGTCTGCTGCGCGATCAGCTGCAGGAAGGGGAGTATGGCCTGTTCCTTGGCACCGCGCATCCGGCGAAATTCAGAGAGAGCGTGGAAGAGATTCTGCAGCAGACGCTGACGCTGCCGCCAGAGTTAGCCGAGCGGGCAGAATTGCCGTTGCTGTCACACCAGATGCAGGCCGATTTTGCCGCGCTGCGGGCGTTTTTACTGAAATAAGTGCGAACCCGTTTCCGCCTGTGGCTGCCGTTGCTGGCACCCACAGGCGCTACGGATGCTTACTGTTCTGCGCGTTTAAATACCAGCTCAGTCTCGCTGCTGCTGGCGGCATCAAAACGGTAACCCTCCAGATCAAACTGCTTTAGCTGCTCCGGTCGGGTCAGGCGCTGCTGAATCACATAGCGACTCATCAATCCCCGCGCTTTCTTGGCGTAGAAGCTAATCACTTTATAACTGCCGTTCTTCTGATCGAGGAACACCGGCTTGATCACCTGAGCCTGCAGCTTTTTCGCTTTAACTGCTTTGAAGTACTCGTCTGACGCGAGGTTAATCAGCACCCCGTCACCCTGTTCCGCCAGCGCCTCGTTCAGCGTTTCAGTCAGTAAATCGCCCCAGAAGCTGTAGAGATCTTTGCCCGCCGGATTGGCCAGCCGGATGCCCATCTCCAGCCGATAGGGCTGCATCAGATCGAGCGGACGCAGTACGCCATACAGGCCTGACAGCATACGTAAATGCTGCTGTGCAAAGTCGAAATCCTGATCGCTGAAGGTCTCTGCCTGTAAACCGGTATACACATCGCCTTTGAAGGCCAGAATTGCCTGACGGGCGTTGTCCGGGGTGAAATCAGGCTGCCAGCTGTTGAAACGCTCGGCGTTGAGGTGGGCCAGTTTGTCGCTGATCCCCATTAACGAGGCGATGTTGGCGGGTGACAGATCGCGCGCAATCTCAATCAGCTGTTGTGACTTTTCTAACAGGGCCGGCTGGGTAAAGCGTGGGGTCGCCAGCGGACTTTCATAATCCAGCGTCTTGGCGGGCGAGATCACCATCAACATAGTTGCTTCCTCGGTTAACACCTGGTTTTACAGGACATTGGCTGTGGGTATAGCCGCGCAGTGTAACAAAAAAGGCGTAAAGAATGACGAATCACACCGATTTGTGCAGGCAAGGGTAAACGGCATTCCCTGACCTTGCGCCACCGGTGCCGCGTGATATTATCGCAACAGCCTTTTTTCACCCTGACAGTTAACTAAGAGAAAAGAACATGACGGACAAACTTACTTCCCTGCGTCAGCTCACCACCGTGGTAGCCGACACCGGTGATATTGCAGCCATGAAGCTGTACCAGCCGCAAGACGCTACCACCAACCCTTCTCTGATTCTCAACGCCGCACAAATCCCTGAATACCGCAAACTGATCGATGAAGCGATCGGCTGGGCGCGTGAGCAGAGCAGCAACAAAGAAGAGCAGTTGCAGCTGGTTTCTGACAAGCTGGCGGTTAACATTGGTCTGGAAATTCTTAAGCTGATCCCGGGCCGCATCTCGACTGAAGTTGATGCCCGTCTCTCTTACGACACTGAAGGCAGCATCGCTAAAGCCCGCAGCCTGATCAAACTGTATAACGATGCCGGCATCAGCAACGACCGCATCCTGATCAAACTGGCTTCGACCTGGCAGGGTATCCGCGCGGCGGAACAGCTGGAAAAAGAAGGCATCAACTGTAACCTGACGCTGCTGTTCTCCTTCGCTCAGGCGCGTGCCTGTGCCGAAGCGGGCGTGTTCCTGATTTCACCGTTTGTTGGCCGTATCCTCGACTGGTACAAAGCCAACACCGATAAGAAAGAGTACGCGGCACACGAAGATCCAGGCGTGGTTTCCGTCTCTGAAATCTACAACTACTACAAGCAGCACGGCTATGAAACCGTGGTGATGGGCGCCAGCTTCCGTAACGTCGGCGAGATCATCGAGCTGGCTGGCTGTGACCGTCTGACCATTTCCCCTGCGCTGCTGAAAGAGCTGGCAGAGAGCGAAGGCACGCTGGAGCGTAAACTGAGCTACAGCGGCGAAGTGAAAGCGCGTCCGGCCAAAATGACCGAATCTGAGTTCCTGTGGCAGCACAACCAGGACCCAATGGCGGTGGCGAAACTGGCCGAAGGTATCCGCAATTTTGCCGTTGATCAGGGCAAACTTGAGAAAATGCTGGCAGAACTGCTGTAATGACTCACCGTGACGGCACCGTCCGTCACGGTTTCCCTTTTCCGTCACTTTCGCTTTGTATTATCCTTTCTGTTCTTCCCCTTTTTTTCTGCCGCACTGCGGTACATCACAGCGAACATTATCATGAACACACTACGCATAGGCCTGATCTCGGTGTCCGATCGCGCCGCCAACGGCATTTATCAGGATCAGGGTATTCCGGCGCTGGAAAGCTGGCTGAGCAGCGCCATCAGTACGCCGTTTGAGATTGAATCACGGCTGGTGCCGGATGAGCAGCCGATGATTGAGCAGGCCATCTGTGAACTGGTTGATGAACGTTTTTGCCATCTGGTGCTGACCACCGGCGGTACCGGGCCGGCACGACGTGACGTCACGCCGGACGCCACCTTAGCCGTCGCCGACCGTGAAATGCCCGGTTTTGGTGAGCAGATGCGCCAGATCAGCCTGCAGTTTGTGCCAACCGCGATTCTGTCGCGTCAGGTCGGGGTAATTCGTAAACAGTCACTAATCCTTAATCTGCCTGGCCAGCCAAAGTCGATCAAAGAGACGCTGGAAGGATTAAAGGATGAACAGGGCAAGGTGAAGGTGCACGGCATCTTCGCCTCCGTACCTTATTGTTTACAGTTACTGGAAGGGCCGTATGTTGAAACGCACGCCGACGTGGTAGCAGCTTTTCGGCCTAAAAGCGCGATACGTGAGATAAATAACTAAATATTCCGCATTTCAGGCATAAGCTACAGCCTGACTGGTGTGGCAAAAGATTGACGGTATAGTAAGCCCAGCTTTACAACCTTTTTCTTTTGCCTGTGGAATATTATGAATAAGACATCGGTTCAGCGCCTGACTGGCAAAGATTACAAAACGCTGGCGCTGGCCGCTCTGGGCGGCGCGCTGGAGTTCTACGACTTCATTATTTTTGTCTTCTTCGCCACGGTGATCGGCGAGCTGTTTTTCCCGGCCGATCTACCGGAATGGCTGCGTCAGCTGCAGACCTTTGCCATCTTTGCGGCAGGCTATCTGGCGCGTCCGCTGGGCGGCATTATCATGGCGCACTTTGGCGATAAGGTCGGGCGTAAAAAGATGTTCAGCCTGAGCATTTTGCTGATGGCGTTACCGACGCTGATGATGGGCGCATTACCGACTTATCAGACAATTGGTATCGCCGCGCCGTTGCTGATGCTGCTGATGCGCATGTTGCAGGGGGCCGCGATTGGCGGCGAAGTGCCGGGTGCCTGGGTGTTCGTCGCTGAGCATGTGCCCTATAAACGCATCGGCATCGCCTGCGGCACGCTGACGGCCGGACTGACGGTCGGTATTCTGCTGGGCTCGGTAGTGGCGACGCTGATCAATACCGCAATGTCACCGCAGGCGATTCATGATGGCGGCTGGCGTATCCCGTTCTTCCTCGGCGGCGTGTTTGGGCTGGCTGCAATGTACCTGCGTCGCTGGCTGCATGAAACGCCGGTGTTTGTTGAGATGCAACAGCGCAAAGCGCTGGCCGAAACCCTGCCGCTGAAAACCGTGCTGGCGAATCATAAAAAATCGATTGTGATCTCAATGCTGCTGACCTGGTTGCTCTCGGCCTGCATTGTGGTGGTAATCCTGATGTCGCCGGTCTGGCTGCAGAAGCAGCAGGGCATTGCGCCGGCGCTGACCCTGCAGGCCAACAGCATCGCCACTATTATGCTCTGCTTCGGCTGTATTATTGCCGGAATGGCGGCGGACCGCTTTGGTGCCAGCCGTACGCTGTGTGTGGGCAGTCTGCTGCTGGCGCTCTGCAGCTGGCAGTTTTATCACCTGACCGCACTCTATCCACAGCAGCTGTTCCTGCTGTATGGGCTGGCCGGGCTGAGTGTCGGGGTAGTCGGGGTGGTGCCGTTCGTGATGGTGCGGGCTTTTCCGCCCGAAGTGCGGTTTACCGGACTCTCTTTTTCCTACAATCTCTCCTATGCGATCTTTGGCGGGCTGACGCCGATTTGTGTTTCGTTACTGATGAACGTCTCAGCGATGGCACCTTGCTGGTATGTGATGGCGCTGGCGCTGGTAGGGCTGGTTACCGGGATCTGGCTGCGGCGTGATATCAGCCATGAGACTGGCCTGCATGAAACGGTGAAACACGCGTAGTGGTAACACGCGGAGCCGGGCTCCGCGTGTTAAGGGATCAGGCTGGTTTTGCGCCAATCGGCAGAATGGTACGGTCAAAGGTTTCGTTCAGCACTTCACCCATCGCCAGATAACAGGCACTGGCACCACAGATGATACCGACCCAGCCAGCGTACGGCACCAGTGCCGGCAGCTGCATCAGATGCGCTACCGCCAGCAGCGCAAACAGCACCGTAAGCGAGGCAAAGACAAACTGCAGCATCCGCGCACTCTTCAGCGTCCCGACGAACATGAAGAGCGTGAAGAAGCCCCACAAAGCCAGCCAGGCACCGAGGAAGCGTGAGTCGGTGGCTTTTGTCAGGCCCATGATCGGCAATAGCAGAATCGCCACAAAGCTTAGCCAGAACATGCCGTAAGAGATAAAAGCGGTCATGCCAAAGGTATTGTTCTTTTTGAACTCAAGCATTCCGGCCAGCACCTGGGCAATCCCACCAAAAAAAATGCCGGTGGCTAAAATTGCCACATCCATGGCGAATAAGCCCGAGTTGTGCAGGTTCAGCAGGATCGTTGTCATGCCAAACCCCATTAAGCCCAGTGGGGCAGGGTTAGCCAGTGTTGAATTTGCCATAGTTCCTCGGCGGTAAAATGATCGTTGATGATAAAAAAAGGTCTCACTCCCGCTGCGGGAGGTGAGCAGAGCGCCGCATCATATTCAGTGTCCAGCCTGCGGTCTTTGATCCCAGCCGGGCCAATGTTGAAAAATTTTTTTTGGTTTAACCCTTGATGCGCATCGAAGCGGCCCCATTTACTTGTCATCGAGCGTTGTGAACGTTGGAAAAAAAGCATGTGCTGGCAGGTTGAATGCAAACAACTCGCCCACATAAAAGGTTCACAACCCAAATTGGCAACGAATTTAAGTGGGAGATGTTTAGATGGGTAAGATTATTGGTATTGACCTGGGTACAACCAACTCTTGTGTTGCGATCATGGATGGCACTAAAGCACGCGTGCTGGAGAATGCCGAGGGCGATCGCACCACGCCTTCAATTATTGCTTACACGCAGGACGGCGAAACTCTGGTCGGTCAACCGGCTAAACGTCAGGCAGTGACCAACCCGCAGAACACCCTGTTCGCGATTAAGCGTCTGATCGGTCGTCGTTTCCAGGACGAAGAAGTGCAGCGTGACATTAAAATCATGCCGTACAAAATCACCAATGCAGACAACGGTGATGCCTGGCTGGAAGTGAAAGGTCAGAAAATGGCACCGCCGCAGATCTCTGCTGAAGTGCTGAAAAAAATGAAGAAAACCGCCGAAGATTACCTCGGTGAGCCAGTGACTGAAGCGGTGATTACCGTTCCGGCCTACTTTAACGATGCGCAGCGTCAGGCGACCAAAGATGCCGGCCGTATCGCAGGTCTGGAAGTTAAGCGTATCATCAACGAACCAACGGCAGCGGCGCTGGCGTATGGTCTGGATAAAGGCCAGGGCAACCGCACCATCGCAGTTTATGACCTGGGTGGCGGTACCTTCGATATCTCAATCATTGAGATCGACGAAGTTGACGGCGAAAAAACCTTCGAAGTACTGGCAACCAACGGTGATACTCACCTCGGTGGTGAAGACTTCGATAGCCGCCTGATCAACTACCTGGTGGCTGAATTTAAGAAAGATCAGGGTATCGATCTGCACAACGATCCGCTGGCGATGCAGCGTCTGAAAGAAGCGGCAGAAAAAGCGAAAATCGAGCTTTCTTCTGCTCAGCAGACCGACGTGAACCTGCCGTACATCACGGCGGATGCGACCGGTCCTAAGCACCTGAACATCAAAGTGACGCGTGCGAAGCTGGAATCACTGGTAGAAGATCTGGTTGCTCGTTCTATCGCGCCGCTGAAAGTTGCGCTGCAGGATGCGGGTCTGTCCGTTTCTGATATCAACGACGTTATCCTGGTCGGTGGTCAGACACGTATGCCACTGGTTCAGGCCAAAGTAACGGAGTTCTTTGGTAAAGAGCCACGTAAAGACGTCAACCCGGATGAAGCGGTTGCAGTAGGTGCAGCGGTTCAGGGTGGTGTTCTGGGCGGCGACGTGAAAGACGTGCTGCTGCTGGACGTTACCCCACTGTCACTGGGTATCGAAACCATGGGTGGCGTGATGACCTCGCTGATCAGCAAGAACACCACTATCCCGACCAAGCACAGCCAGGTGTTCTCAACTGCTGAAGATAACCAGTCAGCCGTGACCATTCACGTGCTGCAGGGTGAGCGTAAGCGCGCCAATGACAACAAGTCACTGGGCCAGTTCAACCTCGACGGTATCCAGGCTGCACCGCGCGGTATGCCGCAGATCGAAGTCACCTTCGACATCGATGCCGACGGTATCCTGCACGTGTCAGCGAAAGATAAGAACAGCGGTAAAGAGCAGAAAATCACCATTAAAGCCTCTTCTGGTCTGAACGATGAAGAGATCGAAAAAATGGTGCGCGACGCGGAAGCGAACGCCGAATCTGACCGTAAGTTCGAAGAGCTGGTACAGACGCGTAACCAGGGTGACCAGATTGCCCACAGCACGCGTAAGCAGCTGGATGAAGCGGGCGACAAACTGACCGCGGACGATAAAGCGCCTATCGAAGCTGCGCTGGCCGCACTGGAAACCGCGCTGAAAGGCGAAGATAAAGCGGAAATCGACGCCAAAATGCAGGCGCTGATGGAAGTGTCCGGCAAACTGATGGAAGCTGCACAGCAGTCTCAGGCGGGTGCGGCGGATGCCGGCGATGCGTCAGCGAAGAAAGATGACGACGTTGTCGACGCTGAGTTCGAAGAAGTGAAAGACAACAAGAAATAATTGCCCCTGACCGGGCGCGACGGTTGGCCTGACAGCCGTTGAAACCAGCACGGGCGTAGGAGTTCACTCCACGCCCGTGCGATCATGTTAAGGGCTAAATAAATATGGCGAAGAGTGATTACTACGAGATTTTAGGCGTCGCCAAATCCGCAGACGAGCGTGAAATCAAAAAGGCTTACAAACGCCTGGCAATGAAGTTTCACCCGGACCGTAACCCCGGTGATAAAGAGGCCGAAGCCAAATTCAAAGAGGTCAAGGAAGCCTACGAAATCCTGACCGACGCGCAGAAGCGGGCGGCTTACGATCAATATGGCCACGCAGCCTTTGAACAGGGCGGCATGGGCGGCGGTGGATTCGGTGGCGGCGGCTTTGGTGGCGGCGGCGCAGATTTCAGCGATATCTTTGGCGACGTTTTCGGTGACATCTTTGGTGGTGGCCGCCGTCAGCGCGCAGCCCGTGGCGCCGATTTACGCTACAACATGGAGCTGTCGCTGGAAGAAGCGGTACGCGGCGTGACCAAAGAGATCCGCATTCCAACGCTGGAAGAGTGTGACGTCTGCCACGGCAGCGGCGCGAAAGCGGGTACCCAGCCTCAGACCTGTTCGACCTGTCACGGTGCTGGCCAGGTGCAGATGCGCCAGGGCTTCTTTACCGTACAGCAAGCCTGTCCGACCTGTCATGGTCGCGGCTCGGTGATTAAAGATCCGTGCAATGCCTGTCATGGTCATGGCCGGGTAGAAAAGTCGAAAACGCTGTCAGTGAAAATCCCTGCCGGGGTCGACACCGGTGACCGCATTCGCCTGAGTGGCGAAGGTGAAGCGGGTGAGCAGGGCGCACCGGCCGGCGATCTCTACGTTCAGGTATCGGTGAAGAAACACCCGATCTTCGAACGCGAAGATAACAACCTTTACTGTGAGGTGCCGATCAACTTTGCGATGGCGGCACTGGGCGGTGAGATTGAAGTGCCAACGCTGGATGGTCGCGTGAAGCTGAAAGTGCCGTCTGAAACCCAGACCGGCAAACTGTTCCGCATGCGCGGACGCGGCGTGAAGTCGGTACGCGGCGGCGCGGTCGGCGATCTGCTGTGCCGGGTGGTGGTGGAAACCCCTGTCAGCCTCAATGAGAAACAGAAAGCGCTGTTGCGTGAACTGGAAGAGAGCTTTGGCGGACCGAGCGGTGAACACAACAGCCCGCGCTCCAAAAGCTTCTTCGACGGCGTGAAAAAATTCTTTGATGACTTAACCCGTTAAGCTTATCCCCCCTATGAAGCCAGCGCTGCGTCGCTGGCTTTTTTTTGCCTGTTGCCATAACTCGTCTTTTCCGAGTGATATCCGCTAAATAATCTGTTTTTTTCGAGCTATCATTGTCGGTATTCTTAGCGCTTTGATTGATCTCTGGATAAGGACTTTGCGTGTGAATATCAGACTAAAAAAAATCCTGAATAGTGACGCTACCGGAGGCGTGGTGCTGATCCTGGCCGCCGCGCTGGCGATGATCCTCGCCAATAATGGCGCAACGCAGCAGGGTTATCGCGATCTGCTGGCAATTCCGGTGCAGTTCCGCTTTGGCGAACTCGATATCAGCAAAAACCTGCTGCTGTGGATTAATGACGCGCTGATGGCGCTGTTTTTCCTGATGGTCGGACTGGAGGTTAAACGCGAACTGGTGATGGGTGCGCTGGCGAAACGTGACCAGGCGGTCTTCCCCTTAATTGCCGCGCTGGGCGGCATGGTGGCCCCGGCAATACTGTTCCTGCTGTTTAACGGCGCTGATGTTGAGACGCGCAGCGGGTGGGCGATCCCGACCGCCACCGATATCGCATTTGCGCTGGGTATTCTGGCGCTGTTAGGCAGCCGGGTCCCACCGGCCTTAAAGATCTTCCTGATGGCGCTGGCGATCATTGACGATCTCGGGGCGATTGTGATTATCGCGCTGTTCTATACCCACGATCTGTCGGTCGCGTCACTGGGTGTCGCGGCCGCCGCGATTGGGGTGCTGGCGCTGATGAACCTGCTCAACGTGCGTAATACCGGCCTCTATCTGCTGGTGGGCATGGTGCTGTGGACCGCGGTGCTTAAGTCGGGCGTACACGCCACGCTGGCCGGTGTGGTGGTGGGCTTCCTGATCCCGCTGGCGAAGAAAGAGGGACATTCACCGGCAATCCACCTGGAGCATGCGCTGCATCCGTGGGTGCGCTGGCTGATCCTGCCGCTGTTTGCCTTCGCTAATGCCGGCGTCTCGCTGGACGGCGTCTCCTTCGACAGCCTGTTCTCGCTGCTGCCGCTCGGCATCATTGCTGGTCTGCTGATTGGTAAGCCGCTGGGTATCACGCTGTTCTGCTGGCTGGCGGTAAAAATGGGCCTCGCCCGGCTGCCTGAAAATACCCACATCAAGGATATCGCAGCGGTCGGGGTGTTGTGTGGCATCGGCTTTACCATGTCGATCTTCATCGGCTCGCTGGCTTATGGCGACACCAACGCCGAACTGATCACCCTGGCGAAGCTGGGTATTCTGATCGGATCGATTCTCTCGGCGCTGCTGGGCTACCTGATTCTGTGGCGGCGTCTGGCACAGCGTGCTGGCTGAGCAGAGGGTAGCGAGGAATGATGTCGCACATTAACTACAATCATCTCTACTACTTCTGGCACGTCTGCCGGACCGGATCGATTGTTGGTGCCGCTGAGGCGCTCTCTCTGACGCCGCAAACCATCACCGGACAGATCAAGGCGCTCGAGGAGCGCCTGCAGGGCAAGCTGTTCCGCCGGCAGGGACGCGGGCTGGTGCCGACCGAGCTGGGGCAGCTGGTGTTCCGCTATGCGGACCGGATGTTCATGCTCGGCCAGGAGATGCTGGATATCGTCAACTATCGCAAAGAGTCGCATCTGCTGTTTGATGTTGGCGTGGCGGACGCGCTGTCTAAGCAACTGGTGAGCAAGGTGCTGGAGACGGCGGTGGTGGCCGAAGAGAAGATCCATCTGCGCTGCTTTGAGTCGACCCATGAAATGCTGCTGGAGCAGCTCAGCCAGCACAAGCTGGATATGATTATCTCTGACTGTTCGATCGATTCGACCCAGCAGGAGGGGCTGTTTTCGCTCAAGCTTGGCGAGTGTCCGGTCAGTTTCTGGTCAACGCTGCCGCTGCCCGAGCCGCTTTTTCCCGCCTGTCTGGAGACGCGCCGGCTGTTGATTCCAGGACGCCGTTCGATGCTGGGACGTAAAATTCTTAACTGGATTAACAGTCAGGGATTGCAGGTCGAGATTCTGGGCGAGTTTGATGATGCGGCGTTAATGAAAGCCTTCGGGGCCGGGCAGAACGCCATTTTTGTTGCTCCGGTGCTGGACCGGCAGGATGTCTGGCAGCGTGAGGTGATCGCAGAGGTCGGGCGGCTGGAGACGGTATTAGAGGAGTATCACATCATCTTTGCTGAGCGAATGATTCAGCATCCGGCGGTACAGCGCATCTGTCATGCCGACTTTAGCGCGCTGTTTCCTCGCCCAATTACAGACGAAAAAAAACCGGCGTAGAAGCCGGTTCTTTCAACAAAGCGATGAACAAGCGGCGATTAAGCCAGTTTGTTGATCTGTGCAGTCAGGTTTGCTTTATAACGTGCAGCTTTGTTTTTGTGGATCAGACCTTTAGCAGCCTGACGGTCCACGATTGGTTGCATTTCATTGAATGCGTTCTGCGCAGCAGCTTTGTCGCCTGAAGCGATCGCCGCGTATACTTTCTTAACGAAGGTACGCATCATAGAGCGGCGGCTAGCGTTATGCTTACGGCGTTTCTCAGATGTTACGGCGCGTTTCTTAGCTGATTTGATATTAGCCAAGGTCCAACTCCCAAATGTGTTCTATAGAGACAAATCAAAGGCCGAGGACTATGCCCTTCCAACCTGATTTTGTCAATGGATTTGTGCAAATAAGCGTCGCTCTATGAGCAGCACTCGGTTACGTATTTGATGGCGCAAGATTCTACCAGCTTCGCCTCGCTGAATACAGTATTTCGCGACAAAATTCTTATCCACGGCCTCCACGCCAGTAAATGCGCACCGTTAAGCATGAAAGGCGTGCTGACGGGTTAACCTTAACCGGTTTCAAGGGTATAATCCGCCGATTTCCACCGGTTTGAGTCAGCCATGAAGTTTATCCGCGGTATTCATAATCTTAACGAGCAGCATCGCGGCTGCGTTCTGACCATTGGTAATTTCGATGGCGTGCACCGCGGTCATCAGGCGCTGATGTCCCGCCTGTGTGAAGAGGGACGGAAGCGTAATTTACCGGTGGTGGTGATGGTTTTTGAACCGCAACCGCTGGAACTGTTTGCTGGCGACAAAGCCCCGGCGCGTCTGACGCGTCTGCGTGAAAAACTGCGCTATCTGGCTGAGGCCGGTGTTGATAAAGTGCTGTGCGTTCGCTTTGATCGCCGTTTTGCGGCGCTGTCGGCGCAGAGTTTTATCAGCGAATTATTAGTCGAAAAACTCGACGTGAAGTATCTCGCGGTGGGTGATGACTTCCGCTTCGGCGCTGGTCGCCAGGGCGATTTCCTGTTATTACAGAAAGCCGGTGTGGAGTATGGCTTTGATGTCGTCAGCACCGAAACCTTTTGTGACGGCGGCAAACGTATCAGCAGCACCGCCGTGCGTCAGGCGCTGGCCGCGGATGACTTAGCGCTGGCGCAATCACTGTTAGGCCACCCTTTTAGTATTTCAGGTCGTGTGGTGCACGGTGATGCACTGGGACGCACGCTGGGTTTTCCGACCGCTAACCTTCCTCTGCGCCGCAGCGTTTCGCCGGTGAAAGGCGTTTATGCGGTTGAGGTTCATGGCCTGACGCCTGAGCCGATCCCCGGCGTGGCCAACATTGGCACCCGTCCGACGGTAAAAGGTTTACGCCAGCAGCTTGAAGTTCACCTGCTTGACATCAATATGAATCTATATGGCCGGCACATTGACGTGGTGCTGAAGCAGAAATTACGAAACGAGCAGCGCTTTGCCTCACTGGAGGCGTTGAAAGAACAAATTGCGAAAGATGTGGTAACGGCCCGGCAGTTCTTCGGGCGTTAACCTGAGCGAAAAACGGAATCGAGAATCTGATGAGTGACTATAAATCTACCCTGAATTTGCCGGAAACGGGATTCCCGATGCGTGGCGATCTGGCCAAACGCGAACCGGGAATGTTGCAACGCTGGAATGCTGACAACCTGTACGGCATCATCCGCGAAGCCAAAAAAGGGAAAAAAACCTTTATCCTGCATGATGGCCCTCCGTATGCGAACGGCAGCATTCATATTGGTCACTCTGTAAACAAGATTCTGAAAGACATTATCGTCAAGTCGAAAGGCATGGCGGGCTATGACTCGCCGTACGTGCCGGGCTGGGACTGCCACGGTCTGCCTATCGAACACAAAGTTGAGCAGATGATCGGCAAGCCAGGCGAGAAGGTCAGCGCCGCCGAGTTCCGCGCAGCGTGCCGTAAATATGCCGCCGAGCAGGTTGAAGGCCAGAAAGCGGACTTTATCCGGCTGGGCGTGCTGGGCGACTGGGATCGTCCTTACCTGACGATGGACTTTGCGACCGAAGCCAACATCATTCGCGCGCTGGGTAAAATCATCGACAACGGCCACCTGCACAAAGGCGCCAAGCCGGTGCACTGGTGCCTTGATTGCCGTTCTGCGCTGGCAGAAGCGGAAGTAGAATACTACGACAAGACTTCCCCTTCGATTGACGTGATGTTCAACGCCATTGATGCCGACGCGGTGCGTCAGGCCTTTGGCGCTGCGCAGGTTGAAGGCCCGATTTCACTGGTGATCTGGACCACTACGCCGTGGACGCTGCCGGCTAACCGCGCTATCTCGCTGAACGCGGAATTTGACTATCAGTTGCTGCAGATCGACGGTCGCGCGCTGATTCTGGCGAAAGATCTGGTCGAGAGCGTGATGAAGCGCGCGGGCGTCAGCGAATGGCGCGTGCTGGGCGAATGCAAAGGCGCGGCGCTGGAGCTGCAGAAGTTCCAGCATCCGTTCCTGGCGATTCAGTCGCTGGTAGTGCTGGGCGATCACGTGACGCTGGAAGCCGGTACCGGTGCGGTACACACCGCGCCTGGCCACGGCCCGGATGACTATGTCATCGGCCAGAAATATGGCATCGAAACCGCCAATCCGGTCGGTCCGGATGGCAGCTATCTGCCAGGCACCTATCCGACGCTGGATGGGGTCAACGTATTTAAAGCCAACGACATGATCGTTGAGCTGCTGAAAGAGAAAGGCGCGCTGCTGCACGTGGAGAAACTGCTGCACAGCTATCCGCACTGCTGGCGTCACAAAACACCGATCATCTTCCGTGCCACGCCGCAATGGTTCATCAGCATGGATCAGAAAGGCCTGCGTGCGCAGTCGCTGCAGGAGATCAAAGGCGTGCAGTGGATCCCGGACTGGGGCCAGGCGCGTATTGAATCGATGGTGGCTAACCGTCCTGACTGGTGCATCTCGCGTCAGCGTACCTGGGGCGTGCCGATGGCGCTGTTCGTCCATAAAGAGACCGAGCAGCTGCATCCGGATACCCTGTCACTGATGGAGAAAGTGGCGCAGCGCGTTGAGCAGGATGGCATTCAGGCGTGGTGGGATCTCGATCCGCGCGACCTGATGGGCGACGATGCCGATCACTACGTTAAGGTGCCTGACACGCTGGACGTCTGGTTTGACTCCGGTTCAACCAGCTATTCGGTGGTCGATGCGCGTCCTGAATTTGGCGGTCACACCCCGGATATGTATCTGGAAGGCTCGGATCAGCATCGCGGCTGGTTTATGTCTTCACTGATGATCTCGACGGCGATGAAAGGCAAAGCGCCTTATCGTCAGGTACTGACGCACGGTTTCACCGTGGATGGTCAGGGCCGTAAGATGTCGAAATCGATCGGCAACACCGTGTCGCCGCAGGATGTGATGAACAAACTGGGCGCTGACATTCTGCGTCTGTGGGTCGCCTCTACCGATTACTCTGGCGAAATGGCGGTTTCGGATGAGATCCTGAAACGCTCTGCCGATGCCTATCGTCGTATCCGCAACACCGCACGTTTCCTGCTGGCTAACCTCAGCGGTTTCAATCCGGCCACCGACCTGGTGCAGCCGGAAGAGATGGTGATAGTGGATCGCTGGGCAGTCGGTCGTGCACAGGCGGCACAGGCCGATATCACCGCCTCCTACGAAAACTACGATTTCCATGAAGTGATTCAGCGACTGATGCAGTTTTGTTCGGTGGAGATGGGCAGTTTCTATCTCGACATCATCAAAGACCGTCAGTACACCGCCAAAGGCGATAGCCTGGCACGTCGCAGCTGTCAGACCGCGCTGTGGCACATCGTTGAAGCGCTGGTGCGCTGGATGGCACCGATCATGTCGTTTACTGCGGATGAGATCTGGGGCTACCTGCCGGGCGAACGCGCGCAGTACGTCTTCACCGAAGAGTGGTACCAGGGCCTGTTTGGCCTGGCGGACAATGAAGCGCTGAACGACGCCTACTGGGCTGAGCTGCTGCAAGTGCGCGGCGAAGTGAACAAGGTGATTGAGCAGGCGCGTGCCGACAAACGCATCGGTGGTGCACTGGAAGCAACGGTGACGCTGTATGCCGAGCCGGAGCTGGCAGCCAAACTGCAGGCGCTGGGCAATGAGCTACGCTTTGTGCTGCTGACCTCAGGCGCACAGGTGGCGGATTACGCCCTGGCGAACGACGAAGCGCAGCAGAGCGAATTGCTGAAAGGTCTGAAAATCGCCCTGCATAAAGCGGAAGGAGAGAAATGTCAGCGCTGCTGGCATTACACTACCGACGTCGGTCAGAACCCGGAGCATGCTGAGGTCTGCGGTCGTTGTTACACCAACGTAGCCGGTGACGGTGAAGAGCGTAAATTTGCCTGATGCGTAAACCTATTTTCTCAACCGGATTGCGCTGGCTGTGGCTGGTGCTGGTGGTAATTGTTGTCGACTTCGCCAGTAAGCAGTGGGTGATGAACAACATGATGCTGCACGAAACGCGGCCGCTGATACCGTTCCTGAACCTGTTCTACGCCCATAACTACGGTGCGGCGTTCAGTTTCCTGGCGGACAAAGGTGGCTGGCAGCGCTGGTTCTTTGCCGGCATCGCGCTGGCAATTGTGGTTTCGCTAGTGGTGATGATGTATCGCAACCGCGCCAGTCAGAAGATCGCCAACATCGCTTATGCGTTGATCATCGGCGGGGCGATAGGCAACCTGTTCGATCGCTCATATCACGGCTTTGTGGTCGACTTTATCGATTTCTACGTCGGTAACTGGCACTTCGCTACATTTAATATCGCTGACTGCGGCATCTGTATTGGTGCGGCGTTGGTGGTGCTGGAGGGCTTTCTCAGCCCTGCCAGCAAACAGGCAAAACAGAAAGGGTAAGTGATGAGTGAGTCTGTACAGCGCGACAGCGCGGTGTTGGTGCATTTTACGCTGAAGCTGGAAGATGGCTCGACGGCGGAATCGACCCGTGCCAACGGTAAGCCGGCGCTGTTTCGTCTGGGTGATGGCAGCCTGTCGGCCGCGCTGGAACAGGCGTTGCTTGGGCTGACAGCCGGTGAAACTAAACAGTTTACCCTGGCGCCGGAAGAGGCGTTCGGTAGCGTCAGTCCTGATCTGATCCAGTACTTCTCCCGGCGTGATTTTATCGATGCGGGCGAGCCGGAAGTGGGTGCCATTATGCTGTTTACCGGCATGGGCGGCAGCGAAATGCCAGGCGTGATCCGTGAAGTCTCGGGCGATTCCATCACCGTCGATTTCAACCATCCGCTGGCGGGTCATCGCGTGCAGTTTGATATTGAGGTGCTGGACATTGATCCGGCGCTGGAGGCGAACGATGCAAATCCTGTTGGCTAATCCGCGCGGTTTCTGCGCTGGCGTTGATCGGGCAATCAGTATTGTCGAGCGCGCACTGGAAATGTACGGTGCGCCGATCTACGTGCGTCATGAAGTGGTGCACAATCGCTACGTGGTTAACAGTCTGCGTGAGCGTGGTGCGATCTTTATTGAAGAGATCAGCGAAGTGCCGGATGACGCGATTCTGATTTTCTCTGCGCATGGCGTTTCTCAGGCGGTGCGCGCAGAAGCCAAAGCGCGCAATCTCACCATGCTGTTTGACGCAACCTGTCCACTGGTGACCAAAGTGCATATGGAAGTGGCCCGCGCCAGCCGTAAGGGTGTGGAAGCGATTCTGATTGGTCACGCTGGTCATCCGGAAGTAGAAGGCACCATGGGGCAGTACAACAACCCCAACGGTGGAATGTACCTGGTCGAGTCGCCGGAAGATGTGTTTAAGCTGACGGTTAAAGACGAGAGCAATCTCAGCTTCATGACCCAGACCACGCTGTCGGTGGATGATACCTCTGACATCATTGACGCGCTGCGTCAGCGCTTTCCGGCGATTATCGGGCCGCGCAAAGATGATATCTGCTACGCCACCACCAACCGCCAGGAAGCCGTACGTACTCTGGCGCGTGACGCAGAGGTGGTGCTGGTGGTCGGCTCGAAGAACTCGTCCAACTCTAACCGTCTGGCGGAACTGGCACAGCGTGCCGGTAAGCTGGCGAAGCTAATTGACTCGGCAGATGATATTCAGGAAGAGTGGGTCAAAGGCGTTGAGTGCATCGGCGTCACTGCGGGTGCCTCTGCGCCGGATATTCTGGTGCAGCAGGTGATCCAGCGTTTGCGTGAGCTGGGCGGCGAAGCGGCGATTGAGCTGATTGGCCGGGAAGAAAATATCGTCTTCGAAGTGCCGAAAGAGCTGCGGGTCGATGTGCGTGAAGTGCAGTAACGCAGGCTAACCGGACGCGAATAATGCCAGCGGGCTTCCACCTGCTGGCATTTTTTTTGCGCAAAGCCGCGCTCTGATGATTCCCGATCCCGGCATAATCTGCGCTGTCGGCGACTGACTAGCCAGTAAATAATCCGATTGCCACACCAGTCGCTGCCACCACCAGCAGTAAAAGCATCGCTTTTACCGGTGACAACCCACGTTTTGCCATTAAATACCAGGTTCCGATAACCACTATAAGCGGCAACAGCTGAGGGAAAATACCATCCAGCATAGGCTGCAGCTGAATATTCACTCCATCCCGGGTAACAAATTCCATCCCGGTTCCCAGCCTGACGTAGCTGGCCGCCACGCCGCCCATAACAAACACGCCTAACAGCGACAGCGCTTCCCGCAGGCGGGTTGATTTGCTGCTCACCAGCATCTCTACCGAGGTGGAGCCCATATGGTATCCCTTGAGAAACAGGAACCACGTACCGGGAAGAATGATCCCCAGCCAGGCAACGGCGTAAAAGAGCGGGCCGAGAATACTGCCGCCGGCAGCCAGTGCCATACCGATACTGAGCAGAATCGGTATCAGCATTCCGGGGATCATTGAATCGCCAATGCCGGCAACGGGTCCCATCAGGCCGACCTTAAGCGTGTTAATGGTTTCGCCATCAATCGGTTCGCCGTTGGCGCGCTTTTCCTCCAGCCCCAGCACCATCCCGTTGACGATAGCCCCGATTTGCGGCTCGGTATTGTAAAAGGAAGCATGACGTTTCAGCATCTCTTTGCGCTGCTGGAGATCAGGATAAAGCTTTCTGGCGACCGGCAGCATACTCAGGCAGAAGCCAAATGAGGCCAGACGTTCAAAACTCATGGAGGAGAGGTTATACATCATCCAGCTGCGCCAGCAGCGGCGCAGATCCTGGCGGGAAAGTTTACGTGGTTCCATCAGAATTCGTCCTCATCATCGACCGGTACGGTTGCACCTGCTGGCTGCGGCTCCGGCTTATAGTTGTAGTGAATCAGCGCCAGCAGCGCGCCCACAATGACCAGCGCAACCATATTCAGCTTCAGGAATACGATGCAGATAAAACCGACCAGAAAGTAGATCAACATGCTGTAACGTTTGATGATCTGCTTCAGCAGGATGGCGATCCCGACCGCAGGCAGAATGCCGCCCAGCACGTTCATGGTCGACAACACCATCTTTGGCAGGCTGTCCATCACCACGTTGATATACTGCGCGCCAAAATAGACGGCGATAAAGGTGGGCACAAAGCGCATCAGGAACAGGCTAGCCTGCGGCCAGATCGCGCTGTTAAGGTAAATGCCGCGCTCGTTGCCGTTTTCCAGTGCCACATCGGCCCGGTGATTCCACCAGGAATTGAGCACCAGCATGAGGTTAAACAGCACCGTGCCAGCAATGCCGATGGTCGCTGCCAGCGCAACGGCCACTTCCGGTCCTTTGCCAGACAGGATCCCCAGTGCGATAGCCGGATAGGCGACAAAGTTAAGATCGGCTGGCATCGAACCGCCGGGGGTGACCATCGCAATATAGACCGCCTGAACGGCCACGCCGATCAGGATACCGGATTGCATATCGCCCAGAATAAGTCCGACCAGCATGCCTGACACCAGCGGGCGGGAAAGCAGATACCAGCCGCCGGTCACGCCCAGCAGCCATGGGCTGCTCAGTGCGCCGAGATAACAGAGAATCCCGATTAACGTCGCTTCAAAAGCCATCACGTTTTCCTTATTTTATTTTTTGCCGCGCATCCTGCCAGCGACAGGCGCTGGCATCCGGCACCAGACGAAACTCAATCTGATGACCGCGCCGGGCCAGATAGTCAAAAGCAGCAACTTCCTCTGGACTGACAGCCTGATTTGGCCCGATGGTAATGGTATTGGCGCGAGTGCTCATCGGGCCGACATTAATTTTCTGACTGGCATTTTGCAGATCGATTCCCGCTTCCTCGATGCGCTGCAGCGTCACCGGCGACTTCCCAATCACAAAATAGCGTTTTTCACTGGCGATTATTTTCGGAAGCTTTTCAATCGCAGTTGCCGTGTCAAACAGCCAGACTTTGATATCCTGTATCGCGCCTTTCATCACTGCAGAGAGCAGTGGATCGGCAGCGACGGCATCGTCGATGGCGATAATGCCGTCGCACGGCAGCTCTTTAGCCCAGCGGGTCACCAGCTGACCATGAATCACCCGATCGTCAATCCGTACAAAAGAAATACTCATTGTTTCTCCTTAAAAATCATCTGATTGCTGATTTTCACTTTGTCGGGCTATCACCAGCGATGCGCCAGCCTGTTCCAGTAGCGTGGCGGCAGCCTGGTTGACATCGTTCAGTGAGGTGATCTCATCGCTTAACAGCAGCATGGGAAAGTTAACCCCGCCCAGCACGGCCATCGGTGGCGTGGTTTCAGGATTGAAGGCATGGTGACAGGCGATATTCCATGGCGTTCCGCTCTGCAAATCGCACAGCACCAGTACACCGTCTGCCTGGTGGCTGGCGTGGCGTAGCACCTCACCAAATGCTTCACGGAAGCCAGTAATTCCGCTGGCTTCGGTCAGCATCACCGGAAAGACGTGCGGCAGATCGCCATACACCATGCTGGCGCTGGCCAGCATGCTCTCCGCCATCGGACCGTGCGTTGTCAGGATGACATGAATCATAGGTTAACCCCTTACCCAGGCTTTCATGGTGGCCAGCTGTTCGCCTGCGCTGCTGCCATGAGGTGAAATGCGATATGTCCCCACCGCAGCCGGAACAATGAAGGTTTCCGCATAGTGCACCACAAAGGGCGCGAAGGCGTTATGCGGGCTGTCAATCAGCGCTTCGCTACCCTCAACCAGATTGAGGACATTGACGTTACCCTGCGTGTGGTGAATAACCGGTTTGCTGAACCAGTGCCGACGGGTTTCTATAAATTCGCGGCTGTGCAATCCGGTACGCTCTTCTGACCAGCCATCACCTTCCGCAACGGGCGTAAACTGGTTGATCAGATGCTCGCTGACCCATTGCGTATCCCATTGCCAGTCAATCACCTGTGCCCCGTGATCCAGATGCACCGGTCGTGGCAGGCCGTCTGACCCCAGTCGGTCCCAGTCCCATAATTTGAAGGTAAAAATGTACGGTGTGGCGCTGATTTCGAGCACCATGGTGCCCGCACCGGCGCAGTGCACGGTGCCAGCCGGGATCAGGAAATGATCGTGTTTGCGGACCGGAAATCGGTTTATAAATTTGCCGTCATCAAAGCTTTTTTCACCGCGCTGTGCGGCAGCCAGATCGTCCAGCATCGCCTGCGGATCGACACCGCTCCGGGTACCGAGGCAGACTTCGGCGCCCGGCCGGGCATCCAGCAGATAGTAGCTTTCGTCCTGGGTATAGTGCATGCCGAAGTGCTGCTGAATATATTCCGTCAGCGGATGTACCTGAACGCTAAGATTCTGGCCGTCCACCGTATCCAGCAAGTCGAAGCGGATGGGAAATTCGGTACCAAAGCGGGCGTGAACCTTTTCGCCCAGCAACGCACGCGGATAGAGCAGCACCAGATCCTGAGACGGGATCTCGACCCGCACCTCATCAAACCGCAACAGCATGCTGTTCTCTTCAGGTACGCAGTCAAAACACCAGGCGTAGTTTGGCTGTGAGCGATCAAGATCGAAGCGGTGCTTCATCCATTGTCCCCCCCAGACGCCAGGATCGAAGAAGGGAACCACACGAAACGGTCGCTGAGTGGTTTGCTGCAGGCCCGCGCGCAGCGCCTCACCGGTAATCAGGGCGGGATCGTCCTGCCGGTTAGTCTCCAGCAGGTAATCGGCCCGTTTTAGCAGCGGCGTTTTATGGCGATCGAACACCCGCCATTCGATAAAGAAAGCCCGCTTGTAGCGGCGCAGGAGATCTTCATCTTGATTATTCGCGCCCCAGTTACCCAACTCACCGCTGCGAAAACGCTGCTGAATTTCCCAGCGAGCCAGATCGCAATAAATCAGTACATCACCGGGGTGGATCAGTGCTGCGCCTGGGCCGTAGATGACGATTGTGCCTTCACCGATCGCCTGCACGTTTTGCTGCAGCTGCGTCAGCTTATCGGCGCAAAAAAAATCCCCCAGCTGATGGCAGGAGAGGACGCCGAATACGCGATCGCTTGTCAGGTTGGCCGCCAGTAAATCGTGCAGATGCGCCTCACTGTGGCGCGCAGTTTCAACATTGATCAGCAGCGCTGGCTGAAGATGGGTGATCAACTGCTGTTCAATCTCGGCCAGCCGAACGCCGGGATAGCAGTCAATAACAATCACGGTTTTACGCTGCGCCGGCAGGCGGGCCGCAACGGTTTTCCGGACCGCAGACCAGCTACGCCATGCCTGGTGATCAAAACCTTCGACCCGCACTTCCGGGAACTTATCATAATGTGTCTGTTTCATTGAGACTCCCTGTTATCGGCAGTTGAGATTAATCGATTAACCGGGAGGTTAACTGCGATTAACCTGGCACTCTGGCGATAAAAACGCGGCTTACGGCGGAGGAGTGGAGAAATGTTTTGCAGAAATAATGCCATCAAAAGGTTATTCGATTAACCTTGGGCACACTCTCTCTATTGAGGAAAAAGAAGATGGCTTCTGTCACGCTGGCGCAAGTCGCAGAACGGGCCGGTGTCTCCACTGCCACCGTATCAATGGTGCTGCGCAACCGGGGACGTATCTCAGATGCCACCCGCCGGCGCGTATTAAAGGTGCTGAATGAGCTGGGCTATGTTTATAACCAGACCGCCGCGAATTTGCGTAACCGCACCAGTAATCAGGTCGGCCTGCTGCTGCATGACATTACTAACCCTTTTTACGCTGAAATGACGGCAGGATTGGGCCAGGAAATGGAGCGTCATGATTTGCTGCTGTTTTTGGCCAATAGCGAAGAGTCGGGCGAGCGGCAGCAAAAATTTGTTGATTCGCTGATGCGTAATAACGCCTGTGGCATGGTGCTGTGTGCCGCCAAAGAGACGCCGCCACTCTTTTTTGAGACGCTGAAACGGCGCAATATCCCGACGATCATGGTGGTCCGCCCGCTGAATGATGGGGCATTCGATTTTGTGGGCACCGACAATTTCCAGGGCACGCAGCTGGCAACGCAGCACTTACTGCGGCTGGGGCATCGTCATATTGCCTTTATCGGCGGCAGTGAAAATTCGATCAGCCGCGCGCAGCGAATCGGCGGCTACAGCAGCACTTTGCTTGAGCACCGTATACAGCCCAACAGTCACTGGGTCGTGACGTCACTGGCCAGTCAGAGCGATGGTGCCCGCGTTTCTGAGGCGTTATTTAAGCGCTACCCGGAAATCACCGCTGCGGTTTGTTATCAGGATATTGTCGCCTTAGGCGTGATGCAGACACTGCGTAAAATGGGTCGCCTGCCGGGCAAGGATTTTTCGCTGGTGGGCTTCGACGATATTCCGGAAGCTTCGCTGGTGCAGCCTGCGCTGACCACCGTTTCGGTGGCGGCGAAAGAGATTGGACGGCAGGCGGGAAAGTTACTGTTTAGCCGGATTCAGGGAAACGACGAACCACCTAAGCGCATTATTCTACCGCCAGTGCTGCGGATCCGTGAAACCTGAGGCGCAGGCTGCACAACTGTTTTTCTGATAACCCTGCTGGCGTTACTCAAATTTCTAATTATCGGCGATTTTCGCTGGCGACGTTATTCGGGGCTGGTTAACCTGATAACGTTTACGTCATTTATTAACCTTAAAGAGTCATACTATGCATGATGCACAAATCCGCGTGGCTATCGTGGGAGCGGGGGGCCGCATGGGGCGGCAACTGATTCAGGCTGTGGTGGATTCGGATGCGGTTTGCTTAGGGGCGGCGCTGGTGCGCCCGGGATCTTCGCTGACTGGCACCGACGCGGGTGAGCTGGCCGGAGCGGGCCGGTTGGGCGTTCAGGTGGTGGATAATCTGGCTGCCGTGGTGAATGATTTCGATGTGCTGATCGACTTTACCCGTCCTGAAGGCACGCTGGATTATCTGGCTGTCTGCCGTGAGCACGGTAAAGCGTTGGTGATTGGCACCACCGGGTTTGATGAAGCTGGTAAAGCGGCGATCCGTGCGGCCGCAGAAGAGATTGCGATCGTGTTTGCCGCTAACTTCAGCGTTGGCGTTAACCTGGTGCTGAAGTTGCTGGAGAAGGCCGCCAAAGTGATGGGCGACTACGCGGATATCGAAATTATTGAAGCTCACCATCGCCACAAAGTGGATGCGCCTTCTGGCACCGCGCTGGCGATGGGGGAAGCGATTGCCGATGCCATGCAGTGGAAACTGGATGAGCATGCGGTTTACAGCCGTGAAGGTTACACCGGCGAACGCCAGCCGCAGACCATCGGCTTTGCCACGGTGCGGGCAGGGGATATCGTCGGCGAGCATACGGCAATGTTTGCAGATATCGGCGAGCGGGTAGAGATAACCCACAAGGCTTCAAGCCGGATGACCTTTGCAAATGGCGCGGTTAAGGCGGCATTTTGGTTGAAAGATAAGAAATCTGGCCTGTTTGATATGCGTGATGTGCTGGATTTATCGATGTTGTGAGTGTTGTGAACCATCGTGATGTGGTTATTTCAATCGGTAATCACTTGATTGAAAAGGGGCAATGTTTTCATTGCCCTTAATTTTATCAAAAATAAGCCTCTGTGATAAAATACCTTCCGTAATCGTTATTTGTTGTTATTTTCTGTGATCTTTTCCTGCCGCTTTCGCTATTTTTGACCATTTGGTCAAAAATAACCGTCTTCTGCTGGCTGTTTCGCTTTTTTGCCGTCTGGCAAACGATTATTCCGCCGAGTTTTCCTCTCTTTTTGCCGCTTATGCGCGGTTTCACGTTCAGAAGGCAGATAATAGCGAAAAAATTCCGACTCAGGGTAGACAAGTACCAGGTCGATCATTAGAATGCGCGCAATTTGCCAAAAATCGACAATTCAGGCGGTTTTTGCATTGATTCAGGCCACTATTTTGAATTAATATGCAGATATTGTGACTGTTTATTCCCTGGAGGATGTTTTGATTAAGTCAGCGCTCTTGGTTCTGGAAGACGGAACCCAATTCCACGGTCGGGCCATCGGGGCAACAGGGTCGGCAGTGGGGGAAGTCGTTTTCAATACCTCAATGACCGGTTATCAAGAAATCCTCACTGATCCCTCCTATTCCCGCCAAATCGTCACTCTCACTTATCCTCATATCGGCAATGTCGGTGCCAATGCCGCCGACGAAGAATCCAGTCAGATTCACGCTCAGGGCCTGGTTATTCGCGACCTGCCGCTGATTGCCAGCAATTTCCGCAGTGAAGAGGGCTTATCCGCCTACCTGCAGCGCAATAACATTGTGGCGATTGCCGATATTGATACCCGTAAGCTGACTCGCTTACTGCGCGAGAAAGGGGCGCAAAACGGCTGCATCATCGCCGGTGACAACCCGGATGCGGCGCTGGCGCTGCAAAAAGCCCAGGCGTTCCCTGGCCTGAAAGGCATGGATCTGGCGAAAGAAGTCAGCACGGCCGAAACTTACAGCTGGCAACAGGGCAGCTGGCAGCTGGAAGGAGGACTGCCAGAACAGTCATCAGCCGATGCGCTGCCTTACCACGTGGTCGCCTACGACTACGGCGCCAAACGCAACATTCTGCGGATGCTGGTGGATCGCGGCTGTCGCCTGACGGTGGTGCCGGCCCAGACGCCTGCGGAAGAAGTGCTGAAGCTGAATCCGGATGGCATTTTCCTCTCCAACGGTCCCGGTGACCCGGAGCCGTGTGACTATGCGATCACCGCCATTCAGGCCTTCCTGAACACCGATATCCCGCTGTTTGGTATCTGCCTCGGCCACCAGTTGCTGGCGCTGGCCAGCGGTGCCAGGACCGTCAAGATGAAGCTGGGCCACCACGGCGGTAACCATCCGGTGAAAGATCTCGATAACAACCGCGTGATGATTACTGCGCAGAACCACGGATTCGCAGTTGATGAAACCGATCTGCCCGCTACCCTGCGTGTGACCCACATTTCGCTGTTTGACAAGACCGTGCAGGGCATTCACCGCACTGACAAGCCGGCTTTCAGCTTCCAGGGCCACCCTGAAGCCAGTCCTGGACCGGGCGATGCCGCGCCGTTGTTTGACCACTTTATTGAATTGATTGACGCATTCCGTTCGAAAGCGAAGTAATCAGGAGCTAATCATGCCAAAACGTACAGACATAAAATCCATCCTGATTCTTGGCGCCGGTCCGATTGTGATCGGCCAGGCCTGCGAATTTGACTATTCCGGTGCGCAGGCGTGTAAAGCGCTGCGTGAAGAGGGTTACCGCGTCATTCTGGTCAACTCTAACCCGGCGACCATTATGACTGACCCGGAAATGGCCGATGCGACCTACATCGAGCCGATTCACTGGGAAGTGGTGCGTAAAATCATCGAAAAAGAGCGTCCGGATGCGGTACTGCCGACTATGGGCGGCCAGACGGCGCTGAACTGTGCGCTGGAACTGGAACGTCAGGGCGTGCTGGCAGAGTTTGGCGTCACCATGATTGGTGCCACTGCCGATGCGATTGATAAGGCCGAAGACCGTCGCCGTTTTGACGTCGCGATGAAAAGCATCGGGCTGGATACGGCCCGTTCAGGCATCGCGCACACCATGGAAGAAGCGCTGGCAGTGGCTGAAGATGTCGGCTTCCCGTGCATTATCCGTCCTTCGTTCACCATGGGCGGCACCGGTGGCGGTATCGCGTATAACCGCGAAGAATTTGAAGAGATTTGCGAACGCGGTCTCGACCTCTCTCCCACCAATGAGCTGCTGATTGATGAGTCGCTTATTGGCTGGAAAGAGTATGAGATGGAAGTGGTGCGCGATAAGAACGACAACTGCATCATCGTCTGCTCGATTGAAAACTTTGATGCGATGGGCATCCACACCGGTGACTCGATCACCGTAGCACCTGCCCAGACGCTGACCGATAAAGAGTACCAGATCATGCGTAACGCCTCGCTGGCGGTGTTGCGTGAAATCGGCGTCGAAACCGGTGGCTCCAACGTGCAGTTCTCGGTCAACCCGAAAAACGGCCGACTGATTGTGATCGAGATGAACCCGCGCGTCTCGCGTTCTTCGGCGCTGGCTTCGAAAGCCACCGGCTTCCCGATTGCCAAAGTGGCGGCCAAACTGGCGGTCGGCTTTACCCTCGACGAGCTGATGAACGACATCACCGGTGGCTTAACGCCGGCGTCGTTTGAACCGTCGATTGACTACGTCGTCACCAAGATCCCACGCTTCAACTTCGAAAAATTTGCCGGTGCTAACGATCGCCTGACCACCCAGATGAAATCGGTGGGTGAAGTGATGGCGATTGGCCGCACTTTCCAGGAGTCGATGCAGAAAGCGCTGCGCGGTCTGGAAGTCGGTGCCAACGGCTTTGACCCAAAAGTTCATCTCGACGATCCGGAAGCGCTGACCCGCATCCGTCGCGAACTGAAAGATGCCGGTTCCGACCGCATCTGGTACATCGCTGACGCATTCCGTGCTGGCATGTCCGTCGACGGCGTGTTCAACCTGACCAACATCGACCGCTGGTTCCTGGTGCAGATTGAAGAGCTGGTGCGGCTGGAAGAGCAGGTCGCACGTGAAGGGGTGAACAGCCTCGACTATACCTTCCTGCGTGCCCTGAAGCGTAAAGGCTTTGCCGATGCACGCCTGGCAACGCTGGCCGGTGTGGCCGAAAGTGAGATTCGTAAGCTGCGTCAGCAGTTCAACCTGCATCCGGTTTACAAGCGCGTCGATACCTGCGCCGCAGAATTCGCCACTGATACCGCCTACATGTACTCCACTTATGAAGAAGAGTGCGAAGCGAATCCGAACCGCGACCGTGAAAAAATCATGGTGCTGGGTGGCGGGCCTAACCGTATCGGCCAGGGCATCGAGTTCGACTACTGCTGCGTTCACGCGGCGCTGGCGCTGCGTGAAGACGGTTACGAGACCATTATGGTCAACTGTAACCCGGAAACCGTATCGACCGACTACGACACCTCTGATCGCCTCTACTTCGAACCGGTCACGCTGGAAGATGTGCTGGAGATTGTGCGCATTGAGCAGCCGAAAGGTGTCATCGTCCAGTATGGCGGCCAGACGCCGCTGAAACTGGCACGCGCACTGGAAGCGGCCGGCGTGCCGGTTATCGGCACCAGCCCGGACTCGATTGACCGTGCTGAAGACCGTGAACGTTTCCAGCAGGCAGTCGATCGCCTGAACCTTAAGCAGCCAGCTAACGCCACGGTAGCGACGCTGGAGCAGGCGGTTGAGAAAGCGGCCGGTCTGGGTTATCCGCTGGTGGTGCGTCCTTCGTATGTGCTCGGCGGTCGCGCGATGGAGATTGTCTACGACGAAATCGACCTCAAGCGCTACTTCCAGACGGCGGTCTCGGTCTCTAACGATGCGCCGGTCCTGCTGGATCGCTTCCTTGATGACGCGGTAGAAGTAGATGTCGATGCGATTTGCGACGGTGAGCGAGTGCTGATTGGCGGCATCATGGAACACATTGAGCAGGCTGGCGTGCATTCCGGCGACTCCGCCTGTTCGCTGCCCGCCTACACCCTGAATCAGGAGATTCAGAATGTGATGCGTCAGCAGGTTGAGAAACTGGCGTTTGAACTCAACGTGCGCGGTCTGATGAACGTGCAGTTCGCGGTCAAAGACAACGAAGTTTACCTGATTGAAGTCAACCCACGTGCGGCCCGTACCGTGCCGTTCGTCTCCAAAGCGACCGGTGTGCCACTGGCAAAAGTGGCGGCGCGCGTGATGGCCGGCAAAACGCTGGCCGAGCAGGGCGTGACCGAAGAGGTGATCCCACCTTACTACTCGGTGAAAGAAGTGGTGTTGCCGTTCAACAAGTTCCAGGGTGTCGACCCGATTCTTGGTCCGGAAATGCGCTCCACCGGTGAAGTGATGGGGGTTGGCCGGACCTTCGCTGAAGCCTTTGCCAAAGCGATGCTCGGGGCGCAGAGCAACATGAAGAAGTCAGGCCGTGCGCTGCTGTCGGTGCGTGAAGGTGATAAGAAACGTATCGTCGACCTGGCGGCCAAGCTGCAGAAGTTTGGTTTCGAACTGGATGCGACCCACGGTACGGCGGTGGTGCTGGGTGAAGCGGGCATCAATCCGCGCCTGGTCAACAAGGTGCATGAAGGGCGTCCGCACATTCAGGATCGCCTGAAGAATGGCGAATATACCTACATCGTCAACACCACCGCGGGACGTCAGGCGATTGAAGATTCGAAGCTGATTCGCCGCAGCGCACTGCAGTATAAAGTGCACTATGACACCACGCTGAACGGCGGTTTCGCCACGGCGATGGCGCTGAATGCCGATCCGACCGAGCAGGTTATCTCGGTGCAGGAAATGCACGCGCAAATCAAAGCGAAATAATCGTCGTAACGGCTCCTTCGGGAGCCGTTTTTTTAGCTTAGGCTGGCCCTGAAATGCCTATCATAAACAGACGCATTTGAATTAAAGTCACTGATTTGACTTATTATTTTAGCTTTCGGTGCGAATATTACCGTTTCGCACATTTTTATAAATGAAATCCTTCCTGTTCAGATTTTTCATCAGTACTATGCCTGCCGCTCATTACCAGAGCGGATTCAGGACATAAATAAAATGAAAATGCGTACTTTTTCTCTGAGTGCAGTGGCTGCACTGATGGCAATGCTTCCTTTCGCCAGCCAGGCGGAAATCACCCTGTTAAAACAGGACCCGCAGGCGGGCGATCCGCTTAGCCGGCTGAACTTTACCGTGGGCGGCAGTATTCGTGCCCAGGTTAATCACCAGACTGGCGTGAACGACAAATCTTACAAGCGCGACGGCTTTGACGGCGGTACCCGTTTCCGTTTTGGCGCTGACTATTATCTGTTTGATGATGTCAGCTGGATCAGCTACTACGAGCTGGGCGTCAACGTACCCGCCGTATTCGACTGGGATCGCCACTACGCAGATGGCGCGAATAACACCACCCGTCGCCAGCTTTACACCGGCCTGAAAAGCAAGACCTGGGGCCAGCTGACCTTTGGCCAGCAGAACAGCGTTTATTACGATACGGTCGGCGCGAAAACCGATATCTGGGATTACGACATGATTGGCCAGGCACCGGGCAACGGAATCAACGGTGACTATGACGGATCTTACCGTTCGCGTAAGCAGCTGAAGTATAAAAACACCTTCGGCGATGTCGATCTCTACGCTTCTTATCTGTTCGAGGATAACGAATATCTGCCGGGTAACGGCCTGCGCTACAAGCGCAAAGGCGGCGGCTCGCTGGGGCTGGATTATCACATTACCGACGATCTGAGCTGGGGCACGGCGTGGAACTATACGCATGCGGCGATGCGTAACCCGGACAACGGCGACAGCAAAGACTATGACCAGAACATTCTGGGTACCGCAATGAGCTGGACACCAGGCAACTGGACCCTGTCAGCAGGCGGTGGCTGGTATCAGAACTTCATGACCACCAAGCGCAAAGATGTGCATGACTACTTTGCTGGCGACGCGTGGGGCATTGAGTACTTTGCCGGTTATAAAGTCCCGGTGGCGCAATATGGTCTGAAAGCGGTGCAGCCTTACGTGATGGGTGACCGTATCGAATATGCTAACGGCCGTAACTACCAGCGCATCGATAACGGACTGGGCGTGACGCTGTTCCTCGACTACGGTTTCCGCGTCGATTACGAACACGTCTTCACCTCCAGCACCGATAACCTCGGTGATATGAATCTGGTGCGTCTGCGCTACGACTTCTGATTATGCTGACGGCTCCTGCGGGAGCCGTTTTTATTTGTCTCTCTTCCTTTTCTACCAGCATAAGCCGGATCTCTGGCGTGCTGCGGCCAGCCATCGTCATTGCACGGTGAAAAACTCTGCATCAGTGCGAAAAAGCGGTGGCAAAAAAGCTTTACTCAAATAGACCTTTCTCGCTATCGACGAAAGTTTCGCCTTTACGTATGATGGCGCCAATTTTTTCCAGTGAGTGGTTAACATGATTAGTCTTATCGCGGCATTAGCAGCAGATCGCATTATTGGTATGGAGAACGCCATGCCGTGGGACCTGCCTGCAGATTTGGCGTGGTTTAAGCGCAATACGCTGAAAAAGCCGGTGATTATGGGCCGGCTGACCTTTGAATCTATTGGCCGTCCGCTGCCGGGCCGGCTGAACATCGTGGTCAGCAGCAAGCCGGGCAACGCCGAAGGCGTCACCTGGGTCACTTCGCTGGATGCCGCATTGCAGGCCGCTGGTGATGCTGAAGAGGTGATGGTGATAGGCGGTGGCCGGATTTATGAGCAGATGCTGCCGCGTGCCGACCGTCTCTATCTGACCCACATTGATGCAGAAGTGGAAGGTGACACTCAGTTCCCGGACTACGAGCCGGATGAGTGGCAATCGACCTTTAGCGAATTCCATGACGCTGATGCTCAAAACTCGCACAGCTACTGTTTTGAGATCCTCGATCGCCGTCGTTAAGCCGGCGCGCAATAAAAAACGCCCTGCATATGGTCAGGGCGTTTTTGTTTGTCTGGTTAGCTGGCGGATTGCTGGGTGATAACCTCATCCGGCAACGGTTGCTGACGATTTGAAGGCTGCACATAGTAGCGCTGGCTTTCCCAATGCAGCAGGGTCAGCGTGCCGCCCCAGCAGCAGCCGGTATCCAGACCAATAATTCCTTCTGGCGTTCCTTTGCCTTCCAGCGAGGCCCAGTGACCAAACACAATGGTGTAGTCGCGCGCCACCGGCCCCTCAATGTTGAACCACGGCTTTAACGGCGGCAGCGCCGACTCCGGCGCATCTTTGCAGATCATATCCAGCTGACCATTCGGGAAGCAGTAGCGCATCCGGGTGAGGGCGTTGGTGCTGAAGCGCAGGCGGGCCAGCCCGGTAAGGTCTTCGCTCCAGTTGTTCGGCATATCGCCATACATCGCGTCCAGGAACAGCGGATAGCTGTCACTGGCGAGCACCGATTCGACTTCACGCGCACACTTTTTCGCGGTTTCGATATCCCATTGCGGCGTAATACCGGCATGGCCCATCACCAGCTTGTGCTCTTCATCGACCTGTAACAGCGGCTGACGCCGCAGCCAGTTGATCAGCTCATCCGCATCGTCCGCTTCCAGCAGCGGCGTCAGGCGATCTTTCGGCTTGTTACGGCTGATGCCCGCGTAGACCGCCAGCAGGTGCAGATCGTGATTGCCCAGCACCAGCCGCACCGCATCGCCCAGTGATTTCACGTAGCGCAGCACCTCAAGCGAACCTGGGCCGCGCGCCACCAGATCGCCGGTCAGCCACAGGGTGTCCTGCTGAGGATCGAAATCGACCTGCTGCAGCAGCGCACGTAATTCGTCGTAGCACCCGTGAACGTCGCCAATCAGGTATGTGCTCATAGACTCTTATCCAGTATGAAAATTTGCCCGACGAGGCGGGCAACAGGCGTGCAAATCAATGAATGTGAGTTTGAATTGCGAGGCGGAAAACCGGGATCTCGACGTGAAAGGTTTCACCCTGTTCGTCGATCATCACGTAGTGACCCTGCATGGTGCCCATCGGGGTTTCAATCACTGCCCCGCTGGTGTACTGAAATTCATTGCCGGCCGCGATATGCGGCTGTTCGCCGACCACGCCTTCGCCCTGAACTTCGGTTTCCCGGCCGTTACCATTGGTAATCAGCCAGTAGCGTCCCAGCAGTTGCACCGGTGAACGGCCGAGGTTGCGAATGGTAATGGTATAGGCGAAGACGTAACGCTCGTCATCCGGTGAGGATTGCGAGGCGACGTACTGGCTTTGCACATGAACCGAGACGCGGGCCGTTTCACTCATCACTTACTCCTGCGATTTTCCCAGATGGTTCGCCAGCCAGTTTGCCAGCTGACAATATTGCGCGACCGAAACATTTTCAGCCCGCAGGGTTGGATCAATCGACAACTCTTCCAGCGCACCGGCGGTCACCATGTGACTCAGGCTATTGCGCAGCGTTTTACGACGCTGGCCAAACGCTTCAGTGGTCACGCGGCTCAGGATACGCACGTCGCTGACCGGATGTGGCGGCTCGGCAAACGGCACCAGGCGTACCACGGCAGAATCAACTTTCGGCGGCGGCGTGAACGAGTGCGGAGGAACTTCCAGCACCGGGATCACCTGACAGTAATATTGCGCCATCACCGTCAAACGGCCGTAGGCTTTGCTACCCGGACCGGCGACCAGACGGTTGACCACTTCTTTTTGCAGCATGAAGTGCATGTCTTTGATCGAACCAGTATAGCTGAAAAGATGAAACATCAGCGGGGTCGAAATGTTGTACGGCAGGTTGCCAAATACGCGCAGCGGCTGGCCTCTTTCCTGCGCCAGCGCGGCGAAGTCGAAGGTCATGGCATCCTGCTGGAAAATGGTCAGCTTGGGTCCAAGGAACGGGTGGGTTTGCAGGCGCGCAGCGAGATCGCGGTCCAGTTCCACCACCGTTAAGCTGTCGAGGCGTTCGCCCACCGGCTCGGTTAAGGCACCCAGGCCAGGACCGATCTCCACCAGCGCTTCATCGCGCTGCGGGTGGATTGCGGAGACAATGCTGTCGATAATGTACTGATCGTTCAGGAAGTTCTGCCCGAAACGTTTACGGGCGTAGTGCCCCTGATGGACGCGATTATTCATTACTGCTCTTGATCATAGTGATGGCGAGGTTAAGCGCCGTGATGAAGCTGCCCGGCTCAGCCTGACCCAGTCCGGCGAGTTCAAGCGCGGTACCGTGGTCAACTGAAGTCCGGATAAAGGGCAGGCCAAGGGTGATATTTACCGCCCGGCCAAACCCCTGAAATTTTAGCACCGGCAGGCCCTGATCGTGATACATCGCCAGCACCGCATCGGCATGTTGCAGATATTTGGGCTGGAACAGCGTATCCGCCGGTAGCGGGCCGGTTAACTGAATACCCTGCTGACGCAGTTCATTCAGCGCCGGGATGATAACGTCGATCTCTTCCCGACCCATGTGGCCGCTTTCGCCCGCGTGGGGATTTAGCCCGCAGACGTAAATATGCGGCTCGGCAATGGCGAATTTTTGCTGTAAATCGTGATGCAGAATGGTGATGACTTCATGCAGGCACTCGCGCGTTACCGCGTCAGAGACGGCTTTCAGCGGCAGATGGGTGGTAGCCAGCGCCACCCGCAACGCTTCGGTTGCCAGCATCATCACCACCCGATGACCACCGGCGCGATCGGCAAAGAACTCAGTATGGCCGGTGAAGGCGATACCGGCGTCATTGATCACGCCTTTGTGTACCGGGCCGGTAATCAGGGCGGAAAATTCACCGCTCAGACAGCCGTCACAGGCACGCGCCAGCGTGGTCAGCACATAGTCGCTGTTGGCCACGCAGAGTTCGCCTGGCGTAACCGGCTGTGCGGTATCGACCGGCAGGATGGTCAGCGTACCAGCCTGCTGCGGCTGTGCCGCCACACCAGGCTGGTAAGCCCGCAGCGTCAGCGGCAGGCCAAGCTGCGCTGCACGCTGCTGCAGTAACGCCGGTGAGGCGCACACCACCAGTTCAACTGGCCAGTCCTGCTGGGCCAGTTGCACCGTCAGATCGGGACCAATCCCGGCGGGTTCGCCGGGCGTGATCACCACGCGGGTGTTACTTTGCATTGTTATCCAGAATCTTCACGTAGGCGCTGGCGCGTTGTTCCTGCATCCAGGTCTGCGCTTCTTCAGCAAACTTGCGGTTGAACAACATGCGATAGGCACGCTCTTTCTGGGCCGCATCAGTTTTATCCACCTGACGGGTATCCATCAGCTGAATCAGATGCCAGCCGAAAGAGGAGTGGACCGGCTGGCTGGTCTGGCCTTTTTGCAGGCGCAGTAGCGCATCGCGGAATGCCGGATCAAAGGCTTCCGGTGAGGTCCAGCCGAGATCGCCGCCCTGGTTGGCTGAGCCGGGATCGTCAGAGTACTGTTTGGCGGCGGCGGCGAAGGTGGTTTTCCCGCTGCGGATATCAGCAGCAATCTGCTCTAGCTGCGCGCGCGCCTGGTTGTCAGTCATAATTGGCGACGGCTTCAGCAGGATGTGACGGGCATGCACTTCGGTGACCGAGACGTTTTTGCTCTCACCGCGCAGATCGTTCACCTTCAGAATGTGGAAACCGACACCGGAACGAACCGGACCGACGATGTCGCCTTTTTTCGCGGTTGCCAGCGCCTGCGCAAACAGGGTCGGTAACTCTTCGATTTTGCCCCAGCCCATGTTGCCGCCTTTCAGCGCCTGCGAGTCAGCCGAGTAGGTGACCGCCATTTTGCCGAAGTCAGCGCCGTTTTTCAGTTCACCCACCAGCTGTTTGGCCAGGGTTTCCTGCTCATCGACCTGCTGTTGCGTCGGGTTTTCGGGCAGTGGCAACAGGATATGGCTGACGTTCAGCTCGGTGCCCTGGCTGTTCTGCGAGGCAATCTGCGTTGACAGCGTATCCACTTCCTGCGGCAGGATGGTGACGCGACGGCGCACTTCGTTGTTACGCACTTCCGCAATCAGCATCTCTTTGCGGATCTGCGAGCGGTAGGTGCTGTAGTTCATGCCGTCGTACGCCAGACGGCTACGCAGCTGATCGAGGCTCATGCGGTTCTGCGCAGCGATGTTCTGAATAGCCTGATCCAGCTGCTGATCGCTGATCTCAACACCCGCTTTTTCGCCCATCTGCAGAATGATGTTGTCCATGATCTGACGTTCCAGAATCTGGTGACGCAACGTTTTGTCATCTGGCAACTGCTGACCTGCCTGCTGGGCCTGAGATTTGACGGTGCTCATCATACCGTCCACGTCGCTCTCAAGAACCACGCCGTTATTGACCACGGCTGCAACTTTATCAACCACTTGTGGTGCTGCGAACGCGGTGTTGGCACTCATCGCCACACCAAGAATCAGCATTCTCCAGTTCTTCATACTTTATCCATTGTTGGTTCCGCACTGCGGGATTGCCTGTCAAACATCACAACATCAGAAAGCGCGCTGGTAAGGAATGATGCCCTGACGCAGCATTTGGTTGGTGCCTAAGCCATAGTTGGAACTCAGACCACGCAGCTCAATGTTGAATGAGATTTGGTTGTCGTACTTACTGTCGTTATTTTCCCAACCGTTAATTTTGCGCTCGTAGCCCAGGCGAATCGCGTAACAGCATGAGCTGTATTGCAGGCCAACCAGTTGCGATGCCGGACGCGTGTTGCGGGTATCGTAATAGTAAGCGCCTACCACAGACCATGCATCGGCGATTGGCCAGCTGGCGGTAGTGCCGACCTGAGAAATCCCGTTTTTATAGATGGGGTTATCCACCAATCCGCTATTATTCAGCGCGGTCGCCACGTATTCCGGGCTGCTGTAGCGATAGCTCAGCTGCACCATACGATCGGCGTCACGACGGTATTCCAGCACGGCATTTCCCTGGGAGACGTTATCGAGTTTGGTGTCGTACTGCACACCACCCCGAACGCCCCAACGATCGCTGACTTTCCAGTATGTATCGCCAGCCCAGATCAGGCTGCCGGTATCATCTTCTTCACTGGTCTGATTGACGCCAGTGCGTGAAGGGGTAAACGAGTAGATTTGACCCACGGAAACGTTAAAACGTTCAACCAGATCGTTATCATAAATACGTGAGGTCACACCGGTGGCCACTTCATTGGCCGAGGCGATGCGATCCAGGCCGCTATAAGTACGGTCACGGAACAGACCGGTGTAGTCGGTTTGCAGCTGGGTTGAGTCGTACGGATAGATATTGCTCTGGTCGCGATACGGAATATAGAGGTACTGCACCCGTGGTTCCAGCGTCTGGGTATAGCCCGCTGCCGAACTCATGTTGCGGTCAAACACCATCCGGCCGTCGACTTTAAACTGCGGCAGGGTACGGTTTACTGACTCATCGAGCGCGCCACTTTTGTTGCCGCGTAATCTGTTAGCGGGGTTGTTATAAAAATCGACATTAGTCTGCTGATAATGGGTCGCCAGCAGCTTCGCTTCGGTATCCAGGCTGGCCCAGCCGTTGGAGAGCGGCAGGTTGAGCGTCGGTTCAACATGCAAACGGGTCGCTTCAGGATAGCGATCGCTGACGTTAGTGAATTTCACTGCCTGGGCATAGATGCGGCCGTCAAACGGACCGATATCGTTCTGATAGAAGTTCAGGTCCAGCTGCGGCATTGCACGGTAGACGTTGCTGGTGGTATCGCCAAATACCTGGAAATCTTTGGTCGAGAGCTTGGCGTCCCAGTTGGACTCCGCGTAGCCGATGCTGAATTTCTGCGTGGCGTAGTTGTTGGTCGAACTGTAATACTTTGAGTCGAGATCGTTGAAGTAGTACTTATCGCTGACCTTGGTGTAATCCGCGCTGAAGCGCCAGTTTTTGTCATACACACCGGCGTGACGCCAGTAGAATAACCAGCGGTCAGAACTGTCGTCGTCGGCAATGCCACGCACCGCTTTGTCTTTATCGTACTGTTTGTCCGAACCGAGGTAATCGAATTCAACCAGGCCCGCGCCTGCCACCGTCAGGTAACGGAATTCGTTTTCGAACTGCATGCCGCGCTTGCTCATGTAGTGCGGCGTAATGGTGGCATCGGCCTGTGGCGCAATGTTCCAGTAATAGGGCAACATGAACTCAAAGCCGTTGTTGCTGCCATATTTTGCATTCGGAATCAGGAAACCGGAGCGACGACGATCGCCGATCGGTAACTGCAGATAAGGGCTATAGAACACCGGTACCGAACCGAGTTTGAAGCGGGCATTCCAGATTTCCGCCACTTCTTCTTCCCGGTCCTGGATCACTTCCGATCCCACCACGCTCCAGCTGTTCGAGCCTGGCAGGCAGGAGGTGAAGCTGCCGTTTTCCAGAATGGTGTAGCGGTTGTTACCGCGCAGCTTCATCTGGTCGGCGGTGCCGCGTCCCTGACGATCCACCATCTGGTAGTCGCCATTCCAGACGTTGGTATCTTTGCTGTTGAGGTTTGACCAGGCTTTCGGACCTTTCAGGATGACCTGATTGTCGTCGTAGTGCACATTACCGAGGGCATCGACGGTGCGTAGCGGCGTGGTCTGGCCCTCCTGCTGACGCTGATGAAGCTGCACTTCATCAGCCTGCATCCGGCTGTTGCCCTGTTCAATGTTCACATTGCCGGTGAAGACCGCATCGTTGGGGTAATTTCCCTTTGCGGCGTCGGAGTGAATGGTCACCGGCAGCTGGTTAGTGTCACCACTCACCAGCGGGCGGTTATAACTCGGCACGCCTAACATACACTGCGACATTAAATCGTCGGCAAAGGCTTGCTGGCTAATGGCTGAGCCGATCAGAGTGGCCAGCAGGGTAGGTATATGTTTTTTCATACGCGGTATCGAGAATTCCATGAAAACTGGCATCATGCCGACAATCGGGTCAGAGACTAACTTACTGCCCGGCGTTGTGCCAGTGTTAATCCTTTTCTGTCCGCGTTGCCGTTAGGCGCTGAGATAAATGACAGGTATGATAATGCAATTTTCAGCTGCAAGCATGGCGAATTGAGGAGTTTATGCGCTACTGGGGAAAAGTTGTGGGTCTGGCGCTGGGATTACTTTCCGGCGCAGGCTTTTGGGGTATTGTGATCGGTTTGATCATTGGCCATATGATTGACAAAGTTCGCGGCGCACAAGGCAAGGCTTACTTCTCGAATAATCAAACCCGACAGACGCTGTTTTTCAGCACCACCTTTCAGGTGATGGGCCATCTGACCAAGTCAAAAGGGCGCGTCACCGAAGCGGATATCCAGATTGCCTCGCTGTTAATGGAGCGGATGCAGCTGCACGGTGAGTCACGAACCGCTGCCCAGCGCGCGTTCCGCGAGGGCAAACAGGCCGATTATCCGCTGCGCAGCAAACTGCGTGAATTGCGCAGCGCCTGTTTTGGCCGCTTTGATCTGATTCGGATGTTCCTTGAGATTCAAATTCAGGCCGCCTTCGCGGACGGTTCGCTGCATCCTAATGAGCGCCAGGTGCTGTATGTGATTGCGGAAGAGCTGGGGATTTCACGCGGTCAGTTCGATCAGTTCCTGCGGATGATGGAAGGCGGTCAGCAATTTGGCGGCGGCCAGCGTTCTGCGGGCGGTTTCCAGCAGGCGCAACGCGGACCGACGCTGGAAGATGCCTGTAGCGTGCTGGGCGTAAAGAGCAGCGATGATGCCACCACCATCAAACGCGCCTACCGTAAACTGATGAGTGAACACCATCCCGATAAGCTGGTAGCGAAAGGCCTGCCGCCGGAAATGATGGAGATGGCCAAGCAGAAAGCGCAGGAAATTCAGGCCGCTTACGACCTGATCCGCAAAGAAAAAGGCTTTAAATAGTTGCCGCTTAGCGTGACGTCTTGCCCCGGAGGCAGACGTCACGGTCGCAAGGGCAGACGGAGATTAAAAGTCAGCGGGCTGACGGAAGGTCATGGCGTTACCAAATGCGGGATGGGTAATTGTCAGTGACCCGGCGTGCAGCAATAAGCGCGGCGCCATCGCTTTAGCCTCTGGATGAGCATAAAAATTGTCGCCCAGAATCGGATGGCCCAGCGCCAGCATGTGTACCCGCAGCTGGTGTGAACGGCCGGTGATCGGTTTGAGCAAGACGCGTGCGCTGTTATCAGCCCGGTACTCCAGCACCTGATATTCGGTCTGCGCGGCTTTGCCGGTCTCGAAGCAGACTTTTTGCTTCGGACGGTTTGGCCAGTCACAAATCAGCGGCAAATCAACTACCCCTTTCTCCGCGGCCGGATGGCCCCAGACGCAGGCCACATAGGCCTTTGCGGGTTCACGCTCACGAAACTGCCGTTTCAGCTCGCGTTCTGCGGCTTTGTTCAACGCCACCACAATCACGCCGCTGGTGGCCATGTCCAGCCGATGCACCGATTCCGCCTGCGGGTAATCACGCTGGATGCGCGTCATCACGCTATCTTTATGTTCGTCCAGCCGGCCGGGCACCGAAAGCAGGCCGCTGGGCTTGTTAACCACCATGATGTGCGCATCCTGATAGAGGATGTGCAGCCAGGGTTCACGCGGTGGATTGTAGGGTTCCATGGTTCTTTCCAAAAATAAGGGGCCCTGCGGCTGAGATTGTTTACAAAGTCTGGCCCGATTAGCTGTGATAGCCTGCCAGCGCAGGAAACACGGGCAGATCGGAAAGAGACAAAAGCTGTCATCCCTGACCAGCCCGGCCCGCACCGTCGATGGCGCGGGACGCTTTCCTTCTCTGCCCGGGTTGCTGCATCCTGAGTTTCTCAGTTGCGGCCAGATTCATCCCGGCCCCTGAGCTTACTGGTGAGTCACCACAATCAGGCGCAGCGCGTCGAGACGCCAGTTAGCCTGATCGAGACTTTCCAGCACCTGCTGACGGTTACTTTCCAGCGCCTCAATTTCATCCTCACGGATGTTCGGATTGACCGCTTTCAGCGCGTCAAGACGGGCCAGTTCCGCTCCCAGCTTCTCGTTCGCTTCGACGCGGGCGGCATCAATCACCGCGCGTGCTTCGCTGACCACTTTCTCTTCACCCTGGGTCAGAATGGCATGCACATCCTGCTGTACCGCGTTAACCAGCTTGCTGCCGGTGTGGCGATTGACGGCATTCAGCTGACGGTTAAAGCTTTCGAACTCCACCTTGCCCGCCAGGTTAGTGCCGTTACGATCCAGCAGCAGACGGATTGGCGTCGGCGGCAGGAAGCGGGTCAGCTGCAGATGCTTCGGCGCCTGCGCTTCGACCACGTAGATCAGTTCAACCAGCAGCGTGCCGACCGGCAACGCCTTGTTCTTCAGCAGCGAGATAGCGCTGCTGCCGGTGTCGCCCGACAGGATCAGGTCGAGGCCGTTACGAATCAGCGGATGTTCCCAGGTAATGAACTGGGTATCTTCGCGTGACAGCGCCTGATCGCGGTTAAAGGTGATGGTACAGCCATCTTCCGGCAGGCCAGGGAAATCGGGCACCAGCATGTGATCGGACGGTGTCAGCACGATCAGGTTATCGCTGCGATCTTCCTGATTGATACCGACGATATCAAACAGGTTGAGCGCGAAGTTCACCAGACCGGTATCGTTGTCCTGCTCGCCGATGGCGTTAGCCAGCGCCTGGGCAGCGTCACCACCGTTGGAGTTCAGCTCCAGCAGGCGATCGCGCCCCTGTTCCAGCTGCAGTTTCAGGGCATCATGTTGCTTACGGCAGTCGGTGATAAAGGCGTCGAAGCCGTCACTGTTTTCTGGCGCGGCCAGATAGTCGATCAGCTGCGGATGCACGCTGTCATAAATGGTGCGGCCGGTCGGACAGGTGTGTTCAAACGCGTCCAGCCCTTCGTGATACCAGCGCAGTAATACCGCCTGCGCAGTTTTCTCCAGCCACGGCACCAGAATCTGAATATCGTGCGCCTGGCCGATACGATCGAGACGACCGATACGCTGCTCCAGCAGATCCGGATTGAACGGCAGATCAAACATCACCAGACGGCTGGCAAACTGGAAGTTACGGCCTTCTGAACCAATTTCCGAGCACAGCAGCACCTGAGCGCCGTTCTCTTCCGAGGCGAACCACGCGGCGGCACGGTCACGTTCAATGATCGATAGACCTTCATGGAATACCGCCGCCCGGATACCTTCGCGCTCACGCAGCACCTGCTCCAGCTGGAGTGCGGTGGCGGCTTTGGCGCAGATCACCAGCACTTTCTCTTTGCGGTTGCTGGTGAGGTAACCCATCAGCCACTCGACCCGCGGATCGAAGTTCCACCAGGTGCCGCTGTCGCCTTCAAATTCCTGATAAATCTGTTCCGGGTAGAGCAGGTCACGCGCACGTTCTTCTGCGCTTTTGCGGGCGCCCATAATGCCGGAGACTTTAATCGCAGTCTGATACTGCGCCGGCAGCGGCAGACGAATCTGGTGCAGTTCGCGTTTCGGGAAGCCTTTGACGCCGTTACGGGTGTTACGGAACAGCACGCGGCTGGTGCCGTGGCGATCCATCAGCATTGAGATCAGCTCCTGGCGCGCGTCCTGCTTGCCGTCGCGATCGCTGTTGGCAACCTGCAGCAGCGGCTCAATGTCCTGTTCGCCGACCAGATCGTTAATCCGGTTCATCTCTTCCTGCGAAATCGGCTGGTCAGCCAGCAGCGAGCTCACCGCATCGGCGATGGGGCGGAAATGCTGCTGTTCTTCAACAAAGGCGTCAAAGTCGTGGAAGCGGTTAGGATCGAGCAGGCGCAGACGGGCGAAGTGACTCTCCATACCCAGCTGTTCCGGGGTTGCGGTCAGCAGCAGTACCCCGGCGGTTTTTTCCGCCAGCTGTTCAATCACCTGATATTCACGGCTCGGCTGGCCTTCTGACCACGCCAGATGATGCGCTTCATCCACCACCAACAGATCCCACTCGGCATCGGCCAGCAGTTCAAGACGCTGCTTGTTGCGGCGCACAAAGTCGAGCGAACAGATAATCAACTGTTCGGTTTCAAACGGGTTGTCGCTGTCGTGCTGGGCTTCGGTATAGCGATCGTCATCAAACAGTGCAAAACGCAGGTTGAAACGGCGCAGCATTTCGACCAGCCACTGGTGCTGCAGGGTTTCCGGCACCACGATTAACACGCGGTCGGCACGTCCGGCCAGCAGCTGCTGCTGAATGATCATCCCGGCTTCAATGGTCTTGCCGAGGCCGACTTCATCCGCCAGCAGCACGCGTGGCGCGTGGCGACGACCGACGTCGTGGGCGATATGCAGCTGATGCGGGATCAGGTTGGTGCGCATACCGCGCAAGCCGCTGATCGGCAGGCGATATTGCTCACTCTGGTATTTGCGGGCGCGGAAGCGCAGGGCGAAACGATCCATCCGGTCGAGCTGGCCGGCAAACAGGCGATCCTGCGGCTTGCTGAACACCAGCTTACTGTCGAGCATTACTTCGCGCAGCATTACGTCGCTTTCATCGGTATCAAGACGCGTGCCGATATAGGTCATCAGGTCATTTTCGTTGCGTACTTCGTCGACTCGCATCTGCCAGCCTTCATGACTGGTGATGGTGTCACCCGGATTGAAGATGACGCGGGTAACCGGCGAATCGTTGCGGGCGTAGAGGCGGTTTTCCCCGGTGGCCGGGAACAGCAGGGTGATCATGCGGGTGTCGACCGCCACCACCGTGCCCAGTCCCAGTTCACTTTCCGTATCACTAATCCAGCGCTGACCTAATGTAAAAACCATATATTTTTAGCTCGAATTTTTAACGTTTTTGAAGGGGTTCCCGGATACTCAGGCAATAGCATTTCATCCAAACGAAAAGGTCTGGAGGGTCTCTCTTAGCGCGGTGAGTTTCAGGAAGGGCGCTATGGTACTGGATGGCAGGGCATTCGTCACCTGTCAAAAAAGACCCAACTGCCCGGTAATCAGTGTAGCAAAATCCCCTCCGACGAAGGGTAAAATGCCGTCGGCAACCGGTTGTAGCTGCTTACTGACGTAATGATCGTAATCCAGTGGCGTGGTGCGAGCCTCCAGCGGCTCCGGGCCTGCCGTCGCCATCACGTAGCGAATCCGGCCACCGTTCTGGTACTGCAACGGCCGGTTTAATTTGCGATTCTGCTCATCCGCCAGCCGGGCGGCGCGCACGTGCGGCGGCACATTTCGTTCATACTCTTTCAGCGGTCGGCGCAGACGTTTCTTGTAAATCAGCCGATCGTCGAGCTCACCGGCCAGCAGCTGCGCCACGGTGGTGCGAATATAGTCCTGCCACGGCTCACGGCGAAAAATACGGCTGTAGAGCTGCTGCTGAAACTGCTGCGCCAGCGGCGTCCAGTCGGTGCGCACCGACTCCAGTCCCTTAAACACCATGCGTTCGCCCGCCGCTTCGCGGATCAGTCCGGCATAGCGTTTTTTACTGCCCTGTTCGGCGCCACGGATGGTGGGCATCAGAAAACGGCAGAAGTGGTTTTCATACTCCAGCTCCAGCGCGCTGGTCAGCCCCTGAGTCTGCTGCAGATGGTCACGCCACCAGGCATTTACTTTTTGCGTTAGCTGCTGACCAATCGCCGCGGCGTCCTGCTCGCTGTGGGCGGATTTCAGCCAGACGAAGGTCGAGTCAGTATCGCCGTAAATCACATCATAGCCTTCTTCCTCAATCAGCGTGCGGGTCTGCTGCATAATGGCATGGCCACGCAGGGTAATCGAAGAGGCGAGTCGTGGATCGAAAAAGCGGCAGGCGCTGGTGCCGAGCACGCCATAAAAGGCGTTCATGATAATCTTTAACGCCTGCGACAGCGGCTGGTTGCCCTGCTGTTTGGCGGCTTCACGGCCCAGCCAGATCTGCTCGACGATGGCGGGCAGGCAGTGGGTATGACGGGAAAAGCGCGCCTCGCGAAAGCCTGCTACCGAATCGGCATCGTCAGGATGCGCCAGCCCTTCCACCAGGCCAACCGGATCGATCAGAAAGGTACGGATAATCGACGGATAAAGGCTCTTGTAATCCAGCACCAGCACCGAGTCGTAGAGTCCCGGCCGTGAATCCATCACGTAGCCGCCGGGACTGGCTTCCGGAGCCACATCGCCGAGGTTCGGCGCGACAAATCCGCTGCGGTGCATCCGCGGAATATAGAGATGGCTGAACGCCGCGACGGAGCCGCCGTGACGATCGACCGCCAGGCCATTCACCGCCGCACGCTCCAGCAGAAACGGCATAATCGCCGTTTTGTGGAAAATCCGGGTGACCAGCTCGCAGTCTTTCAGGTTATAGCGCGCCAGAGCCGGTTTATCATTGGCGAAGCGCCAGTTGATCTCCTCCATGCGCTGCCACGGGTTATCGATCGCCTTGCCTTCTCCCAACAGTTGCTGCGACACCGATTCCAGACTGAATGACGGGAAATCCCAGAAGGCGGATTTCAGCGCATCGATGCCGTCAATGATCAACCGACCACTGAGCTGGGCGAAAAAAACGCCGGGCTTGAAGCCGTGCTCACGCCACTCCAGCGTCGTCTGCTGACGGCCCAGACGCAGCGGAATAGCGTAGCGATCGGCATGTTTCTGCAATACCCGCAGGTCAAACTGCACCACGTTCCAGCCAATGATCACATCGGGGTCGTGCTGCGCGAACCACTGGTTCAGCGCCTCAAGCAGCTGCGGCCGCGTCTCCAGATAGATCAGCTCAAAATCGAGCGCGCTGGCATCGCCGTTGGGCGGGCCCAGCATATAGACCTGGCGCTGGCCGCAACCCTCCAGCCCGATGCAGTAAAGCTCGCCGTGCTGGGTGGTTTCAATGTCCAGCGAAACCCATTTCAGTGGCGGCCGATAATCGGGATGCGGTTTCAGCCGGGCATTTACCACGCTGTCGCCCTGCGGCTCGCCGTCAAACCAGACCGGCGCGGTAATAAAGCGCTCCATCAGGTAGCGCTCGGGCGGGCGGATATCCGCTTCATAGATCGGAATGCCCTGTTCACGCAGCAGCTTTTCGATGCGTTGCAACTGGCGATTCTGCCGGCAGTAGATGCCGGCCACCGGGCGCTGGCGGAAATCTTTCAGTTCAAGCGGCTGGATACGCAGCTGACGCTCATCTTTCAGCAGCTCACTGACCTGAGACTGAAACTCACGCGGAATAAACGCGACCGACTCCTGAGCCGGCAGCACCACGCGCTGGGCGCCCTGATCGGTGGCGAGCCAGAGCACAATTTCACTGCCTTGCGGCGTGTCGCGCCAGTGGCGGGTAAGCAGAAAACCTGCGCGGGGCCTATTCACATCGTCTCCAGACTCAGGATTTTTGAACGGTGATAAAACCCGCTCAGTATAACATGGATATTTATACAGTTCCCGCGCCGGGGTTTTGTCAATATTGTCCTACAATTCTTGCCTTGACGCTGTGCGGCTGGCTCAGGACAATCCAGCCTTCTGCTTTTTCTAAGGAAGTTTATGGAAGCCTGGGTTCAACACCTGTTTACGCAGTCGCTGGAGTGGGCGCTGTTTGCGGTTGCGCTGGTGACCTTTCTGGAATCACTGGCGCTGGTCGGGCTGTTGCTGCCGGGAACCGTGCTGATGGCGAGTCTGGGCGCGCTGGTTGGCAGCGGACAAATTGGCCTCTATCCGGCCTGGGCGGCTGGTTTTGCCGGTTGCCTGATTGGCGACTGGGTCTCTTACGGCATCGGCTGGAAATTTCAGGGACCGCTGCATCGCTGGAAGTATCTGCAAAAGTACAAAGGGCTGCTGGATAAAACCGAACACGCGCTGCATCAGCACAGCATGTTTACCATTCTTGTCGGACGCTTTGTCGGCCCGACGCGCCCGCTGATCCCACTGGCGGCCGGTATGCTGGAATTGCCGGTACGTAAATTCCTGCCGCCGAATCTGATTGGCTGCCTGCTGTGGCCACCGCTCTATCTGCTGCCCGGCATTCTGGCTGGCGTGGCAGTCGATGTGCCTGAGGCGGCGCAGGGCGGTAACTTCAAGTGGCTGCTGCTGACGGCAGCGATAGTGGTGTGGCTGGGCGGCTGGTTAGGCTGGCGCTGGTGGCGTAGCGGCAAGAGTCAGGATTGGGCGACCGCCTGGCTGCCGCCGGAACGACTGCGCTGGCTGGGACCGCTGGGGCTGGTGATCGCCATTGCCGCCTTTGTCGGCATTCAGTTCCATCCGATGATGCCGATTTTCCGTCATCTGCTGTGGCAGGTCTTTTTCGAATAATCATCGGTTAGCGGCGCGGGATGCCCAGTACATCAGCCTCCCGCGTCTCGCCCGACAGCAACTGTTGGGTCGCGCCGTCCCAGTAAACCCGTCCATCAACAATCACCACGCTGCGCGGTGCGATCTGTTGCGCATCTTCCAGACTGTGCGACACCATCAGCAGCGTGATGTTGCGGGCTTCGCACACCGAGCGCACCAGCTGCAGCATTTCGCTGCGCAGCGCCGGATCCAGCGCCGAAAAAGGCTCATCCAGCAGCAGTACCGGGCGATCGCGCAGCAGACAACGCGCCAGCGCCACCCGCTGACGCTGGCCCCCCGATAGCTCGCCCGGCAGTCGCGCCAGCAGACCGCCCAATCCCACCTGATCGGCCAGCGCAGCCAGCTGCTGGCGCTGCTCTGCGTTGAGCTTCAGTCCCGGGTGCAGGCCCAGCGCCATGTTCTGCTGCACGCTGAGGTGCGGAAACAGGTTGTTCTCCTGAAACAGCATCGATACCGGCCGCCTGGCGGGCACGCTGTGGCTATGATCCTGGCCATCAATCATCAGCGTGCCCTGGCGGATCGGCAGAAAACCGGCGATCAGGCTGAGTAAGGTACTTTTTCCGGCACCGCTTGGCCCGAGGATCGCCAGCCGCTCGCCACGTTCGGCATGCAGGCTGAAGCGCATCGGCAGATGCTGATAAAGGTAAGTGAGATTATTCAGTGTCAGCATGGCGGCCCGGTAATTTTTCCATCAGGGTGAACAGCAGCAAACAGAGCAGCAGCAGCAGCAGAGCGGTGACTGCGCCGTCGGCACCACGATAGGCACCAATCTGTTGATAAAGGTAGAACGGCAGGGTGCGGAAGTCGGCGTTGCCAAACAGCGCCACCACGCCAAAATCACCGATCGACAGCACGCAGGCAAACGCCAGCGCCTGTGCCAGCGGACGTTTCAGCGCCCGCAGTTCAATCAACCGCAGTCGGTTCCAGCCGTGGATATCCAGTGAATCGCATAGCCTGCCGTAGCGCTCGGCGAGATCACGCATCGGGTTTTCCAGTACTTTCAGCGCATAGGGAATGGCGATCAGCGCATTGGTAAAGATCACCAGCCCGTCCGCCGACGCCGGCAGGCCAACGGTGGCGTTAAACAGCAGAAAGAAGCCGGTCGCCAGCACAATGCCGGGCATTGCCAGAATCAGCATGCCGCTGGTGTCGATCAGCTGTGCGGCGAGCGGGCGCTGACGCAGACGCAATTCGCGACTGCTCCACAGCAGCATCAGCGTCAGTATTACGCACAGCAGGCCGGCACCGACCGCGATGCGCAATGAGGTCAGGGTCGCCTGCCACAGCGCTGGCTGGGCCAGCGCGCCGCGCAGCCCGCCGTGCAAGCCATCCACCACTACCGCCGCCAGCGGCGGCAGCAGCAGCAGTAACGCCAGCATAATCAGCAACCCATCCGTTAGTTGAGCCAGACGAGAATCCTGTGGATCGCGCCAGCCGTGCAGCTGGCTGGTACCGGCAGGGAGCGCTTTACTGAACCGCTGGCTGAGCAGCACCAGCGTCAGACAGCAGCTGAGCTGAATCAGCGCCAGCAAGGCGGCTCGACCGGGATCGTAGTCGTAACTGAGCGCCTGAAAGATCGCCAGTTCAATGGTGGTGGCCTGGGGGCCACCGCCCAGCGACAGCACGGTGGCGAAGCTGGCGAAGCAGAGCATAAAGATGAGCGCGCCGGTCGGCAGCAGCTGACGACGCAGCCATGGCCACTCCAGCAGGCAAAAGTGGTGCCAGCCGCGCAGATCAAGCTGTGCGGCCAGTTGACGCTGCTCGGCCGGAATACTCTCCAGCGCCTGCAGCATCAGACGCGTCGCCAGCGGCAGGTTAAAAAAAACATGCGCCAGCAAAATGCCCTGTAACCCATAGGGTGAGAAGTGATAGTCAATGCCCAGCAGCTGACACATCTGCGCCAGCCAGCCGACGCGGCCATAGACCGTCAGTAGGCCAAACACCGCCACCAGCACCGGCAGCACCAGCGTCATGGCACACAGACGCAGCAACAGCTGACGACCGGGAAAGCGGCGGCGATAGAGGGCGCGCGCCAGCGGCACTGCAGGCAGCAACGACAGCAGGGCGGAGAGCAGCGCCTGACCAAAGGAGAACGCCACAACGTGCTGCAGGTACTCATCCAGCAGCACGCTACGCCAGTCGGTGACCGGCGCGGCATTCCACAGCGAGATAAAGGCGAACAGCGCCACGCTGATTAACAGCAGCGTGGCGAGCGACCCGGGGATCAGCCAGCGCGGCATTAGCGGCTGACGGCGCGTTGCCACTGGCTAATCCAGCCAGAGCGCTGGCTGGCTACCTCTTCCGGCGAATAGTGCAGCGCGGTGGCGGGCACCTGCAGCGTGGCGAAGCCAGCAGGCAGGGTGGTTTTGATCGCCGGATACATCCAGTTGCCGGTCGGGATGGTGTTCTGGAACGCCGGCGAGACCATAAACTGCATGAACTGCTGCGCCAGTTTCGGCTGTTTACTGCTGGCTAACTGCGCAGCAACCTCGACCTGCAGATAGTGGCCTTCGGCAAACGGTGCGGCGGCGTAGTTCTCTTTTTTCTCTTCGATGATGTGATAGGCCGGCGAGGTGGTATAGCTCAGCACCAGATCGCCTTCGCCTTTCAGGAACAGACCGTAGGCTTCACTCCAGCCCTTGGTGACCGTCACGGTTTTCTGCGCCAGCTTTTGCCATGCCTGCGGGGCCTGATCGCCATAGACTTTCTGCATCCACAGCAGCAGACCTAATCCCGGGGTACTGGTACGCGGATCTTCATAGATGACCCGCCATTTTTCCGGGCTCTCTACCAGCTCTTTCAGGCTTTTCGGCGGATTTTTCAGGCGGGTTTTGTCATAGACGAAGGCGAAATAGCCATAATCAAACGGAACAAAGGTGCTGTCGTGCCAGCCACCCGGCAGCGTCAGCTGCGCGGTATCGACCTTGCTGGCGGCAAACAGACCGGTTTTTTGCGCCGCCTGCAGCAGGTTGTTATCCAGTCCCAGCACCACATCCGCTTTGCTGTTTTTGCCTTCCATTCGCACGCGATTCAGCAGCGACACGCCATCTTCCAGCGTGACAAATTTCAGTTCGCAATCGCACTGCGCTTCAAAGGCTTTTTTGACCGCCGGACCGGGGCCCCAGTCAGCGGAGAAGGAGTCGTAGGTGTAAACCGTCAGAACCGGTTTGGCAGCCAGTACCGGGGTGGAAAGTAACAGCAGCAGTGGCAGAACTTTGTTAAACACTTTGCGCTCCTTCAGGAGAATAGGGGATGAGTCGCAAAGGATCTGAGCAGCAGGCCTCTCAAATCCCTACGTCGGTATTAACCGAATCAGGTTCGACGGGTCTCTCTCAGCCGTTTGCGGTCAGCAGGCGGCACCCCGTTGAGAACGTCACATTCTAGTCATTTCAGCGTCAGCGCGAAAGCGTTACAGCGCGGGCGGCGCAAACCAGGCAGATTTAAAATCGAACCAGCCGAGGGTATTCATCCGCACGCCGCGCATGCTGCGCTGACCTTCAAGCAGCAGCCAGTGGTGGAACAGCGGATGCAGACCGGCCTCTTCCACTAACCGCTTGCTCCATTCGGCCAGCGGCAGCGCTTTTTCACGCCAGCGGGCGGCATCAGCGTGCCAGTCGATCGGCAAACAGTGATGCAGCAGCGGGATCTCATACAGCTGGGCAAACAGTGAAAAGGCCAGTGGCAGCGTGAAGTTCACGCTGCCGAGCCAGATATCGCTGTCGGCCTCGCCCTGATGCCAGCATTCGTAACTGACTTCACGCGTCTCCAGCGTAACGCCGTGCTGCGCCAGCAGCGGACGCAACGCATTGGCAATGCCTTCGTGCTCAACGTGCTGACTGTACCAGGTGAGCGTCAGGTGAGTCAGGCCGGGCGGCTTTTCGACCGGGGTAAGATCGCGGCGGTGATGCCAGCGCGGCAGCAGGCCATAGGCCGGAAACCAGTAACGCTGATAGCCGACGCCGGCGTGGTTGAGCAGGGCGATGGGATTGAACAGATAGCTGACCCAGCGCCGTATCGTCTCGTCACGGCCTTTTTCCGAACGCTGATCAAACAGCAAATAGTAGCAGCCTTCTTCCAGCCGGCTCTCTTCCTGGATCTCATCCGCGCCGTCGCCCTGCAGGCGCACACCTGCGTAGACCAGCTCATCGCTGATATCCGGCAGTACCCAGATAGAGACGTCATCAATCAGCGCGCGAAAGCCAAAATAATCATCAAAGGCTTCTATCTTCAGCTGACTTTCCTGATTGCGGATCACGCTGTAAGGGCCGGTGCCGATCGGCTGGCGGGCAAAGTCGCGCTGCGTGGGCCACTCGCGCGGCAGGATCATCGCACTGACGCTGGCCAGTAACCAGGGTAACCAGTCGTCGGGCTGGCTTAAGGTGATATCCAGCGTCCACGGAGCGGGCGAGTCGAGCTGTTGAATATGGGAAAACAGCGGCTGCTGACGCTGACGTTCCAGCGTGGCGATAACATCGGCCATCTCCAGTTCGCGACCATGATGAAAGCGAATCGCCGGTCGCAGAAAAAAGCGCCAGTGGAGCGGGGAAGTCTGCTGCCAGTGATGGGCAATATCGGCCTCTATTTCCCCATTTTCCTCATTTATGCGCGTCAGGCCATTAAAAATCTGGCGGGCAATATGGGTTTCGGAGCGGCGCAGGGCGGAGCCCGGCAGCAAATTCAGCAGCGGGCGGTAGTAAAGCACCCGCAGAATGTGTTTTCCCTGACGGAAACTGCGGCCAAGGTGAGCGCCAATCATCTGCCTGACCTGATTCTTATCGCCGACCAGTTGCACCAGCTGATCGATGCGATCCTGATCCAGCAGATCCTCAGCGCGCTGCTGCTGTAGCGCCAGCCCGGTGTAGCAGAAGGTCAGTTGTGAGCGCTTACCGCGTCCGGCTTCGGCCTGCCAGATTAACCAGCCGGCCGCCTGCATCCGGTTGAGTAAGTTGCGCATATGCCGGCGTGAACAGTGCAGCAGGTCAGCCAGTTCGCTCAGGGTGATCTCCTGCGTCTGCCCCTGGCAGCTTTGCCACAGGCGTATGAACTGCTGCTTCAGGCGAGATGAGAACATAAAAGAGGAACTCCCGGTGAAAAGCGCTCTGTTTTTCTTGCCGCATTTTAAGGGCAAACTTTGCTCTATGGGAAGAGCGGGAGGCATTCAGCTATGAATGGCGTTCGACCCTCATGCCGCTGTTCAGCGGGATGCTTTTCTGAGTAGGGTGCAATTACACCGCCAGCAGATGATCTCTGCTGGCTTTTTTCATGCTGCACGGTATCGTCTACCCTTCTTCTCTTCCCCTGTTCATCCTGTAAGGGATTTCGGTATGAAATCGCTGTTAACGCGGCAGCGCCGCATCAATCCGGTCTACCTCGCTTTTATGGTCGCCTCGTTCATGCTGGGCGTGGCGGGCGCATTGCAGGCACCGACCCTCAGCCTGTTTTTAACCCGTGAGGTGCAGGCCCGCCCATTCTGGGTCGGGCTGTTTTTCACTATCAATGCGGTGGCCGGTATCGTGGTGAGTATGCTGGTGGCAAAGCGATCGGACAGCGTCGGCGATCGCCGCAACATCATTCTGTTCTGCTGCCTGATGGCGCTGGTTAATGCGCTGCTGTTTGCCTTTACCCGCCACTATCTGACGCTGATTACCCTTGGGGTGCTGCTCTCGGCGTTAGCCAGCGTGTCGATGCCGCAGCTGTTCGCGCTGGCACGTGAATATGCCGACCAGTCAGCGCGGGAAGCGGTGATGTTCAGTTCGGTGATGCGGGCACAGCTGTCGCTGGCGTGGGTGATCGGACCGCCACTGTCGTTCGCTCTGGCGCTGAATTACGGTTTCGTGACGCTGTTTATGGTGGCGGCGGCGCTGTTCCTTATCTGCATCGTGCTGGTGTGGTTTACCCTGCCGTCGGTGCCGCGCGCTGAGCCACTGCTGCAAAGCGGCGGCCTGCCGTTAAGCGGCTGGCGTGACCGGGATGTGCGGCTGCTGTTTCTGGCCTCGGTGACCATGTGGACCTGCAACACCATGTACATCATCGACATGCCGCTCTACATCAGTACCACGCTGGGATTGCCGGAAAAGCTGGCCGGTTTGCTGATGGGGACCGCGGCCGGGCTGGAGATTCCGGTGATGCTGCTGGCCGGGCATTACGCACGGCGTATCGGCAAGCGGCGGCTGATGCTGCTGGCGGTGGCGGCAGGGGTGCTGTTTTACCTTGGGCTGGTGCTGTTCAACTCGCGCACCTCACTGATGGTTTTACAGCTGTTTAATGCGGTGTTTGTCGGGATTATCGCCGGTATCGGGATGTTGTGGTTTCAGGATTTAATGCCGGGGCGACCCGGCGCTGCGACAACGATGTTCACCAATTCGATCTCGACCGGCATGATTCTGGCCGGGGTTATTCAGGGAACCTTAAGTGAGCGGCTGGGACATGAAGCGGTCTACTGGCTGGCATTTGTGCTGGCGATAGCGGCTTTTATTATGTCAGCGCGGGTACGCGACGTTTAAAGCAGCAGGGCGACGGGATGCCGCCCTGCTTTGACTCTATCAGCGCAGGAAGGCGGGCTGGTTCTGCTCATATTGCGAGATCGACGCTTCGTGTTGCAGCGTCAGGCCGATACTGTCAAGGCCGTTAATCATGCAGTGACGGCGGAAGCTGTCGAGTTCGAACGGATAGACTTTATCCCCCGCAGTCACCGTCTGCGCTTCCAGATCGACCGTAAAGCGAATGCCCGGTTGCGCCGCCACCAGTTTAAACATCTCATCCACTTCCTGTTCGCTTAACTTGACCGGCAGCAGCTGGTTATTGAAGCTGTTACCGTAAAAAATATCCGCGAAGCTCGGCGCAATCACCACGTGAAAACCGAAATCGGTCAGCGCCCAGGGCGCATGCTCACGTGATGAGCCGCAGCCAAAGTTTTCACGCGCCAGCAGAATGCTGGTGCCTTTGAACTCCGGCTTGTTGAGCACAAAACCGGGCGTCGGCACGGTGCCGGCATCATCTTCAAAGCGCCAGTCGTGAAACAGGTGCTGGCCGAAACCGGTGCGGGTTACTTTCTGCAAAAACTGCTTAGGGATAATGGCATCAGTATCGACGTTAGCCGCATCCAGCGGCGCAACGATACCGGTGTGCTGGGTAAATTTATTCGCCATCGGTTAAGCTCCTGTCGTCAGTTGACGGATATCGGCAAAATGGCCGGAAACGGCGGCAGCGGCTGCCATCGCCGGGCTGACCAGATGGGTCCGGCCACCGCGGCCCTGACGACCTTCAAAATTACGGTTGCTGGTTGAGGCGCAACGCTCGCCTGGATTCAGACGGTCATTATTCATCGCCAGACACATTGAACAGCCTGGCAGACGCCATTCAAAACCAGCGTCGAGGAAGATTTTATCCAGACCTTCGGCTTCAGCCTGAGCTTTGACCGGACCGGAACCTGGCACCACCATGGCAATCACGCCAGGCGCGACTTTGCGGCCTTTGGCGATGGCGGCGGCAGCGCGCAGATCCTCAATGCGTGAGTTGGTGCACGAGCCGATAAACACCTTATCAATCGCCACATCGGTCAGTTTAATGCCTGGCTGCAGGTTCATGTAGGCCAGGGCTTTCTCCGCCGAGGCGCGCTCGACCGGATCGGCAAACGAGGCCGGATTGGGAATGACCTGATCAACGGCGATCACCTGGCCTGGGTTGGTGCCCCAGGTGACCTGCGGTGCAATCTGTTCGGCATGCAGCGTGACGACCGCGTCATATTTCGCCCCTTCATCGGACTTCAGGGTACGCCAGTAGGCTACAGCCTGTTCCCATTTCTCACCCTTCGGCGAGAACTGACGGCCTTTCAGGTAGTTAAATGTAGTCTCATCCGGCGCAACCAGGCCCGCTTTGGCACCCATCTCAATCGCCATATTACACAGGGTCATGCGGCCTTCCATGCTCAGCGCTTCAATCGCCGGACCGCAGAACTCAACCACGTGACCGGTGCCGCCCGCGCTGCCGGTTTTGCCGATGATCGCCAGCACGATATCTTTGGCGGTGATGCCGGTCGCGGCTTCGCCCAGCACTTCAATCTTCATGGTTTTCGCCCGACCCTGTTTCAGCGTCTGGGTGGCAAACACATGCTCGACTTCTGAGGTGCCGATACCAAAGGCCAGCGAGCCAAACGCGCCGTGCGTGGCGGTGTGTGAGTCGCCGCAGACGATGGTCATGCCCGGCAGGGTCATACCCTGCTCAGGGCCGATAACATGAACGATGCCCTGGAACGGGTGATTCAGGTCATACAGCTGCACGCCAAATTCAGCGCAGTTTTTCATCAGCTCCTGCATCTGAATACGCGCCATCTCACCCGACGCATTGATGTCTTTGGTCTGGGTTGAAACGTTGTGATCCATGGTGGCGAAGGTTTTTTCAGGCTGACGGACTTTACGTCCGTGTGCGCGCAGCCCATCAAACGCCTGTGGCGAGGTCACTTCATGGATCAGATGACGATCGATATAGAGTAATGGCGTTTCATCTGGCGCTTCGTGGACGACATGTGCATCAAATAACTTCTGGTATAAGGTTTTCATTATTTTATTTTTCCTCGGCGATAAAGCGGGCAATGATGCTGCCCATCTCATCGGTGCTGACCGCAGGGCCGTCGCCGGCTAAATCTTTGGTGCGGTAGCCCTCTTCCAGCGCCCGGCTGATGGCGCGCTCAATGCTATCGGCGGCGTCATCGGCATTCAGGCTGTAACGTAACAGCAACGCCAGTGACAGGATCTGCGCCACCGGGTTGGCGATGTTCTGACCCGCAATGTCTGGTGCAGAGCCACCGGCCGGTTCAAACAGACCAAAACCCTCTTCATTCAGGCTGGCGGAAGGCAGCATGCCCATTGAGCCGGTGATCATCGCGCACTCATCAGAGAGAATGTCACCGAACAGGTTAGAGCAGAGCAGCACGTCAAACTGCGACGGATCTTTGATCAGCTGCATGGTGGCATTGTCGATATACATGTGGCTCAGCTGGACATCCGGATAATCTTTAGCCACCTCGTTGACGATCTCGCGCCACATTACCGAGGTCTGCAACACGTTGGCTTTATCGATTGAGGTCACTTTATGACGACGTTTGCGCGCCGACTCAAACGCGATGCGGGCGATGCGTTCGATTTCGAAACGGTGGTAAACCTCGGTATCGAATGCCCGCTCGTGCGGACCGCTGCCTTCACGGCCCTTCGGCTGGCCGAAGTAGATGCCGCCAGTCAATTCACGTACGCACAGAATGTCGAAGCCCCGGGCGGCGATGTCGCTACGCAGCGGGCAAAAAGCTTCCAGTCCGCTGTAGAGTGCCGCCGGACGCAGGTTGCTGAACAGACGGAAGTGTTTACGCAATGGCAACAGCGCGCCGCGCTCAGGCTGAGACGCCGGCGGTAAGTGTTCCCACTTTGGCCCGCCAACCGAACCGAACAGAATAGCATCGGCCTGCTCACAGCCTGCGACGGTGGCGGGCGGTAACGGCTCACCGTATTGATCGATGGCGATGCCACCCACCGCGTATTCGCTGGTAGTGATGCGCATGTCGAAGCGTTGACGAATCGCGTCTAACACCTTCATTGCCTGCGCCATCACTTCCGGGCCGATACCGTCACCCGGTAAAACTGCAATATGGGAAGAGCTGGACATAGTTATACCGTTTCCTTCTGATCTTTAAATTTGCGCTGCAATTCTTGTTCAACCTGTCTGGCACGCCAGATGTTATTCAGGGCGTTAACCATCGCTTTGGCGGACGATTCGACGATATCAGTCGCCAGACCGACACCGTGGAACTTACGGTTGTTGTAGCTCACCACGATATCTACCTGACCCAGCGCATTTTCGCCGTGGCCCTTGGCGGTCAGTTTGTAGTTAACCAGTTCTGCATCCAGCTGGGTGATGCGATTGATCGCCTGATAAACCGCGTCAACCGGACCATTGCCGGTGGCGGCATCTGATTTGATACTCTCGCCGCAGCCCAGATTGACCGAGGCCGTGGCGGTGATGCTCGAACCGGTCTGGACGTTAAATTCGTTCAGCTGGAAATATTCCGGCTCTTCATTCTGTTTATTGATGAAGGCCAGCGCTTCCAGGTCGTAATCAAATACCTGACCTTTTTTATCAGCCAGCTTCAGGAAGGCGTCGTACAGGGTATCCAGATTGTAATCGTGCTCGGCATAGCCCATCTCTTCCATACGGTGTTTAACCGCCGCACGGCCAGAACGTGAGGTCAGGTTGAGCTGGATTTTGTGCAGGCCAATCGATTCAGGGGTCAGAATTTCATAGTTCTCGCGGTTCTTCAGCACGCCATCCTGGTGAATACCAGAGGAGTGGGCAAAGGCGTTGGAGCCAACCACCGCTTTGTTGGCCGGGATCGGCATATTGCAGATCTGGCTGACCATCTGGCTGGTGCGGTAGATTTCCTGATGATTGATATTGGTGTGGACGTTCATGATCTGCTGGCGGGTTTTGATCGCCATGATCACCTCTTCCAGCGCACAGTTACCGGCACGTTCACCCAATCCATTCAGCGTGCCTTCAACCTGGCGGGCGCCCGCCTGCACCGCAGCCAGCGCATTACCGGTCGCCATGCCCAGGTCATCATGGGTATGCACTGACAGAATCGCTTTATCGATGTTCGGCACGCGCTGAATCAACTGGCTGATGATGTGGGCATATTCACCCGGCAGGGTATAGCCGACCGTGTCCGGGATGTTGATGGTGCGGGCACCGGCATTAATGGCCGCTTCGACCATCCGGCACAGGTCGTCAATCGGGGTACGGCCACCGTCTTCACAGGAAAACTCAACATCGTCGGTGTAGTTACGGGCGTGTTTCACCATCTTCACTGCACGCTCAATGACCTCGGGCAGCGTGCTGCGCAGTTTGGTGGCGATGTGCATCGGTGAAGTGGCGATAAAGGTATGAATACGGAAGGCGTCGGCAACCCGCAGTGATTCGTAGGCGGCGTCGATATCTTTTTCTACACAGCGTGCCAGACCGCAAACCCGGCTGTTTTTGATGGTGCGCGCAATGGTCTGTACAGATTCAAAATCACCGGGTGAGGAAACCGGAAAACCGACTTCCATTACGTCCACGCCCATGCGCTCCAGCGCTAACGCAATCTGCAATTTTTCTTTCACACTCAGGCTGGCCTGTAATGCCTGCTCACCGTCGCGCAGAGTGGTATCGAAAATAATGACTTGCTGGCTCATCGTATTCATCCTTATGCATTTCTTGCCTTGCAACGAGCATAAAAAAACCCGCGACAGGCGCGGGTTTTTAACTTTCAGCAGGTTTGAATCAGTGTTTGATTCCGCCCACAAGTCTACCGCGCAAACTGAATGCGTTTAGTAGTAGACCGAGTAGGCGAGAAGAACGAAACATGGATTCAAACCTCATAAAATTTTGTGCTGCACATATTGGTACTGGAATCCCTGTGGGATGTCAACCTTCAATGCAGGGCTATTTCAGCGGGTAAATAAGGAAAATATTCTGTCAGATATCGGTCAGCCAGCGTATTGAACAACTGCGCACGCAGCGCGGGTTAAAACGGGCGATTGGTAACGGAAAGGACTCTGCTGATGCTTGATTAATTGTTTGATATTTAAGTATTTTAAAATTAATCCCTCAGTCTGAATGACCGGATTTATTTTCGCTGCTTTAGCATAATCGTGTGAACTTTAATGATTTTTAGGTTAATTACGCCAGAAAAGAAATGCCACAGCAAATTGTGGGCTGCGGTAAGCGGCAATAACTTTTCGCTATTTCTTAGATCACGCTGAAAATAATTTCATCGCCAGCATTTTCCTCTGCGGTTGTGCGACGTAATTAGTGTATTCCGCGCAGCCCTTTCTTATCGCGCAGAGCCTTTACGTTGGTGCCGTTTAATTTGCGCGAGTTTGCGGTTTGCCTGCCAGGTTAACTGCGGTTATGGTAAACGTCCTACTCTCAAAACAATGAACTCAACAGATTTCTCTGTATCAGCAGGGCGGAACGCGTTCCGTCCTGCTGGCATAAACATAAGGTTTTGATCTTACATTGGCAAAGCAGGTGCCTGGATGACGTAACGCACCCCGCGCGTTAACGCAGCCTGGCCCTCACGCCTGGAGGCAGAAGATGGAGATGTTGTCAGGAGCCGAAATGGTCGTCCGTTCGTTAATCGATCAGGGCGTTAAGCAGGTATTCGGTTATCCGGGTGGCGCGGTGTTGGATATTTACGACGCGCTGCAAACGGTCGGGGGAATCGACCACGTACTGGTGCGTCATGAGCAGGGCGCGGTGCATATGGCTGATGGCCTGGCGCGCGCGACCGGCGAAGTCGGCGTGGTGCTGGTGACGTCAGGGCCCGGTGCCACCAATGCGATTACCGGTATCGCTACCGCGTACATGGACTCAATCCCGCTGGTGATCCTGTCGGGACAGGTGCCTTCGTCGCTGATTGGCTATGACGCCTTTCAGGAGTGCGACATGGTCGGCATTTCGCGTCCGGTGGTGAAACACAGTTTCCTGGTGAAAAACACCGAAGAGATCCCGACCGTGCTGAAAAAGGCGTTCTGGCTGGCGTCGAGCGGACGTCCGGGCCCGGTGGTGATCGATCTGCCAAAAGATATTCTTAATCCGGCAAATAAGCTGCCTTATCACTGGCCGGATGAAGTGAGCATGCGCTCTTATAATCCAACGATTCAGGGGCATAAAGGGCAGATTAAACGCGCCCTGAATACGCTGCTGGCGGCTCATAAGCCGGTGATCTACGTCGGTGGCGGCGCGATTACCGCAGGCTGTGAGGCGGAACTGCTGCAGCTGGCGGAGAGCCTGAATATCCCGGTCACTACCTCGCTGATGGGGCTGGGCGCGTTTCCTGGCACTCACCGTCAATGCGTCGGCATGCTGGGGATGCACGGCACCTACGAAGCCAACATGACGATGCACAATGCCGACCTGATTTTTGGCGTCGGGGTTCGCTTTGATGACCGTACCACTAACAACCTGGCAAAATATTGCCCGGATGCCACGGTAATGCACATCGATATCGATCCTACCTCCATCTCGAAAACGGTGGCGGCCGATATTCCGATCGTGGGCGATGCCCGCCAGGTGCTGCAGCAGATGCTGGAGTTGCTGGCCCAGACTGACAGCAAGCAGCCGCTCGACAGCCTGCGTGACTGGTGGCAATCAATTGAAAGCTGGCGCAGCCGTCAGTGCCTGGAATTTGATCGCAGCAGTGCGAAAATCAAGCCGCAGGCGGTTATTGAAACCATCTACCGCCTGACCAAAGGCGATGCCTATGTTACCTCTGACGTCGGCCAGCATCAGATGTTCGCGGCGCTGTACTACCCGTTCGATAAGCCGCGTCGCTGGATCAACTCTGGCGGTCTCGGCACCATGGGCTTTGGTCTGCCTGCTGCGCTCGGCGTGAAAATGGCGCTGCCGGATGAGACGGTTATTTGCGTCACCGGCGACGGCAGTATCCAGATGAACATTCAGGAGTTGTCGACCGCGCTGCAGTACAATCTGCCGGTGCTGGTGCTGAGCCTGAATAATCGTGTTCTTGGCATGGTGAAGCAGTGGCAGGACATGATCTACTCCGGCCGTCACTCCCAGTCTTATATGGAATCGCTGCCTGATTTTGTTCGTCTGGCTGAAGCCTATGGGCATGTCGGCATCGCCATTGAGCATCCGGCGGAGCTGGAAGAGAAGCTGACGCTGGCGCTGGAAACGCTGGCGCAGGGACGGCTGGTGTTTGTGGATGTCACCGTCGATGGCAGCGAGCACGTTTACCCGATGCAGATTCGTGGTGGCAGCATGGATGAGATGTGGTTAAGCAAAACGGAGAGGACATAACTATGCGTCGCATTTTATCGGTTCTGCTGGAGAACGAATCCGGCGCATTATCCCGCGTGGTCGGCCTGTTCTCACAGCGCGGCTATAACATCGAAAGCCTGACCGTGGCGCCAACGGACGATCCGACGCTGTCGCGCATGACGATTCAGACCGTCGGCGATCAGAAGGTACTGGAGCAGATCGAAAAGCAGCTGCACAAGCTGGTTGATGTGCTGCGCGTAACCGAACTGGGGCAGGGCGCCTACGTTGAGCGTGAAATCATGCTGGTGAAAATTCAGGCCAATGGCTACGGTCGGGAAGAGGTGAAGCGCAACGCGGAGATCTTCCGTGGCCAGATTATCGACGTGACCCCAACGCTGTATACGGTTCAGCTGGCCGGCACCAGCGACAAACTGGACGCATTCCTGAATACCGTGCGCGATGTGGCGGAGATTGTCGAAGTGGCGCGCTCGGGAATCGTCGGCGTGTCACGCGGCGATCGCATCATGCGTTAATCACGCAGCGTAATCACTCAGGATGACTCTAACCCGGCGAAATGCCGGGTTTTTTTTATTTTTTATGCGCCAGACCAGCTACATTCAGAAAAGCATTTGCTCCGCGCACTTTTCTGCTGTTAGATGATAACCATGAGTTGTCCATAGCTTAACTGCGGCTATTTTTTGTCGTATGAACGGCTTCGATTGAGGGTTATCGTGAAACTGGATGAAATTGCGCGTCTGGCAGGCGTGTCGCGTACCACGGCCAGTTATGTCATTAACGGCAAAGCGCGGCAGTATCGTGTCAGCGACAAAACCGTTGAGAAAGTAATGGCGGTGGTGCGTGAGCACAATTACCACCCTAACGCGGTGGCGGCGGGGCTGCGTGCCGGGCGCACGCGCTCCATTGGCTTAGTGATTCCCGATCTGGAAAATACCAGCTATACCCGCATCGCGAATTATCTTGAGCGTCAGGCACGACAGCGGGGTTATCAGTTGCTGATCGCCTGTTCGGAAGATCAACCGGATAATGAGATGCGCTGCATTGAGCATCTGTTGCAACGGCAGGTCGATGCAATCATCGTTTCTACCTCATTACCGCCAGAACACCCGTTTTATCAGCGCTGGATCAACGATCCCCTGCCGATCATCGCCTTAGACCGCGCCCTCGATCGTGAGCATTTCACCAGCGTGGTGGGTGCCGATCAGGATGATGCCTATATGCTGGCTGCGGAATTACGTCAGCTTGAGGTTAAAAATGTGCTGTTTCTCGGCGCGCTGCCCGAGCTTTCAGTCAGTTTTCTGCGTGAAATGGGCTTCCGCGATGCGTGGAAAGAGGACAACCGTCCGATTGACTACATCTACTGCAACAGTTTTGAGCGTACCGCTGCGGCGGCGCAATTTGAAAAGTACCTTGAAGATCACCCGATGCCGGAGGCGCTGTTTACCACCTCATTTGGCCTGCTGCAGGGCGTGATGGATGTGACGCTGAAACGTGACGGGCGGCTCCCGACCGAGCTGGCTATCGCCACATTTGGCGACCACGAATTACTGGACTTTCTTGAGTGTCCGGTGCTGGCGGTGGGGCAGCGCCATCGTGACGTCGCCGAGCGGGTGCTGGAATTAGTTTTAGCCTCTTTAGACGAACCGAGAAAACCAAAACCGGGTTTAACCCGCATCCGGCGTAATTTATACCGTCGCGGCCAATTAAGCCGCAAAGTTAAATGAGTGACGGGCAGTATTAAGCTGCCCGTCTGTTTTAAATTGCCGCTTCTGGCCGATTATAAAAGCGCTTAGAGGTAAAAAAGCGTAAATTCTGCTCACCGAAACTAACAAATCAAAAAGCTTTATTTTTTATTAATTGTTTACAACTTCAGCAAACCCTCTTTTCCCGTCCCGCCTCAAGCCGCTGGGCTTCCTTTCGGAAATCCCCTAAAATGCCGCCGCTGTCTCAGAAACTGCGATAAATATTTTGCGCTTTACATTGTTTCATTTTTAGCCGTTTTTCCCCGTGCCGCTATTTTTATTCAGGTATTCATCAGCTTAATTTTTATTTTTGTCTTTTATTTGAATATATCCTCGCCAGAGGCTAATTCAGCGGCCTGCAAATAGTGATATTGAGCTGCCGCTCCGGCTTGACAAGGATTTCATCGGGTCCTTAAACTCGTTTCGTGGTAAAAAGTGGGATAAAGTGGCGTAAATGGGTGACCAGGGGGTAAGGCTGGCATGTTCCGCGGAGCAACGTTAGTCAATCTCGACAGTAAAGGGCGGCTCGCAGTACCAACGCGATATCGCGATTTACTGAACAGTGAGTCTCAGGGGCAGATGGTCTGTACCATCGACCTCCACCAGCCATGCCTGTTGCTTTATACCCTGCCCGAATGGGAAATCATTGAAAAAAAGCTGGCCCGCTTATCCAGTATGAACCCGCTTGAGCGCCGCGTGCAGCGCCTGTTGCTGGGCCATGCCAGTGAGTGTCAGATGGATAATGCAGGCCGCTTGTTGCTGGCGAATACGCTTCGCCAGCACGCGAAATTAACTAAAGAAGTGATGCTGGTTGGACAGTTCAACAAGTTTGAACTGTGGGATGAACAGACCTGGTATCAACAAGTCAGGGACGATATTGACGCAGAACAGTCGGCTCAGGAACCTTTGTCTGAGCGGTTGCAGGACTTGTCGCTATAGCTATGCAGGAAAATTTTAAACATACCACCGTGCTGTTGGATGAGGCGGTTAACGGCCTCAATATCAGGGAAGACGGGATTTACATCGACGGCACATTCGGTCGTGGCGGTCATTCGCGCTTAATTCTTTCGCAGCTTGGCGCGAAGGGAAAGCTCATCGCTATCGATCGTGACCCGCAAGCTATTGCCGCGGCCGCTGAGATCACCGATCCGCGTTTCTCGATTATTCATGGTCCTTTTTCCGCGCTGGCGGAGTACGTTTCTGAGCTGGGATTAGTCGGCAAAATTGACGGCATTTTACTGGATTTAGGCGTGTCGTCGCCGCAGCTGGATGATGCTGAACGCGGCTTCTCCTTTATGCGCGACGGACCACTGGATATGCGAATGGACCCGTCGCGCGGCCATTCTGCCGCTGAGTGGTTGCTCCATGCCGAAGAGGCCGATATCGCCTTCGTGCTGAAGACTTATGGTGAAGAGCGTTTCGCTAAACGTATCGCCCGCGCCATTGTTGAGCGCAACCGCGAGCAGCCGATGACCCGCACCAAAGAGCTGGCTGAGGTGATCGCCATCGCCACGCCGGTGAAAGATAAATTTAAGCATCCGGCGACGCGCAGCTTCCAGGCGATTCGTATCTGGATCAACAGTGAGCTGGAAGAGATCGACATTGCGCTGAAAGGCGCGGTTGAGGTGCTGGCGCCGCAGGGACGTCTGTCGGTAATCAGCTTCCACTCACTGGAAGATCGGCTGGTGAAGCGCTTTATGCGCGATCAGAGCCGCGGGCCGCAGGTCCCCGCCGGCTTGCCGATGACGGAACAGCAGTTACGTGCGCTGGGCGGACGAGAACTGAAGCTGCTGGGCAAACTGTCGCCGGGCGAGGCTGAAGTGGCTGAGAACCCACGTGCCCGCAGCTCGGTGTTACGTATCGCGGAGAAGACCGACGCATGATCGGCAATGAGCGCCACAGCCTGCCTGGCGTGATTGGCGGCGATCTGCTGCGAAAAGGCAAGATTCCAGTGTTGCTGCTGATCGCCGTGCTGGTTTCTGCGGTACTGGTGGTCACCACCACGCACAAAACTCGCTTGCTGACGGCGCAGCGTGAACAGCTGGTACTGGAGCGGGATGCGCTGGATATCGAATGGCGCAACCTGATCCTCGAAGAAAACGCCCTGGGCGATCACAGTCGTGTTGAACGAATCGCAACCGAGAAGCTGCAATTGCAGCACGTTGATCCTTCACAAGAAAATATTGTGGTGCAGAAATAAGGACCTCAGATAGCGAATGAGCGGCGCAGGCAGAACGCTGAAGTTGAAGAAACCGGAAGATAAGGCCAGCTTTGTAAGCTGGCGTTTTGCGTTGCTGTGCGGCTGTATTTTGCTGGCGCTGGGAGGATTACTGTCGCGTGTTGCCTGGCTGCAGGTGATTAATCCTGACAAGCTGGTGAAAGAGGGCGATCTACGCTCGCTGCGCGTTCAGGCGGTGCCGACGTCACGCGGCATGATTAGCGACCGCGCCGGACGACCGCTGGCGGTGAGCGTGCCGGTTAACGCTATCTGGGCCGATCCCAAAGAGCTGCATGCCGGCGGCGGCGTCACGCTGGACAGCCGCTGGAAGGCGCTGTCGGATGCGCTTTCGATTCCGCTCGACCAGCTGGCCGCGCGGGTTAATGCCAATCCCAAAGGCCGCTTTGTCTATCTGGCGCGCCAGGTTAATCCGGCCATCGGCGAGTACGTCAAAAAACTGAAACTGCCCGGTATCCATCTGCGTGAAGAGTCACGCCGTTACTACCCGGCGGGGCAGGTCACGTCTCATCTGATTGGTTTTACCAATATCGACGGTCAGGGCATTGAAGGGATTGAGAAAAGTTTTGATAAATGGCTGACCGGTGCGCCGGGCGAACGAACGGTGCGTAAAGACCGTTTTGGTCGGGTCATCGAAGATATCTCCTCGGTTGATAGCCGCGCCGCGCATAACCTGACCCTGAGCATTGATGAGCGCTTACAGGCGCTGGTTTATCGCGAACTGAATAACGCCGTCGCCTTTAACAAAGCTGAATCGGGCACTGCGGTGCTGGTGGACGTGAATACCGGCGAAGTGCTGGCGATGGCCAACAGCCCGGCTTACAACCCGAATAACCTCAGCAACACGCCGAAAGATCTGATGCGTAACCGCGCCATTACCGACATCTTCGAGCCGGGCTCTACCGTCAAGCCGATGGTGGTGATGACCGCGCTGCAGCGCGGCGTGGTCAAAGAGAACAGCGTACTGAATACCGTGCCGTACCGCGTCAATGGTCATGAGATCAAAGACGTGGCGCGCTACAGCGAACTGACCCTGACCGGGGTCTTACAGAAATCGAGTAACGTCGGGGTTTCACGTCTGGCGTTAGCGATGCCTTCCTCAGCGCTGGTAGATACTTACGCGCGCTTTGGGCTGGGCAAACCGACCAATTTGGGGCTGGTCGGGGAAAGCAGTGGCTTATACCCTCAAAAACAACGGTGGTCTGACATAGAGAGGGCCACCTTCTCTTTCGGCTACGGGCTAATGGTAACGCCGTTACAGTTAGCGCGAGTCTACGCAACCATTGGCAGCTACGGTATTAACCGCCCGCTGTCGATCACGAAGGTCGATCCCCCTGTCGCGGGACAACGCGTTTTCGATGAGTCACTGGTTAAAACCGTGATGCACATGATGGAAAGCGTGGCGCTGCCCGGTGGCGGTGGGGTGAAAGCGGCGATTAAAGGCTATCGCATCGCCATCAAAACCGGTACCGCCAAAAAGGTCGGGCCGGATGGACGTTACGTCAACAAATACATTGCTTATACCGCAGGTGTTGCGCCTGCCAGTCATCCTCGATTCGCGCTGGTGGTGGTGATCAACGATCCCCAGGCCGGCAAGTACTACGGTGGTGCGGTTTCTGCGCCGGTATTTGGTGCCATCATGGGCGGCGTACTGCGCACCATGAACATCGAGCCGGATGCCTTACCGACCAATGACAAGAACGAGATGGTGACTAACAGAAGTGAGGAATCAAGTGACAGATCGTAACCTGCGCGACTTACTCGGCCCATGGGTGCCAGGCGCGCCGGCGCGTCCACTGCGTGACATGACACTGGATAGCCGTACTGCGGCATCCGGCGATCTGTTTGTCGCTGTTGCAGGCCATCAGGCTGATGGACGCCGTTTTATTCCGCAGGCGATTGCACAAGGCGTTGCCGCCGTTGTGGCCGAAGCCGAAGGAGAAGCGGCCGACGGTGAAATCCGTGAAATGCACGGCGTACCGGTTATCTATCTGACGCAGTTGCATCAGCGTCTTTCGGCCTTAGCCGGACGTTTCTACCAGCAGCCGGGCGAAAAACAGACGCTGATCGGCGTCACCGGCACCAACGGAAAAACCACCACCACCCAGCTGCTGGCGCAGTGGGCCAGCCTGCTGGGCGAAACAAGTGCAGTGATGGGAACGGTGGGTAACGGATTGATCGGCCAGCTTACGCCGGCGGAAAACACCACCGGCTCGGCGGTCGATGTTCAGCATCTGCTGTACGATCTGGCGGAACAAGGTGCCACGCTGACCGCGATGGAGGTTTCTTCCCACGGGCTGGTTCAGCACCGTGTTGCGGCATTGCCGTTTGCGGCCGCCGTGTTCACCAATCTCAGCCGCGATCATCTCGATTATCACGGCGATATGCAGCGCTATGAGTCCGCCAAATGGCTGCTGTTCTCTGAGCATCAGGTTGGTCAGGCGATTTTGAACGCCGATGATGAAGTCGGTCGTCGCTGGCTGGCCAGCCTGCCTGATGCGGTTGCCGTGACGATGGAAAATAATTTACAGCCTGGCTGTCGCGGGCGCTGGCTGAAAGCCGACGCGGTGCAGTATCACGATAATGGCGCGCATATCCGCTTCAGCTCCAGCTGGGGTGAAGGCGAGATCGACAGTCGTCTGATGGGAGCATTCAACGTCAGCAACTTACTGCTGGCGCTGGCGACGCTGCTGGCGCTTGACTATCCGCTTGACGCCCTGATCAACGCAGCAGCGAAATTGCAGCCGGTCAACGGCCGGATGGAAGTATTTAGTGCTGCCGGCAAACCGACGGTAGTGGTTGATTATGCCCACACCCCGGATGCGCTGGAAAAAGCGCTGGAAGCCGCACGCCTGCATTGCACAGGAAAACTGTGGTGCCTGTTTGGCTGCGGCGGCGATCGTGATAAAGGCAAACGTCCGTTAATGGGCGCCATCGCTGAGCAATTCGCTGATGTGGTGGTGATCACCGATGACAATCCGCGCAGTGAAGATCCGCAGGCGATTGTGAAAGATATTCTGACCGGCCTGCTGGACCCGGGTCGCGCCCGCGTGGTCTCAGGCCGCGCACAGGCGGTGACCAACACCATCATGCAGGCGCAGCCGGACGATATCGTGCTGGTGGCGGGTAAAGGCCACGAAGACTACCAGATCATCGGCAATCGCCGGCTGGATTACTCCGATCGCGCCACGGTAGCGGCGCTGCTGGGAGGCGCGGCATGATCCCGGTTTCCTTACGTACGCTCGCTGAAATCACCGGCGGCACGCTGTATGGCAGTGATTTAACCGTTGCTGACGTCACCACCGACACCCGTAAAGTGACGGCAGGCAGCCTGTTTATCGCGCTGGTCGGCGAACGTTTTGATGCCCATGACTTTGTGGGTGATGCGATTGCTAACGGCGCGCAGGCGCTGCTGGTGAGTCAGCATTTACCTGTCGCCGTTCCGCAGGTGGTGGTTGAGGACACCCGACTCGGCTTTGGCAAGCTGGCGGCATGGGTACGCCAGCAGGCGACAGCCCGGGTCGTGGCACTGACCGGCTCATCCGGGAAAACCTCGGTCAAAGAAATGACCGCAGCGATCCTGCGCCAGTGCGGTGAAACCCTGTATACCGCCGGTAACCTCAACAACGATTTTGGCGTCCCGATGACGCTGCTGCGTCTGACCAAAGATCATCAGTACGCGGTGATTGAGCTGGGTGCTAATCATCAGGGCGAGATCGCTTACACCACCGAACTGGTGCGGCCGGAGAGCGCGCTGGTCAACAACCTGGCGGCGGCGCATCTGGAAGGGTTTGGCTCGCTGGCAGGCGTCGCTAGAGCCAAGGGCGAAATATTTATGGGATTGCCGGCCAACGGCACGGCGATCCTCAATGCGGATAGCAATGACTGGCCGAACTGGCAGGCGCACCTGCAGGGCCAGACGGTGTGGCGTTTTTCGCCGCAGGCGGCCGGATGTGATTTCTCTGCCCGTGATATCAGCATTGCGCATGATGGCACCCACTTTGTGATGGTGACGCCGCGCGGTGAGGTGGCGATTACGCTGCCGCTGCCGGGACGGCATAACGTCGCCAACGCGCTGGCGGCGGCGGCCCTGGCGCTGTCGGTTGATGCTCCGCTGAGTGCGATACAGCAAGGGCTGAAAACGCTGCAGTCGGTGCCGGGCCGCCTGTTCCCGATACGTTTATCTGCCCACCAGCTGCTGCTGGATGATAGCTATAACGCCAACGTCGGATCGATGACCGCTGCGGCGCAGGTGCTGTCAGAAATGCCGGGTTATCGGGTGATGGTCACCGGCGATATGGCGGAGCTGGGTGAAGAGACCGAACAGTGTCACCGTGAAGTCGGGCTGGCGGCGCGTGCTGCCGGTATCGATAAGGTCCTGAGCGTGGGAAGCGTCAGCCAGTTGATCAGCGAAAGCAGCGGCGTTGGCGAACATTTCAGCGATAAAACCGCGCTGACTGAACGTTTACGTCAGCTGTTGTCCGAACACAAAGAAATCACTGTATTGATTAAAGGCTCGCGTAGTGCCGCCATGGAGCAGGTAGTACAGAGCTTACAGGAGAAAGGAACATGTTAGTTTGGCTGGCCGAGCATCTGGTCGCTTTTTATTCGGGCTTTAACGTCTTTTCGTATCTGACGTTTCGCGCCATTGTCAGCCTGCTGACCGCGTTATTTATCTCTTTGTGGATGGGACCGCGCCTGATTGCCTGGCTGCAGAAATTGCAGATTGGACAGGTAGTCCGTAACGATGGCCCGGAATCGCACTTCAGCAAGCGCGGGACCCCGACCATGGGCGGCATCATGATCCTCACCTCAATTACCATTTCGGTGCTGATGTGGGCTTATCCGTCAAATCCGTATGTCTGGTGCGTGCTGGTGGTGCTGATCGGCTTTGGCATCATCGGTTTTGTCGACGACTACCGCAAAGTGGTGCGCAAAGATACTAAAGGCCTGATCGCCCGCTGGAAATATTTCTGGATGTCGGTGATTTCGCTCGGCGTGGCGTTTGCCTTGTACGTGGCCGGCAAAGATACCCCCGCGACGCAGCTGGTGGTGCCGTTTTTCAAAGACATCATGCCGCAGCTGGGGCTGTTTTATGTGCTGCTGGCCTACTTTGTGATTGTCGGCACCGGCAACGCCGTCAACCTGACCGATGGCCTTGATGGGCTGGCAATTATGCCAACGGTATTTGTTGCGGCGGGCTTCGCGCTGGTGGCCTGGGCAACCGGGAACGTGAAGTTTGCCGAATATCTGCACATTCCTTATTTGCGTCATGCCGGTGAGCTGGTGATTGTCTGTACCGCCATCGTCGGGGCAGGGCTGGGGTTCCTGTGGTTCAACACCTATCCGGCTCAGGTCTTTATGGGCGATGTGGGTTCGCTGGCGTTAGGCGGCGCACTGGGCACCATTGCAGTGCTGCTGCGTCAGGAGTTTTTACTGGTGATCATGGGGGGCGTATTCGTGGTTGAAACGCTGTCGGTGATCCTGCAGGTGGGATCGTTTAAGTTGCGCGGCCAGCGTATTTTTCGCATGGCGCCGATCCATCACCACTATGAACTGAAGGGCTGGCCGGAACCGCGCGTCATTGTGCGCTTCTGGATTATTTCGCTAATGCTGGTGCTGATTGGCCTGGCCACGCTGAAGGTGCGTTAATCATGGCTGACTATCGGGGAAGAAAAGTGGTCATCATCGGGTTAGGCCTGACCGGTCTCTCCTGTGTTGATTTCTTTTTAGCGCAGGGCGTAACGCCTCGCGTGATGGACACCCGTGTGTCGCCGCCGGGGCTGGATAAATTGCCGGCGCAGGTGGAACGCCATCTGGGTGGCATTAACGGCGACTGGCTGCTGGATGCCGACCTGATTGTCGCCAGCCCGGGCGTCGCGCTGGCCCATCCTATTCTGAGCGAAGCGGTAGAAGCCGGCATTGAAATCGTTGGTGACATTGAGCTGTTCTGCCGTGAAGCCCAGGCACCGATCGTGGCGATTACCGGCTCCAACGGCAAAAGCACCGTGACCACGCTGGTGGGTGAGATGGCGAAAGCGGCCGGCTGGCAGGTCGGCGTGGGCGGCAATATCGGCTTACCGGCGCTCAGCCTGTTGCAGTCACCGGCACAGCTTTATGTGCTGGAACTCTCCAGCTTCCAGCTGGAAACCACCCACAGTCTGAAAGCGGCGGCAGCGACGGTACTTAACGTCAGTGAAGATCATATGGACCGCTATCCGCTGGGCATGCAGCAGTATCGTGCCGCCAAACTGCGCATTTATGAAAATGCGAAGGTCTGCGTCGTCAATGCCGATGATGCGCTGACCATGCCGGTACGCGGCGCAGATGCGCGTTGCGTCAGCTTTGGCATTGACTTCGGTGACTATCATCTCAATAAGCAGCAGGGCAATGTCTGGCTGCGGGTGAAAGGCGAGAAGGTGCTGAACACCGCTGAAATGAAGCTGGTGGGACAACACAACTACACCAACGCGCTGGCGGCGCTGGCGCTGGCCGATGCGGTAGGACTGCCGCGCGCTTCCAGCCTGGCTGCATTAACCCAGTTTAATGGCCTGGCGCATCGCTTCCAGCTGGTGCATGAGCATCAGGGCGTGCGCTGGATCAACGATTCTAAAGCCACCAACGTCGGCAGCACCGAAGCGGCGCTGAATGGCCTGCAGGTCAGCGGCACCCTGTGGCTGCTGCTGGGCGGCGACGGCAAATCAGCCGATTTCTCGCCGCTGACGCCTTATCTGCAGGGCGACAAGGTGCGGACCTACTGCTTTGGCCGCGATGGCGATGCGCTGGCGTCGCTGCGTCCGGAAATAGCTGTGCGCACCGAAACCCTGCGTCAGGCGCTGGAACAGATTGTCCCGCAGCTGCAGTCAGGCGATATGGTGCTGCTGTCACCGGCCTGTGCCAGCCTTGATCAGTTCCGCAACTTTGAACAGCGTGGCGAACAGTTCGCGCAACTGGCGAAGGAGCTGAGCTGATGCATATTCCTGGCGCGGGTCTGGCGCGTTTCTTCTCTGGTCGCCTGAAAGATTGGGTCATGGGGTCGCGCGAGAGTGATGACACCTCGCTGGTGCTGTATGACCGCACGCTGCTGTGGCTGACCTTAGGTCTGGCAGTGATTGGTTTTGTGATGGTGACTTCTGCCTCGATGCCGGTCGGTCAGCGTCTCAACGATGATCCGTTCTATTTTGCCAAGCGTGATGCGTTTTATATCGCGCTGGCGGTCGGCATGGCGCTGGTCACGCTGCGGGTGCCGATGGATTTCTGGCAGCGCTACAGCAACGTGATGTTGATGGCCTCTGTCGCCATGCTGCTGATTGTGCTGGTGGTCGGCAGTTCGGTTAACGGGGCCTCGCGCTGGATCGCCCTCGGCCCGCTGCGTATTCAGCCCGCCGAATTATCCAAACTGACCCTGTTCTGCTATCTCGCCAGCTATCTGGTGCGCAAAGTGGAAGAGGTGCGTAACAACTTCTGGGGCTTCTGTAAGCCGATGGGCGTGATGGTGGTGCTGGCGGTGCTGCTGCTGGCGCAACCGGACCTCGGTACCGTGGTGGTGCTGTTCGTCACCACGCTGGCCATGCTCTTCCTGGCCGGTGCCAAACTGTGGCAGTTCCTGGCCATCATCGGCTCCGGCATTTTTGCCGTGGTGCTGCTGATTATCGCCGAGCCGTACCGTATGCGCCGCGTCACATCGTTCTGGAACCCGTGGGAAGATCCGTTCGGCAGCGGCTACCAGCTGACCCAGTCGCTGATGGCATTTGGCCGCGGTGAATTCTGGGGCCAGGGGCTGGGTAACTCGGTGCAAAAACTGGAATATCTGCCCGAAGCGCACACCGACTTTATTTTCTCGATTATCGGTGAAGAACTCGGCTACATCGGTGTGGTTATGGCGCTGTTAATGGTATTCTTCGTCGCTTTTCGTGCGATGTCGATTGGCCGCCGTGCACTGGAGCTGGATCAGCGTTTTTCTGGCTTTCTGGCCTGTTCAATTGGCGTCTGGTTTAGCTTTCAGGCCCTGGTTAACGTCGGCGCGGCAGCCGGTATGCTGCCGACTAAAGGTCTGACCCTGCCGCTGATCAGTTACGGTGGGTCGAGTCTGATTATTATGTCGACCGCCATCGTCTTTTTGTTACGCATAGATTATGAAACGCGTCTGGCAAAAGCGCAGGCGTTTACCCGAGGTGGTCGATGAGCAGTAAGCGATTGATGGTGATGGCAGGCGGAACCGGTGGGCATGTCTTTCCCGGTCTGGCTGTTGCCCATCATCTGATGGAGCAGGGCTGGCAGGTCCGCTGGTTAGGCACTGCCGACCGTATGGAAGCAGATTTAGTGCCGAAGCACGGTATCGACATCGATTTCATTCGCATCAGCGGACTGCGCGGCAAAGGCGTTAAGGCGTTACTGCTGGCCCCGCTGCGCATCTTCAACGCATGGCGTCAGGCGCGTCGCATCATGAAAGCCTGGCAACCGGATGTGGTACTGGGGATGGGCGGCTATGTCTCCGGACCGGGCGGCTTAGCGGCCTGGAGTTGCGGTATCCCGGTGGTGCTGCATGAACAGAACGGCATTGCCGGCCTGACCAACAAATGGCTGGCGAAGATCGCCACCAAAGTGTTGCAGGCATTTCCCGGCGCGTTCCCCCGGGCGGATGTGGTCGGCAATCCGGTGCGTACCGACGTGCTGGCGCTGCCACTGCCAGCTGAACGGCTGGCCCAGCGCAGCGGCCCGATTCGGGTGCTGGTGGTTGGTGGCAGTCAGGGCGCGCGGGTGCTGAACCAGACGCTGCCGCAGGTTGCCGCTGAACTGGGTGATCAGATCACGCTGTGGCACCAGACCGGGAAAGGCGGTTTGCCGGTAGTTGAAAAAGCCTATCAGCAAGTCGGCCAGACCCAGCACAAGGTGACCGAGTTTATTGATGATATGGCCGCAGCCTATGCATGGGCTGATGTGGTGGTTTGTCGCTCCGGCGCCTTAACGGTGAGCGAAGTGGCTGCTGCCGGTTTACCGGCGATTTTTGTGCCGTTTCAGCACAAAGATCGCCAGCAGTACTGGAACGCGCTGCCGCTGGAGAAAGCGGGCGCGGCCCGAATTTTTGAGCAGCCGCAGTTTACGGCGGAGGCGGTAGCGGATCTGCTGCGCCACTGGGATCGCCCGACATTACTGACGATGGCCGAACAGGCCCGTCAGGTTGCGATCCCCGATGCGACCGAGCGGGTCGCGCAGGAAGTGGCTCGCGCCGCAAAGTAATCATTCCGGTCAGCGCGTCTGACCCGTGCTCGGGTTGAGCACAAACTGATAGAGCAGGTAATTGAGAGCGATGAATACACAACAATTGGCAAAACTGCGAACTATTGTGCCCGAGATGCGACGCGTCCGGCACATCCACTTTGTCGGCATCGGCGGTGCTGGCATGGGCGGTATTGCCGAAGTGTTAGCAAATGAAGGCTACCATATCAGCGGTTCAGATCTGGCCCCTAACCCGGTGACCCAGAACCTGATTGCGCTGGGTGCCACCATTTATTTCAACCATCGCCCTGAGAATGTGACCGACGCCAGTGTGGTGGTGGTCTCCAGCGCCGTTGCGCAGGACAACCCAGAGCTGGTGGCTGCGCGCGAGCAGCGCATCCCGGTGATCCGTCGGGCCGAAATGCTGGCTGAGCTGATGCGTTTCCGTCATGGCATCGCCGTTGCGGGTACCCATGGCAAAACCACCACCACGGCGATGGTGTCGAGTATTTATGCCGAGGGCGGTCTTGATCCGACCTTTGTTAATGGCGGCCTGGTGAAAGCGGCAGGCACTCATGCGCGCCTGGGCAGCAGTCGTTACCTGATTGCGGAAGCCGATGAGAGCGATGCATCGTTCCTGCATCTGCAGCCGATGGTGGCAATTGTCACCAACATCGAAGCCGACCATATGGATACCTATCAGGGCGACTTCGAGAACCTGAAGCAGACTTTTATTAACTTCCTGCACAACCTGCCGTTTTATGGCCGTGCCGTGATGTGCGTGGATGATGTGGTGATCCGTGATCTGATCCCGCGGGTGGGACGTCAAATCACCACTTATGGCTTCAGTGATGATGCGGATTTCCGCATTGAAAATTACTATCAGCGCGGTTCACAGGGCCACTTTACGCTGGTCCGTCAGGACAAACCGCTGCTGCAGATTACCCTGAATGCGCCGGGTCGTCATAACGCACTTAACGCGGCAGCAGCAGTGGCGGTGGCCAGCGAAGAGGGCATTGATGACAATGCGATTCTGGCCGCGCTGGAGAGTTTCCAGGGCACCGGCCGCCGTTTCGATCTGTTGGGTGAGTTCCCGACCGAACCGGTTAACGGTCAGGCGGGCAGTGCGATGCTGGTGGACGATTATGGCCATCATCCGACCGAAGTGGATGCGACAATTAAAGCGGCACGTGCCGGCTGGCCGGATAAAAAGCTGGTGATGGTGTTTCAGCCGCATCGCTACACCCGTACCCGCGACCTGTTTGATGACTTCGCTAACGTGCTGTCACAGGTTGATGTCCTGCTGATGCTGGACGTCTACTCTGCCGGCGAGACGGCGATTCCTGGTGCTGACAGTCGCTCGCTGTGCCGTGCGATTCGCAATCGCGGCAAGGTTGATCCGATTCTGGTGCCTGAGCATGACGCATTGCCAGAAATGCTGGCACCGCTGCTGTCTGGCAACGATCTGATTCTGGTGCAGGGGGCCGGCAACGTCGGCAAGGTTGCCCGCAAGCTGGCGGATTGCAAGCTCCAGCCGGAACGTAAAGCGGAGGATCGTCATGGCTGACAAAGTTGCCGTATTGATGGGTGGGACGTCCGCCGAGCGCGAAGTGTCGCTGATGTCTGGTCAGGCGGTGCTGGCCGGGCTGCGTGAAAGCGGTATCGACGCGCACGCTGTCGACACCCGCGATGTCTCGGTACTGACGCTCAAAGAGCAGGGCTTTACCAAAGCGTTTATCGCTCTGCATGGCCGTGGTGGCGAAGATGGCACGCTACAGGCGGTGCTGGAATTCCTGCAGTTGCCTTACACCGGCAGCGGCGTGATGGCGTCAGCGGTCACCATGGACAAGCTACGCACCAAGCTGCTGTGGCAGGGGCGCGGTTTGCCTTCCGGGCAGTTTGTCTGGCTGACGCGCCAGCAGTTCGATGCCGGACTGGATGCAGAGACGGAAGAGGCCATTGCTGCGCTCGGGCTGCCGTTATTCGTCAAACCCGCCTGTGAAGGTTCCAGCGTGGGGATCAGCCGGGTCAATGCGCTGAGCGCCTTACCTGACGCGCTGGCGACCGCTTTTGAGCACGACGATAACGTACTGGTCGAGGCGTTTCTCAGTGGCGCGGAGTACACGGTGGCGATTGTGGGCGATCGCATCCTGCCCTCTATCGAAATAAAGAGCGCCAGCGAGTTCTATGACTATGAAGCAAAATATATTTCTGACGATACTCAGTACATCTGTCCGGCCGATCTGAGCCCGGCGCGTGAAGCTGAGTTGCAGCAACTGGTGCTGGCGGCCTGGCATGCGCTTGGCTGTCGCGGCTGGGGCAGGGTGGATGTGATGGCCGATGGTGCGGGCAATTTCCAGCTGCTGGAAGCCAATACTTCACCGGGCATGACCAGCCACAGCCTGGTGCCGATGGCGGCGAAACAGGCCGGCATGAGTTTCGCGCAGCTGGTTGCGCATATTCTGGAGTTGGCCGACTGATATGTCACAGGCGGCGATGAGAGTTCGAAACCGTGAACCGCAGGAGCGTATACGCACCGGGCGCAGTAACGGAGCCCGACTGTTCGGCATCGTTTTTTTGCTGATCGTGATAGGCATTATGATTTCTGGTGGGTTGGTGGTGCTGAAGTGGATGAACGATGCATCACGCCTGCCGTTATCGAAACTGGTGGTGACCGGGCAAACCCATTACACCACCCACGATGACATTCGCCAGGCGATTCTGTCACTTGGCGCGCCGGGCACGTTTATGTCGCAGGACGTGGATATTCTGCAGCAGCAGATTGAGCGGCTGCCGTGGATTAAGCAGGTCAGCGTGCGTAAACAGTGGCCGGACGAACTGAAGATTCATCTGGTGGAATATACACCGGTGGCGCGCTGGAACGATCTGCATATGGTGGACGCGGATGGCGTCTCCTTCAGCGTTCCGGCTAACCATATCGGCAAAGAAACCCTGCCGATGCTGTATGGACCGGAAGGCAGTGAGAAAGAGGTGCTGGCGGGTTATCACAGCATGGACGATGTACTGAAGGCCAGAAAGTTTACCCTGAAGGTCGCGTCGATGACGGCCCGGCGTTCATGGCAGCTGGTCACCAGTGACGATGTGCGCATCGAACTGGGGCGCAGCGACACCATGAAGCGTCTGAACCGCTTTATTGAGCTCTACCCGGTACTGCAACAGCAAGGTCAGAACGAGAGCAAACGTATCAGCTACGTGGATTTACGATACGACTCGGGCGCCTCTGTTGGCTGGACGCCGGTCGTGATGGAGCCACAGGACAGTAATCAGCAACAGAACCAGGCACAGGCTAAACAACAATGATCAAGGCAACGGACAGAAAACTGGTAGTTGGACTCGAAATTGGCACCGCGAAGGTTGCCGCCCTGGTTGGGGAAATTCTGCCCGATGGTATGGTCAATATTATTGGGGTGGGCAGCTGCCCGTCCCGCGGTATGGATAAAGGTGGCGTGAATGACCTTGAGTCGGTGGTGAAATGCGTACAGCGCGCCATCGATCAGGCTGAGCTGATGGCAGATTGCCAGATTTCCTCCGTCTACCTTGCGTTATCGGGCAAACATATTAGTTGTCAGAACGAAATCGGGATGGTTCCGATTTCCGAAGAGGAAGTGACTCAGGATGATGTAGAGAACGTCGTACATACCGCTAAGTCGGTGCGTGTGCGTGACGAGCATCGCATCCTGCATGTTATTCCTCAGGAATACGCCATCGATTATCAGGAAGGCATCAAAAATCCGGTCGGTCTTTCCGGGGTGCGGATGCAGGCAAAAGTGCATCTGATCACCTGCCACAATGATATGGCGAAAAATATTGTCAAAGCCGTTGAACGATGTGGCCTGAAAGTTGACCAACTGATTTTTGCCGGCCTGGCATCCAGTTTTGCCGTCCTGACCGAAGACGAACGTGAGCTGGGCGTCTGTGTTGTCGACATTGGTGGCGGTACAATGGACATTGCCGTATATACCGGCGGTGCTTTACGGCACACTAAGGTTATTCCTTATGCAGGCAACGTGGTCACCAGCGACATCGCCTATGCGTTTGGCACACCGCCAACCGATGCGGAAGCGATCAAAGTACGTCACGGTTGCGCGCTGGGATCGATTGTTGGCAAAGATGAGAACGTTGAAGTGCCGAGCGTGGGCGGACGTCCACCGCGCAGCCTGCAGCGTCAGACGCTGGCCGAAGTGATTGAGCCGCGTTACACCGAGCTTTTGAATCTGGTCAATGACGAGATTCTGCAGTTACAGGAACAACTGCGTCAGCAGGGCGTGAAGCATCATCTTGCGGCAGGCATTGTCCTGACCGGGGGTGCCGCGCAAATTGAAGGACTGGCGGCCTGTGCGCAACGCGTATTCCATACGCAGGTGCGTATCGGACAACCGCTGAATATTACCGGCTTAACTGACTATGCGCAGGAGTCGTACTACTCCACCGCGGTGGGACTGTTGCATTACGGCAAAGAGTCGCACATGAACGGCGATGCAGAGACCGAAAAACGGGTTTCCGTAGGCAACTGGTTCAAGCGCATCAATAGTTGGTTGAAAAAAGAGTTTTAATTTTTGTGAAAGGGGATCATGCTGTTTTGTTTAGTGATCTCCAGGCGACAGGCACATAACGGAGAGAAATCATGTTTGAACCTATGGAATTAACCAATGACGCGGTGATTAAAGTCATCGGCGTCGGCGGTGGCGGTGGCAACGCCGTAGAGCACATGGTACGCGAGCGTATCGAAGGTGTGGAATTCTTTGCTGTGAATACCGACGCGCAAGCGCTGCGTAAAACAGCTGTCGGCCAGACGATTCAGATCGGTAATAACATTACCAAAGGTCTGGGTGCGGGTGCGAACCCGGAAGTCGGCCGTAACTCTGCAGAAGAAGATCGCGAAGCACTGCGTTCTGCGCTGGAAGGGGCAGACATGGTCTTCATCGCAGCCGGCATGGGCGGCGGTACCGGTACCGGTGCAGCGCCTGTGGTAGCGGAAGTGGCGAAGGATCTGGGTATCCTGACCGTAGCCGTTGTCACCAAGCCGTTCAACTTCGAAGGCAAGAAACGCATGGCGTTTGCTGAGCAGGGGATCGCGGAACTCTCTAAGCATGTCGATTCACTGATTACTATTCCAAACGACAAGCTACTGAAAGTTCTGGGTCGCGGCATCTCCCTGCTGGACGCCTTTGGCGCAGCCAACGACGTGCTGAAAGGCGCGGTTCAGGGTATCGCCGAACTGATTACCCGTCCGGGTCTGATGAACGTCGACTTTGCTGACGTGCGTACCGTGATGTCTGAAATGGGTTACGCCATGATGGGTTCAGGCGTTGCCTGTGGTGAAGACCGCGCTGAAGAAGCGGCTGAAATGGCGATCTCCAGCCCACTGCTGGAAGATATCGACCTGTCTGGCGCGCGCGGCGTGCTGGTCAACATCACGGCTGGCTTCGACCTGCGTCTGGATGAGTTCGAAACCGTGGGTAACACTATCCGCGCCTTCGCCTCTGACAACGCGACAGTGGTGATCGGTACTTCACTGGATCCAGAAATGAATGACGAACTGCGCGTCACCGTGGTGGCAACCGGTATCGGCATGGACAAACGTCCGGAAATCACCCTGGTGACCAATAAGCCAGCCAGCCAGCCGGTTATGGATCATCGCTATCAGCAGCACGGTATGTCACCGCTGCCGCAGGAGCAGAAACCGGCGGCTAAAGTGGTTAACGACCAGGCTGCGCAATCAAACAAAGAGCCAGACTACCTTGATATTCCGGCGTTTTTGCGTAAGCAAGCCGACTAGGATTAACCCTATAATTGGGTTCTCCCGCTCTTTGTGCTAAAGTGTCTGCCCGCTGGTAAAGTATACTGGCGGTCGGAAAGGTAATATTGCGAGATAATACGATGATCAAACAAAGGACACTAAAACGTATTGTTCAGGCGACTGGTGTCGGTTTACATACCGGCAAGAAAGTCACACTGACATTACGCCCTGCGTCGGCTAATACCGGGGTCATCTATCGTCGCACCGACTTGAATCCACCGGTAGATTTTCCGGCTGATGCAAAATACGTGCGCGACACCATGCTGAGTACCTGCCTGGTGAATGATGAAGGCGTGCGTATTTCAACGGTCGAACACCTTAATGCCGCCCTGGCGGGTCTGGGGATCGATAACATTATTGTTGAAGTCGATGCACCAGAAATCCCGATTATGGATGGCAGCGCAGCACCGTTTATCTATCTGCTGATGGATGCGGGTATCGAGCAGCTCAACAGCGCGAAGAAATTTGTGCGCGTTAAGCAGACCGTGCGTGTGGAAGAGGGTGACAAATGGGCTGAGATCAAACCGTACAACGGTTTCTCGCTCGACTTCACCATTGACTTCAAACACCCGGCGATCGATTCCAGCTCGCAGCGTTATGCGATGAACTTCTCTGCTGACGCCTTTGTTCGTCAAATCAGCCGGGCGCGTACATTTGGCTTTATGCGTGAAATCGAATATCTGCAGTCTAAAGGCCTGTGCCTGGGCGGTAGCTTAGATTGTGCGATAGGTCTGGATGATTTCCGCGTACTGAATGAAGAAGGCCTGCGTTTTGAGGACGAGTTTGTCCGCCACAAAATGCTGGACGCTATCGGCGACCTGTTTATGTGTGGTCATAACATTATTGGCGCCTTCACCGCGTTCAAATCGGGCCATGCGCTGAACAACAAGCTGCTGCAAGCGGTTCTGGCTAAGCAGGAAGCCTGGGAATGGGCAACCTTCGAAGACGAAGCTGAACTGCCGCTGGCATTCAAAGCACCGAATCTGGTTCTGGCTTAATTACCTCAGAACGTGAAACGGCTGGTTATGCTGACACCCTCTCCGGTCAGCGGCGCCAGCCGTTTTTTTATGGTTCCCGCCCCTGCTGCTGCTGTCGAGCCTGCTCGTACCGCGCCGCCTGTTTTGCTGAATTGCTGAACAATCGCGCGCAATTTCTCGCACCGCCACTTTAATCCCAGGTGTGGATGCCCCACATTAGTGATACTATCTCTGGCGCTTTTACAGGCTGAATACCGCTGCCGCTCGCGGCGGGCGAACGAAAACGGAAGCGCAACAGAGCATGCGCGATGGAAAGGTTGTGATCGGAATTCTTCTGCGCTGGCGACAATTAGGTAGACGCTATTTCTGGCCTCATCTCCTGTTAGGGATGGTCGCGGCCAGTCTCGGCTTACCTGCCTGTGCGCAAAGTTCTGAACTCAATGCTTCATCTGAATCGCCGGCCAGTAGCCTGTTCATGGGCAACGCCGCGCGGTTTGATCATCTGATTCGCCTGCAGGAAACGGCACGCCGCCCCAGTTTCAATGTGGATTACTGGCACCAGCACGCCATCCGCACCGTTATTCGTCATCTCTCTTTCACGCTAACCCCCCAGGCGCAGGCGGAACAACAAACTCTGCCGCTGGCGGCACAAAAGCTGGCGCTGATCGATTCGCTGCATGACTTACTGACGTCACACTCTGCGTTGCGCGCTGTGCCGCAGACAACCCCGACTCCACCGCTGTTTACGGCTGTCACCCACTCATGGGTTGAATGGCATGCCCGCGTTCATGGCATCCGCGCCGGACCCACCCGATTGTCCTGCTAATATTTTTGGTTTTATTCACTCTGTTTAGATTTTGCAGACCGGAATGATCCGGCTGAATTGAGAATATATTTATTATGTTAATCAAAATGTTAACCAAGGTTTTTGGTAGCAGTAACGATCGTACTCTGCGTCGCATGCGTAAAGTGGTGGATGTCATCAACAAGATGGAGCCGGACTTTGAAAAGCTCTCTGATGATGAACTGAAAGGCAAAACCGAACTGTTCCGTGAGCGCCTGAAAAAAGGCGAGACGCTGGAAAGTCTGATTCCGGAAGCCTTTGCTACCGTGCGTGAAGCGAGTAAGCGCGTGTTCGGCATGCGTCACTTCGATGTCCAGCTGATCGGCGGCATGGTACTGAATGACCGCTGCATCGCCGAGATGCGTACCGGTGAAGGTAAAACCCTGACCGCCACGCTGCCAGCCTATCTGAATGCGCTCTCCGGTAAAGGGGTGCACGTGGTTACCGTCAACGACTATCTGGCACAGCGTGATGCTGAGAATAACCGTCCGTTGTTTGAGTTCCTCGGCCTGACCGTCGGCATCAATATGTCGGGTCTGCCAGCAGTAGCGAAGCGTGAAGCTTACGCCGCTGATATTACTTACGGCACCAACAACGAATATGGCTTCGATTACCTGCGCGACAATATGGCTTTCAGCCCGGAAGAGCGCGTGCAGCGTAAACTGCACTACGCACTGGTGGATGAAGTTGACTCCATCCTGATCGATGAAGCGCGTACCCCGCTGATCATTTCGGGGCCAGCGGAAGACAGCTCTGAGCTCTATACCAAAGTAAACAAAATCATTCCGCACCTGATTCGCCAGGATAAAGAAGACACTGAAACCCATCAGGGTGAAGGCGACTTCTGGGTGGATGAAAAAGCCCGTCAGGCGCACATGTCTGAACGCGGACTGGTTAAGGTGGAAGAGCTGCTGGTCAGCCAGGGCATTATGGAAGCCGGCGAATCACTCTATTCACCGACCAACATTATGCTGATGCACCACGTTACCGCGGCGCTGCGCGCCCATGCGCTGTTTACCCGCGATGTGGATTACATCGTGAAAGATGGCGAAGTGGTGATTGTTGATGAGCACACCGGCCGTACCATGCAGGGTCGTCGCTGGTCAGACGGACTGCATCAGGCGATTGAAGCCAAAGAAGGGGTAGAGATCCAGAACGAGAACCAGACGCTGGCCTCTATCACTTTCCAGAACTACTTCCGTATCTACGAAAAGCTGGCCGGTATGACCGGGACCGCGGATACCGAAGCGTTCGAATTCAGCTCTATCTACAAGCTCGATACCATTGTGGTACCGACTAACCGTCCAATGGTGCGTAAAGATCTGGCCGATCTGGTCTACATGACCGAGAAAGAGAAGATCGACGCGATCATCGAAGATATTCGTGAACGTACCGCCAACGGCCAGCCGGTGCTGGTCGGGACCATCTCGATTGAGAAATCGGAAGTGGTCTCTAACGAACTGACACGTGCCGGTATTAAACACAACGTCCTGAACGCCAAATTCCACGCCCGCGAAGCGGAAATCGTGGCACAGGCGGGTCAGCCGGGCGCGGTTACCATCGCCACCAACATGGCCGGTCGTGGTACTGACATCATGCTGGGTGGCAGCTGGCACGCCGAAGTGGCCGAGCTGGAAAACCCGACCGAAGCACAGATCGAAGAGATTAAAGCCGCATGGCAGATTCGCCATGACGCGGTACTGGCGTCCGGCGGTTTACACATCGTCGGTACTGAGCGCCACGAGTCGCGTCGTATCGATAACCAGCTGCGTGGTCGTGCAGGCCGCCAGGGCGACGCCGGTTCTTCCCGTTTCTACCTGTCGATGGAAGATGCGCTGATGCGTATTTTCGCCTCGGATCGCGTCTCTAACATGATGCGTAAACTGGGGATGAAGCCGGGTGAAGCGATTGAGCACCCGTGGGTGACCAAAGCGATTGCCAATGCACAGCGCAAAGTTGAGAGCCGTAACTTCGATATTCGTAAGCAGCTGCTGGAATATGACGATGTGGCCAACGATCAGCGTCGTGCCATCTACAGTCAGCGTAACGAACTGCTGGATGTGTCAGACGTAAGCGAAACCATCAACAGCATCCGTCATGACGTCTACAAAGCGACCATCGATACCTACATTCCGCCGCAGTCACTGGAAGAGATGTGGGATGTGCCAGGGCTGGAAGAGCGCCTGCGTACTGACTTCGATCTCAACCTGCCGATTGCGGAATGGCTGGACAAAGAGCCCGATCTGCATGAAGAGGTGCTGCGTGAGCGCATCATGACCCATGCGATGGAAAACTATGCCGCCAAAGAAGAGGTGGTGGGTGCTGAGATGATGCGTAACTTCGAAAAAGGCGTGATGTTGCAGACGCTGGATTCGCTGTGGAAAGAGCATCTGGCGGCGATGGATTATCTGCGTCAGGGCATCCATCTGCGTGGCTACGCGCAGAAGGATCCGAAGCAGGAGTACAAACGGGAATCGTTCGCCATGTTTGCCGCCATGCTGGAATCACTGAAATATGAAGTGATCAGTACGCTGAGCAAGGTCCAGGTGCGGATGCCGGAAGAAGTTGAAGCGATGGAGCAGCAGCGTCGTGAAGAGGCTGAACGTCTGGCCCAGCAGCAGCAGCTGAGCCACGTTGAAGAAGAGACGCTGGCGGCCGAAGCACTGGCGCAGCAGAGTGGCGAACGCAAAGTCGGACGCAACGATCCCTGCCCATGCGGTTCAGGTAAAAAATATAAACAGTGTCACGGCCGCCTGGCCTGAGACTAACCGCTGATGAAAAAGGGGCCTCTGGCTCCTTTTTTTTGGCTGCCGCACGCCCGCGACAGAAGCTGAGTTTCGCGGTTGCGGCAGGTTAAAGCGGTTAACTTCCGCCACACCCTGTTTTAAACTCACCGCTCATTCACCAACAATTCCGGGATATTCTTCATGAAGCACCTGCAGGTCGCGGTTGGTATTATCCGCAATGCCGATAAACAAATTTTCCTTGCCCAGCGCGCGGCAACGTCCTATATGGCCAATAAATGGGAGTTTCCCGGCGGCAAGATTGAAGCGGGTGAGAGCGCCGAGCAGGGTCTGATTCGCGAATTGCAGGAAGAGACCGGCATTGAAGTCACCGAAGCGCGTCCGATTGGTCAGGCTGACCATAGTTATGAGGATCTGCGGGTAACGCTGCATTTCTTTCTGGTCGAAGGCTGGAAGGGTGAGCCGTGGGGCAAAGAGGGACAGCCGCAGCGTTGGGTTGATCAGCAGGCGCTGGTCGCCGAAGAGTTTCCTCCGGCGAATCATCAGCTGATTGCCCGCCTGATTGCTGGCGAGTTCTGACAGGATGGGGCAACTCACCCCATCCGGCAATTAATGGTCTTCTTCGCTCCAGTTATCGCTGTCATTCAGATCGCCGCTGCTGGGAATACGTTTTTCTTCAGCGGCCCATTCACCTAAATCAATCAGCTGGCAGCGCTTGCTGCAAAACGGCCGCCACGGGCTGAGTTCATCCCAGATAACATCTTTGCCGCACTGAGGACAGGCGACGGTCATAACTTCTTGCTGCATATTCACCTCTAACAACAGGCCAGTTGAAAGTTGAGTCGGGCCGGCACTTCACCACGCTCACTATCAAGCGGCATAAAACGAATGGCATAACGGCTTTTATGGCCGGAGACCTGCGGATAGAGCGCATCCTCCAGCGACAGCTGCAGGCGGAGCAGGTCGGCGCCTTCAGCATTGTCCTGATAAAAGCCATTCAGGCTGGTCTGGTTGCGAAATGCCCCGGACTGACGGATCAGGTCGAGGATCAGCGCCAGCGCGTGATGCAGCGGTACCAGCGTCTGCATCCAGGCTTCTACCTGGGCATCACGCGCCTCCTGGGGTAAATGCAGCCAGATATGCAGGCCGGGTAAATCAAAACTGCAGCAGCCGCCAGGAATGCTCAGGCGTTGACGCACCAGCGCAATCAGACGATCTTCCCGCAGTTGTTGGCCCATCCGCGGCGCATTCATCAGCTGGGTTGACTGCATTTTTAACTTTTCACGCAGGGCATCCACCAGCGTCATATCCACGCCGGGCACATCAGCCCAGGCACGTAATTTCTGCTGCTGGCGCTCCAGCTCTTTCAACAACTCGGTACGCATATCGCCCCGCTCGAAAATATCGAGCAGTTCGCCGATCAGACGAAAAAAGGTCAGGGCATTAACAGTTTTATCCAGCGGGGTAGTCTCATCCAGCTGGTTAATCAGAAACTCAACCCGTAACCAGGTTCGCATTTTTTCATTCAAAGGATGTTCAAACAGAACGGGTGTGCTCATGGTGTTAATCCTGTTTCGTTGCCGCCAGCCTGAGGTAGCGCTGATGGAGTCCGGCAACCTGTGGCAATGCATCTTCAGGCTCGCCACTGTTATCAATAATGTCATCGGCACAGGCGAGGCGTTGCTGCCGCGTGGCCTGTGCCGCAAGAATACGTTGCACCTGAGCGAGTGAAAGCTGGTCGCGTTGCTGAGTGCGGGCTATTTGTGTCGCTTCGTCGACATCAATCACCAGTACCCGGTCAGCCTGGTGCTGTAACTGATTTTCCACCAGCAACGGCACCACCCACAGCACGTAAGGTGAAGAGGCTGCGGCGATCAGCTGTTGGGTGCGGGCATTAATCAGCGGGTGCAGCAGCGCGTTTAACCAGCTTTTCTCTTCCGGCGTCTGAAAAATAATATCGCGTAACCGTGCACGATCCAGGGTGCCCTGTTCGGTCAGGATCACAGCACCGTATCGTGCCTCTATCGCCTGTAAAGCCGGCGTCCCAGGCTCAACCACTTCGCGCGCAATCAGGTCAGCATCGATAATGTCGACCCCGAGCGCAGCGAACTGTCTGGCAATCGAGCTTTTACCGCTGCCGATTCCCCCTGTCAGCGCTATGGTGTAGGGCCTATTTCCCATCTGACTTCTCTTTTGGACACAGGTTCATGTTAATGGTCTGGATCAGTAACGCAAAAATGCGGGCCAGATCACAACGATAATGCTCAGCTAAATTTTACGGATTGTAGCGTAAATAAAGTGAAATTCGCAGTCTTGTCGCCGGACGGCAGGCGCGTATCATAAGGTCACTGGAGCCGTGCTGGCTTCGCGAACTGCGGTTCGTTGCCACTCACCAGGACATGACACATGCGTATTGAAGAAGATTTGAAACTGGGCTTTAAAGACGTTCTGATTCGCCCAAAACGTTCCACGCTGAAAAGCCGCTCGCAGGTTGAGCTGGAGCGCAGTTTTACCTTTAAGCACTCCGGCCTGAGCTGGAGCGGTGTCCCGATCATCGCCGCCAATATGGATACCGTTGGCACCTTTCTGATGGCAGAAGCGCTGGCCAGCTTTAATATCCTGACGGCGGTGCATAAACATTACAGCGTTGATGACTGGCGAGCGTTTATTCAGCGCGTGCCCGCGTCGGTACTGAACGCGGTAATGGTCTCTACCGGCACCTCTGAAGCGGACTTTACCAAGCTGAACGCCATTATGGCCTTGTCAGAGAAATTACAGTTTATCTGCATTGACGTGGCTAACGGCTACTCGCAGCATTTTGTCGATTTTCTGCAGCGTGCCCGCGAAGCGTTTCCTGGCAAAACCATCTGTGCCGGTAATGTAGTCACCGGGGAAATGGTGGAAGAGCTGATTCTGTCTGGTGCCGATATCGTCAAAGTGGGCATTGGCCCTGGCTCAGTCTGCACCACGCGGGTGAAGACCGGCGTGGGCTACCCACAGCTCTCGGCGGTGATTGAGTGCGCTGATGCGGCGCACGGACTGGGTGGACAGATTGTCAGTGACGGTGGCTGTGCGGTGCCGGGTGATATTGCTAAAGCCTTTGGCGGCGGTGCCGACTTTGTAATGCTGGGCGGTATGCTGGCAGCACACGATGAATGTGAAGGCAAGGTCATCGAAGAGAATGGCGAAAGCTTCATGCTGTTTTATGGCATGAGTTCAGAGTCGGCAATGAAGCGTCACGTGGGTGGCGTTGCGGAGTATCGTGCGGCGGAAGGAAAAACCGTGAAGCTGCCTTTGCGCGGACCGGTAGCCGATACGGCACGCGACATTCTGGGTGGCCTGCGTTCAGCCTGTACCTACGTCGGGGCAGAGCGTCTGAAGGAACTGACCAAGCGCACCACTTTTATCCGGGTGACTGAGCAGGAAAACCGGGTGTTTAACCGATAGTCTGTTCGGTTGTCAGCGATTAAGCGTCGGAGAGTGATCGACAGTGGCTGATGGTTGGTTAATACAATCAGGCACCGATCCTGGTTTCCGATACTGGCGCATCAGCAGTAGTCCATCGATGTTCACGCATCGACAGCCATTAACCTGCTGTCGTTCAACAGACTTCATCGGTGACTCAGCTGATTTCACAGTAAAGGGCGCATAACGCGCCCTTTACTGCATCACATCACCCAGCCCGAACACCGGCAGGTACATCGCAATCACCAGCGTACCGACAATGCCGCCTATCACTACCATCATCATTGGCTCCAGTGAGGCAGCCAGCGCGTCAGCACGTTGCCGGGTCTCTCCTTCATGCCACTCAGCCAGTCTGGCCAGCATCAAATCTAACGCACCCGCTTCTTCACCGACGCGAATCAACTGACCACAAAGTGCAGTAAACAGCGGATGCTGCCCCAGCGCCTGATGCAGCGGTTTTCCTGCGGCGATATGCTGCTGCAGCGCAGCAATCGCTTCCCGCCACAGCAGGGAGGAGAGGGTAACCTCTACAGCGGCGAGTCCCTGTAACAGCGTAAGTCCGGCATGCTGCGTCAGCTGCAGGATGGTGTAGATCTGCGTCAGCTGCGAACCGCGCCACAGTCCGGCAAGCAGCGGAATGCGGAGAAAAAAACGCTGCTCCCGTCGCTGCCAGCCAGCGGAACGTCGTCGCAGCTGTTGCCAGCCAGTCAGCGCCAGCAACAGCACGCTGGCTAACCACAGTCCCCACTGCTGCAACACAGCGGAGAGCTGCATCACCGCGGCGGTAAACGCCGGTAGCGGTGCGTCAAACGAGGCATACACTGTGACGAATTCCGGCAGCACAAACAGCAGCATGCCACAGCTGACAGCTATGGCCACCAGCAGAATGAACAGCGGATAGCGCAGCGCCTTCACCACCTGTTGCCACAGCTGTTGCTGCCGGGTCTGCTGTTGTGCCAGTTCGCTGCAGCAGACATCCAGCTGGCCGGTCAGCTCGCCGACCTCCATCAGGGCCGGATAGAGCGGCGGAAAGATTTGCGGCCACTCACGCAGCGCCTGTGAAAAAGGCTGACCGCTCAACACCCGATGATGCAGCGCCAGCATCAGTGCCCGCCAGCCGGCGTGCGGATGCCCCTCCGCCAGCAGAACCAGCCCCTCCGCCAGCGGTAAGCCCGCTTTAAGCAGGGTTGCCAGCTGGCGTATCAGATCGGTTTTATGCTGCCACGTCCAGGCAGAACGTCGCCAGACCTTTTCGCATTTCCAGCTGACCGGCAGGAGATCGCGCTGTGCCAGCATCAGCAGCAGATTCTCACTGTCGATAGCCAGCAGCTGGCCGCTTTGCAACGCGCCCTGACTGTCAACTGCCTGCCAGCGAAACAGCGCCGGATTAGCCATCTTCCAGCCCGATAACCCGTTGCATCTCTTCCAGCGAGGTATCGCCGCGGCTCACCGCTTCGAGACCGGAGGCAAGCAGAGTACGCAGTCCCTGCTGCTTTGCCAGGCTGAGCAGATTCTCAAGCGGCATCTCTGCCGCAATGGCGTTTTGCAGTCTGGCGTTCATCGGCAGCAGCTCAAACAGCGCCAGCCGGCCAAAATAACCCGAGAAACAGTGATCGCAGCCGGGCGCGTGCCAGGTCTGCAGCGTGCCGGGCCAGAGTTCGGAAGGATAGTGCGCCACCGCCTGCGCCGGCTGACGGCAATGCGGGCAGAGCCTTCGCACCAGACGCTGCGCGACGATCAGCCGTAGCGCCGATCCCAGCAGATAGCCAGCAATGCCCATCTGGCGTAAGCGGGTCAGGGTCTCGGCAGTTGAATTGGTATGTAGCGTGGAGAGCACCAGATGCCCGGTCTGCGCGGCCTTAACCGCAATCTCGGCGGTTTCTGCATCGCGGATTTCGCCGACCATAATCACGTCCGGGTCCTGGCGCAACAGCGCACGCAGTACGCGATGGAAGTCGAGCCCGGTTTTACTGTGAATCTGGGTCTGGTTAATGCCGGGCAGCGGGATTTCAATCGGGTCTTCGACGCTGCACAGATTTTTATCTGGTGTATTCAGCGCACTCAGCGCGCTGTAGAGCGTGAAGGTTTTGCCGCTGCCGGTTGGCCCGGTCACCAGGATCAGTCCCTGCGGCTGGGCCAGCGCCGAGCACATCAGGCGTAACTGTGCGGCGGGAAGCCCCAGCTTATCCAGCGACAACGCCGCGTTTTCACTCTGCAGCAGCCGCACCACCGCCTTTTCACCGCCATGGATCGGCAGGGTAGCGAGGCGAAACGAGGCCGGTTTGCCCGCAATCTCCAGGCTGAACTGACCATCCTGCGGTAACCGACGCTCGGCAATATCCAGTCCGCCGAGGATTTTCAGGCGCGCCAGCAGTGCCGCGGGCTGGGTGGCGGGCAGCGAGGAGAGCGGATGCAGGACGCCGTCAATCCGCAGCCTGACCCGCAGACCCTCCCGCCAGGGCTCAATGTGAATATCTGACGCGCGACGTTCCAGTGCCTGTTGCAGTATCTGCTGTGTTGCCTCAACGGCTGACTCTGCCGGTGCATCTTCGCGGGCTGACAGCGGCGTTGCGGCGTGCTGCAGCTGATCGAGACGCGCCTGCGGCCAGCACTCAATCTCAATCTGACACTGGCTGGCGAAATTAAGCGCTTCAGCCAGCCCGTGCGGCACGCTTTTCGCCACGGCGACCCGCAGTTGACTGGCATCATGCTGCAGCACCAGAGCGCGGTAGCGCTGGCATAATGCCGCAATCGCCGCATCAGGCTTGTTCATCATTTGCCCCTTTGTCGGCAAAGCGGAACTGGGCAAGGCAGTTGTCGCGCAGGCTGATGTTGCTGCTGGTACAGCTCCGTTGCCAGCTGATGCTGCCTTCCGTGCTGTCCCATACCGGCAGCATCTCAACGCTTAAGCCCTTCAGATTCTCCTGACCGGTCAGGGTGATGATGCCTTTGGTCACGCTGAGCGCTGAAACGTAGCGTGAGCTTCTGACGGCAGGAATGCCGTGCTCGCCAGCCTGACACTGCGCCGGATCGCCGCGCTCCATGGCGCAGAGTTCTACTGCCGTTTTGTACGGCACCATGGTTTGCAGCATGTCGGTAAGTGCCGCGCGCTGCAGATAGTTTTGATAAGCGGGCAGGCCAATGGCGCTTAAGATCGCCACGATACCCACCACAATCATCAGTTCAACCAGCGTAAATCCGCGTTGATAATTCATCACATCGCCTCCTGATTAAGAAAACGTCAGACTAAAAAGGCGGGCAGCAGAATCACAGTCGCAGAGTGAAACAATGGAAAAGGGGGCGAGAACATATTTATGGCTTGCAGTGCAGCCGAAAAGGTCATGGAAGGGGGATCGCAAAAAACGCCGTGCGGGAACACGGCGCGGTCTCTTACTGTTGCTGAAAACGCATCGATAAATCGAGAGCGCGCACATGTTTGGTCAGCGCGCCCACGGAGACATAATCGACGCCGGTCTGCGCAATCTGAGGCAAGGTGGCTTCCGTAACGTTGCCAGAGACTTCCAGCAGCGCCCGCCCCTGATTACGCTCCACCGCGGTCCGCATCTGATCCAGGCTGAAGTTATCCAGCATGACGATATCCGCCGCTGCGTCCAGCGCCTGGTCCAGCTCCTCCAGAGATTCGACTTCAACTTCTACCGGCACATCCGGCTGCAGCCACTGCGCCTTTTCTACTGCCTGACGGATCGATCCGCTGGCAATAATGTGGTTCTCTTTAATCAGATAGGCATCGGACAGGCCGAGGCGATGGTTACTGCCGCCACCGCACAGTACGGCATATTTCAGCGCGGTACGCAGCCCGGGCAGGGTTTTTCGCGTGTCCAGCAGCTGCGTCTGGCTATTCGCCAGCAGCGCTACATAGCGGCTGACCTCGGTGGCAACGCCAGAAAGCGTCTGGACAAAATTGAGCGCGGTACGTTCAGCGGTCAGCAGCAGTCGCGCCGGGCCGTCGATGTCGAACAGCGGCTGATCAGGCTCGATGCGGTCGCCATCTTTCACATGCCAGGTCAGGGTCGCGTGCGAGCCAAGCTGAATAAACACCTCTTCGACCCAGCGTTTACCACAGAAAACACCCGCCTCACGGGTAATCACCTGCGCGTGGGCCTGCGTTTCGGCAGGTAACAGCTGAGCAGTGATATCACGATCGGCGTCAATTTCGCCGCCAAGATCTTCCTGTAAAGCACGCGCGACAGCCTCAGGGATGTCACCTTCAATGCGTCTAATCAGCGCCTGGCGGCGACTGTCCGGATCATAACCACGCGAAGACATATGCGATCAACTCCAAAAAAGGGATGATGAGTGAGGCGTTCACAATAGCCTGAACCGCCGCAGCGTACCAGAGATGAACAGAATTTTGTTTAGTATCCTTAACAACAGCTGTTCGGGTCGCAGTTTGATGACGCATTAAGACGCAAGAAACCCTTACTATTCATGCTATTCTCAGCCTGATTGAACAAGGAAATGCAGCATGAAACTTGAAGATGGCTGGCTGACCGGGGTGCGTCAGGTCCCCTCGCCGCATTGCAATGATCGACCCGACGACGAGGCACCTTCGCTGCTGGTGATCCACAATATCAGCCTGCCGCCGGGCGAATTTGGCGGCCCGTGGATCGATAAACTGTTCACCGGTACGCTGCCGCCGGATGCCCATCCCTATTTTGCAGATATCGCCAGCCTGCGCGTGGCGGCGCACTGCCTGATTCGCCGGGAGGGGGAGATTGTGCAGTATGTGCCGTTTGATAAACGCGCCTGGCATGCAGGCGTGTCGCAGTTCGAAGACCGGGAAAACTGCAACGACTTCTCGATTGGCATTGAACTGGAAGGAACGGATAACCAACCCTATACCGAGGCGCAATATCGGGCACTGCAACAGGTTACACAGGTGTTGTTGCAGCACTACCCCATCACGCCTGCGCGCATTACCGGACACAGTGATATCGCGCCGGTGCGCAAAACCGATCCCGGACCTGCATTTGACTGGGACTACTATAAGCAGCTGTTAACGCAGCAAAAATCGTGATTTTTGCGGAGTCAGTATGACGTTGTTTACCTTGTTATTGGTTTTAGGCTGGGAGCGCCTGTTTAAGCTGGGCGAGCACTGGCAGCTCGAACATCGGCTGGAGCCGTTTTTTTCGTCGTCGCCAGCATTTCTCGATGATGCGCACCCTGCTGATGACGGTGCTGGTGATGGCCGTGACGGCACTGGTAGTCTGGAGCCTGAAGGGGCTGCTGTTTGGCGTGCTGCAACTGCTGTTCTGGATCGTCATCGGGCTGTTATGTATCGGGGCGGGATCGGTTCGTCTGCACTATCACACCTATCTGAAAGCGGCCAGCCACGATGATGCCGCTGCCCATCAGGCGATGGCGGCAGAGCTGACTCTGATCCACGGTGTGCCGGTTGAGTGCAGCGAGCGTGAATTCCTGCGCGAACTGCAGAATGCGCTGATCTGGATTAACTTCCGCTTCTACCTCGCGCCGATGTTCTGGCTGGTGGCAGGCGGCGCATGGGGACCGGTGCTGCTGGTGGGTTATGCTTTCCTACGCGCCTGGCAGGGCTGGCTGGCAAAACAGGGCACGCCGATGGCGCGTGCGCAGTCGGGTGTGGATGGCATACTGCACGTGCTCGACTGGATCCCGGTGCGGCTGGCAGGTGTCGCTTACGCCTTGCTGGGACACGGCGAGAAAGCGTTGCCGGCATGGTTTGCCTCGCTGACCGACCGTCATCGTTCGCAGTATCAGGTGCTGACCAGCCTGGCCCAGTTCTCGCTGTCGCGCGATCCACACACTGATAAAGTGGAAACGCCACGGGTTGCCGTGGCGTTAGCGAAACGAACGTCGCTGGTGCTGGTGGTGGCTGTTGCGTTGCTGACGATTTACGGCACGCTGGTGTGATCGGCGGGCGGCACGCCAAAGTCAGGTGTGCCATCTGCCCGCCAGTCAAAGTACTTCAGCCGGGTATGGCGATTCGGGTCCCATAACGGGTCGCCTTCAATTTCGGTGTAGTTACGCGCGTGGTAAACCAGCACGTCGCGTCCCGCCTCATCCTGGGTAAAGCTGTTGTGGCCCGGTCCATACTGATGATTATCCCAGCTCGATACAAACACCGGCCGCGCAGATTTCTGCCAGGCGGTGACGTCGAGCGGATCGGCATCGATCGCAATCGACAGTAAACCCAGACAGTAATTCTCATCGGTGGCGCTGGCAGAGTAGGTTACGAACAGCCGATCGCCATGGCTGATCACCGCCGCGCCTTCGTTAACGCTAAACCCGGCACATTCCCATTCATATTCCGGTCGGCTCAGCATCACCGGCGTGCCTTTCAGCGTCCAGGGGTTAAGCAGCTCTGCCAGATAGAGGTTGGAGTTACCCGGAATAGCCGGATCTTTTTGCGCCCACAGATACCAGTTCTTACCCTGGTGCACGAAGTGGGTGGCATCAAGTGAGAAGCTGTCGAACTGGCTGAATACCCGGCGGCACGGCAGCCATTCGCCCTGCAGCGGATCGGCTGCATCACACACCAGCGCGTACATCCGATGCTGAAACAGACCATCTTTGATGTCGCGCGTCGGAGCCGCGGCGAAGTAGATCACCCACTGGCCATCAATAACGTGCAGTTCCGGCGCCCAGATCAACTCGCTGCAGGGGCCGCTGTCCGGTTTGCGCCAGACCACCACCGGTTCGGCGCTGCGCAGGCCATCCAGCGTATCGGCTCGCCGGATCTCCAGCCGGTCATATTCCGGCACCGAGGCGATAAAATAGTAGTGCTGATCATGACGCAGGATAAACGGGTCGGCGCGCTGTTCAATAAAGGGATTAGGCCAGGTAGTGGTCATTTTACTTCTCCGGTTTGCGGGACAACCCCGTCGCGTGGGCGAGTAGTCTGTAAGTCTCGGAAATTTTCGCGGCGCAGCGCGAGATCCTGCTGGATAGTGATCATCATTTTACGGTCGACCTTCATCAGGCGCACTACACCCGCAGTAATCAGATAGCCAACGCCAGGGATCACAGTAAACAGCAGCATGATGCCGTTGATCGCTTCCGGCGACTGCTGTTTCGCCCCGGCATTGTAGCCGTAGATCGACAACAGGAAGCCAACCATCGCCCCGGCGACCGCCAGTCCCACTTTGAGAAAGAACAGGTTACCGGAGAAGCTGATACCGGTGATGCGTTTGCCGGTTTTCCATTCGCCATAGTCATCGACATCGGCCATCAGCGACCAGTGCAGCGGCGACGGAATCTGATGCAGGATGTTCAGCACAAAGTAGGCGATCACCACCATCAGCGTGGCGTGCGGATCGATCCAGTAAAATGCGCTGGAGAACAGCGCCAGTGCAATGTTGGTCCAGAAGAAGACCTTGAGCTTACACCAGCGGTCGGTCAGCACTTTTGCCAGCGTACTGCCGAACATCATGCCAATCACGCCGAGGCTGATAAACAGCGTGGCGAAGTGGGTCGATTGTCCCATTACCCAGGTCACGTAATACATGGTGGCGGCCATGCGGATAAAGCCGGGACAAACGTTGCAGAAGGTCAGCAGCAGAATGCGCACCCACTGGTCGTTTTTCCAGACGTCGCGCAGATCTTTCTTCAGATCGTCATTGCTGGGGACAGCAGGATGAATACGCTCACGCACCGTGGCAAAGCAGAACAGGAACATCGCCAGGCCGATGGTTGCCAGCACGGTCATCGCCATCTGATAGCCCCGCGCCTTGTCTTCGCCGCCAAACCATTCCGCCATCGGCAGCAGCGACATCGACAGGATCAGCGTTGCGATGCCGACCATCACGAAACGGTAAGACTGACAGGAGACGCGCTCACCGGGATCGTTGGTAATTACGCCGCCCAGCGAGCAGTAGGGAATGTTGATGGCAGTGTAGGTCAGCGACATCAGGAAGTAGGTGACGAAGGCCCAGATCACCTTGTTATGGTAGGTCCAGTCCGGCGTGGTAAACATCAGCACGCTGAACAGCACATACGGGACGGAAACCCACAGCAGCCACGGGCGGAAACGACCCCAGCGACTCTGGGTGCGATCGGCAATCGCGCCCATAATCGGATCGGTTACCGCATCCAGTACCCGCACCGACAGCAGCAGCGTGCCGACCAGCGCCGGGGCTAAACCGAAAACATCGGTATAGAAGTAGTTAAGGAACAGCATGATGGCACCGCCAATCATGTTGCATCCGGCATCGCCCATGCCATAACCCAGTTTTTCTCGAAACGAGAGGGCTGCACCTTTCATGGTTCTCTCCTGCGCATCCGGTGTGAACAGGAATTATTGTCGCTAAATCAGAGAGATGACTGGGAATAAATCGCCGTGAAGATGGACAAATCAGGTGCGCGGGGAGAAGTGTGAGCTGGATCGGTCTTTGGCAGCCTAAGCTGGCGGGGGAGAGTAGCCTGCTGCGACAGCTCTCGGTGTCGCAGCAGGAAAGTGCTTATCAGGCTTTCTGCGTCTGATTCTTAATGAAGTAACCGATGCCCAGGATGACCAGCCAGACCGGGATCAACCAGACGGAAATCGCCATGCCCGGCGTGTTTGCCATCAGGACCAGAATCGCCGCCAGGAAGATCAGGCAAATCCAGTTACCCACCGGATAGAGCAGCGCTTTAAAGCGGGTGGTGACCCCTTGCTGATCTTTCTTACGACGGAATTTCAGGTGGGCCAGGCTGATCATCGCCCAGTTGATCACCAGCGCAGAAACCACCAGAGACATCAGCAGGCCGAAAGCCTCGCCCGGCATCAGGTAGTTAATCAATACGCACAGCGCAGTCGCGACGGCGGAGACCAGAATGGTCAGCACCGGCACGCCGCGGCGATCCACTTTCAGCAGCGCTTTTGGCGCGTTGCCTTGCTGCGCCAGGCCAAACAGCATGCGACTATTGCAGTAAACGCAGCTGTTATAGACCGACAGCGCCGCAGTCAGGATCACCACATTCAGCGCATTGGCCACCATCGCATCACCCAGTTCATGGAAGATAAAAACGAACGGGCTGACTTCGGCGGTAACCCGGGTCCACGGCATCAGTGACAGCAGCACCGCCAGCGAACCGATATAGAAAATCAGGATGCGCCACAGCACCTGGTTGGTGGCTTTGGGAATGCTGGTTTCCGGATTATCGGCTTCTGCGGCGGTAATCCCCACCAGTTCCAGACCGCCAAACGAGAACATAATGATCGCCATTACCATCACCAGCCCACCGAGGCCGTGAGGGAAAAATCCGCCCTGTTCCCACAGATTGCGCACCGTTGCCTGCGGGCCGCCGCTGCCGCTGAACAGCAACCAGCCGCCGAACAGGATCATGCCAATCACCGCGACCACTTTGATGATGGCGAACCAGAATTCCATCTCGCCAAACACTTTCACGTTGGTCAGGTTGATGGCGTTGATCATCACAAAGAAGATGGCGGCTGAGGCCCAGGTCGGAAAGTCAGGCCACCAGAACTGGATATATTTGCCGACTGCGGTCAGCTCCGCCATCGCCACCAGTACATAGAGTACCCAGTAGTTCCAGCCCGATGCGAAGCCAGCAAAATTGCCCCAGTACTTATAAGCGAAGTGGCTAAAGCTGCCGGCAACCGGCTCTTCCACCACCATCTCGCCTAACTGGCGCATGATCAAAAAGGCAATAAAGCCGGCAATGGCATACCCCAGAATAACGGCCGGCCCGGCGGACTCAATGACCGATGCACTGCCGAGAAACAGGCCGGTCCCCACCGCACCACCCAGCGCGATGAGCTGAATATGGCGGTTCTTCAGGCCACGTTTCAGCGCTTCGCCTTGCTGTTGTTCCATACAAACCTCGTGATGTTTTTATTCTTCGTTCGCAGCGCAAACCGCTGTAATGAAGTGGTTACATTAATGTATTGATTTTTTTACGGTATCTGGCCTGCCGTCTGCTGCCATGCGCTACCCTGGCGACAAGAATAGTGATAAGCGAATCGCTTTGCACCTGCTTTCGCTTTTTGTGCTGGGCATTGACTGAAAAAACAGCGTCCGGCTCACGTTGGTGTTGCCCAAATTTCTGCCATGAAATGTTACTTATGACGAATAGCTTTCGCTTATGGCTGCCGCTGCGTTTAACGGCTAAGCGGGTGTAAGGTTTGGTAAAAGTGAAAATATTTAACATTTACTTCCACGGTAATTTTTCATTTTTTTAACCGTAAGTTAGCGTCAGCACTGGCTTTAGCCATGGTGGAATGTCATCTGCACCGTATAGACACAAGGTGAATACTTTGTTACTTTACCGGCTCCTTTTGACAATTGGTATTACCAATTTACTCCGGACGATTGGCTTAATAAGAAGGGACGATGGCTTACAGTAAGATTCGCCAACCCAAGCTCTCCGACGCTATCGAGCAACAGCTCGAATCCCTGATCATGGAAGGGACGCTGCGTCCGGGAGAGAAGCTGCTCCCCGAGCGCGAACTCGCCAAACAATTCGATGTCTCACGTCCGTCTCTCCGCGAAGCGATCCAGCGCTTAGAAGCCAAAGGATTACTGCTACGCCGTCAGGGTGGCGGAACGTTCGTACAGGAGCATCTCTGGCAAAGCATGAGCGATCCACTCGTAGAGCTTCTCGCCGACCATCCGGAATCACAATTTGACCTGCTGGAAACGCGCCACGCCTTAGAAGGCATTGCCGCCTATTATGCGGCGCTGCGCGGCACCGAAGAGGATCTGCTGCGGATTCGCGATTGCCATCTGCAGATCCAGCAGGCACAGGACAGCGGCGACTTAGACGCCGAAGCGGACGCAGTGATGCAGTATCAGATCGCTGTCACAGAAGCCGCCCATAATGTTGTGCTTTTGCATTTGCTACGCTCTATGGGCCCTATGCTGGAACGAAACGTCCGTCAGAATTTTGAATTGCTCTACTCGCGCCGGGAAATGCTGGCGAAAGTGAGCGGTCACCGCGCCAGAATCTTTGAGGCGATTGTGGCTCGTGAGCCGGAAAAAGCGCGCGAGGCTTCACACCGTCACCTGGCGTTCATTGAGGAAATCTTGCTGGACAGAAGTCGGGAGCAGAGCCGTCGAGAACGCTCCCTGCGTCGTTTACAGCAACGTAAGGAATAACGTGCGACAAAGATCGTACGGACATGTGCGACGAGCCTGCCTGCATGTGCTGAAACAGGCTCCCGATTATTCAACGTATTAGACACAGATAAGGAACACACCCATGTCAGAACGTTTACACAATGACGTGGATCCGATTGAAACTCGTGACTGGCTACAGGCGATCGAATCGGTCATCCGTGAAGAAGGTGTTGAACGTGCGCAGTATCTGATTGATCAGGTACTGGGTGCAGCCCGCAAAGGCGGCGTGAACGTTGCTGCAGGATCTTCTGCAATCAGCAACTATATCAACTCTATTGCCGTTGAAGATGAACCGGATTATCCGGGCAACACCTCTCTTGAACGTCGTATCCGTTCCGCGATCCGCTGGAACGCCATCATGTCGGTGCTGCGCGCATCAAAGAAAGACCTGGAACTCGGTGGCCATATGTCCTCCTTCCAGTCTTCTGCCACCATTTATGAAGTGTGCTTTAACCACTTCTTCCGCGCGCGCAGTGAGAAGGATGGCGGCGACCTGGTTTACTTCCAGGGCCACATTTCCCCTGGTATTTATGCCCGTGCGTTCCTTGAAGGTCGTCTGACTGAAGAGCAGATGAACAACTTCCGTCAGGAAGTGGCCGGTAAAGGCCTCTCTTCTTATCCGCACCCGAAACTGATGCCGGAATTCTGGCAGTTCCCGACCGTTTCTATGGGTCTGGGTCCGCTGTCGGCTATCTACCAGGCGAAGTTCCTGAAATATCTGGAACACCGTGGCCTGAAAGATACCTCGGCGCAGACCGTGTACGCCTTCCTCGGCGATGGCGAGATGGATGAGCCGGAATCAAAAGGCGCAATCACCATCGCCACCCGTGAAAAACTGGATAACCTGGTCTTCATCATCAACTGCAACCTGCAGCGTCTGGATGGCCCGGTCACCGGTAACGGTAAGATCATCAACGAGCTGGAAGGCATCTTTGCCGGTGCTGGCTGGGAAGTGATCAAAGTCATCTGGGGCGGTCGCTGGGATGAGCTGCTGCGCAAAGATACCAGCGGCAAGCTGATTCAGCTGATGAACGAAACCGTTGACGGCGACTATCAGACCTTTAAATCCCGTGATGGCGCCTATGTGCGTGAGCACTTCTTTGGTAAATATCCGGAAACCGCCGCGCTGGTTAAAGATATGTCCGATGATGAAATCTGGGCACTGAACCGTGGCGGCCACGATCCGAAGAAAATCTACGCGGCGCTGAAAAAAGCACAGGACACCAAAGGCAAGCCGGTGCTGATCCTGGCGCATACCATTAAAGGTTATGGTATGGGCGACACCGCGGAAGGCAAAAACATTGCTCACCAGGTGAAGAAGATGAACATGGATGGCGTGCGCTATATCCGTGATCGCTTCAACGTGCCGGTAGCGGATGACAAGATTGAATCACTGCCGTACGTGACCTTCGACAAAGGCTCTGAAGAGTACAACTATCTGCACGGTCAGCGTGAGAAGTTGGGCGGCTACCTGCCGACGCGTCAGCCGAAGTTCACCGAGAAGCTGGAAATGCCAGCGCTGGAAGAGTTCGGTGCGCTGCTGGAAGAGCAGAACAAAGAGATCTCTACCACCATCGCCTTTGTGCGTGCCCTGAACGTGATGCTGAAGAACAAGTCGATCAAAGATCGTCTGGTTCCAATCCTGGCGGACGAAGCGCGTACCTTTGGTATGGAAGGTCTGTTCCGTCAGATCGGTATCTACAGCCCGAACGGCCAGCAGTACACGCCGCAGGACCGTGAGCAGGTTGCCTACTACAAAGAAGACGAGAAAGGCCAGATTCTGCAGGAAGGGATCAACGAGCTGGGCGCAGGGTCATCCTGGCTGGCGGCGGCGACCTCTTACAGCACCAATAACCTGCCGATGATCCCGTTCTACATCTACTATTCGATGTTCGGCTTCCAGCGCATCGGCGATCTGATGTGGCTGGCGGGGGACCAACAGGCGCGCGGCTTCCTGGTCGGCGGCACCTCCGGTCGTACCACGCTGAACGGCGAAGGTTTGCAGCATGAAGATGGTCACAGCCACATTCAGTCGCTGACCATTCCGAACTGTATCTCCTACGATCCTTCATATGCGTATGAAGTCGCGGTGATCATGCATGATGGTCTGGTGCGGATGTATGGCGAAGCGCAAGAGAACGTCTACTACTACATCACCACGCTGAACGAAAACTACCACATGCCGGCGATGCCGCAGGGTGCGGAAGAGGGTATCCGTAAGGGTATCTACAAGCTGGAAACGGTCGACGGCAGCAAAGGTAAAGTCCAGCTGCTGGGTTCAGGTTCTATCCTGCGTCACGTACGTGAAGCCGCGCAGATCCTGGCGAAAGACTACGGTATCGGCTCTGACGTCTACAGCGTGACCTCGTTCACCGAACTGGCGCGTGACGGACAGGATTGTGAGCGCTGGAACATGCTGCATCCGACAGAAGCACCGCGCGTGCCTTACATTGCTCAGGTGATGAACGATGCACCGGCCGTCGCCTCAACCGACTACATGAAGCTGTTCGCTGAGCAGGTTCGTAGCTATGTGCCAGCCAGCGACTATCGCGTGCTGGGTACCGATGGCTTTGGTCGCTCTGACAGCCGCGAAAATCTGCGTCATCACTTCGAAGTGGATGCATCTTATGTCGTGGTTGCCGCGCTGGGTGAGCTGGCTAAACGTGGCGAGATTGAGAAGAAAGTGGTGGCTGACGCGATCACCAAATTCAATATCGATGCCGATAAAGTTAACCCGCGTCTGGCTTAAGAGGTAATAGAGTAATGGCTATCGAAATTAAGGTACCGGATATCGGGTCTGACGAAGTAGAAGTCACCGAGATTCTGGTGAAAGTTGGCGACAAGGTGGAAGCCGAACAGTCGCTGATCACCGTGGAAGGCGACAAAGCCTCAATGGAAGTGCCTTCGCCGCAGGCTGGCGTGATCAAAGAGATCAAAATCGCCACCGGTGACAAAGTGGAAACCGGCTCGCTGATCATGATGTTTGAGGCAGAAGGTGCGGCAGAAGCTGCCCCGGCACCGGCCGCAGAGAAAAAAGCCGACGCGGCCCCGGCGCCAGCGGCTGCCTCTGCTACCGCCAGCAAAGATGTCAATGTGCCGGATATCGGCGGTGACGAAGTTGAAGTCACTGAGATTCTGGTGAAGGTTGGCGACAAAGTTGAAGCAGAACAGTCGCTGATCGTGGTGGAAGGCGACAAAGCCTCGATGGAAGTCCCGGCTCCGTTCGCTGGCACCGTGAAAGAGATCAAGATTGCCACCGGCGACAAAGTGAGCACCGGTTCGCACATCATGGTGTTTGAAGCGGAAGGCGCAGCGCCAGCCGCTGACGCGAAACCTGAAGTGAAAGAAGAAGCGGCAACGGCTCCGGCTGCGGCTGCGGGCGCAAAAGAGGTTAACGTACCGGACATCGGTGGTGACGAAGTAGAAGTCACTGAAGTGCTGGTTAAAGTCGGCGACAAAGTTGAGGCTGAGCAGTCCCTGATCGTAGTGGAAGGCGACAAAGCGTCAATGGAAGTGCCTGCGCCATTCGCGGGCACCGTGAAAGAGCTGAAAGTGACCACCGGCGACAAAGTCAGCACCGGCTCGCTGATCATGGTGTTTGAAGTGGAAGGTGCCGCGCCAGCCGCAGCACCGGCCGCCGCGAAGCAGGATGCAGCCGCACCGGCAGAAAAAGCCGAAGCGAAACCTGCCGCAGCACCGGCAGCAGCCAAAGCGGAGAGCAAAGGTGAGTTTGCCGAGAACGATGCGTACGTTCACGCTACCCCGTTGATCCGTCGTCTGGCGCGTGAGTTCGGTGTCAACCTGGCGAAAGTCAAAGGCACCGGCCGCAAAGGTCGCATCCTGAAAGAAGACGTGCAGAGCTACGTGAAAGAGGCGGTCAAACGCGCTGAAGCTGCACCTGCTGCTGCCAGCGGCGGTGGTCTGCCAGGCATGCTGCCATGGCCGAAAGTGGACTTCAGTAAGTTTGGTGAAATCGAAGAAGTCGAACTGGGACGCATCCAGAAAATTTCCGGTGCTAACCTGAGCCGTAACTGGGTGATGATCCCGCACGTTACGCATTTCGACAAAACCGACATCACCGACCTGGAAGCATTCCGTAAGCAACAGAACGCGGAAGCCGAGAAGCGTAAGATGGACGTGAAGTACACCCCGGTGGTGTTCATCATGAAAGCGGTCGCTGCGGCGCTTGAGCAGATGCCACGCTTCAACAGCTCGTTGTCAGAAGATGCGCAGAAGCTGACGCTGAAGAAATACATCAACATCGGTGTGGCGGTTGATACGCCGAATGGCCTGGTGGTTCCGGTCTTCAAGGACGTGAACAAAAAAGGCATCACCGAGCTGTCGCGTGAACTGATGGCGATTTCGAAGAAAGCGCGTGACGGTAAGCTGACGGCAGGGGACATGCAGGGCGGATGCTTTACCATCTCCAGCCTTGGCGGCCTGGGAACCACCCACTTCGCGCCGATCGTTAACGCGCCGGAAGTGGCAATCCTTGGCGTCTCCAAATCGGCGATGGAGCCGGTATGGAACGGTAAAGAGTTTACGCCGCGTCTGATGATGCCAATTTCTCTTTCCTTCGATCACCGGGTTATCGACGGTGCTGATGGTGCGCGTTTCATCACTTTGATCGGCAATATGCTGTCCGACATTCGTCGTTTAGTTATGTAAATGTGAAGAAGGCCGGCGAAAGCCGGCCTTCCTGTAACGATTCGTCGCACCGCGGTTGGCAGTTTGTTAACAATTCTGTAAACTCTTGCGGTGAAAGTCCCGGTGGAACAAGGGCATCATAAGAACGTCTGACCCGCCGGATATCAAATAAGAGGTCATGATGAGTACAGAGATTAAAACCCAGGTCGTCGTACTTGGGGCGGGTCCTGCAGGATACTCTGCAGCCTTCCGTTGCGCGGATTTAGGTCTGGAAACCGTACTGGTAGAGCGTTACAGCACCCTTGGTGGTGTTTGTCTGAACGTCGGTTGTATCCCATCTAAAGCGCTGCTGCACGTTGCTAAAGTGATTGAAGAGGCGAAAGCCCTTGAAGAGCACGGCATTGTGTTTGGTCAGCCATCGACTGATATCAACAAGATTCGCAGCTGGAAAGAGAAGGTGATCAACCAGTTGACTGGCGGCCTGTCAGGTATGGCAAAAGGTCGTAAAGTCAAAGTGGTTAATGGCCTGGGCAAATTCACCGGTGCTAACACCCTGGTGGTTGAAGGAGAAGGCGGCGCGACCACCATCAACTTCGATAACGCTATCATCGCTGCGGGTTCACGCCCAATCGAACTGCCGTTTATTCCACATGAAGATCCACGCGTCTGGGACTCAACCGATGCACTGGAACTGAAAGAAGTACCGAAGCGTCTGCTGGTTATGGGTGGCGGTATCATCGGTCTGGAAATGGCGACGGTTTATCATGCGCTGGGTTCAGAGATTGATGTGGTCGAAATGTTCGATCAGGTCATCCCGGCTGCGGATAAAGACGTGGTGAAAGTCTTCACCAAGAAAATCAGCAAGAAATTTAACCTGATGCTGGAAACCAAAGTGACCGCCGTTGAAGCAAAAGACGATGGCATTTACGTTTCGATGGAAGGTAAAAAAGCCCCAGGCGAAGCACAGCGTTATGATGCCGTGCTGGTTGCTATCGGTCGTGTACCGAACGGTAAGGGTCTGGATGCGGGCAAAGCGGGCGTGGAAGTGGACGATCGCGGCTTCATTCGCGTCGATAAGCAGATGCGTACCAACGTGCCGCACATCTACGCTATCGGCGACATCGTCGGTCAGCCAATGCTGGCGCACAAAGGCGTGCACGAAGGCCACGTCGCGGCGGAAGTGATCTCGGGTCTGAAGCACTACTTCGATCCTAAAGTGATCCCATCCATCGCCTATACCGAGCCAGAAGTTGCCTGGGTCGGCCTGACCGAGAAAGAAGCGAAAGAGAAAGGCATCAGCTACGAGACCGCCACCTTCCCGTGGGCAGCCTCTGGCCGTGCTATCGCTTCTGACTGTGCAGACGGCATCACCAAACTGATTTTCGACAAAGAAACGCACCGGGTTATCGGTGGCGCGATTGTCGGCACCAACGGCGGCGAGCTGCTGGGTGAAATCGGTCTGGCGATCGAGATGGGTTGTGATGCGGAAGATATCGCGCTGACCATCCATGCTCACCCGACCCTGCATGAGTCAGTGGGTCTGGCGGCGGAAATCTTTGAAGGCAGCATCACCGATCTGCCTAACGCGAAAGCGAAAAAGAAATAAGTCGCTCTGACTGATAGAAAAGCTCCCGATAAGGGGGCTTTTTTTTGCCTGAATTTTGGACTGGCGATTAACTGTGCATCTGGCTTAAGTCTGGGTGTAGAATTCGGTAGAATTATCAGGCTTGAAAAAGAAGTTAGTAATCAATCAGATAATTTTAGAGTGTTCCCCGCGCGAGCGGGGATAAACTGCCAGTTCTTAGAATTCGTAATGCGAAGGGCGGGTGTTCCCCGCGCCAACGGGGATAAACCGCAATCGCAGTTGCCGCTGCTCTGCGTGATGCCGTGTTCCCCGCGCCAGTGGGGATAAACGCTCATCGATGGCCATCACCGCTATTACGGCACGTGTTCCCCGCTTCTGCGGGGACTGACTACCTCAACCCGCACTCATCCTCTCCCACGAACGAAACACGTACCATCACACCCGCCGATCAACCGCCACCTGGTCGATAAACATCTGCGCCAGTACCGCAATCGCCGCATTGCCCGGTAATCTCTCTTCATTAATGCGCAGCTTCAGCGAGGTTGAACGTCGACGTCCCTGCAGCAGCGGAAGCGGGCGCAGCTCGCCGCTCTCCAGCAGGGCGGCAATGTTCTTCTCCGGCAACCAGCCATAGCCCAGCTGATGCTGCACCGCCTCAATAGCCGCCGACAGGGTAGTGAAGGACCAGTTCTCTGCCTGCTCGCCACTGACTTCTGACTGCTGCTGTTGCTGCCGATCGAGGATGGTAATGCAGGGCCAGCGCGCCAGCGTCGTCGCACTGAGCGGAGCCGGTTCGCTGTGCAGGGGATGATCGCGATGGGCGACGGCAATAAAATCGACGCTCATCAGACTCTCACCTGCCAATGACTGGTCGTCGCTGTCTGCCACCAGCCAGAGATCGGCCTGCTGTTCCGCCAGCCTGAGCGGCGTTTCGCTGCGGACGATTTCACTGAACCAGACGCGGACGTGCGGATAACGCTGCTGAAACTGGTGCAACACCTTAAACAGCAACGGTTTGGGCGCGATGGCGTCGACCATCAGGTCAACACGAGACGGCTCGCCGCGCTGCAATGCCGCCGCCTGCGCTTCCAGCCCGCTAAAACCGGTCAGCAGCGGCCGCGCCTGCGCCAGTAGCTGCTGGCCCTCCGCCGTCAGAACCGCCCGGCGTCCTTCCTGTTGCAGTAGCGCTACGCCCAGCCGCTGCTGCAGCAGACCAATTTGATAACTGACCGAGGACTGGCTGCGGTTATTTTTCTCTGCCGCCAGCGCAAAGCTTCCCTGTTTAACCACCGAGTCGAGAAGAAACCACTGTTCGAGTGTCGTTTTATGCATGGCAATCTATCTAAAATTTGAATGGATAGGTGCTAAAAATAGCGTTATTAATCGGTTTTGTAACGCGCAATAATCTCCTCAAGGCAAATAAATGAGGAAAACATCATGAGCACATTCGATAAAAACAACCTGTCTGGTCTGGTCGGCAAACACCTGGTTTATACCTATGACAACGGCTGGAACTATGAGCTCTATATAAAAAACGCCAACACCGTTGATTACCGTATTCACAGCGGAATGGTGGGGAACCGCTGGGTGAAAAATCAGCACGCTTATATCGTCCGTCTGGCACAGGATGTCTATAAAATCTCATGGACCGAACCAACCGGCACCGATGTCAGCCTGGCAGTTAACCTGACCGATAAAATTTTCCACGGCACCATCTTCTTCCCACGCTGGGTGATGAACAATCCGGAAAAAACTGTCTGCTTCCAGAACGAACATCTGGAAGAGATGGCGCAATATCGCGAGACAGGTCCGGCTTATCCGACTGAAGTGATTGATGAGTTCGCTACGCTGACCTTTATCCGCGATGCCGGCGAAAACAACGACAGCGTGATTGACTGTCCGGCCAGCGAACTGCCCGCCGATTTTCCTGCCAACCTGAAAAACTAACCTCGTTCAGAAGAGCCCATGCCGGGCTCTTCTGCTTCTCTTACCCTCGAACACCTTCTGCCGTCTGCTGCGAAACAGCAGCTGAAATTGCCAGCAACTCGCCAAAAATTATCTTCAGGCCGGCGTTCTATTCCTCGCCGTTATACATTTCAGATAAATCATTGCAGAGTAAATCCTGACCAGCAGGTCAGATCTGGCTAATGTTTTTCAGCGGCGCGATGGCGCGCTTTGCGGGCCGGTTTGCTGTCCGCAGGGGCGATGGCTGGCGACATGAAACCGGCGCGATCGGTTATGCATTTAATGTTGTATTTTTGTAAACAGATTAACAAACACCCGAAATCCTGCTATTCTGCCCTCCGCGAAACCGGGCACCTCAACCTGGACATCATAAGGCAAGGTTGTTCTCCATAAGTGAGCAAGGTGGTCGGAAAGCCCTACATAATGAGAGCGAGGATAACGTCGTGCTAGAAGAATACCGTAAGCACGTTGCCGAGCGTGCCGCCGAAGGGATCGTACCTAAGCCTTTAGATGCTTCCCAAATGGCCGCGCTGGTTGAACTGCTAAAAAATCCACCTGCGGGTGAAGAAGAATTTCTGACCGATCTGTTGGTCAACCGTGTTCCACCCGGCGTCGATGAAGCGGCGTACGTTAAAGCGGGTTTCCTGGCCGCTGTCGCCAAAGGCGAAGCCACCTCTCCTCTGATCTCTCCTGAAAAAGCGGTTGAACTGCTCGGCACCATGCAGGGCGGTTACAATATTCATCCGCTGATCGAGGCGCTGGACGACCAAAAACTGGCCCCAATCGCGGCCAAAGCCCTGTCACACACGCTGCTGATGTTCGACAGCTTCTACGATGTAGAAGAGAAAGCCAAAGCGGGCAACGACTACGCGAAGCAGGTGATGCAGTCGTGGGCAGATGCGGAATGGTATCTGTCACGACCAGAACTGGCGGAAAAGATTACCGTCACCGTGTTCAAAGTCACCGGCGAAACCAACACCGACGACCTCTCTCCGGCACCGGATGCCTGGTCACGTCCTGACATCCCACTGCACGCTTTAGCGATGCTGAAAAATGCCCGTGAAGGCATTGAGCCGGATGAGCCAGGTAACGTCGGCCCGATCAAACAGATCAAAGCGCTGCAGGAAAAAGGCTTCCCGCTGGCTTACGTCGGTGACGTGGTCGGTACCGGTTCCTCACGTAAATCCGCCACCAACTCGGTGCTGTGGTTTATGGGCGACGACATCCCGAACGTGCCGAATAAAAAAGGCGGCGGTGTGGTGCTGGGCAGCAAAATTGCGCCGATCTTCTTCAACACCATGGAAGATGCCGGTGCACTGCCGATCGAAGTCGACGTGAACAACCTGAACATGGGCGATGTCATCGACATCTATCCATTCAAAGGCGAAGTGCGTAACCACCAGACCAACGAATTGCTGGCCAGCTTCGAACTGAAAACCGAAGTGCTGATTGACGAAGTGCGCGCTGGTGGCCGTATTCCTCTGATCATCGGCCGTGGACTGACCACCAAAGCGCGTGAGTCGCTGGGTCTGCCGCACAGCACCGTATTCCGTCAGGCGAAAGATGTGGCGGAGAGCACCCGTGGTTTCTCGCTGGCACAGAAAATGGTCGGCCGCGCCTGTGGCGTTGAGGGTGTTCGTCCGGGCGCCTATTGCGAACCGAAAATGACCTCGGTGGGATCGCAGGATACTACCGGTCCGATGACCCGTGATGAACTGAAAGATCTGGCCTGCCTCGGCTTCTCAACCGATCTGGTGATGCAGTCGTTCTGTCACACCGCGGCTTATCCTAAGCCGGTGGATGTGAATACGCACCATACGCTGCCTGACTTCATCATGAACCGTGGCGGTGTGTCGCTGCGTCCGGGTGACGGCATTATCCACAGCTGGCTGAACCGTATGCTGCTGCCGGATACCGTCGGCACCGGCGGCGATTCACATACCCGTTTCCCTATCGGCATCTCCTTCCCGGCGGGTTCTGGCCTGGTGGCGTTTGCCGCAGCGACCGGTGTTATGCCGCTCGACATGCCGGAATCTGTGCTAGTGCGCTTCAAAGGTAAAATGGAGCCGGGCATTACGCTGCGCGATCTGGTTCATGCCATTCCGCTGTATGCCATCAAACAGGGTCTGCTGACCGTTGAGAAGAAAGGGAAGAAAAACATCTTCTCTGGCCGCATTCTTGAGATTGAAGGTCTGCCGGATCTGAAAGTCGAGCAGGCGTTTGAGCTGTCAGATGCGTCAGCTGAACGTTCCGCGGCCGGCTGTACCATCAAGCTGGATAAAGACCCGATCATTGAATACCTCAACTCCAACATCGTTCTGCTGAAGTGGATGATTGCTGAAGGCTATGGCGATCGCCGTACCCTGGAGCGTCGTGTTGAAGGCATGGAGAAATGGCTGGCGGATCCACAACTGCTGGAAGCGGATGCGGATGCGGAATATGCCGCCGTGATTGAGATCGATCTGGCGGATATTAAAGAGCCGATCCTTTGCGCACCAAACGATCCAGACGATGCTCGTCTGCTGTCTGATGTGCAGGGCGAGAAGATTGATGAAGTCTTTATCGGATCGTGCATGACCAACATCGGTCACTTCCGTGCCGCCGGTAAGCTGCTGGATAGCCATAAAGGCCAGTTACCGACCCGTCTGTGGGTGGCTCCGCCAACCAAGATGGATGCGGCGCAGCTGACCGAAGAAGGTTACTACAGCGTATTTGGTAAGAGCGGCGCGCGTATCGAGATCCCAGGCTGTTCACTCTGCATGGGTAACCAGGCGCGTGTGGCGGACGGTGCGACGGTGGTCTCCACCTCAACCCGTAACTTCCCGAACCGTCTGGGTACCGGCGCTAACGTCTACCTGGCGTCAGCCGAGCTGGCGGCGGTGGCCTCACTGTTAGGTCGTCTGCCAACGCCGGATGAGTATCAGCAATTTATGGCGCAGGTGGATAAAACCGCCAGCGACACTTATCGCTATCTGAACTTCGACCAGCTGACCCAGTACACCGATAAAGCTGACGGCGTGATTTTCCAGACTGCGGTCTGATGCACTGACCAGCAGCAAAAAGGGGCGATGATTCGCCCCTTTTTTTCGTCTGTACGACGGTAACCGGTGCGATGAAAAGCTGGATTTCGCCGGACAGCCTGCAATAATGCGCCACTTGTCACACTTTGCCGTTAAGGCAGCGCTGACACTGACAAGGTGACGCGATGATGTTGAGAGGAACGGGCGATGGAATATGAATTTTTACGCGATGTGACCGGCCAGATTAAGGTGCGCATGTCGATGGATCACGAAGCGGTCGGCCACTGGTTCAATGAAGAAGTCAGGGACGATCCCGGCCTGCTGGATGAAGTCGAAGCGGCGATCGAAGATGTAAAAGGCAGCGTGCGGCAATGGCAGCGCGTCGGCAGCGAATACACTATCCTGCTGGACGAGGAAGAGGTGATGATCCGCGCTAACCTGCTGGCGCTGGAAGATGACGGCATGGAGGAGGGGATGAACTACTACGACGAAGAGAGCCTCTCATTCTGCGGCATTGAAGATTTTCTGCTGGTGATCGCGGCTTATCGCCAGTTTGTGAATCAGTACGGCAATAAAAGCCGGGCGACCTGAGCCGCCCGGCCGGTTAACTGAGAGATGCCCCGCCACACAGCACCAGCTGCTGTCCGGTCATCGCCGCCGCGGCAGGGGTGAGCAGAAAATGCACCAGCCCGGCCACTTCCTGCGGCTGAATAAAACGGCCAATTGGCGGCAACCTCGGCGGTGAGCTGGCCCGATCCGGCTGTTGCAGCATCGGCGTGTCGGTTGCGCCAGGCGCCACAATATTGGCGGTAATGCCGCGCGGTGCCAGTTCTGCCGCCCAGCTGCGCACCATCCCGATCATCGCGGCTTTAGTCGCCACATACTGACTGCGTCCTGCCGCTCCGCCTGAGGTGCGGCTGCCCAGCAGCACAATTCTGCCGCCACTGGTCATCCGTGGCGCGCAGTGATTAGCCAGCTGCTCCGCCGCTGCGACATGCAGCTGCCATAAGCGTGCGCTGGCGTTGAGATCGAGTTCACCCAGCGGCGCAGTCTGCATCATGCCCGCCGCATGCACCAGCGCCTGGGGCACCGGCAGCTGAGCTAACACCTCTTGCAGGGCGGCGGCATCGCTGATATCCACCTGATAGCTCTGCAGGGCCGGATGCTGCCGCGTCAGCGCCGAGCGACTCAGGCCGATTACCTGCCAGCCCTCTACCAGCAAGCGGTCGACAATCGCCTGACCGATGCCTGAACTGGCACCGGTGATCAGCGCCATATTGTCTATCACGCGCGACCTCCCGCCACCCACGACTCTTCAACGCGTACATACTTGATCGCCTGACGGTAAAAGGTGTAGGCAATATGCAGTTCGCCACCGGCCCCCTGTTTAATGCTCGGATAAGAGAATTCACGGTTCAGCTTCTGCTGTGAATTGTTGGTCATGCAGTAGCCATCGCCTTCATCCAGATTACGCTGCAGCGGCCAGCTTTTGCCGCCGTCAGGCGAAATCGCCAGCGTCATGGGCGCGCGCGGAGCACCCCAGAAGGCCGTTCGCGCGCCGTGTGCCACTGGCTGGGCGGCGACAGCCACCTCATCATCCTCATCTTCAATTTCGTCATACAGCGACAGCCGCCGCTCGCTCGCGCCTTCCGCGCTCATCGCATTAAACACCAGCGCCAGATGACCATTGCGCAGCGTGGTGACCTGAATCGACGAGTTATTGTTAGGCAGCGACAGCGGCTGCGGGGCACTCCAGCTTTCGCCCTGATCGACGGAGCGGCTCTGGTAAATATGATCGGCCCAGCGGCTGCGATAGAGCGCCAGCAGCGTGCCGTCATCCAGCAGCGTAACGTTCATGTGAACGCAGCCGGTGCTGTCCGGGACCGCAACATCACGCCAGCTCTGCCCCTTGTCCTCAGAGATTTTTACCGCACTGATATCATAACTGCCGACCCACTTTTCACCCGGCCGGGTCAGGCAGTAAAACACCGGCAGCAGCCAGTTACCGTTGGGCAGCACCACCACCGGTTGGCGGATAAAGGTGCCTGGCTTATCCAGCAGCGTGCCGATAGCGCCCCAGCTGCGGCCCAGATCGTGCGACTGGCGATAGCGCACAATCGCGGTGTCCTGATTACCCGATTTTTGCGCGGTCCACAGTAGCCACAGCACCTGATCCGGATCGAGGAATAGCACCGGGTTTTGTTCTGAACGGCCCGGATCGTCTGACAGTTTCTGCGCCTCGCTCCAGCGAGAGCTACCTTCTGCCAGCCGCGAACACCAGATCGAGATATCGGCGATACCTTCCTGGGTGCCGCCAAACCAGACGCAGAGCAGGTCGCCATTGGGCAGCGGCAGCAGATTGGCAGCATGATTTTGCGGGCAGGGCGATGGCAGCATCGCCACCTGTTGCGCGCTATCCTGCGGATGCGGCGCCAGCTGGCCGGTGCGTTCGACGGTGACGGTTTCCTGAGTCATATTAGGCTCCACTGTTTTGTGCATTGCGTTGCGTATTGGGCTGAGGCTGGCGTGACGGAATGCAGCGGTCAATCACCATGATGATCGCCGGCGTCGCCAGCGCCACGTACATATTATCGATGCCGAAGGGGTTACCGAGGATAAACCACACTGAGGTCGCCAGACAGGCGCCGATCAAACCGGCATTGGCGCCGCGGGTGCTTTTAAACCACGGCAGGTAAAACGCCATGATCGCCACCACGGTAATCGACAGACGAATGGCGCGGGTAAAGAATGACAGCTTCAGCACTTCCGGGAAGAACAACACGAACAGCAGCGGGAAGAAGCCGATGGCGATCGAGATCCAGCGCGTCATCTTAAATTCACGCTCCGGGGTCGGATTGCGGTAGGGCACGTAAAAGTCTTTCACCACCAGCGAGGCGATCGCCAGCGCCACGGTGCCAACGCTGACGAAGATCGACGCCACCAGTGAGGTGGTGACAATGCCCGCCAGCCACGGTGACATATCCTGCAGAAACACCGGCAGCGCATACAGGCTGTTGATATCCGGATGGGCAAATTTCGCCGCCACGCCAATCAGCGCCATCGCCAGACCAATCGGCAGGCAGAAGAAGAAGGCGACCCAGGTGGCACGCTTCGCGGACTTCACATCTTTGGTTGACGAGATCGCCTGGATCACAAACTGGGTACAGAAGATCGAACCGACCGTCCCGATTAGCCACGCCACAATGGTGCTGGCCCCGACGTGACCATCCCACGTCCAGTAGAACGCCGGCATTTTTTCAATCATGGGTGCTACACCGCCGGTCATCTTCAGCGCCACGAACAGGATTATCAGGATCCCGGCATACTTGAGCGCGCTGTGCAGCAGGGTGACCCAGGCGACCCCTTTCATTCCGCCGAAGGCAAAATAGAAGGTGCTGACCACCGCAGTAATAAAGGCTGCCTGCGTCAGGTCGATTTTCAGCACGGTTGAAATGGCCGCTGCGCCGCTGATGTAGTTGCCGACGTTCACCAGCAGCAGCGCATAGATCATGATCAGAGAGATGATATTTTTGGTCGAGGTGCCATATTTCTCGGCAATCGCGCCCGAAATGGTGATTTTGCCGGTGTTATAGATGCGTTTCACCAGGATAAGGCCAAACAGCGGGAAGCCGATCGCCGCGCCAATCACTGACCACGAGGCGGCAAAGCCATCCTCAAAGGCTGCCTGGGCGGTGCCAATGGTCGACTTCGCGCCGATATATTCAGACATCAGCATCACGCCGACGATAAACGCCGGCATCGCGCGTGACCCTTCCATAAAGTCACCGCTGCTTTTGCTGCGCAGCCGCCAGGTCAGCCAGGTGGTAAACAGGATATAGGCGAGCACCATGCCGACGATCAGCAGGGTGCTCTCAGTTGAAAATGCTTTCATCATGACCTCGATTGTTCTGGCAGATGGCGACCATCAGGTTCGTTCTCATCTGACCGGTAGGATACAAAGATGATGGTCGTTCCCCGGCAGGGCAGGCTGACGACACGCCAAAAGGTGATCGGTCATTGGTGCCAGCCGCAAGCGGTTCGCGGTGTCGTTTCAGGACCTCACCCCGGTCCTGCCGAAGACGCAGGGCATCCGCCCTGCTGGCGATTACTGCAGGTACTGATTAACGATCTGGCGGATCAGCTGCTGCTCATCGGCGCTGAACTGCACCGCATAGCGGCTGTCACCGACGTCAAAGCCCAGCAGGCTGACCGCCTTTTTCACCGCGGCAGGGGAGAAGCCAATGCTATAAAGATCGGTACGTAAACCGGTGACGCGCTCCTGCGCCTGATACGAACCGGCAATATCGCCAGCGTTAAACTGCGCCCAGATGGCGTTGATCGCCTGAGGTGCCACGTTTGCCAGCCCGGAAATGCAGGCGGAGCAGCCATCGACGAAACCCTGATGAATCAGCGAGTCGGGACCGTTCAGCACATCGAAATGATCGATGCCGTCGGCAGCCTGCAGGAAGCCGCTCAGGCTCTGGTAGCTGCCGGCTGAATCTTTGATACCGATGATGTTCGGATGTGCTGCCAGCGTCCTGACGGTGTCAGGCTGCAGAGTATTGCCGGTACGCGCAGGGATGTTGTAAAGGAACAGCGGCACCTCAAGCGCGTCCGCAACGGCGTGATAATGCGCAATCAGCTCCTGCTGCTTTAACGGCACGAACCAGGGTGTAATCACCGAGACGGCATCAATGCCCAGCCTGGCGATCTGCTTACCCAGGCGGATGGTTTCACGGGTTGATATCTCGCCAATGTGCGCCACCACCGGCGCGCGGCCGTTGACTTCATCGACGCAGGTTTCAGTGACCGCGATTTTTTCCTGCTGGTTCAGCACAAAGAACTCTCCGTTGGTGCCGCCGCAGAAAATGCCGTTACCGGCGTCGAGCTGGCGTCGCACCTGCTCACGCTGGGCAGCCGGATTAAACTCACCGTCGCGATCAAAAGTGGTAACGATGGCGGTCAGGACGCCGGTTATTTTTTTGTTCATGACAATCCTCATTGCGCCGGGTGAGAAGGAAACAGCGTCAGGTAGACCGCACGGACATCGTCCGCCGTCACGGCCATCGGCACGTTTTTCATCAGGCGCTGCACGTCGAGCGCCGCATCGACTAAATAGGGCAGGTGATCCGGGCTGATGCCCAGCGCTTCCAGGCTGGCCGGCAGCTGCAGGCGCTGAACCAGCGCGCTGAAATAATCGACCAGCGCATGAGATTTCTGCTCCTCGCTTAATCCGGTATCAGCCTCGGGCAGCAGATCGTAAGCCTGAGCAAATTTGCTCACCGCCGCGGGCCGGACAAAGCGCATGCAGGGGGCCAGCAGAATGGCATTGGCGACGCCGTGCGGCAGATGATATTTGCCGCCGAGCGGGTAGGACATGGCGTGGACCAGGTGCGTCCCGGCGTGAGCAATCGACGCTCCGCCGTAATAAGAGGCCCACAGCATCTCCAGTCGCGCCGCTAAATTGTGCGGTTCACGTAGCGTGGTTTCGAGGCTGGCGAACAGCTTCTTCAAGCCGATCAGCGCATAGTTATCGCTTACCGGATTGGCGACCGTGGCGGTGAAACACTCAATCAGATGGCACAGCGCATCAATCCCGGTGGATGAAGCAATATGCGGCGGCATGCTGGTGGTGAGTTCCGGCACCAGCGCGACCCAGTCGGGCAGCATCACCGGTGAAATAATGCCGATTTTGGTCTGTTTCTCTGGAATCGCCAGAATCGCATTCGGCGTAGCTTCCGAGCCGGTGCCGGCGGTGGTCGGAATCAACAGCGAGCGGACGCGGCGCTGCGGTTTCTCGCCTGCCAGCAGCGCATCCAGTGACGGTGCATCGCCAGCGCACAGCACTGATAGCAGCTTCGCGACATCCAGCACGCTGCCGCCGCCGATGCCAATCACCAGTTCAACCTGTTGCGGCGGCAGCGCGCTGACAATCGCCGCCACATCATGCTGGCTCGGCTCTGGCGGAACGCTGTTCACCACGCTGAGGCCGGGGAACTGCTGCCGGAGCTGCCCCACCAGCGCCTGCACGGCGGGAATGGCCTCAATGTTGTTATCGGTTACCACTAACGCTGTCGTGATGCCGTCCAGCAGATAGCGCATGTCGTTCAACGCCTGGTAGCCGCTGATCACCGTGCTGTTGATATTCATTTCACACCCTTGTTGGTATTGTCTGAAGCAATGATTGATATCGCTCAGAGTAATGCTGACGTAATCCCCTTCCTGTGGCTCATTTTATAGGGCATATCGATTTCGATTAATTTGATCTTGCTCACATATAATCAATCATGATTGAATATAATCAATTGCAGCGGCAATAGCCTGACAGGAGAGACGATGAATTCGTCATGGTGGAAAACCCCGGTAGTGGTCATCGCCGATGACTTTACCGGGGCCAATGATGCAGGCAGTGGGCTGGCGCAGGCTGGTGCCCGGGTGCAGGTGCTGTTCAGCCCGACGACGCCGGCGGGCAGTGAGGTGGCGGATGTCTGGGTAATCAGCACCGACAGCCGGGCAGTCACGCCGGCACTGGCGGCAGAGCGGGTCACTCAGGCGGTGGGCCACTACGGCCCACAGATTGCGCAGGGCTGGCTGTTTAAAAAGATCGACTCCACGCTGCGGGGCAACGTCGCAGCCGAACTGCGGGCGGCGCTGGCAGCCAGCGGTAAACGTCTGGCGCTGGTGGCGCCGGCCGTTCCGCACCTCGGTCGCACCACGCGTGCCGGTCAGGTCTGGCTTGGCGATCGTTTGCTGACGGATACCGAATTTGCCAGCGATCCCAAAACCCCGATTGTCAGCGCCAGCGTGCTGCAGCAGCTGCATATTGAGGGAGATCGGATCGATCTCGCCACCCTGCGCAGCGATCGGCTCGATCAGCGCTTAACGGCGGCCCGCGGCGTGCTGGTGGTCGATGCTGAAAATGACGCTGATCTGGCCCGCCTGATGGCAGCAGCGGCACGGCTGAGTGAAAAGCCGCTGCTGGTGGGGGCGGCAGGCTTAAGCGAGGCCCTGGGCCGCCATCTCGCCGCCCGGCCTGTGCCGTCGTCATCGGCGGAAAAGAGAGTTAGCGGTACGGCGGCTGACGCAGGTGTCCACGCAGCACGACCGGTACTGGCGGTTATCGGCTCGATGAGCAGCCGCGCACAGCAGCAGATCGCCACGCTGGCGACCCAGCGGCAGGTGACGGTGGTGGATGTTGATATCCGTCAGCTGTTCTGCCAGCCCACCTGGCCCGATGCGGCGGACTGGCTGGGACAAGCCACGACGGCGCTGCGTCAGGGACGACATACGGTGATCCGCACCTGTCAGCATGCTTCACAGCGGCATGAGGTTGAGACGCTCTGCCAGCAGTTTCAGCTGACGCGCCAGCAGTTGGGCGAGGCGATCTGTCAGCTGTTGGGCGAGATAACCCGCACGCTGTGTAACAGCCAGCTGCCGCATGCGCTCTATCTGTCTGGCGGCGACGTGGCGATTGCCGTCGCTCAGGCGTTAGGTGCCAGCGGATTTCAGATTCAGGGCCTGGTGGCGGGCTGTGTGCCGCACGGGGTTCTGCTTAACAGTGAATTTACCCTGCCGGTGATGACCAAAGCCGGTGGCTTTGGTGATGAAAACACCCTGGTAGCAGCCATTGGTTTTATTGAGGAGAAGTCGAGTGAGTAAAATTATTGCGGTCACCATGGGCGATCCGGCGGGCATCAGCCCGGAAATCATTATCAAGTCGCTGTCGGAAGGCGAATTAAATGGCGTGCCGGCGGTGGTGGTCGGCTGTGCCGCAACGCTGCGGCGGATTATGGCGATGAACATTACGCCACAGGCGGAACTGCGGATCGTGGATCGGGTGGCATCGGCCCACTTTGCGCCCGGCATCATTAACGTGATTGATGAACCGTTAGCCGATCCTGAGGCGCTGAAGCCCGGCGTGGTGCAGAAACAGGCGGGTGATCTGGCATGGCGCTGCGTGAAACGCGCCACCGAACTGGCGCTGGCGGGCGAGGTGCAGGCTATCGCCACTGCGCCATTGAATAAAGAGGCGCTGCACGCGGCGGGTCATCTCTATCCGGGTCACACCGAACTGCTGGCGCACCTGACCGGCACCCAGGATTACGCCATGGTGCTCTATACCGATAAGCTGAAGGTGATCCACGTCACCACTCATATTGCGCTGCGTAAATTCCTCGATACCCTGAGCCGTGCTCGCATAGAGACGGTGATCGGCATGGCGGACACCTTCCTGCGTCGGGTCGGCTTCACCCAGCCGCGCATCGCCGTGGCGGGCGTTAATCCGCACGCTGGGGAAAACGGCCTGTTTGGCAATGAGGAGATCACTACGGTTGCGCCGGCGATTGCGGCGATGAAAGCACAGGGCATCACGGTGTCGGGCCCCTGTCCACCGGATACGGTATTCCTGCAATGTCAGGAAGGGCAGTACGATATGGTGGTGGCGATGTACCACGATCAGGGACACATTCCGCTGAAGCTGCTGGGATTCTACGACGGAGTGAACATCACTGCGGGCCTGCCGTTTATCCGCACCTCGGCGGACCACGGCACGGCGTTTGATATCGCCTGGACAGGTAAAGCGAAGTCTGAGAGCATGGCGATCTCTATCAAACTCGCGATGCAGCTCGCATAGGGAAATATGAAGGGACAGAGCCGTCTTGACCAGATTATGGATTACCTGAAAAGCCATAATCTGGTGACTGTTGAGCAACTGGTCAGTGCGATATCCGCCTCGCCGGCCACGATTCGACGTGATTTGATTAAGCTGGATAAAGAAGGGGTGATCAGCCGCAGTCATGGCGGCGTCACCCTTAACCGGTTCATACCTGCGCAGCCGACCACGCTGGAAAAGATGCAGCGTAATCTGGCAGAAAAGCAGGCGATAGCCGCCTGTGCCGCCAGCTTTGTTCAGGCGGGCGATGCGGTGGTGCTGGATGCCGGTACCACCATGCTGGAGCTGGCGCGGCAGCTTACTCATCTGCCGCTGCGGGTGATTACCGCCGATCTGCACATTGCGCTGTTTTTATCGGAGTTCAGGCAGATAGAGGTAACGATTATCGGTGGCCGCATCGACGACTCCAGCCAGTCCTGTATTGGCGAACATGGCCGTCGACTGTTGCGCAGCATCAATCCGGATATCGCCTTTGTCAGTTGTAATTCGTGGAGCCTTGAGCGCGGCATTACTACTCCGACCGAGGAGAAAGCCGGGCTGAAGCACGATCTGCTGGCCAATGCCGGCCGACGGGTGTTGCTGGCTGACAGCAGCAAATATGGTTCCTGGTCACTGTTTTGCGCCGCACCGCTGGAGAGCCTGACCGACATTGTGACCGATGAACGGCTGGAAGAGGCTGCCCGGCATGGGCTGCGAGAGCGTGGGATTGGCTTGTTGCTGACCGCCTGAGCAACGGCGGTAAGAACAGTCAGCGGCGGCTGCCAGACACAGCGCGCCGCCGGGAAGGATTACAGCGTTTTCAGACCCACCGACGGGATATTTCTGCCGTAATAAATTTCACGCATCTCTTTCCACAGCAGGTCGGTAATCCGTTTATGCTCCTGCGGGCTAAGATCTTCGGGTTTGGTGTTGAACAGGTAGTGCTTCAGATCGAACTCTTTCAGCAACATTTTGGTATGAAAGATATTTTCCTGATAAACGTTCACGTCCACCATGTCATACATTGCTTTCATATCGTCCGACATGAAGTTCTGGATCGAATTAATTTCGTGATCGATAAAGTGCTTCATTCCCTTCACATCACGGGTAAACCCACGCACCCGGTAATCGACCGTGACAATGTCAGATTCCAGCTGGTGAATCAGGTAGTTCAGCGCTTTGAGCGGTGAAATCACGCCGCAGGTAGAGACTTCAATATCGGCGCGGAAGGTACACAGTCCGCCTTCCGGATGACTTTCCGGATAGGTGTGTACGCAGATATGACTCTTATCCAGATGGGCCACCACCGAATTCGGTAACGGGCCAGGGTGTTCCGAGTTATCGATATCTTTCGGATCGATCGGTTCTTCGCTGACCAGAATGGTGACGCTCGCGCCCTGCGGCTCATAATCCTGGCGCGCAATGTTCAGCACGTTGGCACCAATGATCGAGCAGGTCTCGGTCAGAATTTCGGTCAGACGGTTGGCGTTATATTGCTCATCAATATAGGCAATATAACCATCACGTTCAGCTTCAGTATTCGCATAGCAAATATCGTAAATACAAAAACTCAGGCTCTTAGTCAGGTTGTTGAAGCCATGTAGTTTTAGCTTTTGCAATTTCACTCACCCCCTTAGAAATGTGCCATCAGCGCGTGGCGGATAACGCATTCAACAAATATTGCGGCAGGGCAAAACTGCCGGTATGGATTGCCGGTGTGTAGTAACGGCAGGTCAGGCCAGCGGCCTCGAAACGCGCCTGTAACGTCGCGCTATCGAGCTGGCGCAGCGCCGGATTGTCACTGGCCCAGGCGAAAGTCATGATGCCGCCATAATAGGTCGGAATCGCCGCCTGATAGAAACTGACATCGGCAAAATAGTGACCCAGTTTGCGATGGCTGTTGACCGCTTCGTCCTGCTGCAGGAAGCAGACGCCATTCTGTGCCACAAAGATGCCATTTTCATTAAGGGCCGCTTTGCAGCCGGCATAAAATTCTGAGGTAAACAGACTTTCGCCGGGACCGATCGGATCGGTGCAGTCCGAGATGATGACATCAAATTTTTCGCGGGTCTGGTTAACAAAGTTAACCCCGTCGTCGATCACCAGAGTAAAGCGCGGATCGTCATAGGCACCGGCGCTGTGATTCGGCAGATACTGACGACAGAACGTCACCACGCCCGCGTCAATCTCCACCATGGTGATCTTTTCGATCTGCGGATGACGTGACACTTCGCGCAGCATCGCGCCATCGCCGCCGCCGATAATCAGCACGCTTTTCGCCGCACCGTGCGCCAGCAGAGGAACGTGGGTCATCATTTCATGATAGATAAATTCGTCGCGCTCGGTGGTCTGTACCACACCGTCGAGCGCCATCACGCGACCCATCGCGGCATTTTCGAAAATGATTAAATCCTGATGCGCAGTTTTCTCACGATAGAGTTGTTTATCAATCGTGAAATACTGGCCAAAACCGGCATGAAGGGTTTCATACCACATTTCATTTTGGGCCATGGTGGGGCTCTCCTCTGATGACATCGCCATGAAAATGGGCGGCACATCATAGCTAACTCTGACCGTGGTTGCACGGTCAAATGTCCAGCAGCAGAGCGGGGAGAGGATTACCTGACGTAGGCCAGCAGACTCAGTGAATCACGCGCCAGTGACTTGCATTTTTTATCGTTAGTGATGGCGATGCCGCTCAGGTCACGATAGCTCTCTTCACCCAGCGCCTTCATGTTGTAATTGCTGTAGTTGCTTAAATCCCAGCGGTTCTGCTGAGCAAAAAACACCAGCGCTTTACGAATCTGCGCATCCGGCAGATCCTGGTAGCCGCAATCATTCTTCAGATAGACGAACACCGCCGTCAGATCGGCCAGATCTTCCGCTTCGGATTCGCTCAGGGCAAAACTGGTGGAGGAGAAGCCAAGGAGTCCCGTCAGCAGCAGGATCTTAATGCTTTGCTTCATAATCGTTCTCTTCAATGGATATTGTTAATGACGTTAGCACAGTTGCTATCAGGTTTTCGATTAATTTGCCGCGCCGTGCGGCTCGCCAGCTTTTTTCGGCTGATTCTGGCGGGTAACACTTGACCTTCCCATAAGGTCAGGGTTTAGGCTGTCTGCTCTCATGCCACAAGGATGATCACCATGCAACGTCGCCACTTTCTGAAACTCACCGCCGCCCTGAGTGCCGCCGGGGCGCTGCCGCTCTGGAGCCGCTCGCTGATGGCCGCCAGTCGCCCGCTGTTGCCTGTTCCCTCGTTGCTGACGCCGGATGCTAACGGCCAGTACACGCTGACCGCGATGCAGGGCACCAGTCAATGGAATGGCAAAGCGGTGCCGACCTGGGGCTATAACGGCAACTTGCTCGGACCGGCGATCCGGCTGCAAAGCGGCAAGCCGGCCACGGTGAACATCCATAACCGGCTGAACGAAGCAACTACGCTGCACTGGCACGGCCTGGAGATCCCTGGCGCGGTTGACGGCGGACCGCAGGCCAGCATCGCCGCCGGCGACTCCCGTCAGGTCTCTTTCACCCCCGATCAACCGGCAGCAACCTGCTGGTATCATCCGCATCTGCACGGGAAAACCGGCCATCAGGTGGCGCAGGGGCTGGCGGGGCTGATCCTGCTGGAAGATAACGAGATCGGCAAACTGCGGCTGCCGACCCAGTGGGGCGCGGATGATGTGCCGCTGATCTTCCAGGATAAACAGCTGACTCAGGATGGCAGCCGCATCGATTACCAGCTGGACGTGATGCGCGCTGCGGTCGGCTGGTTTGGCGACATGATGCTGACCAATGGCGTGCAGTATCCCCAGCAAGCGGTACCGCGCGGCTGGCTGCGGTTGCGCTTACTCAACGGCTGCAATGCCCGCTCGCTGGATATCGCCGCCAGCGATCGGCGTCCACTCTATGTCATCGCCAGTGATGGCGGACTGCTGGCCGAGCCGGTGAAGCTGGAATCCCTGCCGATGCTGCCGGGCGAGCGCTTTGAAGTGATGATCGATACCGGGGATGGTAAGGCTTTTGATCTGGTGACTCTGCCGGTCGGGCAGATGGGCATGACGCTGGCACCGTTCGATCAACCACTGCCGCTGGTGCAGATTTTACCGCTGCGGGTGATGGCCAGCGGCACGCTGCCGGATCGGCTGGCAACGCTGCCGCCGCTGCCGAAAACCGAAGCGCTGACCAGCCGCTGGCTGCAACTGATGATGGACCCTCAGCTGGATCAGCAGGGGATGCAGGCGCTGATGCAGCGCTACGGTGACAAGGCGATGGGCAAAGGTGGCCACCATACGATGCCGATGGCGCATGATAAACCGGCGGCCAGTCACGAGCAGTCGATGGATCACAGCATGCACGGCATGGCGCAACCGGCCGGTTACGATTTCCGTAATGGCAATAAGATTAACGGCCAGGCGTTCAATATGACCCAGCCGTCATTCGCGGTAAAACTGGATGAAACGGAAAAGTGGACCATTTCCGGCGAGGGCGACGCGATGCTGCATCCGTTCCATATTCACGGCACCCAGTTCCGTATCCTGTCAGAAAACGGCAAACCCCCGGCGCCGCATCGACAGGGCTGGAAAGACATGGTGAATGTCGACGGCTGGCGCAGTGAAGTGCTGGTGCGCTTCAGTTACGTCGCCGCCGCCGAACATGCCTATATGGCCCACTGTCATCTGCTGGAGCATGAAGATACCGGCATGATGCTCGGGTTCACCGTCAGCTAAATCAGGCCTGATCCAGCGCCAGCCTGATATCTTCAATCAGGTCACCCGCGTTCTCGATACCAATCGACAGCCGCACCGTGGCGTCAGTGATGCCGATACGCTGACGCACCGCCTGTGGCACACCGGAGTGGGTGGTGCTGCCGGGATGGCTGGCGAGCGACTCGGTGCCGCCAAGGCTGACCGCCTGCTTGAACAGCGACAGGGCGTTAAGAAAACGGAAGGCTGCCTGCTGGCCACCCGCAATATCAAATGAGAAGGTCGACCCGGCTCCGCTGCACTGCTCACGGTAGGTTTTGCCTTCGGCACTCGCTTCATCCAGATACGGCAGCCAGTGCAGCTTCGCCACTTTAGGGTGATCGCGCAGGAAGGCGGCCACCGCTTCGGCATTGTGAAACGCTTTCTCCATTCGTAGCGACAGGGTTTCCAGCGATCGGCTGATCATCCAGCTGGAGTGCGGATCGAGCTGAGTGCCGATCGCACTGCGCAGCGCCCGAATCTGCCCCATCAGCTTTTTACTGCCCATTGCGGCACCGGCAATCAGGTCGGAATGGCCGCCAACGTATTTGGTCAGCGAGTAGAGCGAGAGATCTGCGCCCAGCGTCAGCGGCTGCTGAAACAGCGGGCCGAGCAGGGTGTTGTCGCAGGCGATAATCGGACGTGAACCCTGCTGCTGGTCGATCTCATCGGCGATCCGCGCCATCAGACGGATGTTCACCAGGCTATTGGTCGGGTTGGCCGGCGTCTCGATCAGGATAATCGCTACCCGACCCAGCGCCATCGCCTGCTGCGCCGCCTCCCGCACTTTGGTTTCATCATTGCCGTCGCTAAAGCCGACCGCCTTAATCTCCAGATTGTGCAGCGTCTTGCTTAGCAGCGTTTCGGTGCCGCCATACAGCGGCTGGGAATGCAGAATCACCTCGCCCGGCCGGGCAAAGGTCAGCAGGGTCGTGGCGATCGCCGACATACCGGACGAGAACAGCGAACAGCTCTCTGCCTGCTCATAGACCGCCAGCCGATCCTCAACGATTTCACTGTTGGGATGGTTAAACCGCGAATAGACCAGTCCACCCGATTTGCCTGCTGGCGGCTCACGCCGGCCTGACACATAGTCAAAGAAATCCCGTCCCTCTTCTGCGCTGTCAAACACAAAGGTTGAGGTCAGAAACACCGGCGGCTTGACCGCGCCTTCAGAGAGGCGAGGGTCGTAGCCGTAATTCAGCATCTGGGTTTCAGGATGCAGCGGGCGATCGCCGATGTGGGTTTTTTTGCTTGATGATGAAGTCATTGAGATCTCCGGCCAGCGGCGCGAGTGGAGTAACGATATGTTGGATAAAGGCTACCACGCAGCGAATCATGCTGGTAAATGCCAGAAAGTTCTAAGGTAATGCGCATTTGCACCACCGCTCGCCGGGACGCAATAATTTTCACCACGGTATCGTTTGCTTTACGCCTGTCGCAGCCGCCGTGCGCCTCTCTATGATAGACTTCGTGGCTTTTCTGACGTAACCGGGCTGAAAGCAATGAAACACACTGTTGAAGTGATGATCCCTGAACAGGCAATCGCCGCGCGCATCGCTGAACTGGGCAAAGAGATTAACGACCATTACCGTGACAGCGGCAGCGATATGGTGCTGGTGGGGCTGCTGCGTGGCTCTTTTATGTTTATGGCCGACCTGTGCCGCGCGATTGACGTCCCGCATGAGGTCGACTTTATGACCGCGTCGAGTTACGGCAGCGGTATGTCCAGCAGCCGCGATGTGAAAATCCTGAAGGATCTGGATGAAGATATCCGGGGTAAAGATGTGCTGATCGTCGAAGATATTATCGACTCCGGCAACACCCTGAGTAAGGTGCGCGAAATCCTGCAGCTGCGTCAGCCAAAATCACTGGCGATCTGTACCCTGCTGGATAAGCCGGAGCGCCGTGAAGTGGAGGTCAACGTGGAGTATGTCGGCTTTGCCATCCCGGATGAGTTCGTGGTTGGATTTGGTATCGACTATGCGCAGCACTATCGCCATCTGCCGTATATCGGCAAAGTGGTGCCGATCGAATCCTGAGTGCAGCGCACCGCACATTCTTCCAAGGCCAGCACCGCCTGCTTCGTGTAGGCTGTGTCGCGCCTGACTCCGCTTATTTATCGCTATTCAACAGATTAGCGATGCCGTGACGGTAGCGTTGTTCAAGGATTTCGCGGCTGTTTGCCGTAACATCAAGGTTACGCAGGCAGCCGTCCTGAATGCCGTAAACCCAGCCATGCAGTGAGACATTCTGCCCGCGTTTCCAGGCAGATTGCAGCACGGTTGAATGTCCCAGGTTATAAACTTGTTCAACGACGTTGATTTCGCACAGTTTATCCAGGCGTTTATCCGGCGGGAGTTCCCCCAGCAACACGCTATGCTTGTACCAGAGGTCACGGATGTGCAGCAGCCAGTTGTCGATCAACCCCAGTTCCGGGTTATCCATCGCCGCCTGCACGCCGCCGCAGCCGTAATGACCACAGACAATGACGTGTTCAACTTCCAGCACTTCGATGGCGTACTGCACCACGGAAAGACAGTTGAGATCGGTATGAATCACCAGATTGGCGACGTTGCGGTGGACAAACAGTTCACCCGGTTCCAGTCCGGTCAGACGTTCGGCGGGGACGCGGCTGTCAGAGCAGCCAATCCACAGGAAGCGCGGTTTTTGGGCCTGGGCGAGCCGCTCAAAAAAGCCGGGATCTTCTTCGACCAGTAATTTGGACCATTCGCGGTTATTACTGATCAGGGTATCGATATCTGTCATGGCGTTGAGCGACCGGTTACTGCGCAGAGTGCGTGCGCGTACTATAGGCGAAGGCTTCACAAATTTAAACGGCATTACATTGCCATCAAAACAGGGTATGGATTCGGAATGACTTATGCACTGGAACTTTCCCGGCTGACCAAGACCTATCCCGGCGGCGTGCAGGCGCTGAAGGGTATCGATCTTAACGTTGAAGCCGGTGATTTTTATGCACTGCTGGGACCGAATGGCGCCGGTAAATCAACCACCATTGGCATTATCAGTTCGCTGGTCAACAAATCTGACGGCAGCGTCCGGGTGTTTGGCTACGATCTGGAAAAAGATGTGGTCAATGCCAAACGCCAGCTGGGTCTGGTGCCGCAGGAATTTAACTTCAACCCGTTTGAGACGGTGATGCAAATCGTGGTTAACCAGGCGGGTTACTATGGCGTCGAACGTCGCGAAGCCAATGAGCGGGCGGAAAAGTACCTGAAGCAGCTCGATCTGTGGGGAAAACGCAGCGAACGGGCGCGGATGCTCTCCGGCGGCATGAAGCGCCGTCTGATGATCGCCCGGGCGTTAATGCATGAACCCAAGCTGCTGATCCTTGATGAGCCAACCGCCGGGGTTGATATCGAACTGCGACGCTCAATGTGGGTGTTCCTGAAAGATCTCAACGCCAAAGGCACCACCATTATTCTCACCACCCACTACCTGGAAGAGGCAGAAATGCTGTGCCGCAATATCGGCATTATTCAGAGCGGGGAACTGGTCGAGAACACCTCAATGAAAGAGCTGCTCTCTAAGCTTAAATCGGAAACCTTCATCCTCGATCTGGCGCCGCGCAGTCCGTTACCAACGCTGGAAGGCTTCCAGTATCGTCTGGTGGATACCTCGACGCTGGAAGTAGAAGTGTTGCGGGAGCAGGGTCTGAACAGCGTGTTCAGCCAGCTCAGCGCGCAGGGCGTGCAGGTGCTGAGCATGCGTAACAAAGCCAACCGTCTGGAAGAGCTGTTCGTCGGCCTGACGCAGGGAAAAACAGGAGCAAAAGCATGACACATTTGTACTGGGTGGCGCTGAAGAGCATCTGGGCCAAAGAGATTAACCGTTTCGCCCGCATCTGGATCCAGACGCTGGTGCCGCCGGTGATCACCATGACGCTCTACTTCATCATCTTCGGTAACCTGATTGGCTCGCGGATTGGTGAAATGCACGGGTTCAGCTATATGCAATTCATCGTGCCGGGTCTGATCATGATGGCGGTAATCACTAACGCCTATGCCAACGTCGCCTCGTCGTTCTTCAGCGCCAAGTTCCAGCGCAACATTGAAGAGCTGCTGGTCGCCCCGGTGCCGACCCACATTATCATCGCCGGTTACGTCGGCGGCGGGGTAGCGCGTGGCGTCTGCGTCGGCATTCTGGTCACCGCCATTTCGCTGTTCTTTGTGCCGTTCCATGTCCACTCCTGGAGCATGGTGGCGGTGACGCTGCTGCTGACCGCGGTGCTGTTTTCGCTGGCCGGCCTGCTGAATGCGGTGTTTGCCCGGACTTTTGATGACATCAGCCTGATCCCGACCTTTGTGCTGACGCCGTTAACCTATCTCGGCGGGGTATTCTATTCCCTGACGCTGCTGCCGCCTTTCTGGCAGGCGGTCTCGAAACTTAATCCGATCGTTTATATGATCAGCGGTTTCCGTTTCGGCTTCCTCGGTATTAACGACGTGCCACTGGTATTTACCCTGTCGGTGCTGATCGCCTTTATCGTGGTGTTCTATGGTCTGGTGTATACCCTGATTCAGCGCGGACGTGGATTGCGGACCTGATTGCTGCCCTCACTAAAAAAGCCACGCGGCTATTACGGCGTGGCTTTTTTTTGTCCGTATAACGGTTGTCCGATTTAAGCTGGCGGCCGGTGTCAAATTTAACCTTTTAATAACATCATCAGCCAGCCGCGGCGCATTATTCTTCCTCAGTCGCGGACATTAATACCCGCCTGGCCGCTAGTGGCAATAAAATAACCTTAAGCATTATCTGATAATCACCCGTTCTGCCTTTATATCGTTCTGATTTGACACAGCTAAAAAACTTTTAGGAATTGTATTAATGGCTGGCTGTTGTTTAATTGCAGCTGAGTTATCAAAATAGCGCCAGATTAAGGTTATTCCTCTGAACATGGACGAAAAAGGGGGGATGTTGAGTGTTCAATAAGAAAGGCACCCGGTAGATCAGGGCCGGTCTTAATTAAAAGGCAGGAAAAAATGAATCGTATTACGTGGATCGATAATCTGCGGGGATTGAGTATTCTCGCAATCATTTTTTTGCATAGCACCATCGCCGTGCATAATAATGCCGGACACTTTACCGCCTTCAGTAGCCTGTTAAATGAAATGCTTGCACCAGTTCGATTAGGACTGATGTTTTTCGTTTCAGGTTTATTTGTCGATGCGGGATTAAGAAAAGGCCTGGGTCCTTTTTTTAATAATAAGGTCCGCAGCATCCTTTATCCTTTCGTGGTTTGGGTGATTATTTATGGCGGGTTAAAGATTGCCTTTAGCTCAATGGCCAATACGCCGCAGTCACCGTTGAACATTATTCTCTCCCACCTGACGGGCGGGGGCGATATGACATGGTTCCTGCAGTCGCTGTTTATTTTCTTTGTGGTGATTATCTTTGCCCGTCACCTGCCGTTCCTGCTGGTGTTCGCGGTCTGTATGGGACTGAGTTGGGGGCTTCCGGCGATCGATCCTGACAGCGTATTTGCCAGCTTCGATAACACCCACGTCAATAAGTCGTTTTACCTGTTCGTTTTCTTCTACCTCGGTGACTACGTGGTAAGAAAACAGGTCGATATCGCGGATAAAGTGCAGCATGGCCCGACGTTAATCATTTCACTGTTAAGCTTTGTGCTGCTCTCCTGCTTAAATATCCTGGTGCTGGAGAACAACTCGCCGGCTTTACTGTCGCCGCTGGCGCTGTTGTCGGTGCCGTTCTTTGTCTGGATTGCGCTGAAGCTGAAGTCGAATCTGGTTTACTATATCGGGGTCAACTCAATCGTCTTTTACCTGTCGCATTATCTGGCGATTCAGTTCTTCAGCAAGATGGTGAAGTTTGAAAGTCCGTCAGCCTGGGTTAACGATCTGAAGTTTATCTCCGCTTTTCTGGTGGCGCTGGCGCTGCCGTGGACGCTGTGTCTGCTGAGGAAACGTGGCTGGTTCAACTTCCTGTTTACCATGAAAAAACCGTCTAAATCGCTCGCGACTAAACCGGTGTAAGCGCGGTCAGGTCAGCAAAAAAAGGGCCGCCGATCGCCGATCGGTGGCCCTTTTTCGATCAGGCAACCTGCACCGGGACCGCTTTCGCCAGCCGCTTCATCTGGTTGTCGCCCTCAAAGTAAGCCACTTTAGGCTGCCACTGGCGTGCTTCCGCATCCTCAACCTGCACGTAAGAACAGATGATCAGAATGTCGCCTTCACAGGCGCAGCGTGCCGCCGCCCCGTTGACGGAAATGATTTTGGAGCCACGTTCAGCGGCGATGGCGTAGGTCGAAAAGCGCTGGCCGTTGGTGACGTTGTAAATATCAATCGCTTCATATTGCAGAATGCCGGACGCATCAAGGAAGTCCTGATCAATAGCACAGGAGCCTTCATAGTTGAGGTCCGCCTGCGTAACCTTCACGCGGTGCAATTTGCCTTGTAATACAGTGCGAATCATAGCCAGAAACCTTGTCAGACGAGGAATAAAATGACCTTCAGCGGATGCAGCTTACTGCGTCAGGTCGACAGTTTGATTATCGATTAAGCGGGCATTACCCAGCCAGGCCGCCATCAGTACCACGGCGCGCTGGCTGTCAACCGTCAGCGGTTGCAGGGTTTCCGCATCGCAAATGGCCAGGCCATCCGGACGTAAGCCCCGCTCCAGCAGCGTCTGACTGGCCGCCTCGATGATCTCTTCAATGTGGCGCTCGCCGTTGGCCAGCCGCGCCGCCATCTGATTCATGACCTGACTCAGCGCAGGTGCCAGCTTACGCTCATCAGCGGTCAGGTAGCCATTGCGTGAACTCAGCGCCAGGCCATCTTTGGCGCGCACCGTCGGCACGCCGACAATCTCAATGTCGAAGCCCATGTCAGCCACCATCTTGCGAATGATCGCCAGCTGCTGAAAATCCTTTTCACCGAAACAGGCAATGTCCGGCTGAACCAGGTTAAACAGCTTGCTGACAATGGTCGCCACGCCGCGAAAATGGCCGGGACGGGTTTCCCCTTCCAGCAGCGAAGAGAGCACCGGCACTTCAACAAAGGTCTGATTCTTCAGGCCATGCGGGTAGACTTCAGCCGGTGACGGGGCGAACACCACATCAACCTGATGGCGGTTCAGCTTCTCGCAATCCTGCTGCAGGGTACGCGGATAGCGCGCCAGATCGTCAGCGCGATCAAACTGCATCGGGTTGACGAAGACGGAGACAATCACGATGTCGCCGCGCGATCGCGCTTCATCAACCAGCGTTAAATGTCCTTCGTGCAGATTGCCCATGGTGGGCACCAGCGCGATGCGCTTACCTTGTTGCCGCCAGCGGCGCACTTCACGGCGCAGCATCGGCAGCGTTTCAATGATCAACACGGTTACTCTCCTGAGTTACTGGAAGCTGTGCTCTGCCGCCGGGTAGGTGCCGGCTTCGACTTCGGCGATATAGTGGCGAATCGCGGCGCGGATATCGCCGGTCGCGGCGAGGAAGTTTTTAGCAAATTTGGGAATGTGACCGCCGGTCACGCCCAGCGCATCGTGCATTACCAGGATCTGTCCATCAGTTACGTTTCCGGCCCCAATGCCGATCACCGGAATGGAGAGGGCAGCGGTCACGCGCTGAGCCAGCGCAACCGGTACGCACTCCAGCACCATCAGCTGTGCACCTGCTGCTTCCAGCGCCAGCGCATCCGTCATCAGCTGCTCTGCGCCTGCTTCATCCCGGCCCTGAACCTTGTAGCCGCCAAAGATATTGACCGACTGTGGCGTCAGACCAAGGTGCCCGCAGACCGGTACCGCACGCTCGGTCAGCATCCGTACCGTCTCTGCCAGCCAGCTGCCGCCTTCCAGCTTCACCATATTGGCACCGGCACGCATCAGCTGAGCGGCGTTGTCGAAGGTTTGTTGTGGTGTGGCATAGCTCATGAACGGCAGGTCGGCGAGCAACAGCGCCTGTGGCGCACCGCGCCGGACGGCGGCAGTGTGGTAGGCGATATCGCTGACCGTGACCGGCAGGGTGGAATCATGACCCTGCACCGTCATGCCGAGGGAATCACCAACCAGCATCACCTGGATGCCTTCATCGGCAAACAGGCGGGCAAAACTGAAATCGTAGGCAGTCAGCGTGGCGAATTTTTTGCCGTCGGTTTTCCACTGACGCAGATGTGACATTGTGGTGGGTTTCATGGCGCTCTCAACTCAGAAATTCTGATGGGCGCAGTTTACTGGATAGCGTGAAAGAGCGGAATCGAAGATGTGTGATTGTGTGCTCAGGCGTGCCAGAGTTGGATAGCGCCGCTGTCGAGGGTGGCAAGCACGGCGCTGAGCGCCCGGCCATCCGGCAGCGTGGCGTCAGGTGCGATGGCCAGCAGCGGCACCAGCATAAAGGCGCGGTTCAGCAAGTCATAGTGCGGCACGATCAGGCGATCGCTGTTAATCACCGCGTCGCCAAACAGCATCACATCGATATCCAGCGTGCGTGGACCCCAGCGCTCCGCTTTACGCACCCGGCCATGCTCTCGCTCAATCCGCTGGGTATGATCCAGCAACGCCTCGGCACTCAGTCCGGTCTCCAGCGCCACGGCGGCGTTGAGAAAGTCAGGCTGATCGGGGGGGCCGTAGGGCGGCGTGCGATAGAACGGCGAGGTGGCGATGCGTTGCGTCTGCGGCAACGCATCCAGTGCGCTTAGCGCTGCATCAACCTGATGCAGCGGATCGGCCAGATTACTGCCTAACGCGAGGTAAACCCGGGTCATGACGCGTTTTGATTATCGCGACGCGGTGCCGAAGGACGACGGCGAGGACGGCGTGATTTATGCCGCGGTGCCGGATCGTCACCCAGGTTATTGAGCATGGTTTTCTGGTGTGGCGGTGCCGCCACCTGGAATTCACCCCACCACTGGCTCAGGCGCAGCAGTTCCGGGTTGTTTTCCACTTCAGCGCGCAACGCCAGCAGGTCATACGCGGCGCGGAACTTAGGATGCTCCATCAGTTTCCAGGCGCGTTTACCGTGGCGACGCGACATGCGTAACTGAAGCTGCCAGATATCACGGATTAGCGACGTGATACGTTTCGGGATCGCCAGCGCGCGGCAGGCTTCATCCAGCGTATCGTTCATTGCCATCGCAAAGGCTTCGAAATAGGTCAGGCCGCTTTCCTGCGCAATGCGTTCGGCCGCTTCAAGCTGTGGATACCAGAACATCGCCGCAAACAGGAAGGCCGGATTGACGCGCATGTCGTTGTGGATGCGGTTATCGGTGTTTTTCAGCACCTGAGCCAGCATCTTCTCCATCAGGCTGTCGCTCTGTTCGGTGAAGTTGCGCGCCAGCGTCGGGAACAGCGGCTGGAACAGCTGGTATTCACACAGCTTGAGGTAGGTGCTATAGCCGTAACCTGCCTGCAGCAGCTTAAGCGACTCTTCGAACAGGCGCGCGGGCGGAATATCACGCAGCAGCGAGGCCAGACGCGGGATCGGCTCAGCTGTTTCCGGCGCAATGCTCATGTTGAGCTTGGCGGCAAAGCGCGCGACGCGCAGCATCCGCACCGGATCTTCGCGGTAGCGGGTTTCCGGATCGCCAATCAGACGAATGATGCCCTGTTGCAGATCCTGCAGACCGCCAACATAGTCACGGACGCTGAAATCGGCGACGCTGTAGTAAAGGCTGTTGATGGTGAGATCGCGGCGCTGGGCATCATCTTCGATGGTGCCGAAAATGTTGTCGCGCAGCAGCATGCCGCTCTGGGCGCGCTGCGAACTGTTGCGATCGTCTTCGCTCTCTTCCATCTGGTGGTGACCACGGAAGGTAGCAACCTCAATCACTTCCGGACCAAACATCACGTGCGCCAGACGAAAACGACGGCCAACCAGGCGACAGTTGCGGAACAGCTTGCGCATCTGCTCTGGCGTGGCATTGGTGGTGACATCGAAATCCTTGGGTTTTTGCCCCAGCAGCAAATCGCGCACGCCACCGCCTACCAGATAGGCTTCATAACCGGCTTTATTCAGGCGATAGAGCACTTTGAGGGCATTTTCGCTGATGTCTTTGCGTGAGATGGTGTGGCTTTCACGAGGAATGATGGTCATATGACTCTCTGGTTCAACCTCTGCAGGGGCTTCCTCTTCATCACGCTTCAGGACTTTCCGGCAAAAATTAGCTACTCGGGTAAAAATGGGACACCTCGACAGTGGCGTAAAAGGGTGTAGGTAAAATCAGCGGCTAATCATAGCCTGTTGAGAACCATTTGAGAATGCTGTTGTCTCTGCATCCGGTTTCAGGGCGTTGTCCTGGGGCATCAAAGCGATATTCCACTGCGACACCGCGTCAGACAGTAGTTTGTCCTGCGTTAAGTCCTGCCAGCCGCTGCAAACCGGCTGTCCGAGAAAGCGTAACGCCGCGACTAACAGCGGCCGGGCATCGCCATCCGGCAGTGACGGCGCATGATTCTGCTTCGACAACTTATTGCCGTCGTGATTCAGCGCCAGTGGCAAATGCAGATAGTCGGGCAGCGGCCAGCCAAACTGCTGATAAAGTGCAATCTGCCGCACCGTCGGCTCAATCAAATCCGCTCCGCGCACCACCTCGGTGACGCCCTGAAAATGATCGTCGACCACCACCGCCAGGTTATAGGCAAACAGGCCATCGCGGCGGTGAATAATAAAATCTTCCTGCGCCAGTCGCGGGTCCGCCTGCACCTTGCCGCGCAACCGATCGTCAAACGCCAGCACCGGGTTATGCTGCCGCAAACGCAGGGCGGCATACTCCGGCCCGCGCTGCCGATCGCGGCAGTAGCCATCATAGAACCCCCCGATCTGCTGAATGCGACGACGGGAACAGGTACAGAAATAACTCTGACGATGCTGCTGAAGCCAGGCCAGCGCGTCGCGGTAGGCCTGATGGCGCTGTGACTGCCACAGTACCTCGCCGTCCCAGGTCAGGCCGTAATGTTCCAGCTGATGCAAAATGCGCGAGGCTGCGCCAGGCACCTCACGCGGCGGATCGATATCTTCAATCCGCACCCGCCAGATACCCTGCTGCGCACGCGCGCTCAGGTAGCTGCCTAACGCAGCAATCAACGAGCCGAAATGAAGTTCACCAGACGGGGAGGGGGCGAAGCGGCCAATGCAGGAGGCGGTCATAGGCGTTAAACGTGACCACGCAGCGGAATAACCGGTAGGTGTTCCACTGCGTGGCAACGTGCTGGACGCGGCATTAGCCGGCCATTTGTTTCTCACGAATTTCTGCTAACGTCTTACAGTCGATGCAGAGATCGGCCGTTGGACGCGCTTCGAGACGGCGAATACCGATCTCAACGCCACAGGAATCGCAATAGCCAAAGTCGTCATCTTCAACTTTCTTCAGCGTCTTCTCGATCTTTTTGATCAGTTTACGTTCGCGATCGCGGTTACGCAGCTCCAGGCTGAACTCCTCTTCCTGCGCGGCACGGTCAACCGGGTCCGGGAAGTTAGCAGCTTCATCCTGCATGTGCGATACGGTACGATCGACCTCGTCCCGCAATTGATTACGCCAGGCTTCCAGAATCTTGCGAAAATGGGTCAGCTGCGCGTCGTTCATATACTCTTCGCCCGGCTTCTCCTGATAAGGCTCCACCCCAGCGATGGCGAGAATACTCAGGGACGATGTTTTACGGTTTTGCCCTTCTTGCATGTTGTTTCTCCTGGATAACACGCACTATACCCTTCGACTTTCGTCTTGCAGGTGCGTTGCTGCTAGCCTGCTGTTTGACATCTACGGGGTACATCGATCCCCCATTGGGGAAAAAAACAGGCCGCTATAAATAACAGAAGCAGTCAGGGTTGGCAATTATTCGTGAACGCACCTTGACAAGCCTGTGAGGAACAGCGTAATTGGGCCTCAGCACAGAGCATTCTTATCACATAAAATTGCAAAAGATATTACAAGCTTACGATAAGCGGCGTTTTAAGAAACATGCCCGCCGCGGATAAGTCCGCCTGATACGCTAAAACCTCCACGCCTTCCCGCTGCGCCTGGACCAGTTGCTCTGCGTAAGCCACGTCAATGTGACGCGCCGGGGAAACGTCCTCAATCCCCGAGTGCAGAACGGCAAACAACAAAACGGCCCGATGACCTTCTGCCGCGACCATAGCCAGCTCGCGCAGATGTTTCTGTCCCCGAACCGTCACCGCATCCGGAAAATAACCTTTTCCTTCATGTAAAAGGGTTACGGATTTCACCTCAATATAGCAGTTGCGTCGGTCCTGCGCCTTGAGCAGAAAATCAATTCTGCTTTTTTCACTGCCATATCTCACTTCTGCCTGTCGCTGCTGATAACCGGCCAGTTCCGGCAGGCGTTGCTGATCGAGCGCCTCTGCCACCAGCTGGTTGGCGCGCAGGGTATTGACGCAGATCCAGTGGCCCTGTTGCGTCTCGGTCAGCTCCCAGCTGTGCGGGTATTTTCGCGTCAGGCTGTCCGAGGTGGAGTACCAGACCCGGTCGCCTGGCGTGGCGCAGCCGGTCATGGCACCGGTATTGGCGCAGTGAATCGTCAGGATCTCGCCGGAGAGGGTCTCGACATCGGCCAGAAAGCGCTTGTAACGGGCGATCAAGCGAGCGGGTTTTAGCGGCGGAGAGAAATGCATAAGCGTCCTGATTAAGGCTGTAACGGCCAGCTGGCCAGCGCACGATAGCGGGTCCGGCCCTGAGCAAAGTCAGAGGCGAACAGGGAAAACTGCGTGACGCGAAAGCGCCAGTGAAAGCCGCGCGGCGGCAGGGCAACCGGCTGTGTCGCCTGTCGCAGCAGGGTGATGTGCGGATGAAACGGCTGCGGACTTTGATGACAGCCGTGGCGGGCGGCCTGCGCCCGTAACAGGCTGGCCAGTTGCAACAGACCGCGCGGCGCGCGCTGGCAACCGAGCCACACCACGCCGGGACGCGGCCAGTGACCGGCGTCATCCAGATCCAGATCAAACGCTGGCTGCACAATGCGCGACGCCAGGGTTTGCAGCCGCTGTGCGGTCTCTGGCGTCACCTCGCCAAGAAACGCCAGCGTCAGGTGCAGATTGGCGGCGGCCACCGGACGGCCCGCCTCGGCGGGAAAGGTATCGGCCCGCCAGCGCACCAGCTGTTGCTGCATCGCGTCAGGCAGGCTGATGGCAAAAAATAAGCGTTGGGTCGACATGGCGCTCTCCGGCAAATTTCACGGATGGATGCTACAATGCGCGCCATCTTAGCACAGGCAGAAGCGGAGTTTGCTGTGAGCGATTTACCGGTCAGCGCGGTGCTGCCTGACATCCTGGCGGCACTGAGCCGCGCCTCACAAATCCTGCTGGCGGCGCCGACCGGCGCGGGCAAATCCACCTGGCTGCCGCTGCAGCTGTTGCAGCAGGCGGACCTGCCAGGCCGGATCATTATGCTGGAGCCGCGTCGACTGGCGGCGCGCAACGTGGCGCAACGGCTGGCGGAGCAACTGGGTGAGCAGCCGGGGGCCACAGTCGGTTTCCGGATGCGCGGCGAAAGCAGCGTCGGGCCACAGACCCGGCTGGAAGTGGTCACCGAGGGGATGCTGACCCGGATGCTGCAGCACGATCCGATGCTGGACGGAGTGTCGCTGGTGATCCTTGATGAGTTCCACGAGCGCAGCCTGCAGGCCGATCTGGCGCTGGCACTGCTGCTGGATGTCCAGCAGGGGCTGCGCGACGATCTGAAGATCATGCTGATGTCAGCCACGCTGGACAATGCGCGGCTGGCGGCGCTGTTGCCAGACGCGCCGCTGATCGTGTCGGAAGGGCGCAGCTATCCGGTTGAACGGCGCTACGCGTCGCTGAACGCCAACGTGCGCTTCGAGGAGGCGGTGGCGCGTGAAGTGGCGCAACTGCTGCGCGATGAGCAGGGATCGTTACTGCTGTTTTTGCCCGGCGTAGCGGAAATCGAGCGGGTCAGGCGCGAGCTGGAATCGCGTATTAGCGATGACGTTGACCTGACGCCGCTGTATGGCGCACTGCCGCTGGCGGCGCAGCGTCGGGCGATTCTTCCCGCGTCGCAAGGACGCCGGAAAGTGGTGCTGGCCACCAATATTGCCGAGACCAGCCTGACGATAGAAGGGATCCGGCTGGTGGTCGACAGCGCGCTGGAACGCAGTGCGCTGTTTGATGCCCGCAGCGGCGTGACCCGTCTGCAGACCCAGCGCATCAGCCAGGCCTCGATGACCCAGCGCGCCGGACGTGCCGGGCGTTTAATGCCGGGCATCTGTCTGCATCTGCTGCCACAGGAGCAGGCGTCACGCGCGGCGGCACAGAGCGAGGCGGAGATCCTGCACAGTGATTTGTCATCGCTGTGGCTCGATTTGTTGCAATGGGGCTGTACCCAGCCGCAACAGCTGCAGTGGCTTGATCTGCCGCCGGCCAGACATCTGGCGGCGGCGCAGCAGCAGTTGACCCGTCTCGGCGCGCTGGATAGCCATGGACTGCTCAACACGCTGGGACGACGGATGGCGGCGCTGGGCTGCGATCCCCGGCTGGCCGCCATGCTGTGCGCCGCCGGTCAGGATGCCGATGCGGTCGCGACTGCCGCGCTGCTGGTGGCGATTCTGGAAGATCCCCCGCGCAGCGGCAGCGCCGATCTGCGCGATGCGCTGCACCGACCACAACCGCAGTGGCTGCGTCGGGCGCAGCAGTGGCAGCGACGGCTTAAGGTCAGCGGTGGCCGGGTGGATGATGACCGTTTTGCCGCCTTGCTGGCGGTGGGCTTCGGTGACCGGCTGGCGCGCCGGCGTGACGAGAGCGGCCGCTATCAGCTGGCCAATGGACTGGGTGCGATGCTGGATCAGCAGGATGGTCTGACGCGCAACGCGTGGCTGATCGCCCCGGTGTTGTTACAGGGCAGCGCCACGCCGGATGCGCGGATGTTGCTGGCGCTGCCGGTCGACATTGAGGCGCTGTGTCAGCAGCAGCCTGCGCTGATTGAGCGGCGGACGGAAGTTGAATGGGATGAGGAGAAGGGCACCCTGCGCACCCTGCGACGTGAGCAGATTGGCGCGCTGGTGCTGAAAACTCAGCCGCTGGCCCGTCCGGAACCCGCGGTGCTGCAGGCGGCTATTCTGCGCTGGGTGGCGGAAAAGGGGCTGTCGGTGTTGGGCTGGACGCCTCAGGCGGAGCAGCTGCGCCTGCGCATCCAGTGTGCCGCACAGTGGTTGCCGGAAGAGCCGTGGCCAGCGGTCGATGACGCCGCGCTGCTCGACAGCCTGCCACAGTGGTTGCTGCCGCAGATGTCCGCCGTCCGCGATCTGAAAACGCTGCAATCAGTGGACCTCGTCAACGCGCTATTACATTTACTCACATGGTCACAACGCCAGCGGCTGGATAGTGCGCTGCCAACTCATTACACTGTGCCGACCGGTAGCCGGCTGCCGATCCGCTACCACGCGGACAAGCCCCCGGCACTGGCGGTGCGGATTCAGGAGATGTTTGGCGAAGCCACCAATCCCGCCGTCGCGGAAGGCCGGGTACCGCTGGTGCTGGAGCTGTTATCGCCGGCGCAGCGCCCGTTACAGATTACCCGCGATTTGGCGGCTTTCTGGCGCGGCGCGTATCCGGAGGTCCGCAAAGAGATGAAAGGGCGCTATCCTAAACATCCCTGGCCAGACGATCCGGCCACCGCCTTGCCGACAAGGCGCACCAAAAAAATGTCTCCGCAAGGTTGAGACCGCTGGATCGAATTCAGAGGGTTCTGCCATGCGGAACGCGAGAAAGCAGTTAGAGTAGCGGCGCAGCCGTAAGCTATGCCTGGAGAATAAAAGTAATGTCTGGCAACGATCGCGAACCTATTGGGCGCAAAGGTAAACCGTTGCCGCCGCGCAGCAGTGCGCGCCGGGGACGCCGCAGGGATATCGAACAGGATATCGATCAGGATGATTTTAATGATGACGAGGAGGAAGCGCCGGTGCCACGTAAAGGTAAAGGTGGAAAACCGCCGCGCGGCAAACGCCGTTGGCTGGGATGGTTAATCAAACTGTTCCTGGTGTTTGTGGTGGTGATGGCCGCATGGGGCGTCTACCTCGACTCGGAAATTCGCAGCCGGATTGACGGGAAAGTGTGGCAACTGCCCGCCACCGTCTATGGCCGTATGGTCAGCCTGGAACCGGGCATGGCCTACAACAAAAGTGAAATGGTGGCGCTGCTGGAAGGTACTCAGTATCGCGAGGTGTCACGTATCACCCGCCCTGGCGAGTTTTCAGTCAAAGGCAACACCATTGATTTGCTGCGTCGTCCGTTCGATTTCCCCGACAGTAAAGAGGGGCAGATCCACGCGCGCATGAGTTTCAGCAAGGATGAGCTGAGCGAGATTAAAAACCTCGAAACCGGCCGTGATTTTGGCTTCTTCCGCCTCGATCCGCGGTTGATTACCATGCTGCAGTCGCCGAATGGCGAACAGCGTCTGTTCGTCCCGCGCGCCGGCTTCCCGGATCTGCTGGTCGATACGCTGATTGCCACCGAAGATCGCCACTTCTACGAACATGACGGCATCAGCCCCTATTCGATTGGTCGCGCCTTCCTTGCCAACATTACCGCCGGTAAAGCGGTGCAGGGCGGCAGTACGCTGACCCAGCAGCTGGTAAAAAACCTGTTCCTCACTAACGAGCGTTCGCTGTGGCGTAAAGCGCGTGAAGCCTATATGGCGGTGATCATGGATGCGCGCTACAGCAAAGATCGCATTCTGGAACTCTATCTGAACGAGGTTTATCTCGGTCAGGCCGGCAGCGATCAGATCCGCGGTTTCCCGCTGGCCAGCCTCTACTACTTTGGTCGCCCGGTTGATGAGCTGAGCCTCGATCAGCAGGCGATGCTGGTCGGCATGGTGAAAGGCGCCTCGCTCTATAACCCGTGGCGTAACCCGAAACTGGCGCTGGAACGCCGCAACCTGGTGCTGCGCCTGTTACAGCAGCAGAAAGTGATCGACCAGGAACTGTATGACATGCTGTCGGCGCGTCCGCTGGGCGTGCAGCCGAAAGGTGGGGTCATTACCCCGCAGCCCGCCTTTATGCAGATGGTGCGTAATGAGCTGCAGGCGAAGCTCGGTGACAAGGTGAAAGATCTCTCCGGCGTGAAGATTTTCACCACCCTCGATCCGGTCTCGCAGGATGCGGCAGAAAAAGCGGTAATCGACGGCATTCCGACGCTGAAAAAACAGCGCGGCCTGAAGGATCTGGAAACCGCGATGGTGGTGGTTGATCGCTTCAGTGGCGAAGTGCGCGCCATGGTGGGCGGTGCCGATCCGCAGTATGCCGGTTATAACCGTGCGCTGCAGGCGCGTCGTTCTATCGGTTCGCTGGCAAAACCGGCCACCTATCTGACCGCGCTGAGCCAGCCGAACAGCTATCGTCTTAACAGCTGGATTGCCGATGAGCCCATCGCGCTGAAACAGCCGAACGGCAGCGTCTGGAAACCGATGAACGACGATCGTCGCTTCAGCGGAAAAGTGATGCTGGTGGATGCGCTGACCAACTCGATGAACGTGCCTACGGTTAACCTTGGGATGACGCTGGGTCTGGATGCGGTTGTCGATACCTGGAACAAGCTGGGCGTGCCGAAAGAGCAGCTGCACCCGGTGCCCGCGATGCTGCTGGGGGCGTTAAACCTGACGCCGGTTGAAGTGGCGCAGGCGTTCCAGTCGATCGCCAGCGGCGGCAACCGCGCCTCGCTGTCGGCGGTGCGCTCGGTGATTGCTGAAGATGGCAGCGTACTGTATCAGAGCTATCCGCAGGCGCAGCGCGTTGAGCCGGCTCAGGCCGCTTACCTGACGCTCTACACCATGCAGCAGGTGGCCGATCACGGTACCGCCCGTGCGCTGGGCGCGCGGTTCCCGAATGCGCATCTGGCGGGCAAAACCGGTACCACCAACGATCTGGTCGACAGCTGGTTTGCCGGTATCGATGGTAAAGAAGTGGCGATCACCTGGGTCGGACGTGATAACAACCAGCCGACCAAACTGTACGGTGCCAGCGGGGCGATGCAGCTCTATCGTCGTTACCTTGACAACCAGGCGCCTATGCCGCTGCAGCTGACGCCACCGGAAGATGTGTCGCTGATGAATATCGACTCGGCCGGTAACTTTGTCTGCGGCACCGGCAGCAGCACCTGGCGTTCGCTACCGGTGTGGGCGCTGGACCCGAATGCGCTGTGTCAGCAACAGCAACAACAGGTTCAGCAGCAGCAACAGCTGTTTGATCAACAGCAACAGCAGCAGCAACAGCAGCAGCAACCCTCTCAGCAACCGCAGGAGCAGAAAGAGAGCGACGGCGTAGCGGGATGGATAAAAGATATGTTTGGTAAATAATTCCACCAGACTGGTTAAAAAGGGCGCTTCGGCGCCCTTTTTTTGTGCCTGATCAATACCGGTTAATCGCGCTGCAAACGGCGTCACGCCTGGGATTTATCCTTGCAGTCGCGACGTCGTTTCGCATATTATTCGACCGTTATAATAATCATTATCGTTTCGATTCGCCTGCACCTCCTTCATAGCTAAGAGACACCTTTATGAATGCGCGAACGACTTCCGCTTGTTGTACTAAGAAACATTTTTACCGCCAGCCTTTGGGGATCATGATTGCGCTGGCGTTGGCCAGCCTGAGCAGCAACCTGTTCGCGGAAGAGACCCTCGTGGTGTCAGCAGACGGCGGCGCTGGCGTGGCGGGCGAGAGCGCATGGGGACCTGCGCCGACCATTGCGGCAAAACAGAGTGCCACCGGCACCAAAACCGATACGCCGATTGAAAAAAATCCGCAGTCGGTTTCGGTAGTGACGCGTGAAGAGATGGAGATGCGCAACGTCACCAGCGTCAAAGGGGCGTTTAACTATACGCCTGGCGTGCTGACCGGTAACCGCGGCAGCTCAGACGTGATTGATGCGCTGTCAATTCGCGGCTTTAGCGAAACCAATACCAACCAGTATCTGGATGGCCTGAAACTGCAGGGTGATAACTACTCTGAGTTCGCTATCGATCCTTACTTCCTGGAACGCGCGGAGCTGCTGCGCGGGCCGGTCTCGGTGCTGTACGGCAAAAGCAACCCCGGCGGTGTCGTCGCGCTGGTCAGCAAGCGGCCGGTGCAGGAAACGCTGCGTGAAGTGCAGTTCCAGATGGGCAACGATAACCTGTTCTCGACCGGCTTTGACTTTGGTGGCGCGCTGGATGATGACGGCGTCTACAGCTACCGCCTGACCGGCCAGGCGCGCAGTCAGGATGCGCAGCAGGCGATGAACAAAGAGAAACGTTACACCCTCGCCCCGGCATTCAGCTGGCGTCCGGATGATCGCACCCGCGTTGATCTGCTGACCTATTTCCAGAACGAGCCTGAAACCGGCTATTACGGCTGGCTGCCGCGTCAGGGCACGGTGGTGCCGATTACCCGTGCCGACGGCAGCGAGTACAAGCTGCCGACCAATTTTGATGAAGGCGAACAGAGCAATAAGATTTCGCGGAACACCAAAATGGTCGGCTATAACGCCGAGCACAGCTTTAACGACACCTGGACGGTGCGGCAGAACCTGCGCTATGCCGACCTGCGTACCGATTACCGCAGTATTTATGGCAGCAGTTTCAATTCGGAAACGCAGGAGATTAATCGCGGTTCTGCTATCTCTGAAGAGAAGCTCAACCAGTTTGCGGTCGATACCCAGGCACAGGCGAAATTCGCCACCGGCCAGCTCGATCACACCCTGTTGCTGGGAGTGGATTATCAACGGACCCGTAACGATATTGATGCCGCTTTCGGCAGTGCTGCGCCACTTAATGCGATCAATCCGCAATATGGTAATGATGCTGCAATCGGTACGCCATTCCCTTATCACTATCTCAACAAGCAAGAACAAACCGGCCTTTATGCACAAGATCAGATGGAATGGGATCGCTGGGTACTGACGTTAGGTAGCCGTTACGATTACGCGATGACCTCTGCGCTTAACCGCAGCGGCAATACCGAAGTGAAAAACCACGATCAGGCCTTCACCTGGCGCGGTGGCCTGAACTATGTGTTTGATAACGGCGTGGCTCCCTACTTTAGCTATAGCGAATCATTCATTCCTAATACCGGCACCACTTCCGGCGGAAAGCCGTTTGATCCCTCACGGGCAAAGCAGTATGAAGCTGGCGTGAAATATGTTCCTAAAGATCGGCCTCTGGTGGTTACGGCGGCGGTTTACCAGTTAACCAAGACAAAAAACCTGACTGCTGAACCCGGTAATGTCACCTTCAGCGTACAGGGGGGTGAAATCCGCTCGCGCGGTGTCGAACTGGAAGCCAAAGCGGCGCTCAGTGCTAACGTCAACCTGACCGCGGCATACACCTACACCGATGCGGAATATACCGAAGACACGCTGCTGAAAGGCAAAACGCCGGTACAGGTACCGAAGCATATGGCCTCCTTGTGGAGTGATTACACCTTCCACGAAACCGCCCTGTCAGGGGTGACAATCGGCGCCGGGGTTCGTTACGTCGGTGAAAGCCAGGGACTGTATGCTGAGACCCCAGATAATACCGCGGCTGGACTCTCGAACCAGAACTTTAAGGTTGCCGGTTACACCACGGTCGACGCTGCGCTGAAATATGATCTCGCTCGCTTCGGTTTGCCCGGTTCGACAGTCGGCGTCAACGTCAACAACCTGTTTGACCGCGACTATGTTGCCAGCTGCTATCGTGACTACGCCTGTTACTGGGGCGCGGAACGCCAGATTGTCGGCACCGCCACCTTTAGATTTTGATTTAGCCGGGCGCTGCGGCGCCCGTTCACAGGGATTACCATGTCGTATCCGCACGCAGAAGAGGTGACCTTTACCCTGGATAACGCCAGCTTCCAGCTGCCGGGACGTTCCCTCCTTCAACCGCTGTCGCTGACCTTTCCGCCAGGCAAGGTCACCGCGCTGATCGGCCATAACGGCTCAGGCAAATCGACGCTGCTGAAAATGCTGGGTCGCCATCATCGCGCCAGCGCCGGACAGGTGCTGCTCAACCAGCAGCCGGTTGATCGCTGGAACAGCAAGGCCTTTGCCCGTCAGGTCGCCTATCTGCCGCAGCAGCTGCCCGCCGCGGAAGGGATGACGGTTCGCGAGCTGGTGGCGATTGGTCGTTATCCGTGGCACGGTGCGCTGGGGCGCTTTGGTCAGGAAGATCGCGATCGGGTGGATGACGCCATCGCACGGGTCGGACTGAACGCGTTTGCCGGGCGCCTGGTCGACAGCCTGTCGGGCGGCGAGCGTCAGCGCGCCTGGCTGGCGATGATGGTGGCGCAGAACAGCCGCTGTCTGTTGCTGGATGAGCCGACCTCCGCGCTGGATATCGCCCATCAGGTCGAGGTGCTGGCGCTGATTCAGACGCTGAGCCGTGAGCGCGGGCTGACCGTTATTGCGGTGCTGCACGATATCAACATGGCGGCGCGCTACTGCGATCATCTGGTGGCGCTGCGTCAGGGCGCGCTGATCGCCGAAGGCGGGCCAGAGGCGATGATGCAGGCTGAGGTGCTCGGGACGATTTATGGTATCCCGATGGGCATTTTACCGCACCCGCAGGGCGGTGCCCCGGTCAGTTTTGTCTACTAAGGATGGCTTCATGCCCGATCTGTTACGCCGTCGGCTGATGCTGGCACTGGCGGCGGCTCCGTTGCTCCGCAGCCTGCCGCTGCAGGCCGCCACGCCCGACCTGTCGCGCATTATTGCCCTGGAGTGGTTACCCACCGAACTGCTGCTGGCGCTTGGCGTTACGCCCTATGGGGTCGCGGATCTCCACAATTACAACATCTGGGTCGGTGAGCCGTCACTGCCCGCCGGTGTGGTTGACGTCGGCTTGCGCACCGAACCGAACCTTGAGCTGATGGCGCAGATGCAGCCGTCGCTGATCCTCTGCTCCAATGGCTACGGCCCGTCAAAAGAGAAACTGATGCGCATCGCGCCGATTATGGGCTTCGACCTCAACAGCGGTGACGGCAAACCCTTCAGCACCGCGCGCGCCTCGTTACGTCAGCTGGCGGCGCAGCTGGGACTGAGCAGCAGGGCAGAGCAGCATCTGCGCACGGTCGATAGCGAGCTGGCCGCAGCGCGTCAGCGTCTGGCACCTTACGCCGGGCGAACGCTGCTGCTGATGTCGCTGCTCGACAGCCGCCACGCCATTACCTTCGGTAAAAACAGCCTGTTTCTTGAAATCATGACCCTGCTGGGTTTGAAAAATGCCTGGCAGGGCGAAACCAATTTCTGGGGCAGTGCGGTGATCGGTATCGAACAGCTGGCCCCGCTGAGCGATGTGGATGTCATCTGCTTTGATCACGATAACGAGGCGGATATGCAGCAGCTGATGCGCAGCCCGCTGTGGCAGTCGCTGCCGTTTGTGCGTGCCGGACGCTTTCAGCGCGTTCCGGCGGTCTGGTATTACGGCGCGACGCTGTCGGCGCTGCACTTTGTTCGCGTGCTGGAACGCGCGCTGGAGACACACTGATGCGCCATGCTCTGTTCCCGGCGGCGCTGCTCAGCCTGCTGTTTCTGCTGGCGCTTGGCCTGACGCTGGTTAACCTGCAGCAGGCGTTACCGCTGGCACAGTGGTCACAGGCGTTGTGGTCGCCCGCCAGCGATAACGTCTCGCAGATGGTATTTCACTACAGCCTGCTGCCAAGGCTGGTGCTGGCACTGCTGGTGGGTGCCGGGCTGGGATTAGCCGGCTTGCTGTTTCAGCAGGTGCTGCGTAATCCGCTGGCCGAACCGACCACGCTGGGCGTCTCCTCTGGCGCACAGCTCGGCATCACCGTGGCGACCTTGTGGCAGTTGCCCGGCGGTGCGGTGACCCAGCAGTTTGCTGCCCTGATCGGGGCGGTGGTGGTTGGCGTGCTGGTGTTTGGCGTGGCGTGGCGCAAACGTCTGTCGCCGGTCACCCTGATTCTGGCCGGTCTGGTACTGAGTCTCTACAGCGGCGCGGTGAACCAGATTTTCGCCATCTTCAATCACGACCAGTTGCAGAACATGTTCCTGTGGAGCACCGGTGCGCTGAATCAGATGAGCTGGGAAAACGTGCTGCAACTCTGGCCGCGTCTGCTGCTGGCGCTGTTGCTGACGCTGGCACTGCTGCGTCCGCTGACGCTGATGGGACTGGATGATGGCGTAGCCAAAAATCTGGGACTGGCGCTGTCGCTGGCGCGAATCGGCGGCCTGGCTCTGGCGATTCTGCTCAGCGCGCAGCTGGTTAATGCCGCCGGTATTATCGGCTTTATCGGGCTGTTTGCGCCGCTACTGGCGAAGCTGCTGGGCGGCCGGCGGTTACTCAGCCGCATGCTGCTGGCACCGCTGATCGGCGCGCTACTGCTGTGGCTGGCGGATGGCTGCGTGCAGTGGTTAAGCGTTCACTGGCGCGAGATTCCGACCGGCACCGCTACCGCGCTGCTGGGTGTGCCGATTCTGCTGTGGCTGCTGCCGCGGCTGCGAACCGGTTCGGTGCCGCCAGCGCTGGATCAGGGCGATAACGTTCCGGCCGAGCGCCAGCATCTGCTGCGCTGGGTGCTGGTCGGCCTGCTGGCGCTGGCGCTGCTGGCGTGGGGCGGCCTGGCGTTTGGCCGCAATGCCCAGGGCTGGCTCTGGTCTGCGGGCGATATGCTCCATCAGCTGCTGCCGTGGCGTGCGCCGCGGGTACTGGCTGCACTGGTGACCGGCCTGATGCTGGGCGTGGCGGGCAGCCTGATCCAGCGCCTGACCGGCAACCCGATGGCCAGTCCGGAAGTGCTTGGCATCAGTTCCGGTGCCGCCTGTGGTGTGGTGGTGATGATGTTGCTGGTGCCCGGCGATGCGCTGATGTGGCTGCTGCCTGCTGGCGCAATCGGCGCGGCGCTAACCCTGATGGTGATTATGCTGGTGGCCAGCCGTGGCGGTTTTTCACCGGAGCGGATGCTGCTGGCGGGGATGGCGCTGAACAGCGCCTTTGTCACGCTGCTGATGCTGCTGCTGGCCAGTGGCGATCCGCGCATGGGCGGCCTGCTGAGCTGGATCTCCGGCTCAACCTACAACATCAGTGGCAGCCAGGCGATACAGAGCGCTGGCTGCGCGCTGCTGCTGGTGGCGCTGGCTCCGCTGGCCAGCCGCTGGCTGACGCTGCTGCCGCTCGGCAGTGCCACGGCACGATCGGCGGGCATGGCGTTAACCCCGGCCCGGCTCAGCCTGCTACTGCTGGCGGCCGCGCTGACGGCCAGCGCCACGCTGACCATCGGGCCACTGAGTTTTGTCGGATTGATGGCACCGCATATGGCACGGATGCTGGGCTTCCGTCGGGCATTACCGCAGTTATTGCTGTCAGGCTTGCTGGGGGCGGGATTGATGGTGCTGGCGGACTGGTGCGGGCGGATGCTGGCGTTTCCGGATCAGATTCCGGCCGGGCTGATGGCGACCTTTCTCGGCGCGCCTTACTTCATCTGGCTGCTGCGGCGTTCAGGCTAGAAAAGACCGGCCTCAGCCGGTCTTATACCCATTTTACAGCTTCGCGAAGCAACGACGCGCGGCGTCAATGGTACGCTGAATATCTTCTTCGCTGTGGGCCAGCGACATAAAACCAGCTTCAAAGGCCGACGGAGCAAAGTAGACACCTTCTTCCAGCATCAGGTGGAAGAAGGTTTTGAAACGCTCAACATCACAGCGAGTCACGTCGGCGTAACAGGTCACGCTGTCAGCATCGGTGAAGAACAGGCCAAACATCCCGCCGACGTGGTTGACCACCAGCGGAATGTTTTGCTGCTGCGCCGCTTCACGCAGGCCGGTCGCCAGTTTGCGGGTCAGGGCATCCAGCGTCTGATGGGTGCCAGGCTGGGCGATCTGGGTCAGACAGGCATAACCGGCCGCCATGGCGATCGGGTTGCCCGACAGCGTGCCAGCCTGATAGACCGGACCGGTCGGAGCCAGCGCCGCCATCACCTCACGACGACCGCCAAACGCGCCAACCGGCATACCGCCACCGATGATCTTACCGAGGCAGGTCAGGTCAGGACGGACGTTGTAATACTCCTGCGCGCCGCCCAGCGCCACGCGGAAGCCGGTCATCACTTCATCAATAATCAACAGCGCGCCAAACTCATCACACAGCGCCCGCAGGCCCGGCAGGAACTCTGGCTGCGGTGGAATGCAGTTCATGTTGCCGGCTACCGGTTCAACGATGATCGCGGCGATAGCCTCCGGATACTGTTCAAAGGCGGCGCGAACCGAATCGAGATCGTTGTAGGTGCAGGTCAGGGTATGCTTAGCGAAATCGGCCGGGACGCCTGGCGAATTGGGCTGGCCGAGAGTTAATGCGCCCGAGCCCGCTTTGACCAGCAGATGATCGGCGTGCCCGTGATAGCAGCCTTCGAATTTGATGATTTTATCACGGCCGGTAAAGCCACGCGCCAGACGAATGGCGCTCATGGTGGCTTCGGTACCGGAGTTGACCATCCGCACCATCTCCATGCTCGGCACCAGTTCGCACACCAGCTGCGCCATGGTAACTTCCATCTCGGTGGGCGCGCCAAAGCTCAGTCCGCGCTCAGCGGCCTCAATCACCGCGTTGCGAATTCCGGCGTTATTGTGCCCCAGCACCATCGGGCCCCACGATCCGACATAATCAATGTAGGCTTTGCCATCGGCGTCATACAGGTAGGCACCGTTAGCGTGTTCGATAAACAGCGGAACGCCGCCCACACCGGTAAATGCGCGTACCGGCGAGTTTACGCCACCCGGAATCAGGCGTTGTGCCTCGGCAAACAGTTGTTCGGACTTACTCATTTTCGGCTCCAGCGGTTCATAAAAATATCGCGCCATTCTACGGAAGAGGCGCAGCAGACGAAAGCCGGTTTCACCAGCCGCTATACTTAACCTTAGTGAAAGCGGCACAGAGTGCGAAGGGCAGAGCTTGATTGCGCTGAGGTGCTGGCAGATAATAGCGGTATTAAGGTCGTTTTCTGACCTGGACGTTTAGCGGAGTAAAACATGAGTGATGATGTAGCAGCACTGCCGTTGCAGTTTACCGACGCAGCAGCCACCAAGGTGAAGAACCTGATTGCCGACGAAGAGAACCCGGCGCTGAAATTACGCGTTTATATCACCGGTGGAGGTTGCAGCGGCTTCCAGTACGGTTTTACTTTTGATGACCAGATGAATGACGGCGATATGACCATTGAGAAGCAGGGCGTCTCGCTGGTGGTCGATCCGATGAGCCTGCAGTATCTGGTGGGCGGCTCGGTGGACTACACCGAAGGGCTGGAAGGATCGCGTTTTATCGTCACTAACCCGAACGCGAAAACCACCTGCGGCTGTGGTTCTTCTTTCAGTATCTGACAGTCTCTGATAACGCAGGCCGTCTTCCTGACGGCCTCGTTTACCACTCTATCGTTACCAGCTGATGGTTTCGTCTCTGATTCCCCTGTGATGGAATAACACTACGCGTTACCCGCGGCTGCGCGCTCGCCTGTCTGCCGCAATCGATCTGCGGCACAGCCGGCGTCTCAGGGCGGTGAATTTCACAGCGTGAAAAGATGACAAGCCTGACGCCAATAGAGCCGGTGACCGATCCTGCCAGCGTGTACGCCGGGATCAGCAGCCCCATCGCCAGTAGCAGTGCTCTGGTCATGTAAGGTTCCTGGTGTTGTTTAAAAAGCGCTAAGCGCTAAAAAGGACGGCGAGCATACGTGGCGCGCGCGTCTCATACCTTGATTAACGGCAAAAAAGGCTGTTTCTTTAATCGATTAGTTGGATTTTTGTGCGGGATGCAGCGCAGCACACAGCTGTTTTGCCGCCAGTAACAGGCGCGGGCCAGGGCGGCTGAGCCAGTCATCATTTATCGCAATCACCGGCACGCTGAGCTGCGGCTGCCAGAAGGCCCGGATGTTGTCAGCCTGGTGGCCACTGCCGCCGATCACAATCGCCTGCGGGCGTCGCATCAGTACCTGTTCACGGCTGACCTGTGGCCAGCTGACCCGACTGTCGGCAAAGATATTTCTGCCGCCACACAGTTCAATGATCTCATTCTGTAAGGTCGATTTTGCGGCGGTAAACAGCGGCTGCTGACCAAACTGTAAAAACAGCGGCACCACCGGCAGATGAGCGTAGCGCTGACGCAGCGCGGCCTGCTGTTGACGTAACTGCTCTGCAGCCTCAACCGCCTGTTCAGGATGCGGGCTCCACTGCGCCAGTTTATCCAGCGTGGCAATCATCTGATCCAGCGAGACCGGATCGACCCATTCGATTTTTATGCCGAGCTGCTGCAGCTGGTCGATCTGTCGCTGCGGATTGCCGCCACGCCAGGCTAACACCCGATCCGGCTTCAGTTGCAGAATACGCTCGAGGTTAATCCCCTGCCAGTTGGCCACCTGTTCAATCGTTTTCGCCTGCGGTGGATAGTCGGACCAGGCGCTGACCGCAATCGGCGTAATGCCGGCGGCGAAGGCGAGTTCAGTCAGATGGGGCGCGAGGGTGATAACGCGCGGAGGGGAAGCCAGCAGGCTGCCGCTGATCAGCAGCAGCCAGCAGAACAGCAGAGTTTTAGCCACGCGCCAGACGCGCCAGCAGGTTCTCCACCATCAGCGACGACTGCTTAGCCGCGACGCTGAGGAACTCATCAAAGCTCAGGTGCGAGGCCTGATCAGCGACGTCAGAAATGGCACGAACCACCACGAAAGGCACCTGGAACTGGTGGCAGACGTGACCGATAGCTGCGGCCTCCATTTCCACGGCGATAGCCTGTGGAAACTGCTGACGAATACGCGCCAGCGGCTCAGCGCCGTTGATAAAGGCGTCGCCGCTCACCACCAGTCCGCGCACCGCATTCAGATCGAGCTGCTTAATGCAGGCTTCGGCTGCTGCAATCAAACCACTGTCGGCGACAAAGGCTGGCGGGCAGCCTGCCATCTGACCCGGCTGATAGCCAAAAGCCGTGACGTCGGCATCGTGATAGCGCACTTCTTCCGATACCACGATATCGCCCACGCTCAGCGAAGCCGCTAAGCCGCCAGCCGAACCGGTGTTGATCACCACGTCGGGCTTACACAGTTGCAGCAGCAGGGTAGTACCCAGCGCGGCGGAGGTTTTGCCAATGCCCGATTTCAACAGGGCGACCTCAACGCCGTTCAGGGTGCCGGTATAAATTTCACAGCCAGCCAGCGATAAAGTTTGACGGTTTTCGATTTTGTCGCGCAGCAGGGTAACTTCCTGCTCCATCGCACCAATAATGCCTGCTTTCATAGTGAGTCCCGCTAATGTAAAAAGTCATAATTTAAGGCATAGTCTACCATGGCTAACAGGGGATTAATTCACCAAAAAATAAGGGGTAATGAATGTCAGCGATCAATTTCAGGAAGAAGATCAGCTTCTCGCGCCCTTATACCAGCCGAAAAGATCCGGAAGGGGAATATTACATTACCCGCCACTTCGAGAGCGATCGCGGACGGATTATTAACTCCGCGGCGATTCGGCGATTGCAGCAAAAAACCCAGGTCTTTCCGCTGGAGCGCAATGCCGCGGTGCGTTCAAGGCTGACGCATTCGCTGGAGGTGCAGCAGACCGGACGCTATATCACCAAGGAGATCCTGCAGACCCTGAAAATGCAGGGCGGGCTGGCGCAATATGGACTGGACGAGCTGGAAGGCGCGTTTGAGAGCCTGATTGAGATGGCCTGTCTGATGCACGACGTCGGCAATCCCCCGTTCGGGCATTTTGGTGAGGCGGCGATCAACGACTGGTTTGAAGATAATCTGCCGGCTGAACTGGTTGATCCGCTGGTGGCCGGGGTAGAAGGCGAGACGCAACGCCGCGCCTTCGACCAGCTAAATGCGATGATTCGACAGGATTTGTGCCATTTTGAAGGCAATGCGCAGGCGATTCGCATGGTCCATACGCTGCTGCAACTCAATCTTAGCTACTCGCAGGTTGCCTGCATTCTCAAATATACCGCCCCCGCGTGGTGGCAAGGCGAGAAACCCGCCGAATTCAGCGTGTTAATGAAAAAGCCCGGCTTTTATCTCTCCGAGCAGGACTATATTAGTGACCTGCGCGCCGCAACCAATATGGCAGAGCACCATCGCTTTCCGCTGACTTATATAATGGAAGCCGCCGACGATATCTCCTATTGCATTGCCGATTTGGACGACGCTGTAGAAAAAGATATATTTAATGTTGAGAGTTTGTATGAGTTTCTCAATAAAGCCTGGGGGCCGGTAAAAAATAATGACGCCTTCAGCCGCACCATCGGCGAAGCCTGGCGTGAAGCCTGCAGTAAAAAGCGCCGCAGCCGCAGCGATCAATTCTTTATGTCATTACGCGTAAATGTTCAGAGCGTGCTGGTGACCTATGCAGTGAAGCGTTTTGTTGATAATCTGCCCGCCATCTTTGCCGGTAATTTCAATCATGCCTTACTGGAAGATGACGGCGAAGAGGGACGTTTATTGCAGTTGTTCAAAACGGTGGCGCGCCAGCAGGTATTTAATCATTCCGAAGTGGAACAGCTGGAATTACAGGGATATCGGGTTATTAAGGGATTACTGGAAATTTATCAGCCGCTAATGCTGCTCAATTATGAATCGTTTACCACGCTGATAAATGAAGACTTTCTGCGGCACCATCCGATTGAAACCCGGCTTTTTCATAAACTTTCCGGCAAGCATCGTAAAGCTTATCTGCATAAAATGCGCACCCTGGTAGTGGAGCATAAATATGAGCGCCTGCTGTGGGAGCGATATTATCGTTTTCGTCTGATTCAGGATTATATTAGCGGGATGACCGATCTCTATGCCTGGGATGAGTACCGTCGGCTGATGGCTGTCGAATAATCATCAATTGTAAAGAGCGCGAATAAATTTTTACCTTTGCTTGAAACTTTAAAAGGAACTTCGCGCTAAAACATTTATCTCAACACCGACCACAGCAATGGTCTGAACAGTTATCCTCAAGAGAAACCAAAAATGAAAAAAAAGAGTTTAATGCTAAGTGCGCTGGCCCTGAGCCTGAGTATGGCCCTGGCGCCCGTCACGGTTTCCGCTGCGCAAACCGCCTCTTCTGATAGTCAGCAACTGCCGAGCCTGGCACCGATGCTGGAGAAGGTGATGCCGTCAGTGGTGAGTATCAGCGTTGAAGGCACCACCACGGTGAAAACGCCGCGCATGCCACAGCAGTTCCAGCAGTTCTTTGGCGATAACTCGCCTTTCTGTCAGGACGGCTCACCGTTCCAGAGTTCACCGATGTGCCAGAGCGGTGACGGCTCTGATGGCGGTGCCCCGGTGCCGAATACCCAACAGGAAAAATTCCGCGCATTGGGATCTGGCGTGGTGATCAATGCTGAAAAAGGCTATGTGGTAACCAACAACCACGTGGTGAATAACGCCACCAAAATTCAGGTCCAGCTGAGCGATGGCCGCCGCTATGACGCCAAAGTGATCGGTAAAGATCCCAGCTCCGACATTGCGTTGATTCAGCTGCAGGACGCAAAAAACCTCACGGCGGTGAAACTGGCCGACTCTGACAATCTGCGGGTCGGTGACTACACCGTGGCGATCGGTAACCCGTATGGCCTGGGTGAAACGGTGACCTCAGGTATCGTTTCCGCGCTGGGCCGTAGCGGTCTGAATGTGGAAAACTACGAGAACTTTATCCAGACCGATGCGGCGATTAACCGGGGTAACTCCGGCGGCGCGCTGGTTAACCTTAACGGCGAACTGATCGGCATTAACACCGCGATTCTGGCACCGGATGGCGGCAACATCGGTATCGGCTTTGCTATCCCGAGCAACATGGTGAAAAACCTGACGGCGCAGATGGTGGAGTTTGGTCAGGTTAAACGTGGTGAACTGGGTGTGATGGGCACCGAGCTTAACTCTGAGCTGGCGAAAGCGATGAAGGTCGATGCACAGCGCGGAGCCTTTGTCAGCCAGGTACTGCCTGGTTCGGCGGCGGCGAAAGCCGGTATCAAAGCCGGCGATGTGGTGGTCTCGATGAACGGCAAGCCACTGAACAGTTTTGCTGCGCTGCGTGCTGAAGTCGGTTCACTGCCGATTGGCACCACCCTGAAACTGGGTCTGCTGCGTGACGGCAAACCGCTGGACGTGTCGGTTCAGCTGCAACAGAGCAGCCAGGCAAAAGTCCAGTCAGCCACCATCTACACCGGCATTGAAGGGGCCGATCTCAGCAACAGCGACACCGGTGATAAAGGGGTTCGGGTGGATAACGTCAAAGCGGGCAGCGCTGCCGCCCGTATCGGCCTGAAAAAAGGCGACGTGATTCAGGGCGTGAACCAGCAGCCGGTGACCAACCTCGGCGAACTGCGTAAGATCCTTGATGCCAAACCGTCGGTGCTGGCGCTCAACGTCAAGCGCGGCGACAGCAGCATCTACCTGCTGATGCAGTAAGCGGCAAGCTATTGCTATCAGGCGGACTTCGGTCCGCCTTTTTTATTGCTTCAATCCGCGTCGGTAAGAGTGTGATGCTGGCCGCAAATTTACTAAATGCCCACCTGGCTCTGTGCAATTGCACAATGTTCTGCTCGCTCTGCATGCGTATTCTATCTCTTCCCCTCTTTTTCAGGAGTAATGGATGGCTACCTATCATCTTGATGCCCGGCTGGCGCAGGATATCGTGGCGCGCACCATGAAAATTATTGACAGCAATGTCAACGTGATGGATGCGCGCGGCCGGATTATTGGCAGCGGCGACCGCGAGCGCATTGGGGAATTGCACGAAGGCGCACTGCTGGTGCTCTCTCAGGGTCGGGTGGTGGACATTGATGAAGCGGTGGCGAAACATCTGCACGGGGTACGACCCGGCATTAATCTGCCGCTGCGGATAGACGGCGATATCGTCGGGGTAATCGGCCTGACCGGTGAGCCGCTGGCGCTGCGGCATTATGGGGAGCTGGTCTGTATGACCGCCGAGATGATGCTGGAGCAGGCGCGACTGCTGCATATGCTGGCGCAGGATAGCCGACTGCGTGAAGAGCTGGTGCTGAACCTGATTCGCAGCGATACCCTGTCGCCGCAGCTGACCGAATGGGCGCAGCGGCTCGGCATCGATCTTAATCAGCCACGGGTAGTAGCCGTAGTGGAGGTTGATAGCGGCCAGCTGGGGGTCGATAGTGCAATGTCAGAGCTGCAGCAGCTGCAAACGTTGTTGGTTACGCCGGAACGGGACAACCTGATCGCCATTGTTTCGCTAACCGAAATGGTGGTGCTGAAGCCGGCGCTGAATGGACACGGCCGTTACGATCAGGAGGATCATCGTCGTCGGGTCGAGCAGCTGTTACAACGCATGAAGGAGAGCGGCCATTTACGGATGCGGATTGCGCTGGGAAACTTTTTCACCGGCCCCGGCAGTATTGCGCGTTCCTATCGTACCGCCCGCACCACCATGATGGTGGGCAAACAGCGCATGCCTGAGGTGCGCAGCTATTTTTATCAGGACCTGGTGCTGCCGGTGCTGCTCGACAGTCTGCGTGGCGGCTGGCAGGCCAATGAACTGGCGCGGCCACTGGCGAAACTCAAGAGCATGGATAATAACGGCTTGCTGCGGCGAACGCTGATCGCCTGGTTCACCCATAATGTGCAGCCGAGCGCGACCGCACGTGCGCTGTTTATTCATCGTAATACGCTGGAGTATCGGCTGAACCGGATTTCGGAGCTAACCGGGCTGAACCTCGGTCACTTTGACGATCGGCTGCTGCTTTATGTGGCGCTGCAGCTGGATGAGCAGGGATGATCGGGGCCATACTGGCGGCATAAAAAAGGCCAGCAGCGCTGGCCTTTTCGACACTGACAGCAGATTAACGACCGTTGCGGGTCAGTTTTTCCAGGTCAGATTCGATTTCGGTAATCTTGTGTGACACGACGCTTTCCAGATGGCGCAGATCATCAAGAATTTTACGTTTCAGGTCCACTTCAACCTGGTCGCGCTGGCAAATCTGGTCCAGCTCATCAATCACGTAACGCAGGTTCGGGCTGATTTCCTGCACTTCTTTGTAGCCCTGGGTAGCGTGATCGGCCACCACCGTTTTACGCTGACGCGGGTATTTGAATTTTACGCTTTTCGCGAAAAACTCGCCTTTATCTTTGCGGAAGTAGATCTTCAGAATATCGTTATTGGCTTCCTGACGCAGGCTGTAACGATCAATATCATCCGGATTACTGATACCTAAGCTTTTCAGATTGTCATACATAGCGTTGTTTCCATCAAAAGGTGAGAAGCGCGCAGTCTTGTTCATGACGTCTGACAACTGTAGACATAAATAAGCAGGATGAACATTGCGCGACGGGATTTAACTGGCGCGGATTATGACCTGAATAAAAATTAAACGCACCCGTTAATTCGCGGTGCAAAACAGGATACTGGCGGGGAAGTGTAAAGAAAAGATGACGGGCTGGTTTCCAGCCCGTCACGTAAATCAGTCGATAGTGCGCAGCAGTTCGTTGATGCCTGTTTTGCCAAGCGTTTTGGCATCTACTTTCTTCACGATAACCGCACAGTAGAGGCTGTAGCTGCCATCTTTTGACGGCAGGTTACCGGAAACCACCACCGAACCGGCTGGCACGCGGCCGTAATGCACTTCACCGGTCTCACGGTCATAAATTTTGGTGCTCTGGCCGATGTAAACGCCCATTGAGATCACGGAACCTTCTTCAACAATCACGCCTTCAACGATTTCAGAGCGCGCGCCAATGAAGCAGTTATCTTCAATGATGGTCGGGTTGGCCTGCAGCGGCTCCAGCACGCCGCCGATGCCCACACCGCCGGAGAGGTGAACGTTTTTACCGATCTGCGCACAGGAGCCAACGGTGGCCCAGGTGTCCACCATGGTGCCTTCATCTACGAAAGCGCCAATGTTAACGTAAGACGGCATCAACACCGTGTTACGGGCGATATAGGCACCCTGACGCACAGCCGCCGGCGGCACCACGCGGAAACCGGCCTCTTTGAAACGCGCTTCATCCCAGCCAGCAAATTTCATCGGCACTTTGTCATAAAAACGGGTTTCAGCACCTTCCATCACCTGGTTGTCGTTGATGCGGAAAGAGAGCAGTACCGCTTTCTTCAGCCACTGATGCGTTACCCACTCGCCGTCGATCTTTTCGGAAACGCGCAGAGCACCGCTGTCCAGCAGAGAGATAACCTGGTTAATGGCATCGCGGGTTTCGCTGTCAACGCTGGCTGGGGTAATGTCAGCACGACGTTCGAAGGCAGATTCAATAACGCTCTGTAACTGTTGCATATTTTTTTCCTGATCTGTCATGTGCAGTGCCGGGCAATCACCCGACACACGTAAAAAGTTTAAGGTTCACAAATCGACTTTGGTCACACTTTATCGTTTGGATTAAGGGCTTCTGTCAACCGTTGTTGCAACGCTTTACGCATTTCTTCATCCAGCGCCTGACGTTCACTGTTGGCGAGAATAAACAAATCCTCGACCCGCTCGCCGATGGTGCTGATGCGCGCGCCGTGCAGCGAGACGCCGAGATCGGCAAACACTTCGCCTACCCGCGCCAGCAGGCCGGGCTGATCAAGGGCCACCAGCTCGAGGTAGCTGCGGCGGTCGGTATGGGTTGGCAGAAAATTGACTTCGGTATCGACGCTGAAGTGCTTCAGCCTGGCCGACGGACGACGGGTTCGCGGCGGCACCCAGTCTGACTGGGTAATCGCCTGCTCCAGCGCCTGAATAATCATTGGATGGCGGTCCGGTGCCAGCGGGCTGCCATCGGGCTCCAGCACGATAAACGTATCCATCGCCATGCCGTCGCGGCTGGTAAAAATTTGCGCATCGTGCACGCTGAGATTACGCCGATCCAGCTCGCCCGCTACGGCGGCAAACAGGTGCGGTCGATCCGGGCTCCAGATAAAGATTTCAGTTCCGCCGCGCGTGGCCTGCGGGCTGACCAGCACCAGCGGTTTTTTCAGATCGTGCCCCATCAGATGACGGGCATGCCAGGCGATCTGATTCGGCGTATGCCGCAGGAAATAATCGGCGCGGCAGCGGTTCCAGATCTGATGCAGCCGCTCTTCATCAATATTGTCCATCCGCAGCAGCGCCAGCGCCTGCAGACGATGGTGACGCACCCGCTCGCGCAGGTCCGGGCTGTTCTCCATGCCGCGTCGCAGCTGTTTCTCGGTGGCGAAAAACAGTTCGCGCAACAGGCTCTGCTTCCAGCTGTTCCACAGGCTTTCGTTGGTGGCGCAGATATCCGCCACCGTGAGGCAGACCAGATAGCGCAGGCGATTTTCATTCTGCATCACCTCAGCGAACTGCTGGATCACCGTCGGGTCCTGAATATCGCGGCGCTGCGCGGTGACCGACATCAGCAGATGATGGCGCACCAGCCAGGCGACCAGCTGCGTTTCACGCGAGTTCAGGCCGTGCATTTCAGCAAAGTCGAGCGCGTCCTGGGCACCAAGAATCGAGTGATCGCCACCGCGCCCTTTAGCGATATCGTGCAGCAGCGCGGCCATCAGCAACAGCTCCTGCTGCGGCAGGCGCGGCCAGAGTTCAACGCACAGCGGATGCTGCGAGCGGGTGGATTCGCTGGCGAAGCTTTCCAGCTTCTGCAGCACACGAATGGTGTGCTCATCAACGGTGTAGGCGTGGAACAGGTCAAACTGCATCTGGCCGACAATATGGCCCCACAGCGGGGTGTAAGCCCACAGCACGCTGTGGCGGTGCATCGGCACCAGCGCCCGGCTGACGGCGCCAGGATGACGCAGAATAGACATAAAGGTGCGGCGCGCTTCCGGTATCTGACACAGCGGCTGTTTCAGATGGCGGCGCGCATGGCGCAGATGGCGCAGGGTGGTGGAGTAGATACCTTTAATGCTGTCGTTGCGCACCATGACGTAGAACATGCGCAGGATTGCCTGCGGCTCGCGCTCAAACAGCGTTTCATCGCGCAGGTCAATCAGATCGCCACGCAGCTGGAAGTGATCGTCGATCGGGCAGGGCTTCTCGCTGGTAGGCAGCGCCAGGATCGCTTCATCGAACAGCTGGAGCAGCATCTGGTTCAACTCGCCAATCCGGCGCGTCACCCGGTAAAAGTCTTTCATCATCCGCTCGACCGGCTCGTTGCCTTCGCCCTGATAATTAAGACGTTGTGCCACGCTGAGCTGGCGATCAAACAGCAGCCGGTTGTCGTAGCGTGGCAGCGAAAGGTGCAATGCAAAACGAATCCGCCAGAGAAATTCCTGGCACTCGTTCAGCTCGCTGCGCTCCACGTCGGTGAGGAAACCGAAGCCGACCATCTCATCGAGGGTGGTGGCGCCAAAATGACGACGCGCCACCCATTGCAGGGTATGAATATCGCGCAGGCCGCCGGGGCTGCTTTTAATGTCTGGCTCAAGGTTGTAGCTGGTGCCGTGATAGCGCTTATGGCGCTCCTGCTGCTCTTCGATTTTGGCGGCGAAAAAGCACGACGAAGGCCAGAATCCGTCGCTGAAAACGTTTTTCTGCAGTTCAAGGAACAGCGCCACGTCACCGGTCAGCATCCGCGACTCAATCAGATTGGTGGCTACCGTCAGATCCGATAAGCCCTCCAGCAGACACTCCTCCAGCGTGCGCACGCTGTGGCCGACTTCCAGCTTCAGGTCCCACATCAGGGTCAGCAGTTCGCTGGTGCGCTGTGCGGTCTGTTCATCCAGCGGCTGACGGCTGAGGATCAGCACGTCTATGTCTGAAAGCGGATGCAGCTCGGCACGGCCATAGCCGCCAACCGCCACCAGCGCGATGGCGCTCAGCTGATCAAAGCCGAAAAAGCGCCACAGGCGGCGCAGCAGGCGATCGATAAACAGCGTGCGGGCATCAATCAGCGGCTCGACGGCTTCACCGGCGTCGAAAGCAGCAGACAGATAGTGCTGAAACTGCTCCAGTCGCTGTTTCAGAATATCGCGGGTGAGCTGATCGTCATCCCATTCGGCCGGGGAATCGATCAGACCGTTTTGTACCTCTTCCGACAGGCTCACGCTCATGCAGCTTTTCTCTTCTTCAGCCAAAAAAAAGCCGGCTTAGCGCCGGCTTGATTCTGTAGTGGGGGGATTACCCTTCAGCAACCAGCACCGCAGGCAGAGTGTCATCTTTGCGCAGGGTTAAGATCTCACAGCCGTTTTCCGTCACCACAATAGTATGCTCATACTGCGCGGACAAGCTGCGATCTTTGGTTTTTACCGTCCAGCCATCTTTCATAGTGCGGATGCGGTAATCGCCCGCATTCACCATCGGTTCCACCGTAAACGTCATGCCTGCCTGCAGCACCACGCCGCCATCATCCGCATCATAATGCAGCACCTGTGGCTCTTCGTGGAAGCCCTTGCCGATGCCGTGACCGCAATACTCACGCACCACCGAGAAGTCATTCGCTTCGACATATTTCTGAATCGCGCGGCCCAGCTCACGCAGGCGGATGCCGGGCTTAATCAGACGCAATGAGAGATAGAGACTCTCCTGGGTGACGCGGCACAGGCGTTCGCCCTGAATGGTCGGCTTGCCAACGATAAACATCTTAGAGGTGTCGCCGTGGTAGTCGTCTTTAATCACGGTGACATCAATATTGATAATGTCGCCGTCTTTTAACTGGCGGTCATCGCTGGGAATGCCGTGGCACACCACTTCATTGACCGAAATGCAGACCGATTTCGGAAAGCCGTGATAGCCCAGACAGGCAGAAATCGCCTGTTGATGCTGTGTGATGTAGTCATGGCAGATGCGATCCAGCTCACCGGTGGTGACGCCCGGCTGAACGTGAGGCTCGATCATCTCCAGTACTTCGGCCGCCAGACGACCAGCGACGCGCATTTTTTCGATTTCTTCAGGGGTTTTAATTGAAATTGCCATTAAATTAATCCGCATTTGTCGAAATTTTCGACAATAATGAACTCTGTGCTGTCATGTTAGCAGTCAGCAAATGGGCTGCCAAATCGAGAACACGCTGGCCGCGGTCAGCGATCATTTATTGGCGTCCCTGGGCTGATTGTGGTATAAAGCGCGCCGACGATTCTCTGTATGGCCGTTTCGGTCAGCAGGAAACGCATAACTCTCATTATGTGTACTAAAACACACATGTATCGACACATACGCCGGGGTGCCTTGAAAAAGGTCGGTCGTATGGGATACATGGAGGCCCAACCCCAATCAAACTTTAGAGGTTATCATGGCAACTGTTTCCATGCGCGACATGCTCCAGGCTGGTGTTCACTTCGGTCACCAGACCCGTTACTGGAACCCAAAAATGAAGCCATTCATCTTTGGTGCTCGTAACAAGGTTCACATCATCAACCTGGAAAAAACTGTTCCTATGTTCAACGAAGCGCTGGCTGAACTGAACAAGATCGCTTCCCGTAAAGGTAAGATCCTGATCGTAGGTACTAAGCGCGCTGCTGCTGAAGCGGTAAAAGAGTCTGCACTGAGCTGCGACCAGTTCTTCGTAAACCACCGCTGGTTGGGTGGCATGCTGACTAACTGGAAAACCGTGCGTCAGTCAATCAAGCGTCTGAAAGATCTGGAGACTCAGTCTCAGGATGGTACTTTCGACAAACTGACCAAAAAAGAAGCGCTGATGCGTGCGCGTGAGCTGGCCAAGCTGGAAAACAGCCTGGGCGGTATCAAAGATATGGGCGGTCTGCCAGACGCACTGTTTGTTGTCGATGCTGACCACGAACACATCGCAATCAAAGAAGCAAACAACCTGGGTATCCCGGTATTTGCTATCGTTGATACCAACTCTGATCCAGATGGCGTTGATTTCGTTATCCCAGGTAACGACGATGCGATCCGTGCTGTAAACCTGTACCTGACCGCCGTTGCGACCACTGTTCGCGAAGGCCGCTCTCAGGACCTGGCTGAGCAAGCTGAAGAAGCGTCTTTAGAAAACGCTTAATAAGGTTTGCTCTGCATAAGAGCCCTTAGCATTCAGATGTGATCTGTAAGGGGCCTATACTGGCCCCTTTATTTTATCTAAGTCTGTCACGCTCCCTTCGGGACGGCGGGACAGAGTAAATTTTCCGCAAATAAGTGTCTGCTGGTGCAAACGTACACAGGCACGAACCGAGGATTCTGGAATGGCTGACATTACCGCTGCATTGGTAAAAGAACTGCGCGAACGTACTGGCGCGGGCATGATGGACTGCAAAAAAGCGCTGACTGAAGCGAACGGCGACATTGAGCTGGCGATTGAGAACATGCGTAAGTCTGGCGCAATCAAAGCAGCGAAAAAAGCAGGCAACGTTGCTGCTGATGGCGTAATCAAAACCAAAATCGTTGGTGACTACGGTGTGATTCTGGAAGTGAACTGCCAGACTGACTTCGTCGCAAAAGATGGTGGTTTCCAGGCATTCGCAGACAAAGTTCTGGATGCAGCAGCAGCGGATCGCATCACTGACGTTGAAGTGCTGAAAGCGCAGTTCGAAGAAGAGCGCGTTGCGCTGGTGGCTAAAATCGGTGAGAACATCAACATCCGCCGCGTTGCTATCCTGGAAGGCGCAGAGCTGGGCAGCTACCTGCACGGCGCACGTATCGGCGTGCTGGTTTCAACCACCGGCGCAAGCGAAGATCTGATCAAACAGATCGCGATGCACGTTGCGGCGAGCAAGCCTGAATTCGTTAAGCCAGAAGACGTGTCTGCAGACGTGGTAGAGAAAGAGTACCAGGTTCAGCTGGACATCGCGATGCAGTCTGGCAAGCCGAAAGAGATTGCAGAGAAGATGGTTGAAGGCCGTATGAAGAAATTCACCGGCGAAGTCTCTCTGACCGGTCAGGCTTTCGTTATCGACCCAAGCAAAACCGTTGGCCAGGCTCTGAAAGAGCAGGGCGCTGACGTCATCAACTTCATCCGCTTCGAAGTGGGTGAAGGCATCGAGAAAGTTGAGTCTGACTTTGCTGCAGAAGTTGCAGCCATGTCCAAACAGTCTTAATGCTCTGAAAGAACCGCCAGAAGGCGGTTCTTTTTTGTCTGTGAACCGCAACAGACACGTTTTCAGTTTCATCCCAATAGCAATTTCATTGCGGTAAGCGGATGATCGATCAGATTTTACTTCTCCTTATCACCCTATCTTCCAGGAAGAACTGACCATGGCGACCAACGCAAAACCTGTTTATCAACGTATCCTGCTAAAACTGAGCGGCGAAGCACTGCAAGGCGCTGAAGGTTTTGGTATCGACGCGAGTGTGCTTGACCGTATGGCACAAGAGGTAAAAGAGCTGGTTGAACTGGGCATCCAGGTTGGCGTTGTGATTGGCGGGGGGAACCTGTTCCGTGGCGCAGGCCTGGCGCAGGCGGGAATGAACCGCGTAGTGGGTGACCACATGGGTATGCTGGCCACCGTGATGAACGGTCTGGCGATGCGTGATGCACTGCACCGCGCCTATGTGAACGCGCGCCTGATGTCGGCGATTCCATTGAATGGCGTCTGTGACAACTACAGCTGGGCGGAAGCGATTAGCCTGCTGCGCAATAACCGCGTGGTGATTTTCTCCGCCGGTACCGGTAACCCGTTCTTCACCACTGACTCTGCTGCCTGTCTGCGCGGCATTGAGATTGAAGCCGACGTGGTGCTGAAAGCGACCAAGGTTGATGGCGTGTACTCTGCCGATCCGGTGAAAACCCCGGACGCGACGCTGTATGAACAACTGACCTACGCCGAAGTGCTGGATCAGGAGCTGAAAGTGATGGATCTCGCGGCCTTTACCCTGGCGCGTGACCACAAACTGCCGATCCGCGTGTTCAACATGAATAAGCCTGGCGCACTGCGTCGTGTAGTGATGGGTGAAAAAGAAGGCACTCTGATTACGCATTAATACCCGAGGCGAGATAAAATAAGGTATATTCTGTCAGCGCGATGATAACGCATCGCGCACCAGTCAGGATTATCGATGATTATCGATCCCGCTTCCGGTTATGCCGGAACTGGCCAGGTCAAACCGAATCCAAGGGTTTCAACGTGATTAACGACATCAAAAAAGATGCTGATACGCGCATGGATAAATGCGTCGAAGCATTCAAAACCACCATCAGCAAAGTGCGCACCGGTCGTGCTTCACCTTCGCTGCTCGACGGCATCGTCGTCGAATATTACGGCACGCCAACGCCACTGCGTCAGCTTGCTTCCGTGACCGTGGAAGATTCACGCACGTTGAAAATCAACGTGTTTGATCGCTCACTCGGTCCGGCAGTCGAAAAGGCGATCATGACGTCCGATCTGGGTCTGAACCCAAGTTCAGCCGGTACGGATATTCGTGTTCCGCTGCCTGCGCTGACGGAAGAGCGTCGTAAAGATCTGATCAAAATCGTGCGCGGCGAAGCCGAGCAGGGCCGCGTGTCGGTACGTAACGTCCGTCGCGATGCCAACGATAAAATCAAAGCGCTGCTGAAAGATAAAGAGATCAGCGAAGACGACGAGCGTCGTGCGCAGGATGAAATTCAGAAAATGACCGATGCACACATCAAGAAAGTTGATGCTGCACTGTCAGAAAAAGAGACGGAGCTGATGGATTTCTAATCCCATCACTGCCGGAAAAAACGCCGTACAGAGAGGTATTCGTATGAATGCGACATCTGGCGGCGTTTTACATTGTGTCTGCGGGCACGTCTGTTGACTTCACATGGATAGCATCATGAAGCGATTAACTCTGCTGGGCTCAACCGGGTCAATCGGCACCAGTACCCTGGCGGTGGTTCGCGCCAATCCCGAGCTTTACCAGGTTACCGCGCTGGTTGCCGGTCACAACGTGGCGCTGATGGCCGAACAGTGTGCCACTTTCCAGCCGCGCTATGCCGCAATGGCCGACGATGCCTCTGCCACGGCCCTGCGTGAGCGACTGAGAGCACTCAAGGTAAACACTGAAGTGCTCTCCGGCGTTCAGGCAGCCTGCGAGCTGGCGGCGCTGGATGAGGTTGATCAGGTGATGGCGGCGATTGTCGGGGCGTCAGGTTTGCTGCCGACGCTGGCGGCGATCCGCGCCGGCAAAACCGTGCTGCTGGCGAATAAAGAATCGCTTGTCACCTGCGGCCGTTTGTTTATGGAGGCGGTGCGTCATCATAATGCCCGTTTACTGCCGGTCGACAGTGAGCATAACGCCATTTTTCAGAGTTTACCGGCTACCATCCAGCATCAGTTAGGTTACGCTGACCTGCGGGATAACGGCATTGAGTCGATTATCCTTACGGGATCAGGTGGTCCTTTTCGTGACACAGATTTAGCGGATCTCAGCGCCATGTCGCCGGATCAGGCCTGTGCACATCCGAACTGGTCAATGGGACGAAAAATCTCCGTTGATTCGGCCACCATGATGAATAAAGGTCTTGAGTACATTGAAGCCCGTTGGCTGTTTAATGCCAGCGCAGCGCAGATGGAAGTGATACTGCACCCACAATCGGTGATTCACTCCATGGTGCGATACTGCGATGGCAGCGTGCTGGCTCAGTTGGGTTCTCCTGATATGCGTACGCCGATTGCCCACAGCATGGCCTGGCCGGCGCGTATTCACGCTGGCGTAACGCCGCTGGATTTCACCCGCATGTCGGCGCTGACGTTTGCAGAACCTGATTTTGGTCGCTATCCCTGTCTGAAGCTGGCGATTGACGCTTGCGAAGCAGGGCAGGCGGCGACCACCACGCTCAATGCTGCCAACGAGGTTGCCGTTGCGGCTTTCCTGAATCACCAGATTCGCTTTACCGACATCGCCGCGCTAAACAGCGCTGTGCTGGCGGCGCAGGCGTGTCCGGAACCGGATTCGGTGGACGCTGTCCTTGAAATCGATCGCACTGCACGCGCGCTGGCGACAGAAATGTTGTCGCGCTTCACGTCGTGAAGCCGATCATTATGAGGCCATTTGTTCGCTTCAGGTGAAAATGGTATAGTCGCTGGCTCGCGTTTCACGGTCTGTCACCGGATTCGGTGTAGCCTGGCACAAGGTGCCGGGATTTAGATCGGGCGCAATGTATTCAGAAACCACAGCATTTCTGATGAAAGGAATAGAGTACGCGTTATGTCGTCTAACAATCACAACAACACTGATGACCAGCAGGGAACCGGTCCGCGCCATGTCGCTATTATCATGGATGGCAACGGTCGCTGGGCCAAAAATCAGGGAAAACTGCGTATTTCCGGCCATAAAGCGGGCGTGAAATCGGTACGCCGCGCTGTCAGCTTTGCCGTCAGTAACAATCTTGAGGCCCTGACGCTCTACGCCTTCAGTAGCGAAAACTGGAGCCGTCCGGCGCAGGAAGTGACCGCATTAATGGAGCTGTTTGTCTGGGCACTCGACAGTGAAGTGAAGAGCCTGCACAAGCACAATGTTCGTTTACGCATCATCGGCGATACCAGCCGGTTCAGTCCGCGTATTCAGGAGCGGATTCGCCGTTCTGAGGCGCTGACTGAAAATAATGATGGCCTGACGCTCAACATCGCTGCTAATTATGGCGGCCGTTGGGATATTATCGAAGGCGTGAAAAAACTGGCAGAACAGGTGCAGGAAGGTTTACTGCGTCCTGACCAGATTACCGAAGAGAGCCTGACGTCGCAGCTCTGCATGCAGGAGCTGGCGCCAGTGGATTTAGTGATAAGGACCGGGGGAGAGCATCGGATTAGCAACTTCCTGCTGTGGCAAATTGCCTATGCTGAATTCTATTTTACCGATGTGCTCTGGCCGGATTTCGATGAACACGTTTTTGAAGGTGCACTGAATGCATTCTCTCTGCGGGAGCGTCGTTTTGGCGGCGCTGCACCAGGCGGCGCCTGAGCAATCTGGGGGTAACCTTTGCTGAAGTCTCGTCTGATTACCGCGTTGATATTAATTCCGCTGGTAATTGCTGCTCTGTTCTGGTTACCGCCGGTTGGTTTTGCAATTACAACTATCGTCATCTGCATGCTGGCTGCCTGGGAATGGGGGCAACTGGCCGGTATGGCGTCCCGTCAACAACGCATCTGGCTGGCCGTGCTCTGTGGGCTGCTGCTGGCGCTGATGTTGTTCACCCTGCCACCCTATCAACATGATGTGCATCTGCCGCAGGTCGCGACATCGCTTTGGGCGTCGCTGGTGTGGTGGGTCGTTGCGCTGCTGTTGGTGCTCTCTTATCCGGCGTCAGCCTCGTTCTGGCGCCATTCGCGTCCGCTCCGATTACTGTTTGGCGTGTTAACGCTGGTGCCTTTCTTCTGGGGCATGATGGCGCTGCGTCAGTATCATTACGACACCGATCATTTTGCCGGTGCCTGGTGGTTACTGTTCGTGATGCTGCTGGTGTGGGGCGCGGATTCCGGTGCATATATGTTTGGCAAAATGTTTGGCAAGCACAAGCTGGCACCGCGCGTTTCACCGGGCAAGACCTGGGAAGGTTTCCTCGGCGGTCTGGTCTCGTCGGCGCTGATTGCGCTGCTGTTCGCTTCGCTGGCCCCGCTGACAGTCTCAACAGGCACGCTGGTGATCTGCGCCATTATCGCCACCCTGGCCTCGGTGCTGGGCGACCTGACCGAGAGCATGTTCAAACGTGAAGCGGGCATTAAAGACAGCGGTCATCTGATTCCCGGTCACGGCGGCATTCTGGATCGCATCGATAGTCTGACTGCGGCGGTGCCGGTGTTTGCCTGTTTATTGCTGCTGGTGTTCCGCACCCTTTAAGGACAGGCAACGATGTTGAGTATTCTCTGGAGTTTTGTCGCCTTTATCGTCGCGCTGGGCGTGCTGATTACCGTACATGAGTTTGGCCACTTCTGGGTCGCTCGTCGCTGCGGCGTCAAAGTCGAGCGCTTCTCCATCGGTTTCGGTAAGTCACTCTGGCAACGCCGCGACCGTCACGGTACCGAATTTGTTATCGCGCTGATCCCGCTCGGCGGCTACGTCAAAATGCTCGACGAACGGGTTGAGAGCGTACCGGCCGAGCTGCGTCATCAGGCGTTCAACAACAAAGCTATCTGGCAGCGCGCCGCGATTATTGCGGCCGGGCCTGTCGCCAACTTCCTTTTCGCCATCTTTGCCTACTGGGTTGTGTTCGTTCACGGCGTACCTGGCGTACGTCCGGTAATTGGCGAAATTTTAAACGGTTCGGTAGCTGCGGAAGCGCAAATTACGCCCGGCATGGAACTTAAGGCGGTCGATGGTATCGAAACGCCTGACTGGGATGCTGTGCGAATGGCGCTGGTCGGCAAAATCGGCGACAGCAATGCCACCTTAACCGTGGCGCGTTTCGGCGAAGATGCCACGCAGCAGAAGCAGCTGGATTTGCGTCAGTGGCAGTTTGAGCCTGATAAGCAGGATCCGGTGGTGGCACTGGGAATTCGTCCGCGCGGTCCGCAGATAGAAACCACGCTGGCCGAAGTTCAGGCGAATTCACCCGCCAGTGAAGCCGGTTTGCAAGCAGGCGACAGGATCGTTAAAGTCGATGGTCAGCCATTATCGCAGTGGCAGGCGTTTGTCGCCCAGGTCCGGGACAACCCGGGCAAAAGCATGGCGCTTGAGGTGGATCGTGGCGGTGACTCAATCGCGCTGACGATGACGCCGGAAGCGAAACCTGGCAATAAAGCGGAAGGATTTGCGGGAGTTATCCCACGAATTGTTCCTCTGCCAGAAGAGTATAAAACGGTAAGACAGTATGGCGCGTTTGCGGCTATCGGCGAGGCCAGTGTAAAAACCTGGCAACTGATGAAGCTCACCGTCTCTATGCTGGGCAAGTTAATAACCGGTGATGTAAAGCTGAACAACCTGAGCGGGCCAATATCGATTGCGCAGGGTGCAGGATTGTCAGCAGAGTATGGATTGATTTACTACCTGATGTTTCTGGCGTTGATTAGCGTCAACCTGGGCATCATCAATCTGTTCCCTCTGCCGGTTTTAGATGGTGGGCACTTGCTCTTCCTGGCGATCGAAAAGATCAAGGGGGGACCGGTGTCCGAGCGAGTTCAGGACTTTAGTTATCGCATCGGTTCGATTTTACTGGTGCTGTTAATGGGGCTTGCACTTTTCAATGATTTCTCACGTCTGTAATCGCGGGAACGCGAACATTCGAGGGATGTGTTAGGAAAACGCATAATAACGATGGCGATGAAAAAGTTGCTCATAGCGTCGCTGCTGTTTAGCAGCGCCACCGTTTACGGTGCAGACGATTTCGTGGTGAAGGATATTCATTTCGAAGGGCTGCAGCGAGTCGCCGTCGGCGCGGCTCTGCTGAGCATGCCAGTACGGGTTGGCGATACGGTGAATGACGATGATGTCAGAAATACCATTCGCTCGCTGTTCGCTACTGGCAACTTTGAGGATGTTCAGGTCCTGCGAGACGGTACAACGCTGATTGTCCAGGTCAAAGAACGTCCTACCATTGCCAGCATTACCTTCACCGGTAACAAAGCGGTGAAAGAGGATCAGCTCAAACAAAATCTGGAAGCCTCAGGCGTACGGGTCGGCGAAGCGCTGGACCGTACCATGATCTCTTCGATTGAGAAGGGACTGGAGGACTTCTACTACAGCGTCGGTAAATATACTGCCAGCGTGAAAGCTGTGGTTACGCCGCTGCCGCGTAACCGTGTCGATCTGAAGCTGGTGTTCACCGAAGGTGTCTCTGCCAAAATTCAGCAGATCAACATCGTCGGTAACAAAGCCTTTAGCTCTGACGAATTGATTTCCCGTTTCCAGCTGCGCGATGAAGTGCCGTGGTGGAACGTGGTCGGCGATCGTAAATACCAGAAACAGAAACTGGCGGGTGACCTTGAAACCCTGCGCAGCTTCTATCTCGATCGTGGTTATGCCCGCTTCAACATCGATTCCACGCAGGTCAGCCTGACGCCGGATAAGAAGGGCATCTACATTACCGTTAACATCACCGAAGGCGATCAGTACAAAATCGCTGGCGTGATCGTCAACGGCAGCATGGCAGGTCATTCAGCAGAAATTGAACATCTGACCAAGATTCCGGCGGGCGAGCTGTATAACGGCGCGAAAGTCACCAAGATGGAAGATGAGATCAAGAAGCTGCTGGGGCGCTATGGTTATGCCTATCCGCGCGTGGTCACCCAGCCGGAAATCAACGATGCTGATAAAACCGTAAAACTGCATATCAACGTCGATGCCGGCAACCGCTACTACGTCCGTAATGTCCGTTTCGAAGGCAACGACACCTCAAAAGATTCGGTGCTGCGTCGCGAAATGCGTCAGATGGAAGGGGCATGGCTGGGCAGCGATCTGGTAGAGCAGGGCAAAGAACGTCTGAACCGTACCGGCTACTTCGAAACGGTCGATGTCGATACGCAGCGTGTGCCAGGCTCACCTGACCAGGTTGACGTGGTCTACAAAGTTAAAGAGCGTAACACCGGTACCTTTAACTTCGGCGTCGGCTACGGCACCGAAAGTGGCGTCAGCTTCCAGGTCGGCGTAACGCAGGATAACTGGCTGGGAACCGGTAATACCGTTGGTATCAGCGGCACCAAAAACGATTACCAGACCTATGCCGAGTTCTCGCTGACTGACCCGTACTTCACCGTTGACGGCGTGAGTCTGGGCGGTCGCCTGTTCTATAACGACTTTAAAGCGGATAACGCCGATCTTTCTGACTATACCAACAAAAGTTATGGTCTGGACGGTACGCTTGGCTTCCCGATTAACGAGAATAACACCCTGCGTGTCGGTCTGGGCTATGTCCATAATGACCTATCAAACATGCAGCCGCAGGTTGCGATGTGGCGTTATCTTAATTCGGTCGGCAAGCCACAACAGCTCAATGATGAAGGCGATTTCTCAGCAGATGACTTCACCTTTAACTACGGCTGGACTTACAACACCCTTGACCGCGGATTCTTCCCGACCTCCGGTAACCGCACCAACCTGAACGGTAAGGTGACGATTCCGGGCTCAGATAACAGCTTCTATAAGGCCACGCTGGACACACAGCAATATGTGCCGATTAACCAGGATCGTACCTGGGTGCTGTTGGGCCGTGGACGTGTCGGTTATGGCGATGGTCTCGACGGCAAAGAGATGCCGTTCTACGAGAACTTCTATGCCGGTGGTTCCAGCACCGTGCGTGGCTTCCAGTCCAATACCATTGGTCCGAAGGCTGCGTACTACAATAACAACTCGTCCAACTGCCGGATCGCCGATCCAAACGGTATCTGTAAGTCGGATGATGCGGTGGGCGGTAACGCCATGGCGATTGCCAGCCTGGAGCTGATTACGCCAACGCCGTTCCTGAGCGAGAAGTATGCTAACTCGGTTCGTACCTCGGTGTTTGTCGATGCCGGTACAGTGTGGGATACCAAGTGGGAAAATACCGCGGAGACGCGTGCTGCCGGCATTCCTGACTACAGTGATCCAAACAATATCCGTGTATCAAGCGGTATTGCGCTGCAGTGGATGTCGCCGCTCGGCCCACTGGTGTTCTCTTACGCCCAGCCGATCAAGAAAATCGAGGGAGACAAGTCAGAGCAATTCCAGTTTAACATCGGTAAAACCTGGTAATGTTCTGCGCATGGATGCATAGCTGAAGTATTGCCACCGGGCAGCTCAAGTGGCTGTTCCGGGGCAAACACTGTGTCGCTGACACAAACGTTGATGGTAAGGAGTTTATAGTGAAAAAGTTGTTGTGTGCCGCAGGTCTGGGTCTTGCTTTAGCGGTTTCCGCTGGTGTTCAGGCTGCTGACAAAATTGCAGTGGTAAACGTGTCCAGCATTTTCCAACAGTTACCGCAACGTGCGACTGTTGCTAAACAGCTGGAAAATGAGTTCAAAGGCCGTGCGACTGAGCTGCAGAGCCAGGAACGCGATCTGCAAACCAAAATGCAGCGTCTGCAGCGTGACGGTTCTACCATGAAGGCCAGCGAACGCAGCCGCATGGAAAAAGACGTGATGTCACAGCGTGAAGCTTTCTCCTCTAAAGCGCAGGCTTTCGAGCAGGACAACCGTCGTCGTCAGATGGAAGAGCGTAACAAGCTGCTGAGCCGTATTCAGGATGCCGTGAAGAAAGTCGCTGACAGCGATGGTTACGACGTCGTAATCGACGCGAATGCGGTGGCTTATGCGTCAAACGCAAAAGACATCACTGCTGACGTGCTGAAACAGGTTAAATAATTGATGTCATCTATTCGACTGGCTGATTTAGCCCAGCAGTTGGATGCAGAATTGCACGGAGATGGCGATATCGTCATCTCCGGCATTGCTTCTATGCAATCCGCCACAACTGGCCAAATCACTTTTCTTGCAAACAGCCGTTACCGCGAGCAACTCGCCCTGATTAAGGCCTCAGCCGTGGTGCTGACGGAAGCGGATCTGGAGTGGTGCCACACCGCAGCGTTGGTGGTGAAAAATCCTTACCTGACGTATGCGCGTATGGCGCAAATACTCGATACCACGCCTCAACCGGCACAAAACATTGCGCCCAGCGCCGTCATTGATCCCAGCGCCCGCCTTGGCGCAAACGTGGCCATTGGCGCGAATGCGGTGATTGAGGCAGAGGTCGAACTGGGTGACAACGTAGTGATTGGCGCCGGCTGTTTTGTCGGCAAAAAGACCCGCATCGGCAGCGGCACGCGTCTGTGGGCCAATGTCTCTGTGTATCACGAGATTCAGATCGGTCAGGATTGTCTGATTCAGTCCGGCACCGTTATCGGTTCTGATGGCTTTGGTTACGCCAACGATCGCGGCAACTGGGTGAAAATCCCCCAGTTAGGCGCAGTGATTATCGGCGATCGCGTGGAAATAGGTGCCTGTACTACCATCGATCGCGGTGCGCTGGATAACACTCTGATCGGCAATGGTGTTATCATAGACAACCAGTGTCAGATCGCCCACAACGTGGTTATTGGTGACAATACTGCGGTTGCAGGCGGTGTGATCATGGCGGGTAGTTTAAAAATTGGTCGTTATTGTATGATTGGCGGTGCCAGCGTCATTAACGGACATATGGAAATCTGTGACAAAGTCACCGTGACCGGTATGGGCATGGTCATGCGTCCGATCACAGAGCCTGGTGTATACTCGTCAGGCATTCCGCTACAACCCAACAAAACCTGGCGCAAAACTGCAGCGCTGGTGATGAACATCGATGACATGAGCAAACGCTTAAAAGCCATCGAGCGCAAGGTCGGTAAAGACGACTGACCGCCATCCCAAAACTGACCGGCTTTCATAATAAAAGTGTTAAGCAGGGAAGCCAGGCGCCACAGAACCTATTTGCGGCCTGCGGAAGATCATGTTGATCTGTGCAGGCCGTGTTATTGATGTCATCAGATTTTTAGGACAGGAAGAGTATTTTGACTACTGAAACTCATACTCTGAAAATTGAAGAGATTTTAGAGCTGCTGCCGCACCGCTATCCGTTTCTGCTGGTAGATCGCGTGCTGGAATTTGAAGAGCACAAATACCTGCGCGCAGTGAAGAACGTTTCTGTTAATGAACCGTTTTTCCAGGGGCACTTCCCTGGTAAACCGATTTTTCCTGGCGTTCTGATCCTGGAAGCGATGGCGCAGGCCACCGGTATTCTGGCGTTTAAAAGCGTGGGTAAACTGGAGCCGGGTGAACTCTACTACTTTGCTGGCATCGACGATGCTCGCTTCAAGCGTCCGGTTGTGCCGGGCGATCAAATGATCATGGAAGTCACTTTCGAGAAAACCCGCCGTGGTCTGACCCGCTTTAAAGGCGTGGCGACCGTCGATGGCAAAATCGTTTGTGAAGCGACCATGATGTGTGCCCGTAGCCGGGAGGCATAATTCGTGATTGATCCAACCGCCACTATCCATGCCAGCTCTGTCATCGAAGAAGGTGCCATCATTGGCGCTAACGTTCACATTGGTCCGTTCTGCTTTATTGGGGCCAACGTTGAGATCGGTGAAGGAACGGTCCTGAAATCACACGTCGTGATTAATGGCCATACACGTATCGGCAAAGATAACCAGATCTATCAGTTCGCCTCAATTGGTGAAGTGAATCAGGATTTGAAATATGCCGGTGAACCAACGCGTGTTGAAATCGGCGATCGCAACCGCATTCGTGAAAGCGTGACGATTCATCGCGGCACCATCCAGGGCGGCCATGTCACCCAGGTCGGCAGCGATAATCTGCTGATGGTGAATGCGCACATTGCGCATGACTGCGTAATCGGCAACCGCTGCATCTTCGCCAACAACGCCACTCTGGGTGGTCACGTTACGGTCGATGATTTCGCCATTATTGGCGGCATGACGGCGGTGCACCAGTGGTGCACGATTGGCGCGCATGTGATGGTTGGCGGCTGTTCTGGCGTCGCGCAGGATGTACCACCTTATGTGATTGCCCAGGGCAACCACGCCACGCCGTTCGGGATCAACATTGAAGGTCTGAAACGCCGTGGCTTCAGTAAAGAGTCATTGCACGCGATCCGCAACGCTTACAAATTACTTTATCGCAGCGGCAGAACGCTGGATGAAGTGAAGCCTGAAATTGAAGCGATCGCGAAGCAGCACAGCGAAGTGCAGCCTTTCTACGATTTCTTTGCCCGCTCAACCCGTGGATTAATTCGTTAATCCATGTCAGCGCGTCCTTTAACGATTGCCCTGGTCGCCGGAGAAACCTCCGGCGATATTCTTGGTGCAGGTCTGATCCGTGCGTTAAAAGCGCGCCATCCTGAGGCTCGCTTTGTTGGCGTAGCCGGTCCGTTGATGCAGGCGGAAGGGTGTGAAGCCTGGTACGAAATGGAAGAGCTGGCGGTGATGGGCATCGTCGAAGTGCTGGGCCGACTGCGACGTCTGCTGATGATTCGCCGCGATCTCACTCAGCGCTTCAGCGAACTGCGGCCCGATGTGTTCGTCGGTATCGATGCGCCCGATTTTAATATCACGCTGGAAGGCAACCTCAAGCGCGCGGGGATTCGCACTATTCATTACGTCAGCCCGTCAGTCTGGGCATGGCGGCAAAAACGCGTGTTCAAGATTGGCCGCAACACCGATCTGGTGCTGGCGTTTCTGCCGTTTGAAAAAGCCTTTTACGATCGTTATAACGTTCCCTGTCGCTTTATCGGCCATACCATGGCAGATGCGATGCCGCTGCATCCCGATAAGCTGGCTGCGCGCCGCCATCTGGCGATTGCCGATGATGCGCTCTGTCTGGCGCTGCTGCCGGGGAGTCGCGGAGCGGAAGTCGAGATGCTGAGCGGTGATTTTCTCAAAACGGCCCGCCTGCTGCGTCGTCACTATCCGGCGCTGGAGATCGTGGTGCCGCTGGTTAACGCCCGCCGCCGCGAACAGTTCGAGAAAATTAAAGCTGAGGTGGCACCGGAACTGCCGATGCATCTGTTAGATGGCCATGGGCGTGAGGCGATGATTGCGAGCGACGCCGCATTACTGGCGTCAGGCACTGCCGCACTCGAATGCATGCTGGCAAAATGCCCGATGGTAGTGGGTTACCGGATGAAGCCCGCCACTTTCTGGCTGGCGAAGCGGCTGGTGAAAACGCCCTACGTTTCGCTGCCGAACCTGCTGGCCGGGCGCGAGTTGGTTACCGAGTTGCTGCAGGATGAATGCCAGCCAGACGCGCTGGCGGCGGCGTTAGATCCGCTGCTGCACGCCGGACCTGAGCGCGATACTCTGCTACAGACGTTTCATGAATTACATCAACAGATCCGCTGGAACGCCGACGAACAAGCGGCGGATGCGGTACTGGAGCTGGTGAATGCCTGATTTTATCTATCCTGCCGTCGGGCTGATTGCCGGCGTAGACGAAGTAGGGCGAGGGCCACTGGTCGGCGCGGTTGTCACTGCCGCGGTGATCCTCGATCCGGCAAAGCCGATTATCGGCCTGGCAGATTCGAAAAAATTGTCAGAAAAACGCCGCCTGGCGCTGTATGACGAAATCAAAGAGAAAGCACTGGCCTGGAGCCTGGGCCGCGCCGAGCCGGAAGAGATTGACCAGCTGAATATTCTGCACGCCACCATGCTGGCGATGCAGCGCGCGGTCGCCGGTTTGCAAATCCTGCCTGACTACGTGCTGATTGATGGCAACCGCTGTCCGGCGCTGCCGATGCCGTCGCAGGCGGTGGTTAAAGGGGACAGTCTGGTGGCAGAAATAAGCGCGGCTTCCATCATTGCCAAAGTGACGCGCGACCGCGAAATGGCGGAACTCGATCTGCTGTTCCCGCAGTATGGCTTTGCGCAACATAAAGGCTATCCTACGGCGCTGCACATGGAAAAATTGACGCAGTATGGTGCCACGCCGCACCACCGTCGCAGTTTTGCTCCGGTACGCAACGCGCTGATCGATGCTGACGTACTGGCTGCCCGCCAGCCCCATACGCTTTAATAGCCTGACACTGTTTTAACCGGAAACTGATATGGCTGAACCCCGTTTTATACATCTGCGTGTCCATAGCGACTATTCGATGGTTGATGGCCTGGCGAAAACCGGGCCGCTGATCAAGAAGGCGGCTGCACTTGGCATGCCCGCGATTGCGATTACCGATTTCACCAACCTGTGTGGTTTGGTGAAGTTTTACGGTGGTGCGCACAGCGCTGGGATCAAGCCGATCATTGGTGCTGACTTCAACGTGGCCAGTGAGCTGATGGGGGATGAGTTAACCCAGCTGACGGTACTGGCCGCCAACAACACCGGTTATCAGAACCTGACGCTGTTGATTTCGCGCGCCTATCAGCGAGGCTACGGTGTGGCCGGACCGATCATCGATCGTGACTGGCTGCTGGAGCTAAATGAGGGATTAATCCTGCTGTCGGGTGGACGTCGGGGCGATGTCGGTCGCAGCCTGCTGCGTGGCAATACGGCATTGGTTTCGCAGTGTCTGGCGTTTTATCAGCAGCATTTTGCCGATCGGTATTACCTGGAACTGGTGCGCACCGGTCGTCAGGATGAAGAGAGCTATCTGCACGCGGCAGTTGAACTGGCGATCGCTGAAGGTGTGCCGGTCGTCGCCACCAACGAAGTCTGCTTCATCAATGAAGAGGATTTTGACGCCCACGAAATTCGCGTTGCGATTCACGATGGCTACACGCTGGACGATCCAAAACGTCCGCGCAACTACAGTCCTCAGCAATATATGCGCAGCGAAGCGGAGATGTGCGAGCTGTTTTCGGACATCCCGGAAGCGCTGGAAAACAGCGTAGAGATTGCTAAGCGTTGTAACGTCACGGTCCGGCTGGGTGAGTACTTCCTGCCGCAATTCCCGACCGGTGACATGACCACCGAAGATTATCTGGTGGTGAAATCGCGCGAAGGGCTGGAAGAGCGTCTGGCTTTCCTGTTCCCTGACGAAGCCGAACGCGCCGAAAAACGCCCGGAATATGATGAACGCCTTGAGATTGAGCTCAACGTTATCAACCAGATGGGCTTCCCCGGCTACTTCCTGATCGTGATGGAGTTTATCCAGTGGTCGAAGGATAACGGCGTGCCGGTCGGGCCGGGCCGTGGATCCGGTGCAGGCTCGCTGGTGGCCTATGCGCTGAAAATCACCGATATCGACCCGCTGGAATTTGATCTGCTGTTCGAACGTTTTCTTAACCCGGAACGTGTTTCGATGCCCGACTTCGACGTCGATTTCTGTATGGAAAAGCGCGATCAGGTGATTGAACATGTCGCGGATATGTACGGGCGTGAAGCAGTTTCGCAGATCATTACCTTTGGTACCATGGCGGCGAAAGCTGTCATCCGCGATGTCGGCCGCGTGCTGGGGCATCCTTACGGTTTCGTCGATCGTATTTCAAAGCTGATCCCGCCCGATCCCGGCATGACGCTGGAAAAAGCCTTTATTGCTGAGCCGCAGCTGCCGGCCATGTATGACGCGGACGAAGAGGTTAAAGCGCTGATCGATATGGCGCGTAAGCTGGAAGGCGTCACGCGTAATGCCGGTAAACATGCTGGTGGCGTGGTGATCGCGCCGACCAAAATTACCGATTTTGCCCCGCTTTACTGCGACGAAAACGGCCAGTTCCCGGTGACGCAGTTCGACAAGAATGATGTGGAATATGCCGGGCTGGTGAAGTTTGACTTCCTCGGCCTGCGTACTCTGACCATCATCGACTGGGCGCTGAAGATGATCAACCCGCGCCGGGAAAAGCAGGGACTGGAGCCGATCGATATCGCCGCCATCCCGCTGGACGATAAAAAAAGCTTCGACATGCTGCAGCGCTCGGAAACCACGGCGGTGTTCCAGCTTGAATCGCGCGGCATGAAAGATCTGATTAAGCGTCTGAAGCCTGACTGCTTTGAAGATATGATCGCGCTGGTGGCGCTGTTCCGTCCAGGTCCGTTGCAATCCGGCATGGTGGATAACTTCATTGACCGTAAACATGGCCGTGAAGCGATCTCTTATCCTGATATTCAGTGGCAGCATGAGAGCCTGAAGCCGGTGCTTGAACCGACCTACGGCATTATTCTCTATCAGGAACAGGTGATGCAGATCGCCCAGGTGCTCTCCGGCTATACCCTCGGCGGGGCGGACATGCTGCGCCGTGCAATGGGTAAAAAGAAACCGGAAGAGATGGCCAAGCAGCGGTCGGTATTCCGTGACGGTGCAGAAAGAATGGGCATCGACGGCGAACTGTCGATGAAGATCTTCGATCTGGTTGAAAAATTTGCTGGCTACGGCTTTAACAAGTCCCACTCCGCCGCGTATGCGCTGGTCTCTTATCAGACGCTGTGGCTGAAAGCCCACTATCCGGCCGAGTTTATGGCTGCGGTAATGACGGCTGATATGGACAACACCGAGAAGGTGGTGGGCCTGGTTGATGAATGCTGGCGTATGGGGCTGAAGGTCCTGCCGCCGGACATCAACTCCGGCCTGTATCAGTTCCACGTCAATGAGGCAGGTGAGATCGTCTACGGTATCGGTGCCATCAAAGGTGTCGGTGAAGGGCCGATCGAAGCGATCATCGACGCCCGTAACGAAGGCGGCTACTTCCGCGAACTGTTTGATCTCTGCGCCCGGACCGATACCAAAAAGATTAACCGCCGGGTAATGGAAAAATTGATCATGTCCGGCGCCTTTGATCGCCTCGGACCGCACCGCGCCGCGCTGATGAGTTCACTCAGCGATGCGCTGAAAGCAGCCGATCAGCATGCTAAAGCGGAAGCGATTGGACAGGCAGACATGTTTGGCGTGCTGGCCGATGAGCCGGAGCAGGTAGAGAAATCCTACGCCAGCGTCACGCCGTGGCCAGAGCAGGTTCAGCTGGATGGCGAACGGGAAACGCTGGGGTTATACCTTACCGGCCACCCGATTAATCAGTATCTGAAAGAAATTGAGCGTTACGTCGGCGGGGTGCGGCTGAAAGATATGCATCCGACCGATCGCGGTAAAATTACCGTCGCGGCCGGTCTGGTGATCGCTGCACGCGTAATGGTGACCAAACGCGGCAACCGAATTGGTATCTGTACTCTGGACGACCGTTCCGGCCGTCTTGAGGTGATGTTATTTACCGATGCGTTAGACAAATACCAGCAGTTGCTGGAGAAAGACCGTATCCTGATCGTCAGCGGACAGGTCAGCTTTGATGACTTCAGCGGCGGCCTTAAAATGACCGCCCGGGAAGTCATGGACATCGACGAAGCGCGCGAAAAATACGCGCGCGGACTTGCTATATCGCTGACGGACAGGCAAATTGATGACCAGCTATTAAACCGACTCCGTCAGTCCCTGGAACCCCATCGCTCAGGGACTATTCCGGTGCATCTCTACTATCAGAGAGCCGACGCGCGAGCGAAGCTGCGCTTTGGTGCAGCGTGGCGAATTTCGCCCAGCGATCGTTTACTTAACGATCTGCGCTCGTTGATTGGATCGGAGCAGGTGGAACTGGAGTTTGACTAAAACAGGAACATTATGAGTCTTAATTACCTGGATTTTGAACAGCCGATCGCAGAACTGGAAGCGAAGATTGATTCGCTGACGTCGATTGGTCGTCAGGATGATAAACACGTTAATCTGGATGAAGAAGTTCAGCGTCTGCGCGAAAAAAGCGTTGAGCTGACCCGTAAAATCTTTGCCGATTTAGGCGCATGGCAAATCGCTCAACTGGCGCGCCATCCTTTGCGTCCTTATACCTTTGATTACGTCCGTAACGCATTCGACGATTTCGATGAGCTGGCGGGTGACCGTGCTTATGCGGATGACAAAGCCATTGTCGGCGGTATTGCGCGTCTTGACGGCCGTCCGGTGATGATCATCGGCCACCAGAAGGGCCGTGAAACCAAAGAGAAAATTCGTCGTAACTTTGGTATGCCAGCACCGGAAGGATACCGTAAAGCGCTGCGCCTGATGGAAATGGCTGAGCGGTTTAAAATGCCTATCATCACCTTCATCGACACCCCTGGCGCCTATCCGGGCGTGGGCGCCGAAGAGCGTGGTCAGTCAGAAGCCATTGCGCGCAACCTGCGTGAGATGTCGGGTCTGAAAGTGCCGGTCATCTGTACGGTGATTGGCGAAGGCGGTTCCGGTGGTGCGCTGGCGATTGGCGTGGGCGATAAAGTTAACATGCTGCAGTACAGCACCTATTCGGTGATCTCTCCGGAAGGCTGTGCTTCGATTCTGTGGAAGAGCGCTGACAAAGCGCCTCTGGCTGCGGAAGCGATGGGCATTACCGCTCACCGTCTGAAAGAGCTGAAGCTGATCGACTCGGTTATTCCTGAGCCGTTAGGCGGTGCGCATCGTCATCCGGTCGATATGGCGCAGTCGCTGAAACAGCAACTGCTGGCCGACCTGGCCGATCTCGACGGTCTGAGCACGGAAGAGCTGCTGGATCGTCGTTATCAGCGTCTGATGAGCTACGGCTACGCCTGATTAGGCTGATGGTCAAAACAAAGCGGACTCCGGTCCGCTTTTTTTATGCCGCCAGCCTCACTCTGCCCGATATTCCGCATGCCCCGCCGCCTGCACTGCTCTCCGCCTACACCTTCAATCGGTTAGCGTATATGCTTACCCGATGCCACGACAAAGGGAGGTGAGCATTGAATATTCTGGCGATCATGGGCGCGCACGGCGTGTTTTATAAAGATGAGCCGTTGCGTGAACTCGACGCGGCATTAAATCTGCAAGGTTTTCAGCTACTTTATCCGAGAAACAGCGACGATCTGCTCAAGCTGATTGAACACAATCCGCGTATAAGCGGGGTGATCTTTGACTGGGATGCGCACAACAGCCCGGAACTGTGCGGCGAGATCAATCAGCTCAATGAATACCTGCCGCTCTATGCTTTCATCAATACCCATTCGCAGATGGATATCAGCGTCAATGAGATGCGGATGCCGCTGCACTTCTTTGAATACGCGCTCAACGCAGCCGACGATATCGCGCTGCATATCCGTCAGTACACCGATGACTATATTGACCACATCACGCCACCGCTGACTAAAGCGTTGTTCACCTACGTCAAAGAGGGTAAGTACACCTTCTGCACGCCCGGTCACATGGCGGGCACCGCCTTTCAGAAAAGCCCGGTCGGCTGCCTGTTCTATGATTTCTTCGGCGCCAACACCCTGAAGTCCGATATCTCAATTTCGGTGACGGAACTCGGCTCGCTGCTCGATCACACCGGCCCGCATCTTGAAGCGGAAGAGTATGTGGCGCGCACCTTTGGCGCTGAACAGAGTTACATGGTGACCAACGGCACCTCGACCTCCAATAAAATTGTCGGGATGTACGCGGCGTCCGCCGGCAGCACGGTGCTTATTGACCGTAACTGCCACAAGTCGCTGACCCATCTGCTGATGATGAGCGATCTGATCCCGATCTGGCTGAAGCCAACCCGCAATGCGCTGGGTATCCTTGGTGGTATTCCAAAACAGGAATTCACTCGCGCCAGCATCACGCAAAAAGTGGCGACCACCGAGCGTGCCAGCTGGCCGGTCCATGCGGTGATCACTAACTCGACCTATGACGGCCTGCTGTATAACACCCAGTACATCAAAGAGACGCTGGATGTGCCGTCGATCCACTTTGATTCCGCCTGGGTTCCCTATACCAACTTCCACCCGATTTATGCCGGCAAAAGCGGCATGAGTGGCGAACGTATTCCGGGCAAAGTGGTGTATGAAACCCAGTCAACCCACAAACTGCTGGCGGCGTTTTCACAGGCATCGATGATTCACATTAAAGGCGACTATGATGAGCAGACCTTTAACGAAGCCTACATGATGCATACCACGACCTCGCCGAACTACGCCATTGTCTCGTCGATTGAAACCGCGGCGGCGATGCTGCGCGGTAATCCGGGCAAACGACTGATCAATCGTTCGGTGGAACGTGCTCTGCATTTCCGTCGCGAGATCCAGCGCCTGCGCGAAGAGTCTGACAGCTGGTTCTTTGATATCTGGCAGCCGGAACAGATTGATGAGGCGCAATGCTGGCCGATCCAGCCAGGCGACGAGGCGTGGCACGGCTTTACCCAGGCCGATCGCGATCATATGTATCTCGATCCGATCAAGGTCACTATCCTGACGCCGGGCATGAGCGAACTGGGTGAGATGGCTGAAGAGGGGATCCCGGCCGCGCTGGTGGCTAAATTCCTCGATGAGCGCGGCATCGTGGTAGAGAAAACCGGTCCCTATAACCTGCTGTTCCTGTTCAGTATTGGCATCGACAAAACCAAGGCGATGAGCGTGCTGCGCGGGCTGACCGAGTTCAAACGCGCTTACGATCTTAATCTGCGGGTGAAAAATATGTTGCCGGATCTCTACGCGGAAGATCCCGACTTCTACCGCAACATGCGGATCCAGACGCTGGCGCAGGGCATCCATCAGTTGATCCGCCATCACGATCTGCCGCGGCTGATGCTGCAGGCGTTTGATGTGCTGCCGGAGATGAAGATGACGCCGCATCAGGCATTCCAGCAGCAGGTGAAAGGCAATATCGAAACGGTCGATATCAGTCAGCTGGTCGGGCGGATCTCAGCCAACATGATTTTGCCCTATCCGCCGGGCGTGCCGCTGGTAATGCCGGGAGAGATGATCACCGAACAGAGCCGTGCGGTGCTCGATTTCCTGCTGATGCTGTGCAGCATTGGCCGTCACTATCCGGGCTTTGAAACCGATATTCATGGTGCCACGCTGACAGAAGAGGGTGAATATCGGGTTCGGGTGCTGAAAAACGACGCCGGTTAAGAACTTTGTAGATTGTCAGCCAGCGGGTGCCTGCGTAAGGTAGGCACTCGTCTGAACTTAAGGAATTGAAATGCTGCAGTTAACGGCTATCCACCACATTGCGATCATCGCGTCAGATTATCAGCGCAGCAAAGCGTTCTACTGTGACGTGCTCGGCTTCAGCCTGATGGGCGAATATTACCGCGAAGCCCGCGACTCATGGAAAGGGGATCTGGCGCTTCAGGGTCAGTACACTATCGAACTGTTCTCTTTCCCTCAGCCGCCGGCGCGGGTCAGCCATCCTGAAGCCTGCGGCCTGCGTCATCTGGCATTCACCGTGCCGGATGTTGCAGCGGCGGTCGCAACCCTGGCGCAGAAAGGGGTAGTGTGCGAGCCGATCCGCATCGATGAACTGACCGGCAAACAGTGCACTTTCTTTGCCGATCCAGATGGTTTGCCGCTGGAGCTTTATCAGGCGTAAAATAGCGCGCTCGGTGGGCCACATCCGGTGGCCCGATTGTCTGGATTGCACCATGTCTTTGTCTGCTCTTGATTCTCTGCTGCAACCGGATGCCGCGCTGGTGGTGGCATTCAGCGGCGGACTCGATTCAACCGTGCTGCTGCATCAGGCATGGCGCTGGCAGCAGCAGCACTCTCCTCAATCCCGCCTGCGGGCACTGCACGTTCATCACGGACTCAGCCCGAATGCCGATCGCTGGGCTGCGCACTGTCTGGCGCTCTGTCAGCAATGGCAGTTAGCGTGTGAGGTGTTGCGGGTCAGGGTCGATGGGCGTGACAGCGGCATTGAAGCCGCCGCCCGCACCGCCCGCTATCAGGCGCTGAGCGCGGCGCTTCAGCCGGGCGAAACCTTACTGACTGCCCAGCATCTCGACGATCAATGTGAAACCTTATTACTGGCGCTGAAGCGTGGCAGTGGCCCGGCCGGCTTAGCTGCGATGCCGCAATCGCGCTCGCTCGGCGCGCATCGTCTGTTACGGCCGTTGCTCAATCATTCCCGCCAGGCGCTGGAGCAGTATGCCCGGACGCATCAGCTGGTGTGGGTTGAGGATGAGAGCAATCAGGATCTGCGCTACGACCGTAACTTTCTGCGCCAGCGTCTGCTGCCTGAACTCAGTCAGCGCTGGCCCCATTTTGCCGAGGCGACGGCCCGTAGCGCGGCACTCTGCAGTGAGCAGGAACAGTTACTGGATGAGTTACTGGCTGAACAGCTCAGCGCGCTGATTCAGCCTGACGGCAGCTTACACTTTTCGCCCTTACTGACGATGAGTGAGGTGCGTGCCAATGCGCTACTGCGTCGCTGGATTGCCGGTCAGGGCGGGGCGATGCCGTCACGGGATGCCCTGAACCGCATCCGTAATGAAGTGATGGCGAGCCGTGAAGATGCCCAGCCGCGGCTGCAGTTTGGTCAGGCTGAACTGCGACGCTATCGCCAGCAACTCTACTGGCTGCCGCGGCTCAGCTCGTTACGTGATGTCCAGCTGACGTGGCCCGATCTTCACCAGCCGCTGGCGTTGCCTGACGATCTGGGCACGTTGCAGGCCAGCCAGTCTCAACACCTGTTACGTTTTCCCCGACTGAATGAGCAGGTCAGCGTGCGGTTTCATGCCCACGGTCAGGTTCATCTGGTGGGGCGCAGCGGCGGACGGGAAATGAAGAAGCTATGGCAGGCGCTGCACATTCCGCCGTGGCAACGCGAACGTATTCCATTAATTTTTTACAATCAGACGCTGGTCTGCGCGCCGGATCTTTTCATTACCCGTGAGGGCGCGGCCATTGACCAGCATGGCTGGCAGGCTGTCTGGCATTCACTATAAAAACGCAGGAGAGCAATGATGAAAACGTGGATCGCGGCGTGTTTACTGGTCGCCGCGCTACCGGCCTGGGCGGCGGGTGATGCGCAGAGCGGGGCGCAGAAAGCAGCCAGCTGCATGGCCTGTCACGGTGCAGAAGGAAAAGCCACGGTGCCGCTTTATCCTAACCTGGCCGGTCAACAGCCGGCCTATCTTGAGCATGCCCTGCAGGCGTATAAAAAAGGTGAACGCAGCGGGGGACAGGCCGAGGTGATGAAAGCGTTCGTCGCGGGATTAAGTGATGCAGATATGGCAGATTTAGCGGCGTACTACGGTTCTCTACAGCCCTGAAGGGGAAAGGGCGGGAAAGTCCCGCCCGGAAAACGTGGATTATTCTGCGCTGACAACCACCGTTCCCAGCTCCGGATGACTGAAGCTGGCGATATGGTCGAGGCGTAACTCGCGGGTTTCACCGGCAAGATCGATGGCCAGATATTCCACATTCTTGCGTGAAAAAATCTCGCTGGCCTTTGCGCTGAGCTGCTCGCCATTTTTCATTTCCAGCGACAGCATCCAGTTATTTTGGCAGGCGAGTTCCAGGTTGTCGTAATCATCGCAATTGATGGGTTGGTACGCTTCATTTATCAACATAGTCGCTCACCAATAAGTTAGCAGCGGCGTAGGCCGCCTGTTCCCTGACAGAAGAGTTTAGCGCAGTATCTGCAGCAATATCATTAAGCGCCTTCAATGCGCAGCCAATCGCATCGGGTATGTAACCTAAATCCCCGCTGCCGATTTCGGCATATTTTCGGCGAACTAACTCACAATAATTTTGCACGTGGCCCTCCTCAGCAGAGCGTCAATACTCTGGTTAACTGGCGACTATATCACAGCCATTTGCAGGAAATCAGCCCGCTTAAAGCAGGAACAGCACGCAAAACACTGCTAAAGTGACAGATTCCGCTGTCTGACGCGGAAAGAGTCAAAGCACAAAAGGTTAAGTTGATGAACAGGTTATCGGCAGTAAACGCCCTAAGCGTACGGGAAGGTGGCAGATGATTATGCTGTCACGCAGTGTTGAAATCCCGGAGAGTGAAATTGAGCTGACCGCGATTCGGGCGCAGGGCAACGGGGGACAACATGTCAATAAAGCCAGTACGGCGATACATTTGCGGTTTGATATTGCCGCATCCTCGTTGCCACTCTTTTATAAACAGCGACTGCTGGCTGCCAGTCACCATCTGATTACGCGCGAAGGGATTGTGGTGATTAAGTCGCAGGAACACCGCAGTCAGGAGATGAACCGCGAAGCGGCGCTGCAGCGTCTGGTTAATCTGATTCGGGAACTGAGTACGGTAGAAAAGGCCCGGCGTGCCACACGGCCGACCCGCGCCTCTAAAGAGCGACGGCTGGAGGGGAAAGCCCGACGCAGTACCACCAAGTCGATGCGCGGTAAGGTGCAATAAAAAACGCCCCGCAAGCGGGGCGTCTGAAACGATTACTTATTTAATGCTTTCAGCAGGAAGTCGACGATCTCATCCTGCTTGATCATCTGCTTCTCACCAGCACGGCGCGCTTTATATTCAATCTCCTGATTGTCGAGATTGCGATCGCCAATCACGATGGTGTGCGGCACGCCAATCAGTTCCATGTCGGCGAACATTACGCCCGGGCGCTCTTTACGGTCATCCAGAATCACATCCACGCCTTTGGCACGCAGCGTCGCGTACAGCTCTTCCGCCAGCTCTTTCACCCGGAACGATTTCTGCATGTTCATTGGCAGAATCGCGACTTCGAACGGTGCCAGCGCCGCAGGCCAGATAATGCCGCGATCGTCATGGTTCTGTTCAATCGCCGCCGCGACTACGCGGGTGATACCGATGCCGTAGCAGCCCATGCTCATCACCTGGTTGCGGCCATCTTCACCCTGCACCGAGGCTTTCATCGCATCGGAATATTTGGTGCCGAGCTGGAAGATGTGACCCACTTCGATACCGCGTTTAATCTGCAAGGTACCTTTGCCATCCGGACTGAGATCGCCTTCGACCACGTTACGGATATCCGCTACGCTGGCCAGCGGCAGATCGCGCTCCCAGTTGATGCCAAAGTAATGTTTACCGTCGACGTTTGCGCCAGCGCTGAAATCACTCATCTTCGCCACGGTACGATCGGCGATAATCGGCATCTTCAGGCCGACCGGACCGATAGAACCTGGACCAGCACCTACGGCAGCCCGGATCTCTTCTTCGGTAGCGAACACCAGTGGTGCAGCCACGATGTCCGCTTTTTCCGCTTTGATCTCGTTCAGCTGGTGATCGCCGCGCACCAGCAGGGCAACCAGCGCATGGCCGCTCTCTTCAGCACCTTTCACGATCAGCGTCTTCACCGTCTGCTCAATCGGCAGCTGGAATTGCTCTACCAGTTCGGCGATGGTTTTGGCATCTGGCGTATCAACCAGGCGCATTTCCTGCGTCGGCTGAGCGCGTTCCCCGGCCGGCGCAACCGCTTCGGCCAGCTCGATATTTGCCGCATAATCCGATTCAGTAGAGAAGATCACGTCATCTTCACCGCTCTGCGCCAGCACCTGGAACTCATGGGATGCGCTGCCGCCGATCGAACCGGTATCCGCCTGCACCGCACGAAAATCCAGCCCCATCCGGGTGAAGCTCTGACTGTAAGCGCGGTACATCGCCTCGTACGTCTCCTGCAGCGACTCCTGGGAAACATGGAATGAGTAAGCATCCTTCATGATGAATTCACGGGAACGCATCACGCCAAAACGCGGGCGCACTTCATCGCGGAATTTGGTCTGAATCTGATACAGATTCAGCGGCAGCTGCTTGTATGAGCTCAGCTCGTTACGGATCAGGTCAGTGACCACTTCCTCGTGCGTCGGGCCAAGCACGAACGGACGATCGTGGCGATCCGCAATACGTAACAGTTCCGGGCCATACTCTTCCCAGCGACCGCTCTCTTGCCATAAATCGGCAGGCTGCACGACCGGCATTGAAATCTCAATCGCGCCGGCGTTGTTCATCTCTTCACGCACGATGTTTTCGACTTTTTTCAGCACGCGCACCCCGGTCGGTAACCAGGTATACAAGCCAGAAGCCAGTTTGCGGATCATACCGGCGCGCAGCATCAGCTGGTGGCTGATCACTTCAGCGTCGGAAGGCGTCTCTTTCTGAGTAGAGAGCAGATATTGAGTAGTACGCATTGATTACGATTCCAGTTGAGCGGAAAGTCACAGACAGAATTTTGCTGGCGGCTAGTGTACCAGTGAGATCACCGGCTCAAAAGCGGGTTTTAACGCGGGTCGATGGCGATCACTTCCGTTCCGGCCGCGTCGATCCGCCAGCGCACATTAAAATCGATCAGCCAGGCGGCATATTCCCGCTGCTCCACTTCGCCTTTACGGTAAGCCGGACGGGGATCCTGCGCCAGGACTTCAGTGATAAAGCGCGCCAAATGCGGGTAGCGCGCCTGCAGCTGCTGCAATTGCTGTTGCGCCTGATCCGAGAAGCGGACCGGCATATCAGCGGCCGGGGCTGCCTGGGCAAAACCGGCCCCGGCGTGCGGTAAGGCTTCTGCAAACGGCAGGTAAGGTTTGATATCAACCACCGGCGTCCCGTCGACCAGATCCAGACTGCCGAGCTGCAGGATGACCTGCTGTTTATCGATATGGATGCCCTTAAGCTCAACCAGTGACATACCAATCGGATTAGGCCGGAAGGTTGAGCGGGTCGCGAAAACCCCGATGCGCGCATTGCCGCCGAGACGGGGCGGACGTACCGTTGGTCGCCAGCCACCCGCCATGGTCTGATGGAACACGAACAGCAGCCACAGATGACTGAAGGCCTCCAGCCCGCGCACCGCTTCCGGCTGGTTATAAGGTGCCAGCAGGTGCAGCTCGCCGCCGCCATCCTGCACCAGACCAGGCTGGCGCGGTACGGCAAACTTCTCTTTCCACGGTGAGCGGATTACCCCAATTTGCGCAAAGGTGAATTCACTCATTGATTACTGACTTTCAGCGCCGAACCCTGGCACACCGCCTGGCGATAGCAGCCTGGCGTACCGGTTACGATTTCACATTTATGCAGCAGTACCGCATTGGCTTTCATCTGTGAGGCGCGGATCTGCAGGCGTTTACGGGCAGTGGCGATGTTAGCGGGTGAGTTCTGATTACTGATCTGACAATCTTCAGCAGAGACTTCACCGAGATCGCGGAACGGTTTGCTGACCAGATCAGCCGCATCGGTATAGAGCTTAACCGGTGCAGGACGTGGCGTCGGCTTACGGGACGGTTCGCTGGATTGCTGCGGACGAGAAGGTGCGCTGCTTATCGGGTGATATTCGTGAACACACCCGGTCAGCATCAATGCTAACAAGCAGAGCGGTAAAAAACGCATGGCAACATCCTCAAGTTTCAAAAAGTGGCGTTATTGAAACAAGGACCAGAATAAATAACAAGTCGGGCAGGGCACCCAAAAACAGAAAGGGCGGCATAGCGCCGCCCTTTAAAAGAAGAGTAACCGAATTACCAGCCTTTAACGGCACCGCCGTTGAAGACTTTGTTTGCGGCTTCGTTGACTTCGTCAGACTGGTAGGCCTGAACGAATTTCTTCACGTTTTCCGCATCTTTATTATCTTCACGCGCCACAATCAGGTTCACGTAAGGAGAATCTTTATCTTCGACAAAGATGCCATCTTTAGCCGGCGTCAGGCCAATCTGGCTGGCGTAGGTGGTGTTGATTACCGCCAGCGCAATCTGCTGATCGTCGAGTGAGCGCGGCAGCTGTGGCGCTTCCAGCTCAACAATTTTCAGATGTTTTGGGTTCTCGGTGATATCCAGTGAGGTCGGCAGCAGGCCCACGCCATCTTTCAGCTTGATCAGACCCACTTTCTGCAGCAGCAGCAGGGTACGGCCCAGGTTGGTCGGATCGTTAGGAATCGCGACCTGAGCGCCATCCTGCAACTCATCCAGCGACTTAATCTTTTTCGAGTAGCCGGCGATAGGGTAGACGAAGGAGTTACCGACTGATACCAGCTTGTAGCCACGATCCTTGATCTGCTGATCCAGATACGGCTTGTGCTGGAAAGCATTGGCGTCGATGTCGCCTTTGCTCAGCGCTTCGTTAGGCAGCACGTAATCGTTAAACGTTACCAGTTCAACGTCGAGGCCATACTTCTCTTTCGCGACTTTCTGCGCTGCTTCAGCAACCTGCTGCTCAGCACCGACAATCACGCCCACTTTAATATGGTTGGGATCTTTCTCTTTTTGATCGCATCCTGCCAGCGCAATTGCGCCAATCAGTGCACCCACAGCGGCAATTTTTTTAAATCTGAAAGACATATCCTTTCCTTAATAGTGATATTGCTGGCTTACTTATGGGACACCGCACGTACGATGCGGTCACCACAGAATTGAATGAGATACACCAAAACCACTAACAACACCAACACCGTATTCATCACCGTGGCGTTGTAGCCGATATAACCGTACTGATAACCGATCTGACCCAGACCGCCTGCGCCGACTGCGCCGCCCATGGCGGAGTAACCGACCAGCGTAATCAGGGTGATGGTCGCCGCGTTGACCAGGCCTGGCATCGCTTCAGGTAACAGAACCTTGCGGATAATCTGCATTGGCGTGGCGCCCATCGCGCGTGACGCTTCAATCAGTCCGGTGGGCAGTTCCAGCAGAGCATTCTCCACCATACGTGCAATAAAAGGTGCGGCGCCGACGGTTAACGGCACAATCGCGGCCTGTAAGCCAATCGACGTGCCGACGATGACGCGGGTGAATGGAATCATCCAGACCAGCAGGATAATAAAAGGAATCGAACGGAAGATATTCACCAGCGCCGAGAGCACGCGGTAGAGCCCCTGATTCTGCAGAATCTGTCCCGGACGGGTGACATACAGCAACACGCCGACCGGCAGACCCAGCACAAAGCCAAAGAAGCCCGAGACAAAGGTCATCATCAGCGTTTCCCATACGCCGCGCCCCAGCAACCACATCATCGCCTCAGACATAACCTAACACCTCTACTTTCACGTGATTCTCCTGCAGCCAGGCGATGGCCTGACGGGTATCGCTTTCTGTGCCGTGCATTTCGGCCAGCATAATGCCGAATTTCACACCGCCGGCATAATCCATTTGGGCACTGATAATGTTGTTATTAACGTTGTAACGGCGGGCCGCTTCCGACAGCAGTGGCGCATCGACCGACTTACCGGTGAACTCCAGACGCAGCAGCGGCACATTATCGTGGCTGGCAGCGGCTGATAGACGTTGTTGATAGTCATCCGGGATATCCAGATGCAGCGTCGACTGAATGAACTGCTGCGCCAGCGGCGTTTTCGGATGTGAGAAGACTTCGCTGACGCTGTCTTTCTCAATCAGTTCACCCTGACTGATGACGGCGACCTGGTCACAGATGCGTTTCACCACATCCATCTCATGGGTGATCAACAGAATGGTTAGGCCGAGCCGACGGTTAATATCTTTCAGCAGCTCCAGAATCGAGCGGGTAGTGGCCGGATCGAGGGCGCTGGTGGCTTCATCACACAGCAGCACCTTAGGATTACTGGCCAGGGCGCGGGCAATCGCGACGCGTTGCTTCTGGCCGCCGGAAAGGTTGGCGGGCCAGGCATCATGCTTATCGGACAGGCCGACCAGCTCCAGCAGTTCAGCGACCCGCGCCTTAATCTGCTCGCGTGACAGGTTACCCAGCTCGAGCGGCAGCGAAACGTTGCCGGCGACGGTGCGGGAATTCATCAGGTTAAAGTGCTGAAAGATCATGCCAATCTGACGACGCGCCTGGGTTAACTGGCGTTCGTTAAGCGCGGTCAGGTCAGCGCCATCCACCAGTACCCGGCCCGAAGTAGGGCGTTCAAGCAGGTTAACGCAACGAATCAATGTACTTTTGCCGGCACCGGAAGCCCCGATGACGCCATAGATTTGTCCGGCAGGCACGTGCAGACTGACGTCAGATAACGCCTGAATGGTACGGTTGCCTTGCTGAAACACCTTGGTGATATTTTCTAATTTAATCATTACGTTATTTATTATCGTGTTGCGTTGTCCGTGGTGTGGCAGGCGGTCAAGCCTGATATGCTGTCAAAGCTGGATGGATGGTAAGGCATCCAGACGTCTAAATCAATGAAAGTGATTCAATCTGGCATTCTCCCTTTTATAGCAATCATGCGATACTGATCGGCAATTTTTACAGCAGGAGTTTCTACGTGGCGAATAAAGTCCCAGCTATTTTTCTTGATCGCGATGGCACCCTTAACGTCGACCATGGCTATGTCCATGAAATTGATGATTTCCAGTTCATTGACGGCACTATTGAGGCGCTGCAGCAACTGAAGAAGATGGGTTTTGCGCTGGTGGTGGTGACCAATCAGTCTGGCATTGCGCGCGGCATGTTTACTGAAGATACCTTTATGCGCCTGACCGAATGGATGGACTGGTCATTAGCCGATCGCGATGTGGATCTGGATGGCATCTATTTCTGTCCGCATCATCCAGAGGCCGTAGTCGAAGAGTTCCGCCAGGAGTGTGATTGCCGCAAACCGCAGCCGGGCATGCTATTAACTGCCCAGCAGGAGCTGCATATTGATATGGCAGCGTCTTATATGGTGGGCGATAAGCTGGAGGATATGCTGGCGGGGCAGGCTGCGGGCGTCGGTAAGAAAGTGCTGGTGCGGAGCGGTAAGCCGGTCACCGCCGAAGGCGAAGCCGCAGCAGACTGGGTAATTGATAGCCTTGCCGCGCTGCCGGCGCGTATCAAACAGGGCTAAAATGGCGCTTTTGTGCAAATTTCAGACGAACAGCAAAAAAGTTTAAATTTGCACTTGCGCTATCTGAAGCGTTCCCTATAATGCGCCTCCACTGACACGGAACACCGGCTTACGGAGAGACGGGTCAGCAGGCACAGGAGACTGCGCCGCCGGAGAAAAACTTCTGAAAAAGAAGTTGACTCTGAAGGAGGAAAGCGTAATATACGCCACCTCGCGACAGGCGGTTAACCCGCTGTTCGCACTGCTCTTTAACAATTTATCAGACAATCTGTGTGGGCACTCGCAGGATTGATATCAGCGTCTCCGGACGTAAAAAATATCAAGTCTCACGAGTGAACGCATAATGAAATTCATTATGACGTTTTACAGATGAGCACCGCTTAACTTGTTTAAGCAAATCAAACTTAAATTGAAGAGTTTGATCATGGCTCAGATTGAACGCTGGCGGCAGGCCTAACACATGCAAGTCGGACGGTAGCACAGAGGAGCTTGCTCCTTGGGTGACGAGTGGCGGACGGGTGAGTAATGTCTGGGGATCTGCCCGATAGAGGGGGATAACCACTGGAAACGGTGGCTAATACCGCATAACGTCGCAAGACCAAAGAGGGGGACCTTCGGGCCTCTCACTATCGGATGAACCCAGATGGGATTAGCTAGTAGGCGGGGTAATGGCCCACCTAGGCGACGATCCCTAGCTGGTCTGAGAGGATGACCAGCCACACTGGAACTGAGACACGGTCCAGACTCCTACGGGAGGCAGCAGTGGGGAATATTGCACAATGGGCGCAAGCCTGATGCAGCCATGCCGCGTGTATGAAGAAGGCCTTCGGGTTGTAAAGTACTTTCAGCGGGGAGGAAGGCGATGCGGTTAATAACCGCGTCGATTGACGTTACCCGCAGAAGAAGCACCGGCTAACTCCGTGCCAGCAGCCGCGGTAATACGGAGGGTGCAAGCGTTAATCGGAATTACTGGGCGTAAAGCGCACGCAGGCGGTCTGTTAAGTCAGATGTGAAATCCCCGGGCTTAACCTGGGAACTGCATTTGAAACTGGCAGGCTTGAGTCTCGTAGAGGGGGGTAGAATTCCAGGTGTAGCGGTGAAATGCGTAGAGATCTGGAGGAATACCGGTGGCGAAGGCGGCCCCCTGGACGAAGACTGACGCTCAGGTGCGAAAGCGTGGGGAGCAAACAGGATTAGATACCCTGGTAGTCCACGCCGTAAACGATGTCGACTTGGAGGTTGTTCCCTTGAGGAGTGGCTTCCGGAGCTAACGCGTTAAGTCGACCGCCTGGGGAGTACGGCCGCAAGGTTAAAACTCAAATGAATTGACGGGGGCCCGCACAAGCGGTGGAGCATGTGGTTTAATTCGATGCAACGCGAAGAACCTTACCTACTCTTGACATCCAGCGAACTTGGCAGAGATGCCTTGGTGCCTTCGGGAACGCTGAGACAGGTGCTGCATGGCTGTCGTCAGCTCGTGTTGTGAAATGTTGGGTTAAGTCCCGCAACGAGCGCAACCCTTATCCTTTGTTGCCAGCGATTCGGTCGGGAACTCAAAGGAGACTGCCGGTGATAAACCGGAGGAAGGTGGGGATGACGTCAAGTCATCATGGCCCTTACGAGTAGGGCTACACACGTGCTACAATGGCGCATACAAAGAGAAGCGACCTCGCGAGAGCAAGCGGACCTCACAAAGTGCGTCGTAGTCCGGATCGGAGTCTGCAACTCGACTCCGTGAAGTCGGAATCGCTAGTAATCGTGGATCAGAATGCCACGGTGAATACGTTCCCGGGCCTTGTACACACCGCCCGTCACACCATGGGAGTGGGTTGCAAAAGAAGTAGGTAGCTTAACCTTCGGGAGGGCGCTTACCACTTTGTGATTCATGACTGGGGTGAAGTCGTAACAAGGTAACCGTAGGGGAACCTGCGGTTGGATCACCTCCTTACCTGAAGATACCTTCCCGCGAAGTGCTCACACAGATTGTCTGATAGAAAAGTAATGAGCAAGACGGCTGCGAAGTCGTGACACCTTTGTGTCCCCTTCGTCTAGCGGTTAGGACTCCGCCCTTTCACGGCGGCAACAGGGGTTCGAATCCCCTAGGGGACGCCACTTGCTTGGTGACAGGTGAAAGGTGTCTCCACGAAGTATCTCAAAACCGATTCAGTTGCGTGAGCAGCCGAGCCGCGTTTGAGATATTTGCTCTTTAACAATCCGGAACAAGCTGAAAATTGAAACGACGCAGCGCGTTATTCCTCCGTAATAAGGAATAACAAGGCGATGCGTTCGAGTCTCTCAAATGCTTGCAGCACGCAGCGTTGAAAAACGCCTGTGGGTTGTGAGGTTAAGCGACTAAGCGTACACGGTGGATGCCCTGGCAGTCAGAGGCGATGAAGGACGTGCTAATCTGCGTAAAGCGACGGTAAGGTGATATGAACCGCTACAGCCGTCGATGTCCGAATGGGGAAACCCGGTGCACTCAGTGCATCATTGCAGCATGAATACATAGTGCTGCAAGGCGAACCGGGGGAACTGAAACATCTAAGTACCCCGAGGAAAAGAAATCAACCGAGATTCCCCCAGTAGCGGCGAGCGAACGGGGAGCAGCCCAGAGCCTGAATCAGCTTGTGTGTTAGTGGAAGCGTCTGGAAAGTCGCAGGGTACAGGGTGATACTCCCGTACACAAAAACACACAGGCTGTGAGCTCGATGAGTAAGGCGGGACACGTGGTATCCTGTCTGAATATGGGGGGACCATCCTCCAAGGCTAAATACTCCTGACTGACCGATAGTGAACCAGTACCGTGAGGGAAAGGCGAAAAGAACCCCGGCGAGGGGAGTGAAACAGAACCTGAAACCGTGTACGTACAAGCAGTGGGAGCCTTCTTTATGGGGGTGACTGCGTACCTTTTGTATAATGGGTCAGCGACTTATATTCTGTAGCAAGGTTAACCGTATAGGGGAGCCGCAGGGAAACCGAGTCTTAACTGGGCGTTAAGTTGCAGGGTATAGACCCGAAACCCGGTGATCTAGCCATGGGCAGGTTGAAGGTTGGGTAACACTAACTGGAGGACCGAACCGACTAATGTTGAAAAATTAGCGGATGACCTGTGGCTGGGGGTGAAAGGCCAATCAAACCGGGAGATAGCTGGTTCTCCCCGAAAGCTATTTAGGTAGCGCCTCGTGAACTCATCTTCGGGGGTAGAGCACTGTTTCGGCTAGGGGGCCATCCCGGCTTACCAACCCGATGCAAACTGCGAATACCGAAGAATGTTATCACGGGAGACACACGGCGGGTGCTAACGTCCGTCGTGAAGAGGGAAACAACCCAGACCGCCAGCTAAGGTCCCAAAGTCATGGTTAAGTGGGAAACGATGTGGGAAGGCACAGACAGCCAGGATGTTGGCTTAGAAGCAGCCATCATTTAAAGAAAGCGTAATAGCTCACTGGTCGAGTCGGCCTGCGCGGAAGATGTAACGGGGCTAAACCATGCACCGAAGCTGCGGCAGCGACACTATGTGTTGTTGGGTAGGGGAGCGTTCTGTAAGCCGTCGAAGGTGGCCTGTGAGGGCTGCTGGAGGTATCAGAAGTGCGAATGCTGACATAAGTAACGATAAAGCGGGTGAAAAGCCCGCTCGCCGGAAGACCAAGGGTTCCTGTTCAACGTTAATCGGAGCAGGGTGAGTCGACCCCTAAGGCGAGGCCGAAAGGCGTAGTCGATGGGAAACAGGTTAATATTCCTGTACTTGGTGTTACTGCGAAGGGGGGACGGAGAAGGCTATATCAGCCGGGCGACGGTTGTCCCGGTTTAAGCGTGTAGGTGTGTGTTCCAGGCAAATCCGGTTCACTTTACACTGAGGCGTGACGACGAGGCACTACGGTGCTGAAGTGATAAATGCCCTGCTTCCAGGAAAAGCCTCTAAGCATCAGGTAACACAAAATCGTACCCCAAACCGACACAGGTGGTCAGGTAGAGAATACCAAGGCGCTTGAGAGAACTCGGGTGAAGGAACTAGGCAAAATGGTGCCGTAACTTCGGGAGAAGGCACGCTGGCGCGTAGGTGGAGGGACCTGCTCCCCGAGCCGAAGCCAGTCGAAGATACCAGCTGGCTGCAACTGTTTATTAAAAACACAGCACTGTGCAAACACGAAAGTGGACGTATACGGTGTGACGCCTGCCCGGTGCCGGAAGGTTAATTGATGGGGTTATCCGCAAGGAGAAGCTCTTGATCGAAGCCCCGGTAAACGGCGGCCGTAACTATAACGGTCCTAAGGTAGCGAAATTCCTTGTCGGGTAAGTTCCGACCTGCACGAATGGCGTAATGATGGCCAGGCTGTCTCCACCCGAGACTCAGTGAAATTGAACTCGCTGTGAAGATGCAGTGTACCCGCGGCAAGACGGAAAGACCCCGTGAACCTTTACTACAGCTTGACACTGAACATTGAGCCTTGATGTGTAGGATAGGTGGGAGGCTTTGAAGCGCGGACGCCAGTCCGCGTGGAGCCAACCTTGAAATACCACCCTTTAATGTTTGATGTTCTAACGTGGCCCCGTGATCCGGGGTGCGGACAGTGTCTGGTGGGTAGTTTGACTGGGGCGGTCTCCTCCTAAAGCGTAACGGAGGAGCACGAAGGTCAGCTAATCACGGTCGGACATCGTGAGGTTAGTGCAATGGCATAAGCTGGCTTGACTGCGAGAGTGACGGCTCGAGCAGGTGCGAAAGCAGGTCATAGTGATCCGGTGGTTCTGAATGGAAGGGCCATCGCTCAACGGATAAAAGGTACTCCGGGGATAACAGGCTGATACCGCCCAAGAGTTCATATCGACGGCGGTGTTTGGCACCTCGATGTCGGCTCATCACATCCTGGGGCTGAAGTAGGTCCCAAGGGTACGGCTGTTCGCCGTTTAAAGTGGTACGCGAGCTGGGTTTAGAACGTCGTGAGACAGTTCGGTCCCTATCTGCCGTGGGCGCTGGAGAATTGAGGGGGGTTGCTCCTAGTACGAGAGGACCGGAGTGAACGCACCACTGGTGTTCGGGTTGTCATGCCAATGGCATTGCCCGGTAGCTAAGTGCGGAAAAGATAAGTGCTGAAAGCATCTAAGCACGAAACTTGCCCCGAGATGAGTTCTCCCTGACCCTTTAAGGGTCCTGAAGGGACGTTGAAGACGACGACGTTGATAGGCCGGGTGTGTAAGCGCAGCGATGCGTTGAGCTAACCGGTACTAATGACCCGTGAGGCTTAACCTTACAACGCCAGAGGCGTTTTGAGAGACAGATTTTCAGCTTGTGACGGATAAAGTTGTGTCCCGCGGAGTCATGTCCGCAGGATTCTGCGCTGAGGCAAGGCGGCAACCGAGCGATACGAAGGAGCATACTGACGTATGTGACGGAGTAGCGCGAGGGCGGCCAACGCAGCATCAGCACAGAAGACACAGGACAGAGCACAAAGAATTTGCCTGGCGGCTGTAGCGCGGTGGTCCCACCTGACCCCATGCCGAACTCAGAAGTGAAACGCCGTAGCGCCGATGGTAGTGTGGGGTCTCCCCATGCGAGAGTAGGGAACTGCCAGGCATCAAATTTGTTCCTTTTCCCCTGACAAGGAAAGCAGCAGGAACAGACGGGTATCAGCCAGTTGCTGATAGCTGTGAAAGAATCGGTGGAGCGGTAGTTCAGTTGGTTAGAATACCTGCCTGTCACGCAGGGGGTCGCGGGTTCGAGCCCCGTCCGTTCCGCCACTCAATGGGTAAGCCCTGACTTAACGGTCAGGGCTTTTTCCATTGCATCGAATTAAGCCAGCGTAGATGACGTCAGCGCAGCGGTAACCCGCCAGCGCGAGCAGAGCGGGATCGGTTAAGGTAACTCTGTCGACGAACGATCCTCGATCTGCCAGGGTTGATCGGCAGTCCACTCACTGAGAAAATCGATAAAGGCACGCACCCGCTGGCTCAGGCCAATGTCACTGTAGTAGACCGCGTTAAAGGGCATCTCAACCGGCAAACGCTGTTCCGCCAGCACCTCTATCAGTTTCCCCTCGGCAATTTCACGATCGATCATATAGTCAGACAGGCAGGCAATACCGTTACCAGTCAGGCTCAGTTGTTTGATTGTTTCACCACTATTAGACGAAATTTCCCAGGTAATGTCATAAAGTTCACCATTATCCTGGGCGACCGGCCAGCGGTTAAGACGTGACGGATCGACAAAGCCGAGACACTGATGCTGTGCCAGATCCGCTACCGTTTTCGGCGTGCCGTACTCTGCCAGATAGGCTGGCGACGCAACCAGCTTGCGGAAACTGTTAAACAACAGCCGTGCGCGCAACGTCGAGTCTGTCAGGTTGCCGGCACGTATCGCTACGTCGACTTTACGCTCAATAAGATTGATAAAACTCTCCGACGAGATCAATGAGAGCGTGATGTCGGGATAACGATCCCGAAACGGTTTGATCATCGGCATCAATAAATGCAGGATCACCGGTGTGGCGGCATCAACCCGTAGCAACCCCTTCGGGGCCTGCAGGGTTTCGATCAACTCGCTTTCAGCTGTCGTCATCTCCTGCAGGAAACGTTGTACGTGGCGGAAATAGCGCTCGCCCTCCTGGGTCAGCGCCAGCTGACGTGTGGTGCGGGTCAGCAGCGCGACGCCCAGCTTGCCCTCCAGTTTTTTAATCGTCCGGCTGACGGCAGAGTTCGCCATCCGCATCTGTTCAGCTGCGCGACTGAAGCTTCCACTTTCTACTACACTGACAAACACTTTAAGCTCGTCGGAAGACGCCTTCATTACTGCTCTCCGTATTGTTACCTGACCCGGAATGCGGCACCCGGCTGGTATATTGTGCCAGGGTGCAATTTTTATCATCATTATAGGGGGAGATCAGCCTTAGCTTGATCAATGCGATGTCTGTTTCCCGACCAGTTTCTTCAAGCCGACAAAGCAGCAGATTTTTCGCTGAAAAGGGGGCTGGATTCCGACATTGATCTGCATCCATTGAAACCCCGGACTAAAATCCCTATAACAGATCTGTGTTATCTGTTTTTTGAACCATCAGTCAGGCGGGAAAGTGCGCAAAAAAACTTATGCAATGCGATATGTTGCGGGACAACCAGCGGAACAGATTTTTCCGCCGGGCGCGATGCTACATCTCGGTCAGGGACTGCCGCCCGGCGTGCCATTGCCCGCTCATCCTAACCTCAAAGTACTGGTATGGAATATCTTTAAGCAGCAACGTGCCGACTGGATGTCTGTGCTGGAAGGTTTCGGTAAAGATGCGCACCTGGTGCTGTTGCAGGAGGCGCAGACCACACCGGAACTGGTTGAGTTCGCCACCAGTAATTATCTGGCCGCCGATCAGGTGCCCGCCTTTGTGCTGCCTCAGCACCCCTCAGGCGTGATGACGCTGGCTTCAGCTCACCCAGTCTATTGTTGTCCGTTGCGCGAGCGTGAGCCGCTTCTCAGGCTGGCAAAATCGGCACTGGTCACTGCCTACCCATTACCGACCGGCGATATGCTGATGGTAGTCAACATCCATGCGGTGAACTTCAGTTTAGGCATAGACGTTTACAGCAAGCAGTTGGGGCCGATTGGCGAGCAGATCATGCACCATCGCGGTCCGGTGATCATGGCAGGAGATTTCAATGCCTGGAGCCGCCAGCGTATTAATGCGCTCTATCGCTTTGCCCACCGGATGAAACTGGAGGAAGTGATGTTTACCGCCGATCATCGTCGTAAAGCGTTTGGCCGCCCGCTGGACTTCGTATTTTATCGCGATCTGGCCGTCAGTGAAGCCTCGGTGCTGGTCACGCGCGCGTCTGACCACAATCCGTTACTGGTGGAGTTTAATCCGAGAGGCTAATCGATGCGGTTGGGTGAGTTGACCCGGCTGGCGGTAAAGGGCAGGGGAGAAGCTGGGTAGATCAAAGAAAAAGGCTGACAATTGTCAGCCTTTTCAACGTATCAGGTATCAGGATTGGCGTTATTATTCACGAACAGCGTTAAATTATCGCCGGGCTGAATATCTTTCGCATTGTCCAGCACACTGTTCCAGCGCATCACGTCTTTAATATTGACGCCGTGATGCCGTGCAATACTGGCAAGAGAATCACCCTTACGAACACGATAGGTGATGCTGTTGCCGTTATCAGCCAGGCGGGTGCCATTCGAACCGATAGTCAGCGTCTGACCCGGTCGGATATCCGCACCGCGCAGGTTGTTATCCTGCTTCAGTGTACTCACGCTAACGCCAAGTTTTGAGGCAATACCTGACAGAGTATCACCCCGTCGCACTTTATAACCGCCACTGGCGCTGGCTTTCGCGAGCTGGGTCGGTTGTACCGCTGCGATGTCACCGGAAGCCAGTGAGTTACGCAACTTAGCGACGTTGGACTTAGGCACCATAATGTAGTGCGGTCCGTTTGGCGCTGTCGCACCGCCTTTGTAGCCGGTGTTGAAGCTCTTCAACTTAGTGAGCGACATACCCGCCATTTCTGCGGCCTGCGTCAGTTTTATCTGCTGACCCACTTCCACACGTGCCAGAGCACGGCTTTCGTTAGGCGTCGGCAGTTTGATACCGTAACGCTTGTTATTTTTGAGCAACTCACTCAGGGCTAACATTTTCGGAACATACACCGTGGTTTCGCGTGGCAGCGATAAGTGCCAGAAGTCAGTCGGCTTACCGCGCGCCTTATTCTGCTTAATCGCTTTTAGCACCCGTCCTTCACCACTGTTGTAGGCGGCAATGGTCAGTAACCAGTCACCGTCGAACATGGTGTTGAGACGCTGCATCATATCCAGCGCAACCTTGGTGGATGCAACGACATCACGTCGCCCATCGTAATATTGGTTCTGTTTCAAACCATAGTTTCGACCCGTTGCCGCAACAATCTGCCAGATACCAGCGGCATTGGCGGATGAGGTTGCGCGGGGGTCAAAAGCGCTCTCCACTATGGGTAGCAGTACCAGTTCCATCGGCATTTTACGTTTCTGTATCTGCTCGACTATCCAGTACATGTACGGCTCTGCCCGTAATGTTACATCGTGGAGATAGCTCTTATTTTTTAAAAATTTACTTTTTTGTTCGCGGATTCGCGGGTTTTCCGGAATCCCCATCTTCAACTCGTCACTAATGAAACTCCAGAGATCTGCGTCTGCTGCGAGGCCAGTTCCATCTTCCTGCCAACGCGGCGACAAAAACTCGTCTCCGTACTTTCCATTTTCACCTTGACCAGCTGAAGACAGACTCTGGGCATGCTGTTCGGGGATATTGGCGTCATTCCTTGATGCCTGACATCCCACCAGCAAGACCGAGGCGAGTAATATCGCTTTAGCCTTCATGTGTGTGTCAATAGTTCGCTTAAAAGACGAGCAACTATACGTGACGCGTTTTCACAACACAACCCGAAAAATCAAAAAGCGTCTTTCTTCTCGCGTAGAACGGCAAATGTTTGCCATACCGGTCCTGTAGCCGTGTTAACCCTTAAAGCTCTTTGTAAATCAGCATCTTGGGTACGAAGAAATAAATTTATTGTCCGTTCGTGCGCCAGTTTTGTTGGCAAACTAATGCCATTTTCGGCACGTAAGTCCTTAATTTTCTGATATTCGGCCGTTATTTGTGGGTCATGAGGCAGAATAGCCGCAGCAAACTTCAAATTGGATAAAGTATATTCATGTGCGCAGCAGACCAGTGTATCGCCTGGTAGCTGATTAAGCTTTTGAAAAGAATCATACATTTGCTCCGCGGTCCCTTCAAAAAGACGTCCGCAGCCGCCTGAAAAAAGCGTATCGCCACAGAAAAGATAAGGTGAGCTGTAATATGAGATATGTCCTAAAGTGTGTCCGGGTGTCGCGATCACTTTGAAAGTCAAACCCATCACCTCGATCCGATCGCCTTCATGTACCAGGGTCTTCGCCCCTTTACTGGCGGTTTCCTGTGGACCGAAAACCTCAAGCTGCGGGAACTGCTCACACAGCGCTTTTACCCCACCGGTGTGATCGTTATGGTGATGGGTTAACAGGATGGCGACCGGTTGCCAGCCGTTGGCGGCCACTTTTTCCAGCACCGGTTGCGCTTCCCCCGGATCGACAATCAGGCATTTCCCTTCATCATTTGTCAGTGTCCAGATGTAGTTATCCTGCAACGCAGGAATACTGGTAAGATTCATCATCACCTCTCGCAGGTCGTAGAAAAAGGAAGATGGTAAAGCATGAAGCCCGCTAAAACACGCCAGATTCTGAATGCGCCGCTCTCATGGCGCGATATGCCATGGGGAGACTATTTTCGTGACGCGCTGACGCAGCAGTTGCAGCCTTACCTTGGAAAGCTTTATGGCTTTCATATGCTTAAGCTTGGCAACCTGAGCGCAGAAATCAACACGGAAAACTGTGCTATTTCACATCAGGTCAATGTCGGCAGTGAAGGCGAGCTGTTACAGGTGCTGGCAAATCCGATGCAGCTGCCGTTTGAATCGAAATCAATTGATGCCTGTCTACTGGCGCATACCCTGGCGTGGAGCCAGGATCCGCATCGGGTATTACGCGAAGTCGATCGGGTCTTGATTGACGATGGCTGGATGATTATCAGTGGCTTTAATCCTTTCAGCCTGCTCGGCGTCAGTAAAATCGTGCCGGGCTTACCGCGTAAGGCGCCGTGGAGCGGCAGGATGTTCAGCCAGATGCGATTACTCGACTGGCTGGGGCTGCTCAATTATGAAGTGGTGTTCCGTACCCGCTTTCAGGTGCTGCCGTGGCATCGGCAGGGCGGGAAAGTGATCAGTGCCCACCTGCCGGCGCTGGGCTGTCTGAATATTGTGGTGGCGCGCAAGCGGACCTTCCCGCTGATTCCGACCCGGGCGAAGAAAAGCCTGAGTACCAGTAAGATTCGTCAGACGGTCAACGCCACGCGCCAGTTCCGGCAGAAAGAGGATCAGGATTCGGTTTTATAACCGATGTCATCGAAGGCGGGATTCTCAGCAGCGCTGCGCGCCAGTTCATCACAGCGCTCATTTTCCGGATGTCCGGCGTGGCCTTTTACCCACTCCCACTGAATCTGGTGGGTGCTGAGCGCGAGATCGAGACGCTGCCAGAGATCGACATTCTTTACCGGTTTTTTATCGGCCGTTTTCCAGCCGCGTTTCTTCCAGTTGTGGATCCAGCTGGTAATTCCCTGACGGACATACTGACTGTCGGTGCTGAGCACCACATCGCACGGCTGTTTCAGCGCTTCAAGCGAGACAATCGCCGCCATCAGCTCCATCCGGTTATTGGTGGTGAGGTGATAGCCGGCGCTGAAGGTTTTCTCATGCTGGCCGTAACGTAAAATGGCACCGTAACCGCCGGGGCCGGGATTTCCAAGACAGGATCCATCGGTGAATATTTCTACCTGTTTGCGCATCTCTGGTAGACTTCCTCTCAAAAACGCCAAGTCTGACATAAAACGGGTCTTATGAGCACTGCAAATAACCGCCAGATCGTACTCGATACTGAAACCACCGGCATGAACATGATCGGGGTACATTATGAGGGTCACCGCATCATTGAGATTGGTGCGGTCGAAGTGATTAACCGTCGCCTGACCGGTAACAATTTTCATATGTATCTGAAGCCCGATCGGCTGGTGGATCCGGAGGCGTTTGGCGTGCACGGCATTGCAGATGAGTTCCTCGCCGACAAGCCTACGTTCAGCGAAATTGCCGATGAGTTTCTCGACTATATTCGCGGCGCTGAGCTGGTCATCCATAACGCGCCGTTTGATATCGGCTTTATGGACTACGAATTCGCCAAACTGCAGCGCGGCATCGAAAAAACGGAAACCTTCTGCAAGATTACCGACAGTCTGGCCCTGGCGCGCCGGATGTTCCCCGGCAAGCGCAACAGCCTTGATGCGCTCTGCTCACGCTATGAGATCGACAACAGCAAACGAACTCTGCACGGCGCACTGCTCGATGCCGAGATCCTCGCTGACGTATTCCTGACCATGACCGGCGGACAGACCTCACTCTCATTTTTATCGGAGAGTGAAAGCGCCCGTCAGGCGCAGGGGGAGAGCATTCAGCGCATTGTGCGTCCGGCATCCGCTTTACGGGTGGTGACCGCCAGCGATGAGGAGATCGTCGCGCATGAATCACGTCTCGATCTGGTGATGAAGAAGGGCGGCAGCTGCCTGTGGCGCGGCTGAAGTCAGTGATTTTGCGGGAAAAATCAGCGTGAAGGTGAAAAAACCAGCAAACGGTTTTTTCCTCCGGAAAAAGCGTTGACGTGGTGGGAGCCTGCCATTAATATTCGCCTCGTTCTCGACGGGGAACAAAGCGCGGAGCGGTAGTTCAGTTGGTTAGAATACCTGCCTGTCACGCAGGGGGTCGCGGGTTCGAGCCCCGTCCGTTCCGCCAATCTCTTTAAAGAAGCCGATTCAGTAATGAATCGGCTTTTTGCTGTCTGCGCGTCACTCACTGCCAGCGTGTTTAATCCTTCTGCACCGCGACGTTACTGCGCCAGCTGTTCACCTCTTCGGTTTCACGATCCTCGCGGGCGATAAAGCGATAACAGCCTGCCGCCAGACCCGCACCGATAAACCAGCTAAAGTTCGCGACCTCATGCAGTGACGGAATAAAGCTGATCACCAGGCAGATCGCGACCGAAGGCAGCAGTGCGCCAATCGCTTTCGGATTAAAGCCGCCGCGATACCAGTAACGGCCCGCCGGGGTGTCATTGAACAGGTCGTTCACATCAATACGGCCACGCTTAATCAGATAAAAATCCGTCAGCAGAATGCCGAACAGCGGGCCGATAAAGGAACCCAGCACGTCAAGGGTATAGTGAATCAGCTCCGGTGACTGGAACAGATTCCACGGCGTTAACAGCACCGAACCCACGGCGGCGATCATTCCGCCTGTCCGGAAGCTGATTTTCTGCGGCGAGCAGTTAGAGAAGTCGAACGCCGGTGAGACAAAGTTAGCCACGATGTTGATGCCGATGGTGGCGATAATCATGGTCAGCAGGCCAATCGCTACCGCGAGGTCATTACCGACCCGGCTCACGGTTTCAATGGGGTCGGTGATCATTTTACCGAACAGCGACTGGGTGCCAGAGACAATCACCACCGTCACAATCGAAAACAGCAGAAAGTTGAACGGCAGGCCCCAACGGTTACCGCGACGGATCTCCGCCATGCTTTTGCCGTAACGTGAGAAATCACCAAAGTTCAGCAGCGGGCCGGAGAAGTAGGAAACCACTAACGCGGTGGCGGTAATCATCTGCCATGTCTGCTCCCCGGCTGACAGCGACTTGCTGGCGAGAGTGAAAGAGATACCATCAAAACCGGTCTTGTATACAATCCAGCCGGCCAGCGCCACCATCACCACATAGACTGCCGGCCCGGCGACATCAATAAAACGCTTGATGGCGCTCATGCCGTGCCAGAACACCATCGCCTGCAGCAGCCACATGGTACCAAAGCAGCACCAGCCCAGCAGCGACAGACCCAGCCAGCTGGTTTCGGTCAGCGACGACAGCGACGGCGCAAACTTCAGCAGCACCAGCATCAGCGCGTTGGCGGCCAGATAGGTCTGAATGCCATACCACGCAAAGGCGATCAGTCCGCGGATCACCGCTGGTATGTTAGCGCCAAACACCCCAAACGCCTGACGGCAGATTACCGCATAAGGCACGCCCGCCATCTGGCTTGGTTTCGCCACCAGGTTGGCGCAGATCTGCACTATACAGATGCCCACCAGCAGACACAGCAGCACCTGCCAGCTGGCTAATCCCAGCGTAAAGAAGCTGGCGGCCACCACGTAGCCGCCCATGCTGTGCACATCCGACATCCAGAATGAAAAAATGTTGTACCACGACCAGTTCTGGTTGCGGGTCGGTGCCAGATCGTCGTTACACAGCCGTGGGCTGTAGCTGGCGTTGGCTTCAGAGGCCTTGCTGGCCACCGTTGAATGATTTGGCATGAAACCTGCTCCTCTACCCGAGAGTGGAATGAATAATTGCGTGAAAGCGTATTGCAGGATTCAGGCCAGATTTGTTTTCTTGTATACAAAAATTAATCTTCACGTATACGATATGCTGCGCACAATCACCTACCGGAGCGGGTAATGAAGAGTGAAACTGGCCAGATCACGGCCGCCGAACGGCATGATAAAGATGAGGCTATCTACCAGGCGTTGATGAACGCGATCGTTGAACATCAGCTGCCTCCCGGCAGTAAATTACCGGAAGAGGCCCTTTCTGCGGTATTTGGCGTCAGTCGCACCGGGATCCGTAAAGTGCTGCAACGCCTCGCGGCAGTGCAAATGGTGACGCTGACGCCCAAACGCGGTGCACAGGTTGCCACCCCGGGCGTTGACGAAGCGCGCGATATCTTTCGTACCCGCAGCTTAATTGAGTGCGCCAACCTGCCCGCGGTGCTGGCGCATCTGCAGCCACCGCATCTGGCGGCGCTGGCGCAGTTGATCGCGCAGGAGAATCAGGCGCACGCCGACCATGATGGTGCGGCCGCGATTCGGCTGTCGGCTGCGTTTCATATTCAGCTGCAGGCGATCTCCGGTAACCAGGTGCTGACCGGGATGGTGACCCGCCTGACGCAGCGCTCCTCGCTGGTGATTGCCGCCTATGGCGCACCCTGGCAGCACGGCTGTCGCTGTGACGATCACACTACGCTGCTCAGCCTGCTGCGCGAGCGTGCGCTGACACCGCTGACGCAGGCGCTGCAGCACCACTTCGAACACATTGTCTCCGGCCTGCACTTTGAACGCAGCGGTGAAACCCTGCCCGATTTCGCCCGGCTGTTTGGCACGGATAAAGGAAGCGCATCATGAGCCTGATTCAGGTCATCAACCCGAATACCAGCCTGGCCATGACCGAAACCATCGGTCAGGCAGCCCGCGCCGTGGCGGCTCCGGGCACCGAAATTCTGGCCGTTTGCCCGACGCACGGCGTGCCGTCGATTGAAGGCCATTTCGACGAAGCGATAGCCGCTATCGGTGTGCTGGAGCAGATCCAGCTGGGTAAAGCGCAGGGCGTCAGCGGCCATGTGATTGCCTGCTTCGGCGATCCGGGTCTGCTGGCGGCGCGGGAACTGGCCAGCGGTCCGGTGGTAGGAATAGCGGAAGCGGCGATGCACACCGCGACGCTGCTGGCGACGCGTTTCTCAATTGTCACCACGCTGCCGCGCACGCTGGTGATTGCGCGCCATCTGCTGCAGCAGTATGGCTTCAGTCATCACTGCGCGGCGCTACACGCCATCGATCTGCCGGTACTGGCACTGGAAGATGGCAGCGGACTGGCGCAGGAGAAAGTCCGCCAGCGCTGCATCCAGGCGAAACGTGAAGATGGCAGCGGAGCGATTGTGCTGGGCTGCGGCGGGATGGCGACACTGGCCGCTTCCCTGACGCAGGAACTCGGCCTGCCGGTGATTGATGGCGTCGGCGCAGCGGTAAAAATGGTCGAGTCGCTGGTGGCGCTTGGCTTTGGCACCAGCAAACATGGCGATCTGGCCTGGCCTTTGCAGAAACCTCTCTCAGGTGCGTTTCAGCATCTAAACTAACGGAACTCTCCCGATTGATGACAGGAAGCGAGTAATGACTGACGCTGCAGAGAAGAAAGAGTACAGCTTTAACAAAAACTATCCGCGCGATTTAATCGGTTATGGCGCCAATCCGCCGCACGCCGCCTGGCCCAACAACGCCCGCGTGGCGGTGCAGTTTGTCCTTAATTACGAAGAAGGAGCGGAAAATAGCGTGCTGCACGGCGACGCCGGCTCGGAGCAATTTCTCTCCGACATCATTGGCGCGGCCAGTTATCCCGATCGCCATATGTCGATGGAGTCGCTGTATGAGTACGGCTCACGCGCTGGCTTCTGGCGCATCCATAATGAATTCCAGAAACGCGGTCTGCCGCTCACCGTGTTTGGTGTAGCGATGGCGCTGGCTCGTCATCCGGAGATTGTTGAGGCGATTAAACAGGCGGACTACGACGTAGTGAGCCACGGCTGGCGCTGGATCCACTATCAGGGGATGGACGCCAAAACCGAACGCCAGCATATGCAGCAGGCGGTGGATGTGCTGCTCGACCTGTTTGGTAAAGCGCCGACCGGCTGGTACACCGGCCGTGACAGCCCGAACACCCGCCGTCTGGTGGTGGAGCAGGGCGGTTTCAGCTACGACAGCGATTATTATGGCGACGATCTGCCGTTCTGGACCCAGGTCACCTGTCAGGATGGCACGGTCAGACCGCACCTGATTATCCCTTACACCCTGGAGTGCAACGACATGCGTTTTGCCTCGCCACAGGGCTTCAATACCGCCGAACAGTTCTTCACCTATCTGCGCGATACCTTTGATGTGCTGTATGAAGAGGGCGAAACGGCGCCGAAGATGATGTCGGTCGGCATGCATTGCCGCCTGCTGGGGCGTCCCGGAAAATTCCGTGCGTTGCAGAACTTCCTCGATCATATCCAGCAGCATGATGACGTCTGGATTTGCAGCCGTCAGCAGATTGCCGAACACTGGATCAAAACGCATCCGGCTCCGGACGCACCCTGAGGTCAGCGCAAGGCGTTTCATTCAGCCACCGGGCCGGACGAAACGCCTGCTGTTCAGGCGCTTAACTCATCAGGCTCACCTGGGCCGCAACAATGCACCAGCCATGCGGCAACCGCACCCAGGTTTGCTGCTGCCGGCCGATTTTATCGCTGCCGGCGCGGGTGAATTCGGTGCTGCACACCGCAAGGTCTTCGCCAAAAGTGGTGATCACGGTGTTGCGTAGCGTTCGCTCCAGCCCGGCAGAAGGGCGGGCAGCACGGAACGCGCGTATCTCATCAATGCCGTATAAGTTCTCACCGGCCCCCAGCCGCACGGTGCGGGCATCATGCCAGAACAGCGCATCCAGCTCGGCAATATCATTGCCGACCAGCGCCTGCTCGTAGCGGTAAAACTGTGCCGTCACTTCACTGACTATCTGCGGTAAATTGATCTGTTGAATGTCCATCAGGCTCCTGCCATGTTGATTTGTGCCAGTGTGATACCTTGTTGTTCCAGTGCCCAGGCGGCACGCAACACGGCCGCTTCATTAAAGGGACGGGCGATTAACTGCAGGCCAATCGGCAAACCGCTGCGGGTCGCCAGCGGCACGGTGCAGACCGGCAATCCGAGGAAAGAGATCGGCTGCGTCAGCATACCCATGCTGGCTTTGGCGGGCAGTTCTTCCCCATTAATCGTGATAGTTTGCTGGCCAATGGTAATCGCGCTGCACGGCGTCGCCGGTGCAATCAGCAGGTCAAACTGGCTGAACAGCGGCAGCACCTGCTGCTGGAAATGGCGACGGAAACGCTGCGCCTGCAGATACCAGGCGGCGGGCATCATCGCACCCGCCAGTAAACGCTCGCGGGAGTTGGGTTCAAACTGCTCCGGCACCTGACGTAACGCAGGCAGATAATGGTTACCGCCTTCCGCCGCCGTCATGATAAAGGCAGCAGAGCGCGCCAGCTGGGCTTCCGGCATCACCACCTGCTGCTGCGCGTCGAGCGCGGCGGCGACAACCGCCACCGCAGCCCGTGCCTCTTCGTCACACCAGTCATTAAAAAAACCGCCCAGCACGCCGCAGCGTAACCCTTCCACACCGCGGGACAAGGTCGGCAGCGTCGCAGCCGCGGGACGGCTGGCCTGAAACGCATCGCTGCTGTCTGCGCCCTGTAGCTGGTCATAGACCAGCGCCAGATCGTCGACCCGGCGGGCGAAAGGGCCAATGTGGTCGAGGCTGGCGACAAACGGATGGCTGCCGCTACGCGACAGGCGGCCAAAGGTCGGCTTCAGGCCAAACGTACCGCACAGCGAGGCGGGAACCCGAATCGAGCCGTTGGTGTCCGTGCCAAGTGAAAAATGAACCAGACCGGCCGCCACCGCCGCGGCTGAGCCGCCCGAGGAGCCACCGGCCACGCGGCTCAGGTCGCGCGGATTATGGGTCGCGCCGTAGTGGCTGTTTTCGGTAGTAAAGCCGTAGGCGTAGGCATCCATATTCAACATGCCCGACAGCGTTGCGCCCGCCTGTCGTAGCCGATCGATGGCAAATGCATCCGCACGCGCGGCGGGCCGCTGGCTGAACAGGCTGGCTCCGGCCAGCGTGCTGTAGCCGGCAACGTCAAACAGATTTTTTACCGCGTAAGGAATGCCCGCCAGCGGCGGCAGATCTTCACCGCGCTGCCGCTTGGTATCGATACTCTCTGCCTCTTTCAGCATCCGCTGCCCGGTGACTTCCGTCCATGCATTGAGCTGCGGATTGTGCTGCTCAATCGCCTGCAGGGTGGTTTCAGCCACCTCTCTGGCGCTGATCTCGCCATTGTGGATCGCCAGACGCAGCGTCTGAATCGAAACGTCGCTCAGTTTCATGCCTGATACACTCCTGCAACTTCCAGTCGATCGTCCAGCGGAAAGGCCATCAGCGGCGCGGCCATCTGCGCGATACGCGTCAGCTGGATTAACAGCTCTGCGCGTCGGGCTTCGTCCAGCTCCAGTTGTAGCATCTGCTCCATGTGAGCAACATAGGGGGTCCAGTCAGCTTGATTCATGGTTGGCTCCTGTTAAAAACCGGCGGCGCTGCCGTTGCTGCGCGGATCGCTGGCACCTTCAAACATGCCATTGCTGTGGCGCACGATCGCGCCCGCATGGCCGACAAATTCACTGAAGGCCGGCAGCAGCTCGACCTGATGTCCCCACTGCCGCAGCTGCTCCACCGTTTCCGGTGCGAGACGGCTCTCCAGTTTGAGCGAGTCAGAAGACTGACCCCAGGTGCGGCCCAGCAGCCAGCGCGGTGCGCTGACCGCCTGTTGCAGCGGCAGGCCCTGAATCACATGACGGGTAAAAATCGCCGCCTGGGTTTGCGGCTGGCCATCGCCGCCCATCGATCCATAGACCAGGGTACGGCCATCTTTCAGGCGCGCGGCTGCGGGATTAAGGGTATGAAACGGCTGCTTGCCGGGGGCCAGCGCCAGCAGGTGATCGGGATCGAGACTGAATGCCGCACCGCGGTTCTGCCAGGTAATGCCGGTGCCCGGCAGCACCACGCCGCTGCCAAATTCGTGATAAATACTCTGGATAAACGACACGGCCAGGCCGCTGCTGTCCATCACGCCCATCCAGACAGTATCGCCCGGACCCCGCCCGTTTCCCCAGGGGGCCGCCTGGCGATCGTCGATCTGACTGGCGAGCGTGGCGAGATGATCGCTGTCGAGCAGCGCCTGTAAATCTTCGGTAACGTGGCGCGGATCGGTGATGTGTTTGTCGCGCAGCGCGAAGGCTTTTTTGGTGGCTTCCACGATACGGTGTACGGTCTGCGCTTCACTGGCGTCAACCATATCCAGCGCGTCGGTGATGCCAAGGATCGCCAGCGACACCATGCCCTGAGTCGGCGGCGTCATATTCCAGATATCGCCCTCGCTGTGTGACAGATGCAGCGGGGTACAGCGGCGGGCGCGCTGCTGTTGCAGATCCTCCAGGGTGATCGGCATGCCCAGCGCTGACATCTCGCTGGCCAGATGGCGCGCCAGCGGGCCGCGATAAAAGCTGTCAAGCCCCTGCTCCGTCAGCTGACACAGCGTTTGCGCCAGCGCCGGCTGGGTAAAGCGGCTGCCCGGCTGCGGCACATCGCCATCAGGCATAAAGGTGGCGGCAAAGCCGGGCTGATGCTGTAACTCGTTGCGGAAGGTCGCCGTGGCGGCCGCCTGTGAAGCGGTCACCGGAATGCCATCGGCCGCATAGCGAATGGCATCGCGCAGCAGACGTGCCAGCGGCAGCGGGGCAGTTCCCAGTTCCGCGCCCAGCTGCAACGCCTCCTGCCAGCCGCTGACCGTACCGGCGACGGTTAACGCCGCTTTCGGGCCGCGGTGCGGGATCTGTTGATGATCGCCGTAGAAATCGAAGTGGGCCAGCGATCCCGCTGCACCGCTGGCATCAATCGCGACAGGATCGCCGCCTGGCGGCATAATCAGCCAGAAGCCATCGCCACCGAGGCCATTCATGTGTGGATAGACCACGGCGATAGTTGATGCCGCCGCCACCATCGCTTCAATGGCGTTGCCGCCGTCACGCAGCACCGCCAGCGCACTTTCGCTGGCCAGATGGTGCGGCGTCACCGCCATCCCCTGTGGGGCCATATTGCTTTGAATCATGCTTTTCTCATTCTGTTATCGGGTGACAGAACGGTATACAAAGCAAGAGCTGTTCCAGTTTTCATTCCGGCCGCGGTTGCAACCGCGTTAACCTGGCGCAAATTATGCTAGCTTCAGCTGAAACAAAAGTTACAGGACCTGTTATGCAACAGCTTGATGAACGACTCAGAAGCCACTATTCCCAGCTCTCACCGCAGGAGCAACGGATTGCCGACTTTGTTTTTGACCATTTTGACGACCTGATCAGCTACAACAGCGCCGAGCTGGCGCGGCTCAGCGGCGTTTCGAAAGCCACCGTCAGCCGGTTGTTCAAACGTCTGGGCTATGAGAAGTACAAAGAGATGCGTGATGAGCTGCGCACCCTGCGTCAGAGCGGCATGCCGCTAACCGATAACCGCGATGCGGTGCAGGGCAACACCTTACTGTCACGGCACTACAAGCAGGAGATGGCTAACCTGACGCAGTGGGTTAATAGTCTGGATGCGCAGCATTTCGGTGAGGTAATCCAGCAGCTGGCGCAGGCGAAACGTGTTTTTATTATCGGCATGCGTAATGCCTATCCGGTGGCACTGCACCTGCGTCAGCAGCTGATGCAGGCGCGGCCACAGGTGCATATTCTGCCGCAGCCAGGCCAGACGCTGGCCGAAGAGCTGGTGGATATCACGCCGGACGACATGGTCGTGGTAATGGCGTTCCGCCGCCGTACCCGGATGATTCGTCCGCTGATGCAACAGCTACAAACCGCCGGCATCCCGCTGCTGGCGCTGTGTGAGCCGCAGGCGCAAACAGTGATTGCGCTGGCACGCTGGCAGCTCTGCGCGCCGCTCGACAGCGTCTCGGCTTTCGACAGCTACGCCTCGGCAATGAGCCTGATCAACCTGATCGCCAACGCGCTGCTGCATGAAATGCTGGCGCAGGGCCGTCAGCGTATTCATCAGATCGCCGATCTTTACCAGCAGTTTGACGAACTGGAGCACCGTTAACAGGCACCGTTTTGGTGCCTTGCCCCATTTTAGTACAGCCTGTTCCGCCAGCCTTTCGCGGCTTATCAGGCCGCTCTTTTCCCAATCTCATTGCCAGTTAACCCTTTTTTTGCCGCTGCGCTGGTTGGCACATTAGTTGCAGAATGCATGCTAAAGAATCTTTTGTTTCACACAATCTCACCGGGGTGCATAATGAAAAAAGTTTTGATGGCGGTTGCGGCAGCGGCATTACTGATGGCACAGGCGGGCAGCGCGCTGGCCGATCAGCTGCAGGATATCCAGCAGCGTGGCGTGATCCGGGTGGCGGTGCCGCAGGATTTCCCGCCGTTTGGTTCAGTCGGCACCGATCTGCAACCCCAGGGTTACGACATCGACATGGCGAAGTACCTGGCGAAGCAGATGAAACTTAAGTTACAGCTGGTGCCGGTCAGCAGCGCCAACCGGGTGCCTTATCTGCAAACCGACAAAGTCGATCTGGTGATCTCCAGCATGGGCAAAAACGCGGAGCGTGAAAAAGTGATCGATTTTACCCGCGCCTATGCGCCGTTCTTCCTCGGCGTCTTTGGGCCGAAAGGCGAAGAGATCAAATCGGCGGCGGCACTGAGCGGCAAGTCGATTGGCGTAACCCGTGGCGCAGTGGAGGACATGGTGCTGAGTGAGGTCGCACCGAAGGACGCCCAGGTGAAACGTTACGAAGATAACAACACCACGCTGTCAGCCTACCTCTCCGGTCAGGTGGAATATGTCGCGACCGGCAACCTGGTGGTGGCGGCTATCGCCCGTCAGAATCCGGCTAAAGCACCGGTTGCCCAGTTTATGCTGAAAGATTCACCCTGCTTCATTGGCCTGAAGAAAGACCAGCCGGCACTGAAACAGAAGATCAATGCGCTGATTGAGCAGGGCATCAAAGATGGCACCCTAAACAGCCTGTCAGAACAGTGGCTGAAAGCCCCGCTGCCCGCCAGCCTCGGCGCCTGAGGAACGGATAATGATCGGGCAACTTAACTTTCCCGCCCTGTGGCCCTACTGGCCGGAGCTGCTCTCCGGCCTGTGGGTCACCATCCAGTTAACGCTGCTGGCCACCGTCGGCGGCGTCAGCCTCGGCATCGTCGGCGCCGCGCTGCGCAGCGGTAAACCGGGCTGGATGAGCCGTCTGTGGGGCGTCTACGTCGAGCTGATCCGCAATACGCCGTTCGTGGTGCAACTGTTCTTTATCGTGTTTGGCCTGCCTAACCTGGGGCTGAAACTCACCGCCGGTGAAGCAGCGCTGCTGGCGATGCTGATCAACCTTGGTGCCTACAGCACTGAGATCATCCGCGCCGGTATTCAGGTGACGCCAAAAGGGCAGTGGGAAGCGGGCCGGGTGCTGGGCCTGACCCGCAGCCAGACGTTTCTGCGGGTGGTGCTGCCGCCCGCGCTGCAGCGTATTTATCCGGCGCTGGTGAGTCAGTGCATTATCGTGATGCTCGGCTCGTCGGTGGTGTCGCAGGTCTCCTACGAGGAGCTGACTTTCGCCGCTAACCTGATTCAGTCGCGCACCTTTTTAAGCTTTGAGGTCTATCTGGTGACCACGTTGATCTACCTGGCGTTGTCGATTGCGATGCGTCAGCTGCTGCTGGCGATTGGCCGTAAATGGTTTGGAGTGCAGGCATGATGACAACCTTCACCGACTGGGACATCGTGCGCAACCTGCTGCTGGCGGCGCGCTGGACCCTGCTGCTCTCTCTGGTGGCGTTTGCCGGCGGCACGCTGGTGACGCTGCCGCTGCTGTTTATGCGACTGTTGCAGCGTAAATGGCTGACGCGCTGGGTTCGCGGCTATACCGCGCTGTTCCAGGGTACGCCGCTGCTGATGCAGCTGTTTCTCGCCTTCTTTGGCGTCGGGCTGTTCGGAATTGACGTCGCGCCCTGGACGGCGGCCTCGCTGGCGCTGACTTTCTACACCAGCGCCTTTCTGGTCGATATCTGGTACGGCAGTATTCGCGCGTTGCCGAAAGGGCAGTGGGAAGCGTCACGCTGTCTCGGCCTGAGTTTCGGCCAGACCCTGGCGCGGGTGGTTGCGCCGCAGGCGATTCGCATCGCCATCGCCCCGACGGTCGGCTTTGCGGTACAGGTGATCAAAGGCACTGCGCTGGCGTCGATTATCGGTTTTATCGAGCTGACCAAAGCCGGCACCATTCTGAACAACGTGACCTACCAGCCGTTCAAAGTCTTTGGGCTGGTGGCGCTCGGTTACTTCCTGATGTGTTATCCGCTGTCTCGCTACAGCCAGTATCTGGAGAAAAAATTCAATGCCGCTCATCACCATTAATCAGGTGCAAAAATATTACGGCGACAACCATGTGTTGAAAGGCGTGGATCTGGATATCGACATGGGCGAGGTGATCTCGATTATCGGTCGCAGTGGATCGGGTAAAAGCACGCTGCTGCGCTGCATTAACGGGCTGGAAGGCTATCAGGAAGGCAGCATCAAGCTTGGCGGCATGACCATTACCGACCGCGATTCACAGGCCCGCGAGATCAGCCGTTCAATCGGCATGGTGTTTCAGAGCTTCAACCTGTTCCCGCACATGACTGCGCTGGAAAATGTCATGCTGGCACCGCGTCGGGTATTGAAAAAGGGCGAGGCGGAGTGCCGGGCGCTGGCGACGCAGATGCTGGAGAAGGTCGGGCTGGGCGAACGGCTCGATTACTATCCAGCCAGCCTCTCCGGCGGTCAGCAGCAGCGGGTTGCAATCGCCCGTGCGCTGGCGATGACGCCGAAAGTTTTACTCTGTGACGAGATCACCTCGGCGCTCGATCCTGAGCTGGTCGGCGAAGTGCTCAAAGTGCTGGAGCAGCTGGCGGCCGAAGGAATGACGCTGATCCTCGTCACTCATGAAATGAGCTTCGCCCGCGACGTGGGCGATCGCGTGGTCTTTATGCATCAGGGGCGCGTCTGGGAGCAGGGCGACAGCAAAACGTTATTTGCGCAGCCGCAATCGCCTGAACTGAAACAGTTTATCTCTTCGGTCCGCCTGTAAGTCTTCAACAAGGAATTCATCATGGATATCACTCGCTACCCACAACTCAATCCACCGCAACGTCTGCTGATGGGGCCTGGGCCGATCAACGCCGATCCGCGCGTCCTGCGCGCCATGTCGAGCCAGCTGCTTGGCCAGTACGATCCCGCCATGACCCATTACATGAACGAGGTGATGGCGCTCTATCGCGGCGTATTTCGTACCGAAAACCGCTGGACCCTGCTGATTGATGGCACCTCGCGCGCCGGGATTGAAGCGATCCTGCTCTCCGCCATCCGGCCCGGCGACAAAGTACTGGTGCCGGTGTTTGGCCGCTTTGGGCATCTGCTGTGTGAAATCGCCCGTCGCTGCCGCGCTGAGGTTCATACCATAGAGGTGCCGTGGGGCGAGGTCTTTACTCCCGATCAGATCGAAGATGCGATCAAAAAAGTGCGGCCACGGCTGCTGTTGACGGTACAGGGCGACACCTCCACCACCATGCTGCAACCGCTGGCGCAGCTGGGGGCAATCTGCAAACAGTATGGCGTGCTGTTCTACACCGATGCCACCGCGTCGCTGGCCGGTAATGCGCTGGAAACCGATGCCTGGGGGCTGGATGCGGTCTCTGCCGGGATGCAGAAATGCCTCGGCGGTCCGTCCGGCACCTCGCCGATCACCCTGAGCGAACAGATGGAAGCGGTGATCCGCAAGCGTAAGTGCGTCGAACAGGGGATCCGAACCGCCGCGCATCAGGATGGGGAAGAGGAGATGATCTACTCCAACTATTTTGATCTCGGCATGATCATGGATTACTGGGGACCGGAGCGTCTGAATCACCACACTGAAGCGACCAGCGCGCTGTTTGGCGCCCGCGAATGCGCCCGTCTGATCCTGCAGGAAGGTCTGGATAACGGCATTGCCCGCCACAAACTGCACGGTGAAGCGCTGCTGAAAGGCATTCAGGGAATGGGACTGGAGACCTTTGGCGACCTGCAACACAAAATGAATAACGTGCTGGGCGTGGTGATCCCGCCGGGCATCAATGGCGATCAGGTGCGGCAACTGATGCTGAATGATTTCGGCATTGAAATTGGCACCTCGTTTGGTCCGCTGCACGGCAAGGTGTGGCGCATCGGCACCATGGGCTTCAATGCCCGCAAGGATTGTGTCATGCAGACGCTGGCGGCGCTGGAAACGGTGCTGACCTATCTGGGCTATCGCACGCCGCAGGGCGCGGCTGCGCAGGCGGCCTGGGACTACTACGGGAGCCAGGCATGATGATGAACGCCAGCGAAGCCCACGCCGCCGCGCAGCGCGTCATGGCGCGCTGTGATGCGCTGGCAGCGATCAGCGAAACGGCGCAGGGACTGACGCGCGTCTACCTGTCGCCGGAGCACCTGCGCGCCAACGCCTGTGTCGGAGAGTGGATGCAGGCCGCCGGAATGCAGGTGTGGCAGGATGCGGTCGGCAACATTTGTGGCCGCTACGAAGCAGCCGAACCGGGGGCGCCCGCCTTACTGCTCGGTTCGCATCTCGACACGGTACGTAACGCCGGTCGCTATGACGGCATGCTGGGCGTGCTAAGCGCTATCGAAACCGTGCAGTGGCTGCATCAGCACCAGCAACGTTTGCCGCTGGCAATTGAGGTGATCGGTTTCGGCGACGAAGAGGGCACCCGTTTTGGCATTACGCTGCTCGGCAGCCGCGGCATTACCGGCAGCTGGCCGCAGAGCTGGGTAACCCATCCTGACGGCAACGGCATTACCGTGGCGCAGGCGATGGCAGATGTCGGGCTCGACAGCAGCCAAATCGCCACCGCCGCGCGCCGGGTAGAAGATATTGTCGGTTACCTTGAGTTGCACATTGAGCAGGGGCCGTGTCTTGAACAGGCAGATCTGCCCCTGGGCGTGGTGACGGCGATCAACGGTGCGCGCCGGCTGAACTGCCGCTTCACCGGCGAAGCCGGACATGCCGGTACGGTACCAATGACCCACCGTAAAGATGCGCTGGCTGCCGCTGCCGAATGGATGGTGTTTATCGAGCAGACCACCCGCGAGCAGGATCCACAGCTGGTGGCGACGGTCGGCACTCTGAGCTGCGCGCCCGGCGCGGTGAATGTGATCCCTGGCGAGGTCGCACTGTCGCTGGACGTGCGCGGCCCGCTGGACAATCCGCTGGAGGCGCTGCTCTCCAGCCTGTTAACTCAGGCGGAGGCGATCGCGCTGCGTCGCGGGCTGCGCTTTGAAGCGAATGAATATTACCGCATCGGGGCCACCGCCTGTGACTCCGCACTGCAACAGGCGCTAAGTCATGCGGTGGAAACGGTGCAGGGGCGCAGCCTGTCGCTGCCGAGCGGTGCGGGCCATGATGCGATTGCGATTGCCGAACGCTGGCCGGTCGGCATGCTGTTTGTGCGTAATCATCGCGGTATCAGCCACCATCCGGCGGAGTCGGTAGCGGTGAATGATGTTGCCCCGGCACTGCAGGCCTATCTGCAGGCGGTCTGTCTGATTGCTGAACGGAGCTGAGCATGCAATTAACCACCTTTAATCAGATGCCGGAGCAGCAGGCGCTGGCGGCGATTGCCCACTGTGTGGCGATCCCGCACTGGCAGCAGGCGCTGGTGGCGGCACGTCCCTATGCTTCGGTGGCGGCACTGCTCGCCACCGGCGACGCACTGGCGCGTCAGTGGCAGGATGACGCTTTACAGGCGGCGCTGGCTGCTCATCCGCGTATCGGCGAGCGGGCCAGCGGAAGCGACAAGCAGGCGACCCTGTCGCGCGGTGAGCAGTCTGCTATGCAGCAGGCCGATCGGTCGCTACAACAGGCGATGCAACAGGGCAATCAGGCTTATGAGGCGCGCTTTGGCCGGGTATTTTTAATCCGCGCCAAAGGACGCAGCGCAGAGCAGATGCTGGCGGAATTACAGCGCCGGCTCCAGAATGATCAGCAGGCTGAACAACAGGAAGCGCTGGATCAGCTGCGTGAAATTACCCTGTTACGGCTGGAGGAGAGCATAGAATGAGTACTGTCACGACCCATATTCTTGATACCGCAATCGGCAAACCGGCCAGCGGCGTGGCGATTTCGCTGGAGCAGAACAGCCCGGAAGGGTGGTTCCCGCTGTCTCAGGGTGAAACCGACAGCGACGGCCGACTGAAAACCCTGACCCCGGAACCGCTGACGCCGGGTCACTACCGCTTAACGGCGGAGATTGGCGACTATTTTGCCGCCGCCGGTCGGGATGCGCTTTATGTCAACGCCCAGATCGATTTTGTCATTGCCGAAGCGGGCAGCCATTTTCATCTGCCGTTCCTGATTTCGCCGTGGTCGTGGTCAACCTATCGCGGCAGCTGATTGCTGCCGGCCAGGCTTGCGCGACAGACTACAGCGTAAACCGATCCGCATCCTGCCAGGCCGGGAAGCGTTCACGGTAAGCATTAAGCGCCTCCAGCGACAGCGCGGCATCCAGCCGGGCGCGCTGGAACGGCTCCGCCGCCTGCAGAATCTCACCCTGCGGTGAAATAATCTGGCTGTCGCCACGGTACTGATGCTGGTTACCGTCACTGCCGACCCGGTTACAGCCCGCCACGTAAGCCTGATTCTCAATCGCCCGCGCTAACAGCAGCGCCTGCCAGTGCAACGCACGCGGCGCAGGCCAGTTGGCGACGTACAGCGCCAGATCGTAATCGTTGCGGTTGCGTGAAAAAACCGGGAAACGCAGGTCATAACAGATTTGCGGCAGAATGCGCCAGCCGCGCCATTCCACGATCTGACGCTGCTCGCCGGGCAGATAGTGATGATGCTCATCCGCCATGCGAAACAGATGCCGCTTGTCGTACTGATGCAGCGTTCCGTCCGGCTCGACCAGTAAAAAGCGGTTTACCGCGCCTTTTTCAGTCTGGATCGCCGCACTGCCGCCGATCAGGGCGTCAGTCTGTCGGGCGTGATGCTGCAGCCATTCCACCACCTGCGCCTGAGGCAACGAGCTTTTTGCCGCCTCCATCGCAAAGCCGGTGGTAAACATTTCCGGCAGCAGAATTAAATCGCGTCCGGTAATGCCAGTCAGTTGCTGATCGAAATGGCGCAGATTCGCCTCGCCATCCATCCAGCTCAGGGTCTCCTGCAATACGGTGATGTTTAAAGCTGACATAAGCGCTCCGCGGCGGCATCTAACGTCGCTTGCTGTTTAGCGAAACAGAGGCGAATCAGTTTATGAGGGAAGGGATCGGCGCAGAACACCGACAGCGGTATCGCCGCCACGCCGGCTTCTTTGGTCAGCCACTGGCAGAAACTGACATCGTCCAGATCGGAGATGGCGCTGTAATCCACCAGTAAAAAATAGGTGCCTTCGCACGGCAGAACCCTGAAGCGGCTGTGCTGCAAGGCCGCAACCAGCTGGTCGCGACGCGCCTGATAAAACGCCGGCAGCTCGCGATAATGTTCCGGCTGGTGACGCAGCATATCGGCAATCGCCAGCTGCGCCGGGGTATTGACCGAAAAGGTCAGATACTGATGTACCTTGCGCACTTCAGCGCTGATGGCCGCCGGTGCAATGCAGTAGCCCACTTTCCAGCCGGTCATGTGGAAGGTTTTGCCAAACGAAGAGACGGCAATGGCGCGTTGACGCAGTTCCGGATGGGCCAGTACGCTGGCATGACCCGCCGGATCAAAGCAGATGTGTTCATACACTTCGTCGCTCAGCACATACACCGGTAGCCCGGCAATCGCCTGCCACAGCGCGGCATAATCCTCGCGCCGCCAGACGGTGGCCGACGGATTGTGCGGAGTATTCAGGATCACCAGCCGGGTTTTCTCACTCAGCAGCGCGCCAAAGGCCGACCAGTCAACGTGAAAGGCCGGTGGCTGCAGGGCGATGCGCTTCAGCACCCCACCCGACAGCTCAACTGCCGGCGCATAGCTGTCGTAGCTGGGATCGAAACAGATCACCTCATCGCCCGGCCTGACCAGCGCGGTAATCGCCGCATACAGCGCTTCAGTCGCCCCGGCAGTGACCGTAATCTCGCGCTCGACGTCCGGACGATAGTCATAAAGCTCAGCGGTCTTCTCCGCAATCGCCTCGCGTAACGGCAAAGCGCCGGTCATCGGCGCATACTGATTCGCGCCCTGGCTAACGTGATACGCCAGCCGCTGCTGCAAATAGTCCGGTCCGTTAAAATCGGGAAAGCCCTGAGAAAGGTTGATCGCGTTGTGCTGCTGTGCCAGCGCACTCATCTGGCTAAAAATGGTCGTCCCAAGCGCCGGAAGTTTGCTCTCAGGAATCAGGTTGTGCTGCGTCATGGTTATCTGGCCTTAAGCGCGAATGTCGATGCGGAGTCACCCGGTGTTTGTGCCACTATAAACAGGATGATAGTATTTGGCAATCGAGACGCTTAGACGGCTAAATGCGTCATGCTCCGTATCTCAGCGGCGTTGGCTACGATTGCTTACCCCGGTCACTTACTCTTGTAAGCTCCCGGGGATGCGCGCACTTGCCGCCTTGCTGAAATGCGGATCATTTAGCATTTACAATGCGTCATGCTCCGCATCTCAGCGGCGTTGGTTGCGTTTGCTTACCCCGGTCACTGACTGATGTCAGCTCACGGGGATAAGCGCGCTTACCGCCTTGCTGACACACGGATCATTTGGCAGGGGGCGTGAGCTTTGCTGATACAGGAATCATTGAAAAGACATCGTGAGCTTTGCCGGCAAAGTATCAAACTTAACCTGTTGTATTTTTAGGGCCGTTACCGTTATCTGAGTTACCAGCCATCCCATTCCACTGCAAGGAAACCCTATGTCGGATATTCACCCGTTAGATCAGCTGGTCGCCGCCTGTCACTGGATTGGTGCGAAGGGCTGGGCACCCGCGACCGGCGGTAATATGTCTGTGCGTCAGGATGCGCAGATCTGTCTGCTGAGCGAATCTGGTAAAGATAAAGGCACGCTGACGCGTGATGACTTTATCCAGGTCGATATTGCCACCAGCCAGGCGCTCTCCGGCCGCAAGCCGTCGGCGGAAACCGGCCTGCACACGCTGATCTATCGGCTCTTTCCTGAGGCGGGTGCGGTGCTGCACACCCATACCGTGAATGCGACGGTGTTATCGCGGGTCGAGCAGGGCGCGGCGCTGCTGCTGCACGGTTATGAGATGCAGAAAACGCTCACCGGTCAGCATAATCATCTGGATACCGTCGCCATACCGCTGTTCGATAACAGCCAGGACATTGCGGCGCTGGCATCGGAAATTGAAGATTACGCCGCCCGGTTTCCGCTGCGCTATGGCTTCCTGCTGCGCGGTCACGGCTTAACCTGCTGGGGTCGCGATGTCAGCGAAGCGCGTCGCCAGCTGGAAGGACTGGAATTTTTATTTGAATGTGAACGTCAACGTCGCCTGCTGGAGAACGCATGATCCGCGCCATTGTTACCGATATTGAAGGCACCACCAGCGATATCCGCTTTGTCCATAACATCCTGTTTCCTTACGCGCGCCAGCATCTGGCGACGTTCCTGCGTGACCAGCAGCATCAGCCAGAGGTGCAGGCTGCGCTTGAGGCGGTGCGGGCTGAGGTCGATCAGCCGCAGGCCGATCTGCCGACCCTGACGCAGATCCTGTTCAGCTTTATGGATCAGGATCGTAAATCTACCGGACTGAAAGCGCTGCAGGGGATGATCTGGCGTGATGGCTATCTCAACGGCAGTTTCACCGGCCATCTTTATCCCGATGTGCTCCCGGCCCTGACCGCCTGGCAGGCGCAGGGTCGTAAACTCTATGTATATTCCTCAGGCTCGGTTGCGGCGCAGAAATTGTTATTTGGCTACAGCGACGAAGGTGATATTACTGGCTTATTCAGCGGCTACTTCGATACGCACGTCGGCGCTAAACGTGAAGTCGCGGCGTATCACACCATTGCCGCACAGATTGGCCTGCCAGCGGAGCAACTGCTGTTCCTGTCGGATATTCATCAGGAGCTGGATGCGGCTGCCCAGGCTGGCTGGCATACCCTGCAGCTGATACGTGGTGAGGCGGATGGCGCAAGTTTCCACCGTCAGGTCACTGATTTTTCTGAGATTAACCTGGAGTCGATTTAGAATGAGTGCACTGACTATTTTTACCGACAGCGAAGCCAGCCAGCCGATATGGCACAGCACCGACCCGCAGGCGATCGCTGAGCGGCTGAATACCAAAGGCGTCCGCTTTGAACGCTGGGAAGCCGATCGCGATTTGGGGGAAAACCCGGACGCAGCAGCGGTTATCACCGCCTATCAGCATGCGATTGACCGGCTGGTGGCGGAGAAGGGCTATCAGAGCTGGGACGTGATCAGCATGCGGGCGGACAATCCGCAGAAAACGGTGCTGCGCGAAAAGTTTCTTTCCGAACACACCCACGGCGAAGATGAAGTGCGTTTCTTTGTTGAGGGCGCGGGTTTGTTCTGCCTGCATCTGGATGGCGAGATCCTGCAGATCCTGTGCGAAAAGAACGATCTGATCTCGGTGCCGGCCGGTACGCCACACTGGTTTGATATGGGATCGTCGCCGCATTTCACCGCGATTCGGATTTTTGATAATCAGGAAGGGTGGATCGCTAACTTCACCGGCGACAGGATTGCCGACGCCTATCCACGACTGGCGTAATCGGCTGAGCCGCTTCGGCTACCGCGCAGAACAGTGCGCGGTGGCCGTCTGACTCACTGCGGCTGGAAAATTCCCGCTGCGACCTGCTCCGGTGTTACCACGCCGGTATCCAGCACCCAGCCGCTAATCAGGGCGGCTGGCGTCACATCAAATGCCGGGTTGTAGACGTTCGCCGCTTCAGGCGCCCACTGCACGCTGCCAAAACTGCCGGCCACGCCGGTCACTTCGCTGGCGGCGCGCTGCTCGATCGGAATCACCGCACCGTTCGGGCAGCTGCGATCCAGCGTGGTGTGCGGCGCAGCCACATAAAACGGGATCTGATGATAGTGTGCCAGTACCGCCAGGCTGTAGGTGCCGATCTTATTGGCGACGTCACCGTTGGCGGCAATCCGGTCAGCGCCGACCCACACCGCGTCCACCTGTTTGCTGGCCATCAGGCTGGCGGCCATGCTGTCGGTAATCAGGGTATAAGGAACCGCCCGTTCGCCCAGCTCCCAGGCCGTTAAGCGGCCGCCCTGCAACAGCGGACGGGTTTCATCGACCCAGACATTGTTCACCCGGCCCTGCTGATGAGCGTGGATGATTACCCCCAGCGCGGTGCCGACGCCCGCCGTTGCCAGCCCACCGGTGTTGCAGTGGGTCAGCAGCTGGCTGCCAGGTTTTACCAGCGCGCTGCCTGCGCTGGCAATTGCCTCACACAGCTGTTTATCTTCTTCGACCAGTCGCCAGGCTTCCTCGGCCAGCGCGGTAGCGAACGCCGGTTGCGCCAGCGCCTGTTTCATCCGATCAAGGTTATTCATCAGGTTGACCGCGGTAGGGCGGGCGGCACGCAGAATCGCCAGCGACTCTGCCAGCTGCCTCTGCGTCTGACCCTGTTCTGCCAGCAACGCCAGCAATAATGAGGCGGAAAGACCAATCAGCGGCGCACCGCGCACCCGCAGCGCGTGAATATGTTCAACCAGCTGCGCCACGCTGTGCGCCGCTAGCCAGTTTTTTTGCTGCGGCAGCGCCTGCTGATCGAGGATCCAGAGCTGATTGTCACGAACCTGTAAGCTGGTGGTTTGGAGAGTCTGCATGGTGGGTGAAATCCCTGTTGCGTTAATGTCAGATATTGTGCCAACATGCTCGACGGATGTATAGACGTCTGAACGGCTTTTACACCGGGTTTATTCAGCCTTCGAATGATGAGGAACAGGCAATGTCGCAATACCGTACCTTCACCGCTGCTGATGCGGTGGACTATGCCCGACAATTCGGCGGTCTGGATAATCCTTCCGCCCTGAGCCGTGCCGAAGAAATCGGTGACGGCAATCTTAACCTGGTGTTCAAAATTTATGACGATCAGGGCAACAGCCGGGTAGTGGTCAAGCAGGCGCTGCCTTATGTGCGCTGCGTCGGCGAGTCATGGCCTCTGACGCTGGATCGGGCGCGGCTTGAAGCGCAGACGCTGGTCGAGCACTACAAATATTGCCCACAGCACACGGTGCAGATTACCCATTACGACGCGGATCTGGCGGTGATGGTGATGGAAGATCTATCCAGCCACCGTATCTGGCGTAGCGAGCTGGTGAAGGGCGTTTACTATCCTGAGGCACCACGGCAGCTGGGCGAGTATCTGGCACAGACGTTGTTTAACACCTCCGATTTCGTGCTGCATCCGCATCAGAAGAAAGCGGAAGTGGCGCGCTTCATTAATCCGGAAATGTGCGAGATCACCGAAGATCTGTTCTTTAACGATCCCTACACCGATCATCCGCGTAATAGCTATCCGGCGGCGCTGGAGCCGTTAGTGGCCAGCCTGCGTCACGATGATGCGCTGCGTATTGCGGTAGCTGGTCTCAAGCACCGCTTCTTTGCCCACGCCGAAGCCTTGCTGCATGGCGATATCCACAGCGGATCGATTTTTGTCGCGGACGGTAGCCTGAAAGCGATTGATGCTGAATTTGGCTATTTCGGGCCGATGGGCTTTGATATCGGCACTGCGCTCGGCAATCTGCTGATCAACTATTGCGGTCTGCCCGGCCTGCTGCCGCCGCGTGAAGCAGCCGATGCCCGTGAGCAACGCCTGAGCGATGTGCATAGCGTCTGGACAACCTTCTCCAGCCGTTTCCAGGCGCTGGCGGCGGAGAAAACCGCTGACGTGGCGCTGGCTTATCCCGGCTATGTCGATGCCTTCCTGCGCAAAGTATGGGCGGATACCATCGGCTACTGCGGAACCGAACTGATCCGGCGCACGGTAGGGATGTCGCATGTGGCGGATATGAAGCTGATTGCCGATCCGGCGATGCGTACCGACTGCATCCGTAACGCGATAAACCTCGGACGCACGCTGATACTGGCAGCCGATCACGTTGAAGATGTCGATGCGCTGATTGCCCGCATCCGACAGGCCGGATAAAAAAAGGCCGACGTGATGTCGGCCTCTGGATAAAACAAAAATCTTGCTGGCGATGAGGGGGATGCCAGCGCAGGAAGCACGGTCAGATTAAACGCTAAAGCCATGTATGGCGTTGTTGTGTCTTTACGGAGGGCATACGTTCCCTGAACCTGCGCTGAATTAACGGGCCGACATCACATCGGCCCGCCGCCTTATGCCGCCTCGCTGGCGCGGGCCGAAGCGGATTGCGATTTTTTCTCTGGCACCGGAACCGCCAGTGCATCCGCTTCAAACTCATCCACATTGATAGAACGCAGGCGACTGGCTTCAGCGCGGCGCAATACCTCGGCTTCTTTATCGTCAATCCAGCCCTGCTCCAGCGCCCGTTTTGCCAGCTCATCCAGCCGGGTAAAGGAGAGGTGCTGCTTGCTCTGTTTGCTCAGTCTGTCGTGAATCACTTCCGCAGCCATTACATCCTGCAACGCCTGTTCCAGCTGACCGGCCGGATTGTTATCAACCGGTGCCAGATACTGTCCGCGTCCCAGACGCGTGCGGGTGGCCGACGGCAGTTGCAGCATTTTTGCCAGCTGATGATCAAGACGATCGGACGGTGCCGGGCAGTGATGGCCACCGGCAAAAATCACCAGCCGTAACGCGCCCGCCACCAGCCGGTTAGGGAAATTGCGCAGCAGCTCATCGATAGCCACTTCCGCCTGATGCAGCGCATCCTGAACGCCCCAGTGTACCAGCGGCAAATCGGCTTCGTTACGGCCTTCATCGTCGTAGCGCTTCAGCGTGGCAGAGGCCAGATAAAGCTGGCTCAGGACATCACCCAGTCGCGCCGAGATGCGTTCACGACGTTTCAGGCTACCGCCCAGCACCGCCATTGAGACATCTGACAGCAACGCGAGGTTGGCGCTGATGCGGTTGAGATGCTGATAATAGCGACGCGTCGCATCACGGGTCGGGGTGGCGCTGGTGCGTCCGCCGGTCAGGCCGAGCCACAGACTGCGCACCTGATTACTGCCGACGTGGCCGATATGGCTGAACAGCGCCCGATCAAAAGCGTCAACGTCGTTACTGGCCGCGGCCGCCATCTCCTGCAGAACATAAGGATGGCAACGAATTGCCCCCTGGCCGAAGATGATCATGCTGCGGGTTAAGATGTTCGCCCCTTCAACGGTAATAGCGATCGGCGCTCCCTGATAGGCGCGCGCCAGGAAGTTGCTGTTACCGAGCATAATGCCTTTACCGCCGGCAATGTCCATCGCGTCAATGATCGCCCGCTGACCGCGATGGGTGCAGTGATATTTCACTATCGCCGACAGCACCGCCGGTTTTTCACCCTGCATAATACCGGCGGTGATCAGCGTTGCTGCCGCATCCATCACGTAAGCATTACCGGCAATGCGTGCCAGTGGCTCTTCAATCCCTTCCATTTTACCGATCGACAGCCTGAACTGACGGCGGATATGGGCATAGGCACCAATTGCCAGCGCCACGCTTTTCAGGCTGCCGGTCGAGTTGGACGGCAGGGTAATGCCGCGACCCACTGACAGACATTCGACCAGCATACGCCAGCCCTGTCCGGCCATTTCCGGTCCGCCGATGATGTAATCGATCGGCACGAAAATATCCTTACCGCGGGTCGGACCGTTCTGGAACGGCACGTTAAGCGGGAAGTGACGGTGACCGATTTCCACGCCGGGGGTGTTGGTCGGGATCAGCGCGCAGGTAATGCCCGGATGGGTGTTATCGCTGAGCAGATGATCGGGATCGGACAGTTTAAACGCCAGCCCCAGCACGGTCGCGATAGGCGCCAGCGTGATGTAGCGTTTGTTCCAGGTCAGGCGCATACCCAGCACCTGCTGACCCTGCCATTCACCCATACACACCACGCCGGTATCGGGAATCGCACCGGCATCTGAGCCGGCTTCCGGGCTGGTCAGGGCGAAGCAGGGGATCTCATCGCCACGCGCCAGACGCGGTAAATAGTGATTTTTCTGTTCATCAGTGCCGTAATGCTGCAGCAGTTCGCCCGGACCGAGCGAGTTCGGTACACCGACGGTAATCGCCAGGATGCCCGATACGCCAGCCAGTTTCTGCAACACGCGCGCCTGGGCATAAGCGGAAAACTCCAGCCCGCCATACTCTTTTTTAATGATCATCGCGAAGAAGCGATGCTGTTTCAGATAGGCCCACAGTTCCGGCGGCAGATCGGCCATTTCATGGGTAATCTGGAAATCATTCGCCAGCCGGCACGCTTCCTCAACCGGACCCTCCAGGAAGGCCTGCTCATCCGGCGTCAGGTGCGGCTGAGGATAGTTATGCAGCTTCTGCCAGTCCGGTTTGCCCTGAAACAGATCGCCCTCCCACCAGGTGGTTCCGGCATCGATCGCTTCTTTCTCGGTGCGTGACATGGGCGGCATCACCTGCTGAAAACGCTGCAGCATCGGTTTTGAAAACAGATTACGGCGCAGCGACGGCAGGTTAAACGGCAACAGAATAATAGCCAGTGGCAGCAGCAGCCACGGCGTCCAGAGGTGTGCGGCCGCCATCGCCGCGGTCCACAGCAGCAGAATCAGGCTGCTCAGCCGCAACGACAGGCGGTGATAGAACAGGGCGCCAATCAGCACCACCGTGGCAAGTATCGAAACAACCATCATAATGAACCGCTCCGTAAGTAGTAAGAGGTCTGACCTGTTGAGTAGAGGTTTAGAGCAGTTGGCTCTATTTATCAATTCGTTTACATCGCAATTACAACCTGACTCACAAAATCAATTTTCCGACCCGTTTCGCTGGCGGCTGTGCAGAGATAATGCCAGCGGCGATTGGGCCGCAATGGCGTGATGCTTTGCGCCGCTCAGGCATTCCGTTAAACTTGCTGCAGATTAACCTCTGCTAAAAAAGGACCTCCCTATGTACCAGGACATCATCCGCTCTGAGCTCAACGAAGCCGCCGATACGCTGAATAAATTCCTCAGCGATGACGCGAATATCCATGCGATCCAGCGGGCTGCGGTGCTGCTGGCTGACAGTTTCAAGGCAGGCGGCAAGGTGCTCTCCTGCGGCAACGGTGGGTCACACTGCGACGCGATGCATTTCGCCGAAGAGCTGACCGGCCGCTATCGTGAAAATCGTCCTGGCTATCCGGCGATCGCCATTTCAGACGTCAGCCATCTCTCCTGCGTCAGTAACGACTTTGGCTACGATTACGTCTTTTCGCGTTATGTTGAAGCGGTAGGCCGTCCGGGGGATGTGCTGCTGGGGCTATCGACCTCCGGCAACTCGGCCAACATCATTAAGGCGATTGAGGCGGCGCGGGCGCAGGGGATGAAAGTGATCACCCTGACCGGTAAAGATGGCGGTAAGATGGCGGGCAGTGCTGACATTGAAATCCGGGTGCCGCACTTTGGTTATGCCGATCGCATTCAGGAGATCCACATTAAAGTGATCCATATTCTGATGTTGCTGATCGAAAAAGAGATGGTGAAGTAACACTCTGGCCTCTCGCCTGGCGGGAGGCGTCTGACGCTAAGGTGGTGACTATGTGCGAATTGCTCGGGATGAGCGCCAATGTTCCCACGGATATCTGTTTCAGCTTTACCGGCCTGGTGCAGCGTGGTGGCGGAACCGGCCCACATAAAGATGGCTGGGGCATTACCTTTTACGAAGATAAAGGCTGTCGCACCTTTAAGGATCCCCTGCCGAGCTTCAATTCGCCAATAGCGCGGCTGGTGCAGGAGTACCCGATCAAATCGCATTCGGTGGTGGCGCACATCCGCCAGGCTAATCGCGGTCAGGTGTCGCTGGAAAACACCCATCCGTTTACCCGCGAACTGTGGGGCCGTAACTGGACCTACGCCCATAACGGGCAGCTAAAGGGCTACCGGCAGCTGGAGACCGGGACCTTTCGTCCGGTCGGGGAGACCGACAGCGAAAAGGCGTTCTGCTGGATTTTGCATCAGCTGGCGACGCGTTATCCCCGCACGCCGGGTAACTGGCCAGCGGTGTTTCGCTTTATCGGCGAGCTGGCGGGCAGCCTGCGGCAGAAAGGGGTGTTTAACATGCTGCTGTCGGACGGGCGTTATCTGATGGCCTTCTGCTCCACCAACCTGTTCTGGATCACCCGGCGCGCGCCGTTTGGCCGCGCGCAGCTGCTCGATCAGGATGTAGAGGTTGATTTTCAGCAGCACACCACGCCGCATGACGTGGTGACGGTGATTGCGACGCAGCCGCTGACGGCCAATGAAACCTGGCAGCGGATTGTGCCAGGTGAGTGGGCGTTATTCTGCCTTGGAGAGCGCCAGGAATGAGCGTGAAGCAGCTTCGGGATTGGTCACTACCGGGCTGCTGTTCATCACATATTTTCCGCTGGCGACGTTAACCGTCGGTGGCTGGTGATACTTCGCAAAATAAGCGTAACCCGGCTGCAACTGCTGCCAGAAACTGGCGTAGGTGGAGTAACGGTGACGCTGCATATTGCTGTCGGTCATGCGGAACGGATAGATACTGATGCTGATATCCTGCTGGCCGTTACGCAGCGCCGCATTGACATAAGTAAAGATCTCATCCATATAGGCGTTCGTCATGGCATAGCAGCCAATCGACTTACAGTCGCCATGAATCATCAGGTAGTTACCGCTGTAGCCCTGATTGCGATCGTACTGATTCGGAAAGCCAATATTGATCGCGCGATAAAACCGGCTATCCGGTTTCAGCTGGTTCAGCCTGACGTTATAAAATCCTTCCGGGCTTTTGAAATCGCCTTCACGACGTTTCGGGCCGAGGCCGCCAGAAAAATTACAGATGCGGTAGGTATCCAGCAGGCGGTATTCGTTACCAATTTTGCCGTACAGTTCGAGGGTACGCTCTTCCTTGAAAATCTGAATATAAACCGGCGTGCCGAGTAACTGTTTCTTTAATTCTTTACTGACCGGTGCCGCTTGCTGAGCGGGTTCTGGGGTCATTGCCATGCTGAGGGCTGGCAGTAAAATCATCGCAAACAGGAGTGCGATTTTGCCCATGCTGTGTGTACCTTGAGGTGAAGAGAACAATGACGCGAATCGTGCGTCTCTGCTTGCATTATCGGAACTATCCGCTACCGCAGCGCAACATTAAACATTGTCTGTTTTTTTAGCAAGACAGCACGCCAGAAATTCGCGATTTCCTGAACAGAATACGGCCAGAAATTTGTAAACTTTAATGCCGGCCGCGACAAATATTGCAGTTACCTTCGCCAACTGTATACTTATCCAGTGCTGGAGGGGGTATGCGTAAAATCATTCATGTCGATATGGACTGCTTCTATGCTGCGGTGGAGATGCGCGATAATCCCCTGTTGCGTGACATCCCGATTGCCATCGGCGGCAGCCGCGAACGTCGCGGTGTCATCAGTACCGCTAACTACCCGGCGCGCAAATATGGCGTGCGCAGCGCCATGCCGACCGGGATGGCGCTCAAGCTATGTCCCCATTTGCGGCTGCTGCCAGGCCGCTTTGACGCCTATAAAGAGGCCTCGGCGCAGATCCGCGAGATCTTCTCCCGCTACACTCCGCTGATTGAACCGCTGTCGCTGGATGAAGCCTATCTGGACGTGACCGACAGTCCGCACTGCCACGGTTCCGCCACCCTGATCGCCCAGCACATTCGCGCGACTATCCTGCGTGAAACGCAGCTGACCGCCTCGGCCGGCATCGCACCGATTAAGTTTCTGGCGAAAATCGCCTCCGACATGAATAAGCCGGATGGACAGTTTGTTATCACGCCGGCGGAGATGTCCGGTTTTTTACTGACGCTGCCGCTGGCGAAAATTCCGGGCGTGGGCAAGGTGTCGGCAAAAAAGCTGGAGGAGATGGGCCTGGTGACCTGCGGGGATGTGCAGAAGGCGGATTTAGCCCAGCTGCTGAAGCGCTTTGGTAAGTTTGGCCGGGTGTTGTGGGAGCGCAGCAACGGCATTGACGAGCGCGGCGTGGTGGTTGAGCGGGAACGTAAATCACTTGGGGTTGAGCGTACGCTGGCCGAGGACATTCACGACTGGGACGCCTGCCTGGAGATCATCGATTTTCTCTATGCCGAACTGGATCGCCGGCTGAGCCAGATCCGTCCCGATAAGCAGGTGGCGCGGCAGGGCGTGAAACTGAAGTTCAGCGACTTTCAGCAGACTACGCAGGAGCACATCTGGCCGGTGCTGAATAAAGAGGACATGATCGCGATTGCCAAAAAAACCTGGGATGAGCGTCGGGTCGGGCGGGGCGTCAGGCTGGTGGGGCTGCACGTCACCCTGCTCGATCCGCAGCTGGAACGACAGCTGTTGCTGGGGTTGTAGCGCGGTCTGGCGATAAGTGCGCGTCAGCCTGCCAGCGCTGACGCGCCGTCACTTACTTGTGATTTTTGGCTGCCAGGGTGGCGAACCACGGCGCGACGAAATCGTCATTACCGCCCCAGCCGGGGACGATTTTATTCAGCGAGGCAACGTTCACCGCGCCGGACTGGCTGTTGAGCTGCTGCTGAGAGATCGAGGCAGCCTTAAACTGATAGGTGGCTGGCGTCGCTTCACCGGCAATCTTTTTCGCTACCAGACGCATGTTCACCGCGCCAATAGTTTTCGGATCCACCGCCACGGTCTGCACCCACGGGCTGTTCTTCTCACGCATCAGCTGCAAATCCTGGTTTGAGACATCGATGCTGTAGAGCTTGATTTCGGTTCGGCCATTCTCCTGCAGCGCTTTATAGGCGCCCTGGCTGAAGGCGTCCCACGCGCCCCAGATGGCGTCAATCTTGCCTTTCGGGTATTTCGCCAGAATCGCGCCAATCTTGTTCGCAGTATCGCCCTGTACATCGGTAGAAACCGCGCCAATCGACTCCAGCTGATGGATGCCAGGATTCTCCTTCAGCAGTTTCTCGTACACCACCTGACGGCGTTCCATTGGCGGGAAGCCGGCTACCCACAGTTTGACGATGTTGGCTTTGCCGTTGAAATCGCTGATTAACTGACCCAGCGACAGCTGCGCCAGCGAGGCGTCATCCTGCGCCGTCACGGTCACGCCTTCAATCGGGCTATCAACCGGGGTATCAAACACTGACAGCTTAATGCCGGCCTCGGCGATGCGTTTGACCAGACCGCTGGCGTAGGGCGCTTTACCGTGTGATAGCACGATGCCGTCATACTTCTGGCTGATCGCCTGGTTAACGAAATCCTGAAAACGCGCGTCGTCGCCGTTGCTGAGGAAAGTGCTGACCTTAAAGCCGAGCTGACGGCCCTGCTGAATCGCACCGGCGACAAACTGGGTGGTGTTGTCGTCAGAACCGAGGTTACGGATCACCGCGATGCGGATCGGGCCGTCGTGGCTGGCGATCGCCGCGGGCACCGGGGTGACGGTCTCCGCGAAAGCGGCGCTGGCGTTCAGCAGGCTCAGGGCCAGCAGCGAGAGCGTTATTTTTTGCATTAGTAGCAACTCCGGTCAGTGCGCCTCAGCGGCGCTGGATATAGGTGATTGCCAGTGCCAAAGCCAGCACCAGCCCTTTAATAATGTCCATGGCGTAATAGGGGACGGAGAGCATCACCAGGCCGTTCTGCAATACCCCGAGGATCACCGCGCCGACCAGCGTGCCGAGCGCATTCGGTTTGCCCGATCCCGCCAGCGAGAAGCCAATCCACGCCGCCGCCACCGCATCCATCAGGTAGCCGCTACCGGCGTTAACCTGTGATGAACCAATACGCGAGGCCAGCAGAATGCCGCCCAGCCCGGCCAGCAGCGAGGCGATCACATAGGCCAGCACGCGATAGCGGGTAGTGCGGATACCAGAGAGGCGCGCCGCTTCGGGATTGCCGCCGAGGGCATACATCCGGCGGCCATGTTTGGTCAGCGACAGCGCCAGCTGAGCCACGACCGTTACCACCAGCATAATGATGACGATGGTTGGCACCTGACCCAGCAGGCCAAACGCCGCCGGGATTGTGCCTTCCGCCATATCGCCGCTCGGCAACACCATGTTTTCCGTGATCGAGCCGCCAAAGCTGTAGGTCATCGCCACGCCCTGAATCACAAACAGCGTCGCCAGCGTGGCCAGCATGTCGGGGATCCGCAGGATGACAATCAGAAAGGCGTTAAACAGCCCGACCAGGCTGCAGAGCGCCAGGGTAATCACGATCGCTTCGGTGGTGTCGAGGCCGTACCAGACAAACAGCGAAATCACCAGCGCGTTGGCCAGCGAAGCGGTCGAGCCGACCGACAGATCGAAGCCGCCGACGGTCAGTGAGATCGATACGCCGACCGCGATGACCGTAACAATCGCTATCGATCGCAGAATATTGATGATGTTGTTGGGTTCGAGAAAACTGTCTGAGGCCATGCCAAAGGCGGCGATCAGGATCACCACCGTCAGTAACATGCCCCATTTATAGAGGAAGTCGAACAGTTGATGACTCCATGAAGATGACGGCAGATTCAGGCTGGTTTCTTTGCTGCTCACGCAGGGATTCCTCCGGTGGAATAAAGCAAAAGCGTCTCTTCAGTGACATCGCGCGCGGCCAGTTCAGCCACAATGCGTCCATCCCAGAGCACACAAATCCGGTCGCATAAGCCGACCAGTTCAGAAAATTCACCTGACGCGTAGATAATGCCTTTGCCTTCGCGCGCCAGACCGTCGATCAGAGTGAACAGTTCGGTTTTGGCTTTGATATCGACGCCTTTAGTCGGCTCATCGAAAATCAGCACGTCGGCGTTGTTACGCAGCCATTTGCCAATCGCCACTTTTTGCTGATTCCCCCCGGAGAGGCGGCGCAGTGGTTGGGCCGGACCGGTGGTCCGCACCTGAAGTCGCTGAATGATGTCCTCTGCCCAGCGCCACGCCTGGCGATGGCCGAACAGGCTCCATCGCGAGAAACTGTCGTCCGCGCTGACGCTCAGATTCATCGCCACCGACTCATCAATAAAGATGCCCTCTTTACGCCGCTCTTCCGGCACCAGCGCCATGCGCCGGCTGACCGAATCGTGCGGGGAGCGCGGCTGCCACGGCTGGCCGTGCAGCTCTCCCCGACTGACGCGGCTTTTACTGGCACCAAACAGCGCTTTGCACAGTTCAGTCTTGCCGGCACCGGCCAGTCCGGCGATGCCGAGAATTTCGCCCTGATGCAGCCGCAGCGAGATATCCTGCAACAGGTGTTCATCATGCAGTCCGTCGACCGCCAGCAGCAGCGGCTGTGGCTGTGGTTCACGCCGGGCGGGATAGATGTCGGTGAGCTGATGCCCAAGCATTTTTTCCACAATCTGCTCGCCGCTTAGCGCTGCCATCGGGCCACTCTCAATCAGCCGGCCGTCGCGCAGCACCGTCAGGCGATCGCAAATCGCTTTCAGTTCGTGAATCCGGTGAGAGATAAATATCACCCCGATACCGCTGGCCTGCAGGCGACGCACCACGGTGAACAGCCGCTCGCTCTCATGCTGGTCGAGCGGGGCGGTGGGTTCATCCAGAATCAGAAAGCGGCAATGATGCGACAGCGCACGCGCCAGCAGGATCTGTTGCTTTTCAGCCAGGGTGCAGCGCTCGACCAGCCGATTGACGTCCAGCGTCACCTCCAGCTGCGCCAGTAAGGTTCGCGCCTGACGACGTATCTCACCCCAGCGGTAGCGGTGACCCGGTTCCGCCAGCCGATCCAGCAGAATGTTTTCCGCCACGCTGAGCTGTTGCACCAGCGCCACATCAACCTCCTGCTGCACCAGATGAATCCCCAGCTGCTTCGCCTCGCGCGGGCTGCGGAGGGTGACCGGAACGCCATCCAGCAGGATCTCGCCGCTGTAGTGACTGTGAGCGCCGGACAGCACCGCCATCAGGGTCGATTTTCCTGCGCCATTCGCGCCGGTCAGCGCGTGAACAGAGTGGCCTTCACTGACGAAATCTACCGATGAGAGTGCGGCAAATCCGCCAAAAGCGATGGAGATGTTACGCATCTCGAGGCGGTTTAACGCAGCCATGTCACCATTCTCCTGAAGAATCACTGGCCGCATTTTTTCCTGAAGCTTCAGGCGCGGCAACGACCGAAAGCGCATAAGCTAGCACGAAACGGTATTAGCCATCCAGACATCTGGACATAACGGCGGCTAAAACCAGCGAAGCGTGAAAGCGTGGCGTATTCAGGTGGGGAAGGGCGTTCGGGGTGGTGAATTATGCTGTTACGGCGCGGCGGGCATAAAAAAACCAGGCCGAAGCCTGGTTAAACTTTTTGCGGTGAGATTACTTTTCTGGCACCACATTCAGCAAGGTGGTCAGCAATTTCCAGTAAAGGCCGACGCTTTCAATATGTACCTGCTCATCCGGTGAGTGCGGGCCGGTAATGGTCGGACCGATCGACACCATATCCATCTGCGGATACGGTTTTTTGAACAGACCGCACTCCAGACCGGCGTGAATCACCTGAATGTTTGGCGTTTTGTCGAACAGCGCGATATAGGTCTGACGGGTCAGCGCCATGATCGGCGAGTCCGCGTCTGGCTGCCAGCCTGGGTAGCCGCCTTTCGCTTTGGTCTGCGCGCCTGCCAGCTGGCCCAGCGAGGTCAGCATCTGCACCACATAATCGCGTCCGGTGTCGATCAGTGAACGGATCAGGCAGTTAATTTCTGCTTTATCCGCTTCCATCGTCACCACGCCGATATTCAGCGAGGTTTCGACCACGCCTTTGGCGACGTCTGAGTTACGGATTACGCCGTTCGGCGTGCTGTTCAACAGATTAAGGAAGCGATCGCGGCTGTCGGCGGTTAATGCTTCACCCTGATGCGCCAGCGGTTCGGTGACCAGCGCGATGTTCGGCTCTTTAATGCCGTGCTCGTTCTGGATGGCGGTCAGGAAATGCGCCGCAGCCGATTTCAGCGCATCGGCCTGGTGGCTGTCGACTGCAACGGTTGCAAAGGCTTCACGCGGAATGGCGTTACGCAGCGTACCGCCGCTGAACGCCAGCAGACGCAGATCCAGTTCGGCAGCGTGCGCCGCCAGGAAACGCGCCAGCAGCTTGTTGGCGTTGCCGAGGCCCATATGAATGTCGGCACCGGAGTGGCCGCCGCGCAGCCCTTTCAGCGTCAGCTTCAGGGTTTCAAAGCTGGCAGGCACCGCTTCACGGGTCAGTGGCAGGGTGGTAACGAAGTCGATACCGCCCGCGCATCCCATGTAGATCTCACCTTCTTCTTCCGAGTCGGTGTTGATCAGAATTTCGGCCTGCAGCCAGTTGGGTTGCAGACCAAAAGCGCCATCCATGCCGGTTTCTTCGGTCATGGTCAGCAGCACTTCCAGCGGGCCGTGGGTCAGGCTGCTGTCAGCCAGTACCGCCAGCGCCGATGCCATACCGATGCCGTTGTCAGCCCCCAGCGTGGTGCCGCGCGCTTTGACCCATTCGCCGTCAATCCACGGCTGAATCGGATCTTTGGTAAAGTCGTGTACGGTATCGTTATTCTTCTGCGGCACCATATCGAGGTGCGCCTGCAGCGCGACCGGCTTGCGGTTTTCCATCCCGGCGGTGGCGGGTTTACGAATCAGGATATTGCCGACCTGATCGCGCTCACACCAGAAGCCTTGCTCTTTGGCCCAGCCGACGATGTAACTGGCCAGCGCTTCTTCATGAAAAGAGGGATGAGGAATAGAGCAAATCTTAGCGAAAATATCCCACAGTGGCTGTGGAGAGAGTTGAGACAATTCAGACACGACAAGTCTCCTGTGTCAGTGCGCCGGACCAGCCGGACATCGCGAGTTTCCAGTGAAAGATCGCCGCCAGCGAATCTGGCGAGATGGCCTGAGAATATCACTGTTTTTCCCCGGGTGCGCACTCAGACGCGCTAAAAAGCCGCAACCGACGCACGGGCGCTGGTTTTTAGCGCGTCAACTCCTTATAATCTCGCGCAACCTTTTCCCCGTTGCACATTTTTAAGCCACTCCGGTTGGCTGGGATTCCTATTCTATGAGCGAAAAATACGTCGTTACCTGGGACATGCTACAGATTCATGCCCGTAAACTGGCTCAGCGCCTGCTTCCTGTTGAACAGTGGACAGGCATTATCGCGGTCAGCCGCGGCGGTCTGGTACCGGCTTCGCTGCTGGCGCGTGAACTGGGGATTCGCTATGTCGATACCGTTTGCATCTCCAGCTACGATCACGATCATCAGCGCGAAATGAAAGTGCTGAAGCGCGCCGAAGGCGATGGCGAAGGCTTCATCGTGATTGACGACCTGGTGGATACCGGCGGAACAGCGCAGGCGATCCGCGAGATGTACCCGAAAGCCCGCTTCTGCACCATTTTTGCCAAGCCTGCTGGCCGCCAGCTGGTCGATGATTACATCGTCGACATTCCACAGAACACCTGGATTGAACAGCCATGGGATATGGGCGTGGTCTACATTCCGCCGATTGTAAAAAACTGATTAATCCTGCCTCAACAACGCCCGGTTTTCCGGGCGTTGTGCTTTCTGCACCTCGCACCCTGATTTGGCGTACAGTACACTAAGCCATCGCCGTTTTATGCCGCAGGAGAAGTGAGTATGTCGAGCAAAAATCTCAGCGAAGAGTTGTTCAAACCACGCTTTAAACATCCTGAAACCTCTTCTTTAGTGCGTCGCCAGCATCACGCGACCCCGGACGTGCACTCCGCCCTTGATGGCGACAGCCAGCGCGGCTGGTATCGCATGCTGAATAAGCTGATGTGGACCTGGCGCGGCCTGACGCCGCAGGAGATTAGCGAAGTGCTGGCGCGCATCGCCATCAGCGACGTTGAGCATACCGATGAGACGCTGCTGGACACCGTGATCGGTTTTCGCGGCGGCAACTGGAATTTCGAATGGTGCCGCCAGGCGGGCTTCTGGCAGCAGAAAGCGCTGGAGTGCAGCGATGACAGCGAAGCGGGCGAATACTGGCTGCATGCTGCCCATCTTTACAGCGTAGCCGCCTATCCCTACATCAAAGGCGATGAGCTGGCCGACCAGGCCCAGACGCTGGCTAACCGCGCCTATGAAGAGGCGACGCAGCGTCTGCCGGGTGAGCTGAAGCCGCTGACTTTCGCTATCAGCGGCGGCAGTCCGGTCAGCGGTTTCCTGCATATGCCGGCAGGCGTCGACGCTCCTTATCCGACCGTCCTGTTCTGTGGCGCACTCGACTCGCTGCAAAGCGACCATTACCGCCTGTTTCATGACTATCTTGCGCCGCGCGGCATCGCGATGCTGACCATTGATGTGCCGTCGGTCGGCAACTCGGTGAAGTGGACGCTGAATCAGGACACCAGCTTTTTGCATCAGCAGGTACTGCGTCAGCTGGAAACGGTGCCGTGGGTCGATCACACCCGCGTGGCGGCGTTTGGCTATCGCTTTGGTGCCAACGTGGCGGTGCGGCTGGCTTACCTTGAGTCGCCACGGCTGCGGGCGGTCGCCTGTCTCGGCCCGATTGTGCATGCGCTGCTGACCCAGACTGCGCTGCAGGATGAGATTCCGGATATGTACATGGATATGCTGGCAAGCCGGCTCGGCATGGCCTCCTCGTCTGACAGCGCGCTGCGTACCGAGCTTAACCGCTATTCGCTGAAGACCCAGGGGCTGCTGGGCCGGCGTACCCCGACGCCGATGCTGTCAGGCTACTGGCAGAACGATTTGTTCAGCCCGGAAGAGGAGAGCAAACTGATCGCTAACTCCTCGGCGGAGGGCAAAGCGCTGCTGATTCCGGTGAAACCGATGATGGTCAGTTTTGATCGGGCGCTAAATGAAATTTGCGACTGGCTGGAGAAGCGTTTAAAAAGGTAACTGGCAAAATTTACAGTATTTGCTACAACTACTACCTGAATTATTGCGGGCTGTTGCAGCGCGCTTCGCTGACTCCGGGCGGTTATGCCGGTGACGTGGCGTGAAGCGGGCGGCGACAGTCCGGATGATTGAGGATCGATATCGGTCAAAACCTATGGAGAATTAGCATGACGTTACCGAGTGGTCACCCCCGCAGTCGCCTGCTTAAGCGCTTCACTGAGCTGGGACCGTATATCCGCGATGGGAAATGTGGTGAAACCCGTTTCTTTTTCGACTGCCTGGCTGCCTGCGTCAATGTGAAACCGGCACCGGAACTGCGTGAATTCTGGGGCTGGTGGATGGAGCTGGAAGCGCAGGCCGATCACTTTACCTATGTCTACCATATCGGTCTGTTCGATAAAGAGGGCGACTGGTCTGTGGCGACGGTTAAAGGCAAAGAGAATACGGCGCGAGTCGAAGAGACCTTACGTAACTTTCATACCCGTCTGAAAGCGATGCTGCACGAATTTGAGCTTGATCTGATTCCGGCCAGCGACTTCGATGAGAAACCGGTGAAACTGAGTGCCTGATTACAGCGTTCAGCAATAAGAAAGGGCGAGTTGAAAAACTCGCCCTTTTTTTATCAGACACATTCACATTGAGGGTAACGCACTGCGGACCCGCCGCCGCCACAGCAATCAACAGGGACGGCGCCGGCCCGACAGATATCAGAACTGGTAGGTCATGCCCACGGCAACCACGTCATCATTGTTGATTGACAGCGCGTTGTCGTCATCCAGCTGGTTAATTTTGTAATCCACAAAGGCGGACATATTTTTGTTGAAGTAGTAGGTGGCACCCACATCGATATATTTCACCAGATCCGCATCGCCGATCCCGTTTTCAATATCTTTGCCTTTGGTCTGCACATAGCCGATAGAAGGACGCAGGCCGAAATCAAACTGATACTGCGCCACCAGCTCGATGTTCTGCGCTTTGTTGGCAGCACCGGCCACTGCGGCACCGGTGTTGCGGTTGGTACCGCTGATTGGCGTCATGTTACGGGTGTCGGTATAAATCGCCGCCAGGTAAACGCTGTTCGCATCATATTTGACGCCTGCGCCCCAGGAATCCGCGCGATCGCCGCCGCCGTAAGCGCGGGCCTGCTGCTGGTTGGTGCGGTCAGATGAGGTGATGGCACTCATCAGGCTCACGCCGGTGTCGCCCAGCGTATAACCGAGTGATGCACCGTAGCCATCGCCGTTCTGGCGGTTGATATCGGTACGGCTATTGGCGCTGCTGGCGTCATTTTTGCCCTGATACTGCAGCGCAAATTTCAGACCATCCACCAGGCCGAAGAAGTTATTGTTGCGGTAGGTTGCGACGCCGGTGGCGCGCTGGGTCATAAAGTTATCAGAACGCGCGGTGCCGTCACCGCCAAATTCCGGGAACACGTCGGTCCATGACTCCACGTCATACAGCACGCCGTAGTTACGACCGTAATCGACCGAGCCATACTGTGAGAATTTCAGGCCGGCAAAACCGAGACGGGTTTTGTTGCCGTTGTTGGCATCGCTGCCTTCGGAGTTGTTGACGTTGTACTGATATTCCCACTGACCGTAACCGGTCATCAGATCGTTAATCTGCGTCTGGCCTTTGAAGCCGATACGCACGTAGGATTTGTCGCCATCTGAGCCGGCATTATCGCTGAAGTAATGCTCAGCTTTAACTTTGCCGTAAAAGTCCAGTTTGTTGCCATCTTTGTTATAGACTTCGGCGGCCTGTGCGGTCGACGCCAGCGCCAGAGCAGAGATGATCATTGCCAGTGTGCTTTTCTTCATTTGCTATCAATCCCAATGTGTACGTCAAAAAGTTGTGAAAGTTTTTGTAAAGCACCGACTTTTTACCGGGCGGTGATGAACTTTTTATGACGCTTTTCGTGATTTCTTGTTAATCGTGAACTTTTGGTCTACGCCCTTGTCCGCGTAAAATCGTGCTTTTCCCCCGCTGGCTGTTGGCTTCCTTATCGACTCCTGTTAAAACGTCCTTTCGTAAAAATTTTTCACTACGGCAGGAAATATGAGTGGCAGTCAGACCTTAGTGGTCAAATTGGGTACCAGCGTTCTCACCGGCGGTTCACGCCGGCTGAATCGGGCGCATATGGTGGAGCTGGTTCGCCAGTGTGCGCAGCAACATGCTGCAGGCCACCGCATTGTGATTGTGACCTCTGGCGCGATGGCGGCCGGACGCGAACATCTGGGCTACCCCGAACTGCCGCCGACCATCGCCTCAAAGCAGCTGCTGGCTGCGGTGGGGCAAAGCCGTCTGATCCAGCTGTGGGAACAGTTATTCTCTATCTACGGCATCCACATCGGTCAGATGTTGCTGACCCGCGCCGATATGGAAGATCGCGAGCGTTTTCTGAATGCCCGCGACACGCTGCGCGCGCTGCTGGATAACCACATCGTACCGGTGATCAATGAGAACGATGCGGTGGCGACCGCCGAGATTAAAGTGGGCGACAATGACAACCTCTCGGCGCTGGCCGCGATGCTCGGCGGGGCCGACAAGCTGCTGCTGCTGACCGATCAACCGGGGCTGTTTACCGCCGATCCGCGTAATAATCCCGACGCTGAGCTGATCAGCGACGTGCATGTGATTGATGATGCGTTACGCTCATTAGCCGGCGGCAGCGTTTCCGGGCTAGGCACCGGCGGCATGTCAACCAAGCTTCAGGCGGCCGATGTCGCCTGCCGTGCCGGCATTGAGGTGATCATCGCTTCAGGCAGCCGCAGCGGGGTGATCGGCGATGTGATTGACGGCAAACCCGTCGGCACGCTGTTTCATGCTCAGCAGTCGCCGCTGGAAAACCGCAAACGCTGGATATTCGGCGCACCGCCGGCGGGCGAACTAACGGTGGATGATGGCGCGCTGGCCGCGATTATTGAACGTGGCAGTTCACTGCTGCCGAAAGGGATCCGCGCCATTCAGGGCAATTTCTCCCGCGGTGAAGTGATCCGTATCCGCAGCCTGCAGGGACGCGATATCGCCCACGGCGTGTCACGCTATAACAGCGATGCGATGCGAATGATTGCCGGCCACCACAGCCAGCAGATCAGTGAGATCCTCGGCTATGAATATGGCCCGGTGGCGGTTCACCGCGACGACATGATCGTCAGTTAAGGAGCAGACAATGCTTGAAGAGATGGGAAAAGCGGCCCGCGCGGCAGCCTATCGCGTGGCCGATCTGTCGACCGCAGAGAAAAATCAGGTCCTGATGACCATTGCCGATCGTCTGGAAGCCGAAAGCGCCGACATTCTGGCCGCCAATGAACAGGACCTGGCCGAGGCGCGTCAGAACGGCATGAGCGCGGCGCTGTTAGATCGGCTGACGCTGAATCCACCGCGGCTGAGCGGCATCGCCAGTGACGTTCGTCAGGTTTGTCAGCTGGCCGATCCGGTCGGGCAGTTGATCGATGGCGGCCAGCTCGACAGCGGGCTGCGTATCGAACGCCGCCGTGTGCCGCTCGGGGTGGTGGCGGTGATTTACGAAGCGCGTCCCAATGTGACGGTAGATGTCGCCAGCCTGTGTCTGAAAACCGGCAATGCAGCGATTCTGCGCGGCGGTAAAGAGACGTGGCGCACCAATGCCGCCACGGTGCGGGTCATCCAGAACGCCTTGCAGCAGCACGGCCTGCCGACGGCTATCATCCAGGCGATCGAGAATCCCGATCGTGAACTGGTGAATCAGCTACTAAAGCTGGATCGCTATGTCGATATGCTGATTCCGCGCGGCGGCGCGGCGCTGCATAAGCTGTGCCGCGAAAACTCCACCATTCCGGTGATCACCGGCGGAATCGGCGTATGCCACATCTATATCGATGAAACCATGGAGATTGAACCGGCGCTTGAGGTGATCGTCAATGCCAAGAAGCAGCGCCCCAGCGCCTGTAATTCGCTGGAGACGCTGCTGGTAGATCAGGCGATTGCCGACCGCTTCCTGCCAGCCTTCAGCGCCCGAATGGCGCAGGAAAATATTGTGCTGCATGCTGACAGCAACGTGCTGGCGCAGCTGCAGGCGGGTCCGGCGCAGGTGATGCCGGTCAGTCTGCCGCAGTACGATGATGAATGGCTGTCGCTCGATCTTAACGTGAAGCTAGTGGCGGATATGGATCAGGCGATTGATCATATCCGGACGCACGGCACCCAGCATTCCGATGCCATTCTGACCCGCAGCACCCGCAATGCCACGCGCTTTGTTCGTCAGGTTGACTCGTCTGCGGTCTACGTTAACGCCAGCACCCGCTTTACCGACGGCGGACAGTTCGGTCTGGGGGCGGAAGTCGCCGTCAGTACCCAGAAGCTGCACGCTCGCGGGCCGATGGGATTAGAGGCGCTAACCACCTACAAATGGATTGCCTGGGGCGACGACACGCTGCGGCCATAATCCCCCCTTTTTTTAACAAAACGGGAGTCTTTTACAGACTCCCGTTTTTTTTTAGCCACTTGTTTCGGTCCAGTTAAATCTGGAGTTTCTCGCCTGTAAGTTAATTTTTCGTCACTGCCGGGTCGTTTCAGCTAAAAAAGCTGGCTGAATTTCACGCAATTCGTTACGGAAGATTCCTGAAAGCCGGGGCTGTGCGCGGCCTGAGGCAATATTTTTTGTTCAGCTGCAAACGGCAAGGGATAATGATAATTAGAAATGCTTGATAAAGCGGTTAGGTAGTAAACGGACGGTAATATAAAATGAACTGGTAGCAATAATGAAAATAACATCCAGTACCTCCTCTATGGCTGATTATTAACTAATGGTTAAAAAAGAAAGTACAAGACAAGCTTTCACCGCCAGGCTGATTGCGGCCTGTGAGAGTGCCGGCATTGTCGGACATGGACGAAACAAACAGGTTGCTAAGGCCCTGCAACAGCAGGGCTGTAAGATTTCAACGCCGGGAGTGTGGAAGTGGTTCAACGCCCAGTCAGTGCCCGATGGCGGCAATCTGCTGGCCCTCAGTCAGCTGCTTGGCGTCAGGGTAGAGTGGCTGCAGTACGGAATGGAGCATCCTGCTGAACCGGTGACGTTAAGCGCACTGACTGGCCATAAAAACGCTTTTCGCGTTGATAGCCTCGATATAGGCCAGAAAAGTGCGGCGGGTCTGCCTGCGCGCGATGAGTTTGTCGAAACCATCCAGGCCATCGAGTACGGTCAGGATGAGGCGCGGGTGCTTTTCAACGGCCGTCCGGCAGAAAATATCCGCCTGATCGCCATCAACAGCGATTCGATGGCCGACACCTTTGCGCCGCGCGACCAGCTGTTTGTCGACATCAGCGTGCGGATGTTTGACGGTGACGGCATCTACATTTTCACCCTCGATGAGCAGCTCTACCTGAAGCGCCTGCAGCTACAGCACAAGAAAATCGCTGTAATATCAGACAATAAACGCTATGAAACCTGGTATCTCAACCACGATGATGTGGCCAGCCTGAAGGTGCTGGCGAAAGTCATCATGAGCCAGGCACGACACTATCAGATCCTCGGTTAAGCGCGCTGTCAGCGGGCGAGACCGTTAGCCTGCAAAAAAATAATCGACATAAATTCAAAAATTTAACCAGCGGTAAATAAAAAATTAACCAACAGTGTTTGATAAAGCATAAGAACCTGTTAATAATTTGAACATGGATGAACGAAGCAGTTCTTTCAGGGATGACCCGCTCTTAAACAATTGAGGCGCTGCACAAGCGCGAATCAAACCACCCAAAAGTCAGTGAACTTTGGGATGGGGTGGATGCGCAAAATGCAGCGTCGTCAGATGCCGTTTATTCCCCTTCGCCTACTTTCCACCTGGCTGCTCAAGCAGCCGGGCGGTGAGTGTGCGAGCGTGAATCGCGACATTCGGGCCCGTTCGGTTCGCCGAAAGCTCGCGCCTGCCACCCCATCGCCAAAGACTCATTCACAGGAGGAGTTATGGCGATAATTCACTATGGCAAAAGCGTTTTTATGGGCAACGCACGTACTCGTCGCCATCGGCGGCGCCAACCTCTCAGCAGCCTGAAACAGAGCATCGACCAGGCACTGAACTTCCCACCCGAAACACCCACCCTGCGACGTGCAGAGCAAATCTGCCAGCGTCAGGTCACTCCGCGCGTTGATCGTGCGATAACCGCGCCACGCGCCAAAAATCAGGAAACGCCCAGCTTCGACAATTGCTGTCTGCCGCACGTGCATCTCTACGCAGTGCGCTGATTAGCGTCAGAAACCTCCCGTTCTTACTCCCTGTTCAATTCCAGTTACCTCCATTTTTCACTGGCCGCAATCCGGTTATTTACTGTTCAGTTTAACTGGAGAGTCACCCCTGCCTGCGGCTGGCGGCGTGAGGAGTATTGATCAGCGAACGTTATGTATTTTTTCACAGGGTGAGTTGCTCTGACCCGTCATTGAGGAATCGTTATGAGCCAGATAATTGCAATGCTGAATTTTGAAGAAGGCTATGCCGACGTGCCTTATCTCGACACGCTCGGCTTTCCGACGGTCGCGGGAGGGATCCGTATCGGTCCGAAAGGCGCATCGCTGAGTAACTATGCGTTCCGTGTTCCGCGACGCGTCGGGGATGTATGGAAGCAATGCATTCTGGAAGGCAAGGTGCAGGACATGCAGAGTCGGGAGCTGCTGCGTAATGCGCTGGCGAAGTGCAACGACGCCCGCACCGACGTACTGCTGAGCATGGCCTATCAGCTGGGGGTTGATGGTGTGATGCAGTTTAAAAACATGCTCAGCGCCATTGTCAGTGAGAACTTCAACGAAGCCGCGGACGCGATGATGAACAGTCTGTGGGCGCGGCAAACGCCAGGCCGCGCCCGGCGTCATGCTGAAGTGATGCGTAGCGGCACCTATGCGGTGTACAGGGGGCTGCTATGAGATGGCTGATGTTCCTGATTGCCGTGCTGACGGCGATCATCATTCTGCTGCTGCTGCAGCGCTTTACCACCCTGCAATTTGTCTCCCACGCCCGTCTGTTATTCAAAACCTGGTCGGTCTGGCTCGCCTCGCTGGGATCGATGCTCAGCGCCTGGGCGCAATCCTTTCCCTCCGCCGCCGTCGATGCCTGGAGCGTACTGCCGGAAGACGTCAAAGCGATTCTGCCGCACAACTACCTCGGGCTGGTCGGCGCTTTCATGGTGGCGATGGGGGTGATTGCCCAATTTGTTCGTCAGAAAAACCTGCTGAATGAGAAGCAGCGGGCGGAGGTAACCAAATCATGACGCTGTTAACCACGTTACTCGGCGGCGGCTGGCACTGGATCGCGGCGCTGGCCGGCATCATTGCCGCGCTGGGGGCCAGCTATTTCGGCGGGAAAAAAATCGGCAAAGTGCAGCAAAAAGCGCGCTCTGACGTCGAAAACGCACAACAACAGGCGTCCCGCGTCGAAGCGGTCGCGCAGCAGCAACAACATAACCGTGAGGAGGCCAACCGTGTGGCGACTGACAATCACAACCTTGATGACACTGCTGCTCGCGACAAGCTGCAGCAGTCGAAATACCACCAACCCTGAGCCGGTCGCGATAACCGATTCAGCCTGCGTTCTGTTTTCCCCTCTTTATACCTACGGCGATGACGCACAAAAGATGGACGTTCGCACCGTGCGCGCTATTAACACCCACAACGACATGTGGGACACCCTCTGCGGCCACCCGGCCTCTGCTAAGTAACCTGCTGATAATCAGCGATAAATCTAAGTGATCCTGAGGAGGATACTATGATCGAAGTTAACTCTTTTGCTGAACTGCGTACGACTCCCCCATCAAAATCAGGTGAAGTTGCGATCCTGAAACGCTATTACGACAAAGACTCGAGCTTCCGTGGCGGCGCGGACTTTGTTGGTTTCCTCAGTACGACTCCACTGAAAGACGATGGCGGGACGGTCGCTATCGGCAACGGTTTTTACTGGAAACGCACCATCAACGATCCTACTGAAGTGAATATCCTGCACTTTGGCGCGAAAGGGGATGGCGTAACTGATGATACCGACGCGTTTAAGCGGATGCTGGCGTGGACGCAGACCTATAACACCTACGTGAAAGCGCTGCCGGTTCGTTTTCCCGGTGGCCGCTTCCTGATTTCGCCTATCGATCTCAGCGATACCGAAATCCCGTTCTTCGGCCTGTTAGGGGACGATCTGGAACTCGGCTCACTGCCGCGCACCACGATTATTTCCGATAAAAGCGCCAATACGGTGTTTAAAGTAAAGGCGCGCCGTACTGCCATCAAAGGCATCGTCTGGAACGGGCAGGCCAGCGCCGATACCAGCGCCAAAGTCACTATTTTACCCGAACAGTGCAGCAACAATCAGCCGTTCTTCGAAAACACCTGTATCGAAGGGCAAACCGTCAATATCAGCTGCTTCCGGGCGCAAAGCACTGGCGGCACGGTGTTTAAGCTGCAGGATACGCTCGACAGTAAGTTCGACCAGATCTACACCACCAGCACCTTTTCACGGGTGTTTGACGTCGGCTGGTCGAACTCACCCAATGGCGTCTGGGACCACTCGACTGCCATTGAGTTAAGCAATGCCAACTTCCAGTCCGGTTATGGTGACGCCACGCTCTATATGCCGCGTATGACTCAGGGGATCCTGCGTAACGTCTGGATTGAGCATACCCGCAATCCGGGCGATCTGTCGGACGGTGGCTGGACCATTGATACGCTGAACATTGAAGACTGCGGGACGCCGCTCAACCTCAACAATGCCCGCGTCATCATGCGTCAGATTAACCTGCAGGCCGGGGCGAAAATTACTAACGATCTGGCCGCCGGGAAGTGGTTATCGACCTTTGAATATGGTTACCGTCGTGATGAAAACCACGGCAGCTATTCAACCGGTTCGATGCGCGTTGGCTATTTCAGCGGATATAAGGTGGTGAACAACACCGATACCGACAACTGGTACCGGCTGGGTCAGCTCTACTTCCCGGCGCCTAACCAGGCGTGGGTGATGGAACTGATCGGGAAAGCGGATGCCACTACGCCCTCCGGCACGGCGGGGTCGCCGGTCAACCTGCCGGGGACCGGCAGAACGCTGATTAATCTGCAGCGACTGGAGACGGTGTGGGCGGATGCGCATCACATGGGTCAATCCTCGGTGCTCGATATCCGTTATAACCGGGTAGGGACCACCTATGCGGTGGTCTGGGTCAAGTTGCGGGCCAACAGCGGCGAAACCATGTTCAACCTGAAGACCACCGGTCCGACCCGTTTCGATACCGGTTCCTGCTCGCTGTTCCAGTCTGATATGTCGGTGGTGACTGACATTACCAAAGTAGGGACGCTGAAACCGGCCGCACGCTTCGGCATGCATAACGGACTGGCCGGCATTGGTGCCAATGAAAAAGGGGTGGTGACACTCGCAACGGCGGCGGGAACCCCGGCCAATAAAACCGCGCCGACCGGTTTTGTGCTGATCAATATCAACGGCGTTGACCGTAAGGTCCCTTACTACGATTGATGATCGGCATTTTTTGGGCGAGGCTGCGGCCTCGCTTTTTTTTGTCTGACGCCTGCGCCGCGGGCAGGGTGCTGTCAGATGATCTGCTGCGAAAATCCGCAGTTAAGCACCGCCTCTCTTGACGTAATTCCGCTTTTTTCCTAACGTATTTCCCCGCTAATCCTACCCGTTTGCCGGTATAGCTCAGTTGGCAGAGCAGCGCATTCGTAATGCGAAGGTCGGAGGTTCGACTCCTCTTACCGGCACCAGTTTTTCTCTTTATCAGATTCTCTTCTTCTATTACGTCTGTTTGGCTGGTTCACCTTTGCCGCGCTCACCGATAACAGTTCAGGGCGACATCGCTAACGCGCGTGGTGCCAATCTCTTTCCAGTTCAGTAGAGGAGGCGCGCGACCCACGCAAACCAGCTTGTGACGATTAATTTCAATTGCCGCTTGCATCACTTAAAGAAGTGTGGCCTAATGAATCGTCGGTTTGATTAACAGACACTATCAAAGTAAGTATCCAAAGCAGTTCTCATCTCTAAGTTTGTCGCGAGACATCCCTTCTTTTTGAGTCTTCTCTTACGTTCTGATTAAAATCTGTTCTCAGGCCATTATGCCGGAAGGCTCGATATATTAAGGATTTAAGCATGTCTAACAAAATTCGCGGTACCGTTAAGTGGTTTAACGCAGAGAAAGGCTTCGGTTTCATCTCTCCTCAGGACGGCAGCAAAGATGTATTCGTACACTTCTCTGCAATCCAGGGCACTGATTTCCGTTCATTAGATGAAGGTCAACAAGTTGAGTTTACAGTAGAAAATGGCGCCAAAGGCCCAGCTGCTGCGAACGTTGTTGGTCTCTAAGGACTGAAAATTACATTTAAATGTCCTCACTGTAATGGCTCACAGTTTCGTACATCACACTTTGATGTTACAAGAGCCAATCCGCATGGAGCGAAATGCATTTTCTGCAAATCTGTCGTTGTTCAGGTGAACGCGGCGAGGATTGCACTTCAGAGCCAGCCTCGCGCTCTCTGATTAAAGGCTAACTGAGCTTTATAGCGTTGTTGCATTTACTGTAATTAAAGGCTGCCACTGGCAGCCTTTTTTGTTTCTGTCATTCTGCTTCTGCTTCTGCTTCTGCTTCTGCTTCTGCTTCTGCCTGAGTCTCAGCTTGCGCTGATGTTCCCGCTATTCTGTTGCTTATCCCTGGCTCCGCCTGTTGCTGGCGCACGGCCTGACGTCATCGCTTCCCTGTTCAACAGAAATTAACGCCAGGTTCAGGCGCTGATCCGGCCATACACTGTTGGAACAACGACGTTACGGCCCGCCGGAGCAGGCCGCTGGAACAAACTTCGCTACTTATCAGCCACGATATCAGGCACTGTGCGCTGCATTCAGTGAGAGCTGCCCAACCTTAAACACGCTCATCGCCTGCGCCATCCGTTCAGCCTGATCCTGCAGGGCTTGTGAAGCTGCGGACGCTTCCTGCACCAGCGCGGCGTTCTGCTGCGTCACCGCTTCCATCTGGGTAATCGCCATGTTGATCTCACTGATGCCGCTGCTTTGCTCGCTGCTGGCGATGGTGATTTCACTCATGATGTTTGCCACGCTCTGTACGCTGTTGACCACTTCGCCAATGGTAGAACCGGCATGGGTAACCAGCTTACTGCCTTCGTCCACCTTCGCGACCGAATCTTCAATCAGCACTTTGATCTCTTTGGCAGCCGACGCTGAGCGCTGGGCCAGATTACGCACTTCAGAAGCGACCACCGCAAAGCCGCGTCCCTGTTCACCGGCACGTGCGGCTTCAACGGCTGCGTTCAGCGACAGAATGTTGGTCTGAAAGGCAATGGAATCAATTACGCTGATAATGTCGACAATCTTCTTCGATGACAGGGCGATCGCCTCCATCTTCTCAATCACCTGCTCCATTACCACACCGCCTTCACGCGCCACGCTGGAGGTGCTGGCGACCAGCTGGTTGGCTTCACGGGCGTTATCCGCGTTGTGTTTAACCGTAGAGGTCATCTGCTCCATCGCAGAGGCGGTCTCTTCCAGCGAGCTGGCCTGCTGCTCGGTGCGGGTAGAGAGATCAAGGTTGCCGCTGGAGATCTGGTTTGAAGCCACCGCAATGGTATCGGAACCGGTACGCACCTCGGTGACAATAGAGAGCAAATTATCATTCATCCGTTGCAGCGCCTGCATCAGTACGCCGGTCTCATCGCGTGACGTCACCTGAATTTTTGAGCTCAGATCGCCGGCGGCAACGCGCTCGGCAACATCAACCGCGGCCACCAGCGGGCGCACGATCGAACGCGTCAGGAAAAGGCCCAGCATAATTGAGGCCAGAATCGCCAGCGCAGAGAAAATCAACGTGATGTTAATTGCTGACTGACCATTGGCCACGATACTCTGTCCTTCGCCGCGCAGTTGCGAATCCTGAGAGTTAGCAAATGCGACAGCATCATCAAGGAACTTGTTCTGGGTGGCGGTCATCGACTTCAGCACATAGGTGCTGGCAGCATCGAAATTGCCGCTTTTCACCAGCGTAACCAACTCCGTTTTCACCTTCTCAAAGGCTTCGGCCGATGCCAGCAGACCGGCAATTTTTTTCTTACCGACTGCCGTAACCTGAATGTCGGCGATCTTTTTCATGGCGGCGTTAGTACGCTGGGTCGCTTCGTCCAGCTGACCGTAACGTTTCACGTTCATTTCAGGCCGGTTAGTGTCGATCACGATGCCGCGCAGGTATTTGATCTGATCGTTGACACCATCGCGCACATCAAATGCCAGTCGCACTTTTACGTAACGATCGTCCACGATCGAGGCGATCGCGCTGTTGATGCTGTTAATTTTCGTTATGGATGTCACACCAATGACAATCAGTAACGCCACAACAATACCGAAGGCTGCGGCGAGCCGCATACCCACCTTCATATTCTTGATACTGACCATGCTTTTTTCCCCGTTTTATTATTTATCACTGTGTTATCAGCAATCAGGTTCCTTGCTGCTGTGCGCGATTCACCTGCTGTGCCCGGCGTCGTGCCGCCGAAAAAGGGTGATCTCGCGCACACTGTTATCGGAGCGTTAAGCTTTACCTTTAATATTTTTGAAGTAACAGGCAGGGGAAAGCGCACCATTAACCGCATGGATTAATCGTGTTTAACAAAACTGCCAGGATAAAAGAGCAAGGCCGAAGGAGAGCGGTTGGGCTGGCAGCCACAAAGCTGGCAGCCTGAACCGTCAGAAATGAAAGGGATCAGAAAACCAGGAAGTAGAGGCCCACCCAGAACAGGATGCTAAGGGTCAGGGCGCTAATCCAGGCAAGCTGACGTAAACGGCCACGCAGCACGTTTTGACGGGAAGTAACAGGTAAGGTTTCGCTGTGCATGGGTAAAATTCCTGGCTAAAGAGTAAAGACGCAGTGCGAAACAGGCCAGAGCGGCAGACCGAACGGCAGCGCGCTGGCCTGCATTCGCTTAGCGGGCTGCTTCGAGAACGTTAAAAATCACGTCGGAGAGTTCGTTTAACTCGAACTTGGCGACATAACCGTCGGCACCCACTTTGCGGACGTGATCTTCATTGGCGCTGCCTGACAGTGAAGAGTGGATCACCACCGGCAGACGTTTCAGTATTTCGTCACGCTTGATGTTGCGGGTCAGGGTAAAACCATCCATCTCCGGCATTTCCAGGTCAGTGAGGACAAAGGCGATTTTGTCGTGAATCGACTCGCCTGCCGCCTGCGCCTGCTGGCTCATCAGCTTAAGTTTTTCCCACGCTTCCAGGCCGGTATTAAACATCAGCGATGGAATCCCCATGCTCTTCAGACCCTGTTCCAGCAGCTGGCGCGCCACTTTGGAGTCTTCCGCCACAATGGCGACGGCTCCAGGACGATAGTTGAATTCACGCGCTTTGGTGGCTTCAGGCTCCACACCGCGAACCGAAGGAATGATGTCATACAGAATTTGCTCAACGTCCAGCACCATCGCCAGTTCGTTGCTCTGTTTGTCACTGTCCAGACAGGCGATGCTGGTAATGTTGCGGCCACCGATACCGGCTTCTGCGGTGTGCACCTGGCTCCAGTCGAGACGCACAATGTTTTCCACCGATTCGACGGCGAACGCCTGGGTGTTGCGCGCATATTCGGTTACCAGCAGCAGATTCAGGCCGGTTTCCGGCACGCAACCTGCTACCGCCGGCAGGTCGATAACCGGGATGAACTGGCCGCGAATACTTGCCATACCCAGCAGCGGTGAGCGCATGCCCGCAGCTTTGGTAATGGCTGGCATCGGTACGATTTCACGCAGCTTGAACACGTTAATGCCAAACAGTTCTGACTTGCCTTTCAGCTGATCGGAACCTAAGCGAAACAGCAGCAGTTCGAATTTATTCGATAACGCGAGATTCGCTCTCTCATCAATCTCTTTTTGAAAATTATCCATCGTTGCCTCTGCATTAACGCAGCTGGTGAAATAGGGTGTGAACAGGTTATCGGCAGCAAAAGGAAAAAGGTGAGAACAGAAGGGTGAAATAAAACAGACGCCAATTATTGTGCCAGGCTTATCGGTGAAGGTTCGACATGGACACCTTTCCAATACAGGAGTGTGAAATGAAAAAAGTAATTTTAGCGTCGCTGTTGGTGGTAATAAGTGCTGGCGTGTATGCCGATGAGGGAGGATACAAGGGCGGCGAAGCGCCGCCGCCGCAGCACAAGCAGGATGCAGGCTATAAAGGATCAGAAGATACCGGTCAGACTCACATCGACCAGATTCGCGATTTCCGTCAGGGCGGATACGTGACGCTTGAAGGCTATATCGTGAAGAAAGAGCAGGGCGATACCTACCAGTTCCGCGATAATACCGGCACCTTACCGATCATTGCGCCGCAGAAAACCTTTGATGGTAAAACCTACTCGGCTGAGGACAAAGTGCGCGTCAGCGGCAAGGTACATGGCAAAGGGCAACAAACCACGCTGCATGTCACCCAGATTGACGAACCGTAATAAGCAGGGCGAGGCTTCAGCCTCGCCCGTGGTGATTTAATCCTTCAGCAAAATCGCCCGGCACGCTTTGCCTTTGATTTTTCCCTGCTTCAGTTTCACCAGCGCCCCTTTCGCCTGGGCGGCGTCAATCGCGACGTAAGCGTGGGTCGGTGTCAGCACAATCTTGCCAATCTGGTCGGCGCGATAACCCGCTTCCCCGGTCAGTGCGCCGAGAATATCGCCCGGACGGATTTTGGCTTTGCGGCCACCATCAATGCACAAGGTCATCATCGCGGCTGGCAACGGTTTACTGCTGCCTTTTTTCAGCGTGCTGGCGGAAATCCACGGCAGCTTCTGCTGCAGAAAATCTTCCAGCGCATGGGCGCGCGCCATTTCATCGGCCGCCACCAGGCTGACTGCGACGCCGTGCTCACCGGCGCGTGCGGTGCGGCCAATACGGTGCAGATGCACTTCCGGGTCCCATGCCAGCTGATAGTTCACCACCATTGCCAGCGATTTGATGTCGAGTCCACGGGCCGCCACATCGGTGGCAACCAGCACCCGGCCACTGCCGTTGGCAAAGCGGATCAGTACCCGCTCACGATCGCGCTGCTCAAGGTCGCCATGCAGCGGCAGTGCGCTGATATCACGCGCGTTCAGCGCCGCGGCAATCTCATCGCATTCACGACGGGTGTTACAGAACACGACGCATGACGCAGGCTGGCGTTCGCTCAGCAGGGCTATCAGCAGTGACAGCTTTTCACCGTGGCCGGCTTCAATAAACTGCTGCTCAATCGACGGCAGTTCGCTGACCTCTTCCGTCACCACGCTCAGCGCATCACGCTGAAAGCGGCTGCTGATGGCGGCAATGCCTTCTGGCCAGGTGGCGGAGAACAGCAGCGTCTGGCGTGAAGCGGGGGTGGCCTCAATGATGGTTTCCATATCGTCCCGGAAGCCCATTTCCAGCATCCGGTCAGCTTCATCCAGCACCAGCGTACGCAGGTTTTCCAGCTTCAGGTTTTCGCGTTTGATGTGATCCAGAATACGACCCGGGGTACCGACCACGATATGCGGTGGATGCACCAGCGAATCACGCTGGGCGCTCATCGGCTGTCCGCCACACAGGGTCAGAACTTTAATATTGCGGGTGAAGCGTGCCAGCTGACGCAGCACGTTACCGACCTGATCGGCCAGTTCGCGGGTCGGGCAGAGAATCAGCGCCTGGGTCTGAAACCGGGCACTGTCGATATGTTGCAGTAAGCCAATACCAAACGCGGCGGTTTTGCCGCTGCCGGTTTTCGCCTGCGCGCGCACGTCACGACCCTGCAGAATGGCGGGCAGCGTGGCGGCCTGAACCGGCGTCATGCTGGTATAGCCCATCTCGCGCAGGTTATCGAGCTGGCTGTCGGGAAGCGTATTGAGGGTTGAAAAAGCGGTCACGGGCGCGGCCTCTGAGGCTGAAAGTGGAGGGCATTATTGCGCGCGCAAGTCTGGCAGAAAGCCGGCCTGACGGCAACGGGAACCTTGAGGTTAGCAGTATGAAACAATTCGGTGCAGATCGGATAAGAATTAACCGAAGAAGAGTCAGAATTGGTGTTTTTTTTTAATCCTTCAGCGGTGGTTAAAGAAAATACTGCCGCTACGTTTATTCATCAAGACCAGTCATTAGTTTATAACCTGCCGTTTTTAAAAAATTATTTGATTGTTAATCAGATAAATCCTTAAAAATAACTCCAGTAAAAGAATTAATCATTAAAAAATATCACCCTTAATGCCGATAAAAATCGGGCGCTAATTGCTTTATATTTAGCGCGCCATATTCCTGGTACAACGACCGGTAGAGGGTATTTTCATTGAGTAATAGCATCCAGGGACCACATGAGAATGTGCTTAAAATAGTAGGCCGCGCCGTACTGACACTGCACGTTCATGGAGAGAGCTTATCAGCCGATAAGATCGCTTCAATGATCGGCTGTTATGCGGAAGATGAGCCCTGTGATCAGGAAGATCGTCGCTTATATGCGCTGGCAATGGAATTGATGTCGAATGATAAATGGGCTAAAACCGCCTGACAGGTGAGTCCATTCAGGTAAATGCAGAGCCTCCGAACCGGAGGCTCTGTTATTTCAGGCGGAGGCCAGCGCAAATACCGCTTTACCGCGCGAAAAGGTCGCCACCACCGGTGAAATACGCGCCACCGCTTCTGCAGAACAGCTCGCCGCCACCAACATCATACTGGCTTCATCGCCCGATTTCGGCCACTGACGCTCGCCTTCGGCCGACAGCGGTAGCTGATTACCGGTAGCAATCGCCAGCGCCCGCGACAGCGAAAACTCATCCGATCCCCGATAAAGCTGCGCATACAGATTGGCTTTTTCCAGCATGCTGCCGGTGCCAAACGGCGACCAGTGATCGATAACGCTGTCGGTACCGGTCATTACGTTAATGCCGGCCGCCTGTAACTGCGGAATCGGCATGGTGAGTTTACCGATCGGCAGAGTAGAGGCGACGCTGAACTGCTGCTCCGCCAGCCCCTCAATCATCCTCTCCAGCGCGCTGCCCTCCAGCGTCGCCAGCGCAAAGCCGTGGCTCAGGGTGACTTTGCCTTTCAGGGCGGGGTTGCTGGCCACGGTATCGATCATGTACTGAATCGCCGCCACGCCAGCCGCTGAGGTTTCATGCAGATGAATATCAACCCCGCGCTGATAGTCGAGCGCAATCCGGAACATCGCATCCAGTGATTTTTCCATCGCGCCATCCACGTTGGTCGGATCGAGCCCGCCAACGTACTGGACGCCGCGCTGCATCGCCTCGCGCATCAGGCCATCAACCTGAGAATGCAGCAGGCCGTGCTGCGGAAAGGCTACGATTTCACAGGGGAACGCGGGATGATTGGCCAGTGCCGCCTGCAGGTGATCGAGGCTTTGCAGGCCGCTGACCGGATCGATATTGCAATGGCTGCGGGCGCGGGTGGTGCCTTTGGCGTTCAGCAGCGCGATCAATCCTTCGGCCCGCGCCTGAGAATGCGGCAGCAGCTGCGGGATCAGTACCTGTTCCCGGGCGATCATATCCATAATGGTTTTGCCCTGACGCGGGCGCGGTGCCTGCCACGGGCCACCATAAAAGGTCTTATCCAGGTGGATATGCATATCCTGGGTCGAGGGCAGCAGCAGCGCTCCCTGAGCATCCCATGCCGGCAGCGAAGGGTCGCCCTGGCCTGCCGGTTGCAGTCGATCAATTTTTCCGTCACGCACGCTGAGGTCGTAAAGCGCGGTGCGGGTGGCAATAATCTCGTCGCCCTCGCGTTCAAATTCCTCTTCCAGCCGCACGTTGCGCAGCAGATAGCGATCCTGATGCGGCAGGGCGGTCGGCTGCCCGGTGGCTGTTGAAGGGGCGCTGGCTGCAACGCTGGCCTGGCTAAAGCCGGCGGCCAGCAGACCGCCTGCCGCGGTCCAGCGCACGCTCTGGCTGAGAAAGTCACGCCGGCCTGGCGAAGGGGAAGTAGGCATCAGAGACTCCTGCAAAGTGGGCAAGCGGTTAATCTGACAAATGGCCAGCTGCTTTGCTGCGTTATTTTCCACTGCTGGCTAGTGGAAATTTCACTGCCAGCGTAACTGACCAAATGCCACCAGCGCCTCAGCCAGCTCACGCTGCAACGGCTCCTGTGGCTGACGGCAGAACAGCGCCAGCTCGAAGCTATCAATTACCGGCAGTCCCTGTTCGCGGCCGAGTACCCGATGCTGCGGCAGTCGGCAACTGGCGGGCAGCAAGGTCAAACCCAGCCCCTCGGCACTGGCGGCAGCAAGCGCCACCAGACTGGCGCTGCTGTAGCTGATACGCCAGCTGCGGCCCAGCGTATCAAGCGTCTGGCAGACCTCATCACGATACAATCCCAGCTGCGGAAACAGCACCAGCGGCACCGGCGTCTGTTCAAAACAGGGCGACGCCGCGCTGTCGAGCCACAGCAGCGGTTCCGGCCGCGACGCCAGCGGACGCTCGCCATAGGTCTGCTTGATCAGCATGATATCGAGTTCTTCACGCTGCCATGCCCGGCGTAGCTCGACCTGCATACCGCTCATCACATCCAGTCGCAGCTGTGGATGATCGCGACTAAAATCGGCCAGCAGGCCCGCTGTGGGTGCGGCGAAATCTTCCGGTACGCCGAGACGCAGCACGCCATCGCGCCATTGATCGCTCAGCACGTCGTGCGCTTCGCCGTTGAGGGCGATAATCCGGCGTGCGTAGCCCAGCAATTTTTCGCCCTCTTCGGTGATCTGAACCTGATGCGACGAGCGCACCAGCAGATCTTTACCCACCATCTCCTCCAGCCGCCGTACCTGCTGACTGACGGTTGACTGCGACAGGTGCACCCGGTCAGCGGCGCGGGTAAAGCTGGCCGTTTCACACACCGCCACAAAGCTAAGTAGTTGCTGTGGCGTAAACATCGGCTGACGATTCATTTTTCCACTACCTGGCAGAGTAATATTTTATTTCCAAATAGTACCGGCTGCTGTCAGGCTGACAACTTTTAAATCTGCGGACCTACGATGAACAGAGAAAATAAGCTGCTGCTGGCGGCACTGGTGCTGGCCGGGCTGAATATGCGCCCCCTGATGACTTCGGTCAGTCCGCTGCTGGAACAGTTGCGACAGAGTATTGGCCTGACGCCACTGGCGGCGTCGCTGCTGCCCGCCGTGCCGATGATGATGATGGGAGCGATCGCCCTGACCAGCGCCCGACTGATGCAGCGCTTTTCAGTACGTAAGCTGCTGCTGGGCGGCTTGTTTCTGTTACTACTGGCGCTGGTGAGCCGGCTGTTTATCAGCGACGGACGCTGGCTGGTGCTGAGCACGATACCGGGCGGCGCGGGAATTGGTGTGGTGCAGATGGCGATGCCTGGGCTGATTCGTCAGCGCTTTAGCCGTCGCAGCGCGCCGGTGACCGGCCTGTGGGCAGGCGCGCTGATGGGGGGCGGCGGAATAGGCGCGGCGCTAACACCGTGGCTGAATGCGCATTTCGGCTGGCCGGGCGCGCTGAGCAGCTGGACGCTGCCGGTGGTGCTGGCGCTACTGCTGTGGCTGTCTATTCCGACCGCAGCGCCAGCAAAAGCGGCGACGGTCGCGCTGCCCGCACTGTGGCGAAAAACCCGTGCCTGGACGCTGGCGTTGAGCTTCGGGCTGGTAAACGGCGGTTATGCTATCTGCGTCGCCTGGCTGCCGGACTTCTATCATCAGCTGGGCTGGAGCGCACAGGCCGGTGGCTCGCTGCTGGGCATGATGATTGGTTGTCAGGTAACAGGCGCACTGCTGCTGCCGCTGCTGGCACGCGGTAACGATCGCCGGCCGCTGCTGCTGCTGACCCTGACGCTGCAGCTTTGCGGCATGCTCGGTTTCCTGCTGGCACCGCAGGCGGCACCGTGGCTGTGGGCCGGGATCGCGGGGGTCGGGCTCGGCGGCGCGTTCCCGCTGGCGCTGGTACTGGCGCTGGATCATCTGGCACAGCCACAGGCGGGTGCGCGTCTGGTGGCGTTTATGCAGGGCATCGGTTTTATGATCGCTGGCAGCATGCCGTTCATCGCTGGCCAGCTGCGGACGCTGTCCGATGATTTCAGCAGCGTCTGGCTGTTACAGGCGACGGTGACGCTGGTGCTGATCGTGCTTAACCTGCGGTTTCATCCACGTAGCTATCCGCAGGCCTTTCCCGAGCAGCATCACTGATTTTGGTCCTACCAATTGCGGCAAAATTTTTCTGTGCTTCACACAACGGGAAAATTTACGCCGCTTTTGTTGCCTTGAATTAACAATGCATTAACTATCTGTTGCCATAAGGCCTGAGGATGTGATTTTTGGTCAGACCAAATATCGCATCGGGCTGATGGTGCGCGGCAGGCTGCTGTACGCGTACCACGTTTCCTCTTCCTCTGGAGATAGCGGCATGCAGCTGTGGCAACAAAACTACGATCCGTTGGGCAATATCTGGCTTTCAAGCCTGGTGGCTCTGATTCCGATTCTGTTTTTCTTCTTCGCGCTGATCAAACTCAGGCTGAAAGGCTACCTCGCCGCCAGCATCACCGTGGGGCTGGCGCTGCTGGTGGCGCTATTTCTCTATCAGATGCCGGTGGCGCAGGCGCTGGCGTCGGTGGTTTACGGCTTTCTCTATGGCCTGTGGCCAATCGCCTGGATCATTGTGGCGGCGGTGTTCGTCTACAAAATTTCGGTCAAAACCGGCCAGTTCGATATTATCCGCGCCTCAATCCTGTCGATTACCCCTGACCAACGTCTGCAGATGCTGATCGTTGGTTTCTCGTTTGGCGCATTCCTTGAAGGAGCCGCCGGCTTTGGTGCGCCGGTGGCGATCACCGCCGCGCTGCTGGTCGGGCTGGGTTTTAATCCGCTGTACGCTGCCGGGCTGTGCCTGATTGTGAATACCGCGCCGGTCGCCTTTGGCGCGATGGGCATTCCGATTATTGTGGCCGGGCAGGTGACCGGACTCGACAGCTTCGCCATCGGGCAGATGGCCGGGCGGCAGTTGCCGCTGCTGACGCTGATCGTGCTGTTCTGGATAATGGCGATCATGGATGGCTGGCGCGGCGTTAAAGAGACCTGGCCGGCGGTGCTGGTGGCTGGTGGCTCGTTTGCTATCGCCCAGTTCCTCAGCTCCAACTTCCTCGGGCCGGAACTGCCGGATATCATCTCGTCTCTGGCCTCGCTGATTTCGCTGACGCTGTTTCTGCGCGTCTGGAAGCCGGTGCGTATTTTCCGCTTTGAGAATGGCGATGCATCACCGGTTGACTCATCCGTTCTGCAGCAAAAATACCGGCTCGGGCAGGTGGTGCGCGCCTGGATGCCGTTCCTGTTTCTGACCGCCACCGTCACGCTGTGGAGCATTCCACCGTTTAAAGCGCTGTTCGCCAAAGGCGGCGCGATGGCTGACTGGGTGCTGAACCTGCCGGTGCCGTTGCTGCACCAGGGCGTCGCGCGCATGCCGCCGGTGGTAAGCAGCGCCACCCCTTATCCGGCCATCTTTAAGTTCGATCTCTTTTCCGCCACCGGCACCGCGATTTTAATTGCGGCGGTCGTCGCGGTGTTCTACCTGAAGATGAAGCCCAGGGCTGCGCTGCAGACCTTTGGTGAAACCCTGAAAGAGCTGGCGCTGCCGATCTACTCGATTGGCATGGTGCTGGCCTTTGCTTTTATCTCTAACTACTCCGGCCTGTCAGCCACGCTGGCGTTAGCGCTGGCGCATACCGGTCACGCTTTTACCTTTTTCTCGCCGTTCCTCGGCTGGCTCGGGGTGTTTCTGACCGGCTCAGATACCTCGTCAAATGCGCTGTTCGCCGCGCTGCAGGCCACCACCGCGCAGCAGATTGGCGTGTCGGACGTGCTGCTGGTGGCGGCCAACACCACCGGCGGCGTCACCGGCAAGATGATCTCGCCGCAGTCGATCGCCATCGCCTGTGCGGCGGTCGGACTGGTTGGCAAAGAGTCTGACCTGTTCCGCTTTACTGTTAAACACAGCCTGATTTTTACCTGCATGGTCGGCGTGATTACCACGCTGCAGGCCTACGTCTTCCCGTGGATGATTCCATGAATAATGTTTCCGATCCGCTGGTGACGCGCCTCCGGGCGTACATCACTGAACATCAACTGACACCAGGCATGCGTCTGCCTGCTGAGCGACAACTCTCGGCCGAACTCGGGGTGTCGCGCTCATCGCTGCGTGAAGCGTTACAGCAGCTGATCAGCAGCGGGATGCTGATCAGCCGGCGCGGCGGCGGCACCTGGGTGCGGCAACAGCTGGAACCCTGGTCGGAACAGCGCATCGTTGAACCGATTCGCCAGTTGTTACGCGACGATCCTGACTATCGCTACGACATTCTCGAGGCACGACATGCGATTGAAGCCAGCACCGCCTGGCACGCAGCGCTGCGCGCCACCGAAGCGGATCGCGAGCGGTTGCAGTACGCCTTCGACGCTACGCTGAAGCTGAAAGAGAGTGACGATCCTGACCTTGCCGCTCAGGCTGACGTGCGCTTTCACCTGGCGATTGCCGAGGCCTCTCATAATCTGGTGCTGCTGCAAACCATGCGCGGTTTCTTCGAACTGCTGCAATCCTCGGTGATGCAAAGCCGCCAGCGGATGTACACCCAGCCGGCGATATTCGCCCGGCTGACGGAGCAACATCAGGCGCTGCTCGACGCCATTCTCACCGGGGATGCCGAGGGCGCACGCCAGGCGGCGATGCAGCACCTCGGGTTTGTACACACCACGATGAAAAATCTGCATGAGGATGAGGCGCGCCAGGCGCGCATCACCCGCTTACCGGACACTGAATTACGTAACCGTAAGGAATCTGATTGATGATTATCTCTGCTGCCAGTGACTATCGCGCCGCCGCGCAACGCATCCTGCCGCCTTTCCTGTTCCACTATCTTGATGGCGGCGCATATGCCGAGCACACCCTGCGCCGGAATGTCGAGGATCTCTCTGACGTGGCGCTGCGCCAGCGCATTCTGAAGAACATGTCAGAGCTGAGCCTGGAAACGAAATTATTCAATGAGACGCTGTCAATGCCGGTGGCGTTGGCACCGGTCGGCCTGTGCGGTATGTATGCCCGTCGGGGTGAAGTGCAGGCGGCGCGAGCGGCGGCGCTGAAAGGGATTCCGTTTACTCTGTCGACGGTATCCGTCTGCCCGATAGAAGAGGTCGCACCGCAGATTAACCGGCCGATGTGGTTCCAGCTCTACGTGCTGCGCGACCGCGGGTTTATGCGTAATGCGCTGGAGCGCGCCAAAGCCGCCGGCTGCTCGACGCTGGTGTTTACCGTTGATATGCCGACGCCAGGGGCGCGTTACCGTGACGCGCACTCCGGTATGAGCGGTAACCATGCGGCGCTGCGCCGCTACTGGCAGGCGGTCACCCATCCGCAGTGGGCGCTGGATGTCGGATTGCAGGGACGGCCACACGATCTGGGCAATATTTCAACCTATCTGGGTAAACCGACCGGGCTGGAAGATTACATCGGCTGGCTGGCGAACAACTTCGATCCTTCGATCAGCTGGAAAGACCTGGAGTGGATCCGTGAATTCTGGGATGGCCCGATGGTGATCAAAGGGATCCTCGATCCGGAGGATGCGCGTGATGCGGTGCGTTTTGGCGCTGACGGTATCGTGGTCTCCAATCATGGCGGACGCCAGCTGGATGGCGTGCTGTCGTCCGCACGTGCGCTGCCGGCCATTGCTGATGCGGTGAAAGGCGATATCACCATTCTGGCCGACAGCGGTATCCGCAACGGTCTGGATGTGGTGCGGATGATTGCGCTCGGTGCAGACAGCGTCCTGCTGGGACGGGCCTTTATCTATGCGCTGGCGACCCACGGCCAGCGTGGCGTGGAAAACCTGCTCAATCTGATTGAGAAAGAGATGCGGGTTGCGATGACCCTGACCGGGGCGAAGTCAATCAGCGAGATCACCCGTGAGTCGCTGGTGCAGGCCGAGGCGGTGCTGAACCCGCAGAGCACCCCGCCACGGCCGCGCGCAGTAAGTTAACCGGCGAAAACGCAGGCGTTGTCTATACTTAGCTTCTTTACCAACAGGAGGAATAACATGACCATTCATAAGAAAGGTTCGGCGCACTGGGAAGGCGATATCAAGGGCAAAGGCACCGTCAGCACCGAAAGTGGCGTGCTGAGCCAGCAACCTTATGGTTTCAACACCCGCTTTGAAGGCGAGAAGGGCACCAACCCGGAAGAGCTGATTGGTGCGGCGCATGCGGCCTGTTTCTCCATGGCGTTATCGCTGATGCTGGGCCAGGCGGGTCATCCGCCAGAAAGTATCGACACCACTGCGGACGTCTCGCTGGATAAGAAAGGTGACGGCTTCGCCATTACCAAAATAGCGCTGACCAGCACTATTTCGCTGCCAGGCATTGATGAATCGACTTTCGATGAGATCATCAATAAAGCCAAAGCGGGTTGCCCGGTTTCTCAGGTGCTGAATGCGGAAATCACGCTGGATTACACCCTGAATAACTGATGCTGTCCACCGGTCGCCTTTTTGCGGCCGGGGCGTTATGCTACGCAGTACCGGTCCTGCAGCTGACCGAATCAGATGCGCCTTGTGGCGCATCTTCGCTTTCTGACAGGGAGGAAACCGATGTGACGAAGTATCGGGCGGCAAAAAAGCACTGGAAAATGGTGCTGGTTCTGTTTTGCATCTGTGGCGCGCTATTGCTGATACGCTGGGCTGCGATGATTTGGGCCTGACCGGATGAACAGGATCTGCCGCCATAAGCTGGGCATATTATTGATGGTAATACTGGTACTTGAAGCGATTCACTTCCTGCTGACCGCCTCCTGGCTGCCGTGGCAATAGCCTGGCAGGAGCGTAAGCCTTTTCACGCTGCGGTGGCAATGTCGTCGCCTGAAGATAGGCTTTTCCACACCGTTAACTATTCCGATTAAACGCAGGCGTCTTCCCGCCGCCGGGCACGCACGTCGCTGCGCGCAATGCGATACGCCTTGCGTGGGTCGCCGACCACAAACTCAAAGGTTGGCGTATAGTAAAACGGCAACCAGCCGCCGAAGCCGCTCTCCCATTCCCAGCGAACCGGGCAGGGCCACAGAATGCCATCATACAAAATGTAATAAACCCAGCGTCCGTTTGGACGACGGGGACGTGATGTTTTCATGGGATTCACTACGGTAATAGTCAACAACAGCTCATATTTTGTACGCTAAAGCGTCAGCTTGCAACGTTACAGGCCGGTTTATTGCAGTTGGTCCTGTTTTAACGATGCACTTCACCGCACAGCAGGACCACGTTGGGCCTGACTTTATGAATACGGTTCGCCATGGTTTCACAGGCGCTTTTGGTCGGAAAGATGTGCTCCGAAACCGGCAAAGCCTCACAGGCATCGTAGCCGCACGCACTCACTAATAACACAAATCCAATTAACATAGATCGACTCCTTTGCACGGTCTGGTGGTCCGGACTGTGGTGCTTTTTATCCCTTTTTTTGATCCAGTATAGTCAAACGCGTCGGGGGCAGCATTACCCGCCCGAGCTATAGCCAGCCGCAGGCCGGAAGGCTGACAGCGATACAGGACGGCAGGCGAAAGAACCGGGCACCCTCAGCCCGCGAAATACCAGGCAGGCAGCAGGGCGATCAGGTTGTTGAGGGTGTGGAGGAAAATCGGCAGCGCCAGGCTATTACTGCGTAAGCGCGCGTAGCACAGCAGCAGCGAAAACAGCGTCAGTGCGATAATCGTCTGCCAGTGAACGTATTGGGTATGCATCACCGCGAACAGCAGCGAGGTGAGCAACATACAGGCGAAGCGACTGCGGGGTGCCCACAGCAGGAAAGCCTGCAACAGAAAACCGCGAAACAGCACCTCTTCAAATACCGGGGCCAGCAGCACCGCCGTCAGCAGCAGAATCAGCAACGAGTTACGTCCCTGCTGCGCCTGCATCACCAGCCAGCCTTCCGGCTGCATAAACTGCATCTGTGCCGCCATCAGCACAAACAGCGCGCCGGTAAACAGCAGCGTCTGCAGCGCACGCAGTTCACCCAGCGGCAAATCGGTGCGGCGCTGACAGTAAAAGCGGTAGAGCGGATAGATCACCGCAAATTCAAACAAACAGAGCACCGGCACCAGCAGACCGTCATTACGCAGCACGCCGTAATTAGGGAACAGCGTGATCAGCATGGTGACAAGGTAATAGACCACAAAGCTGCCGACGTAGAACAGCGTCAGTGTCACTCTGTCGGAATTGGTATTCATAGGCGACCCAGCCAGCGAAGGTTAGCGCATAGTAGCAATGCGCCTGATCGCTGTCGAGTCAGCCAATGACACAATATTTAAGCGCTAAATTTTAATCGCAGACTAAACACCCGACGGCATGGGCCGATAACTGAGGAAACAAATCGTGTCAGCTCGGCGCTTCACCGGGCGGGCCTGATATCCCCAACGGACTTTATGTCGTGTAGTGAGTACTTTTAATGACTTTTGACCCTCCGGCACCGCCGTCACCCTCCTTTGCGCACGCATCGGAAGATCGCACTGTCCGCTTTACGCGGCGCAGCCTGCGCACGCTTTCGCTGCTGCTGTTCGGTGTGCTGATACTGTCGATGCTGATGGTGCTGACCATCGCCCAGCGGCAGAATAGCGCGTCGATGGCGCGCGACCAGTTGCTGATGCAGCAGGCGTGGAAAAGTCGTCAGGACGCGATGATCACTGATATCCGCGACTATGCGTTCTGGAGCGAAGCCTGGCGTAATCTGCACCTGACGGTGAATACCGTCTGGGCCTACGACGAAGAGAACTTTGGACCGGGCCTGTATGAGGAGTATCACTACGAGGGCGTGTTCGTGGTCGACGGTGACGGACGCACCCGCTACGCCGTGATTAATGGCCAGCTCTCTGATACGCCGCTGGAGGCCTGGCTCGGCAGTCAGAGCCGCGCGATGATTGCGGCGGCACGTCAGCTCAATAACGCTGCTCTGGTGCGTAATGCCATCATTAACCGCCAGGCAGCCATCGTGGTCGCCGCGCCGATCAGCCGCGGTAAAGTCGTTGCGCTGCCGCTGAAATCGGGACCGCCGTCGGTCATGGTGTTCGTGAATCTGTTTACCCCCGCCAAGCTGAACGAACTGGGTGCGGCGCTGGACGTGCGCGGACCGCGGCTGGCCAGCAGCGCGATGGATGCTGAACGCGAACCGAGGATGCTGCAGCCGATTGCAGGCAGCCCGCCGATGGTGCTGCGCTGGACGCCGAAAATGCCGGGCATGGGGCTGATATGGTTCCTGCTGCCGCTGCTGGTGATGATGGCGATTATTATCGGAATGATTACCCGTCGCGTCAGCCGACACGCGCTGTACAACGCCATACTCTCCGATCGACGCTTTGCTATGCTGGCCATCAGTCAGCAGGAACTGGCAAACAGCGAGGCCCGCTTCCGCGATCTGGCTGAAGCCGCATCGGACTGGATCTGGGAGACCGATGAACAGGGCCGCCTGATCTACCTGTCGGCGCGTTTCCACACCGTAACCGGCCATGAAATCTCGCACTGGCTGGGACGTCATATCGATCACTTACTGACCCACCCCAGCCATTCGCTGGTCACCTGGCTACTGCGCCAGGAGCAGGAGCCGCAACCGATGCCGCTGCGCTGCCAGTTTATGTCGGCGCACGGTGAGCGGCGAATTGGTCAGCTGGTGGCGAAAACCGTCTGGCACGATCGGCGCTGCATCGGTTTTCGCGGTACGGTGTCAGACATTACCCAGGGCATGGAGGCCGAAGCGCGTATTCAGTTCCTGTCGCGTCATGATGTATTAACCGGCTTGCCCAACCGCGTGCAGCTGCAGGAGTTCCTGACGCACCATCTTGAACTGGCCGACGAAACCAGTCCGCTGATGATTATCAGCCTCGATCTCGATCAATTCCGGCCAATCAACGAAACCTGGGGCCATGCGGCGGGCGATGGCGTGCTGAATCAGATGGCCCAGCGCCTGAAAAGTTGTATCGGGCCGCATGAGCTGGCGGCGCGGCTGGGCGGCGATGAGTTTGTGCTGGTGCTGCGTGAAGGCAGTCGTGACAAGGTTGATGAACGCTGCGCCCAGCTGGTACACGACGTTCAGCAGCCGATCACCACCGGCCAGCATGTTCACTACCTCACCGCCAGCCTCGGCATCGCCTGTGCCCCGCAGGATGCCAGTCACCCGGAAGCGCTGCTGCGGATGGCCGACATTGCGCTGAATGAGGCGCGCGAAGCCGGACGCAATCAGTGGGTCTGGTACGCCAACGAGATGGCCAGCCAGCGCAACAGTAAGCGCGACATGGCACAGCGTATTGAGAAAGCGCTAAAGAACAACGAATTCCGGCTGCACTATCAGCCGCGCTATCAGCTGCTGAGCGGACAGCTGGCCGGCGCAGAAGCGTTGATCCGCTGGCAGATCGCGCCCGATCAATGGATCACGCCGGATCGTTTTATTCCACTGGCGGAAGAGAGTGGGCTGATAGCCACCATCAGCGACTGGGTCCTGATGCGCGCCTGTGAAGATGCGCTGGGGTGGGGAGGCGATCGCTACGTGTCGGTCAATATTTCCCCGATGGAGTTTCGTACCAGCGACCTGGTTCAGCGGGTGGCGAATACGCTGGCGCTAACCGGTCTGCCCGCGACGCGGCTGGAGCTGGAAATTACCGAAAATGTCACCTTTGAACATCCCCAGCACGCGCTGGAAGTGATGCAGGGCTTGCGTTCGCTGGGCGTGCGGCTGACGGTTGACGATTTTGGCACTGGCTATGCTGCGCTGGGTTACCTGAAAACCTTCCCGTTCAACGGTCTGAAGATCGATCGTTCATGGATGAAAGATTTTCCGGAGTCGCAACAGGCGCAGTCGGTGGTGGCAGGGATTATTGCGCTGGCGCGCGCCTTTGCGTTAACCATTACCGCAGAAGGAATTGAGACAGAAGCGCAACTGAATCAGCTTAAGCTGCTGTCGTGCGAAGAGGGGCAAGGCTACTTCCTCGGTCGACCGATGCCGCTGGCCGCATTCAGCACGCTTCTGGAAAGAACCACGCAAAGCCCGCCAGAGCAGACTTAGCGGACTTTAACGGCCACGGCGGTCATCAGCATGGCACAGACGATAAAAATGATAAGTTCCATGATTTCACCTCTCTGGACCTCAGAATATTCTTAAGTATTTTAGCCGCTGACTGCCGTCTTTTTGCACAGTTAGTGCGATTAATCTTAAAAATTAACGCTGATAGCCTGGCGAAAGAGGCGTCAGCGGGGATAACTTTACTTTTTTAGGGTTCAGCTCAGCGGGCGCGCTTTGCTACTCTTGGGGCAGGGTTTTACACGTCCAACAGGAGATCACACGTGAAACATTATGGAAAAGCGCTGCTGGTAGTGGGTTTGTTTACATTAGCGGCCTGTCAATCTGCCAGCAAACCCGACACCACCAGCGCGCCGCAGGATCCGGAAGCGGACCGCTGCGGTGCCTCGCAGTATCAGCATTATGTCGGAAAACCGTTAACCTCACTGCAGGGGCAGCATTTTGACCAGAAGGTGCGGGCTATCCCGTATAATTCTGCCGTCACCATGGATTTCAACCTCAGCCGGCTGAACTTCCTGGCCGATAAGAGCGGCAATATCAGCCAGGTTTATTGCGGTTAAGCCTGAATCGGGCGTTTTGTCATAGCCTTGTCATAACGGCAGGCGAAGATAGAGAGGCGTTTAAGAGACTTCCTCGTCACTCTCCATAGACAATGCTCGTCTTGTTTATTCCCGCTCCGGCGGGAATTTTTTTATCGCCGTCGGTGCGATAAAGGAGCAAAAATGCAGCGGATCATCGGGGCGTTCCTGCCCGTGTTACTCCTCGGTTCGTCACTGGCTTACGCCTCAACCGACACTGCCTGGCAGCAGAGTCATCAGGTGATGACGCAGGCCTGTATCAACGCCAGCACGCTGAGCAAGGCCAGAGTCCTCGGCGAAATTATCGATTATGACGATAGCGTGGGATACAGCGTACTGCTGCTGGAAGGCCGCTATCCGCAGCCACAGCTGCGGAATAAGCGTGGGCGGGAGCTTTGTCTGTTCCAGCGCAGCAGCGGGCGCGCCAGCGTCAGTGAAGCCGATCGGCTGCGTTGGGTGAAATAAACGACTACTCTTCCGGCCGCGTTTCCATCAGCTGCGCCAGCAGGGTGCGGTAATTCTGTAGCCGCGTCTCATCGCCTTCGACCTCGAGTTTGTCGATCACCCGCGCGACGATGGTCTTATTGGTGGCGGGCTGTCCCGCCTCCATCAGTTCACGCAGTATGACCGCCAGCAGGTCAGACTCAGGCGGTATCCGCCAGTCCGGGCTATTGAAATAGTCGGTGATAGCTCGGCTGGCGCTGTTAGGTTGCACTCTCATTCCCTACCTCCGCTAAAACAACAACGCCCCTTACGCCGTGGCACAAGGGCTGGGTTTCTCTCCATTGAATCAGGTCACCTCAGATCTTACTGACGGCGGGCACCATCATTGTGAGGCTACTGCGTCAGTCAGAATGATCGACGCACCGCACCAGACTGGCGGTTTTTTAAACATAGAACCGGGGGGGATAATTGTCAGTAACAGGCTGAAATATTTTTTCATACTGATTATTGCCCGATGCGCTACAGGCCGGTTTTGCCACCGGAAGCTGCTGTAAATCCTGGCAGAAGGAAAATTTGTGCCAGGCAGTATGCTGAATCAAAGCGGAAAACAGCGTTTTACCGTCTGTGCCATGTTTTGTCAGTTGGCAAAGTCAGGCGCGCGGTAAACTTAAGCTTCCCTTTGCTGCAAACCTTCTGCTGATGCCACGCGTAATTGAACCCTGGAAAATTAACCTGATTTCGGTCTGGTTTGGCTGCTTTTTCACCGGCCTGGCGATCAGCCAGATCATTCCGTTTCTGCCGCTCTACCTGGAACAGCTTGGCGTCAGCGGCGGCGAGTCGCTCAGCCTGTGGTCGGGGCTGACCTTCAGCATCACCTTTGTCATTTCGGCGGCCGTCGCGCCGCTGTGGGGCAGCCTGGCGGATCGAAAAGGCCGCAAACTGATGCTGCTGCGTGCCGCCTTTGGCATGGGGGTGGTGATCCTGCTGCAGGCGTTTGTCACCGAGGCGTGGCAACTGCTGTTGCTGCGTGCGCTGATGGGGCTGACCTCCGGCTATATTCCCAATGCCATGGCGCTGGTGGCGGCGCAGGTGCCGCGTGAACGCAGCGGCTGGGCGCTGAGCTGCGTCTCCACCGGTCAGATTGGCGGGGTGATCCTCGGCCCGATGCTGGGCGGCCTGCTGGCGGACTGGGTCGGATTACGCACCGTGTTTATCGTCACCGCGGTGCTGCTGATGGTCAGCTTCCTGGTCACGCTGTTCCTGATTAAAGAGACCGGTTACATCCCGGTCAGCAAAAAAGATAAGCTCAGCGGGCGCGAGGTGTTCCGTTCGCTGGATAACCCGAAGCTGATGATCTGTCTGTTTTTCACCACCATGGTGATTCAGATGTGCAACGGATCGGTGAACCCGATCCTGACGCTGTTTGTGCGTGAACTGGCACCCACCGCAGAGAATATCGCCTTTCTCAGCGGCGTAATCGCGGCGTTGCCGGGCGTGTCAGCCCTGCTCGCCGCGCCCCGGCTGGGGCGGTTAGGCGATCGCATCGGTACCCAGCGAATTCTGCTGGCCACTATGGTGATCTCGCTGCTGCTGTTTGTCGCCATGTCATTTGTCACCAGCGCAACCCAGCTTGGAGTGCTGCGTTTCCTGCTGGGATTTGCCGATGGCGCTATGATGCCGGCGGTGCAGACGCTGCTGGTGCGCCATTCACGCGACAACATCACCGGCCGTATCTTTGGCTATAACCAGTCGTTCATGTATCTGGGCAATGTCGCCGGTCCGCTGCTCGGCGCAGCGGTGTCGGCGGTGGCGGGCTTCCGCTGGGTCTTCTTCGCCACCGCCGTGGTGGTGCTGATTAACGTGGTGTTTCTGAAGCGCTTTTATCGGCGTCCGAAAACGTCTCTGCCGGCGTCGGCTGGCAAATCGTCAGCGTCGCCTGCCAGCGCTGCTGAGTCAGCAAAAACTCAGGACTGACGCTCGGACTCCAGGAATCATCGCCGCCCACGCCCATATGATGCAGATCCAGATGCAGCCAGCAGCCCGCTTCGGGCTGCAACAGATGGCGATGTGAGGTGTCGCGTAACTGCTCCAGACTGAAACGGCTGAGCGAAAAGGCAAAATCTCCGCTGACCTGCCAGCTGCCGCTGTCGAGCTGGCGGGTGCCGCCTCGCAACCCGTTTTCACTCGGAAAAACATAGGGTGTCGTCAACTGCTGCAACGGCTGTTGCCAGCGTGAGAATCGGGCAGCCAGTTGGCGATCGGGGTAGTTTTCATGTGGGCCCAGTCCGAGCCAGCTGACATGCTGCGGTATCGTAACCAGCTGACAGCGCAGGCCGATACGCGCGGGCGGCGGCAGGCCACGTGACTGCTCAACGGACAGGCTGATCTGCATCTCGCCCCCGGCGCTAATCTGGTAGCGTTTGCGGCTGATAAAGGCCAGCTGGCCGTTGGCGTACCAGCCGTGCAGCGTGTCGATTTGCACCGACTGCGGCAGACTGCTGGCTTCGATGGACACCAGGCTGCAGGTCATCTGGTCATAACCGGCGGCTTTCCAGCGCTCTGCCCAGGCATTGGGATCGACCCGCTCAGCTTCGCTGGTGCCGATGTCATTATCCAGCGGCGCCCGAATAAAGCAGTCACGCAGCGGTGACAGCAGCGACGGTTGCTGATTAACGTACCACTGCGTCAGTTCACCGCTGTGGCGTGAAAAGCACCAGCGCTGCTGCTGATGGGTGACGTGAATGTTGCCATCCTCCTCATGCAGTCGCGGCGCATTACCCACTTCAGGCGGTGATGGCAGCTCCAGCGTCGACGGTAGCGGCCATTGATGCCAGGCGACGCACCAGTCTGCGGGGCTCCAGTCGGTGGCTTCAATCTGATGGACCGCCAGATTGAGCCAGCATTCTCCCTGCAACCCGGCGGGCGACGGCAGCGTAATGCGTTGCCGTCCCTGCGCCGCCAGGTCCAGCCGCACTTCACCTTCCGCCACCCGCTCGCCTGCCTGCTCAATGCACCAGCGCAGCACTTCATTGTCGCTGTGCCGGAACAGGTATTCACTGCTGACGGTCACGCTGAACGGATCGGCCGCATCGGCCCCGAACTGATAAAACTGCTGAGCGCGCTGCGCTTCAAACAGTGCCGGGTGCGGAGTGCGATCGGCAAACACCAGTCCGTTCATACAGAACTGGCGGTCGTTAGGCTTATCACCAAAATCGCCGCCGTAAGCCTGCCACGGCTGGCCCTGCTGGTCATAGCGGGTCAGGCTTTGATCGACCCAGTCCCAGACAAAGCCGCCCTGTAAGCGGGGAAACTGACGAAAGGCCTGCCAGTATTTAGCGAAACCACCAAAGCTGTTGCCCATCGCATGCGCGTATTCACACAGGATCAGCGGACGGGTTTCACCCGGCAGGCTAATCCACTGCTTCAGCGACCATTTCGGCACGGCGGGGAAGGGTTGATCCTGATCGACCCGGGCGTACATCGGACAAATAATGTCGGTGGCCGCGGTGTCGGCACCGCCGCCTTCATACTGGACCGGGCGGCTCGGATCGGCGCTTTTTACCCAGCGATAGAGCGCGTCATGGGTGCTGCCGTGTCCCGACTCGTTGCCCAGCGACCAGATGATGATGCTGCAGTGGTTACGATCGCGCTGCACCATGCGGGTGACGCGTTCGCTGTAAGCAGCAAACCAGCGCGGATCGTCTGAAAGCCGGTTCATCGGCTGCATGCCGTGGGTTTCAATATTGGCTTCATCCACCACATACAGACCGTAGCGATCGCACAGCCGGTACCACAACGGATGATTCGGGTAGTGCGAGCAGCGCACGGCGTTGAAATTGTGCTGTTTCATCAGCGTAATATCGCGACGCATCGTCTCCTCATCCATCACCTGACCGCGCTCAGGATGGTGCTCATGACGGTTGGTGCCGCGGATTAACAGCGGTTTGCCGTTCAGGCACAGCAGGCCATTATCAATCGTGACCTGACGGAAGCCAACGTCATAGGCTTCCACTTCGATGACCTGCTGATTTTTATCCAGCAGCGCCAGCGTGGCGCGATACAGATGCGGCGTTTCGGCGCTCCACAATTGGGGCTGTTCCACCCGCAAACGCAGCAGGGCGCGTTCCGGATAGTGGCCGCGCTCGTCAATAATCTCGCTGCCGGGGGCCTGCAGGCACTGCGCTATCTGCTGCTCTCCCTGCCACAGCGTCAGGCGCAGCTGAACATCGGCGCAGGCAGCGGCGGGCCAGGCTATCTTCACCTCTGCCCGCAGCTCAGCGCTGGAAAATTCCGGGCTGAGCCGGGTTTCCAGCTGAACGTCGGCCAGCTGGACCGTCGGTTTATGCAGCAGGGTGACATCGCGGAAGATGCCGCTCATCCGCCACATATCCTGATCTTCCAGATAGCTGCCATCACTCCAGCGCAGCACCATTACCGCCAGCCGGTTATTGCCGGGCCGCAGGCAGGCGGTTAAATCGAATTCGGCCGGCAGACGGCTATCCTGCGAGTAGCCGACCCACTGGCCGTTACACCAAAGATGAAAGGCCGAGTTGACCCCATCGAAGATAATGCGAGTCTGGCCGCTAGCCTGCCACTGCGCGTCGGTAATGAATGTGAGCGAGTAACAGCCGGTCGGGTTTTCCTGCGGAACATAGGGTGGATTGACCGGAATCGGGTATTGCACGTTGGTATAGACCGGCGCGTCGTAGCCGTGCATCTGCCAGTTGGCCGGTACCGGAAGAGTGGCGGCATCTGGCAGATCCGACAGCAGCCAGCTGGCCGGAACCGCTTCAGGCTGGGTGAAATAGCTAAAATTCCACTGCCCGTTGAGGCTTTTTAGTGAGGGCGAGGGGCAATCGTCGCGCGCGGCGGTCTCGTCGCGCCAGCTGGCGAACGGCGGATGCGCATCCAGCCGGTGCAGCGCGGTGATCACCGGATTTTCCCAGTCACGTCGGGAAAGAATGTCATTAAAAGCGGCCTGGGACATGATGAGTTCCTTAAATTGTAATGCGCTCACAATGCGCAAAAATCTTCAGACTGTAAAGCGTCCGCCTTAACGTTTTGAACAAAATAAGCCGATCGCCCTGCGCCCGAAAGGCCGGCAGATGTTGAGATTGTGACGTCGTACTGGCTGTAAAGCGTTAAGCCTGGTCAGCAAAGATGAATAGCCGCCCGATACGGAGGATTCTCACTTGTCGGCCTGTTGGCGTCTCCCTACACTCAGCCCGGTTTCTTCATCCTGAGGTAGATATGGTACGACTGATTAAGCTGACTGCCGTTGTGGCATTGGTTACCGCGCTGAGCGGATGTATTTTCCCTCCTCCGGGCGGCGGTGGGGGTGGCTGGGGTGGACACGGCGGTGGACCGGGCCGCGGTTTTGTCGATCCGCGTTAACCCATAACGGGCAGTTTCAGGCGGGCGAAACGTTACGCGACGGCACATTTCGCTGGCAAAACGTTTCGCCTGCATCAACAGCCCGCAACGGGAAATGCGCACGCCACGTGCCATAGGTTAACTGCCTGACAAAAGAGGGATTACCCTCTGTTTTTTTTATTTCACCAATGCTAATTTCTGCTTTTCTTCTCTGCTGAGATCGCAGCATGAAAAACCTGATTGCTGAACTACTGGTTAAACTGGCTGAAAAAGAAGAGGCGTCAAAAGAACAGGTCGCTCAGATTGAGGCGCTGGAAATCGTGGTCACCGCGCTGGTGCGCAAGCTGGATCCGCAGCAGCATCAGGCCATTACCTCCAGCATTGAAACGGCAATGGACAATGCTGCCGACGCCAGTGATGAAAACGCCGTGCTGCTGCGTAATCACATTGACAGGCTGCTCAGGCACCCGCGCGTCTGATTGCGTGTGCGCTGGCCTGATTTGCGATCCTGGCAGCAGTTCCGCCTGAAATTCCCCCGCTTTGCTTAATCACTGCCAGAATCAGAATGGCGAACTCACAATGGAGAAGAAGCGATGAAAATCGGTTTAACGGCGATGGTGATGGCGGGCCTGCTGGTCAGCGGTGTTGCCAGCGCGGCGGATAAAACGCCGCAGCAGGAGAAGATGTCGATGTGTAATCAGCATGCCAGCTCACAAAACCTCAAAGGCGATGCCCGTAAAAGCTTTATGAGTGACTGTCTGAAGAAAGACAGCAAGCTGTCGGGCATGTCGCCTCAGCAGATGAAAATGAAAACCTGCAACAGCGAAGCCGGAAATAAACAGCTTGCGGGCGATGCCCGTAAGACCTTTATGAGTCAGTGCCTGAAAAAAAGCTGACGCCTGCCGGCCACCCGGGTGGCCGCCTTTTGCTTGCCGCCTTCGGTGATTAAATTTCCTGATAAATCAGTTCGATAACCGCCTCGTTAACATTCCGACATGAGCCGTGCGATTCCTTTGCCACACTTACTGTTTGTAGGGGTTTGTGCAGCAGCGGATATTTTGCTGCGCATCCGATAACCAGAACGCAAAAGGAGCCATGTCGTGAACTATCAATTTACCGTTGCCCTGAACGAGTTGCCACAGCGTCAGCCGGTTAAAAAAAAACTGGGTGAGGTGGAGATATTGCTGATCCGGGACGGAGAGAGTGTGCGTGCTTACCAGGCGAAATGTCCCCATGCTGGCGCACCGCTTGAGCAGGGCGCTATCTGCGGCGATCGGCTGGTCTGCCCGTGGCATAAAGCGGCGTTCGATCTGGCGGATGGCAGAATGTGTGAACCGCTGGCGCTGGCCGATCTGAAGCAGTATCCGCTGCGGATTGAAAACGGCAACGTGCTGGTGAACCCTAAAGCGATGTCGCCTGCTGCGCCGATTGGCAGCGGGGCAAGCGCGCCGGTTTTCGTGGTGCTGGGCGGCGGGGCGGCCGGCAGTGCCGCGCTGTGGCGGCTGCGTCATGAGGGCTTTAAGGGCCGGCTGGTACTGGTCGAACGCGAGCAGGATGCCCCATACGACCGGACGGCGCTGACCAAATTTGTGCCCTCCGGCAAGATGGATATCAGCGAGGTGCCGCAGCTGCTGAAAGAGGATGTGATGGATCACGTTGAGCGCATCACCGCCACCGTCACCCGGCTCGACAGCCAGCAGCAGCGGCTGATTTTCGACAATGGCGAGTCACTGTCGTTCGACAAATTATTGATCGCCAGCGGGGCGACGCCGGTGCTTCCTGACCTGCCAGGCAGCGATCTGGCTGGCGTACATTTGCTGCGCAGTAAAGATCAGACCGACGCACTATTGAAAGCGGTGGATGCCAGCCAGCAAATCGTGATCGTCGGCAACAGCTTCATCGGCACCGAAATGGCTTCGGCGCTGCGTAATCGAAATATCGACGTCACGGTGATTGCCCGCCAGCCGCTGCCGTTTGTGAAACAGTTCGGTGAACAGATTGGCCGCTATTTTTTACAGCTACATCAGGAAAATGGCGTCAAATGGGTTCACGGCGAGATCGAGGCGTTGCAGGGCGACAAACATGTCACCGCGGTGCGGCTGAAAGGGGGGCAACAGCTGGCGGCTGATGTGGTGTTGTTTGCCACCGGCGTAAAACCGGCCACGCCGTTTATTCATGACTTACCGCTCGCTGAGGATGGCAGCCTGCAGGCGGATACTCAGCTGCGGGTGGCAGAAAACATCTGGGTTGCCGGTGATATCGCCACCTGGCCGGCCGCGCAGGGACCGTTACGCATTGAGCACTACCGTGTGGCGCACCAGCAGGGACAGACGGCGGCGCGCAATATGCTGGATCAGGCGGTGCACTATGACCGTGTGCCGTTCTTCTGGACCACCCAATATGGCACGCGCTATGAATATCTGGGCCATGCCGCCGAATGGGATGAGTACCAACTGCTTGGCTCGCCGGCGGATAAAACGTTTATCGCGTTTTATGGGCAGCAGGGGCAACTGGCCGCGGTCTGCTCATGCGGTCTCTACACCCTGACCGCGGAACTGATCGAACGTATGCAGCAGCCGATGACGGTGGCGCAGGCGGTGGCGCTTTATCAGGCGCAGCAGAAGTGATCTGAGGTGCGAAAAGAGCAGAGCAGGCGCTGGCCTGCTCTGTTGGTATGGCGTTAACTTACGGCCTTAACTGCGGCTGAGCTTTTCTGATTTCGCCATGCACTGCTGCATCGCTTCGATAACCGCCGAGCGCAGTCCTTTCTCTTCCAGCACCTTTACCGCTTCAATCGTGGTCCCGCCAGGCGAGCAGACCATATCTTTCAGCTCAGCTGGATGTTTACCGGTAGTCAGCACCATCTGCGCAGCACCTTTCACTGCCTGAGCCGCAAACTGGTACGCCTGGGCACGCGGCATCCCGCCGGCCACTGCGGCATCGGCCATCGCTTCAATAAACATAAACACGTAGGCGGGGGCAGAACCGCTGACGCCGACCACCGAATGGATCAGGTATTCTTCCACCACGGCGGCTTTGCCGAAGCTTTCAAAAATCGCCACCACCTCATCGGTTTCACTCTGTTCAACCAGCGCGTTAGGGGTGACAGAGGTCATGCCTTCACTCACCAGCGACGGAGTATTCGGCATCGCCCGGATAATTTTACGATCGTAACCCAGCACCGACGAGAGTGAATCCAGCGTCACTCCGGCGGCAATGGAAACCACCAGCGCCTCTTTTTTCAGGCTGCCGGTCAGATCCTTGAGAATTTTGAGGATGACGTTGGGTTTCACCGCGCCAAACAGGATATCGACCTCGCGTGCCATCGCCTCTGCGCTCTCGGCGGCGTTAATGCCGTACTGCTCAGCCAGCGCCTGGTTAGTCTCGGGTTTACGATCGAAAACCGAGATATCAGACGGCGCGATTTTGCCACTGTTGACCAGTCCGCCAATAATGGCCTTTGCCATGTTGCCACCGCCGATAAATCCAATTTTCTTTGCCAGCATCGCCGTCTCCTTAGTCATTGTTCGCTGTTCTGTGCGGGTTAGCTTACTTCAGCCAGCCTGAATAACAAGTCAGCCGCGTTCAGGCCGGTCAGCGAGCTGCAAATAAAATTTGCCATTGCGCAGGAGTGCGGCAAGATCGGGGCTTATCTCCGATAAGAAGGAATCATGATGGCTATCTGGGTCGATGCTGACGCCTGTCCGAATGTGATCAAAGAGGTGCTGTACCGCGCTGCGGACCGCACGGCGACCACCGTGACCTTTGTCGCGAACCAGTTTCTGCGCGTGCCGTCTTCGCCCTATCTGCGCACGCTGCAGGTGCCGGCGGGGTTTGACGTGGCGGATAATGAAATTGTCCGACGGGCACAGCCGGGCGATCTGGTGATCACGGCGGATATCCCGCTGGCGGCGGAAGTGATTGAAAAGGGGGCGGCGGCGCTTAATCCACGCGGCGAACGCTACTCACCGGCCACCATTCGTGAACGGCTGACGATGCGCGATTTTATGGATACCCTGCGGGCAAGTGGGGTGCAGACCGGCGGCCCCGCGGCGATGAATCCGCGTGACCGCCAGCAATTTGCTAATGAGCTGGACAGCTGGCTCAGGCAGCAGAAACGCTAAAATCAGACGAAGCTGTCGTCGTCATAATCGTTGCCGCCAAAATCGTTGAGATCGCCGTTGTCGGCGAAGCCGTTATCCCAGCCGGCGTTCTGATCGAGGAAGCTGTTGTCATCACCGCCGTTAAAGGTGTTGAGGTTGTCATTCACCTCCGGTAGCGGTGGCTCATTAATGATGTTCACAATCTCTTCCGGCTGGGAATGATGGAACATGCTGGTCAGCATATCCGCCATCACCACACCGCCCGCGACGCCCACTGCGGTTTGCAGCGCACCGCCAAGGAAGCCCGTGCCGCGTGGGGCCGGGGCATTAGCATACTGCGGTGGCTGGGCAGGCTGCTGAGGCGCACTGTTCCACGCCGGCTGCTGCTGAGCAGGCGGCTGCTGGCGCGATCCGCTGCCAAATAAGCCCGACAGAAATCCACCGCTGCTCTGCGCTGGCTGCTGCTGCTGCTGTTGTGCCAGGCGGCTCTCCAGCTCGCTCACCCGCTCATTCAGTTTCTTCAGCGCCGCTTCCTGAATCAAAATCGCCTGCGCCATGTAGTAGGGCGCGCCCGGCTGTGCCTGCAGGTGCTGGTTAATCAGTTGTTCGGCGGCGGCATCGCGTGCCGCAGTCTGGCTTTCTGCCTGTTTCAGACGGCTGAATAGCCCTTCAATCAGTTGTTGTTCTTCGCGTTGCATGGTGACTCTCCTGTTGCGACTGTGATCAGTATATGGGGGCGGCAAGCTGCAAAGTAAAATTGAGGCGGTAAGCAAATGTTGCGGAGGTAACCGGATGCCGCTGATGCACAAAACGTGCATGGTTTTCACATTGAAAATAAAGGAATTATCCGAAGTTTGTCGGGGATGGTGCGCAAATCATGCTTGATGGGTAGAGGCAAAAAAGATTTCCAGTTATCATGCGTCGCATTATTGAGCTAAACATGCAGCCGCAGCACGCGGCCAGGCGGAGGAACGGCCCTGATGTCTCTACCCATCTTTTTGATTGGCGCACGCGGTTGCGGCAAAACCACTGTCGGCAAAGCGTTGTCGCAGGCGCTGGGCTACGCCTTCTGCGATACCGATCATCACCTGCAACTGACGACGCAACGCAGCGTGGCGGAAATTGTTGCGGCTGAAGGCTGGGAAGGCTTCCGCGCCCGTGAAACCGAATCGCTGCAGGCGGTTACCGCACCGTTGACGGTGATTGCCACCGGCGGCGGCATGGTACTGGCAGAACACAACTGCCGCTTTATGCAGGAGCAGGGCCGCGTTATCTGGCTCAGCGCCTCACCTGATGTGCTGGCAGAGCGGCTGGAGAGTCAGCCGGAAACCGCACAGCGGCCGACCTTAACCGGACGCCCTATCGCTGACGAGATGGAAGAAGTGCTGCGTGAGCGCGCACATTTATACCGCGCGGCGGCCCATCATCAGGTTAATGCCATGCAGTCGCCCGACGGCGTGGTTGATGAAATCCTGCACTCTCTTTCACTGGCGCGCGCCAGCTAACCCTCAGATTTTTCCCGCTTTGATCCCGCTTCGGGCGCCGTTGTCTATACTTACTGTCTGGCAGGCATTAGCCTGTCTCACAGAGAGTTATTCAGCCAGGAGGGATACCGTATGCCGACCAGACCACCCTATCCACGTGAAGCGCGCATTGTGCCGGTTGAAAAGGGCACCGAAGCCAACAAAGTGACGTCGTACGAACTGCGTGCTGACCATCCTAAACCGAATTCGTTAATCAGTGAGCATGAAACGGAAGAGGAAGCGCGTGACGCCAAACTGCGTTATGAAGACGTCGAAAAAGAGTAAAACGTTGCCGCTGGCAGGGACGCCAGCCTGTAAGCCCGCCGACCCGACCTTCAATTCTGTGCAAATTTCCTGCTGAACCCGGTTTTGCATTGATTTCTGTCCTGCCCGATCGCCTCATCGCCAGATAAAGGCCCGCTAATCATTTCACTGCCCGTATTTTGTCCGCTTGCCAATTACCCGGGCTAAAAATTGTGACTTGACCGATTCAGCGCAACGCTTTATTTTCGACTTATCCGATTCAGGAACTCAGTTCCATATAGTGAAACTCGCAGCATGACCACACTCGAAAACGCCGCCGCAGTACTCAGACTGTTCCAGCAAAAAGGCGTGACGCAGGGCCATGTCGGCCTGACGTTTAGTGAGGTGGTTGAGGCATTAACGCTGCCAAAGAGCACCGTTTCGCGTCTGCTGGCGACGATGGAAAGTCAGGGGTTGCTGGAGCGGGATGCCGAAACGCGCGGCTATCATATTGGGCGCGTACTGCTGGCCGCCGCCGGGCATTATCTCTCGGCACCGCTGGTCGATAGCGTTTCTGCCGCGATGATCAGACTGGCTGAAAGCACCGGCTGCATGGGATATGTCTCTAAGCTGGCCGGGCGCGAAATATTAGTCATGCGCATGTATCACGGTCGCCATTTCACCCAGATGGTGACACCGCCAGGCAGCCGGATGCCCGCTGCCGCAACCTCTACCGGCCGGGCGCTGTTAGCCCGGTTGAGCGATGAAGAGGTGCAGGCGCGCTACCGTGATGACTGGCAGGTCGTTTCAGCTAATTCGCCGCAAACGCCCGACGCACTGTGTGCCAGACTGGCTGAAGTGCGTCAGCACGGCTGGTCGCTGGCTCGCAATGAAACCTTGCCTGGCATCAGTTCGCTGTCAGTCATCGTATACAACAAACATCATGGCGAAACGGTGGCGCTCTGCCTGTCGTTTCTGTCGCAGGAGACTGAGCCGGGCTACCCGCCAGCACTGCTTGATGCCTTACGCGCTACCGCCGCAGAGATGGCTGGGAAATTCGGCGCGTAACGTCACAACGATTTTATCGGCGTAATATTTCGCCACACCAGGGAAAAACAAAGGCCTTCGGGCCTTTTTCTTTTAATCTGACCGTCACTCTTTACGCAGCGCTTCGGTTGTCTGTGCGGGCCTCCCCACGTCTCAGGGGCGTTGCCGGGACGGTACGCACACGCTGGCTGCTGCCGCAACGATTCAGCGTGTCAGATCAGTGAAATATAACAACGACGTAAGCCTGCGGGCTGGCAAAACGTTATTTCATTTCGTCTGGGAAGGGAGAGGGGAATAGATGGAACGGGTCAATCCGATTAAGCACGCTGGCGTTGCGCTGGTTTTAATTTTTCTGTCAATTGCGGGTGCCATTATTGGCATTCAGTTGATCACTACCATTGGGGTGACGCCCAATACCTCAATTATCGGTGCGCTGTTTGCGATGTTACTGGCGCGCATTCCACTGCAGGCATTTCGCCGCTATCGCTCAATAGAGATTCAGAACCTGGCGCAGACCGCCATCTCCTCGGCCACCTTCGGTGCTGCTAACAGCTTACTGATGCCAATTGCTGTCCCATGGGCGCTGGGCGAGCCACAGCTGGTGCTGCCGCTGTTCTGTGGCGTCAGTGCCGCCATGCTGCTGGATGCCTGGCTGCTCTATCGGCTGTTTGATACCCGCGTCTTCCCGGCCAGCAATGCCTGGCCGCCGGGCGTCGCGGCTGCAGAAGCGATTAAGGCGGGCGATAAAGGCGGACGACAGGCCTGGCTGCTGGTGATGGGCATTGTGGGCGGCATCGTCGGCGCGATGCTGAAGATTCCGATGTCCGCCTTTGGCACCGCGTTTATCGGCAACATCTGGGCGCTGTCGATGCTGGGCATTGGCTTCCTGCTGCGCGCCTATGCCCAGCCGGTGGCCGGCATTGATATTAACGCGCTCTATATTCCTCATGGCGTTATGGTCGGGGCCGGACTGGTGGCGCTGATTCAGGTGGTAATGGTGATCCGCAGCCGCAAAAATGACGCACTGGTGGTCAGCCGTAACGGCAATGAAGTGCAGCGGGCGCTAGGACTGGGCAGTGCGGGCTATATCATTATTTCGGCACTGCTGGCGCTGGCTGGCGGCTTGTGGAGTGAGATGGGGCTGGCCATGCTGCTGCTGTTTATTCTCTACGCCGCCTTTGCCGCCTTCGTTCACGAACTGATTGTCGGCATTGCTGCCATGCACTCCGGCTGGTTTCCAGCCTTTGCGGTGGCGCTGATCACCCTGATTATCGGTATTCTGATCGGCTTCCCGCCGCTGGCGCTCTGCCTGCTGTGCGGCTTTACCGCCGCGACCGGGCCAGCCTTTGCCGATATGGGATACGACCTCAAGGCGGGCTTTATCCTGCGCGGCAACGGCGCGGATATGCAGCAGGAGCTGTGGGGCCGTCGTATTCAGCTGATCGCCGCGATGATCGCCTTCGTGGTCTCAATTCCGCTGGTCTGGTATGCCCACACACTGTTCTTCACCGACAATCTGCTGCCACCGGTCGCGCGGGTCTATGCCAAAACTATTCAGGCTGGCGCAGAGCCCGGCATCGCCGGCAACCTGCTGATCTGGGCCATTCCAGGCGCAATTATTCAGCTGATCGGCGGACCAAAACGCCAGCTGGGCGTGCTGTTAGCCACCGGTTTATTGATCAACAACGCCATGGCCGGCTGGGCGGTGGTGGTGGGGATCGCGCTGCGTATCGTGATCATTCGCGTCTGGGGCGAGCGCGGCCGATCGCCGATGGAAGTGATGGCGGCGGGTTTTATTGCCGGCGATGCCCTGTACAGCTTCTTTAATTCGCTGTTTGCCAGCAGCAGTAAGAAATAGCTAAGGATTAACCATGAGTTTACAGCAGACCTTACAGGTTTTTGAGTTACTGGATAGCGCCCTGATTGATGGACAGCAGGTGGTAGACCTGTTCGCCGCGTATCCGCAGGTGGAAGCCAGTTTTAGCCGGGTTACCGGCCCCAAAGGCCGTACCGATTTTATCCGCATCGATATTCCTGGCACCCAGGGCAAAGCCAGTGGCGGCAACGCCCCGACGCTGGGCATTATCGGGCGTCTTGGCGGTATCGGTGCGCGTCCAGGCCGTATCGGCATGGTGTCCGATGCGGACGGGGCCGTGGCGGCGATCGCCAGTGCGCTGAAGCTGGCCCGGATGCAAAGCAATGGCGATCGCCTGAGCGGTGATGTGATTATCACCACCCACATCTGCCCGGATGCGCCGACCCGGCCGCATCAGCCGGTCGATTTTATGGATTCGCCAATTGACGATGTCACCATGAACGATAATGAGGTGATGGCGGGGGTGGATGCGATCCTGTCAATCGACACCACCAAAGGTAACCGCATCATCAACCACAAGGGCTTTGCGCTGTCGCCTACGGTGAAAGAGGGTTACATCCTGCGGGTGTCGGAGGATCTGCTGCGCATTATGGAGATGACTACCGGTCGTCCGGCCGTCACCTTTCCGATTACCACTCAGGACATCACCCCCTACGGCAACGGCATCTATCATCTGAACAGCATTCTGCAACCGTCGACCGCCACTGATGTGCCGGTGGTCGGGGTGGCGATCACTGCCGAAACGGTGGTGCCGGGCTGCGGTACCGGTGCCAGTCATGAGGTGGATATCGCCGCTGCGGCGAAATTTGCGGTTGAAGTGGCGAAAGAATTTGGTCGCCAGACCTGCCACTTTTATGACGCTGAAGAATATGCGCGGCTGCTCGCGCTGTATGGCAGCTTGGGACATCTGCGCCAGCGGAATCACTGATATGGCCAAATCTCTGGTCACCCTGACTATTGGTCAGTCACCGCGCAGCGACATTCTGCCGCTGCTGCGCCAGCATCTGCCGGACGACGTTACCGACCATGCTGGCTTGCTGGATGGATTGAGCGCGGCCGACATTGCGGCGCAGTATGCTCCGGCGGCGGGCGAGGCGATCCTGGTTTCCCGGCTGCAGAGCGGTGAGCAGGTGCGGCTGGCGGCACCAAAGGTGGAGCAGGGATTACAGCGCAAAATCAGTGCGCTGGAGCAGGCCGGTTACGACACCATTCTGCTGCTGTGTACCGGCGAGTTCGGTGCCTTACGCACCCGGCGCGCACTGCTGCTGGAGCCAGATCGTATTATCCCGCCGCTGATCGGCGCGCTGGTGCAGCAGCAACGGGTGGGCATTGTGGTGCCGGTAGAGGAGCAGATCGTTGAACAGGCCGGTAAATGGCAGCCGTTACCGACGCCGCCCTGTTTCGCCGTCGCCAGCCCCTATCTGGCTGATGACCAGGTGTTCGCAGCGGCGGCCCGCACCTTGCAGGCTGCTGATGTCGGGCTGGTGGTGCTGGACTGTATTGGCTATCACCAGCAGCATCGGGCCGCGTTGCAGGCGCAGCTTGGCGTACCGGTACTGCTCTCTAACCAGCTGGTGGCCAGACTGGCGGCGGAACTGCTGGGCTGACGTGAGAGATCACAAACGACCATCATTTCGCGTGACAGATCAGCGAGTTCCCTTCTACACTGCCAGACACCTTAATGTGCTGTGAGGAAGTATTATGCTCAACATTAGTGAGTATTTTGACGGAAAAGTTAAATCCATTGGTTTTGACAGTGCGAGCACCGGCCGTGCCAGCGTGGGCGTGATGGCTGAAGGCGAATATACCTTTGGTACTGCTCAGCCGGAAGAGATGACCGTGGTAAGCGGGTCGCTGAAGGTGCTGCTGCCGGGTGAAACCGAGTGGCAATGGTTTGAAGCGGGTTCGGTGTTCAACGTGCCGGGCCACAGCGAATTTCATTTACAGGTTGGCGAACCCAGTTCTTATCTCTGTCGCTACCTGAAAGGATAAAAAAATGGCCGCAATGCGGCCATTTTCTTTCAGGGCTTCGCCAGCTTAACGCTGGGCTTCGCCGCCTAACGCTTCCACCAGGTTGCTGGTCAGCGCAGCCAGTTCGCTGGTCATCAGAATAAAGTCGGCGTCAAAACGCTGAGCAAAATCTTCACGATCAATATCGTCGTTCTGGTCGCGCAGCGTGTCGCTGAACTTCAGGCGTTTGACTGAACCGTCGTCGGCCAGCATAAACTGAATGCGCTCCTGCCAGTCCAGCGCCAGTTTGGTCACCAGCTTGCCCGCTTCGATGTGATTAGCGATCTCATCGCACACCAGATCCTGCTTCTTGCAGCGAATCACGCCGCCATCCTCCAGAATTGCTTTCAGCTCCGCTTCATCCATCAGGGCGAAACCGGCTGGCACCTCGCCAGAGCGCACCCATTCGGTCAGGGTCAGCTCAATCGGGCTTTCCAGCGTCAGCGGCACCACCGGCAGTGAGCCGAGGCTTTTGCGCAGCAGCGCCAGAGTATCTTCCGCTTTTTTGGCACTGGCGCAGTCAACCATAATCAGGTTGTTCACCGTGTCGATCCACAGGTAGGTCTGGCTGAAGCGGCTGAAGGCACGCGGCAGCAGGCTGTGCAGCACTTCATCTTTCAGCGAATCTTTTTCGGTCTTCTTCAGCTTGCGGCTCTGCTCCGCTTCCAGCTTGTCGATTTTCGCTTCCAGCGCCTGTTTTACTACCGGAGACGGCAGGATTTTCTCTTCTTTACGGGCGCAGATGACGATCTGGCCGTTGTTTTCATGCGTCAGTGCATCGCTGCGGTTGCCCATCGGCGGCACCCAGCCGGTTTTGCTCATATCCTGACTGCCACACGGTGAAAAAGTGAAGGCGTCGAGCTGTTTTTCCATCTCGTCTGCGGACAACGGAATGTCACGATTCAGACGATAAACCATCATATTTTTAAACCACAACATCGGGATTCCTTACCGTGGCGCGATCGGGCGCACAAGTCTAACAGAGTCAGCGCGCATGATAGCGAAACATCGGAGTGGTTTCATTGCCTTTCCGGCTGGCGCCTTCTACTGTATGTTCCACCTGAACGAATAATGAGGAATAAACCGTGCGGATAGGCATTGATTTGGGTGGCACCAAGACAGAAGTAATTGCGTTATCGAACGCCGGGCAGGAACTGTTTCGTCACCGGGTCAACACCCCGCGCGATGACTATCAGGCAACGGTTCAGGCGATTGTCGATCTGGTCCGCCTGGCGGAGCAGAAAACCGGGCAGACCGGCACCGTCGGCCTCGGCATTCCCGGCACGATTTCGCCCTACAGCAAGCGGGTAAAAAACGCCAACTCCACCTGGCTCAACGGCCAGCCGCTGGATAAAGATCTGGCGCATGCGCTGAATCGTGACGTGCGCATCGCCAATGACGCGAATTGTCTCGCCGTTTCTGAGGCGGTCGACGGGGCGGGTGCGGGGCAGCCGCTGGTGTTTGCGGTGATCATTGGCACCGGATCGGGTGCCGGGGTGGCGATCAACGGTCAGTCACGCATCGGCGGTAACGGCAATGCCGGCGAATGGGGCCACAATCCGCTGCCGTGGATGGATGAGGATGAGCTGCGATATCGGCAGGAAGTGCCCTGTTATTGTGGGCAGCAGGGCTGTATTGAAACCTTCGTCTCGGGCACTGGTTTCGCCATCGATTATCAGCGGCTGAGCGGGGTGTCACGTAAAGGTGCGGAGATCGTATCGCTGCTGGCGCAGCAGGATCCGATCGCCGAACTGGCGATGAGCCGTTACGAACTGCGGCTGGCAAAATCGCTGGCGCAGGTGGTGAATCTGATCGATCCGGACGTGATCGTGCTGGGCGGCGGGATGAGCAATGTTGATCGTCTCTATCAGACCGTGCCGACGCTGATGAAAAAATGGGTATTTGGCGGCGAATGCGAAACCCCGGTGCTTAAGGCTCATCACGGCGATTCCAGCGGCGTGCGTGGAGCGGCCTGGCTCTGGCCGCTCAACGACTGATCAGCACTGAATAGCGGGGCGCGCCCTGCTATTCACCCAGCAGCATGCTGTCCTGTGGTGCCCGATCGCGCTGGGCTTTGGTCGCAAGGAAGTAGAGATAGCCGACCAGCATAAAGGCGACGAACAGCGCGCCAATGATCGGGTTAAACCACAGCATCGCCAGCAGACAGACCACCGACAACAGCAGGGCGATGCCCGGCACAATCGGGTAGCCGGGCGCACGGAAACTGCGAGCCAGCTGCGGCGCACTGCGGCGCAGCCGGAACAGGCTCAGCATACTCATGATATACATCACAATTGCCCCAAACACCGCCATGGTGATCATCGCTGCCGTTAGCGTCATTCCCTGCAAATTAATAATGCCGTCGCTGTAGATCGCCGCGATCCCCAGTACGCCGCCGGTAATGATGGCGCGGTGCGGGGTCCGGAAGCGTGACAGTTTCGCCAGCCCGGGCGGCAGATAGCCCGCGCGTGCCAGCGCAAAGAACTGACGTGAATAGCCGAGAATGATGCCGTGGAAGCTGGCCACCAGGCCAAACAGGCCGATCCACACCAGCATGTGCATCCAGTTAGAGTGTTCGCCGACAATCATTTTCATCGCCTGCGGCAGCGGATCGTTAATGTCTGACAGTTTGCGCCAGTCGCCCGCGCCGCCTGCCATCAGCATCACGCCGATCGCCAGCACCACCAGCGTCAGAATGCCGCTGATATAGGCGCGAGGAATGGTGCGGGTCGGATCTTTTGCCTCTTCCGCCGCCATTGCGGCCCCCTCAATGGCAAGGAAAAACCAGATGGCGAACGGAATAGCGGCAAAAATACCGGAAAACGCCGGCATACCGAAGCTGTCGCTGCCGGCCCAGCCGTGCGCGGCAAAGTTGGCCAGGCTGAAACCCGGTGACACCACGCCCATAAACACCAGCAGCTCAATCACCGCCAGAACCGTGACCACCAGTTCGAACATCGCCGCCAGTTTCACGCCAACAATGTTGAGCGTCATAAACAGCAGGTAAGCGCCGACCGCGGCGGTTTTCGGGTTAAGCGCCGGATACTGCACGTTGAGGTAGGCCCCAATTGCCATCGCAATCGCTGGCGGCGCAAAGACGAACTCAATCAGCGTGGCCAGACCGGCAATCAGCCCGCCGGTTTCACCAAAAGCGCGGCGGCTGTAGGCAAACGGCCCGCCGGCATGCGGAATCGCGGTGGTCAGCTCGGTGAAGCTGAAAATAAAGCAGGTGTAGAGCGTGGCAATCAACGCGGTAGTGACCAGAAAGCCCAGCGTGCCCGCCACCGCCCAGCCGTAACTCCAGCCAAAGTATTCACCTGAGATAACCAGGCCTACCGCGATCCCCCACAGATGCAGGGTGCCCAGAGTGGGCTTGAGTCTGTTTGTCATACTGTTATCCCCGTCGTTGTTGGTGCAGCGCGGCAGTGATACCGCACATCATGGTTTACGCTACAGTGAAGGGATAATGCCGTTGCCTTGCGGGCCGCGACTTGACGTCGGCGCGGTCAATGCTGTCCTCCACGGTCAACTCACAGGCAACAACCGGGCCAGATGCACGCTGCGGTCAACTTTGACTGCTCTGCGGTCAAGCAGCACAGGTTCTGGCAACGCATGCTGAGGTGACGCAAGTGACCAGGAGCCGGACTGATGAGCGCTAAACAATATGACAACCTGACTGATTCCCAACTCACCGCACTGGCGCAGCAGGCGCTGGGCCGTTATCCCGCGGCGCTGCAGGGCACGCTGCACCTGCTCTGTCGCTCGGAAAATGCCACCTTCCTGCTTCAGGCGGGCGGCAGACGCTATGCGCTGCGGTTGCATCGCGGCGACTACCATCAAAAAGCGGATATTCTTAGCGAACTGCTGTGGCTGGATGCGCTACGTGAAACCGGCATTGTGGTGCCGCAGGCGATAGCCGACCGCCAGGGCGAGCGCGTGCTGACGCTGCGTTTGCCCGATGGCGGCGAGCGTTATGTGGTGCTGTTTCACTGGATTGACGGCGAGATGCCGACTACCGAGGTCGACCCGCGCGCCTTTCAGCAGCTGGGACAGATTACGGCCCGGCTGCATCAGCACAGCAAACAGTGGCAGCCGCCGGCGGGCTTCCAGCGCATCATCTGGGATCACCACACCATGACCAGCGCGCAGAGTCACTGGGGACGCTGGCAGGATGCGCCGCATCTGCATCCTGCCGATCACGCTATCGTCGAGCAGGCGATCGCCCAGGCGGGCGAGGCGCTGGCGCAGTTCGGCAAAGGATCGGATCGTTACGGCCTGATCCACGCCGATCTGCGGCTGACCAATCTGCTGCTGCACAACGGCGAAACCCGGGTGATCGACTTTGATGACTGCGGGATGGGCTGGTATCTGCACGATCTGGCGGCGGCGATCAGTTTTGTTGAGCATCATCCGCGGGCGGCAGAGTGGATCGATCACTGGATCCGCGGTTACGAGCGGGTCTCGCACATCAGCGATCGGGAGATGGCGCTGCTGCCGACGCTGCTGATCCAGCGCCGGATCCAGCTCACCGCCTGGGTAGGATCGCACGCTGAAACCGAAATGGCGCAGAGCCTGGGCAGCGAATGGGCCAGCCACTCGGTGCGACTCTGCCGTCGTTACCTGGAAAGCGAACAGTTGCCGGTGGGCGCCTGATGCACCAGCGGCGGGCGTCAGTGCGCTGCCGCAGTGCTGCCCGCCGGATACCGGCTGGCTAACCGACTGAAACCCGGAAGAATTAAGCTGGTACGGAATTTGCTCGGTCTGACAGTGGGTGATCCCCCTGAATTCTGACTGAGGCGACCATGAATCCGATGATGATGAAACAGCCCGATGCGTTTGCTGCCTGCTCCGCTGCGGCGGGTGCAGGCAATCACGGCGTGCTGGCCGCTGCGGCCACCGGCCTGAGCGATTTTATTCATATCCGCGGCGGCGACGTTGACCGCATCTTTGGCATCAGCGGCATCGATGCGGAGCGGCTGACCAGCCCGACGCTCAGCCTCGGGCTGGTCAACTACTGCCGGGTGCTGGAAGAGGCGGCACGGCACTCCGGTTTTGATAACTTCGGTTTGCACTACGGCAGGCAGTTTAAACCGCAGTCATTAGGCCTGATTGGCTATATCGGACTCTGCTCGGCCACGCTGGAGCAGGCGCTGCACAACGTGGTTAATGCTTTTCCCTGGCATCAGCACGACACGCTGACCCGGCTGGTGGACAAAGGTGAGTGCTGGCGGCTCGACTATCAGGTTCGTCACGGCGCTATTTTGTCGCGCCGTCAGGATGCGGAGCTGACGCTGGGCATGTTCATGAATCTGATTCGTCATGCGGCAGGCAAAAACTGGGCGCCGCGTGAAGTGCATTTTGAACATCCGCGCCCGGAACAGTGGCACGATCACGGTAAAGTGTTCGATGCCCCGATCTGGTTCGATCAACCGTTTAACTCGCTGGTGATCCCGAAGCGCGATCTGCTGCGCAGCATGCCGGACAGCGATCCGATGTTGCTGCTGGTAATGCAGGATGCGATCCGCCGGCTTAACCGGGCCGCCTCGCAGCAGAGCCTGGCAGAGCAGGCGCGCTCACAGGTGAATCTGTCGCTGATGCAGGGCGAACCGGTGCTGGAGGAGGTGGCCGATAAACTGGGGCTATCGAGCTGGTCGCTGCAGCGGCGGCTGCGTGAAGAGGGCTGCAGCTTTACTGCGCTGGTGGATCAGGTTCGCTGCGAAATGGCCACTCACTATCTGCAGCAGAAGCAGCTGCCGATCTCTGAAATGGCGCTGCTGCTGGGTTATTCAGAAGTCAGCGCCTTTTCGCGGGCCTTTCGTCGCTGGTTTGGCATCAGCCCGCGTCAGTGGCGGCAGCATGGGCTGGCAAGCTAGCCTGGCGCGGCGCAAAGCCAAACCACGCCGGTTGGCTGCGCACCGGCGGCGGCGGCAATCCCTGGGTCTGCGCAGCCAGCTGCCAGGCGCGTAAGCACAACGCCTCGTCTCCCTGAGTCTGCGTCACCGCATAGCGTCCACTCTGTTGCCACTCCAGCCGGACCAGACATTGCTGACCCGCATAGCGCGCCGCATCGCTGAATTGCTGATTCAGGCGATGCTGCATTTGATTAGTCCACTGACAGGATGCACTGTCAGGATCCTTCGCTGGCTGACACAGGTTGGCCACGCTATCCCGTTGCTGTGGTTCAGAATGCTGACAACCACTGAGCAGGGCGGCAATAATGACGCCCGGTAATATTTTCACTATTACATTAATTAAATTCATTGAACTGACCAATTCTGATTAAAGTTCTGCTCATCTGCTGCCGACAGTCTACAGACCGGACTGGTGAATGCTATGGCATTACTCCGACTGTCGGCAGAACCAGAATTTACCGCCCCCATTGCGGTTTCTTATTATTTATTCATGGATTTGAAATGCAGAGAAAATATGCCGTTGCGGCACTCACCTTATTAAGTGCTTCGCTGATCAGCGGGTGCGCCACCGAATCATCCCGAGCCATCGAGGCACCCCAGGTCCGCGCGGCCAGCCAGCCCGCTTACCAGGGGGTGCGCAGTCCGATTGCCGTCGGTCAGTTTGATAACCGCTCTTCGTATATGAACGGCATCTTCTCCGATGGCGTTGACCGGCTGGGCAATCAGTCAAAAACCATTCTGATCACCCACCTGCAGCAGACAAACCGCTTCAGCGTGCTCGACCGCAGCAACCTGAAAGAGTTAGAGCAGGAAGCGGACTTCAAGCGCAGCCAGCAAAATATCAAAGGCGCGAACTACATCATCACCGGTGATATCACCGAGTTTGGCCGTAAAGAAGTGGGCGATCAGCAGCTGTGGGGCATTCTCGGCCGGGGTAAGAGCCAGATCGCCTACGCCAAAGTTAATCTCAACGTGGTGGACGTCACTACCTCCGAAGTGGTGTTCAGCGCGCAGGGCGCGGGCGAATATCAGCTTTCCGCCCGGGAAATCATAGGTTTTGGCGGCACCAGCAGCTACGACTCAACGCTGAACGGCAAAGTGATGGATCTGGCGATTCGTGAAGCGGTCGATCATTTAGTGGATGGAATCAACAACGGCGCCTGGCGTCCGGCTAAATAAGGAAGCAGTAAATGAAAATAATCACACTGGGCGGCCTGCTGATGGCGGCTGCGCTGCTGGCGGGCTGTGCGCCGAAAGCGCCGAAAACGATCTACTACTGGGGCGACTATCAGCAGCAGATTTACAGCTATTACCAGAAAGATAGCGATCCGCAGAAGCAAATCGACGCGCTGAATCTTGATATTGAAAAAGCCCGTGCGGTAAACCAGCCGGTCGCGCCAGGGCTGCACGCTCAGCTCGGCCTGCTGTACGCCAAAACCGGTGATACCAATAAAGCCTTTGGCCAGTTTGCCACGGAAAAGCAGCTGTTTCCGGAAGCTGGCCCTTACATGGATTTTCTGATGAGTAACAAAAAAGGAGTGACCCGGTGAAAAAACTGATTGCCCTGGGCGGCGCACTGGCCGTGCTGCTGCTGACCGGCTGTGCGCAGCACAAAAAACCGTATGACTACAGCGCGTTTCGCGCCAGCAAGCCGGCGTCGATTCTGGTATTACCGGCCGAAAACAAAGCTCCGGACATTAATGCCGCTCACAGTCTGACCTCGCTGGTAACCCAGCCGCTGGCCGAAGCGGGTTACTACGTGTTTCCGGTGGCGGTGGTGGAAGAGACTTTCCAGCAGAATGGCCTGACCAGCGGCAGTGAAATTCAGGCCGTCAGCCCGGCTCGCCTGAATAAGATCTTTCACGCCGACAGCGCGCTCTATATCTCGATCACCGATTATGGCAGCAGCTATCGGGTGATCGACAGCGTGACCACCGTGTCAGCCACCGCGCGGCTGGTGGATCTGCGCAGCGGTAAAGAGCTCTGGCAGGGCTATGCCACCGCCAGTGACAGTGAGCAGGGCAACAACAACAATGGCGGACTGGTTGGCATGCTGGTCAGTGCGGCGATCAAACAGATCGCCAACAACGTCAGCGATAAAGCCCACTCGATTGCCGGCCTGACCAGCAATCGCCTGCTGGCGCAGAATGAGCAGGGTGGTTTGCTGACCGGACCGCGCTACAGGCTGATTAGCGCCCGCTGATCGGCAACAAAGCGGGCGCTGCGGCGCCCGTTATCCCTGCGGCAACTCCAGCTGGCTGTAGCCCAGCCCATTCATTTTTCGCACCTTGATCTGCACCGGAATCCGCTCTTTCATCGCTTCAACGTGACTGATCACGCCGATGGTTTTGCCGCTGGCGTTGAGCGCATCCAGCGCGTCCAGCGCGGTATCGAGCGTTTGCGCATCCAGCGTGCCGAAGCCTTCGTCGAGAAACAGCGATTCAATACGGGTTTTGTGGCTGACCAGATCGGATAACGCCAGTGCCAGCGCCAGGCTGACGAGAAAGCTCTCGCCGCCGGACAGGGTGCGGGTATCGCGCGCCGTGTCAGCCTGCCAGGTATCCACCACGTCCAGCTCCAGCAGATCCTGCGCCCGACGCTGCAGCAGATAACGGCCGTGCAGCCGGTCGAGCTGACGGTTGGCGAGCGCCACCAGGTGATCCAGCGTTAAGCCCTGGGCAAAGCGCCGGAACTTGTCGCCGCTGGCGGAGCCAATCAGATCGTTGAGCAATCCCCACTGCGCCAGCACCGTTTCGTCCTCTGCAATCTGCGTCATCAGGCTCTGCTGCTGCTGGCGCAGGCTGGCATCGCTCTGTAGCTGTTGCTGTATCTGGCCCTGCTGGCTGGCATTGTCACGTAGCGCCAGCCGCAGCTGTTCCAGCTGCTGCGCCAGCGCCTCAGCCGAGGCTGGCATCGCAGCGGGCTGCGCCTGCTGGTGCGCCGCCTGCCGCTGATGCAGATCCGCCAGCCGCGTCTGTTGCTGCTGATGGTGCTGATCGATCTGCTGCAGCTGTTGACGCAGCTGCTGCGCGGTTTGCTCGTCCAGCAGCGCGGCGCGCAGCGTGGCTTCATCACGGAACCCGGCGGCGGTCAGCGCCTGCAGCAGGGTCTGTTCCGCCTCAGCCAGACGGGTGACCAGCTGTTGCCGCTGGCTCTCCAGCACCGCCAGCTGGCCCTGCAGGCTGCTGACTCCGCTTTGCGCCCGCTGTAACCCCTCCAGCTGCTGCGCGAGCTGCGCCTCATGCTGGCGGAGGCTGGCCTGCATCTGCTGGCGGGCCACGGCGACCTCGCGATCGCCAAACAGCGCCTGACGCTGCTGGCGCATCTCGTCGAGCCGGGTCTGATGGTGGTGCAGTTGCTGCTGCTGAGTGGTCAGCTGCTGCTGTTCACGTTCGGCCTGTTGTTGCAGCGCAGTCAGCTGAGTTTCGCCGCGCAGCAGCTGCGGCTGCAGGTTAGCGAGTAGTTGCTCACTTTCCTGCCAGCGCTGCCAGCGGGATTGCTGAGCGGCCAGCCAGGATTCACGTTCAGCGGCGGCAGGCAGGCTCAGGCCATGCTGGCTGAACTGCTGCTGTACTGCGTCCTGCAACTGCTGCCAGCTCGCCTGTTCCTGCTGCTGGCGCTGTTGCAGCGCGCTGAGCGCCTGCTGCAGGTTATCCAGCGACTGCTGCGCCAGCTGTTCGGCCTGCAGATGCTGCTGCCAGGCCTGCGACTGCTGAAGATGGTGATCTTTTGCCGCCTGGCGCGCCTGCTCAGCCGCCTCCAGCGCCTGTCGCTGCTGCTCAAGCTGCTGTTCGCGTTGATTTTGCTGCTGCTGCCACTGGGTCAGTGCGTCGCGATCTGACAGGGTGAAGGTAAGTGCCAGCTCACCGCTGAGCGCCTGCCATTGCTGCTCCAGACCAGCAAGCTGCCGCTGGGTTTCGGCAATGTCGTCGCGCAGCGTCTGCTGCTGGGTCGCCGACTGCTTTAACTGTTCTTTTTTGGCGGTACCCGCTTCGCGCAGTGCATCGACCTGCTGTTGCAGGGCAGCGCGTCGCTGTTGATTGGCGCTGATTTCCAGCGTGCTGTAGCTGGCGACTGCCGGATGTGTGCAGGAGCCACACAGCGGACAGGGCTGGTCTGGTGTGAGCCGGGCGCGATACTGCGAAAGATCGGCAATCTGCTGCTCCAGCGCGCAGATTTTATCGACATCATCCAGCTGCTGTTTCTCGCGTTTCCATGTTTCGCGCAGGCTGTGTAGTTCCGCCTCCGTCTGCTGGTGAGCTTTTTCCAGCCCGGCCAGCTGCTGCTGGCGCTGACCAAGCTGCTGATGCAGCGGATGCCATTGAGTGGAAAGCAGTAACAGCTGCTGCCGCGCCGCGCGGCTGCTGTGCAGCTGGCTTAGCGCCTCTCGTAGCGCGGCTGGCGGATGCTGCTCCTGCAGCGAAGTTAGTACTTGCTCTGCTTGCAGCAGCGCCTGAGCGGCGGCCTGCTCAGCCTGCTGGCGGGGTAAGGCCTGCTTCGCCTGCTGTTCCCGTTCTGCTTGCTGCGCCGCGATTTTCTGCTGCTGTTGCTGCTGCTGTTGCACCAGTCCGGCGAGGGTCGCCTCGCGCTGCGCCAGCTGGGCAAATCGTTCCTGCCACAGCGGCAGCGATGCGCCCCATTGCGCCATATCGGCTAACTGCTGACGCAGGGTTTGCTGCTCCGCGATCGCCTGTTGTAAGGCGCTAAGCTGGTGAGTCTGTTCGGTCAGCGTACCTTGAGTCCGATCGTACTGCTGCTGCTGGCGCTCTTTTTCCTGCTGCTGCTGCGTCAGCTGCTGTTGCAGTGCCTGCAGTGACTGATCCAGCGGCATCACCTGTTCGGTCAGCAGGCTCTCCTGTTGCTGCTGTTGCTGGCGTGCCTGTTCCGCCGCGGCCTGGGCGGCGGCATAGTGCTGCTGCTGGCGTTGCTGTTCAGCCAGCGCCTGCTGGTGCGCGTCGGACAGCTGCTGCTGCTGACTGCGTACCTCACGCAGCGCATTCGCCCGTTCGTCGCGCTGCTGCAGGGTAGCCCGCAGCTTTTCAGCCGGTTCGCTGCGCGTCAGCCGCTGCCGGTCCGCTTCAGCGGCCTGCGCCGCCGCCTCCGCCTGTTGCAGCGCCTGGCGGGTCTGCGCGATATCCTGCTGGAGCTGCTGCGCCTGTTGCTGCCACTGCTGCTGCTGCTGGGCGTGCTGATAGTCACGACTCAGCGTCTGTTCCGCCGCGCTCAGTTGCAGCATCTGCTGTTGCAGCGCGGTGCGGGTGTCGTCATCCAGCAGCGCCATGGCGCCCGCCCGGCTGCGCAGCAGGTCGAGCGCGGTTTTTGCCTCTTTATGGCGTTCATAGATTGCGGCGGAAATCTGGCCGTAAATTTCGGTGCCGGTCAGCTCTTCCAGCAGTTCGGCCCGTTCGCTGGCTTTGGCGTTGAGGAAGGCGGCGAACTGTCCCTGGGAGAGCATCATCGAGCGGGTAAAACGCTCAAAGTCGAGGCCGGAAAGGGTCTCAATCAGCCTCAGTTTGTCACCGACCTTGTCGGCGACGATGGTATCGTCGGCACAGCGCGCCAGCTCCACCCGCGGCGCCTGCAGTTTGCCGTCGGCGGTGCCGCGTGCGCGGTTCTGGCTCCAGAAGGCGCGCCAGGCTTCGCCTTTGATCTCAAATTCCACTTCGGCCAGACACTCGGCGCAGTCGCGGGTCATCAGCGCATTCTGACTCTGGGAGATGGCGCCGAGACGCGGCGTCTGGTGATAGAGTGCCAGACAGATGGCATCCAGCAGCGTGGTTTTGCCTGCGCCGGTGGCACCGGTAATCGCGAACAGCCCGTTGCTGGCGAAGGGTTCGGCGCGGAAATCGATAAACCATTCACCGCGCAGTGCGTTAAGGTTTTTAAACCGTAGCGTGAGGATCTTCACTGTGGTTCCTCAATGTCGGCCAGCGTCTGGCGGAACAGGGTGGTCATCTGATCGATCTGCTGCGGTTGCAGTTCACTATCCAGCGCCAGGCGACGGGCAAACACCTCTTCCACTTTCAGTTCGCTCAGGGTTTCGTTGTCGAGTCGCGCCAGACTGTGCTGACGCTGCTCGCGGCTGCGGCGCAACAGCAACACTTCCACCGGCAGTTCTGCGGTCAGGGTTTCCACCTGGCGCTGCAGGTCGCTGAGGTACTCCTGAGTAGTGACTTCGATATCCAGCCAGGTCGGTTTTTCCTGCTGCACGCCGCTGAAATCGCTGAGCTGCTGCGCAATCTGTGCCAGTGAGCCTTTCAGTACCTGCATCGGCTGCACCTGCGGCACCACCAGCGGCGTCACCGTTTGCAAACCGCGCGGGGTGAAGTCCAGCAGGAAGACGCTTTTTTCACTGCCCAGTTCATCAAAACTGAGTGCAATCGGCGAGCCGCTGTAACGGATGTGCTCGGTGCCCGCTACCCGCTGAGCGCGATGAATGTGGCCGAGCGCGATGTAATCGACCTCAGGAAAGGCGGCGGCCGGAAAGGCGTCCAGCGTGCCGATATAGATGTCACGTACCGAGTCGCTCTGGCTGACGCCGACGGTGGTGAGATGGCCGGTGGCCACGATTGGCAGAGCCGGGTCCAGCGCCCGCGCGGCAGCCACGCGCTGCTGATAATGATGAGCAATCGCCTCCAGCAGCGAGGTCTGCTTGTCGCGTCCGGACTGGCCGGCGCGGCTGCGCAGGATGTCGCGCGGCCGCAGATATGGAATGGCGCACAGCAGCACGCCCGGCGCGCCCTGACGGGTGGTGAGCAGCAGCACATCGCTGTTGGCCTCGGGCGTGGCGATCACCCGGGTATTCAGGCAGGCGAGCAGTTCGCGTGACTCATTGAGCGTCGCCACCGAGTCGTGATTGCCCGCCAGCACAATCAGCTGACAGCCGCTGGGCTGCAGCGCCACCACAAAGCGGTTGAACATTTCGCGCGCGTAGCTGGGCGGGGTGCCGGTATCGAACAGATCGCCCGCCACGATTAACGCATCCACCTGATGCTGTTCGATCTGGATCAACAACCAGTCGAGAAACGCCTGATGTTCCGCTGCCCGACTCTTGTTGTAAAAGAACTGCCCCAGATGCCAGTCCGCAGTATGAATGATGCGCATAAAACTCCCTGCCGTTGTAATTCGCCCGGCGATTATACTGGCTCTGTGGCCAAAGCGAAAAATTGTCGCTGCGCGGTCATAATTGATTACCACTGGCCTGAATGAGCGGGTATGTTTTTCATAAAAGTGTCACAAATCTGACGCATAATGGCGCCGCGAATCTCAGTGACAGCCGTCATATCAGCAGGAGTAATAATGGCTAAGCGCATTTTGGTTGTGGAAGATGAAGCCCCAATCCGTGAAATGTTGTGCTTTGTTCTGGAGCAGAACGACTATCAGCCAATTGAGGCGGAAGATTATGACAGCGCAGTGGGTAAGCTGATTGAACCCTGGCCCGATCTGATTCTGCTGGACTGGATGTTACCCGGCGGCAGCGGCATTCAGTTTATTAAGCATCTGAAACGCGAAGCGATGACCCGCGATATTCCGGTGATGATGCTAACCGCCCGCGGTGAAGAAGAGGACCGGGTGCGCGGGCTGGAAGTCGGCGCTGACGATTACATCACCAAGCCGTTCTCGCCAAAAGAGCTGATGGCGCGCATCAAAGCCGTCATGCGCCGTATTTCACCGATGGCGGTGGAAGAGGTGATTGAGATGCAGGGACTGAGTCTGGATCCCTCCTCGCACCGGGTGATGTCGGAAACCACGCCGCTGGAAATGGGCCCTACCGAATATAAACTGCTGCACTTCTTTATGACCCACCCGGAGCGGGTTTATAGCCGCGAACAGCTGCTGAACCACGTCTGGGGCACCAACGTGTATGTCGAAGATCGCACCGTCGATGTTCACATTCGCCGTTTACGTAAAGCGCTGGAAGTCTCCGGCCACGATCGCATGGTACAAACCGTCCGTGGAACAGGGTATCGTTTCTCTGCCCGCTACTAAACGGAGTTTTCACCGTGCTGGAACGCCTCTCCTGGAAGAGATTACTGTCAGAACTGCTGCTGGCGTGTCTGCCTGCGCTGCTGCTTGGCCTGCTGTTCGGTTATCTGCCGTGGCTGCTGTTGCTGAGCGTGCTGGCGGTGCTGCTGTGGCATTTCCACAACCTGATGCGCCTGTCGCACTGGTTGTGGCTCGATCGCACCATGACGCCGCCGGCCGGGCGGGCCAGCTGGGAACCGCTGTTTTACGGGCTCTACCAGATGCAGTTACGCAACCGGCGGCGGCGGCGTGAACTCGGCAACCTGATTAAACGCTTTCGCAGCGGCGCTGAGTCGCTGCCGGATGCGGTGATCCTCACCACCGAAGAGGGCACCATTTTCTGGTGCAACGGGCTGGCACAACAGCATCTCGGGCTACGCTGGCCAGAAGATAATGGCCAGAACATCCTTAACCTGCTGCGCTATCCGGAATTCTCGCGCTATATCCGCCAGCGTGACTTCGACAAACCGCTGACGCTGGTGCTGAATAACCAGTACCACATGGAATTTCGCGTTATGCCCTACAGTGAAGGCCAGTGGCTGCTGGTGGCGCGTGACGTCACTCAGATGCATCAGCTGGAGGGGGCGCGGCGTAACTTCTTTGCCAACGTCAGCCATGAACTGCGCACCCCGCTGACGGTGCTGCAGGGCTATCTGGAGATGATGAATGACTCGGTGATGAACGAGCGTTCACGCGGTAAGGCGCTGCATACCATGTCGGAGCAGACGCGCCGCATGGACAGCCTGGTTAAACAGCTGCTGACGCTGTCGCGGATTGAAGCTGCACCGGCGATCGATCTGAAAGAGAAGGTTGATGTGCCGGTGATGCTCCGGCTGCTGCAGCATGAGGCCGCCACCCTGAGCGGCGGACGTCACGACATCCATTTCCATACCGATCCGCATCTGAAAGTGTTCGGCAACGATGAACAACTGCGCAGCGCCATCTCCAACCTGGTCTACAACGCGGTAAATCATACGCCGGAGGGCACGCGCATTGATATCAGCTGGCTGCGCAGCAAGCAGGGCGCAACGTTTCGGGTGTGCGATAACGGGCCGGGCATCGCGGCTGAACATATTCCCCGTCTCACCGAGCGTTTCTACCGGGTCGATAAGGCGCGATCGCGGGCGACCGGCGGCAGCGGGCTGGGGCTGGCGATCGTGAAACATGCCCTGAGCCACCATAATGCGCGGCTAGATATCACCAGCGTGCCGCATCAGGAGACCTGTTTTACCTTTACCCTGCCGGCAAGGTTGATTGTCAGCAGTGGGATGCAGGAGAATGCCTCCATTAATGGCTGACGGATCTGCTTGATGCGCGCACTTGTTTTGTTGATGGTCATTTTATTGCCAGGCATGGCGCTGGCCCAGCCCGGCACGCTGTCGGGCAACCTCAGCAGCGTCGGGTCTGATACGCTGGGCTACCTGATGACGCTGTGGGGCGAGGATTTCAGCCGGCAGGCACCGGGGGTCAATGTGCAGGTGCAGGCTTCCGGTTCGTCGACCGCGCCGACTGCGCTGGCTGCCGGTGCGGCGCAGCTTGGGCCAATGAGCCGCCCGATGCAGGCGGATGAACGGCAGGCGTTTGAAGCGCGCTATGGTTATCCTCCGCTGGCGGTACCGGTAGCGATGGATGCGCTGGTGGTGGTGGTTAATCAACGCAATCCGCTGCAGCAGATTACGCCGCGTCAGCTCGACGCCATTTTCTCGATTACCCGCCTGTGTGGCGCGACATCGGTGCCGCAACGCTGGGGCGATCTCGGCACGCAGGCATCTGAGTGGGTCCGCCGACCGATCCAGCGCTACGGACGCAACTCGGCGTCCGGCACCTGGGGATTCTTCAAGCAGCAGGCGCTCTGTCAGGGCGATTTTCGCAATGACGTAGCCGAATTTCCCGGTTCGGCAGCGGTGGTACAGGCGGTGGCCGGCAATCCACGCAGCATCGGTTACGCCAGTTTTGGCTTCCATCTCAGCGGCGTAAAAATGCTGGCGGTGGTGAACCCTCGGGGTGAGGCTGTAGCACCCGACGCAGAGGCGATCCGCAGTGGTCGTTATCCGTGGGCCCGTCCGCTCTATCTGTACGTCAACAAGGCGCCGGGTCAGCCATTGCCGCCGCTGGTGGCAGCGTTCCTGCAGCAGGTGCTCTCGGTGCAGGGACAGCGACGGGTCAGCGAGGCGGGATATCTGCCACTCTCTGATAGCCAGATGGCGCAGGCGCGCGCGGCGCTTAATTAACCCTTTTCAGGCAGGCATCACGCTTAATCGATCATCTTCAGGCGCGCGTTCTGCATGTGCTTTGCCGGCGCGCGGCGTTTAACCGATCGTCTTCAGGCGCGTATGGCTTTGCTTATCCGCGACCGGCACGCGGCGCTGTATCGGTCGTCTTCAGGCGCGTAACACTTTGCTTAACCGGCGCTGGATGATTCACCTCTGGTCGCACCTTCTGCTCTTCTTAGCTGCTGTAAATATCATCGTCACTGGCGTAACAGACGGCTCTCCTTAGCCGCTGCAAAGCTGGGCAGCAACTCATCTTATCAGCCAACATGAATTTTCTTCATGAGCGGTGAATTTTCTTCTGTTGCAGCGGACGGCGGCACGTGTCATCCTGCGTTCAGACGTATAGCCATCCAGATGGCTATAAATAACAGAGCGCAATTATTTCCTGCTGAAACCACCGGCAGGCGAGACAGGAGTGATCATGCAAAGAAATACCGCCCCGTTCCGTGCTGATACCGTCGGCAGTTTTCTGCGTCCCGCCGCGATTAAGCAAGCGCGTGAGCAGTTCGCCGCCGGTGAAATTGATGCGGCAGCCCTGCGGCAGGTTGAAAATGACGCCATCCGCGATGTGGTGGCAAAACAGCGCGAAAATGGCCTGCAGGTGGTGACCGATGGCGAATTTCGTCGCGGCTGGTGGCACTTCGACTTTTTCTACGGCCTGGATGGCGTGGAAGCGTATGAAGCGGAGCAGGGTATCCAGTTCAACGGCGTGCAGACCAAAGCGCATGGCGTGAAAGTGGTAAGTAAGCTCGGTTTTTCCAGCCATCCGATGCTGGAGCATTTCCGCTTTTTGCAAAGCGTCGCCGGTGATGCAATGCCAAAAATGACCATTCCCAGCCCCAGCGTGCTGCACTTCCGTGGCGGGCGCAAAGTGATCGATGCAGAGGTCTATCCGGACCTGGCTGATTACTTTGACGACCTGGCACAGACTTATAAAGACGCTATTAAAGCGTTTTACGCCGCTGGCTGCCGCTATCTGCAACTGGATGACACCGTCTGGGCGTATCTCTGCTCTGAAGATCAGAAACGCGAAATCCGGGCACGCGGCGACGATCCGGAAGCGCTGGCGCGGACCTATGCTCAGGTGCTGAACAAGGCGCTGGAAGATAAGCCAGCCGATCTGACCGTTGGCCTGCATGTCTGCCGTGGTAACTTCCGCTCAACCTGGATTTCAGAAGGCGGCTACGAGCCGGTGGCGGAAATCCTGTTCGGCAGCGTCAATGTCGATGCCTTCTTCCTCGAATATGACAATGCCCGTTCAGGCGGTTTTGAGCCGCTGCGCTTCATCAAGCCAGGCCATCAGCAGGTGGTGCTGGGCCTGATCACCACCAAATCCGGCGAGCTGGAAGATCCGGCGCAGGTGAAAGCCCGTCTGCAGGAAGCGGCGCAGTATGTCAGCCTCGACCAGATCTGTCTCAGCCCGCAGTGTGGCTTTGCTTCTACCGAAGAGGGCAACAGCCTGAGCGAAGAGCAGCAGTGGCAGAAGATCCGCCTGGTGGTCGATATCGCAAAACAGGTGTGGTAATGCTGTAAACTTGTGCAAACAGGCGCGTAAAACGCGCCTTTTGTGCATTTGTCAGCGGCGTTATGCGGGGAATTCTCGCGGCCTGTTTATTATTTAGGCATATCATCTTGTGTGCCTGGGTTAAAAATTAACGCTATCCACTGGCTGTGGCTTAAATAACGAGATAACCTTCTGGTTTTCCGATCCCGTATTGCCTTTCCCCGCTATAAACGTTTTACTTAGCCCCGTTGTCGATCCATCCCTCCGTGAACAGAAAAAAAGCAGCTTAAATCACCTGCGCTTCACCTCACGATGAGCATAATGCGCTGACATTGGCTGGCTGGTCGTGGTTTTAACGCAGCGAGGGGACAACACAAACCCAACTTCCACCGCAACATCAGTGACAGGCCGTATGACACATCGTTTAACCTCGAAAGACATTCTCGCGCTGGGCTTCATGACATTTGCCCTGTTCGTTGGCGCGGGCAACATTATTTTCCCGCCGATGGTCGGTATTCAGTCTGGCGAACACGTCTGGACCGCCGCGATTGGCTTTCTGATCACTGCCGTAGGTCTGCCGGTGATGACCGTGGTAGCGCTGGCGCGCGTCGGCGGCGGCGTGGATGCACTCAGTACCCCAATCGGTAAGGTTGCCGGTCTGGTGCTGGCCACCGTCTGCTATCTGGCGGTCGGGCCACTCTTTGCGACGCCGCGGACGGCCACCGTCTCCTTTGAGATGGGGATTGCCCCGCTGACCGGTGATGGCGCGATGCCGCTGTTTATCTACAGCCTGGTCTATTTTGCGCTGGTGATTGGCGTGTCGCTCTATCCGGGCAAACTGCTCGATACCGTCGGCCATTTCCTTGCGCCGCTAAAAATTGTGGCGCTGACCGTGCTGGGCATTGCTGCGCTGGTGTGGCCAGCGGGCGGCACTATTCCGGCGACGGAAGATTATCAGCGTGCGGCGTTCTCCAGCGGTTTTGTGAACGGCTATCTGACCATGGATACGCTGGGCGCACTGGTGTTCGGCATCGTGATCGTGAACGCGGCCCGTTCACGCGGGGTTGATAATGCCGCGCTGCTGACGCGTTACACCGTTCTGGCCGGCCTGATCGCTGGCGTGGGCCTGACGCTGGTCTACCTGTGCCTGTTTAAACTGGGCTCCGGCAGCGGCGCGCTGGTCGATCAGAATGCGAACGGCGCAGCGATTCTGCACGCTTACGTTCAGCAGACATTTGGCGGTATGGGCAGCTTCTTCCTGGCGGCGCTGATCTTTGTTGCCTGTATGGTAACGGCGGTCGGTCTGACCTGTGCCTGTGCGGAATTTTTTGCGCAATACCTGCCATTGTCGTATAAAACGCTGGTGTTTATCCTTGGTCTGTTCTCGATGGTGGTGTCGAACCTCGGCCTGAGCCACCTGATTCAGATCTCCATCCCGGTCCTGACGGCGATTTATCCGCCTTGTATCGTGCTGGTGGTGCTGAGCTTCACCCTGAACTGGTGGAACAAGAGCAGCCGGATTATTGCGCCAGCGATGCTGATTAGCCTGCTGTTCGGCATTGTTGATGCGATTAAAACGACCGGGTTTAAAGTGTTGCTGCCTGCATTCAGTCAGCACCTGCCGCTGGCCGATCAGGGACTTGCCTGGTTACCGCCATCGCTGGTGATGCTGCTGATTGCCGCCGTGGTGGATCGGGTAAAAGGTCGCGAACAGGTTTCCGTTCACTCGTAGCAGATGGCACTGATTTTTCTTTAACCACGGGCTTGCCCGTGGTTTTTTCATTTCACAGGTACAGGTTGTTATGCAAGAAACCAATAAGCTCAAACGCGGACTGAGCACGCGCCACATCCGCTTTATGGCGCTGGGATCGGCGATTGGCACCGGGCTGTTTTATGGTTCCGCCGATGCGATCAAAATGGCCGGACCCAGCGTGCTGCTCGCCTATATTATCGGCGGGGCGGTGGCCTACATCATCATGCGCGCACTGGGCGAGATGTCAGTCAACAATCCCCAGGCCAGCTCCTTCTCCCGCTATGCCCAGGATTATCTCGGTCCGATGGCGGGCTACATTACCGGCTGGACCTACTGCTTCGAAATCCTGATCGTGGCGATCGCTGATGTCACGGCGTTCGGCATCTATATGGGCGTCTGGTTTCCGGAGGTGCCGCACTGGATTTGGGTACTGAGCGTGGTGCTGATCATCGGCGCGGTCAACCTGATGAGCGTGAAGGTGTTCGGCGAAGTGGAGTTCTGGTTTTCTTTCTTCAAAGTCGCCACCATCATTGTGATGATTCTGGCTGGTTTCGGCATGATCATCTGGGGCATCGGCAACGGCGGCCAGCCGACCGGCATCCATAACCTCTGGACCAACGGCGGCTTCTTTGCCCACGGCGTGGTCGGAATGCTGCTGTCGCTGCAGATGGTGATGTTCGCCTACGGCGGTATCGAAATTATCGGTATCACCGCCGGTGAAGCGAAGGAGCCGGAGAAGTCGATTCCGCGCGCCATTAACTCGGTCCCGTGGCGTATTCTAGTGTTTTATGTCGGCACACTGTTTGTGATTATGTCGATCTATCCGTGGAATCAGGTGGGCACCTCGGGCAGTCCGTTTGTACTGACCTTCCAGCATCTGGGCATCGCGGCGGCCGCCTCGATTCTTAATTTTGTGGTGCTGACCGCCTCACTGTCAGCGATCAACAGCGACGTGTTTGGCGTGGGCCGCATGCTGCACGGCATGGCCCAGCAGGGACATGCGCCGAAGATGTTTATGAAGGTCTCTTCACGCGGTATTCCGTGGGTGACGGTGGTGGTGATGATGTTCGCCATGCTGATTGCGGTCTACCTCAACTACCTGATGCCAGAGAAGGTGTTCCTGGTGATCGCTTCGCTGGCGACCTTTGCGACGGTCTGGGTGTGGATCATGATCCTGTTGTCACAGATCGCCTTCCGTCGCAAAATCGGCAAGCAGGCTGCCAGTGAGCTCAAGTTTGCGCTGCCAGGCGGCAGCTGGACCGCAGGTGTCGGTGTCGCATTCCTCTGCTTCATCATTGCGCTGATCGGCTATTTCCCGGATACCCGGGTGTCGCTCTATGTCGGCGTGGTGTGGATAGTGGTGCTGCTGCTGGGCTATAAGCTGGTACGTAAAGCGCACTGATCCACGACTGCTCCCCCTCTGGCGGGGGGAGCAGTTGCTATTTGCCATCACCTGGCCCTTCTCTTTCCCCGCCTGACTTTCCTGACGCTGCTCCGGCTATTCATCTCAGCTATAACCCCGTTCTGAAATAATCTTTGCGGATACCGCCTGCAGACGGTGGAATAACACGCCTGCGCGCGCGGTTAATTATCCGTGTGGAAGCGGATTGTCAGATAAACATTGGCGTTAAGCGCGTCAGGGGGGCTGTGGCTGGGCAGAGAGAATGATAAATAAATAAAAAAACGGCGAAACCAGTCGCCGAAATATTCAAGAGAATCAGAGTAATAAAAAGGGATGATTGACCCGACAATCGTAAAACAAAATTAGCGCCGCTGATAGCCGGGTTATTTAAATAAGAAAATTACCAGGCGGCATCAATAAAACTAATTAAGACTGATAAAGCATATTTATGCCGCGCAGCGAGCGCGGCATAAATCTGATTAGCGGCGATTCAGGGCAGCCGGATGGAAACCGGCGGCGTGGCGGTGGTGTCCAGCCGTTTTTGCCAGCCGGTCAGGGTCGATTGATAAGGACACAGCAGCCCGACGTCGGTCATCCTGCAGTCTGGCTGATGCCACTCCTGACGCAATAAATCCTGCGCGTCATCAATTGGCTGTAACTGGCGCAGGCCATCAAGACTCTGTGCCTGGAAGTAGAGCCGCAGAAAACGCTCGCCGCTCTGGCTGTCACGCCAGCGCTCCAGCACCAGACTGCCGCCGGGCGGAATATTGCCGCGCGCGTAGCCCGGCAGCTGCCAGTCAAAGCCCATCAGGGTGCGCACCATCGCAATATTGGTGTCATGCGCCACCAGGATTAGCCAGCGGGCAGTGGAGGTGTTGCTGGCGATTTCGGTCAGCATCGCCTGCAGTAAGATCGATCCCCGTCGCTGCGCCTGATACAGCAGATCATTACTCAAATCGTAATTAGCGGTCAGCAACGGCAGCAGGCGGGTAATTTGCGCCGCGGTGGTGATATGCCCCCACGCCAGCTGATCGACGGGCAGGTTTTCGCTGTAACCCAGCCGCAGGGTCTCAACCATACTGGCCATCACGCTCAGTCCTTCGACGTAGGTGTGGCCGCTGCGGGTCTGTTTGAATTGCCATGGGCGATCAAAGAAATCACATTTCGCAGTGGGCGGGCAAACCGCGGCTTTAAGCAGCTGAATCGCCGGTTGCAGTTGCTGCTGTAACTGCGCCAGATCGCCCGCTTTCTGCTGCTTGGCCGCCAGCTCTTGCTGCGGATCGGTTTGCGCAAACGCCAGCTTATCGCTCTGAAACAGCGGATCAACCTCACCGGTCACCTGATGGATCGGCACGCCACAGCCCGGAAACGCACCGTCAGCGATCGCCTGGGCGGTGGCTCGGGTGCGCTGGAGCGGACTGGCGCGCAGATAGACGTCGTCTGCCGTCGGGCAGCCAGCGGGCAGTAAACCGAGCTGACGATAGTGGTCGCCCTGCCAGCGTCCGGTGTTGACCACTGCACTGTAGCCGTGACCGGTCAGCTCACCATCCGCAGTGGTCCACACCGTCCACGGTTGCTGGCTGGCGGCTTCGATCTCTTTACGGTTAGCAGGCGTCGGTGGCCGCACGCCGTGCCGGCTGAGTTCGACCACCTTTTCCAGCTGATAGTGAGGCGGCGGGGCCGCCTGCGACGGCAGGCTCAGCAGCCAGAGCGCACTCAGGGTTAACGCGCATTGGTACCACCGGGTAGCGCGCATTTATTCGTCCAGCGCGCGATTGCCGGTCAGCGCTTTTATCTGTGGGTAGAGCGTGGCGTTCGCCAGCAGCACCGGATTACCCTTTTTCAGGCCGTCGTTACTGAGGTAATCGTTGGTAACGCCGCCGGCTTCGCGCATCAGCACGATACCTGGCAGGCTATCCCACGGATGCATATGCGCTTCGTAGTAGCCGATTAACCGGCCTGCGGCTGCCCAGGCGCTGGTTAGCGCGCCAGAACCAATGCGGATAAACATGCCGCCCTGTTGAGTCAGTCCGGCGATCAGGCGGGTAACGCTCTCGGCCGGGGTGCGGCTGGAGTGACTGATACCGAGCAGGCCTTCGTTGAGACGTTGCGCAGCATGCACCTGCAATCGGGTCTCGTTGACCCACGCCCCCTGGCCCTGTCGGGCGTGGAACAGCTCCTGATGATTGGGATCGCATACCACGCCAATCACCGGTTCACCGTCGCACACCACCGCCAGCGAGACGCACCAGTTAGGCAGGCCGTTGACGAAGCAGGCGGTGCCATCGATCGGATCGACGACCCAGATAAAACTGGTGTTGCCCATTTCGCCGCCGCTCTCTTCACCGTAGACGGCATCGTCCGGGAAGCGCTCCTCAATCAGCGTTTTGATTAAAGCTTCGACGTTGCGATCGGCTTCGCTGACCACGTCCTGCAGATCCCTCTTGTGTTCCACCACCAGGTTTTGACGCTGCTGATACCACGAATAAGCCCGGCTGGCCGCCGCACGGGCGATGTCGCAGGCGTAACGGTAGCGCGCGTCAATTTCAGAATGCGAAGCGGATGACATCTTTCCCTCTTATGATTTTTTGCCATAGCGAACGGAAGGCACGCCTGAACAGGCGGTCTGGCTGTGTGTTTTGCTTAACTATTGTTAAGAAAGGCTTCATTAAGCCGCAGATAAGACCCGATGGCAAGATGGGCAAGGGGCGGGCAGGCGGCTTTTTTGTGCGGAATTGGCTGGCATTTGCCAGCCAACAGAAGAGGATCGGGTTTTACAGCGTTCTGGCCGTCGCCTGCGCCATTAAACGCGGATAAAAAATGAAAAACAGGGCTTCAAGCTGTTCATAATGTTCAGTGAAGTCGTGGTAAGAGTCGCGCAGTGCCGCCAGGCGCGGGCGGCGGGCGGCCATGCCGTGCAACACCCGCTCCAGCCGGGCGGGCTGGGCGTAGTGCTCAAACCAGCGTTCGCGCCACATCACCGCGTTCAGCCGCTGAAATTCCTCCGGCGTCGTCGCCAGCTGCGGCACGATTTCGCGCTCGGCGGCGGCAGAAAACTGCGTCAGGGTCAGATCAGCTGTGAAGTGTGACCAGTGACGGGCGAGAAAATGGTCCCAGATGACATCAAGGGTAATCGGGGCCACGCGGTAGGTTTCCGGACGGAACAGCTGACGGGCGCGACGGACTTCCGGCAACGCATCGGTCATGACGTCGAGCCGGCGATGCATCAGAATGCCGTCAGCCACCGGCGTGGGCCAGTGCTGGTGCGGGTTACCGCGCACAAAATCAGCCATTAAATTGCCGAGTAGCGAGCTGTCAGCCAGTTGGGCCAGATGAAGATGAGCAAGAAAGTTCATGGTGCATTATAGGCTGAACTGCCTTTGCGCAGCCAGTTGTTCAGAATTGGTCGTTTTTCCGCTAAACTGTGCCGCCTGTTTTTGCCTGAGAAAGAACTCTTTCATGCGTGTCGCCGATTTTGCTTTTGAATTGCCCGAATCCCTGATTGCCCACTATCCCCAGGCGCAGCGCAGCGGCTGTCGTCTGCTGTCGCTCGACGGTCCCAGCGGCGCACTGACGCACGGTGTGTTCACCGACGTGCTGGATAAGCTCAATCCAGGCGATCTGCTGGTGTTCAACAACACCCGCGTGATCCCGGCGCGCGTCTATGGACGTAAAGCCAGCGGCGGCAAAATCGAAATGCTGGTGGAGCGGATGCTCGACGACAAGCGCGTGCTGGCCCATGTGCGCGCCTCAAAAGCACCCAAGCCGGGCGCAGCGCTGTTGCTGGGTGAAGATGAGAGCGTTAAAGCGACGATGGTGGCGCGTCACGACGCCCTGTTCGAGATCGCCTTTGACGATGACCGGGCGGTGCTCGACATCCTGAACAGCGTCGGCCATATGCCGCTGCCACCGTACATCGATCGCCCTGATGAAGAAGCCGACCGCGAACTCTATCAGACCGTTTACAGCGCCCGTCCGGGGGCCGTAGCAGCACCGACTGCCGGCTTGCACTTCGATGAGCCGCTGTTGCAGGCGCTGAAAGAGAAGGGCGTTGAAATGGCCTTCGTCACGCTGCATGTCGGGGCGGGCACTTTCCAGCCGGTGCGCGTCGACAACATCGAAGAACACCACATGCACGCCGAATATGCGGAAGTGCCGCAGGAGGTAGTGGATGCGGTGCTGGCCTGTAAAGCGCGCGGCAACAAAGTGGTCGCGGTCGGGACCACCTCGGTACGCTCGCTGGAGAGCGCGGCCAAAGCGAGTCAGGATGCGCTGATTGCGCCGTTCTTCGACGATACCCAGATTTTTATCTATCCGGGCTACCACTACCAGGTGATCGATGCGCTGATCACCAATTTCCACCTGCCCGAATCTACCCTGATTATGCTGGTCTCGGCGTTTGCCGGTTACCAGCACACCATGGCGGCCTACCGCGCTGCCGTGGCTGAGCAATATCGTTTCTTCAGTTATGGTGACGCGATGTTTATCAGCAAAAATCCGCAGGCGCCGATGGAAAAGATTGGCGACTGATTTATTAACCCACGACCTGACGCGCCTTCTGGCGCAGGGTTGTAGACATCGGACTGTTTCTCCGGTGGAGGCTTTGTGAAATTTGAACTTGATACCACAGACGGGCGCGCGCGCCGTGGCCGTCTGATTTTTGATCGCGGCGTGGTCGAAACCCCGGCGTTTATGCCAGTCGGTACCTACGGCACGGTAAAAGGCATGACGCCGGAAGAAGTGCAGGAGACCGGGGCGCAGATTATTCTGGGCAACACCTTCCATCTCTGGCTGCGTCCAGGCCAGGAGATCATGAAACTGCACGGCGACCTGCATGACTTCATGCAGTGGAAAGGACCAATCCTCACCGATTCCGGTGGTTTCCAGGTCTTCAGCCTGGGCGACATCCGCAAAATTACCGAAGCCGGGGTGCACTTCCGTAACCCCATCAATGGCGACGCGATTTTCCTCGACCCTGAAAAGTCGATGGAGATTCAGTATGACCTCGGCTCCGACATCGTGATGATCTTCGACGAATGTACGCCATACCCGGCGGACTGGGACTATGCCAAACGCTCGATGGAGATGTCGCTGCGCTGGGCGAAACGCAGCCGTGACCGTTTTGACAGCCTCGGTAACAAAAATGCGCTGTTCGGCATCATCCAGGGCTCGGTTTACGAAGATTTACGAGATGTGTCGGTGAAAGGTCTGGTAGAGATTGGCTTTGATGGGTACGCTGTGGGCGGCCTGGCGGTGGGTGAGCCTAAACAGGACATGCACCGTATTCTTGAGCACGTCTGCCCGCAGCTGCCGCAGGATAAACCACGCTATCTGATGGGCGTCGGCAAACCTGAAGATCTGGTGGAAGGGGTCCGTCGCGGCGTCGATATGTTCGATTGCGTGATGCCAACCCGTAACGCGCGTAACGGTCATCTGTTTGTGACTGACGGTGTGGTTAAAATCCGCAACGCCAAATATAAAGATGACACCGCGCCACTGGATGCCGAATGTGATTGCTACACCTGTCGCAACTACAGCCGCGCCTACCTGTATCATCTGGACCGCTGTAACGAAATACTGGGCGCGCGTCTGAACACGATTCACAATCTGCGCTATTACCAGCGCCTGATGGCAGGTTTACGCCAGGCCATCGAAGAGGGTAAATTAGAGCGCTTTGTAAACGAGTTCTACCAACGGACGGGCAAAGAAGTTCCGCCTTTAACGTCTGATAATTCATCTATGAGGGAAATTTAATGAGCTTTTTCATTTCTGACGCCGTGGCCGCAGCAGGCGCACCGTCGCAGGGAAGTCCGTATTCTCTGGTGATCATGCTGGTGGTGTTTGGTCTGATTTTCTATTTCATGATCCTGCGTCCGCAGCAGAAACGTGCGAAAGAGCACAAGAAGCTGATGGATTCCATCTCAAAGGGCGATGAAGTGCTGACCAGCGGTGGCCTGGTAGGTCGCGTAACAAAAGTGTCTGACACTGGCTACGTTTCTATCGCGCTGAATGAGACCAATGAAGTGGTCATTAAACGTGATTTCGTCGCTGCCGTCCTGCCGAAAGGTACTATGAAGGCGCTGTAATTCTATCTTCCCTAAGGGAACTGCCGTGTTAAATCGTTATCCTTTGTGGAAGTATGTGATGCTGGTCGTCGTGATTCTCGTCGGCCTGCTGTATGCGCTTCCCAACCTGTATGGTGAGGATCCGGCCGTTCAAATCACTGGCGCGCGCGGAAGCGCCGCCAGTGAGCAGACGTTGGATCACATTCAGTCCGCATTAAAACAAGACAATATCCAGAGCAAATCCGTTGCGCTGGAAAATGGCGCCATTACCGCGCGTTTCGCTAACACCGATGTGCAGTTACGCGCCCGTGAAGCGATCATGAAAGCGCTGGGCGAAGACTACGTTGTGGCGCTGAACCTGGCACCAGCCACGCCACGCTGGCTGACGATGCTGTCAGCGGAACCGATGAAACTCGGTCTCGATCTGCGTGGCGGCGTGCACTTCCTGATGGAAGTGGACATGGATACCGCCTTAGGCAAGCTGCAGGAGCAGAATGCCGATACGCTGCGTAGCGACCTGCGCACCAAAAATATTCCTTATACCAACGTCAACAAAATCGCGAACTACGGGGTGGAAATTCGTTTCCGTGACGCCGCCAGCCGCGATGCTGCCGTCTCCTGGCTGACCTCCCGTCATCAGGATCTGGTGATCAACAGCAGCGGCAGCGATGCGCTGCGCGCCACCATGAGCGATGCGCGCCTGAGCGAAGCGCGTGAATATGCGGTTCAGCAGAACATCACGATTCTGCGTAACCGTGTGAACCAGCTGGGCGTGGCCGAACCACTGGTACAGCGTCAGGGTTCCGATCGCATTGTGGTTGAGCTGCCAGGGATTCAGGACACTGCACGCGCCAAAGAGATTCTGGGTGCGACCGCGACGCTGGAATTCCGTCTGGTGAATACCAGCGTTGATCCTACCGCGGCGGCCAGTGGCCGGGTGCCGGGTGACTCTGAAGTCAAAGATATGCGTGACGGCCAGCCGGTGGTGCTCTACAAGCGGGTGATCCTGACCGGTGACCACATCACCGACTCGACCTCCAGCATGGATGAGTACAACCAGCCACAGGTGAACATTTCACTGGATGGCGCGGGCGGTAACATCATGTCGAACTTCACCAAGGACAACATCGGCAAGCCGATGGCGACCCTGTTTGTGGAGTACAAAGACAGCGGTAAGAAAGATGCCAATGGCCGTTCAATTCTGGTGAAACAGGAAGAGGTGATTAACGTCGCCAACATCCAGTCTCGTCTGGGGAACAGCTTCCGCATCACCGGTATCAACAACCCGAACGAAGCGCGTCAGCTGTCGCTGCTGCTGCGTGCCGGTGCGTTGATTGCGCCTATCCAGATTGTGGAAGAGCGCACTATCGGTCCGACCATGGGTCAGCAGAACATTACCCAGGGTCTGGAAGCCTGCCTGTGGGGCCTGCTTGCGTCGATCCTGTTTATGGTGGTGTTCTACAAGAAGTTTGGTCTGATTGCGACCAGTGCGCTGCTGGTGAACCTGGTGCTGATCGTCGGCGTCATGTCACTGCTGCCTGGTGCGACCCTGACCATGCCGGGTATTGCCGGTATTGTGTTAACGCTGGCGGTAGCAGTCGATGCTAACGTACTGATTAACGAACGTATTAAAGAAGAGCTGCGTAACGGGCGCTCGGTTCAGCAGGCAATTCATGAAGGCTATAAAGGCGCCTTCTCCAGTATTGTCGATGCGAACGTGACCACCCTAATCAAAGTCATCATTCTTTATGCGGTCGGCACCGGTTCGATCAAAGGCTTTGCGATTACTACCGCAATTGGTATCGCGACCTCAATGTTCACCGCGATCGTCGGTACCCGTGCCATTGTTAACCTGGTTTACGGTGGCAAACGCATCAACAAGCTGTCTATCTGAGGAGTGCGTTGTGGCACAGGAATATAACATTGAGCAGTTGAACCACGGGCGTAAAGTCGTCGACTTTATGCGCTGGGATAAGCTGGCCTTCATCATTTCGGGGCTGCTGATCGTAGCCGCGATTGCGATTGTCGGCATTCGTGGCTTCAACTGGGGTCTCGATTTCACCGGCGGTACGGTGATTGAGATCGCGCTGGAAAAACCGGCCGACCTCGATACGCTGCGTGGCGATCTGGTAAAAGCGGGCTTCGACGAGCCGCTGGTACAAAACTTCGGCAGCAGCCGTGACGTGATGGTGCGCATGGCACCGGTCAGCGGCCCGGCGGGCACCGAGTTAGGTAACAAAGTGGTATCGGTAATCAACCAGACCACCCAGCAGAACGCGACCGTTAAGCGCATTGAGTTTGTCGGCCCGAGCGTCGGCAGCGATCTGGCGCAGGCGGGGGCGATGGCACTGCTGTCGGCGCTGATTGCGATTCTGATCTATATCGGTTTCCGCTTTGAGTGGCGTCTGGCGCTGGGCACCGTGCTGGCGCTGGCGCATGACGTCATCATCACCTGCGGACTGCTGGCGCTGTTCCGGATTGAGATCGACCTGACGATTGTCGCCTCGCTGATGTCGGTGATTGGCTACTCGCTTAACGATAAAATTGTGGTTTCCGACCGTATTCGTGAGAACTTCCGCAAGATTCGCCGCGGCAGCTCTTACGACATTACCAACGTGTCGCTGACCCAGACGTTAAGCCGTACCCTGATTACCTCACTGACCACGCTGGCGATGATCCTGATCCTGTTCATCTTTGGTGGCGCGTTGCTGAAAGGCTTCTCACTGACCATGTTGATCGGTGTGACCATCGGTACGATTTCATCAATTTATGTCTCTTCGGCGCTGGCGCTGAAGCTGGGCATGAAGCGTGAACATATGCTGGTGCAGAAAGTTGAGAAAGAGGGCGCCGATCAGCCTTCTATCCTGCCGTAAGCGCGGCGGAATGATAAAACGGGCTGCCAGTGATGGCAGCCCGTTTTTTTATGCGCCGGTTAAGGCGCGGCAGGAACGGTTTGCGCCGGTGCGTCAGCGGTGACATCGTGCACCCGGATAAACCCGAGCTGATCCGGCGTCAGGCCACTTAGCCGCAGTGGAACCTCGACCGTATGTTGCGCTAACAGCGAGGCGGGCACGGCGATGGTCTGACTCAGGCTATCACTGTTGAGCGGTTTGCCGGTCGCCGGGTCGAGTTCGCCCCAGATCACCGTCGCATGCAGGGCAGGCAACGGCTGATCGCCCATCGCGCGGATTGACAGCGTGGTCCGCGATCCACTGGCTTCGGCGATCACCGGCGACAACGTCAGTCGCAGCGTACCGAGCTGGGTCTGCAAGGCAACCGGGGTATTCGCCTGCGGCACCAGCCATGCGCCGTTGGCGGAATGGCTGTTCAGCTGCCCCTGTATCTCCAGCGCGCTGGCCTGGGTGGTTAAGTGTTGCATCTGCTGATTGAGCTGGCTCACTTCCTGATGCAGCTGCTTAACCTGTGGGTTGGTCGCGGAAGTACTACAACCGCTCAGTAACGCCAGCGAAACTGCTGCTGGCGCCCAAACCGTCCTGATCATAAGTTTATCCTTGTCGGTTATTTTGGAATGCGTAAAACCTGGCCAGGATAGATCTTATCAGGATGCGACAGCATAGGTTTGTTGGCTTCGAAAATCTTGTTGTATTCGTTAGGATTTCCGTAAACCTGCTTCGAGATAGCGCTGAGAGTGTCGCCTTTTTTGACGGTGTAAAGTTCAGACTCGGTGGCGCTGTCGCTGGTTGTCACCTTGTCTTCGACTTTGGTGATACCGGCAACGTTACCGGCGGCGATCAGAATCTTCTCTTTCAGTTCCTGTGACAGGCCATCACCGCTTACTGTGACGGTATCGCCGTTCACTTTGACGTCGACTTTGTTACTGTCAGGCAATCCCAGCTTTTTAATGTGCTCCTGCAATTTTTTACTTGGGTCGTCGCCGCCGTTCACGGCATCCCACAACTTCTCACCCGCTTCTTTGACGAAATTAAACAAGCCCATAAAACCTCCGATGTGTTAGGTAAAATATTTAACGTGCAGCTTATTAAGCGTAGTCCCTTTTGCTGCAGGTCAAATTTACCACTGATTATGCTGAGAAGCGAACCAGGCAACCGCACGGAAGAGATTTTGTTGACCGGCAGTTCGCGCTACACTGTCAGGCCCATCTATCTCGCGTCAGGAAACGTCATGCATTGCCCATTCTGCTCCGCTGTGGACACCAAAGTGATTGATTCTCGTCTGGTTAGTGAAGGATCGTCGGTGCGACGCCGGCGCCAGTGTCTGATGTGTCATGAACGCTTTACCACCTTCGAAGTAGCGGAGCTGGTGATGCCGCGCGTGGTAAAAAGTAATGACGTGCGTGAACCTTTCAATGAAGACAAAATGGCCAGCGGGATGATGAAAGCGCTTGAGAAGCGTCCGGTGAGTGCTGACGCGGTCGAGAGTGCGGTGAACCACATTAAAACCCAGTTGCGCGCCACGGGTGAACGCGAAATTCCCAGTAAACTGATTGGTAATCTGGTGATGGACGAGCTGAAAAAGCTCGATAAAGTCGCCTATATCCGGTTCGCCTCGGTTTACCGCAGCTTCGAAGATATTCGTGATTTTGGCGAAGAGATCGCCCGGTTACAGGATTAAGCCATGAGCGATGAAGTCTATATGGCGCGCGCGCTGGAACTGGCGCGCCGCGGCCGTTTTACCACCATGCCCAATCCGAACGTCGGCTGTGTGATTGTCCGTGACGATCAGGTAGTGGGTGAGGGCTGGCATCAGCGCGCCGGCGAACCGCACGCGGAAGTGCATGCGCTGCGAATGGCCGGTGACAAAGCGCGTGGCGCCACCGCCTATGTCACGCTGGAGCCGTGCAGCCATCATGGACGTACGCCGCCCTGCAGCGACGCGCTGATAGCTGCGGGCGTGAGCCGGGTGGTCGCCGCAATGCAGGACCCCAATCCGCAGGTTGCCGGTCGCGGCTTACACCGCCTGCATCAGGCCGGGATTGCGGTCAGCCACGGTCTGATGATGGAAGAAGCGGAAGCCCTGAACCGCGGTTTCCTGAAACGGATGCGCACCGGTTTTCCGTGGATCCAGCTTAAGCTGGGTGCCTCCCTCGATGGCCGCACCGCGATGGCGAATGGCGAAAGCCAGTGGATCACCTCGGCGGCCGCCCGTCGCGATGTGCAGCGGTTGCGGGCGCAAAGTGCCGCAATCCTCAGCAGCAGCGCCACGGTGCTGGCTGACGATCCGTCGCTGACGGTGCGCTGGTCCGAACTCACCCCGGAGACTCAGGCGTTACTCGATCAACAGCAACTGCGGCAGCCGCTGCGGGTGATTATTGACAGCCAGAACCGCGTGACGCCGCAGCATCGCATCATTGACCAGCCGGGTGAAACCTGGCTGATGCGTCATCAACCCGATCAGCAGCACTGGCCAGAGCGCGTCAGTCAGATCGCCGTGCCGCTGCGCGAGCAGCAGCTGGATCTGGTAGCGATGATGATGCTGCTGGGCCAGCGTCAGGTAAACAGCGTCTGGGTCGAAGCGGGAGCCAGCCTGGCGGGCGCGCTGTTGCAGGCCGGACTGGTCGATGAACTGATTGTCTATCTGGCACCGAAATTACTTGGCGACCAGGGACGTGGCCTGTGCCAGCTACCGGGCCTTGATCGTCTGGCTGATGCGCCGGGCCTGATTTTCCGCGACGTTCGCCAGGTCGGCGAGGATTTACGCCTGACCCTGACGCCGCAATAACACGGACGGAAAAGCGAGAGCACGCCGCCGAAGAGTATGATAGAATCCGCCCCCCTGCGCGGGGCCAAACAAACCCCCTGAAAGGATAAGTATGAAAGTTATCGAAGCTGCTGTTGCAACGCCTGAGGCCAATGTCGCCATCGTTATTGCGCGTTTTAACAACTTCATTAATGACAGCCTGCTGGATGGTGCAGTTGATGCCCTGAAACGTATTGGCCAGGTCAAAGATGACAATATCACCGTAGTCTGGGTTCCGGGTGCGTATGAACTGCCGCTGGCAGCGCGCGCACTGGCAAACACCAGCAAATATGACGCCGTTATTGCACTGGGCACGGTAATTCGTGGTGGCACTGCTCACTTCGAATATGTGGCCGGTGAAGCCAGCTCCGGTATCGCCAGCGTTGCCATGAACAGCGAGATTCCTGTCGCGTTCGGCGTGCTGACCACCGAAAATATCGAGCAGGCCATTGAGCGTGCTGGCACCAAAGCCGGTAATAAAGGTGCCGAAGCGGCCCTGACCGCGCTCGAAATGATCAACGTATTGAAAGCCATCAAAGCCTGATTTTTGTAAGGGGAATTTTGTGAAACCTGCTGCTCGTCGTCGCGCCCGTGAGTGCGCTGTTCAGGCGCTTTACTCCTGGCAGTTGTCCAACAACGACATTGCCGATGTGGAATACCAGTTTCTGGCGGAACAAGACGTCAAAGACGTCGACATTAGCTATTTCCGCGAACTGCTGTCCGGTGTGGCGACCAACAGTGCGTATCTGGATGGACTGATGAAGCCTTACCTGTCGCGTCAGCTCGAAGAGCTGGGCCAGGTCGAGAAAGCTATCCTGCGTATCTCGCTGTATGAGCTGAGCAAACGCGATGATGTGCCGTATAAAGTGGCCATCAACGAAGGGATTGAGCTGGCGAAAGTGTTCGGCGCTGAAGACAGTCATAAATTTGTTAACGGCGTGCTGGATAAAGCCGGTCCACAGATTCGACCCCATCGCAAATAAATAAAAAGGCCGGCTTGCCGGCCTTTTTTCATTAAGGGTTAAGCGGAACGTAATTATGTCTTGTGGTGAATTCGAACTCATCGCACGCTACTTCAACCGCAGAACGCGCAGCCGTCGTGATGTTGAACTTGGCATCGGCGATGATTGTGCGTTACTTAGCGTGCCGGAAAAACAGACGCTGGCGATCAGTACCGATACCCTGGTCGCGGGTGTGCATTTCTTACGGGATATCCATCCTGCCGATTTAGGCTACAAAGCGCTGGCGGTTAACCTCAGCGATCTTGCTGCCATGGGCGCCGATCCGGCGTGGCTGACGCTGGCCTTAACCCTGCCACAGGTCGATGAGAGCTGGCTCGCTGCCTTTAGCACCAGCCTGTTCGAGCTGCTGGAATATTACGATATGCAGCTGGTGGGCGGCGATACCACCCGTGGTCCGCTGAGCCTGACGCTGGCGATCCACGGCCTGGTGCCGCAGGGCCGCGCCCTGAAACGTTCAGGGGCAAAACCGGGTGACTGGATCTACGTTACCGGCACGCTGGGTGACAGTGCGGCCGGTCTGGCGCTGCTGCAACATCACTGCCGCATCAGCGATCCGGCGGTGCATGAAGCGCTGATTAAGCGCCATCTGCGGCCGATGCCGCGCATTCTGCAGGGACAGGCGTTGCGTTCTCTGGCCACCTCGGCGGTCGACCTCTCAGACGGTTTGATCTCTGATCTCGGCCATGTGCTGAAAGCCAGCGGCTGTGGTGCGCGCCTTAACCTCGACGCGTTACCGCTTTCCGCCGCGCTACGCGATCACTTCGAACCCGAGCAGGTTTTACGCTGGGCGCTGAGCGGCGGCGAAGATTATGAACTCTGCTTCACCGTACCCGAGGTAAACCGCGGCGCGCTGGACGTAGCGCTCGGCCACCTTGGCGTGCCTTATACCTGCATTGGTCAGATCGCACCGGAGTCAGAAGGGCTGATGCTGCTTGAAAACGGCAAGCCAGCGACGTTCCGCCATAAAGGGTTTGATCACTTTGATATTAAATAACGACGTGGCAAAAGGCCGCCTGCGGATGAGCAATCCCTGGCATCTGCTGGCAACCGGTTTCGGCAGCGGACTCAGCCCGGTGGTTCCGGGTACCATGGGCTCGCTGGCGGCGATCCCCTTCTGGTGGCTGATGACGCATCTGCCCCAGGATCTCTATTCGCTGGTGGTGCTGGTGGGGATCTGCGTCGGCGTCTATCTCTGTCACCGTACCGCCAAAGATATGGGCGTTCACGATCACGGCAGTATTGTCTGGGATGAGTTTATTGGCATGTGGATCACCCTGATGGCGATCCCGGTCAACAGCTGGCAGTGGGTGCTGGGCGGCTTTGTGCTGTTCCGCATTCTGGATATGTGGAAACCCTGGCCGATACGCTGGTTCGATCGCAACGTGCATGGCGGCATGGGCATCATGGTCGACGATATTATTGCCGGCGTGATTGCCGCCGCGATGCTGTACGGCATCGGTAGCTGGCTGGCCAGCTAATACTGCCGGCATCCGGCATCGGATGCCGTTAGCGGCGCGCACCTTAACTCCTCGGTTAAGGTGCGGGCGTCAGCGTTTATTCGAATCCGACCGCCTGATGCGGTTGATAGACCTCTTCCAGCGTAGCAATCTCAGCCTCACTCAGCGTCACATCTACCGCCCTGACCAAATCATCGAACTGCTCAGCCCGTGAGGCACCAATAATCGGGGCGGTCACGGCGGGTTTACTCAGCAGCCAGGCCAGGGCGACCTGCGCCCGGGTGACGCCTTTATCCTCAGCCACCTGCGCCAGACGTTGCGCAATCGCCGCATCGTTCTCTTCGGTATTGGCATACAGCGACGCCATCACCTTATCCGAGGTCGATCGTGCCGTGGTTTCGCCCCACGGACGGGTTAGCTTACCGCGCGCCAGCGGGCTCCACGGCAGTACCGCAATCTGTTCCTGCAGGCAGAGTGGATGCATTTCACGTTCCTCTTCACGCTGGATCAGGTTGTACTGATCCTGCATGCTGACGAAGCGATGCCAGCCCTGTTGCTTCTGCAGGGTTAATGCCTGGGCAAACTGGCTGGCATGCATCGATGAGGCACCGATATAGCGCGCTTTACCGGCCTGCACCACGTCGTGCAGCGCTTCCAGCGTCTCTTCCAGCGGCGTGTCGTAATCCCAGCGGTGGATCTGCAGCAGGTCGACATACTCCATGCCAAGGCGTTGCAGGCTGTCATCAATTGATTGCAGGATATTCTGGCGCGACAGGCCCTGCGACAGGTTACTCAGCGGGAAGTAAACTTTGGTGGCAACTACCACCTCGTCGCGACGGGCAAAATCTTTCAGCGCCCGACCGAGGATCTCTTCACTGCTGCCATCGGAATAGCTGTTGGCGGTGTCAAAAAAGTTGATGCCGGCATTCAGCGCCTGCTGAATCAGCGGGCGGCTGCTGGCTTCCGGCAGCGTCCAGGCGTGATTTCCGCGCGTCGGCTCACCATAGGTCATACAGCCGAGACAGAGACGTGAAACCTGCAGATCGGTATTACCCAGTTGAATGGTTTTCATAATGACTCCCGCGGCATAGCGCATGATTTTTAGCAGAGAATAAGCATAGCAGGGGCTGCGCTCCCCGAGAGGAGCGCAGGGAAGGGAGGTTACTGTGCCAGCCAGCTGGCGATCTGTTGCTGAATGCCTTCGGCGTCCAGCAGATAGTCATGACGGATTTCGTCCTGCGTACCCTGCGGGATAAACTCGTCGGGCAGGCCGATATTCAGTACCGGAATGCGCAGACGTTTCGCCATCACCAGTTCGTTGACGCCGCTGCCCGCGCCGCCTTTGATCGCCCCTTCTTCCAGCGTGATTAACGCCTCGTGACGGGTCGAAAGCTCAGCAATCAGCGCCTCATCCAGCGGCTTAACGAAGCGCATATCCACCAGCGTGGCATTGAGCGCTTCCGCCGCCGCCGCGGCCTCGGGTAACAGCGTACCGAAGTTAAGGATCGCCAGTTTTTCGCCCTGACGCTTCACCACGCCTTTGCCCAGCGGCAGACTTTGCAGCGGTGCCAGCGGCGTGCCGATGCCGGTGCCACGCGGATAGCGTACCGCGCTCGGGCCATCCTGATAGTGGTAGCCGGTGTAGAGCATCTGTCGGCATTCGTTCTCATCACTTGGCGTCATGATCACCATATCCGGCACACAGCGCAGATACGCCAGATCAAACGCGCCCTGATGGGTCTGGCCGTCCGCGCCAACAATGCCGCCGCGATCGATAGCAAACAGCACCGGCAGTTTCTGGATAGCCACGTCGTGAATCAGCTGATCGTAGGCGCGCTGCAGGAAAGTAGAGTAGATGGCGACGATCGGTTTGTAACCGCCAATCGCCATCCCGGCCGCAAAGGTCACCGCATGCTGCTCGGCGATCGCCACGTCAAAATACTGGTTGGGATATTCGCGTGAGAAGCCGACCATGCCGGAACCTTCGCGCATCGCCGGGGTAATCGCCATCAGTTTCGGATCGTCAGCTGCCATCTCGCACAGCCAGTTGCCGAAGATTTTTGAGTAGCTCGGCAGGCCTTCTGCGCTTTTAGGCAGTTCACCGCTGGCGGGATCGAATTTTGGCACCGCATGCCAGGCGATCGGATCTTCTTCCGCCGGGGCGTAGCCTTTGCCTTTTTTGGTCATGATGTGCAGGAACTGCGGCCCTTTCAGGCTACGCATGTTGCTCAGGGTATTGACCAGCGTCAGCACGTCATGGCCGTCGACCGGACCAATGTAATTGAAGCCCAGCTCTTCAAACAGCGTACCCGGCACCACCATGCCTTTCAGATGCTCTTCGGTGCGGCGCACCAGCTCTTTAATCGGCGGCAGGCCGGTCAGCACCCGCTTACCGCCTTCGCGCAGGCGCGCATAGGTTTTGCCCGACAGGATCTGCGCCAGCCGGTTGTTTAACGCGCCGACGTTCTCTGAAATCGACATCTCGTTATCATTCAGGATCACCAGCATGTCAGGTTTGATATCGCCCGCGTGGTTCATCGCTTCAAACGCCATACCGGCGGTGATCGCGCCATCGCCGATAATACAGGCGGTGCGACGACCGAGGCCTTCACGCTCTGCCGCCGCCGCCATGCCGAGACCGGCGCTGATCGAGGTCGATGAGTGGCCGACGCTCAGCACGTCATATTCGCTTTCGCCGCGCCACGGAAAAGGATGCACGCCATTTTTCTGGCGAATGGTGCCGATGCGATCGCGACGACCGGTCAGAATTTTATGCGGATAAGCCTGATGGCCGACATCCCACACCAGATGATCGAACGGGGTGTTATAGACATAATGAAGCGCAACCGTCAGTTCGACCACGCCCAAACCCGATGCAAAGTGGCCACTGGAGCGACTCACACTGTCTAACAGGTACTGACGCAGTTCATCACAGAGCGCCGGCAGCTTCTCTTTCGGCAGGGCGCGCAGCTCCTGAACCGTATTTGCCAGCGCCAGTGTCGGGTATTTCGCAATATCAAAACTCATCAGAGACTCATTATGGAAGTTATTTGTCGCGTTCAATTATGAAGCTCGCCAGCGCCTGCAATGCTGTGGTGTTATAAGATTGCGCTGCGAGAATTTCTAATGCATCAAGGGCTTCCTGATACAAATCCCGCGCTTTGGCACGGGCCTGTTCTAATCCTAACAGTGAAGGATAGGTGCTTTTGCCGAGATGCTGGTCGGCACCCTGACGTTTTCCGATAATCGCGGTATCGCCCACCACATCCAGAATATCGTCCTGCACCTGAAAGGCGAGCCCGATAGCATCAGCATAGCGGTCAAGTGCCGGTAATGCTGCACGACCTGCTTCACCCGCCGCCAGCGCACCCAGCCGCACCGCGGCCCGAATCAGTGCGCCGGTTTTATGGCGATGAATCTGCTCCAGCTGCAGCAGATCGACCGACTGACCTTCTGCCGCCAGATCCAGCGCCTGGCCGCCACACATACCCGCCACGCCGCTGGCCCGCGCCAGTTCCGACAGCATCATCAGCCGATATTCCGCGCTGACGCCGGGCATCGGCTCATCGGTCAGAATCGAGAAGGCCAGCGTCTGTAGTGCATCGCCAGCCAGTATCGCGGTATCTTCGCCATATTTAATGTGGCAGGTCGGCTGACCGCGACGCAGTGCGTCGTCGTCCATTGCAGGGAGATCGTCATGAATCAGGGAGTACGCGTGGATGCATTCAACCGCCGCAGCGGGCGCATCCAGACTCGCCGGGTCGGCATGGAGCATTTCGCCGGTGGCATAAACCAGAAAAGGGCGCAGACGTTTACCGCCTAATAATGCCCCATAATGCATGGCATTAACCAGAGGAGAACTCTGAAAAGGGAGTGGCTCTATAAAGCGCGTCAACGCGGCATTCACCTGCTGGTGATACCCGTTGAGCATCTGGGCAAAATCCATTAGTCGTTTTCCGGGGTAAAAGAGGTGAGGTCGGCATCTTTATCATCGCTCAGCAAAATGCGCACACGCTGTTCAGCCTGTTGCAACGTTTGCTGACCGGTACGCGCCAGCTGCACGCCCCGTTCAAACTCATTTAACGCCTCTTCCAACGGCAGTTCACCACTTTCCAGACGGCTGACTATCTGTTCCAGCTGCTGCAATGACGTTTCAAAGCTGGCTGGCTGTTCGGCTTTTTTCGGCATATTTCGGATCGACTCACGGTTGGGACATTATCCTGCAATCGGTCATGGTAGCTGAGACCAAATGATTAGCAAAATAATCAATGCGGCGGCTGTTGAAGAAGCAGTCACCTGACAAAGGTGATATACTCCTGCGCCTCGGATGCGGTTGCGCCATGCAGCCCGCAATTTTGTGATTTTACCAGCTAAGTGCAGCCTGTTTTAGCACTTATTTGCCCAACGAAGCTGTGTCGCCATGAAGTTTATCATCAAGTTATTTCCTGAAATCACCATCAAGAGTCCGTCGGTGCGTTTGCGCTTTATTAAGATTCTTGCCAGCAATATCCGCAACGTCCTGAAGACGGTCAGTGATGAGATCGCGGTAGTGCGTTACTGGGATCACATTGAAGTGCGTTCGAAAAATCCGGCGCTCGGGGAGATTATTCCTGATGAGCTGACGCGCATTCCGGGGATCCATCACGTTTTAGCCGTTGAAGATCGTGAGTACACCGATATTCATCACATCTTTGAACAGACTTTAGCCCAGTATCGCGACAGCCTGGAAGGAAAGAGCTTCTGCGTCCGCGTTAAACGTCGCGGTAAGCATAGCTTCAGTTCGCAGGATGTGGAACGGTACGTCGGTGGCGGGCTGAACCAGCACATCGAGAGCGCCCGGGTACAGCTTAAGAATCCGGACGTGACGGTGAATCTTGAAGTGGAAGAGAACCGTCTGACGCTGGTGACGGCGCGTTACGAAGGGCTGGGCGGATTCCCAATCGGCACCCAGGAAGATGTGCTGTCGCTAATTTCCGGCGGCTTCGACTCCGGCGTCTCCAGCTACATGCTGCTGCGTCGCGGCAGCCGCGTGCACTACTGCTTCTTTAATCTGGGTGGCGCAGCGCATGAAATTGGCGTCCGTCAGGTCGCACATTATCTGTGGAATCGCTTCGGCCGTTCGCACCGCGTTCGCTTCGTGGCGATTAACTTCGAGCCGGTAGTAGGTGAAATCCTCGAAAAAGTCGATGACGGCCAGATGGGCGTGGTGCTGAAACGCATGATGGTGCGTGCTGCCTCAATGATTGCTGAGCGCTACGGCGTACAGGCGCTGGTGACCGGTGAAGCGGTTGGCCAGGTCTCCAGCCAGACGCTGACCAACCTGCGCCTGATCGATAACGCCTCGGATACCCTGATTCTGCGTCCGCTGATCTCGCATGATAAAGAACACATCATCAAGGTGGCGCGTGAGATCGGCACCGAAGATTTTGCCAGCACCATGCCGGAATATTGCGGCGTGATCTCAAAAAGCCCGACGGTGAAAGCAGTTAAGGCGAAAATTGAGGCCGAAGAGCAGAATTTCGATTTCGATATTCTTAATCGGGTGGTGGAAGAAGCAACCAATGTCGATATTCGTACCATCGCCGAACAGACTGAAGAAGAGGTAGTGGAAGTCGAAACCGTGGCCTCGCTGGGCGATAACGACATCGTGCTGGATATTCGGGCGATCGATGAGCAGGAAGAGAACCCGTTAAAGCTCAGTGCCACCGAAGTCAAATCGCTGCCGTTTTATAAGCTCAGCAGCCATTTTGGCGATCTCGACCAGAACCGTACCTGGTTGCTTTACTGCGATCGCGGCGTGATGAGTCGTTTGCAGGCGCTCTACCTGCACGAGCAGGGCTATAAGAACGTCAAAGTTTACCGTCCGTAGTCCTTCGGCGCCGGTAACACGATCCGTCAGGACCAGCACGCTCCTGACGGGTCGCCTTCAGTATTATCAGGCCTGATAATCGTAAATGCCCGGTGCCAGCACCAGCTGTGCGGCCACCTCGCGCGCTTTCTCTTTTCCCACCAGCAGATCGATCAGCTTCAGGGCGAAATCCATTGCCGTACCGGGACCCTGACTGGTCAGCAGCTTCACCCGTGGATCCCAGACGACCCGCCGTTCCATCCATTTTTCTTCAGGTATTGTCTGTTTCAATCCGGGGAAGCCCGTCATGTTGCCAACCGGAAACAGGTCGTGTGGCACCAGCACCGTGCCGGCTGCGGCACAGATGGCCGCCACGATTTTGTCGTTGAGATGATACTGGCGCACCGTTTCAACCAGCAACGGACTGTCGCGAAACGTCTCGGCGCCTTTCAGCCCGCCGGGCAGCACAATCGCGGCATAATCGTTGTCGGCTACTTCAACCAGCGGGGCATCAGCCAGCAGACGCACGCCGCGCGAGCAGCGAATTTCAAGGTTGCCATCACTCTCAACGCTGGCGGTGACCACCTTTAGTCCACCCCGCACCAGCAGATCGATGGTGGTGACGGCTTCGGTCTCTTCACTGCCATGTGCCAGGCAAACCAGTACCGATGCGTTCGCGGACATAATAGGACTCCTTACGTTTAACAATGTCGTACAGCCGGCTGTTTTCCGTCAGCACCAAACCGTGGGTTCGGGCGCGGCGCAGCAGAAAGCCGCTGATATAATCAATTTCGGTCATCCGCTGGGCGCGAACGTCCTGCAGCATCGACGAGGTATTGGCCGCGGTGCTTTCAATCACATCAAAGATAATATCCTGCAGGCTTTCGCTGGCGACGTTCTGACCTTCACGCTCCATCACCCAACTGATTTCATCACACAGCCGCGCGATCTGATCGGCGTAAGCGCGTAAGGCACCGTTCTGACAATCATATTCCACCGTCATCGGGTTGATGACGCAGTTGACCGCCAGCTTACGCCAGCAGGCGGCGCGGATATTGTCGTGCCAGGCGACGTCGGGCAGGGCGTGATGCAGGATGTCGGCGACATCGCTGTAAGCGGCGCTTTTACGGTTACCCGGCCCGATGTGGGTGATGCCGCTGGCGATGTGTTTGATTACCGTCCCGTCGCGCATCGCTGCATGGGTAGTGACACCGCGCAGCAGCGGTTGGGTTAGCCCTTTTAGCTCCTCCAGCGTGCCCATACCGTTATGCAGCAGCAGCACCGGGCAGTTTTCCGCCAGCACGCTTTCGAGGTTTTTAACCGCAGGCGACACCTGCGGCGCTTTCAGTGTCACCAGCAGCAACTGGCTCTCGGCCAGAAACAGCGGATCGTTAGCAATAAAGGTGCGGTTTGAAATGTTGCCTTGCGGATCGACGACGTTGGCTGAGCAATAGGGCTGTGGCACCCGCAGCCACCCCTGAACTTCGTGTCCCTGGCGGGCCAGCGCCGTGAGCCACACCTGACCCAGAGCGCCGCAACCTAACACGGTAATTTTCATACTGCCTCCCGCTGGCGGGCTATCTATTTATTTTTCACTGTCACAAAACAAGTATAGCGTTGTGTGCAGCCTGATTTTATTTAGCACCGTAAGACGCGTATTATGCATGTCACTTTAGCGTCAGGAGAAGAAGAGATGCCATCTTTCGATATCGTTTCAGAAGTCGATCTGCAGGAAATTCGCAATGCGGTGGAAAATGCCAACCGTGAAGTGTCTACCCGCTTTGATTTCCGCAACGTGAGCGCCGAATTTGAGCTCAACGAAAAGAATGAAACCATCAAAATCACCAGCGAGTCTGACTTCCAGGTCAAACAGCTGGTCGATATTTTGCGTGAGAAGCTGCTGAAGCGCGGAATTGAAGGCGGTGCCTTAGAGGTGCCGGAAGAGATTGAGCACAGCGGTAAAAGCTGGGCGGTCGATGCCAAACTGAAAAAAGGCATTGAAAGCGACGTGGCGAAGAAGCTGGTGAAGCTGATTAAAGACAGCAAGCTGAAAGTGCAGACTCAGATTCAGGGCGAAGCGTTGCGTGTTACCGGCAAAGCCCGTGATGATTTGCAGGGTGCGATGGCGATCGTGCGCGGCAGCAATCTGGGGCAGCCGTTCCAGTTTAAAAACTTCCGCGACTAAGCGGGGCAGGCTGCGTTTCCTCAGCCTGAAGGTAGTGAAAAAAACCGGCTAAGGCCGGTTTTTTGTTGTTGAGCGAGAGGTCGTCTGTGCGATCGCGCGCTGGCTCAGGGAGCCTGTGCCTTTCGCAAAGACGCAAAAGCGCCATCCATGGCGGCTCAGCGCGGGCGATTACGCACCTCATCCCTGAGGTGCGCCCGTAGCCGGGCCAACACGTTGCGTTGTTCAAAAACGCTCCCGGCGTTTTTGTCCCTGGCCCGCGATGCTTTGCTACAGGCACAGGCTCCCATCGCTTTCCATTTATGAGTCGTCTGTAAGTAAGGCTTGTGCCGGGTTTGAAGCTGTTGAGTGGGGGTTGACCAATATTGCTTAAGTTATGAACTTTCTGGAGCCAGGATTAAACTGGGGTTGAGGCTACTCACAAATTTAAATGCGGTTGCTCCTGGCAGCAATTCAAAAGCTCAGGGGCGCAGGGAACACGGGCAGAAGAGGAAAGCGTCCCGCGCCAGGGACGGCGCGGGACGAGCGTGCCATGGATGGCGGCTTTTGCGTCTTTCCGATCTGACCGTGTTCCCTGAGCCAGTTCGATCCCACAGCGAAACGGGCTAATCGGCCAGATTTAACCGGCAGAACCCATTTTAAACTAGCAACTGCCTAACAGAGCTTCCAGCTCAGGGCGGCTGGTAACCTTGCTATCAATTTTGATGTAGGCGCTTTTCTCTTCGGGCACGATAAACACAGAGTTAACGCCCGGCTGGGCTTTCAGACGCTGCTCCAGATTCGGCGCTGCCAGTGCCGCATCGCTCAGCACCAGCCGCAGGCTGCTGACATACGGCGGCTCCTGCATCGTCATACTGACAAACAGCCACGCGGCGGCGACTATAGCACCGACCAGGAATACCGTTTGCGCATCGAAGTGGCCAAATACCCAGCCACCCATGCTGCCGCCCACCGCCACGCCGAGGAACTGGCTGGTGGAGTAGAGGCCCATCGCCGTGCCTTTATAACCGGCAGGGGACTCTTTACTCACCAGCGACGGCAGGATCGCTTCCATCAGGTTGAAGGCGAAGAAGAATAGCTGCACCCCGACCACCAGCGTCCAGAAGTGGCCCGCCGCGCCCCACAGTACAATTTCCGCTACCACGATCATCCCGACGCAGCCGACAAACACCCGCTTCATACGACGCTTCACTTCGGCGTAGATGATAAACGGTACCACGCCAGCAAAGGCGATCAGCATGGTGGCGAGATAGACTTTCCAGTGCTCAGGTGCCGGGAAGCCTGCCTGCTCAAACTGCCCGGGCAGGGCGACAAAGCTCGACATCAACAGCACGTGGAGGCAGAAAATACCGATATTGAGCTTAACCAGCCGGGAGTTGGCCAGCACTTTGCGGAAACTGCCTTTCACCATCCCGGATTCGCGATTCAGCACGTGATGGGAGGCGGACGGCACCACCAGCAGGGTAATCACGATGCCGAGCGACGCCAAAATCGCAATCATCCAGAACAGCGCATGCAGGCCCAGCGCGTGGGTGACGATGGGGCCGACCACCATCGCAATCGCAAAGGTAATACCGAAACTAATGCCGATAAAGGCCATCGCTTTGGTGCGGTTCTGTTCGCGGGTCAGATCGGACAGCAGCGCCATCACTGCGGCGGCAATGGCTCCGGACCCCTGCAGCGCGCGGCCCAGAATAATTCCCCAGATCGATTCGGTGCAGGCCGCAATGATGCTGCCCAGCACAAACAGCAGCAGTCCGCCGACGATCAGCGGTTTACGACCGATACGATCGGATAGCAGGCCAAAAGGAATCTGAAATATCGCCTGAGCAAGGCCGTAAATACCAATCGCCAGGCCGATTAAGGTTTCACTCGCGCCCTGTAACGCCATGCCATATGTGGTTAATACCGGCAGGACCATGAACATTCCCAACATGCGCAGGGAAAAGACCGTACCGAGGCCCCATGTGGCGCGCAGCTCCACCGGAGTCATTTTATTATCGTTCATTCCAACCTCTGTTAATGTGCTGCGTTTATTCTAGGGGGCGGGGCAGGGCGGGTAAAATAATAGTTTTTAAGCAGTGGTAACAAAAAGAAAGGGCGCGAAAATCGCGCCCTTATCATGCTGTTGCGGTATCAGTTACCAGACGTAGGTCAGCAGGTCTTTCGAGGCCGGAGCCATCGAATCTACCGACATCATCACACTAAGTGCGGTGATGGCGACGATGGAAAAGACGAACAGCTTACGTGCCCAGACCCGATCGTTAGCGGTCTTATAGCCCGATAACGCCATGCCCAGCCACCAGACGCTAACGGCAGCAGCCACCACCAGATATTTGTAGCCGGCGTATCCGCCCAGCGTCAGCATCAGCGTAGCAATCATAAACGCCAGGATGTAGAGCGTAATATGATTCTTCGCGACTGAGATGCCTTTCACCACCGGCAGAACCGGGATGTTCGCTGCCTGGTAATCTTTAAAGCGGAAGATGGCAATCGCGTACGAATGCGGCATCTGCCACAGGCTAAAGATCGCCAGCAGGATTAACGCGCCTGCATCAAACTCGTTGGAGACCGCACAGTAACCGATCACCGGCGGCGCGGCGCCAGACAGGCTGCCGATCAGCGTTCCGTAGACTGAATTACGCTTCATATAGAGGCTGTAAACGCCAACGTACACCACGAAGCCCATCACCGCCAGCCACATGGCCAGCGGGTTAGCGCCGAAATAGAGCAACGCAAAGCCAGCAATACCCAAAACAGTGGCATAAACCAGGCTTACTTTCGCGGAGATGAGGCCTTTTACCAGCACCCGATTCCTGGTTCTCTCCATTTTGATGTCGATGTCGCGGTCAATCACGTTGTTGAAAACACAACCTGATGCGACCACCAGTGACACGCCAACCAGTGCGGTGAGAAACAGGGCGTAATCAATGCTGCCTTTAGAAGCCAGCAGAAATCCGCCGATCACAGAAATTAAATTCCCGAAAATAATTCCTGGTTTTGTAACTTGCAGGTATTGCTTAAACATTACGCGCGACTCTTTAGTGAGGCATCATGTTGTAGTTAAGGTTCCACATGATCCACAGTGAGCCTACTACGACAATCAGGATGATAATTGCCGAGAAGACAATGGCCACCATGTTCCAGCCACCCTCAGATTTGCTGTCTAAATGCAGGAAGTAGACCAGGTGCACCAGCACCTGAATCACTGCACAGACCAGCACAACACCGAGAATGGTACCGTGAGATGCACTGCCATCCATTACCATCCAGAACGGGATCGCCGTCAGGATGATAGAGAGGATGAAGCCGATCATGTAAGACTTCACGCTACCGTGAGAAGCGCCATGTTCGTTAACAGAATGACTCATTACATGGCTCCCATCAGGTAAACAACGGTGAAGACGCAAATCCAGACCACGTCCAGGAAGTGCCAGAACAGGCTCAGACACATGATACGGGTACGGTTAGTGGCATTCAGGCCGCGTTTGGAAATCTGGAACATCAGTACCAGCATCCAAATCAGACCGGAGGTCACGTGCAGACCGTGGGTACCGACCAGCGTAAAGAAGCCAGACAGGAAGCCACTGCGATCCGGACCAAAGCCTTCAGCAATCAGGTGATGGAATTCATAGATTTCCATGCCGATGAAGCCCAGACCAAACAGGAAGGTCAGCGCCAGCCAGCCGATAACGGCACCTTTTTGCTCCTTGTTCATCGAGATAACAGCCATGCCGTAAGTGATCGAACTCAACAGCAGCAGGGCGGTTTCTACCAGAACAAACGGCAGTTCAAAGATATCTTTACCTGCCGGGCCACCGGCAGTGTTGTTGACCATAACTGCATAGGTCGCAAACAGGGTTGCGAAGATAATGCAGTCACTCATCAGGTAGATCCAGAAACCAAAGACTTTATTGGCTCCTGCATCGTGATGCCCATGCTCCGCATGGGCGTCGTGGTGATGCTTAATCAGAGTTTCAGTTGACATTATTTCAGACCTGCTTTGCTGATTTCGTCAAAGTGCTGCTTCTCAATCTGCTCAACTTCGGCAACCGGAACGTAGTAATCCACGTCTTCGTCGAAGCTCTTCACGATCCAGGTAACGATCATGCCGAGGAATGAGAGGCCAGCCAGCCACCAGATATGCCAGATCAGCGCGAAGCCCATAACCGTAGCGAATGCACAGATAACCAGTGCAGCGCCGCTGTTTTTCGGCATATGAATTTCTTCATATTTTTCCGGCTGTTTGTACGCTTCGCCTTTCTCTTTCATTTCCCAGAAAGCGTCACGCTCATGGACATGCGGGATGACAGCAAAGTTGTAGAACGGTGGTGGTGAAGAGGTTGCCCACTCCAGCGTACGGCCGCCCCACGGGTCACCGGTCACATCGCGATTCTGGTCACGGTCACGGACCGAAACGTAGAACATGGTCAGCTGACACAGGATACCCATTGCAATCAGACCAGCACCGACCGCAGCAACCACCAGTAAGGAGTGGAACTGTGGATCGATATCCTGGCTCAGACGACGGGTCATACCCATGAAGCCCAGTGCGTACAGCGGCATAAAGGCAACAAAGAAGCCAATGATCCAGAACCAGAATGCGCGCTTACCCCAGGTTTCGTTCAGGGTGAAGCCAAAGGCTTTCGGGAACCAGTAGGTCACGCCCGCCATACAACCGAACACCACACCACCGATAATTACGTTATGGAAGTGTGCAATCAGGAACAGGCTGTTGTGCAGAATGAAGTCAGCGCCCGGAACGGCCAGCAGTACGCCGGTCATACCCCCTACGGAGAAGGTTACCAGGAAGCCAACGGTCCACAGCATGGCAGAGTGCATCTGAATGCGGCCCTGATACATGGTGAACAGCCAGTTAAAGATTTTAACCCCGGTCGGAATCGCGATGATCATCGTCATGATACCGAAGAAGGCGTTAACGTTGGCACCCGCACCCATGGTGAAGAAGTGGTGCAGCCAGACGATGAACGACAGTACGGTAATGGCGATGGTCGCCCACACCAGTGAGGTGTAACCAAACAGGCGTTTTTTGGAGAAGGTCGCGGTAATTTCAGCGAACACACCAAACACCGGCAGAACCAGAATGTAAACTTCCGGATGACCCCAGACCCAGATCAGGTTGACGTACATCATCATGTTCCCGCCCATTTCATTGGTGAAGAAATGGAAGCCGAGATAACGATCAAGGGTCAACAGTGCCAGCGTAACGGTAAGAACCGGGAACGCAGCGATGATCAGGACGTTGGTGCAGAGCGCGGTCCAGGTAAATACCGGCATTTTGAACAGGCTCATGCCCGGTGCGCGCATCTTCAGAATGGTCACGAAGAAGTTAATACCGGTTAAGGTCGTACCAATACCGGAAAGCTGGAGACTCCAGATCCAGTAATCGACCCCGACGCCGGGACTGTACTCCGCGCCGGAGAGCGGCGGATAGGCCAGCCAGCCGGTCTGTGCGAACTCGCCCACACCCAGCGACAGGTTAACCAGGATCACACCGACCGCGGTAAACCAGAAGCTCAGGTTGTTCAGGAACGGGAACGCCACGTCGCGTGCGCCAATCTGCAGCGGTACGGCGATGTTCATCAGGCCAACCACGAACGGCATCGCTACGAAGAAGATCATAATCACGCCGTGCGCGGTAAAGATCTGGTCGTAGTGGTGCGGTGGTAGTATGCCCGCTTCCCCGGCCGAAGCCATTACCTGTTGGGTACGCATCATGATTGCATCAGCAAAGCCACGCAGCAGCATGACGAATGCCATGATGATATACATGATACCCAGTTTTTTGTGGTCAACAGACGTTAGCCATTCTGACCACAGATATTGCCATTTACCAAAATAGGTGATGGCAGCAACCAGCGCCAGACCACCTAAGATGATACCGGCGACCGTAACCATGATAATCGGCTCATGGTACGGCACTGCATCCAGTGTTAATTTTCCGAACATCGTATTATTCCTCGGCTCCCGCGGAAGCGGCGTGACTCATGTCCATACCTTCGTGCTCAGGCATGTCCATTTTCCCGTGGCTCATCTTGAACTTGTTAATGACTTGCAAGAACAGTTTCGGATCAGCTGAAGAGAAATATTCCACCGGATGATTTTCGCTTGGCACCGCCACTTTCTCGAAATCTTCCATAGTGTTCAGCGTGTTAGGGGCTGCTTTAACTTTTGCCACCCACTGCTGGAATTCCGCATCGTCTTTGGTTGCAATGGCTTTAAACTTCATGCCAGAGAAACCGCGACCACTGAAGTTCGCAGAGATACCGTCGAAAGTCCCTGGCTCATTCGCAATCAGATGCAGCTTGGTCTGCATACCAGCCATTGCATAAATCTGGCTGCCGAGTGTCGGGATGAAGAAAGAGTTCATGACGGAGTTGGACGTGATTTTGAAGTTCACTGGCGTATTTGCCGGGAAGGCAATCTGGTTCACGGTCGCAATACCCTGTTCCGGGTAAATGAACAACCATTTCCAGTCCAGTGCAACCACATCGATTTCAACCGGTTTCACATCGGATTGCAGCGGTTTGCTGGGCTCCAGTGCGTGGGTTGATTTCCAGGTCAGCACGCTGAGGAAGAGAATGATCAGGATCGGAATGGTCCAGACCACGGCTTCCACTTTATTAGAGTGTGACCAGTTCGGGCTGTACTTCGCATTCGTGTTGGACGCCCGATATTTCCAGGCAAACACCACGGCCATCAAGACTGCGGGAATCACGACGATCAACATCAGGCCAAAGGCAGTCAGTATCAGCGAACGTTGCTCCAGTGCAATCTGTCCTTTGGGATTTAACAATGCACTATCGCAGCCACTCATTAATAAAGTGCCTGCAATTAATGACAAAATCCCCAAACTTTTATTGTATTTACTGAGTCTCATTTAACGACCTCAATGACAAAGGGCTCTATTGTCGTTTAAGTGTGCGCGCATTTTACGGGAAGGTTTATGCAGTGTAAACCAGCTTAAGGATGTGTCAGAGGCGTGTTGACACCTTTTGCTAAGGGTGTCACAGATGTTGCTTCAGGTGACAAATTATTAACGCAGACAAGCAGTTGGGGCCAATATAACAAAAACCAATGGAAGTAACCGCTAAAAAATCAGGGAAAGGAATAACCCTTACTTTTATCTCCAGATTATTTAACAAATTCGCATCATTTGATCGATGAAATTTAACCAAACTAATTGCTCACCGGTTTTTAGTATTTCAGAGGATCCTATTTTCGCAAGAATGTTTTTTTTTAAAATAACACGCGATGATAAAACCAGGCGACCACCGCGCTTCGGTAAAACAATAAGCGATCGCCGGTGAAACATTGATTCTGCTAATGACTGGTGGCCGGCGACGCGCGGCTGTTCTTCAGCGCCCGATAGTCCAGCACCACGCCAGACAACACCGCCAGCAAGGTCAGCGCCATGCCGATTTCAAACAGCGCTGGCAGCCACGAAGAGAGTGTCAGCACCCCGAGCGCGTCGATCGCCAGCGCCAGCAGCCACAGTGCCAGGATGCTGCATCCGGCGGCGAACAGACGATGGGTCCAGCGATAACCCTGCGGGTAGCAGCAGCGGACCAGGAAGGTGCCGCTTTGCTGTACCTGATCCAGCGTCTGGCGGCAGAATGCCAGCAGCAGCAAGCCCGGCAGGCCGGCGACGACGGTAAAGGCATAGAACGTCGGCCATCCCCACAGCTCCACCAGCCAGCCGGCTGCCGGACCGACATAGACCCGGCCAACGGCGGAGAGCGCCGACAGCAGCGCAAACTGGGTGGCGGAAAAGGATTTGTTACACAGCGTCATCAGCAGCGCCACAAACGCCGCTGTCCCCATGCCGCCGCACAGATTTTCAACAAATACCGCGCTCGCCATGCTCCACAACTGCTTGTCGGTTACCGCCAGCAGCCAGTAGCCAAAATTCGATATCGCCTGCAGCAGGCCAAAAATCATCAACGCCCGGAACAGGCTCAGGCGCTGCATCAGCACTCCACCGTATAACGCCCCGATAATCGTCGCCAGCAGGCCAAGCGTTTTGTTGACCAGTCCGACGTCACCGGCATTGAAGCCCACGCCACGAATCAGGAAGGTGGTCGTCAGCGAGGCGGCAAAGGCATCGCCCAGCTTATAAAGGATGATCAGGGTGATCAGCAGCCAGGCATTGTTGCGCTGGAAAAAATCTTTTAACGGATCGACCACCGCCTGACGCAGCGTATGTGGCGTAGCGATGTGGGTATCCGGTTCGCGAGCCAGCAGGGTGGCGATAATGCCGGGCACCAGCATCAGCGCCATCAGCCAGTAGGTCGCCTGCCAGCCCAGATAGCGATCGGCCAGCCACAGCGCGAGTCCGCCCGAAATCAACATCGCCAGCCGGTAGCCCAGTACGGTAATTGCCGCACCGCTGCCGCGCTCTTCCGGCGGCAGGATGTCGGTTTTCCAGGCGTCAAAAACGATATCCTGTGAAGCCGAACAGAAGGCGATCAGCACCGCCAGTGCGGCCATCAGGGTCAAATCCCGGCTGGGTTGCAGAAAGCCCATCGCCACAATGCCGCCAATCAGCGCCAGCTGGCTGAGCAGTAACCAGCCGCGACGCCGCCCGAGAAACGGCGGGGTATAGCGGTCCATCATGGGCGACCAGAGAAACTTAAACACGTAAGCCTGACCCACCAGCGAAAAGAAGCCGATGGTTTTCAGGTCAACATTTTCTACCGTCATCCACGCCTGCAGCGTCCCGGCAGTCAGGGCGAGGGGCAGCCCGGAAGCAAAACCGAGTAACAGTAATACAACGGCGTTTTTTTGACTGAAAAGACGAAGATAGTGGTTCATGCTGACCCTGAAGGTGACGATGTGCCCGGCACATAGCCGGGCAGGGATGAAGCGGAATTAACGGGCGTTTTGCTTGATGAAGTCATTGACGCTGGTGTCCTGCGCCATATCAGCGATCACATCGCTCATGGTGGAGTTCACTGCGTTAGTAATCTTCTGGTTACTGGCGCTGAACGCACCTTCTACGCTGTAGGTCTGGCGGTAGTTTTTAACCTGCTTGTTGCCGTTTTTGGCGGTGGCGATGATCGAGATATCCGCTTTGGTGGTGATGCTGTAGCGCACATTACCCTGCGTTACGTCGGCATACAGATTGTTGACCACAATCTGCAAATCAACCGCACCATTCGGACCGACCATATAACCGCGTGCGGTCATTTGCTTCTCCAGCACTTCCTGCAGCAGGAAACGCAGATCGCGCGATGGCGTCAGGGTCACTAACTGACCATCACGGTTCACTTTCGCCAGCGCCTGATCGCTACGCTGATCGGCACCGTTGATGCTGACGGTGACGCCCATCAGGCCAGGATCCTGCTGCGGCAACTGAATTTTTGGCTGGATAGTAAGGGTATTATTGCTGCTTGCACAGCCGGCCAAAATAAACGCAGCCAGCAGCGGGAATAACAGTTTTTTCAACATACTTTTTCTCGTTGGTGTCGGGGGTTGGTTTGCAAAAACTGCCGTCATCATAGCATTGCCCGGCAGTGAAAAAAGCCCCGTCAAAGTGGAAAATGCGTATCAGGCGGATTTTAGAGTGGATCGTTTAGCGCCGGGTTTGCTGACGCTTTCCTCTGCGTTATCATGCGCGCCGACGAAGCGCGGGCCGCAAATCGAATATTTACCGTCCGGCTACGGGAAAGCGCGATAAAAGCGACTAATATTGAAAGAGATGGGGCACAGCGCTCGCCATTGAGGAGTAATACCCATGATTCGCGAACAAATAGAAGAAAAGCTGCGCCTGGCTTTTGAGCCGGCTCATCTGGAAGTGCATGACGAAAGTTATCGACACAATGTTCCTGCCGGGTCTGAGAGCCATTTTAAAGTGGTCATCGTCAGTGATTGCTTTGTGGGTCAACGTTTCCTGGCGCGGCATCGCTCCATCTACGGTGAACTCGCGGCCGAATTAGCCGGCAGCGTGCACGCCCTGGCGCTTCATACTTATACCCTGAAGGAGTGGGAAGGACTGCAGGATACAGTACTGGCCTCGCCTAACTGTCGCGGTGCCGGAACGCTCGCCTGATTACACTTCACAAAAACGGCCTGCGGGCCGTTTTTTTTGGCTTATTTAGCCAGAAACGCGATCTCCGGCTCAAAAAAGCAGCAAAGCTGCTGAAAAGTGGTGAGTTAGCGTCCTCGACTCATTCCGGCGATGTCGCTATAATGCTGCGTCTATTTTTCCGGAATGTCTTCGGGACGCTTCTGGTAACAGGGATCAGGTTCTCTTCACGGAAGCCGTCCCGGTTGTTGGATACGGCGCATTTCACTATGTGTGGTGTCTGAAGTTGACCGAGCACGTGATTTTTTGAGGTAACAAGATGCAAGTTTCTGTAGAAACCACTCAGGGCCTGGGCCGTCGCATTACGATTACTGTCGCTGCTGACAGCATCGAAAGCGCTGTAAAAAAAGAACTGGTTGACGTTGCCAGGAAAGTCCGCATCGATGGTTTCCGTAAAGGCAAAGTGCCGATGAACATCGTTGCGCAGCGTTACGGCGCTTCTGTCCGCCAGGACGTGCTGGGCGATCTGATGACGCGTAACTTCGTTGACGCCATCATCAAAGAGAAGATCAATCCGGCTGGCGCACCAAACTATGTGCCGGGCGAATACAAAGAAGGTCAGGATTTCACCTACGCGGTTGAATTCGAAGTTTACCCAGAAGTTGAGCTGAAAGGCCTGGAAAACATCGAAGTCGAAAAACCAGTGGTTGAAGTGACTGATGCTGATGTTGACACCATGCTGGACACCCTGCGCAAGCAGCAGGCTAACTGGATCGAAAGCGATGCAGCAGCCGGTCCGGAAGATCGTGCCACTATCGATTTCAACGGTTCCGTTGACGGTGAAGAATTCGAAGGCGGAAAAGCCTCTGATTTCGTACTGGCAATGGGCCAGGGCCGCATGATCCCAGGCTTTGAAGAAGGCGTTGTGGGTCACAAAGCGGGCGAGACTTTCACTATCGACGTGAAGTTCCCGGACGACTACCACGCGGAAAACCTGAAAGGCAAAGACGCGAAGTTCGAGATCGTGCTGAAGAAAGTTGAGACGCGTGAACTGCCAGAACTGACCGAAGAGTTCATCAAGCGTTTCGGCGTTGAAGATGGTTCTGTTGCCGGTCTGCGTACTGAAGTGCGTAAGAACATGGATCGTGAGCTGAAAGGCGCAATCCGCAACCGCGTGAAAACTCAGGCGATTGACGGTCTGGTCGCGGCGAACGACATCGACGTGCCCGCAGCCCTGATCGACAGCGAAATCGACGTACTGCGTCGCCAGGCTGCGCAGCGTTTCGGCGGCAACGAGCAGCAAGCGCTGGAACTGCCACGCGAACTGTTTGAAGAGCAGGCGAAACGCCGTGTCGTTGTTGGCCTGCTGCTGGGCGAAGTGATTCGTACCCACGAGCTGAAAGCTGACGAAGCCCGCGTTAACGCGCTGATCGAAGAGATGGCGTCTGCGTATGAAGATCCGCAGGAAGTGATCGAGTTCTACAGCAAAAATAACGAGCTGATGAACAACATGCGCAACGTCGCACTGGAAGAGCAAGCGGTTGAAGCGGTGCTGGCGAAAGCCAAAGTAACCGAGAAAGAGACCAACTTCCAGGATCTGATGAATCAGACCGCTCAGGCCTGATCACCGATTTAACCGTCTGTGCTAAGCCCGTGACTGAAAAGTCGCGGGCTTTTTTGTGTTTCGCGTTTGAGCGCACACTCTTTGTCGCTATTTGCCTAATTATTCGGCAAATTATTCACGCATCGCTTTTTCCGGGTTAGCGATTGAAGAAAAGGTTGTTATGCTTGAAACAACTGGGCAGCATCCCCAGATACAGGGAGTATGCAAGAAAACAGTTATGCTGACTGATTAGCCGTCCTGAGGTGTCGGAAACAGGCAGAGCGTGGTTTTTTCCGCTCGTCTTACGTAGAATCGGTACAGAATGTTGCCAATGAAATTTATCCAGGAGACGGTAATGTCATACAGTGGCGATCGTGAATATACAGCACCGCACAATGCGCTGGTGCCAATGGTGGTCGAACAAACTTCGCGCGGTGAGCGTTCTTACGACATCTACTCCCGTCTGCTCAAAGAGCGCGTTATCTTTCTGACCGGCCAGGTTGAAGATCACATGGCCAATCTGATTGTGGCGCAGATGCTGTTTCTGGAAGCAGAAAACCCGGAAAAAGATATCTACCTCTACATCAACTCGCCAGGCGGGGTGATTACCGCCGGGATGTCGATCTACGACACCATGAAATTTATCAAACCAGATGTCAGCACCATCTGTATGGGACAGGCCTGCTCTATGGGCGCCTTCCTGCTGACTGCGGGCACCAAAGGCAAGCGCTTCTGCCTGCCAAACTCCCGCGTGATGATCCATCAGCCACTGGGTGGCTATCAGGGTCAGGCGTCAGACATTGAAATCCATGCGCGTGAAATCCTGAAAGTTAAGCAGCGCATGAACGAGCTGATGGCTGAGCATACCGGTAAAACGCTGGAAGAAATTGAGCGTGATACTGAGCGTGACCGTTTCCTCTCGGCGAGTGAAGCGGTAGAGTATGGATTAGTCGATTCAATTCTGACGCATCGAGAATAAGACCCGACTTACCCTTGTCCTTACGCTATAGTTAACGGGATAAGGGTACCAGTTTGGGTTGAATGAATTTCGGCCGTCTCCGCACGGCCAGCGCCGTACGCCGGTATGGCCTGAGAACAAGAAGAGGTTAACTGATGACAGATAAGCGCAAAGACGGTTCAGGAAAGTTGCTGTACTGCTCTTTTTGCGGCAAAAGCCAGCATGAAGTGCGAAAGCTGATTGCCGGGCCGTCAGTGTATATCTGCGATGAGTGTGTTGATCTGTGTAACGACATCATTCGCGAAGAGATTAAAGAAGTTGCCCCGCATCGCGAACGTAGCGCGCTGCCTACACCGCATGAAATTCGCCATCACCTCGATGATTATGTAATCGGCCAGGAAAAGGCGAAGAAAGTGCTGGCTGTGGCGGTGTATAACCACTACAAACGCCTGCGCAACGGCGATACCAGCAATGGCATCGAACTGGGCAAAAGTAACATTCTGCTGATTGGCCCGACCGGTAGCGGTAAAACGCTGCTGGCAGAAACGCTGGCACGCTTGCTGGATGTGCCGTTCACCATGGCTGACGCCACCACGCTGACCGAAGCCGGTTACGTGGGTGAAGATGTGGAAAACATCATCCAGAAACTGCTGCAGAAGTGCGATTACGACGTGCAGAAAGCGCAGCGCGGCATCGTTTATATCGATGAAATCGACAAGATCTCACGTAAGTCTGATAACCCGTCGATTACCCGTGACGTTTCAGGTGAAGGCGTGCAGCAGGCATTACTGAAGCTGATTGAAGGCACCGTGGCTGCCGTTCCACCGCAGGGTGGACGTAAGCATCCGCAGCAGGAATTCTTGCAGGTTGATACCTCTAAGATTCTGTTTATCTGCGGCGGCGCATTCGCCGGACTGGATAAAGTGATTGCCCAGCGTGTGGAGACCGGATCGGGTATCGGTTTCGGCGCCACCGTAAAAGGCAAATCGCAGAAAGCCACCGAAGGTGAACTGCTTTCACAGTGTGAACCGGAAGATTTGATCAAGTTTGGTCTGATCCCCGAATTCATCGGTCGTCTGCCGGTAGTTGCTACCCTGAGCGAACTGAGTGAAGAAGCGCTGATTCAGATTCTGCGTGAACCGAAAAACGCCCTGACCAAACAGTACCAGGCGCTGTTTAACCTGGAAGGCGTTGAGCTGGAGTTCCGTGACGAGGCGTTAACCGCTATCGCTAAAAAAGCGATGTCACGTAAAACCGGCGCACGTGGTTTACGTTCAATCGTCGAAGGGGCGTTGCTGGAAACGATGTACGACCTGCCGTCGATGGATGATGTCGAAAAAGTGGTGATTGATGAATCAGTTATTGAAGGCCAGTCTGAGCCGATGCTGATTTACGGTAAGCACGAAGCGCAGGCTTCTGGCGAATAAATAAACAAATCATCCAGGTTGTCATCTTAAAAAAGGGGAAAATGTTTCCCCTTTTGCTTTTCTCGCCTCTGTGACGTTGAATGTCGGACGATCATCCCCATATACTCAGATACCTGTGGGTTTAACTGCATACCTGCCTGATGCGGTTCCCATCACCTGGCGGACATTAAACTAAGAGAGAGCTCTATGAATCCTGAGCGTTCTGAACGCATTGAAATCCCCGTGTTGCCGCTGCGCGACGTGGTGGTTTATCCGCACATGGTAATTCCGTTGTTTGTTGGCCGGGAAAAATCAATTCGGTGCCTCGAAGCCGCAATGGATCATGATAAAAAGATCATGCTGGTCGCACAGAAAGAGGCTTCAACGGATGAACCTGGCATTAACGATCTCTTCTCGGTAGGGACCGTTGCGTCTGTATTGCAAATGCTGAAACTGCCGGACGGTACGGTTAAAGTGCTGGTCGAAGGTTTGCAGCGCGCCCACATCACCACGCTGGCGGATAATGGTGATCATTTTGTGGCCGAGGCTGAATATCTGGTGTCGCCAGAGATTGAAGAGCGCGAGCAGGAAGTGCTGGTGCGCACCGCAATCAATCAGTTTGAAGGCTACATCAAACTTAATAAAAAGATCCCGCCTGAGGTTTTAACCTCGCTGAACAACATTGACGATGCGGCCCGTCTGGCTGACACCGTCGCTGCACATATGCCGTTAAAACTGGCAGACAAACAGTCTGTGCTGGAGATGTCCGACGTTAACGAACGTCTGGAATATCTGATGGCGATGATGGAGTCTGAAATCGATCTGCTGCAGGTTGAGAAGCGCATTCGCAACCGCGTCAAAAAGCAGATGGAAAAGAGCCAGCGTGAGTACTATCTGAATGAGCAGCTGAAGGCGATTCAGAAAGAGCTGGGCGAGATGGACGATGCGCCTGACGAGTACGAAGCGTTAAAACGCAAAATCGACGCGGCGAAAATGCCGGAAGAGGCGCGTGAAAAAGCTGAAGCTGAGCTGCAGAAGTTGAAGATGATGTCTCCGATGTCAGCGGAAGCGACCGTAGTGCGTGGCTATATCGACTGGATGGTGCAGGTTCCGTGGAATGCGCGCAGCAAAGTCAAAAAAGATCTGCGTAAAGCCCAGGAGACGCTGGATATCGACCATTACGGCCTTGAGCGCGTGAAGGATCGTATCCTTGAGTATCTTGCGGTGCAGAGTCGCGTCAGCAAAATCAAAGGTCCGATCCTCTGCCTGGTCGGACCGCCAGGGGTAGGTAAAACCTCCCTCGGTCAGTCGATCGCCAAAGCGACCGGACGTAAATATGTGCGTATGGCGCTGGGCGGCGTGCGTGACGAAGCCGAGATCCGCGGTCACCGTCGAACCTATATCGGTTCGATGCCGGGCAAGCTGATCCAGAAAATGGCCAAAGTCGGGGTTAAAAACCCGCTGTTCCTGCTGGATGAGATTGACAAAATGTCATCCGACATGCGTGGCGATCCGGCTTCAGCATTGCTGGAAGTTCTTGATCCAGAACAGAACATTGCGTTCAACGATCACTATCTGGAAGTCGATTATGACCTGTCAGATGTGATGTTCGTGGCGACGTCGAACTCCATGAACATTCCGGCACCGCTGCTGGACCGTATGGAAGTCATTCGTCTGTCGGGTTATACCGAAGATGAAAAACTGAACATCGCCAAACAGCATCTGCTGCCGAAACAGATTGAGCGTAACGCGCTGAAAGCCCATGAGATCACGGTCGAAGACAGTGCGATTGTCGGTATTATTCGTTACTACACCCGCGAAGCCGGGGTGCGTAGCCTTGAGCGTGAGCTGTCGAAACTGTGCCGTAAAGCGGTTAAGTCGCTGCTGATGGACAAGACGAAAAAGCACATCACCATCAATGGTGAAAACCTGAAGGATTTCCTTGGGGTGCAGCGTTTCGACTACGGTCGTGCCGACAGTGAAAACCGCGTGGGCCAGGTAACCGGTCTGGCGTGGACCGAAGTGGGTGGCGATCTGCTGACGATTGAAACCGCCTGCGTACCGGGTAAAGGTAAGCTGACCTATACCGGTTCACTGGGTGAGGTAATGCAGGAGTCGATCCAGGCTGCCTTGACCGTGGTGCGTGCGCGTGCCGAGAAGCTGGGCATCAACGGCGACTTCTACGAAAAACGTGATATCCACGTTCACGTTCCGGAAGGGGCAACGCCGAAAGATGGTCCAAGCGCTGGTATTGCAATGTGTACCGCGCTGGTCTCCTGTCTGACCGGTAACCCGGTGCGTGCTGATGTCGCCATGACCGGTGAAATCACCCTGCGCGGACAGGTACTGCCGATTGGCGGACTGAAAGAGAAGCTGCTGGCAGCCCACCGCGGTGGCATTAAAACGGTCCTGATCCCGGACGACAACAAACGCGATCTGGAAGAGATTCCACAGAACGTGATTGCCGATCTCGACATCCATCCGGTAAAACGCATCGAAGAAGTGCTGAATCTGGCACTGGAAAATGCACCGTACGGTATGCAGGTTGCGACCGCAAAATAGTGATTAACGGCATAAACCGTTAAAAAGCGAAGCTGGCAAGGCAATTGGCGCTTGCCAGCTTTTTTTTGTGCCGCTAATTTAGGTGGCTGCCGACGCGGTGTTCTCAGAGGAATTCCGTTGTTTCGACTCCACAGGCTTGATATAACTTTCTGCGCGTGCGTAACCGGCGGGAAGCGCGGGTACGATGTGAAATAATAAAAGAGGGGATGAAGAGAGTGAATAAGTCACAGTTGATCGACAAAATTGCTGCGGATGCTGATATTTCTAAAGCAGCAGCGGGACGTGTTTTAGATGCATTCATGGGTTCTGTTTCTGACGCGCTGAAAGGCGGCGACGAAGTAGCGCTGGTCGGTTTCGGCACTTTCTCCGTGCGCGAGCGTGCTGCACGCACTGGCCGCAACCCACAAACCGGCAAAGAGATTACCATTCCGGCCGGTAAAGTCCCGGGCTTCCGTGCTGGTAAAGCCTTGAAAGACGCAGTCAATTAATAACAACGAAAACGTTCATTGACGTATTTTCTTCAGTGGATCAGAGGACGGTTAACGCGTTCTCATGTAACATACGGGCACATCAATCAGATGTGCCTTTTTTGTTTTAACCGGCGATAATCAGGCCATAATATGGACCGGAGCCGGATTGAGGCTGACAGCGAAGTCTGCAGCTGCGTGATGCGTCAGGATACGGCGTATTGCGCCCGAGCTTTACATTCACACTACAGCGGAGTGTTGTCATACCATGATGGACAATTTACGCGCGGCGTCGAACCATGTCGTGCTCAAGATTATTTTGGGGTTGATTATCCTCTCCTTTGTGCTGACCGGCGTTGGCAACTATCTGATTGGCGGCAACAACGATTATGCGGCCAAAGTTAACGGTCAGGAAATCAGCCGGGCACAGCTGGAACAGGCGTTCAACAGCGAGCGCAGCCGTCAGCAGCAGATGCTGGGCGATCAATTTTCTCAGCTGGCCAGTAACGATGGCTACATGCAGCAGATCCGCCAGCAGGCGCTGTCGCAGTTAGTCGATCAGGCCCTGCTCGACAGCTACATCAAAGATTTGCATCTCAGCATCAGTGACGATCAGGTGAAGCAGGCGATTTTTAATCAGCAGGCTTTCCAGACCAACGGCAAATTCGATAACGCTAAATATCTCGCTCTGATCGGCAACATGGGCTTTTCTGCCGACCAGTATGCTGAAGCGCTGCGTAAGCAGCTCTCTAATCAGCAGCTGATCAATGCGGTGGCGAACACCGATTTCATGCTTAAGGGCGAAACCAGCAAACTGGTGGAGCTGGTTTCACAACAGCGTGTCATTCGTCAGGCGACGCTGGACGTCAATGCTCTGGCGGCTAAGCAGAGCGTGACTGATGACGAAATAAATCAGTATTACCAGCAGCATAAAACCAGCTTTATGGCACCGGAGCAGTTCCGTGTCAGCTACATCCTGATGGATGCAGCCAGCATGCAACAGGATGCCAGCGAGGCCGATATTCAGGCCTGGTACGACCAGCACAAAGCTGATTATACCCAGCCACAACGTAATCGCTACAGTGTGATTCAGACCAAAACGGAAGCGGACGCCAATGCGTTGCTGACCCAGCTGAAAGGCGGCGCCAGCTTCACTGAACTGGCGAAAAATAAATCCATCGACCCGATCTCTGCGCGTAAGGGCGGGGATATGGGCTGGCTGGAACCTGCGACCACGCCAGATGAGCTGAAAAATGCCGGTCTGACCGAAAAAGGCCAGATGTCCGGGGTGATTAAATCCTCAGTCGGTTTCCTGATTGTGCGTCTCGACGATATCCAGCCAGAGCAGGTTAAGCCGCTGGATGAAGTCCGTGATGCCATTGCGGCGAAAGTGAAGCAGGAGAAGGGCGTCGATGCCTTCTATAAACTGCAGCAGAAAGTCAGCGAAGCGGCCAGCAACGATAACGAATCGCTGGCGGGTGCCGAGCAGGTTTCTGGCCTGAAAGCCAAAGAAACCGGCTGGTTCAGCCAGGATGCGCTGCCGAAGGAACTCGACTTCGATGCGGTGAAACAGGCGATCTTTAACGGTGGGCTGGTAGGGCAGAATGGTGCGCCGGGCAACAACTCTGACATCATCAGCGTCGACGGTGACCGCGCTTTTGTGCTGCGCGTCAGCGAGCATAAGCCGGAAGCAGTGAAGCCGCTGGATCAGGTTAAAACGCAGATTGCTGACACCCTGAAACACGATAAAGCTACCCAGCAGGCGAAATCGCAGGCTGACAAGCTGCTGGCCGATCTGAAAGCCGGTAAACAGGATGCGTTAACTGCCGCAGGTCTGACCCTGAGCGCCGCTAAAACGGTCGATCGTAATGCCCAGGATCCGGTTGCACAGGCGGCTTTCAATCTGCCACAGCCGACGGAGAATAAACCGTCGTGGGGCGTGAGCGAAGATATGCAGGGCAATGTGGTGCTGGTGGCGGTAGATAAAGTCACTACCGGCAGCATGCCGCAGGCGCAGATCGATGAAATGGTCAAAGGCGTAACGCAGAATAATGCCCAGCTGACGTTTGAAGCCCTGCTGCAAAATCTGCGTAAAGAGGCCAAAATTAAGTACGGCGCAGCCGCACAAATGCAGTAAGCCTCGCAGAACCTGCGCAACAACTGAAATAATTAAAGGCCGCATTCGCGGCCTTTTCCATATCTGTCATCTGGCTTTTGAAGCCGAACGGCGGGGATGCCATCCTGTGGCGGCTGTTAACCACAAGGAGAAACACAGCATGGCTAAATCCACTTTATGTGCCCTCTATTTTTCACTCGCGCTGGGCGGCGCGTTGTACCAGACCTCACTTTCAGCCGCACCTGCGCCCGCTTCGGACAGCAGCGCTGTCGCGGAAAATGCTTTGCCAGCCACGCCATCGGCAGGGGTCCCGGGGCAGGAACAGGTCAGTATTAATCAGGCAACAGCCGAGCAACTCTCTGCGGCCATGAACGGTGTCGGGCTAAAGAAGGCGCAATCAATCGTCAGCTACCGTGAGCAGTACGGGCCGTTCAGCGCTATTCAGCAGTTAAACGAGGTACCGGGTATCGGCAATTCGCTACTGGAGCGCAATGCAGCTCGCCTGAAATTGTGAAGCGCCACGCATCTCTGATGCTTTATCTGCTGTAGCAGAACGACTCTGCTACAGTGAACAGGTCCAACCAGTTCACTCGCAGCAGCAGGAGAGCATAAACATGCAGACCACAATCAAAGTGCGCGGCTACCATCTTGATGTCTATCAGCACGTTAACAACGCGCGCTATCTCGAATTCCTCGAGGAGGCGCGCTGGCAATGGCTGGAAGAAGTTGAGGCGTTTCACTGGTTGCTGGAACAGAAACTGGCGTTTGTGGTGGTGAATATCAATATCAACTATCGTCGTCCGGCGGTGCTGGGCGACGTACTGGCAATCGACAGCCAGATTACTCAGCTAAACGGTAAAAGCGGAATTATTGCCCAGCGGGTGTTGCTGGCGGGAGAAGAGACAGTGGTTGCTGATGCCGCGCTGACCTTTGTGTGCATCGATCTGCGAACCCAGAAGGCGGTCGCGCTGGAGGGTGAATTGCGTGAACGACTGATGCGCCTGATGGCCTGAGTGCCTGAGTGCCTGAGTGCCTGAGTGCCTGAGTGCCTGAGTGCAGCGTGGCGCATCATGATCGTGGTTTAGCATGATGAAGCAGAGGCGGCAACGGTGCATGATTGCCGCCCTGATGTGATTACTTCAGGCCGGTTTTGTCCTTCATGGCGGCCATGATGCCGGCACGATCGTTAAGGTAGCCCTGCAGGCCATTGGCGCGTAAATGACAGGCGGCACAGTCACCGCAGCCATCGCCTTTCACGCCGTTGTAGCAGGTCAGGGTCTGCTCGCGCACCAGCGGCAACTGCTGCCAGTAGTCCGCCAGCGCCCAGGTTTCAGCTTTATTCAGCCACATCAGTGGGGTTTCAAAACGGACTTCACGCGCCATACCCAGGCTGACCGCATGATTCAGTGCTTTGACAAACTCATCGCGACAGTCGGGATAGCCGGAAAAGTCGGTTTCACATACCCCGGTAATCACCGCTTCCGCTTCAACCTGATAGGCATAAACCGACGCCAGAGTCAGGAACAGGATATTGCGGCCCGGTACGAAGGTGCTCGGCAAGCCGCTGGCGTTGGGATCGTAGGTCGGAACCGGAATGTTATCCCGCGTCAGGCTGCTGACGGCCAGATCGTTCAGCATTGTCACATCCAGCACTTTATGGGCGCGTGCGCCCAGCCTGATGGCCAGCTCGCGAGCTACCTCGATCTCTTCGCGATGACGCTGACCATAATCGAACGTGACACAGTGAACTTCATCGTATTGCTGTAACGCCTGAACAAGGCAGGTGGTGGAATCTTGTCCACCGCTAAAAACGACAACGGCGCGTTTCATGCTATTTTCCCGATGGTGAGTTATAGGCTTATGGTAATGCCTCACTCCGCCGCTGAACAGCTGCGCGGGCGATCAATCGGCGGCGGGATCCAGGCGCGACTGAAATCGAACCAGCCCAGGGTGTTCAGCTGAATGCCTTCAACGCCGGGTGGGGCGTAAATCTGATAGCGGTAATTGAACAGCGGCAGCAGGATTCCGGCGCGCATCATCTGATGATAGAGCTGATGCAGGGCCTGGCCACGCGCTTCACCGTCGGCCAGTTGCTGCAGGGTCAGCAGTTGCGCTTGTACTGCTTCACCCTGGGCGGTAGACATGAAAGGATGCCACACTCTGTCGAGCTGTAACCAGCCAGCCAGGGTAAACACCGGCGCATCCCCGATCAGCCGATCTCCCATCACGATATCCGCTTCATCAAGTTGCGGCACGCTGTGCCAGCTTTTAACTTCATGAAACACCACCCGCAGCGTGCAGCCGTGCTGCTGCAATAGCTGGCGCAGCGCCTCAGCGGTCTGGTGCAGTTCCACCGGTAGCTGATAATACAGCGTCAGGCTGGCAGGCAGCGACAGTGATTCGGCATCAATTAGCGGCACCGGCCAGCCTGGCACTAACTCCTGACTGGGGGTAATCAGCCCTTCATCAAGCGGCAAGCGCGCAATAATGCCGCTTTGCTGGATCAGCTGGAACAGCCGTCGTGCCTGAGCAGGCGTAAAACCGGCGCGTGGCCGACAGAGCAGATAGCAAAAGCCGAGGCTGATACTGCTGCTAACCGGTTGCAGGGACTTCAGATCGCTGGCGTCGCCAATCGCAATCTGCACCGGATGACGGCAACTGCTGCCGAGCATTGGATCAAACAGCTGTGGGGTAATCCAGTACTCCACCGCCTGCAGCAACGGCAGACGCAGATGCCAGCGGGGATGGCTTTCGATTCTCACCAGTTCCGGGGTGAAGTGCATTAGCTTCCAGGGACCACTGCCGATGCTGGCCTCGTCGGGATGTGGCAGCAGACACAGCAGGTGGGCGAGACGATGGGGCAGCCAGAAATCGCTGCGCCGCAGGGTAAACCGCACCGCGAGCGGATGCGGCGCATCGATGTCGACCACCTCAGCCAGCAGCGTGCTGACCCGCGGGTCCTGTAACAGCTGTTGTAACTGCGTGACCAGCTGATTGGCCCGAATCGGCTCGTCGTTATGCCACACCAGTTGCGGGCGTAACCAGAACAGCCAGCGGCAGGCGGACGCATCATGTTGCCAGTGGTGGGCCAGATCCCCGACCGGCTCATCCTGCTCAAAACGGGTCAGCCCGGAATAGAGCTGACGCACCAGATGCTGTTCGGCCCGGCCGGTGATCTGTCGCGGCTCGGTGCTCTCCAGCGGACGATAGTACGGAATGCGCAGGACCGGGGAATCGTTCTGCCACTGCCCGCCCATTAGCGGCCGCAGCATATTAATCAGCCGTTCCGGCGGGAGATCCAGCAATTGCAGCGCGTCGGCCGTATCACCGGCATCCAGCTGGCGTTGCAGTAACTGCTGACGCAGCTGCTCAGGCGAGCACAGAAACTGCAGCTGGCCCTGCTTGCCGCGACCCGGCTCGCCGTGCCATTGCAACCAGCCAGCATGCTGCCATTGCGACAGCAGGGTACGCAGATGGCGCTCACTACAGATGCAGTGACGCGCCATCTCGGCAACGCAGGTTTGCTGGGCCGCCCCCTGACTTTGCTGCCACAGGCGCTGAAACTGATTAAGACGGTTAAGCTGACGCATAGTAAACCCGGAACAGTTTTTTCAAAGTATTCACTATTAGTTCCGTAATTAACAGGCAATAGTAGGGCTCATCTTTACAGCAGAGGAATGATTATGGTGCGCTTAGCCGCTTTCGATATGGATGGCACCCTGTTACTGCCCAATCATCAGTTGGGCCAGCAAACGCTGGCAAGCCTGCATGCCCTGCATCAGCGCGGCATTCATCTGGCGCTGGCCACCGGTCGTCACCTGCTGGAGATGCAGATCCTGCGGCAACAGATGATCCTGCCAGCGTGGCTGATCACCGGAAACGGCACCCGGATACACGATCAACTGGGTAATCTGCTGTTTGCCCAGGATCTGCCGCCTCAGGTGGCGGAAGAGGTGATCCACAGCCACTGGCAGACCCGCGCCAGCATCCATATTTTCAACGATCGGGGCTGGTTCACCGATCGTCCACAGCCGGACCTGCTGGCGGCTCATCAGATGAGCGGATTCCACTATCAGCTGCGCGATTTAAAAACTATGCCGGCACATCAGGTCACTAAGATCTGTTTTGTCGATCATCATCTGTCGCTCTGCCAGTTAAAAACGCAGCTGGATGCCGCGCTGGGCGAGCAGGCCAATATCTGTTTCTCTGCCGCTGATTGCCTTGAGGTGTTGCCGAAAAACTGCAACAAAGGCAGCGCCCTGGCACGGCTCTGCGCGGGTCTTTCATTGACCCTGGCAGACTGCATGGCGTTTGGTGATGCGATGAACGATCGGGAGATGCTGGCGCAGGCGGGGCACGGTTTCATCATGGGCAATGCGATGGCGCAGTTAAAGGCGGCGTTACCGCATCTGCCGGTACTAGGGCATTGCGAGACACAGGCGGTGTCTCACTATTTAAATCACTGGCTGGCGACACCCCACCTCGCGTATTCCCCCGAATGCTGAGGATTGCCGTGTACCGGACAGGACGTCCGGTTTTTTATTCCAGTTCGCGCTGCCACGGCGTGATATCACCGATGTGTTTTGCTACCCACTCCGGCTGATAATAGCTATCCGGATAACGCTCGCCGCTGTCACACAGCAGCGTCACCAGCGCGCCCTGCTGGTTAGCCGCCCGTAAACGTTTCGCGACCTGCATCATGCCCCAGAAATTGGTGCCGGTAGAGGCACCGGGTTTGCGTCCAAGAATTTTTTCCAGCTTCAGCATGGCGGCCAGCGTCGCGCCATCGGGGACTTTGATCATTTCGTCAATCACGTCTGGCATAAACGAAGGCTCTACCCGCGGACGGCCAATGCCTTCAATCAGGCTGCCGCGCGTGCTGGTCAGGCTGGCATCGCGCTGATGCCAGTAATCAAAAAATACCGAGTGCTGCGGATCGACCACCAGTAACTTCGTGGAGAAACCCTGATAGCGGATATAACGTCCCAGCGTAGCGGACGTGCCGCCGGTACCGGCGCTCATGATCAGCGTATGGGGAACCGGATAGGGCTCATGCTGCATTTGGCGAAAAATGCTTTCGGCAATGTTGTTGTTACCGCGCCAGTCGGTTGCCCGCTCGGCATAGGTAAACTGATCCATAAAGTGGCCGTTCAGCTCGCGCGCCAGCCGTTCAGATTCAACGTAGAGCTGGCAGGGATCGTCAACGAAATGGCACTGTCCGCCATAAAAGGTAATCTGCTCAATTTTCCGTTTCGCCGTGCTGGCGGGCATTACCGCGATAAACGGCAGGCCGAGCAGCCGTGCGAAGTACGCCTCAGAAACCGCAGTGCTGCCTGACGAGGCTTCAATGATTGGCGTATCCTGCTTAATCCAGCCGTTCGCCAGGCCATACAGAAACAGTGACCGCGCCAGTCGGTGCTTGAGGCTGCCGCTCGGATGGGTGCTCTCATCTTTCAGGTAAAACCAGATGCCGGGATAATCCGCCAGATCGAAACGGATCAGGTGGGTTTCAGCCGATCGTTGAAAATCGGCGTTAATTTCGTTGATAGCGTGGCGAATCCAGCAACTGTGCATCTTAGGCGTCCGGCAGAGAGAGTGGCGGCTATTTTAAGGCACGAGCAGGAAAAAGAGATTGCAATATTGACGCTAAAATAGCGCTAATGGAGAAAATCATTCTCTCGGAGTGGCGAATGTTAGATAAAACTGACCTGAAACTGCTGGCGTTGCTGCAACGCGATTGTACCCTGTCGCTGCAGGCATTAGCCGAGGCGGTCAACCTCACTACCACGCCCTGCTGGAAGCGCCTGAAAAAGCTTGAAGATGATGGCATTATTCGCGCTCGGGTGGCGTTGCTGGATGGCGAAAAAATCGGATTGTCACTGACGGCGTTTATGTTTGTGAAAACCCAGCAGCACAGTCGCGACTGGTATCAGGCGTTTGTCTCGGTGGTCAATAGCATGCCGGAAGTGATGGCCTTTTACCGGATGGCCGGTGAGTATGATTATCTGCTGCGCATCCAGGTGGCCGACATGAAAAGTTATGATGCTTTCTACAAGCGGTTAGTCAACGGCGTCCCAGGCCTGATTGATGTAACCTCCAGCTTCGCCATGGAAGAGATTAAATACACCACGGCCTTACCTGTCGCCCCATAAAGGCATGAGAGTGAGAACAGCGTTGTGCGATTATTCAGTCAATTAAGTTGGTATTTTCTGCGTGAGTGGCGGCGCTATCTGGGCGCGGTCACCCTTCTGATCATTATTGCCATTCTGCAACTGTTGCCGCCGCATGTGGTCGGGGTCATTGTCGATGGCGTGACGCAAAACAGCATGAGCATGAGCCGCATCATGCTGTGGATCGGCGTAATGCTGGCGACCGCGGTGGTGGTTTATCTGCTGCGCTACGTCTGGCGCGTGTTGCTGTTTGGTGCCTCTTACCAGCTGGCGGTCGAGTTGCGTGAAGATTTCTATCGCCAGCTGAGCCGTCAGCAACCCGCATTTTACCTGCGCCACCGTACCGGTGACCTGATTGCGCGCGCCACTAATGATGTCGATCGGGTGGTGTTTGCCGCCGGTGAAGGGGTGCTGACGCTGGTCGACTCACTGGTGATGGGCTGCGTTGTGCTGCTGGTGATGAGCACCCAAATCAGCTGGCAGCTGACGCTGCTTTCACTGGTACCGATGCCGATCATGGCGATCGTCATTCATCGCTACGGCAATCAGCTGCACCATCGCTTTAAGGTGGCGCAGGCCGCTTTCTCCAGCCTCAACGATCAGACGCAGGAGAGCCTGACCAGCATCCGGATGATCAAATCCTTTGGGCTGGAACAGCATCAGTCGCAGCAGTTCTCTGACATCGCCCGCGATACCGGTGAAAAGAACCTGCGGGTGGCGCGGGTGGATGCCCGTTTCGATCCCACTATCTATATCGCCATCGGTTTTTCAAATCTGCTGGCAATCGGCGGCGGCAGCTGGCTGGTCTGGCACGATCAGATGACGCTGGGTCAGCTCACCAGTTTTGTGATGTATCTTGGCCTGATGATCTGGCCGATGCTGGCGCTGGCGTGGATGTTTAACATCGTCGAGCGCGGCAGCGCCGCCTGGAGCCGTATCCGCGCGCTGCTGGCGGAAGCACCAGCGGTCGAAGATGGCGATAAAACCCTGCCGCCGGAACCGGGCAACCTGCAGGTAGCGATCCGTGAATTTCACTATCCGGCCAGTGCCGGTCCGGTGCTGAGTCAGGTCAGTTTCGAACTGAAACCTGGCGAAATGCTGGGGCTGTGCGGCCCGACCGGCAGCGGCAAAAGTACGCTGCTCAGCCTGATCCAGCGCCATTTTGATATCCAGCAGGGCGATATCCGCTATCACCAGATTCCGCTGCCACAGCTGCGGCTGGACAGCTGGCGCAGCCGGCTGGCGGTGGTCAGTCAGACCCCGTTTCTGTTTTCCGACAGCGTCGCCAGTAACATCGCGCTGGGAAAACCGGGGGCGACCCAGCAGGAAATTGAGCAGGCCGCCACGCTGGCCTGCGTTCACGAAGATATTCTGCGGCTGCCGCAGGGCTATGAAACCGAGGTCGGGGAGCGTGGCGTGATGCTGTCGGGCGGGCAGAAGCAGCGTATCTCGATTGCGCGCGCGCTGCTGCTGAACGCGGAAATCCTGGTGCTTGATGATGCGCTGTCGGCGGTAGATGGCCGTACCGAGCATGAAATACTGCACAATTTGCGCCAGTGGGGACGGGGCCGGACCCTGATCATCAGCGCCCACCGTTTATCGGCGCTGACGGAAGCCAGTGAAATTCTGGTGCTGCAGCATGGCACCATCGCGCAGCGTGGCGATCATGATACGCTGGCGGATCGCCCGGGCTGGTATCGCGACATGTACCGTTATCAGCAGCTGGAAGCCGCGCTGGATGACGATGAGAATGAGAAAGGAGTGCCGCATGGCTAAGTCTGCCCGCTTGTGGCCCACCCTGAAGCGCCTGTTAAGTTACGGCAAGCCGTGGCGGAAATCCCTGTCGCTGGCGGTGGGCATGTTATGGATTGCCGCCGCCGCCGAAGTGACCGGGCCGGTGCTGGTCAGTTACTTCATCGATAATCTGGTGGCGAAACATCAGATGCCGTGGGGGCTGGTTGCCGGGCTGGTGGTGAGTTTTATCCTGCTGCAGCTGCTGGCGGCCGCGCTGCACTACTGGCAGGCACTGCTGTTTAACCGCGCCGCCATTGGCGTAGTGCAGCGCTTGCGCAGCGACGTGATGAATGCCGCGCTGTGCCAGCCGCTCAGCGCCTTCGACACCCAGCCGGTCGGACAGATTATTTCGCGCGTCACCAATGACACCGAAGTGATCCGCGATCTCTACGTTACGGTGGTGGCGACGGTACTGCGCAGCGCGGCGCTGGTAGGTGCCATGATGGTGGCGATGTTCAGCCTCGACTGGCGTATGGCGCTGGTGGCGATGATGATCTTCCCGCTGGTGCTGGTGGTGATGCTGATTTACCAGCGTTACAGCACGCCCATTGCCCGCCGGGTTCGCAGCTATCTGGCCGACATCAATAACGGCTTCAACGAAGTAATCAGCGGCATGAGCGTGATCCAGCAGTTTCGTCAGCAGGCGCGTTTTGGCGAGCGGATGGGGGAGGCGAGTCGTTCGCACTATCTGGCGCGGATGGAAACGCTGCGGCTTGACGGTTTTCTGCTGCGGCCGTTGTTAAGCCTGTTTTCAGCCATGGTGCTGTGCGGATTGCTGATGCTGTTCAGTTTCTCGGTGCCCGGCGTGTTTGAAGTCGGGGTACTGTACGCCTTTATTACCTATCTGGGACGGCTGAATGAGCCGCTGATTGAGCTCACCACCCAGCAATCGATGTTGCAGCAGGCGGTGGTCTCGGGCGAGCGGATCTTCGAGCTGATGGATGCGGCGCAACAGCAGTATGGACCCGACGCACGGCCGCTGGCCTCCGGTCGTCTGACCCTGAAAAACCTCAGTTTTGCCTATCGCGAAGATCGTGACGTGCTCAGCGAGATCAATCTTGAGGTGCCGTCACGCAGTTTTGTGGCGCTGGTCGGGCATACCGGCAGCGGTAAAAGCACCCTGGCGAATCTGTTAATGGGTTACTACCCGATTACCCGCGGTGAGATTCGCATTGATGACCGTCCGATTGGTGAACTCAGCCATGCGGTGCTGCGGCGGGGGATCGCCATGGTGCAGCAGGATCCGGTGGTGCTGGCGGATACGCTACTGGCTAACGTCCGGCTCGGCCGCGACATCAGCGAACAGGCGGTCTGGACGGTGCTGGAGCAGGTGCAGCTGGCCCCTCTGGCGCGCGCATTGCCTGACGGCATTCACACCCGGCTCGGCGAGCAGGGCAACAATCTGTCAGTGGGTCAAAAGCAGCTGCTGGCGCTGGCGCGGGTTCTGGTCGATCTGCCGCAGGTGATGATCCTCGACGAGGCGACAGCCAATATCGACTCGGGCACCGAGCAGGCGATTCAGCAAACGCTGCGAACCCTTCGCCAGCACAGTACGCTGGTGGTGATTGCGCACCGACTCTCAACCATTACCGAAGCCGATAACATCCTGGTGCTGCATCGTGGCAGGGTGGTCGAGCAGGGGAATCACGCGCAATTACTGGCGCTGCAGGGCCGTTACTGGCAGATGTATCAGCTGCAGCAGGTAGGCGATGATCTGGCGACGGGCATCCCCTTAACAACCGCAGGCTGAGTTGCACCTTTTTTGCGCGGTTTTATCAGAATAATCTGTATAAATGCACGCCTTTGATGCCTGGTGCACCAAAGGAGTGCATTCGCTTTTCTGGCGGTGCGCCATTCTCTGCGCTGCTGACTGATCCCCGACAAAACACGCCTTGCCTCGTCTCGCCTCGTTGATTGATTCCACGGTTTTTTTATTTATGGCACAGGCTTTGCTTAGATCCCTGCGTGTCCGTGAGACTCACTCATTTAATCGCTGGAGGGGATCCAATGAAGCTGGTTACCGTCGTAATTAAGCCATTCAAGCTGGAGGATGTGCGTGAAGCGTTATCTTCTATCGGCATTCAGGGGCTGACCGTCTCCGAAGTAAAAGGTTTTGGTCGTCAGAAAGGCCATGCGGAGCTGTACCGTGGCGCAGAATACAGCGTGAACTTCCTGCCTAAAGTCAAAATTGACATCGCCATCGCTGACGATCAGTTAGACGAAGTGGTGGATGTCATCAGTAAAGCGGCTTACACCGGCAAAATTGGCGACGGTAAAATTTTCGTGGCTGAACTGCAGCGCGTCATTCGTATTCGTACCGGCGAGACCGACGAAGCCGCTCTGTAATTAAGACTCAGTACTGTGATGGGATGGAAAAAATGAATAAAGTTTTCGCTAAGTTGGGCCTCACCAGCCTGGCACTGTTACCATCGCTCGCGATGGCTGCACCTGCCGTTGCGGACAAGGCTGATAACGCATTTATGATGATTTGCACCGCGCTGGTGCTGTTTATGTCAATTCCAGGTATTGCGCTGTTTTACGGCGGATTGATTCGCGGCAAGAACGTTCTCTCGATGCTGACGCAGGTGGCGGTCACCTTCTCACTGGTCTGCGTATTGTGGATGGTTTACGGCTATTCACTGGCCTTCAGCGAAGGTAACGCCTTCTTTGGTGGCTTCGGCTGGGCGATGCTGAAAAACATCCAGCTGACTGCAGTAATGGGCAGCTTCTACCAGTATATCCACGTTGCCTTCCAGGCGTCGTTTGCCTGTATCACCGTCGGCCTGATTGTCGGTGCCATCGCTGAACGTATCCGCTTCTCTGCCGTGCTGATTTTTGTCGGCGTTTGGCTGACTCTGGCCTATCTGCCTATCGCACACATGGTGTGGGCGGGCGGCTTCCTGGCCCAGGATGGCGCGCTGGACTTCGCTGGCGGCACCGTGGTGCACATCAATGCCGCCGTTGCCGGACTGGTTGGTGCTTATCTGGTTGGCAAACGTGCTGGCTTCGGCAAAGAGGCGTTCAAACCGCATAATCTGCCTATGGTCTTCACCGGTACCGCCATCCTCTATGTCGGCTGGTTCGGTTTCAACGCCGGTTCTGCCTCGGCGGCTAACGAAATTGCGGCGCTGGCGTTCCTGAATACCGTTGTCGCCACTGCAGGCGCGGTGCTGTCATGGACCTTTGGTGAGTGGGCGGTACGCGGTAAACCTTCACTGCTGGGCGCCTGTTCTGGCTTTATTGCCGGCCTGGTGGCTATCACTCCAGCCTGTGGTTACGTCGGCGTCGGCGGGGCGTTGATTATTGGTCTGGTGGGTGGACTGGCCGGACTGTGGGGCGTCACCACTCTGAAGAAATGGCTGCGGGTGGACGATCCCTGCGATGTGTTTGGCGTGCACGGCGTCTGCGGCATCGTGGGCTGTATCCTGACCGGCGTCTTCGCCTCTTCTTCACTGGGCGGTGTCGGCTACGCAGAGGGCGTAACCATGGGCCATCAGGTGTGGGTGCAGCTGTTCAGCGTCGGCCTGACCATCGTCTGGTCTGGCGTAGTCGCCTTCATCGGCTTCAAACTGGCGGACATGATTGTCGGACTGCGCGTGCCGGAAGAGCATGAGCGTGAAGGACTGGACGTTAACAGCCACGGCGAGAACGCCTATAACCAGTAAGTTTGCATCGACAGTGTGAAATCGGGGGCGAGCGATCGCCCCTTTTTTTATTCGCTGCGCTGCCGCATTACCCCTTCCTGCACCGTCGACGCCACCAGCACGCCTTGCTGATTATAGAATTCGCCACGGACAAAACCGCGCGCGCCAGAAGCGGAGGTGCTGACCACGCTGTACAGCAGCCATTCGCTGAAGTCGAACGGACGGTGGAACCACATCGAGTGATCGATAGTGGCGACCTGCATATCCGCCTCGAGGAAGCCTTTACCGTGCGGCTGCAGCGCCACCGGCAGGAAGTTAAGATCGGAGGCATAGCCCAGCAGATATTGATGGATGCGCAGATCGTCCGGCAGCGTGCCGTTGGCGCGGATCCATACCTGACGCTCAGGTTTATCGACGTGGCCCTTGAGCGGATTGTGCAGCTGCACCGGGCGAATCTCCAGCGGCCGTTCAGCGATAAACTTCTCGCGCAGTTTTTCCGGCAGCAGATGCGCCATTTTCTGCGCCATCACCTGCTCAGACAGCAGATTGTCAGGACCGGCAACCTCCGGCATGGCATTCTGATGTTCAAAGCCGCTTTCCGGTGCCTGGAATGAGGCGGTCATATAAAAAATTGGCTGACCGTTCTGAATGGCGCTGACCCGACGGGCGCTGAAGCTTTTGCCGTCACGCAGGGTTTCGACATCATAAATAATCGCCTTCTGGCTATCGCCGGGGCGCAGGAAGTAGCTGTGAAACGAGTGGATAATGCGATCTTCCGGCACCGTCTGCTTGGCCGCATACAGCGCCTGACCCACTACCTGACCGCCAAACACCTGGCGCAGCCCAAGATCTTCACTCTGGCCGCGGTATAAGCCTTCTTCCAGTTTTTCCAGATTTAATAAATTCAGCAGATTTTGCAGTGCCTGGCTCATGGCGGATTCCTCAATATAGTGACCGGCTCAGTGTGAAAGATCCGACCAGTTTACGTCAATCAGACTTTCCTCTTTGCTGCGGCCAGGCAAAATCCCGATTTTGTGCCAGTATTAAGCACATACGGCGAGTGAAGCGCTGTACGCAGGATTCGCTGCCGAAATCATTTTGATCAAAAGGAGACGACATCAATGAAACTCTGGCATGTGTTCAGTGGGGTAGTTATGGCGGTTGCTGTTGCAGGATGCGCCGACAAAGGTAAACCGGTGCCAACGCCAACGTTAGGATCGGCAGTGGCAGGACAGCAGGCGGCGATTGCGCAGCCTAACGTCAGCGGTTCGGTCTATATTCGTCAGCGTATTGCGCTGCCGCCGGATGCGGTATTAACCGTTACGCTGTCTGACGCCTCCGTGGCGGATGCGCCATCGAAAGTGCTGTCGCAGCGCGTAGTGCGTACTGAAGGTAAACAGGCACCGTTCCAGTTCGTGCTGCCGTTTAACCCAGCCGACATTCAGCCGAATGCGCGTATTCTGCTGAGCGCCGCTATCTCTATCGACGGCAAACTGGCCTTTATTACTGAAGGCGTGAAGCCGGTGATCAACCAGGGCGGCACCAAAGCTGAACTGCTGCTGGTACCGGTACCGTCTATGGCGATGCCAACCCAGCCGGGTGCAGCCACCAGCGTACCCTCGACCTCACCGACTCAGGTGACGCCGTCGGCTGCGGTTCCAGCGCCTACCAGCATGTAATGCCTTGTGGGGCGACGCTGTCGCCCCTTTTTCGCTGCGTTTAAAAGCGCCAGCGGTAAGCCTCCAGATCAATGTGACCCTCATCACTCACCTCTATGCCTTCTGCCTCAAGTGCATCACGCTGACGAAACAGTCCGTCCCCCTGCAATGAGATCGCCCCATGACGGTTAACCACCCGATGCCAGGGCAGGGTGCTGCCTTGCGGTAACCGACTCAGCACGCCGCCAACCTGACGTGCGGCGCGCGGTGAACCGGCCAGCTGAGCGACGTCGCCATAGGTGGCTAAGCGACCCGCTGGAATGGCAGCAACGATCTGCCAGATGCGTTGCTGAAAGCTGTCAGGTTGATCCATCTGCTTATCCGGTCAGGAAAAAGGATTCAACTTTAGCACGCGTGGCGTCGGCCGACAGCGGGCAAAGCAGCGGTTGTTCAAGAAACCAACGGTCGTCCCGACTGCGCTTGCAATTGCCAGGGCCTTCCCCGATAATGCCTGCGCTCTCGTAATGAGGGCTTTTCAATGGGGGCCCTGTTGGTTCTCCCGCAATGCTAGCTTGTGAACTCGGTCAGGTCCGGAAGGAAGCAGCCGCAGCAGGTGACGCGTGTGCCGGGATGTAGCTGGCAGGGCCCCCACCCATTTCCCCCGCATAAAAAATCCCCCCATCAGATTGCAGACAGGCGAAACTCGCCTGAGGCCGATCCTTTGCCGGCAGGCGAGATGATGAAAAGCGAAGGTTGAGACAGTCGAACGAAAGGGCTGCGCGAATTAACGCACAAATTTCCACACCGAACCCGGGACTTTATCGTAGAGCTTGTTCATCGTCAGTTCAGCCAGGCGATGATCGGCTGCAGAGTAAAATACCGCTAACTCATCTTCAGGTAATTCATACTTATTTTTTTCAATGACCCTTTCAAGGGTATCGATTGAGCGACAGCGGCGCAGTCGCATCAAATAATCCGTTTTAGTCAGGTTTTTGTTCATAAATAAACCGTTCTCACGTCAGTACTTATAATGAATGGCTCGGTTGCTGGAGAAAAGCGCACTCTTCAGTGAACAGGTTAAATAAGCGTTTTGCTGAACGTTGCCATCGTTGCAGATCCTGAGTGTTGACACCGTAGTTGCTGAACAACATAAAGGTATCATCAAGATATTCATCGATTTGCGAAATCAGCGCTTCATCTTCAACGTGCTTAATTTTGTAATTCATGGTGAAAGAGGCGATATGCTCGATCAAATCATTGAGCTGTAAATTGCTTTCAGAAGTGGGATCATTAACCCAGCCGTGATGGCTATCCGTTAATGTTGCCATGCTCTCGTCAAACAGACTCTCACACAGGTATTTAAGCTGGGCAATATCATGCCGTTTCGGTGAGTATTCGTCCATCTTTTTCCCCTCCATAACTAGCACAGTTGCCGCAGGGCGGCGATATAGGGTTAAGCGGCCAGGAAGCGATTTATCAGGCAGTTATTAAACGGGATGCGTAAAATATAGTGTAAAACCATTAGTTCTGCTCACCTCCATTACTAAATATTACAATTCATCGCTGGGAGAGGGGCGCTGATTGGCGATCACATCAAACTCAAGCGCACCGGGCTCAATATGAAAGCTGACCCGGTCAGAATGGCTCACGATTTCATTTAGATCCTGGCAGGGACTAAATACGTTCCAGTCAAAATCATAAAGTAACTTAAAACTATTCGGGCCCTGTTTTTCGACAGAAATAATTTTCAGACTGCCTGGAACTAACCGGGCGTTTTGAGAATACCACTGTAAATCGCCTACCAGTCCGGCTGATATTTTGAGAATATTCCGCTGAATAATCGCTGCTATTTTTTCGCAGTCCGTTTCGTCCTGCTCAATATCACATTCAATACGTGACAGCATACCTGATCCACTAATAACAGTTGATAAACCTATCATTGGTTTTCTGCAACCGCTTTGCAAGCCAGCCGTGGATGAAATTGTCTATTTCTGTCATTTACCGATCCCCGACGCCACAAAACTGCCTGCTGGCAGGATTTGCCTCATCCATTACCCGAATAACCGTTATTTTTTGATACACATTGGCTGCTGTTCACCGCGGTAGCATTCGGTAGAATAAGTGTTATGTTATAACATTATGGATATAGCAATGCAGCAGAGTGGACTTTTGATGTCACTGGCAGGACGACTGGCGGTGGCGATGATCCTGATTGCGTTACTGACGATGGCAATGTGGTGGGGTGTCAGCGAATGATTGCGTTTAATGCACTGCAGGTGGGGTACCAGGGGCAAGGGGTAACGCCAGCGATAACCGGCCGGCTAATGCCCGGCAGCATGACCGCGCTGGTGGGCGCAAACGGCAGCGGCAAATCGACGTTGCTGAAAACCATCGCCGGCTTATTACCGCCGGTGAAAGGCGAGTGCCGGTTGCAGGTGAGCCGCCGTGATACCGGCTGGCTGCCCCAGCGCAGCGAACTGGAAACCCGTTTTCCGCTGACGGTGTATGAACTGGTGTCGATTGGCTGCTGGCCGCGCTGCGGCTGGTTTGGTGGCATCAACCGGGCGCTGCGTCAGGAGATCTGGCAGGCGCTGGACGCGGTGCAGATGCGAGATTATGCCGATGCGCAACCGGTCACCTTATCTGGCGGCCAGCTACAGCGGGTGTTGTTTGCCCGGCTGATGCTACAGCGCAGTCGGTTATGGTTGCTGGATGAACCCTTTAACGGCATTGACAGCCAGACCGTCAGCTTACTGATGTCGATTCTCGAGCAGCAGCAGCGGGCGGGTACCACCTTGCTGGTGGTCCTGCACGATCGTCCTCTGGTCGCGCGTTACTTCAGCGATCTGCTGTCGCTGGATGATGGCACCTTCACGCATCGCCCCGTCAGGCGCTTTCCGTTACAGGAGGCCGCGCCGTGTCGCTGATTCAGCCTTTCCTTGAGTTTGGTTTCATGCGGCGTGCGCTGGTGGCCTGTATCGCGCTGGCGGTCAGCGCTACCCCGCTGGGGGTATTTCTCTCGCTACGTCGCATGAGCCTGATTGGTGATGCACTTTCGCATGCCGTATTACCCGGTGCTGCTATTGGTTACCTGATTTCCGGACTGTCGCTGGTGGCGATGGGCATTGGCGGATTAATTGCCGGGCTGGCGGTGGCGCTGCTCTCCGGCGCGGTCAGTCGCTATACACCGCTGAAAGAAGATGCCAGCTTCGCCGGTTTTTATCTGGGCTCGCTGGCGCTTGGCGTGACGCTGGTCTCACTGCGCGGTTCAAGCGTGGATCTGCTGCACGTATTGTTCGGATCGCTGCTGGCGGTTGATAACGGCGCGCTGCTGCTGGTCGGCGGCATTGCCGCCTTCACCCTGATCCTGCTGGCGATACTCTACCGGCCGCTGGTGATTGATGCTTTTGACGGTGACTTTCTGCGGGCGCAGGGCAGGTGGAGTGCGCCGCTGGTACATGGCCTGTTTCTGATGCTGGTGGTGCTCAATCTGGTGGCGGGTTTCCAGGTACTCGGCACGCTGATGTCGGTCGGATTAATGATGCTGCCCGCCGCCAGCGCCCGCTTCTGGAGTCGCCATCTCGCCGCCATGCTGGCGATTGCCATCCTGATGGCCGTGATCTCAGCTCTGGCTGGTCTGATGCTCTCCTGGCACTTTTCACTGCCGGCCGGGCCTGCCGTGGTGCTGAGCGCCGCGATGCTGTTTTTTGTTTCGATTCTGACAGGGCCGTGCGGTGGCATTTTGCGCCGCCATTAATCTTAAGGGGTATTGATGAAGAAATTACCGGTTAGTCTGGCGCTGGCTGCGCTATTTGTCGCGCCGTTGTCGATGGCAAAAACGGTCGATGTGGTCGCCAGTTTTACCGTGCTGGCGGACATTGTTAAACAGGTCGGCGGTGACCATGTGAAGGTTAAAAGCCTGGTCGGGCCGGATGGCGATCCGCACACCTTTGAACCGACGCCGCAGGACAGCCAGGCGCTGGCAAAAGCCGATCTGGTGTTTGTCAGTGGTTTAGGCCTGGAAGGGTGGATGGATCGGCTGGTCAGCGCGTCGGGTTATCGCGGCCAGCCGGTGGTCGCCTCAACCGGCATTATCACCCGGAGCATGGAGGAAGAGGGAAAAACCATCACTGATCCCCATGCCTGGAACAGCATGCAAAACGGCGTGATTTATGCGACTAACGTGATGAATGCGCTGGTAAAGGCTGATCCGGAGGATGCTGCGCAGATCCGCCAGCGCGGTGAAAACTATATTCAGCAATTGCAGGCGCTGGACCGCTGGGCAAAAACGGCTTTTGACAGCGTGCCCGCCAAACGACGCAAGGTGCTGACCAGCCACGATGCGTTTGGATATTTTGGTCAGCGATACGGCATCACGTTTCTTGCACCGGTCGGTTTTTCCACCGAAGCAGAGGCCAGCGCCAGTGAAGTCGGGCGTCTGATCACCCAACTGAAGCAGCAGCATATCCAGCGTTACTTCATTGAGAATCAGACCGATCCGCGGCTGGTGAAGCAGATTGCCAGCGCGACCGGCGCACAGCCCGGCGGTGAGCTTTATCCTGAAGCGCTGTCAACGGCAGCGGGCCCGGCACCTACCTATGAAGCGGCATTCAAACATAACGTCAACGCGATGCTGAAAAGCATGCAATAAACATAAAAAAGGCCGGGCATGCCCGGCCAGTCATCACGACACAAACTAGCGTTTTTTCTTTCTTCCCTGGACCGCTTTGAAGCGCGGATTGGTTTTGCAAATCACGTAAATACGGCCTTTGCGACGCACCACTTTGCAATCCCGGTGGCGCTTTTTTGCTGAACGCAGCGAGCTTAATACCTGCATCGTCCTCTCCCTTACTTATGACCCAGGAAGCGACCAAAACGCTGGTTGAAGCGTGCGGTGCTGCCCTCTTTGGCGAAATCTTTCTGTTTACCGGTATAAAACACGTGCGAGGCTGAAGAGACATCAAGCGTCACGTAAGGCAGGGTTTCGCCTTCGAATTCCACGGTACGGTCGGTGCGGATAGTCGAACCGATTTTGAACCAGACGTCAGCCGAAGTGTCGTGAAACACCACGTGGCGATACTCAGGATGAATAGCGGTTTTCATAATAATGCCTCTTTTGTAATGTTATAATGTAACAATATTATGCGCCGGCTCTGTTGAGATTGCAACTACCGGGAAGAGCGGAGCTAAAAGTGAGGGCAGGGAAGCGCAGAGCCGGCAGTCATACTCCTGGCAGAGTCAGCGCGACCCGTCAGACAGTAAGCAGCAGCAGGTAACAGGCAGCAGAAAGGCCAGCGCAACCCGCCAGCACGACCCGTCAGTGAGGGAACGACAGCAGGCAGCAGAAAGACCAGCGCGGCCCGTCAGTGAGGGAACGACAGCAGGCAGCAGAATGACCAGCGCGGCCTGTCAGTAAAGAACAGCAGCATCATCGCGCCCGCCAACCAGCAGCCGCCATAAAAAAAGGCCGCTTGCGCGGCCTTTTATATTGTCAGTCAGATGTTAGTGCGTCTGGTTGTGTTCAACCGGATGACCTTTTTCGATCTCCGCTTTGTTCTTACCGAAGCGGCGACGCACCACCACGAAGAACACCGGAACGAAGAAGATAGCCAGCGCGGTTGCGGTAACCATACCGCCCATTACGCCGGTACCAACGGCGTTCTGCGCACCAGAACCGGCTCCGGTACTGATCGCCAGCGGCAGTACCCCGAGAATAAACGCCAGTGACGTCATCAGGATAGGACGCAGACGCATACGACAGGCTTCCAGCGTCGCTTCAACCAGCCCTTTGCCCTCTTTCTCCATCAAATCTTTGGCAAATTCGACGATCAGAATGGCGTTCTTCGCCGAGAGGCCAATGGTTGTCAGTAACCCCACCACGAAGTAGACGTCGTTACTTAAACCACGCAGCGTGGTGAAGATCAGCGCACCGACTACCCCGAGCGGTACCACCAGCATCACGGAGAACGGAATCGACCAGCTCTCATACAACGCGGCGAGACAGAGGAAGACCACAATCAGCGAGATTGCATACAGCGCCGGCGCCTGGTTGCCTGACAGACGTTCCTGATAAGACATCCCGGTCCAGTCATAACCGATACCGGCAGGCAGTTTTGCTGCCAGCTCTTCCATCAGGTCCATTGCCGCACCGGAGCTTTTACCCGGCGCAGCCTGTCCGAGGATCTCCATCGCAGGCAGACCGTTGTAACGCTCAAGACGCGGTGAACCGTACTGCCATTTCGCCGATGAGAAGGCCGAGAAGGGCACCATGGTTCCGCTGCCGTTGCGGACATACCACTTACCAATGTCGTCCGGCAGCATACGCGAGTCTGCCTGACCCATAACGTACACCTTCTTCACACGACCGCGGTCGATGAAGTCGTTGACGTATGAGCCACCCCACGAGGCCGCCAGCGTGGTATTGATATCGCTTAACGATACCCCCAGCGCCTGTGCTTTCTCCTGGTCGACGATCAGCTTGTACTGCGGCGTATCTTCCAGTCCGTTCGGACGGACGCCCACCAGCGTATCGGGATGCTGAGCGATCATGCCGAACAGCTGGTTACGCGCCTGGGTTAATTTTTCGTGACCCAGGTTAGCCTGATCGATCAGTTCAAAGTCGAAGCCGGTGGCATTACCCAGTTCGATAATCGCTGGCAGGTTAAATGGAATCACCATCGCATCTTTGATCGCGCCCAGCGCCTGCATGGCACGGCCCGCAATCGCCGGCACCTTCAGATCGCTGCTGCTACGTTCATCCCACGGCTTGAGGCTGACGAAGGCGATACCGGTATTCTGTCCACGACCGGCAAAGCCAAAGCCGTTAACGGTAAATACCGACTTAACCGAGTCTTTCTCTTTGGTCAGGAAGTAGTCGGTCACCTGGTCCAGCACTTTCTGGGTACGTTCCTGGGTTGCGCCAGCAGGCAACTGCGCCTGTGCCAGCAGCAGACCCTGGTCCTCTTCAGGTAAGAATGAAGAAGGTAAACGCAGGAACAGAAACGCCATGCCGACCACGATGACCAGATAGATCACCAGATAACGGCCAGTGCTGCGAATGATGTGGCCAACGCTGTCGACGTAATGGTTGGTGCTCTTGTCGAACAGACGGTTGAACCAGCCGAAGAAACCGGTGGTTTTACCGTGATCGCCTTTTTTCACCGGCTTCAGCAAGGTGGCACAGAGGGCTGGCGTCAGGATCAACGCCACCAGCACGGACAGCGCCATCGCCGAAACGATAGTAATGGAGAACTGACGGTAGATAACTCCGGTCGATCCGCCAAAGAAGGCCATCGGGATAAATACCGCCGACAGCACCAGGGCGATACCGACCAGCGCACCCTGAATCTGCTCCATCGAACGTCGGGTCGCTTCTTTTGGCGGCAGTCCCTCTTCCGCCATCACACGCTCAACGTTCTCGACCACCACGATGGCGTCATCCACCAACAGACCGATGGCCAGCACCATCCCGAACATCGTCAGGGTGTTGATCGAATAACCAAAGGCGCTGATAACCGCAAAGGTCCCTAACAGCACCACCGGCACGGCAATCGTTGGGATCAGCGTGGCGCGGAAGTTCTGCAGGAACAGATACATCACCAGGAACACCAGCACGATCGCTTCTAACAGCGTTTTCACCACTTCGAAGATAGAGATCTTAACGAATGGCGTGGTGTCGTACGGATAAACCACTTTCAGACCGGCAGGGAAAGAGGACTGCAGTTTTCCCAGCTCCGCTTTCACCGCATTTGCGGTATCCAGCGCATTGGCGCCGGTCGCCAGTTTAATACCGATACCGGAGGCCGGTTTGCCGTTATAACGGGCGATGATCTCGTAGTTTTCAGCGCCGAGTTCAATTTTCGCCACGTCACGCAGACGCACCTGCGAGCCATCCTCATTCACTTTGAGCAGGATTTTGCCGAACTCATCGGTAGAGGTCAGACGGGTCTGCGCAATGATAGAGGCGTTCAGCTGCTGGCCCGGCACCGGCGGCGTACCGCCTAACTGACCGGCAGCAACCTGGGCGTTCTGAGTATTCAGCGCGCTGATGACGTCAACCGGCGTCAGGTTGTAGTTATTCAGCTTGTGCGGATCCATCCAGATACGCATCGCATACTGCGCACCAAACACCTGAGTGTCACCGACGCCAGGCGTACGGCTCAGCGGGTCTTTGATGTTAGATGAAACAAAGTCAGAAATATCATTCTGAGTCATGTTGTCATCATCACTGATGAAGCCGGCGACCATCAGGAAGCTGCTGGAGGATTTTTTAACCTGAATCCCCTGCTGTTGCACTTCCTGCGGCAGCAGCGGCATCGCCAGTTGCAGTTTGTTCTGCACCTGAACCTGCGCGATATCCGCATCGGTACCTGACTCAAACGAAATGGTCAGCGTCAGCGTACCGGATGAGTCACTGCTCGAGGACATATACATCAGTCCATCGATACCGTTCATGTTTTGTTCGATGACCTGGGTCACCGAATCCTGCAGTGTTTTCGCATCCGCACCTGGGTAGGTGGCCTGAATCTCAATCGCCGGCGGCGCAACATTAGGATATTGCTCGATCGGAAGTTTGAGAATCGATAGCGCACCAGCCAACATGATGATGATGGCGAGCACCCACGCAAAGATGGGGCGATCGATAAAGAACTTAGCCATGAATCAACGGCTCCTGTTATGACGATGACTTATCAGATGGCGACTTTGAATCGGGTGCAGCTTTAGCATCGTCTGAGACTTCTTGTGGGGTGACCTGCGCGCCAGGTTTAGCACGTTGCAGACCGGTACTGATCACACGATCACCCGCTTTCACGCCGTCGGTCACTAACCACTTATCGCCAATCGCTTGTGCGGCCGTAACGGTACGCGCTTCCACTTTATTGTCTGCACCTACCACCATCACGGTTGCCTGACCGGTTGGGGTACGGGTTACCGCCTGTTGCGGAACCAGCAGCGCAGTAGGGTTGGTGCCTTCATCCAGCCGCGCACGCACGAACATGCCCGGTAACAGCGTGTGGTTCGGATTCGGGAAGATCGCGCGCAGGGTGATAGAGCCGGTGGTTTCATCGACAGTAACGTCAGAGAATTCCAGCGTACCTGGCTGAGAGTAAGTGCTGCCGTTCTGCATCAGCAGCGTCACGTTGGCTTTACCGTCGTTCTGCTTCAGCTGACCGGATTCCAGTTCGGAACGTAAGCGCATGAAATCTTCGCTCGACTGGGTAACGTCAACGTACATCGGGTCAAGTTGCTGCACGGTGGCCAGCGCGGTGGTTTGCGCGCTCTGCACCAGCGCACCTTCGGTGACCGATGATTTGCCGATGCGGCCGCTGATCGGCGAGGTGACTTTGGTATAAGCCAGATTGATACGTGCGGTTTCGACATTAGCCTTAGCTACCTGAACTGCGGCTGCGTTCTGCGCGGCCGTAGCGACGGCGGTGTCATAGTCCTGCTGACTGATATATTTGGTGCCAAGCAGCGGCTTGTAACGTTTTACGGTCAGCTGCGCAATGCGGGCATTAGCTTCTGCCTGCACCAGATCGCCTTTTGCACTGTCATAGGCGGCCTGATAGGTAGCTGGATCGATCTGATAAAGCGACTGACCCGCTTTGACATCGCTGCCTTCAATAAAATTACGCTTCAGAATGATACCGGAAACCTGAGGGCGCACTTCGGCCACACGAAATGCAGAGGTACGGCCAGGTAATTCGGTGGAAATTTTCAGTGGCTCGGTTTTTAACGTGACTACGCCCACTTCTGGCGCCTGTTGTTGGGCGGCTTGTTCGGATTTATTGTTATCACATCCTGTTAACAAAAAGCTGCCTGATAGCATCAGGACGGCCGCCAGAGGCGATAATCCTCTGATTTTATTCATAAATAAACCTCTAGTGTCCGATATCAATTGATCAATGGATCACAATCCGAAGAACCCATTGCTGCGTCAAATCGCGGGTCATGCTATGGTACATACATTCATAAATGTATGTAAACTTACCCGTCTGTAAAAAAAGTCCCTTATGGCACGAAAAACCAAAGCACAAGCACTTGAAACGCGGCACCAAATTCTTGATGCCGCCATCGTCCTGTTCTCGCAACAGGGCGTTTCTGCCACTTCACTGGCGGATATTGCTGCGGCGGCCAGCGTCACGCGGGGGGCCATCTACTGGCATTTCAAAAATAAAGCCGATGTTCTGCATGAAATCTGGCTTCGTTGTGATGCCGGGCTGGATGACGTGGAACTTGAGTATCAGACAAAATACCCGGGCGATCCACTATCTGTTTTACGCGCCATGTTGGTCTATATCTTTGACGCAACAGCAAACGATCCACAACGCCGCGCTTTAATGGAGATCATTTTCCATAAATGCGAATTTGTTGGCGAAATGGCGGCGCTAAAGAATATCCAGCAAAGTTTACTGCTCGAATGCTACGACAAAATAGAAGATGTTCTCCGTCAGTGTATCGAAGCGGAACAGCTTCCAGGCAGCCTTAACACCCGTCAGGCCGCGCTGATTATGCGCGGTTACGTTAACGGCATGATGGAAAGCTGGTTATTTACGCCGGAAAGCTTTGATTTAGCCAGCGATGCGCCGGCGCTGGTCGACGCTTTTATCGATATGCTGCGTCTCAGCCCGACCCTGGCCGCCCGCAGCTAAGCTGGCGGCAGGCGATCGCGTTTATTTTCGAAATCGCGCTGCACCATCGCCAGCGCAGATAATACTGTCTCCACCGGCAGCTGATGCTCTTCCAGCAACTGAATTAAATCGACCGCCAGTTTAACGTCATCCGGGGCATTCTCCAGCGACATCTCGCCTCCTATATACGCAGTTTTGCTGCCACCAGCAGCATTAACAGAGAACCGGCAATCGCCATGCCTAACGCGCCGATATGCAGCGTCGCCAGGCTACCCAGTTCAAAATAGCTGGCAATATAGCCGCCAATCAGTGCGCCAATCATCGACAGCGTCAGGGTCGCGAACAGACCGCCGGGTCGGCCCGGCATCACGATGCGCTTAAGCAACCCTAACAGCAATCCACTGAGTAGCCAGATGAATAAACCCATTATTCTCCTCCGTACCGAACCCTATCGAGTATAGAAGCGCTTTTTTACCGTTGCGCTTTATTCCTCTTGCTGGCCGCCTCGCAGCGATAATCCCCACTCTACCGAACGAATCGCCTGTCGGCAGCGTGCCAGACGGCCTTCTAACGTCTCCAGATCGTGTTTCAGCTGGCGCTGCACCGCCAGGGTTTCTGCCAGCGCCAGCCGCTGTTCACGCTGATCGATCATCGCCAGCAGGCGTCGCTCATATTCACGATACTCCTGATATTTCGCGGCGCGTGGGTTGCTCAGCGGCTTTTCCCGGCGGGTGCGCAGCTGTTGCGTGCTCGCTTCACGTTGCAGCGCGGCAATTTGATCGACCAGCCGCTCAGCCAGCCAGGCGCTGCGGTCCGGATCGCTGTTGCTGTCGCACAGCCGGGTGAAGTTCTGTTCCACCTCCGCCAGATAATCGGCGAGGCGGGTGCCTTTGCTGCGAAACAGCTGGCTGTCGAAGCGGGGCAGCCGGCACTGTCCGTCGGGGTGTGCCGCAATATCCTGACGCAGCGTAATAAGGAGGTGCTGCAGACGCTGCTGGGCGGAGATCGGGCTCATGGCGTCAGGCTCAGTTGTGCTAACGTAAGGGAATCAGGAAAGAGTTGGGCGGCATTCATGCAACGCATTGTGTTATTAACCCTCGGCTGGCTGGCGATTGTGCTGGGAACCCTGGGCATTGTATTACCATTATTACCTACCACGCCATTTATGCTATTGGCCGCGTGGTGCTTTGCCCGCTCCTCGCCGCGCTTTCATCACTGGCTGCTGTGGCGCTCGCCGTTTGGCCGTTATCTGCGCCACTGGCAGCAGCATCGCGCCATGCCGCCGGGGGCCAAAGGGCGGGCTATCTGCATGATTGTGGTGACCTTTGCGATTTCTATCGCGCTGGTCTCACTCTGGTGGGTGCGGATTATGCTGTTGATGATGCTGGCGGCACTGCTGCTGTTTATGTGGCGAATACCGGTGGTGGCAGAAACAGCGGACGCGCCGCCGCCGCCGCGATAAAGTTGCATTTATCCGGTCATTTGCTTAGATTTGGGCGTCTTCGTGCGTGGCTTCCCTTTGTGAATTGACTTCCGCTGAGCCTTTTACCAGGTATTGGCGCTATTGAAGCTGCGCGAAACAGAATTTTTTACCAGGCGTATCATTATGACCGACACTGCGCAGCAGCTTGAATTGATTAAAAACAGCATCAAAAGCATTCCTGATTATCCCAAGCCGGGCATCCTGTTCCGTGATGTCACCAGCCTGCTGGAAGATCCTAAAGCCTATGCCGCCTCCATCGCGCTGCTGGTGGAGCGCTACCGTGACAAAGGCATCACCAAAGTGGTGGGCACCGAAGCACGCGGTTTCCTGTTCGGCGCGCCGGTGGCGTTAGGTCTGGGCGTGGGCTTTGTTCCGGTGCGTAAGCCAGGCAAGCTGCCGCGTGAAACCTACAGCGAGTCTTACGAGCTGGAGTACGGCACCGATCGGCTGGAACTGCACAAAGATGCGATTCAGCCAGGCGATGTGGTGCTGGTAGTTGACGATCTGCTGGCAACCGGCGGCACCATTGAAGCGACCGTTAAGCTGATTCGTCGCGCAGGCGGTGAGGTCCGGGATGCCGCTTTCATTATCAACCTGTTCGATCTGACCGGTGAAACGCGCCTGAAAGCCCTTGGCGTTGAGAGCTACTGCCTGGTCAATTTCCCCGGCCATTAAGCCCTTTTTTCGGCCTTGCCAGGCGGCAGGGTCGTCACGCCTGCTCGTTCAAGATAACGAGTGCCAGGCAAAAGCGTAGCTGGTAGACTACTGCAATCCTGTACAGGGGTTGCAGAGCGTCTGCGCTCATCTTTTCCATCCAACTTCGTCGAATCCACATGAGCTATCAGGTACTTGCGCGAAAATGGCGTCCCCAGGCTTTTGCTGATGTTGTCGGTCAGGAACACGTTCTGACGGCGCTGGCGAATGGATTGTCTCTGGGACGTATCCACCATGCTTATCTCTTCTCCGGCACACGCGGCGTAGGGAAAACCACCATTGCGCGTCTGCTGGCCAAAGGCCTTAACTGCGAAACCGGTATCACCGCCACGCCATGTGGCCAATGTGATAATTGCCGGGAGATTGAGCAGGGCCGTTTTGTCGATCTGATTGAGATCGATGCCGCGTCGCGTACAAAAGTCGAAGACACCCGCGATCTGCTCGATAACGTGCAGTACGCGCCGGCGCGCGGCCGCTTCAAAGTCTATCTGATTGATGAAGTGCACATGCTGTCGCGTCACAGCTTCAATGCGCTGTTGAAAACGCTTGAAGAGCCACCGTCACACGTTAAATTCCTGCTGGCAACCACCGATCCGCAGAAGCTGCCGGTGACCATCCTGTCTCGCTGCCTGCAGTTTCATCTCAAAGCGCTGGATGTCGATCAGATCCGCCAGCAGCTTGAACATGTTCTGCAGCAGGAGCAGATCGACAGCGAAACACGGGCGTTGCAGCTACTGGCGCGCGCGGCTGACGGCAGCATGCGTGATGCGCTGAGTCTGACCGACCAGGCGATTGCAATGGGGCAGGGCGCGGTGACCAGCAGCACGGTCAGCGCCATGCTCGGCACGCTGGATGACGAACAGCCGCTCGGTCTGCTTGAAGCGCTGGTAGAGGGCGATGGTCAGCAGGTGATGTCGCTGTTGAGTCAGGCCGCATCGCGCGGTGTGGAGTGGGAAGCGCTGCTGGTTGAAATGCTGCGCTTACTGCATCAGATTGCCATGGTGCAGCTGTTGCCAGCCTCGCTGAATGACGACGACGAAAGTAACGCGCTCAGGCTGCGTGAACTGGCACGCGTGGTGCCGCCAGCCGATCTGCAGCTCTACTATCAGACCTTGCTGATGGGCCGTAAAGATCTGCCGATTGCGCCAGATCGCCGGATGGGCGTTGAGATGACGCTGCTGCGGGCGCTGGCCTTCCACCCTAAAGCCGCAGTGGCGGAACCGATTGCCCGGCCGACGTTAACGCAACAGTCGGCCCCGGTCGCGCCGGTGGAACACGCGTCGTCGCCGCAGGGAATGGCACCCTCGGCTCCGCCGGCTGGCCGGCCAGTAACCGCGCCGTCGTCTTCCGCGCAGGCTCAGCCGCCAGCCCGGCCAGCCGCTTCCGCGCCGTCGCCGGTTGCCGCGTCGTCCAGCCAGCAGCAGATTGCTGCGCAGCCGCAGATGGCCGCGCCCGATGCTGCGCCGCAGGCCGCGACGCCACCGCCTGCTGCCGCCGCGGATAATGCCCTTTCCAGTTCCACCAGTCAGCTCCTGCAGGCGCGCACCCAGCTGTTGCGTCAGGGAGCGAACAAGCCAAAAAAGAGTGAGCCGGCGGCGCCAGGTGCGCGGCCGGCCAACTCCGCGCTGGAGCGGCTGGCCTCGGTTACCGAGCGCAGCCAGCAGCGTATCCGCGAGCGTGAGCCTGCTGCGCCGGTAAAAGAAGAGGCGTATCGCTGGAAGGCGCAAACCCAGCCGGTGGTGGTGGCGGAACCGGTTGCCACGCCAAAGGCCTTGCGTTCTGCGCTGGAGCATGAGAAAACCCCTGAGCTGGCGGCGCGTCTGGCGGAAGAAGCGCAGCAGCGCGATCCGTGGGCGGCTGAAATTGCTTCGCTGCCGCTGCCTAAACTGGTGCAGCAGCTGGCACTGAACGCCTGGAAAGAGACCACCGAAACCGGTGTCTGTCTGCATCTGCGTTCCAGCCAGCGCCACCTTAATTCGGCATCTGCTCAGCAGGTGTTAAGCGCCGCCCTGAGTGAGGCTGCCGGGCAGGCAGTTGAACTCTCGGTGGTTGAAGACGATAATTCATCGGTGTTGACCCCACTTGAGTGGCGTCAGGCCATTTACGAAGAGAAACTGGCGCAGGCGCGTCAGTCGATCACTGGCGATACCCACATTCAGACGTTACAGCGGTTTTTCGATGCCGATCTGGATGAAGAGAGTATCCGACCTGTTTGAACACGCTGCCGCTATCTCAACGATAGCGTTGTGGCCTCAGCTGAGAGAGAAAACTATGTTTGGTAAAGGCGGATTGGGCAACCTGATGAAACAGGCCCAGCAGATGCAGGACAAAATGGCCAAGGTTCAGGAAGAGATCGCCGCGCTGGAAGTGACCGGTGAATCAGGCGCAGGCCTGGTGAAAGTCACCATCAACGGTGCTCACAACTGCCGCCGCGTCGAAGTCGATCCCAGCCTGCTGGAAGATGACAAAGATATGCTGGAAGATCTGATCGCTGCGGCGTTCAACGATGCTGCACGCCGCATCGATGAAACCCAGAAAGAGAAGATGGCGTCTGTCTCCTCCGGTATGCAGCTGCCACCAGGCTTCAAGATGCCGTTCTGATGCAAACCAGCCCACTGCTTGAATCATTGATGGAGTCGCTGCGCTGTCTGCCCGGCGTTGGGCCGAAATCGGCGCAGCGCATGGCTTTTCAGCTGCTGCAACGCGATCGCAGCGGCGGGATGCGCCTGGCGCAGGCACTGACCCGGGCGATGTCGGAAATCGGCCACTGTGCCGATTGCCGTACCTTTACCGAGCAGGAGATTTGCACCATCTGCGCCAATCCACGGCGTCAGCAGAATGGTCTGATCTGCGTGGTAGAGAGCCCGGCGGATATCCACGCCATTGAGCAAACGGGCCAGTTTGCCGGCCGTTACTTCGTGCTGATGGGGCACCTGTCGCCGCTTGACGGCATTGGCCCGGCCGATATCGGTCTGGATCGCCTTGAGCAGCGACTGGAAAGCGAAACCATCCAGGAAGTCATCCTCGCCACCAACCCGACGGTGGAAGGGGAAGCGACTGCGAACTATATCGCCGAGCTGTGCGGTCAGTATGGCGTAGACGCCAGCCGCATCGCGCACGGAGTGCCGGTTGGCGGTGAGCTGGAAATGGTCGATGGCACCACGCTCTCCCATTCGCTGGCGGGCCGCCACAAGATTAAATTTTAACCACTTGCCGGTGTTGTGACAGACACCGGCTTGAAAACCCCGCCGTCATCCCCACATCAACCTCAACGTTTGTTCAACCTGTTTTGTTGAGGTAGCAATGACCATGAAAGGACAAGAGACCCGTGGCTTTCAGTCGGAAGTAAAACAACTTCTGCACCTGATGATCCATTCTCTCTATTCAAACAAAGAGATTTTCCTGCGTGAGCTGATTTCCAACGCCTCGGATGCGGCAGACAAACTGCGTTTCCGTGCGCTGTCGGATGCCAGCCTGTATGAAGGCGACGGTGAACTGCGCGTCCGTCTCTCTGTTGACAAGGACAACCGCACCCTGACCCTGAGCGACAACGGTATCGGTATGCGCCGTGATGAGGTGATTGAGAACCTCGGTACCATCGCAAAATCGGGTACTAAAGCGTTTCTTGAATCGCTGGGCTCCGATCAGGCGAAAGACAGCCAGCTGATTGGACAGTTCGGGGTGGGCTTCTACTCCGCCTTCATCGTGGCGGATAAGGTCACGGTGCGGACCCGTGCGGCCGGTGCCTCGGCTGACGAAGGCGTATTCTGGGAATCGGCGGGCGAGGGTGAATATACCTTAGCGGAGATTGAGAAAGCCGACCGCGGTACCGAAATCACCCTGCATCTGCGCGAAGGCGAAGATGAATTCCTCGACGCGTGGCGCGTTCGCAACATCATCAGCAAATATTCCGATCACATTGCGCTGCCGGTTGAAATCGAAAGCAAAGATGAAGAGAGCGACAGCACCCACTGGGAAAAAATTAACAAAGCCCAGGCGCTGTGGACCCGCAACAAGTCTGAGATCAGCGACGAAGAGTACAACGAGTTTTACAAGCACATTGCCCATGACTTCAGCGATCCGGTCGCCTGGAGCCACAACCGGGTGGAAGGCAAGCAGGAATACACCAGCCTGCTCTACATCCCGGCGCGCGCACCGTTCGACATGTGGAACCGCGATCACAAGCACGGCCTGAAACTTTACGTGCAGCGCGTCTTCATTATGGACGACGCCGAACAGTTTATGCCGAACTATCTGCGCTTCGTCCGCGGTCTGATCGACTCGAATGACCTGCCGCTTAACGTCTCCCGTGAGATCCTGCAGGATAGCCGGGTCACCCAGAGCCTGCGCGGCGCACTGACCAAACGCACCCTGCAGATGCTGGAAAAACTGGCGAAGGACGACAGTGAAAAATACCAGACATTCTGGAAAGAGTTCGGTCTGGTGCTGAAAGAGGGCCCGGCAGAAGATCACGCTAACCAGGAAGCGATTGCGAAACTGCTGCGTTTTGCCACCACTCAGAGCGAAGGCGCGGCGCAAACCGTTTCGCTGGAGGATTACGTCAGCCGGATGGTGGAAGGTCAGGAGAAGATTTACTACATCACCGCAGACAGCTATGCCGCCGCGAAGAGCAGCCCGCACCTGGAGCTGTTCCGTAAGAAAGGCATTGAAGTGCTGCTGCTCTCCGATCGCATCGATGAGTGGATGATGAGCTACCTGACTGAGTTCGACGGTAAAACCTTCCAGTCGGTGAGCAAAGCGGATGATTCGCTGAGCAAACTGGCCGATGAAGAGACCGAAGAGCAGAAAGAGGCGGAAAAAGCGCTGGAGCCGTTTGTTGAGCGGGTGAAAACCCTGCTGGGCGAGCGGGTGAAAGAGGTGCGTCTGACGCATCGTCTGACCGACACGCCAGCGATCGTCACCACCGATGCCAACGAAATGACCACCCAGATGGCGAAGCTGTTTGCTGCGGCCGGTCAGGAAGTGCCGGAAGTGAAGTACATCTTCGAGATCAACCCGGATCATTCGCTGGTGAAACGCGTGGCGGACACCCAGGATGAAGCGCGCTTCGGCGAGTGGATCGAACTGTTACTCGATCAGGCGCTGCTGGCAGAACGCGGCACGCTCGACGATCCAAACCAGTTTATCCGTCGCATGAATCAGCTGCTGACGGCATAACGAAAAAGCCGGTGATCATCACCGGCTTTTTTTATGGCTGCGCGGCCTCACGCAGCCAGTCCCGAAACAGACAGATTTCCGGCTCAGGATGGCGGCTGTGTCGGGTCAACATCCAGGTCGCACGTTCGACGCGAACAAACCCCAGCGGCGCGATCAGCGTGCCATCCTCCAGCTCCTGCCGCACCAGCAGATGGGGCGCCATTAACACGCCCAGCCCACTGCGCGCCGCCTGGATACCCAGAGTCAGACTATCGAAATGCTTACCGCCGCTAAAGTTGCCGCTGATACCGGTTTTTTCCGCCCATTCTGACCAGGCGTGCAGCCGCGTATCGGCGTGCAGCAGCGGCAGGGCGCGCAAATCGTTGCCGCTCTGCAACTGGTGGGCAAACTGCGGCGCGCACAGCGGACCAATCTCATCCTGGCTGATCAGCATGGCGTCAATGTCGCTCTCGGGGCGCGCGCTGTGGCTCAGAATCAGCACATCGACATGTTCACTGCGCAGCTGCGCCAGATCCGTCAGCGGCTGGAAACGGATCTCAATCTCGGGATAGCGCTGGTAAAAGCTGGCGATGCGTGGAATCAGCCACTGTGACAAAAAGCTCGGGGCGCAGGAGACGCTGATATACTGGCGCAGGCCGGTGCGGATGGTTTCACAGCTGCTGCGCAGTTCACTGAACGCCTGCTGACAGCTCAGCAGCAGACGTTCACCGTGTGAGGTTAACTTCACGCGGCCGTTGCTGCGGACAAACAGCGGTTTGCCCATCCAGCTCTCCAGCTGCCGTATCTGATGGCTGATCGCACTGTGCGTGACGTGCAGGCGCTCCGCCGCCACGCTAAAGCTGCTGTGTAATGCCGCCTGGTGAAAATAGTGCAGCGCCCTCAGCGGTGGCAGTCCGGTCATCCTCATCCCCTGTTTAAAAATCTAACAAGGATTGTTCATTTATATCATTTTAAAGTCCAGCCGCATTGACCTACTCTACAGGGCAGATTCTGGCGGGTTGACTCAGCATACTATCTGTGTGTTCCCCTGATATTCCGCCGCACGTCACCTTCTCTTATGCCGCACTACAACCAAAACGAGACGCTCATGGCATACGCTCCATCTCCCTCTGCCACGCCGTCAGAAACGCGCGACCGTTTGCGCCTGGCACTGTCCCGTTTTTACAAGCTGGAGCAGTTTGATCTCTTCTTCGCCCCTTCGCTGCATGTGGCGCGGGTGCTGCTGTCACAGCTGTTTCTTCGCCAGGAGCAGGCGCGCAATCAGACACGCTACGCCTCACACTATCCGGTGACCGAACTCAACGTTCTGCCGGCGATCCCGCTGATGGCCGGCAACATCATGCTGGTGCCGCACGTCGATTTGCCCAACGCGCGGGTTCGCCCGCTGCGCGATTGCCAGAATCAGGGCGTCACTGAGGCGAGCGAAAGCTTTGCCAGCGTGCTGCACCATAATCTGATCGATGATGCGCATCTGTTTGTCACCCGGCTGGATCGTCACGCCGAGATCTGTGGCGATCTGGTGCTGGTGGCGCTGCGAACCTGTGATTTCAGTACGCTGGTGCGCAGCGAACTGCGCCTGTTTGAACAGGGGCTGAGTCTGACGGCTGTCGACGCGGCGCTGCGCCGTTTTGACGATCCACAGTGGCGGCCGTATAACGCCGCGACCGTGGATGCACTGTCGCTTCCCGGCCCGCTGTCACTGCACTCCAGCCATCAGCCCGGCTTGCCTTTTGCCAGCTTTAACCTGCCGCCGGCGATCATCACCACCCTGTGTGACGCGGATGATGTGGTGAAATGGCCACAGCAGGCGCGGCTGCAGCTTAACGCCAACGTGCGCGGCAGCGGCAAAAAGAGCATCAATATGACCCACCAGCTGGGCAAGCGATTGCAGACCTTATTGGGGTGCGGCGGTAAATCTGAAAAAGGCGCGGGCCGCTCGACAGGCGCTGCTATCGGGCCGGAAAGGCAGTAGAGTAGACGGGTGCGATCCGCGCCCTTCCTTGTGATGAGCGGGTCATAATGGTATGTTCTTCGCCTTCTCAGATAGATCAATGCGATTCGCAAGGGGATTTACGCAATGCGTATTATTCTGCTCGGAGCTCCGGGCGCAGGTAAGGGGACTCAGGCCCAATTCATCATGGAGAAATATGGCATTCCGCAAATCTCCACCGGCGACATGTTGCGTGCAGCGGTAAAAGCAGGCAGCGAGCTGGGCAACCAGGCGAAAGCCATTATGGATGCCGGCAAACTGGTAACCGATGAGCTGGTGATTGCGCTGGTTAAAGAGCGTATCACTCAGGAAGACTGCAAAAATGGTTTCCTGCTGGACGGTTTCCCACGCACCATTCCTCAGGCGGATGCGATGAAAGAAGCCGGGATCACCGTTGATCACGTGCTGGAGTTCGCCGTACCGGACGAACTGATCGTTGAGCGTATCGTCGGCCGTCGTGTTCATACCCCATCTGGCCGGGTTTACCATGTCACCTTCAATCCACCGAAAGTGGAAGGTAAAGATGACGTTACCGGTGAAGAGCTGACCACCCGTAAAGACGATCAGGAAGAGACCGTGCGTAAGCGCCTGGTGGAATACCATCAGATGACCGCACCGCTAATTGCCTATTACAGCAAAGAAGCGGAAGCCGGTCACACCGCCTATCACAAAATCGACGGCACCCGTAAAGTGACCGAAGTGAGTGCCGAGCTGGCGAAGATCCTCGGCTAAGCACCCTGGGGCCGGTATTACTGGCCCCTTTTGCAGTAATTGCTTTTACCTCCCACTAATTCCGCTACAATTTCCTCGTTTTCACGCATCCCCGTCGTCATCAAGGAATCACAATGAGGCAAGATAAGCCCGGCGTGTTACTGGTTAATTTAGGTACGCCAGACGCCCCAACCACACCTGCTGTTAAACGCTACCTGAAACAGTTTTTAAGCGATCCTCGCGTGGTCGATACGCCGCGCTGGCTCTGGTGGCCGATCCTCAATGGCGTGGTGCTGCCGTTTCGCTCGCCGCGCGTCTCTAAGCTCTACGCCTCGGTCTGGATGGAAGGCGGTTCGCCGCTGCTGGTTTACAGCCAGCGTCAGCGTGATGCGCTGGCGGCGCGCGTCGATATGCCGGTTGAGCTTGGCATGAGCTACGGAAATCCCAGCATGAAAAGTGCGGTAGATAAGCTGATGGCGCAGGGCGTAACGCGCCTGATCGTGCTGCCGCTCTACCCGCAGTTCTCCTGCTCGACCGTGGCGGCGGTGTGGGATGGTTTAACCGCGGTATTCAAAGATTACCGTTCGTTGCCTGAGGTGCAGTTCATCCGCGATTACGCCGAACATCCGGCCTATATCGCCGCGCTAAAAGCGTCAGTAGAGCGCTCTTTCGCGCAGCATGGTCAGCCCGATCTGCTGGTAATGTCGTTCCACGGCATCCCGCAGCGTTTCGCTAATGAAGGCGATGACTATCCTCAGCGCTGTGCCGATACCACTGCGGCACTGACCAAAGCGCTGGGTCTGCGTGACGACCAGTTTATGCTGACCTTCCAGTCGCGTTTCGGCCGTGAACCCTGGCTGATGCCTTACACTGACGAAACCATGAAAAGCCTGCCGGCCAAAGGCATCAGGCATGTGCAGGTCATGAGCCCCGGCTTCTCTTCAGACTGTCTGGAGACGCTGGAGGAGATCAGCGGTGAAAACTGTGAAATCTTCATGCACGCCGGTGGCGAAAAGTTTGAGTACATTCCGGCGCTCAACGCCGACGAAGCCCACATCGACATGATGGTGCAGCTGGTCAACGCACGCCGTTAAATCGAAGGCAGAGAGTGTGATATCATTCTCTGCCTGTTTTTCCAGACGGCACTCCCGATGAAATTTCCCGGCAAACGCAAATCCAAACACTACTTCCCGGTCAGCGCACGCGATCCCCTGTTACAACAGCCTGCTCAACACGATGTTGACGCGGGAAGCTGGGTAGTCGGCATCGATCAGACGCTGGTCGATATCGAAGCGAAAGTCGATGAGGCTTTCCTGACCCGTTATGGCCTGAGTGCCGGTCATTCCCTGGTGATCGACGATGCCGTCGCGGAAGCGCTCTACAACGAACTGATGCGCGATGCGCTGATCACCCACCAGTTTGCCGGTGGCACCATTGGCAACACGCTGCATAACTTCTCGGTGCTGGCCGATGATCGTTCAGTGCTGCTGGGCGTGATGTGCAACAATATCCAGATCGGCGGCTATGCCTATCGCTATCTGTGCAATACCTCCAGCCGGATGGATCTCAACTATCTGCAGGGGGTTGATGGTGCGATTGGCCGCTGCTTTACGCTGATTGGTGAGAATGGCGAGCGGACGTTTGCCATCAGCCCGGGCCAGATGAATCAGCTGCAGCCCGATAACGTGCCGGAGTCGGTGATTGCCGGTGCTTCAGCGCTGGTGCTGACGTCTTACCTGGTGCGCTGCGCTGAGGGTGAACCGATGCCGCAGGCCACCTTACGGGCGATCGAATACGCCAAACGTCATAATGTGCCGGTGGTGCTGACGCTCGGCACCAAACACGTGATTGGCGATAATCCCCAGTTCTGGCGCGACTTCCTGCGCGAACACGTCACTATCGTGGCAATGAATGAAGAGGAAGCTCTGGCGCTGACTGGCGAAGCCGATCCGCTGCTGGCCTCGGATATGGCGCTGGAGTGGGTGGATCTGGTGTTGTGCACCGCCGGGCCGACCGGCCTTTACATGGCTGGCTATACCGAAGAAGAGTTCAAACGTAAAACCAACCATCCGCTGCTGCCGGGTGCTATCGCCGAGTTTAACCAGTATGAGTTCAGCCGGGTCATGCGCCAGCAGGATTGCCAGCAGCCGCTGCGGATTTTCTCGCACATTGCGCCTTACATGGGCGGACCGGAGAAGATCATGAACACCAACGGTGCCGGGGATGGCGCGCTGGCGGCGTTGCTGCATGATATTACCGCCAACAATTACCATCGCCTCAACGTGCCCAATTCCAGCAAGCACGCCCGCCCTTATCTGACCTATTCATCGCTGGCACAGGTGTGTAAATATGCCAACCGCGTCAGTTATCAGGTTCTGAATCAGCATTCGCCGCGTTTAACCCGCGGGTTGCCGGAGCGGGAAGACAGTCTGGAAGAGTCTTACTGGGATCGTTAAGCTGCCCGCCACAGGATGTGAAGACAGCTGAAACTCAAATAAGGCTGAATCTGGCAGCAATAGATTAGCTCAACGCGCAGGGTACAGGGTCAGAAGAGGAAAGCCGCCCGCCGCCCGGATAAAAATGCCGGGCGCGTTTTTAGACAACGCAAAGCGCTGGCCCGGCTACGGGCGCACCTCAGGGATGAGGTGCATAATCGCGCGGGCCGGGCGAGTCAGGAATTGGCTTTTACGTCTTTCCGATCTGACCGCGTTCCCTGTGCTGGCACGCTCTCACCGCTCTCCGGGCCTGACTGAATCAACGCACTACGTCGCAGGCCTGTAAATCTTCGCCCTGCGTCATCTCATCCTGCAAAATCTGCAGCATGCTGCTGGCAATTTCACGCTCGCCCATCACCACCCGGGTTGCACCGCGCTCCATGATATATTCCACTTCATCGTCGTAATGCGCCCGGGCGATGATCTCAATATTCTGGTGCTTCTCACGCGCGGCGGTCACGACTTCACCCGCTTCATAGCCATTCGGGATAGTCAGCAACAGCCAGCGGGCGCAATCCAGCCGCGCCAGCTCCATGGTTTCAGTCCGGGCTGCATTGCCCAGCACCGCTTTAATGCCTTGTTCACGTAGCGCTTCGACGCGTGGACGGGAATTCTCCACCACCACCAGCGGCACGTTAGCCTCAATCAGCTTCTGGCCAATCAGGCTGCCGACCCGGCCATAGCCGACGATGACCGCGTGATTGCAGAACTCCACCGGGAGCTGCTTCTCTTCCTCGATCGCCTCTTCCAGCGTCTGCTCTTCCATGGTTTCGGTTTTCGCCAGAAAACGCTCCAGCAGGGTAAACAGGATCGGGTTGATCATGATCGACAGGATAGCCGCCGCCAGCACCAGATTGCGGCCTTCATTGCTCAGCAGGCCGAGCGAAATGCCAAGTCCGGCCAGAATAAAGGCGAACTCGCCAATCTGCGCCAGGCTGACCGAAATGGTTAAGGCGGTGCGGCGGGAGTGGCCCAGCAGCGTCACCAGCAGCCAGGCAGCAACGGATTTACCCACCACGATAATCACCAGCGCACCCAGCACCGCCAGCGGCTGCGTCACCAGAATCGCCGGGTCAAACAGCATGCCGACCGAGACGAAGAACAGCACGGCGAAAGCATCGCGCAGCGGCAGGGTATCGCGGGCAGCGCGGTGGCTCAGTTCAGATTCGTTCAGCACCATCCCGGCAAAGAAGGCGCCGAGCGCGAATGAGACATCGAAGAATTCAACCGCGCCAAACGCAATCCCCAGCGCCAGCGCTAACACCGCCAGCGTAAACAGTTCGCGTGAGCCGGTGGCGGCGCTGCGGGCGAGGATCCACGGAACGGCACGCCGTCCGACCACCATCATCAGCACCATAAAGGCGGCCACTTTACCGATGGTCCACAGCAGGTCCCACGCCAGCAGTCCGGCGCTGGCGTTACCCTGTTCCATCATGCCGGCAATCGCTGGCAGCAATACCAGCGTCAGCACCATCACCAGGTCTTCAACAATCAGCCAGCCAATGGCGATCTGGCCCCGCTGGCTATCAATTAACTGACGCTCTTCTAACGCCCGCAGTAACACCACGGTACTGGCGGTGGAGAGACAGAGGCCAAACACCAGGCCGGTCATCCACGACCATCCCAGCGTCCATGACAGACCCATTCCCAGCAGCGTCGCAACCGCTATCTGTGCAACCGCACCGGGAATGGCGATCGACTTTACCGACATCAGGTCTTTTAACGAGAAGTGCAGGCCAACGCCAAACATCAGCAGAATCACCCCCAGCTCCGCCAGTTCCGGCGCGAGGTTAGTATCGGCGACAAAACCTGGCGTAAAGGGACCGGCCAGCACGCCAGCCAGCAGGTAGCCGACCAGCGGTGAAATGCGCAGGCGGTTTGCCAGCATCCCAAGGAGAAATGCCAGAACCAGTGCTCCGACAATGGTGGTAATCAACGGTGTGGTGTGATGCATGCCTGTCTCCTTGTATGCAAATGTATCCGCTTGTAACAAAGAAGTTTAATGCAAAATGGACGCTTTCGCTGAGCAATTTGCGGGAAGAGCAGAAAAAATCGGTTAAATGAGAGAAAAACGTAACCGAAAGGCCATTTTGGTTGCTTATCGTTAATATCGGCTGCTGTGATGCTTTATTAAGGGCCGGATAAATAAAGATTACTTCGGTTAAATGACCTAAGCGTGACGCGTATCAATGGCTAATCGCCATCTTCGCCGGCGAAACCCTCGTCTGGCCCGGATTTGTCAGGCTGTCAGCCCTCAGGAGAATGGAATCCGCTTTATCGGCTATTTAATGCGCTGTCAGCCGGAGCGTAATCTGCCATCAGTGATGCCTGCCGCGTGCTTTAGCCTTGAGTTCATCATAATAATGTGCGAAACAGTGGGGCAGCCCGGTGAGCGAACCCGCAGAGATAAACGGGCCAGACAGAAATAAGGAGATTAACGGTGTTGTTATCACGATGGGCAGGATCGAGCGTTGCGCTAGTACTGGCGCTAATGCCGCTGTTTTCTCAGGCTGCAGAGTCTGACCGCACGTACCGCTTTAGCCTGCTGCACACCAATGATGAACATGGCCACTTCTGGTTCAATCCGCAGGGTGAATATGGTCTGGCAGCACAGAAAACGCTGATGGATACGCTGCGCTACGACGTGCAGGCGAAAGGCGGCGGCGCATTAATCCTCTCGGCGGGCGACGTCAACACCGGGGTACCGGAATCGGATGAACTGGATGCCGAACCCGATTTTCGCGCCATGAACCTGATTGGCTACGATGCCATGGCGCTCGGCAACCATGAGTTCGACAAGCCAATTGCGGTGCTGCGTAAGCAGGAAAAGTGGGCGCGATTCCCACTGCTGGCAGCCAATGTCTATCAGAAGAGCAGCGGCGAGCGGATGTTTAAACCGTGGGCGGTGTTCAATCGTCTCGGCCTTAAAATTGCGGTGCTGGGACTGATTACGCCTGACACTGCCCGGCTGGCCAACCCGGCGGGTTTAACCGACGTCGAATTCCGCGATCCGATCGCCGAAACCATCAAAGCGGTAGCAGAGTTACGCGCCAGCGAGAAACCGGACGTGATTGTCGCCCTGACGCACCTCGGCCACTACGACGACGGCAAGCACGGCAGCAACGGAATCGGTGATGTTACGCTGGCGCGCAGTCTGCCCGCCGGCACCCTCGACCTGATCGTCGGCGGTCACTCGCACGATGCGGTCTGCATGGAAAAAGAGAACGTCAGCGTAAAAAATTATCAGCCTGGCCAGCCGTGTCAGCCCGATAAACAGAACGGCATCTGGATCATGCAGGCGGATAAATGGGGCAAATATGTCGGGCGCGGCGATTTCACCTTCCGTAATGGTCAGGTCACGCTGGAGGCGTACCAGCTGCTGCCGGTCAACCTGAAGCACCTGGTGAAGAACGCTGACGGCAGCGAAACCTGGCTCACCTGGCAGCAGGAGATCCCGAAAAACAGCGCGATGATGAAGCTGCTGATGCCGTTTCAGAAACGGGCTGAGGCAAAACTGACCGTTAACGTCGGCAGCGCGGAGGGGGATTTCAATGGCGAAAAAGAGCAGGTGCGCTTTGAGCAGACCAATCTCGGCCAGCTGATTTTACGGGCGCAGATGGCGCATACCCAGGCTGACTTTGCGGTGATGAGCGGCGGCGGTATCCGCACTTCCCTGAAAAGCGGCAAACTGAGCTGGCGCGATCTGCTGCAGGTTCAGCCGTTCGGCAATCAGGTCGTGTCGGTGAGCCTGACCGGTGCCGAGATTAAAAAATATCTGGCGGTGGTGGCCAATATTCAGCCTGACTCAGGTGGCTACGCCCAGTTTGCTGGCATCAGCCTGACGGCCGACGGCAAACAGGTCAGCGACATCCGCATCAACGGTAAGCCGCTCGAAGAGACGCAGCACTATCGGATGGCGACCAACAGCTTTAATGCTGCCGGGGGCGACGGCTATCCGCGGCTGGATAATCATGCCGGTTTCGTGAACAGCGGCGCGGTGGATGCCCAGGTGCTGCGCGACTGGATCAAGGCGCATGCGCCGATCAAGGCCAGTGACTACCAGCCGCAGGGACAGATAGTGCATCTCACCGACGAGCAGATCAGGCAGCGTGATGAGGCGGCGGAGAAAGCGCGTAAACGCAACTATCCTAAAATGATTCTGGCGTGGATCTGGCCGTGGGGGAATGAAACAGCACGGGCGCATTGAACGTTTCGGGAGGCGCTTGCGCCTCCCGATTGTCGTTATGCCTGACAGGATTTGCGGCTGATCCAGCGCTCGCGCAGTTTGTCCCACACCCAGTTATACGCCATGGTGTAGGGCAGGAAGAACAGGAAGAAGGCGACTTCCACCAGAAACGCCTGCCACAGCGAAATATCCAGCATCCAGGCCGCAATCGGCAGGCCAATCAGGATAAATCCCCCTTCAAAACCCAGCGCGTGCATCACGCGCACGCCAGCACTGCGCTTCTGGCCAGGCGGGTGCAGCCGATCAAATCCGCTGTTGTAGATCATGTTCCACAGCATCGCGACGGTAGACAACATAATCGCCAGCGATCCCATCTGGAACAGCGGCTTATTCATCGCCCATGCGGCCAGCGGCGAGACGGTCAGAATCGCCAGCGTTTCAAAACAGACGGCATGTAAAATACGTTCTTTTAGTGAGCGGGTACGCATGACTTAACTCTCCTCGGGTTATGCCAGGCATTCTCTCACTGCGGAATGCTAAAATGAAATGAACACCTATCGAAAAAAGCGATGGATAAGATGCGTTACTCCCCGGAATCCCTTGAGGCCTTTGTCCAGACCGTGACCAGCGGCTCGTTTTCTGCAGCCGCGCGGGCGCTGGGGAAAAGCCAGTCCACTATTAGTGCAGCGGTGGCGAACTTAGAAGACGACCTCGGTTTTGTGCTGTTCGATCGGGGTGGACGCCAGCCGGTATTAACCGAGCAGGGACGACGCGCGCTGCCGCAGGTGCAGCAAATTCTCGCCGCCAGTGAGCGACTGGATGCGCTGGCGATCCGCTTATCGCAGGGCGTGGAGCCGCGGTTAAGCTTTGCCGTCTCTGATTTCTGGCAAACCGATCATCACGAACATCTGCTTAAGCAGTTTGACGCACGCTTTCCGGAAATTGAACTGGAGTGCATGATTGCGGAAGATGGCGATGTGCTGGATCTGTTGCAGGCCGGGCGGGTCCATCTCGGGGTGGTGCGGGCGCAACCCGCGCTGCCGGCGGATATCGCGGTGGCACGCCTGCAGGTGGAGGCTCAGATGGCGGTTTATCTGCACCATCAGCATCCGCTGGCGACGCTTAAAACCCTCAGTGAGAGTCAGCTTGAAGCGGTGCGCCATCTGCGACTGAATACCTGGGTCGAGCAGCGCGAACCGACCTCAATGGGGCGCATCTGGTCAGCACCGACCTATTTATTGCTGCTGGAAATGGCGGAGCAGGGCTTTGGCTGGACCATTCTGCCACGCTGGCTGGTCAGGCAGTTTGGCCATGGCGTGTTGCAGGAGCTGCCGCTGCCGGGCTGGCCGCAGCATATCGCGGTTGAGGTAATCTGGTCGCGCCGCAATCCGCCGGGTCCGGCGGGACGCTGGATGATCGATCAGCTGTGCGCCCAGCCGCGGGTTTAATCGTGGCGGGCGATATCCGCCAGCGGGGCAGCCAGCAGGCGGGCAAGTTCCTGCGGTGCCAGTTCAATGTCCAGCCCGCGCTTGCCGCCGGAAATAAAGATGGTGGCAAAGTCGGCAGCAGAAATATCAATCACCGTCGGCAGCCGTTTCTTCTGGCCGAGCGGACTGATGCCGCCGATCAGGTAGCCGGTCACCCGCTGCGCCTGCTGTGGATCGGCCATATCCACTTTTTTAGCCCCCAGCGCTTTGGCGACTTTTTTCAGATCGAGCTGGGTTGATACCGGCGTGACCGCCACCGCCAGCTGTTTTGCCTCGCCATTCAGCGCCACCAGCAGCGTTTTATAGACCTGACGCGCATCCAGATTCAGTTTACGCACCGCCTCATCACCAAAATGGGTTTCGCTGCTGTCGTGTTCATAGGGGTGCAGAGTGAAGCTGACTTTTTGTTTTTCCAGTAGTTTTACTGCAGGTGTCATATCGGTCCCTTCCTAAGAAAAATCTTATTGCACCCGATCGTCGAATAAAGGTGGCGAAATTTTGTGCTTTGCGCGAGAATTGGCCGCGCGCCAGCAATCTGATTGCTGAGCGATAACCAAAATCATAAACAAATTTCTCTTTGACGGGCCGGTAGCATTATCGGCTCTCTTTTTTTCAGCGCGTCTTCAGCATCCCGGGCAAGTTATCCTCACCGTAAAGATGCAGCGCACCGACCGCCACCACGTAGTCTCCCGCCGCTAAGGCCTGCAGTTTATCCCGCCACTGCGCATTACGCTGACCGATCAACGTATCATTGAGCGCCTGACTAAACGTGGCCGGCAGAGCAATCTGCGGCTGGCGCGGCGGGGTATCCAGCCACCAGCTCACCATCATTTGCAGCAGCCGCGCATTGGTATGCCAGTGGGTCAGCGTATCCTGCAGCAGCGCCATGCCGTCATCCGGCAGCGTATTCAGCAGCGCAATCTGCGCTTCCGCCCCCTCCAGCTCAATCACCGGCTTGTTCCAGCGCTTTGCCGCCTGCAACAGCTGATAATCAATGCCGTAGTCGGGCCGCAAACCCAGCCGTTGCGCCTGCTGCGCCTGCAACATCAGCGCAATCTGCCAGGCGGGCAGGGTGTCGAACGAACCGAGCGACAGGTTCAGCTCGTGACACAGCCCGGTGAGCGTCTGCAGGGCATCATCTTCAAGCCGGGTTGCCAGCGGGGGACGCTCCGCGCTGCCATCAAACGGCGAACCGCCCTGGGTAATATCCGCTTCGACAATCAGCGCGTCGGCCTTTTGCAGCTGACGCAGCAGCCGCGACGGCAGCGGCTGCATATCCCGCGTTCCCATGTGAATACTGCCTACCAGGTGCAGATGACATGCGCCAAGCCGGACATCCATCGCGGGCCAGCGGTAGCTGGCGGGAAAAAGTTGGCTGATGAAGCCGCGCAGTGAGCGCCAAACGTTGCCTGTCATTCCCGGTCCTTCGCTATTTAAAACTCCATGCTAGCGGCTTCAGGCGGCGAAAAACAGCGCCGAAACGGCTATTGCTGGCGCGGCGGCTGATAGCGCAGCAGGCGATTGGCGTTGGCAACCACCGTAATTGAGGAGAGCGCCATCGCAGCGCCCGCCACAATCGGGCTGAGCAGGGTGCCGGTCAGCGGGTAGAGCACGCCAGCCGCCACCGGAATACCAATACTGTTATAAATAAAGGCCCCGAACAGGTTCTGGCGGATATTACGCAGCGTGGCTGACGAGATAGCTAATGCATCGGCGACGCTGTTGAGGTCGGCGCGCATCAGCGTAATACCGGCGGTTTCAACCGCCACGTCGCTGCCGCCGCCCATCGCAATCCCGACCTCAGCCTGGGCCAGTGCGGGCGCGTCGTTAATACCGTCACCGACCATGGCGACGCGCCGGCCCTGCTGCTGTAACTGCGCAATCGCCGCTGCCTTGCCTTCCGGCAGCACGCCGGCGATCACCTCATCAATTCCCACCTCAGCCGCAATCGCCTGCGCGGTATTCTGGTGGTCACCGGTGAGCATAATCAGGCGGTAACCCGACTGATGCAGCCGTTTCAGAGCGGTGGCGCTTTCCGGCCGCAGCGCATCGCGCAGGGCGATCAGGCCGATCAGCTGGCCCTGTTCAGCCAGTAACACCGGTGTCGCACCCTGTTGCGTCAGGCGGTCGATATCCGCCATCGCGGGCTGATAATCGACCCCGTTCTCCTCGAGCAGGGCGGCATTACCCAGCAGTAACGCTCTGCCATCCAGTATGCCGCTGACCCCTTTGCCGCGTATTGTACGAAATTGTGCCAGTGACGGCGCACCGGCGAGGTCAGCCGCGGCAACAATCGCTTTAGCCAGCGGATGGCCGGAGGAATATTCCAGCGCGGCAGCGGTCTGCAGTACCGACTCACGGCTGGCATCGCCCCAGACCCGCACCTCGCTGACCTGCGGTGTACCGGCCGTCAGGGTGCCGGTTTTATCGAACACCAGCGTGTCGATCTGGCTGGCACGCTGCAACGCATCGGCGTCGCGAACCAGCACGCCGAGTTCGGCGGCCCGACCCACGCCAGCGATAATCGACATCGGGGTCGCCAGTCCTAATGCGCAGGGACAGGCAATAATCAGCACGGTGGTGGCGATCACCAGCATATAGGCGATTTGCGGTTGTGGCCCGAACAGGTACCAGATGCCGCCGCTGATCAGCGCAATCGCCACCACCACCGGCACGAACACCGCTGAAATGCGATCGGCTAAGCGGCCGACGTCAGGTTTGCTGCTCTGGGCCTGGCGTACCAGCCGGATTATGCGTGACAGGGTAGTGTGGCTGCCGGTTGCACGGGCTTCAAACTGCACCGAGCCATCCTGCACCAGCGTACCGGCAAACACCGCCTCACCCGGGCCTTTGCTTTGCGGCACCGCTTCACCGGTCAGCATCGCCTCATCAAACCACGCCTCACCAGCGGTAATCTCCCCATCGACCGGCACCCGATCGCCGGTCACCAGACGCAGCATCATGCCCGGCTGCACCGCGCTAAGGGGAATTAAGCTATCGCCCTGTTCATCGGCCAGTCGCGCCTGCGCCGGAGTCAGATCGAGCAGGCGTTCCAGCGCTTTTGACGATCGCTGACGCGCCCGCTGCTCCAGCGCATGTCCGAGGTTGATCAACCCGAGGATCATCACGCTGGCTTCAAAATAGAGATGCCGCGCCTGCGACGGGAAAAAGTCGGGCCACAGCACCACGCTGAACGAGTAGATCCAGGCCGCGGCGGTACCCAGCGCCACCAGCGTATCCATGGTGGCACTGCCGTTGCGCGCACTGCGCCAGGCGCTGCGATAAAAATGTCCGCCGGTAAGCACCATCACCAGCAGCGTAATGGCCCCCAGCGTCAGCCACAGGCTGTGGTTGCTGGCGGTCAGCATCATGTTGTCGCCCAGCATGCCCCAGATCATCAGCGGCACGCCAAAAGCTAAGGCCCCTGCTGCCTGCCAGCTAAAACGGCGCATTGCGCTGCGGGCGCTCTGCTGCTGTTTTTCACGCCGCTCCTGCTCATCATCGACCACCTGCGCGCCATAACCGGCGGCATCCACCGCCGCGATCAGCTGCTGCGGATCGGCTTCGCCCAGCACCAGCGCGCTGCGTTCGCCCAGGTTAACCCGGGCCTGACTGACGCCAGCCACCTGCTGCAACGCTTTTTCTACCCGGCTTACGCAGCTGGCACAGGTCATGCCCTCAATCAGCAGCATGTGAGCAGGAACGGTTTTTTCTGCCGGACGGGAAAGCGATTCCGTTGTCAGCGCCTCCGGCGGCGGCTCCGATGCTGTCAACGGCTCAGGCTTTGGGGAGCTGTCAGCCGTTTTCAGCGTGGCGTGATAACCAGCCTGTTCGACGGTCGCGATCAGGTCGGCCGCATCGGCCGCACCGGAAACCCGCGCTTCCTGCTGCGTGACTTCGGCCTGCTCAACATCGTCCCGCTGTTCCAGCGCTTCTTTTACCCGTTTGACGCAATGGCCGCAGGACAGACCGTCCAGGGCCAGAGAAATGGTATGTGACATGATGAACTCCTTGGGTGATCAGATTTGACCGGGTGGTCAGTTTCGATTCATGATTAAGCATAAACCTTCCATCAAGGGGAAGGTCAAGGGGAGCAAAATGAACATCAGCGATGTGGCGAAAAAGACCGGTCTCACCAGCAAGGCAATTCGTTTTTATGAAGAGAAGGGGGTGGTGACGCCTCCGCTGCGCAGTGAAAATGGCTATCGCAGCTACAGCGTGCGTCATCTGGACGAACTCAATCTGTTACGCCAGGCGCGTCAGGTTGGTTTTACGCTGGATGAGTGTCGTGAACTGGTGGCGCTGTTTAATAATCCGGCGCGTCACAGTGCCGACGTTAAGGCGCGTACCCTGCAGAAAGCCGACGAGATTGCGGCGCATATTGAGGAGCTGCACGCGATGCGCGCACGTTTACTGGCGCTGGCCGAAGCCTGTCCGGGCGACGACAGCGCAGAATGCCCAATCATCAACAATCTGGCGGGATGCTGTTCTCAGCCGGGCGGTAAGCGCGGCTGAATACGCAGGGTGATGCCTTCGACCGCCACCACTTCGACCGGCGTTCCCGCTGGCAGATCCTGTTCAGCCTGAACCCGCCAGCTGCTGTCACCAATTCGCACGTGCCCGGTGCGGTTCTGCAGCGCGCTATCCAGGGTTAACTGCAGGCCAATCATCTGGCTGCCGCGCTGATTGAGCGAGTTCGGAAGCTGGCGCGCTTCACGGTAGCGCATCCAGCGATACCAGAAAAAGACGCAGACCAGCGTCAGAATGGCAAACATTGTGCCCTGAGCGGTCCAGCTGAACGGGATAAACCATTCGATAATGCCCACCATCACCGCAGCCAGGCCGCTCCACAGCAGATAACCGCTGGTGCCCAGCATTTCCGCCGCCAGCAGCAGGCCGCCGAGCGTCAGCCAGAACCAGTGCGGATGGGCAATGATATCGACCAGCATCAGCGTTTCGACTCGGTGCGGGATTCTTTCAGCAGTTCACCGATGCCGGCAATCGAGCCGAGTAAGCTGCTCGCCTCCAGCGGCATCATCACTACTTTGCTGTTATTGGCTTCGCCAATTTTTTGCAGTGCGTCGGTATATTTCTGCGCCACAAAGTAGTTGATGGCATTGATATCACCGGCGGCAATCGCTTCAGACACCATTTTGGTGGCATTGGCTTCCGCTTCCGCCTGACGTTCCCGCGCTTCGGCCTGCAAAAAGGCCGAGGTCCGTTCCCCTTCGGCTTTAAGGATCTGCGACTGTTTATCCCCTTCGGCGCGCAGGATCGCCGCCTGTCGTACCCCTTCCGCCGTCAGAATGTCGGCGCGCTTGGTACGTTCCGCTTTCATCTGCGCATTCATCGCGCCGACCAGCTCCTGCGGCGGACGCACATCGCGGATCTCGATACGGGTGATTTTCACGCCCCACGGATTGGTGGCTTCATCGACGATATGCAGCAGCCGGGTATTAATGCTGTCGCGCTGCGACAACATTTCGTCCAGCTCCATGCTGCCGAGCACGGTGCGCATATTGGTCATGGTGAGGTTCAGAATAGCCTGCTCAAGATTGCTGACTTCATAGGCGGCGCGCGCCGGGTCAACGACCTGAATAAAGCAGACCGCATCAATGGTAACGTTGGCGTTATCTTTGGAGATGATCTCCTGCGAGGGAATATCCAGTACCTGTTCCATCATGTTGATCTTACGACCGATACGATCCATGAACGGCACTACCAGGCTTAACCCGGGTTGCAGCGTGCGGGTATAACGGCCAAAACGTTCAACCGTCCATTGAAAACCCTGGGGCACAATCTTGACGGTGGCCCAGACAGCCACCAGCGCCAGCACGATCAGGGCAGGAATTACAGTTATCATACAACCTCCGCGTTGTCAGATGAACGGGCCGAGTCGCTTCGGCCCGTGGTCCCGCCGTTAGTAGAGCAGCGAGTAGAGCTGGCGACGATAACGTGCAGCGAGTGCATCGCCGGTGCCCAGCGCCGCCAGAATCTCCTGCAGCATTTTACGTGCCTGACCATCGGCGGCGTTAAGATCGGTTTTGAGGAAGCTGAACAGCAGTTCCAGCGCCTCTTCGTTACGGCCGACCTGATGCAGCTGTAACGACAGTTTAGCAGCCAGCCCGGCGTTCGATGGATCGGCCTCCAGCTGGGATTGCAGTTGCTGGATCTCCGGGGTATCGGCCGCCTGTTTCAGCAGATCGATTTGCGCCATCAGGCTCTGATAACGGGTATCCTGATCCTGTAACGGCACCGCTTTGAGCACTGCTTCTGCTTCATCGCTGCGGCTCAGGGCGATCAGCACTTCAGCCAGCAGAAAACCAATCTCACTCGATTGATTGCTCAGCTGCCAGGCCTCTTTTAACAGCGGCAGCGCATCCAGCGGTTTGCCTTCTTCCATCAGCGCCATCGCCTGCTGCGCTTTCAGCTCTTCTTCACGCGGCAGAACTTTTTCCAGCAGGGCGCGGATCGCCTCTTCCGGTTGCGGTCCCTGGAAGCCATCGACCGGCTGACCGTTCTGGAACAGATAGACCGTAGGAATAGAACGCAGACCAAACTGTGATGCCACCATTTGCTCTTTATCGCAATCCAGTTTTGCGAGAATAAACTGACCGGCATACTCCTGCGCCAGCCGCTCCAGCACCGGTGTCAGCTCCTGACAATGCTGGCTGCGCTCAGACCAGAAGTAAAACAGCACCGGCAGCTGCATCGACTGCTCAAGCGTCTGCTGCAGGTTAGATTCGTTGATGTCGATTATCGAAGCATGTGGTGACATGGATAAGTCTCTTTGCAAAAAGTGTTTAAAGAATATGGGGCCAACTGGCCGCGCTTCAAGTTCTAATCAGGCCGCACGCTCAATGGCTGCGCAAAATGCGATCCAGCATCCAGCCTGGCAGCAGGCGTTTCAACAGGCTCATGGCATGTGCGACCAGCGTCACCGGATAGCGTAAACGCGGATGTTTGCTCTCGAGTGCATGACGAAGTTTAGGCAGAATAGCCTCTGGCGGCAGCGTAAAGCGTGCGGCAATGCCCGGATTACGCACCGGCTTATCCTGCTCACCCTGCGTCACATTATCGGTGAAACGGGTGTGAATCGGTCCCGGTTCGATCAGGCTGACGCGGATGTTACTGGCGCGCAGCTCCAGCCGCAGCGCATCGCTCCAGGCTTCCAGCGCATATTTACTGGCGGCGTAAGCGCCCCGGCCAGGGGTAGAGATCAGCCCGAGTACCGAACTGGTATTAATAATACGACCATCACCACTGGCCGCCAGCGCGGGGATCAGCCGCAGCGTCAGCTGATGAACGCCGAAAAAGTTACTGGAAAACTGCTGCTCCAGCTGCTGGCGGGAGAGGGTGCGTAACGGTCCATAAAGACCAAAACCGGCATTGTTAAACAGGCCTGCCAGACAGTTATCGCTGAGCGCGATGACCTTATCGGCCGCGTTATCGACGCTCTGCGGATTGTCGAGATCCAGCTGAAGTCCGATAAAACCCAGCGTCTCCATGCGCGCCACATCATCCGCTTTGCGGCAGGCGGCGATCACCCGGTAGCCGCGCGCCTGAAGATCGTGCGCCGCCACCAGGCCGATACCGCTGGAACAACCTGTAATCAGGATGGTTTTTTGCATTTCTTTACCCTATTTGCGCGCCTGTTCGCGTTACTGCTGCTTAACTAAGGGAGCCAGTTCTTTTGCCATCAATCCGGCGATAAAGGGTTGGGCATCAGGATTAGGATGAATGCCGTCCTGCTGCATCCACTCCGGTTTCAGGTAGACCTGCTCCATAAAAAAGGGCACCAGTGGGATGTTGTACTGTTGCGCTAAGTCGGGATAGATACCGCTGAACGCTTCGGTGTAGCGGCGTCCGTAATTGGCCGGCAGCCGAATCTGCATCAGCAGCGGTTTCGCATTGGCGGCTTTAACATCATCGATCACTTTACGCAGATTTTGTGCGATATCGGCGGGCGGGAAACCACGCAGACCGTCGTTACCGCCCAATTCGATTAACACCCATTGCGGCTGATGCTGCTTTAATAGCGCGGGCAAACGCGCCAGGCCTTGGGCGGCGGTATCACCGCTGATGCTGGCGTTGATCACTCTGGGCTGCTGCTGCCACTGCTTATTCAGCAGGCTCGGCCAGGCCGCGGTGGCGGACATGCGGTATCCCGCGCTGAGGCTGTCACCCAGCACCATCAGGGTATCCGCGGCGGAAAAACGCGACACCAGCAAAAGAATCAATAACAGGAAGGGATAATGCCAGCGGAAAACATTGTTGAAGTTCATCATCTTACTAAGTCCGTCGGTCAGGGAGAGCATCAGTTAACCATCCTTACCGGAGTTGAGTTAGTTGTCAAACCAGCCGAGACGCTGGCGCTGATTGGCGAATCGGGCTCCGGTAAGTCAACCCTGTTGGGGATTCTGGCCGGGCTGGATGATGGCAGCAGCGGTGAAGTCCATCTGCTGGGCCAGCCGCTGCACCAGATGAATGAGGAGCAGCGTGCGGCGTTACGCGCCCGTCAGGTGGGCTTTGTGTTTCAGTCGTTTATGCTGGTGCCGACCCTGAATGCGCTGGAGAACGTACAGCTGCCGTCTCTGCTGCGTGGCGACAGCGATCGCCAGAGCCGTGAGCAGGCGCGGGAGCTGCTGACCCTGCTGGGACTGGGTGAACGCCTGCATCATCTGCCGGCGCAGCTTTCCGGCGGCGAACAGCAGCGGGTGGCGCTGGCGCGCGCCTTCAGTGGCCGTCCAGGCCTGCTGTTTGCCGATGAGCCGACCGGTAATCTTGACCGCAAAACCGGCGATCGGATTGCCGACCTGTTGTTCTCGCTGAACCGCGATTTTGCCACCACCCTGATTCTGGTCACCCACGATGAGCAGCTGGCCGCGCGCTGCGATCGTCGCCTGCGGCTGCGTGACGGTAAATTGTGGGAGGAGCAATGATCTGGCGCTGGTTCTGGCGCGAGTGGCGCTCGCCCTCGCTGTTAATTGTCTGGCTGGCGTTGACGCTGGCGGTGGCCTGCGTGCTGGCGCTGGGGTCGATCAGCGATCGGATGGAGAAAGGCCTCAGCCAGCAGAGCCGTGATTTCATGGCGGGCGACCGGACGCTGCGCAGCAGTGATGCCGTTCCGGCGGCGTGGCTGGATAAGGCACGGGCAACCGGACTCACCGTCAGCCGCCAGCTGTCCTTCATGACCATGACCTTTGCCGAACAGTCGCCGCAGCTGGCGTCGGTGAAAGCAGTAGACGACCGCTATCCAATGTTTGGCAACCTGCAGACCGAGCCGGCAGGCCTGAAGCCGCAGGCAGGCACCGCACTGGCGGCACCGCGGCTGATGGCGCTGCTCAATCTTAAGGTCGGCGATCTGCTTGAGGTCGGTGATACCCGGCTGCGAATTACTGGCGAAGTGATTCAGGAGCCGGATGGCGGTTTTAATCCGTTTGAAATGGCGCCGCGACTGCTGATCAACCTGGCTGATGCGGCCAGCACCGGTGCGATTCAGCCTGGTAGCCGCATCAGCTGGCGCTATAAGTTTTCCGGTAATCCGGAGCAGCTGGCACGCTATGACCGCTGGATCGAACCGCAGCTCAAGGCTGACCAGCGCTGGATCAGCATTGAAAACTCAGAGGATGCGCTGGGACGTTCGATGCAGCGCGCACAGCAGTTCCTGCTGCTCTCCGCACTGCTGACGCTGATGCTGGCGATTGCCGCGGTGGCCGTTGCCATGAGCCACTACTGCCGCAGCCGTTACGATCTGGTGGCGGTGCTGAAGACGCTGGGAGCGACCCATGGTGCGTTGCAGAAGTTGATCATCGGCCAGTGGCTGGCGGTGCTGCTGCTGGCGGCGATTGCCGGCAGCCTGGTCGGGCAGGGGGTGGAAGCAGCGCTGATGGCAATGCTCAAACCGGTGCTACCAGCCAGCCTGCCAGCTGCCAGTTTCTGGCCGTGGGTCTGGGCGGTCGGATCGCTGTTTATTATCTCGCTGCTGGTGGGACTGCGGCCTTATCGTCTGCTGCTGGCGACCCAGCCGTTGCGCGTGCTGCGGCGTGATGCGGTGGCTAATCTCTGGCCGCTGAAATTCTATATTCCGCTGATGGCGGCCGTGGTGGTAGGGCTGTTAGCGCTGCTGGTGGGCGGCAGTAAAATGCTGTGGGCGCTGCTGGCGGGCGTGGTGGTGCTGGCCGGATTGCTGGCACTGCTGGGCTGGGGCACGCTACTGCTGCTGCGTCGGCTGGTGGTGCGCAACCTGGCATTCCGGCTGGCGATCAACCGTCTGCTGCGCCAGCCGGGCATCACGCTGAGTCAGCTCTCTGCTTTTTCGCTGTCGTTTATGCTGCTGGCTCTGCTGCTGGTGATGCGCGGCGATCTGCTCGATCGCTGGCAGCAGCAGTTACCGGCCGACAGCCCGAACTTTTTCCTGCTGAATATGACCGCCGATCAGGTGCCGCAGGTGCGCAACTTCCTGCAGTCTCATCAGATCAAGCCCGAAACTTTCTACCCGATTGCGCGGGTGCGGCTCAGCGAACTCAACGGTAAACCGGCCGATCCGACGCTGGATAACGCCCTGAACCGTGAACTTAACCTGACCGCGCTGGCGGAGCGGCCGGATCACAATCCGCTGGTTGCCGGAAGCTGGCCGCCCAAAGCGGGCGAAGTCTCTATGGAGGCAGAACTGGCTACCCGCTTAGGGGTGAAACCCGGTGATACTCTGACCTTTGATGGCGATACGCAAAAGTTCAGCGCCAGAATCACCAGCCTGCGCAAGGTGGACTGGGAGAGCCTGAAGCCGAACTTTTTCTTCATCTTCCCGCCGGGCGCGCTGGATAGCCAGCCGCAGACCTGGCTCACCAGCTTCCGAATGGAGGCCGATCCGGCGCTGCTGGCGGCGCTGAACCGCAGTTTTCCGACGCTGAGTCTGCTGGATATCGGCAGTATTATGCGGCAGATTGGCCAGGTGCTGACGCAGGTCAGCCAGGCGCTGGAGGTCATGGTGATACTGGTCACCGCCTGCGGTGTGCTGCTGTTGCTGGCGCAGATTCAGGTGGGGATGCGTCAGCGTCGTCAGGAGCTGGTGGTTTACCGGACGCTGGGTGCCAGTAAACGGCTGCTGCGCACCACCTTATGGTGCGAGTTTGCCCTGCTCGGCGTGGTTTCGGGGGTGGCCGCCGCGATGGGCGCGGAAGCCGCACTGTGGGGATTGCAGCGTAAAATTTTTGATTTTCCGTGGCAGCCTGACTGGACCTTGTGGCTGGCGCTGCCGTTATCCGGCGCGCTGTTGTTGTCGCTGTGCGGTGGCTGGCTCGGGGTGCGGTTACTGAAGGGCAAAGCGCTGTTCAGGAAGTTTGATGCGGCATAAGGGGAGGGCTGGGTGCAGGGCGCTATTCAGCCTGCATCCGCTCGTCATCCAGAACGCACACCAGGTCAGCATTAGCGCTCACGGCGCGCGACGATAAGGTGTTAGCTCGGGGAGCATACGCCCTCCGCAAAGACGCCATTCCTGGCAGGCTCAGCGCGGGCGATTATGCACCTCATCCCTGAGGTGCGCCCGAAGCCGGGCCAACGCTTTGCGTTGTTCAAAAACGCTCCCGGCATTTTGTCCCTGGCCCGCTATGCTGTGCTCCCGGCGTATGCTCCCCTCGCGTTGAGCTTCTCAGCCGCCTGACAATGCCATCAGCAGGTTTTGGTACGGAGGATTACAGTTTTTCAACTGCCCAGGCGATGCCGCTGGCGTACTCTTCCGGCAGCTGAGGCACCAGCGCGTTAAGGGCAGTCCTGAGCCGCTGTGTATCACTGTCGGTCAGATTAAGATGCCCGACCTTGCGGCCCGGGCGCACCTCTTTGTCATACCAGTGCAGGTGCACCAGCGGCTGCTGCAACCAGTCAACGTTGACGGCGGTGCCAATCAGATTGACCATCGCCGACGGCGCAAACACCACCGGCTGCGGCAGGGGCAGCGCCAGAATCGCCCGCAGATGCAGTTCGAACTGGCTGATGGAAGCACCATTCTGCGTCCAGTGGCCGCTGTTGTGCACCCGCGGGGCCAGCTCGTTGATCAACAATCCGTCCGGCGTGACAAAACACTCCATCGCCATCACGCCGACGTAGTTCAGTTCCTGCATGATGGCGCTCAGCATCGCTTCCGCCTGCTGCTGCTGCGCCTGATCCGCCTGAGGCAGCGCCACGCTGGTGCGCAGAATGCCGTCCTGATGCAGATTGTGCGTCAGCGGATAGAACACCGTGCTGCCATCATGGCCGCGCGCGCCGACCAGCGATACTTCGCCGGAGAAATTAATGCCCTGTTCAACGATGCATTCGCCATAGCATTCTTGCGGCAGCGCATCGGTTTCATTCGCGCGCAGACGCCACTGGCCACGACCGTCATAACCGCCGGTGCGGCGCTTCACAATCGCCAGTTCGCCGAGCGAGGCAAACACCGACGGCCATTCGCCTTTGTCGGCCAGCAACTGCCACGGCGCAGTGGCGAGATGGAGCTGATCCAGCAGTTGTTTCTGGGTCAGGCGATCGGCCAGCCGTGGAAATATATCGCGGTTCACAAACGCCGGATGACTCGCCAGTTCTCGGGTCAGCGCGGTTTCCGGCCAGCGCTCAATTTCGGCGGTGATCACGCTGTCGGCCATTGGCAGGGCAGCCGGATCGGCATCCAGACCTACCGGATAAACCGCGATCCCCAGCGGTTCACCCGCCTGGCGCAGCATACGGCCTAACTGACCGTTACCGAGGACGCAAACCGGCTTCATGCTTCCTCCCGTGGATCAGGATGATTCAGTACCTCATCGGTCTGGCTCTGACGCCAGTTCGCCAGTCGTGAACGCAGCGCGTCGTCATGAATCGCCAGAATCTGCGCAGCCAGCAGCCCGGCATTGGCGGCACCGGCTTTACCAATCGCCAGCGTACCGACCGGAATGCCGCGCGGCATCTGCACAATCGAATAGAGGCTATCGACGCCGCTCAGCGCCGCGCTCTGAACCGGCACGCCCAGTACCGGCAGCAGGGTTTTAGCCGCCAGCATACCTGGCAGATGTGCTGCGCCACCCGCGCCAGCAATAATCACCTGAAAACCCTGGTCAGCGGCGGTTTCGGCGAAGCTGAACAGTTTATCCGGCGTACGGTGTGCAGAGACCACTTCAACATGGAAGGGCAGGTCGAGGCTGGTAAGGATTTCAGCAGTGAACTGCATGGTGGACCAGTCACTTTTGGAACCCATAACAATCGCGATGCGGGCCGGGGCGGCGTTGGATGACATGCGGTCAACTCCTGTGAATGAACAAACAGACCTGGCCGGGCGGACAGGTTTTGAAGGGCACAGAGAATAGCATGAGAAGAGAGCAAGGAAAACGGTTGCGTCGGGCTAAACGCGTCGATTTACCCGACGATTAAAAGTCAAAATCGATCAGCTGAATCCCGCTGGCGTCGAGCTGAATCATCGATCCCCGACTGTGCCAGGCCCCGAGCACCGCCCGTTGCGCAGTTTCACCCTGCAGCGTCAGCTGATGAATGGCCGGACGGTGAGTATGACCGTGGATCAGCAAGCGCACCTGCTGGCGCAGCATTGTGGCGGTCACCGCGTCGCTGTTCACATCCATGATGGTCAGGGACTTATGCTGATTGGCTTGTTTGCTGTCGGCGCGCATCCGTGCGGCGATGCGTTTGCGCAGCCGCAGCGGTAACGCCAGAAACAGTCGCTGGATCCACGGGTTATGGACTTTGGCACGAAAGCGCAGATAGCCGGCGTCGTCGGTGCAAAGCGTATCGCCGTGCATAATCAGCAGACGGTGGCCGTAGAGCGTCAGCACCTGTTCTTCAGGCAGCAGCGTCATGCCGCTGGCGCGGGCGAAGCGCTGGCCAATCAGGAAATCGCGGTTGCCGTGAATAAAGTAGACCGGAACGGAGAGGGCGCGCAGGGCGCTGGCGACCTGCTGATGCAGCGGATTGGGATCGTCGTCGCCAATCCAGGCTTCAAACAGATCGCCCAGAATATAGAGCGCGTCGCAGTGTGGCGCTTCGCGCTGTAAAAAATGCAGAAAACCGGCGGTGATCGCCGGTTCTTCCTGACACAGATGGAGATCTGCGATAAACAGGATGCGCGACATTACTCGCTGACAGTGACTTTCTGGATGATAACGTCATCTTTTGGCACATCCTGGTGCATACCACTGCGGCCAGTTGAAACGCCTTTGATCTTCTCGACCACGTCCATGCCTTCAACCACTTCAGCGAACACACAGTAACCCCAGCCTTGTACGCTTTCGTCACGGAAGTTCAGGAAGTCGTTGTCAGCCACGTTGATGAAAAACTGTGCGGTCGCAGAGTGCGGTGCAGAGGTACGTGCCATTGCCAGCGTACCTTTGGTGTTTTTCAGACCATTGTTGGCTTCGTTCTGGATTTCATCTTTGGTGGCTTTCTGCTTCATGCCCGGCTCAAAGCCGCCGCCCTGAATCATAAAGCCGTTGATCACCCGGTGGAAAATGGTGTTGTCGTAGAAACCTTCACGGCAGTAATCCAGGAAGTTCTTTACGGTTGCCGGCGCTTTATCATCGAAGGTTTTGATTACGATATCGCCATGGTTCGTCTGGAAAGTTACCATTTTTGTCGTCCTGTAAAGGTTGTCGTCAGTTGCTGAGGCCGCGTCATCGGTCGGCGTGCCCCTTTTTGTCGACCGTTCTTATATCATAATTTCTGATGACGCGTCAGCAGCGCGGCGCAGTTGGCTTGCTTTGCGTCGCGCGAGCGATAAAAATACGGCACAATGTCTGGATACTTAAAAGTGTCAACCACACGCCAATACGGAACCGTTCAATGCTTAAGATTTATAACACCCTGAGTCGACAGAAAGAGGAATTCAAACCCATTCATGCCGGTAAAATCGGGATGTATGTTTGCGGCATCACGGTGTATGACCTCTGTCACATTGGTCATGGGCGGACGTTCGTGGCGTTTGACGTGGTGGCACGCTACCTGCGTTACCTCGGCTACCAGCTGGACTACGTGCGTAACATCACCGACATCGACGATAAAATTATCAAGCGCGCCAACGAGAACGGCGAAAGCATCGAAACCCTGACCAACCGGATGATTGGTGAAATGCACAACGATTTCGCTGCGCTGGGCATTCTGCCGCCCGATCAGGAGCCGCGCGCCACGCGCCACATCGCCGAGATCATCGAGCTGGTGGAAACCCTGATCGCTCGCGGTCACGCTTATGTGGCCGACAATGGCGACGTGATGTTTGATGTGATGAGCGATGCCGATTATGGCGCGTTGTCACGTCAGGACCTGGAGCAGCTGCAGGCGGGCGCGCGGGTTGAAGTGGCCGACGTGAAGCGTAACCCGATGGATTTCGTGCTGTGGAAGATGTCCAAAGCGGACGAGCCCGCCTGGTCATCACCGTGGGGCAATGGACGTCCTGGCTGGCACATTGAGTGTTCGGCGATGAACTGCCGGCAGTTGGGTACTCATTTTGATATTCACGGCGGTGGCTCAGACCTGATGTTCCCGCACCATGAAAACGAGATCGCCCAGTCGACCTGTGCGCATGACGGTCCGTACGTTAACTACTGGATGCACTCCGGCATGGTGATGGTCGACCGCGAGAAGATGTCAAAATCGCTGGGCAACTTTTTCACCGTGCGTGACGTGCTGCAACATTATGACGCTGAGACCGTGCGTTACTTCCTGATGTCCGGTCACTATCGCAGCCAGCTGAACTATGGCGAAGATAACCTGAATCAGGCGCGTGCGGCGCTGGAGCGGCTGTATACCGCGCTGCGTCACACTGACAGCAGCGTGCCTGCCCGCGGCGGCGAAGCGTTTGAAGCCCGTTTCCGCACCGCAATGGATGATGATTTCAATACCCCGGAAGCCTATTCGGTGCTGTTCGATATGGCGCGCGAAGTTAATCGCCTGAAAAGCGAAGACCGTGATTCAGCGAACGGTCTGGCATCGAAGCTGCGCGAGATCGCCAACGTACTGGGCATCCTGCAGCAGGATCCTGAGCAGTTCCTGCAAAGCGGCGCTCAGGTGAATGATGAAGAAGTCGCTGAGATTGAACACTGGGTGAAAGCACGTGCTGATGCGCGTGCCGCCAAAGACTGGGCGCAGGCGGATATCGCCCGCGACAAGCTGAATGCGCTGGGCGTGATTGTTGAAGATGGGCCGCAGGGGTCCAGCTGGCGCCGCAAATAAACCGGAGAGGGCGAGCAATCGCCCTTTTTTATTATGGCGATTGAACAGATTCAGATACGTGGCTTTCGATCGATTCGTGATCTGACGTTGCCGCTGCAGCAGCTCAACGTGGTAAGCGGCCCTAACGGCTGCGGCAAATCCAACCTGTATAAAGCGGTCCGGCTGCTGCATGAGGCAGCCAGCGGTCGTCTGGCGCTGGCGCTGGCCGAAGAAGGCGGCATCCAGAAAGCGATATGGGCGGGTGGCTTACGGCGTGGCGATCGCCGTCATGATCCGAAGCGACTGATGCTGGCGGTGGTGATGGAGGATATCGATTATCAACTGGAGATCGGTTTTCCCGAACCGCTGGTCACCAGCCTGTTTAATCTCGATCCGCTGGTCAAGCAGGAGCGGCTGTGGCTGAGCGGACAACAGCGCCGTCCTTCTTCATGCATCCTGCAGCGTGAAAATCAGACCGCCTTTCTGCACAACGTTGAGGGCGAACGCGTCGCCTATCCGGCGGTGCTGCATCCGGAAGAGTCGCTGTTTGGTCAGCTCGGCGAACCCCATCGTTATCCTGAACTTTCCCAGTTGCGTGAACGGCTGCGCCAGTGGCGCTTCTACCATGAGTTCGCCGTCTGGCCGGGCTCGCCGATTCGTGCACCGCAGATTGGGGTCCGCGCCCCGGTGCTGTCACATGACGGCAGTAATCTGGCGGCGGCGTGGGCGACGATCGTTGAACGCGGCCAGACGGAACTACTGTATGAGGTGATGGCGCAGGCTTTTCCCGACAGTCAGTTTGAGGTAGAGGTGCAGAATGGCCGCTTTCAGATGCTGATGTCGCGACGTGGCATTCTGCGCCCGCTGGAAAGCGCTGAGTTTTCTGATGGTACGCTGCGGTTTCTCTGTCTGGTGGTGGCGCTGCTTAGTCCACGGCCACCGGCTTTTATGGCGCTAAATGAACCCGAGAACAGCCTGCATCAGGATTTGCTGCCGGCGCTGGCACGCCTGCTTGCTGAAGCCAGCCAGTTCAGCCAGCTCTGGATCACCAGCCATTCGCCCCGGCTTGCAGCACTGATCGCGCAACATACGGCAGTGAATCATATTGCGCTGGAACAGCGGGAAGGAGAGACGCGGGTGGTGGGGGAGGTAACGGAGTAACAGCGTCCCCGCAGGGACGCCTCAGGATTACGCGACCACAGTAATGCGGAAGCCGGAAAATTCCACCGTCTGACCGGCAACAATTTTGCAGCGTTTACGCGTTTCCACCGCGCCATCGACCTTCACTTCACCCTCGGCAATCACGACTTTAGCCTGTGCGCCACTCTGAACCCAGCCTTCCAGTTTCAGCAGATCGCACAGATCGACGTGCGGGAATTTTCCCAGCGAAAAAGTTGCCATTTATTCTACCTCTCCATCGTGAAACTCTTCACACGCCTGTAGCGTATTTTGAATCAGGGTTGCGACCGTCATCGGTCCGACACCGCCCGGCACCGGCGTAATATAGGCCGCGCGCTGTGAAGCGGAATCAAAGTCAACGTCGCCGACCACTTTGCCGCTTTCCAGCCGGTTAATCCCAACATCAATCACGATAGCGCCTGGTTTAATCCAGTCGCCCGGAATAAAGCCCGGTTTACCGACCGCCACTACCAGCAGATCGGCATGTTCAACGTGATGGCGCAGATCTTTGGTGAAACGGTGGGTGACAGTGGTGGTGCAGCCCGCCAGCAGCAGTTCCATACTCATTGGACGACCGACGATGTTGGACGCGCCAACCACCACCGCATTCAGGCCGTAGGTATCGATATTGTAGCGCTCCAGCAGCGTCACGATGCCACGCGGGGTGCAGGGGCGCAGTTTAGGCGCACGCTGGCACAGGCGACCGACGTTATACGGGTGGAAGCCATCGACATCTTTATCCGGCGTGATGCGCTCCAGCACTTTGACGTTGTCGATGCCAGCTGGCAGCGGTAACTGCACCAGAATGCCATCAATGTCGTTATCCTGATTGAGCTGGTCGATCAGCTCCAGCAGCTCAGCTTCGCGCGTGGTGGCGGGCAGATCGTAGGAGCGGGAGAGGAAACCGACCTCTTCACAGGCGCGGCGTTTGCTGGTCACATAAATCTGCGATGCCGGGTTTTCACCTACCAGCACCACGGCCAGACCTGGCGCACGTTTGCCGGCTGCCAGACGCTGCTTCACTTTTTCCGCAACCTCAAGGCGCACCTGCTGCGCAATCGTTTTACCGTCAATAATTTTTGCTGCCATCAGAGAGGAAATCCACTGTGTTGTGTTGAATCGGGGGAAGGGGGCTATTTTGTCAGAAGCGTGGCGCGCTGTCAGTTACAGTTTCAGACGCGTACGCGCTTTCCGGCTTTTTCGTCGCGACGAGTGCCGGCCTGCATGCGTATGATATCTGCAGGACAATCAGGGGACGATGTAATGATTTGGATAATGCTTGTTACTCTGGCGGTGGTGTTTGTCGCTGGATTTCAGCTGCTCACCGCTGGCTCACGTCACGCCGCTCAGCGGCTCAGCAAACGGCTGCAGCTGCCACCGGTACAGGTGGAATCAATGCTCTCTATGATGGGGAAAGAGGCGGCGAAAGAGTTTACCGACTATCTCAGCAACGATAATGAAACGCATCTGCATAATGGCGCAGCGGTACTGCTGATCTGGCAGGTGATGATTGTTGACGGCAGCGAGGAGAACAGCCAGCGCTGGCATGCGATTCTCAGTCGTGCCGGTTTTCCACCGCTTATTAGCCGCCAGCAGCTGCTGCTCGCGCTGGGCTTTCTGCGCCAGCTGGAGCCGGACATCCCGGCGCTACATGCACTTCGTGAGCAATACAATGCGCGTTTCACATCACAAGCGATTGAGCTGGAAGGAGAATTTACCGACAACAGTAAATTCGTGTCGCTCAGCGAATGGCGCAGGCGTCACTGACGCCAATTGGTCATTACCGCAGCACTTCGCTGCGGAGGAACGGCAAAAACGTTGACGTACCCGCTTCCCGACGTATAATCCGTGCCATCTCCATGCGCCCTTAGCTCAGCTGGATAGAGCACCGGCCTTCTAAGCCGTAGGTCACAGGTTCGAATCCTGTAGGGCGTGCCAAATAAAATCATCGACTTACGCCTTCCCTCCGACTACCAGATTTTCCACATGGGACAGATTTGGGACACGACTGCCAAAAATGGCATCAATTTGCCGTGCATGCTCCGTTAAGTGATTAGGTGCAAGGTGCGCATATCGCTGTACCATTTCAATGCTTTCCCAGCCGCCCATTTCTTGCAGCGCAGATATCGCCTTTCTGGTAGCGCGTGCTTTCTCTGGTGGCTTCGACCGTTAGCTCTACTTCTCCCTCAAGCACAGTGGCTGTTCAGTGAATGGATAGGTCATGCTGAAACTGCCTTGCGTTGACGAGAACAGGCCACAGGAGAAGGCATCCTGCGGTTCGCCATAAATCATCAGGCAGGGTGACGCTGCCAATCGGATACAGGTCAGGAATGGGATCGCTTAACTTTATCGATTTCATTTTTTCTCCAGTCGGTTAGCTACGGCCTTTCCAGTAGCCAGCGGTTTGATGTAATAACTTGTCGGGCGTCACCAGCATCAGACGCATGCTGTCGCGGCCGTGAATACGGGCGTGCGGAATTTTGCTCATCAGGTCATAGCGTGCAGAACCACCGTTAATGCCCTCCGCAAGCACTTTGCAAACGATATGCGACGGCGTAACACCAAAACCGGAGTAGCCCTGCACATAGAACACATTGTTATGCTGATTCAGGGTGCCGATTTGTGGGAACAGGTTGGCGCTGCACGCCATCGGACCGCCCCAGGCGAAATCGATCTTTACGTCGCGAAGATAAGGGAAAATCTCCACCATTAACGTGCTATTCCAGGCTGAAAAATCGCGCGGCGTGTACTCAACGAAGCGTGTGGCACTGCCAAACAGCAGGCGGTTTTCGCGGGTCAGACGGTAATAATTGATTACGTGACGAATATCGCTGAATGCGTCGCGGATAGGGCTAAGGCGTTCCACCAGCTCATCTGAAAGCTGCTCGGTAGCAATCTGATCAGAGTACGTCACCAGCGTTTTGTTATGAATTTCCAATTCAAGATTATTGAGGAAGCTATCGCACGCCCAGAGCAGTTTAGCGGCGCGTACGCTACCCATCGCCGTGCGGACACGTACCTGTTTGCCGTACTCCACCTCCACTACGGGCGAAGATTCATAAATTTTCACGCCCAATGAGGTCGCGGCCTGGGCCGATCCCAGCAGCATGTTCAGTGTGCCACTACAGACACCGTAAAAGAGTTACCGGGTCTGGGTTCAAATTGCATAAGCCAGCTGAAAGAAGAAATATTAAGCGTTAGAGTGTAAATGCTTATCGAGCGTCTCAATCAGAAAGACAGCTGCGTTCCCCAAAGAACCAATATCTGAAATCTGGTGTACCTGGAAGGTTGTTAACTTACCGATATTCATGGTTAAGGAAACATCAAGACCATCGAGAACCAGCATAGACGTGGCATGGCTCTGTGAAGCTAAAGTGAGGGCTAACTTCTCTATTTTGCTTGAATCCGCATCGCTAATGGTAACCGTTAAAGATTCAGGCTCAGAACCAATGCGCCTTATGTAGGTATATGAAAGGGCATTTCCCGTAATTGAATAGTGTTCCTGTGGATTGAATGGTGCTGAGGTTAGATCAAGCCTAAGCCATTCATTCTGCTTTGATAATTGATAGTTCCTGCGGTTTTTCTCGGCTTCCTCTTTGTCTAATCTGTAAAAGCTATAGCCAGCCAAGGCTAAGGCACAAATAAGCGATATTCCCCCTCCGCTTCCTACGCCGCCATGGTGTGAGCAAGCTCCCTGTATACCAATTGAAGGTGACTGCCAGCCATCTGAACACCCACCTCCCAATAAAGCTTTCATTCCAAAAAACACAGTAACAAACACAATACCTGGAACTAGCCAAAAGCGTCTTTTCATTTTTCATCCATGCAACATCAACAAGCCTACCCGTTCAGGTTACTAATTTCCGGGCATGGTCGCATCGACTTTAGCTTTATGGTCTGCCTGACGTTTCCATGCGCTATATATCTTTAGTCCACGCCTTACCAGCTTTCGTCTGATAGCCTGCATCGTTAAGCCGCTCTGCGATGATGCGAGCATTGTCAAAGCCCTGATTGATAGTCTCAGCAATGATGCGGATCACCTCCTGTTCGTCATATGGCGAACCCGGTACACCCTGCTTACCGACGATAAGAGCAGCGGCAGCTACTTCCATCCGCTCCACCAATGACATTAAGCGAGCATTAGGGTTATTCTCTGGACGGTTCAGTTTGTGTCGGATGGCATCGACAAGCCATGCGGTTTTATCGCCACTGGAAGAGCTAATGACTTTGAGGTCACAAAAACATTTGGGGGTATGTGTAATTACATAACAAGGAAAAATAACTAAATAACATGCACATATGATTTACTATTCAATCCTGTAGGGGCCAATTTTCTCTCCTGTTATCCTCTTCTGAAGTCCACTAAATCCCTTAAAACAAAACGCTTAACGAAACATTGCTATAGGGTGATATGAAGGCCATACAGCATAGCTGTCAGCAAAAACTGTCGTCGCTGACTGGTCAGGCTTGTAAGCCTCCGATTGGTATCAATCAACAATTAAGACATAACAATGATCAGTTGCCGAAAAAGGGTGGGGCAACAAGGACAGGATACTGCCAGTATTGTGCTTAATTCTTAGCCTGATGTTAACTGCTACTCAGGAAAGCTCATGCCGGACGTCCGCTCTGTGCCATAAGCGGACTTGATTCACTTCGTGGCAGGTTGATCAACTCTGAATAAGTAATAAGAGTGAAATAAATTCGATTTGACAGCTAAAGAGCACATAAATCCGGACCCGGACATTAAAATCCTAAAGTATAGTTATGAATAGCCGATATCAGATATTACTTATCAGTTTACAAATCATTTATTGAAAAAGAGGCTTGCGTTGAAGCGAGTAGAGCGCGATTTCATCTGTCTGTTTAATTGTGTGTGGTATCAAGATTTTCCTGTGTTCAAAGGTGAATATATCAACCGATCTAACTGGACCATTCATGTTGGCCTGGTCATGCGAGAGTGTGCAAAGTTGATGGGCGCGAGAACGTTTTTTGAACAGTGCGGGCGTACCGATGCGGTTTTACGATACCCAGATAATCAAATTTTAACCTATGTTGAGTGGGAGTATAATCAGGCAGATAGAGACAGTGTTAACGAATTAGACAAACTGCTTGAAAAAAACGACAAGTGCTATTTCTCCACGTTCATCTCGTATTGTCAGCATGAAAACATCAATATTGTTATTGAAAAAGCAACCAGAATATGGAGTGAAGCTAGCAGGCCTTTAATTTTTTTTCTTATCACTTATGAACCTCAACCGAAAAAAGGCCGCCATTTTTTAGAACTCAGAACTTATTTCTTCTCAAAAGGAAAAACAAAACTTGTTCGCAAACAACCTGCGCTTCCGTGGGATATTGAGCAACGAAAATACAATGTTGAAGAAGATGCAGGATAAAAAGGGGGTATAAGGTTTTCACGACAGTATCTTTTCGATACCTGACTAAAATTTTCTGTTCGTAAAAACCCATTATCTCCAGCTTCGCTGTAACCGCCTTTTATGTACTAATGCGCCTTCAGGTCCATTTTTTGCTCATAGTGGACCTTGCGCCCGGGCAGTCCGCTCTGTGCCAGTAGCGGACCTTTGTAATATCAGACCGTATTAATCAATGAGGGGCAGGTCATCCGGTTTCATTCAGGGCGTTTGCATGGAGATCTAAATTGGCTTACGCCATACACAGTAATGCATCAAATATGTGAAAAGATTTATATGGATTTTCTCTAAGAAGAAAAAAATAAAATTACCTCGCAAAACAGGAAATAAAAAATATATTATTACTATGCATTATGATAATGGTGTGTTAATTATCCAGAAGGGTGCCAGATATGCATTGCGATATTGAACTATCATAATAAGATGTCTGTTAAACCCCTTGAGATTTGTCCTGCTCAAATTTTGAATCGTTTAAGATAGTCAATTAATAACCTTTGCCGTAACGAATACCTGTGGGCATATGGCCAGACAACATAAATCGGTGTGCTGGTATCACTGATTTTATCCTCCAGCAGCGTACAAAGGGAGCCTGACTCCAGATGTTCTTTTATTGAAACGTAAGGTAAATATGCTATGCCATTACCATTAAGCGCCAGCTTAATGCGAGTCTCAATATCGTTACAAATAATCGATTGAGGAAGATGTAAAGATTTTATTCCAGGTAATGGCCATGTTTGAATCATGCCAGTATTTCTTGACCGATAGTGAATTAAAGTATGAGTGATGAGTTCTTCTGCACTTTCTGGCTGACCATGCATGGAAAGATAATCCGGAGAGGCAACAAGGACGCTTTGAATATCACCAATGTAGTAAGAGCGTAAATTTCCATCAGGATCATTTCCGACACGTAAGGCTGCGTCGAAATTTTCACCGACCAGATCGACAAACCTGTCGGAGAAATCAAACTCGACGTCTATCTCTCTGTGTTCTTCAAGAAAAGCATTAAATCTTTCACTAAACAGATTCGGGATGGGGGCTACGCTGATTTTTAATCTTCCGACGGCGCTCTCGGTTGAAACCAGCATGGCATTTTGTATCTGATCGACTTCCTCAAGAATGCGCAATGCATGGTTCAAAAAACACTCACCTTCATAGGTCAAAGAAATTCTACGGGTATTGCGTTGAAGGAGCTGTGCTCCCACGCTGCTCTCCAGGCTGGTCACCCGTTTGCCTACAGCTGAAGCGCTCAATCCCAGCGCACGGCCCGCTGATACAAAGCTCCCCACTTGCGCCACCTTCACGAACACCGAAATCGCGGAAAGTGAATCGATCATTTTTTGTACCTCAAGTTGGATTGCGGCCAAATCTGGCAGCATAGTCCGGAACTGCAGGTAGGTTATTCCAGAACGTAAGTTAATGTAAAGTCATTGTGGTGTTAATTGATATCACACCCCGAGTTAAAAAATAGCCTATACACGGAAGCTAAAAGTGTAGGACAGCAATCTAATAATGCGAAGTGATGTTATCGCTCGTTGTGCAAATAATAGTTGGCTAAAATCAAAAGGAATAATATGAACGAAAATCAACAGCTATCTAATACTTTAAGTTTTCGGCGCGCACCGCTAGCCAAAAGTACTGATTTAACATGGCATATGCATGCGACACAGGAAGTGGAGTATCAGGTTTCAATTGTCAGAGATATATTAAATCTTAAAAATCCATCTTTAGCGCGGGCCTGTGCAAAGCATGTCGATAAAAACTTAAAGGCAAGCATCAAACGCCTGGTTGTTATAGATAAAAAAGTTGATGAAATCTATGGCGAAAAATTCAAAGCTTACTTCTCACATTGGAATTTTGACATCCGTTGGAAAGTTATCTCAGGAGATGAGATTAACAAAAATGTCGAATCAACTATTCTGGTAGCTGAGGCGATGGCAGACGCCGGTTTATTGCGTCGCGGTGAGGTTGTCATCGGTATCGGTGGGGGTGTCTTACTTGATGTCGTGGGATTTGCCTCTAGTCTTTATCGTCGCGGTATACCCTACCTTCGCATTCCAACCACGTTAATGGGTCAGATTGATGCAGGTATAGGCATTAAAACTGGTATCAATCACGGAGATCATAAAAATCGTCTGGGAACCTATTTTGCCCCGACGTCAGCTTTAATCGATCCGTCGTTTCTTAAAAGTCTCAACCAACGTCATATTTCTAATGGTGTTGCGGAAATTATTAAAATGGCGCTTATTAAAGATAAGCCTCTGTTTGAATTGCTTGAAATGATGTCACTGCATCTGACTCCGGAAGCTTTTTCCTCAGAAGATTGCGCAATGAAGGAAATTATCACGCGCTCAATTGCTGGCATGCTGGCAGAACTTGAACCAAATCTCTGGGAAGCAGAATTAGCCCGTTGCGTAGATTTCGGGCATACCTTCAGCCCGTCGCTGGAACTTCTCGCTAATCCGGTGCTGCTGCACGGCGAAGCGGTTGCCGTTGATATGGCGCTGTGCGTTGCGCTTGCTCATGGGCGCGGACTGCTGACGGCAGAAGAGACAGAACGTGCCATATCGCTGATACAAAAAAGCGGGCTGCCAACTTCAAATCCTGTTTTTAATCTCGCCCTGTTGGAAGAAGCCCTCGTTGACACGATCAAACATCGTGATGGATTACAGCGTATTCCGCTTTCTGACGGTATCGGCAACGTCGCTTTTGTCAATGACATCACACGCGATGAGCTTGCTGTTGCGCTGGCGTTCCTCGAAAGTCGCGAAAATTTATTAAGCGGGGAAGTAGCAGCATGACCCAAACAGCCACTGTGATCGATATTGGCGGGACTCACATGCGATGGGCTAAGTGGTCAGCGGATAAAGGTGTGGGTACTCGCAAATCCATAACCACACCGAGCTTTCATCAGCACCCTGATATGTCAGTTCAACAATTGCAACAGCGGCTGGTGAAAACAATAACTGAAATTCCTGCCTGCGATCAGGATAAAACAGTGGGCATTTCTTTTGGGGCGGCGATGAATCATCGAAATGCAACGGTTTATGCCTCAGCGCCGCTTTGGGGAGCGCACAATGTACCCTTTGATCTTCAAAGCGAGTTGATTCGCCTGCGGCCTGATGTCAAATGGCATGTCGTTAATGATGTCACAGCCGCCTTGCTGCACGTTATTACCACGCCACTGTGTGCCCAGGACCGCAAAGTCATGTTGGTGACAATTAGCACCGGGATTGCTGCGCGCACTATAGACAGAACGACAAGGCATATTCCTTTTGACTCCTGTGGCCTGCAAGGAGAAATCGGTCATCTTCCGGCAACCACGAACCTGGATGGCGAGGCGGTGCATTTGCTGTGCGACTGCGGTGAATTAAATCACCTCTCTTCGTTTTCGTCGGGGCGCGGTATAGCAAGAATGGCGGATCTCTTTAAAGTTCGGCAACCGCAGCAATGGGCTGGTTCGATGCTTGGGCGAACAATTGAAGAAGGTAACAATTTTGAACAGGCCTTCATCAAGGCACTGCATACAAATGACCCGGTAGCGAAAGCGCTGCTCAGGGCGGTGACATTACCTGTTGCTGATGTTCTTCGCACTGCACTCTGTCTTGACCCGGATTTAGATAAAATTGTCATCACCGGAGGCGTTGCAGTTTCGCTGGGTGAACACTACAGATCTGCGATTCTAGAACATTTGCGCACTGCGGGTTTGTACCTGACCAGCCATCTGGATTTTGACTGGATAGCAACACGTATTGTGGTAGCGCCAGCAGACTGTCTTGCTGGCGCGGGGGTTGCCGCTACCTTTGGAGCCTGGCAATGAGTCAGTGGCACAGAGCGTTAGTTCGCCATGACGGTAAAGTCGTGGTGATGGACAGGTCAACCCGCAAACCAGAGGGTTATGAACTTACAGTCAGCCCTATATACGCAGGTTTATGCGGAACAGATATCCAGATGTTACGCGGACTTCGTGATGATCCTAGCCTGATCCTCGGGCATGAAGGTATCGCACGTGTGACTGAGGTAGGCAAAGATGTCCCGGCCAATCTGGCACCTGGAACGCTGGTTTGCATCAATCCAACGCATCGCAGCGATCCTGCATTTCTGTTGGGTCACAATGTCGAAGGCCTGCTCCAGGAAAATGTACTGATTCCTGCGATCGCAGTACGCGATGGCCTGGTTATGCCGCTGAGCACCGTTCACCATTCCGCGACGGCGACCCTGCTGGAACCGCTTGCGGCGGTACATTATGCCTTTGAATTATTGTCAGACCACAACCCAGACACGCTGGTGGTATTTGGTGATGGTGTAATAGGCCATCTGGCAGTTCGGGCTGCGGCTGACAAACTGGTGGCTGGAATACGCATCCAGCATCTGCACCATACTGAACAAGGCATGGCATGGAGCAGGCGTTTTGAAGCGGGTGCTGCACAATGCGTTTTGAATAATGCAGCAGGTACGGCATTACTCTCTTCACTTTCGGAAGGTGCACGTGTTGCGGTGCTGATCGCTACGCCACGTAATGCGACTCTGGCGTGTCTCGAAACTGCACTCCGCTACATTCGTGGAGAAGTCAGGATAAATTTACTGGGGGGGTTACCAGCAGATGCTGCTACGCCTTTGTTACCTGGTGTCCTCTTAAGTCAAATCAGAGCAGCGAATTGTGGCGGTAAGCCCATGCCCGGTGTGGTTCAGACACATCAAACCAATCATGCCAAAACCGTCCAGCTAGTTGGCCAGCGTGGCGTAGCTAACCGTCATTTGAGAAGCGCTGCAGAGGAACTAATGAAACAGCCTGAACGCTACAGTTCTCTCATTACGCATACTCTTTCTCTGGAAAAGGCCGCTGATGTGATGACGCACCTTGCATCATCAACGGAGCGACAATTCGATGGTCGCAGGTTAATAAAACTTGCGGTGCAATTCAGCACGGAAACTTAATAAGAAGGAGCAATTAAATTATGTCTATAACGGGTCGTCAGGCGCTAGTGGTTGGAGGTTCAACCGGGATTGGCAAAGCGATAGCAGAAGCCTGGTCCAGTGCCGGTCTGGAAGTCACAGTTCTCAGTCGGAATCCGCCATCAAACCAGGGGAAAATTCGCTGGATGTCAGTAGATCTTATGGACCATCAGGCTGTACAAGCAGCGCTGGCCGAGGCCGCCACCGGTCCTTTGCAGGCCGTGTGTTATGCGGCTGTGTACTATGGTGATCGTCGCTCTTTATTTTCAGAGACCGCGTTAACCGAATGGCGCCAGCAACTTGAGGTCAATTTAAACGGGCTATGGTTGACGCTGCAGGCAACGTTACCTTCGCTACGTCAATCGTTGCCGGGTCTGTTTCTGAATGTCTCTTCTGAGGTGGTATATAACGGTGGGCCCGGGCGTTCAGGTTACGCCGCAACGAAAGCGGCTTGCGCTTCACTGATTGACTCGCTGAGCCAGGAAGAAGATCCAGCAAAGGTCCGCTTTATTTCTGCGCTTCCAGCAGGAATGGTTGATTCTGCGGGCATTCGCCGTCGCCGTCCATCTGATTTCGATTACTCAGGTTACATGCGACCGGAGAGTTTTGACCGAATCGCGGTGGAGCTGATCACAAATCAGAATCAGTTCATCAATGGTGCAAGCTTAATGGTTCAGGCCAATGGCCACTGGCAGCCTGTCCAGGAAACGAAACCAGCATCACAGAGCGATCGGAGCAGGCTGTGACGCCGATGAACATTGGTTTAGCAGACTGGCGACTGCCTGTGAGTGGCCGGGATGCCATTTACCTCGCTGCTGAGGTTGGCGTTGAAGGGATTCAGCTGGACCTGGGCGGACCGGGCAGGTCGCCATGGCTGGACAATCCGCAAACATTGAAAGCCATAAGTGAAGCACTTACTGAAACCCAGGTTCATTTACTGGCTGTGTCGGCAAATGTACTTAATGATATTGGTCTGTGTGCTGAGCCAGCCAGTTCTGCGTCCCGGGAGGTAAGAAATATTATCTCCAGAGCTATTGATACCGCTGATAAGTTGGGAGCAGGGCTGGTGTTTTTTCCCAGTTTTCGCCGCAGTGAGATCACTAATCAGACTGAATTAGTCAGAACGGCAGAGGTATTACACTGGGCGTGTAGCCAGGCACTGCAACGAGGACTTTTACTGGCAACAGAAAATGTGCTTAACCCTGACAATTTGCTGAAACTTATCCGAATGGTTAATTCAGCCAACTTTCGCGTGGTTCTTGATACAGGTAACCCTTTAAAAGTAGGGCAATCTCCTCTGGGTGTAGTAAAAGTGGCTGCAAATTTAATTGCTCCGCAAATACACATTAAAGTTATGGATGAAAATTCGCCACTAACGTGCAGCGACCAGATTATTCTTGACGTTATTAACTCGCTCAATAACAAAGAAAGTTTCGTCAGTACGTTAGTCCTGGAAAATGACTACCGGGATGGCGTTATTTCACGTCTTAAAAGTGATATCTGTTGGTTGAAAAAATACGCGATAAGACCCTCGGTTACCCAAAACAGGTGCGGGGGTTCTGAGTTGATGCAGAAGTATGATGGGTGATTCCGTTGAGAGATTGAACGTCAGCGAATTTTCTTAATTGTAAATGTTATTTGGCTGGTTCTCATTTAAATGAGGTTTTTTTCCTGCATTTTAATAATGTCGTTACTGTCAGGTTAATAATTGGGTTTCGACATAAAAATTTTCGAGGAGTTTATTTATGCCTATCACGCTATTTGCGCTGATGTTAGGAGTCTTTTGTCTGGGAACAGCGGAAATTATTATTTCAGGGCTGTTACCTGTGGTGTCATCAGATCTGGCGGTTACTCTCCCAGATGCCGGCCTGCTGGTAACGGGATACGCATTAGGCGTAACGATAATTGGCCCGTTTGTTACACTCCTCACTTCCCGTGTTCCTCGTAAGACACTGGTTGTGGGCTTAATGGTGCCATTTATCATTGGCAATGTATGGGCGGTACTGGCATCTGATTATGAAATGCTGATGGCGGCGCGCATTCTCACGTCAGTAAGCCATGGGACATTTGTGGCTGTTGCCTTCAGCCTCGCCGCTACGCTATCTCCCCCCGGTAAACAGGGCTCCGCCATGGCAAAAATTGCGCTTGGCTTTAATCTTGCAAACGCGTTAGGCGGGCCTTTGGGCACGTTCATTGGCCAAAACCTTGGCTGGCGTGCGACTTTTGTGGCTATCGTGATTGTTGCCATGATTTCAATGGCATTGATTGCAGTATTTATGCCAGCAAAATTACCGCAGGCTGAACAGTCTAAACCCGGGGCAATGCGTCGTGAATTGAGCTCGCTGGGCAATCCGACGTTTATCTTTGCGGTGATTACAACGGTGCTGGCACAAGGGGCCGTATTTACAGCTTCGACCTACGTTGTGCCACTGTTAATGGACATCAGCCATTTCTCACCTTCTGCCGTGTCCGCGCTTTTAGTCGTCTTCGGTATCGGTGCGATCATGGGTAACTTCGCGGGCGGCAGACTGGCGGATAAACACGTGATGCGCGGTGTGACAATAGTACTGAGCAGCCTGGTCATTGTGCTGGTTATTTTCTGGATGACCAGCGTGGTGCCGGTGCTTTCAGCGATCACTCTTTTCCTGTTCGGCGCAATTGGATTTTCAATTATTCCTTCCCTGCAGGCGCGCATTCAGTCACTGGCAGTTGCAGCTCCGACGCTCGCGCTGTCAGTAAATGTCTCAGCCTTTAATCTTGGTAACGGATTAGGTGCCTGGATGGGTGGCACTGTACTTGATTTTGGTTTCGGTATTCGCGCAGTCCCCCTGGCCGCAGCCCTGCTTGCGGCAATTAGTCTGGTTATCACTTTGTTTGCATGGCGTCTCAGTCGTCAATCTCTTACGCCGGCGCTTGAATCGTAACCGGTAAATAAAAATAATGTTTGCCTTTCTACCCGTGGTTAACGTTAGAGAGGCAACAATCTTATTGAATTTTGATTTCAGGAATGAACATGTCTTATTTACCTACGACGTATAAAACAGCTGAACTCGCGAATGGCATTGTCAGAAACGCCACTAAAAAATTTCCACGACATACCCTCAATGAAAATAGTGTCGTTATACGGCCAGACTATATCGGTATTTGTCGTGCAGACGTCAAAGAAATCATAGGCTCACGGGACGTTCCATCAGACAGGGGGCCTCTTTTTGGTCATGAGTTGGTAGGAACAGTGGTATTTGGCGGCACGAGTAGCGGATTTCAGGAAGGTGAACTGGTGACTTTCAATCCCAACATTACACCAGACCGAACCACAGGTTTTGCGGAATACGTGTTTATTAATGGCTCTGCAGAGCAACTGGACCAGGCCGTCATCAGAGTTCCTCAGCAAGATATTATCCATCACATCTGGATGCCAGAGCCCATGGCATGCATCGTTCATGCAACTCAGAAATTGTTAACGCTCACTAAGGCCACAGATCTGCAGGGGAAAAAGGTCGGTATAATAGGGGCCGGTTGTTCCGGGACCATGTTTGCAATGTATGCGAAACATTTAGGTGCGTCAGTTGCCATTTTTAACCGGGGCAAAATGAGACGTGATTTCGCGCAGGAAAAACTACTGCTGCGTGAAGATGAAATTTTTTCACTAGATAACGCAAAGGATCATGCAAACGAATTTGATATTGTCATGGTTGTATCGACTATTGTCTCACAAGATATACTGGCAATGGCCGCTGATCTAACTGCCAGTAGTGGTACTGTGTTGATCTACGGAGGAACGCGTGAAGGTGATAAATTTCTGACCACCGAGGTTGATATAGATATTATCCGAAGAAAAGAGCTCATTCGGGAAACCGAGTATCAGGGGCAAGCTTTACGGATTTGCGGCGCATATGGTTGTTACAAGGAAGATTATGAAGAAAGTTTTCGCCTTCATGCCAACTATCCACAGCAATTTCCATTAGAGAGTCTGGTTTCCACTGTTATTGAGTTTGATGATTTCGCTGATCTTGTGATGAGAGTAGCCGCTGGCGAGCATGATTATCCGGGTAAAGTCGTGGTAAGAATAAACCTTGAATGATGTTATTCATTGTCAGGGAGAAATTTATTGTGCAGAACTGATCTGCATCACTTAATACACCCCAATATAAGTATGCCTTCGAAAATTCCTATTTCGCTCATAGCGGACAGGGGAAACAGTAACAAACAAAAAGCGCCAGCTGTGCAGGCAGCTGGTGGCTCACCATTCAGGAAAAAACGAGGCTTAAGGAGATTAATGTTCACGCTAATTCCGGGCAGCGCTGGGCGCAGAACTTAAGGTGAAGCGTGAGGGCGATCAAATCGTCTTTTCACCAGTACCCGGATGAATGATAGCGGGGAGCCAAAGTGCCGTGCGCACGACCTGCAGCCGGTAAATCTATTCACGGATGAAAAGGGAAGAGATCCGTTCGCAGGCCGTGCGGCTGATGAGTGTGATCCGGACATAATTGCCGTGCCAGACCTGAGTGATAAGTCTCTGGCAATCTGGCAGTCGGTAAGAGCCGCAATGCCCAGGGTGAGACCGGTAGAAAAGCCATCACCAGGCAATTTTTACGCTACCTTTTGCCCGTTAAAAGCGGCCTTGTCTCAAATCGCAGCTTCTAAAAACTCAATAAATGCCCGAACTTTCGCATTAAGTGCCGAACGTTCGGTGACGCAGGCATAGATATTCATCGGCAGGGACTCAACGCTGCTCTCGCCATTGTGCCCTGACCAGTACAACGGTCTTAACTGACCACTGTCTATCAACGGCTGAGCAACGAAGCTCGCCAGACGAGCAATGCCGCCCCCGTTGACTGCTATTTTTGCAATAATATCAATATCATCACTGATGAAGCTGGGGTCAGGTTTTGCATTGACAGGTTGTCTGTTGACCATAAACGTCCATGGCAGAAACCGTCTGTCGGTTGGATAGCGGAAAACCAGGCAGGCGTGCTGGCTAAGTTCTGCGAGTGTCTGAGGCGTGCCAGCACGGTCAAGGTAAGCGGGAGCTGCGCAGAATATAAACGGCAATGACGCGATTTTTCTGGCGATCAGTTGATCATTCAGCTGCGCCTCAATGCGGATACTGACGTCGACGCCTTCCAGCCGATGATCGACGTTGCGATCGGTAGCGCTCAGTTCGATATCTATATCGGGGAAGGATGCTTTGATAGCGGGCATAAGGGTGGCCAGAACGTACCGACCAAACGCGGCTGTAGTAGCAATACACCGTGGTCCCTGCGGTTTGGTTTCATTGGCCGCAGCCTGCGAGGCGAGTTCTATCCGGCTGGTAGGATTGACCGTTCAGGGGCACTAAGACCTGAAGAACGGGCATGCGATTTAAAAACAAAATTGCAGATCATTATTAGTCACGTTATGGGGGCAACGCTGAATGATCAGAGCGTCCTGGACTGAGGTGCGATCCTCAGAAAAGCCGGCAGGGGAGGGCGCGGTGCCTTCAGCCACGTGACGTGTTTACCGGGCAGGGAAACTGCCTGATGTGATCACCCGCAAAGCGCCTGATTATCCCGGTGGGTCAGGGTTAAACGTAACGACAGGTAACCAGGTTTTAGTTTTATCCATTCTGGCAAGGCGTCAGATTTTAACTGGCTATGCTGGTAGGTAGCTGGAACACGCCAGTTATTACATGGAGAAATAAATATGAAGAAGTTAACGTTCGGCATTATGGCCGCTGGCCTGCTTTTCAGCATGAGCATGCAGGCTGAGGCGAAGGGATGCCTGAAAGGCGCTGCTGTTGGAGGTGTCGCTGGCCATGTTGCGCATCACGGTGTTGCAGGTGCTGCTGCCGGCTGCGCTGTCGGCCATCACATGGCTAAGAAAAAACAAAAAGAAGCAGAGAGTCAGCAACAAAGTCAGAAATAACAGCCGTCATCGTCTGTCACAGCCTGCTTTAAATTAACCCCGGTCAGCCGCGACTGATTCCAGTCAGACTTCAGTCGCTGGCTGGCCAGGCTTTAAAACCACGGAATGGCATCAGGCAATGATGAAGGCATATCCGTTATGCATTGCCGATAAAGTGAGGCGCGGCCAGGGCAGGAGAACTAACAGCCTGCTTACCGAGGCTTAACCCGGTATTACCCGTCACTGTGGAAAAACGCATGCTGAACCTCCGCTGAGTGCTGTCGGTATCCGACATCCTCCCTCCCTTGATAAGGCGTAGCCCGCCAGCCCGGACATTTTCCGCCGCCGGGCCAGTTGTGAATTACACTGGAAAGTAATACTTCATTATTTTTGAGGCTATCAGGGATGGTGCAGAATTCGGGTAACAGGCGCCGCAGCGTAAATACAGCCAGAGTGTGGCAGGACCATCAGGATATGGTCAGACAGGCGCTATCGGTGAGCATTCCGTGGTTTGCCTTTGTGAATGTCAGCTTTGCTCTGATCATTTTGTTTCGCCATGTTCTTATTCGTGACTTTGACCTGTCGATCGGCGCGCACGCTGACATATTGCCGTTAATAGATCTCACTGCGGGTGCGATTATCGCGCTGTCGCTGCTGTTACTCCTTATCGTTTACCGTCGACCTGCGCGCTTAATAACGTTAAGCGCGGTGTTATTGCTGATTCTCGGTGCGATGTGGAGTTATTGTAGCTACTGCTTTATCGTCTGGTGGCAGCTGCCTTTTGCCTGGCCGCTCAGCGTCATTCTCATGCTCACCGCGCTGGCCGCGCTGTATTATCATCCTCCCGCCTTATTACTTTTTATCGTCCCTCTATGGCTGACCGCGCTGTTAGCCAGCGTGCTGCTTAACCAGCGGCTGAATATCCGCTTTTTACTGGTCTGGCTAACGCTCACCGCCATTCTTATTTATGGTCGCGTTATCCTGCAGCGCTGGTTTGATGAAGCCTGGTTACGTTATCAGGAGAACCGGATGCTGATTGCCCGGCTTGATGTTATGGCACATCAGGATGCACTGACCGGCACCGCGAACCGACGGCTGATGGAACGCTTTCTTGATGATGCTCTGCGGCAGGCCGTGCCGTTTGCGCTGATCATGCTCGATGTGGACTATTTCAAACGTTATAACGATCACTACGGCCATCAGGCGGGAGATGCATGCCTGGCGCAAGTGGCCGATGTTTTGAAATCATCCGTTCGGACGCCAGCGGATCTGGTGGCGCGTTACGGGGGCGAAGAGTTTGTGGTTGTGCTGCCCGCGGCCTCTGTGGATGAAGCTGCGCGGGTTGCTGATCGTATTCAGGCAGGCCTGGGTGAAGCGGCACTGCCACATGCTGCCTCAGCAGTGAGCGAAACGGTTACCGTCAGCATGGGCATCGCGCTGTCAGCCAGTCGGGATAGCGTAGCCAGTGTGATTGCCAGAGCGGATGAGGCGCTTTATCGGGCAAAACAGCAGGGCCGTAACCGGTGGCTAACGTAAACCCGACTTAACCTGGTGGTGAAGGGTTCGTGATATCTTTATGCGCCGGCGGCGCAAACCAGTCCGAGGTTGTCACGGTAACCGGCTGCTCAGGCTGGCTGATAAAATTCGGTGACATAATCTGTACGCCAAATTCACTGAACACATCCTGTATATGGCCGTGGAGCAGGCTCCTGACGCCGGCCAGCGACTCTCCCGGTCGGAGCCGGACCTGAAGCTCATACGCCACATACCAGTCCTGAAGTGCCAGCTGGCGCACCAGCGGCGCGATGTCGTGATTAATACCGGCGGTGCGGCTGGCAGCCAGTTCCAGCATCGCCTCAACCTGTCGCCACGGCGTGTCGTAGCCAATGGTGACGCTGGTGGTCATATTGACCCCTTCGCCTTTTAGCGTGGCGCTCAGATTGACTATCCTGCCGCTGACCACCACCGCATTGGGCACCGTGACTTCATAATTCTCGCGGGTCAGAATTTTGGTGGCCAGCATGCCCACTTCACTGACCACGCCCTCATGATCGGCAATCCTGATCACTTCCCCTTTGCGCAGTGCCCGCGAGTAGGTCAGCACCAGCCCGCTCATGGCATGGTTCATCACGCCAGCCGAACCCAGCGTCAGCATCAGGCCGAAGAACACGCTGATCCCTTTGAAGGCCAGCGAATTGGCGCCCGGCAGGAAGGGATACGCCGCTGACAGCGCGAATAACCAGATGACCACGCCGATCAGTTTACGTGTCACCCCCACCGTGTCCGGATGCAGGCCCGGCAGACGTAACTGTCCGGTCTCAACCCGCCTTAGTACCAGCCTGATTAAGCGCGTCACCAGCGCCGTAATCAGGACGATGATGACGACAATCAGCAGGCCTGGCAGCGCAGAAAATATTGCCATCCCCAGACGCTGCAGCAGGCCTGTTGCATACCCGCCCAGCTCCATGCCCCAGATCCTTGTCCAGGGAAACAGCCGCAATACCCAGCTCACCCAAAGGTAAAAGGCCACGAAGAAAGCCGCGGTCAGCAGCGTGGCATACAGCCGTACCTCAATCGGACCGAGGAAGGCGCGCAGTGCGCCGGGGATAATGCTTTTCCGCTGGGTGCGTCGGGCGGCATAGCGCCGCTTCAGCCAGCCATAGGAGCGGATGGCAAACAGCATAAACAACGCCAGCAGCATCGCGCCCGCCAGGCTCTTCACCGCAGAAAGCAGAAGATAACCGGAAGAGTATTGTTCTCCCAGTGAGAGGCGCAGGGCATCCAGCCGCAGCCGGATGCGTTCCGCCGCCTGCGCGAGTGACAGGTCATCGCCTTCATCCAGATCGCCCTGCGCCAGCAGCATAAAGGGTTTGCCGTTAATTGAAAAAAGCACAGCCGGCTGCCGGTAACGCGTCACGTTATGCGTTTCTACCGGCTGCGTCAGGTCATCATCATTGAGCGATCGCAACAGCGTCACGATCCGCTGTACCCGTTCTTCGGGAGTGGTGAGGCCAAATGTTGCCTGTAGCATCACAACCGGCTGATTGAGCAGGTACAGGGTGCGTGCCTGCTCCTGCGGCGATGGCGCCTGACGCGGTTCCGCGCCGGTTGCCCCCTGCGAGGTGAAAAACATCAGCCAGCAGGCTAAATACACCAAAGGTTTGAACATTTCGCCTCCGCAACGGTTTCATTGCCGGCCGGGCTGAGCTTCAGCCTGGCAGCCACTCTTCATCAGCTACTCAAACTGCCAGGTATAAGAGACCAGAAAGCGCGAGTCCGGATCGTCCAGATAGGTATTGTTGTCCATAACAAAAGTCAGCAGGTTAACGGAACTGTGGGCGTCAAACCGGTATCCCATCCCCAGCCCACCGAAGTACCCACGGTAATTCTCACCCTCATCATTTTTCGAGCCATACGATCCTGCCGCAAAGCCGAGTATCGTGATGTCCGGCGTCAGGGGCCGCAGCGTGAACGCGCCCAGATAGCCGCTGCTGCCGGAGGTGGTGATGGTGCTGAAACCATACTCTGAGGGAATCGCGTCGGCGAACTGAGGCGCTTTGCAGTCAGCCGGATTACCGGTACTGCAGCCGGTTATCTCCCCGGTGTTATAGGTATAGCCAGCCATCGGGAATATCTGGAAGCCTGCCGGTTCAATGCCGAAATAGCTGAGCGGGACGAAGGTGCCGACAGAATAGTTGGTCTGGGTAGCACCGTTGGTGTACTCGTTTTTGCCAAAGTTAAAGTTGATAATTCCCACCGGAAACAGCCAGGAACCGCCAATCCGCCATTCACTGGCATCGCTGTTAACCCGCGCATTCAGCTTCTTCGCCTTATCCAGCGCCACCGAGCCGGAAAACGAGAGATTGCTGTCGTCCAGGTCGTAGGTATCTGACCATGAGACGCCTGCTTTGGTGGTCACCTTTGTTGGATCGTCATCCAGCTTGTCGCGCGGCTCGTTAGTTTCCGCGCTAACGGCTCCCTGGCTGAGTGCCAACATCCCGAGAATCCATGCCTTACCAAAATGACCTGACATAGTCACACTCCGGCTCACGTTTAATGGGTTTCCCGGAAGCGTGGCTGCCCCAGGCTGTTTTCGTCATTCAGGACAGTTAACCTGGCTCAGGAAGGTCTGATAACGCGGCTGATTATTTTCAGACAGCGCTTTCACTGCTGACAGCACGGCGGAGTTATCATGGGTACTGTTCAGGAAGCGAGCCCGTAACTGTTCATCAGATACAGACGCCGGTATCTGACATTTTTGCCGCAGCTCATCGGTGATCTTCTGCTGCCTCAGCGCAAAGGCCAGATTTTCATAGGCGGAATTAGCCAGTGCTGCCGTTGGTGACAGCAGCAGCGTTACCAGAATCGGTATCAGGTATTTCATGCATGCCTCCCGGCCCGTTTTGGCCTGTTTAATTCCGGATAAACCTCTTATTTATTGCTTTGATTCGCGGCGCATTGCGCAGGGTCAAACACCGTTTTCCACTCTTTTTTCATGTCGACAATCACCCAGTTCTTTTGGGGTGCCAGTCTGAGACCGCTGATAAGCTTGCCGCTGGCGGGCGGATGCGCGTCGTAGGCATATTCGCGCGCCGCATCGGTGTGATGAACCAGCAGACCAAAGGTTTTATAGGCCGGATTGGCGGAGGTGTACTGCAGCATCGGCACATCGCCGTCGCTGTTACCAAATGCGCCGACCGGACGCCGCCCCATGAACAGATGAATGGCGACCGGCTTCATCGCTTCGTCATCGTAGAAAGCACCGTTCATGGTTTTTCGCAGTTGCGTGCCATTATCGGTCAGAGAGAATTCACTCAGCGAAAAGGAGCCGACAACCTGTTCGGGTGGAATGCCATACATTTTTTCTGCCAGCACGCGCATAAAATCGATGCCGCCACCGGATACAATCCAGGTTTTGAAACCGTTATCGCGCAGGTAATCCAGCAACTGGCGCATCGGCTGATAGCCAAGCTGGTCATATCGGCAACCGAAACGCACATGCTGATGGCTCCCGACCCAGTTGCTGACCCGCTGGCTGAATTCCTCCGTTGTCATACCGCTGTGCGTAAGGGTCATCAACTGCATCAGCCCCTTTTTGCCCGACTGCTTCACCGCGTTCAGGTCGTTGTTAATGACCGCCTGCACTAAGGCATTGTCATTCCACTCCGGGTGTTGCGGGGCGAGGCGTTTGATTTCATCAATCACAAACTGCAGCTGAAAGGTCAGCGGCGCTTCCGGCCACAATGTGCCGTCATTATCAAACACCACATAACGCTGACTGACAGGAATGAAATCTTTGCTATTCGATGAGGTGGTTTCCTTTACCCACTGTTCGATAGCCTGTTTTGCGTGGCCGTCATTCCATGCGTTAAGCGGATCGTCTGCCGCGAAAGCCGAACTGAGATGAGCCGTTATCAGCAACGCCAGCAAGGGTTTTAGTTTCATCATTTTTGCCTTTTGGTGGGAATAAGGTCGGGCAGCGGGACGATCCGCCAGTATTTACGCAGACGCTGAACCAGCCTTTGCAGGCTCTGACTAACAAGGTGTCGGGAAAAGAAGCCCGCGAGCATCAGCAGCAGCACGATCGCTGCTGCTGTGAGCCATGGCAGCCAGTTGACGGGCGAACGGGCTTTCAACGCCTGTTCACTGCCCGCCGGACGTGCAGCGGCAAGGGTGTAATGGGCACCGGGTAATTCAGCCAGCTGCCACTGGTGCTGGCGCGTATCCCACCAGCGCAAACGCAGCGGGGGGATCACCAGTTCACCGGCCTGAGAGGGCAGGTAACGCAATCGTTCTTCACGCTGCGCGCCGACGATCTCATCCCGTCCCTGCGTCAGATTGCTGTTTACCGGCGGCAGACGCTGCGCACCGGAACCGGGAATGGCATACAGCAGTTGCGGGATTTGCACGGCAATCACATCAGTGGCACGCACTGTCACCACCCGTTCAATGACGTCACCGACGTGTAACTGCTGATCCTCCATGGCGCGGTAGATGTGCCATTGCTGCGAAAGTTCAAGCGTGCTGGCGGGTAGGAAACGGTCCGGCTGACGCACGTCGGCGGGCCAGCTGACCGTTTTCTCCAGCACCGGCAGCGACACGGTTTTGGGGGGCTGATTCGCAGAGATCATCACCATATCCGCAGCCGGAAAACGCAGCGTGCCCTGATCCCATGCCATCACCTGGCGTTCCATGCGGATACCACTCCAGCTGATACCGTCGCTATTACGCGTTACCAGCTGATTGGGCAGCGGCGTGTTAAGCAGATTGCCGTTTTCAATCACCATCTCCGGCCATTGCGGCGGCGGATTAAACCAGCTGTCGGTCCAGAAAGTCACGGCAACGGTCACCGGCTGGCCCGGCACCAGTTGATCGGGTGCGACCAGCTCACGCGTCATGGCCATTTCGGCATGCACCGGCTGACTGAGCAGCAACAGCAGGCAAACGAGCAGTCTCTTCATGGTGCCTCCGCCGGGGCTGAACGGTAGAGATTTTCCAGTAATCCGCCGGGTGAAAGCGTGAGGTTGCTGTACCACTGTTCCGCCGAAGGCGGAGCCCCGGCGATCGGCTTGATATCCAGCTGGTTCACCCCCTGATCGGGTTTGAGATCGTGCTTAATCGCATCAGGATCCTCATCCTTCTGCTCATGCTGATCGGCCTGACGATCGCGTTCTTTTTGCCGCAGTTGCATGATGATATGCGCAATTTTCGCCCGGTTTTGCTGAGCCATTTCCCATTCAGGCCGTAAACTCAGCGCCTGATCATAACTGGTCAGTGCCTGCTGCCAGGATTTCTGTTGCGCGTAGCAGTTGCCGATCCACAACAGACTTTCCGCGCTGGCCGGAACCTGACGAAACGCTCCCAGTGCCGCGACATAATCTTCTGCGTAATAGAAGGCGATGCCCCGCCGTAACGGATCCTGAAAACGTTCGGCGGCGGCCTGATAGTTCCCGCGGTCAAAGGCAAACTGACCCTGCACATCGGGGCGAACCCACGCGTCGAGCAGTGCCGCTGAACTGCCGGGTGACCAGGCGAGCAGCGGTAGCATCAGCACCGCCAGGCAGAACAGCTGCTGTCGCCAGAGCAGCAGCAGTAGCAGCATTGGGATGATCAACAGATAGCCGCTGTTCTTCCACTGCAAATCCTGCCGGCTGTTCTGTTGCGCCGTTACGCTCTGCCGGATATGGCCGCTGACCGCGCGAAGGTCATCATCTTCGGCAGAAACCAGCGTCACCGGAATACCGCCATGACTGACCTGTTCGAAACGCGCGACATTGAGACGCGTATCAATACCCTGCGACGCCTGCGCTTCCGGCAACCGTCCACCGTTTGCCGTGCCTGCCACCCAGATCTGTAGCGGCAGGTTTTGCTGCCGCAGCCAGTCAGCGTCCTGCGCGGCAATACTGTCAGCCACCAGTATCAGCGCGCGCGGGGCTTCCGGTGAAGCGGGCAGGTTTTTTAGCGCCAGCCCTATAGCCTGTCTCAGTCCCGAGCCTTCACCCTGTGGCACCAGTGTCGGCTGCTGTGCCATCAGGAACAGGTTATAAAATTCCGCATCGTGGGTTAGCGGGGTGGTGAGCCAGGCACTGGCGCTGTAGACCACCAAACCAAAATGGCTGCCGGGCATTTGCGCCATTAACGCGGCGATCTTCTGCTGCATGCGCTGATGGCGGTCAGGCGGTACATCCTGTGCCAGCATGCTGAGATCCTGCTGCATTATCACCATGACATTGTTTTCGGGCGTGAAGGCGGCAGGCAGGTCGCGTTGCCAGCTCGGACCGGCTAACGCCAATATCCCGAAGCCAAAGAGCCACGGCAGCACCTGGCGTGCGCGTGCGCGCTGACCTTTGATCAGCGCCGCGGCAAACGGTTTTTCCATGACACGATGCCAGGCACTGCCTGAGCGCTGCGCGAAAAAGAACAGCAGCGGACAGAGCAACAAACCCAGTAGTCGCCAGGGATAGAGGAAGTGGAAATCACTCATGCGCGTCGCCTCATCATCGTGCTGCCGATCGAAAACAGCAGTAACAGCAGCAGCGCAACGGCTAACGGCCAGACGAACAGCGGACGATGCCAGGATAAGCCCAGCGTTTTCACCTGTTCCGGCGTCTGCGCATCAATTTGCTGCCAGACCTGCGCCAGCGCATCGCGGTTAGTCGCCGCGCGCCAGGCATTACCGCCGGTAATCCGGGCGATAGTGTCCAGCAGCGCCGTATCAACTTTATCTTCGCCGCTGCTGTTAACATCACCAAAGGCGATGGTATGCACCATAACGTGATGCGCAGCGGCAAGCTGCGCGGCGATGTCAGGCGCCAGTTGAGACGCGGTGTCATTGCCATCGGTCAGCAGAATCGCCATTTTTGATGCGTCAGCGTCCAGGCTGTGATCCAGCAGTTTAACCGCCACGCCCAGCGCATCACCCACTGCAGTCTGCTGCCCAATCATGCCCGGTGCGAGCTGACTGATGCGTGCCTGTAGCGCCTGCTTGTCCTCGCTGATCGGCGCAAAAGGCCACGCCTGGCTGGCAAAAATCACCAGACCGATACGATCGTTTTTGCGCTGGCTGATAAAGGTGCGCACCGTTTGCTGTACCGCCTGTAAACGCGTCTGACCGTCCTGACCGTCGTTTTTATCCATTGAACCGGAGACATCCAGCACCAGTACGATGTTGCGCATCGGTTTTGTTATCGTTTTCGGCGGCATCAGATATTCGGGCCGGGCCAGTGCAACAATCATTAAGATCCAGACTATCCAGAACAGCAGACGGTGACGCCAGCTGGTTTGCGGCGCCGGGGCTGAAAGCTGCAGGGTTTCAGCCAGTGCGGGTAAAAAGGGTACCCGCACCTGTTCACTTACCGGTCGCTTCGCCGGGAGCAGATAGTGGGTAATCAGCGGTAAAAACAGCAGCACGCCCGCCCACGGCCAGGCAAAATCGATCCGTGATAAAAATTCAGACATGGGGCAGCGTCTCCAGCCAGTGGCGCAACTGCGTCGCAATACGCTGATTGACAGCACTTTCCAGTTGATTGTCAGGCTGACAATAACGACGGCACATTAGCGCGCGCAGCTCTTCATCGAGCGGTGTCTGCGCCAGAATCTGTTCCGGCGACCGCCACTGGCTGACCCGGGCCCGCGGGTGTTGCACCAGAAGCACCCGTTTAACCCATGTTATCCAGCCATCCACCTGTTGCTGGGGAAGTTGCTTACGTGCTTCGCGCCGCCAGCGGTTGCGGCGAAAGCGCGCCAGCATGCTCAGCAAGGCAATAAACATTATCAGCAACACGATGACGCCGAGCACCGTCCAGCCTGGTGGTAGCGGCAACCATGAGGCCGCAGCTGGCAGCGCTGGATGCGCCAGTTCCGGAGTGCTAAACCCTTTTGCCAGCATGCGCATCCTCCTGCTGTAGCTGTGGCAGCACGGCCTCACCGGTTACGATAGTTTTCACTGCGATCCCCGCGCGCTGTAGCCGGCGCTGTTGCTGCGACAGTCGCCCGGTAACGCTGTGCTGAATGCGGTCGCTGAGGTGTGAGGTCAGCGTCAGTGTGGTGCTTACCTCATGGTAATAAGCCGCCAGTTCACCGTGCGACGGCAGGCGGCGATGAAGATCGTCAAGCGTGACAAAGGCGGTAATGTCGCAGCGGCGGCGCAGGTGAGCCAGCACCGCATCGCAGCGCGCATCCAAATCGTGAAAGTCACTGATGATCCCCAGCCAGCAGCCTGACGGCAGCAGGCGGACGATACGTTGCAGCGCCTCTGACAGCGAGACGGTTTGTCGGGGATGTTGCGCATAATGGGCGGGAAGCTGCGCGTTCAGACGCTGGATATCGGTGAGAATCGGCATCAGGCTGCGTTTGGGCGCACGGCAGGGATGCAGGGCCAGTTCATCATCACCCAGTACCGCGCAGCCCAGCCGGTCACCATCATGCCAGCTTCGCCAGGCCAGTAAGCCGGCAATGTTTCCGGCCGCCACCGATTTCATCTGAAAACGGGTACCGAAGTACATCTCCAGACGCTGGTCCACCAGGATGAAGACCGGCCGTTCGCGCTCCTCATTGTAGAGGCGGATCCACGGCGAGCGCAGGCGTGCGGTGGCTTTCCAGTCGATCAGCCTGACGTCATCACCCGGCTGGTAGCGGCGCAGGCTATCGAAGTTGAGGCCACGGCCCTGCTGGCGGGAGACACGCTCCCCGGTTAACGCACCGGGGGGAATTTGTCCCGGTGGATTATCCAGTCGCTGTGCGTCACCCGCCAGCGCCATCAGGTCAGCCAGTTCAAGCGTCAGCGGCTTTGACATCACGGCACCACTGCTTTGAGGAGCATAGCGATCGCCTGGTCGGGCGTGCAGTTATCGGCATTTGCCTGATAGCTCAGCAGCAGTCGATGGCGCAGCACAGCCGGTGCGATGCGTTGAATATCTTCCGGTAACACCGCATCACGTCCATCCAGCCATGCGCAGGCGCGGCCACAGCGATCCAGTGCCAGCGTACCGCGCGGGCTGACGCCGAGGCTGATATAACCGGCAAAAGTGTCACTGACCCGATCGGGATGACGGGTCATTTCAACCAGATTGACAATGTACTGCTCAACGGTGGGAGCAACGTAGATAGCGGCGATTTCACGCCAGCATTCGGCGATATCCTGCTGGCTGATCAGCAACGGGTCAGTTTCAGGAGGGGGATTGTCAGGCTGTTTTTGCTGATATTTTGCCTGTTGCTCAGCGCGCACCAGTTGCATCACTAACTGCTCATTTTCTTTCGAGGGGTAATCGACAATTACCTTCATCAGGAAACGATCAAGCTGCGCTTCAGGTAAGGGCCAGGTCCCTTCCTGATCGACCGGGTTTTGTGTTGCCAGCACCATAAAAACCCCCGGCAAAGGCCAGGTATTGCCCGCCACGGTAACGTGGCGTTCTTCCATCGCCTCCAGCAGCGCGGATTGCACGCGGGCTGAGGCGCGGTTGATCTCATCAGCGAGGATAATGTTGCCGAACACCGGGCCAGGACGGAACCGAAACTGATCTTCTTCGCGCGTGGCATTTTGCTGATAGATTTCGCTGCCGGTAATGTCTGACGGCAGCAGGTCAGGGGTGAACTGGATGCGGCGGAATTCGCCTTCGATATGACGAGCCAGTTCACGCACCGCACGGGTTTTCGCCAGACCCGGCAACCCTTCCAGCAGTACGTGACCGTCACACAGTAAGGCTACGATCAGCATTCGTACCAGCTCCTGCTGTCCGATGACCTGTTTATTCATACTGGCTTCCAGCGCCAGCAGCTTTTCACGATTAGTCATTATGCAGGTTCCACCGTCTGTCGTTTCAGCAGCGTCGCGATGCCAACCAGCATCGGCTGCGCATAGCTAAAAAAGGCTTTGATGCCGGGACAGAGATAATTCATCCCCGTTTCACCTTCCTCGCTTCTGACGATGCGGTTTTTTGGGCATTCGCCGTAACAGAGTTTCAGGTAGGGGCAGCGTTTGCAGGCTGCGGGCAGCGTATCGCGTTTACCCAGGCCAAAAGCCTTTTGTCGCTCGGAAAAGGCCATGTGCGCCAGCTTAGTACTTTGCACATTGCCTAATTTGTATTCGGGATAGACGTAGTGATCGCAGGAGAAGATGTCACCGTTTTTTTCAATCGCCAGCCCTTTGCCGCAGAACTCTGAAGTGATACAGATCTGCGCCGGCATGCCCATGGTCTGTGCCACCGCGGTTTCAAACAGGTTGACCTGAACGCGGCCTAAATCGTTGTTTACCCACTCTTCGAACACCGCAATCAGAAAGCGGCCCCAGTCATCCGGATCTACTGACCAGTCGGTGACAATTGAATCAAGGTCGCCGGGTCTGGCGCGACGGGTACCGATCACCGGTATGCTGTCATCCCGCCAGAACTGCGGCGCGGTTTGTTTAAAATCGACCGGCTCAACGCAGGGATTGAACTGGATGTAGGTGGCACCCAACTCGCGGGTCAGAAAGCGGTAGACCTCCAGCGGGAAGCGGGCATTGGTGCGGTTGACGGTGACTAAGGCGTTAAACGGAACCTGATGTCGTTTCAGCGCAGCGACACCTTCCATGACTTTCTCAAAGGTGGGTTTTCCGCTGCGGGTAACGCGATAGCGATCGTGCAGCTCAGCCGGGCCATCAATCGAAATGCCGACCAGGAAATTATGCTGGCGCAGGAAGCGCGCCCAGTGGTCATTAATCAGAATGCCGTTGGTCTGCAGATCGTTTTCAATGCGCTGACCCGGCTTCTGATATTTCTTTTGCAACACGACAATCTTTTCAAAATACTCAAGTCCCATCAGGGTCGGTTCACCGCCCTGCCAGGAGAACACCACCTGTTCGCCATCCTGGCTGTCAATGTATTGCCGGATGAAGGTTTCCAGCACCTCATCGCTCATCCCGCTGTGTCTGTCCTGTTCCAGAAGCTGTTCTTTATGCAGGTAAAAACAGTAGTTACAGTCAATATTGCACCGCGATCCGGTGGGTTTTGCCATCACGTGAAAACGGCGTGTGTAAGCCGGCCCTTTGCCACTGAACTTTTCCGCTGTCGGGAGCGGTTTAACCGGCAGAGTAGTGCTGTACTTCATGAACGCCTCCTGATAACCGGGTGAAGGATGTCACCCGGTAATGTGGTCAGAGCATCAGTTGGTAGCCGGACTGCCTTCCTCAATCAGTTTCGACACATCAGACACGGTGAATGAACCCGGTTTCTGACGTGGCGGAAACTCTTTGAAGCTCTGCAGCATTTCAGTGGCATATTTCTGCGCACCGCCCAGCAGGAACAGGCGATCGTAGAACCAATGGTTGTAATCCATGCCATCAGTGCCTTTTTCCAGTGGGTCTATTTTCAGGTCAAAGATCAACGGGACGCGCAGTTTGACGAACGGGTATTTCCACACGTCCATCCCTGAACGTTCCTGAATCATAAAGTGTGCTTTCCAGCGCCCGTAACGCATCGCCAGCAGATCGCCGTCATCACTCCAGTAGAAGAACTCTTTGCGCGGATCCTCCTGGGTTTTACCGGTGATGAAATCAAGCTGGTTATAGCCATCAAGATGCACTTTGTAGGTCATGGCACTGGTTTTGTAGCCTTTCAGTAACTGCTGTTTGATGTCCGGCACGCCCGCTGCGGCCACCAGGGTCGGGAACCAGTCATTACTGCCGAAAATGTCGTTGATCAGGGTGCCGGGCTTGATATGTCCCGGCCATTTCACCATCGCGGGCACGCGGAAACCGCCTTCCCAGCCGGTATTTTTCTCACCGCGGAACGGGGTGATGCCCGCATCAGGCCAGGTGGCCGTCATCGGGCCATTGTCCGTGGTGTAAACCACAATGGTGTTGTCTGCTATGCCGAGATCTTTAATTTTCTTCAGCACTTCACCGACGATTTTGTCGTGCTCCACCATGCCGTCGGCATAGTCACCCAAACCGGTTACGCCTTTATCGGCCGGTTTGATGTGGGTTTTGTTATGCATACGGGTGGTGTTGTACCAGGTGAAAAACGGTTTATTGGCTTTGACCTGCCGCTCCATGAAGTCGTTGTTAGCCGCCAGCGTCTCTTCATCGACGGTTTCCATACGTTTGACATTGAGCGGACCGGTATCCTCAATTTTCCCGTCGGCAGAAGACTTAATGACGCCACGCGGGCCAAACTGTTTTTTGTATTCAGGATCTTTCGGGTAATCGGGGTTTTCCGGTTCTTCTTCGGCGTTAAGATGGTAAAGATTGCCCATGAATTCATCGAAACCATGGGCGGTCGGCAGAAACTCGTTGCGATCGCCAAGGTGGTTTTTCCCGAACTGACCGGTCGCATAACCCAGCTGCTTGAGAATACTGGCAATGGTCGGATCTTCTTTCTGCAAACCCTGTGGCGCGCCAGGCATGCCGACCTTACTCATCCCGGTACGGAACGGCATCTGACCGGTAATGAACGAAGAACGGCCAGCGGTGGAACTCTGCTCTGCGTAGTAGGAGGTGAACTTGGCACCTTCCGCCGCAATACTGTCAATATTCGGCGTTTGATAGCCCAGCATGCCCTGGTTGTAGGTGCTGAGGTTCCAGTAACCAATATCATCACCGAATATGACGACGATGTTGGGCTTCTGATTGTTCTGCTCCGGCGCCGTCGGGGTGTTGCTCGCCGGTGCTGCATAGGCGCTGGTTGCACAACAGGCGACAGACAGCACTGAGGCGAGCAGCGATTTGCAAAATGGCACGTTTGACATTTCTGTGCTCCAGTCAAGTGGACTCTCATAGGACGGGCAAGGTTTTTACCCGTCCGGTCAGATCGTTCGATGCTACGTTATGTGATGCGCCTCCTTGGTTTGCCGGCTCAGAATGTCCGACTGTAGTTGATGCCAAAAAAGTAGAGAGCAGGGTTGTCGTAACGCCCTTTAATCAGCGGCGATGAGACCTGTGACGAGTCAATGTGCGCGTATTCGAAGGCCGCGCCGATGCTGCTGGCAGCATCGAGCTGGTAACGCGCACCCGCGCCCCAGCGCCAGGTATCACCGGACGGCATGGTCAGGGAGGTATCCTGCTGGTTGCGGTAGAAGCTGCTGTCGAAGGCAACGCCGGTATTCAGCGTCCAGTCAGAGGTGAGCCTGAATTGGGTGCCCAGCGCGAGGTGCCAGGTATCACGCAGACGACCGTTGTCACCCACCTGGTTACCGGCCACGGTTATTTCACTGTTGCTGTAATCACTCCAGTCCTGCCATCCCGCATCGCCCATCACAGCCCAGCGGTCATTCAGCTGATGAAACAGACTCAACATGATCTGCTGAGGCGTATTGACGGTGGCGGCGATCGGTAGTGTCCAGGACGGGGAGTTATTGAGCTGGTCAAGCCGGACGGTGTTGTTAACATTGAAGTGATAGTTTGTCCGGCTGGTATAGGTTAATCCGGCCCGCGTCTGCGGGGTAAACTGCCACAGCGCACCGATCTTTCCATTGAGAGCCCAGTCGTGATCGGAGAGTTCATCGCCGCGGGCGCGCTTGATTTTTAGCAGGCCATAGTTAATCCCGACACCTGCACCCAGCGAAACGGCGTCACTGAGTTGCCAGGCCAGTGCAGGCATCAGGGTGACCGCCAGTAGCGTACTGTCCCTGACCAGATTCTCACCGGCCCAGTCACCAAAGTGCAGACCCAGCCCGTAGTTGCCATAAAAGCCGACGCCAGCACTGAGGGTCGGTGATATCCGCTGGGTGTAAAAAGCGCTGCCACCGGGAAACCAGCCAATAACATTGCCAGGGCTGTTGCCGCTGAGCCGGGCGTCATCGTCCAGATGATAAGGCGCATCGCCATACAGGGCCTGCGCACCGAGAGTCAGCATTTTATCAGGCAGCATTGTCATGCCCGCCGGGTTGGTGAACAGGGTTGAGGCATCCTGGGCGCGGGCTGCCTGACCGGCTCCGGCCAGACCTATGTCATCGGTACCTATTTCGTAAAGATAAAGTCCGCTGGCCGGTGATGAAGCGGAAAATACAAGTAACGCCAGCAGCCCAGTAATTCGCAGCATAATGCCTCCGGAAGATGATGACTGTGGCCGGCTTATCTGATGTCAGGACACCGGATCTGTTCTAAAGATTCTGCGTAAACCTGCTGGTTACCCGCAGAGAGCGCGTCGGCTGCAGTAAGGATCAGCTGATGGCTGTTTTCATTACTGAGAAATGCTGAGCGGATTTTTTCATCCGGGATATTTTTCCCCAGGGCGCAGTGTGTCCGCAGGTCAGCAATAATCTTCTGTTCCTTTAGCGCGTATTCCAGATTCTGATACGGCGATGATGCCGCCGGCAGCGCTGATAACAGTAACAGTGAGCCAATAGCGGCTGTGGCAAGGTTCATTTTCGGGCTCCGCTAAACGGTAAAATTTGCCAGATTTGCTGAAAGCATCCGGCCGCTGGCGCGAAATATTCTGCTTTCTGCGCCGGTAAAAATGCCGGGGTTTCCCCGGCTATCAGTTGAGGAACTGCAGGTTAAGGCCGGCAAAAATCTGCCAGCGAGGCTGTCCCGGCCCGTCGTCGGCGACCGATGCCTGCGGCTCAACAAAAAAGTTATAAACCGTTTTACCCTGTTTGATGACCTGTCCGACCCCCAGTCCCAGCGGCACGCCATAGCTGTCGTTCTGGAAGTTATAATTCCAGATAGGCGCGGCACGCAGATAGGTGCCGCCGCCCAGCTGATAAAAAACGAACGGCTGGAAAGCGCCGAGGTTAACGTCGCTGCGGTCACCCTCACCGGCAAAGCTGTGCTGCCAGGAAGCCAGATAGCCATACTGAATTTTCGGTGAGCTGGCATCAAACAGCACGTTGACCAGCCCGGCGGACCATTTCTCGCTGCCGAGTGAATTTTCGGTCGCGGTGGGCGCGGTGATCTGCGGGCCAAAACCAAAGCTGACGGCCGGATTGCCGGTATCGATCAGATAAGCGGTAAACAGGTTCAGGTCGCCCAGCCCGGTCTGATGTCCGCCGGTGGGCGGAGAAGGGTAGGTATTGATCGGCAGCGAGGCGCGCAGCAGCCACTTGCTTTCGCCCAGCGAGAAAGGCTGTGCGTAGCGGAACCAGAACTGGTTGGCGTCTTTGTCACTTTCGCTGACGTCACCGATGTAATAATTCTGCATGTTAAATGCAGTCATGTTTGCCAGCGGGTTATTAGCCTGGGCGGCGTCTGCCGGCGGATCGGCTGAGTACGCGTTGCCAGCAAGCGAAGAAAAAAGCAGGCACGCGGCGCTCATCTTTGCAGTTTTCATTGAAAATCATCCCGGAACGTCAGTCGCTAAATACAAAGCCGGTAGCATTACGCTACCGGCTGGGTTTTTACGGCGTGACCATGTTGAACCAGAAGTCGAACTTATCCATGTAGCCCAGCAGCTCGTTAACCTTGTCGGCGTTGCCGGTGATTTTCACTTCGCCTTTATCCTGTGCCTGTTTCAGCGTCTCCTCTTTCAGGATCACTTTATTCAGGGTTTCGCGGGAAAGCGTCAGGGTTGCATCCGCATTCTGTGCTGACGAATTTGCCGTGTGGTTAAGCACGCCATTTTCCAGCTCCAGCTTGTACTTGCCGCCGTCGCCGCCAAAGTCCACATTCAGCACCGCTTTGGCATTGGCGGCTTTTTCACCGTTAATGTGCAGCGCCAGGTAATCGAAGAACATTTCCGGCGTCATGGCACGGACCGTGTCCGGACTGGCGGTATTCGGCGTCGGCAGCTGTTTCACGCCGTTACGCAGTTCCTGCGCGCCGGTCAGGTAGAAGTTACGCCACGGGCCGGATTCAGCCTGATAGCCCAACTGCTCCAGCGCATCGGCTTCCAGGTTACGCGCGGCTTTATTATCCGGATCGGCAAATACCACCTTACTGACCACCTGGGCGACCCAGCGGTAATCCCCTTTGTCGTAATCCGATTTGGCCTTCTGCAGAATGCTGTCGGCACCGCCCATGTACTCAACGTATTTCTTCGCGGCATCTTCCGGCGGCAGTTCGTCAAGCGTTGCCGGGTTGCCGTCAAACCAGCCGAGGTACAGCACGTAGGTTGCTTTTACGTCGTGGCTGACCGAGCCGTAGTAACCGCGGTTAGCCCACATGGTGGCCAGTGACGGCGGAAGCTTGAACTGTGCGGCAATCTCATCACGCGTCAGGCCTTCGTTGGCCATCCGCAGCGTCTGGTCGTTAATGTAACGATACAGATCGCGCTGACTTTTTAGCAGCTTGTTAACATTGTCATTGCCCCAGGTTGGCCAGTGGTGCTGCGCCATCAGGATGTCTGCCTTGTCGCCCCAGCGGTTAATCGCATCATTGATGTACTTGGACCAGGGAAGCGGCTCACGAATTTTGGCACCGCGCAGCGAATAGGTGTTATGCAGGGTATGGGTGACGTCTTCGGCTGTCTGGATGACCTTTTTCTCTTCGATAAACCACAGCATCTCAGCCGGGGCTTCAGAACCAGGGGCCATCATAAAATCGTAGGTCAGACCATCGATGACGCGTTTCTCACCGGTTTTGGTGACGTAATCGGTCGGGGCGATCAGCGTCACCGTACCGGCTGAGGTGGTGGTGCCGAGACCTGCCCCGACCTGGCCTTTCGCATCGGCTTTCAGCAGGTTACCGTACATGTAGCTGGCGCGACGGCTCATGACGTTGCCTGCCATGATATTTTCAGAAACGGCAGATTCCATAAAGCCGGCCGGTGCATAGATTTTCACCTTGCCCGATTTGACGTCAGCTTCATCGACAACGCCACGCACGCCGCCATAGTGGTCAACGTGACTGTGGGTATAGATCACTGCCACCACCGGTTTCTTACCGCGATTTTTGAAATAAAGATCCATGCCAACTTTGGCGGTTTCAGCTGAAACCAGCGGATCAACCACGGTGACGCCTTCTTTGCCCTCAATAATGGTCATATTGGAGAGGTCGAGGTTGCGTATCTGGTAAATCCCGTCGGTAACCTCAAACAAACCACTGATGTTAATCAACTGAGACTGACGCCACAGGCTCGGGTTGACCGTATCCGGTGCTTTTTCACCCTCTTTGATAAAGGCGTACTGTTTGGGGTCCCAGATAACATTACCTGACTCACCTTTTATGACGGCATCAGGCAGGGCGGCAATAAATCCTTTATGGGCATCGGCAAAATCACTTTTATTATCGAAGGGGAGTTGCTGATATAGGGCATCATTGGCCTGTTTGGTAGCAGGTGCGGCGTCCTTCTGTGCCTCATCAGCAAATACGCTAAGCGAAGCGGTAGAGAGTAAACCGGCCAGGGCCAGACTGCGGGCTAGAGGTGTTAATTTCATGGATTCCTCGGGATTATCAGACGAATGAAAACTGCATTCGCTACAGCGAAACTAATAACGTGCTTACAGCGCCCGGCATCAGGTGCAGGCATCGGGCGTTAAGGAATAGCAATAATTGCTAACATTTGTTTTAACGTTAGCAATTTCTTGATAATTCACAAGTTTAAGTTAAGTGAAATTGAAGATTTTGTTCGGTAATTTTGAGGAGTGTCAAATAATGAGAAATTCATGCCGCCTGGATTGTTTTTTATGTTGTTGATTTTAATGGTTAATTTGAAGGGTAAGCGAATCGGCACTCTTTCCATTTTTCACCCGCGTTTAGGCGTCATCTTATCTTTTTGAGAATTTCCTCATTTTGCTCGTGTCGCTATTGTTCAGGACTCATTATTAAAAAACACAGAAATAAGTGGACCTGACGCATTCAGAAATAGCTGGCGCGCATAAATTTCCGCTATGCCATCCTGTTATTTCAGCGACGGCACAATTACGCCGGTTTCAGGCAGAACAGCGGCGTAATTCCGATGGTGCGATGAAAGAATTTATCTGACGACAGCTAAAGCTGTATTTTTGCATTATGAACGAAATGAATAGCAGATGAATTTTGCAATAACGTTTCAGCATCAAATTTCCTGTGAATATAATGATGTTGTTCAAAGGTCACGGGGTATTGAAGCAGCAGGATTGATCATAAAGACTATTGCAGAAAGCGGCCCGAATAAGCCCCGCGCCAGCCGCTGTCATTGTTTTGTCATAACTCGCTCACCCTGATGTCAGAGTGGGTTTCCTATCCTGTAGGCGAACCTTTCTAATCAGGAGCACGAAGATGAAACTGAACAGCATTACTCTGGCCGTGGGCATGTTGCTGGCTATCGTCGGTGGTGAGGCGCAGGCGCAGCCGGTAAAAAATATTGTGCTGGTACACGGCGCTTTTGTTGGCGGCGCGGGCTGGCGTCCGGTCTATGACCGGCTGACCCATGATGGATATCAGGTGACGCTGGTACAACAGCCGCTGACCAGCTTTGCAGAAGATGTAACGGCGACGCGACGGATTATCGATCAGCAGAATGGCCCGGTGATCCTGGTCGGTCACAGCTACGGCGGGGCGATCATCAGTGAAGCCGGTAACGACAGTAAAGTGGCGGGGCTGGTCTACATTGCCGCCCATGCGCCGGATAACGGTGAAACCGAGGCCAGCAACGGTAAAAAATTTCCCAACAGCGCACATCCGTTTGCCCGCTCGGCCGATGGCTATCTGACCATTGCGCCACAGTATTATCACAGCGATTTCGCTGCCGACCTGCCCGCCGCGCAGGCCGACTTTGAAGCGCATGCGCAGATGCCAACCAACGCCGCGGTGTTCACCGCTAACATTGCCGATCCGGCGTGGAAAACCCGACCCAGCTGGTACATGGTGGCGAAAGCTGACAAAATTATCAGTCCCGATCTGGAGCGGATGTATGCCCGACGCGCCCACAGCCATACGGTAGAAATTGCCGGTGCCAGCCATTCGGTGTATCAGTCCCATCCTGATGATGTCGTAAAATTGATCGAGCAAGCCGCGCACCAGGCGCAGCCCTGAAAACAACCGGCAGGAAGAGGCGCATGAAAATTCTGGTGATTGAAGATGAGGCCAAAGCTCGTGATTACATGCGCAAAGGATTGACCGAAGCGGGCTTTATCGTCGACGTGGCGGAAAATGGCGTTGATGGCCTGTTCTATGCCCGCGAGCATCATTATGATCTGATCTTACTCGACGTGATGATGCCCGGCCTTGATGGCTGGCAGGTGATGGCGGCGATGGATAAGCAGATCCACACACCGGTCATCTTCCTGACCGCCAAAGGCACGCTGGAAGACCGCATCAAAGGGCTGGAGCTGGGCGCGGATGATTACCTGGTCAAACCGTTCTCGTTTGCCGAACTGCTGGCGCGCGTCCGTACGCAACTGCGGCGCGGCAGCCAGCAGAAGCTGCCGGATATTCTGAGGCTGGCTGATTTGCAGCTCGACGTTTTTAAACGGCGCGTCGAGCGTGGCGGGCAGCGCATCGATCTCACCAACAAAGAGTTCAATCTGCTGCATCTGTTCCTGCTGCATCCTGGCGAAGTGCTGACCCGCACCGTAATCGCTTCACGCGTCTGGGACATGAATTTTGATAGCGACACCAACGTGGTCGATGTGGCGGTTAAACGTCTGCGGCAGAAAATTGATGGTCCGTTTGCCCAGCCGCTGATCCACACGGTCCACGGTGTGGGTTACCGCTGCGAAGCAGAAACATGAAGCGACGTTCCCTGGCGCTGCGTCTGTCGCTGATGCTCAGCGTCACGGTGATCGCCATTTTTTCACTCTGTGGTTTTGCGCTTTATCACTCACTGGCTCAGCAGATTGGCGTGCGGGATGATGCCGCACTGCTGACGCGTATCGATCAGATCCGCACCCTGCTGCGCGATGAAGATGCGATTACGCTGATTCAGCAGAAACCTCGCCTGTTCGCCAACATGCTCGGCAATACCGAGTCGTTGCTGGTGCTGCGTTTCCCCGGCCAGCCGCCGCTGATTGTAGTGAATCCCGGCCAGCGTCCTCTGCCGGCAATTACGCCGGTTGCCGCTGACCAGCCGCTGACGCTGTCGTCGGTGCATCATCTGGTCAGCGCCAACGGTACGCCGTTTATCTCGGCGGCGGCGCTGACGCCAACCCGGGATGGCAGCGGGCAGATAGAAATCGTCACCGGCCGCCTGATGCGTGACCGGACACACACCCTGAACCATTATCGTCAGCAGATCCTGCTGGCAACTGCGCTGGCGGCGTTGCTGGTGGCGGCGATCAGCATCTGGCTGGTGCGACGCGGTTTGTCACCGCTGCGCCGCCTTGCAGCAGAAGCAGAAGCGATCGATGTGCGTCATTTATCCCGCCGCATGCCCGAACAGTCTCAGGCTGAATTGCAGCCGCTGGTGGCCGCCTTTAATCAGATGCTGAGCCGCCTCGAAAGCGGTTATCAGCAGTTGAGTCAGGTTTCTGCCGATATGGCGCACGAACTGCGCACGCCGATCGGCACGCTGTTAGGCCAGACCGAAGTCGCGCTGAGCCAGACGCGCAGTCAGAGCGATTACCAAACGTTGCTCGGATCTAATTATGAAGAGCTGGAACGGCTGGCGAAGATGATCGACAACATGCTGTTTCTTGCCAAAGCCGAAGATGCCAGTCAGGCACTGAATGAACAACCTCTCGATCTGGCGCAGCTCGGCGGCAAACTGCAGAGCTATTTTGCCGATATGGCAGAGGAAAAGGCGATGCGGCTGGAGATGCGACTGCAGGGCGAACTGCGGGCCGATCCGCAGTTAGTGCAACGCGCGCTGGCTAACCTGATGGCCAACGCGCTGCGCTACGGCGATGCGGGCACCCCGGTGAGCGTCTGCAGCAAGGCGCAGACGACGGCTATCGAACTGGTGGTGGAAAATCACGGCCCGACGCTGAGCGCCGAACAGCAGGCGCGGGTTTTTGAGCGTTTCTGGCGCGCTGAGGCGTCGCGGCATCAGGGCAGCAGCGGCTTAGGGCTTTCAATTGTGCGCAGCATTATGCGTTTACATCAGGGCAGCTGTGAGGTGAGCAGCGCGCACGGCATCACCCGATTTACGCTACGCTTTCCGCAGCGACACCATTAACCACCGGATCGACAGCGGCAGCTAACGGCATACCTTGCCTGCGCGCTGGCCATAAAGTGAACCCAGGCCGTACCTTTTCTGCAACTACGTCCAGCCGATCCGCCTCACTAACCGACAGGCGCTCACGCCCGCCTGGTGAGACAAAATCTGATTAACTGTTGCTCAATCTGCGTTAAGAAAAAGGCGTGCCATAACGGGAAAAGCCGCCTTTGGCTTTTAATCCGCTGTAGCACTGTCCGAGCTTTGCGGACGAATACTTTGTTTCACGCCCACCGAAATGACTATTGCCATATTCCGGCAAAATATTCCTGTTTTAAGCATTTGTGATCGCTGCATATATTCACTGAGAATGAGTTCACACCATCACGAGGATGATAACACCCTTAAAGCGCGTGATTTATCTGGCTTTCTGAGGTTAACAAAACATCGCCACCTCAATACTTTTTTCCTCCGGGAAAGTTTTTAAATATCAGGAGAAAGATGCCAGTGAAATTTATAACCGGAATGACCTTTATTGCCCTTGCGCTGAGTGCGCACAGCGCGGTCGCTGCCGAACAATCGGTGCCGACTGACAGCTCAGTGCATGTGAAAGCCGATCCGGCGTTGAAAAGTCTGATACCGGCCGATATTGCGCAGCGAGGCTTTATTGTGGCCGGAACCAATCCCAACACGCCGCCAACCACCTTCTATAAAGACGATAATAAAACGCTGGCTGGCCGTGAAATCGACATCATGAATGCCGTCGGTGAACGTCTGGGGATTGCAGTACAGTGGCGCGACACCGGCGGCTTCGACAATATCATTCCGGGCCTGAAAACTGGCCGTTACGACGTGGCGCTATCAAATATCAACGCCACGCCAACCCGCCTGAAACAGATCGATTTTGTCGGCTATTACAATGCCAGCCGGCTCGGCATCATTTCAAAGAAAGACGCGGCGATCGCCCCGTTCACCTCACTCAGCGACGTGTGTGGCAAAGAGGTGGGGGCCGGTTCGGGCACTACTCAGGTGACCCGGCTGGAGGAGGCCAGCAAAGCCTGTGAGGCGGCGGGCAAACAGCCGATCAAGGTTTCTGTCTTCCCGGATCGTCCGGCCGGCGTGCAGGCGGTGGTCAGCGGTCGGGTGCCAATGTTCCTCGGGCCGTATGAAGGGCTGCTGTGGCAGGTGAAGGTGATTAAACCGCTGACCATGAGCGGCGAGATCAGCGTTAATGATGCGCCGGTCTCGGTGGCTTTCCCGAAAGACTCTGCGCTGGAACCGGCAGTTCAGGCGGCGCTGAATTCACTGATCAAAGATGGCAGCTACCAGAAAATCCTCGATAACTGGGGAATTGGCTTTGGTGCGGTGACCGAAGCCAGACGTAATCAGGACATTTTCAAATGAGTGCGCCTGATGACCACACCGACGATCTGAGAATTGTCGGTAAACGCTACTATGGACGCTGGCTGAGTGCGCTGGTCGTGCTGTTGTGCGTGGTGGCGATGGCGAACTCGATGATTAACAATCCACGCTTTGAGTGGGACGTGATTGCGGCGAACTTTACCGCGCCCTCCATTCTGCAGGGTGTGTTAATGACGCTGCAACTGACGGCGATTTCGGTGGTGCTGGGGTTTGCTTTCGGCACGGTGCTGGCGCTGATGCGCCTCTCCGCCAACCCGGTGCTGGTCGCGGTAAGCTGGGCCTATACCTGGTTTTTCCGCGGCGTGCCGATGCTGGTGCAGCTGTTTCTCTGGTACAACATCGCGGCCCTTTATCCCAAAATCGCGCTGTCGATCCCCGGCTATGGCGAGATCTGGAGCGCCCAGTCCAATGCGCTGGTCAGCCCGTTCAGCGCCGCGGTGATCGCGCTGGTGATGCATCAGTCTGCTTATGCCGCAGAGATTGTGCGTGCCGGCATCCAGAGCGTGGGTAATGGGCAGGTTGAAGCCGCACGCGCCCTCGGTTATCGCCCGGCGCAGATTTTCCGCTATACCGTGTTACCGCAGGCAATGCGTGCCATTCTGCCGCCCGCCGGTAATGAAATTATCGGCCAGTTAAAAACCACCGCGGTGGTATCGGTGATCTCACTGCAGGACGTGCTGTTCTCGGCGCAGATTATTTATCAGCGCACCTATGAAGTGATCCCGCTGCTGCTGGTCGCGACGCTGTGGTATCTGCTGATGACCTCGGTGTTGTCGGTGGGACAATATTACGTCGAACGTTATTTTGGCCGCGGCGTCACCCGCCGTGAAACGCGCCGTTTATGGCCGTCACTGGCGCGTTTTTCTGGCTTGAAAACCGCAAGGAGCACCAGCAATGGCTGAAGCGATCGCACTGCGCAAGGTCACCAAGCGCTTCTCCGGCGTGACCATTCTCGATGAGGTTAACCTCGATATTCCCGCCGGCTCGGTGACCGTTATCCTCGGTCCGTCCGGTTCGGGTAAATCGACTCTGCTGCGCTGTATCAACCACCTCGAAAAGCTCGATGGCGGCACCATCCGTATTGGCGGAGAGAGGGTGGGATATCAGCAAAAGGGCCAGGCGCTGCATGAACTCAGCAGCCGGGCGATTGCCCGCCAGCGCGCTGAAATCGGCATGGTGTTCCAGCAGTTCAATCTGTTCCCGCACCGCACCGTCTTGCAGAACATCATTGATGCACCGATGCGGGTGAAAAAACAGAACCGCCAGCAGGCGACCAGCAAAGCGCTGGCGTTGCTGAAACAGGTGGGTCTGGACGGACGCGAGCAGGAGTGGCCGCAAAATCTTTCCGGCGGTCAGCAGCAGCGTGTGGCGATTGCCCGTGCGCTGGCGATGGACCCCGGCGTGCTGCTGTTTGATGAGCCGACGTCCGCGCTCGATCCTGAGCTGGTCGGCGAAGTGCTCCAGGTGATAAAGCAGCTGGCGCACTCCGGGATCACCATGGTGGTGGTGACCCACGAAATTGGCTTTGCTCGCGAAGTGGCGGACAACATTGTGTTTATGGAAAGCGGCAAAATTATCGCCGCGGGTCCGACACAACAGGTGCTCGACGATCCGGCCAACGGACGGGTCAGAAACTTTATTGCAACGGTGCTGTAAGCAGCGTTTTTTGTTGCCCGTAAGCCAGGAAACGTGATGACGCAGAAACCGGTAATGCACAGCGCGCATTGGGGGGCTTTTCATGCCCGGCGCGAAGGCGATCGCCTGATTATCGCTCCGTTCGAGGGCGATCCTCATCCCAGTCCTTTATTGCAAAACTTCCAGCAGGCACTCAATCATCCGGCGCGGGTTGCCCGCCCGATGGTGCGGCGTGGCTGGCTGGAGAATGGGCCGGGTCCCGACTCGCGTCGCGGGGTCGATGACTATATCGCCATCGACTGGGACGACGCCCTGCAACGGGTGGCGCAGGAACTCTCGCGGGTCGGGCAGACCTGGGGGCCGGCCGGAATTTTTGGCGGCTCATATGGCTGGTCCAGCGCCGGTCGCTTCCATCATGCACAAAGTCAGGTGCACCGCTTTCTTAACACCACGCTCGGCGGTTATGTCCGGTCAGTCAACAGTTACAGTTCCGGCGCGGCCTCGGTGCTGCTGCCGCACATCGTCGGTGAGATGAACGAAATTGCCCGCCGTGGCGTGAGCTGGGAAGAGATCGCCAGCCACAGCGATATCGTGCTGGCCTTTGGCGGACTGGCGCTGAAAAATTCTCAGGTCGCCAGTGGCGGTTTGAGTGAGCATACCGAACGTGATTTTATGCAGCAGGCGGCGCGGCGCGGAACCCGCTTTATCTCGGTCAGTCCGCTGAAAAGCGATCTGCCGGACGACGCGCGGGGCGAGTGGCTGGCACTGCGACCCGGCACCGATGCGGCGTTTATGCTCGGTCTGCTGGCAGTGCTGATCGAAGAGGCGTTAACCGATGAGGCGTTTCTGGCCCGTTATTGCGTCGGCTGGCCAGAGATGGTGGCTTATCTGCGCGGTGAAGAGGATGGCGTAGTGCGCGATGCGCACTGGGCGGCCAGCATCTGTGGCGTCAGCCACGACGTTATCAGACAGTTCGCCCGTCAGCTGCACGGCAAACGGGTGCTGGTGACGGTGGCGCATGCGTTACAGCGCGCCGAGCACGGCGAACAACCGGTGTGGCTCGGCCTGGTGCTGGCGGCGGCACTCGGCCAACCCGGCCTGCCCGGCGGCGGCTACACCTATGCGCTTGGCGCGCTGGGCCATTATGGCAAACACCATAATCTGGTCAGCTTTCCGGCCTTACCGCAGGGTAAAAATGGCATCGACCGCTTTATTCCGGTGGCGCGGATTGCCGATATGCTGCTGAATCCGGGCACCCGATTTGATTACAACGGCCGTCAGCTGCGCTATCCCCATATCCGTCTGGCTTACTGGGCGGGCGGCAATCCTTTTCATCATCATCAGGATCTGGCGCGCCTGCGTCAGGCTTTTTGTCAGCTCGATACTTTTATCGTGCATGAGAGCGCCTGGACCGCCACCGCTCGCCATGCCGATATTGTGTTGCCCGCCACCATGACGCTGGAGCGGGAAGATATCGGCGGTGCGCCAACCGATCGGCATTTAATCGCGATGCAGCCGGTGGCTGCGCCTTATGCTGAAGCGCGCGATGACTACACGATTTTCAGTGAACTGGCGCGGCGGCTCGGCAGGGAAGAGGCGTTTACCGAAGGGCGTGATGCGCGTGGCTGGCTGCAACATCATTACCATCAGCTACAGCAAAAACTGGCGGCACATCAGGTATCGATTCCGGATTTCGACACGTTCTGGCAGCAGGGCGTGCTGACGTTGCCGCAGTTAAAGGATGGTGGCCGGATGATCAACGCGTTTCGTGCCGATCCTGATGCCGCACCGCTGCCGACACCAAGCGGAAAAATTGAGATCTTCTCCGCCACCATCGCCAGCTTTAACTATCAAAACTGTCCGGGACATCCGGTGTGGCGTGAGCCGCAGCAAAAGCCGACGGCTGATCATCCCTTCTGGTTGATTGCCAACCAGCCAGCGACGCGCCTGCATAGCCAGCTCGATTTTGGCGACTTTAGCCTGAGCGGTAAGCGCGACGGACGGGAAGTGTGCAGCCTCAATCCGCAGGATGCGGCCCGGCTGGCTATCGCCGAGAGCGATCTGATTGAGCTGTACAACGATCGCGGCCACGTGCTTGCCAGTGCCCGCGTCACCGACAGCATCATGGCTGGCGTGCTGCAGTTGCCTACCGGTGCCTGGTACGATCCGGTCGATCCTGCCGCCGCCCGCCCGTTATGCCGTCACGGTAATCCGAACGTGTTGACGCTGGACATCGGCACCTCCTCCCTGACCCAGGGCTGCAGCGGACAGATTACGGTGGTGCAGGTGCGGAAATTCAGGGGCGAACGGCCGCCGGTGCGGGCTTTTATTCCGCCACACTAAGCCGCTATGGCCGCAGACTTTGCAGCAGTGCGTCTGTCACTGCCTGCAAATCGGCGGTTGAGCGCAGCGCGCTGTGCGCCAGCAGTTCCGGTGAGCTGTCACCCAGTGCCAGTCGCAGTTTACGCCCGACATCAACGCCCTCCGCCAGCGATTCCTGCCGCGTGCGCTGCTGATGCCGTGTGCTGCCATCCGCCAGCGACAGCGTCACGCGGTGAAAGCGCTGTGCCGGATTGAGGGCATCCGGCGGCGCAGAAGGATCCGGCATACGGCGAACGCGGGCGGCCAGCGGCATAATCTCCGGATTAACATCGCCTTCGGCAAAATCTGACAACCGCAGATCGCCGTAAATCAACATCGCGGCAATCACATATTCGAGGCTAAAGCGCGCTTCGATACCGTTGACTGGTACCGTGACCGGGGCGGCAATGTCACCGCCGGGCGGAAAGGCGACGGCGATAGCCACGATCTGGCGCAGCAGTGCATCAAGCGGCTGGCCGCTGGACAGCCACTGCTGGCGTAGCAGACCCGCCGCTTCCGCCGCGCTGTGGGTACCGGCGCAGGTCGGGAACGGCTTAAACTCCAGCCCGGGGGCGCTGATACGCCAGGGCTGACCCCAGTTCTGCGTCAACTTTTCCGGCTGCGCCTGGCCATCACTGCTGGCGGCCAGAAAGGACTCAATCACATTTTCTGGTCGGCCCGTCATGCCAGCCAGCGTCAGCTGGGCCGAGGTCACCGCACGTTCCGCCGCCAGGCCGGCATGCAGCGGTTTTACCGCCGAGCCAAACTGAGCGCGTAAACCGCTGGCCTGGGTAGCCGCGATCCCCAGCAGGCTGGCGGTGGCGGCAGCGGACAGGCCGAGGAAACGAGCCAGCGCCGCGGCGGCGGCAAGGGTGCCCAGCGTCGCGGTGTTGTGATAGCCCAGCGCATAGTGCTGCTGGCTGGCCGCCAGTCCCAGCCGGCCGGCCGTTTCCACCCCCACCACATAGGCATCACAGAACTGTTCCACGCTGGCGGCGGGCTGGCCTGACAGCCAGGCAAACAGCGCCGGCAGGATCACCACGCTGGGGTGACCGCGGAAATCGGCATGGAAATCATCATAATCGAGCGCATGACCGGCGTAGCCGAGCAGCAATGCCTGCGAACGGATGCCGCCATCACCGTAGACGGTACGCAGCGCCGGTAAGCCGCTATCAGGCACTTGACCCTGTAACACCGGCCAGCTCACCGCCAGAAAATCGGCTATCCCTTGTCGCGCGTGGTCGCGTGCCCGCGCATCCGGTTGACTGTGGACGATGCGCTCAGCCAGCGCGGCGGTCCCGCTCATCAGGACGGCTCCGGCAGTGTGAGAGCTGTCCGCGCCAGATCGGCCAGATAGCGTGCGGTGGGCAGCAGCACGGCATCATTAATACGAAATGCCGGATGATGCAGCGCATAGGGTTCACCGGTACCGATCATCATAAAAGCGCCGGGCAGCTGTTGCTGGTAAAAGGCAAAGTCTTCGCCAATCGGGCTGGCTTCCACCACCCGGGCTTCAAATCCGCTGGCGCTGGCCTGCTGCAGTGCAACCTCTGTCCAGTAGGCATCATTCACCACGGACGGCGGTCCGGCCTGCCAGTTAAAGCTGATTTGCGCATCAAACGCCGCGCCGATGCCCGCCACCAGGGTACGGAAGCGCTGCTCAAGCCGTTCGCGGGTAGGCTGCGAAAACGATCGCACCGTCCCCTCCAGCCAGGCACCTTCCGGAATGACGTTCCAGGTGCTGCCACTGTGAATCTGCGTAATCGAGACCACCGCGTTATCGGCGGACGGGGCGTTACGGCTGATCAGCGTCTGGGCAGCGGCGACAATCTGCGCCGCAATAACAATCGGATCGTTACCCTGATGGGGTTTGGCCGCATGACTGCCGATGCCGGTAATGCTGATATCAAAGCGATCTACTGCGGCGGTAAGCGGACCCGCTTTACTGCCGATCACTCCCGCCGGCAGCGAGGGATCGTTATGGAGTCCAAAAATCACCCGCGCATCGGCGAGGGCACCGGTAGCGATCACCGCTGGCGCGCCCTGGCCCGTCTCTTCCGCCGGCTGGAAAAAAATGCGCACCCGGCCGGACAGGCTGGCTTCCTGCTGCTTTAACAGGATTGCCGCACCGAGCGCCGCGGTGCAGTGGAAATCATGGCCGCAGGCGTGCATGACTCCAGCACGTTCCGATCGAAAGCTGACGCCGGACTGCTCCTCAATCGGCAACGCATCAATATCAGATCGCAGCACCACCAGCGGTCCCGATGACGATCCTATCTCCGCCACCAGGCCGGTTTTCAGCGGTAGATCGAGGATGCGGATCTGATGCTGCTCCAGCTGCTGCCGCAAGCGGGCGGTGGTTTCAAATTCCTGGTTCGACAGTTCCGGAAAACGATGCAGTTCATGGCGCAACGCGATCAACCGTTCGCCCAGCGCCGCCTGATCTAAGGTGCTCATGCGATGTTCCCTTGTGGTGGTACCTGACGGCTCAGCCAGGCATGGTGTGCCGCTTCATCCAGCACTTTCTTCATATAGAGGGTGATGTGGCCTTTACCGAGGTCAGTGGTATGCATCGGCTGGAAGCCACGCTTGAGGTAGAGCTGTTGCAGCCACGGATGGCTGAGGGCGGTACCGAGAGAGACGGCCGGTGCGCGCAGCTGACCAATCAGGATCTCCTGCTCCAGCCGATGGAGAATCTGCCGGCCGAAATGCTGGCCAGCATAGTCCGGATGCGCGCCAAACCAGCCGATGTGCGGCAGGCCAAACGGACCGGGCAGCGGCCCCCAGGGATAACGCAGGGTCACTGAGGAGACCATTACACCGTCGGCATACAGCGCATAAACTCCGTGACTTTGCAGATGGCGCAGCGCCTTATCCCGATCGGCCGTGGCGGCATCGAAATGGATGCCGAGTGCTTTTACCGGCGCATAAGCGGCGTGCATCAGCGCCAGATAGAGAGTGATTTCATCTGCCCTCACCTGACGAAAGTCGAGTTGCATAATATTTCCCGGAATAGCCACCCGGCGGGCGGATAATTAAGTCAGCGTTTAAGGTAAATGAGATTAACAGTTAAAACCCGGTGGCTATATCTGAAAAATAACTATCCTAATGCCTATTTGTGAAATTGAATTGGCCGGTTTTTGATTGCTTAAATCGGTGGTTGCCGTAGTATGAAAAAAACAAATGCCGCTATAACAAAACGCCATTAACTCCATGTAATAAATTAACTTTATCGGTTATAGCCTCCCTTATAAACCGGCGTTACCTGTAACCGGCCTTACCTATAAACAGGATAGAAACGTGTTAGCGATTAAATCTCCGCGCGCCTACGCGCATGAGGCTGGCCTGCGCGCCCGTGCCGGTGAATTTATTAAACCTTACGCCACGCATATTCGTATATTTACCTCGCCGCACGCCTGGCATGCGGTTAATCCGGAATTAAGCCAGAGTCTTGAGGCTAGCGGAATTAGCTGGCAGCTGGAGTATTTACCCAGTGAATGTACTGAACAGGCGATCGCCCACTTAAAACACAATACCGAACAGCAGGGGGCTGAGCTGCTGCTGGCGATTGGCGGTGGACGGGTACTGGATGCCGCCAAAGCCGCAGCCAGCCAGCTCCCGGCCGTCACGCTGGTTAACTTCGCCACCCTGGCCGCCACCTGCGCCGCCTGGTCGCCGCTTGCCATCATCTACAGCGATCGGGGAGAGCATCTGCGCAGTCAGCCGCTGGGGAAAATGCCCGAGCTGGTACTGGTAGACAGCGAAGTGATCGCGCGCAGCGACGTGCGTTACCTGAAAGCGGGCATTGTTGATGCGCTGGCAAAATATTACGAATTCCAGCCGTATCAGCGTCACAACCCGGACGACCTGGCGCTGGATCTTAAAGTGATGACCGCACGGCGGGCGCTGGAAACCTTTCAGCAGTGGGGTGACGCGGCAGTGGCAGCCAACCAGCAGCAGCAGGTCACGCCGGCGCTGGTCAGGGTGATTGATGCCAGTATCGTGCTGGCCGGACTGGCGAACAGCGTGCGTGACGTGCTGCCTACGCCGGGCGTTGCCCATGCCATTCATAATCAACTGACCCACCAGCCGGAGCTGCACCACTGGCTGCACGGCGAGAAAGTCGGGTACAGCCTGCTGGTGCAGTCGCTGATTGAACATCGCGGTGAGCCTGATGCCGGGCTGCTGGCACTGTTACGTCAATATGCGATGCCGCTAACGCTGCCGGCCCTGTGTGGCGATCGCGCTGCACGTCTGCACACTCTCGCGCAGCAGATTAAGTTTCCCCAAGCCAGTGCAGAACGCCTGCCGTTTACCCTGACCGCGGCGACGCTGGAGCAGGCACTGCTGGCGACTGAGCACCTTGTTTAAGCCGGGCTGCGGCCCGACTTTTCACCTTTACTGACCAGGAATCTTTTATGCAACAGCCAACATCATCACGTCGCCTGCGACTCGGCCTTTTCGTTCAGCCGGTGGGACAACACGTCAGCGGCTGGCGTCTGACCCAGCAGCTCGGCGATCCCACGGACATCGACTGGCTGATCACCCTCGCCAAAAAAGCGGAAGCGGGTAAGTTCGACCTGTTTTTTGTCGGCGATGCGCTGGCAACCAGCATGTACCGACTGCCGTCGACCATGGCCCGACTGGAACCGCTGACGATGCTCTCCGCGCTGGCGGTCAATACCCGTCGCATTGGCCTGGCGGCGACCGCCTCTACCACCTTTAGCGATCCCTTTACCCTGGCGCGCAGCTTCTCATCGCTGGATCACATCAGCCGGGGGCGCGCAGCCTGGAACGTCGTGACCTCGTTTTCAGACGATGTTGCCCGTAACTTCAGCCGCAGCGATATGCCCGACCACGCCGCACGCTATGCCCGGGCGCGCGAGTTCCTCGAGGTCACCAACAAGTTATGGCAAGGCTGGGAAGAGGGTGCGGTTCAGCCCAACAAGCAGACCGGTGAATATTTTGTCGATGACAAAATCAAGCCGATCAACCATCAGGGCGAGCATTTCCAGGTACAGGGCCCGCTTAACATCACCCGTTCTCCGCAGGGGCGTCCGGTGATTATTGAGGCCGGTTCCTCTGCCGATGGTCAGAAGCTGGCGGCTGAGACCGCAGAGGTGATCTTCACCGCCGCCGCCAGCCTTGAGGAAGCGCAAACCTTCTACCGCAGCCAGAAAGAGCAGGTGGTTGCTGCCGGACGTAATCCGGATCGTGTGGTGATCATGCCTGGCGTGATGCCGATTGTCGGCCGCACGCGCGAAGAGGCGCAGGCGCTGTGGAAGGAGCTGAATACGCTGGTGGATATTGATAATGGGCTGCGTCAGCTTTCGCTGCGATTCAGCATGGATCTCAGCCAGTATCCGCTGGATGGTCCGGTGCCGGAGGTGCCGCCGGGTGAAGGGAATCAGAGTCGCGTTAAGCTGATGACCGAAATGGCAAAACGTGAAAACCTGACGCTGCGTGAGCTGGCAGCCATTGCGGCGGGTTCACGCGGGCACCGGGTGATTGTCGGTACCGCGCAGGATATTGCTGATGATTTCCAGCTGTGGCTGGAACAGGGCGGCGCGGATGGCTTTAACATCATGCCCGCCATCATGCCGGAACAGCTCGACCTGTTTGTCGAACGGGTGATCCCGGAACTGCGCCGCCGTGGGCTGTTCCGTGACGATTACCCGTTTGCCACGCTACGCGAGAACCTGGGTTTGCCCGTGGTGTAACGGCAAGGATCGATCGGTTACGCTGGCGAGGCGCTATCCACTCCGCCGGATCATCGGGAAAACAGTTAAACCCGGCGGCTCAGGTCACCGGTCTATTGCGGAACCGGCCTTAACCTGCCGACAGCAATCCACCTGCCAGCAGCCTGAACGCCTCAATTGCTTTGGGCAGCGTTTGTCTGGGGTTATCGCTGGCTGCCACCCAGAGCGCAGCATTAAATGCGCTGCCGTTGAGCAGGCGTGCCGCAGCTTCCACATCGACCGGCCTGAGCGTGCCGCTGGCCGCCATTTGCGCTAAGGCGCTGCGGGTGGCTTCAAGGCAGGCATTCTGGCTGGGCCAGCGGGTGGGATCGCCAAGAAAGGCCGGCCCATCAAGCAATACGATACGCTGCACTTCCGGGTCGAGCGCCATTTCAATGTACGCGGCCCCCTCCAGCATCAGCTTTTCCCATGCGGTATCAGCGGCGGCGGCAACGTCTCTGGCACGCAGCGCTATCTCGCTGTCCACCTGCGCCACTACCGCAGCCAGTAAGCCTTTTTTATCGCCAAAATTGTGGTACAGCGCGCCCCGGGTAAGCCCGACGCTGGCCGTCAGGTCATCCATCGATGCCTCGGCGAATCCCCGTTCGGCAAAGGCCTTGCGGCCAGCAAAGATCAGTTTACTGCGATTCTGTTTCATGGTTTCAGCACGACGACCTGCAGCCATATTTCCTCCCTCGTTGATACGCTGCGTATATTAATTGACATACGAGGCGTATGCATGATTTATTCATATACGGTTCGTATCTGAATCGGGGGCGTGGTTTTTCATGCGCCGTCACGTCAATCCACAATAAGGCGATTTTATGATGCAGCGTGAAGTGATTTTCCCGGCAGGGCGTCATGCGCTATACGAAAAGCATGGCTATTCTGCGGCGATTAAATCCGGTGATTTGCTGTTTGTTTCCGGACAGGTTGGCAGTCGCGCCGACGGTTCGGTTGAACCTGAACTGGCTGAGCAGGTCCGACTGGCGTTTCGTAACCTGCAAGCCACGCTGGCCGCAGCGGGCTGTACGCTGGATGATCTGATAGACGTCACCACCTTTCATACCGATCCGGAAAACCAGTTCGCCACGGTGCTGGCGATTAAAAATGAAATATGGCGGCAGGCGCCTTACCCGAACTGGACGGCGGTCGGCGTCAACTGGCTGGCGGGCTTTGATTTTGAAATCAAAGTGATTGCACGGGTACCTGAAGCGGCGGATAACCACTGAGTCAGCCGGCCGAGCGGTTGTAAAAAGAGGCCGCTTCAGCGGGAGAGATAAAGCCGGCTCCGACAAAGCCGGCAGTCTGATCGGTGCGATATCGGGGCTTATGACGCGCCGCGACGATCACCCTTACCGGCCTCTGCAGGCGGTAAAGGGTGCCGCTTAGTTCAGGATTGCCTGTTCCACGCTACAGCGCACCCGCAGGCCGGAAAGGGCGAGATCGCTCAGCGCACGGGTCGGTGCTGCGCAGCCCGCGGCGATAATGTGGACTTTCATTGGCTGGCTTTGGGGAGAAAGCGCCGTATGCGTGACGCAGTGCTGCGTCATCATGCCGGTGAGATAGATATCGGTAATACCGTGCTCGCTGAGTAACGGTTCAAGATTCGTGTTAAAAAAGCTGTCCGCTTCAGCCTTAACCACCACCGGCGCATTGCCCAGCGCCGCAGCAATATCCGGATGAAACGCTGCGCCTTCGCTCTCCGGGCGGAAAAAAGGTGCCTCAGCGGTGGCGATATGCTGAACGCCGACAATCAGCCATCCTTTTTGCTGCGCGTCGTTAATCGCTTTAACAGCCGCCTTACACGCCTCGTCTGCTGCTTCAAGCGGAAAGGCCCCGCCGGGGAAGTAGTCATTCTGAATATCAATCACGATCAGGGCATTTTTCATGGTGGATCCTTTATTAACAGGGAAGGAAGAGCGTGGTTTTATCGTCAGTCAGCCATATCACGATCATCTGCGTTGAATATCCTTATCGGCGACCCGATCACATTACCTGTCATTGATCGGGCAGGCGTAACGCGTTACTCGGTGGCCTCAGCCAGCCTGCGGGCTGCTTGTCGCTTACCCCTGCGGCCGGCTGAATGGCGCGTTCATCCATTGTCATATTATGACGTAGTTGCAGCCGTCAGCCGTTTCTGATGCCAGGCCAGCCACAGCAGCGGCAGCGCAAGCAGCAGCACCCACGGCAGTAACAGCAGGTTCATGGTTTTCCAGCCGTACAGACTGAGCAGCGATCCGGCACTCAGTGAACAAATAAGAGAGAAGATAAACACGCTCATGTCGTTGACCGCCTGCGCCACCCCTTTTTCACTGGTGGTATAGGTCGTCGCAAGCAGGGTGGTTCCGCCGATGTAGAGAAAGTTCCAGCCGGTGCCGACCAGGATTAACGCACCGGCAAATCCTCCCCAGCTGACCCCGGTACAGGCCAGCACAATGTAACCCAGCATAAGCAGGACGCCGGTCAGCATGATGCTAATCACACCAAAGCGCGCAATCAGTTTGCCGGTAAAGAAGGAGGGCAGAAACATACCCAGCACGTGCAGCTGGATCACTTCAGCGCTCTGGCTAAGGTCAAACGCATGATGATGCATTGCAATTGGCGTCGCCGTCATCGCAAGCACCATAATGCCGAATCCGGAGGCGGCGGAGAAAAGTGCCACCAGATACGCGGGCTGGGACAGCACGGTTTTCCACGGCCGGGCCGCGACCGGATCCGGCACGGCGCTCTGCTGCTGCGGCATCTGCAGACCGGAAAGCACCACCACGCCGAGTAACGCCATGATCCCCATAAAAAGAAACGAGCCGAGGTACGGGATCGCGAACAGGGCGCTGCCACTGCGCGCCAGCAGCGGCCCCAGCAGAGCGGCGACGACGCCACCGGCCAGCACCAGCGAAATCGCTTTCGCCCGTAACGCGGGCAGCGCCGCTTCGCTTGCCGCAAAGCGGTAAAACTGTGCGAAAGCCTGATAAACGCCGAGGAAAAACATGCCCAGACACAGCAGCAGAAAAGAGTGCAGTGCCATTGCTGTCATTGAGACGGCGGCGGCAACAATTCCGCTCAGTGCACCGCTGATAAAGCCGGTTTTTCTGCCGACTTTGCTCATCCACAATGACGCCGGAAACATGACAAGAGCGGTGCCGAGGCTGGCCATCGACAACGGCAAGGTGATCAGGGCGGGCGAAGGGGCCAGCAGGTCACCGGCCAGACCGCCAATCGTCATTGTCAGGATAGAAATGGTCTGAAATATCGCCTGGGAGCCAGCCAGTATAAGCACCGGGCGGTGGATATTTTTCATTGTGATTAACGCTCCGCAACAGAAGATCAGGCAGGCTGACAGCCGGTCCGTAGGAAGAAAGCCGCATCCCGCCGGATGAACCGAGCCGACCTGTCTGGTATAGCGAAGAGTGTAAAGCGTACCGTGCAGTGGCGTGAGTTGCCCGCCAGCCATTAAACGATGACATCAGGCCAACCTCATGCCTCGCGTTTTACCGTTGAGTTGAAGCAGGCGGCGGAGCAACAGGGGAAACTGACTTTTCAGGCTGAGGCGAGGCGGGGGGCTGTGTTGCAACAGCGACAGCAGCGGCAACAACAGCGGCAACCGCGGCAAAAGTGGCAACAACAACAACGACAACAACAACAGCAGCAGCGGCAAAAGTGGCAACGACAACGACAACGACAACGACAACGACAGCAGCAGCAGCGGCTATGGCTGTGCCAGCGCGCCGTCCCGGCAAGGCGCGCTGGCAGGCTCCGGAGTAGGAAAACCGCACTCCCTCAGTCGCCGTTATCGCTATTTCAGACCCAGCTTGCGGGCCAGACGATGCAGGTTACCGGGATCAAGCTCCAGTTGGCGCGCCACTCTGGCCCAGACTTTGCCATTACTTTCATAGACGTGACGGATGTAGTCATACTGAAATTTACGGGTGGCGTCGTTAAGACTCATCATTGGCATGCTGTTAACCGATTCGGTCAATCGTAACTCAGACGGCGATGAATTCTCGAAGCTGAAATGCTGGGGAAACAGGATCACTTCACCGGTCGGCGATTCGGCCTGAGCGATAACCACCGCCCGATAGATCGCATGCTCCAGCTCGCGAACGTTGCCTGGCCAGTCCGCCGCTTCAAGCAGGCTGCTGGCCGCCGGACTCAGGGCCACGCTCATCAGTCCGAACTTCATCCGGCACTGCTCACAGAAGTAACCGGCCAGCAGCACGATGTCGTCGCGGCGCTCATTCAGCGACGGCACAAACAGCGGGAACACGCTTAAGCGGTGGAACAGGTCCGCCCGGAAGCGGCCCTCGGTCACTGCTTTACGCATATCCATGTTGGTCGCAGCAATAATGCGTACATCAACGGTTAGCGCTTTATCCTCGCCGACCCGTTGCAGGTCGCCGTACTGAAGCACGCGTAGCAGTTTGGCCTGCAGCGAAAGCGACAGTTCGCCAATCTCATCCAGAAATAAAGTCCCTTTGTCCGCCAGCTCAAACTTACCCGGACGATCGTGAATCGCGCCGGTAAAGGCCCCTTTTACGTGACCAAAAAGCTCACTTTCCGCCACGGTTTCCGGCAGCGCAGCGCAATTGAGATAGATCAGCGGCCGGGCCGCGCGATGAGAATGGCGGTGAATCGCCTGTGCGATCAGCTCCTTGCCGGTGCCGGTTTCGCCCATGATCAGCACGCTGAGGTCAGAGGGTGCGACCACGCCAATCTCTTTTTTCAGGTGCAGCAGCGAGGCAGATTCACCGATGATCTGCATCTCCCGATCCTCTTCAGGCCGGAAGGGCAGCGGGGTAAAAGAGGAAGCCGGCTTTTCTAACTGCTCCATCAGCAGGGCATTATTTAACGCACCGGCGGTCAGGCTTGCCAGCACGCGCAGCTCTTCATCGCTAAAATTATCAAACTGGGTGGCGTTGATGCCGTCGAGGGTCAGCGCCCCGATCAGCCGCTGTCCTGAAAAGAGCGGCATCCCGACGCAGGCATGCACATGTAATTCACTCTGTTCAGGGATCAGGCCGTCATAGGGATCGGGCAGCGTGCTGTCGGCCGGGAAACGCACCACATCACCGGCGCGCGCGATCGCCTCAAGCCGGGGATGGGCATCAAGTTTAAACCGTCGTCCCATCACGTCAGGTGCCAGGCCGGCGGTGGCCAGCGGTCTGAACTGCTGTTTTTCATAGCGTAACAGCGCGGTAGCGTCGCAGCGCAGCGCGGTGTGGATACTCTTAATCATCTGGCTAAAACGGTCGCGGCCGCTTACGCCTTTTTGAATATCCACCGCCAGCCCAGCCAGCGTTTCAACAGATAAAGCCATATAGTCACCTGAACACGGGTTGTCTTAATAACAAGGTTTTGCGTTGTTTCAAAAACAATAACACGTTGCCCTGACCAGTAATATCAAGCACTTAAAAAATGGCACAAAGTTTGCTCTATCTCACACAGAGACTTTTTTTAGGAGCAAAATCATGTCCGACCTGAAAACGACGCACCTGCTTACCGCAGAACAGCTCGAAACCGCCGCCAACTCATTGCGCTGGGCGGCCTTCGGCGGTCCGCGGGGACCGGTATTTACCTACCGCCAGAGTGCCCCGGACCGGCTACATTTCGAAACGGTGTATAACGGACGCAAAGCCTGGGTGGATTTAGATATTCCCTACACGCCGGTGTCGCTTATCGTTGCAGGCGCACTGCTGCTCCAACAGCTTAATACTTATATGGGGTAATGCCATGAACCATAGAGAAGAGGTGAACAGGGCGGTTGAGGCTGCCTTAGCCAACAACGTCATTCGCGAGATGAATACGCTGCTGTGTGCGCTGAGTGAAGATCCCGAACTGAGCCGGGAAGAGCGCTATAGCCAGCAACAGCGCCTGCGGATGGCGGTGTTTAAACACAGCACCGAAAAACAGGAACTCGCTGAACAGCGCCGTATCTGGCTTACTCGCGGCGGAATCATTGGCTAACCGGAGATTTGTTATGACCCAGACCATCCCACAACATTTTGTTCATACCCGCTCCACGCCGTTCTGGAATCGGGAAAACGTGCCAAAAGCACTGTTAACTCATCACAACACCCGCGCAGGCGTCTATGGCCGTCTCTCGGTAATGTGCGGTGCGGTAAAATATTTTGGCTTTGCCAGTGAAAATGAGACCACTCACGAAATGGAAGTCACGATTAACGCCGGGCAGTTTGGTATCAGCCCGCCGCAATACTGGCATCGGATTGAGCTTTTAACCGACGATACCCGCTTCAATATTGATTTTTTTGCCGATCCGGATGTCGCCTTAACCGGCAACGGATTTGAGCGCGAGGTGCATATCCCGCCCCGGTCAAAAAATTAATCATCACCCGACCCGCTACGGCGGGTTTTTTATTGCCTGCGGCATTGTCATTAAAACAATGCATTGTACGTTAAACAATTTCACAGCATGTCTTTAAAACAATGATGTTTATTTAATTGTAGTAAAAACAAGTGCTTAAAAGTTGGCACGGCAGATGCAAAGGGATACGGGACTATCACTTACACTGCGAGAATTTCTGATGAACATCCATGTTAAAAATAACATTTCCTGGGTTGGCAAACGTGACTGGGAAGTCGAACATTTTCACGGTAAAGAGTACAAAATGCAGCGTGGCACCAGTTATAACAGCTACCTGATTCGTGAAGAAAAGACGGTGTTGATCGATACGGTTGATCTCCGGTTCCGCTCCGATTTTGTCAAAAACCTGGCAGAAGAGATCGATCTGAAAAAAATCGATGCCATCGTTATTAACCACGCCGAAGAAGATCACTGTGGCGCGCTGGCCGAATTGCTGGCGCTGATCCCCGGTACCCCGATCTACTGTACGGCAAACGGCGTCGACTCGATCAACGGGCATCATCACCATCCTGAATGGAATTTTAACATTGTTAAAACCGGTGACTCACTGGATATCGGCAACGGCAAAAAGCTGATCTTCATTGAAACCCCAATGCTGCACTGGCCAGACAGCATGATGACCTACATGACGGAAGATGCGGTGTTATTCAGTAACGATGCCTTTGGCCAGCATTACTGCGATGAACACCTGTTCAACGATGAAGTTGATCAGAACGAATTATTCGACCAGTGCCAGCGCTACTTCTCTAACATCCTGACCCCGTTCGCCCGCCTGGTGACCGCGAAAATCACCGAGATTCTCGGCTTCGGCCTGCCGGTCAGCATGATTGCGACCTCGCACGGCGTGGTGTGGCGCGACAACCCGGTACAGATTGTGGAGCTGTATCTGAAGTGGGCGGCCGATTATCAGGAAGATCGCATCACGCTGTTCTACGACGCGATGTCCAATAATACCCGCATGATGGCTGACGCGATTGCCGAAGGCATCCGCGAAACCGATCCGCGGGTGGCGGTGAAGGTTTATAACGTCTCGACCCACGATAAAAATGAAATCATCACCTCCTGCTTCCGCTCAAAAGGCATTCTGGTCGGTTCTTCCACCATGAATAACGTGATGATGCCGAAAATCGCCGGCATGCTGGAGGAGATGACCGGCTTAAAATTCCGCAATAAACGTGCCTCAGCGTTCGGTTCTTATGGCTGGACCGGCGGCGCAGTGGACCGGGTTGCTACCCGACTGCAGGATGCCGGCTTCGATATGACCATCGCGCTTAAAGCGAAATGGCGTCCCGATCTCTCCGCGCTGGAAGCGTGTCGCGAACACGGCCGCAAAATCGCCCGTGAATGGGCGCTCTCTCCGCTGCCTGACTCAGCCCCTAAACCTGCGAATGAACAGGTGCCTGCCGCTATCGCGGCCGCCGCAGCGGTAAACCGTGATGGCGTGGCGATGGCTGAAGCGGGCGAAGGCAGCGATCAGAAAATGATCTGTACCGTCTGCCAGTGGGTCTACGACCCGGCAGAGGGTGAACCGAATCAGGGCGTCGAGCCAGGCACCGCATGGGAAAATGTACCCGACGATTTCTTATGCCCGGGATGCGCATTAGGTAAATCAGTGTTTGATCCTTTCGAGGGCTAAGCCAATGTCTGAAGATATTGTGATTATCGGCTCCGGGTTCGCCGCCCGGCAGCTGGTTAAGCACCTTCGTCAGCAGGATAAGACGCGACCGATTCGGGTAATCGCAGCCGACAGCTGCGATGAGTACAACAAGCCTGAACTGAGCCATGTGGTCAGCATGCGCTGTGCGGCCGATGACTTAACCCGCCAGACGGCAGCCGACTGGGCAGAAAGCCAGAACATCATGCTGCATCCTTGCTCCCGGGTTAGCGAGATTGACACGGTGGCGCACCGGGTGAAGAGCAGCGCAGGCGATTTTGCTTACGCAAAGCTGGTGCTGGCCACCGGCGCCCGGCCGATTATTCCGGCGTTGCCGGGCAGCGAATTGATCTACACGCTCAATAGCCAGCAGGAATATCGCCAGTGCGCCAGCGAGCTGATGAACGCGGCACGGGTGCTGATTATCGGGGCCGGGCTGATCGGCACCGAACTGGCGATGGATCTGAATCGTGCCGGTAAACAGGTGACGATTATTGATCGCAGTGCGGGCCTGCTCGCCGCGCTGCTACCGGCGGAAATCAGTGGTCGTCTGCAACAGCGATTAACCCGCAACGGCGTGCAGATGCTGTTCCAGACTGAAATGACTGAACTTGCTCGCCAGGCAGATTCTGTTGAGGCCACCTTCAGCAACGGAGAGAAAAAGTGTTTTGACGCGGTGGTCTGCGCCATTGGTTTACGTCCCGATTCAGAGCTGGCAAAAAGCGCGGGTATCGAGGTGCGTCAGGGTATTGTCGTTGATCGCACGCTCGCCACCTCGGTTGCCGATATTTATGCGCTGGGCGACTGCGCGGAGATAGACGGAAAACTGATGCCTTACCTGCAGCCAGCCACGCTGGCAGCGATGACCCTGGCCAAAAATCTGACCGGACAGGCAGCCAGTCTGACGCTGCCTCCGATGCTGATCAAGGTCAAAACCCCGGATATGCCGCTGCAGCTGGCGGGCGATCCGGCGAATCCGGCGTACCACTGGCAGATGGCGTTCTCTTCAGCTGGCCTGGTGGCAAAAGGGTATGACCCGGATGGGGTTCTGCGCGCCTTTGTGGTCAGTGAAGATCAGATGAAGATGGCGTTCAGCCTGCTGAAGGCGTTGAACTTGCCTGCAGCCACTTAACCCGGCGGTAACGCCGGCACGATTCACCCGCTGCCATCCGCTGCACGCTACCTGCGATGCAGCGGATGTCACAGGCGATCCTGCCGGCTTCTGGTCGTCATTTAACATGCAAAATAGGTCCTGTTATGAAGAGTTCTGAAGACGCAGTGGTGAGCCATATTACGCTGCACAATCCTCCCTCCTGTACCTGTGCCCGCATCATCTGGCTTTCGATGAACTGCGATTCCTTTGCGATGAATATTGGTACCGCTAACGGTGACGCGCACGTTGATGCCAGGCTCGGTTCGGTTTATCACAGCACCCGCTTTCACCCGGAAACGCTGAAAGAAACGGTGAACGATTTATTCTGGCAAATCTGGGTGGTATGGGAGCCGGCAGAAGGGATTAAAGTGATGGAGCGCGGGTAAGCCGGTTCTGCGTCCGGTTGAGAAGCCGCCAGTGTGGCGCTGCCCGGCGGGCATCCGCTATTAACGCCGCTCAGATGTGAGCCTCAGCCAGCGCCGCGCCAGTGAAAGCAGCGGTTACGCTGTGGCGAGTTAGCCGGGCAGGTGGGTGTTTTGCCGACCACCGCGCGGCGTCTGCTTTTCGGCAGATGCGGCGGCTGGCGCGCGTTTATCTTCAGGCTGGCCGCTGCATTCATCTTCTCTTTTCTTAACCGTCCGAATCGCCGACGCGCCGCCTGAGCGGTGTGGCCTGCTTTCCGATGGATAACGTTCCCGCCCGATCACATTGCTAATCGATCGCCCGATATTTACTGCATTTTTATATTCCGCTTCGCTCTCGTTACGCCTTTTTTATCTGCCATCCGGTTAACTCTCTGCTCAGTTCCTTCACGATTCAGTCAGGGTGCAGACCGGCTGAGGTCGGGGAAGGTTAGGGGGATGCCGTTTCAGGTTTAATACGGGTTTCACATAATCGTTTCAGCCATTCCACGCTGGCCGCCATCTATTGACGGCATTTTGTCGCGTCGCGGCGGCATGTGGAGCAGCCATCACGATATTGTTGCGGCTGAACATCCCGCGGAACCGCGATCGCTGCCTGTCTGCCACGGTGAACGTTATGACACCCTGACTTTTTCGCTGACGCCGGATGAAGCAAACCGTCGATAAGGAACAGTCGATAAGGAACAGTCGATAAGGAACCGGTCATAACGGCGTTTTGCCGGACGATTGTACCCTGTCAAATCAACGCTTCGGCGCGGCGCAGGTGATAACAATCTACACCGCAGAGTTATATTTTACCTGTCAGCTTGCAGTAACAGATGCCGCTGGAGTAAGTGTGTTCTCAGCCTGACTAATTAGCGTGAATAATGCCGGAGGGAGTTATTTTTTTCAGTGCAATTATTCAGGGCGGCGGGAGGTGAAAAACACTAGCCTGGACGTTGAGTGTTTGTGCTGATTGACTGAAAGGTTGATTGACTGAACGAGAACGGTCTGAAGATACATTGCCTGGAAATTAATTGCCTGAAAGTGAACGGGTAAAACAGAGCCGTGGCGTGCGCCACGGCCATAAAACTATGCAGACTGCCACTCACTTTCGACATCTGCCTTCGCTTTAGAGAGAATGACTTTATTATCATCCACCTCTTTAACCCAGCTGAAAGGAATAATGTGGTGTTTTCCGCCCGCTTCAGGATCGCTTTTTGCCAGCTTGATTTTATCGTCGCCTTCAAAGTGATCAACAATCCCTACGTGCTCACCATTTACATCAACGACCTGAGCGTGGTCTAAAATTTGTGATTTATCTACCATGGTGATTTTCTCCTTATTCGTTTGTGAGGTCATTGCCTCAGACGAATTAAGCCTGGTTGCTAACGGTGAATTACGCCAGCATATTAACAAAATGAAATATTTTACTCTGCTGCCAGTTAAATTAGTGGCGTTGTCAGCTGACTGAATCAGCGGGGTAATCAGGGTCCGGATTGGCGTAGCGCCAAAGTTTTTTTTGGTTTTGTCGCTAGCCAGTGGCGTAACCCAGGCTCGCGGCGCGCTGAAAGGCAGGTTCGGTCGGCGTTCAGACGGATTTTGCTACCATGCCGGTGGCCGCCAGTAACATAATGATACCCGCAGAACGAAACAAAACGCGCTGGGTGCCTGGGCGGGTTAAAAAGTGCCGAATCCGCAGTGCAGCCAGTATAAAAACCGTGCCCACCAGCAGCACCAGAATGGTCAACGGCACCCGCATCATCGCCCAGCTGTGCAGTGAAACCCTGTCCACGGAGATGACCAGTGGCAGAATAGCCAGATAAAAGGCAAAGGTTTTGGGATTACCCAGCGTAATAGTCAGGCCTGATAGCCAGGCCGAAATCAGCGCTTTTCGGCTCGCCTGCTGGTCGATATTGATGGCGGGCGGAACATAATGCCAGAACTGCCAGGCAAGGACGCAATGATAGAGCGCTGCCGCTTCAGCTTAAGTTGAGTAAAAATAACCTGCGGGCTGTGACCGCCTTATTTAATCCGTTGTGGGGCACGGCCTCGTTTACCGTGATTATGACTTATGACGGTATGGTTTTTATTAAAGTCTGGATGTCTTGTTATCCAAAAATAGCGTTAATAAACCGATTATATTGCCGGGCGCGCCGCCTGTTTCCCGGCCTGAATAGCTGTGTATCGGCACGGGTTTAAATTATTGTCAGAAGGCGTTTCGCTATTAAATACGCTGCCTGTCGTCGCCGCGTCCCCGGGAAGCGCGCTATGCTGGTCAAATCAGGCCGCATCAGCCGGCAACAGGTGCAACCTTCACAGGAGAGGCTATGACAGCGATCGATTCAGTTTCCACCGACGGCGGCGTCTGGATTAATCCGCCGCCGGTCCATCATCTTGAGCAGGATGAGTTGCGCTTTGAGACGGCGCTTAACAGCGATTTCTGGCAGCGCACCTGGTACGGTTTTGAGCGTCACAGCGGGCACGCTTATGGCTTCTGGATCGATGAGGACTTCACGGTACAGGTGCAGGTCAGGGCAGAGTTTAGCCAGCTGTACGATCAGGCCGGACTGTTTATTCAGGATGACGAGACCCACTGGGTCAAGGCGGGCATTGAATTTAATGATGACCAGCCGGCGATAGGCTGTGTGGTGACGCGCGAGAGATCCGACTGGTCAACCGGCCTGTTCCCCGGCGATCCGCGCAGCTTCTGGCTGCGGGCTACGCTGGTTAATGAGGCGCTGCGCATTCAGTACTCAACCGATGGAGAGCACTGGCCGCTGCTACGCCTCTGTCCGTGGCCCGGCCGTGCGCGGCGCTTTGTCGGGGTGATGGGCTGCTCACCCGAACGCGCCGGGCTGGCGATTCGCATCGCACACTTCACGCTCAGCCCGCCACTCGGCAAAGCGCTGCACGATCTATCATAAACATGTCATAAACGGCGCTTAGCCGTGAAAGGTGACCGGGTGGCTGAGATCACCTCCCACGGCTGAGTATTGCCGTCCGACGGCGCGCCCCGGGCATCCTCCCGCACCGATCGCAGCATCTGCTGAGGCACCGGCGTCGGCAGGGATCGACGGTAACAGCGACTTTGCCGCCCCGTCTGCCTGAAACTTAGCTCACCGGCGTCGGACGGTGTGCAGGAGTCTGCTGCTTAGCGTTTTTTCAGGCGGTGACGGCACGATTGCGCGCCACGATTGCCGTATGCGTCAGCTCTCCGGCTGACATGAACTCGTTGATCAGCGCATCGCGGTTGTGCGGCGCGCGGTCGCGGTCGGCCGCCTGCAGCGCGCTTATCAGCGCGGGCTGGGACAGTTCAGTGCAGTAGGCGGGCGTACCCGGCTGCTGACGCCATGAGTCGCTCAGCGAACCTGCGTCAACCGCATCAAAACCGGTCACGTCGACCAGCGTCATTGCTACGGCTTTCGCCTGCGCATCGTCACCGGCAACCGGTATCGCCAGACGATCGGGCTGACCTGCCGGCTGGCCTTTTTCGGCCAGCGTCGCCGCCAGTACCGCATTCCACGCTTTAATCACCGGACGGTGCAGCTGTTCGCTGGCCCACTGGCTTTCTGTCTGCCCCTGCTGCAGTGCCGCAATATCGCCGTCGCGGAACGGATAGTAGTTGCTGGTATCAATGATGATGGCCTCCGCAGGTGCAGCGTTTAACAGGCTGGCCAGCGTCGGGTGCTTATCGAAAGGTATCGCCAAAATGATCACTTCGGCGTCCTGAACGGCGTCTTCGCGGGTTACCGCCGTGGCACCCACTTCTCTGGCCAGCGTCTGAATCGAGTCAGGACCACGTGAGTTTGCCAGTCGGATGGTGTGACCGGCGGCGGCCAGTTTGCGTGCCAGGGTTGCGCCGATATTACCTGCGCCAATGATGCTGATGTTCATCTGTTACCTCTTTGTCGATGGGCGTTATTGTTGCGCCGGATGGGCGAAGTCGAGCAGGGTGTCGCGCAGCGCGGCCAGCTCCTGATCCGACAGGTTGCAGGCAGATTTAATGCTGTCGGTAATCGTCCACAAGGTTTGCTGCAGGGCGGCACCCTGGGCGGTCAGGGTGATCAACACCCGTCGTTCATCATTACGGTCGCGGGTGCGGACAATCCGGCCGGCCGCTTCCAGCCGTTTGAGTACCGGCGTAATGGTGCCGGTATCCATGCCCAGCCGGTTGCCGAGATCGCCGACGCTGCGTGGCGTCTCGCTGAACAGCTCCAGCATCACCAGATATTGCGGGAAGGTCAGGCCCAGCGGATCCAGGAAAGGTTTGTGCATCCGGTTCATCCGGCTGGCGGCGCCATACAGGGCGAACGACAGTTGTTTGCCGATGTCGGCAGGTGACTCGCGACTCATGATTTACCTTGTGTTTGATTATCTAGTGCAACAGATAAAAGTGTAGGGTAAGAGATGCCACGTTTAAAGCGCTGACAGCAGGTAATTTGTGCGGTTTCGCCTTTGCGGGATCGGGACGAGCCGACATCACCCCCGACAGGCGGGCAGCGGGAGCGATGTCGGGGCTGTCAGGCGGCCATGCGGCGGCACGCTTCAGCACAGTGATGGCAGGCTTTGGCACACTGCTGGCAGTGATCGTGCTGGTGCTGACCGCACTCGTCGCCGCACTGCTGACACAGGTCGGCGCACAGCTGGCAAAGCGGGCGGGCCGATTCGCTCTGCAGCGCCATAAACTGCGCCGCCAGCCGACAGAGACTGGCACACTGCATGTCCAGCCGGATACAGTTGCGCATCATCTCCAGGTTCTCTTCCTGCAGGCAGGATGCCGCACAGTGATCGCAGGCTGCGGCACACAGATAACAGGCCTCAATGCACTTTTTAAATTCGTCGTTCATGTTGCCTCCTTATGTGGGTTTGCCTGTTTAAGTCTGGAAAAGAACCCTGATTATGCAAATAGCGAATAAGTTAATAACCTTTTCCGCACTTCGCTTATTTCAGCGCGCGCGGGCAGCATCCTGAGCCGGTGCGCGCTGACCGGCATTGCATATCTGCCCGTTATAGTCTTAATTATTAAGCCTCAATCAGCGGTGCCTTATTGCCCGTGAAAGACGACCGACGCCTTAACAGGGAACGCTATGCATCGCACCATCGGCCCGACACGACACCTGATCAGTCCGCTACTGACGGTCGGCCTCGCGCTCGGATGGGCAGACCAGGCCGCTGCGGATACCGTCTGGCTGAACAACGGCGACCGGCTGACCGGCACGGTGCGCTATCTGAGCGATGGCAAACTGGCGATAGAAACTGCCTATGCCGGCACGGTCACCCTCGACTGGAACGTAGTCAGCACCCTGGCGAGCGAAAATCCGGTCAATGTCGAAAACAAGAAAACCGGCGAGCGCTATCAGGTCCGGCTCTCCGCCTCCGACCCCGGCTATATCTGGGTAGAGCGCAATGAGCGTGAAGAGAAGATCTCGGTAAAGCGCATCGACGAGTTTATGAAAGCCAAAGTCCGCACCGATCAGCTGTCGTGGACCGGCAACATCGACGCCGGCATGAAGGTCAAAAAAGCCTCGACCAAAACTGACGATTACAATTTTTCGCTCAATACCAAACTGGCGCAGGGCAAATGGCGTCACGATATCGGCGCGACCTATAACCGCGAGCAGGAGAATGAAGACGTCAATACCGACAACTACAGCCTGCGTTACGCCTTTGATTACCTGTTCCGGGAGCAGTTTTTCTGGCAAACCCGCGCTACCTACAAACGCGACTGGGTCGAAGATCTGTCGCGCCAGGCGCTGATAGGCACCGGACCGGGCTACCAGCTGTGGGACACCGAACTCAGCTCCTTCTCGGTATCGATACTGGGCGGGGCGTTTGGTTATGGCTACAGCGACGGGCGGGAAGAGAAACACTTAGGTGCTTCGGTACGCTGGAGCTATCAGCGTTATCTGTTGGGCAAATCGGTCACGCTCTACAGCAATGGTGACGTCGGCCATTCGCTGGATGACGATGGAGTCTTTACCCTGGATGCTGAAGTCGGCCTGCGCTACACCCTGACCTCGTGGTCAACCCTGCATCTTGGCTATCACCGCAATCTGGTGAACGGCACACCGGATACCCTGAACGAAGGCACCTTCTCAACCGGCCTGGGGGTGAAGTGGTAAGGCTGCGGGCAGGGGAGATTGCAGCAAAGTTTTACCGTTTTTCTCACGATCCCGGCGCGGCTTTGACTAAGCTGCTGATACCGACCAAGGGAGAATGCAGAAGATGATCGTAAGCAGCAGGGTCTATCGTCCGGGATGCGCAGGCGAAGAGGTGGATGTCGAGAATATCAGTGAGGTGATTAAGCAGCCGGATGCCTTTATCTGGCTTGGCCTGTGGCAGCCCGATCCGGCATTCATGGAGAAAATCAAAGAGGAGTTCGGGCTGCACGAACTGGCGGTCGAGGATGCGCTCTACGCCCATCAGCGGCCCAAGATTGAGCATTACGGTGAATCGCTGTTTATTGTGGTTAAAACGGTGCGGGCAAAAGATGACAGCTGCGAACTTGGCGAAACCCATTTCTTTGTCGGGAAAAATTTCCTGATCAGCATCCGTCACGGTGCGTCAGAAAGCTATTCGCCGGTGCGTAAGCGGGCAGCAGAAAATCCGGCGCTGCTTAAGCTCGGACCGGGTTATCCGCTCTATTGCCTGCTCGACTTTATTGTCGATCGCTATGCGGAACTCTCGGCCTCGCTGAATGAACGGGTCGGGCAGATGGAGAACGATCTGTTCAAAAGCGAATTTGATCGTCAGTCGGTGCAGGCGGTCTACACCCTGCGCCGTCATCTGCTGACGCTGCGCAACGCCGCGCTGCCGCTGGAGGAGATCTGTAATCAACTGATTCACCTGCATGAAGAACTGATCCCGCGGCCGCTGCGGGCCTATATCCGTGACGTGCAGGATCACGCCCGGCATGTGGTGACCGACGCCGAGGATATGCGCGAGATGCTGACCAGCGCCATGCAGGTCAACCTGGCGCTGGTGACGGTGCAGCAGAATGAGGTGGTGAAGAAGCTGGCGGGCTGGGGGGCGATTCTGGTGATCCCGACGGTGATATTCAGCATGTACGGCATGAACTTCGAACATATGCCCGAGCTTAAGTCGCTGTATGGCTATCCGCTGGCGGTCGGCATCACCCTGCTGGCCTGCGGCGGGCTGTGGGCGAAATTACGCCGTTCAGGCTGGCTGTAACGCTGCGGATAATTATCCAGTGGCTTATTTACGCGCTGCGCTTAGGCTTATTTAAGCGCAGCGAGAATAAAGGCGGATAATAAGCATTTCTTTCATCAAGGCCAGATTATTCTGCAGTGGAAATAAGAGTGGCCTGGTGCTGTTCCTCTAATCGGTGCGCGGCTTAACTGGCCGCTTTTTTATTTGTTCGCTACGCTGATAATACAATCGTATAACACCGCCGCCCTGGCGAAATAGAATTTGCACGGCTGATTTGCAGCGCTGATATGCGGCGACGCATTTATATCCGGAGAAATACCGATGACAGAACGGACTAATCCTCCGCGCTTTTTAACGTCTGACGCTCGTCTACCGCGCCCTGTGCGAGGCAGCAGGGGTAAGCCCGATTGTGACTGACAGCGACTGGGTTTTAATCATTGCCCGCACGCAGTTTGCGCTGACCATGGGCATGCACATTACCCTCGCGGCGCTGACGCTGGGGCTGGCCCCTTTTCTGGTGTGGTTTGAAGCGCGCTGGCTGTGGGGCAAACAGCAGGCCGCCCGCGATGCGCTGCACTTCTGGCTGACCATCTTTTCCCTGACGGTGGCCATTGGCGCGGTCTCTGGCGTGGTAATGGAGTTTCAGTTCGGCACTCACTGGGCGCGCTTTTCACATCAGGTCGGCGGCGTTATCGGGCCGTTGATGTTTTATGAGGTACTGATCGCCTTTTTTCTCGAATCGGCGCTGACCGGCGTAATGCTGTTTGGCTTCAATAAAATTCGTCCGGCAGTGCATTTCGCGGTGACCTGTCTGGTGGCGGCCGGGGCGTTTCTTAGCGCCTTCTGGATTCTGGCGGCTAATTCGTGGATGCATACGCCGGTCGGTTTCAGCCGTGATGAGAACGGCGTGTTTCTGGCCGAAAGCTGGCGTTCGATCTTACTATCCCCCTCTTTCCCGTGGCGCTTCAGCCATATGGTGATGGCATCACTGATTGCCGTGGCGGTACTGGTGATGGGCGTGGCGGCCTGGCGGCTGCGCCATTTTAAAGCTGAGGCTGCTTCGCGCCTGATGCTCAACAGTGCGCTGACCTTTCTGCTGTTTGCCGTGCCGCTGCAGATGGTTCTGGGCGATCTGCACGGTGAAAATACCCGTGACTATCAGCCGGCCAAACTGGCGGCTATCGAAGGCGGCTGGCATCCGCCGGCACCCGGCGAGGGCGAACCGCTGCGGCTGTTTGCGCTGCCGGATCAGCAGGCGCAGCGCAATCATCTGGAGATTAGCCTGCCCAATCTCGGCTCGCTCTATCTGCGGCATAACCTTACCGGCCACATCAAAAGTCTGAGCGAATTTCCCGCCGATGCGATCCCGCCGGTGCTGCCGGTGTTTTTCGCTTTTCGCCTGATGGTCGGCTTAGGCGGGGTGATCCTGCTGACCACGCTGGTGGCCAATGTGCAGCGCTGGCGCGGCCGGTTACCGGTCTCAGGGCGCTTGCTGCGCTGGCTGACGTGGCTCTCGCCAGCCGGCTTTGTCGCGCTGCTGTCAGGCTGGGTGGTGACCGAAGTCGGGCGGCAGCCGTGGACGGTCTATGGCATGGTGCGCACCGCACAGAGCGTGTCGCCGCTGGCGCTCAGCACCACACTCGGCATTTTCCTGGCGGTGTTGCTGATCTACGGGCTGGTATTCGCCCTCGGCTTACACTATCTGCTGCGCCGGATTAAGGGTGAACTGCCGTCGGGAAAACCGGTGGTTATTCAGCTGAAAACGCCCAATTAGGAGTCCGCCATGGCCGATCTTTCTGCGCTGATCATCTGTCTCTCGCTGCTGCTCTATCTGCTGCTGGATGGCACCGACCTCGGCGTGGGGATGCTGTTTTTCTGGTTTTACGACGAACCGCAGCGTGAACTGATGACCCACAGCATTCTGCCGGTCTGGGATGCCAATGAAACCTGGCTGGTGCTGGCCGCGGGCGGCTTGCTGGCGCTGTTTCCGCCGGTCTACAGCCTGCTGCTCAGTGAGCTGAGCGCGCCGCTGTTCGCCATGTTGCTGGCGCTGGTGGTGCGGGCGATGGCGCTGGAGTATCGCGCCCAGAGCAGCACCCGCTTACGTCACTGGCTGGACCGCATTATGGCCAGCAGTTCGGCGCTGGCGACCTTTATTCAGGGCTGGTGCGCCGGAATGATCATCAGCGCGCAGCCGAGCGGCCTGCCCGATGGGCTGAGCCTGGTGCCGCTGATCAGCGGCGTGGGCTTAATGGCAATCTATTCACTGCTGGCCTGCTGCTGGATCGGCTGGCGGATTGGCGACAAGGTGCAGCCGCTGGCCGAAGCGCAAAGCTGGCTGTGGTGGCTGCTGGCGCTGCTGGTGTTTCTGGTCGAACTCTATCTTAACGCCGACCTCTGGCAGCAAAGCTGGCAGCGCCCGCTGGGTAAAGTGGCTGGCGTGGCGATCGTCATCCTGTGGATCGCCTTGCCGCTGGCGCTGTGGCGCGCCCGGCCGCTGATGCAGCTTCTGGTGACGCTGACGCTGATCGGCGCAGTATTTATCGGATTGCTGTGCGGCCTTTATCCGTGGTTAGTGCCGCATCATTTCACCCTCAGTGAGAGCGCGTCATCACCGGTTACCCAGGGATTTGTGCTGGTGGGCGCGGCCATCGCCATGCCGCTGACGCTGCTTTACCATAGCTGGTCGTTCTGGATTGAACGACGCGGTAAATAAACCGACGCCCGCTATGCTTTAGGCAGATTGCCGTTCGGTGGGTGTGACTGACAGGAGGCGAGGCAACGGTGAAAAAAGAACAAATCAGCAGTCGGGATTACCCGATAAAAGAAAATGTCCGCTGGATACGCCGTGAATGGCTGATTCAGCGCGTCGGCGAGTATCTCCTGATCCTGCTGGTGATTCTCGGCGCGTGCGGACTGTTTTCCAAAGGGGTGCTGAGTAACGGCAGCGCCGTGTCGTCGGATGGCGCGATTCAGGTGGAATATGAACGTTTTGGCCGGGTTCAGAGCAATATGGACATGACAATCCGCATCAAATCACCGACGGCGGAGCGGTTCAGCGTCACCCTCGGTCAGGGGGCGCTGGATAATTTGCAAATTCAGACGCTGCAGCCGCAGCCGCTGGAGGCGATTACCTTCGGCAGCGACCTGCGGCTGACCTTCTCGTCGCGCGATTCCGGTCCGGATCACGCCATCTGGCTCGGCCTGCAGCCGCGCAGTCCCGGCCGTATTGCCGTCAGCGTCAGCAGCGGCGATCATCCGCCGGCCCGTTTCACCCAATGGATTTATCCCTGACAGGAGTGCTTTATGGAAACGGTTTTACGTGCGGCGGGTATTTATCTGGTGCTGATGGTGGTGATTAAAATCGCCGGCAGACGCACGCTGTTGCAGATGACCTCGTTCGACTTAATCCTGCTGCTGATCATCAGTGAAGCAACCCAGCAGGCGTTGCTGGGTGACGATTTTTCAGTGACCGGTGCCGCCCTGACCATTATCACGCTGGTAACCATCGATATTTTACTGGGGAAACTGAAAAACCGTTTTCCGGTGGTCGAACAGGCAATTGATGGCGGGCCGGTGATTCTGGTGGAGAATGGCAATTTACTGACCGAACGGATGAAAATGACCGGCATCAGCCCCGATGATGTGCTGGAAGCGGCACGATCGAGTCAGGGACTGGAACGCTTTGACCAGATAAAATATGCAGTGCTGGAGGTAAACGGCCACATTTCCATTATCCCGCTGCCGCAAAAATAATCGGCGGCGCGCTGTCAGGCCCTGCAGGCGTTGAGCTCCGGCGTCTGCAGAGCCTTTTTCCTGTCCGGTCAGCGCGTTAGCCCATCCCCGCCCGACGAACTTCACGCTTCGCTTATTCTGCCGTTCCCCTTGTGATTTTGCGGATTTAGTTCAGACTCAGCTCTCCACTCACGTTTTTATAACCAGAGCTGGCCTGACTCCCAATCAGCGTTATGCTTTCACGGTCAGGTTCAAAGTGAATAAATTTAACAGTTTTACCTTCTATCCGGTCACTGGCTGGCACATCGGGCCGCTTACCGGTCATCAGGCGCTGGTGCTGCAGTTTGGCTACCACGATCCCAAAGCCCCGTTCACCAAACGTCAGCAGGAATCTCTCTACTTCGGCATGACCCTGGAGATGGCGAAAAAGCTGGTGGTTAATCTGTCGGAACACATTGATTATGCTGAACAACACGCAACAGAGTCCTGAACCGGACGAGGGGGCTGGCGGTTAAGCATGAGCCGCTATTTTACCGCTCCAGCGGACGGTGCATAAACCCGCAGGGCCTGCGCAATCAGGCGAAAATGCGCCGGCGTCTGCCCGATAATCTCGCCGTCCGCATTGATGTAATGAGGACGACGCGTCTCAATGGTCAGTTCGGTAGTACTGAACGCCCGCACGTTACGCCAGCGCCCGTGGGTGCCGCGCCGCAGCGCGGGCAGCAGGGCGATCAGCTGCCAGCTTCGCTGCAACTCCAGACTGTAAACATCCAGCAGGCCGTCATCCGGGGTCGCGCGCTGTTCCACCGTCATGCCACCGCCATAAAACCGGCCATTGCCGACCGACACCTGCACGGTTTTGATCGGCGTTCGCTCGCCCTGATGGATCAGCGTGGCGCTGAACGGGCGACTCTGGCGCAACAGCCGCAGGGCAGCCAGCGCATAGCCGCCGATGCCCCAGCGTTTTTTCGATTCCGCCGTCAGATTGCGCGCCAGTTCCGCTGAAAAGCCGATGCTGCAGACGTTAAGAAACAGGTGCTGATTCACTTCACCGAGATCGACCGGGCGCAGCTGACCGTCAGCAATAATCTTCACCGCCTGCTCCAGGCCGGCACCGATACCGAGGGTGCGGGCGAAATCGTTGGCGGTGCCAAGCGGTAAAATTCCCAGTGGCAGGCCGGTCTGCATCAGGCCGGGCGCGGCAGCATTGAGCGTACCGTCGCCGCCGCCAACAATCACCGCATCAACGCGATCGGCGTAAGCGCTAATCAGCTCAGGGTAGCTGCGCGTATCCTCGGCGGGCGGCTGCAGCAGGGTGATACCGGCATCGGCAAGCAGCGATCTTGCCCGGCTGGCGTCGGTTCGCCCTTTACGCGAGCGCTGATTGATCAGTAGCAGGGCGGTGTTAAACGGTGCAGACATACCTGTGGTCTCTCCTGGTGGTAACGAGCCGGCAAGTACAGCACTGGCACTGCCGACTCACAACCGGCCTTGCGCTACTTTACGCAGCGCGACAGGCGTACCGACAGATAATAAAGATCGTCTACACTGCTAATGTTCAGGTCCATACGCAGGAGGAACAATGACGGAACACGAATTCAGAACGTTGTTAGCCGACCAGGGTTTTGATGAGCCGGTACTGGTTGAGCGCGCCGCCGCCACCCAGCTCGATAATCATGTCCATCCCTTTGAGGCGCTGGCCCTGATTCTCAGTGGCGACATCACCATCAGCACCGAGCAGAGTGACATCACCTATCACCCCGGAGAGACGTTCCATCTTCAGCCCAACGAACTGCACCGTGAGGCGTTCGGTCCGCAGGGCGTGCGTTATCTGGCGGGGCGCAAATACGATTAAGGCCCAATCTGAAACTTTATGACCTCTTCTGACGATCTTTTTACCCGTCTGGCACAGTCGCCGTTTCGCCAGCGTTTCCGGCTGGGACGGGCAGAATATGACTACGCCAGCAGCAAAGGCGAGGCGGTGCTGCGCCAGCATGCGGCGGAGTTTATCGCCCAGCGGCTGGCCCCGGCCCGGCCGGCCAATGACGGCAAACAGACACCGATGCGCGGCCATCCGGTGTTTATCGCCCAGCATGCCACCGCCATCTGTTGCCGCGGCTGCCTGAGTAAATGGCACCACATTGCGCCGGGCCAGCCGCTGAGCGCCGGGCAGCAGGCGTATCTGGTGGCGGTGTTATTGCAGTGGATTGACCAGCAGATGCAACGACCGGCACCGCCTGCCCGACCGCAGAAAGCGAAGGCAAAACCGGATGACGATCCGCAACTGGCATTATGGTGAGGGCGTGAATATCGGGCGGATAGCGATTTTTCTGGCGGAAACTGGCCCTTTTTCATTCCTGGTTTATTCTTAAATCTTTCCTGGCCGCGCTATGCCAGGATTAAAACCTGACACGGCAACTATTCAAAACAGAGGGAATTATGAAGAAAACAATTATTGCACTGTCTGCTATTTTACTGGCTTCGCCAGTTTTTGCCGCGACCACCACAGACAACACCGTTGCAGAAGCGCATAAAGGCGCGGATACCGCGAAAGAAAAGCTGCATCAGACCCAGCATCAGGGCGAAGAGTTAAAACTCAAGTCCGAGCATGCGGCTGAAGGCAAAAGCGATGCCACCAGCAGCAAAGTGACGGAAGGCGCGCAGAAAGGCTGGAACAAGACCAAAGAAGGCACCGAGAAAGGCTGGGATAAAACCAAGCAGGGTGCTGAAGATCTGAAAAACAAAGCGACTAACTAAGCCGCCCTGTTTGCTGGATAGAACAGATTGAAAAAGAAACCCACCGTCAGGTGGGTTTTTTTATTTACTTTTTGCTCGTGCTGGCGGTTTTTTCCGCCTCGGCGGCGGCTAATGCCGAGACTTTGATTTCGGCTTCAGCTGCTGCATCCGCTGCAGCGGCGGCGGCTTCAGCCGCCGCTTCGGCCGCGGTATCTGACTGTTTCTTGCCTTCCTCGATCACCTCTTCATCAATCTCTTCGATGTTTTCGCGGTTATCGCGGCCTGACAGCAGATTCCAGCAGGCGATAAACAGCGCGGCGATCACCGGGCCGATGACAAAGCCATTAATGCCGTAGATTTCCATGCCGCCCAGCGTGGCGATCAGAATCAGGTAGTCAGGCATTTTGGTATCTTTGCCGACCAGCAGCGGACGGAGAATGTTATCCACCAGGCCAACAATCACCACAAAGAAGCCGACCAGGAACAGGCCTTTCCACAGCGCGCCGGTGGCAAAGAAGAACACCGCCGCCGGTACCCAGATGATGGCGGAACCGACCGCCGGAATCAGTGACAGGAACGCCATCAGCGCACCCCACAGCAGGCTGCCGTCGATGCCGGTAAACCAGAACGCCAGGCCGCCGAGTATCCCCTGAACCACCCCGACTACCACCGTGCCTTTCACCGTGGCACGTGCGACCGCAGCAAATTTCACCAGCAGGTGGTGCTTAACGTAGGTCGACAGTGGCAGCGCTTCCAGGATCAGATGCACCAGGTATGAGCCATCTTTCAGCAGGAAAAACAGCAGATAGAGCATTACGCCAAAGCCCACGGTGAAGCTAAAGGTGCCTTTACCGATGATGAAGGCGCTGCCCGCGACGTACTGGCCGCCCTTCAGGGCGAATGACGAGAGCTTCTCCTGAATCTGCGTGGCGTTATCCAGATTATTTTCGGCGAGGAAATGTTTCGCCCAGCGCGGCAAATGCTGTAACAGGTCAGCAAACACCACCGGGAACTGCGCCGAGTTAGTCTGGAGCTTGTGATAAACCGCGTTGGTTTCGACCACCAGCGAGGAGGCGATAATTGCCAGCGGCGTGAACACAATCAGGCAGATACAGAGCAGGGTCAGCAACGCCGCCAGGCCATTACGTTCGCCCAGTCGGGTCCGCAGGTAGGTTTTGAGCGGATGGAAAATCACCGCCAGAATCGCCGCCCATAAAATCGGCGAAAAATAGGGTGACAGCACCTCAAAAAAGGCGAGGGTAGCAATCGCCAGAATCAGAATGAAAAAACCGATGTTCAATCCTTTAAAACGCATGGAAAAACCTCATGGTAAACGTCCCCTGATAATCCTGATTGCCGCGTGTGCTGCGCGTAGCCTCGTTCAGACGAGCGCTATCGGGCAGCTTTCGCGTCAGGATTTTACTCTGTTAAGGGTGCCAGCTACAGCACCATTCTGACTAACAAATTGAAAGATAAGGCGCAGCTTATCAGCCAGCCGATGCCGCCCGCAGCATGACCTGAGCTGCGCGCAGGGCTTAGCGCTTTGCCGACGCGCTAAATCCTACACTAGCGTAGCGGTTTCACCGATTATTGGTAGCAAACAGATTCACGCTCGCGGGCGGCGCTGCCGATAATCCTCAAAGCGCAATGAAACGATGAAGGTGAATAATGAACAGAATAGTGATGTCAGGCGTGCTGCTGATGCTGTTAAGCGGCTGCGCCACCAAACAGTATCCGCAGGCGTCTGCGGTAACGCCTGAAGAGACGGCGGTGCTGGATTGTAAACTGCTGGATCAGGCGATCGTTAAAGCCCACCACGTGCAGAGTGAGATTGATCAAACCGGCCGCTTCGATGCGCTGACCGTGATGGGCTTTATCGGGGATTTTGGTATCGGTAACGGCATTGCGAAGCACAACGCCAGCCATAGAGCGGATACGCGACTGCAGCAGTTGCAGTCGCTGAAAGCCGCAAAATGCAGCCAGCGCGTGGCCTGAGCCACTGGCTGCCTGAGGGATTAGCCGCGCGTGCGCTGGCTGAGGTGCTGCATCCTGACATTTTCCGCCGCGCGTTTACCGGCGAGGAAGGCGTGATCCGAATTGTAATACTCCCACTCGCTGTAACGGCCGGATAAGTGAATATCCTGGGTCAGCAGCCACTGCCGGATCAGCGCCACATTGCGGCTGCGCGCATGGTCATACACCACATAGGCGTAGGGCATATCAACCTGCGACGCGCACAGCAGCCGATCGTCTTCGCGGATCATCCCGACCCGGATGCAGTCCTGACGGCAGCGCTCAATCAGCGCTTCGCCCTCCAGCGGCAGTGGGTTGGCGGCATTGTAGGTGATCTCGCAGGTTAAGCCGAAACCGCCGGGCGGGTTACAGTGCGGACTGGCATTGCCCTGCACGAAGATGCGATGAAACAGGGTATCGCCGGGATAGTAAATCCAGTGTTTATCGGTCAGCCCGGTGCGGCCGATCCCCAGATTGACGCAGCGGACCGAAACAAACTGCAGCTGCTGCGCCGCCTGCTGCACCGTGTCCGGCACCTCATCGCCCATCAGTTTAATCAGCTCCGGCAGCGGCATAGTGCTGATCAGCTGGTGATAGCGATAGTGGCGTCCGTCGGCCAGCAGCGCAACGTGCGCCTGCGGATGCAGCCGGATCAAGCGCGCCCCGGTCTCAAGCTGGCACTTCAGATGCGGCAGAAAGCCGGACATTAAAGCCTGGAAGCCGCCCCGCAGCGGATAGCCAAAGCGGGCATTCGGACCGACCGGTTTCGCCAGCGGTTGCAGCGCGCCATCAATAATCTGCGCCAGATCCGGCAACGGCACCCGTCCGCCCAGCCACGAGGTTTCCATTTCGGTCAGCGGCACTTTCCACAGCTTCTGGTTGTAGGGCAGGGCGAAGTGTCGTGCGATGCCTTTACCCCAGGTACGCAGGATAAAGTGATGGAAATCTTCCTGATCCTGCACCTCGCCGACGTCGTTGCCCTCATCAGGCAGCGCCCCGTCGGCGCAGCAGTCACGCCGCTGACGCGCCCGCTCCAGCGGCACGGCGACCGGCGCACTTTCGCCATAACGCGCTTCAATCGCCCCCAGCACGCACTCCTTCACCACCTCAACCGGCAAACCATGCAGCGCTGACTGGAACGGATAGCGGGTAAAGACGCCGTCGGTGTAGACCCAGGCTTCACGCGCCTGCCAGTGCAGGTTGTCGCCCAGCAGCATCTGATACAGCTGCAGCACGTAAGGGTCCTGCGAAAACATAATGTGGCCGGCGTAATCGAAGGTGAAGCCCTGATCCTCAACCGACCGGCACCAGCCGCCAGGTGTGGCATTTTTTTCCAGCAGCACCGCGCTTTCACCGTAGTGATAACCGGCGCTCAGGCCGGTCGGCCCGGCACCGATAATCAGGCACTCCACCGCGGCACTCTCCAGCATCGCCGGGGTTAGGGCGCTGACGTTGGTTCGCTGCGGTTCGGTCAGCGGCAGGCTGGCCGCGGTGTGTGGTTGTTTGCGGGTCAGCGCCTGCTGGATCAACCCGTATACCTGTTCCACCGTACGGTCCCAGGAGGTGGCAGCGACTTTTGCCTGCATTTTCCCCGCCAGCGCCAGCCGGTCGGCAGCGCTAAGGGCGATTGCCCGTTCACAGGCGGCGATAAACTGCTGATGATCACCGGCGACGGCGACCTCATCGGCATAATGGCGGGCGACATCGGTGATGGCGGTACTGACAATCGGCAGTTGCGCCGCCATATACTCCAGCACTTTGGTCGGCGAAATGTAGCGGGTCGAAGCGTTGAGCGCGAATGGCATCAGGCAGACATCCCAGCCGGCGAGGAACTGCGGCAGCGCCTGATAAGGCTGCTGGCCGAGCCAGTGAATGTTGTCGCGCTGCGGCAGGCTGGCCGGATCGATTTTCACCACCGGGCCGACCATAATAATCTGCCAGTCGGGATGACTGTCAGCCAGCGCGGCGATCAGCGGCAGATCGATGCGCTCATCCAGCACGCCATAGTAGCCAAGACGCCGGGCGGGAATCGAATCCTGCAACGGATGGCGGTTGCTGCGATCGCGCGCCTGCTCAAAATGAACCGCATCGACGCTGCTCGGGAAGCAGTACACCTGCGGATGTTTATCGCGTTTGGCTTCATACAGGCTGGAGCCGCCGGTAAACACCAGATCGGCACGGGTCATCAGCGCTGACTCGCGCTGCTGAAGCTGGCGCGGGGCATTGTGAAAAGCAGAAAGCTCATCCATGCAGTCGTAAATTACCAGCGCCGGATTAAACGGCGTCAGCAACGGCAGCGCCATCGGCGTATAAAACCACACCAGCGGCTGTTCATCTTCGTCCATCAGGGGGGCCAGCAGCAGTTGCAGCGGGGCGATCTGGCTGTCGTGAAATCCGGCAGCCTGAATATCGGTATGCGGCTGGATCACCGTAATATTGGCGGCGGGCTGACTCTGATGCAGCCCTGGCGGCCCGGCCTGCCAGACCGGCTCTTCAACAAACAGCACCCGATAGTGCTGCGCCAGGCGCGTCAGCAACTGCTGCGGACGCTGAAAGACAAATCCCCAACGTAGATGACTGAAAACAATGAGTACAGGCGGGTTATTCATAGCGGACTCCTGACAATGCCGTTGTGATTGTTGGATGTGTTGCAACGATTGCTGCGCCTGGCGCAAAGCGTCAGCGTAAGGGTGCTGTAACTGGCGGGCGTAAGGATCGGGTCCCAGACGATCGAGATCCCACAGGCCGCTGCGGGTCCAGAAGGTGGGTTGCTCCCATAAAGGACGATCAAGGATGGGATAGAGGCAGATGCCGAGCAGGTCGACGCCAGCCAGCAGCGCCTGCGCGACCTGGGCGCCAATCTGGCCGATCCAGGCACCGCGTCCGCTGCCGACGTGACTGGTCTCCGCCAGCAGCAGCGGGCGCTGATAGCGCTGATAGACCTGCCGGAGCAGCTGATGTAACGGCGCACGACGGGGGTCGCCAAGGTGCCAATAGAGGCGCTGATTCGATCCCTGCTGCCACTGATTATCGTGGTAGTAATTCACGCCAATCAAGTCGAGATAGCGTTCTGCTCCTCCGAGTTCAGGATGCAGCCTGCCGCTCAGCATGTCCCACGCCTGATACTGGGTTTCGCGCATCAGCGCGGCGGTCTGAACGCTGCCGGGATCGGCCGGATCGGGAACGATGTGGATCAGCGGATCGCAGTGCAGCAGACGCGCCCGGGGATCGGCCTGCCAGATCGCATCGCAGGCCGCCAGCGTGGCCCGCACCAGCTGCTGTTTAGCGGCATCGGCGCGATCCGGCTGCGGGCAACTGGCGCAGGCGAATACGCCTACCGAGATACCCCAGCTGAGAAAAGAGATTTCATTCATCGGCGAATAGACCGGCGCGCTGTGATACCAGGGCGCAAGAAAGCGCGCCAGCGCGCCGCAAAAGGCGGCAAAACGGCTGACAAAGTCGCGGTCAAACAGGTTCAGGTCGTCGGGCCAGCCGTAATGGCAGAAGGTCCAGCTGAGCTGGATGCCCTGTTGTTGTGCCGCCTGCATCCGGGCGGCGACGGTCGAAAAGTCGTAGCGGCCATCCCGTTCGCACAGTCGCCAGCCGACGCTTTCGCGCACGGTTCGGATAGCGAACGGCGCCAGTGCAGCATAATCCTCTGCCGCACGCGCCTGGTGTTGATTCAGGTCGTTCATCGACAGCGCAACGCCTGCAGGATTGATGTGATCGGCACCTTCATAGCCGGCCTGCCAGAAACTGGTAAAAGGGGTCATGGCATCTCCCGGTAAACAGCAACACCTATCCCGCTGACAAGCCGTGGGGGAACGGGTCAGGTGGCAGGGGCAATATGTAAAGCAGACTGGCTGGTCTGGCCACTCTGTACTGGCGGGCGCTCCTTGCCAGAATCAGCCGACGCGGCGTTGCAGGCAGCAGGGCCTGGCGCATTGACGACGAGTGAGGGATAGCGGGTAGCAACACGCGGCGCTATCGGCGGGAAAAATTGCTGGCTTCTCGTTGAGTTACTGAAGGTTATGGAAGCCTTACTGGAAAGTATAGGTAAGGTCGGCCCCTTCGCAATGTATTGATGTAAAAAGAAAAAGCACAGCGGTAAAATATGGCCGTTATAAATCAGGAAAATTTAACTTTTAAAATTTCACGCCCGACGATAAGCGAAACGTCACCGATAACGGGCCATTTTAAGCTTTGTGAACCTTTTCCATGAGATGCAAACCGGGCAGACTCAGCGGCCGACAAAGCTGCTGCTTCGCTTGCCTTTTCATCTTCCAGCAGCATGATTAATTTATCACTGGCCTCGATCGGCAGGCGGTTTACCGGCCAGCCCAGGCATCGTGGCTCTTTTTGACTGACAGGATGTTTCACTGCTTATGTTTTCATTCGACTGGCACCGTTTCTTACTCAACGATCAACCCGCCACTTTTCTGTTTGAGGTGGTGGCAAGAGTGATGATCGCTTATCTGGTGGTGTTCACCTTTTTGAAAGTCTCGGGTCGCCGCGGGGTGCGACAGCTGTCGCTGTTCGAACTGGTGGTCATTCTGACGCTTGGCTCCGCGTCGGGTGATGTCACTTTCTATGACGATGTGCCGGTGTTGCCGGTGATCATGGTGTTTGTGGTGTTGCTGACGCTCTACCGGCTGACCACCCTGCTGACTGCGCGCAGCCCGCGCTTTTCACGACTGATTCAGGGCGATGTGATTACGCTGATCAAACAGGGATTGTATGTGCTGGAGAGCCTCGATCATCTGAACATTTCAGAAGATGAGTTCTACATGGAGTTGCGGCAGAGTGGGGTAGAGCATCTGGGGCAGATCCGGCTGGCGCTGGTGGAAGTGGATGGTCAGCTGAGCATCTACTTTTACAATGACGATGAAATGCGTGCCGGGTTAAGCGTATTACCGCCAGAACACCGCCAGGATTTCGATACCGTGCCGCACAGCGGACTCTATGCCTGTACCCACTGCGGCCAGACGCAGCAGATCGCCAGTCAGCAGCAAGCGATCTGCCCGCGTTGCCAGCGCCTGCGCTGGTCGGTCGCGCTGAACACCCGCCGCCTGCACTGACGGCGGGCGTCAGGTCAGGTCAGGCTGCGGATGAACTGGAGTGATAACCCGTTGTGCGATCTGACCGGGATTGCATACGCCGGACAATTTTCTGAAATTCCGGGCATAGCAGGTGATCGCTGGCAGGACAGTGCGCGACGTGTCTCAAACCATCACGGACCTTTTTCAACTGACGAATCGTGTTATCGATCTCGTCGGCTTTAGCGATGAGCAAGAGCCGATCCAGTGAGAGTTTACCCTGTGCATCAAACAGACTGGCAATCTCATCCAGAGTAAAACCGGCGCTGCGGCCCAGTGTGATCAGCGCCAGTTTTTCAAGCACGCTGGCGCAGTATTGCCGACGTAATCCTTTGCGGCCGATCGATTTGATCAGCCCCTTCTTTTCATAAAAACGCAGCGCTGAAGGCGCAAGCCCGCTGCGATCGGCGACATCAGCAATATCAAGTTCTTTTATCATTGACTTAAACCTCACTTCACGTTGCATCCTCTGAATCAGCATACCATCAGACGATTATCACAGGAGAATTCACGTGACTGAGATACTGCTTACCGGGCTGCTGGCGACCCTTATTATGGATGGCTGGAGCCTGGCCCGACGCTACCTGTTCGCGGTACCTTCCCTTAATTACGCCCTCGTTGGCCGCTGGATACTGTGGATGCGTAAAGGACGTTACTTTCATCACACCATTCACGATACGCCTGCAGTCAAAGGCGAAACCGTTACAGGATGGGCCGTCCACTACCTCACAGGAATGGCTTTTGCCTTTATTCCGCTGTGGTGGCAAGGCCAGCAGTGGCCAGAACATCCCGATCTATTAAGCGCAGTGATAAGCGGCCTTCTTAGCCTGATGGCTCCCTTTTTCATCATGCAACCCGCCCTCGGGTGGGGGATCGCCGCGTCGAAGACGCCCGTGCCGGGCAAAGCCAGGCTGAACAGCGCTGTGACTCATCTGGTTTACGGGCTGGGACTTTATTTAGCTGCTGTCGGGCTACAGTCACTGACCTGAGCCGCAGCAAAACAGGTATTGAGGAGGCGTTTTTGCTGGATCTATTGTGATTGAACGGCGGTTAAACCGGTCGCGACATCTTTCCGGTTACCACATAACTTTGCCTGCCACTGACAGAAAATCAAACAGATTCGGGCAGCATAGCGACCTCCATCCCCCTTCAGGAGTCACCGATGAGTCGCAGGCTGGCCAGTGCGTTACTGTTTTTGCTGTTATCGTTTGGCGCGTTTTCACAGCAGGTGATGAGTGAGAGTCATCCTCACGCACACAGCGCACGGTTACTGGAGCAGGGGAGCCTGGCGGATACCGCCGATACTCCGGATGAACATCTGCAGGAGCGGCCGGAGCGGCGGGTCAGCCTGCAATGCAGGCCGTGGCGGATGTAGCGTCCGGCGCAACCGGCGAGAAGGCAGCCGGTGCGCCGAGGCGTGCGGGTTACAGGGTGGCCTGGGTGGCCATCATGCCGGGCACCAGAATCACTTTGCGGCACTCTTCCTGTCGCTTCTCAAAAATCTCATAACCCCGGGCGGCGTCTTCCAGCGGCAGATGATGGGTAACAATCTCTTCCGGCTTAAGATGACCCTGTTCGATCAGTTTAAGCAGGTCGGGCAGGTAGGCGTGAACGTGGGTCTGGCCCATCTTAAAGGTCAACCCTTTATCAAACGCATCGCCGAACAGGAAGCCGTGAATAAAACCAGCGTAGACGCCCGGCACGCTGACGATCCCGCCACGCCGTACCGCCGCAATACACTGACGCAGTGCCTTTCCGCTGCTGCCTTCCAGCTTGAGGTTGCTGAGCACGGTTTCCGTCAGGCTGCCTTTGGCCTCAAACCCGACCGCATCGATTACCGCATCGACCCCACGGTGGCCCGCGCTGTGTTCAATGATCCAGCCGGCCGGATCGTCGATCTGATCGAAGTTGATCGGAATCACCCCGTAGCGATCGCGGGCAAAGTTCAGGCGATAGTCGTTATGGTCGATCATGTAGATCTGTTCGGCTCCCTCCAGGCGGGCACAGGCGGCGCTGAGTAATCCCACCGGACCGGCACCAAAAATCGCCACGCTGGAGCCCGGTTTAACGTCGGCATTTTTAACCGCCTGCCACGCGGTAGGCAGGATATCGGAGAGGAACAGCACTTTCTCATCTGACAACAGTGACGGTACTTTAAACGGGCCGGTATTGGCTTTCGGCACCCGAACATATTCCGCCTGTCCGCCCGGCACGCCGCCATACAGTTTGCTGTAACCAAACAGCGCTGCGGGTGGAGTGATGTTTTTACGATTAAGGATCGCCCCCCGGCCGCTGTTGGTGGTTTCGCAGGCGGCATACTGATGCAGATGGCAGAAGAAACAGTCACCGCAGGCGATAACAAACGGGATCACCACCCGATCGCCTTTGGCGACGGCCGTAACGGCGCTGCCCGTTTCCACCACTTCACCCATAAACTCATGACCGAAAATATCACCATGGCCGGTGCCGGGGATCTTGCCGCGATAGAGGTGCAGATCGGAGCCACAAATCGCGGTGGCGGTGACGCGCAAAATAATGTCATCGGCGGCTTCAAGTCCCGGATCGGGCACGTTATCAACGCTGACTTTATGCGGACCGTGATAGGTTAATGCTTTCATCTGTTAAGCTCCTGCGGGCTAGTGGACGGTAACCACGTGCTGGCACGCGGCAACTAAGCGGGGAGATTCAGGAAACCTGAAACCTGAAACCTGCCTGAAGTGTAGCCAGCATCCCGCCAGTAAGCAGAGCGGCAGGGTCAGATGCGCCGGTCCGACCCGCTTGATAAGGTTATAGATCGCGCTGCGAAATAGCCGATCAGTCCGGGATGATGCGTTACCAGCCGGGCAGGGCGTCGAATGCCCGTCGGTAAGCGGTGTCGATTTGGAGCGGCACCTGTTCAATGTAGCGACGCGCATGTTCACGCGTGTCACCTTCCAGCCGCTGCAGGTATGCCACCGCCTCATCAAGGGCAGGAATACGGCCTTCGACGCCCGCCATGCAGGCGGGTAGTGCGGTCCAGATCAAACCTTCAATGCCTCTGGCTCGCGCCCACTCCGCCAGCGGTCCCGCTGAGGTGTCGGTAACCGTCAGAATGCCCAGCCCATCCTCCCGGCTCTCCGGAATGCCTTCCCGCTCACGCAGCGCGCGGCAGGCGGTCGCCAGTGAGGCGGTATTCAGCCAGGCCCACAACACCGGTACCGGCGTAGCATTGAGGCAGATGGCCGTCGCCAGTTCACCTCCTTCACTGATGCGGACAAACTCAATCGGCACCCGCGGACCATCGCGATGCCAGGGGCTGGCCACCGGCAACGCACCCGATTTCCAGATCAGCGAGCCCCAGCCAAGGCAGGCAATTTTCATTCTGTTCTCCTGTGTCGTGTGTCAGCGTCACGCCTGAAGCATAGCCAAAGCGTAGCCCGTCCGGCTCATTCATCGCGCTATCAGGCGATGTCAGGGCGGTAAAACATCGTTAAAAGTGGCATTATCGGGCAGTGACACGGCGCGCAACCTGACGGTTTTTTCAGCGATTTATGCGTATAAAACCGCATAACTTGAACTTTTATCGTCAGGTAGTGTAAAAAGATGCGCACGCAATCGATTACCTGTGCGTCAGCGGGTCAGGAAACCATCCTGGCGAAAATGCTGACGCAGTGATGTCTGGCCCGGAGCGGACGCGGCAAGCTGACGCTTTCTGCTCTGGCAGTCAGATGACTGGCGGCTTTTAAACGGGAAGGGCAGATGAAAACCACGCAAACAGGCACGCTGGGCGCGCTTGAAAGTGACGTCGATACGGCATGGCGCAAAACCGATACCCTATGGATGCTGGGCTTATACGGCACTGCGATTGGTGCCGGCGTACTGTTTCTGCCGATTAATGCCGGCGTGGGTGGACTGATCCCGCTGATCATTATGGCGATCCTGGCCTTTCCGCTGACCTTCTTTGCGCACCGCGCCCTGACGCGCTTTGTGCTCTCCGGAAAAAATCCGGCGGGTGACATCACCGACGTGGTCGAAGAGCATTTTGGCATCGGTGCCGGAAAGCTGATTACGCTGCTCTACTTCTTTGCCATCTACCCGATTCTGCTGATGTACAGCGTTGCCATTACCAACACGGTTGAGAGCCTGATGGTCAATCAGCTGGGACTGGTGCCGCCACCGCGCATCCTGCTGTCGCTGTTGTTGATTGTCGGCCTGATGATGATTGTGCGTTTTGGTGAGCAGATGATCGTCAAAGCGATGAGCGTGCTGGTTTATCCGTTTGTGGCGGTTCTGATGCTGATGGCCTGCTATCTGATCCCGCACTGGCACGGGGCCGCGCTGACCACCCTGAGCAGCGCTGCGCCTGGCGGCAACGGTTTATGGATGACGCTGTGGCTGGCGATCCCGGTGATGGTCTTCTCCTTCAACCATTCGCCGATCATCTCGTCGTTTGCCGTGGCGAAGCGTGAAGAGTATGGCGCGGCGGCTGAGAAGAAGTGTTCCCGCATTCTGGCCTGCGCCCATCTGCTGATGGTGGTAACGGTGATGTTTTTTGTCTTCAGCTGCGTACTGAGCCTGTCGCCCGCCGATTTGCACGCCGCCAAGGCGCAGAACATCACCATTCTTTCCTATCTGGCTAACCATTTTCAGGTGCCGGTGATCGCCTGGCTTGGCCCGATAATTGCGATTGTGGCGATCACCAAATCGTTCCTCGGGCACTATCTGGGCGCGCGTGAAGGCTTTAACGGCATGGTGAATAAGGCGCTGCGCAGCCGCGGCAAACAGATCGCGCCCGCCCGGCTGAACCGCCTGACCTCACTGTTTATGTTGCTCACCACCTGGCTGGTGGCCACTCTCGATCCCAACATTCTCGGGATGATTGAGACCCTCGGTGGCCCGGTGATTGCGATGATCCTGTTCCTGATGCCGATGTACGCGATTCAGAAAGTCCCGGCGATGCGTCAGTACAGTGGCAAAATCAGTAATCTGTTTGTGATGCTGACCGGCCTGATCGCCATCTCAGCCATCTTCTACTCACTGGCGCACTGAGCGGTTTAATCCGGTAGCTGCGGCGCAATCCGCTGGAGGTGGGCCAGCAGTTCGCCCGCCTGCTGTTCAGCGAACACCGCAATGCCGTGCTGGCGTAACAGGGCGGCCGCGACACCCGCTCCGGGCTGGCGCTGGCCGCTGAAGCTGCCGTCGTATATGGCCTGACTGCCGCAGGTCGGGCTGCCATCGCTGAGCAGGGCAAAGCGGCATCCTTCCTGCTGAGCAGTTTCGAGTGCCAGCCACGCGGCCAGCAGATAAGTCTGCGTCATATCCCGCCCGTCTGATTCCACTACCCTGGCCCGTCCCGCCAGCACATCGGCACCGCTGCCGCCGACAATCTCAGCCGGCAGGCGCGGAGTGGGTAAACCGGCAGCAAGCTCAGGGCAGTGCAGCACCAGCCGCTGCTCGCGCTGCCACTGCGTCAGCGCGGCCAGCACCTGCTTTTTGTCACTGCCGTTGTAGCGCACCCGAAAGCCCATCAGGCAGGCGCTAATCAATATTTTTTCACCGCGCTTCTGCATGCTCAGCGCCCTCCGGGCTGACGTATCTATTCAGCAATGGTTAACTTTTGTTACTTATTAGCATGTTAGAGTTAACGCGAATAATTATTATTCCTTAACCGGGTGCTGAAAAAAATGGAAACCAGGCTGCTTGCTGCCACCACAATTTTGTTGTCAACCACCTGCGCGGCCACTACGTATCCGGTCACGGTGACCGATCTCGCCGGGCAAACCATTACGCTGCAAAAACAGCCGCAGCATGTGATTTTGCAGGATGGACGCGACATTCTGGCGCTGGCCTTGCTGGACCGGCAAAATCCGTTTCAGCGGGTGGTGGCGTGGAATAACCTGCCCAAAAAGCAGGACACCCGAACCTGGGATCTGCTGAAGCAGCGCTGGCCGCAGGCCACTTCCATTGTTGATATGGGCTTTAACGATCAGGGGCAGGTCGACCTGGAAAGCGTGCTGGCGAAGCAGCCCGATTTGATGATCGCTCAGCTGCGAGCCAAACCGGCGCTGACCCAGTCGGGCGTGCTGGCAACCTTAAAAAATCTGCATATTCCGGTGCTGTTCCTCGACGATGAGCTGCAGCCGAAGCAGAACACGGTGGCGGGCATCACCCTGCTTGGTAAAGTACTGAACCGCGAAGCCGAGGCCAAAGCCTATACCGATTTTTATCAGCAGCGCTGGCAGCGGATTCAGCAGGGCGTGGCGCAGGTGCAGCACAAACCGACGGTGTTTATCGAGCCGATAGCCGGCAACAGCGATAACTGTTGCTTCACCCACGGTCACAATGGCTGGGGCGCGCTGGTGGAAGCGGTGGGCGGCAAAAATATCGGCTCAGCGCTGCTGCCAGGCAGTTCCGGCTTCGTCTCACTGGAAAAAATCATCGCCATGAAGCCGGATGTCTACATCATGACCGGCTCAAAACGCCCCAACAGTAACGTGCTGCCGTTTGGTTACGGCACCAGCCAGCCAGAAATTAACGCCACCTTCAGCCGGTTGCTGTCCCGTACCGGGCTGGCGCAGATCGCCCCGGTGAAGCAACAGCGGGTCTACGGTGTCTATCATCATTTCTACAACCATCCGTATAACATTATTGGCATGGAGATCCTGGCGAAAGATCTCTATCCGCAGACCTTCAGCGATCTCGATCCGACCGCCGATTATCATCATATCGTGAGCCACTTTACCGGCTTACCCGACGCGCCGATCGTGCTGAGCACCCCCTGACACAGCACGCAGCAGGGCGGCAGTGGCTGCCCTGCTTATTGGTGGACCTGAACAGGTCAGCATCGCGATCTATTTCCATCCTCATTTCTGCCAGACGTTTGTCCTTATTCCTGACTTTTTAACCTGTCGAAATATTAATTTAAAAAGCGCTGATGAAATTAAACAATCTTTTGTAAATCAGGATTTATTTTCACGATCATATTAGCCAGACAATGCTATGTTAGTCGGGCAGCGCTGGTGATGTGGTGTTGCGTGCTCTGGTTTTCCCTTTATTTATTAAGGGTTTCATCTCGTCTTCTGGTGTGGCAGGTTAATTTCCGATCGTTCACGATCGGTTTTTTTTATATAGGGATCATCCTGCAGGCATAATTTACGCTTCGGCTTAATAGCGCACTTTATATAATCTACTGATTTTCTTTGGGTCTGTTAATTAAGATTTTTCTTAAGTTATCCCGGCACAGACCGGTTATCCGCTGTTTGAGCGTTAATAACAGATTAATAGTGGGCTAATAAGGAAATGGTCAGAATATGGAGACAAATCGGGCGGATGTTAAGAAAGCGCTAAGCAAGCGTAATAGTGTGTAAGTTACCGGTTTTTAAGACTTTTACTGATGATGGTCTGCCAGATTATTGCCACTATGATGCGTAACGGTGCCTGAATTACCGTTATCTTCGGAGGCAGTACCATGAAAAAAACAACTTTAACCGTTATCGCTTCACTTTTTGCATACAGCACGCTCTTTTCTCATACCGCACTGGCAGATGGCCAGGGCGACGGCCACGGTCAGCGATGGCAGCAGGGCGAACAATCGCACGCTGACAATCGCGGCCACGACCGTGACAAGGGACACGATGAGCGCGGCCGCGACCACGACCGCGACCACGACCGCGACCATGACCGCGACAAAGGACACGACGATCGCGGTAATAAGGGCTGGCATAACGACGGCCCACGCGCCGATCGCGATCATTTCGCCTGGAACGGTCACGATTTCCGCCGCGGCCATCCGATTCCGGCGGAATATCGCGGCGATCGCTACCGCATCAACGACTGGCACGACCGGGGTTTACGTGAACCACCGCGCGGCGAACACTGGGCCTACATCGACGGCAACTATGTGCTGATTGCTGCCGCCACGGGCGTGATTACCTCACTGATCCTCAGCAGCGCATTCCACTGATCCCGTAACCAAAGTTACGCAATAACCGTCTCATAATAAACGTCATGCAGACACCGGCCCCCCGAACATTCTGCAACCCACGGTGCCCAGGGAAGGGCACGTAATGGATGGCTGCGGCCCTGGTTTACACTTTCCGTTTTGTCGCGTCAGCGGCTATCCTGACAGTCCACTCACAGAACCCTGGCGTGTAAGGAGTCATGATGACGACGGTTAAGATGGTTGCGGTAGATATGGATGGCACCTTTCTGGATGACCAGAAGCAGTACAATCGATCCCGCTTTCTCGACTGCTATCAGCAGCTCACCGCCCGCGAGATAAAATTTGTCGTTGCCAGCGGCAATCAGTATTACCAGCTCAAATCCTTCTTCCCGGAGATCGCCAGCGAAATTGCTTTTGTGGCGGAGAATGGCGCATGGATAATCGATCGTGACGAAGAGCTGTTTTGCGGCGCTTTCGACCGTAGCGATGTCAATGCGGTAATCGGCACGCTGCAAAACGGTCACTATCCCGGCCTGCGTTATCTGCTGTGTGGGCGTAACAGCGCCTATTACTTCGAGGGTATGGAAGAGACGTGGCTGGTTAAGATGCGGCACTACTGTCACCGGCTCAAGCCGATTCGCAGCCTGGAGGAGACCGCAGACGACCGGCTCTTTAAGTTCGCGCTTAATCTGTCGGATGACTACATCGAACCGCTGATGGCCGATATCGAACGGTTACACCAGGGCAAAGTCGCGGCGACTTCCAGCGGGCATGGTTCGGTTGACCTGATTGTGCCGGGCAATCACAAAGCTCATGGCCTGGAGCTGCTGGCACAGCGTTGGGGCATCCATCATGACCAGGTGCTGGCGTTTGGCGATGGCGGTAACGATCTGGAAATGCTGAAACAGTCGGGCTTCAGCTTTGCCATGGGCAACGCGCCGGAGCGGGTGAAAAAGGCTGCCCGCTACCTGGCCCCGACCAATAATCAGCAGGGGGTGCTGCAGGTGATTGAGCAGATGCTGGCGGGTGAGGGGCCGTTTGCCGGCCCGGCGGGCTAACAGCGCGGCCAGGGCGCGGTCACCGCTGGCCGGTCAGGCGCGGCGTGGCCGGGAAAGGCAAGCCACGCTGCGTGGATCAGTGGGTCAGGGTCCACGCCTGGGCGAGCATGGCATGCATCTGTTCGCGAGTGTAATTTACCAGAGAATTTTTGCTGTTAGCGCGTGCCAGTACCCACTCCACCTCGTCGGCGGTCAGGCTGGGCCCTCCGTGCCAGAACGGGGTAATCGCCTGCTGCTGCAGCCACTGCTTCAGGAAGCTGGCCGCTGAGTCGGTCGGCTCGCTAAAAAGCTGCTGATGCAGCTCATCCATTAATGCACGCTGCTGCGGATGGGTACTGTCAGCCAGCTGGTCAAGGAACGGAAACAGCAGGCGTCCACACACTTCACCATGATGAAACGGTTTGATCGCCCCCAGTTCGCCAGCAATACCGTGGATCACTCCCAGCCCGGCGCTGCTGAGACTGACGCCGCCCAGCCATGACGCCATCATCATCGCCTCACGCGCCCGGTCGCCGTCGGCGTCCTGCCGGTTGAGGTTGGGCCAGGCCTGAACAAACTGGCGTAGGCCGGTCAGCGCCAGCTGGCGGGTAAACAGATTGCCTTTGCTGGAAAGCCAGGCTTCAAACAGATGGGTAAAGGCATCGATGCCACAGGTCGCCAGTATCGGGTCGGGTGTGCCTTTCAGCAGGTCCGGATCAAGAATTGCCACCTGCGGCACAAACACCGCATGGCGCAGTGAGGCTTTCACCTGAATATCGTGCTGGTCGGTGACCACCGCATTTTGCGTCACTTCACTGCCGGTTCCGGCGGTGGTCGGGATGGCGATCAGCGGCAGCGTCACCGGCTGGACCGGCGTGTCGCCGACTTTTTCCAGATAACGGGCGGTCGGCAGAGGATGCTGCATCATGGCACTGAAGGCTTTGGCCGCATCCAGCACGCTGCCGCCGCCAATCGCCACCACCCGGTCCACATGGCCGCGCCAGCGCGCGACCCAGCCGTCAATGTCAGCCGGCGAAGCTTCATGGCTGACAATCTCATAGCCAATAATCTGACGGTTAAGATCCGCTTTCAGGCGGTCATAAGCCGCGCTCTGTAAAAACGATTGTCCACAAAACAGCAGGGTAGGCTGAGACTGCGCAGCCAGCAGCGGCACCAGCTTATCAAGACTGCCGCGTCCGAACAGGGTTCGTTGATTACTGTACAGCTCACTCAGATTCTCACTCACCAGCGCATCCTTTTACATTTTCGCTAAAATCTGAGTGTAACGAAAAGCGCGCCGCCAGCACTGGCAAACTTTCTGATAACGCCGTGGCAAAAAGTTGATCACCTTCGCAAAACAGAAATTCACTGGCGGCGGGGTGGTGCTTTCCTGCGGATGTTACCCTTAACATGTTATCGGTAACAGCGGTTGTCGGAATGTTAAAAACTCTTTCAAGCGCACTGTTTTGTAGCCCCCAGGGGATGATGATAATAAACCGGCACTGAACACCGTTCAGTGCGTAAGGTGGAGAAAACCTATGCCATTACTCTATGTGGCGATCGGCGTCGCGTTACTGCTGCTGCTGATGATTCGCTTTAAGCTTAATGGATTTATCGCGCTCATTCTGGTGGCGCTGGCGGTCGGTGTGATGCAGGGCATGCCGGTCAATAAAGTGATTACCTCGATTAAAGCTGGCGTGGGCGGCACGCTCGGCAGCCTGGCGCTGATCATGGGCTTTGGTGCCATGCTCGGTAAGATGCTGGCCGATTGCGGGGGCGCGCAGCGGATTGCCACCACCTTAATCGAAAAGTTCGGCACAAAGCATATTCAGTGGGCGCTGGTGCTGACCGGTTTTATCGTCGGCTTTGCGCTGTTCTATGAAGTGGGCTTTGTCCTGATGCTGCCGCTGGTGTTCAGCGTGGCCGCATCGGCGCGCGTTCCGCTGCTCTATGTCGGGGTGCCGATGGCCGCCGCGCTCTCGGTGACGCACGGCTTTTTACCGCCGCATCCGGGCCCGACCGCCATTGCCACGCTGTTCAACGCGGATATGGGGAAAACGCTGCTGTTCGGTACGCTGCTCGGCATTCCTACCGTGATTCTGGCCGGTCCGGTCTATGCCCGCTTCCTGAAAGGCATCGATAAGCCGATCCCGCAGGGGCTTTATAACCCGAAAACCTTTACCGAAGCAGAGATGCCAGGCTTTGGCGTCAGCGTCTGGACCTCACTGGTGCCGGTAGTGCTGATGGCGCTGCGTGCGGTGGCCGAGATGCTGTTGCCGAAAGGCCATGCGCTGCTGCCTTACGCCGAGTTCTTCGGCGATCCGGTGATGGCTACGCTGATTGCGGTACTGATTGCGATCTTCACTTTCGGTCTGAACCGTGGCCGCAGCATGGATCAGGTGATGGAGACCCTGAGCGATTCGATCAAAATCATCGCCATGATGCTGTTAATCATCGGTGGTGGCGGTGCCTTTAAGCAGGTGCTGGTCGACAGCGGCGTGGATAAATATATCGCTAACATGATGCACTCTACCCAGCTGTCACCGATCTTTATGGCGTGGTCGATTGCGGCGGTACTGCGCATTGCGCTGGGGTCGGCAACGGTTGCGGCGATCACCGCCGGTGGCATTGTCGCGCCGCTGATTGTCACCAGCGGTGCCAGCCCGGAACTGATGGTGATTGCGGTTGGTTCAGGCAGCGTGATTTTCTCTCACGTCAACGATCCTGGCTTCTGGCTGTTTAAGGAGTATTTCAACCTGACGATCGGTGAAACCATTCGTTCGTGGTCGGCGCTGGAAACCATCATTTCCGTCTGTGGCCTGATCGGTTGCTTACTGCTGTCGATGGTGATTTAACCCGTAGCCGCTGGCAGGCAATCTGCCAGCGGCTGACTGTTCCCGCCTGCGTTACACCGCCAGCGCGCGGAAAGCCGCCAGTTCCTCCGCCGACATCCCTGCCTCTGTGGCTGCCTGACAGATCTGCTGCCAGCTGGTGCTATCCAGCGGAATGCCCTCACGACTGCGGATGATACGATTGCTCTCTTCCCATTCACCCGGTACCTGAATCGGCGCGTCACCGCTGCGTGGCGACGCTTTAACCCAGTCAAGAAAGGCTTCTGCCTCATCCTGCATCGCGGGGGCATCAAACGCCTGTGGATTGAGGATAATGGTGGTCATACAGTTAAAGATGGCGTCATTGCCGCTCTGCAAGGTGGCCTGATGCGTGGTGCGTCCACCCGACAACGCGCCGCCGAGAATTTCACACAGCGTCGCCAGCGCATAGCCCTTGTGCAGGCCAAAGGGCAGCAGTGAACCATGCGGTGACTGGTGCATCACGCCGGGGTCAGTCGTCGGCTGACCCTGCGCATCGATCAGGTAACCCGGTGCGACTTCGACACCCTTGTTCCATGCCACCCGGGTTTTGCCATAGGCGATGCCGCTGGTGGCGAAATCGAGCAGCAGCGGCCGGGCATGCGGGCGCGGAAAAATGGCGCAAAACGGATTAGTGCCAAAGCGCCGATCGCTGCCGCCGAATGGCGCCACCATCGGGTCACCCATCACATTTACGAAATGGAAGGAGACGAAACCCGCCGCCGCGCATTGCTCGGCCCAGTGACCGATACGGCCGATGTGGTGCGAATGGTGCAGACCGACCGCGGCGATGCCCAGTTTCTGCGCCCGCTCAATGCCGAGCTTCATCGCTTGCCAGGCGGCAACCTGTCCGAAGCCCTGATGGGCATTCAGCGTCAGCACCGCGCCGTTGTCTTTATCCAGGGTAGGATGCTGATTGAGTTGCAGATGTCCCTGTTTCAGCGACGCCATGTAACTGGGGATCATGCCAACGCCGTGCGAATCGTGCCCGGCGAGGTTGGCAGCCACCAGGTGATCGGCCACCAGACGCGCTTCTTCCGGCTGACTGCCGGCAGCAAGCCAGATTGCTTCGGTGAACTGATGCAGACGCGTAGCATTAATGTGAAGTAGGCTGCTCACGTTGTACTCCTTTTCAGTGGGATAGCTCATCCTGCGGCGAAAAAGGAAGCACGGCAAGTCAGTTTTTAAGCAGGAAAAGGGCCGCAGTGCGCGGCCCGGAATTTCGCTGACAGAATGTGGCAGAACAGCTTAATGTGGCTGTTCAAAACCGGCTTTAATCATCTGTTCCCGCAGCGCACGCGCAATTTCGCGATTGCCGCCAGTAACCGGATAAATCACGTTATTCACTACATCATCAAGGTAATGCTCCTCAAACTCCTGCATCGTGAGTTGAGTACCGCCCTCATCATTGATGGCGAAAGAGCCTTTGATGTGGTCGCCGCTATTTTTTGCCTTAAGGCTGTAGCGGCCCATGCTGGTATTAATGGTGGTCATAAGATCTCCTAGCTAAGCATATTCAGGTCATAACCAAAGAGGCCTGCCTTGCCGGTTAAATTTTAGCCAGGAATTTTCTGCAAATCGAAAATCAGCCGCGGCGAAAATTGCGGGATGCGATCCGGTTCGCAGAATTTTAATTAGCGAAGCGATAACCAGCGGTCAGATTTCCTCGCCGGCAAGGGAAGCGGCATAGGCGTTTTTTTTGGCTATACTGTTTAGGGGAAAGGTTTTTTTATTGGTGAGGGAGAAGGAAATGAAAATTATTCTGTGGATTATTGCCATTATTTTTATCGTAGGTCTGCTCACCCTGACAGGGGTCTTCAAACTGATTTTCTGATCGTGCTGGTCGGTTTCAGCTTCACCGGGCACCTTATTCAGGTGCCCGACGCATTTTTATTCTGATCGATCAGGCAATGTGCGATCGGGTCCATTGATGTTTCAGGCAGCAGATCTTTGGCCTCCAGCCGTTTTTTACAGTGTGCACAACAGGCACCGTGGAAAGTGAAAGCTTCACCATCGCGTTCGGTAAAAATAAACCGGGCACTGCCGCATTGGTTACAACGAATTTTCATTACCATCCTGATGCTATCTCCCTGTAAGTCACGAAAATGGGTTTAGCCGCTGATCAATCTGACAGGTAAATATTCCTTATTTATTGCCTGCCAATATTATCTTTTCGGGCGCAGAAAAAAATAGTGACTTATCTCCGCTATTGTTTGTTGCCAAATGCGTATCTGACGGTAAAAAGGCATTTCTTTGATTTGAATCAATGTTTTTTATCTTTAGCCTTAAATATGAGCAGGCGAGCGGTCTGCCGCGCCTTAAGCGCTAAAGCAGCCCGACCCGCAGCCGGTAAAAAGCAGATTTAACCGGCAGTGACGCCGACGCATCAGGCGCTTGCCTGATGCGTCGCGTATGCCGCAGGCGGAATAGGGAGCAAAAACGGGCTGAACGACGGATAAAAATGACAAAAATGTCCTGAGCGGCGAGCTTGCTATCCGCTAAAATGGCGATGAAATGCGATTTTTAGCGCAGGATAGCCGGCTTATCGGCAAATCAGATTTTATCGCTTAACCTGAAGCCAGCCTGACTGACTGAGCTAAAAAGCACCCAGTTTCCAGCGGGTTACCTTTATCCTGCAGATAATTGCCCTGCAACAAAAAAGGGTTTTTTGGCAAGGTTAAAAGTAGGAAAGTGTGATGGGTAAGCAGAAAGTCGAAATTTATCACTTTTTCATCAAATCGCACTGGACAAATCCCTCCGCAATTGCTGTACTAGATGGCGACACAGTTTAGTGTCCATTTTTCATGTAAAGGTAATATAGATGTCTAAGATCAAAGGTAACGTTAAGTGGTTTAATGAATCCAAAGGATTCGGTTTCATTACTCCTGAAGATGGCAGCAAAGATGTATTCGTACATTTCTCTGCAATCCAGAGCAACGGCTTCAAAACTCTGGCTGAAGGTCAGCGCGTTGAGTTTGAAATCACCGACGGCGCGAAAGGCCCATCTGCTGCTAACGTTATCAGTCTGTAAGTTAACAGTCAGAATTCTAAAAACCCGCCTGATGGCGGGTTTTTTTATGGCTGTCATCCGTGATACCTCTGCATTCAACCCTCTTGCAAACGCCCCTGCGCTGGCGCGCTGGCCGCACAAACTGCGCGGCGCTTCACAATAAATCCTCGTAACATAATTCTAACAACCTTACTTACAGCTTTTTGTTGTCCAACGCTATATAACAACATGATGGCATCGGGCGACTGAGGAAACAGGATGAATATACGTCAGGCGGATTTAAAAGACAGTTTTGCGCTCAGTGCACTGCTGAGCGAGTTAGGCTACGGCGGCACGGAAAATTTTATTGAGCAGCGTCTGGCGCAGTTAAGCAGCGATCCCAGCGAAGCATTACTGGTAGCCGAGTTCGGTAATCAGGTGCTTGGCTTTTTATCGATGCATTTTATACCGCAGCTGGCGCTGGCCGGGGACTTCGCGCGCATCAGCTATTTCTGCATTGCGGAAGGTGAGCGCAGTAAAGGGGTTGGCCAGCAGCTGTTACAGCACGCCGAGTCGCTGGCAGCAGCGCGCGGATGCGATCGGATGGAAGTGCATTGCCATCAATCCCGCCTCAAGGCGAATCAGTTTTATGCCCGTGAGGGTTACGTTGAATCGCCGCGCTATCACGTTAAAGATCTGCCCGCACGCTAGCCTCCCGGCCGGACGCGATGACCAGCGCGTCGGCGATCATCTCACGCTGCTGATCTTTCAGGCTGGCAATACTGACCCGGATAAACTGGGTCGGCCCCAGCCGGCAACGCTCACCGGGTAACACGGCGATACCGCGCGCGGCCAGCGTAATCATGGCGAATTGCTCTGAGACCACCGGAATATAGAGGCTCAGTCCATCCCGTGGCGGTAGCACCAGTCCGCGCTGCGCCAGCGCCTGGCGCAGTTGATCGCGACGCTGATGATAGACTTCGCGCGCCGTGGCAATCTGCTGTTGGGTCGCCTCGTCTGCCAGCAGCCACGCCACCGCATCCTGCAAAATACGGCTGGTCCAGCTGACGCCAAAGTTTCGCCACGCCTGAATACGCTTTACCATCTCCGCCGTGGCGGATAACACCGCCAGCCGCAAATCGGGCCCGTAGGCTTTGGAAAAGGAGCGGACATGCAGGGTACGCTCGGGAAACTGCGTCCCCAGGCTCCAGCTCGGCGCAGCCGAAAGATCACCAATGCCATCATCCTCCACAATCAGCGTGCTGCTGTTTGCCAGTACCTGAGCCAGCGCCAGACGCCGCGCCACTCTGATGGTCCGCCCGGTGGCCGAATGGGTGCGCGGCTGATAAATCAGCATCACCGGCGCGCGAGTCAGCAGGGTGCTTAACACTTCAGGCAATGGCCCCTCGTCATCACAGGCCAGCGGCAAAATTTCAGCGCCGACATTATCCAGCATATCCAGCAGGCGGGTGGCGGTGGGATCTTCAATGATCACCCGATCGCCAGGCGAAACCAGCGTCTGCACCAGCAAATTCATCGCATCGAAACCGCCATCGGTCGCCAGGAAGGCTTCCGCCGGATAAGGCCAGCGCGGCGTTATCGCCTGCAGCAGCGGCGCTGAAATGGCTTCGCGGGTGTAGCTGTTCAGCTGCGGCGATCGCAACGCCGCCTGCAGCGCGTTTTGCAGGTCGGGTAACAGCGCGGGATCGGGAGAGGCCATCGCCAGATCGGCGCGAATGTGCTCGCCATAATTGCCGATTTTTTCAAAGCGGATCGGTCGCGGCATGTCGCTATTGCCGCTGACCCAGACGCCACTGCGTCCTTTACCCGCCAGAACTTTCTGCTGCCTGAGCCGCGACCAGGCAGCAGAAACGGTTGCCGGGCTGATCCCCAGCCGCTCCGCGATTTCCCGCACCGCCGGCATCTGCATCCCGACGGCAATCTGCCCGTCACGAATCAGGCCTGATGCCACCTGAGCAATCCCTTTTACCGAAGGCGTCGTTATCTGATTACAAAACCAGTTCAGGTCGACCATTTGCGTCATAAGAAAATACTTTGTTCAGTAACAAATTAATGATTGTTCAGGTCAGTATTCCGGATCTAGTATCAAATTCAAGCACTATTTGAAGTATCAACCCGCCCGGCCTCACGGCACGGCGTAAACGGAGAGATCATGGCAAGGCTGAGTATCCGACTGGCAGTGCGCGACTGGGACTACTTTACGCCCCTGGCGCTGGGCGATATCACACCGGACAACTTTGATCTGCAAATCGATCGGGTCGGAACGCTGGTTAATGACCTCGCCAGCAGCCCCGATTATGACGCCGGTGAAGTGTCGTTCAGCCGTTACGCCCAGGCGCGGGCCAGAGACGATGCGTCACTGCTGGGCTTGCCGCACTTCCTGATGCGCGGCTTTCGTCAGCGCTGCATCATTACCACGGCGGAGAGTCCCATCACCACGCCTGCAGCGCTGAAAGGGAAAAGAATCGGGGTTACCGGCTGGCAGGATTCGGGCAATACCTGGACGCGTACGGTACTGCGCGAAGCAGGCGTGGAGATTGATGATGTCCGCTGGTTTGCCGGGCGGCTGACCGCCGATCACCCGATTGTCGACCGGCTGGCGGGCTTTGGCCGACCGGGCCGGATTGAGCCTGCGCCGGGTGAGCGGCCGCTGATTGAGCTGCTGAAAGCGGGTGAGCTGGAGGCGGTGTTTACCCCGTTTATGCCGGAAGGTTTTTTCCTGCCGGCGTCCGGTCTGCGTCAGCTCCAGCCTGACTTCTATCAGGCTGAGCGGGCCTACTTCAACCGCGTCGGCTACGTGCCCGGCATTCATATTCTGGCGATGAAACCGGCGCTGGCGGCGCAGCATCCGTGGCTGCCTGCCGCACTCAGCGAGGTGATCGATCGCTCTTATGCCTTGTGGATGCAGAAAAGGGAGAAATATGCCGACACCACGCCGTGGCTGCTGGACGATTTGCGACGAACCGCGCAGGAATTACCGGCCAGCTGGAATCAGAATGGTTTTGCCGCTAATAGAAAGATGATTGCGGATTTTGGCCGTGAACTGTTCCAGCAGGGATTAACCCACAGATTGCTGACGCCGGAAGCGATATTTCCGCTGGCAGGAGGAGAGAAATGATGAAAGTTGCGTTGGGACAATTTGCCGTCAGCCGTGAATGGCAGGAGAACGCCACCCTCTGCCTGACGTTAATGCAGCGGGCCGCTGCGGGCGGTGCCGATCTGCTGGTGCTGCCGGAAGGGGTGCTGGCGCGTGACATTACCGATCCCGATTTAGTGCTCAAGGCGGCGCAACCGCTGGACGGTCCGTTTGTCAGCCAGCTGCTGGCGGCCAGCCAGCATAACGCGCTCACCACCATGATGAGCGTGCACGTTCCCGCCGCAGAGCAAAAGGCGCTTAACGTGCTGATCGCTATTCGCAACGGCGAAATCATTGCGGCCTATGAAAAACTGCATCTCTACGACGCCTTCGCCATGCAGGAGTCGCAGCGGGTCAATCCGGGCCATCTCATCCCGCCGCTGGTCGAGGTGGCAGGGTTAAAAGTTGGTCTGATGACCTGTTATGACGTGCGCTTCCCGGAGCTGGCGCGCCGGCTGGTGCTGGATGGCGCGGACCTGCTGGTGTTGCCTGCCGCGTGGGTTAAAGGACCGCTGAAAGAGATGCACTGGGAGCTGCTGAACCGCGCCCGGGCGCTGGAAAATACCTGCTACGTGGTGGCCGTCGGGGAATGTGGTCCGCGCAATATCGGCAACAGCCTGGTGGTCGATCCGCTGGGCGTGGTGATCGCTAATGCGGCAGAGTCGCCGACGCTGATGTTTGCCGATATTGATCCTGAACGCATCGCCTACGCCCGCCGCGTGCTGCCGGTGCTGGAGAATCGTCGTTTCGCCCGTCCCGAGCTGAACTGACACCCTGACCCTGGAGGAGGAACCATGATTAACCGCGTAACCGCCTTAACGCTGGCGCTGAGTCTGGCTGCCAGTCTGGCGCAGGCTGCCGACACCCTGCCGACCCAGACTGTCGATCAGGCTTTACATGACCGTCTGCCCGATCAGATCAAAAAAGCGGGCCGGATGATTTCGGTCAACAATGGATCTTTCCCGCCGTATGAGATCGTCAATGGCCCGCACTCGATGGAGGGCGCATCGGCGGATCTCACGACCGCACTGGCGCAGCTGCTGGGTGTGAAGATCGATCACGCCACGGTGAGTGGCCTGTCCGGCGTGCTGACCGGCATTAACGCAGGCCGCTATCAGCTGGCGATTGGCCCGATAGGCGACTATCCGGATCGTCAGCAGAAGGTGGACTTCATCGATTTTGTGCAGGAATTCGTGGTGTTCGGCGTCCAGAAGGGCAACCCGGCGCAGATCAACCAGCTTGATGATACCTGTGGCAAACGGATCGCGGTGATGGCGGCTGGCTCTGCGGAGCAGGTAATCCGTCAACAATCGGCGCGCTGTACCGCCGCCGGCAAACCGGCAGTCACGGTGCAGGCATTTACCGATCAGCCTTCGTCGATCCTCGCGGTGCGCTCGAAACGCTCAGATGCTTTTTTCTCCTCCCAGGCGCCGCTGACCTGGTTTGTTAATCAGGCCAAAGGCCAGCTCGAGCTGGCGGGCAAAGGGCATAAGAATGGCTTCGGTGACATTTTCCAGGGCACCGTGGTGCCAAAAGGATCGCCGTTAAGCGGCGTGGTGCTGGATGCTTATAAGGTGCTCTATCAGAACGGAACCTATGCCGCCATCATGAAGAAATGGCAGCTGGAGGACAACATGACCGCCGCGCCGGGGCTGAACCTGGCAAAACAGGAGGCTAAATGAGCCTGAGCCGCCACGATTCGCCGATCGGGGAACCGCAGCGTGATGAGGCGCAACTGCGCGACGTGGCTTTCGCCCGCAGCGCGCCGGCCTATGGACGCTGGATCAGCTGGATTGTGGTGCTGGTGGTCGGCTCTGACCTGCTATGGCTGGTGATGACCAACCCCAATTTTGAATGGCAGGTGGTGCTGAAGTGGTTCACCGAAGGCTCGGTGCTGAAAGGGTTGCAGGTTACGCTGGGGCTGACGCTGGTTTCGATGGTACTGGGTACGCTGCTGGGGCTGCTGTTAGGCGTCTGGCGGCTGTCGGACAACCGACTGTTGCGCGGTATTGCCGGGCTTTATATCTGGTTCTTTCGCGGAACGCCGCTGCTGGTGCAGCTGATCTTCTGGTACAACCTCTCAACTCTGTTTCCTGAGTTATCCCTGACGGTGCCGTGGACCGACATTACGCTGGCGCGCTGGAATACCAACGATCTGATTACCCCGCTGACCGCCGCCATCGCCGGGCTGGCGCTCAACGAAGCCGCCTATATGGCTGAAATTATCCGCGCCGGCCTGCTGTCAGTGGATAACGGCCAGGTTGAAACCACCCAGGCGTTTGGTATGAGCCGGGCGCGGGCGCTGCGGCGGATTATTATTCCGCAGGCGATGCGTTCGATTATCCCGCCCACCGGTAATCAGCTGATCAGCATGATCAAGGCGACCTCGCTGGTGAGCGTGATTGCCATGGGCGATCTGCTCTACTCGGTGCAGGCGATCTACAACCGCACCTTTGAAATTATTCCAATGCTGATGGTCGCGGTAATCTGGTACCTGCTGATTACCTCAATCCTCAACCTCGGTCAGTCCGCCATTGAGCGCTATTACGCGCGTGGCACCCGGCGGGTGGCCAGCGTGGCGAAGCGCCCAGGCGCGCTGGCGGCCACCGCACAGCAACAGAAGGAGGAGCAATGAGCCAGGCTGAGCCGTTAGTCTGCGCCCGTAACGTGCAGAAGCGTTATGGCGACAATCAGGTGTTGAAAGGGATCGATCTTGATGTCTGGCCCGGTGAGGTGGTGGTGATCCTCGGACCTTCAGGCTCGGGTAAATCGACCTTTCTGCGCTGCATCAACCATCTCGAAGAGATGAATGGCGGATCGATACGGGTCGGCGATCAGCAGATCGGCTACGTGCTGAAACGCAACCTGCTGCATCGCCTCTCCTCACGTCAGATCGCCCGTCAGCGCCAGAAGATTGGCATGGTGTTTCAGCAGTTCAACCTCTATCCCCACATGACGGTACTGCAAAATATTATTGAGGCACCTATCGGCGTGCATAAATTTCCGCGTCAGCAGGCTCTGGCGCATGCCCGGTCACTGCTGGCAACGGTGGGATTGAGCGATAAGGCGGATGCCTGGCCACGCCATCTGTCGGGCGGCCAGCAGCAGCGTGTGGCGATTGCGCGCGCCTTAGCCATTAAGCCGCAGTTGATGTTGTTTGATGAACCAACGTCGGCGCTGGACCCGGAACTGGTAGGTGAAGTTCTGGCGACCATGCGGACGCTGGCCGATCAGGGACTGACAATGATTGTGGTAACCCATGAGATCAGCTTCGCCCGTGAGGCGGCCGACCGGGTGGTGTTTATGGATGGCGGCGTGGTGGTGGAGCAGGGGACGCCGGAACAGGTGATTGCTAATCCGCAGCATCCGCGTACTCAGGCTTTCCTCAGCCGTTTTATCTGATAAAATCGCCGCTCCGATCTTACTCTGTTACAGATTGCAGTTGTGGCAGCACGCAAACTGCGCGTAAATAACAGTCACCGTTATTCGCTGAAGTTGAAAGGTTAAATATGGAAGGTATCAGTATTGCCAAACTGCTGATCATCGGTGCGCTTATCGTACTGCTTTTTGGCACCAACAAGTTACGCTCTCTGGGTGGCGATCTGGGCTCCGCAATCAAGGGCTTCAAGAAAGCCATGAAAGATGAAGACACCAGCGCAGCCCGCACTCCGGCTGAAGAAGTCCCGGCTGAACGCGTCGTTCATAAAGATTAATCAGTTATTCACTGAAAATAATTGTTACTTTTTATGTCAGAGCGACATTAAAAAACCAGACTGTTGTCAGTCTGGTTTTTTTGTCTTCAGGCACTGGTGCTGTCGTACATAACAGCGCAGCCGGCTTATTTAACTTCAAGCCCTTTGGCCTGCATATCCGCATGATAAGAAGAGCGGACAAACGGACCGCACGCCGCATGGGTAAAGCCCATCGCCATGGCTTCTTCTTTCATCTCGTCAAATTCCGCCGGACTGACGTAGCGCTGAACCGGCAGATGGTGACGGCTGGGCTGCAGATACTGGCCGAGCGTCAGCATGGTGACGCCGTGACGACGCAGATCGCGCATCACTTCGACGATTTCCGCATTGGTTTCGCCCAGACCCACCATCAGACCTGATTTGGTCGGAATATGCGGGTGCGCTTCTTTGAAACGCTCCAGCAGCTTCAGTGACCACTCATAGTTAGCACCCGGACGAACCTGACGGTAAACGCGCGGCACGTTTTCCAGGTTGTGGTTAAACACATCCGGCGGGGTGGCGGTCAGAATGTCCAGCGCCCGATCCATCCGGCCGCGGAAGTCAGGCACCAGCGTTTCGATTTTGATGGTCGGATTCTTTTCACGGATCGCACTGATACAGTCGGCAAAATGTTGAGCACCGCCATCACGCAGGTCGTCCCGGTCAACCGAGGTGATCACCACATAACGCAGGCCCATGTCGGCGATGGTTTGCGCCAGTTTGCCGGGCTCATTCGCATCGGGTGCGTTAGGGCGGCCATGCGCCACATCGCAGAATGGGCAACGGCGGGTACAGATAGCGCCGAGGATCATAAAGGTGGCGGTGCCGTGGTTGAAGCATTCGGCCAGGTTAGGACAGGAGGCCTCTTCACAGACTGAGTGAAGTCCATTTTTTCGCATCGCGGCTTTAATGCCCTGAATACGACTGGAGTCAGCAGGCAGCTTGATTTTCATCCATTCCGGCTTACGCAACATCTCTTGCCGTTCAACGGCCACGGTTTTCACCGGGATCAGCGCCATTTTGTCTGCGTCACGATATTTGACGCCGCGTTCCATCTGAATTGGTTTACTCATAAATCAGCAGGTTCCGGTCGGATTGCGATTTGAAAGCGTTCTCACTCAACCCGAGAAGGGTGCTTTCAACTTTATTTGAAAAAAGTGCAAAAATTATATCATCTCATCGCCCGGGAAGCAGCCACCGTCAGCGCGGATAGGTTACATATTTGTAAATTCGCATTCAGCGTTAAGGCTGAAGCGGCAAATCTTGGTCTGTCCATTGAACATTTTCATACCCTGTCAGGCGGGCAAACGCCGCTACCAGCGGGGCCTGCACCTGTTCCAGCCGTACGTCCGGCTGAAAATGCTGTAATTGGGTCATGCTCATACCGGCATAGCCACAGGGATTAATGCGCGAGAAGGGGGCCAGATCCATGGCGACATTCAGCGCCAGGCCGTGAAACGAGCAGCCTTTGCGGATCCGCAGCCCGAGTGAGCAGATTTTTTGCTCGCCGACATAAACGCCTGGCGCGTCGGCTCGTGCCCGGGCGCTGACACCAAAACCGGCCAGCGTAGCAATCACCGTCTCTTCCAGCGCCGTCACCAGCTGGCGAACGCCAATTTTGCGTCGTTTGATATCGATCAGCACGTACATCACCTGCTGACCCGGCCCATGATAGGTGACCTGACCGCCGCGGTCGCTCTGCACCACCGGGATATCGCCGGGCATCAGCAGATGTTCCGCCTTGCCCGCCTGGCCCTGGGTAAAAACCGGAGGATGCTCAACCAGCCAGATTTCATCACGGCTCAGGCTGTCGCGCCGATCGGTGTAGTGATGCATGGCATCGGAGACGGTTTGCCAGTCGCGTAAACCTGACCGGCGGACGAGAAGGGTATCAACTGACAAAACGATGGCCCGCTTTAACAAAGTAAGCTGAGAATAATGTCGGCAAACCGTCAGGAAAGGGCGCTTCGCCGACCCGGCAAATCAGAGCACCATGCGTACGATTTCGATTTTACCCAGCTCTTCATACAGGCGTTCAACCTGTTCAATATGGGTGGCGGTAATGGTGATATTGACGGAGTGATAGTTGCCCTTGCTGCTCGGCTTAACTTCAGGACTGTAGTCGCCGGGCGCATGGCGTTGCACCACTTCAACCACTTGATCAACCAGCTCCGGTTGCGCCAGACCCATTACCTTATAGGTAAACGGGGTAGGAAATTCGAGCAGTTCATTCAGTTTGGTTTTCATATTAACTCCGGTGCATAAAAAACAGACTCCCGCCTGAGCGGGAGCATCATAATAACCTGTAATGGGGGCGATGGGGCGACTTTTCAATCACCCGCCACGCTTAGCCGAACCAGTGATGGAACATCAGTTTGATGTAGTCAACGATGCGGCTGAAGAATCCGCCTTCCTGGATCTCATTCAACACCACCAGTGGGCGCTGTTCGATGGTTTTGCCATCCAGCTGGAAGTTAATGCTGCCGACCACCTGATTTTTCTTCAGCGGCGCGTGCAGTTCGGTGTTGTTCAGCACATAGCTGGCTTTCAGATCTTTCATCCGGCCGCGTGGAATGGTCAGGTAGGCATCTTTTTCAACGCCAAGCTGGACGCGATCGTTGTCGCCAAACCATACCGGCTCAGAGGCGAACTCTTTGCCCGCTTTCAGCGGTGCCACGGTTTCAAAGAAACGGAAGCCCCAGGTCAGCAGTTTTTTGCTTTCGGTCTCGCGGCCTTTGTAGGTGTGACCACCCATTACCGCAGAGATCAGACGCATCTGGCCTTCGGTAGCCGATGCCACCAGGTTGTAACCTGCTGCATTGGTATGACCGGTTTTAATGCCATCCACGTTCAGGTTGGTATCCCACAGCAGACCGTTACGGTTCATCTGACGGATGTTGTTGAAGGTGAACTCTTTCTCTTTATAGACGGCGTACTCTTCCGGTACGTCGCGGATCAGCGCCTGGCCAATCAGCGCCATGTCGCGCGCCGAGCTGTACTGACCTTCAGCATCCAGGCCGTGTACCGTCTGGAAATGAGTGTTCTGCAGGCCAATCGCTTTAACGTAGTTGTTCATCAGGTTAACGAATGCATCCTGACTGCCGGCGACATAGTCCGCCATGGCGACACAGGCGTCGTTACCCGACTGCAGCACAATCCCACGCGTCAGCTGAGAAACCGGCACCCGATCGCCTGGCTTGAGGAACATCAGCGATGAACCTTTAAACACCGGGTTACCGGTAGCCCAGGCATCCGGACCGACGGTGACCAGATCGTCCTGATGGATTTTGCCGGCTTTGACCGCCTGACCAATCACGTAGCTGGTCATCATTTTGGTCAGACTGGCGGGATCGCGGCGTGCATCAGCGTTTTTCTCGGCCAGCACTTTGCCCGAGTTGTAGTCGATAAGGACATACGCTTCGGCATCAATGTCCGGTACGCCCGGAATCATGGTTTTGAGATTGACGTCATCAGCAATAGCGGCATGGCTGAGAGAGAAGGCGATCAGTGATCCCACTGTCAGGCGTTTCAGCAAACGAGATGATTTCAGCGTGTTCATGTGTAGGACTACAACATCCGTGGTTTTGAGGTTTAAAAAGTCACTCATCATACCCAATGGCTGGTTTTCCGGCATCGGGCATGATGATTGGGTTGTTAGCAGACGTAACGGTAACCGTTCAATCAGCGAGCTGTATTGGTAATAAATGAGGCAGCCTGGCCGTCACTGCTCAGGCGCTGTTGCAGCGCGGCCGCTTCGGCACGGGTCGGATAACCGCCGAGCTGGACACGATACACATTGCCCGCCGTCTCCACTTTGCCGGGCACGCCATAACGCTGGCTCAGGCTTTCCATCAGTTGCTGCGCGCGCGCCGGATCGTTCAGCGCGCCGACCTGCACCACATAGCCGGTGGCCGTCTGCGCCGGGCTGGTAGCGGCGGGGGCGGTGCTGGCAGGCGCGGCCGTCACGGCGGGTGCGCTGGCCGCCGCTTCATTGCTTTCCAGTACGCCGCTGGCTAACGGCTGGGGTGCGCCGAGAAAACCACTGCTCTGCACCGGCGCGCCCATGTTGTCACTGCTCTGCAAGGTGCTGTTGCTGACCGCCTCAACATCTTGTGGCGGTACCGGCTGTGAAGCCGCCGCGCTGCCGCCGCTCATCACCGAGCCGCCGCTAAGATCCGGGCGGGCCGGCAGAGAATAGCTCTGTTTCGCCACCACCGTTCCGATGGTGCCGGGACCGGAGAGCGTACCATCCGGGGCGACCTTAATGTAATCGACCCGGACCCGCGAATTATTGGAGATGTTCAGACGATCGCCGGCGGCGCGCGACAGGTCGATGATACGGCCGGGCGTGTACGGGCCACGATCGTTGACCCGCACCACAATCTGGCGGCCATTGGCAATATTGGTGACGCGCACGTAGCTCGGCAGCGGCAAAGTCGGATGGGCGGCGGTCAGGGCATCAGGATCGTAAGCTTCGCCGGTGGCGGTGCGGTTGCCCTGCGCCTCTTCGCCGTACCAGGTGGCGAGGCCGACTTCGCTGTAGTTCGACGGATCTTTAATGATGCGGTAATTTTTGCCGTTGACGCTGTAATCCTGACTGGTGCCGGGATTGATTGGCTCATAGCGTGGCTCAACGCCGGGTATTTCTACCACCGGGCCATTATAGGCCGGTTGCGGCGGCGCGGTATTTTGGGGTTCGGGCGTGGTACAGGCCGCCAGAACCAGTGATGCCAGTGCAACGCCAAGCCATTCCTTACGCATCTGCAGCCTCTTAAACACTTTTAGATAACATTTTTCGGTGAGTATGGATCGACATCACAATGCCAAATCCCGCCATGAGCACGATAAGCGCGGAGCCGCCATAACTGACCAGCGGCAGCGGCACGCCAACTACCGGTAAGATACCACTAACCATACCAATGTTAACGAAAACATAAACGAATAAAATCAGCATTAAACCGCCCGCCATTACCCGGCCAAAGGTGGTCTGGGCGCGGGCTGCAACAATCAACCCCCGCATGATCAGCAGCAGATAAAGCGCCAGCAGCACCAGTACCCCAACCAGCCCTAACTCCTCCGCCAGAACCGCGAAGATAAAGTCAGTGTGGCGTTCCGGCAAAAACTCCAGCTGTGACTGGGTGCCCTGCAGCCAGCCTTTACCCCGCAGGCCGCCAGAACCAATCGCAATCTTCGACTGAATGATGTGGTAACCGGCACCCAGCGGGTCGCTTTCCGGATCGAGCAGCATCATCACGCGGTCACGCTGATAGTCATGCATCAGAAAGAACCACAGGATCGGGATAAACGCCGCCACCAGCAGCACTGCGACGCCAATCAGTTTCCAGCTCATGCCGGACAGGAACAGCACAAACAGTCCGGAGGCGGCAATCAGAATCGAAGTACCGAGATCGGGCTGAGCCGCCACCAGCAGGGTGGGCACAAAAATCAGGATCAGCGCGATGCCGGTATTTTTCAGCGTCGGTGGACAGACATCGCGGTTGATAAAGCGTGCCACCATCAGCGGCACGGCAATTTTTGCGATCTCTGACGGCTGAAAGCGGACGATACCGAGGTCAAGCCAGCGCTGAGCGCCTTTACTGATCTGCCCGAACGCATCTACCGCAATCAGCAGAATGACGCAGATGATATAGAGATAGGGCGCCCAGCCTTCGTAGACGCGCGGCGGCACCTGCGCCAGCACAATCATGATCACCAGCCCCATGGCGATCTGGCCGATTTTACGCTCCATCATGCCCGGGTCCTGGCCACTGGCGCTCCAGATCACCACGGCGCTGTAAATCAGCAGGCCGAGAATCACCAGCATAAACAGCGGATCGATATGGATGCGCATCCAGATCGATCGTTTCTGCGGACTATCGTTCATCGACATGTTTATTCACCTTCGTAGCCGGGCGGCACCGGGGCTGCGTCCGGCAGGACTGTATTGTTATCACCTAACATGATGTGATCCAGAATCTGACGCATCACGGTGCCGACAGCCGGTCCGGCGCCGCCGTTTTCCAGGATAATGGTCACCGCGACCCGAGGTTTGTCATAAGGAGCAAACGCGGTCATCAGCTTATGGTCGCGTAATCGTTCGGCAATTTTATGTGCGTTATAGGTTTCATTCTCTTTCAGGCCAAACACCTGCGCCGTCCCTGATTTGGCGGCGATTTTATACGGCGCGTCAGCAAAGCTCTTGTGCGCGGTTCCGTTAGGGCGATTCGCCACGCCATACATGCCGTCTTTGGCAATTTCCCAGTAGCCGGAATGGATGTCGCCAATCGGCGCCGCAGGCGGCTGGCGATAAGGCACCAGGGTGCGTCCTTCACGGGTGGCGCGCAGCATATGCGGCACCCGGATAACGCCATCGTTAATCAGGATCATCATCGCTTTGTTCATCTGCAGCGGCGTTGCGGTCCAGTAACCCTGACCGATGCCCACCGGGATGGTGTCGCCCTGATACCACGGCTTTTTGAAACGTCTGAGCTTCCAGTCACGGGTCGGCATGTTGCCCGCGCTCTCCTGCGGCAAATCGATGCCGGTGCGGCTGCCGTAACCAAATTTGTTCATCCACTCCGACAGCCGGTCGATGCCCATGTCATAGGCGACCTGATAGAAGAAGGTATCGGCGGACTCTTCCAGCGCTTTGGTAACGTTCAGGCGGCCGTGGCCCCATTTTTTCCAGTCGCGAAAGCGCTTCTCAGAGCCGGGCAGCTGCCACCAGCCGGGATCGAACAGGCTGGTATTGCGGTTAATCACGCCGGCGCTCAGGGCAGAGACCGCAACGTACGGTTTGACCGTTGAGGCCGGTGGATAAGCGGCCTGGATGGCGCGGTTATACAGCGGACGGTTTTCATCGCTGAGCAGGCCGCGATAATCCTTGCTGGAGATACCGTCGACAAACAGATTCGGGTCGTAGCTCGGCGTTGAAACCATCGCCAGAATTTCGCCGGTACGCGGATCGCTGACCACTACCGCGGCGCGACTGCCGGTCAGCAGCGTTTCGATATACTGTTGCAGCTTAAGATCGATGGTCAGATAGATATCACGACCGGCCTGCGGTGACTCTTCATGCAGCTGACGGATCACCCGGCCACGGTTGTTCACTTCAACCTCTTCAAAGCCGGTTTTGCCATGCAGCAGATCTTCGTAATAGGCCTCAATGCCGAGTTTGCCGATATCGTGGGTCGCAGCATAGTTAGGCCATTTTCCCTCTTTATCGAGGCGAGCAACGTCACGATCGTTAATTTTGGACACGTAACCGACCACGTGCGTCAGGGTCTGGCCATACGGATAGTAACGGCGCTGATACCCTTTGACTTCGACGCCGGGGAAGCGGTACTGATTCACCGCAAAGCGCGCGACCTGCACTTCATTCAGGCCGGTTTTTACCGGAATAGAGGTAAAGCGACGCGAGCGTTTACGCTCTTTTTGAAAGTTTTCGAGGTCGTCGTCGGTCAGTTCGAGAATCGGACGCAGGTTATCCAGCGTCTGTTGCAGATTATCGACTTTTTCCGGCACCAGTTCGGCCTGATAGATGGTGCGGTTGAGTGCCAGCGGCGTGCCGGTGCGGTCATAGATGATGCCCCGGCTGGGCGCGACCGGAACCAGCTTAATGCGGTTTTCGTTTGAGCGGGTGCTGTAATCGTCAAAGCGTAAAATTTGCAGGTGGTAAAGATTAACCACCAGCACCGAGGAGAGCAGTAAGATACCGACGAAAGCGATAAACGCCCGACGGACAAAAAGTTTCTGTTCGGCGCTGTAATCGCGAAAGGCGTTGCTTTGTAATTTCATCCGCTACTTGTCATGTCTGATGTGGGCTGATCGGTCATTCACGATGATAAGGATGATTTGTCGTTATGCTCCAGGCACGATACAGGCTTTCGGCCACCAGCACGCGCACCAGCGGATGGGGCAACGTCAATGCTGACAGTGACCAGCTCTGTTCTGCCGCCGCTTTACAGGCCGGCGCCAGTCCTTCAGGACCGCCGATCAACAGGCTGACATCGCGACCATCTAGCTTCCAGCGCTCAAGCTGCTGCGCCAGCTGTGGGGTTTCCCACGGATGGCCGGGAATATCCAGCGTGACGATGCGATTGCCTTTGCCGACCGCCGCTAACATCGCTTCACCCTCTTTTTCAAGGATGCGTTTGATATCAGCATTTTTGCCGCGTTTACCCGCGGTCACTTCGGTCAGCTCCAGCGGCATATCTTTCGGGAAGCGGCGCAGATACTCCATGAAACCGGTCTGCACCCAGTCAGGCATTTTAGTGCCGACGGCAACAAGTTGCAGTTTCACCGGTTAGCCCCAGAGTTTTTCCAGCTCGTACAGCTGGCGACTCTCTTCCTGCATCACATGCACAATGACATCACCGAGATCGACAACCACCCAATCTGCTGCGCTCTTGCCTTCAATGCCTAACGGCATCAGGCCGGCCGCACGGGACTCCTGCTCAACGTGCTCGGCGATGGAGGTGACGTGACGCGTGGAGGTGCCGGTGCAGATGATCATGAAATCGGTGATGCTGGATTTGCCCTGAACGTCGATGGTGACAATGTCCTGGCCTTTGAGATCATCAATCTTATCAATAACGAACTCTTGGAGTGCTTTACCTTGCAAAAGGTTCCCCTCTAAAACTGGTGGTGACGAGCCGGCTGTAAGCCCGGATTATGCAGCCAAAAAATTAAGCGGCGCAGTATAGCATGCCCGGATCAGTCGCGATATAAGCCTGCGCGGTCGATATAGTCGATAACCGCAGCGGGCAGCAGAGCATCGCAGGACTGGTTGTGATGGCGACGGCGACGGATCTCGGTGGCGGAGATGTCGACCAGCGGCGTTTCTGCCAGCCAGATGTGGCCGGCAGGCTGATGATGAAGCTGTTGTACGTGGTGCGCAAGATGCTGATCGAGCCAGCGCTGCATTTCGGGCGACGACATCTGCGTCGGATAGCCCGGCCGCTGACACACCAGCAGGTGGCAGAGTGACAGCAGATCCTGCCAGCGATGCCACTTTGACAGGTTCAGCAGCGAATCCTGACCGATAATGAAGCCCAGCGGCTGCTGAGCGCCGCGTTCGGCGCGCAGATTTTCCAGCGTGGTCACGGTCCAGGAAGGCGTGTCGCGTTCCAGTTCACGGGTATCAATCTCAAACAGCGGCAATCCGGCGATGGCGCAGCGCAGCATTTCTACCCGCTGGGTGGCGCTGGCTTCCGGCTGCGGACGGTGCGGCGGCACATTGTTCGGCAGCAGCGTCACTTTTTTCAGCCCGGTCTGCTGCGCCAGTGCTTCAACCGGACGCAGATGCCCGAAATGGATCGGATCGAAGGTGCCGCCAAACAGCGCGTGTAACTCAGACATGGGCGAAACTCGCGGGAAACGCGCGGCTGCTGAGCAGCAGCGTCAGGGTTTGCAACTGCGGCCATACCGGCTGGCCGTAATCCTGCTTCAGGGTGATCTCAATCTGGCTCAGCAGATGGATTGCCCGCTGCAAACGCGCCGCATCCAGCCGTTGTAGCGCTTCGGTAAACAGGGCGCGGCGGTTCTGCCAGATGCGCTGTTGATCCATCAGGTTACGCAGCGGCTGTTGCGCCTGGTGACGTTGCAGATGCAGCAGCGTCAGCAGATCGCGTTGCAGGGTACGCAGCAGGATCACTACCTCGCTCTCTTCCCGCTCCAGCTGATGCAGGATATGCAGAGCGCGGCGGCTTTTGCCCGCCAGCACCGCGTCGACCCAGTGGAAAGGGGTGAAGTGCGCCGCATCGCTGACCGCTTCTTCAACCCGCGGTAGCGTCAGTTTGCCGTCTGGCCACTGTAGCGACAGCCGCTCCAGCGCCTGTGCCAGCGCCAGCAGGTTGCCTTCATAGCAGTAGCACAACAGCTGAATGGCAGCGTCATCAACCGCCAGCTTCAGCGCTTTGGCGCGGTTCGCCACCCAGCGCGGCAGCTGCGCCTGCTCGGGAGTCTGACAGGGCACTAATACGGCGGAGGCCGAAAGCGCTTTAAACCAGGCGCTGTTTTCCTGCGCTTTGGTCAGCTTCGGCATCCGGCAAATCAGCAGAATATCGGCGTGCAGCAGTTGCGACAGCTTAACCAGCTGCTCAGCTATCGCGGCATTCGGACCATTGTCGGGGAAGTGCAGGGTGAGCGTCTGACGCTGGGCGAACAGGCTCAGCGACTGACAGCTGACAAACAGGCTTTCCCAGTCGGTCTGGGCATCGAGGGTGACGCTGAAGTGTTCTTCGAATCCCTGAGTCGTCGCTGCCGCGCGGATCGCGTCGGCGCTCTCCTGCAGCAGCAGGGGTTCGTTACCGGCCAACAAATAACAGGCGCGCAGCCCCTCACGGAGCTGCGCGCTGAGTTGTTCAGGATAAATCCTGATCATTGCAGACTGGTGGCAGAGGAAGAAGGGACTTCCTCTGAGTCCTGACCCGGCACCGGAATAGCCGACTGGCGCAGGGTATCTTTATTGTTCAGCTGTGCCGCATGGACCGTCAGCAGTTTACGCACCAGCTGCTCGGCAGCACGCTGACGCATCTCCTGCACAATCATGTCCTGCTCAGCATCTTTCGCCAGCGCCGCATTCGGGTTATCGAAGAACGAACGATAAACCGTGGTGCTGATCGGATAGATGCCTTTGCCCGGCAGCAGCACCTGGGCGGTCAGGGTCATCACCAGCTGGTACTCAGCGGTTCCGCCATTGATAAAGACCGATGCGGTGTCGCGGCCCTGCAATTCGCTACCCAGACGTAAGGTCGGGATATCGGTGCGGTTCTGCTTGCTGTCCTCAACAATGTGCACATTGTTGATACGCAGCTGCTGTCGCACGGTACGCGCCAGTGGACCGTAAGGATCGCCGGTTGAAACAATCAGGGTTTTCAGTTCGGTTGGCACCTGAGTGGTGCCGCGCGGATGAAAACCACAGCCAGCGGTGATCACCACCGCCAGCATGACAAACAGCCTGATAATCGGATGTCGCACAGTTCCTCCTGAACTTAACCTACGACCAGGTTAAGCAGTTTGCCCGGTACATAAATGACTTTACGAATCGTCACGCCGTCCAGGTACTTCGCCACCAGATGCTCCTGAGCGGCGCGTGCCTGAACCTGTTCCTGAGTGGCATCGGCCGGTACGGTAATTTTACCGCGTACTTTACCGTTTACCTGCACCACCACCAGCAGTGAATCTTCCACCATTGCGGCTTCATCAGCAACCGGCCAGCTGGCTTCATCAATCGTTCCTTCGCCGCCCAGCGTCTGCCACAGCACATAGCTGGCATGCGGAGTGAACGGATAGAGCAGACGGACAATCGCCAGCAGAGCTTCCTGCATCAGCGCGCGATCCTGCTCGCTCTCCTGCGGCGCACGTGCCAGTTTGTTCATCAGTTCCATAATGGCGGCGATGGCGGTGTTGAAGGTCTGACGACGGCCAATGTCATCCGCCACTTTGGCGATGGTTTTGTGCAGATCGCGACGCAGCGACTTCTGCTCATCATTAAGGCTGGCGACGTCGAGCGCCACGGTTGCGCCTTTCTGGCTGTGGTCGAAGACCAGCTTCCAGACGCGTTTCAGGAAGCGGTTAGCGCCTTCTACGCCCGATTCCTGCCACTCCAGCGTCATATCGGCCGGGGAAGCAAACATCATGAACAGACGCACGGTATCCGCGCCGTAACGCTCGACCATCAGCTGAGGATCGATGCCGTTGTTCTTCGACTTCGACATTTTGCTCATGCCGGCGTAAATCACTTCGCGGCCCTGGGTGTCAACCGCCTTGACGATGCGGCCTTTCTCATCGCGTTCCACGTTCACATCGACCGGCGACACCCAGTTACGCTCACCGTTGGCACCGAGGTAATAGAAGGCGTCTGCCAGTACCATCCCCTGACACAGCAGGCGCTTAGCCGGTTCATTGGAGTTAACCAGACCGGCGTCACGCAGCAGCTTGTGGAAGAAGCGGAAATACATCAGGTGCATAATGGCGTGTTCAATACCGCCCACATACTGATCGACCGGCAGCCAGTAGTTCGCCGCTGCCGGATCCAGCATGCCTTCGTTGTAGCTGGCGCAGGTGTAGCGCGCGTAGTACCAGGAAGACTCCATAAAGGTGTCGAAGGTGTCGGTTTCACGCAGCGCTGGCTGACCGTTGACGGTGGTTTTTGCCCACTCCGGGTCGGCTTTAATCGGGCTGGTAATGCCGTCCATCACCACATCTTCCGGCAGGATCACCGGCAGCTGATCTTCTGGCGCTGGCATAACCGTGCCATCTTCCAGCGTGACCATCGGGATGGGGGCGCCCCAGTAACGCTGACGTGAAACACCCCAGTCGCGCAGGCGATAGTTCACTTTACGCACGCCCACGCCTTTGGCGGCCAGCGCGTCAGCAATCGCATTGAAGCCTGCGACGTGATCCAGACCGTTAAACTCACCTGAGTTAAACAGCGCGCCTTTCTCGGTCATTGCCGCGGCGCTGACGTCTGGCTCGCTGCCGTCAAGGTTCAGCACCACCGGCTTAATCGGCAGATGGTATTTGGTGGCAAATTCCCAGTCACGCTGATCGTGTGCCGGAACCGCCATCACCGCACCGGTGCCATATTCCATCAGCACGAAGTTAGCGACCCATACCGGGATTGGCTCGCCGGTCAGTGGATGGATAGCGGACAGGCCGGTGGCCATGCCTTTCTTCTCCATGGTCGCCATTTCCGCTTCAGCCACTTTGGTGTTGCGGCATTCGGCGATAAAATCAGCCAGCGCCGGATTATTCACCGACGCCTGGGTGGCCAGCGGATGACCAGCAGCGACTGCGACATAGGTCGCGCCGATAAAGGTGTCCGGACGGGTGGTATAGACGGTTACTTTCTCTTCGCTGTCCGCGACGTCAAAGGTGATCTCTACCCCTTCAGAGCGGCCAATCCAGTTACGCTGCATGGTCTTGACCTGCTCAGGCCACTCTTCCAGCGTATCGAGATCGTTCAGTAACTCTTCCGCGTAGTCGGTGATTTTAATGAACCACTGCGGGATCTCTTTGCGTTCAACTTTGGTATCACAGCGCCAGCAGCAGCCGTCAATCACCTGCTCGTTAGCCAGTACTGTCTGATCGTTCGGGCACCAGTTCACCGCTGAGGTTTTCTTATACACCAGACCTTTTTCATACAGTTTGGTGAAGAACCACTGTTCCCAGCGATAATATTCCGGTTGGCAGGTCGCCAGTTCGCGGCTCCAGTCATAACCAAAACCCAGCAGCTTAAGCTGGTTTTTCATGTAGGCGATGTTGTCGTAGGTCCAGGGCGCCGGCGCGGTATTGTTTTTGACCGCCGCGCCTTCCGCAGGCAGACCGAAAGCATCCCAGCCAATCGGCTGTAGCACGTTTTTGCCGAGCATACGCTGATAACGCGCGATTACGTCACCGATGGTGTAGTTACGAACGTGGCCCATATGCAGGCGGCCAGAAGGATAGGGCAACATGGAGAGGCAATAGTATTTTTCTTTACCTTCCTGCTCAGTCACTTTAAACGTTTCGTTTTCATCCCAGTGCTGCTGCACGCGGGATTCAATCTCTTCCGGGCGGTATTGCTCTTGCATGGCTGCCTGTGGTCCTTAATGAATAACACTTTGCTGACGTTAAGATCCGCATAGCATACCCATAAGGCCGCGCATCAACAACATTTCCCACTTTCGCTGGCGCGATTTGTGTCGAAAGGGTCAACGCCTTCACCCTTTTGTAATTCAACTGACAGACGACACGGCAAACACCATAAAGCGACTAAACTTACTCCAGCGATGACCTACATAAAGGAGAACAAAATGAATAAAGTGGCTCAGGAATATCGCGAGTCGTTAGCGGTACTGACCGAGCGTCTGCGTCAGGGCGATCGCAATATTGATAGTCTGATTAGCGAGCGACGCAGCCAGCTGCTGGCACGTCCGGATCTGACGCCCGCTGAGGTCGATCAGGCGCTCAGCTCGGTGCGCCGCGATTTGGAAGAGTTTGCACGCAGCTATACCGATGTTGAAGAGCCGCTGGCCGATTCGCTGTTTATGCGCATCATCCGGGAAAGCGTCTGGAAAGAGCTGGCGGATATCACCGATAAAAGCCAGCTTGAGTGGCGTGAGGTGTTTCAGGATCTGCATCACCACGGCGTCTATCAGAGCGGTGAAGTGGTGGGGCTGGGCAATCTGGTGTGTGAGAAATGTCAGTTCACCCGGGCGATCTACACGCCGGAAACGCTGTCGCGCTGCCCGGAGTGTGGTCACGATCAGTTCCAGCGTCAGCCTTTCGAACCCTGAAAATCTGGCGGGCACCGGGCCTGATGCTGGGCAGTTAAGCGACGGGTGATAACGCAGTCTGGTGCCGCCCAGGGGCTGGCGGTCCTCGCGCCGCTGCGCGGTTCCTTCACTTCATTCCTCTGCCTGACGGACCGCCCGGGATGGCACATCCTGTGCCGCCCCGCCTTTCGCCCGCGTCCTGCGGGCTCTCCTGGCAGACTCATTCTGCGCAGCGCTGCGGATTGCCTGTCCCTGATCGACCCCAGCCTGCTCTGAAACTTCAGTGTGTATTGTTAAAAAGGGCACAATAGTGGAGGCCTGAGCGCCTCTGCTGCTGAAAGGGCTATCCGCAGCGCTGAGGCGTGGCGTTGGGCCAGAACTCCACGCCGGGAAGCGTAGAGAGTTCGGGGCCTGCCAGGGAGGGCCGATCCGCGAACGGTTCGTCGGCACGACGTCAAAGCCGAAGGCACGGCGTCAGCGGCGCGAGGACGGCCCGGCAGCAGCAGAGGTGCTCAGGCCCGCACCCCGGCCCGCTCGCGCAGAAAAAAAGGCTGCCACGTTTGACCGTGGCAGCCTTTGCAAATTTAACCTTAACTGACCAGCATCAGGGCAGCCGGGCCCGCCTTTTTTAGTGCAAAAGATTAGTGCAGAATTTTTGCGAGGAAGTCTTTGGCTCGGTCAGATTGCGGGTTATTAAAGAAGTCATCTTTGTTGGTGTCTTCGATAATTTTGCCTTCATCCATGAAGATCACGCGATTGGCAACTTTACGGGCGAAGCCCATTTCATGCGTCACCACCATCATCGTCATCCCTTCATGCGCCAGTTCAACCATCACATCCAGCACTTCGTTAATCATCTCGGGATCAAGCGCGGAGGTCGGTTCGTCAAACAGCATCGCAATCGGGTCCATGCAGAGCGCACGGGCAATCGCCACACGCTGCTGCTGGCCGCCCGACAGCTGACCGGGAAACTTATCGGCGTGCGCCGATAACCCCACCCGGTTGAGCAGCTTCAGCCCTTTATCCCGCGCCGCGGCTTTATCGCGCTTCAGCACTTTCACCTGCGCCAGCACCAGATTATTGATAATGCTGAGGTGCGGGAACAGTTCGAAGTGCTGGAACACCATGCCGACCTTGCTGCGTAGCTGGGCGAGATTGGTTTTTTTGTTGTTCACTTCGGTGCCGTTCACCGTGATAACCCCTTGCTGAATCGGCTCCAGGCCGTTCACTGTTTTAATCAGGGTCGATTTACCGGAACCGGACGGTCCGCATACCACCACCACTTCACCTTTTTTAACCTCGGTAGAGCAGTCGGTCAGCACCTGAAAGTGACCATACCACTTAGAAACGTTTTTCAGGCTAATCATTTAAACCGTCCTTTTTCTTTTTAGATAACTGACCAGCAGTGACGCGCTCAGGCTGATAACGAAGTAGACCAGACCGGCAAACAGAACCATTTCAACCTGGGTACCGTCGCGTTCACCAATGGTGGACGCCGTCCGGAAGAAGTCCGCCAGGCTTAAGACATAGACCAGTGAGGTATCCTGGAACAGTACGATCCCCTGAGTCAGCAGCAGTGGCACCATGGCGCGGAACGCCTGCGGCAGGATAATCAGTTTCATCGACTGCCACTGAGTCATGCCCAGCGCCAGGGCCGCGTTCCCCTGACCGCGCGAAATACTGATGATGCCGGCGCGGATAATTTCAGAGTAATAGGCCGCTTCAAACAGCGAGAAGGCCACCATGGCGGAGATCAGGCGGATATCGGTTTTCGGCGATAATCCCAGCACCTGCTGCAGGAAGCTCGGTACCACCAGATAGAACCACAGCAGCACCATTACCAGCGGCACCGAGCGGAACAGGTTGACGTACAGTCTGGCGAACCAGCTGACCGGCTTGAGGGTCGACAGGCGCATCACTGCCAGCAGCGTGCCCCAGATAATGCCGAATACCACAGCGGTAATGGTGATCTTGAAGGTGATCACCAGGCCGTTAAACAGATAGGGCAGGCTGGGGGTAATTGAACTCCAGTCAAACTCGTACATTACTTGCCTCCCCCATTGCCAGGCAGACGCACTTTGCGTTCCACCAGGCTCATTAACAACATGATCACCAGGTTAATCGCGATGTAGGCCAGCGTTATGGCGGTGAAAGATTCATAGGCGTGTGCGGAGTAGTCCAGCAGTTTGCCCGCCTGCGCCGCCATATCGACCAGCCCGATAGTCGAAGCGATGGCGGAATTCTTCACCAGGTTGAGCATCTCTGAAGTCATCGGCGGCACAATCACCCGATAGGCGTTGGGCAGCAGCACGTAGCGGTAGGTCTGTGGCAGGGTTAAGCCCATCGCCAGACCGGCATTCTTTTGACCGCGCGGCAGTGACTGAATCGCGGCACGCACCTGCTCACAGACGCGGGCGGCGGTAAACAGACCCAGGCAGATCACCGATGAGACGAAGAACTGAATGTTGGGGTCCAGCTCAGACTTAAACCACATGCCCAGCTTTTCACCCACCAGTTCCGGGGCCACCAGATACCAGAAGAAGAACTGCACAATCAGTGGAATGTTGCGAAACAGTTCGACATAGCAGGTGCCAATGGTCGCCAGCAGGCGATTAGGCACGGTACGCAGAATGCCGAAAAGTGAACCTACGCAGAAGGCAATAATCCAGGCGCAGCAGGAGACGGCAATCGTCACCTGAAAACCGGACCACAGCCAGCCGAGATAGGTCGTGTTACCGAACGGGGCCTGTTCGAGAAAAATGCCCCAGTTCCAATCGATACCCATAACGAGCTCCGGTAAAAAAGGGTAGCTAAGCTACCCTGAAGATTGATGAACGGCGTTTTATCTCCTGCACCAGGGGAACGACCCGGTTCAGTCTGTCTGTCCGCGCCGCGGTTTCAGCAATCGAGAGGGCAGCCTGGCCGCCCTTGTTATACCCGCCGTCTTTCAGGCTGCATTTTTGTTGGCTACGCTCACACCCGAATCACTTACCTGAGCAGGCTCATCGGGATTCATTCTCTTGCCGCCTCAATGCAACCTGAAATCCATTGGGTATTTTGTTGTTAGTTCAGTGCTTTATCATTCGGCGTTTTGAACAGTGCTTTCATGTCATCCGACAGTTCAAAGTTCATGTTCAGGTTCTTCGGTGGGATCGGCTGTTTGAACCAGGTGTCGAACCATTTTTCAGCCTGGCCTGAGGTCTGGGCTTTGGCGATGGTTTCATCCACTAAAGTTTTGAACTGCGGATCGTCTTTACGCAGCATGCAACCGTAAGCCTCTTTGGACTGCGGCGTGCCTAAGATTTCCCAGTTATCGGGTTTTTTCGCTTTGGCGCGTTCACCGGCCAGCAGCGCATCATCCATCATAAAGGCCACGGCACGCCCGGTTTCCAGCGTACGGAAAGAGTCGCCATGATCCTTCGCGCTGATAATGCGCATCTCCAGTTTCTGCTCGTCGTTCAGTTTGTGTAACAGTACTTCAGAGGTGGTCCCGGAGGTCACCACCACGGTTTTGCCTTTCAGGTCGGTGAAATCTTTGATCGGACCGCCTTTTTTCACCAGCAGACGGGTACCAATGACGAAAATGGTGTCAGAGAAGGCTGCCTGTTTCTGGCGCTCAAGGTTGTTGGTGGTGGATCCACACTCAAAATCGTAGGTGCCGTTTTGCAGCAGCGGGATACGGTTCTGCGAGGTAATCGGAATCATTTTGATCTGCAGGTCAGGCTTGTTCAGCTTCGCTTTAATGGCGTCCACAATGGCAGCGGAATAGGCCTGTGAGTAGCCGACGACTTTTTGCTGGTTGTCATAATAAGAAAAGGGAACTGATGATTCGCGGTGCCCGACCACAATGACGCCGTTGTCATTGATCTTCTTCAGGGTGCCGCTGAGATCTTCCGCCTGGGCCGCTCCCGCTGCTGCGCTGATCAGCAGAAGAGATAATGCCACTTTGCGTAGTTGCATGTTCCAACTCCTTCGTATGGAAAATGCACAGGATATAACCTGTGCTGATTATGATGTTGTGTGTATTTCCTGCTGCTTTTCTGGCTATCCCGTAGCGCAGCTGCGCGCAGAATAGTCACTAACATAGCGGATTGTTAACGCGATGAAACAAAAAAGTTTCTTTTTTGCGAGGTGATCCGCACCAAAAAAAGGCAATTTTTCCTGCCTGCGCGCTAACGGTGCAGGCGAAGCGATTAATTTGGTGCAACCGACCTGCTGTCAGCGTATGCAGTGCGCCTGTTTGCGAAAAACACTGAAATAATTAGCAATCATCGTGCCAGAAACGCGTTTCAGCGCGCTAACGCAGCAGAGTCTGCGGTGCGGGGAGGGGAAAATAGCGGGACAAAGCGATAAAAAAAGGCGAAGCAGCCGCTTCGCCTTTGAGCAGGATGAATCAGCGTCGGCGGCGCAGCACTGCCGCCAGAGCGGCCAGCGCCGTCAGAACCCACACCGGCCAGACGCCTGCATGGGCATAGGGAGTTTCACCAGTGGTCGGAACCACTTTGTCGGTTAACACCGCCCGGCTGAACTGCGGCAGCATCTTCTCAACCTCGCCGCTGGCGTTCACCACCGCGGTCACGCCGTTGTTGGTGCTGCGTAACAGCGGACGGCCCAGCTCCAGCGCCCGCATTCGTGCCATCTGGAAATGCTGCCATGGACCAATCGAGTGACCAAACCAGGCATCGTTAGAGACCGTCAGCAGAAAATTGGTGTCGGGATGGAAGTTGGCGCGCACCTGTTCACCCAGCACAATCTCATAGCAAATGGCGCTGGTCAGGTTGTAACCGGCCACCCTGAGCTGCGGCTGAAGGTAAGCGCCACGGCTGAAAGCGGACATCGGCAGATCGAAGAACGGAGCCAGTGGGCGCAGCAGATCGGCCAGTGGAACAAACTCGCCAAACGGCACCAGATGATTTTTCTGGTAGCGATTGCCGCTGAAGTAATTATAAGGCGCATCGCCGCCTAACACGATCACCGTGTTGTAATCGTGATAGCGGTTCTGCTCGAGGCGCGAGTCAACGATGCCGGTCACCAGAGCACTGCCGCGCGCGCGCAGCTCATCATCCAGTGAGCGCAGGAACGGCTGCTGATTACTTTCCAGATCGGTAATCGCTGATTCCGGCCAGATGATAATCGGGGTTTTGCCGATCAACGGCTGGCTGAGTCCGCTGTAAATGCGCAGCGTGTTCAGCAACTGTTGCGGGTCCCACTTCATCGACTGCGGAATGTTACCCTGTACCAGCGCGACATCGACTGCACGGGACGGTAACGGCTGAACCCACTGGATGTAGCGCAGCGGCCAGGGCAGGGCCAGCAGCAGCAGGGCCGCCGCCAGGCTTTTCACATTGCGCTGTTGCAGGGCATACACCAGCAGGCCGGCGACCACCATCAGCACAAAGGTAATGGTTTCCACGCCGCCCAGCGGTGCCACGCCTTTCAGCGGGCCGTTGATCTGGCTGTAACCAAACTGCAGCCACGGAAACCCGGTGAGGATCCAGCCGCGCAAAAACTCGGTGATCTGCCATAACGCCGGGGCCGCCAGCGCCAGACGCCATAACGTGGTGCGCGGCCACAGGCGATTAAGCAGCCCGGCAAACAGCGCCGGGTAGATCGCCAGATAGGCGGCCAGCAGCACCACCAACAAGACGTTCACCGGGCCGGGCATCCCACCAAAGGTCGCAATGCTGACGTAAACCCAGTTGATGCCGCTGCCGAACAGGCCAAACCCCCAGACGAAGCCAATCGCACTGGCCTGAGGGCTGGTGCGATTAAGGGTCAGAAGCTGTAAGCCGCACAGCGACAGCAGTGCGGCGGGCCAGAAATCATAAGGGGAGAAGGCGAGGGTGCCAGACGCACCCGTTAATAAAGCCAGCAGCAGGCGAACCCGCTGACGCGGGTAAAGTGAGGCTAAAGCCATAAACTTATTCGTCATCCAGTTGAGGTTGTGGCGAATTATCCGGAATAGTGACATGAACCTGGATGATACGGCGGCTGTCGGCCATCGCAACTTTGAACTGGTAACCGTCGATGTCGATGCTCTCACCGCGTGCGGGCAGATGGCCGAAGCCCTGCATCACCAGGCCACCAATGGTGTCGACTTCGTCATCGCTGAACTGTGTGCCGAACACGTCATTAAAATCTTCAATCGCGGTTAACGCCCGCACCGTAAAGGTGTGGCGGTTAAGCTGACGGATGTCACGATCTTCTTCATCGTCATACTCATCCTCAATCTCACCGACGATCAGCTCCAGAATGTCTTCGATGGTGACCAGGCCGGAGACGCCGCCAAACTCATCGATCACAATCGCCATGTGGTAACGCTGAGAACGGAACTCTTTCAGCATCCGGTCTACGCGCTTGCTTTCAGGTACCACCACCGCCGGGCGCAGCACTTTCTCAATGCTGAACGGTTCAGATTCGCTGCTCATAAACGGCAGTAAATCTTTGGCCATCAGGATCCCTTCAACGTGATCTTTGTCTTCGCTGATCACCGGGAAGCGCGAATGTGCCGACTCGATAATCACATCCAGACACTCTTCGAGGTTCTGATTGCGTTTCAGGGTAATCATTTGCGAGCGCGGGATCATAATGTCACGCACGCGCTGCTCCGCAATATCCAGCACCCCTTCGAGCATGTCGCGGGTATCCTGGTCAATCAGGTCTTTATGATTTGAGTCGCGGATCAGCTCCAGTAGTTCATCACGGTTTTTCGGTTCACCGTGAAAAAGTTGGTTGATCAACAGGGAAAAGAATCCCTTTTTACTACTGGGTGCATCGCTGTTTTGAGAATGGTCGTCGCTCATGGCGGTTTTTAAAGATCTCTCTGGTGAGGAATTAACGCTGCCAGCGTAGCGCTGGCAGCAGGATAGCCGGAACCCGGAGGTCAGGCGTCTTCTTTCTCCGAAATGTACGGATCAGGATAACCAAGAGCAAGCATTATCTCGGTCTCCAGTGACTCCATCTCCTCGGCTTCGTCGTCTTCAATATGGTCGTAGCCCAGCAGATGAAGCGTGCCGTGTACCACCATGTGTGCCCAGTGGGCCTCGGTGCTTTTGTGCTGCTCAGCCGCCTCCTGCTCGACCACCTGACGACAAATAATCAGGTCACCGAGCAGCGGCAGTTCGATACCAGGCGGCGCTTCAAACGGGAAAGAGAGCACGTTGGTCGGCTTATCTTTACCGCGATAAGTCAGATTAAGCTCATGACTTTCCGCTTCATCGACCAGACGCACCGTCACTTCGCTTTCCGGCTGGAAAGGGGTGACCGCCGCGGATAGCCAGCGGTGAAACTGGCTTTCAGTGGGCAGGTCGGCGCTGTTTTCACAGGCGATCTGCAGGTCAAGAATCACCTCGCTCATTTGCTCTCCTGCGTCACGCTCTGGGCGGCCAGCGCCTCGCGTTTACGCTCTTCCGCCTGCTGATCGCGGCGCTTCTGATCGGCCGCTTCCCAGGCTTCATAGGCGGTGACGATACGCGCTACCACCGGGTGGCGCACCACATCTTCACTGTGGAAGAAGTTGAAGCTGATCTCTTTCACTTCCGACAGCACTTCAATCGCATGACGCAGGCCCGATTTAACGTGGCGCGGCAGGTCGATCTGGGTGACGTCACCGGTAATGACCGCTTTAGAGTTGAAGCCGATACGCGTCAGGAACATCTTCATCTGTTCGATGGTGGTGTTCTGGCTCTCATCGAGAATGATAAACGCGTCATTCAGCGTACGGCCACGCATGTAGGCCAGCGGAGCCACTTCAATCACGTTGCGTTCCATCAGCTTCTCAACCCGCTCAAAGCCGAGCATCTCGAACAGCGCGTCATACAGCGGGCGCAGATAAGGGTCCACCTTCTGACTCAGATCGCCGGGCAGAAAGCCGAGTTTCTCGCCCGCTTCAACTGCCGGGCGGGTCAGCAGGATCCGGCGAATCTCCTGACGTTCCAGCGCATCGACCGCCGCCGCGACTGCCAGGTAGGTTTTACCGGTCCCGGCCGGGCCAACACCAAAGGTGATGTCATGGTCGAGCACGTTGGCGATGTACTGTGCCTGGTTTGGCGTGCGTGGCTTGATGACGCCGCGCTTGGTCTTGATATTGACCGCTTTGCCATATTCCGGCACGCTTTCGGCGGTCTGCTCCAGTACCCGGCTCTCTTTGATCGCCAGATGGATCTGGTCCGGCTCAATATCCGGAATGTCGCCGCGTACCGGGGCGGTATCCACATACAGTGTTTTCAGAATATCAGCCGCCGCATTCACGCAGAGTGCGCGGCCCACCAGCTTAAAGACGTTGTCCCGACGGTTGATCTCAATACCCAGACGACGTTCAAGCTGTTTCACATTGTCGTCAAATGGACCGCACAGGCTCATCAGACGACGGTTATCGGCCGGTTCAAGGGCGATTTCACGAGTTTCGATATTCAAACGAATCCTTTGGGTCACTCAGGGCCAGTTATGAGGTGTGTCTGACGCACCGTTGGGCTTAACCGGATGCACCATAACGAAATTATTTATGCCGTAACGCCTGGGCGCAAGCTTAAGAAAAGATATTTGGGCGGCACTTTCAGAAACCAAGTGCAACAAAGTGAAATTGGCGGCAATGCTGCGCGCATTGCCGCAAGTAGGGCAGGCATCAAGGCTGGAACAGACCTACGCCGATTTCGTTCTCTTTACGGGTACGGGCGATAACCGAAGCCGGGCTTTCTGCCATCCGCAGTCCCATCTCTTCTTCGGTACGCACCAGTTTGCCGCGCAGCGAGTTGGTGTAGACGTCGACGATTTCGACATCAACGAACTTGCCGATCATCTCCGGCGATCCCTCAAAGTTCACCACCCGGTTATTTTCGGTGCGGCCAGAGACTTCCATGACGTTCTTACGGGAGATCCCTTCTACCAGGATACGCTGCACCGTGCCAAGCATCCGCCGGCTGATGGCCATCGCTTGCTGATTGATGCGATCCTGCAGGATCCACAGGCGCTGCTTTTTCTCTTCTTCGCTGACGTCATCCGGCAGGTCAGCCGCCGGGGTGCCCGGACGCGCAGAGTAGATAAAGCTGAAGCTGACGTCGAAATTGACATCGGCGATCAGCTTCATGGTCTGCTCGAAATCCTGCTGGGTTTCACCCGGGAAACCGATGATGAAGTCAGAACTGATTTCGATATCCGGGCGCGCCGCACGCAGCTTACGGATAATCGCCTTATACTCCAGCGCCGTGTGTGCCCGTTTCATCAGCGTCAGGATGCGGTCGGCACCGCTCTGGACCGGCAGGTGCAGGAAGCTCACCAGCTCCGGCGTATCGCGGTAAACCTCGATAATGTCATCGGTGAACTCAATCGGGTGGCTGGTGGTAAAGCGAATACGATCGATACCGTCGATGGCCGCCACCAGGCGCAGCAGTTCAGCAAAGGTGCAGATGCCGCCATCAAAGGTGGCACCGCGATAGGCGTTGACGTTCTGGCCGAGCAGGTTAACTTCACGCACGCCCTGGGCCGCCAGCTGGGCGATCTCCAGCAGAATGTCGTCGCTCGGACGGCTGACCTCTTCACCGCGGGTATAAGGCACCACGCAGAAGGTACAGTACTTGTTGCAGCCTTCCATGATCGAGACGAAGGCGGTCGGACCTTCTGCGCGCGGCTCGGGCAGACGGTCAAATTTTTCGATTTCCGGGAAGCTGATATCCACCACCGGGCTTTTGCTGCCGCGCACGGTGTTAATCATTTCTGGCAGACGGTGCAGGGTCTGCGGGCCGAAGACGATATCGACGCAGGGCGCACGCTGGCGAATATGATCCCCTTCCTGCGACGCCACGCAACCGCCGACGCCGATGATCAAATCCGGGTTACGCTCTTTTAACTTTTTCCAGCGCCCCAACTGGTGGAAAACCTTCTCCTGCGCTTTCTCGCGAATAGAACAGGTGTTGAGCAGCAGGATATCCGCCTCTTCAGCGACCTCGGTCAGCGTGTAGCCGTGCGTACTGTTCAGCAGGTCAGACATCTTAGATGAATCATACTCATTCATCTGACATCCCCAGGTTTTGATATGCAGTTTTTTTGTCATCGAACTAGCCATTGATTCAGTGCAGTGGAGGCAGGGCGCGTATTGTAATGCTTTGATGCTGTTGTGACCAGCCTAAGGGCTTTTCTGATCGTGCCACTCTTTTTCCGGTACACTTTGCTTTAATCAGACCCGTGTTGTGCAGGCTGGCGGGAAAAGAAGAAGGATATAAGCAATGCAGGATAACCAGTTTGATGTGGTGATCGTCGGTGGTGGCATGGTGGGTGCTGCGCTGGCGTGTGGGCTGACGCAGCAGCAGTTCCGCGTGGCGGTGATTGAGCGCGCCGAACCGGCCCCTTTTGCAGCAGAGAGCGATCCCGATCTGCGGATCTCGGCCATCGGCTCGTCATCGGTAGCGTTACTCAAGCAGCTTAACGTCTGGTCGCGGGTTGAGGCGATGCGATGCGCGCCGTATCGCAAGCTGGAAACCTGGGAATGGCAAACCGCGCAGGTCAGCTTCGATGCCGCCTCGCTCGGGCTGCCGGAACTGGGCTTTATGGTGGAAAACAGCGTGCTGCAACGGGCGCTGTGGGAAGAGATGCAGGCGCTGGGGGTTACGCTCTGCTGTCCGGCCACGCTGGCGAACCTGCAGCAGGAGAATGGCGGCTGGCGCGTTGACCTGAGCGGCGGCGAGACGCTGCATACCCGGCTGGTGGTGGGTGCAGATGGCGCTAACTCTCAGGTGCGGCAGATGGCGGGGATTGGCATCCACGGCTGGAGCTATGCGCAGTCCTGCCTGCTGATCAGCGTTAGCTGTGAACATCCGGCCGGCGATGCTACCTGGCAACATTTCACTCCGCAGGGGCCACGCGCTTTTCTGCCGCTGTATGACAACCGCGCCTCGCTGGTGTGGTACGACGCGCCTGCACGGATACGCCAGCTGCAGACGATGGCGCTGACTCAGCTGGAAAAAGAGATTGCCAGCCACTTCCCGGCGCGTCTGGGGCGGTTTAAAGCCCATGCTGCGGGCGGGTTCCCGCTGGTGCGGCGTCATGCGGCGCGTTACGTGCTGCCAGGACTGGCGCTGGTCGGCGATGCGGCACATACCATCAACCCGCTGGCGGGGCAGGGCGTTAATCTCGGTTACCGCGATATTGATGCGTTGATTGAGGTACTGGTGAGCGCGCGCGGCGCGGCGGAAGACTGGGCGGCTGAGCGGATATTGCAGCGCTATCAGCGTCAGCGTCGCACCGACAATATGCTGATGCAGGGCGGGATGGATCTGTTCTATTTCGCCTTCAGCAATCAGTTGGCACCGCTGCGCTTTGCGCGTAACCTTGGGTTGATCGCCGCCGAACATTCCGGCGTGCTGAAGCGTCAGGTGTTGCGCTATGCGCTGGGATTGTAAATCAGCCTGATGGTGTAATACGGCTCGTGATAAGGCGGGCCGCTACCCTGACCGGCAACTGACCGGAAAGCACAAAAACAACAAAGCCCGCAAAAGCGGGCTTTGTTGTGCAATTTGGCTGGGGTGCAGGGATTCGAACCCCGGAATGCTGGTATCAGAAACCAGTGCCTTACCGCTTGGCGACACCCCAATAGGTGTTAATTCAAATTGTCTTTTGTGTGGCTGGGGTGCAGGGATTCGAACCCCGGAATGCTGGTATCAGAAACCAGTGCCTTACCGCTTGGCGACACCCCAATAATATGGTGGCTACGACGGGAATCGAACCTGTGACCCCAGCATTATGAGTGCTGTGCTCTAACCAGCTGAGCTACGTAGCCAAATTGTACTGCATTTCGATGCTGGCTGGGATACCTGGATTCGAACCAGGGAATGCCGGTATCAAAAACCGGTGCCTTACCGCTTGGCGATATCCCATTCGTCCACTCGCAGCCACGAGATTCATCGAAATTGGCTGGGGTACCTGGATTCGAACCAGGGAATGCCGGTATCAAAAACCGGTGCCTTACCGCTTGGCGATACCCCATCCATGCTGCCGAATAATGAAATGGTGCGGGAGGCGAGACTTGAACTCGCACACCTTGCGGCGCCAGAACCTAAATCTGGTGCGTCTACCAATTTCGCCACTCCCGCAAAAAAAGATGGTGGCTACGACGGGAATCGAACCTGTGACCCCAGCATTATGAGTGCTGTGCTCTAACCAGCTGAGCTACGTAGCCATCTTTTTTTCGCGTAACCTTCATCGGCGTTGCGGGGCGCATTATGCGGAGTTGACTTAACAGCGTCAACAAGTTTTTTGCCGTTTTTTTGCTGATAACCGCTGTTTGACTGGCTTATGACCAGGCTGGCGGTTTATTCAACAATTTTTCAGTGAATACAACGCAGATGATAAAAAAAATGGGCCTTAAACGGCCCATTTTTCATCTCTTCTGATACGGCTATTTATAGGCTGACTGATGCACACCCACCGCGCGACCGGATGGATCGTCCATGTTTTTAAACGCTTCGTCCCATTCAATCGCTTTGGCTGAGGAGCAGGCCACCGATGGACCACCTGGCACGCACTCTGCCGCACTCGGTAACGGGAACAGCTCTTCAAAAATTTCACGATACAGATACGCTTCTTTCGAACCCGGCGTGTTGAACGGGAAACGGAAGTGCGCGGTGGCCAGTTGCTGATCGCTGATTTGCTTCGCGGCAACCTCTTTCAGGGAGTCGATCCAGCTATAACCAACGCCGTCTGAGAACTGCTCTTTCTGCCGCCACGCCACGCTTTCCGGCAGGTATGAAGAGAAACATTCACGCAGGATGTGCTTCTCCATTTTGCCGTTGCTGCCACACATTTTGTCGGCCGGGTTGATGCGCATCGCTACGTCGAGGAATTTTTTATCCAGGAAGGGCACACGCGCTTCCACGCCCCAGGCTGACATCGCCTTGTTGGCACGGGCGCAGTCGAACATATGCAGTGCCTGCAGTTTACGCACGTTTTCTTCGTGGAACTCTTTGGCGTTCGGCGCTTTATGGAAGTAGAGGTAGCCGCCGAACACTTCATCTGCGCCTTCACCCGACAGCACCATCTTAATGCCCATCGCTTTAATCTTACGTGACATCAGGTACATCGGCGTGGAGGCGCGGATGGTGGTGACGTCGTAAGTTTCAATGTGATAAATCACATCGCGAATCGCATCCAGACCTTCCTGCACGGTGAAATGAATTTCGTGGTGCACGGTGCCGAGATGCTCCGCCACGGATTTGGCCGCTTTCAGATCGGGCGATCCTTCCAGGCCCACCGCGAATGAGTGCAGCTGCGGCCACCAGGCATCACTTTTATCCTGATCTTCGACCCGCTTAGCGGCAAAGCGCTTGGTGACGGCAGAAATGATTGAGGAATCGAGTCCGCCAGACAGCAGCACACCGTAAGGAACATCTGACATCAGATGGCTTTTCACTGACTCTTCCAGCGCATGCTTCAGGCCCGTAGCGTCGGTGGTGTTGTGCTCTACATTTTTGTATTCCATCCAGTCACGCTGCCAGTAACGACGGATTTCACCATCGGTGCTGGAGAGATAGCTGCCCGGCGGGAACTCTTTGATTGAACGGCAGACCGGCACCAGCGCTTTCATCTCTGACGCGACATACAGGTTGCCATGCTCATCGTTACCCATATAGAGCGGGATGATGCCAATGTGATCGCGGCCAATCAGGTAAGTGTTTTTAACGCTGTCATACAGGATAAAAGCGAACATGCCTTCCAGATCGTCGAGGAAATCGACGCCTTTTTCCTGATACAGCGCCAGGATGACTTCACAGTCAGATCCGGTCTGGAACTGATAGCGATCGCTCAGTTCTGCGCGCAGTGCCTGATGGTTATAGATTTCGCCGTTAACCGCCAGGACATGAGTGTGGTCGGCGTTGTACAGCGGCTGTGCGCCGTTGTTGACGTCAACGATTGAGAGACGTTCATGCGCCAGGATCGCATGGTCATCAGCATAGACGCCAGACCAGTCCGGGCCGCGATGACGCATTAAGCGTGAACATTCCAGCGCTTTTTTGCGCAGCTCAACAGGATCGGTTTTCAGATCCAGCACACCAAAAATTGAACACATAACTGACTCCTGAGCTCACCTTACGGCGATGTTATCTTTTGCGTTTGTCCGGCAGCCTGACGCTGCGTGATGTATAAGAAAATGCGCTATTTGGTGCATTCAATGCAAGAGGAATCGCGATTTACTGATAAAAAGATTGTTGTCATGGCAATAAAATTGAATAAACCACAATTTAACAACGTTTTTATTGTCGGATCGGTAATGAAATGCATTTTCTGGCTGAATTTTAGCCGAAAGAGAGGGCGGGTAATCGGTCGAAAAGAGGGGACGCATCACGCTTTAGCCCGATGCGTCATAAGAAAAAGGCATCAGAACAGGTCAATGTCCGCGACTGAAGGGTAGATCCAGTCAGGCCGGAATGGCATGGCATCAATATCGCTTAAGGTTGATACGCCCGACAGCACCAGCACCGTCTCCAGCCCGGCCTGAAAACCGGCCAGAATATCGGTGCGCAGATTGTCACCAACAATCACCGTCTCTTCCGAGTGCGCCTGCATCTTGTTCAGGGCGGCACGCATAATGTACGGACTCGGTTTGCCGACGTAGAACGGGCGGCGACCGGAAATCTTCTCGATGCCGGCACACAGCGCGCCACAGGCCGGCACAAAGCCGCGCGCATGGGTGTCAGGGTTGGTGGCGATGAACCGCGCGCCGTTGGCGACAAAAAAAGCCGCCTTGTGCATCATGTCCCAGTTAAACGAGCGCGTTTCCCCGACGATGACGAAATCAGGGTTGATATCGGTGATGGTAAAGCCGGCTTTGTAGAGTTCGTGGATCAGCGCACCTTCACCTATCACATAGGCTTTTTTGCCTTCCTGACGGCGCAGAAAGTCTGCCGTGGCCATCGCCGAAGTGTAGAACACCGAGTCCGGCACCTCTACGCCCGCCGAGGCGAAACGGTTGGCCAGATCCTGCGCGGTTTGCGAAGGGTAGTTAGTCAGCACCACCAGCGGCATCTCCTTCGCCAGAATGCGCTGCAAAAATTCCTGTGCGCCGGGAACTGCCGTGTTGTCGTGCATCAGCACGCCATCAATATCACAAATTACGCTTTTAATGGTCATAGTCAGATCCGATGTGGCCCGCCAGAGTGGCAGGCTGAGCTTATTCTTCGAGAAGATGTTGCAGCAGAATGCCGTTAAGCATGGCACGTTTTGCCAGCGCAAAGGCGCCGATTGCCGAACGATGATCTAAGGTCGAACGCACCACCGGCAGATTTTTGCGGAAGGCGGCGAGCGCCTGTGTGTTAATGCAGCCTTCAATCGCCGGCAGCAGGACTTTTTCTGCATCGGTGATTTCACCGGCCAGCACCACTTTTTGCGGATTAAACAGGTTGATGGCAATCGCGATAGCTTTACCGAGGTAGCGGCCGACGTATTCGATCACTTCGCAGGCCAGCGCATCACCCTGATTAGCCGCTTTACAGATTTGCGGCATCTGGCACGCCTCCAGCGTCAGCACGCTGGGATAGCCCTGATTGAGCAGATGACGCACCCGATTCTCAATCGCGCCGTTGGCGGCGATGGTTTCGAGGCAGCCAAAGTTACCGCAGTGGCAGCGTTCGCCCAGCGGATCGACCTGGATATGGCCAATCTCACCGACGTTACCGTTGCTGCCGAGAAAAATATGCCCGTTGGCGATGATACCGGCCCCGGTGCCGCGATGTAAGCGCACCAGAATGGAGTCGGCGCAGTCACGGCTTGCCCCAAAGTAGTGCTCAGCCAGCGCCAGGCTGCGGATGTCGTGACCGACAAAACTGGTCACGCGAAAGCGCTCTTTCAGGCTGGCGACCAGCGGCCAGTGACTGACAGCGATGTGCGGCATATAGCGGATCACCCCGTTAATCGGGTCAACCAGCCCGGGCAGGATCACCGAAATCGCGATCAGCTCGCGTATTTTGCGCTGGTGCTGCTCAATGAAGGCGCTGATGGCGTTGAACAGCGCATGCTGCAGCGTCTCCTGGGTGCGTTCCGGCAGCGCATAATCCTCCTGCGCCAGCGATTTTCCGCTCAGATCAAACAGCGTCAGGGTCGCATCGTTGCGTCCAAGCCGGACGCCGATGGTATGGAAATTGCGGGTTTCAGTGATGATGGAGATAGCGCGGCGACCGCCGGTAGAGGCTTGCTGGTCCACCTCTTTGATCAATCCGCGCTCTATCAATTGACGGGTAATTTTGGTGACGCTGGCGGGCGCAAGCTGGCTGAGTTCGGCAATCTGAATGCGCGATATCGGCCCCTGTTGATCAATCAGCCGGTAAACGGCCGCACTATTGAGTTGTTTAACAAGATCGACATTTCCTATTTGTGACTGGCCGCCAGTGGTCATTCAGTGCTTACTCGCTCAGGACGTCGTCTCCGTTGACAAACGTCTTAATGATTTTAAAGTCGCGCGTAAACACAGTCAGGTTCGCGATTTTTCCTGCTTCGATCGAGCCTAACTGCTTTTCCACGCCCATCGCCCGTGCCGGGTAAAGTGACGCCATGCGCAACGCTTCATCCAGTGCAATGCCAACATGTTCCACACTGTTCTGTACTGCTTCAATCATGGTGAGGGCAGAACCGCTCAGCGTTCCGTTTTCATCAACGCACAGCCCGTCACGATAATAGATTGTTTTACCAGCAAAAATAAACTCGCTAATCGCCGCGCCAGCCGGTGCTGTGGCATCCGTTACCAGGATCAGCTTGTCGCCTTTAATGCGCTTCGCATTGCGAACGTTAGCGTAATGGACATGTAAACCATCCGCAATAATGCCGCAGTATACATCAGGCGAATCAAACAGCGCACCGATAAGACCCGGTTCACGACCGGCAAAGGTCGGCATGGCGTTATACAGGTGTGTGGCGAAGCTGATGCCCGCAGAAAAGCCCGCTTTGGCTTCTTCGTAAGTGGCGTTGGAATGCCCGGCGGAGACGATGATACCCGCTTCAGTCAGCTGACGAATCACGTCGCAGCCGGCATTTTCCGGGGCCAGCGTCACTTTTGTGATCACATCCGCATTTTCACACAGGTATTGCACCAGGGCGGCGTCGGGCAGGCGGATCAGCGCCGGATTATGGGTGCCTTTCTTCGCTTTGCTCAGCCACGGACCTTCCAGATGCAGCCCGAGCGCCTGATGCTGATGTTTATGCAGGTAAGCGCGCATGGTTTCGATCGCCCGCTGCATTAATTCGTCACTGCTGGTGATCAGCGTCGGTAAAAAGCTGGTGCAGCCTGACTTTTCGTTGGCGCGCTGCATGATTTCCAGCGTCTCTACGCTGAGCGCGTCGATGTCGTCATTAAACTGAACGCCGCCACAGCCATTAAGCTGCAGATCGATAAAGCCGGGCGCAATAATGGCACCTGATACATCACGCTGCTCCACGTCTGCAGGCAGCGACTCACGTGGGATCACGCGGTCGATGCGCCCGTTGGCAATCACCACCGCGTGATTGTCCAGAATCTGGTGGCCGCTATAAATCCGGCCATTAACTAATGCGAACATCTCTTCTCTCCCGTCCTGACCTGCCGCTGCCCGGGGCAACAGCAGGTACGACAAATTTTTAGTTACACGCCTTTCATATTTTCCGCTTCCATCTCGCGGAAATATTTCACGGTTTTCACTTTCAGTTCCATGGTGGCTGGCTCGTCACACACCACCACCGATTTCGGGTGCAGCTGCAGACAGCTGATGGTCCACATGTGATTAACGTTGCCTTCGACCGCCGCCTGTAGCGCCTGAGCTTTAACGTGGCCGGTAACCAGAATCATCACTTCTTCCGCGTCCAGCAGGGTGCCGACACCCACCGTCAGCGCATATTTTGGTACCTGATCGACATCGCCGTTAAAGAAGCGAGAGTTTGCCACACGGGTGTCATGCGTCAGGGTTTTAATCCGGGTACGTGAAGCCAGCGAAGAGGCCGGTTCGTTAAAGGCGATGTGACCATCGTTGCCAACGCCACCCATAAACAGGTGAATTTTGCCCAGCGCGCGGATTCTCTCTTCATACTGGCGACATTCTGCGTCAATATCCGGCGCATTACCATTCAGAAGATTGATGTTTTCTGGTTGAATATCAACGTGATCAAAGAAGTTGCGATACATGAAACTGTGGTAGCTTTCCGGGTGCTCTTTTGGCAGGCCAACATATTCATCCATATTGAAAGTGATAACATGCCTGAAACTAACCTGGCCCGCTTTATGCATCTCAATCAGGTGCTTGTAAGCTTCAAGCGGCGTACCGCCGGTCGGTAAGCCCAGCACAAAGGGTTTGTCTGCCGTTGGGTTAAAGGCATTAATCCGGTTCACAATATGGCGTGCTGCCCATTTGCCGACCTGGGTTGGTGTAGCTAAAGGAATCAGTCTCATGTTTCACCTCAATTAGGAAAATGGAAAGGGGGGCGCGCGAATCCATTGCGTTACTCATCAGCCTAAACGGATTCTGACATCCCGCCACGGTCTGAGTGCGCCTTAATATTTCGGATCATAAAATAAGTTTGCGGCTATAGCCAGATGTTGCCGCATCAATCGATGTTTTTTGGTGATAAAAGTCACAGTTATGGTGGTTTTAATTTGCGAGGCGAATTAATTTATCATTACACTTCGCTGCGTGATATGAAGTGTCATAAGGTCTTTGCAGCCGACATAACAATATTAAGCGGCGCAGAGCGACAAGCCAGGCTCATAGGGGGAAAGGGTAAATGTTAGGTTACTTACAACGCGTTGGCCGTGCACTGATGGTGCCGGTAGCAACCCTGCCAGCGGCAGCGATATTAATGGGGGTCGGTTACTGGATTGATCCAGTCAGCTGGGGCGCAGGCAATGCGCTGGCAGCGCTGTTTATCAAGTCCGGTGCCGCGATCATCGAACACATGTCGGTGCTGTTCGCTATCGGTATCGCTTACGGGATGTCCAAAGACAAAGATGGCGCAGCGGCGCTGACCGGCTTCGTCGGGTTCCTGGTGGTGACCACACTCTGTTCGCCAGCTGCTGTGGCGATGATTCAGAAAATACCGCTGGAGCAGGTACCTGCTGCCTTTGGCAAAATTGAAAACCAGTTTGTCGGCATCCTGGTCGGTATTCTCTCGGCGGAAGTCTATAACCGCTTCAGCCACGTCGAGCTGCCTAAAGCGCTCTCCTTCTTCAGCGGACGCCGACTGGTACCGATTCTGGTGTCGTTCCTGATGATCTTAGTGGCCTTTATTCTGATGTATATCTGGCCGGTTGTCTTCAACGGTCTGGTCAGCTTTGGCGAACATATTCAGAAGCTGGGTTCAGCCGGCGCCGGTATCTACGCCTTCTTTAACCGTCTGCTGATTCCGGTGGGTTTACATCACGCGCTGAACTCCGTGTTCTGGTTTGATGTGGCCGGGATTAACGATATTCCTAAATTCCTCGGCGGCGCACAGTCACTGGCTGATGGATCGGCAACTGTCGGCATCACCGGTCGCTATCAGGCGGGCTTCTTCCCCATCATGATGTTCGGTCTGCCGGGTGCGGCGCTGGCAATTTACCAGTGTGCACGGCCGGAAAACCGCGCCAAAGTTGGTGGCATCATGCTGGCGGCAGCGGTGGCAGCTTTCTTCACCGGTATCACTGAGCCGCTGGAGTTCTCCTTCATGTTCGTGGCACCGGTGCTGTATCTGATCCACGCCGTGCTGACCGGTATTTCTGTCTTCATCGCGGCCAGCATGCACTGGATTGCCGGCTTTGGCTTTAGCGCCGGGCTGGTGGATATGGTGCTGTCGACCCGTAACCCGCTGGCGACGCACTGGTACATGCTGATCCCGCAGGGTCTGGTGTTCTTCGTCATCTACTATGTGGTGTTCCGTTTCACCATCAAAAAATTCAACCTGATGACGCCGGGCCGTGAGCTGGCGGTCGCCGGTGACGAAAGTGATGGTTATGACGTCAACGTCGATAAAACCGATAACGGTGAAAGTGCGACTGAAACGCTGGCGCGTCGTTATATTGGCGCGGTAGGCGGCTCAGACAACTTAACCAGCATTGATGCCTGTATTACCCGCCTGCGTCTTAACGTGAATGATTCAGCACAGGTGAATGAAAGCGTGGCTAAACGTCTCGGCGCGTCCGGGGTGATTCGCCTCAACAAGCAGAGCGTACAGATCATTGTCGGTACTCAGGCTGAAGGCATTGCGTCGGCGATGAAAAAAGTGCTGACCAAAGGGCCAGTAGCCGCCGCCAGCAGCAATGCAGCAGCACCGGCAGCAGCCGTTAAGCCGCAGGCAGTATTGAACAGTGAGTCGCGGGTTATCGCCACGTTGCTGGCACCGGTGAGCGGTGACGTTGTTGCGCTGGATGCGGTGCCGGACGAAGCTTTTGCCAGCAAAGCGGTGGGCGACGGTCTGGCGATCAAGCCGAGCGACAAATGGGTGGTGGCACCGATTGCCGGTACGCTGGTGAAAATCTTCAATACCAATCACGCCTTCTGTCTGGAAACCGACAACGGGGTTGAGATTGTGGTCCACATGGGGCTGGACACCGTGGCGCTGGAGGGTAAAGGCTTTACCCGTCTGGTAGAAGAGGGTGCCAGCGTGGCGGCCGGTCAGCCGGTACTGGAGATGGATCTGGATTACCTCAACGCCAATGCCCGCTCGATGGTCAGTCCGGTGGTGGTCAGCAACAGCGATGATTTTGCCGGCCTGACGTTACTGGCCAGCGGTAAGGTGGTGGCGGGTGAAACCCCACTGTACGAAGTGAAAGGCTAATCCCCGCAGCAAAACCCACAAGGCAGGAAGCGATTCCTGCCTTTTTTGTTTTAAAGCCTGAACAAACGGTTGTTTCCCTCTGGCGCTTTGTGGATCATACTCCGTTACTTCGTGGTACATATCACCCGCTATTCGTATTGAGGATTTTTGAGATGAGTGAGGCTGAAGCCCGCCCAACTAACTTTATTCGTCAGATCATCGACGAAGATTTGGCGAGCGGTAAGCACAGCAGCGTGCATACCCGTTTTCCGCCGGAGCCCAATGGCTATCTGCACATTGGTCATGCGAAATCGATCTGTCTGAATTTTGGCATCGCCCAGGATTACCAGGGGCAATGCAATCTGCGTTTCGACGATACCAATCCGGTCAAAGAGGATATGGAGTTCGTTGAATCTATCAAGCGTGACGTTAGATGGCTGGGCTTTGAGTGGAGCGGTGAGGTTTGTTACTCATCAAACTATTTTGATCAGCTCTACAACTATGCCATCGAACTGATCAATAAAGGGCTGGCTTATGTCGATGAGCTGAGCCCGGAAGCGATCCGCGAATACCGCGGCACCCTGACTGCGCCGGGCAAAAACAGCCCGTATCGCGATCGCAGCGTAGAAGAGAACCTGGCGCTGTTTGAGAAAATGCGAAACGGTGAGTTCGCCGAAGGCACTGCCTGCCTGCGCGCCAAAATCGATATGGCCTCAAACTTTATCGTGATGCGCGATCCGGTGCTTTATCGGATTAAGTTCGCTGAACACCACCAGACCGGTAACAAGTGGTGCATCTATCCGATGTATGACTTTACCCACTGCATCTCCGATGCGCTGGAAGGGATTACCCATTCACTCTGTACGCTGGAGTTCCAGGACAACCGTCGTCTGTATGACTGGGTGCTGGATAACATCACTATTCCGGTGCACCCGCGTCAGTATGAGTTCTCGCGCCTGAATCTTGAGTATGCGGTGATGTCAAAACGCAAACTGACGCAGCTGGTGACCGAGAAGCACGTTGAGGGCTGGGACGATCCGCGCATGCTGACCGTTTCTGGCTTACGCCGTCGCGGTTACACCGCTGCCTCAATCCGCGAGTTCTGCCGCCGTATTGGCGTCACCAAGCAGGACAATATTGTGGAGATGGCGTCGCTGGAATCGTGCATCCGTGACGATCTCAATGAGAATGCGCCGCGTGCTATGGCGGTGCTCGATCCAGTGAAAATAGTGATCGAAAACCTGCCGGCCGGCCACCACGAAACCATCACCATGCCTAACCATCCGTCTAAACCGGAGATGGGCACGCGTGAGGTGCCTTTCAGCCGTGAGATCTGGATCGACCGGGCGGACTTTCGTGAAGAGGCCAACAAGCAATATAAGCGTCTGGTACTGGGCAAAGAAGTTCGCCTGCGCAACGCCTATGTGATCCGTGCTGAGCGGGTGGCAAAAGATGAAGCGGGCAACATCACCTGCATCTACTGCACCAGCGATGTGGATACCCTGAGTAAAGATCCTGCTGATGGCCGCAAGGTCAAAGGCGTGATCCATTGGGTGTCGGCAGACCACGCGCAGCCAGCCGAGTTCCGCCTGTATGATCGCCTGTTCAGCGTGCCAAATCCGGGCGCAGCCGACGATTTCCTGTCGGTGATCAATCCAGAATCGCTGACTATCAAACAGGGCTTTGTTGAGCCAGGTCTGCGTGACGTGGAAGCAACCACGCCGTACCAGTTTGAGCGTGAAGGTTACTTCTGCGCTGACAGCGTCTATTCGAAGCCGTCACAGCTGGTGTTTAACCGCACCGTTGGCCTACGCGATACCTGGACTAAAGCTGGCGAATAATCGTTGGTGCTGACCTGATAAAATGGCAAAAGGGCGAGGTATCGCCCTTTTTTATTGTCCTGATTTTTGCCATCACCGAGGTTTGTGCTGTCGCCATTTTGGAGTGGTTGTTACGAAATTGTGAGAGAAATCTGAGTTTAAAAAAATTAATCAATTACCAGATGTGAATTATCCGCTTTCAGGTAGGCTATGCCGTCTCAGACATAGCTCAGCGAGTGATATAAGGAAAAAAAATGACCGTTCTCGCCCAGGAAGCCAAACACAGTGTCGTCGTTTTACATCAGCTTATTGAACGTATTTTCAATCAACCCGCCGGGTCTGATGATAGTTTTGAGCTGATGATGTCCTATTTTCATCCTGAATTTCGCATGGTTACCCCGCGCGGAACTCAACTGAACCTGAATGAAGTCGAAGATCTTTTCCGTCAGCTGCAGGGCCAGCGGGAAGGGATGCGCATCGCCACCTGCGAGCACATGGTCATTTCCCATCAGGAGAAAGAGGTCACCGTGCAGTACCGTGAGATGCAGATGCTGAACGGCAATAATCAGAGCCGCATCGCCCTGGCGATTCTGGATTACAGCACCTCGATTCCGCGCTGGCGTTACCTGCAGGAAACCCTGGTTGCCTGACTGACGGCGGAAAAAGAATAAAAAAAAACCGGTGAATTCACCGGTTTTTTTATTTCAGCCTGCGTCAGACTTACTGATCGTGCAGCGTCTCATCTTCACGGCAGTCGCCCAGCGCGCAGTGACCATACAGATAGAGGCTGTGGTTGGTCAGCTTGATGCCGTGGCGGGTAGCGATTTCACGCTGACGGGTTTCAATCGACTCGTCGCTGAACTCAATCACTTTACCGCAGTCCAGACAGATCAGGTGATCGTGGTGATGCTGCTGAGTCAGCTCAAACACCGATTTGCCGCCTTCGAAATTGTGACGGGTCACAATACCGGCATCATCAAACTGGTTCAGCACGCGGTAAACCGTGGCCAGACCAATTTCTTCGCCGATGTCGATCAGGCGTTTGTACAGATCTTCCGCGCTGACGTGATGGCACTCAGGTTCCTGAAGCACTTCCAGAATTTTCAGTCTGGGCAGCGTGACTTTCAGGCCAGCCTTCTTTAATGCGGTATTGTTGTCAGTCATGCGGATTTTGTCCTGTTACTTATATTCACTTTTGTGGCGCTTGGCCTTGAATGTCGATCTGTGCCCATTCTCATTTGCGTCTCATTATAGAACTGATGCAGTGAAATGAAAACCGAGGGGAGTGCCTAAATCACCATGGGCTGTAAGGGATACGTCACCGAGCCGGGGAGGATTTCTGCAGGAGTCTGTTAACATTTCGCTTAGTCCTATCTGCTGCCAGAGAAAATAAGCGGAAGATCGATGCGGGTATTCTACAGATTAAACGAAGAAAGTTAAAAAAATGTGGCTATTATTTCTATAGGAATTTCCGTTGCCTCAATGTGAGCTGGCGCTCACATTGAGTCGGCTATCTTCAGGCTTCGAGGATCTCTTTGAGCTGCAGTTCATCAAAAATCTGCTTAACCCATTGCTCAACGCGCGCATTAGTCAGTTCTGGCTGGCGATCTTCGTCAATCGCCAGGCCGAGGAAGTGGGTATCGTCAGCCAGGCCTTTTGATGCTTCGAAGTGATAACCTTCGGTTGGCCAGTGGCCGACGATCACTGCGCCGTGCGGCTCAATGATGTCGCGGATGGTGCCCATCGCGTCACAGAAGTACTCGGCATAATCTTCCTGATCGCCACAGCCAAACAGGGCGACCAGCTTGCCGTTAAAATCGATCTCTTCCAGCGTCGGGAAAAAGTCATCCCAGTCGCACTGCGCTTCACCGTAATACCAGGTCGGGATACCCAGCAGCAGGATGTCAAACGCTTCCAGATCTTCTTTAGTGCTTTTCGCGATGTCGTGGACTTCTGCAACGTCTTTACCCAGCTGTTTCTGGATCATTTTTGCAATGTTTTCGGTGTTGCCGGTATCGCTGCCAAAGAAGATGCCTACGAGTGCCATGAGTAAAATAACCTCTTAAATCCTGATGATGAGATGTGTGCCGCAGCACATTTCAGCGAATAATAGCAGACGAGACAAACCCGCGGAACGGTTAAAGCCTCGACATTTGCCTCTGCGTGCGTTTTGCCCGCATTAATCCAGTTTGAGTTGCGCCAGCAGCATTTGTTCAATCAATTCGCTACGGCTGAGATTGCGCTGTTCTGCCAGCGTATTGAGCGCTTCGACGGCTTCACTGTTCATTTTCAGTTCGACACGACGAAGCCCGCGCCCTTTGTCACGTTTCAGTTGATTGCGCTTATTGATGCGCAGCTGTTCATCACGCGAAAGCGGACTGGTTTTGGGTCGACCTGGGCGGCGCTCATCAGCAAACAGATCGAGCGTCGTGCGGTCAGTGTGTTCTTTTGCCATGGCTTAGTGAAACTGAATGTGCGGGCGCCAGACGCTCGCCGCGCAGATTATAAATTATTGGCCGTTACCGCGGCAAAATGACCGGCGGCAAAATTTTAGCGCGCCATCATACTCCACGCTAACTCCGGACGCCAATCCTAAACATTTGCCGCCAGGTATTTGCTTTTAAAGCGCAAAAAAGCGACGAACGCTGCGTAATACGGCATCAGGTTTTTCGGCGTGCACCCAGTGTCCCGCGCCGCTGATCACATGTGCATGGGCCGCCGGGAACTGCGTAATTAACGCGTCACGGTACTGGTTATCCAGATAGCTGGAGTCACCGCCGCGAATAAACAGTGCCGGATGCGGCCAGGCGGGAACCGGCTGCCAGCCCGAAATGGTGGCGTAGTTATCCCACAATACCGGCACGTTAAAGCGCCATTCGCCCTGCTGGAAAGATTTCAGCAGGAACTGAATCACACCCTCTTCATCAAGCAGACCACGCATCACCTGCGCGGCTTCACTGCGGGAAGTGACGCCCGCTTCCGTCACCGCGCGGATCGCCGCAAAAATGGTATCATGGCGGCGGGTCTGATAATCCACCGGGGCGATATCGATCATCACCAGTCGTTCGATACGATCGGCCGCCAGCGCACTCATGGTCATGGCAATTTTGCCGCCCATCGAATGACCGATTACCGCCACCCGATCGATGCCGTGTGCATCCAGCGTCTCTAACATATCCTGTGCCATCACAGCGTAGTTCATCTCAGCGGATCGCGGTGATAATCCATGGTTGCGGACATCAACCTGCAGCACCGGCGCGGCATCTTTTAACCCGCGAGCCAGCACGCCAAGGTTATCCAGCGTCCCGAACAGACCGTGGATCAGCAGGATGGGCAGGGAATCAGTCGGGGATTGTTCAGTTTGCAGACGGGCGTTCAAAATCATGGCAAAGTTCTTAAGTTTGAGACCTAAGCTTAGGTTATCATGGATTCACCTTTTCAGGCGCGCCGGTTCCGGCGGCATTAGGACATATTCTGACTTTTGCCCGTAAACCGTTTGATTGCTAACAACCCGCCTGAATTTAACTTTATAATCCTCATGTTAGAACCCGCTCACCCTTCGAATCGCCAAACATTGCTTAGGGCTTTTCAGGAAACAAGTGGTTCTGTCATGAGAAAGAACCGTACGGAATAAGATGAAAACGATCGAAGTTGACGAAGAGCTCTACCGTTATATTGCCAGCCACACGCAACACATTGGTGAAAGCGCATCCGACATTCTGCGTCGTATGCTGAAGTTCACGGCCGGTCAGGCAGCACCCGCTGCGCCGGCGCAAAATGCGACCCCCGGTGCGGCGAAAGAAGCTCAGCCTGCCGTGGCTGGATCACGTCCGCAGGATCGGGTACGCGCCATGCGTGAACTGATGCTTTCTGATGAATATGCGGAGCAGAAGCGGGCGGTTAATCGCTTTATGCTAATCTTGTCAACGCTCTATCGTCTTGATACTGCAGCCTTTGCTGAGGCAACTGCATCACTGCAGGGCCGTACCCGCGTCTATTTTGCAGGTGATGAGCATACGCTGTTGCAAAATGGCACCCATACTAAGCCGAAGCATGTACCCGGCACACCGTACTGGGTGATCACCAATACCAATACCGGTCGCAAATGCAGCATGATCGAACACATCATGCTCTCAATGCAGTTCCCGCAGGAACTGACAGAGAAAGTTTGCGGCACCATTTAAACTGAAGCGTCAGGGAGAAGCGCCAATGGCCAATCACCCCCGTGCCGGGCAACCCGCCCAGCAGAGCGATTTGATTAACGTTGCACAATTAACCTCACAGTATTATGTCCTGCAGCCCGACGTGGCGAACCCGGAACATGCGGTGAAATTTGGCACCTCTGGCCATCGCGGAAGCGCAGGGCGTCAAAGCTTCAACGAGATGCACATTCTGGCGATTGCGCAGGCGATTGCCGAAGAGCGTAAAAAGAACGGCATCACCGGTCCGTGCTACGTGGGTAAAGATACTCATGCGCTGTCAGAGCCGGCGATCCTGTCGGTGCTGGAAGTGCTGGCGGCGAACGGCGTGGATGTGATTGTGCAGCAGGATAATGGCTATACGCCGACCCCTGCCATCTCTAACGCCATTCTTGAGCACAACAAAGCCGGCGGCGCGCTGGCCGACGGCATTGTGATCACGCCTTCACACAACCCACCGGAAGATGGCGGCATCAAGTACAATCCACCTAACGGCGGACCGGCTGATACCAACGTCACTAAAGTGGTTGAAGATCGCGCCAATCAGCTGATCAAAGATGGCCTGAAAGAGGTTAAACGCCTGCCTCTCGATCAGGCTCTGGCCAGCGGTCACGTGGTCGAGAAAGATCTGATTCAGCCTTACGTTGAAGGTCTGGCACAGGTCATCGACTTCCCGGCAATCCAGAAAGCCGGTCTGAAAATCGGTGTTGATCCGCTGGGCGGTTCCGGTATTGCTTACTGGCAGCGTATCGCCGAGCACTACAAGCTGGATCTGACGCTGGTGAATGATGCTGTCGATCAGACTTTCCGCTTTATGCATCTGGATAAAGATGGCGTGGTCCGCATGGACTGCTCCTCTGAGTGCGCTATGGCCGGTCTGCTGGCTTACCGTGACAAGTTCGATCTGGCGTTTGGTAACGACCCGGATTATGACCGTCACGGCATTGTCACTCCGGCAGGCCTGATGAATCCAAACCACTATCTGGCCGTGGCAATCAATTACCTGTTCCAGCACCGTCCACAGTGGGGCCAGGATGTTGCCGTCGGTAAAACGCTGGTGTCCAGCGCAATGATCGACCGGGTGGTTAACGACATCGGCCGTAAGCTGGTGGAAGTGCCGGTTGGCTTTAAATGGTTTGTTGATGGCCTGTATGACGGCAGCTTTGGTTTCGGCGGCGAAGAGAGCGCAGGTGCCTCTTTCCTGCGTTTCGATGGCACGCCATGGTCAACTGATAAAGACGGTATCATCATGTGTCTGCTGGCGGCCGAGATTACGGCGGTCACCGGTAAAAACCCGCAGCAGCATTACGATGAACTGGCCGGGCGCTTTGGTGCGCCAAGCTACAACCGTCTGCAGGCGTCCGCAACCTCTGCGCAGAAAGCCGCGCTGTCGAAGCTGTCACCTGAGATGGTGAGCGCCGATACGCTGGCGGGCGACCCGATTACCGCGCGTCTGACCGCTGCGCCAGGCAATGGCGCGTCGATTGGTGGTCTGAAAGTGATGACCGACAACGGCTGGTTCGCTGCGCGTCCGTCAGGCACCGAAGACGCCTACAAAATCTACTGTGAAAGCTTCCTGGGTGCGGAACACCGCGCGCAGATTGAGAAAGAAGCGGTAGAGATTGTCAGCGAAGTACTGAAAAACGCCTGAGAAATCGGGCAATGAAAAAGGCGCCTCTGGCGCCTTTTTTTATGGCATAAAGCGATAGCCAATGCCGGTTTCCGTCAGCAGATGCATCGGCTGGGTCGGGTTAGCTTCCAGCTTCTGCCGCAGATGCCCCATATAGATGCGCAGATAGTGGCTGTGCTCCACCGCATTCGGTCCCCACACCTGGCTCAGGAGCTGGCGCTGGGTCAGCACTTTGCCGGCGTTATTCAGCAGAATACTCAACAGGCGGAACTCAATCGGGGTGAGATGAATCTCCTCACCGCCGCGCTGTACCCGGCGCGCAGCAAAATCAACACTCACATCGGCAAAGGTGACGCGGGCGTCGGGCTGCTGGCTGCTGTGCCGCCGCAGAGCCACCCGGACGCGAGCCAGCAGTTCCCCAATACCAAACGGCTTGGTCAGATAGTCATCTGCGCCGGCATCCAGCGCGGCGATTTTATCCTGCTCGTCGCTGCGTGCCGACAGCACAATCACCGGCATCGCGCTCCACTGGCGCAGGTCGCGGATAAAATCGGTGCCATCGCCATCTGGCAGGCCTAAATCGAGGATCACCAGATCGGGTTTACGGGTGGCGGCTTCAATCAAGCCACGCTGCAGGGTATCGGCATCAAACACTTTCAGTGCCTCATTTTCCAGCGCCAGCCGCACAAAACGGCGGATCTCTTTTTCATCTTCAACGATCAAAACCGTGGTCACGCAAACCTGCCTTGAATAAACAGTGATGCGCTACTTTACCAACAAATTTTTCTGCCGTCCGTGCCGGCAACGCTGGGTTGATTTAAACCTGTTCGCAACCCTGAAATAACATTCATGTAACTTAATTACAGGTCAATTCTTAAACGACACATTTTCGGGTAAATAAGTGGTCTGATGAGTAGTAAAATTACACAATCAGGCGTAATCTTAGACACAGATCACATTCGAACCTTATAACTCTCCGGGAGGCGATAACCATGTATCAGGCTTATCCACGTTCCAAAATCATTTTGCGTCGCACGCTGGTGGTCCTTCTCGGCGTTGTTGCGTTACCCGTGATGCTGTTCCGTCGCGACCGCGCCCGCTTCTACAGCTATCTGCATCGGATGTGGTGCAAAACCAGCGCCAAGCCGGTATGGCTGGCGCAAGCAGAAGCCGCTGGCGGCGCTTTCTGGTAAGACGGACATCTGCTGAATCGGCCTGGTCATTGGACCAGGCTTTTTTTTTTGCGTTTTTTCTTAAAACAACCGCGCTTTTCCCTGGCTTAACGCTGTCTTCCTGGCTGATTTACGCTACACTTAAACCTCTACAAGATTTCGGAGGTTGTACAAGTATGAGCAAAAAAATCCCGGTCGGAATCAGTGCCTGCTTGCTTGGTGAGAGCGTCAGATTTGACGGTGGACACAAGCGCCTTACTTTTGCTACCGAAGATCTCACGCCTTTTGTGCGTTTCGAGCCGATCTGCCCTGAAATGGCGATTGGCCTGCCAACGCCGCGCCCAGCCTTACGCCTGGTTAACCACGGCGATGATGAACTGCATCTGTGCTTCAGCAAAGATGGCGGGGAAGAGGTGACCGATCGGATGCGTGACTGGTCAGCCGAGCGCGTGAAATCGTTGCATCATCTATCAGGCTATATCCTGTGCGCCAAATCCCCTAGCTGCGGCATGGAGCGGGTGCGGGTTTACGAGCCGGACACCAACAACAATCGCAAAGCCGGCACCGGCATTTTTGCCGAATTCCTGCAGCGTGAAATGCCATGGTTGCCGCTGGAAGAGGATGGGCGACTGCACGATCCCGCGCTGCGTGAAAACTTCATTGGCCGGATCTGCGCGCTGCACGAATTCAATCAGATGTGGCAAAGCGGCCTGACCCGTCACCGCCTGATTGCCTTCCACAGCCGCTATAAATTACTGATGCTGGCCCATTCGCAGGAGAAATACCGCGAGCTGGGGCCGTTTGTCGCCTCGATGAGCCAGTGGGAATCGCTGGATGCGTTTGCCTTCGAGTACCGTAATCGCATGATGGCGCTGATGTCACGACCCGCCTCGCGTCGTAATCACACCAACGTTCTGATGCACGTTCAGGGTTATTTCCGCCGCCAGCTCAGCTCACCGCAGCGGCAGGAACTGGCGACGCTGATAGATCGTTACCGCCAGGGCACCCAGCCGTTGCTGGTGCCGATTACCATTCTGAAGCACTACATGGCGGAGTTCCCGCATCCATGGCTGGCTGAGCAACGCTACTTCGACCCCTATCCGGAAGCGTTGCGTTTACGTTACGGACAATAATTCAGGAGTGTTATGACCACCCATCTGGTCTGGCTGCGAAACGACTTGCGCCTCAACGACAATCTGGCGCTGCATGCTGCCTGCCGCGACAGTGAAGCAAAGGTGATTGCGCTCTATATCGCTACGCCGAAACAGTGGCAGCAGCACGACATGGCGCCGCGCCAGGCGGCATTCATTCATGCCAGCCTGCAACTGCTGGCGGCGTCGCTGGCCGAGCGGGGCATTGCGCTGCATTATCAGGCGTGCGATACCTTCGGTGATGCGGTCGATTACCTGGTCAGCTTCTGCCAGCAGCAGCAGGTCGACCAGCTTTTCTACAACTATCAGTATGAAGTCAACGAACGTCAGCGCGATGCTGACGCCGAGAAGCGTCTCGATCAGGCGGGCGTGATCTGTCAGGGTTTTGATGACAGCCTGCTGCTGCCACCTGGCAGCGTACAGAGCGGTGACCGCTCAATGTATAAAGTTTTTACCCCGTTTAGCAAAGCGTTTGTCCGCCGCCTGCAGCAAAGCCTGCCGGAGTGTGTGCCCGCGCCGAAAGCGCGTCCCGGCGCGCCGCTGGAAAACCCGGCGATTCCACCGTTTGATTATCCGACCGACAGCGTTGACCAGACGCTGTTTCCGCCCGGCGAAGCCGCAGCCCTGAAACGCCTGCGGCAGTTCGCAACCCAGCCGGTGCTGGACTATCCGGCCGAGCGCGATCTGCCGGCGCGGGATGGCACCAGCCGGTTATCGGTTTATCTGGCGACCGGCGTGCTTTCGCCACGCCAGTGCTTACACCGCGTGCTGCATGAGCATCCTGATGCGCTGGATAACAGCCGGGCGTTTAGCTGGCTGAATGAGCTGATCTGGCGCGAGTTCTATCGTCATCTGCTGGTCGCGTATCCGGCGCTGTGCAAACACCAACCCTTTATTGGCTGGACGCGAAACGTAGAATGGCAGACTGAAGCCGCCCATTTCGACGCCTGGAAAACCGGGAAAACCGGCTATCCGATTGTGGATGCAGCGATGCGGCAGCTCAACGCGCTTGGCTGGATGCATAACCGGCTACGAATGATTACCGCCAGTTTTCTGGTTAAGGACCTGCTGATTGACTGGCGCGACGGTGAACGCTACTTCATGCAGCAGCTGATAGATGGGGATCTGGCGGCGAACAATGGCGGCTGGCAGTGGGCAGCCTCGACCGGCACCGATGCCGCACCCTATTTTCGCATCTTCAACCCGACCACGCAGGGTGAACGCTTTGATCCACAGGGCGCATTTATCCGCCACTATCTGCCGGAGCTGGCAGAGGTGCCGGACAGCGATATTCATCAGCCGCTGCTGTGGGCCGCGAAAAATCACAAGAAACTCGATTATCCGCCACCGATCGTGGAACATAAGAGCGCACGTAAAAAGACATTAGACGCCTTTGAGCGCGCTAAAAGTGCGGCCTGAGGCGATCAAGGAGCCACGATGAATCATTACCAACTCGAGACGCTGATCAATCAGCAGCTGGAGAGCCACAACTTCAGTGATTACGCCCCAAACGGCTTGCAGGTCGAAGGACGCAGCGAAGTCAAAACGGTGATCACCGGCGTCACCGCCTGTCAGGCACTGCTGGATGAAGCCGTAGCGCGTCAGGCCGATGCGATAGTGGTGCACCATGGTTATTTCTGGAAAAACGAACCGGCCGCGATCAAAGGCATGAAGCGTCGTCGCCTGCGTACGCTGCTGGCCAATGACGTTAACCTCTATGGCTGGCATCTGCCGCTCGACGCCCATCCGCAGTTAGGCAACAACGCGCAGCTGGCGAAGCTGCTGGATATTGAGGTGCGCGGCGAAGTGATGCCGCTGGTGTTCTGGGGTGAACTGGCCGAGCCGCTCACCGGCCAGCAGCTGGCCGATCGCATTGCCGATAAGCTGGGACGTGAGCCACTGCACTGTGGCGACAACGCGCCGGCACTGATTCGCCGCATCGCCTGGTGCAGCGGCGGCGGCCAGGGCTTTATCGATCAGGCGGCTGCCTTTGGCGTAGATGCTTACCTGACCGGTGAAGTGTCGGAGCAGACCATTCACAGCGCGCGTGAACAGGGGCTGCACTTCTTCGCTGCCGGACACCATGCGACCGAGCGCGGTGGCGTCAAAGCGCTGGGCGACTGGCTGGCGCAACACCACGGTCTGGATGTGACCTTCATCGATATTCCTAATCCTGCCTGATCCCACTTCCGGTCCTGCGCCAGCCGCAGGACCTAAATCTGTTGACACATCTCCGTCACTTTCGCATAACTGTTTGCTTTAAGTAGATAAGCACACGGCTGAACCGTGCGCCGGAAACGGTCTGGCACGCGAGATTTCAGCTCAACGGGAGGTCGCTGTTGCAACGAGCACGTTGTTATTTACTGGGTGAACGCGCAGTGGTGCTGGAACTTGAACCACCCATCTCACTGGCCAGCCAGCAACGAATCTGGGGTCTGAACCAGCGCCTGCAGGCGGTCGATAGCGTGCAGGAGGTGATCCCCGGCATGAACAACATCACCCTGATATTGCGTGATCCACAGCAGAGCGCGCTGGACGCCATTGAGCGGCTGCAGCGCTGGTGGGAAGAGAGTGAAGTGCAGATACCGGAATCGCGTCAGGTGGCGATCCCGGTTATTTATGGCGGCGAGAGCGGCCCCGATCTGGCGGTGGTGGCCGAACATGCCGGACTCTCCATTTGTCAGGTGGTGGAGTTGCACAGCAGTACCGAATACGTGGTCTATTTCATCGGTTTTCAGCCCGGCTTTCCCTATCTGGGAGGGCTGGATCCGCGTCTGCATATCCCACGTCGGGCAGAGCCGCGCGTCACCGTACCCGCCGGATCGGTTGGTATCGGCGGCAGCCAGACCGGTGTCTATCCGCTGGCGTCACCGGGCGGCTGGCAGCTCATCGGTCAGACGCCGGTTGCGTTGTTTGATCCGCTGCAGCAACCGCCGACGCTGCTGCGACCCGGCGATACGGTGCGCTTCGTGCCACAGAAGGAGGGCGTATGTTGAGGATCCTGCGGGCCGGACTGGCGGCCACCATTCAGGATGCGGGCCGTCACGGCTGGCGACAGTACGGTATCAGCCTCGGTGGGGTACTGGATCAGCCCGCGATGACCACCGCCAACTTACTGGTAGGGAATGCGCCAGACAGCGCGGTGCTGGAGGTGGTGCTCGGCCAGTTTAAAGCGGAGTTTGCCCGTGATGGTTGGTTTGCGCTGACCGGCGCTGGCTGTAACGCGGAGCTGGATGGTCAGCCGGTGTGGACCGGCTGGCGCACGCAGGTCAAAAAAGGGCAGGTGCTGTCGCTGGCGATGCCGGTTCATGGCATGCGGAGCTATCTGGCAGTGCAGGGCGGATTCGATCTGCCAGCGATGCTCGGTTCTGTCAGCACCGATCTGAAAGCCGGATTTGGCGGGTTCCACGGGCGCAGGCTGCAGGATGGCGATTGCCTGCCGCTGGGTAAACCGACCCGCCAGTTTGCGCGCAAAGCAGGCGTCCGGCAGCTGCTGTGGGGCAACCGCATTCGCGCGCTGCCGGGCCCGGAATACCATGAATTCAGCCGCGAGGCGCAGCAGGCGTTCTGGCGTACCGCGTGGAAACTCAGTCCGCAAAGTAACCGGATGGGATACCGACTGGAGGGGCGTCAGCTCAACCGGGAAACCCCGCGTGAACTGCTGTCACACGGACTGGTTCCGGGCGTGGTGCAGGTGCCACCTAACGGTCAGCCGATTGTGCTGATGGCCGATGCTCAGACCACCGGTGGCTATCCGCGTATCGCCTGCATTATTGAGGCTGACCTCTATCACCTGGCGCAAATCCGGCTGGGTGAACCGATTCACTTTATTCATTGCACTTTGCCGGAGGCGATGCAGGCGCGTCAGCATCAGCAGCGTGCGCTGGACCAGATGGTGTGGGGACTCGCTAATGAAAATTGATTTAAACGCCGATCTCGGTGAAGGCTGCGACAGCGACCGTGCGCTGCTGCAACTGGTTAGCTCGGCCAACATCGCCTGTGGCTTTCATGCCGGCGATGCCCAGACCATGCTGCAATCAATCCGCTGGGCGAAAGACGCCGGGGTAGCGATTGGCGCACACCCGGCTTTTCCTGACCGCGAAAACTTTGGCCGCAGCGCGATGCAGCTGCCGCCGGAAACGGTCTATGCCCAGATGATCTACCAGATCGGTGCGCTAAAGAGCCTGGCAGAAAGCGAAGGCGCGCGGCTGGTTCATGTTAAGCCGCACGGCATGCTGTACAACCAGGCGGCGGCGGATGCGGTGCTGGCCGACACCATTGCCCGCGCGATTAAAGCGGTGGACAGCCAGCTGATAGTGGTCGGTCTGGCGGGCAGTGAATCGATTCGGGCGGCGGCTCACTATGGCCTGCGCACCCGTGAAGAGGTGTTTGCCGATCGCGGTTACCTCAGCAGCGGGGCGCTGGTGCCGCGCAGCCAGCCCGGTGCGCTGATTGAGGATGAACAGCAGGCGATCGACCAGACGCTGAACATGGTGCAGCAGGGCAAGGTAAAAAGTATCAGCGGGGAATGGGTCGCGGTTAAGGCACAAACCGTCTGCTTACATGGCGACGGGGCGCACGCCCTGCAGTTTGCCCGGCGGCTGCGTGATGCCTTTGCCGCCCAGCAAATCAGCGTCACCAGTGCCTGAATAATAATGCTTAGCCCGGCTGTGCCCGGGCTTTTTCATACTTTAAGGGGAAAAGATGGATAGCGTGGTAAATCTCTGGCCGCTGCTTGGCATTGCAGCCATCATTATCGGCTTCGTATTACGGTTTAATCCGGTGCTGGTGGTTATTGTCGCCGGTTTCGTCACCGGCTTAGCGGCCATGATGCCGTTAGCCGACATTCTGGAAAAGCTCGGTTCGGGCTTTCTCAACACCCGTAACCTGCCGCTGATTCTGTTGCTGCCGCTGGCGGTGATCGGCCTGCTGGAGCGTCACGGTCTGAAGGAGCGAGCGCAGGCGTGGATCGCCCAGATTAAAACCGCTACCGCTGGCCGACTGCTTATCGTCTATCTGCTGGTGCGCGAACTGACAGCAGCGCTCGGCCTGACCAGCCTCGGTGGCCATCCGCAGATGGTGCGCCCGCTGTTGGCTCCGATGGCGGAAGGGGCGACGGAAAACCGTTATGGTGAAGTTTCGCCAGAGGTGCGCCATCGTCTGCGCGCGATGTCGGCGGCGACTGATAACGTCGGCCTGTTCTTTGGCGAGGATATTTTCGTCGCCTTTGGCGCGATTATCTTTATGCACAACTTTATGCAGGAGTCGGCCGGGATTCAGACCGAACCACTGCACATTGCTCTGTGGGGTATCCCGACCGCGGTAGCGGCCTTCCTGATCCACTCGGCCCGCCTGGTACGGCTCGATCGGCGGTTAGCCCGTGAGTTACAGGTGCTGAACGGCCAGGCACTGAAAGCCAAAGGAGGGCAGTGATGTTTCAGCAACAATATCTGATGTGGCTGGCAGGGCTGATCCTGCTGGTAGTGGCGGTGCTCTCCTGGGGCGATCGCGCCAACCCGCGCCGTTTAACCACCGGCCTGTTCTGGGCGCTGTATGGCCTGATTTTCCTGGTTGGCGACTGGACCACACAACTGATGACGCAGTGGATGGGATCGGCAGCCGCCGGCAGCCGGATGCTGAACATTAGCGTCGGGGTTGCGGTGGTGGTGATGGCGCTGATTGCCGGTTTAGGCGGGGTTAAGCTTGGCCGTTATCATCAGCGTAGCGATGAGGAGAAGCAGGCCAGTGCGCTGCGCCTGCGCAATAAACTGTTCCTGCCTGCCCTGGCGATCCCGGTGGTGACGGTCGCGGGCGTGCTGGCCTTTAACCATATCCCGGGCTTACAGGATACGGTGTTTGGTCCTGGTAACCACGCGACGCTGGTGACGCTGTTTTCGATGATGATCGGCTGCCTGATCGGCTGGCTGGTGGCGCTGAAACTGACGCATGAGAAACCGGTGCAGTCGATGCAGGAGACCCGACGGCTGCTGGATGCTATTGGCTGGGCATTTATCCTGCCGCAAATCCTCGCCACTTTGGGGCTGCTGTTTACCAGCGCTGGCGTCGGCAGTGCGATCTCCCATCTGACCGAAACGTACCTGGCGGTCGACAGTCGCTTTATCGCGGTGGCGGTTTATGCCGGTGGCATGGCGCTGCTGACCATGGTGATGGGCAACGCCTTTGCTGCGTTTCCGATTATCACGGCGGGCGTCGGCATTCCGATTCTGGTGCTGCAGCACGGCGGCAATCCGGCGGTGATGGCAGCCATCGGGATGTTCTCCGGCTACTGCGGAACGCTAATGACGCCGATGGCGGCTAACTTCAACATCGTCCCGGCGGCGCTGCTGGAGCTGCCGGATCGTAACGCGGTGATCAAAGCTCAGGTCCCGACCGGTGTGCTACTGTTAATCGTTAACATTTTCCTGCTCTATTTCCTGATGTTCCTGTGAGGCTGAATGAAAACTGTCCTGATGACCGCCTTTGAACCGTTTGGCGGTGAAAGCATTAACCCGTCATGGGAAGCGGTCAGTGCGCTGGAAGGCAAAGAGATTGCTGGCGCGCGAATCGTTATCCGTCAGTTGCCGGTGGTGTTTGCCGGGGTGCTGGATGTGCTTTACCAGGCGCTGGATGAGGTGAAACCGGATGCGATTCTGTCGGTAGGACAAGCGGGCGGACGCAGCGACATTACCGTTGAACGCATCGGCATCAACGTGGATGATGCGCGTATTGCCGACAACGCCGGCCATCAGCCGGTTGATGAACCGATTGTGGCTGACGGTCCGGCGGCCTATTTCTCGCGTTTGCCGATCAAGGCGATTGTGGCCGCGCTGCGTCAGGCGGGGATTCCCGCCTCGGTGTCACAGACCGCCGGGACCTTTACCTGTAACCGGGTGATGTATGGTCTGCTGCACTGGCTGGCCCAGCAGCAGACGCCGGTGCGCGGTGGCTTTATCCACATCCCTTATCTGCCGGAGCAGGCGGCGTTGCACCCTGGTGCGCCTAGCATGTCGGTCGCCAGTGTGATTCAGGCGCTGGAAATTGCGGTCCGGGTGACGCTCGAGACCGCTGAAGATCTGAAAATAGCCGGCGGCGCCACACACTAAGAGGATGCACGATGCCTGAAGGACCAGAGATTCGCCGGGTGGCGGATCAGCTTGAGACCGCGATTGTCGGCCAGCCGTTAACCGAGGCGTGGTTTGCCTTTCCGGCGCTGAAAACTTACGAACCGGCGCTGATTGGCGAACAGGTGCAGGCGATTGAGACCCGCGGCAAGGCGTTGCTGACACATTTCAGCAATGGCCTGACGCTCTACAGCCACAATCAGCTGTATGGCGTCTGGCGCATCGTCACGCCCGAAACGGCATTACAGACCACCCGACAGTTACGGGTGCGGCTGGCGACCGCCGATCGGGCGATTCTGCTGTATAGCGCGTCGGATATTGAGTTGCTAAATGCCGATACGCTGGCGGCACACCCGTTTCTTAACCGCATCGGCCCGGATGTGCTGAGCAGCGCGCTGACGGTGGATGAGGTCAGACAGCGGCTGCTATCACCGCGCTTCCGGCGGCGTCAGTTCAGCGGACTGTTGCTCGATCAGGCTTTTCTGGCCGGTCTGGGCAACTACCTGCGGGCTGAGATCCTCTGGCTGGCGCAGCTGTTGCCGCATCACCGGGCGCAGGATCTGACCGAGGATCAGCTGACCGCATTCAGCGATGCGCTACTGTCGGTGCCGCGTCATGCTTATCGGATGCGCGGCACGATGAAGAAATATCATCATGAAGCGGCATTTCAGTTCGAGGTGTTTCACCGTCAGGGGAAAAAATGCCGGCGTTGTGGCACGGTGATTGAGAAGGGCACCTTATCGTCGCGCCCTTTTTACTGGTGTCCGGGCTGTCAGCATTGAGTGCCTGACGGCAGCCATAAAAAAAGCGGGGCCAGATGGCCCCGCTTTTTCGTTGAAAAATAACGCTTATTTATCCAGCTGCGAGTTGAATTCGCGCTCGGTATAACCGGTATAGAGCTGACGTGGACGGGCGATTTTCATCCCTTCGTCGTGCATCTCTTTCCAGTGCGCGATCCAGCCAACGGTACGCGCCATCGCGAAGATTACGGTGAACATTGAGGAAGGAATTCCCATCGCTTTCAGAATAATACCGGAGTAGAAATCGACGTTTGGATAGAGTTTGCGCTCGATGAAGTAAGGGTCGTTCAGCGCAATGTGTTCCAGTTCCATGGCCACTTCCAGCAGATCGTCCTTCATACCCAGCTCATTCAGCACTTCATGGCAGGTATCGCGCATCACGGTGGCGCGCGGGTCGTAGTTTTTGTAAACCCGGTGACCAAAGCCCATCAGACGGAAGGAGTCATTTTTGTCTTTCGCACGTTTCACAAACTCAGGAATGTGCTCAACGGTGCTGATCTCTTCCAGCATGCGCAGTGTCGCTTCGTTGGCACCGCCGTGCGCCGGTCCCCACAGGGAGGCGATCCCGGCGGCGATACAGGCAAACGGGTTAGCGCCAGAAGAACCGGCAGTACGCACGGTTGACGTTGAGGCGTTCTGCTCATGGTCAGCATGCAGGATCAGGATACGGTCCATAGCGCGTTCCAGTACCGGGTTAACCTTGTACTCTTCGCACGGCGTCGCAAACATCATGTGCAGGAAGTTACCGGCATAAGAGAGGTCATTACGCGGGTAAACAAACGGCTGACCGATGGAGTATTTGTAGCACATCGCGGCCATGGTCGGCATTTTGGACAGCAGGCGGAACGCGGCGATTTCGCGGTGACGCTCAATATTAACGTCCAGCGAGTCGTGGTAAAACGCCGCCAGCGCGCCGGTCACGCCACACATCACCGCCATCGGGTGTGAATCACGACGGAAGCCGTGGAACAGACGGGTAATCTGCTCATGAATCATGGTGTGACGGGTAACGGTGGTACGGAATTCTTCAAACTGCTTCTGATTTGGCGCTTCGCCATTCAGCAGGATGTAGCACACTTCCAGATAGTTGGAGTGGGTCGCCAGCTGGGCGATCGGGAAGCCGCGGTGCAACAGGATACCTTCATCACCATCAATAAAGGTGATTTTTGACTCGCAGGATGCGGTAGACGTGAAACCCGGATCGAAGGTAAACAGTCCACTGGAGCCGAGGGCGCGGACATCAACCACATCCTGGCCTAGCGTGCCTTGCAGCACATCCAGTTCAACGGACGTTTCATCTTGTAGGGTTAGCGTCACTTTTTTATCTGTCATTTTCGTCTCCATAGCGCCTTAGGCAGGTAAAGATCTTTAGACACCTGAAACGCGTTCATGTTGCGGTTGGCAAAACTTCACAGCATCACTCTGCTGTCTTATGGCTGGTGCAGGGTACAGAGTGAGAGGCGCGTTCCCAGCAGGAACCGTAGAGCCATGACATGCTGCATATCGCGGTTGTTAAAGATCCGGTCAGGACATAACTTCTTGGTAACCAATAACCTGATGCTTTTTAATGCTTACGTTCGCAATGTTACATAACTTGCGCTTAGGGGAAAGTGTATCCCCATAACTTTTGTGCATCATAGGAATTTGTAGCGTTAGTTTGTAACTGAATTGTTGAACTATTGTCAAATCAGATAATTAAAATTGTATCAATTGTGAAAATCGTGAGTAGGATCACTGTTCCATCTAAAATTTACCAAAGAGTTTGTAGGGGAATTGTAATCAGAATGTGATCCTCCTATACTCCTGCCAGGTCTCCGGAACACCCTGACACCAGGAGCCACCCAGCGTTTCTACCGCGTCAATTAACACTGGATGTTGCTTTTTTGGTGACGGTTAAAGTCTGCCACGCGTTGTGATTAGACTCCGCCTCAGGTCCGGAGGAAGCAAAATAAAAAAGAGCTGTGTGGGCAAAACCGTGAAAAAACAAAGACCTGTCAACTTGGATCTCTCGACGATCCGGTTTCCCGTTACTGCAATATCGTCCATTCTTCACCGCGTCTCCGGCGTAATCACCCTGGTTGCTGTTGGCATCCTGCTGTGGCTACTCGGTCTCTCACTCTCCTCTCCGGAAGGTTTCCAGCACGCCGCTACCATCATGGATGGCTTCTTCGCGAAGTTTATCATGTGGGGCATTTTAACGGCGCTGGCCTACCACGCGGTGAGCGGGATTCGTCATATGTTGATGGATTTTGGTTATCTGGCTGAAACCCTGCAGGTGGGTAAGCGTTCAGCTTATATGACTTTTGTAATCACTGTCGTGCTGGCAATTCTGGCGGGAGTCCTCGTATGGTAAGCAATGCATCCGCGTTGGGTCGCAACGGTATCCAGGACTGGCTGCTGCTGCGGGCAACCGCAATTCTGATTACGCTCTACATCGTCTATATCCTCGGTTTTGTTGTGATGACTGACACGCTGACCTATGAGTTGTGGCGTGGCTTCTTCGCTTCCGCATTCACTAAAGTGTTCACCCTGCTGACGCTGTTCTCGATTCTGATCCACGGCTGGATTGGCATGTGGCAGGTGTTAACAGACTACGTCAAATCGCTGCCAACCCGTCTGGTGTTGCAGTTTGTGATTGTGGTGGCGCTGTTGTGGTATGCGATTTATGGATTTGTTGTGGTGTGGGGTGTGTAAATGAGTTTGCCAATCAGAGAGTTTGATGCCGTGGTGATCGGCGCAGGTGGCGCAGGAATGCGAGCCGCACTGCAAATCTCCCAGGCCGGCCAGAGCTGTGCCCTGTTATCAAAAGTTTTCCCGACCCGTTCCCACACCGTATCTGCGCAGGGCGGTATTACCGTCGCGCTGGGTAATACCCATGAAGATAACTGGGAATGGCACATGTACGACACCGTCAAAGGCTCCGACTATATCGGTGACCAGGACGCGATTGAATATATGTGTAAAACCGGCCCGGAAGCGATTCTGGAGCTGGAACACATGGGCCTGCCGTTCTCGCGTCTGGATGATGGTCGTGTCTACCAGCGTCCGTTCGGCGGCCAGTCGAAGAATTTCGGTGGCGAGCAGGCGGCACGTACCGCGGCGGCAGCGGACCGTACCGGTCACGCCCTGCTGCACACGCTGTATCAACAGAACCTGAAAAATAAGACCACCATCTTTTCTGAGTGGTACGCGCTGGATCTGGTGAAAAATGCTGACGGTGCGATTGTCGGCTGTACCGCGATTTGTATCGAAACCGGTGAGACCGTCTACTTCAAAGCCAAAGCCACCGTGCTGGCAACCGGCGGGGCAGGCCGTATCTACCAGTCCACCACCAATGCGCATATCAACACCGGCGACGGCGTAGGTATGGCGCTGCGCGCAGGCGTACCGGTGCAGGATATGGAGATGTGGCAGTTCCACCCAACCGGCATCGCTGGCGCGGGCGTGCTGGTGACCGAAGGCTGCCGTGGTGAAGGCGGTTATCTGCTGAATAAACATGGCGAGCGCTTCATGGAACGCTACGCGCCGAATGCGAAAGATCTGGCGGGCCGTGACGTGGTTGCGCGCTCGATGATGATCGAAATTCGCGAAGGTCGCGGCTGCGACGGTCCGTGGGGGCCGCACATTAAACTGAAACTCGATCACCTCGGTAAAGAGGTGCTTGAATCACGTCTGCCTGGCATTCTTGAGCTGTCACGCACCTTTGCCCATGCCGACCCGATTAAAGAACCGATTCCGGTGATTCCGACCTGTCACTACATGATGGGCGGTATCCCGACCAAAGTGACCGGTCAGGCGCTGCGGGTGAATGAGCAGGGTGAAGACGTGGTGATTCCTGGACTGTTTGCAGTGGGCGAAATCGCCTGCGTATCGGTGCACGGTGCCAACCGTCTGGGTGGCAACTCGCTGCTCGACCTGGTGGTGTTTGGCCGCGCTGCGGGTCTGCATCTGCTGGAAAGCATTCAGGAGCAGGGCGAGCTGCGCGATGCCTCTGAAGATGATATTGATGCGGCGATGGCGCGCTTCAACCGCTGGGAAAATAACACCACCGGCGAAGACCCGGTTGAGATTCGTAAAGCGCTGCAACGTTGCATGCAGAATAACTTCTCGGTATTCCGTGAAGGCGATGCAATGGCGCAGGGCCTGGAAGAGCTGAAAGTGATCCGTGAACGCCTGAAATCGGCGCGTCTGGATGACCGCTCGCCGGACTTCAACACGCAGCGTATTGAATGTCTGGAACTGGACAACCTGATGGAGACGGCGTTTGCCACGGCGGTGGCGGCTAACTATCGCACCGAGAGCCGCGGTGCACATAGTCGCTTCGACTTCCCGGATCGTGATGATGAGAACTGGCTGTGCCACAGTCTTTATGTCCCGGAAACCGAGAGCATGACGCGCCGTGAGGTGAACATGCAGCCGAAACTGCGCGCGGCCTTCCCGCCGAAAGTGCGTACCTACTAATTTCGGAGACGATCATGAGACTCGAGTTTTCAATTTATCGCTACAATCCAGAGGTCGATGACAAACCGCGGATGCAGGATTACAGCCTGGAATCGGAAGATGGTCGTGACATGATGCTGCTGGACGCGCTGATTCGTCTGAAAGAGAAAGATCCGACGCTGGCGTTTCGTCGCTCATGCCGTGAAGGCGTCTGTGGCTCCGACGGCCTCAACATGAACGGTAAAAACGGACTGGCCTGCATCACGCCGGTCTCTGCGCTGGGCAACGGTAAACAGAAAATTGTTATCCGTCCGCTGCCGGGTTTACCGGTGGTGCGTGACCTGGTAGTAGACATGAGCCAGTTTTATGCACAATATGAGAAAATTAAGCCTTTCCTGTTGAATAATGGGGAAAATCCGCCGGCACGTGAGCATCTGCAGTCGCCGGATGAGCGCGAACATCTGGATGGATTATACGAATGTATTCTCTGTGCCTGCTGCTCAACCTCATGCCCATCATTCTGGTGGAACCCGGAGAAGTTTATCGGGCCTGCCGGCCTGCTGGCCGCGTACCGCTTCCTGATCGACAGCCGCGACACCGAAACCGATGCGCGTCTCGACAATCTGAACGACGCTTTCAGTGTATTCCGCTGTCACAGCATCATGAACTGTGTGAGCGTATGCCCGAAAGGGCTAAACCCGACGCGCGCCATCGGCCATATTAAGTCGATGCTGCTGCAACGCGGGGCATAAGCACCACACCATCCGGGAACCTCAGGTTCCCGGTGGTTTACGGAAGCCTCTGTAAGCGCGGTCTGGTACCACGTTTACAAAGGTTCCCTTACGGGCCACGCGCGCGCTGCGCACAGTGCTCGTATCGCTGAACTCACTACGGCAAACCGCGAAAGCGGCAACAAATGAAACCTCAAAAAAGCATAGCAATGCTTAAGGGATCACAATGCAGAACAGCGCGATGAAGCCCTGGCTGGACTCCTCCTGGCTGGCCGGCGCGAACCAGTCTTACATAGAGCAACTCTATGAGGATTTCCTGACCGATCCTGACTCTGTCGATGCAGTGTGGCGCTCGATGTTCCAACAGTTACCGGGCACCGGAATGAAACCTGAGCAGTTTCACTCCACCACACGTGAGTACTTCCGTCGCCTGGCGAAAGATGCATCTCGTTACACCTCATCCGTCTCCGATCCAGAAACCAACTCGAAGCAAGTGAAAGTGCTGCAGCTGATTAACGCGTTTCGTTTCCGCGGCCATCAGCACGCTAATCTCGATCCGCTCGGCCTGTGGAAGCAGGATCGGGTTGCCGATCTGGACCCGGCTTTTCACGATCTGACCGACGCCGATTTTCAGGAAAGCTTTAACGTCGGCTCTTTTGCCATCGGCAAAGAGACCATGAAGCTGGCCGATCTGTTCGAGGCGCTGACCCAGACTTACTGTGGCTCAATTGGTGCAGAATATATGCACATCAACAACACCGACGAGAAACGCTGGATTCAGCAGCGTCTTGAGTCGGCAGTGGGCCATGCGTCATTCAGCCGCGAAGAGAAAAAAGGTTTCCTGAAAGAGCTGACCGCGGCAGAAGGGCTGGAAAAATATCTCGGAGCTAAATTCCCGGGCGCCAAACGTTTCTCCCTCGAAGGGGGCGATGCGCTGGTTCCGATGCTGCGCGAAATGATCCGTCATGCCGGTAAAAGCGGCACCCGCGAAGTCGTGCTTGGCATGGCGCACCGTGGCCGTCTCAACGTACTGATCAACGTGCTGGGTAAAAAGCCGCAGGATCTGTTCGACGAGTTCGCCGGTAAGCATAAAGAACACCTCGGCACCGGTGACGTGAAGTACCACATGGGCTTCTCGTCTGACGTCGAAACCGAAGGTGGCCTGGTACACCTGGCGCTGGCGTTTAACCCGTCGCATCTGGAGATCGTCAGCCCGGTGGTGATGGGATCGGTACGCGCCCGTCTTGACCGTCTGGAAGAGCCAAGCAGCAACAAAGTTTTACCGATCACCATTCATGGTGATGCCGCCGTAATCGGCCAGGGCGTGGTGCAGGAAACCCTGAACATGTCTCAGGCACGCGGTTACGAAGTGGGCGGTACCGTTCGCATCGTGATCAACAACCAGGTAGGTTTCACCACCTCCAACCCGAAAGATGCGCGTTCAACGCCGTACTGCACCGACATCGGCAAAATGGTGCTGGCCCCTATTTTCCACGTCAATGCAGATGACCCGGAAGCGGTGGCGTTTGTTACCCGTCTGGCGCTCGACTATCGCAACACCTTCAAACGTGATGTGTTTATCGATCTGGTCTGCTATCGCCGTCATGGTCACAACGAAGCCGATGAGCCGAGTGCGACCCAGCCGCTGATGTACCAGAAAATCAAAAAGCATCCGACGCCGCGTAAAATCTATGCTGACCGTCTGGAAAGTGAAGGGGTAGCGACCCAGGAAGATGCGACCGAAATGGTCAATCTCTACCGCGATGCGCTGGATGCCGGCGAATGCGTGGTGCCAGAGTGGCGTCCGATGAGCCTGCACTCCTTTACCTGGTCGCCTTACCTCAATCACGAGTGGGACGAGCCGTATCCGGCCCAGGTCGACATGAAACGTCTGAAGGAACTGGCGCTGCGTATCAGCCAGGTGCCGGAAGAAGTAGAAGTTCAGTCACGCGTCGCCAAGATCTACAACGATCGCCGACTGATGGCCGAAGGCGAGAAAGCCTTTGACTGGGGCGGTGCTGAAAACCTGGCGTACGCCACGCTGGTTGATGAAGGCATTCCGGTTCGCCTGTCGGGCGAAGATACCGGTCGTGGTACCTTCTTCCACCGTCATGCGGTGATCCATAACCAGGCGAACGGCTCGACCTATACTCCGCTGCATCACGTGCACAGCGGGCAGGGTCAGTTCAAAGTCTGGGATTCCGTGCTGTCAGAAGAAGCGGTACTGGCGTTTGAATATGGTTATGCCACCGCAGAGCCACGCATTCTGACCATCTGGGAAGCGCAGTTCGGTGACTTCGCCAACGGTGCTCAGGTGGTGATCGACCAGTTCATCAGCTCCGGCGAGCAGAAATGGGGCCGGATGTGTGGCCTGGTCATGCTGCTGCCGCACGGCTACGAAGGTCAGGGTCCTGAGCACTCCTCAGCGCGCCTAGAGCGCTATCTGCAACTCTGCGCTGAGCAGAACATGCAGGTCTGCGTGCCGTCTACGCCGGCGCAGGTTTATCACATGCTGCGTCGTCAGGCGCTGCGCGGAATGCGGCGTCCACTGATTGTGATGTCGCCGAAATCGCTGCTGCGTCATCCGCTGGCGATCTCCACGCTGGATGAGCTGGCTAACGGCAGCTTCAAACCGGCGATTGGCGAAGTCGACGATCTCGATCCGCAGGGCGTTAAACGCGTCGTGCTTTGCTCCGGTAAAGTCTATTACGACCTGCTGGAACAGCGCCGTAAAAACGAGCAGACCGATGTCGCTATCGTGCGTATCGAGCAGCTCTATCCGTTCCCGCATCAAGCGGTACAGGAAGCTTTAAAAGCGTATTCCCATGTGCAGGATTTTGTCTGGTGTCAGGAAGAACCCCTGAATCAGGGTGCCTGGTACTGCAGCCAGCATCATTTCCGTGAAGTTGTGCCATTTGGTGCCACCTTACGTTATGCAGGCCGCCCGGCATCCGCTTCACCAGCCGTGGGTTACATGTCCGTACACCAAAAACAGCAGCAAGACCTGGTTAATGACGCGCTGAACGTTGATTAATTAAAAGGAAAGATAATGAGTAGCGTAGATATTCTCGTTCCCGACCTGCCTGAATCGGTTGCCGATGCCTCCGTGGCAACCTGGCACAAAAAACCAGGCGATGCAGTCACTCGCGATGAAGTGCTGGTCGAAATTGAAACTGACAAAGTGGTGCTGGAAGTGCCTGCATCCGCTGACGGCATCTTAGAAGCCGTGCTGGAAGAAGAGGGCGCAACCGTCACTTCACGCCAGATCCTCGGTCGTCTGAAAGAAGGCAACAGCGGCGGTAAAGAGAGCAGCGCGAAGTCTGAAAGCAAAGAGTCGACTCCGGCTCAGCGTCAGACCGCTTCACTGGAAGAAGAGAGCAACGATGCGCTCAGCCCGGCAATTCGCCGCCTGATCGCAGAACATAACCTTGATGCCTCGCAGATCAAAGGCAGCGGTGTTGGGGGTCGTCTGACCCGTGAAGATGTTGAAAAACATCTGGCCAACAAGCCTGCTGCGCCGAAAGCCGCCGCTGCGCCAGCCGCTGACAGTGCGCCACAGCCTGCGGTTGCTAACCGCAGCGAAAAACGCGTGCCGATGACCCGTCTGCGTAAACGTGTTGCCGAACGTCTGCTGGAAGCGAAGAACAGCACCGCGATGCTGACCACCTTCAACGAAATCAACATGAAGCCGATCATGGATCTGCGTAAGCAGTACGGCGAGGCTTTCGAGAAGCGTCACGGCGTGCGTCTGGGCTTCATGTCCTTCTACATCAAAGCGGTAGTTGAAGCGCTGAAACGCTATCCGGAAGTGAATGCTTCTATCGATGGCGAAGATGTGGTTTATCACAACTACTTTGACGTCAGCATTGCGGTCTCCACGCCACGCGGCCTGGTGACGCCGGTGCTGCGCGATGTCGATGCGCTGAGCATGGCTGATATCGAGAAGAAAATTAAAGAACTGGCGGTGAAAGGCCGTGACGGCAAGCTGACGGTTGACGATCTGACCGGCGGTAACTTCACCATCACCAACGGTGGCGTCTTCGGTTCGCTGATGTCGACCCCGATCATCAACCCGCCACAGAGTGCCATCCTCGGCATGCACGCCATCAAAGATCGTCCGATGGCGGTCAATGGTCAGGTGGTGGTGCTGCCAATGATGTATCTGGCGCTCTCCTACGATCACCGTCTGATCGATGGCCGTGAATCTGTCGGCTACCTGGTTGCGGTGAAAGAGATGCTGGAAGACCCGGCGCGCCTGCTGCTGGATGTCTGATTTTCATCGGGCGCGCCTCGCTGCGCGCCCAACCTCTTTACTCTTTTCAGACCTGAATGGATAGAACATCATGAACTTACACGAATACCAGGCGAAACAGCTGTTTGCACGGTATGGCATGCCGGCACCCACCGGTTACGCCTGTACTACACCACGTGAAGCGGAAGAAGCTGCCTCGAAAATTGGCGCCGGCCCGTGGGTAGTAAAATGTCAGGTTCATGCCGGTGGCCGCGGTAAAGCGGGCGGTGTGAAAGTGGTTAACAGCAAAGAAGAGATTCGCGCCTTTGCTGAAAACTGGCTGGGCAAACGCCTGGTGACCTATCAGACAGATGCGAACGGCCAGCCGGTAAACCAGATTCTGGTTGAAGCCGCAACCGACATCGACCAGGAGCTTTACCTGGGCGCGGTGGTCGATCGTGCAACGCGTCGCGTGATCTTCATGGCATCAACGGAAGGCGGCGTGGAAATCGAAAAAGTGGCGGAAGAAACCCCGCACCTGATCCATAAAATGGCGCTCGATCCGCTGACCGGTCCACAGCCTTATCAGGGCCGTGAGCTGGCATTCAAACTGGGCCTGTCCGGTAAGCTGGTCGGTCAGTTCACCAAGATCTTCATGGGTCTGGCGACCCTGTTCCTCGAGCGCGATCTGGCGATGGTTGAGATCAACCCGCTGGTGATCACTAAGCAGGGCGATCTGATCTGCCTGGATGGCAAACTGGGTGCCGACGGCAATGCGCTGTTCCGTCAGCCAGAGCTGCGCGAAATGCGCGATCCAAGCCAGGAAGATCCACGTGAAGCTCATGCTACACAGTGGGAACTGAACTATGTCGCCCTGGAAGGCAACATCGGCTGTATGGTGAACGGCGCAGGTCTGGCGATGGGAACCATGGACATCGTTAAGCACCACGGCGGTCAACCGGCGAACTTCCTTGATGTTGGCGGCGGCGCAACCAAAGAGCGCGTCACAGAAGCCTTCAAAATCATCCTGTCTGACGATGCGGTTAAAGCCGTTTTCGTTAACATCTTCGGCGGTATCGTACGCTGTGACCTGATTGCTGACGGCATCATCGGCGCAGTGGCTGAAGTGGGTGTGAACGTGCCAGTAGTGGTACGTCTGGAAGGTAACAACGCCGAGCTGGGCGCCCAGAAACTGGCGGACAGCGGTCTGAACATCATTGCAGCAACCAGCCTGACAGACGCCGCACAGCGTGTTGTTGCTGCCGCGGAGGGTAAATAATGTCCATTCTGATCGACAAAAACACCAAAGTCATTTGCCAGGGTTTCACCGGTGGCCAGGGGACTTTCCATTCTGAGCAGGCGCTGGCCTACGGCACCCAACTGGTTGGCGGCGTAACGCCAGGCAAAGGCGGCACCACCCATCTGGGCCTGCCGGTGTTCAACACCGTGCGTGAAGCCGTAGAAGCGACCGGCGCAACCGCCACCGTGATCTACGTGCCGGCTCCGTTCTGTAAAGATGGCATCCTTGAAGCGATCGATGCAGGCATCAAACTGATCATCACCATCACCGAAGGCATCCCGACGCTGGATATGCTGACCGTGAAAGTGAAGCTGGATGAAGCAGGCGTGCGGATGATTGGTCCAAACTGCCCAGGCGTTATCACCCCAGGCGAATGCAAAATCGGCATCATGCCGGGTCACATTCACCAGCCGGGCCGCGTCGGCATCGTCTCACGTTCAGGTACGCTGACCTATGAAGCCGTTAAGCAGACCACCGACATCGGCTACGGCCAGTCGACCTGTGTCGGTATCGGCGGTGACCCGATCCCAGGTTCTAACTTTATCGACATCCTGAAAATGTTCCAGGACGATCCACAGACCGAAGCGATCGTAATGATCGGTGAGATCGGTGGCAGCGCGGAAGAAGAAGCGGCGGCGTTCATCAAAGAGCACGTCACTAAGCCTGTGGTCGGTTACATCGCCGGTGTGACGGCGCCAAAAGGCAAGCGTATGGGCCATGCGGGCGCCATCATTGCCGGTGGTAAAGGTACGGCAGACGAGAAGTTTGCGGCACTGGAAGCGGCCGGCGTGAAAACCGTTCGCAGCCTGGCTGACATCGGTGATGCGGTGAAAGCTGTCCTGCCGGCGAAGTAAGCCAAAAGATCGAACATCAAAGCCACCTGCGGGTGGCTTTTTTTATGCCTTGTATTGCCGCAACCCACTCACGCTGTTGAATCGTCGGCTCTGCAGAATCACCACCAGAAAAACGCCCGGCGTTAATCAAAAGCAGCAAAGGTAATATATTTTAAATACTATTCAGCCCGACGATGACATCCTGATAACAAGAAACCGACCTGACCTTATCTGGAAATTTATTACGTTATTCCAGATCAATTATTCGCGAGTTATATCCAACTATTCCGCTGGCAAAGCGTAACGCTAAAGGCGTAAATTGCGCTACATCAATTCAGCCTTTCACACAAACTTTCACACGTTTGCTCTACCCGGGGTGACACCCGCTTTTCTGTTGTTTTTGCATACGTTGGGATTAGCGCTGCATTGACAGTCAGGGCTGCTTTATCCGTTATTTACCAGCAACGGGCAGCTCATCACCCTGTTCTGTTGGGTATAAAAAACTGGAATTAATAAACAGTCGTTCCTGACTCAGATTACGCGCGCCTCTGTGATGCGCGTAACGGGATAATACGAGGAGCAAGGAGTCATTATGTTAGATATCGTCGAGCTGTCGCGATTACAGTTTGCCTTAACGGCGATGTACCATTTTCTGTTCGTGCCTTTAACGCTGGGTATGGCGTTTTTGCTGGCGATCATGGAGACGGTATACGTCCTGAGCGGCAAACAAATTTATAAAGATATGACCAAATTCTGGGGCAAGTTATTCGGTATTAACTTCGCGCTTGGCGTGGCGACCGGCCTGACCATGGAATTTCAGTTCGGGACCAACTGGTCATATTACTCCCACTACGTCGGCGATATCTTTGGTGCGCCGCTCGCCATTGAAGGGCTGATGGCGTTTTTCCTCGAATCCACCTTTGTCGGCCTGTTCTTTTTTGGCTGGGATCGGCTGGGTAAAGTGCAGCATCTGGCCGTCACCTGGCTGGTGGCGCTGGGCTCAAACATGTCGGCGCTGTGGATCCTGGTGGCGAATGGCTGGATGCAGAATCCGATCGCCTCTGAGTTCAACTTCGAAACCATGCGCATGGAGATGGTCAGCTTCTCTGAGCTGGTACTCAACCCGGTTGCCCAGGTCAAATTCGTCCATACCGTGGCGGCAGGCTACACCACCGGTGCGATGTTTATTCTCGGCATCAGCGCCTGGTATCTGCTGAAAGGACGCGATATCGCCTTTGCTAAACGCTCCTTCGCCATTGCGGCCAGCTTCGGCATGGCGGCGGTGCTGTCGGTAATCGTACTGGGTGATGAGTCCGGTTACGAAATGGGTGACGTGCAGAAAACCAAGCTGGCAGCGATTGAAGCCGAATGGGAAACCCAGCCGGCGCCGGCGTCGTTTACCCTGTTTGGCCTGCCGGATCAGGAGACCCGCGAAAACAAATATGCCATTCAGATCCCGTGGCTGCTTGGCCTGATCGCCACCCGATCCACCGACACACCGGTCACCGGGCTGAAAGATCTGATGGCGCAGCATGAAGTACGCATCCGCAACGGCATGAAAGCCTACGCCTTGCTGAATGAACTGCGTAGCGGCAGCCAGGACCCGGCGGTACGCGAAGCCTTCAACAGCCATAAGCAGGATCTCGGCTATGGTCTGCTGCTGAAGCGCTATACCGCTAACGTCTCTGACGCCACCGAAGCGCAAATCCAGCAGGCGACGCAGGATTCTATTCCGCGCGTGGCGCCGCTCTATTTCGCGTTCCGCATCATGGTGCTCTGTGGTGTGCTGCTGCTGGGCGTGATTACGCTGGCCTTCTGGAGCGTCATCCGTAACCGCATCGGTAAGAACCGCTGGTTACTGAAAGCGGCACTGTTCGGTATTCCACTGCCGTGGATTGCCATCGAGTCAGGCTGGTTTGTGGCGGAATATGGCCGTCAGCCGTGGGCCATCGGTGAAGTGCTGCCGACCGCAGTCGCTAACTCATCGCTGACGGTAGGCGATCTGCTGTTCTCCATGATACTGATCTGCGGTCTCTACACCCTGTTCCTGGTGGCTGAGATGTACCTGATGTTCAAATTCGCCCGCCTTGGGCCGAGCAGCCTGAAAACCGGGCGTTACCATCATGAACAGATCACGGCGATAACTCAGCCGGTGCAGGGATAAGGAGAGCGACCATGTTTGATTATGAAGTTCTGCGCTTTGTCTGGTGGTTGCTGATAGGCGTACTGCTGATCGGTTTCGCCGTAGCAGATGGCTTTGATATGGGCGTCGGCATGCTGATGCGCATCCTGAGCCGCAACGATACCGAACGCCGCATCATGATTAACACCATCGCCCCGCACTGGGATGGCAATCAGGTGTGGCTTATCACCGCCGGCGGCGCGCTGTTTGCCGCCTGGCCGATGGTCTATGCTGCGGCCTTTTCAGGTTTCTATGTGGCGATGATCCTGGTGCTGGCCTCGCTGTTCTTTCGGCCGGTCGGCTTTGATTACCGCTCCAAAATCGAAGATAACCGCTGGCGCGGTGCCTGGGACTGGGGCATTTTCATTGGTAGCTTTGTGCCGCCGCTGGTGATTGGCGTGGCGTTCGGTAACCTGTTACAAGGCGTTCCCTTCCATGCTGATGAATATCTGCGTCTGTTCTATACCGGTAACTTCTTCCAGCTGCTGAATCCGTTTGGCCTGCTGGCGGGCGTGGTCAGCGTGGCGATGATTCTGGCGCAGGGCGCGACCTATCTGCAGATGCGCACCAGCGGTGAACTGCACCTGCGTTCACGCGCGGCGGCACAGATTGCTGCGCTGGTGATGATGGTCTGCTTCGTGCTGGCGGGCGTCTGGGTGAAATATGGTATTGATGGCTACGTCGTCACCAGCACCCTCGATCACTTCGCCGCCTCGAATCCGCTGGGTAAAACCGTGGTGCGGGAAGCGGGCGCCTGGATAGTGAATTTCCAGAACCACCCGCTGCTGTGGCTGTTCCCGCTGCTCGGCGTGCTGCTGCCGCTGCTGACAGTGATCTGCTCCCGGCTTGAGAAGGGCGCCTGGGCGTTCCTGTTCTCCTCACTGACTCTGGCCTGCGTCATCATGACGGCGGGAATCGCGATGTTCCCATTCATCATGCCTTCCAGCACGGTGCCGGGTGTCAGCCTGACGATGTGGGATGCCACTTCCAGCCTGCTAACGCTGAAAATTATGACCGTCGCTGCGGTGATTTTTGTGCCGATTATTCTGGCTTACACCAGCTGGTGTTACTGGAAGATGTTTGGCCGCATCACCAAAGATCACATCGAAAGCAACAGTCACTCACTCTACTGATTAAGGAGACGACGCATGTGGTATTTTGCCTGGATTCTTGGCACCTTGCTGGCCTGTGCCTTTGGTATCGTCACCGCGCTGGCGATTGAGCACATCGATGCGCAGGATGAGTCGCACTGATGCGCGCACCGATTCAGATGCTGTATCGTCTGATGGATAAGGGCCCGTTACGGGCCCTTTCACTGCTGCTGGCGCTGGTCACGGCCGGCGGCGTGCTGTGGGACCCGACACGCTTTGCCGATCAGGCAGGCAGGCTGCCGGCTCCGCAGGCGCTGCTGCTCATCTGGGCCATCTGTAGTGCGGTGATCCACGGGGTGGGTTTCCGGCCACAGCAAACCCGATGGCAGGCGCTGTTTTCGCCGTTACCGGCAGTCGGGGTGCTGTTTATCGCGCTTTACCGCTTTTACGCTTAATCTCCCGCCACATCGACGCTGTGAGTGAGTTTTTGTCAGCGTCCGGTCAAGAAATCTCCCTGAAATCGTTCCGTTTGTTACGGAGCGATAATTATTTTCGCCTGGCTCTGGCGACCCATTCCAAACCCGATTTGTCTTGCGTATAGTAGCAACGTTTAAAACGAGGCCGGGATGTAGAGTGAGTACAACGCTGTTTCGCTGGCCGGTTCGGGTCTACTACGAAGACACTGATGCCGGTGGCGTGGTTTATCACGCCAGCTATATCGCTTTTTATGAACGAGCACGTACCGAAATGTTGCGTCAGCACCATTTCAATCAGCAGACGCTGTTAGAACAGCAGGTCGCTTTTGTGGTGCGGCGTATGACGGTGGACTATCTGGCGGCGGCGCGTCTTGATGACCTTCTGGAGATCCAGAGTGAAGTGACATCAATGACCCGGGCTACCATGACGTTTACCCAGCGTATCGTGAATGCTGAAGGCAAAGTGCTCAATGAGGCAGAAGTCCTGATTGCCTGCATTAACCCACATCTGATGAAGCCGATTGCGCTTCCCAAGTCTATTGTCGCGGAGTTCAAGCAGTGACTGACATGAACATTCTTGATTTGTTCCTGAAGGCGAGCCTTCTGGTCAAACTTATCATGTTGATTTTGATCGGCTTTTCGATTGCCTCCTGGGCGATCATTATTCAGCGTACGCGTATCCTTAACGCGGCGGGGCGCGAAGCGGAGGCGTTTGAAGACAAATTCTGGTCCGGTATCGAACTCTCACGTCTCTATCAGGAAAGCCAGGGTCGTCGTGACGAACTCGCCGGGTCGGAGCAGATTTTCTACTCCGGTTTCAAAGAGTTTGCCCGCCTGCACCGCGCCAATAACCACGCACCGGAAGCGGTGATCGAGGGCGCGAGCCGGGCGATGCGTATCTCGATGAACCGTGAACTGGAGGCGCTGGAAAACCACATTCCTTTCCTCGGCACCGTCGGCTCCATCAGTCCGTATATCGGTCTGTTCGGTACCGTCTGGGGGATCATGCACGCCTTTATCGCGCTGGGCGCGGTGAAGCAGGCGACCCTGCAGATGGTTGCACCGGGTATTGCGGAAGCGTTGATTGCCACGGCAATCGGCCTGTTTGCAGCGATCCCGGCGGTGATGGCGTACAACCGTCTGAACCAGCGCGTGAATAAACTGGAGCAGGGCTACGACAACTTCATGGAAGAGTTCACCGCCATTCTGCATCGCCAGGCTTTCTCCAGCGATAGCGCTAAGTAAATAGAGGTTAATGATGGCCAGAGTACGTGGTCGCAAACGCCGCGACCTGAAGTCGGAAATCAACATCGTTCCGCTACTGGACGTCCTGTTGGTGCTGTTGCTGATCTTCATGGCGACGGCGCCCATTATTACCCAGAGTGTGGAAGTGGACCTGCCTGATGCGACCGATTCAAAAACCGTCGCCAGTGACGATAACCCGCCGGTGATTGTCGAAGTGGCGGGCGTGGGTCAGTACAGTCTGGTGGTGGATCACGATCGTATGGATCAGCTGCCTCCTGAGCAGGTGATCAGCGAAGCGCAGCGTCGACTGGAAGCCAATCCAAAGACCGTCTTTTTGATCGGGGGCGCGAAAGAAGTGCCTTACGACGAAATTATTAAAGCGCTCAACCTGCTGCACCAGGCGGGTGTTAAATCTGTCGGTTTGATGACGCAGCCGATTTAAAATCGAACCGTTTTTTGGGAACCGAGTGTGTCGAAGGCAACCGAGCAAAACGAGAAGTTAAAGCGCGCGATAATCATTTCGGTGATTCTGCACATTGTGCTGATCGCGCTGCTGATATGGAGCTCGTTTAATGAGCACATTGATGCCAGTAGTGCCGGCGGCGGCGGCAGCGATATTGATGCTGTGATGGTCGATCCCGGTGCGGTAGTGAGTCAATACAACCGTCAGCAGAACCAGCAGAGCGACAGTCAGCGCGCCGAGCAGCAGCGCAAAAAGCAGGCGCAGCAGCAGGCTGAAGAGCTGCAACAAAAACAGGCGGCTGAGCAACAGCGACTGAAAGCGCTGGAGAAAGAGCGTCTCGAAGCGCAGGAAACCGCTAAACAGCAGGCGAAGCAGCAAGCTGAGCAGCAGAAAGCGGCAGAAGAGGCCGCGAAGCAAGCGCAGGAGCAGCAAAAAACTGCCGAAGCTGCCGCCGCCAAAGCGAAAGCAGAGGCTAAAGCCGAAGCCGATGCGCAGGCCAAAGCCGCCGCCGAACAGGCGAAGCAGGCGGCCGCTGAGGCGAAGAAACAGGCCGATGCGCAGGCCAAAGCTGCGGCGGCCGCGGCCGCAAAAGAGAAAGCCGTAGCCGAAGCCAAAGCGAAATCTGACGCCGAGGCGAAAGCCGCAGCAGAAGCCAAAGCGAAAGCCGCGGCCGATGCGAAAGCTAAAGCAGCTGAAGAAGCCAAAGAGAAAGCGGCAGAAGCAGCCAAAGCCAAAGCAGAAGCGGCCAAAGAGAAAGCTGAAGCCGCCGCCAAAGCCAAAGCAGAAGCGGCCAAAGAGAAAGCGGAAGCCGCTGCGAAAGCCAAAGCCGATGCGGCAGCCAAAGCGAAAGCCGACGCCGCCGCGAAAGCTAAAGCTGATGCGAAGGCCAAAGCCGCTGCCGATGCAGCCAATGACAGCGATGTTGATGACCTGTTAGGCGGACTGGCTTCCGGCAAAAATGCGCCGAAAAGCGGCACCTCGGGTGGCGCGGCAGGGCAGGGTAATCAGAAGAAAGCCGGTGCATCCGGTGCGGAGATCAACTCCTATCTTGGTCAGATTACCAGTGCGATTCAAAGCCGATTCTATGATGCGGATCTGTATCGCGGAAAAAGTTGTGATTTACGGATTAAACTTGCGCCTGACGGATTGTTGATTGATGTTAAGTCAGAAGGCGGCGACCCCGCACTCTGTCAGGCAGCGATTGCCGCTGCCAAACAGGCACGTATTCCGAAGCCGCCTTCACAGGCTGTGTATGAAGTGTTTAAAAACGCGCCAATGCGTTTCAGACCGCAATAATGCAGTAACTGACGGCAAGTTGATCTAAGGTTAGCTTGCCGTATTTAAGTCGTACTCGTGGTTTCCAGGAACAGTGCCAATTATCGTGGACTGAGGTTCAGATAAGGGAGATAAAATGAAGCAAGCTCTTCGCGTTACGTTAGGCTTTTTTATCCTGCTGTGGGCAGCCGTGCTGCATGCAGAAGTTCGAATTGAGATCACCCAGGGCGTGAATACTGCACGTCCGATTGGCGTGGTGCCGTTTAAATGGGCCGGTGCTGGCGCTGCGCCAGAAGATATCGGCGGCATCGTGGCGGCTGACCTGCGCAACAGCGGTAAATTCAACCCGCTGGATCGCTCACGTCTGCCACAACAGCCAACCAGCGCGCAGGAAGTTCAGCCTGCTGCCTGGAGCGCGCTCGGCATTGATGCCGTGGTGGTGGGTCAGGTGCAGTCCAACCCGGACGGCAGCTACCAGGTCTCTTACCAGTTAGTCGACACCGGCGCTGCGCCAGGTACGGTACTGGCACAGAATTCCTATAAGGTGACCAAACAGTGGCTGCGCTACGCTGCGCACACCGCCAGTGATGAAACCTTTGAGAAACTGACCGGCATTAAAGGGGCGTTCCGCACCCGCATCGCCTATGTGGTGCAAACCAACGGCGGTCAGTTCCCGTATGAACTGCGCGTCGCGGATTACGATGGCTACAACCAGTTTGTGGTTCACCGTTCACCGCAGCCGCTGATGTCACCGGCCTGGTCGCCAGACGGCAGCAAAGTGGCGTACGTCACCTTTGAAAGCGGCAAGTCAGCGCTGGTGGTACAGACGCTGTCTAACGGTGCTATCCGTCAGGTTGCTTCTTACCCACGTCACAACGGTGCTCCGGCCTTCTCGCCGGATGGCTCTAAGCTGGCTTTCGCCCTGTCTAAAACCGGCAGCCTGAACCTCTACGTGATGGATCTGGCGTCAGGTCAGACGCGTCAGGTCACCGATGGCCGTTATAACAGCACCGAACCGACCTGGTTCCCGGACAGCCAGACGCTGGCTTACACCTCGGATCAGGCCGGTGCGCCTCAGATTTATAAAGTAGGGATCAACGGCGGCGCGCCTCAACGCATTACCTGGGAAGGCGGTCAGAACCAGGATGCGGACGTTGCCACCGATGGAAAATCAATGGTGATGATTAGCACCAGTGGCGGTGCTCAACACGTCGCCAAACAGGATCTGGAAACGGGAGCCGTTCAAACGTTAACGGACACGTTCCTGGATGAAACGCCGAGCCTGGCACCGAACGGCACAATGGTAATCTATAGCTCTACTCAGGGGATGGGTTCCGTGCTGCAACTGGTTTCAACCGACGGCCGTTTCAAAGCGCGTCTTCCGGCAACTGATGGACAGGTAAAATTTCCTGCCTGGTCGCCGTATCTGTAATGTCTGACTTAACAGACATCACAAACAATAAACAATAATGGGATTTTTGAAATGCAACTGAACAAAGTGCTGAAGGGTTTGATGCTGGCTCTGCCGGTTCTGGCAGTAGCGGCTTGTAGCTCACACAAAAACAACAACAATGACCAGACTGGCATGGGTGCTGATGGCGCTTACGGTGCAAATTCTGGCATGAACGGCAACGGCGGCAATATGTCTTCTGACGAGCAGGCGCGTCTGCAGATGCAGCAGCTGCAGCAGAACAACATCGTCTACTTCGGTCTGGACAAATATGACGTTCAGTCTGATTACGCTCAGATGCTGGATCAGCATGCAGCTTTCCTGCGTAGCAACCCATCTTACAAAGTGACTATCGAAGGTCACGCGGATGAGCGCGGTACGCCGGAATACAACATCGCCCTGGGCGAACGTCGCGCCAGCGCGGTTAAAATGTATCTGCAAGGCAAAGGCGTTTCTGCCGATCAGATGTCTATCGTTTCTTACGGTAAAGAGAAGCCAGCCGTTCTGGGTCATGACGAAGCAGCCTATTCTAAAAACCGTCGTGCCGTACTGGTCTACTAAGAGAATCACATGGTTAGTAACTTCAGACATCACCTGTTGAGTCTGTCGTTACTGATTGGCGTAGCGGCCCCCTGGGCCGCTAATGCCCAAGCGTCAATCAGTAGCGTTGGCTCCGGCTCGGTCGAAGACCGTGTCACCACTCTTGAACGAATCTCTAATGCCCAGGCACAGCTGATGCAGCAACTGCAGCAGCAGATGAGCGATAACCAGCGTGATATCGACGCGCTGCGTGGGCAAATCCAGCAAAACACGTATCAGCTGAATCAGGTGGTCGAGCGGCAGAAGCAGCTCTATCAGCAGATTGACAGCCTGAGCAGCAGCAGCGGTCAGCCGGCGGCCAGCAGCGATGCTTCAGCCGATGCAGGCGCAGCAGCAGGCGCGGGTGCGGCAGCGACGACGGGCAGCGCACCGGCCCAGACCGGCGATGCGAACAGCGACTACAATGCGGCTGTAGCGCTGATTCTGGAGAAGAAACAGTACGACCAGGCGATCACTGCGCTTCAGGCGTGGGTAAAACGTTACCCTGATTCGACCTATCAGCCGAACGCCAATTACTGGCTGGGACAGCTGAACTACAACAAAGGCAAAAAAGACGACGCGGCCTATTATTATGCCACGGTGGTGAAAAACTATCCGAAGTCGCCTAAAGCCGCAGAGGCGTTATTGAAAGTGGGCGTCATCATGCAGGAGAAAAACGACACGGCGAAAGCCAAAGCGGTTTATCAGCAGGTGATTAAACTTTATCCCAATACTGATTCTGCCAAACAGGCGCAAAAACGTCTGGCAAGTATGTAATCTGTACGGTTCAGACCGGATATCGGGTGATTTCTGGTCTTGCCGTATGAAAGGTAAGCAATTGAAGCTTTTAGCAGAAATAAGAGTTGCGCTGCCTCAGTAAATCAGTAATATATGCCGCCGTTGCCGGGACACATTGCAAACGTGTCTGGCAAGCCTGAAGATGGGTCGTTAGCTCAGTTGGTAGAGCAGTTGACTTTTAATCAATTGGTCGCAGGTTCGAATCCTGCACGACCCACCATCTCCGGTCAGACGCGCGTTTTGTTGCCGTGCCCTTTCAGGATACCCTTCAGCATTGCTTCACAACCTAAGATGGGTCGTTAGCTCAGTTGGTAGAGCAGTTGACTTTTAATCAATTGGTCGCAGGTTCGAATCCTGCACGACCCACCATCTTACTTCGGGCGCCTGGCGCAATGAAGGGTTGTAAGCCCCCAGCGGGTCGTTAGCTCAGTTGGTAGAGCAGTTGACTTTTAATCAATTGGTCGCAGGTTCGAATCCTGCACGACCCACCAATTAAGAAGAAAGCGCCTTTAAGGCGCTTTTTTCGTTTCTGCGGCACGGAGTTGAACGTGCCGGATGAGAACCTGCCGCAGGTTCGACTGAATCGCCGGGAGCGGTTCAGGCTGATGCGGTAGCATCACCCGCAGGGCGTGGCCCCGGACGGGCCACGGCTTATCCTGCACGACCCACCAATTAAGAAGAAAGCGCCTTTTAGGCGCTTTTTTCGTTTCTGCGATACCGACTATGCAGGTCAGGGTGACAATCTGCAGCCTGACATCAATCATCCAACCGTCACGGCTTTTTCTTTGCCTTTGCCACTGCCAGGCTCTCCCAGATATGCATCACCGCATAGCTGCGCCAGGGACGCCATGACTGCGATCGCGCCTCCGCTTCTTTGGATGACATGCCGCCCAGGTTGTTACGAATAGCAATATCCTCTTTGGGAAAGGCATCCGGCCAGCGCAGGGCGCGCATCGCGATATAGTGCGCGGTCCAGGGACCAATGCCCGGCAGGCTGACCAGCTTTTTTATCACCTCGTCAGGTGGCTGGGCGGCACTGAGACGCAGATCTCCGCTGGCGCAGGCTGTTGCAAAGGCGATGATAGCGCGGGAGCGCGCGGCGCTGACAATCCCCATCGGCGCAACATCGTCTTCCGTCAGTCCGGCGATGCGTTCAGGATGTGCGGTGTAGCGGGTCAGATCGGCGAACGGCGTCTCACAGGGTTCGCCAAAGGCCGCGGCAAAACGGCTGCTGACCGTGGTGGCCGCTTTGACGGTCACCTGCTGGCCGATAATGGCGCGCACGCCCAGCTCAAAGGCATCGAATGCGCCAGGCACGCGCAGACCGGGATGCGAGATCAGACTCGGAGCCAGCAGTGGGTCCTGCGCCAGACAGGCGGCGATACGCTGCGGCTGTGCGTCGAGATCGAACAGATCGCGCAGACGGCGCAGTAGCAAAGGCAGAACCGGCGTCAGCGAGGTTGAAAGCGTCACCTGCAGCGCGTTCTTTTGCGGCAGATGCGAAACAGTGACCCAGCCCCGGCAGCGGCCCAGCACTACGGTGCGACGCCAGCAGCCATCTTCCACCGCCTCGACCTCTTTCATCAAATGCGTCTGCAAAAACCAGAGCATCGCCGCCCAGTCGTAGGGAGGACGATAGGCCAGCCGCAGCGTCACGCGGTCGCCGGGCTGCGCACGCTGAGTGCCCGTTTCGTCCCTGCGCAGCGCGCCTGGCGTCATGCGGTAACGCGCCTGGAACACATCATTGAAGCGCCGCAGGCTGCCAAAGCCGCTGGCGTAGGCAACTTCAATAATCGGCAGCCGGGTTTCGGTCAGCAGCTGTTTAGCCAGCAGCATTCGTCGCGTCTGCTTCAGCTCCAGCGGCGAGACACCCAGTTCCTGCTGCACGATACGGCGCAGCTGACGCAGACTGATACCAAATTCAGCGGCAATCGCCTCCAGCCCTTCGCGTTCCTCCAGCATGCCTTCCTCGATACGCTGAATCAGCCGCTCCGCCACACGATGAGGCTGGTCAACCGGCGCATTACCGGGAGCCAGTTCGGGCCGACAGCGCAGGCAGGGCCGAAAGCGGGCTTTCTCCGCCGCTTCGGCGCTGCTGAAGAACAGGCAGTTCTTTTGCATCGGTGCTTTGACCGGGCAGACCGGACGACAATAGATACCGGTTGAGGTGACGCCAACAAAAAAAACGCCGTCAAAGCGGGTATCACGCGAGGTCAGCGCCTGATAGGCAATGTCAGGATCGAGCATGGCATTTCTCCGGTAAATAAGCGCAGCCTACACCGGTGAATCCCGGCAGACTGGCTGTTTTCGGACAGCACAACAGTTTATCGCCATGACCGAAAACAGCCAGTCAGGCTGATGAAAAGTGCGATAATAGGCGACAGAACCGTGACGGGAGAATCACCATGTACTACTTCAAACCGATAGCCACCCCGGTGGGTGAACTGAAACTGGTCGCCAGCGATAGCGGCCTGGCGGGTATTTTGTGGGAAAACGACGATCCGAAACGCACCCGGTTTTTGCCGCAAACGCGCGATGACGCTCATCCCATCCTGATCGAAACAGAGCGTCAGCTTAGCGAGTTCTTCACCGGTGCTCGTCGCCGTTTTGAGCTGCCGCTCGACTTTGTCGGCACTGATTTCCAGAAAAAAGTCTGGCAGGCGCTGCTGGCCATCCCGTTTGGTGAGACGCGCAGCTACAGCCAGATTGCGCGGGAGATCGGCCATCCGCTGGCGGTGCGTGCTGTCGGGGCGGCCAATGGTCGCAATCCACTCTCGATTGTCGCACCGTGCCACCGCGTGATTGGCGCCAATGGCAAGTTGACCGGCTTTGCGGGCGGGCTGGATATCAAAGCCTTTCTGCTGGCGCTGGAAGCACCTCAGGCCGCGCTGACGCTGGCAGATGAAACGCAGCCCGGCAGGGTCGGAGCTGTGATGCAGACAGAGTAAATATCGCACGACACAGCCAGGCTTTTCCGCTATCGTGTTTAGCATATAAAACACGATGGCGGGAACAACGCCATATGTCGCCTTAACAGGCCATTTTCGTTAATTAGATAAAACGAGAGCTGTGTCATGAGTGTGATGTTCGATCCCGAGAGCGCTGTTTACCCTTTTCCGCCCAAGCCTGCCCGACTGACTGATGATGAAAAGGCGGCCTATCGTGAGAAAATCAAAGCATTACTCAAAGCACGCAACGCCGTGATGGTGGCGCACTACTACACCGACCCGGAAATTCAGGCGCTGGCAGAAGAGACCGGCGGCTGCGTTTCCGATTCGCTGGAGATGGCGCGCTTCGGCAGCAACCACCCGGCGACTACGCTGCTGGTGGCGGGGGTGCGCTTCATGGGGGAAACCGCCAAAATTCTTAGCCCGGAGAAAACCGTGCTGATGCCGACGCTGCAGGCGGAATGTTCCCTCGATCTGGGCTGCCCGATTGAGGAGTTCAACGCCTTCTGCGATGCCCATCCCGACCGAACCGTGGTGGTCTATGCCAATACCTCCGCAGCGGTGAAAGCGCGCGCCGACTGGGTGGTAACCTCCAGCATCGCGGTTGAGCTGATTGAACATCTCGACAGCCTCGGCCAGAAGATCATCTGGGCACCGGATCGCCATCTTGGCCGCTACGTGACGCAAAAATCGGGTGCGGATGTGCTGTGCTGGCAGGGCGCCTGTATCGTGCATGACGAGTTTAAAACCCAGGCGTTGCAGCGGATGAAAGCGCTCTATCCCGCGGCGGCGGTACTGGTGCATCCCGAGTCGCCGCAGGCGATTGTCGATCTTGCCGACGCGGTGGGGTCTACCAGCCAGCTGATCCAGGCGGCGAAATCGCTGCCGCATCCGCAAATGATCGTCGCGACCGATCGCGGCATCTTTTATAAAATGCAGCAGGCGGTTCCGGAGAAAGAGCTGCTGGAAGCGCCGACCGCCGGAGAAGGAGCAACCTGTCGCAGCTGCGCACATTGCCCGTGGATGGCGATGAACGGCCTCAGGGCGATTGCAGAAGCGCTGGAGTCGGGTGGGGCAGATCATCAGGTTCAGGTTGCCGATGACCTGCGAGAGGCCGCATTGCTGCCGCTTAATCGCATGCTATCCTTTGCAGCAGATCTTAAACTCAACGTGAAAGGAAACGCCTGAGGCGTTTCTTTGACAGGTGCCAGCCATGGACTTCTTCAGCACGCACAATATCCTGCTGCATATTCCGCTTGGTGCGGGCGGTTACGACCTCTCGTGGATTGAGGCGATTGGCACGCTGGCGGGTTTGCTCTGCATCTGGCTCGCCAGCCTGGAAAAGATCGTCAATTATCCGTTTGGCCTGATTAACGTCACGCTGTTTGCGGTGATCTTCTTTCAAATCCAGCTCTACGCCAGCCTGCTGTTGCAGCTGTTCTTTTTCGTCGCCAATCTCTATGGCTGGTACGCCTGGAGTCGGCAGACGGATGACCATCAGGCGGCGCTGAAGATTCGCTGGCTGCCGTTACCCAAAGCACTGGCCTGGGCAGCCGGCTGTATCATCGCGATTGCGCTGATGACGCGCTACATCGATCCGGTGTTTGCGCTGTTGACGCGGGCGGCGGTCACGTTGCTGAACGGTCTCGGACTGGCGGTTGCGATGCCAGCGCTGCAACCGGATGCGTTCCCGTTCTGGGATTCCTGCATGATGGTGCTGTCGATTGCGGCGATGATCCTGATGACGCGCAAATATGTCGAGAACTGGCTGCTGTGGGTGATCATCAACGTGATTAGCGTGATGATCTTTGCGCGCCAGGGCGTGTATGCGATGTCGCTGGAATATGTGATTCTGACGCTGATTGCGCTAAACGGTTCACGGATGTGGATTCGCAGCGCGCGGCAACAGGGTTCCCGCGCGCTGTCGTCTTAGTGAGCGTGATGCTCACCCGGTGCGTGACTGTGGTCATGATGGACGTGACCGGCTGCTGAGCCACTGTTGATGCCGAGTTCACACTCGGCACCGGCACACGGCTGGTACTCCATCTGCACGGTGGCGTGCGCAATCTGATAGTGCTGCTGCAGATAATCATGAATACGGTGCAGCAGCGCGTCATGATCGTAAGGCGGGATCACCTGCACGTGCAGCGTCAGCAGCGGTTTCTCACCGACCTGCCACAGATGAACATGATGCACATTTCGCACTTCGGCAATATTGAGCGTCAGATCGCGGATCAGTCGGGTGACGTCCAGCGAACGCGGCGCGCCTTCCAGTAACTCCTGCAGGCTTTCGCGCAACAGCGCCCAGGCGCTGCGCAGCACCAGCAGCGACACCAGCAGCGACAGGATCGGGTCAATCGGCGTCCAGCCGGTCAGCATAATAATCACCGCCGCCACGATAGCGCCCACCGACCCCAGCAGATCGCCCATCACATGCAGCGCCGCGGCGCGCACGTTCAGATTCTTCTCTCCGCTGCCGTGATGCAGCAACCAGAACGACAGGATATTCGCCAGCAGGCCCGCGATTGCGACACCCAGCATCAGTCCGCCGGTCACCGGTTGCGGATCGGCAAAACGACGCAGCGCTTCCCAGACGATCAACGCGGTAATCGCCAGCAGGGCCAGCGCATTGACAAACGCGGCCAGCGTGGTCAGGCGAAGCAGGCCAAAGGTATGTCGGGCATTGGGTTTACGGCGAGCAAACTGCACCGCCAGTAGCGCCATCAGCAGCGCGGCGGCATCGGTCAGCATATGACCGGCATCGGCCAGCAGCGCCAGCGAACCAGACAGCCAGCCGCCAATCACTTCGGCGACCATAAACAGAGTGGTGACGCCAAACGCGGCCGCCAGACGGGTGCGATTGCTATCCTGCCCGCTATGAGTGTGGGTGTGTGCCATAAGAATCCAGTTTTTTCAGTAACCTGTTAGTCAATAATATCAGTAATCGCCACGTTTCAGACGTGTCCTGATGCTGTTTTGCCTGTTCCGCCAGCTGCTGACTAAGCTGCGCGCCTTCCTCCAGTCCCACCAGTAACCAGCTGCCTTTCATCCGGTGAGCGGCTTCCGCTAATCCGTGCGGGTCCGACTGCTCGCGCGCGGTGGTGAGCCGCGCCAGATCCTGGCTCACCGTGTCGCGCAGCGTCTGGCTCAGGCGGCCGAGAAACCTGTCGTTGTGCTGCGCCAGCCGCAGCAGATTGTCATCCAGCGCCGCCAGCGGATCGGCCTGCCACTCGGCCAGTAGCGCGCTGAGGTCGGATAACTGCACCGGTTTGATCAGCACCCGTTCGCCCGCCGCCAGCTGTTGTGTCAGCAGCTGGGCGTCGGCTGAACAGAGCACCCGCATCGCCTGGCGGCCACGCTGGCGGTCACGACGGCGCAGCAGCCGCAGCAGCAGCGTACCGTCAGGGCGCGGCATCATCTGGTCGATAAACAGCAGGTCATAGGGCTGATGCGCATCGGCCCGCAACAGATCGCGTCCCTGTTCGAAGATGTCAGCCTGGATAGCAAAGCGCGCCAGCTGCTGCTGCATCACCAGCAGATTGGTGGGATGATCATCCACAATCGCCACGCGCAGCTGGGGATAACCGGGCAGGGGGGCCTCACTGCTGTGGCTGACCGGTTCGCAGGGGTGCAGCGGCAGTGTGACGGTCACCTGAGTGCCGTGGCCGGGCTGAGAGCGGAGCCGGATATCGCCTCCCATGCGCAGCACCATCTCACGGCAGATAAACAGTCCAAGACCGCTGCCCTGCACCGAAACCGATCGGCCGGACGGCGCCTGGTACCACGGATCGAACAGTTTCTGCTGCTCATCAGCTGGAATACCGCTGCCGCTGTCGCTGACCGTCAGCTCCAGCTGCTGCCGGGCTGCCAGAGTCAGGCGAATCTCACCGTGGCGGGTAAACTTCAGCGCATTGGTCATCAGATTATTCACCACCTGCTGCAGGCGATCGGCATCGATCAGGATCGCCTCAGGCAATGGCGTCAGCGCGTCAACCACCAGCCGCGGTCCGTCAGCGCGCATTAACGGATGGTAAAAATGCTGCTGCTGATCGAGCCACTGCGGCAGCGCCAGCGGACGCGGCGACAGGGTGAAGCTGTTGCTCTCAATCCGCGCGTGATCCTGCAGGTCATTAAGCAGGGTCAGCAATGACTGCGCGCTGCTGTGCAGCAGCGTCAGATTCTGGCTGCTGTGCTGCTGTTTTTCCAGCTCCAGCAGTCCGAGGATCGCCTGCATCGGGGTGCGCAGCTCGTGGCTGACGGTCGCCAGAAACTGACTTTTCATCGCATTGGCGCGCTCGGCCTGCTCGCGCTGCTGACGTTCACGGCGCTGTTGCCAGTAACGGCGGGCCAGTAACAGCAGCAGCAAGGCGATCGCCGCTCCGGCAACGCCCAACACCATCATCGGTAAAGAGCGCATCACCATCACGCTGCCCGGCTGCGGTGGCGTCGACCAGCTGTCGCGCATCTGACTCTGGGTTTCTGCCGGGATCTGCTGCAGCGCCCGATCCAGTAGCGCACGCAGCACCGGCTGGTCTGGTGTAACCCCCAGCGCGATCGGCCAGGCAATATCGCTGGCGGCAAAGGCAAGATGGATACGTACGTCGTTGCGGCTGGCGATGCGCCAGCGGGCCGAGAGCACATTATCGACCAGCGCATCGATTTGTCCTTTAGCCAGCGCATCATACAAACTGCTGCGGTCGGCAAAGCGCTGCGGCTGCAAATCGTCAGGCAGCAGGCGCTGCGCCAGATCGTCCTGCAGCACCCCGACCCGTTTACCGCGCAGGTCGCGCCACTGGGTCAGGGTATCAGGCTGGATGCTGTAGATCCCCCACAGCGCGCGCCATACCGGCAGTGAGGTGCTCTGCATGGCATCGCCGTTAAGCGGTTGCATCAGCTGCAGCATCGCCTGCTGCTGACCGAGCAGCGTGGCGGCCTGGCGGGGATTACTGACCCACACCGGCTCAAATTGCAGCCCGGTACTCTGGGCAATCACTTTCAGCAGTTCTACGCCATAGCCGCGCGCCGTGCCGGTGCTGTCACGATAGCTCCACGGATAGTTATCCGGCTCGGCGGTGTAGAGCACGCGCGGATGGGCGGCAATCCACGCCCGCTCATCCGGGCTGAGCATCAGCGTCTGGGTATCCTGATAGCGCGGCAGAGTGCTGCTCCAGCGCGCCTGAAGGGTACTCATCAGTTCGGCGGGCAGCTGGCGCAGACTCTGATTAATCCAGCCAATCAGCTGCGGATCGCGGCTGACCGCACGCAGGTTGACCTGTCCGGCCTCTATCCGCGAGGCGATCTGATAAATCTGACCCTGTTGCAGCTGGCTCAACAGAAAGCCGGCGCTGGTTTCATCCGCCACCACGTAATCGTTCTGCTGATTGAGCAGGGTGTAAAGGGCCTGCAGGTCGCTGCTGTATCGCCGCCAGTGATGACGCGCCGCCAGCGCCGGCGGCAGCTGTGCCAGCGTTGTGTCACCGATCGCCAGCTGGGCATTCTGGCTGTTAAACATCACCGCGCGCTGATTCTGCTGATTACGGTAGATGCGCAGCGGGCTGCTGAACCAGTTATCACTGCTGAGGATGCCGTCCGGTAACGGTGCGGCCAGCATGCCGAGGGCGAAGTCGATCTGGCCATCGTTCAGCGCCTGCAGCAGGTGTGCCTGGTCGGCATACAGCGTCAGGCTGAACTGGGCGCCGGTCAGCTGGCGCAGCGCCGAGAGATAATCGGCATTGATGCCGTAGAGGTCGTTGCCGATGCGCATCGCCCACGGCGCGTTATTCTCTTCCAGCAGGCCGACGCGCAGCATCCGACCCTGCATGGTTTCAGCGCGATTCACCGGCAGCATCATCGGCAGGTTAACGCTGCTGACCGGACGGACTTCCGCCCCGGCTCCGCCCCACAATAACAGCAAAATCAGCAGCCAGTATTTCACTGCTGCGCCTTCCACAGGTCGGCCAGTTCCACCACCGAACGGGCGCCGGTTTTTTCCAGAATATTCTTTTTATGGGTGCTGACGGTTTTGTTGCTGATGTGCAGCTGCTCGGCGATTTGCAGATTGGATAAACCGCTGGCCAGTAACGCCAGCACCTGACGCTCTTTCTGAGTCAGTGGCAGCTCAGGGCGATCTTCAATGGCGGGAAAGGCGGTGTGGCCACCCAGTACCGCCAGAATGGCGCTGAGTAACTGCTCCATCCGCTGACTTTTCACTACATAGCCTGCCGCACCTAGCGCCTGCGCGCGTCGCATAGTGTGATGGGTTTGCTGGGCCGAGTAGATCAGCACCGGGCAATCCGGCAGATGAATTTTCAGGCGACGCAGAATTTCCAGCCCGTCACCATCCGGCAGGCCAATATCCAGCACGATAATATCCAGCGGTAATGACAGAAAGGCGCGCGCCGCCTGTTCGCTGCTGGCGGAGTAGAGCGTAACCGGAATCGGCGATCGGGTCAGTGCAGCCTCAAGGGCAACCTCGACCAGTGGATGATCATCAATCAGAAGCAATGCGGCCATGAACGTTTCCCTGTTAATTTCACCGGCTCAGCATAGCGGAAGAGAAGAGAGGAGGGGAGAAAAACACAGGAGAGCAGAGGCTCTCCTGATCGGACAGAATTACTGCGAAGTGCCGTCGGTCTTGGTATTAACCTCACCGCCACCTTCTTTAGTCTGTACTTTCTTATTAATGTTCGGGCATTTGCCGTCTTTACACTGACTATTCTGGTCAATTTCATTTGCAGACATATTGCCGCTGCTGGTGTTGCTGCCAGAAGTCGCCGGATTGGTGTTGGTGCCGGTATTATTAATATTGCTGTTATCAACGTTATTCGGTGGCAGATTTTCTTTTGCACCGCCCGCCGCTGCGCCCGCATCGGCAGCCTGGTTAGCCGTACCATTGTTGTTGCTCGCCGCCATGGCCGCGCCGCTGCTCAGAGTCATCGCTGCTGTTAAAAAGAGTAAGGCAAACTTTTTCATCATTATGCTCCCGTTAATTAATCAAGTTGCTGCTTCAAGCCCAGAGGTGCAGTTTTTGGATAAAAGGGTCCCTGACGAAATAAAATTCGCCGGTTGGCTTAAACAGGGTGATTTAATCATGTAAGCAGTCCATTCCTCAGTGCTTACCATTAAAAAGTCTAGACGCTTACCCGATTAATGCAAATATCACCCGCACATTTAACCGCCACATTTAACCCGCAGCGGGAATTTACACCCCTGGCGCTTCGGGCTACATTGGACGGGTTGTGCCCGGCGCGCGCTGGGCCAGAAATAATATGGAATCAGTATGAATTACCAGAACGATGATTTACGCATCAAAGAGATTAAAGAACTGTTACCGCCGGTAGCGCTATTCGAGAAATTTCCGGCAACCGATCGGGCGGCAGAAACCGTTTCGCAGGCCCGTCAGGCGATTCACCAGATTTTGCAGGGGCAGGACGATCGCCTGCTGGTGGTGATCGGTCCGTGCTCGATTCATGACACCGAAGCGGCAAAAGAGTACGCCGCCCGCCTGCTGACGCTGCGCAATGAGCTGAAAGGCGAGCTGGAAATCGTGATGCGGGTCTATTTTGAAAAGCCCCGCACCACGGTGGGCTGGAAAGGGCTGATCAACGATCCCTACATGGACGGCAGCTTCCAGCTGAACGACGGCCTGCGTCTGGCGCGTAAACTGCTGCTGGACATCAACGACAGCGGCTTACCGGCGGCGGGCGAGTTTCTGGATATGATCACTCCGCAATACGTGGCCGATCTGATGAGCTGGGGGGCGATTGGTGCCCGTACCACCGAGTCACAGGTTCACCGTGAGCTGGCGTCGGGACTCTCCTGTCCGGTGGGCTTCAAAAATGGCACCGACGGCACCATCAAAGTGGCTATCGACGCCATCAACGCCGCCGGTTCACCGCACTGCTTCCTGTCGGTCACCAAATATGGCCATTCGGCGATTGTCGAAACCAGCGGTAACGCCGATTGCCACATCATTCTGCGCGGTGGCAAAGAGCCAAACTACAGTGCGCAGCACGTCAGCGAGGTCAAAGCCGGACTGGCGAAAGCCGGTCTGCCGCAGCAGGTGATGATCGACTTCAGCCACGCTAACAGCAGCAAGCAGTTCCAGAAGCAGATGCAGGTAGCGGACGATGTGGCGCAGCAGATGATCAACGGTGAGCGGGCGATTATCGGCGTGATGATTGAAAGCCATCTGGTGGAAGGCAACCAGAGCCTGGAGAGCGGTGAGCCGCTGGTCTACGGCCAGAGCATCACTGATGCCTGCATCGGCTGGGATGACACCGATAAAGTGTTACGCCAGTTAGCGGCAGCGGTAAAACAGCGTCGCGGCTGAAGGCAGCGCGCATAAAAAAGGCCAGACTCGCGTCTGGCCTTTTTGCGTTTTAGCACAAAATTATTTGGCTTTACCCTGGTTAGCGACGGCCGCGGCTTTCGCTGCGATCTCGTCGGCATCACCCAGGTAGTAACGCTTCAGCGGTTTGAAGTTTTCATCGAACTCATACACCAGCGGCACGCCGGTTGGGATGTTCAGTTCGAGGATCTCATCTTCGCTCAGGTTATCCAGGTATTTCACCAGCGCACGCAGTGAGTTGCCGTGGGCGGCGATAATCACTTTCTCACCGCTTTTGATGCGCGGCAGAATGGTGTCATTCCAGTAAGGGATCACACGATCGATGGTCAGTGCCAGGCTCTCAGTGGTCGGCAGCTGCTCAGGCGTCAGTGACGCATAGCGAGGATCGTGGCCAGGGAAACGCTCATCAGAGCGGTCCAGTTCTGGTGGAGTAACGGCAAAGCCGCGACGCCATTGCTTAACCTGCTCATCACCATACTTAGCGGCGGTTTCTGCTTTATCCAGGCCCTGCAGCGCACCGTAGTGACGCTCGTTCAGACGCCAGGTTTTTTCGACCGGCAGCCAGGCCTGATCCAGCTCATCCAGCACGTTCCACAGGGTGTGGATAGCGCGCTTCAGTACTGAGGTGTAAGCAAAATCAAAAACAAAGCCTTCTTTCTTCAGCAGTTGACCCGCTGATTTGGCTTCGCCACGACCTTTTTCAGAAAGGTCAACATCATACCAACCGGTAAAGCGGTTTTCGTTGTTCCACTGGCTTTCGCCGTGTCGCACCAGAACCAGCTTAGTTACAGCCATAGCTTAACTCCTTAATACTGTGATGTTTCTGTGAGAATGGAAACCTGCTGCTGCCAGCCCGTTCAACGAGCCAATTGCGCCATACCATAACGGAAAAGCGGGCAGCGCGTAAGCCTGTCGGTAACGCACTGCGCGTTTTTCAGCCGGTGACTCAGCGCGGCGTGAAGCGATAACGCGTCACCGATTCCCAGCGATCTCCCGGCTGCAGCCAGCAATCGGCCTGCGGCCATTCCGCATGATTAGGCGAGTCCGGCAAAAACTCACTCTCCAGCGCAATGCCCTGAAAAGCAGTATAGCTCTCCTGCTCACGAGCACGGGTCCCTGCCAGATAGTTAGCCGAATAGAACTGCAGCGCCGGTGCCGAGGTGGTGACACTGAGCTGCAGTTTGCCATCTTCTGACCAGAGTTCCGCCGCGGGCTGACTGGCGTCGCCGGCGCTGTTCAGCAGAAACGCGTGGTCATAGCCCTTCACCGCACGCTGATCGTCGTCGGTGAGGAAATCCTGCGCCACCGGTTTGGCCTGACGAAAATCGAAACTGGTGCCCGCCACCGCTTTCAGCGGCGCGTTCGGAATACCTTCGCTGTCGACCGGCAGATAACTGTCGGCATGCAGTTGTAAGCGATGCTGACGCGCGTCGCCATGATGCGCATCAAGGTTAAAGTAAGCATGGTTGGTCAGGTTGACCGGACAGGCCCGATCGCAGCGCGCCTCATACTGAATGCTCAGGCAGTTATCGTCATCCAGCTGATAGCGCAGATCGGCGATCAGATTGCCCGGATAACCCTGATCACCATCGGGTGAATCCAGCCGATAGTGCACCTCAGTTTCCGACTGGCTGACGATCTGCCAGCGGCGCTTATCAAACCCTTCCGGGCCGCCGTGCAGCTGATGCGGACCCTGATTGGCCGCCAGCTGCCGGTTGATTTTATTCAGCTTCGCCCCGGCGATACGGTTGGCGTAGCGTCCGACCGTGGCACCCAGGTAGGCATCCTGATGCAGGTAATCTGACGGTGTAGCGCAGCCGAGCAGCGCCTCACGCACCGTGCCATCCTGCATCGGAACACGGGCCGACAGCCAGGTTGCGCCCCAGTCCATAAAGGTCACCAGCATGCCGTTCGCATTACGCAACACGGTGATGCGCCACGGCTGGCCGTCCGGCGCGTGAGAATTGACGTCGTTTAACATGGGCCTGCTCCCACTGAGGCTTTACAGACGTAGAAGGTCTCTTTGATGCCGGTCTGCGCTTCATACTGCTCCGCCACCGCAGCTTTCACCTGATCGACCAGATCGAGCGGCATCAGCGCCACGATACAGCCGCCAAAGCCGCCGCCGGTCATGCGCACACCGCCGCGCTCGCCGATTTGGGCTTTAACAATCTCCACCAGCGTATCGATCGGCGGCACGGTGATCTCGAAATCATCACGCATTGAGGCGTGAGATTCCGCCATCAGCTGGCCCATCCGCGTCAGGTCACCGCGAGTCAGCGCATCTGCTGCTTCCAGGGTGCGGGCATTTTCCGTCAGCACGTGACGAACGCGCTTCGCCACCTGCGGATCAAACTGCGACTGCGCCGCCTCAAATTCAGCCAGCTCGACGTCACGCAGCGCCGGCTTGTTGAAGAAGCGCGCGCCGGTTTCACACTGCTGGCGGCGGGTGTTGTACTCGCTGCCGACCAGGCTACGGCGGAAGTTAGAGTTGATGATCACCACCGCGATATCTTCCGGCATCGAGACCGGGCGGGTGCTTAGCGTGCGGCAATCAAGCAGCATGGCGTGATCTTTCTGACCGAGCGCCGAGATCAGCTGGTCCATGATGCCGCAGTTACAGCCCACAAACTGGTTCTCAGCTTCCTGACCGTTGACCGCAATTGCTGCGCCGTCCAGCGGCAGATGATAGAGCTGCACCACCACGGTGCCGACCGCCACTTCCAGCGAGGCAGAGGAACTCAGGCCTGCGCCCTGTGGCACATTGCCGCTGATCACCATATCGATGCCGCCGAAATCGGCGTGGCGCTGTTGCAGATGTTTCACCACGCCGCGCACATAGTTGGCCCACATCGGCTGCTCAAGGCTGACGATCTCTTCATCCAGCGAGAAGCTGTCTTCGGCGTTGTCATAATCGACCGCCACCACCCGAACCTGACGATCGTCACGACGGGCGCAGGCGATTACGGTCTGATAGTCGATGGCGCACGGCAGCACAAAGCCATCGTTGTAGTCGGTATGTTCGCCAATCAGATTAACGCGACCCGGTGCCTGAATGGTGTGGGTAGGCGCATAGCCGAAGGTGTCAGAGAAAACCTGCTGCGTGATGGTTTTTAAGCTCATTATTGTGCCTCACGGAAGTGAACGTCGCTGACAGAACGCAGACGTTCCGCCGCCTGTTCCGCCGTTAAATCGCGTTGGGTTTCGGCCAGCATTTCATAGCCAACCATGAATTTACGCACCGTTGCCGAACGCAGCAGCGGCGGATAGAAGTGAGCATGCAACTGCCAGTGATCGTTGGCTTCGCCGTTGAACGGCGCGCCGTGCCAGCCCATCGAGTAGGGGAAAGAGCACTGGAACAGATTGTCGTAGCGACTGGTCAGCAGCTTGATCGCTTTGGCCAGATCGCTGCGCTGCGCCTGATTAAGATCGGTCAGGCGTTTAATGTGCGCTTTGGGCAGCAGCAGGGTTTCGAACGGCCACGCCGCCCACCATGGCACCACGGCCAGCCAGTGATCGGTTTCGACCACGGTGCGGCTGCCATCCTGCTGCTCACGCGCGAGATAATCGACCAGCATCGGCGAACCGTGTCGGTCAAAGTAAGCACGCTGATGGTCCTCTTCGCGCTGTGCTTCATTGGGCAGGAAGCTGTTGGCCCAAATCTGGCCGTGCGGATGCGGGTTAGAACAGCCCATCGCCGCGCCTTTGTTTTCAAACACCTGCACCCACGGATAGTGCTGACCGAGATCGGCGGTCTGCTGCTGCCAGGTGCGAACCACCTCTTCCAGCGCGCTGAGCGACATCTCCGGCAGGGTTTTGCTGTGATCCGGTGAAAAGCAGATCACCCGGCTGGTGCCGCGTGCGCTTTCACAGCGCATCAGCAGATCGTCGCTCTCGGGCGCGTCTGGCGTGTCGGTCATCAGCGCAGCAAAGTCATTGGTAAAGACATAGGTGCCGGTGTAATCAGGGTTTTTGTCGCCGGTAATGCGGGTGTTGCCGGCGCACAGGAAGCAGTCAGGATCGTGCGCCGGCAAGGTATTAACCGCCGGCGTCTCCTGCGCGCCTTGCCATGGGCGTTTGGCACGATGAGGTGAAACTAAAATCCATTGATCAATCAGTGGATTGTAACGGCGATGCGGGTGATCGACCGGGTTAAATTTTTCCATGTGGAATCCTGGTAAGCGTCAAAAGCCAGAAAGGCATCGGTAAAAAGTAGCACATCAGCGCGCCCGAAAGCGTGATCAAGTCTGGATAAATGGTATCGTTTACACAAGCTGAATATTCTCATTTAGTGGCATTGTGTCGACATCACTGGCAGAAAAGGGCGAAGGTAATGGTAGCGCTTACATCTGGGTGTAAAGCAGACGCCGACCGGGCGGCGTCTGGCGGGATTATCCGAGCTGTTGCTGCTGGTAGTGGTAACCTCCGTCGCTGGCAACAAAGCTCAGACGGTGCGTGATGCACTGCGGTGCATCCTCGGCGTGGTGCGAAACAAACAGCAGCTGAGTACGGCCTTCGCCGATCAGCACATCGACAAAGCGCCGCACCAGCTGGCGGTTGATCGGATCAAGTCCCTGCAGCGGCTCATCGAGGATCAGCAGCGTCGGATGTTTCACCAGCGCGCGGGCAATTAACACCAGCCGCTGCTGTCCCCACGAAAGGCTGTGGAAGGGGGCATCGGCCTGCGCAGGGGTCATGCCAAGCAGCGCCAGCCACTGCCGGGCCAGCGCCTTCTGGCGGTCAGACGCCGCCTGGTAGAGACCAATCGAATCGAAGAAGCCTGACAGGATCACCGTGAGCACATTGACGCTAACGCGATAGTCGAGATGCAGGCTGCTGCTGACATAGCCGATATGCTGCTTAATCTCCCAGATGGTTTCACCGCTGCCGCGTTGGCGGCCAAACAGCGTCAGATCGTTGCTGTAGCCTTGCGGATGGTCACCGGTAACCAGGCTGAGCAGAGTTGATTTGCCCGCCCCGTTCGGACCGATAATCTGCCAGTGCTCGCCGGCATTCACCTGCCAGCTAAGACCGTCGATCACCGGCCGATCGTGATAAGAGACGACGCCGTTGCGCAGTATCACGCGCGGCGCATCATTGGCCAGCGACGGCAGCTGGTCCGGCGCATCGGCTTCCGGCAGCGCCATGCCCAGCAGTTGTTCACTGTGCGCCAGCTGCGCCACCAGCGCTTCGGCTAAAATCGCCTGCCGTGGGCCAATATGGGTCAGGGTACACTCTGCCAGCACCCCGATTTGCTGAATATAGTCAGGGATATCATCAAACCGGTTGAGCACCAGCACCAGGGTAAATTCGGGCTGCTGCAGGCTGCGTAAGGTTTCGGTCAGGCTGGCGCGTGACGCCACATCCAGCCCGTCAAACGGCTCATCCAGAATCAACAGATCCGGCTGCTGCATCAGCGCCTGACAGAGCAGAGTCTTGCGGCTTTCGCCGGTAGAGAGGTATTTAAAGCGGCGCGACAGCAGGTGATCGATGCCGAACTGGCTGGCCAGTTGCTCACAGCGTGCGGGCTGCTGCACCTCCGCCTGAATCACCTCTGCCACGGTCAGGCCGGTATCCTCTTCACCTTCGCTGAGCAGGTCAGTGTTGTTGCGCTGCCACTCATCGGCCACCAGCTTTTGCAACTGCTCAAGCGACAGCCGCGTCGGACGCTGAAAATCACTGCTGACCGAGCCGGCAAGCGGCGCCAGTTCGCCGGAGAGGGCGCGGGCCAGCGACGACTTGCCGCTGCCGTTGGCACCGACAAAAGCCCAGCTTTCGCCACGCTGAAGCTCAACCTGATTCAGGGTCAGGACCCGGGTATCGCTAAGACGAAACGTGCCTTGCGAAATCTGCAATGAAGCCATGATCTGTTCCATTTTTTGCATCGTGTTACTGAGTTGTAACCACTGGACGCGATGAAGTCAAATCAGGCGGGGTAAATCACAATAAGGTCGCGACGATCGCCTGGTCAGCATTAAAACTGGCGATCACCACGTCGCCCGGCTGCAGCGCCTGCTGGTGTATCGCGTCGTTGCTCAGGGTGGCGCACAGGGTTTCACCGCTGGGCAACTGCATTAACAGTTCGCTGAACGTCTCGCCGGGTTCAATCGCGCTGACGGTGGCGGCCAGCTGATTATCGTGGTCTGCGGCGTCACGGCGCACCTGAATCCATGGCGCTTTGATTAACACCAGCACCTCTTTACCAGCAGCCAGCTGCAGCCGATCGGCGCTGCGCTGTGTCAGCGCGACCTTAAGCCGGGTCACCCCGTCAGCCAGTAGCACCTGCAGATGTTGCAGCACCGGCTGCGAATCGTTGCTTATCACCGTACCAAACAGCTGGTTGCGGGCGCTGGTCTGTAAAGAAAAGCGGGCGATGGCGGCCAGCAGGCTGTCGAGCGGCAGAGCGTCCTGCTGCAGCGCATCAAACGCTTTTTGCTGGATCTGCTCCATCAGGTGAAACAGCTGAATCAGTCGCTCGCCGTATCGCGTCAGGGTGGCACCGCCGCCGCCTTTGCCGCCGGTCGCGCGCGCCACCAGCGTCTCATCAGCCAGCTGGTTCATCTCATTGATCGCATCCCAGGCGCTTTTGTAACTGATGCCCGCCAGCTTTGCGCCCTGACTGATCGAGCCGGTTTGCTGTACCCGTTTCAGCAGCTCGATGCGACGCGGATCGGCAAACAGTTTTTGCTGTAAACGAATATGGAGGGAAAGTTCGGCTTGCATGGCGACTCCGGCAAAGGGTTAAGGCGTATCTGCGCGATGATAGCGGCGTTTCGGGGCCAAAGTAAAAGCACGAAAAGGGCTGCGCAAATTTTTGCTGACCCGTTACAATCACTTTTTTGTTCGCAGAGTGAGACGCTCCATGCTGGAATTACTTAAAAGCCTCGCCGTGGCTATCATTATGGTCCCTATCGTGATGGCAATCATGCTGGGTCTGATCTATGGCCTGGGTGAAGTCTTTAACGTCATCTCAAAATTTGGCCATCGCGAAAAATCGTCAGCCCGTTCGCATAACTAATCTCCCCGACCACGCTCGCTAATCAGGCGGGCGTGGTGCTTTCTGCCGCTGCGCAAACTTCTGCTCATCCTTCTGCTAAAACTGCCGATAATTTTCTGACACTGCCGGAAAGGGCGTTGTATCATTCGCTACACAACGAATAACCGGAGAACATCATGTCTTTAACACACTATCGCTGGGGAATAGCTGCGCTGGTCACAGCTTCCCTGGCAGGTCAGGCGGTGGCAGCGGATAAAATTACGGTCTTTGCGGCGGCGTCACTGACCAACGCTCTGCAGGAGATCGGCAGCCGTTATCAGCAGGAAAAAGGGGTGACGGTAGTCGCTTCGTTCGCTTCTTCCTCGACGCTGGCCCGGCAGATTGAGCAGGGCGCACCGGCCGACCTGTTTATCTCCGCCGATCAGCAGTGGATGGATGAGGCGGTGGCGAAAAAAAGCGTCATCGACCGCAGCCGTTACACCCTGCTGGGTAACGATCTGGTGCTGGTCGCACCGCGCAGCGCATCGGCAAAGCCGGTCGAACTGAACCCGCAGACTGACTGGAAAACGCTGCTGCACGGTGAACGTCTGGCGGTTGGCGATCCGGATCATGTCCCGGCCGGCATTTACGCCAAAGAGGCGCTACAGAAGCTGGGCGCCTGGCAGACGGTTGAACCGTCGCTGGCTCCGGCAAACAATGTGCGGGCCGCGCTGGCGCTGGTGGAGCGCAACGAAACGCCGTATGGCATTGTTTACGGTTCAGATGCGGTCGCCAGTGAGCGGGTGCAGGTGGTGGGGCGGTTCCCGGCCTCCAGCCACAAACCGGTGGAATATCCGATGGCGATCGTTAAAGATCGCGATAATGCCGCCGTTAACGCTTTTTATAACTACCTGAAAGGGCCGCAAGCAGCGGTCGTGTTTAAACATTACGGATTCACACCAACCAAATGATACTCAGCGATCCCGAATGGCAGGCGGTTCTGCTCAGCCTGAAAGTCTCTGGCATTGCCGTCGCTGGCAGTCTGCCTTTCGGCATCCTGATGGCCTGGATTCTGGTGCGCTGCCGCTTTCCTGGCAAAACGCTGCTCGACAGCCTGATTCATCTGCCGCTGGTGCTGCCGCCGGTGGTGGTGGGCTATCTGCTGCTGATCGGCCTGGGACGACGCGGCATCATCGGTGAAAAGCTCTACGACTGGTTCGGCTTCAGCTTCGCTTTTAGCTGGCGCGGGGCGGCGCTGGCGTCGGCGGTGATCGCGTTTCCGCTGATGGTGCGCGCCATCCGGCTGGCGCTGGAGGCGGTGGATATCCGGCTGGAGCAGGCCGCCCGCACTCTGGGGGCCGGTCGCTGGCGGGTGTTCTTCACCATTACCCTGCCGCTGACCCTGCCGGGCGTGATCGTCGGCACCGTGCTGGCCTTCGCCCGCTCGCTGGGGGAGTTTGGTGCCACCATTACCTTTGTTTCAAATATTCCCGGCGAGACGCGCACCATCCCGCTGGCGATGTACAGCCTGATTGAAACGCCCGGTGCGGAAGGCGCGGCCGCCCGGCTGTGTGTGATTGCCATTGTGCTGGCGCTGGCGTCGCTGCTGGCGTCAGAATGGCTGGCCCGTCTGGGTCGTCAGCGAATGGGGGCCTGATGCTGTCACTCAATTTTGCCCAGCAGCAGGGCGATTATCAGCTGGAGATCGACCTGCAGATACCGGCCAAAGGGATCACCGCTATTTTCGGCGTCTCCGGTGCCGGAAAAACCTCGCTAATTAACGCCATCAGCGGACTGACGCAGCCGCAGCGCGGCCGGATTCAGTTGCACAATCGTCTGCTGTTTGACGCGGAACAGCAGATTTCCCTGCCGCCGGAAAAGCGCCGGATTGGCTATGTCTTCCAGGATGCCCGGCTGTTCCCGCACTATCGGGTGCGCGGCAACCTGCAATATGGCATGGCACCTGAGATGAAATCTCAGTTTGATAGCCTGGTCTCCCTGCTGGGCCTTGAGGCGCTGTTGTCGCGCTTTCCGCTGTCGCTGTCGGGCGGGGAAAAGCAGCGGGTGGCGATTGGCCGGGCATTACTGACCGCGCCGGATATGCTGCTGCTGGATGAGCCGCTGGCCTCGCTGGATTTGCCGCGCAAACGCGAGCTGATGCCGTATCTGCAAAAGCTGGCGAAGCAGGTGGATATCCCGATGCTCTACGTTTCGCACAGCCTTGAGGAGATCCTGCATCTGGCGGATAACGTGCTGGTGCTGGATGGTGGCAAAGTTAAAGCGTTCGGTCCGCTGGAGCGGGTCTGGAGCAGCAGCGCAATGCGGCCATGGCTGCCGGTCAGTGAGCTGAGCAGCGTGCTGCGGGTACAGGTGCTGGAGCAGCATCCCGACTATCCAATGACCGCGCTGTCGCTGGGTGACCAGCACATCTGGGTCAGCCGGGTTAATCAGCCGCTTAAAACGCCACTGCGGATCCGTATTGCTTCGGCCGATGTCTCGCTGGCGCTGCAACCGCCGCACAACACCTCTATCCGCAATATCCTGCCTGCGCAGGTGGTTGAGCTGGTGGAGGTCGGGGATCAGGTGGAAGTGAAGCTACGCATCGGCATCAGTGAACTGTGGGCGCGCATTACGCCGTGGGCGCGTGATGAGCTGGGCATTCGGCCGGACCAGTGGCTCTATGCCCAGATTAAAAGCGTCTCGGTCACGCCCTGATGACTAAAGGTCCTGATAATGCGTTATTTTTTAATGAAATTATTTAATGGGTCTCTTTTTTTCTGCCTTGTTTCGAATGTTTTATTGAGTAGGCTTCTGACACCTCTGAACAGAGAGCGTGGGTTCTTGCTTTCGTCTCTGGTTGTCGTGAAGAGAAGAAGTGGAAAGCCGACATCAATAATCTGATGAGTATTGATATTCAATTCCCTGTCAGGAAGGGTGATATCTCCCAGAAGTTTAAGCAAAATTAAAATTTGAAGCCTTTTGGTGGCCCTGAACCGTTACCAGAGGGATTCTGCAACACTTTCTGTGGTTCAGGGCAACGCCCTATAAAATGGCTTTCACCGTGCTTCTGTTTGGCTGGCCTGGATGACATCACTATGCATCAATCAAAGAAGCGTTTGATTCGGGTGACAGAGCAGCGTGGTCAATAGCGCTATATGTTCCAGAATCGGCTATAACTTCAATCCATGCTCTTTGCAGTATTTAACACTATATACTTCTGATAAAAGATTTTCGACTTCAGGTACGGTCAGTGCAAATACGGCATCACGGAAGAAATATCCAAAATGACGCACGACTAAAAATACTGGCTCTTGTGTTTTCAGATCATTCTCTTCACCGTATTCCAGAATATCATTGTAACGTCCACCAATGACCTTTTGCTTTGTTTCCTGACGCTGAATAAAGGGTTGTTTAGACCACTCCAGAAATTCATAAAAGGGGGCGGTATTTTCCGTGATTCGACTATCTGTATAGATAAAGGGAAGCGCAACATAGTCGTAGCCCAGGTCAACGACAAATTGTACAAAGGAGAGGTCGTCCGGAACTTTCATGGGGTAAACTTTAGGTGCGTAGGGAGCAACGATTGAGCCATCCAGGAAAGAATAATAATGCACATCACTGGCATAGCGGGTTAAATGACCAACCTGTAACGATGTACAACCCGTGAGCATCAATGATAATAAAAGCAGAGCCTTGTTGAATATTTTTTTAAACATATCTCATACCTACAGATAAATAAGGGTTATCGGCAGGTGAAAGATAAGCTTTAGCGTTGTTTGATTGAAAATGGTGGGCGGCCTGATATCAAATAGCTTTATATCACTCTTATGGCAGCACTGTTTTTTTGATATCTTTTCCGTCATCAATGCTGGAGTCAGCTTTAATGATTGTTTATGTCATATTGGTTTATATCAATGCCAGGTTTTGAAAAGTTAAGAATGAATAATAAAGTGCAGCGCTCATTTTATAAAAGATTAAAAAAGGCTTTAATGTATACAGACCCTCCTCAGAGTCATGTTGCGTTATCTATTTTTTATCCCTGCGTTAAAATTTGCTTTTTGCTTCTCAACGCATTAAATGAAACAGACCCTCTTCATTGGGTCAATGCCGGGCGCGCATTACGCCGTGGGCGCGTGATGAGCTGGGCATTCGGCCGGATCAGTGGCTCTATGCCCAGATTAAAAGCGTCTCGGTCACGCCCTGATTACAGCACGTACTGATAGAGCGTCTCGGCAATGCCGGTTTCGAGGTTGGTGCCGATCACTTTTTTGGCGCGCGCTTTGATCGCCTCATCGGCATTGCCCATCGCCACGCCCAGACCGGCGGTTTCCAGCATGCTGAGATCGTTGTAGTTATCCCCGAACGCGATCACATCTGACATGCTCAGTCCCAGCGAGTCGACCCACTGCGCCAGACGCTTGCCTTTGCTGTTGCCGCCTTTGGCGATATCGACCTGATCGTGCCACGACCATTCGCAGGCCAGGCCCAGTTTCGCCTCGACCCGGCTGGCAAACTGCTGCAACTCAGGAATGTTGGGATGCGACAGGGCGAATTTCCAGATGGCACCCGCCTCGCGTGCGGCCTCGGCTAAATCGGGCACCTGCCTGAACAGCGGACGCTGGTGCGGCGGCAGAGATTCGGCCCAGTTGAGGGTGCGAGTAACATGGCCGGTCGGGGTCTGATACAGCATGGCATCATCGACATACAGCAACCCATGAATCCGCTGCTGATCCAGCATCTCAATCACCTGCAGCGCCAGCTGAGTATCAAGCGGATCGGCCGCCAGCACCTTTTTGTTTTGGTAATCATACAAATAAGTGCCGTTACAGCAGATGGCTGGCGTATTGAGTTCTAATGCCTGATAAAAAGGATGGATGGCGCAGTGATGGCGTCCGGTCACGATAGCGACGTGAATGCCCGCCTGACGCGCCTTCTTTAGCGCCTCGACTGACTGCGGCAGAATGGTTTTTGCGGGTGTTAACAGCGTGCCGTCGAGATCGAGGGCAATGACACGGTAGCTCATTAATCCTTCCGTTGGGGTAGGTTAGCGAAGCCCCAAGTCTACACCTGACTGCCCTTGTGAGACAAAAAACCGGGCACAAATGATTCCAGCATGGCTAAAACGCGCTACAGTGACTCACAGATCATCATCAGGCAGCCAAAAAGGAGAATGCATGAAACAAGTTGTCTACACCGCCAGTCCCGAGAGCCAGCAGATTCACGTCTGGCAAATGAATGAAGAGGGGGCGCTGACGTTGCTTCAGGTGACCGATGTCGCCGGCCAGGTTCAGCCAATGGTGGTGAGTCCGAACCGCGATTTTCTCTATGTCGGCGTGCGCCCCAATTTTCGCGTGCTGGCGTTTCGCATCGCGGCTGATGGCACCCTGACCGAAGCTGGCCAGGCACCGCTGCCGGGCAGCCCGACCCATATTTCCACCGATCGCAGCGGTAAATTCCTGTTCTGTGGCTCCTACAATGACGCCTGCGTCAGCGTCAGCCCGATTGGCGAAGATGGCGTGCCACAGGCACCGCTGCAGGTGATCCACGGACTGGAAGGGTGCCACTCAGCCAATATTGATAATGCTAACCAGACGCTCTACGTGCCGGCCCTGAAGCAGGATCGCATCTGCCTGTTCGCATTGGGTGATGACGGCCAGCTGACGCCGCGTCCGCAGGCGCAGGTTACCACCGTCGAAGGCGCCGGTCCGCGCCACATGCAGTTCCATCCCAACGGTCGTTACGCCTACTGTGTGAATGAACTCGACAGCACGGTTGACGTCTGGGCGTTAAATGAAGGCAACGTGGCAAGCGTGCAGACGCTGGATATGATGCCGCCTGACTTCAGCGGCACCCGCTGGGCCGCGGATATTCATCTGACGCCCGATGGCCGCTTCCTCTACGCCTGCGACCGCACCAGCAGCACGCTGGCGGTGTTCAGCGTCAGCGAACAGGGTGATCAGCTGACGCTGCAAGGTTTCCAGCCGACCGAAACTCAGCCGCGCGGCTTTAATATCGATCACAGCGGACAGTATCTGGTGGCGGCGGGGCAGAAGTCTCATCACATCGAAGTCTATCGCATTACCGAACCGCAAGGGCTGTTACAACCGCTGGGACGTTATGCGGTCGGACAGGGACCAATGTGGGTAGTAGTGCATCAGCTGCAGGCATAACGCAGCTTCGCACGCCTCCCCGTACGGGGAGGCGTGGCGGGATTATTGATAGTTCACGGTCAGTGACGCGCTCGCCAGCGCGTGAAAATGGACGTTAAAGCCGACCATTGCGCCACTCGCGCCTTCATCCACCTCAATCTTGTCCACATCCAGCGCATGCACGGTGAAAATGTAGCGATGGGTTTCCCCCTGCGGCGGTGCCGCGCCACCGTAGCCAGCCTGACCAAAATCAGTGCGGGTCTGTAGCGCTCCTGAAGGCAGTTCGGCTTTGCCGGAACCCGCGCCCTGCGGCAGAGAGGTGGTGGAGGCCGGAATATTGGCAACCAGCCAGTGCCACCAGCCGGAGCCGGTTGGCGCGTCGGGATCGTAGCAGGTCACCACAAAACTTTTGGTGCCTTCCGGAGCCGCTTCCCAGGCCAGATGGGGAGAGATATTCTCGCCCTGATAGCCCATGCCGTTGAAAACATGCTTCTCAGGCATCTTATCGCCGTCGTTAAAATCCTGACTATAAACGCGCATTGCCTCTCCTCACGTGTCGATGAATAGCCTGTCATCATAACTAAACGCGCAGCCAGTTCCAGCGCTTAGCCCACTTCAGTCGGCAAAATGTGAAGAATGCTCAAGCGCTGCCGCAATCGCCTGCACCAGTTTGCTCAGCGCCTGCGGCGTGATGATGTACGGCGGCATCAGATAGATCAGCCGGCCAAACGGTCTTATCCATACGCCCTGCTCAACGAAGAACTGCTGCAGCGCCGCCATGTTGACCGCCCGATGGGTTTCGACCACGCCAATCGCCCCCAGCACCCGCACATCCGCCACCTGCGGCGCGCTGCGCAGCGGCAACAGTTCCGCCCGCAACTGCTGTTCGATAGCGGCCACCTGGCTTTGCCACTCGCCTTCGGCCAGCATCGTCAGGCTTTCGACCGCCACCGCGCAGGCCAGCGGATTGCCCATAAAGGTCGGGCCGTGCATAAAACAGCCGGCCGGACTGCGGCTGATGGTGTCCGCCACCTCACGGGTGGTCAGGGTGGCCGCCAGCGTCAGGGTCCCGCCGGTCAGTGCTTTGCCAACACACATAATATCGGGCGTAATACCGGCATGTTCACAGGCAAACAGTTTGCCGGTGCGGCCAAAGCCGCTGGCGATCTCATCGGCAATCAGCAACAGCCCGTAGCGATCGCACGCTTCTCGCACCCGCTGCAGATAGCGCGGATGGTAGAAACGCATCCCGCCTGCGCCCTGCACAATCGGCTCAAGAATTACCGCGGCCAGCTGCTGATGATGCTGCTCCAGCAGGCGGGCAAAATCGTCGAAGTCGCGCTCATCCCACCGGTCGTCAAAACCACAGGCCGGCGCCTCGGCAAAGTGATGTTCAGGCAGGTAACCGCGCCACAGGCTGTGCATCGAATTATCCGGATCGCACACCGACATCGCCGCAAACGTATCGCCGTGATAGCCGCGCTTCAGCGTCAGGAACTGCTGACGGACTTCTCCGCGTCCCAGCCAGTATTGCAGCGCCATCTTCATCGACACTTCTACTGCGACCGAGCCGGAATCGGCGAGGAAGACGCACTCCAGCGCCGCGGGCGTCATGGTCAGTAGCTGACGACAGAGCGCCACGGCAGCGGGATGGGTTATGCCGCCAAACATCACGTGCGACATCAGCGTCATCTGCTGGGTCAGCGCCCGGTTCAGTCGCGGATGGTTGTAGCCGTGGATCGCCGCCCACCACGAGGACATGCCGTCGACCAGCTCACGGCCATCGGCCAGTTGCAGCTGGAAACCGTGTGCAGCAACCACCGGATAACAGGGCAGAGGATTTTGCATCGAAGTGTAGGGATGCCAGAGGTGCTGGCGATCAAAGCGGGCGTCTTCAGAAGTGAACATGAGCGTCGTAAACCGGAGTTGTAAACCAAAATAAAAAAATATAGTTTACAAGTATAACCACGTTAATCGTCGGGATGACACCCTTTTTTTGGAGCACGTAATGGCACAACGCTGGACAGTCGCACAGGCTCAGGCCCTGTTTGATCAACCTTTTCTTGAACTGATGTTTGAAGCGCAGCGGGTGCACCGTCAGCACTTCGATCCGCGCCAGGTGCAGGTCAGCACTCTGTTGTCGATCAAAACCGGTGCCTGCCCGGAAGACTGCAAATACTGCCCGCAGAGCGCGCGCTACAAAACCGGTCTGGAATCGGAACGTCTGATGGAGGTCGAAGAGGTGCTGGCCTCGGCCCGGCAGGCCAAAGCGGCAGGCTCCACCCGTTTCTGCATGGGTGCCGCCTGGAAAAACCCCCATGATCGCGACATGCCTTACCTGGAAAAAATGGTTGAAGGGGTCAAGGCGATGGGGATGGAAACCTGTATGACGCTGGGTACGCTCAGCGATCGGCAGGCACAGCAACTGGCCGGTGCCGGCCTCGATTTTTATAACCATAACCTCGATACCTCGCCGGAATTTTACGGCAGCATCATCACCACCCGTAGCTATCAGGAACGGCTTGATACGCTCGGCAAAGTGCGTGATGCCGGCATTAAAGTCTGCTCTGGCGGCATCGTCGGGCTGGGGGAAACGGTCAACGATCGCGCTGGACTGCTGGTGCAGTTAGCCAATCTGCCGACGCCGCCGGAAAGCGTGCCGATCAACATGCTGGTAAAGGTCAAAGGGACGCCGCTGGCGGATAACGATGACGTGGAGCCGTTCGATTTTATCCGCACCATCGCGGTGGCGCGCATCATGATGCCGACCTCGCACGTCCGGCTGTCGGCGGGCCGTGAGCAGATGAGCGAGCAGACCCAGGCGATGTGCTTTATGGCCGGTGCTAACTCGATTTTCTACGGTTGCAAATTGCTGACTACGCCAAACCCGGAAGAGGATAAAGATCGGGTGCTGTTCCGTAAGCTGGGCCTGAATCCGCAGCACAGCCATACCGACCACGGCGATCATCAGCAACAGCAGCAGCTTAGTGAACAACTGCTGCACGCCGACACTGAACAGTTCTACAACGCGGCGCTGTAATGAGCTGGCAGCAACGACTGCAGCAGGCGCTCGCGCAGCGGCGGGCGGCCGATGGCTGGCGGCAGCGACCGGTGATCGATCACCAGACCACCCGCACGTTGCAGAGTGGCGGACGGACCTATCGCCACTTTTCCAGCAACGACTACCTCGGTTTAACGCAGCATCCGGCGGTGATTGCCGGCTGGCAGCGCGGCGCAGAGCAGGCGGGAGCCGGGGCCGGTGCATCCGGTCACGTCACCGGTTATCACCGGCAGCATGCGGAGCTGGAAGCGCAGCTGGCGGACTGGCTCGGTTATGACCGGGCGCTGCTATTTATCTCTGGTTTTGCCGCCAATCAGGCAGTGATCCATCTGCTGGCAGAGGCTGACGATCGCATCCTGGCGGATAAGTTAACCCACGCTTCGCTGCTGGATGCCGCCAGCCACAGCCCGGCGCAGCTGCGCCGTTTTACACACAACAGCCCGGCGAGTCTGGCGGCGCGGCTGTCCTCGCCCTGCAGCGGTGAAACGCTGGTGGTAACCGAGGGCATTTTCAGCATGGATGGCGACAGTGCGCCGCTGGCGGCGATAGCGACCCAGACCCGGCAGGCCGGGGGCTGGCTGCTGGTAGACGATGCGCACGGTATCGGCGTGGTAGGCGAGCAGGGGCGCGGCAGTTGCTGGCAGCAGGGAGTCAGGCCTGAGTTGCTGGTGGTCACCTTTGGCAAAGCCTTTGGCGTCAGCGGAGCCGCACTGCTGTGCGATGCACAAACCGCCGACTATTTCCTGCAGTTCAGCCGTCATCTGATCTACTCGACCGCCATGCCCGCCGCCCAGGCGTCGGCGCTGCAGGCGTCCCTCGGCCAGGTGCAGCAGGGCGATGCGCTGCGTCAGCGGTTGCAGCAGAATATTCAGCGCTTCCGGCGCGGCGCGGCCTCGTTGCCGTGGCAACTGATGGATTCCGCCAGCGCGATTCAGCCGTTAATCGTCGGCGGCAATGCGGAAGCGATAGCGCTCTCCGCCCGGCTGGCGGACGCGGGCTGCTGGGTCAGCGCGATCCGGCCGCCAACTGTCCCGCCCGGCACCGCCCGGCTGCGTATTACCCTGACGGCGGCGCATCAGCCGGATGACATCGACATTCTGCTGGAGGCGCTGCATGACGCTGCAGGTTGATAAACGCGCCGTGGCGCGGGCCTTTGGCCGGGCGGCCGGGCACTACGATGCGCATGCTGCCCTGCAGCGGCTGAGCGGTGACGCGCTGCTGGCCCGCGCCCCCGCGCGCAGTGGTCCGCAGCTGCTCGATGCCGGTTGCGGCACCGGCTGGTACAGCAAGCAATGGCGGGCGCGTGGTAAGCAGGTGACGGCACTGGATCTTTCACCGCAGATGCTGCAACAGGCGCGCGCCAATGATGCGGCGCAGCACTACCTCGCCGGGGATATCGATGCTCTGCCGCTGGCGGATGCCGGTTTTGATCTGGTATGGAGCAACCTGGCGGTGCAGTGGAGTGACGATCTGTCACAGGCGCTGAGCCAGTTCCGGCGGGTGCTGCGGCCCGACGGCGCGCTGCTGTTCTCGACCCTGAGCGCCGGATCGTTGCAGGAGGTGCATCAGGCCTGGTCGCATCTTGATGAACATCCTCACGCCAACCGGTTTCTCAGCGAGCAGCAGATCGCGGCAGCCTGTGCGGCCCACCGGCTGAGCTGTGAGTCAGCGCTGATCACCCTGCATTTTCCCGATGCGCTCAGCGCTATGCGTTCGCTGAAGGGGATTGGCGCCACCCATCTGCATCAGGGACGTGACGGTCCGCTGCTGACCCGACAACGGCTGGCACAGCTGGAGGCGCATTGGCCGCGCGATCGGCACGGTTTCCGCCTCAGTTATCATTTAATCTATGGAGTAAGTTCATCATGAAGCGCTGGTTTATCACCGGCACCGACACCGAAGTCGGTAAAACGGTCGCCAGTGGCGCACTGTTACAGGCGGCCCGGGCCGCAGGTTATCGCTGCGCCGGCTACAAGCCTGTCGCCTCCGGCTGTGAAATGACGCCGCAGGGGCTGCGCAACAGTGACGCGCTGGCGCTGCAGCGTTACAGCAGCGTGCCGTTAGACTATCAGCAGGTTAATCCGCTGGCGTTCCTTGAACCCACGTCACCGCACATCGTCAGTGCCGAAGAGGGCCGGCCGATCACCCATCAGGCGCTGTCGGCCGGACTGGCGGCGCTGGAACCGCTGGCTGACTGGATTCTGATCGAAGGGGCGGGCGGCTGGTACACCCCGTTATCCGCCACGCACACTTATGCCGACTGGGTCAGCACTGAACAGCTGCCGGTTATTTTGGTGGTTGGCGTTAAACTGGGCTGCATCAATCACGCCATGCTGACCGCAGATGCGGTGCGGGCGCGGGGGTTGCGGCTGGCTGGCTGGATCGCCAACACCGTGGTGCCGCCCGGTCACCGTTATCAGGAATATCTCACCAGCCTGCAGCAGCGACTGCCCGCGCCCTGTCTCGGCACCATTCCGTATCTGACCGGGGCAGCGCAACTGGACAGCTGTGGCCAGTATCTGACCTTACCTGACTAAAGTCTCAGGCCACCGTCAGCCATTTGTTGACGGTGTGATCATCCAGCTGCGCCATTTTGCCCTGCGCCACGTTACGCCCGCGATGCAACAGCAGAAAATAGTCCGCCACGCGGCGTATCAGCGACAGTCGCTGCTCCAGCAGCAGGATGGTCAGGCCGTAGTCGAGATTCAGGCGGCGAATCAGATTCCCCATCTCCTCCTCCAGCCACGGTGACATCCCGTCGGTCGGCTCATCCAGAATTAGCAGCTTAGGCTGCAACACCAGCGCCCGCGCCAGGGCCAGCTGCTGCTGTTGATCGATCGGCAGATCGCCGCTGCGCTGCTGCCGCAGCGAATAGAGCGCCGGAAACAGGTCAAACACCATTTCGGGGATGGCGCGATGGCGGTCAGCCTGATTTGCCCCGGCCAGCAGGGCGATCAGCAAATTATCTTCCACGCTCATCTGGGTAAAAATATGGCGACCCTGCGGCACATAGCCAATCCCCATCTGCGCCCGCTGCTCCGCCGGTTGCAGCAGCAGGTCGGCGGGCGGTGAGCCATCCTCTTTCCAGGAGATCGATCCACTGTTGATCGGCAGCCTGCCCATGATGCAGTTCACCAGGGTGGTTTTCCCCATCCCGGGCCGGCCGAGAACGCCGGTGCAGGTGCCAGGCGACAGATCGAGATCGACATCCCACAGAATATGATTTTGACCGTAAAATTGATTTACCGAACGTAAACTCAGCATCTGACACTCTCCTTCCCGATCATTAGCCTGAATGCTTCCGCTCTGTGTCGTCTGGCAAACAAGTTATCAGCAAGGGCATGCTCCCCTTGCAGTACAGTGCGCTTGTGGCGCGATGACGCCACCCATTCTTGCAATTCCCAGGCCAGATCCCACCGCAGACTTTTTTCAGCCAGTAGCGCGGTGCGGCGGCGCTAAAAGATGAGCAGTGCTTATCAATTTCAACCGGTGATAACATTGCTGCACTTTTGTAGTGCCAGCGGGCGGCGTTTCTGGTGCAGAGGGACGATGACGAGGCAGCTATTCTGATTAAGAATGGGCAGCTAATGTAGCGGATTAGCGGGCGGAGTAAAGAAACTGGTAAAAAAAGCAGAACAATAGTGCAGCGACAGCGGCTAAATTTAGCGGAAAAAAAATTATTTTTAGCGAACCCGAGCGGCAGGGAAAAATTATACACAGCCGATGGCGGCGGGGCTGCCATCACTTATCCACCATTCCTGTGGATAACCTTGTGCATTAGGTAATGAAAACAGGTTGGAAGCGAGGAAATACGCGGCCTGGTTACATAATGTCGAGATTCTGGGCTTTTAGACATAAGTCAGTAAATTCAACTGCTTATTAAAAAACAAGCCTGCGAATTATCTGTCAGTTCATCGAACTGTAATTTTGTGACGGTCTATTGACAAATGTTAAATCCGATCCCCGCCTGGGGATAACCTTGCGCAACGGCCTGTGCGATGAAGCAAGCGGCAATCGACGGTGAAAAAGTATCCCGACAGTGACGATCACTCTGCCTTAATACTGTTTTTATATCCAGTATTATTTTCTGGCAAAATCACCATAGCAGAGTAAAATAGTGGGCTGCCCGCCGACTTCTTCAGCAGGAACTGCATTCATGAGTAAAGCCTTTAAATTGAATTCCGCTTTCAAACCTTCTGGCGATCAGCCAGAGGCGATTCGTCGTCTGAAAGAGGGGCTGGAAGATGGACTGGCCCACCAGACCTTATTAGGCGTAACCGGCTCGGGGAAAACCTTCACCGTCGCCAACGTGATTGCCGATCTCAACCGTCCAACCATGGTTTTAGCGCCCAACAAAACGCTGGCGGCGCAGTTGTACGGTGAAATGAAGGAGTTTTTCCCGGATAACGCAGTAGAATTTTTCGTCTCTTACTACGACTACTACCAGCCGGAAGCCTATGTGCCGAGCTCCGACACCTTTATCGAAAAGGATGCCTCGGTTAACGAACACATTGAGCAGATGCGTCTGTCGGCGACCAAAGCGCTGCTGGAGCGGCGCGATGTGATTGTGGTCGCCTCGGTTTCGGCGATCTACGGTCTGGGCGATCCCGATCTCTACCTGAAAATGATGCTGCACCTGACCCGCGGCATGATTATCGACCAGCGCAGCATTCTGCGCCGACTGTCGGAGCTGCAGTACACCCGCAACGATCAGGCGTTCCAGCGCGGTACGTTCCGGGTGCGCGGCGAAGTGATCGACATCTTCCCGGCCGAATCGGACGATATCGCCCTGCGCGTTGAACTGTTCGACGAAGAAGTAGAGCGCCTGTCGCTGTTTGACCCACTCACCGGCCAGATTGACTCGGTGGTGCCGCGCTTTACCATCTACCCGAAAACGCACTACGTGACGCCGCGTGAGCGCATTCTGCAGGCGATGGAAGATATCAAACTGGAACTGGCGGATCGCCGTCGGGTGCTGCTGGAGAACAATAAACTGCTGGAAGAGCAGCGTATTACCCAGCGTACCCAGTTTGACCTGGAGATGATGGGCGAGCTGGGCTACTGCTCCGGCATCGAAAACTATTCGCGCTATCTTTCCGGGCGCGGACCAGGCGAAGCGCCACCAACGCTGTTTGACTATCTGCCAGCCGATGGCCTGCTGGTGGTCGACGAATCGCACGTCACCATCCCGCAGATTGGCGGCATGTATAAAGGCGACCGGGCGCGTAAAGAGACGCTGGTGGAGTACGGTTTCCGTTTGCCGTCGGCGCTGGATAACCGTCCGATGAAGTTTGAAGAGTTTGAAGCACTGGCACCCCAGACTATCTACGTGTCGGCCACGCCGGGTAAATATGAGCTGGAAAAATCGGGCAGCGAAGTGATCGACCAGGTGGTGCGTCCTACCGGGCTGCTCGACCCGATTCTCGAAGTGCGTCCGGTGGCGACCCAGGTCGACGATCTGCTGTCGGAGATCCGTCAGCGGGTGGCGATCAATGAACGTGTGCTAGTGACGGTGCTGACCAAGCGTATGGCGGAAGATCTGACCGAATATCTGGAAGAGCACGGTGAGAAAGTGCGTTACCTGCACTCCGATATTGATACCGTTGAACGCATGGAAATTATCCGCGATTTACGTCTGGGTGAGTTTGATGTGCTGGTGGGCATTAACTTACTGCGTGAGGGGCTGGATATGCCGGAAGTGTCGCTGGTGGCGATTCTGGACGCGGATAAAGAGGGCTTCCTGCGCTCCGAACGCTCACTGATTCAGACCATCGGTCGTGCGGCGCGTAATATCAACGGCAAGGCGATTCTCTACGGCGATAAAATTACCCCGTCAATGGCGCGGGCGATTGAAGAGACCGAACGCCGCCGCGAGAAGCAGCAGCAGTACAATGAAGAGAACGGCATTGTGCCGCAGGGCCTGAATAAGAAAATTACCGATATTCTGGAACTGGGCAACAACGTGGTGAAAACCCGGGGCAAAGCCAAACCCGCCCGTCGCGGTGCGGCCGAGGCCGAAGCGGATTACCTGGCGCTGTCGCCGCAGGCCCTGCAGAAAAAGATCCACGAGCTGGAAGGGCAGATGCAGCAACATGCGCAGAACCTGGAGTTCGAACAGGCGGCCAGCGTGCGCGATCAGCTGCATGAGCTGCGCACGCTGTTTATTGCCACCTCATAACTCAGCTAAAGCCCTGAATGGCGTGTTCCAGCGCCACCCGCAGCAGCTGGCGGTCGTGACGATATTTGATATCGGCGGCCTCCAGCGGCTCGCGGACGATCAGCCGGTTATCCACCTGACTGATGTCGGCGGAGGGACTGACCACAATCGCGTCAATTACCCGTTTGCCAATGTAGCGCTCCATCATCGCCAGTTTGTCGGCGACCGTCAGGCTGGCTGCCGCCGGGCTGAGTTCGCGTCCCAGATTGCCGATAAAGACCATGGTGGCGGGCGTCCGGCGCAGAGCCTGCGCCATCTCTTCCATCAGCAGAATCGGCATCAGGCTGGTGTAAAAGCTGCCTGGCCCGATCAGGATTAAATCCGCTTCGCCAATCGCATCCAGCGCTTCCCGCGTCGGCTGGACGTTGGGATGCAACATCATCTCCTGCGGCGGCTGTTTCATCTCATCAATCGCGGTTTCGCCGTAAACCATGTTGCCTTCCACATCGAGCGCCACCAGATCCACCGGTTGCTCCGACATCGGAATCAAAAAGGCATCGACCTTCAGCAGGTTACGAATGATATTGATCGCTTCCAGTGGACGCACGCTCAGGTGATCGAGCGCTTTCAGCATCAGGTTGCCAAGGTTGTGTCCGGCCAGTTCGCCGTTCCCGGCAAAGCGATACTCAAACATCGCTGAAGCCACGCTCGGTTCGGCGATCAGCTGGTTAAGGCAGTTACGCATATCGCCCCAGGCGATGCCGCCTTCTGAGCGGCGAATACGGCCGGTTGATCCGCCATTATCGGTGGTGGTTACAATGCCGGTGAGGCGTGAGCCGAGCGGCGACAGGGCAGACATCACGCGGCCTAAGCCATGTCCGCCACCCAGTGCCACCACGCGATCGAGGTCGGCCAGTGTGCGATTCATACTTCTCCTTAACATCGTCTCGCGTGACGTCGCTCTAAACGCTAAACCCGCGCGGATGACTTGCGTCAAAATCTGAAACGCATTTTACCGTATCCTGTAGCGAAAATGCGGTGAAAATTCGATATGTATCAGAATATATAACGAAAACGGCGAATGGAAGAGTCGCGTAAATCGCGCTACCATCTTGATTAACCGCGCTGATCAACGGGTCAGCGTACACTCTAGCCTGATTGCCTACGTCTGCGGATAGGGGAGTCAGGCCGTAGCCATTGAGCTACCAGGGTGCAGGAAGAAATGACTGCATCTCCCAATCTGGAAAGGTGTTCTGGTGTCACAATTTACTGATGCATACGCGCGTAAGTTCTATTACCTGCGCCTGTCGGTCACGGATGTGTGTAACTTCCGCTGTACCTACTGTCTGCCCGATGGCTACAAGCCGCACGGCATTCGCAACAAAAGCTTTCTCTCTCTGGATGAAATCCGCCGCGTGACGCGGGCTTTCGCCGCGGCCGGCACGGAAAAAGTGCGGCTGACCGGCGGCGAGCCGTCGCTGCGCCGCGATTTTACCGACATTATCGCGGCGGTGCGTGAGAACCGCTCGGTGCGTCATATCGCCGTCACCACCAACGGTTACCGGCTGGCGCGCGACGTGAAGCAGTGGCGTGAGGCGGGATTAACCGCACTGAACGTCAGCGTCGACAGCCTTGATGCCCGTCAGTTCCACGCCATTACCGGTCAGGATAAATTCCATCAGGTGATGGCGGGCATCGACGCCGCCTTTGACGCCGGTTTTCAGCAGGTGAAAGTCAATAGCGTGCTGATGCGCGATCTCAATAGCCGTAATCTGGCCACCTTCCTCGACTGGATCCGTACCCGTCCGATTCAGCTGCGCTTCATCGAACTGATGGAAACCGGTGACGGCGGAACGCTGTTTCGCCAGCAGCACGTCTCCGGCACGGTGATCCGTGACCAGCTGATTGCGCAGGGCTGGCAGCGGCGGGAGAGCGGCCGCAGCGACGGCCCGGCCCAGGTGTTTTACCATCCCGATTATGTCGGTGAGATCGGCCTGATAATGCCCTATGCCAAAGATTTTTGTGCCAGCTGCAACCGTCTGCGCGTCTCGGCGCAGGGCAATCTGCACCTCTGCCTGTTTGGCGACGGTGGCGTGCCGCTGCGGGATCTGCTGGCCTCTGACGATCAGCAAGCGGAACTGCAGGCGCGCATTGCCAGTAGCCTCGGGCAGAAAAAGCAGACCCATTTTCTGCATCAGGGCAACACCGGCATCACGCAAAATCTTTCTTATATTGGCGGTTAATTTCAGGAGGCGTTATGGGCAAACCAGTCAGCGAATTTCAGGCGTTACAGATTGCGGTGATGACCGTGTCAGATCGCCGCGAGGCCAGCGAGGATACATCGGGCGACTATCTGCGCGGTGCCGCCCTTGAGGCGGGTCATGAGGTGGTCGATCACGCCATCGTGCCGGATAATCTCTACCGCATTCGCGCCACCGTATCGCGCTGGATCGCCAGCGAGGACGTGCAGGTGGTGATCATTAACGGCGGCACCGGATTTAACCTGAAAAACAGCACGCCGGAAGCCCTGCTGCCGCTGTTTGATCGTGAAATCGCCGGCTTTGGCGAACTGTTCCGGATGATCTCCTATGAGGAGATTGGCGGCTCGACCTTGCAGTCGCGCGCCATCGCCGGAATGGCGAACCAGACCTTAATTTTTGCGGTGCCGGGCTCCACCAATGCCTGCCGCAGCGCCTGGGAGCGGATTATTGCCGATCAGCTGGATGCGCGCACCCGTCCCTGCAACTTTGTCTCACATCTGAAGAAACGGTAAGTATGTCGCAACTCACACACATTAATGCTGCTGGCGAAGCGCATATGGTGGATGTCTCCGCCAAAGCGGAAACCGTACGCGAAGCGCGGGCGGAGGTGCTGGTGCTGATGCAGCCTGACACGCTGCAGATGATCATCGAGGGCAGTCACCACAAAGGCGATGTGTTCGCCACGGCGCGCATTGCCGGTATCCAGGCCGCTAAACGGACCTGGGAACTGATCCCACTCTGCCATCCGCTGATGCTGAGCAAAGTGGAAGTGAATTTGCTGGCCGAGCCGGAACACAATCGGGTACGCATCACCTCGCTGTGCCGTCTGACCGGCAAAACCGGCGTTGAGATGGAAGCGCTGACGGCGGCCTCGGTGGCGGCCCTGACCATCTACGACATGTGCAAAGCGGTACAGAAAGATATCGTCATTGACCAGTTGCGCTTAATCAGCAAAAGCGGTGGCAAAAGCGGTGATTTTCAGGCGGTGTCCGATGATTAAGGTGCTGTTTTTTGCCCAGGTGCGTGAACTGGTCGGCAGCGCCTCGCTGGAGATCGCTACCGCCTATCCGGATGTGGCCGCGCTGCGTGCTGCGCTGGCCGGGCAGGGCGATCGCTGGGCGTTAGCGCTTGAGTCCGGCAAGCTGCTGGCGGCGGTCAATCAGACGCTGGTGCCGATGAGTCATCCGCTGCGCGACGGCGATGAAGTGGCGTTTTTCCCGCCAGTGACCGGAGGCTAAAATGGAGACGCAGATTCGTGTTGGTCCGGCGCCGTTTGATATGGCCGAAGCGTATCGCTGGCTGGCCGCCTGTGACGAAGATGGCGCGGTGGTCACCTTTACCGGCAAAGTCCGCAACCACAACCTCGGCGCGCACGTCGCGGCACTGACGCTGGAACACTATCCCGGCATGACCGAAAAAGCGTTGCAGGAGATTGTTGATGCCGCCCGCCAGCGCTGGCCGCTGCAGCGCGTCACGGTGATCCACCGCACCGGCGAGCTGTTTCCCGGTGATGAAATTGTGCTGGTGGGCGTCACCAGCGCACACCGCGGCAGCGCGTTCTCTGCCGCGGAGTTCATTATGGATTACCTGAAAACCCGCGCGCCGTTCTGGAAGCGCGAAGCGACCGCCGACGGCGATCGCTGGGTCGATGCCCGCGACAGCGATCACCAGGCGGCGCAACGCTGGGATTAAGGCTGTTTTAACTGCTCGGCCGGGCCGAAATGGGTCTGGCCGTGGCTGTGTTCACCGCCGCCGTGGGTGCGCTGCAGCTGAATCACCTCGCCCTGTTGCCAGGCATTGGCCCCCGGTTCGGCCGGATGCGCCACGATATCTGCCCGCTGGGCGCGAATTTTTTTGCTGTCGACATCAAAACGCCGGTCGCGATCGGCCAGCAGGCGCGAATCCATCTGCCCGTCAGCGGTAAAGCCCATCATCAGCGCCGGAATGCCGATTGGCAGGGTCTTGTCGCGATCGGTATGCCAGGTGTGCCAGGTCTTGCCGTAAGTATTGACGATGCGCTTCATCAGCGCGTGATCGGCGGCCTCCGGTAAGCCGGGCGCGATCAGCGTGCCTGATTTCACTTCATACTGATGGCTGTGCCACAGCTTCTTCTCTTCCGGCGGCAGGGTTTTATACAGCCGCTCGCTGATAATGTACTCCACGCCCATCAGGCGCGCGTCGCGGGTATTGCCGTCATAAATCACCGCCTGCATCACATCCTCATTCAGCACCGTCACATAGTGGTGCGCCTCCATCTGACCGTTCTGATCGCCGTTATAAAAATGGAACCCATCGAGATAGGTATTGATGGCGTCAATCGGAGGGCGGGACTGCATCACCTCAGCGCCGGTTTCCAGCAGTTTGAGTGACGAAGAGGCAGGGGCACCCGGCGACTGTACTTTTGCAGGGGAGTTATTGGCACCGCATCCCGCTAACAGCAGGCTGAGCGCCGCGACTGGCCAGAGCTTTAACATCGTAAATTCCTTTAACGGTAAAAAAGGTAACCTTAGTTCAGAAAATCAGACCTGCCGGTAAAAGGGTGGCAATGGTAGAGTAGAGCTTTGATTGATTTCGAGGACAGGTATGTCATTTACCCCAAGTCTGCAACGTCTGACGCTGGTCGCCGCGCTGGTGCTGGCAGGTTGTAGCAGCAAGAAAACCCCCGAGGCACCGGTCCGGCAGCCCGCCGATGTTAAAGCGCAAATCCAGCGGCTGTTGCCGGCCCACGTCAGCAATAAAGCCGACTGGGCTGACGACATCTATACCTCTTTTCGCACTCAGCAGCTTGACCCCAGCACCAGCAACCTGTGTGCGGTGATTGCGGTGGCGGATCAGGAGACCAATTTTAGCGCCGAAGCCAGCGTGCCGGGCCTGCCTAAAATTGCCTGGGCCGAGATCGACCGCCGGGCAGCGAAGGTACACGTGCCGGCGTTTTTGGTACGAACCGCGCTGCTGATTAAATCATCGAACGGCGAGAGCTACGCCGCCCGTCTGGATAAGGTGCGCAGCGAGAAGGATCTGAGCGACATTTTTGATGATTTCATCAATATGGTGCCGATGGGACAGACGCTATTTGGCAATCTTAATCCGGTCCATACCGGCGGGCCGATGCAGGTCAGCATCGCTTTTGCGGAAGCGCATGCCAAAGGCTATCCGTGGCCGATTGATGGCTCGATCCGTCGCGAGGTCTTTACCCGCCACGGCGGGATCTACTTCGGTACCCTGCATCTGCTGGGCTATCCGGCCGATTATAGCCAGCCGCTTTACCGTTTTGCCGACTTCAACGCCGGCTGGTATGCCAGTCGTAATGCCGCATTCCAGGCGGCAGTGGCGCGGGCGACCGGCATGAAGCTGACGCTGGATGGCGATCTGATCCTGTACGGCAGCGAGAAGGCGGGCAGCACCGAGCTGGCGGTACGCACCCTGGCGAAGCAGATTGATATGAGTGACAGCGAGATCCGCCGCGACCTTGAGAAAGGGGAGAAGGCGGAGTTCAGCGACAGCACGCTGTGGCGGCAGGTGTTTACCCTGGCCGATAAAATGGCCGGTCGCCGACTGCCGCGTGAAATGCTGCCGGGCATCAAGCTGGAAAGCCCGAAAATTACCCGCAATCTGACCACCGCCTGGTTCGCTCAGCGGGTCGATAGCCGCTATCAGCAGTGTCTGTCGCGTCGTTAGCGGTGATGTTGTGGCGCAGTTGAGTCGGGCTGTGCCACACTTAGTCAGGCTCCGTACGCGGAGCGCGTCCTAATCCGTTCAACAAGAGGTGCATCATGGACCGATATCCACAAAATGACTCAATTGTTCAACCTGCGTCACGTGGGCTGCAAGCCTATATGTCCCAGGTGTATGGCTGGATGACCTGCGGTCTGTTACTGACAGCGTTTGTCTCCTGGTTTGCCGCGCGGACCCCGGCGGTAATGGAGCTGGTGTTTGCTAACCGTATCACCTTCTTCGGGCTGATTATCGCGCAGCTGGCGCTGGTTTTCTTCCTCTCCGGCATGGTACATCGCCTGAGCGGCGCGGTTGCCACCGGGTTGTTTATGCTCTATTCGGCGCTGACCGGCGTCACCATGGCGAGTATTTTTCTGGTCTACACCTATTCGTCGATCGCCAGCACCTTCTTCGTCACCGCCAGTATGTTTGGGGCGATGAGCTTTTATGGCTACACCACCAAACGTGACCTGAGCCGCTTTGGCAGCCTGCTGTTTATGGCGCTGATCGGCATCGTGCTGGCGTCGCTGGTCAATTTCTGGCTGAAAAGCCCGGCGCTGATGTGGGCAATTACCTATATCGGTGTAGTGGTGTTTGTCGGCTTAACCGCGTATGACACCCAGAAGCTGAAGAATATTGGTGAGCAGATTGATGCGCGCGACACAGAGAACCTGCGTCGTTACTCGATTATGGGGGCATTAACCCTCTATCTGGACTTCATTAACCTGTTCCTGATGCTGCTGCGGATTTTCGGCAACCGTCGTTAAGATTATCTCTGAAAGCAGGGAAAGGCGCTCAGGTTGCGCCTCTCCCTGTTTCATTTCACTGGGACTTCTGAAGCTTCTGCTCGTTTTTATGCCGCAGATGTTTAGCCCGACTCTCCAGTACCAGATAGAGCACCAGCGCCAGCAGCAGCGGTAAAATAAAGTAGAGCACGCGATAGGCCAGCAGGGCGGCAATAATGGCACCATGTGACGTATGCTGACCGCTGAGCAACGCGAGGAACACCGCTTCCAGCACCCCAATCCCGGCCGGAATATGAATAATCACCCCGGCGATACTGCTGATCAGCAATACCCCCAGCACCATCGGATAGCCGACGTCGCGCCCCAGCAACAGCCAGATAATCGCCCCCATTACCATCCAGTTAGCGCAGGAAACGGCAAACTGAAACAGCGCCATGCGCAGCGAAGGCAGCTGTAGCGTCTGGCCTTTCACCGTCCAGCGGCGACGTTTTGAGAAGGCGCATGACCACAGGTAGACCGCCACCAGCACCAGCAACAGCACGCCAATCAGCCGCAGGGTGGTTTCACCAATAAACCAGCCGCTGGGGATCGACACCATGCCCGCGCTGAATACCACGCCAGCCAGCAGGATGTAACCCAGCCAGTTGGTGGCAATACTCAGCGAAAAGATGCGGGTGATGGTGCCGCTGTCGAGCCCTAAGCGTGAATAGAGCCGGTAACGCATCGCCACGCCGCCGACCCAGGTACTCAGCGTCAGGTTGAAGGCGTAACAGATAAATGACACCAGCATCACCTGACGTTTCGCCAGCTTGTGGCCGCAGTAGGCCCGGCCAATCAAATCGTAACAGCCATACACCAGATAACTGATCACCACCAGAGCGGCGGCGGTCAGCACCACAAACCGGTTGTAGTTGACGATCACCTCATAGACATCTTCCCAGTTCACCTTACGCGCATAGACCACCAGCAGCACAATGACCGCAATGAAGAACAGCACGGTGAGGATTTTTTTCGCCAGTTGCCAGCGTGGATGCTTTTTCGCCATCAGGGTTTCGCTCCTTCGTTATCGGCTTCAACGCGATCTTGCGTCTCCATTTCCGGCTGAACCGGCGGATCGACCTGCGCCAGCAGCGGCGTGTGGGCAGGTAACCAGCCCGCGATGGCCGGAAAGTGGCGCAGGAAGTGGAACACCACCACACTCTTACTCAGTTGCCACCAGTTACGCGGCGGCAGGCGGTCGTCCTGCACCCGCTGGCAATCCTTGGCCAGCAACGCTTCCAGGTTGTCGCGCAGGGTCTGGTTAAACTGGCGATCATGAATAATCAGGTTGGCTTCGAGGTTAAGCGACAGGCTAAGCGGATCGAGATTACTGGAGCCGACGGTCGCCCAGTGATCGTCCTTCACCGCCACCTTGCCGTGCAGCGGACGACGGCAATATTCGTAGACCTCCACCCCGGCATCGACCAGATAGTTGTAGAGCAGTTCGGCCCCGACTTTAACAATCGGCATATCGGGTTCGCCCTGCACAATCAGCCGGACGCGCACCCCGCGCTGGGCCGCATTGCGCATTTCACGCAGCAGCCGGTAGCCGGGGAAGAAGTAGGCGTTGGCGATAATCACATCCCGTTTGGCCTCGCGCAGCATCTCCAGATAGTGCATTTCGATGTCGTCACGGTGGTCGTCGTTATCGCGATAGACATACAGCACCTGAGCGTCGCCCGGCGTGGCGTTAACCGCCGGGCGATGAGAGCGCGATCCCCACCAGCGGCGGGTAGCCTGTTCGCTGCCGATCGCCTGTTGCAGATAGCGGGCAATATCACCGACCACCGGGCCTTTAACCTGCACCGCATAATCCTGCTTGGCTTCCGGGCCATAGTCACTGTTGTGTTCAGCCGAGAAGTTGATCCCACCAACGAAGGCGACCACATCATCTACCACCACGGTTTTACGATGCAGGCGGCGGAACACGTTGGTGCGCATTCCCATCACCAGCGGGCGCGGATCGTAATAGATGAAGCGCACCCCGGCGCCGGTCAGGCTGTTGACGAACTTATCGGAGAGATCGGGCGAGCCGTAGCCGTCGACCATCACCTCTACCCGCACGCCGCGCTGCGCCGCAGCCAGCAGTTCGCGATGCAGGGCGTTACCGACCTCATCTTCAAACAGAATGAACGTTTCCAGCAGCACGGTGCGTTCAGCGCGCTGAATCGCCCCGAAGACCCGCGGGAAAAACTCTTCGCCATTTTCCAGCAGGCGTAGCTTGTTACCTTCTTGCCAGTGAAAATTCATAGGTGAATCTCCACCGCCAGCGGCGCATGATCGGAGAGATGCGACCAGGGTTTACGCGGCAGCGTCCACGGATGACTGACCGTGGCGTTGCGGACATAGATGCGGTCGAGCCGCAGAATCGGAAAGCGCGCCGGGAAAGTGCGCGCCGGGCGTCCGGTTTTCATACTAAATACCTCTTTCAAACCTGCACCCTGCTTTAAAATCTGGTTGGCGCGTCGCTGCCAGTCGTTGAAATCGCCAGCCACCACCACCGGCGCATCGGCCGGCAGCGAAGAGACCATATCGCACAGCATTTTCATCTGTGCATGGCGATGCGACTCCTTCAGCCCCAGATGCACGCAGATCACATGCAGGGTGCCATGGGGCTCGGGCAGGGCGATCTGACAGTGCAGCATGCCGCGGTTTTCACTGCCCGCGACCGAAATATCCCGGTTTTCATATTCGCTGATTGGAAAGCGCGACAGCACGGCATTGCCGTGGTGGCCCTCCGGATAGACCGCGTTGCGTCCGTAGGCGTAATCGTTCCACATGGTGTCGGCGAGAAACTCATAGTGTGGCGAGTCAGGCCAGTTTTCATGGTGCAGGGGATGGATGGCGTGGGTGCCCATCACCTCCTGCAGAAATACCACATCCGCCGACGTGGCGCGTACTGCGTCACGCAATTCCGGCAGGATGAAGCGGCGATTGAAAGGGGCGAAACCCTTGTGTGTGTTGATCGTCAGGACTTTAATTGAAAATCCTTGCTGGTTTTGTGGCATACTCGCGACGCACTCCTTTTCATCATCAATAGAATCAAAGTGTAGTCTTTGTCACAAATGGGTGGTGAGGAAGGGCGATAATTAAGGCGTTATCCGAAAATTGTTTTACATTGAGGAAACCGTTTCCGGCTTGTGCCGGTAGCACTTGGGCGACCTGTTGGGTCTGCCAGGAGAATTGAATGAAATGGTCTAATCGTATTCAAATCATCACGGGTCAGACGTATATGCACATTGCGATGCATTTACTGGTGATTGCTGCGCTGATCTGGGGCTGGAAACATAAAGCACTGGTCGATGTCTGCAGCACGCTGGTGGCCACCTATGCGCTGGTGTTTATCGCCATGCTGGTGACACAGCGCATTGCCCGTTTACGGACTCTCGGTGATTATCTTGAAGAAGCGACCACCACTTACTACTTTGGCGCAGCCATGATGACACTGTTCCTGGTGTCGCGGATATACCACAACAACCTGCTGCTGGCCTCGCTTGGCGTAGTGATGTTGCTGGGTCCGGCGCTGGTGTCGCTGCTGGCGAAAGAGCCACCGCGGCGCATCGAGAAAAAACGTAGCTAAGTTGAAGGCCACCGCAAGGTGGCCTTCCTGTTTATGGCTCTGTTTTCAGGCCGGTCCTGCTGTTTCTCATCGCGATAAGTTATGTCAGGAAATGTGAGCCATCTCGCACAGTGCGGTTAAAGCTGTTACACTCGCCCGCTTACGCATCGTAGTTTGTGCCCTTTTCACGCGTTAGCCCCAGCTGGCGTCACTATCCCTCTGAAAACTACACCGTGAATCACGGCCAGAGCGGACCGGAGTAAAACACTTAATGTCTTTTGACTCTCTCGGCCTGAGTGCCGATATTTTGCGCGCTGTTGCCGAACAAGGCTACAGCGAACCTACACCTATCCAGCGCCAGGCAATTCCTGTGGTGCTGGCAGGCCGCGATCTGCTGGCGAGTGCCCAGACCGGCACCGGCAAAACGGCCGGCTTTACCTTACCGTTACTACAAAAACTTTCTGCCAACGCGGGCGCGGTGCGCGGTCGTCGTCCGGTTCGGGCGTTGATCCTCACCCCGACCCGTGAACTGGCGGCGCAGGTGGGCGAAAACGTCAGTGAATACAGCAAATATCTGCCGCTGCGTTCGCTGGTGGTGTTCGGCGGCGTCAGCATCAATCCGCAGATGCTTAAACTGCGCGGCGGCGTTGATATTCTGGTTGCGACCCCGGGTCGTCTGCTGGATCTGGCGCAACAGAACGCGGTTGACCTGTCTCAGGTCGAAGTGCTGGTGCTGGATGAAGCGGATCGCATGCTTGATATGGGCTTCATCCACGATATCCGTCGCGTGCTGGCGCGTCTGCCGGCTAAACGTCAGAACCTGCTGTTCTCCGCCACCTTCTCTGACGAGATCAAAGGGCTGGCCGAGAAACTGCTGACCAATCCGGAGCTGGTGGAAGTGGCACGTCGCAACACCGCCTCAGAGCAGGTGGCGCAACAGGTTCACTTCGTGGATAAGAAGCGTAAGCGGGAACTGCTGTCGCAGCTGATCGGCGAAGGTAACTGGCAGCAGGTGCTGGTCTTTACCCGAACCAAGCACGGCGCAAACCACCTTGCTGAGCAGCTGGGTAAAGACGGCATCACCGCCGCCGCTATCCACGGCAATAAAAGTCAGGGTGCCCGAACCCGTGCGCTGGCCGACTTTAAGTCCGGCGGCATTCGCGTGCTGGTTGCCACCGACATCGCAGCACGTGGCCTGGATATTGAAGAGCTGCCGCACGTGGTGAACTACGAGCTGCCTAACGTTGCCGAAGATTACGTCCACCGTATCGGTCGTACCGGTCGGGCCGCGGCTACCGGTGTGGCGTTATCGCTGGTCTGCGTTGACGAGCATAAACTGCTGCGTGACATCGAGCGTCTGCTGAAGCGTGAGATCCCACGCCTGGCGATTGCCGGTTACGAGCCCGATCCCAGCATTAAAGCTGAGCCGATCATCAACGGTCGTCAGCAGCAGTCGCGTGGCGGTGCCGGCGGCGGCGGTCGGGGTCGTGGTCAGGGTGGACAAGGTGCCGGTGCGCCACGTTCATCCGGCGAAAAGCGTCCTCAGGCGCGTCGTCAGAGCCAGCCTGCTCCACAGGGTGACCGGCCGGCTGCCCGTCCGCGTCGTCCGGCAGCGAAGCGCACCGGAAACGTCTGAGTATGAGGGTTTTACTGGCGCCGATGGAGGGCGTGCTTGATTCGCTGGTGCGCCAGCTGTTATCGGAAGTGAACGACTACGATCTCTGCATTACCGAGTTTTTGCGCGTGGTCGATCAACTGCTGCCGGTAAAATCCTTCTACCGTCTCTGCCCCGAGCTGCATCATGGCAGCCGCACGCCTTCCGGCACGCGGGTGCGTCTGCAGCTGCTGGGGCAGCATCCCGAATGGTTAGCAGAGAACGCCGCTCGTGCGGTGGAGCTCGGCTCGTGGGGTGTCGACCTCAACTGCGGCTGTCCCTCAAAGCTGGTCAACGGCAGCGGCGGCGGGGCGACCCTGCTCAAAGATCCCGATCTGATTTATCGCGGTGCTAAAGCAATGCGTGCAGCGGTTCCGGCAGCGTTACCGGTGACGGTGAAAGTGCGGCTTGGCTGGGATTCCAGCGCCCGCAGCCTGGAGATTGCCGACGCGGTTCAGCAGGCGGGTGCCAGCGAACTGGTGGTCCACGGCCGGACCAAGGAAGACGGCTACCGTGCGGACGCCATCAACTGGCAGGCGATTGGTGATATTCGCCAGCGGCTGCGGATTCCGGTGATCGCCAACGGCGAGATTTTTGACTGGCAAAGCGCGCAGGACTGTCTGCGTATTACCGGTTGTGATGCGGTGATGCTGGGCCGTGGCGCCCTGAACATCCCCAATCTCAGTCGGGTAGTGAAATATAACGAACCGCCGATGGCCTGGCCTGAGGTAGTGAAATTACTGCAAAAATATACCCGCCTGGAAAAGCAGGGTGATACCGGCTTGTATCACGTGGCGCGCATTAAACAGTGGCTCGGTTACCTGCGCAAAGCCTACGGCGAAGCCGACGGTTTATTCAGTGAAATCCGCGCGTTAAAATCGTCAGACGCGATTGCCCGCGCCATCGATTGTCACGCCGTTGTTCATGGTTTGTGATAAAAAATCAGGCGACCGGTTAGCAGCCTGACGGTATAGTGGGGAAAATTTCCTCTACCTTACAAGCCTGCTATGTCTGATGTCGCCGTATTGAGCAACAGCCAGCTCAATAAACGTATCCTTTCCGTCATTGTTTTCACCTTCTTCTGCTATCTCTCCGTTGGACTACCGCTGGCGGTACTGCCTGGCTTTGTCAAAAATCACCTCGGGTTCAGTTCGTTTGTCGCCGGGCTGATCATCAGCATTCAATATTTTGCCACCTTACTCAGTCGTCCGCAGTCGGGCCGGCTGGCCGATCGCCTCGGTCCAAAACGGGTGGTGATGCTGGGATTACTCTGCTGCGGCATGAGCGGCGTACTGACCATTATTGCTGCGCTGCTGAGCGAATGGCCGTGGCTGAGTCTGGCGCTGCTGGCGCTGGGTCGGCTGTTTCTCGGCGTCGGTGAAAGCTTCAGCAGCACCGGCTCAACCCTGTGGGGGATGAACATCGTTGGCCCGTTGCAGACCGCTCGCGTCATCTCGTGGAACGGCGTCGCCACCTATCTGGCCATGGCGATTGGCGCGCCGCTTGGGGTGATGCTCAACAGCGGATTTGGCATGAGCGGCTTTGCCGGACTGATTGCGCTGATGGGGCTGGGCGGCTACCTGATGGCCAGCCGCAAACCGGCGGTCACCGTCAGCGTTGGCGAACGAATTCCGTTTCACCGCGTCTTCTCCCGCGTCTGGCTGTATGGCCTGGCGCTCGGCTGTGGCACCATCGGTTTCGGCGTCATCGCCACCTTTATTACCCTCTATTTTGCCAGCCGTGACTGGCAGGGTGCGGCCTACGCGCTGTCGGTGTTTAGTCTCGGCTTTGTGCTGGTGCGCCTCGGTTTTGGCCGCTTTATCACTCAGTTTGGCGGGCTGCAGGTTTCGCTGTTCTCTTTTCTGCTGGAGTGTCTGGGGCTGCTCATCATCTGGCAGGCCGACAGCGCGTGGCTGGTCGGGGCGGGTGCCTTTCTCACCGGCTGCGGCTTCTCGCTGGTGTTCCCGGCGCTCGGCGTTGAGGCGGTCAAACGGGTCGAGCGTCAGGATCAGGGATCGGCACTGGGCACCTATTCCGCCTTTCTTGATTTAGGCCTCGGGCTGACCGGTCCGGTCGCCGGATTGTTCATTGGCCACTGGGGAATGCAGTCGGTTTATCTGGCGGCGGCGCTGATGGTGCTGGGCGCGCTGTTGATTACGCTGCGGCTTTACTGGCAAAACCGGCGGGCAGGTTAAGCGCCAGCCGGTGTCAGGCTATCACAGATGAATAAACAGCCAGTAGAGCAGGGCGGAGAGCAGAATCGACACCGGCAGCGTCAGCACCCAGGCGATAGCCAGATTACGCAGCGTCGATAGCTGTAAACCGGAACGGTTGGCCGCCATGGTGCCGGCCACGCCCGATGACAGCACGTGGGTGGTAGAAACCGGCAGGCCGAAGGCGTCTGCGGCGCCAATGGTCGCCATCGCCACCAGCTCGGCGCTGGCCCCCTGAGCATAGCTGAGGTGGGTTTTACCAATCCGTTCGCCCACCGTCACCACAATCCGTCGCCAGCCGACCATGGTACCCAGCCCCAGCGCAATCGCCACCACCACTTTTACCCACATCGGAATAAAGCGGGTGGCACTGTCCAGCTCGGTTTTGACCGCTTTCAGGTTACGTTCGGTCTCCTCCGGCAGCTTCACTTCGGCACTTTGCAGGTGCTTGATCGACTCAGACGCGAGGTACATTTGGTTACGGGTGTTGGCTACCGCCTGGGCCGGGATATTTTCCATCGATCCGTAGCGGCGAATCTGGTCGCCAATCTCGCTGAGCGTCATCGCCAGCGCCGGTAACACGTTGGGGTTGAACTGGCTGCTGCCGACAAAGCCGATCAGTACGTCACGGGCGGCCGGTGGCTGAGGCGCGGCTGGCTGCAGTTGCAGCAGCTGATGTTCGGTGACTTCGGTTAATGCCGCAACGCGCGGGATCTGATCGGCGGGCAGCGATCGGTTGAGGGCGTAAGCGATCGGCATGGTGCCGACCAGGATCAACATAATCAGCCCCATTCCTTTCTGACCATCGTTTGAACCGTGCGCAAACGAGACCCCGGTACAGGTCAGGATCAGCAGGCCGCGGATCCAGACCGGCGGTGGCTGGTCGTTTTGTGGCGCGCTATAGAGCTGGCGATTGCGGATAAACAGCTTCATTGTCCACAGCAGCAGCCCGGCGCAAACAAACCCGACCACCGGCGACAGCAGCAGCGCATAGCCGACCTTCAGCGCCTGATCCCAGTCGACCCCACTCAGGCCGCTGCGACCGTGCAGCATCGCATTCGCCACGCCGACGCCGATAATCGAGCCAATCAGGGTATGCGAAGAGGAGGAGGGCAGACCGAAATACCAGGTGCCGAGGTTCCAGATAATCGCCGAGAACAGCAGAGCATAAACCATGGCAAAGCCGTTACCGCTGCTGGCTTGCAGAATCAGCTCGACCGGCAGCAGAGAAATGATGCCAAAAGCGACCACGCCGCTGGAGAGCAGCACGCCCAGAAAATTACAGATGCCGGACCAGATCACCGCGCTGCCTGGGGTCAGTGAATGGGTATAGATCACCGTGGCGACGGCGTTGGCGGTGTCATGAAAGCCGTTGACGAACTCAAAGCCCAGCGCGATCAGCAGCGCCAGTCCCAGCAAAAAGAACGGCAGATAGCTGGTCACCGGCATATTGGTTTGTTCAACATCATTGACCAGATTAAGGCCAGCAAAGGCCAGTCCGGCCACCAGCAGAATGAAAAACAGCGGCTTGCTAAAGCGGCTGCTTTTGCCGTTGAAATCAGGGCGCCGGGTCGATGAGGAAGAAGAAAGACTGTTTTCGCTCATGGTGTACCTCGAGTTGCTGATGCCGGCTGCTGATTTGCACCGGTACAACGCAGTGTGATACGCGCTTTGTATGACAGTAACATGACGGACTGGCGGGCGATCGGACGCGGCGACAGGCTCAGCCGGCGGTGGGCAATCAGGAGGCGGGGAAGGAAGGCAACGGAAAAAACCGGCAACGCAGGCAATAAAAAAGCCAGCGACAGGCGCTGGCTTCGGTGAGCGTAACGGCGATTACGACGGGTTATTGGCCGTGGCTGGCGCAGCGGCAGCGGCGGGCTGCGGTGGTTGCGCGGCGTCGGTGTTAGCCCCTTGTGAGGTCACCGGCGTCATCGGCTGCTCCTGCGGTGCAGCCTGCGGGTTCTCTGGCACGTCAACCGGCGCGGTCTGGATGTTGTTCTCCACACCGTTCACTTTTACCGGCATACCGGTACGGCCCTGAATGGCACCGTTCACCTGGTCCTGATTGACACTGGCGTCCACCAGCACTTTGCTGACGGCCTGGGTCAGCGTAATCGGCACCAGTTCACGTGAGTTGAACTGCTCTTCGGTGGTCGACAGCGGGTTATGTACTTCGACATAACGCGATCCGTCTGGCTCAACGGTGGCTTTTACCGGCTGATCAACGAACTGTACGCGTGTCCCGACCGGCACATTCTGGTACAGCCATTTGATGTCCTCAGCACGCAGACGCACACAACCGTGGCTGACGCGCAGACCAATACCGAAGTTGGCGTTGGTACCGTGAATCGCATACAGACGGCCGATATAGAGCGCATACAGCCCCATCGGGTTGTCCGGACCGGCCGGGAACACCGCAGGCAGATTCTCGCCGCGCGCCGCATATTCTGCGTGCATCGCTTTGGTTGGCGTCCAGGTCGGGCCATCTTTCTTACGCTCTACCGCTGTGGTCCAGTTGATCGGGGTATCTTTACCCAGTTCACCGATACCAATCGGCAATACCACCACGGTTTTGCTGCCTTTCGGGTAGTAGTAAAGACGCATCTCAGCGCTGTTAATCACAATGCCTTCGCGCGGTGCGTCAGGCAGGATCAGCTGCTGTGGGATGATCATTTTACTGCCAGCCTTTGGCAGATAAACGTCAACCCCCGGATTGGCTTCCAGCATGTTGCTGAGGCCCATCTGGTACTGCGCCGCAAACGCTTCCAGCGGCAACGTGCTGTCCTCAGGAACAGTAATCTCGATATTTTCCCCGATCAATCGGCTGTTGGCCGGCGGTAACGGGTAAACCACAGCAAAGGCTGACTGGCTAAACGCCGCCAAAGCCAATGCGATTGAAGCGAACGCGCGAATGCTCATTTTCATATTTTACAAGTCTTTATCGCCATGTTTCAGGCTTGTCAATGTGTCGAACCCATGCTGGCCAATGTGACCTGCTGCGCATTATATGTTCATTAATCTGACGATGTGAATCAGGATTTTAACCTGCCGATAATACTTTACGTAACTTACCGTGTTATATCGGCATTTTTCCGCTGCTGACCACGGTAAAAAGCCGGTCTCACGGCTGCCACAACGTCACCTCACCACTGAGTTTACGATTCAGAAAAAAGGCGGCACTGATTAACGCCAGATGGGTCAGCGCCTGCGGCGTGTTGCCCAGCGCATGACCGCGGCTGTCGAACTCCTCGGCGTAAAGCCCGAGCGGACTGGCGTAGCTCAGTAGCTTTTCAAATTCGAAATGAGCTTCCTGAATCCGGCCAGCGCGCGCCAGGCATTCGACATACCAGAAGGAGCAGGCGCCAAACGAGCCTTCCGATCCCTGCAGGCCGTCAGCCGGGGTTTCATCAATGTTGTAGCGCCGTACCATGCCGTCGCTGACCAGGTTAGTTTTGATGGCATCCAGCGTGGCAATCCAGTCAGGATCGGTCGCGCCGACAAAACGCACCAGCGGCATCAGCAGCATCGAGGCATCAAGATGTTCGCCGTGGCGGGTCGAGGAGAAATGGCCGCGCTCGCTGTTCCAGAAGTTGGCCCAGATATCTTCGCGGATCTCGCGGCGCACCCGATCCCAGCGCTCATACGGCATCGGTAACGATCGCTTCATGCCGAGACGCAGCGCGCGGTCCATCGCCACCCAGCACATCAGCCGTGAGTGAAGAAAATGCTCCGGCTGACCGCGCATCTCCCAGATGCCGGCATCAGGCTGATTCCAGTTGTCGCACAGCCGATCGATCATTTTGGTAACGTGCAGCCAGCCGCGTTGTGAAATGGCTTCGCCATATTTATTGGCGAGATAGACCGCATCCATCAGCTCGCCATAAATATCCAGCTGAGTCTGCTGCCAGGCATCATTGCCGATCCGCACCGGGCGTGAATCGCCGTAGCCCGACAGATTGAGCAACTCCATTTCGTGCAGTTCGGTGCCGCTGTCCAGCCGGTACATCACCTGCAGGCGCATCTCATCGTGATGGCTGTTTTCGACGCAGCGTCCAACCCACTGGGTAAAATGTTTGGCTTCATCGACGTAACCCAGACGCATCAGGGCGTACATGCTGAACGAGGCGTCGCGGATCCACGAGGCGCGATAATCCCAGTTGCGTTCGCCACCCAACTCTTCCGGCAGGCCAAAGGTGGCGGCGGCGGCAATCGAACCGTGGCGATGCGAGGTCAGCAGCTTGAGCGCCAGGGCGGAACGCTGCACCATCTCGCGCCAGCGGCCCTGATAGGTGCTGCGGGCGCTCCAGCGACGCCAGTAATTCAGCGTATCTTCGAAGCAGTGTTCAGTAGAGAGCGCTTCAATGTGCGCATCGTTGACGCTGCCAAATTCAAATTCGGCATGCTCACCAGCCTGCAGGGTGAAACTGGCGGTGGCGCAGTTCTCTTCCAGCGTCATCACCACGGTGGCGGCCAGGCGCAGCGAAGGCTGGCCTTCGGCATGAAAATCGATGCAGCCGCGCTGCACTTCGGCGCGGGTCTGCGCCCGGGCGTAGTCGTGTCGGGGTGAGCAAAGCATGTTAAATCGCGCCTTGCCACGCACCATTTTTACCCGCCGGATCAGCCGCGGCAGTTTGGCATCATCATCGCAAATCGGCATGTAATCGGTGATTTCGGCCACGCCTTCATCGCCCAGCCAGCGGGTCTGTAAAATGTTGGTGTCGGGCAGGTAGAGCTGCTGGCGGCGTACGTCCTGCCAGTCCGGGGCCAGAGAGAAAAGCCCGGCGTCATCACTGTCGAGCAGCGCGGAAAAGACCGATGGGCTGTCGAGTTCAGGCCAGCAGAGATAATCGATGGTGCCGTCATTGGCGACCAGCGCGCAGGTGCGCAAATCGCCAATCACGCCGTGGTCCTCAATGTTGCGTTTTACCTTACTCATCCTGATCTCCCTGTTAATGTCACTGCTAACTATAGTCGAGGCGGCAGCGTCAGCAGCGGCCTGGCACAGAGGGTTAATTCAGCGTAGCGGTCGGGGCAGCCTCCGATTAACCGAATGGGCGCTGACGGCAGGCGAATTTTTCAGGATGGTTATACTGATGATGACACTTTCCTTAAAGAGGCCGTTATGACCACATCCCAGAGCAAAGTCGCCATTATCACCGCATCAGACTCAGGCATTGGCAGCCGCTGCGCCGAAATGCTGGCAGAGCAGGGCTTCGATATTGGTATTACCTGGCGTTCAGACGAAGAGGGCGCACAGCGCACCGCACAGCGGGTGCGGGAGATTGGCCGCCGCGCCGAAATTATTCAGCTGGATTTGGCTGACCCGGAGCAGGGCGGTCAGTCGCTGCAACAGCTGATCGATAAGTTTGGCCGGATTGATGTGCTGGTAAACAATGCTGGTGCCAATTTCAAAGCGGATTTCCTCGATGTCACCTATGAAGACTGGCGTAAAACCTTCGCGGTGGATGTCGATGGCGTGTTTGTCTGTGGCCAGATTGCCGCCCGCAAAATGGTTGAGCAGGGCGAAGGCGGACGGATTATCAATATCACTTCGGTGCACGAACACACGCCGCTGCCTGGTTCGGTAGCCTATACGGCGGCAAAACATGCGGCCGGCGGCCTGACCAAATCGATGGCGCTGAGCCTGCTGCCACACAACATTCTGGTCAATGCGGTGGCACCGGGCGCGATCGCCACGCCGATGAACAAGATGACCGATGAGGATGCGCACCAGGTGAAGATGCCGGAAATTCCGGCTGGCCGGCCCGGTGACACCCACGAAATTGCCAGCATGGTGGCGTGGCTCTGCTCCGAGTGGGCGACCTACACCACCGGCCAGTCGTTTATCATTGATGGTGGGTTCATGCTGGCGAATCCGCAGTTTAAAGGTTACTGATCGGCCCGACGGTTATGCCAGCGGCGGATCACCCAGCGCAGCGCAAAGGCAAACACAATGGCACCGGCCAGCCACAGCAGATGTTTAAGGTGCTGATCCAGTTTGTGCAGCCACGGGGCGATGATGCCGCCAGCAAAGTAGCCGAGGGTGACGAAAATCAGCGCCCAGATAGCCGCCCCAATCACGTTGAGAATGAAGAATTTCATCGGATTGAGGCGGCTGGCACCAATGATGATCGGGCCAATCAGGCGGAAGCCATACATAAAGCGCACCCCAATCACAAACAGGCTCGGTCGACGTTTGATCAGCCGGTTAGCCTTGACCACCTTATCCTGATGTTTTTTAAGCCGCCGCAGGATGCGTGCACCGTAGCGGCGACCAATCCAGTAGAGCAGCTGATCGCCGATGATGCCGCCGGCCATTGCGGCCACCACCACGCCAGCATAGTGCAGCAGTCCTTCATGTGCGGCGACACCGCCGAGCAGGGTAAAGGTTTCCCCTTCGGCGATACACCCAATCAGCAGCGCCAGATAGCCGTACTGGGTAATTAATCCGTTGATATCCAAATGCAAAATGGCACTCCCTGTTTATCGCTGTTTACTTAAGTCTATACGCGATTTCGCTTCGCTTCCGCCCGCCGACCGCCACCGCGCTTATTTTTGCTGTTTTTTTGCCCGGTCGCCACGAAAGTTGTACTGCCGTTTATACTTGAAGTGTCGCTGCCCTCAGAGACCCTCTTGCCGTTCCGGGCAGCCCTTCGCATCAGAGGAGTGACTGTATGAATCATGTCTGGGGACTTCTGGCGCATCCGAATCAGGAAATGCGCCATATCAAGCAAGAGAATGAGAGCGTCTCGCACCATTACACTCACCATGTCCTGCTGATGGCGGCCATTCCGGTTATCTGCGCCTTTATTGGCACCACCCAGCTGGGCTGGAACCTGGGCGAGGGGCAGTTTGTGCAACTTAATCTGGCGACCGGGATCGGGCTGGGTATTCTGTTCTATTTGATTATTCTCGGTGGCGTCGCGGTGATGGGCCGGGTAATCCACTGGATGGCACGTAATTATCCGCAACGGCCCGGCGTGCAGCGCTGTACCGTATTTGCCGGTTACGTTGCGACGCCGCTGTTTCTCAGCGGGCTGGTGGCGCTCTATCCGCTGGTCTGGCTCTGCGTGCTGGTGGGCGCGTTAGCGCTGGTGTATACCGGCTATCTGCTCTATATCGGCATTCCGCTGTTTCTCAATATTGACCGTGAAGAGAGCCTGCGTTTTTCCGGCTCAACGCTGGCAATTGGCGTGCTGGTATTTGAAGTGTTACTGGCGATGACCGTGATTCTGTGGGGTTACGGACCACGCCTGTTCTGATCTGTGGCTGCCACCGGTCTGGTGGCAGCCCGCTTTTTAATGCCCGGAAACAATCTCACCAGGAAATTTCTTAACCTTCAGCGTATGATGCTGCTGCCAGCCCGCGCTCTGACTGCCTTGACGCCGGCGGCCTGTGTCTGACACAGCGCACAATTTCAACCGGGTCTTTTTTCTGTGATGCCTGCAAAAATTCGTTTCACTCTGTTCTCGCTGGCGCTGCTCGTTTCCGGGCAGGGGATGGCACTCCCCGCGCAGGCGGCTACCTCGCTGTCGCAAATGGCGCCGATTGCGCAACCGCAGATTGCCTCTGGCAGCGCGATGATTGTCGATCTCACTACTAATAAAGTGCTGTTTTCCAGCCATCCGGATCGCGTCAGGCCGATTGCTTCGATCACTAAATTGATGACTGCGATGGTGGTACTGGACGCACACCTGCCAATGAACGAAATGCTGACGGTCGATGTCAGCCAGACGCCGGAAATGCGCGGGGTATTTTCACGCGTCAAACTCAACAGCCAGATCAGCCGCCGCAATATGCTGCTGCTGGCGCTGATGTCGTCTGAAAACCGTGCCGCTGCCAGCCTGGCGCATGCCTATCCTGGCGGCTATAACGCCTTTATCCGGGCGATGAACGCCAAAGCGCGCGCGCTGGGGATGAAACATACCCGTTACGTTGAACCGACGGGCTTATCGACGCAAAACGTCTCCAACGCTGAAGATCTGATTAAATTGCTGAAGGCGACGCGCGAATATCCGCTGCTTGGCGCACTCAGCACCACCAAAGAAGAAACCGCGGTATTTACCCATCCGAGCTATGCGCTGCCATTTCGTAACACCAACCATCTGGTTTACAAAAATGACTGGCGCATTCAGCTGACCAAAACCGGTTACACCGACGAGGCGGGGCACTGCCTGGTGATGCGCACCATGATTAACAATCGCCCGGTGGCGCTGGTGGTACTGGACGCCTTTGGCAAATATACCCACTTCGCCGATGCCAACCGCCTGCGCGACTGGATTGAAACCGGTAAGGCTGCGCCGGTTCCCGCTGCCGCGCTGGCTTACAAAAAACAGAAATCAGGTCTGGTCGCCAGCAACGGTGCCAGCAGTGCCGACGCTGAGTAAATTTTCACCGCTGTGACGCTCCAGGCGCAGCGGGAAAGTCTCTGCGGCTGGAGAGGGCGACACGGCGGCAACCGCCGTGATCTGCCTGCCGGGCGCGGCGCAAGCCAGTGGTTTCCGTTGCGGCCGGAACAGCCTGAATACGGAACAATAATTGCCCGCTATTCCTATAGTTTCATCGCTTGCAAAACCCTACACTACGCGTGAATGGCGAGGGTAGATCGCCTGTATATGCTGCTGGAATCTCACTGATATGTTTAAGCTACGATCCCTTTTTGCGCTGTTAATGCTGGCTCTGGTGGCGTTTGCCCCGGCGTGGTCGCAGGCAGCGGATGATGCGGCGAGTGCCGCGCAAGAACAAGATGCTCCACCGAAGCTCAATGCCGCGGTCGAACTGCCTAAAATGCAGAAGATCCTCGATAAAATTAAAAGTCAGATTTCGGGCGATACCGGCGAAAGCAAGCTGACGCAGCTGAATGAAATGGCGCTGGAGCTGTCAGGCAACGCCGACACGCTGGGCCAGGCCCTGCTGCCCGATCGCCAGCAGCTTGATGCTCAGCTGGCGGTGCTGGGACCGGCACCGAAGCCGGACAGCGGCATGAAAGAAACGTCGGAGGTGACGCGTAAACGTAATGCGCTGGAGAATCAGAAGAGCAAGCTTGACGATCAGATTAAACAGGCCGAGGGCATCAAAAACGGTGCGCTGATGCTCTCATCGCAAATCGTTAACCTGCGGCGCGATCAGCTGAAGAGCCAGCTGGCACTCAACTCGGGCAGCATCCTCGGACCGCGCTTCTGGGCACCGGTGCTCAACAGTCAGGATCTGGACGGTGAAAAAATCGGCGACTTCCTGCAGGAGTTGCAGGATACCGCGGCACTGTCGTGGGAGCCGGGCTGGCGCTTTGGCAGCGTGGCCTGGGTACTGGCGGCGCTGCTGGTGATGACGCTCGGTCGTCGCTACAGTGAAGAGTTTCTCGCCTGGGTCAGCATTCACAAATTGCCGGAAGGGCGACTGCGTCGCAGCTTCCTCGCGGCGGCGATTGCCATTACCACGCTGGTGGCGGTGGTCCTGACCTTCAACTTTATCGCGCTGGCGTTAACCCGCCGTTATGAAGTATCTGACAACGTTCAGGATTTTGTCGACAGCCTGGTGCAGCTCAGCGTGTTCTGCGGGTTAATTGCCGGCCTGGGGCGGGCGTTTCTCTCGACCCGCCGGCCAAGCTGGCGTCTGCCGGCCATTTCTGATGAAGTGGCGATGGCGCTGAAGCCTTTTCCGCCGATCACTGCCGTACTGGTGTTTATCTTCCAGACGGTGGAGGCGTTTAACTACAGCGTCGGCACCAGCCTGAACACCACTATCTTCGCCAACGGCCTGACGGCGTTACTGATTGGCAGCACCGCGCTGGCGATCAGCATCCGCACCAACCGGGTTCGCCGCCGCATGACGCAGGCGGGCACGCCGCCGGAAGCGCGATCGACGCTGGCCGGGCTGATTCAGATGGGCCTGACCCTGACGGCGCTGGCGATCCTGCTGTCGCTGGTGATCGGCTACGTGACGCTGGCGCGCTTCCTCAGTTATGAGGTGATCTGGTGCGGCCTGCTGTTTGGTTCGTTCTATTTCCTCAGCCATCTGCTAAGTGATGGCTGTGAAAGCCTGTTTTCGACCAGTAGTTCTTCCGGACGGCGTATTCAAAGCTCGCTGAATATCAACGAGCGCCATCTGCAACAAACCGCTACGCTGCTGACGGCCCTCGGCAAAACCGTGCTGGTGCTGTTTGTGGTACTGGCGCTGCTGAACGGCACCTTTGCTTCTTCAACCCCGATTGAGCTGCTGCAAAAAGCGATTGAGTTCTGGGGCGGTAAAGGGCTGGAGTCGCTGAATATTGTGCCGGCGCATATGGTCAACGCGCTGGTCTGCCTGGTGGTCGGCATCTATGTTTTGCGGTCGATTTGCCGCTGGCTGGACAATGACTTCCTGCCAAAAACCACCATGGATGTCGGCATGCGGGTGTCGCTGGTGACGCTGTTCAGCAACATCGGCTATGTATTGATTATCCTGCTGACCCTGTCGATCATGGGGCTGCAATGGAACAAACTGGCGTGGATTGTCAGTGCGCTGTCGGTCGGTATCGGTTTTGGCCTGCAGGAGATTGTGAAGAACTTTATCTCGGGGCTGATCCTGTTAACCGAGCGTCCGGTCAAAGTGGGCGATCTGGTGTCCATCAGCGGCATTGAAGGGGATATCCGCCGGATTAACGTGCGTGCCACCGAGATCCAGTTAAGCGATAAATCTACCGTTATCGTGCCGAATTCGCAGTTCATCTCGCAGAACGTGCGTAACGCCACCATGGGGAATGCGCAGGGTGTGGTGACGATTTTGCTCACCTTCCCGCTGGATATCGATCCTTCTAAAGTTCGCGATATCCTGCTGGAGGTCTACAACGAAAACGAACGCATTCTGGATACGCCAGAGCCGTCGGTGTCGTTTAAAGATCTGACCCAGCAGGGGATTGTGCTGAGCGTGACCGGCAACGTAGCCGGGCAGCGGCAGATCTCCAGCGCGAAGAGTGACCTGCTGTTTGATATTCTGACCCGCCTGCGTAAAGAGGGCATTATGCTCTCGACGCCGCAAACCATGATTATCGAGCGTCGCCCGCAGGCGGCAATAGCCTCCTCCGACGAGCAGCTGCTGTCATAAATATCAGGCCGACGCATGTCGGCCTTTTTTATCTCACGCCGGGCGGCCTTTCATCGTGGCGCACTGCGCCGGGTCCCTACCGATCCGGCAGCAGGCTGACCGCTTCAACTGCCGCTGTGCCTTACAGCGTTTCAACCCGGCTGTGACGCTCGCCATCAGCACTCACTGAACGGATCTGCACCGCACCACTTACCGCTGGCGGTCGGGTGGTATCATATCGCAGCCAGTGGCTGCCCTTGTCCAGGCTGTACTCCAGCGTCACGCCCGGTAGCGCCACGTTCATCGTCAGCACCCCGTTGATAATTTTCGCACCAGGCTGCGGCAGGCGGTAGCCAATACCGGATTTATCCAGCTTCGCCAGCTCACGCTGTCCCAGCAGATTGGCGAAGCGTTGCCAGTCCTGCTGCAGTGCGTGGCGATCCACCAGACGGGTCTGACCGCCGATAAATTCGCGTCCGGCCTGATAGTCCAGCTCCCAACTGGCGCGATGCCAGCTGCGTTCCGCCACGGCGAACAGGCGGGGGTAAATCATATATTCCATCTGTGGGTCGGTGCGCACGGTTTCACTCCACAGCTGAGCCGAGATGCCATAGGCACCGCGCCACGGCTTATCCGATTTAGCCGTGAAATATTTACCATCGCGATCGGTCGAGGTTTCGGCATTCTGCGGCAGGTTGTCCGGTGCGAAGGCAAATATCTTACGTTCATCGCTGAAGCGAGTGCCCCAGTAATAGCCGCGCTCAAATGGATTCACTTCGTACGGGAAATCCAGATAGAGGTAATCCGGGCTGGCGATCACCACATCGTAACCTTTTTGCGCCCAGTCGCCGGCGCTGTCAAAACCGCCCCAGTAGAGGGTATCCCAGAAATTGACCGCCACCCGCGGCGTGGCGAAGGCGCGGGCGTTCTGCGCGTCTTTTAAACCATCCTGCCAGGCCTGCATATTGCCAATACCGTGCCGGTTAACCGTCTTGCTTACCGCCAGCGCAAAATAGCTCGGCAGGTGGGTCAGGTCGGTGACTTTTCCACTCTTTACCAGCGCCTGACAGACCTGCGATTTCGCCCACGGCTGATCTTCCTGTTGCCAGTCGCGCAGGCCCGTGCCGGGCTTAGGGTGCTGGCGATCGGAATAGCCAGCACCAAAACGGATATTTTTCGCTTCGTCACCGCCGAAGTGCCAGCGGGTTAAAGGTTGTCCCGCCTGACGGTGCATCGCCTGCATCTCGCCGATCACTTTGTCGACAAAGCGCAGAGAGCTATCAAGGCACGGGTTGAGGTAGCTGGTGCGATCGTAAAACTGTACCGAAGTGGTATTGGAATCGTCGGTCGGATCGCGCAGGCGATAGGCGCTGGCCTGTTCGGATTGCCCGGCGCGCATCAGCCGCTGATAGCGCGCCTCCATGGCGATTACTGCCGCGCGGGCATGGGCTGGCATATCGATCTCCGGCATCACGGTGATATGGCGGGCCCTGGCATACTCCACAATCTCAATGTAGTCGGCGCGGCTGAAGTAACCGCTGCCGTTGTTGTCGCTAAACGGCCCGGAGCCGAGCTGTGGCAGCAGGCAGCGCTGCTCGCTGACATCATGGCAGCGCTGGCTGCCCACCCCGGTTAATTCCGCTAAGCCGGGGATTTCGATGCGCCAGCCCTCATCGTCGCTGAGATGAAAGTGGAAAACGTTCATCTTCCACGCCGCCATCTGATCGAGCAACCGCAGCACCGCCTGCTTACTGTGGAAATTACGCGCCACATCCAGAAAGGCGGCGCGATAGGCAAAACGCGGCGCATCCCGCGCTTCCAGCGTGGCGATCTGCGCTGTGCCGTCGGCAGGCACCAGCGACAGAATCGACATCAGACCATAAAAAGCGCCGGCGGCATCGTAGCCCACCACCCGGGCGCTGCGGCTGTTGATATTCAGCTGGTAGGCACCGGCCTTCGCCAGTTTGCCACTGAAATGGTCGGGCCGGATTTCGCTGGCGATCGCGTAGCCTGCCGCACTCTATTTAACCCCCACCCGTTCGAAGTGCTGGCTGACCACCTGGCGAGTGGCAGTGTTGAGTCCGTTAAGCGACAGCTTCACGCCGTGGCTGAGCGTGGCATCATTCGGGTGAATTTTGACCTCAAGCGGCGTCGGGCTGATCTGACCGCGTAACGCCGAGGCCGGCAGGGTGGCGATATCGCTGTTTTTATCAAAACGGCTGACCGGCTGCATCAGGATGTTCTGGTCGTCGGCGCTGCGTCGCCAGTTATCGCCGAAGGGCAGCACAAACTGACTCAGATCCTCACTGTCGGTGCTGGCAATAATTTTTGGCGTCGCCGCCCCGGCGGTCACATACCAGCGCGGCATCACATCGGTGATAAACAGCTGCCAGTACTCGTTAACGATTGGGATCGTCACCGATTCACCCGCGCCAATACCGGTGAAGTTGTCGGTTGGCTCCAGGCGTGTCAGATCGCCAACAACGTGCGTCATCTTAAACTGGTCGTTATCTACCCGCAGCGTCTGGTGCACGTTGCTCATGGTGATTGCCCAGTTTTTGCTGGTCAGCGCCGGGCCATGATTGGTCAGGGTAAGGGTGGCGCGGTTACAGGAAGACCAGTCGGCACCCAGTGCGGCGCAGTTTGTGCCGTGCAGGGCAGCCAGATTATCGGTCACCTGATAAGTGACGCCGAACTGGCTGATTTGATTAACAATCTGCTGGTCGGACAGGCTGGCGTGACTGGCCAGGGCAACGCTCAGCAGGCTGAGCGCGAAAAAACGAGGGTTTACCATTTTCTATATCCTTATGTCGGCAGAAGCGATAGCCGGGTCAGAGCCGCAAAGTCAGAACAGGGTGAAAGGTGCGATCACCATCAGCTTGATATCCTTCTCATCCTGAAAAATGTTGCCGTAGCCGCCGCTGTAGCTGGGCAGATTGCTGTGATTGTCGTAGCGGGTGTAGTGCAGCTTAAACAGCGTATCTTTGGCGCGACCCTGCTGAATCTGGTAGATCAGATCGAGGTTCCAGGCTGATTCAGTCAGCCGCTGGCGCTGATCGAAGGCGGGTTGGCTGGAAGGCTTTGCATCCCAGCCCCAGACCCAGGAACCGCCCACTTTCCATCCCGCCAGCTGCCACGGCGTTAAATCGAGCAGGGCACCGGCAAAGATTGCTTTTTCACCGTTGGCGTTCCAGTCAGAGCGGGCATCCCACCAGATATCCAGACGGCCATTGGAGCTGGCGTAGCCTGGGGTCATGCGCTGTAAGAAGAAGCCCTGATTGCCTTCTGCTTTGACCCAGCTGCCCTCGAGCCGCAAATCGACCGGACCGACGGTATAGCCGAAGGTGATCGCCTGTAACCAGGCGAGGCCGTCATAAACATCACTGACATTGCTGGCTCCGCCGTGCTGTTTATCCTGCGCGCCGTAAAATTGATAACTGGTTCGCAGATCGCTGCCAATAAGCGGAATGGCCCATGACGCTTTAGCAAAATATTGATTGATATAGCCAGCTGACTGACCAACAGCGCCTTCCAGCACCAGACTGTTTTTGAAATCATATTTAATGCCGAATGCGTGCAGGTAACGAATATCTGATACGCCATCGGCCTGTCGGAAATGATATAAATCACGATACCAGGGTGCTTTATATTTATCGCTCCACAGATATGAAAACGATAATTCGCCCGCCTGGCCAAAATAATACATTGCACCGGCTTCCGCGCCGCGATAGGTGCCGGGTAAAAAGCTCCAGTGTGGCGCAATTAATGTCTGTCCGGCTGGCTGAATATAACCCGCCCGTAACCAGTAGTTCTGATATCGGGCTTTCAGCGCCGCTTTATACAGCGAGGCACCGCGGGTGTCGCCCTGCCACGCTTCATCCCAGCGATTACGTGCCCGGCTAAAGCCAATTTCATTCGGCGCGGCCGGGCCGCTATGGGCCAGTTCGGCTGCACCGAACACGGCGAGATCGAGGCCCAGCCAGTTGGCGGCATACCCTGACTGGAAGTCGAGATTAGCGTTAAGCGTAGTGTGGTGCAGGTTAGCCCGATATTCACCGTTGTGCTCACTGTTCGGGTCGATCTCTTTTCGATCACGCTGACGCTGCCAGTAAAAAAGATTACCGCCCAGCGAAGAATCGTCGGTAAAGCCAGCCGCCTTCACCGGCTGGAAGAATAACGCGTAACAGGCAGTTATTAAAATAACTAATTCCATTAAAGCTAACGCGTAATTAAATTTTCGCATTGCGATTCCTTGCTGCAAAGAGTGACAGGGTGCGGGGTGTCATAAACGAACACCGGGGCCAATCTATTTTTCGCAGCGCGAATTATCAATGAGGAGAACGATATTTTGTGAAAGGTTACGCAGAAAGAAATAATGCGAAAATAAAGCCATCACAATATAATAATGAATGTTGATTTTATGGATGATAAATATTGGCTGACGTAAACAATCCGGATGAAAAAATATGGCGACGATGAAAATATTCAACAAAACCGGATAAACCCGTAAAAAAAGCCTGCTCAGATCGGCAGGCTTTGGCAGCAGACGCGCTAACGGGGAAAGCTTAAGGCTGTCTGACCGCCCAGCCTTTCAGTTTACTGGTTTTGCCGATGCCCGGATTGAAGCTGTTGGTGGGATCGAGTTGCCGGTAAAACGCCGCCAGCTGCGGTTTGGCCTGATAGAGGTGTCCGACGTTGTGCTCAGCCGGATATTCCGCACCGCGCGCCTGTAAAATCTCCAGCATCTGCGCCTTCAGGGCATGCGCATCGACCCCTTTCCTGACGATGTAGTCCTGATGGAACACATGACAGAAGAAGTGGCCGTAGTAGAGGCTATGGCTGAGTGAGGCTTTTATCGCCTCGGGCAGGGTTTCAAACCAGTCCGGATCGTTGCGGCGCAAGGCGATATCCAGCGCCAGAATATCTTCCACCTCATCTGCGTGCACCGCGTGATAACGCACCGCCGCGCCCGCCGCGGCAAAGCGATGCAGAAAAGCGTGAGCCCCTTCTTTGCCTTCACATTCAAAGAATTCGCCGCCGCCTTCGCGGAAGTAGTCGCGTAAATAGTTGCGGGCTTCTGCTACGCCCTCGCCTGACATCTTCAGCATCAGATAGTGTTCATACTTGTCGCGATACTGCTTCATGCGTTTCGGCAGGTGGGCCGGGAACAGCCGGCTCAGGCGCTGCAGCAGCCGGTCGCTGAAGTGCGGTTTAATAAACGACAGTTTGCTCAGCCAGGCGTCAACGCGGCCTTTCAGGGTGAAAAACAGCGGCATCTTGTCGGTGCCCAGCTTGTCGATCATCAGGAAGGTGTCTTTGCCATAGACTTCAGCGATGTCATAGATGTCGCGGTGCATATATTCGCCCGCCACCGGCAGGTTACTGAAGTGCGCCAGCATGTGGCGACGGATATCGCTCAGCACGCTCGGATCGTTGGTGCCGATATAAAACACCTGCTGCTGAGGCTCGGTGGCAAAGGTGTCGAGACGCACGGCGAACACCGCCAGTTTACCGGCACAGCCCGATGCCTCAAACAGGCGGCGTGCATCCGCGTTATAGCGGGCTGGCGTATCGGCATCGACTTCACGCACCCGGCTGGCGTAATCGTGATCGGAGGCGTGGCGACCGTCATGATGGACATCAGTTTGCTGCCAGCGATCGTCATCCAGCCGGCCGAGGATCTCTTCCGGTGACTGGCCTAAATCGATGCCAAGGTGGTTAACCAGCCGCAGTTTTCCCTGCGCATCAATCTGCGCGTACAGCGCCATTTCGCTGTAGGCCGGGCCGCGTTTGATCAACGATCCGCCAGAGTTATTACAAATCCCGCCCAGCACCGACGCCCCAATGCACGACGATCCAATCACCGAATGCGGTTCGCGTCCTAGCGGCTTCAGCACTTTTTCCAGCTGATAGAGCGTGCTGCCCGGGAACGCCAGCACCTGCTTACCGTCATCAATTAACTGCAGCTTATCCAGCCGCAGGGTGCTGATGATCACCAGCGGGCGATCGTAATCGTCGCCGTGCGGGGTGGAGCCTTCTGTCAGGCCGGTATTGGCCGCCTGCATCAGAATAATGGCATCGGCGTTCACCAGCGTTTGCAGCACCCGCCACAGCTCCAGCAGGGTGGCAGGGAACACCACCGCCAGCGCGTCGCCTTCGCCGGAGCGAAAGCCTTTACGGTAACGGGCGGTCTGTTCAGGTTCGGTGAGCAGATGGGCGGGGCCGACCAGGCGGCGTAAGTCAGAGAGCAGGGCAGAGGTCTGTTTCATGGGCAATTCCCTTGTCTTATCAGTGCGTCATTACTGTAGCACGTCAACTCACTGCAACGCAGTGTGACACCGGCAGGCTACCTGCTATTCTCTTCTTGTGGCACACTGCCGCCTGTTTATTCGATATTGCGCAGTTACTTAAGAGAACCCACCCTGATGAAATGGATTTACTCTGTTAGTCTCGCTGTCTCCCTCGCGATGCAACCGGCATTGGCTGAGACAATGCCAGGTAACCACCCGATGACCGAACAGGCGCGGGATGCGTTCGTCAACGATCTGCTGACCAAAATGACGCTGGATGAGAAGATCGGCCAGCTGCGTTTAATCAGCGTCGGGCCTGATAATCCAAAAGAAGTCATCCGTGAGATGATCAAGAAAAGTCAGGTTGGCGCGATTTTCAATACCGTTACCCGTCAGGATATCCGCGCGATGCAGGATCAGGCGATGCAGCTCAGCCGGCTGAAAATTCCGCTGTTCTTCGCCTACGATGTGGTTCACGGGCAGCGCACTATTTTTCCGATCCCGCTCGGCCTGGCCGCCAGCTGGGATCTTGATGCAGTAAAAGAGGTGGGACGGGTTTCCGCCTATGAGGCCGCCGACGACGGACTCAACATGACCTGGGCGCCGATGGTGGACGTCAGCCGTGAACCGCGCTGGGGCCGTGGCTCAGAAGGCTTCGGCGAAGATACCTACCTGACCGGCGAAATGGGCCGCAGCATGGTGCAGGCGATGCAGGGCAAAAGCGCGGCCGATCGCTATAACATCATGACCAGCGTTAAACACTTCGCGCTGTATGGCGCAGTGGAAGGCGGACGCGATTACAACACCGTCGACATGAGTCCGCAGCGGATGTTCCAGGATTATCTGCCGCCCTATAAAGCCTCGCTGGATGCGGGCAGCGGCGGCGTGATGGTGGCGCTGAATTCAATCAATGGAGTACCGGCCACCGCGGATAGCTGGCTGCTGAAAGATCTGCTGCGCGATAAGTGGAAATTCAAAGGCATCACCATCAGCGATCACGGTGCCATTAAAGAACTGATTAAGCATGGCGTGGCCAGCGATCCGCAGGATGCGGTGCGTATTGCGCTGAAGTCGGGCGTCGATATGAGCATGAGCGACGAATATTACAGCAAATATCTGCCCGATCTGGTGAAGAGCGGCGCGGTCAGCATGGCCGAGATCGACGATGCGGCGCGTCACGTGCTCAACGTCAAATATGACATGGGGCTGTTTAACGATCCGTACAGCCATCTGGGGCCGAAAGAGAGCGATCCTCAGGATACCAACGCCGAAAGTCGCCTGCATCGGGCCGAAGCGCGCGATGTCGCACGCAAAAGTATGGTGCTGCTGAAAAACCGGCTGGAGACCTTGCCGCTGAAGAAGTCGGGCACCATTGCCCTGATTGGCCCGCTGGCGGACAGTCAGCGCGACATCATGGGCAGCTGGTCGGCGGCCGGCGTAGCGAAGCAGTCCATTTCGCTGCTGCAGGGAATGCGCAATGCCACGGCCGGCAAAGCGACGCTGCTGTATGAAAAAGGCGCCAACATCACCGATAGCAAAGGCATTCAGGACTTCCTCAACCTGTATGAGCAGGCGGTGTCGGTCGATCCGCGTTCGCCGCAGCAGCTGATTGATGATGCGGTGGCCAAAGCGAAGCAGGCAGATGTGGTGGTTGCGGCGGTCGGTGAAGCGCAGGGCATGGCGCATGAAGCCTCCAGCCGCAGCGACCTGGTGATCCCGGCCAGCCAGCAGAAGCTGTTAGCCGCGCTGAAGGCTACCGGCAAACCGCTGGTGATTGTGCTGATGAATGGCCGTCCGCTGGCGCTGGTGAATGAAGACCGGATGGCCGATGCGATGCTGGAAACCTGGTTCAGCGGCACCGAAGGCGGCAATGCCATCGCTGACGTGCTGTTCGGAGATTACAATCCGTCGGGCAAGCTGCCGGTCTCCTTCCCGCGTTCAGTCGGTCAGATTCCGATCTATTACAACCATCTGCCGACCGGCCGTCCGTATAACCCGGAGAAGCCGAACAAATACACCTCGCACTATTACGATGCGGCTAACGGCCCACTCTATCCGTTTGGCTATGGCCTGAGCTATACCACTTTCACCGTGTCGCCGGTAAAAATGTCCTCACCGACCATGCCGCGTAACGGCAGCATTGACGCCAGCGTCACGGTGACCAACAGCGGCAAGCGCGACGGTGCAACGGTGGTGCAGCTGTATCTGAACGATCCGGTTGCCTCCATCAGTCGGCCGGTTCAGGAACTGCGCGGCTTTAAGCGCATCATGCTGAAAGCGGGCGAGTCGCAGACCGTGACCTTTAAGATTGATGTCGATGCGCTGAAGTTCTGGAACCAGCAGATGCAGCAGGTGGCAGAACCGGGTAAATTCAACGTGATGATCGGGCTGGATTCGGTTCGTACCCAGCACGCACAGTTCGACTATTTATAACCGTCCCTCTTTGCTTCCCGAGGGAGATGCGGCGCGCCAGACGTTACGGCGCGCCGCATTCTTTCCGTTATCAGAGCCATCATGATTAATCTGCGTGACCGCATCCAGCAACAGGTGTTTCGTCTTAACGGCCTGTCGCTGAATGAATTCGACATTTCTCAGCCGCCCGGCGATCCCGGCCTGTTTGGCCCGGACAGCATCATCTGGCAGGTACACGGTGATTTTACCTCAATGATGTGCGGCGGTATCAGTGCGCTGCTGTTACAGATGCTGCACCCGGCTGCGCTGGCTGGCGTCTGGGATCACTCTAACTTTCGTCAGGATATGATGGGTCGCCTGCGGCGCACCAGCCAGTTCATCGCGGTCACCACCTTTGGTAACACCCAGGATGCACATACGCTGATTGAGCGGGTGAAGCGTATTCACCTTAAAGTCAGCGGCGTCGACAGCGCCGGTAAAACGTATGCCGCCAGCGATCCTCATCTGCTGACCTGGGTACACGTGGCGGAAACCAGCCGTTTTCTGGCTGCCCATCTGCGCTATAAAAATCCGCGCCTCAGTCGCGCCGATCAGGATCGCTATTATCAGGAAGCCGCGCTGATCGCCGAAGCGCTGGGAGCGGAAAAGGTACCGAAAAGCGTCGTCGATGTTGCGGATTACCTGCAACAGATGCGTTCGGAACTGCGTTTTGATCAGCGCACGGCGGAAGTGACGCGCCTGCTAATGAACGCGCCCGCCCCAAGCTGGCAGGCCAGACCGGTAATGAAAGTGATGCTGAAGTCAGGCTTTGGCCTGATGCCGGACTGGGCGCAGGCGATGTCGGGCCGTGAAATCGGCCGCTGGCAGCAGGCGGTGATCGATCAGCAGATTGCGGCGATTGCCGTCGGTTTACGCTGGTCGATTCAGCGCGGTGCCTGGTATCGGGCGATGGTCAGGATGGGCCGCCATCCGGTCTGATGACCGCCCGATCCGCGCCGGTGCGCTTTCATTTTCAGTCGGCTAAACGCAGCGCATCCGCCTCTGCGGCCGACCCCCTCCCGCCCGAATCTGACTCCGCCATACTCGACTCGATGACGCACTTTGAGACTATTACCCTTGTCTCAGATGGCGGCAGTCACGATCCTGCTCTATTCTCGGGGAAAATGGATTCCTCCAGGCTTTGTCGAGGCACTATGACGTACAAATCCCTGATTGCTGAAGTCCACAATCAGCAACGCACCCTGACCGCGATTGTCGAGCAGGATGCGCGTACCGCCTATTTTTACATCTGGCCGACCGATCTGTTTCGCAGCCAGTACGCGGTGCGCGGCTGTTGGTTACGTAATCTGCTGCCGGCACCGGCACAGGAAGATCGTGAAGCGATGGAGCAGGGCATTGCGCCGCTGCTCAGCGCCGAATATTGCCGTAATCTGGAAGCCGAGCCGGAACTCGATCCGGCAGGCCTGCAGGTGCTGTGGGAGCCGAGTGATGATGGCGCGGCCTTGTGGTATTACGGCCAGTTGCTGGCGGTGATCCCAGGCTGGAGCCTGTATCAGGATAAGCAGGTCAGCTTCTCTGCCGGCTGCATCAAAAAAAACCGACTGACGGCGCCGCTCGGATCGGCTTCCACCAACGACTATTACGCCCGCGCCGAGCAGCAGCGTCAGTTCTGGCGTGAATGGCACGACGGCAGTGAGTGGGATAAGGTGCAGCAGGATTTAATGGCCTGCTATCAGGCCCGCTTTGGCGAGTCGGTGAAATATTACGCCATCGATCAGGGCAGCTGGCCTCCGATGGCGATTTCCCAGCACTGGCACCAGGGCGTCTGGTACTTCCTGACGCTCGGCATGAGTATCCGGCCGATGCCGCAGGTCGATTATCTGTTTGATGAGCTGGCGCCGCAGTATCGCCGTATCGAACTGGGCATGGCGGTTGACGGTGAAGTGATGACCGAAGGCAATGCGGTGCAGATGGCCAGCGCGCTGGCGGAGTTTGTGCATCTGCCGTGGGCGCGCCTCACCTGGCTGGGGGAAGGGCACACCCTGGCGTCAGAAGTGGCACCGGTCGGCTTTGACAGCTTTTTACTGGCGGGTGAACTGGCCAGCGAGAGCGCGCAGTTCAAACTGCCGAAGCGCGACGGCGATCGACCCACGCTGCTGTGGACTACCCCGATTACCGAGGCGGAACGCCAGTTCGCCCAGGCTGATGAGCACGGCGGACAACAGCTGCGCGAGCGGCTGACGGCAGACGGCAATAACCATATCTTCCGGCCGCGTCAGCAGGTGGTGGATTCGCCGGAGTAGTGCCCGACCCGGTCGCTTCCGGCCGCCTGGCGACGACACGTCGCCAGGCGTAATACTAAATTCTCAGGCTAATCAGCCATTTTTCAAATCTGTGATCCTGCTCATCTCAAGTTCCGCTGGGCCGCGCCGTTAACCCGGATAAGGCAATCGCGCCACACCAGGTCCAGGGGAACAAAGATGTTAAAAACAACACAGTCCCGCTTCACTGCAACACTCATCGCTTTCTTCGTTGCACTCCTGTTGATCACCGTCTGGGTGATTAACCAGTTTGTCGCTCCACAGTTGATTGACAGCGAAAGCCGTCTGGTTCGCTATCAGGTTGATTCCCTGGCGTCCGGCATCGTTGAACAGATGAACCGGGTTCAGGCGCAGCAGCGCGCTATCACCGAGGCCGCGTCTGTGATGGATAGCGCCACCATCGACACCTTACTGCCGACGCTGGTGAACCAGTATCAGGACAGTAACGTGTTTGGCGGCGGGATCTGGCCACTGCCGAATCGTCGCGATCCGGCAAAAGAGAAAAACAGCAGCTTCTTTGCCCGCAACGCCAGCAACGAACTGCAGGTCAACACCTACTGGAACTCCGATGCGGCTGACAAATACTGGGAGCAGTCCTGGTACAAAGATGGCATGGCAGCAGAGAAAGGGCAGTGCGCCTGGGCCAAAGCTTACCAGGATGCAGCCAGTCCGCAGCCGCGCACTAACTGCGCCATGGCGATCTATCGCGACGGGACCGTCTGGGGCGTTGCGACCATTGACGTCACGCTCGGCTTCTTTAACCAGCTGGCAAAACAGATGGGCGAGGCGATTCACGGTAACGTGCTGATCGTAGAAGCCGACGGCAAAGTGGTCGGTAACGGTGCGCTGGTGAACGCGGCACCGAAACTGGAAAACCTGGCCGACGTGCCGTTGCCGATGGCCGCGCCGCTGAAATCGCTGCTGAGTGGCATCGGTAATCAGCCGCTGGAGACCACCTTTGACAGCAACGACGGTGAGCAGACGCTGTTAGTGCAGGCGATCCCGGGCAGCCCGTGGTATCTCGCCAGTAGCCTGCCGACCAGCCTGCTGAAAGCGCAGTCTCACAATATGCTGACCCGTCTGGGCCTGGTGCAGATCCCGCTGGCGGTGATCCTGCTGCTGGTGCTGCTCGGTTTTGTGCGTGCCATGATGAAACGCCTCAGCGTGCTCAACAGCAATATCGAAGCCCTGTCGACCGGCGGTGCGGATCTGACTCAACGTCTGCCGGCCAGCAACAGCCCGGAATTTAACGCGGTGGCGCAAAGCTTCAACCAGTTTATCAGCTACCTGCAGGGGCTGATGCAGCAGGTCGGCGACAGCGCGCTGGCGATTACCGCCGCCTCGCGTGAGATTGCCAGCGGCAACGCCAACCTCTCGTCACGTACTGAAGATCAGGCCAGTTCGATTGTCGAAACTGCGGCCTCGATGGAGCAGCTGACCGGCACGGTGCGCCAGAATGCTGACAACGCCACGCACGCTAACCAGCTGGCCGGCGATGCGTCACAGGTGGCGGCGCGCGGGACGGAAGTGGTACGTCAGGTAGTGACCACCATGGGCGAGATCCATCACTCCTCGCGTAAAGTGGTCGATATCATCAGCGTGATCGACAGCATCGCCTTCCAGACCAATATCCTGGCGCTTAACGCCGCGGTGGAAGCGGCGCGGGCCGGTGAGCAAGGGCGCGGGTTTGCCGTGGTGGCGTCGGAAGTGCGTAACCTGGCACAGCGCTCGGCTAACTCAGCGCGTGAGATCAAAAAATTGATCGAAGAGTCGGTGTCGAACATTGATGCCGGTAGCGCACTGGTGGAACAGGCGGGACAAACCATGGATGAGCTGATGCAGGGCGTCAGCAGCGTCACCACACTGATGAGCGAAATCATGTCGGCCAGCCGCGAACAGAGCATGGGGATTGAGCAGGTTAACGTCGCGATCACCCAGCTTGACGGCACCACTCAGCAGAACGCCGTGCTGGTGGAGCAGGTATCGGCTGCGGCACAGGCGATGGAAGTGCAAAGCACCCAGCTGGAACGGGTGGTGCAGAGCTTCAGATTGTAATCCCTCCTCAGGCCAGCCTTGCTGGCCTGATTTTCTTCCCGCCTCATCCGCCTATCCCAGACTGGCTGCCGTTAAAAATTCCGCGTTGTGACCGCCCAAACTGGCAATCTTGTGCCAGAATAGTTGGGAATAATCTCAAGGAAACGCCATGTCTGCTATTGAAGTTATCCTCGTTGACCACCTCGATCGTCCCACCGGCAAAATGGAAAAGCTGGAAGTGCATGAAAAAGGATTACTGCACCGCGCGGTGACGGTCTACGTCTTCAATTCCCGGCAGGAGCTGCTGTTACAGCGGCGCGCCAGCGATAAATATCACTGTGGTGGTTTGTGGAGTAACACCTGCTGCGGTCATCCTTATCCCCATGAATCAACCCAGGATGCCGCTGAACGGCGTCTGCGCGAAGAGATGGGAATGGAGGTCAGCCTGACGCCGATGTTTGAGCTGAGCTACAACCTGCCGCTGAGTAATGGCCTGACCGAACACGAATATGGTCACGTCTTCTTTGCGGTTTGTGATCGCCTGCCACAGCTTAATCCGCAGGAGGCTGACGCTTTTGATTACCGTTCACTGGCGACCATTGAACAACAGATGCGCCAGCAGCCGCAGCAGTTCACGCCGTGGTTTTTGCATACTTTTCCGCGCATTCCGGCCCATCTCGACGCGTTTCCGGCATAAAAAAACCGCACGCTAAGGTGCGGTTCTGGTCGTCGATAACGCGCAGCATACCTCCTTTGCAAAATCGCTGTTTAAGGCAGGCTCAGCACGGGCCATGCACGGCTCGCGCTGCTTTGCTAGCGACGTACGCTCCCCTCGCTTTACCTTCCGCAGCCGTTATCGCTACATCCTGAGAAGCTATTCGGGATCAACGCTGCAGCTCAAAATCCTCGGCATCCACATCATAACCTGACGGTTCCCAGCGGATCGCCAGCAACGCCAGCAGACCCGCCAGCGGGGCGAGAAAAATGACCCAGAACACCCCGGTCCCCAGCGCCGCGACCAGCACCGGAAACAGGAACAGCGACAGGGTCGAACTGCCACGCATCAGCGTCTGGTTAAAGCCAACCCCCACGCCACGCAGCGAGGTCGGATAGCTGAGTGAGGCAAAAGTCATGGTATGCGAGCCGGGACCGAAGCCCTGACCAAACAGGAACAGCGCCAGCATACCAATCGCCAGCGCCGCTTCCTGACCGCCTTCCGGGCGACCGATCAGCGCCAGCCCGAGCAGCGCCACGCACTGACAGGCATAACCAGCCACTGACATCCTCCACGCCCCGAGACGCGGCACCAGCCGTACCGCCAGAATGCCGCCGACAAACGCAAACAGCAGATTCAGCGCCAGCGACACCAGAATGGTGGTCAGCATCGACTGGGCAAAGAAGCTGGAGATGATGACCGGCAGGCCAAACGCCACGGCGTTATAGGCAAACGAGGAGGCGATAGAGGTAATGGTCGCCAGCACGGTGCGGCGTCGATAGACACCCTGCAACAGCGCGCCGTAGTTACGCCAGCTGGCTGGTCGCGCCGGTCGGGTGGGCGCCAGTGCCGCATCGGGTGCCACCTGAGCGTTAATATTCCATGCGCTGCGTAAGATTGAGGCGGCCGCCTGCAGATCGCCCTGATTGGCGGCCCACACCGGCGACTCGCTCATGTAACGACTGCGAATGGCGATAATGATAATGGCCGGTACTGCGCCAAAGCCGAGGATCAATCGCCAGAGCCAGTCGGTATGGCTTTCCGGCAGCACCGCGTAGAGCAGCAGCACCAGCAGATAGGAGATGCTGATCGCTGCGTACCAGGTCGGGCACCACATCGCCACGCTGGCCGCTTTATTGCCTTTACCGCGCAGCTTCGAAAACTCTGCCAGGAAGGCCATCGCCACCGGCAGATCGATGCCGACGCCGAGCCCCATCACGAAACGCGCGCCGCCTAACACATATTCGTTTGGCGCAAACGCACAGGCGATTGCCGCCACCACGAAAAAAAACATATCGGCCATGAAAACCCGATAACGGCCAATTTTATCGGTCAGGTATCCGCCGATCAGCGCGCCGATGATCGCCCCGAAGGTGATGGACGAGGCGATCATGCCGGTGCCGGTCGGGGTCAGATTAAATTCACGCGCCACGTCTTTGATACCAAACGCCAGTGCGCCGAGATCGTAGGCGTCGAGAAATACGCCACCGAGCGCGATGGCAACCACAATGCGCGCGTTATTGCGGGCGCTGTCGCCGCTGTTTACCAGGCGGGAGACATCCGCCGCGCTGCGTATCCACTGCGTTTCGCCGCTCGGCGCACTCCCTGTTGTGGCCACATGGGCTGAAGAGATCAGGTCGGTCATGATGTTGTGAGTCTTTTATTATAAAAACAGGTCATCGAGGATAGCCGTTTAGACGCCCAGACGTAAATTCATTTCAGTTATGAATAATAAGTTTTTAGTCTCAAATTGTTATTAATTTGCGATAAAGTCATCTACGGGGCGGCACAGCCAGGCTACGCTTTTAAGGCAGCTAACCAAACCGCTCTGCGTCAGGCGACGGCATTCATTGCGGCGCTGCCGCTGCACCGAATCCTCGTGACAGCGTCGGGTACCGCGATGCGCAATCCTGAATCACCAGGGTGAAAAAATCGATAACAACACTCAATAACAACAGGCGATAACACGCGATAAGGAACAGGTCATGATCAACGTTCGGGGTTTGATAGGAATCAGTGCTTTGCTGCTCAGTCTGGGCATCGCACACGCTGCCGATCCGGTGCGGGTCGGTTCGAAAATTGATACTGAAGGTTCACTGCTGGGCAACGTGATTTTGCAGGTGCTGGAGAAGCATGGCGTTAAAACCGTCAATAAAATTCAGTTGGGTACCACTCAGGTGGTGCGCGGCGCTATCACCGCCGGGGAACTGGATATCTATCCGGAATATACCGGCAACGGTGCCTTTTTCTTCAATGACGAAAAAGACAGTGCCTGGAAAAATGCCCGTGAAGGCTACGAGAAAGTTAAAAAACTGGATGCCGAAAAAAATCATCTGGTGTGGCTGACGCCTGCGCCAGCCAACAACACCTGGACTATTGCGGTGCGTAAGGATCTGGCAGAGAAAAACCAGCTGACCTCGTTGGCCGACCTCAGTGCCTGGCTGAAAAAGGGCGGCACCTTCAAGCTGGCGGCCTCGGCAGAATTTATCGAACGCAGTGACGCGCTGCCGGCCTTTGAAAAAGCCTACGGTTTCGACCTTAAGCAGGATCAGCTGCTGTCGCTGGCCGGCGGTGATACTGCCGTTACCATTAGCGCGGCGGCGCAGCAAACTTCTGGCGTTAACGCGGCGATGGCCTACGGCACCGACGGTCCGGTGGCGGCGCTGGGATTACAGACGCTGACCGATCCAAAAGGCGTGCAGCCGATCTACGCGCCGACGCCGGTGATCCGTGAATCGGTACTGAAAGCCTATCCGCAGATTGGCGACTGGCTGAAGCCGGTATTCAGCGCGCTGGACGAGAAAACGCTGCAGCAGCTGAACGCCAGAATTGCGGTCGACGGCCAGGACGCCAGCAGCGTGGCGAAAGAGTGGCTGCAACAGCAGAAGCTGCTGTAACCGATGCAGATATCGCGGGAAGCGATACGACGTCCCGGTCAGCAGCCGGTCGCGCTACTGCTGCTGGCACTGCTGAGCCTGACGCTGGTGGCGCTGCCGTTTCTGACCTTCGCGCCGAACCGGCTGGTGGCAGGCGCGCCGCTGATGGGCTGGCAGATCAGCCAGTCGGCAGTAGTGCTGCCGCCGCTGGCGGTGCTGTGGCTGCTGCTGTGGTGTCCGCCGTCGCGCGTCAGCCTCAGCCTGGCGCTGTTGTCGGCCGAACTGATGCTGGCGGCGATGATCTGGCTGAGCGGCAATCAGGCGACACTGCTGAGTCAACACGGCAGTCGGCTGGCTCGCACCAGCTTTGCCAGCGGCCTGTGGTGCAGCGGGGCGCTGCTGCTTCTGCTGATCACCGACACGGTGCGGCAACTGACCCGCCACCGGCTGGCACAGCTGCTGCTTAACCTGCAGGTGTGGCTGCTGCCGCTGTTGCTGCTGTTCAGCGGCCAGCTTAACGATCTCTCCCTGCTAAAAGAGTATGCCAATCGCCAGGCGGTATTTGACGGCGCGCTGGTGCGCCATCTGACGTTGCTGGCGGGCACCGTGCTGCCGGCGCTGATCATCGCGCTGCCGCTGGGCATTCTGCTGTTCCGGCAGCCGCGCTGGCAGAGCGGGGTATTTGGCGTACTGAATGTGATTCAGACGGTGCCTTCGGTGGCGCTGTTTGGCCTGCTGATTGCGCCGCTGGCTGGCCTGGCCCAGCGTTTTCCGTGGCTGGGTGCCTGGGGTGTCAGTGGCATCGGTATGGCTCCGGCGCTGATTGCGCTGGTGCTTTACGCTTTACTGCCGCTGGTGCGCAGCGTGGTGGTCGGTTTGCAACAGGTGCCGCAGGAGGTGCGCGAAAGCGCACGCGGCGTAGGGATGAGCGGCCGGCAACAGTTTTTCGCGGTTGATATACCGCTGGCCTTGCCGGTGTGGCTGGCGGGACTGCGGGTGGTGGTGGTGCAAACTCTGGGCATGGCGGTGGTCGCGGCGCTGATTGGTGCCGGCGGCTTTGGCGCGATTATTTTCCAGGGCCTGCTGAGCAGCGCGCTGGATCTGGTGCTGCTCGGGGTGATCCCGGTGATCGCGCTGGCGGTCACCGTAGATGCGCTGTTCCGCCTGCTGATCTCACTGCTGGAGAAAAAAGATGATTGAATTTAACCGCGTCTCGCGCGCCTTTAACGGCAAAGCGGCGGTCAGCGATCTCTCATTGACGGTGGCGGAAGGGGAGTTCTGCGTGCTGCTGGGCACCTCCGGTTCCGGTAAATCGACCACCCTGAAGATGATTAACCGGCTGGTCGAGTTCGACAGCGGCGAGATCCGTTTCGCCGGCGAGTCGATTCGTCAGCTTGATGCCCGCGCGCTGCGGCGGCGGATGGGCTATGCCATTCAGTCGATTGGCCTGTTTCCTCACTGGACGGTAGAGAAAAATATCGCCACGGTGCCGGCGCTGCTCGGCTGGTCAAAACCGCAGGTTACGCAGCGGATAGAGGCGTTGCTGACGCTGCTCAACCTCGATGCGCAGCTGCTGAACCGTTATCCGCATCAGCTTTCCGGCGGACAGCAGCAGCGGGTTGGCGTGGCGCGTGCGCTGGCGGCCGATCCGGAGGTGTTGCTGATGGATGAACCGTTTGGCGCGCTCGACCCGGTGACCCGCGGCGCGCTGCAACAGGAGATGCTGCGTATTCACCGGCTGTCGGGACGCACCATTGTGCTGGTGACCCATGACATCGATGAGGCGCTGACGCTGGCCGACCGCATCGTGCTGATGGATAACGGTGAGATTGTCCAGCAGGGTAAACCGGTTGAGCTGCTGACCCAGCCGAAAAATGAGTTTGTACGTGACTTCTTTGGCCGCAGCGAAATGGGCGTGCGGCTGCTGTCGCTTGGACAGGTCGGCAATGCCGTGCGGCGCGGTGAATGGCTGGCGGGCGAACCGATCGCCGCCGGGCTGACGCTCCGCGAAGCGCTGTCGCAGTTTATTACCCGGCGTACTGACAAACTGCCGGTGATTGATGAACAGCAGCAGCCCCTGGGCGTGCTCTATTTTCACGATCTGCTGACGCTGCGTGAGGACCCCGCATGCGCTGGCTGACCGATCCGCTGCTCTGGCTGGTGCTGCTGTATGCTGCGCTGCTGACGCTGATGCCCTATAGCGGGCCGCTGTTCCACCGCTGGTTTCCCGAGCTGGCGCGGCCGCTTTATCAGCAGGAGACCTTCTGGCAACTGACGCTGGCGCACCTGTTTCTGGTGATCACCGCCAGCCTGCTGGCGATGGTTATCGGCGTCGGCAGCGGGGTGATAGTGACCCGGCGCGCCGGTCGGGCGTTCCGGCCGTTGATGGAAACGCTGGTGGCGGCCGGACAAACCATTCCGCCGGTGGCGGTATTAGCGATAGCGGTGCCGGTGATGGGATTTGGTGCCTGGCCGGCGGTGGTAGCGCTGCTGCTCTACGGTTTGCTGCCGATCTTACAGGGCACGCTGGCCGGACTCGACAGCGTACCCGCCAGCAGCCGGGAGATTGCCGAAGGGGTCGGGATGAGCGCATGGCAGCGTCTGTGGCAGATTGAGCTGGCGCTGGCCGCCCCGGTGATTATCGCCGGGATCCGCACCTCGGTGATCATCAACATTGGCACCGCTGCTATCGCCTCAACGGTCGGGGCAAAAAGCCTCGGTTCACCGGTGATCATCGGCTTAAGCGGGTTTAACACGGCGTATGTGATTCAGGGGGCGTTACTGGTGGCGCTGCTGGCGATTGTCAGCGATCGCCTGTTCGAGCGCCTGCAACGCTGGCTTAGCGTGAGTGAACGATGAGTGAATAACCGACCAGCATCAGACCGCTGGTACCGCCAGCCGCCATTATGAAAAACAGCGTAGCGAAGAATGTTTTTTTCCAGTTCATGGGAAAACCTGAGCGCGTGAATATGAGGCGGGAATGATAGCGCGCGCAAGGCAGCAGGCAAAGTGCCCAGCGTGCGTTTTTGTCATCAGGGTGTTTCGTGCAACCGCACGGCGTAGCCCTGTTCCTGCCAGTGTGACAGTTGATCCTGCTGACGACGGGTCAGTTTTTTACCGGTAAATACAAACATATTCATGCCGGGAAACAGTTCCGGACGCGGCACGTCGAGCGGCTCAGCCAGCACATCGATGCGCCAGCCATGTTGCGACAGCCGCCAGCCTTCCAGCCAGATACGGGTACGATCCTCAATGCCCCAGCCGATAATCAGCGCATCTTTACCCGCTTTTTTGCGGCTGCCGGTCAGGCAGAACGCCACATAATCAATCAACAATCCATCCAGCAGGCTGCACATGGTGCGGGCGGTATTCTGGTCGAGACTGAGCTTCTGGCGCACCGGCATGAAGACGTGATCGATCAGCGCATCAACCGGATGTTCACGACCAATAGCCGCGATCTTGTTACGCAGCTTGGAGGGTCTGACGTGGCGTAACACGCTGATGAGTTCATCCTGCAGGGTGGTCCAGCCGTCGTGCGCATCAACATCACCGCCTTCCAGCAGCGCTTTGACTTTTCCTACCGGCACGCCGCTTTCGATCCAGCGCATGATCTCTTCAATGCGCTGAACATCTTCTTCATCAAACTGACGATGCCCACCTTCGGTACGTTGCGGCTTCAGTAAGCCATAACGTCTTTGCCAGGCGCGCAAGGTCACTGGGTTTATGCCACAGCGCTCGGCGACGTCACCGATACTGTATAGGGTCATAAATTCCTCTATAGACTGATCTGAGTGGAATTACCATAACGAAGCAAACTAAGTTGTACAATACATTTTTGAGTGTACAACTTGACCGCTGCGCCTTTTCTCAGCTATATCTCACATAAGAGAAATAATTCCCAATTATGAGAGGATGCGATGCCGGACCTGAATACAGAACAACGCCTGGCTGCGCGGCTGGCGGAATTACGCTTGCAACGCGGCTGGTCACTGGATGAGCTTTCAATCGCAACGGGTATCAGCCGCGCCTCATTATCACGCATTGAGCGCAGCGAGACCAGCCCCACCGCCGCACTGCTTAATCGTTTGTGCGTGGCGTACGGATTAACCATGTCGCGCCTGCTAAGTGAAGTAGAAGAAGATGCGAAGCTGCTGATCCCATATGAGCAGCAGCCGGTATGGAGTGATGAGGCCAGTGGCTTTCACCGCCGAAATGTGTCACCGCCTGTTACTCATTTTAGATGCGAACTGGTGGAGGGCAAATTACGCCCCGGCGCGCGTATCGATTACGACGCACCACCGATTCACGGTATGGAACAGCATATCTGGCTGCGTGAAGGCGGCCTGACCGTCAGCATGGCAGCTCAGCGCTGGAGCTTACGTCCCGGCGACTGTTTACGTTTTCATCTGACGGGAAAATCGGCCTTTGAAGCGCACCTGACCGAGGGCGCGCACTATTTACTGGTGGTGGCAAAACCATGATTAATTATCAGATGCTCAGTGCCAGCGAGGCACAGCAGGCGCTACCCGAACTGTGTCAGGTGTTGCAGGCCTGCGTCGCAGACGGGGCCAGCGTCGGATTTATTGATGCCGCCGACCATCAGGCGATTGGCCGTTTCTGGCAGGATCGCATCTACAGCCTGGCGAGTGGCGATGCCGAATTGTGGGTGGCGCGTCAGCACGGCAGCGTGGTGGCGACGGTGATGCTCAACAGCAGCTCAATGCCCAACGGCCGCCATCGGGCGGAGGTCACCAAACTGCTGGTGCATCCGCGGGCGCGCCGGCAGGGCATTGCCCGCCAGCTGATGCGGCAGGCGGAACAGCAGGCGCGACTGCAGGGTAAAACGCTGCTGGTGCTGGACACGCGCAGCGGGGATGTCGCCAGCGATCTCTATCGCTCGCTCGACTGGCAGGTCGCCGGCGCAATTCCGTTCTACGCCGAATCCACCACCGGCGAGCTGGATGCCACGACCTATATGTTTAAACTGCTGGGTTAGCCAGTCCCGGACGGCATCCGTGACCGCTTGTGGAACCGCAGACGAAAAAATTGTCCTGAAAGCTGACGCCGCCAGCATACTGTGTAAAAATACAGGCAATTTTTACGGTGTGGTAACAAACAAAATGGCCCTGACAGCAGCAGTAAAAAGCCAGATAGCGCAGTGGTATAAAGCGCTGCAGCAGCAGGTGCCCGATTTTATCCCGCGCGCCGCCCAGCGGCAGATGATTGCTGAAGTGGCAAAATGCCTGGCGGGCGATGATGCGCGCCATCTGGCGGTCGAAGCGCCAACCGGGGTCGGCAAAACCCTCTCTTATCTGATCCCCGGCATCGCGACCAGCCGCGCCCAGGAAAAACGTCTGGTGATCAGCACCGCGAACGTGGCGTTGCAGGATCAAATCTTCACCAAAGATCTGCCGTTGCTGAAGAAAATCATCCCCGATCTCACCTTTACCGCCGCCTTTGGTCGCGGGCGTTACGTCTGTCCTCGCAACCTGGCGGCGCTGGCGGCTGACGACGATCAGCAGGGCGATCTGCTGCTCTATTTGGATGATGACGCCATCAGCAGTACCAAAGAGGAGCAGACGCAGTGCGGCCGGTTGCAGAAAGCGCTGGATCGCTATCAGTGGGACGGACTGCGCGATCACAGCGAGGAAAACGTCAGCGACAGCCTGTGGCAGCGGCTCTCAACCGATAAAGCCAGCTGCCTCGGCGCCCACTGTCGCTGGTATCGTGAATGCCCGTTTTTCGTGGCGCGGCGTGAAATAGAGCAGGTCGATGTGGTGGTGGCCAACCATGCACTGGTGATGGCGGCGATGGAGAATGAGTCGGTGTTGCCGCCGGCTAAAAATCTGATGCTGGTGCTGGATGAAGGCCATCATCTGCCGGAAGTGGCGCGCGATGCGCTGGAGATGAGCGCTGATATCACCCCTGGCTGGAGCAGCCTGCAGCTGGATCTGTTTATCAAGCTGGTGGACAGCATCATGACCCAGATGCGGCCTAAATCCCCGCCACCGCTGGCCAATCCGGAGCGGCTGAAAGCGCACTGCGAGGAGCTGCGCGAACTGCTGACCATCACCAGCCAGGCGCTCAATCCGCTGTTGCCGCCGCACAATCAGCCGGGCGAATACCGCTTTGTGCTCGGGGCGTTACCGCAGGAGCTGCTGGACCTTTGCGCCCGGCTGTTCAAACTCAGCGACGCGCTGCGTGGCCTGAGCGAAGGCCTGATCAATGCCCTGAGCGAGCAGACCGGCAAAGTCGATGTGGTGCGCTTGCACCGTAATCTGCTACAGCTGAACCGCCAGTTCGGCTGGTTTGAATCGGTCAGTAAGCTGTGGCGACTGGCGGCGATGGAAAAAGCCTCTGGCGCGCCGGTGTCGAAATGGATCACCCGCGAACTGCGCGAAGGTCAGGCGCACCTGCTGTTTCACTGCGCCGGGATTCGCGTCAGCGATCAGCTGGAAAAGATGCTGTGGCGTAAGATTCCGCATGTGGTGGTCACCTCCGCCACGCTGCGCTCGCTCAACAGTTTTAACCGCCTGCAGGAGATGTCGGGTCTCAACGAGAAAGCCGGTGACCGCTTTGTGGCGCTCGATTCCCCGTTCAACCATGTTGAGCAGGGCAAGCTGGTGATCCCGCAAATGCGCTATGAGCCCCTGATGACCCACGAAGCGGATCACATCGCCGAGATGGCGGGCTTCTTCCGTCAGCAAATGAACCTGAAGCAGCATAAAGGGGTGCTGGTGCTGTTCGCCAGTAACCGGGCGATGCAGCAGTTTGTCGCCTGCCTGCCCGATTTACGACTGTCGATGCTGGTGCAGGGCGATCAGCCGCGCAGCCGACTGGTCGATCTGCATCGTCAGCGGGTGAACAAAGGCGAAACCAGCATTCTGATTGGCCTGCAATCGTTCGCTGAAGGGCTGGATTTAAAAGGCGATCTGCTGAGTCAGGTGCATATTCATAAAATTGCTTTTCCGCCGGTAGACAGTCCGGTAATTTTGACCGAAGGCGAATGGCTGAAGAGCCTGAAGCGTTATCCGTTTGAGGTGCAGAGTTTACCCAGCGCCTCGTTTACCCTGATTCAACAGGTCGGACGCCTGATTCGCAGCCATCAGTGTTACGGTGAAATCGTGATATACGATCGCCGTCTGCTGAGCAAAGCGTACGGTAGCCGACTGCTGGCGGCGTTGCCGATCTTCCCGATTGAGCAGCCCGATACCCCAGAGCCGGAGGCCATACCGGCCGCACCGGTGGCCACATGCACCGTGCGTAAACGACGTCCGACGCGGCGCTAAGCCGTCGCGCACTTAACCGGAAGCGAGTGATGGAACTGAATAAAATTATTAAAGAGATCGGCCGCGGAAAAAATCATGCCCGCGACATCGATTTCGACACTGCCGAAGCCCTCTACAGCGCGATGCTGGCAGGTCAGGTGCCGGATCTGGAACTGGGCGGCATCCTGATTGCGCTGCGTATCAAGGGCGAAGGCGAAGCTGAAATGCGCGGCTTCTATCAGGCGATGCAGGCGCAGATGATGAAGCTGAACGCCCCGGTTAACCGGCCGATGCCGATGGTGATCCCGAGCTATAACGGCGCACGCCGCCAGGGCAACCTGACGCCGTTACTGGCGCTGCTGCTGAACCGGCTCGGTTTTCCGGTGCTGGTGCACGGCGTCAGCGACGACGCGACGCGCATTACCAGTGAAGCGGTGTTTGACGCGCTGGGCGTGCAGCCGGTGACTACCGCTGAGCAGGCCCAGGCAAAACTGGACGCGGGTGAGCTGGTGTTTATTACCGTCGATCATCTCTGCCCGCCGATGGCGAAACAGCTGTCGCTGCGCTGGCGGATGGGGGTGCGGAACAGTGCGCATACGCTGGCAAAACTGGCGACGCCGTTTGGCGAACGCGAGGCGTTGCGGCTGTCGAGCGTGTCCCATCCGGAATATGTGCCGCGGGTAGCGAAATTCTTCAGCGATATTGATGCGCCTGCGCTGCTGCTGAATGGCACTGAGGGCGAGGTCTATGCTAATCCGCAACGTTGTCCGGCGATCAGCGTGATCCACGGCGCGGGATCGGAGGCGGAAGTGTGGGTTGAGCGTCAGCCTGAGGTCCAGGTTGAGCTGCCGGCAGATAAATCAGCTGCGGTCACCGCCGCCTGGATTGAGCAGGTGATTAACCAGCAGCGACCGGTGCCACAGGCGCTGCGGCTGCAGCTGGCCTGCTGCCTGCGTGCCAGCGGTGAATGCGACTCGCTGGCGACCGCCGACCAGCGGCTGCGCGCCGCCGGTTACTGATTCAGGTGATCGGCAGTGCCTGTTCAACCAGCTTCTGCCAGAAGCGGATACCGATCGGCAGTAACGCATCATTAAAATCGTAGCGGGCATTATGCAGCGGCGCCGACGGCACCTCACCGTCGGCGCCGAGCCAGAAGTAAGCTCCCGGACAGGCTTCCATCATGCAGGCAAAATCTTCTGACGCCATCGAAGGATTGACCTGCCAGTGAACATTCTCTTCGCCCAGCGTCGCCAGCGCCACCGCGCGAACCTGCTCTGCCGGCGCGGCATGGTTGGCCGTCACCGGATAGCCGGGTAGCCAGCTGGTTTCGCCACTCACCCCGAATGGTCGGGGCAGGGTCGCCACAAACTCATCGATCAGCGCCCGCACTTTGTCGCGCACTGCCGGTTGCAGGCAGCGTACCGTGCCGCGCAACACAATCTGTTCCGGAATGACGTTGATCGCCTCGCCGCCGTGGATCTGCGTCACGCTGACCACCGCAGATGAAAGCGGTGACAGACGGCGCGACGGAATGGTCTGCAGCGCCAGGATCAGCTCAGCCGCGACCACCATCGGATCGGCCCCGCTTTCCGGCATCGCCGCGTGGCAACTCTTGCCGTGCAGAGTAATTTCAAACGAATCCAGCGAGGCCATCATCGCCCCGGGATTAACCGCCAGCGACCCGAGCGGCAGGCCCGGCCAGTTATGCATGGCGTACACCGCATCCATCGGGAATCGCTGGAACAATCCCTCTTCAACCATTTTGCGCGCGCCGCCCAGATTCTCCTCGGCGGGCTGGAAAATAAAGTGCACCGTGCCGCTGAACTGGCGTGTCGCCGCCAGCTGGCGAGCGGCGGCCAGCAGAATGGCACTGTGACCATCGTGACCGCAGGCGTGCATCACGCCCGGCGTCGCGGATCGCCACTCGACCTCACCTTTTTCGGTGATCGGCAGCGCATCCATGTCGGCACGCAGCCCGATAACCGGACCGGGACCATTCACCAGTGTGCCAATCACTGCGGTACCTGCCAGACCGCGAAACACCTGTAATCCGGTCAGCTCAAGTTCGCGGGCGATAAGATCACTGGTGTGATGCTCCTGGTAGCCTAATTCAGGCTGGCGATGGAACTGGCGACGCCAGTGCAGGGCATCTTCAAGCAGGGCGGGGGAAAGGGTCATGCAGAAACGTGCTCCTGACAGAATGAGAAGATTTCACTTTAGTGGTCGGGACGCGCGGCGTCTATTGCCGTTAGGGCGAAATCTGGCTATAGGCTAAATCAAAATGGAATAACTAATAAGTAACGGTGGCTGACGAGGCGGGTAAAAAGCGGGGCCAGCCTGGCGCTGACCCCGACGGTGAGCTACTTCTGCAGCATCGGCAGATTCAGGCCGTGCTGCTCTGCACAGGCCTGCGCCTGTTGATAACCGGCATCGGCGTGGCGCATTACGCCGGTCGCCGGATCGTTCCACAAAACCCGGCCCAGTCGCGCATCCGCCTCTTTGCTGCCGTCGCAGACAATCACCACCCCCGCGTGCTGTGAGAAGCCCATCCCCACGCCGCCGCCGTGATGCAGGCTGACCCAGGTCGCGCCGCCCGCGGTGTTGAGCAGCGCATTGAGCAACGGCCAGTCTGACACCGCATCCGAGCCATCTTTCATCGCTTCTGTTTCACGGTTTGGTGAGGCGACCGAGCCGCAGTCGAGATGATCGCGGCCAATCACCACCGGCGCTTTCAGTTCGCCATTGCGCACCATTTCGTTGAAGGCCAGGCCCGCGAGATGACGTTCGCCGAGGCCGAGCCAGCAGATGCGGGCCGGCAGTCCCTGGAAGGCGATGCGCTCCTGCGCCATGTCGAGCCAGCGATGCAGGGTTTTATGCTGCGGAAACAGCTGCTTTAATTTGGCGTCGGTTTTGTAGATATCTTCCGGATCGCCCGACAGCGCCACCCAGCGGAACGGTCCTTTGCCTTCACAGAACAGGGGACGGATGTAGGCCGGGACAAAGCCCGGGAAGTCGAATGCGTTGGTGACCCCTTCATCCAGCGCCACCTGACGGATGTTGTTGCCATAGTCGACGGTCGGAATGCCCATATGACAGAAGTCGAGCATCGCCTGCACGTGAACTGCCATCGAGGCGCGCGCCGCTTTCTCTACCGCTTTGGGCTGTGACACCTTTTCCTGCTGCCAGCGCGCCAGATCCCAGCCAATCGGCAGATAGCCGTTGATCGGATCGTGGGCCGAGGTCTGATCGGTGACGATGTCCGGTTTTGGTCCGCCCGCTCTGGCACGTTTGACCAACTCCGGCAGGATCTCGGCGGCATTGCCCAGCAGTCCGACCGAAATGGCTTTTTTCGCCGTGGTTGCCTCGTTAATCAGCGCCAGAGCCTCATCCAGCGAGGTGGCTTTATAATCGACGTAGCGGGTACGCAGACGAAAATCGATGCGCGACTCCTGGCACTCAATAGCCAGCACGCAGGCACCTGCCAGCACGCCAGCCAGCGGTTGCGCGCCGCCCATGCCGCCGAGACCGGCAGTCAGGATCCAGCGTCCGCTCAGATCGTTGTTATAGTGCTGGCGTCCCGCTTCGACGAAGGTTTCATAGGTGCCCTGCACGATGCCCTGCGCGCCAATGTAGATCCACGAACCGGCGGTCATCTGGCCGTACATCATCAGGCCGGCCTTATCCAGCTCATGGAAGTGATCCCAGGTGGCCCAGTGCGGCACCAGATTGGAGTTTGCCAGCAGCACGCGGGGCGCGTCGGCGTGGGTACGGAACACCCCGACCGGCTTGCCGCTCTGGATTAGCAGCGTCTCATCAGGCTGTAACGCCTTGAGCGAGCGCAGGATCTGCTCGAAGCATTCCCAGTTACGCGCCGCTTTGCCGATGCCGCCGTAAACCACCAGATCTTCCGGCCGCTCGGCAACGTCAGGATCGAGGTTGTTCTGGATCATCCGGTAAGCGGCTTCAATCAGCCAGTTGGCGCAGTGCAGGGTGGTGCCATGCGGAGCACGGATCTCGCGTGCCACGGCCTGAGACAGGGTTTCGCTCATTACAGATTCCTTATTCAGCAGAAGTGAGGGCGCGCAGGCTGGGCAGCAGCGCGGTCAGAGCCTGAGGCCAGTCAGCGCGACTTGCCCACTGACGCATCGCGTCGATATCGGGTGCCAGCAGGCGATCCTCTTCAAGGAAGGCCACCCGCTGGCGGATCAGGTCAATCGCCTGCTCGAGTGTTGGCGAGCTTTTCAGCGGCCGGTTAAATTCAATGCCCTGCGCCGCTGCCATCGCTTCGATGCCGACGACCGCTGCGCTGTTGAAACACATGCTGCCGAGGCGGCGGGCAGCGTAGGTCGCCATCGACACGTGATCTTCCTGATTGGCAGAGGTCGGCAGACTGTCTACGCTGCCGGGATGTGCCAGTGATTTGTTCTCGGAGGCCAGCGCCGCCGCGGTGACCTGGGCGATCATAAAGCCGGAGTTTACCCCGCCGTCACGCACCAGGAACGGTGGCAGACCGGATAAGCCGGTATCCAGCAGCAGTGCCAGGCGACGTTCAGATATCGCCCCGACTTCAGCAATCGCCAGCGCCAGGATATCTGCGGCAAAGGCCACCGGCTCAGCATGGAAGTTACCGCCGGAGATCACATCGCCGCTGTCGCTGAACACCAGCGGGTTATCGGAGGCGGCGTTGGCTTCAATCTGCAATATCCGCGCCGCGTGGCACAGATTATCGAGACAGGCGCCCATCACCTGCGGTACGCAGCGAATCGAGTAGGGGTCCTGCACCCGGCCGCAGTGGGCATGGGAGGTGAGGATTTCACTGCCTTCAATCAGGGCGCTGACCGCGGCGGCCACAGCAATCTGCCCCTGCTGACCGCGCGCCTGATGAATGCGGGCGTCGTAGGGCTTCAGCGAGCCTTTAATCGCCTCCAGCGACAGCGCACCGGCCATCAGTCCGGCGGCAAACAGGTTTTCAGCTTCAAACAGGCCGCGCAGCGCCAGCGCGGTCGAGACCTGGGTGCCGTTAAGCAGCGCCAGTCCCTCTTTCGGGCCGAGCACAAACGGCGACAGCCCGACCGCTGCCAGGCCTTCCGTCGCCGGGATCAGCGCGCCGTTGAGCCGCACCTGACCTTCGCCCAGCAGCATCAGCGACATGTGGGCCAGCGGTGCCAGATCGCCGGAAGCGCCCACCGAGCCTTTTTCCGGGATGCAGGGCATAACGCCGGCGTTAAACAGCGCCAGCAGCGCCTCGACCAGTTCGATACGCACGCCGGAGTGGCCGCGCGCCAGGCTGATAATTTTGGTGGCGACCACCAGACGAGTCACGTTGTCCGGCAGCAGTTCACCGAGGCCGACGCTGTGCGACAGCACCAGATTACGCTGCAGATCGGCCAGCCGGCCGGCCGGGATTTGCGTCTGCGCCAGTTTGCCGAAACCGGTGTTAATGCCGTACACCACCTTGCCGGAGGCGACAATCGCCTCGACGGTTTGCTGCGCGTCTGCAATGGCCTGGCGCGCCTGCTGATCGAGGCTAAGGGTGACGTTACCCTGATAGATAGCGCGTAATGTGGCGAGATCCACCTCGCCTGGCACCAGCTGTAATCGCTGCGACGATCCTGACATACTCTACTCCTGTCTATACAAGTGTGCTGGCGTGGCTAAGGGATGTTCATTGCCCTGATCCAGCGGGATAAGGCGAGTGAAGCATAAGTGTCTATTCTTGTCTATACAAGTAGCAAGGGCCGTGCCAGACCGATCACAAAAATGCCTCGCCCGCCAGCCATGGGTTACCGGCAAACTGTGACGCAGCGCCTGCACCAGCCCGATGCGTCGCCTGCACTGATGAGGCGCAACCGGCGGTGACGGATGTATATACATTCACGCAGCGAGACAGTAAACTTGAGGCATTATCAGGATAAGGAACAGCAAATGGTCGAGCATACGGCACTGGCACAACTGGCTGCGGCCATGAGCGATGAACCCGCGCCGATTTATCAGCGTGTGAAGCAGGCAATTGTCAGCCAGATTCGGGAGGGACGTTGGAAGGCTAACCAGCGAGTGCCCTCAGAAAGTGAACTGGTGAATGAGCTGGGCGTCAGCCGGATGACGATTAACCGGGCGCTGCGTGAGCTGACCAGCGAAGGGTTTCTGGTGCGGATGCAGGGCGTCGGCACTTTTGTCGCCGAAATGAAAGGCTACACCGCGATGCTGGAAGTGCATAACATCGCCGATGAGATCGCCCAGCGCGGGCATCAGCATAGCTGCAAAATTCTCGCCATCGGCCAGAATAAAGCCGATCCTGAGCAGGCGGCGGTGCTGGGACTCTCCACCGGGCAGACGCTCTACTATTCGCTGATTGTGCATTATGAAAATGAGCTGCCGGTGCAGCTGGAGGATCGGCTGGTTAACCCGCTGGTCGCGCCCGATTATCTGACCCAGGATTACCACAGCCAGACGCCTTATACCTATCTGATGCGGGTCGCGCCGCTGACCGCGGGCGAGCACATTGTTGAAGCGGTGCTGCCCGACGCGCGCCAGCGTAAACATCTGGCGCTGGAGGAACATGAGCCTTGTCTGCTGATCCGCCGTCAGACCTGGAGCGACAACAAAATCGTTACCTATGCGCGCCTGCTCTATCCCGGCTCTCGCTATAAACTGCTGGGCCGGTTTAAGGGACACGGCTAAGCCGGGTCAGCAGCAGCCGGGCATCCGCTCCGATTGGGCGCAGCCCGGTAAGCTGGTCTGCCCAGCCGACTCCGTGCTGCGCTGCCAGCCGCTCGCCGTCCGCCAGTTGCCATTGCCCCGCCAGCACCCAGGCGACGCCATGCGGGCTGCTGACCGCATCGGTCACCACTTCAACCGTTGCCTGCCACTTCCCGCGTCGGGTCATGATATTAAAATCCTCACTGATCCCTCCCTCCAGCCGGGCATCTAACGCCAGTTCACCGGCAAACGCCCAGGGCTGCAACGGCGTTAAGCGGTGTTGCACGCCGGGGCCGGTCAGTATGACCGCGTCACCGTGCAGCAGGGTGATAATGCGATCAATGCCGGGAAAGGCGGAGAACGGCCCATCCTGCGCCAGCGTCGCGATGCTGGCGCGCCATTCAAACGATACCGCGCCGGGCGGATAACCGATCAGCTCGCGGGTCTCTCCGCCGCCGTTACGCCAGCGACTGACCGCTAAGTCAGCATAAGCAAACCGGGTAATCATCGCAGTGCCGCCATCGCCTGGCTGAACCGGGCCGCACAGGCAGCCTGCGCCGGGTGATAGCCCTCTTTGATCACCGCATTGCCGGCGACGTAGACGTCACGGATCTGATCGCGCTGACCGGCGAACAGCCAGCGATTCAGCAGCGAACGCTGATCGACACTGCCGAGCCACGCCTCGTCGCGCAGCACCAGCCAGTCGGCCCGCTGTCCCACCGCCAGCGAACCCTGCTGAATGCCGCACGCCTGAGCGCCGCCTGCCGCCGCCTGCTGCCACAGCAGATCGCCGACTGAAGGCTGGCCCGGCAGGGTGATGCGATTGCGGCGCTGGTCGCGCAGCCGCTGGGCATACTCCAGCCAGCGTAATTCTTCGTTAATACTCAGCGAAACGTGGCTGTCGGAGCCAATGCCCCAGCGTCCGCCCTGCGCGATATACTCCACCGCCGGAAAAATGCCGTCGCCCAGATTGGCCTCGGTGGTTGGGCATAACCCGGCCACCGCGCCACTGGCGGCGAGACGCGACAGCTCACTCTGATCGAGATGGGTGGCGTGAATCAGGCACCAGCGGCTATCGACCGCAAAGCGATTCAGCAGCCACGACACCGGCCGCTCTCCGCTCCACGCCAGCGAGTCATTGATCTCTTTTTGCTGTTCCGCGACGTGAATATGCACCGGCAGAGTCGGGTCACTGGCCGCCAGCACCTGCTGCATCTGACTTTCACTCACCGCCCGCAGCGAATGAAAACAGAGACCCGCATTCAGTAGCGGCCGGTTTCGTTGCAGCTGATGCAGGCGGGACTGCTGCTGCAGATAGCGATCGGTTTGCTGAATAAAACGTTTCTGTCCGGTTGTCGGCGGCTGAGCACCAAACCCGCTGTAGCTGTAAAGCACCGGCAGCAGCGTCTGACCGATACCCGCCACTTCGGCCGCGCGGATCAGCTGTTGCAGCATCGCATCGTCAGGGTAGGGCGTGCCGTCAGGATCGTGATGCAGATAGTGAAATTCCGCCACCTGGCTGTAGCCGCCTTTCAGCATCTCGATGTAGAGCAGGGCGGCAATATCGCCCACCTGTTCCGGCGTCAGGCGCTGCACCATCCGGTACATCAAATCGCGCCAGGTCCAGAAACTGTCCTGCGGATCGCCTGCGACTTCGGCCAGGCCCGCCATGGCGCGCTGAAAAGCGTGCGAATGCAGATTGGCGATCGCCGGGATCACCTCGCCATCCAGCCGGATCGCTTCTCCGGCATCGCTGTCGGGCGTAATCGCCTCGATAAAACCGGCCGGATTGACCGAGATACGAACCTGTTGTCGCCAGCCTTCAGCCAGCATTGCGCGCGGGGCAAAAAAAGTCGCCATGGTTGATCCTCAACGGATGTGGTTGTATATACATATACATACTTTAACGCACAGTGTAAACGGCGGAGGCAAGAGGCAGCGATGGCAGAGGATATGCAGGTAGAGAGTGTCTGGACCGGTGCCGATCTGGTGACCATGCGCGGCGGTAAGTACCATCTGATCCCGCAGGGCGCGCTGGTCGTCAGGGCGGGCAGGCTGGTTTGGGTCGGGCCGCAGGCAGAGATGCCCGCGTTCCAGGCTGAACAGCATCACCGCCTGCCCGGCGGCATTATTACGCCGGGACTGGTGGATTGTCATACGCATCTGGTGTTTGGCGGCAATCGCAGCCAGGAGTTCGAACAGCGCCTGAATGGCGTCAGCTATGCGGAAATTGCGGCTCAGGGCGGCGGCATTCTCTCTACCGTGCGCGCTACCCGAAGCGCCACCGAAGATCAGCTGGTGGCGTCGGCGCGCTGGCGGCTCGATCGCCTGCTGGCGGAAGGGGTCACAACCGTGGAGATCAAGTCCGGCTACGGGCTTGATGAAGAGAGTGAACTGCGCATGCTGCGCGCGATTCGCCGGCTCGGTGACAGCGTCGCCGCCGATGTGCTGGCGACCTGTCTGGCTGCCCATGCGTTTCCGCCGGAGTTCAGGCACGATCCCGAGGGCTGGATCGATATCATCTGCGATCGCCTGTTACCGCAGGTCAAAACGCAGGGGCTGGCAGATGCGGTTGATGCGTTTTGCGAGCATCTGGCGTTTTCACCGCAGCAGGTGACGCGGGTGTTTGAACGGGCAAAAGCGCTGGGCCTGCCGGTGAAACTGCACGCCGAGCAGCTCTCTTCGCTGGGCGGCGCCACGCTGGCGGCGAGCTTCGGTGCCCTGTCGGCCGATCATCTGGAATATGCTACCGAAGCCGATGCGCAGGCGATGGCGCAGCACGGCACGGTCGCGGTATTGCTGCCTGGCGCGTTCTATCTGCTGCGTGAAACCCAGCGTCCGCCGGTGGCGCTGTTTCGACGCTACGGCGTGCCGATGGCGCTGGCCAGTGACGCGAATCCGGGCACTTCGCCGGCACTGTCGTTGCGTCTGATGCTGAACATGGGCTGTACGCTGTTTGGCATGACGCCGGAAGAGGCGCTGGCCGGGGTCACGTTATACGGTGCCCAGGCGCTGGGATTAGCCAGCAGTCACGGCTCGCTTGAAGTGGGAAAAGTGGCGAACTTCGTCCACTGGCCGCTGGCTCGTCCGGCGGAACTGGTTTACTGGCTGGGTGGTGAGCTGCCCTGTACCGTCATCTATCGTGGAGAACGTCAATGAAGGCTTTTCATTTTACCCCGGGCAGGCTGCCGCTGCTGGTCAGCATCCCGCATGCCGGTACCCAGCTGACGCCGGAGGTTGAAGCCGGGCTGAGTGAGGCCGCACGCGGCCTGCCGGACACCGACTGGCACATTCCGCTGCTGTACGATTTCGTGCGGGATCTCGGGGCCAGCGTGCTGATCGGTCACTATTCCCGTTACGTGATCGATCTCAACCGGCCGCCGGATAACCAGCCGCTCTACACCACTGCCACTACCGGCCTGTTCCCGGAGACGCTGTTTGACGGGACGCCCACCTTTGCGCCAGGCAAAACGCCGGATGCGAGCCAGCGTCAGGGCTATATCGACCAGATCTGGCATCCCTATCATCAGCAGATCCAGCAGGAACTGGCGCGCCTTAAAGCGCAGCACGGTTACGCGCTGCTGTTTGATGCGCACTCGATTGCCAGCCATATCCCACGTTTGTTTGAGGGACGACTGCCCGATCTTAATATCGGGACCAACGACGGTGCCAGCTGCAGTCCCGCGCTGACCGGGGCGATTCAGTCGGTGTGCGCCGCACAGAGTGACTACAGCTGGGTGATCAATGGCCGCTTCAAGGGCGGCTATATCACCCGCGCCTACGGCCAGCCGCAGCAGCAGATTGAGGCGGTACAGCTGGAACTTGCACAGCTTAACTATATGGATGAAACGCCGCCTTACGCCTGGCAGCAGGCACGGGCAACTCAGCTGCAAAAACTTCTCAAAGCGCTGATTCAGCGCATGCTGGCTCAGGCCAGCGCCTGATAGCCGACTGCACTGAGTGGGTGCAGTCGCGCACTAATCCGGTGCCACGGCGGGCACAGACTGACGTGTCGCCCGCCGTTGCACCCTTTCCCAGCGTAAAACCAGAGCTGGCATAAGCTTTGCTAAGTTGTATGTACAAGTGCAACGGCTGACAATCGCGCGGAATAATTCCTGTCTGGCTCACAAAACGATAAAGACGGCAATGAACTGCGCCACGTTAACTTGTATATACATGACATATCATCCTGTGAAATTTTTGTTAAATCTTGCCAGGGCGATCACCAGGCCGCTACTTTTCAGGAGAACCGTATGACACACCGTCCGATCCTGCGTCATTTAACACTCGCGACCCTTGCTTCCAGCCTGTTGCTCTGTGGCGTTACTGCCCAGGCGAAAGAGTGGAAATCGATCACTATTGCTACCGAAGGCAGTTACGAACCCTGGAACCTCACGCTGCCAGGCGGCAAGCTGGGCGGGTTTGAACCGGAACTGATGGCTGACCTGTGCCAGCGTATGGCGATCCAGTGCAGGCTGGTGGTGCAGAACTGGGATGGGATGATCGCCGGCCTCAACGCCGGAAAATATGATGTGATCATGGACGCGATTGTCATCACCCCCGATCGCAAGAAGGTGGTGAACTTCACCGTGCCTTACGCCTCAACGCCCGCCACCTTTATCAGCGTTAAGGGCAGTTTGCTGCCTGCTGATACGCAGATCGTCAAGCTGCATGATGACCCGCAACAGATTGAAACCGCCATTGCCTCGTTGAAAGCAGCGCTGAAGGGGAAAAGCATCGGTATCGCCTCCGGCACGGTATACACGCCGTTCATCGATAAATATTTCAAAGAGGTCGCGGACGTCCGTGAGTACACCAGCTCCGCCGATGCGATTCTCGATTTACAGGCGGGCCGTATCGACGCGGTGTTCGACGACGTGACGTTTGCGCAGTCGATGCTGGCGCGTCCCGATAACAGCAACCTCAGCTTTAGTGGCCCGCAGCTGGGCGGTCCGATCTGGGGCGAGGGGGAAGCGATGGGGGTGCGGATGGCGGATAACGATTTGAAAGCCAGACTCGACCAGGCGATCAAGGCGGCACTGGCCGACGGCACGGTGAAAAAACTGAGCGAGAAGTGGTTCAAAACTGACGTTACACCCTGAGTGAGGTAAATCATGATGAGCCTGCTGAGTTTTGGTGCCGACGGCTGGGGGCGCTTAATTTTGAGCGCGACGCTGACCACGGTGCTGCTCTCGTTAGCCGCGCTACTGGTCGGCGCGGTGGTCGGTTCCGGCGTGGCGGCGGCGAAGCTGTCGCCGCACCGCGCCGTGCGCTGGCTGGGAGAAGGCTATTCGGTGGTCTTTCGCGGCATCCCGGAACTGCTGGTGATCTATCTGTTCTACTTCGGTGGATCGGGATTGATCACCCTGGTCGGCCAGCTGTTCGGCGCTGACGGGTTTATCGAAGCGCCACCGTTTCTGATCGGCGCGTTGGCTATCGGGCTGATCTCCGGATCTTATCAGGCAGAAGTCTACCGTGCCGCCCGTCTGGCGCTGGCGAAAGGGGAGATTGAAGCTGCGGTTGCCATCGGCATGCCGCGCTGGCGTATTCGTCAGCGCATTCTGCTGCCGCAGGTGGCGCGCTATGCGCTGCCGGGGCTGTCAAACGTCTGGCAGATGAGCCTGAAAGATTCGGCGCTGGTGTCGGTGACCGGCATTGTGGAGCTGATGCGCGCCAGTCAGATCGCCGCCGGTTCGACCCGCGATTACTTCACCTTTTATCTGGTCGGCGGCGCCTGTTATCTGGCGCTGACGCTGCTGTCGAACCGCGCCTTCCTGCGGGCCGAATCCCGCCTTGGCCGCGCCTGGCAAAGCCGCACCGCTGCCCAGCATTAAGGAGCCCGATAATGATCGATTTTGCCTTTCTCAGTGACACCTTTCTCCGGCTGAGCGCCGCCTTGCCGGTGACGCTAGGGCTGTTTATCAGCGCCTTCCTGTGTGGCGGGGTGCTGGCGGTCGGTATTCTGGCGTTACGGATGAGCCGCTGGCGGCTGCTGAGCGCGTTTGCTCGCGGCTACATCCTGGTGTTTCGCGGCTCGCCGCTGATGATTCAGCTGTTTCTGATCTATTACGGACTCGGGCAGTTTGGCGTGATCCGCCACAGTTTCGTCTGGCCATTCCTGCGGGAACCTTTTAGCTGCGCGGTGCTGGCGCTGTCGCTCTGTACCGCCGCCTACACCGCCGAGATTCTGCGTGGCGCACTGCTGGCGGTGCCGCCAGGTCAGGTGGAAGCGGGCATGGCCTGTGGCATGTCGCGCGGCCTGCTGCTGCGGCGGATTATCGCGCCGGTGATGTTGCGCTACGCACTGCCCGCTTATTCGACCGAGGCTATTCTGCTGGTTAAATCGACCGCGCTGGCCAGCCTGGTCACGGTGTGGGACGTCACCGGCGTGGCGCAGCAGATCATTCAGCGCACCTACCGCACCATGGAGGTGTTTCTCTGCGCCGCTGCGATCTACCTGATCCTCAATTTCATTATTGTTCAACTGTATGCCCTGCTGGAACGGCGTCTGACGCCGGTGCATAAACCGGCAAAAAAGCCGTTACCGGTCGCTAAGCCGATCCCCGGAGGAGAATAAAATGTCAACCCTGCCACCCATCACGCTGTCGGCCAGCGATATCCATAAATCCTTTGGCGCAATGGAGGTGCTGAAAGGCATCTCGCTGCAGGCACATCAGGGGGACGTGATCTCGATTCTGGGTGCCAGCGGCTCGGGAAAAAGTACCCTGCTGCGCTGCATTAACCTGTTAGAGACGCCCGATGCCGGTGTGGTCAGCGTCGGCGGCGAAACCATTGAGATGAAACGTCATGCCCGCGGTCATCAGCTGGCGGCGAATCCGCGCCAGATTGAGCGACTGCGCTCACGGCTCGGCATGGTGTTTCAGAGCTTTAATCTCTGGTCGCATCTTACGGTGCTGCAAAATGTGATTGAAGGGCCGCATTACGTGCTGAAGCGTGACAAAAAAGCCTGCATCGCTGAAGCCGAAAAGCTACTGGACCGCGTCGGCTTGCTGAACCGCAAGGATTTCTATCCGGCGCAGCTCTCCGGCGGGCAGCAGCAGCGGGTCGCCATTGCCCGCGCGCTGGCCATGGATCCGGAGGTGATGCTGTTTGATGAGCCGACCTCGGCGCTCGATCCGGAGCTGGTCGGGGAAGTCCTGAAAGTGATGCGCAGCCTGGCGGAGGAGGGACGCACCATGCTGGTAGTAACCCATGAGATGGGATTTGCACGCAACGTTTCTAACCGGGTGGTGTTTATGCATCAGGGCACTATCGATTGTCAGGGCACGCCGCAGGAAATGTTCGGCGAACAAGGCTCGGCGCGGTTTAAACAGTTTATTTCCAGTCATCATCAGGTGGAGCCGGTGCTATGAGTCAGACCCTTGTCTGGGGCGATACGCCGTTACAGTGGCGGGATGTGGTTAAGGTGGCGCGGCAGGGTGCCACGTTAGCGCTGAGCGACAGTGCCTGGCAACGCATTGCGCAGGGCCGGGAAATCGTCGGCAATATCGTGGCGGCAGGTCAGGTGGCCTACGGCATCAATACCGGCCTCGGGGCGCTGTGCAACATCACGTTGTCGGACGATGAACTGAGCCAGCTGTCGCGCAACACCTTACTCAGTCACGCCTGTGGTGTCGGGCCAGCGCTCGGTAAACCGGAAGTCCGCGCCATTCTGTGCGCCGCGATCGCCAACTACAGTCACGGCAAATCGGGCGTGTCGGTGGCGCTGGTGGAGCGGCTGCTGGCGCTGCTCAATTTACAGATTACGCCTCAGGTGCCGTCGCAGGGCTCGGTGGGCTATCTGACCCATATGGCGCACATCAGCCTGGCGCTGATTGGCATCGGGGAGGTGGAGTGGGAAGGGCACCTGATGCCGGCGCAGCAGGCGCTGGAACGCAATGGACTGACTCCTTTCCGGCCGGGCGCAAAAGAGGGGCTGAGCCTGGTCAACGGCACGCCGTGCATGACCGGTCTGGCCTGTCTGGCGCTCGACGACGCAGAACGTCTGCTGGACTGGGCGGATATCACCGGGGCGATGAGTTTCGAGGCGTTACGCGGTCAGCTGGCGGCGTTTGATCCTGAGGTGCTGGCGCTGAAAGCCAGTCCCGGTATTCAGCGCAGCGGCGAACGTTTACGCCGGTTGTTAATGGACAGTGCGGTGTTAAACGAGAGTCAGGGCATTCGTACCCAGGACGCGCTCAGTCTGCGCGCGATGCCGCAGGTCCACGGTGCCTGTCGCGATCAGTTCGATCACGCGCAGCGTCAGGTGGAGACTGAACTGAATGCCTGCACCGACAATCCGCTGGTGCTCGGCACACCGCAGGCGTGGCGGGTCATTTCGCAGGCCAATCCGCACGGTGAATCGGTGGCAATGGCCTGTGACGTACTGGCGATTGCGCTGGCGGAGCTGGGCAGTATTGCCGAACGGCGGCTCGATCGGCTGGTGAATCCGCTGGTGAGTGGCCTGCCGCCGTTTCTGGTGGCACAGCCGGGCGTGAATTCGGGCATGATGATTGCGCAGTATGTCGCCGCATCACTCTGTGCTGAAAACCGGCAGCTGGCACAACCGGCGGTGCTGGACAACTACGTCACCTCCGGATTGCAGGAAGATCATTTGAGCCTTGGCACCGGCTCGGCACTGAAACTGCTGAAGCTGGTGAGCAATGTTGATCACATCATCGCTATCGAATATCTGCTGGCCGCGCAGGCGCTGGAATTTCACGGCGAGGCGCGATTAGCCAGCGGCACCTTACGCGCCTGGCGGCGACTGCGGCAAAGTGTGGCAAGCTGGCAGCAGGACCGCTGGCTGGCTCCTGACATCGCCCGGGCAGTGAGTGAAATCAAAGCGCATCCGGTCGATGCGCTGTGATCATCAGCCGCGCCGCGCGTCCGGACGGACTAAATCAAAGCGCTGTGCTTCACTGATGCCGTAGTAGGCGCTGGGTCCGCCGGCGCGCAGAATCGGCTCGGCTTTGGCGGTCTGATAAATGCCCGCTTCCAGCAGGTTTTCACTGATGTGGATCGCCACCGCCTCACCCAGCACCAGCCAGCTGTCTATCGGCTTTCCCTGCGCATCCTGTAACTGGATCAGCTGGGTCAGCCGGCATTCGAAGTTAACCGGGCTTTCGCCGACCAGGCTGGCTTTAACCTGCGATGCCGGTAACGGCGTCAGTCCGGCATAGGCAAACTCATCCTGATCGGCTGACAGCGACGCCGAGCTCTCATTCATCGCTTCAGCCAGTGGCCGGGTCGCCAGGTTCCAGACAAACTCTTTGGTATCCGCAATGTTCTGCACGCTGTCCTTCCAGCCGCTGCTGGCGAAACCGATGATCGGCGGATGGTAGTTGAAACAGTTAAAAAAACTGTAGGGCGCCAGATTGCGCTGGCCGCTGGCGCTGATCGAACTGATCCAGCCGATCGGTCGCGGGCCGATGATGGCGTTCAGGGGATCGTGCGGCAGACCGTGGCCGGCACGCGGTTGATAGGAATAGCGTTTATGCGTCATAACCTCTCCGGTAGGGAATTTTTCCATCTTAGCCCGACAGCATCGTCTGTGACGGCCGAATCGGGTAAGCGGATTGTGCGGGTTTATTTTCCGTCGCTCACAGCGTATTGTACGCGCGCCTGAATAATTGAGAGAACGTATGAAAAAGTCAGCCAGCTCGTCGCCTTTCCACGCCCGCAATCGCCATCAGGGCGAATACGATTTTGCCGCGTTAACCGCTGCGCATCCGCCGCTGGCGGCCAAAGTGCGGCCTAACGGTTATGGCGTCGATTCAATCGACTTTGCGGACCCGGACGCGGTGATGTTGCTCAATCAGGCGCTGATTAAGCTGTTTTACGGCATCGACTGGCAGCTGGCGCCGGGATCGCTCTGTCCACCGGTGCCGGGACGGGCGGATTACCTGCACTACCTGGCCGATCTGCTGGCGCTGGATAACCACGGGGCGATTCCGACCGTCGACGTGCTGGATATTGGCTGTGGCGCAAACTGCATCTATCCCCTGATCGGCGCAGCAGAATATGGCTGGCGCTTCACCGGCACCGAAATTGATGAGGCGGCGATCAAAGCGGCTAACCGGATTGTCGCGGCTAATCCTGGCCTGGCACGCCAGATCCGCCTGCGTCGTCAGAAAAACAGCGATGCGGTGCTGGCTGGCGTGGTCAGCAAAACCGAGTTTTTCCACGCGGTGATGTGTAATCCGCCGTTCCACGCTTCGGCAGAGGAGGCGGCAGCCGGATCGCAGCGTAAAGTGCGCAATCTCGGCCTTGATAAAGGTGCGCCGCTTAACTTCGGTGGTCAGCATAACGAACTCTGGTGCGTCGGCGGCGAAAAGGCGTTTGTCGGTAAGATGATCGCCGAGAGCGTGGCGCTGAGCCGTCAGGTGGTCTGGTTCACCTCGCTGGTGTCGCGTAAAGAGAATCTGACCACGCTGGAAAAGCAGTTGCGGGCGCTTGATGTTGCGGAGGTCCGGGTAGTGAATATGGCGCAGGGACAGAAACAGAGCCGTTTTCTGGCGTGGAGTTTCATGCCTGCCGCACAGCGCAGCAAAGTGTTAAGCCGCTAACCCGCAGGGCGGGGAATCTGACCCGCCCTGAACTCAGGGCGGTGACGGCAGCGCCGGTAACGCGGCAGCACCGGCGACATCACTGGCGGTTTGCATCACCTGCACCCGTTGGTGCGGCGCTTTAATCCCGGCGGCGTCAAAGTGTTTCTTCACTTTATCATCCAGCGCAAAACGCACCGTCCACTGCTTGAGCGGCTGAGTGGTAAACGAGACGCGCACCGTAAACGCCTGGTTGGTCAGTCCCACCAGACCGGCAAAGCCCGGTTCGCCAATCACCATGCCGCGGATATCCGGATTCTCCAGTAACTCTTTCACCGCTGCCTGCAACGCCTGATTAGCGCGTTCGCTATCCTCATTGCGATCCACGTCATAGTTAGCGACAAACGAACCGATACCGCGTACAAAGTTGGCAAAGGTGGTAATCGAGGACCACGGAATGATGTGGTAAGCACCGGTATCCTGACGCACCCCGACCGAGCGAATCGACATCCGCTCTACCGTGCCGGTAATTGCGCCGATAGTCACCAGATCGCCGGTGTTCATGCCGTTTTCGAACTGGATAAAGATGCCGGTAATAATATCTTTCACCAGCGTCTGTGAACCGAATGAGACCGCCAGCCCCAGCGCACCGGCTCCGGCCAGCAACGGCGCAATGTTTACCCCAATCTCAGACAGCAGGATCATAATGGTGATGGTGCTGATCACCACCGCCAGCGCGTTGCGGAACAGGGTCAGCAGGGTTCGGGTACGGGCACTGGGCAGCGGCCGGCCATGCGAATCCGATGCCAGCCGGCTTTCAATCAGGCTGGCCAGCACGGTCCAGCCAACGGCCGACAGCAGCACAATCATCACGATGCGGATCAGCACATCCACCATTTTTTCTCCGGCCCCGACCGTCAGCCAGTGCCACAAATCAAACAGGTTCCAGGCGTTAAGCAGCAGCAGCAGGGTGGCGAACACCGTCAGCACGCGCGCCAGCTTGAGCAGCGCTTTAACCCAGTCGTTGACGCGCTTTTGCAGTTCCGGGTAGTTACGTCGCAAATCGGGCGACAGGATGATGGTTTTACCAATCCAGCGGCTCAGTATTCCGGAGACAAAGGCGGCGATACCGATGATCGCCAGGCTGCGCACCGTGGCGGACATCATAAATTTCAGGCTGTCGCCGGGATTAAAAATCGAGAACAGGAACAGCGCAATAAAATAGGCGCTGGCCAGCCAGTGCCAGATCACAGCAAAGGCGCGGATAAACAGCGCGAAGAACGCCATGCTACGGTCGGCCAGCCCGATCAGCGCGTTATGGATACTGCGCTTGTTGGTGAAAATCAGATACAGCGCCCAGCTGGTCATGATCGCCATGATGATAATGTTGACCAGGGCGGCAATCTGTACGTTGACCTGATTACTGACAATCGGCACCACCACCAGCAGGCCGTAGCCCATCACACCGCTCAGCCAGCTCAGCCGGGTATTCCAGTACGCAGCGCGGCTGTCGGGGAGATGGAAAAAGCGCAGCGCCGGGAAGTGCGGACAGAAAATCAGCCGCAATAGCGCTTTAAAAAATTCAATCAGGGCGAAGGCGTTGAGGAACAGTCCCTGTTGATAGGCGATGGTGCGGTTGCCGCTGTGGAAGTTATCGCTGATGATCTGACCCACAAATAGCGCCAGCGTCAGCAGCAGCAGATCGATAATAAATGCGCCACCGATGGCGGCGGGCAGCTGCAGCCAGTTACGGTGATCGCGATTCTTATGCCGTCCCCAGACGCCGAGCCGGCGATAGATCGGATAGACCAGGCGGCGCAGCAGCCAGTAAAGGGCGAACATTGCCAGCGCCAGTCCGGCGAAATGATTCAGCGCGTTGATAAAGGTGGTGGGATTAAAGGTCTTATGCGGCGCTTTGACAATATTGTCATGCAGCCGCACGAACTGCGAGGCCACCACGCCGCCGTACTCGCGGGTAACCTCGGTCAGCCCCTGCAACACCGTTTTATCTTCCTGCTCCGCAGCGGGCGGCAGCAACCCCGGCGCAGCGCTGGCAGACGGCGAGGTGGAGACGTGACGCAACTGCTCAATCAGCGCCTGGCGTGACTGTTCATTCTCAAGAATATTGGCCAGTGCGGCGTATGCCGCTTTTTGCTGGTCGGGATCGGGCTGGCTGGATTGATCGCCTGTCCCTTTGCTGGTTTGCTGCGCGGCAACCGCCGCCTGCGGTAAATTGACCGCCTGAACCTGTGGCGCCAGGCTAATTAACATCATTAACAACAGCAACCAGTGCCATACAACAGGGCGGGGCGGGCAGGCTGACGACATGGCTTTCTCCTTAGCTACGCGCGTGCTTCACAAGAGGGAAAGTATAGTCAGGCGATTGATAGTAACGTGATTAATGAGGATTTATCTGCCGCAGCGGCAGGGCGGAGCAGGCAGGAAAAGCGGGCCGGCAGGGCGGCCCGCTGGCGATCAGGAAACGTGCTGCAGGAATTCGCGCAGACGATCGCTGGGTGGATTGCTGATCAGGCTGTCCGGATCGCCATCCTCCGCGATACGGCCTTTGTCGATGAAGATCAGACGCGACGCGACCTTCTGCGCGAAGCCTACTTCATGGGTCACGATCACCATCGTCATGCCTTCTTCGGCCAGGTCCTGCATCACTTTTAACACTTCGTGACGCAGTTCCGGGTCCAGCGCCGAGGTAGGCTCATCGAACAGCATCATTTTGGGTTTCACCGCCAGCGCCCGGGCAATCGCCACCCGCTGCTGCTGACCACCGGAAAGCTCGGACGGGAAGTGATGTGCGCGCTCGGCCAGCCCCACTTTGCCCAGCAGCTCTTTCGCCAGCTGACGCGCCGCCTCTTTGCTGGCACCGCGCACCCGGATCGGACCAAACGCCACGTTATCCAGCGCGCTCATCTGTGGGAACAGGTGAAACTGCTGGAAAACCATGCCCGCTTCCTGACGGATCAGGCGGTCATCCACTTTCGGATCGTTGACCCGCAGACCGTCGACAATCAGCTCGCCGCTGGTGATCTCTTCCAGCTTGTTAATGCAGCGCAGCAGGGTCGATTTGCCCGAGCCGGACGGCCCGATAATCACCACCACTTCGCCCTGATTGATCTTCAGGTCAATATTATGCAGCACCTGGGTCTGGCCAAAATGCTTCGAGACATCTTTAAATTCAATCACAGGATTTTCACCCTTTTCTCAACACGGCGCAGCACAAAGCTCAGCACCAGCGTAATCACCAGATAGATGATCGCGACGGCGCTCCAGATCTCCAGAGCGCGGAAGTTACCGGCGATAATCTCCTGACCCTGACGCGTCAGTTCAGCGACGCCGATAACGATAAACAGCGAAGTATCTTTGATGCTGACAATCCACTGGTTACCCAGCGGTGGCAACATGCGGCGCAGTGCCAGCGGCATAATCACATAGCGCAGCGTTTCGCGGCTCGACAGGCCAAGCGCCAGGCCCGCTTCGCGGAAGCCTTTGTTGATCGACAGCACCGCACCGCGGGTAATTTCCGCAATGTAGGCGCCGGAGTTAATCATAATGGTCACTACCGCCGCGCTGAACGGATCGATACGCAGGTCGGGGAAGGCCATCGGCAGGGCGAAATAGATAAACATCACCTGCACCACAATCGGGGTGCCGCGGATGATCTCAATAAACACCAGCGCAATGTTGTTGGTGATCCAGCCACCGTAAGCACGGGCGAAACCGGCCACCAGGCCGATAATTAACCCGCCAACCAGGCCAATGATTGAGATGATTAAGGTCATCTTTGCGCCTTCAAGCAGCGCTGGCATGGCGGGCCAGATGACGCTCCAGTCAAACTCCATGGTGTGACTCCAGATATGTTGCGATGGAAAAAAGCAGGGAAAAGCTTCCCTGCTGAAAGTTAACGCGGCTGCAAATTGTTATTTAGGTTCGGTACCGAACCATTTTTTATACAGCTGATTGTAGGTGCCGTTCTCTTTGATAGTTTTCAGCGCGCCGTTCACTTTTTCACGTAAATCGTCGCTGCCTTTCGGGAAGGCGATGCCGTACTGCTGCGCTTCAATTGACTCGCCTACCGCTTTGAAGCGGCCTTTACCGGCGGTATTGATGAAGTAGAGGATGTTTGGCGTATCGTGCAGGACCGCGTCAGCGCGGTTGGTACCAAGTTCCATGTAGGCGTTGTCGATGTTCGGGAACTGACGCAGGTCTTTGGTTTTAATGTTGGCTTTGGCGTAATCAACCGAGCCGGTGCCGCTTTTCACGGCGACCACTTTACCGCTGAGATCGCTGATGCCTTTGATGTCGTTCTCATTGTTACGCACCATCACCAGCAGGCCGCTTTTGTAATAGCCATCAGAAAACTCGATAGCCTTTTTACGCTCTTCGGTAATGGTAATCCCTGCCAGCGCCAGATCGACGTTGCGGGTCTGCAGTGCCGGGATAATGCCGCTGAAATCCATCGGCTTGAGGGTGTAATCGAGTTTCAGTTGTTTAGCAATTGCGTCCCACAGATCAACGTCGAAGCCGACATATTTGTCGCCCTGTTTGAACTCAAAAGGAACGAAGGCGGTGTCAGTGGCAACCACCAGTTTCTTTTCTGCTGCAGTGGAAGAGAGGGAGAAGGCCAGCGCCAGCGCGGCCACAGAAACTTTTAACAGTGACTTCATCATTTTTCCTTATTACTACCAGGCGGCAGGGCCTGTGTTTGCGGCTTGTCATATGAAAGAATTATGCCAACTTTGCAAAATACACCAAATCAGTGGGTTAAATAACCCAGCTGACACGATTTTGCAGGAATATCTGCCTATGCACCATTTTGGTGACCCTAATTGGTGCAAGTTGCTGTTTTGGTGCAATCGGTAGTGTGCCTCAGTTGTTAAGGCTGTGAAGCGAAGGAGGGAAGAACTGTTAACAGGGTCATAAAATTGCGCTATTACAGACGTAAAAAAGGCGGGTCTCCCCGCCGTTTTTGTCTCATTGATGAATCAATGGCTGTTATTCAATGTTGGCTTCGATAAACCACAGGAATTTATCCAGGTCACGTGAAGCAGCAGTAAAGATGTCAGCAGTATCTTCATCTTTAACTTCTGAAATCGCTTTACGGGTGTCGTTAGCGACAACGCTGTAACGATCGGCCAGCGCTTTCAGGTGGTCCTGCACGCTATGGATGTTAAGCGGATAGCTTTTCAGTGGGGTTTTATCATTAACTACCTGCGCGGTACCCAGCGCAACGCCACCCAGCTGGACAACGCGCTCAGCGATGGTGTCCTGATGATCGGTAATGGCAGTACGGAAGCCGTCCAGCATTTCGTGAACACCAATGAAATTAGCCCCACGCATGTTCCAGTGGGCCTGTTTGGTGATCAAAGACAGATCGATAAATTCGACAACCAGACGGTTCAACACCTCAATGGTGGCTTTTTTCTCATCATCTGCCACATCGTTACGGGTGTAAATCAGGTCGGAAGATTTAGTTTTAACCAATTTAGCGGTACTCATCGTTTCAGTCCTCTCTTTGATGGTTGTCCTAATCAAGTACCGGATAAGTATAGCAGCGGTTTTCAGCTTTGCATTAACGGCTGTGTCGATGGCTGAAATAGCGCATATCTTCAACGCTGGCAGCGCTTTCAAGCAAAAGTTAATGCCATGTTAAAATAAAATTTCTGGTTAAAACCATTCTAAATCAATAGGTTAAATTCTTATGTAAATAACAGATAAGCGACTGTTTCAAAATACGAAAGTCAGTAGGTTGATTTAGTTAAGAATAATTATCAGGTTGATTGTGATTGTTATTTAAGCGGATGAGAAAAATCCTGTTAATCGCTTATTTAGTTCCGCTGCTGTTAATTTCCACTTCGCTTAGCTGAGTCTTTTTAGGCTTCATGGTGAGGGTGGAGCCCGCTGAAGCAATGATGATTGCCAGCAGCGCCAGCCACTGCAGCGGCGTCAGCGTTTCGCCGAGAAACAGCATGCCGGAAAAAGCCGCCATCGCCGGCTCCAGGCTCATCAGCGTGCCAAAGATGCGCGCCGGTAAGCGCGTCAGGGCGATCATCTCAAGGGAATAGGGGATCGCGCTGGAGAGTAATGCCACCAACAGCGCCACTGGCAGCACACCCCAGTGCCAGATGCCGCTTTCGGCAAACGTCAGGCCGAGCGGAACAAAAATAATCGATGCGATCAGCGAGCCAATCGCCACCGTGGCAGGGCCGTGTTCTGCTCCCGCACGCTGGCCAGCCAGAATATAGATCGCCCAGCAGGCACCTGCGCCCACCGCCAGCGCGGCACCCAGCGGGTCGATAGATACCATGCCCGCCCCGAACGGCAGCAGAAAAGCTAATCCCACCACTGCCAGCAGTACCCAGACAAAATCGAGCAGGCGGCGCGATCCGAATAGCGCCAGCGCCAGCGGACCGGTAAACTCCAGTGCTACCGCCACGCCGAGCGGCACGGTACGAATAGCCAGATAGAACATAAAATTCATCGCGCCGAGCGCCAGCCCGTACATCAACAGCGGCATACGCTGTTCGCGGCTGAAGCGTAAGCGCCATGGCTTGAAGATCAGGCAGAGAATCAGAGTGCCGAAGCCGAGACGCAGGGCAGTAATGCCGGTTGCGCCGACGCTCGGGAACAGGGTTTTAGCCAGAGAGGCGCCGCCCTGCAGCGATAACATCGCTATCAGCAGCACGGCGATCGGTAATAAGACGGGCGCAAGGCTTTTTTGAACTGAAGAGGCAGACATCCTGTATACATTTCCTGGTCATAAGCGCGGTGAGTCAGTCAGTGTAAAGGAAATGGTGAACAAAAAAATGACAGAGTGGCGTTTAAATTTGCGTTAACTGCACAAATTCTGGCCAGATTCAGGGCCATTTTGGTAAAGAAACGTCAGGATTTTTTAGGATTTAACTTAAAGACCGAAAAGATGAAAAAAAAATTATTGCAGCAGGATGACGGTTTTTATAAGAAAAATGAATGACATAGGATGTTGCATTAACTTTCTGTTACACCAAACATTCTGTTAGACAACAAAATGCGGGCAGAGTTTCTCGCTATTTTTTGTTATATTTTCAGCGTTGTCAGGAGAGAAGTATTTTCACATTTGAGGTGGTTATGAAAAAAATTGCATGTCTTTCAGCATTAGCCTGTGTACTGGCAGTATCTGCAGGTTCAGCAATGGCACAGAGCACCGTGACTGGTGGTTACGCTCAGAGCGATTACCAGGGCGTGGCTAACAAAGCTAACGGCTTCAACCTGAAATACCGCTATGAAGACGGTTCAAACCCACTGGGTTGGATTGGCTCATTCACCTACACCGAAAAAGATCGTACCGAAGATGGCTTTTACAACAAAGGTCAATACTACGGCATCACTGGTGGTCCTGCTTACCGTCTGAACGACTGGGCAAGCATCTACGGTGTTGTGGGTATCGGCTATGGTAAATTCCAGCAGAACGACACCGCTTCACGTGACAAATCTGATAGCAGCGACGTAGGTTTCTCATACGGCGCTGGTATGCAGTTCAACCCAATCGAAAACGTTGCACTGGACGTGGGCTACGAGCAGAGCCGCATCCGTAACGTTGACGTTGGCACCTGGATTGCTGGCGTAGGTTACAGCTTCTAAGTTTAGCTTAGACGACCTGCCAAAAAACGGCCCTTTATGGGCCGTTTTTTATTGCGCGCTTTCCAGCATTCTTCGCCGAAGAGGGGCGTTCTGCCCGTTTAACGCGGTGAGCGATGAGCGGCACTGGCGCAACGCCACAGGGCAAATCTGGCCCGATGTGACGTGATGTGCCAGCAGATCAGCCAGCAAAAGGGTCTGGATGCAGGTTATCTCACCTCAATAGCACTCAACGACGCGACGATGACGGGCAGAGAAGGTGCTTCTAAGCGAACGCACGCTGAAGCGCATCACAACGGAGGTTAAGATAAGCTGCGGTGAGTATTATCTGAGAGGTACATTACCTGAGTGGAGCAATCCATGAGGGGGAAGGGAAGTGGCCCTCCAGTGATTCACTGAAAGGCGCTGTAAACCGGCCGGTGAAGAATTATCCGCGCCAGATCAGATTCTGACAGCGACGATCTTCAGGCTTTTTGCCGAGTAATTTTTCAATCAACATCAGACGCAGTGTGAATGGGGAACGCGTCAGCAGGCACAGCCAGGATTTCATCTCCGTGGTTGTTCTCTTTTCAGCCTGGAAGCATTTGCTGCAGTCTAAACAGCATTTCAGGGTGCTCATAGAATCACCTCCCAATCAGTATCGATGTAAAAGTAAGCAGAGTCCGGCGACGTAACCCATAAACAACAACAGTAACAGATAGGGATCGATCATGATCTTCACCATCGGCTGCTTACATTATCAACAAATATAGCATTGGCTATATCATTTAGCCAAGGCTAATGACGAAAAATTTGAGCTTCTTTGCACCTGGTTTACAATGAGCCCAGCTACATCCGTACGGCAGTGACAGTACGGACATAATAAAGAGGAAGCTGAATGAGTCGTCGTGCCAAAAGCGTGGTTTCTGCCCCGCAAGGACCACTGAAAGATATTGAAGAGCATGTCGAGGGTTTTCGGCAGGTGCGCGAAGCGCATCGTCGTGAATTAATTGATGACTACGTTGAGTTAATCTCTGATTTGATTGGTGAATTTGGCGAAGCGCGTCAGGTTGATATGGCGGCGCGATTGGGCGTTTCCCAGCCAACGGTGGCAAAAATGCTGAAACGTCTCGGCAGCGCCGGGCTGGTTGAGCAGGTGCCTTATCGCGGCGTCTTTCTCACCGGCGAAGGAGAGAAGCTGGCTGAGGAGAGCCGTGCCCGTCATCACATCGTTGAAACTTTCCTGCTGGCATTGGGAATCAGTCCGGAAACCGCCCGCCGTGATTCTGAAGGTATTGAGCATCACGTCAGTGATGAAACCCTGGCCGTCTTCCAGAAATTCTGTGAAACCCGTTAACTTTTAAGGCTCAACGCCATCATGCCGCAGCTGTTTCGATCTTTTTTGCATGACTCGATTTTGCATTTACTCGTCGTTATTGGTGTGGTTCTGGCATTTCTGGCTGACTTTCGCTGGCCGGATCTGCCGGGTGCGGTGGACTGGCACACCATTATTACTCTCACCGGGTTGCTGATCCTGACCAAAGGTCTGGAAACCAGCGGTTATTTTGATGTGCTGGGTGGGCGGCTCATCGCTCGCTTTCGGCATGAACGCGCGCTGGCGCTGTTTATGGTGCTGGCGGCAGCGCTGCTTTCAACTTTTCTGACCAATGATGTGGCGCTGTTCATTCTGGTGCCGCTGACCCTGACGTTGCGTAAGTTTTCGCGCTTACCGATCTCCCGGCTAATTATCTTTGAAGCGCTGGCGGTTAACGCCGGATCGCTGCTGACACCGGTCGGCAATCCGCAAAACATTCTGTTATGGAGTCACGGCTCGCTCAGCGTGGCGGGCTTTATCGTGCAGATGCTGCCTCTCGCGGTCTGGCTGCTGCTCAGCCTGGTGGTGTTAACCTGGTTTAGCTTTTCGAAGCGCACCATTGAGAAGCACGACAATCCGCAACAGCCGCAGTGGCAGAAGCCGCTGTTTGTGGTCAGCGTGCTGCTCTATCTGCTGTTTATCGCCGGGCTGGAGTGGCAGCTGACCGGCTGGGTGCTGCTGTTGATCATCGCCAGCTTCCTGCTGATAGCGCGCCCGGTGTTACTGCGCATCGACTGGAGTTTGCTGACGGTGTTTATCGCCATGTTTATCGACGTCTGGCTGCTGACGCGCCTGCCGGTAATGCAGGCGCACTTTGATGCGATCACTCATTTCGGTCAGGGACAGCTTTACCTGCTGGCGATTGGACTGTCACAGGTGATCAGCAACGTGCCGGCGACGATTCTGCTGCTGCAAAAAGTTCCGCCGTCTGAGGTGCTCGCCTGGGCGGTGAATATCGGTGGCTTCGGCCTGTTGCCCGGCTCGCTCGCCAACCTGATCGCTTTACGAATGGCGCAGGATCGTGCGGTCTGGTGGCGTTTCCATCTCTTCTCTCTGCCCCTGCTCGGCTGGTCAATGGCCAGCGGCTGGCTGTTGCTGCAGCTGCTCAAATAACTCCCCCTCCATCCTGCTGCCGATCCCAGGTAGCAGGATGTGCGCCTTTCCTCAGCTTAAGTAAAGTTATGCTGGATTTTGTCAATTTTCGATCTAAGGTTAACGGGACCTTTTATGCCCGGGAATTAGGGCCTTAGCCAGTGATGGGAACTATGAGCGAGAACAACCAACGCGATCCACACCAGCAGGACGCAGAGAATGCGCCGGATAAGAACAGTCAGCCTGATGATAATCAGGATAATGACCAGCAGCCCGAACGCAAACGCCCCGGTAAAAAGCCGTTGATCATTCTGGCCGTTGTGGTGGTGGTGATGCTGATTGTCGGATTCTGGTTCTGGTTCTCAACCCGTAACCAGGAGACCACCGATGACGCCTTTACCGAAGGCGATGCGGTGACGATTGCCCCGAAGGCTTCCGGTTATGTGGTTAAGCTGCTGGTTAAAGATAACCAGCGAGTGAAGAAGGGCGATCTGCTGGTTGAAATCGATCCCAGCGACAATCAGGCGCAGCGCGATCAGGCCAAAGCTCAACTCGGCCTGGCGGTCGCGCAGCTGCACCAGGCGCAGGCGCAACTGGCGCTGTCGCGGGTACAGTATCCGGCCCAGCGCGATCAGGCGTTAGCCGATCAGGCCAAAGCGGAAGCAAATCTGCTTAACGCGCAGGCCGATTACCGTCGCCAGCGCGGCGTCGATCCACGCGCCACCAGCCAGCGCAATATTGACACCGCAGCGGCGCAGTTACGTTCTGCTCAGGCCCAGTTGCAGAGCGCGAAAGCGCAGGTGGAAGTAGCGTCGCAGGTGCAGTTACAGATTCGCCAGCAGGAAACCAACGTTGAAGCGCGTCAGCAACAGGTTGAACAGGCCAGAGCGCAGCTCAACACCGCCGATCTTAATCTCTCCTACACCCAGGTGCGCGCTCCGTACGACGGCTTTGTCACCAAGCGTAATGTGCAGCCCGGCACGCTGGTCCAGGCCGGATCTGCGCTGTTCTCGCTGGTGTCACCGGATATCTGGATTACCGCCAACTTCAAAGAGTCGCAGCTTGAGCGCATGAACCCGGGCGACAAAGTGGCGATTACCGTTGATGCCTGGCCAGATATGAAGCTGGAAGGGCACGTCGACAGTATTCAGATGGGCTCCGGTTCACGCTTCTCCACCTTTCCATCAGAAAATGCCACCGGAAACTACGTCAAAATTGTGCAGCGCGTACCGGTCAAAATCGTGATTGATAAAGGTCTCGACCCAAATCATCCGCTGCCGCTCGGCCTGTCGGTTGAACCGAAGGTGACGGTGGAATGAGTGCTCCGCAGAGCTGGAAACCGGCCAGCAATCCGTGGCTGGTCGCGGTCACGGTCACCCTGGCGGTGTTCATGGAGATCCTCGACACCACGATTGTCAACGTGGCGCTGCCGCACATCGCCGGTTCGCTCTCCTCCAGTTATGACGAGTCAACCTGGGTGCTGACTTCCTATCTGGTGGCAAACGGCATTGTGCTGCCGATCTCCGCCTTTTTCAGCCGACTGTTTGGCCGTAAGCAGTTTTTCCTGATCTGTATTGTGATGTTCACCATCTGCTCTTTCCTGTGCGGCATCGCCACCGAGCTATGGCAAATTATTCTGTTCCGCGTGCTGCAGGGATTTTTTGGTGGCGGCTTACAGCCGGTGCAGCAGTCGGTGCTGCTGGACTATTTTAAGGCGGAAGATCGCGGTAAGGCGTTTGGTCTCTCCTCCATCGCCATCATCGTGGCGCCGGTGATCGGACCCACGCTGGGTGGCTGGATCACTGATAATTACAGCTGGCGCTGGGTGTTCTTTATTAACATTCCGGTTGGCGTGCTCACCGTGCTGGCGATCTATCAGCTGCTGGAAGATCCGCCGTGGGAGCGCAAATGGGCCAAGGGCAAACTGAAGATCGATTACATCGGTATCAGCCTAATCACCCTTGGGCTCGGCTGTCTGCAGGTGATGCTGGATCGCGGTGAAGACGAAGACTGGTTCGCCTCGCACTTCATTGTGCTGTTCGCCATTCTGGCGGTGATCGGGATTGTCGGGGCGGTTTACTGGCTGATGTATGCCCGCAAGCCGGTGGTCGATATTCTGGTGATGAAAGACCGCAACTTCTGGGTTGCCGGGCTGCTGATGGCCGGAATGGCAATGATCCTGTACGGCAGCTCGGTGGTTCTGCCGCAGCTGGCGCAGCAGGATCTGGGCTATACCGCCACCTGGTCCGGTCTGGTGCTGTCACCCGGGGCGGTGCTGATCGTGCTGACCATCCCGCTGGTGCTGAAACTGATGCCGATAGTGCAGACGCGCTACATCATCGCGTTTGGTTTCAGCTGTCTGGCGGTGGCATTCCTCTACTCATCGACCCTGACACCCGATGTGGATTTCACCACCCTGGTGCTGATGCGCAGCGCGCAGTCTATCGGGCTCGGTTTCCTGTTCGTGCCGCTCACCACTATCGCGTTCGTCACCATTCCGCAGCGGCTCAATGCTGACGCCTCGGCGCTGTTTACCATGTTCCGCAACGTCGCGGGTTCGATTGGCATTTCATTGTCGACCGCTGCCATCACCGAACGTGAGCAGGTGCGTTCGGCGCATATGGTGCATAACATGTCGCCGCTTAACGAGCAGTTCAACATCACGGTGCAGCACTGGGCGCAGGCGATTCGCGACTTTACCTCAGCGGTAGGCGATCCGATTACCCTGGCAAGCGGTCAGCTCTATCAGGAGATGATCGCCCAGTCGCGCATTCTCGCTTATATCGATGTCTTCTCAGGCCTGAGTATTGTCGCCCTGATTTTGATTCCATTTTGTTGGCTGCTGTCGCCGATTAAGAGCGAAGGCAGTGCAGGAGCACACTGACATGAAGGTTATTTATTCTCGCGGCCTGAAACCGTTGAGCCTGTTAACGCTGGCCCTTTCGCTGGCCGGTTGTGCCGTCGGGCCAGATTATCAGGCGCCGAAACCGGCGGTGCCCGGCAGCTACAACAGCCTGGACTCGCAGGAAGCGTCTAAGCCGCAGAGTGCAGCGATCAACTCCCGCTGGTGGCGCAGCTTCAACGATCCGCAACTCGACAGCCTGATCGCCCGCGCAATTGAAGGCAACCTGACGCTGCAACAGGCGGTGCTGCGCATTGCCGGCGCACGTGAGCAGCTGAGCCAGGCGCAAGGCGGTCTGTTTCCGAGCCTCAATGGTTCGGCCAAAGTCAACCGCCAGCAGCTCGGGCTGGAAGGCTTGCTGAAGGCCAATGGTGCCACCGATCAGCTCGACAGCAACGTCGCCAGCCAGCTTAATGGGCTGACCCAGCCGGTGACCCTCTATCAGGGCAGTTTCGATGCCAGCTGGGAACTCGACCTGTGGGGCAAAGTGCGCCGTCAGGTTGAATCTGCTAATGCCCAGCAGCAGGCGGCGATTGAGCAGCGCAACGATGCGCTGGTGTCGCTGGAAGCGGAAGTGGCGCGTGCCTGGCTGCAACTGCGTGGCGCGCAAAGTACTCTACAGACGCTGCAGCAGCAGATTGATGTGGCGCAGCAGACCACCGAACTGACCCAGAGCCAGCAACGTAACGGACTGGCACCGTTAACCGATGTGGAAAATGCCCGCGCCCAGCTCAGTAGCCTGCAGGCGCAGCTGCCGCAGTATCAGGCGCAGGCGCGTCAGGCGATGAATGGCTTAGCGGTGCTGCTGGGCAAAACGCCGGGCTCGCTGGATGCGGAACTGAGTGCGCCGAAAGCGCTGCCGCCACTGCCGCAGTTTGTCCCGGTGGGAATCCCTTCTACGCTGGCGCGACGTCGTCCTGACATCCGCCAGGCGGAAGCGACGCTGCATGCGCAGACGGCGGAGATTGGTGTTTCTGTCGCGCAGCTGTTCCCGAGCCTGTCACTGACCGGCCAGCTGGGCGTGCGCAACACTGACGTCAGTTATCTCGATAACTGGAGCAGTCACTTCTACAGCTACGGCCCGTCATTATCGATTCCGATTTTCCAGGGCGGACGGCTGGTGTCGAGCGTCAAACTGGCGCGGGCGCAGCAAGCCAGTGCCGCACTCGACTATCGTCAGACGGTGCTGACTGCCTTACAGGACGTGGAGAATGCGCTGGTTAGCTATCGCGCCGATCAGCAGCGGGTCACCGCGCTGGACCAGACCACCGGTTCGCTGCAGCGCGCCTTTGATCTGGCCAGTGACAGCTACCGTCAGGGACTCTCAACTTTCCTCGAGGTGCTGGATGCGCAGCGTCAGCTGGCGCAGGCCGAAGAGCAGGCTACCCAGGCGCGGATGCAGAGCGCACTGGATTTAGTCGCGTTGTACAAAGCGCTGGGCGGCGGCTGGGAAACCTACCAGAACGTCGAGCTGCCGCAATATTCAGTCTTTGGTCCGGCGACAGAGGTAAATTAACCGGCAGGCGGTGGCAGAAAATCGGCTGCCACCGCCGCACTATTGTCACTAACGCCGCTGGCTCAGGCGATTATTATCCCCCACACTTTGCCGTTCTCTGCGTGATAACCCGTTGAATAGTCACTGTTCACTTCCATTTTTCTGCCCGTAAACCGGTGCAAATAAAACAGGATAAATGTCAGGGTTTTTATTCAGCTTAGCCGCTGTTGCGCGTCGGCTATTATTTATCTGAACAGAATAAATAGCGTTAGCGACGGCCGGCTGGCCGCGCAGACTTTCTCTGTTTTTATTCACAGTCACCTTTATCAACGTCGGGTGCCAGTCTGCTGATGCGCTGGTTTAATAGGCCCGATGCGCCGGTTAAGTCGGTTAACCTGCTGCAGGCCGCATGAGGGTTATCTGACAACCTGCGTCTGGCTGAGTAAATTTTTAAACCCTCCGCAGGTATTAATAAAAAATGCACCATTGCCGTGATCCTTTTGCGCTATTTGAGTGCGCGGCAGTGGCTTTTTTTTAGCCTTAATCTGTAAACTATTGTGACTGAGATCTAAATTTAGTGAGCGGTTAATCTTGCCGTTGTACTGTACTGGCCACAAATAAAAAGCAGGGTGTCAGACGGTTTTTAACCGGCTTCTCTGGCAGTCTGCGCGGGTAGCAGATGCCTGTAATCGATTCCAGCGCCAGAAGTAACATCACGTTCAGTGTTAATTCAGCGTTAATAAAACGTCAGGAATTAGCCGTTCAAATTCAGCTGGCGTTTATGAAATAACTTCTAAGAATTATCTGTAGCGTAAAAATAATTTATTTTTTTATTTGAATTAGGTAATCTTGTCGCTACAGTTTTATTAACCCCCTTAAACAAGGACATTGTGATGAGTGACGCATTTAAAGTTCTGAACAATATTCGCACATTACGTGCCCAGGCCCGTGAACTGCCACTGAGCGATCTTGAAGAGATCCTCGAAAAATTAAACGTTGTGGTCACCGAGCGCCGCGAAGAAGCGGAAGCGGAAGAGACGCAGAATCGTGAAAAAGAAGAAAAACTGTCGAAATATCGCGAAATGCTGCTGGCTGACGGCATCGATCCTAATGAATTATTAGGTGCGCTGGAAACCGGTAAAAAACGCGCTAAGCGTGCGCCGCGTCCGGCTAAATATTCTTATACCGACGAAAACGGTGAGAAAAAATCCTGGACTGGCCAGGGCCGTACCCCGGCAGCGATTAAAAAAGCGCTGGATGCCGGTAAAAGCCTGGACAGCTTCCTGATCGACTGATCGACACAATCCTTGTCAGTGGGAGCCGGAGAGCCTTGATGGCCCTCCGGCTTTTTTATTTCTGCCGCGATATCAATCATCCCAACTGCAATCCGCGGCTTAGACTGGCGTGCGCTGCGTCACATCTGGCATAATAGCTGCCGTTTTTCTATCCACTCTCTTCACAAAGGTCAATGCCGTGTTAGTTAGCAGCAATATCACCATGCAGTTTGGCAGTAAGCCACTGTTCGAGAACATCTCCGTTAAATTTGGCGGCGGTAATCGTTACGGTTTAATCGGTGCGAACGGCAGCGGAAAATCCACCTTCATGAAGATTCTGGGTGGCGATCTGGTGCCTTCAGGCGGCAACGTCTCTTACGATCCCAATGAGCGTATCGGTAAGTTACGTCAGGATCAGTTCGCCTTTGAACAATATAGCGTGCTGGACACCGTGATTATGGGTCACCATGAATTATGGGAAGTTAAGCAGGAACGCGACCGTATTTATTCTTTGCCGGAAATGAGCGAAGAGGAAGGCTATAAAGTTGCCGACCTTGAAGCAGTTTACGGTGAAATGGACGGCTACAGCGCCGAATCCCGCGCCGGTGAGTTATTACTCGGTGTCGGTATTCCGGTTGAGCAGCATTATGGCCCGATGAGTGAAATTGCACCGGGCTTTAAATTGCGTGTCCTGCTGGCGCAGGCGCTGTTCTCCAATCCTGATATTTTGTTGCTGGACGAACCGACCAACAACCTGGATATCGATACTATCCGTTGGCTGGAGCAGGTGCTGAACGAACGCGACAGCACCATGATTATCATTTCGCACGACCGTCACTTCCTTAATATGGTCTGCACTCACATGGCTGATTTGGATTATGGCGAGCTGCGGGTCTATTCCGGCAATTATGACGAATATATGACCGCAGCGACTCAGGCGCGTGAACGTCTGTTAGCTGATAATGCCAAGAAAAAAGCGCAGATTGCCGACCTGCAATCTTTTGTCAGCCGCTTTAGCGCCAACGCCTCTAAATCCCGTCAGGCAACCTCGCGCGCAAAACAGATGGATAAAATTAAACTGGATGAAGTAAAAGCCTCCAGTCGTCAGAACCCGTTTATCCGTTTTGAGCAGGACAAGAAATTGTTCCGTAATGCGCTGGAAGTGGAAGGCTTAACCAAAGGTTTTGATAACGGTCCGCTGTTTAAGAATTTAAACCTGCTGCTGGAAGTCGGCGAAAAACTGGCGGTGATCGGCGCCAACGGTATTGGTAAATCGACCCTGCTTAAAACGCTGGTCAGCCAACTCAGCCCCGACAGCGGCAGCGTTAAATGGTCAGAAAATGCGCGTATCGGTTATTACGCGCAGGATCACGCCGAAGATTTCGCCAATGACCTGACGGTATTTGACTGGATGAGCCAGTGGAAACAGGCTGGCGATGATGAGCAGAGCGTGCGCAGTATTCTTGGCCGCCTGTTATTCTCGCAGGATGATATTAAGAAACCGGCCAAAGTGCTGTCCGGTGGTGAAAAAGGTCGCATGCTGTTCGGTAAGCTGATGATGGAAAAACCGAACATCCTGATTATGGATGAACCGACCAACCACCTCGACATGGAGTCAATTGAGTCACTCAATATGGCGCTGGAGATGTATGAAGGGACGCTGATTTTCGTTTCACACGACCGTGAATTCGTCAGCTCGCTGGCGACCCGGGTGATGGAAATCAAATCGGATCGGGTGGTGGACTTCACCGGCAACTACGAAGATTACCTGCGCAGTCAGGGCATCGTCTGACAGCGAACGGGGTAGCGCAGGCTACCCCGTTTTTTTATCCGTGCTGCGAGCCACATACTTCGCACTGCGCGTCCTGCGCCACCTTCATGCTGCGGAACTCCGCGCTCAGCGCATCGTACATCAGCAATCGGCTGGTGGCGGGCGTCCCGTAGTCCGTTAACAGCTTAATCGCCTCCATTGCCTGCATCGCCCCAATCACGCCGACCAGCGGCGCCATTACGCCCGCTTCGACACAGCTCAGGGTTTGTTCGCCAAACAGCCGGCTGATGCAGCGATAGCAGGGCGTACCCGGCAGCCAGTTAAATACGCTGATCTGGCCTTCCATCCGAATCGCTGCGCCAGACACCAGCGGTACCCGTTGCTGACGACACAGTCGGTTGAGCTGCTCACGCGTTGCCACATTATCGGTACAGTCCAGCACCACCTGCTGTTGGGCGATCAGCGCCAGCAGCGCTGCATCGTCCAGCTCGCCGTGGATCGGCTGCAGCTGGCAGTGGGGATTGATCTCGGCCAGACTTTGGGCGGCAGATTCAACCTTGGCACGGCCAATATCCGCATCATGATGCAGGATCTGCCGCTGCAGATTAGAGTGTGACACGCTGTCGAAATCGAGCAGCGTCAGCCTGCCGACCCCGGCCGATGCCAGATAAGGCGCGGCGGCACAGCCCAGCCCGCCCAACCCGACAATCAGCGCCTGACTGGCTTTAAGCCGTTCCTGGCGGTCAAAATCGAAGCCACGCAGCACGATCTGCCGGTTGTAGCGCAGCATCTCTTCATCGGTTAGCTCAGGCAGCATTTACCCCTCCAGCAGCGCATTAAACGCCTCTACCTCGACCCATTCACCCGGCTCAACGTTGCCGCGATCGCGTTCCAGCACGATAAAGCAGTTGGCCTGCGCAAAGGAGCTGAAGACGTGCGAGCCCTGCATGCCGGTGGTCTGCACTTCCAGTTCGCCCTCAGCATTCTGTTGCAGCACCCCACGCTGAAAATCGAGCCGGCCCGGCGTTTTTTTCAGCCGCGACGCGCTACGCACTTTCTGACGGGGCGGCAGCGCGGCTTTCTTCTGCCCGGTTAACGCGGCGAGCAGCGGTTGCACCAGCTGATAAAAGGTGACCGCAGCGGAAACCGGGTTGCCCGGCAACCCACAGAACCAGCTGCTGGCGAGGCGTCCAAAGGCAAACGGCTTGCCGGGTTTGATTGCCAGCTTCCAGAAGCTGATGGCACCGAGCTGCTCCAGCATGCTTTTGGTAAAATCGGCTTCGCCCACCGACACGCCGCCGGTACTGATAACCACGTCAGCCTGACGATCGGCTTCCTCAAACGCTGCACGCAGCGCCACAGGATCGTCCTTAATAATGCCGAGGTCGATCACTTCGCAGCCCAGTTTGTGCAGCATTAGCGACACCGCGAAGCGGTTAGTATCGTAAATTTGTCCGGCCGCCAGCGGCTGACCGACCGGCTGCAGCTCGTCGCCGGTAGAGAAGATTGCTACCCGCAGTTTGCGCAGGATTTCAACCTGGGCGATACCGAGCGAAGCCAGCAGCGGCAGCTCAGCCGCGCCAAGCCGCACGCCGGCTTCCAGCACCACGTGGCCAGGCTGGATGTCGTCACCGGTCAGGCGAATATTTTGTCCGGCGCGCACCGGCGCGGTAATCACAATCGCATCGCCACGGGTTTCGGTCTGCTCCTGCATCACCACCGCTTCACAGCCTGGCGGCAGCGGGGCGCCAGTCATGATCCGCACCACGCTGCCCTGCGGCCATTCACCACTGAATGGTGCACCGGCAAACGCTTTACCGGCAACCGGCAACGGCTCACCGCGGCTGACGTCCGCCAGCCGCACCGCGTACCCGTCCATCGCTGAATTATCAAACGGCGGTACCGCGATTGGCGAGGTAACGGCCCTGGCGGTGATCCGCCCCGCCGCTTCGGTCAGCGGGACGCTCAGCGAGTCAGTGATCGGCGTCAGCTGCGCCAGCATTTTTTGTTGTGCCTCCTCAAGGGAGATCAATCCTGCAGTAAAGCTTTCCATGGTTATTCCAGTTGGGTTATCTCAGATACTGCTTATTATGGTGGGATTTGTCCGCTGAGTCACATCGGTATCCTTCTCTGCTTTTCGCCTGGCGTGCGCCTGCCACTAAAGTGAAATATGGCCGGGTGAAAAGGTTATAACCATCGGAACAGTTTCTTCTTTACAACACTTAGCAGGCTTTCTATAGTCAAAAATTATCGAAAATGGATGAAAACCATTCTAAATCAGTGTTTTTCGTGCTGATGCAACCACAGGGCAGAGCGTTATGGTCAAAGCAGTGATCGCCATTCATGGGGGAGCGGGCGCAATTACGCGCTCAGCAATGAGCGCCGAAAAGGAGCAGCACTATCGTCAGGCCCTGCAGGATATCGTGACGCACGGCCAGCAGATGCTGGCTCAGGGTGCCAGCGCGCTCGACGCGGTAACAGAAGCGGTGCGTCAGCTGGAGGAGTGTCCGCTGTTCAACGCTGGCAAAGGGGCGGTGTTTACCCATCAGGGCAGCCATGAGCTGGACGCCTGCGTGATGGATGGCCGAACGCTGGACGTCGGTGCCGTGGCGGGCGTCAGTCGGGTTCGCAATCCGGTGCTGGCGGCGCGCGCGGTGCTGGAACAGAGTCCGCACGTGCTGTTTATCGGCGAAGGCGCAGAGCAGTTCGCCGAGGCGCAGGGCCTGCAGCCGGTGGCGGCAGATTACTTCTCGACGGCAGAACGCTGGGAGCAGCTGCAGCGCGCACTAAACAGCGATGAAGCGGTGCTGGATCATGATGGCGCTGCCCGCGGTGACGATCCGCTCGACCCGGACCGCAAGTTTGGCACGGTGGGTGCCGTGGCACTCGATCTTAATGGCAATCTGGCGGCGGCGACCTCGACCGGCGGCATGACCAATAAACAGGCGGGACGGGTGGGGGATTCCCCGCTGCCGGGCGCGGGCTGCTACGCCAGCAACGACAGCGTGGCGGTCTCCTGTACCGGCACCGGTGAAGTCTTTATCCGTACCCTGGCGGCCTACGACGTAGCAGCGCAGATGCGTTACGCCGGCCGCACGCTTCAGCAGGCCAGCGTCAATGTGATTCACGACAGCGTGCTGGAGCTGGGCGGTAGCGGCGGCCTGATTGCGGTCGATCGCGAAGGTAACGTGGCGCTGCCGTTCAATAGCGAAGGAATGTACCGGGCGGTGGCACGGGTCGGCGAGGCAGCCGAGGTGGCCATCTACCGTGACAGTTAAGGAGCAGGCATGAGCGATCGGCAGGCGTTACCCGCGCTGGCGCCAGACCAGGTGCTGGCGGTACGCGATCTCAGTGTGCATTTTCAGCATCAGGGCGCGGTGACCGAGGCGGTGCGCCATCTCTCCCTCGATCTGTTTCGCGGCGAAACCCTGGCGCTGGTGGGCGAGTCAGGTTCCGGTAAGTCAGTCACCTCGCTGGCGCTGATGCGGCTGATTGAGCAAAACGGCGCAACGGTTCGCGGTGAAGTACAGCTGCGCCGCCGTAACGGTGAGGTACTGGATATCATGCGCGCCCCGGCCGGCCAGATGCGGCGGGTACGCGGCGCGGATATGGCGATGATTTTTCAGGAGCCGATGACCTCGCTCAATCCGGTGTTTACCGTCGGTGAGCAGATCGCCGAATCGATTCGCCTGCATCAGGGCAAAAGCCACGCTCAGGCGCTGGCAGAAGCGCGCCATATGCTGGACCTGGTGCGTATTCCGGATGCACAAAATGTGTTGTCCCGCTTTCCACACCAGCTTTCCGGCGGGATGCGCCAGCGGGTGATGATCGCCATGGCGCTCTGCTGTAAACCGGCGTTGCTGATCGCCGATGAGCCGACCACCGCGCTCGACGTCACCATTCAGGCCCAGATCCTGCAGCTGATCCGCGTGCTGCAAAAAGAGATGCAGATGGGCGTCATTTTTATTACCCACGATATGGGCGTGGTGGCGGAAATGGCCGACCGGGTGCAGGTGATGTATCGCGGCGAAGTGGTGGAGAATGCCCCGGCGACCGAGCTGTTTAGCGCCCCTCGCCAGCCTTACACCCAGGCGTTGCTGGCGGCGGTGCCTAAGCTCGGCTCGATGCACGGCCAGCCGTTGCCCGCTAAGTTCCCGCTGCTGCACGGCGGGGAAGAGCAGCAGACGCCGCAGGATACCGTGCGCCGCGATCGGCCACCGATTCTGCAGGTCCGCGATCTGGTGACGCGATTTGATATTCGCGGCGGTCTGTTTAACCGGGTGAAAAGTCGGGTCCACGCGGTCGAAAAAGTCAGTTTCGATCTCTATGCCGGCGAAACGCTGGCGCTGGTCGGCGAGTCCGGTTGCGGTAAATCGACCACCGGCCGTTCACTGCTGAAGCTGGTGGCCAGCCAGGGCGGGACGCTGACCTTCAACGGGCAACGCATCGATAACCTCAGCGGCGCGGCGCTGGCGCATCTGCGGCGTGACATTCAGTTTATTTTTCAGGACCCCTACGCCTCGCTCGATCCGCGGCTGACGGTAGGCTTCTCGATCATGGAGCCGCTGCTGGTGCACAAGGTGATGTCGCGTCGTGAAGCGGAACAGCGCGTTTCCGTCTTGCTGGAAAAGGTCGGGCTGTTGCCGGAACACGCGCAGCGCTACCCGCACGAATTTTCAGGCGGCCAGCGGCAGCGCATCTGTATTGCCCGCGCGCTGGCGCTTAACCCGAAAGTGGTGATTGCGGATGAGTCGGTCTCAGCGCTTGATGTGTCGATTCAGGCGCAGATCATCAACCTGATGCTCGATTTACAGCGCGAATTTGGTATCGCGTTTCTGTTTATTTCGCATGATATGGCGGTGGTGGAACGCATCAGCCACCGCGTGGCGGTGATGTATCTCGGCCAGATTGTGGAGATGGGGCCGCGCCAGGCGGTATTTGAGCAGCCACAGCATCCTTATACCCGAAAACTCATGGCCGCCGTCCCGGTTGCCGATCCGGCGCACCATCGCCGGGAACGCGCGTTAATGGTTGATGAGATCCCCAGTCCGATTCATGCGTTAGGGGATGAACCTGAAGTGGCACCGTTGATGGAAGTGGCACCGGGGCACTTTGTCGCCCGCCACGTTATCAGCGCGACCTGAATAGTGAAGATATCGCTTCGGCGACCCACCCGACAGGGATTACAGGAGAACAAGATGCAGATGACGATGCGTAAAGGGTTAGTGGCGGCTGGCATATTAAGCAGCGCCCTTACATTGCCCGCCTGGGCGGCGCAGGATGCGGTGATTGCCGTCGCGTCCAACTTCACCACCCTCGATCCGTATGACGCCAACGACACGCTGTCACAGGCGGTCGCCAAATCGTTTTATCAGGGACTGTTTGGTTTTGATAAGCAGATGAAGCTGACCAACGTGCTGGCCGAAAGTTATCAGGCCAGTCCGGATGGGCTGACTTACACCATCAAGCTCCGACCGGGGATTAAATTCCAGGACGGCAGCGACTTCAACGCCGAAGCGGTGAAGGTCAATCTCGACCGCGCCAGCAACCCGGATAATCACCTTAAACGCTATAACCTGTTTAAGCAGATCGCCACGACCGAAGTGATCGATCCGACCACGGTGAAAGTGACCCTGAAGCAGCCGTTCTCGGCCTTTATTAACATTCTGGCGCACCCGGCGGCGGCGATGATTTCACCGACCGCGCTGAAAAAATATGGCAAGGATATCGGTTTCCACCCGGTCGGGACCGGTCCGTTTGTGTTCGAAACCTGGAATCAGACCGACTTCGTCAAGGTGAAGAAGTGGGACGGCTACTGGAAGCCGGGCTATCCGAAGCTGGACAGCATTACCTGGCGGCCGATCGTGGATAACAATACCCGTGCGGCGATGCTGCAAACCGGGGAAGCCAATTTCGCCTTCCCGATCCCTTATGAGCAGGCCAAACTGCTGGAGAAAAACAGCAAGCTCGAGGTGGTAACCACGCCGTCGATTATGCAGCGCTATATCAGCCTCAACGTCACCCAGAAGCCGTTTGACAACCCGAAAGTGCGTGAGGCGCTGGAGTATGCCATCAATCGCCAGGCGCTGGCGAAAGTAGCCTTTGCCGGTTACGCCACCCCGGCCACCGGTATCGTCCCGCCGTCCATCGACTTTGCTCAGCAATATCCGGCCATTCGCTACGATCCAGCCAAAGCCAAAGCGTTGCTGAAAGAGGCGGGCTACCCCAACGGCTTCGAAACCACCCTCTGGTCATCACACAATCACAGCACCGCGCAGAAAGTGTTGCAGTTCACGCAGCAGCAGCTGGCGCAGATCGGCGTGAAGGTTAAGGTCACCGCGATGGATGCCGGGCAGCGGGCGGCCGAAGTTGAGGGTAAAGGCCAGAAAGAGAGCGGCGTGCGGATGTTCTACACCGGCTGGTCCGCGTCAACTGGCGAAGCCGACTGGGCGCTGACGCCGCTGTTTGCCACTGCCGCCTGGCCGCCTGCGATCTTCAACACCGCGTTTTACAGCAATCCTAAGGTCGATAAAGATCTGGCGGATGCGCTGAAAACCACCGATCGCGCGCAGAAGGCCCAGCTGTACAAAGATGCCCAGGACACCATCTGGCAGGATCATCCGTGGATCCCGCTGGTGGTTGAGCAACTGGTGTCCGCCAGCAGCAAAAACCTCAGCGGTTTTTATGTGATGCCCGATACCTCATTCAATTTTGATGAGGCCAGTCTGAAGTAACGGAGCCGGCCAGCCCACGCGGCTGGCCGCAGCTGCAGGATGTTGCATGCTTAACTATTTTCTTAAACGGCTGTTGGGGCTGATCCCGACCTTGCTGATTGTTGCGGTGCTGGTGTTTCTGTTTGTTCACCTGCTGCCGGGCGATCCGGCGCGTCTGATTGCCGGACCGGAGGCGGACGCCTCGGTGGTAGCGCTGGTGCGTCAGGAGCTGGGACTTGATCTGCCGCTGCCGCAGCAGTTCTGGCACTTTATTCTTAATGCCTTGCAGGGCGATTTCGGTCAGTCGATGGTATCAAAACGGCCGGTGGCGGATGAGATCGCCTCGCGCTTCATGCCGACCTTATGGCTGACCCTGACCAGTATGGTCTGGGCCGTAATTTTTGGTATGGCAATCGGCATTGTCTCTGCCGTCTGGCGCAACCGCTGGCCCGATCGCCTCGGCATGACGCTGGCGGTCTCCGGCATTTCGTTTCCTGCCTTTGCGCTGGGCATGTTGCTGATGCAGATTTTCTCGGTAGAGCTGGGCTGGCTGCCGACGGTCGGGGCAGAAAGCTGGCAACATTACATTCTGCCGTCGATTACTCTCGGTGCGGCGGTGGCGGCCGTGATGGCGCGTTTCACCCGCGCCTCGTTTGTCGAAGTGATGCAGGAAGATTATATGCGTACCGCGCGGGCGAAAGGGGTGCGCGAGTCGCTGGTGGTGGTGAAACACGGACTGCGTAACGCGATGATCCCGGTGGTAACCATGATGGGCCTGCAGTTCGGTTTCCTGCTGGGCGGATCGATCGTGGTCGAGGTGGTATTTAACTGGCCTGGTCTGGGACGACTGCTGGTCGATTCGGTGTCAATGCGCGACTATCCGGTGATCCAGGCGGAAGTGCTGCTGTTTTCACTGGAGTTTATTCTGATCAATCTGATGGTTGATATGTTGTATGCGGTGATCAATCCCGCCATTCGCTTTAAGGAATCGCGATGAAAAACTGGCGACGCGATGCGGCACTGAAAACCCTGCCGCTGATCAAGGAGAACCGGGTACGCACGCCGTGGCACGAATTCTGGCGGCGTTTCCGCCAGCAGCCGGTAGCGCTGCTGGCTGGGCTGTTTGTGCTGCTGCTGATTGTGCTGGCGTTTATCGGCCCTTACGTGGCGCCGTTTGATGCTGAAAATTATTTCGATTATGACCGGCTGAATGATGGGCCATCACTGCTGCACTGGTTTGGTGTCGATTCCCTCGGCCGCGATATTTTCAGCCGGGTATTGGTGGGAACTCGCATTTCACTGATTGCCGGTTTCTTCTCGGTGGCCATCGGCGCGCTGATTGGCACACTGTTTGGTCTGTTAGCAGGCTACTACGAAGGCTGGTGGGACCGCATTACTATGCGCGTCTGCGACGTGCTGTTTGCCTTTCCCGGCATCCTGCTGGCGATTGCGGTGGTGGCGATCATGGGCAGCGGAATGAGCAATGTGATCGTGGCGGTGGCGATTTTCAGCATCCCGGCGTTTGCCCGCCTGGTGCGCGGCAATACCCTGGTGCTGAAGCATCAGACCTACATTGAGTCAGCACGCAGTATTGGCGCCTCTGACTGGACCATTATCATGCGGCATATTCTGCCGGGTACCGTCTCACCGATTGTGGTCTATTTCACCATGCGCGTCGGCACTTCCATCATTACCGCCGCCAGCCTGTCGTTTCTCGGGCTGGGCGCGCAGCCGCCGACGCCAGAGTGGGGTGCAATGCTGAACGAGGCGCGTGCCGATATGGTGATTGCGCCGCACGTGGCGATTTTCCCCAGCCTGGCGATCTTTTTCACCGTTCTGGCATTTAATTTACTCGGCGACGGGCTACGCGACGCGTTGGATCCTAAACTTAAGACATGAAACCTTTCGATTATGATCAGGACTTCAGCACCATCGACTTCCGTCAACATCCCGAACGTTATCAGGTTGGACGCGGAGAGCAGGGGGTGCTGATGGTCGAGCCTTATAAGAGCGAAATCCTGCCGCACTGGCGCTTTCGTACCGTACCGATTGCCGAAGCGTCGGCTGAGAAAATCATGGCGCTGTTTGAGGCGTACCGCCAGCAGGACGATTTTGTCGGTATGGATATGGCGCGTAAATTTATTCAGATGGGCTACACCCGCGCACGTCGCTACAGCAATCATCAGGGCGGACGAAAATATGATGCTGATGGTAAAGAACTACCGCGTGGCGTGAATGAAGAAAAGGCCGCGGCGGCGGCCATTTTTAAGGGCTACTGGGATCGGATTCGGGCCGATGAGGATTACCTGAAACGCAAGAAAGCGCATCAGCAGCAGTATGGTTAAGCGCGAATATCACCCGATGCGGCAGCGGGCATCACTGCGCGCCGCCATTTACTGCCGGAATTAAACGCGGCTCGCCCAGAGATCATACTCATCGGCATGCTCGACTTTGACCCGCAGCATGTCGCCCGGTTTAACGTTACGCTCGCCGTTCAGGTAGACCGCGCCGTCAATTTCCGGCGCATCGGCCATACTGCGGCCAATCGCGCCTTCCTCGTCCACTTCATCAACCATCACCAGAATCTCACGACCGACTTTCTCCTGCAGGCGTTCAGCGGAGATCTGCTGCTGCAGCTGCATAAAGCGATCGTAACGCTGCTGCTTCACCGCCTCGTCGACCGGATCGGGTAGCTGGTTGGCGGTCGCGCCTTCCACCGGGCTGTACTGGAAGCAGCCCACCCGATCGAGACGCGCCTCTTTGATAAAGTCGAGCAGCATCTGGAAATCTTCTTCGGTCTCACCGGGGAAACCGACGATGAAGGTGGAGCGCAGCGTCAGCTCCGGGCAGATTTCGCGCCAGCGCTTAATCCGCTCCAGCGTGCGTTCTACTGCGCCCGGACGCTTCATCAGTTTCAGAATACGCGGGCTGGCGTGCTGCAACGGAATGTCGAGGTAGGGCAGGATTTTGCCGGCCGCCATCAACGGAATCACCTCGTCGACGTGCGGGTAAGGATAGACGTAGTGCAGACGCACCCACACGCCGAGCTTCGCCAGTTGCTCACACAGGCTGACCATGCTGGTTTTCACCGGCGAGCCGTTCCAGAAACCGGTGCGATGTTTCACATCTACGCCGTAGGCTGAGGTATCCTGCGAAATCACCAGCAGTTCTTTAACGCCCGCTTCGACCAGCCGTTTGGCCTCATCCAGCACTTCGCCGACGGCGCGGCTGTCGAGATCGCCACGCATTGACGGGATGATGCAGAAGGTGCAGCGATGGTTGCAGCCTTCGGAAATCTTCAGATAAGCGTAATGACGCGGCGTCAGTTTCACGCCCTGTTCCGGCACCAGGCTGAGGAACGGGTTGTGCTGAGGTTTGGGAACGTAGCGATGTACGTGCGACAGCACCTGCTCATAGCTGTGCGGACCGGTAATTTCCAGCACCTTCGGATGCACTTCACGAATCTGATCAACTTTAGCGCCGAGACAACCGGTGACAATCACCTTGCCATTTTCATTCAGTGCCTCGCCAATCGCCTCAAGCGACTCCTGTACGGCGCTGTCGATAAATCCGCAGGTGTTCACAATCACGATTTCAGCATCGTCATAGCGCGGTACCACATCATAGCCCTCGGTGCGCAGTTCGGTGAGGATGCGCTCGGAATCAACGAGGTTTTTGGGGCAGCCGAGCGAGACGAATCCGACCCGTGGCGGCAAGGTTTTTGTTGTAGTAGACATAGCTCTGTTTCCGGTTCAGCACAGCAATGGCGCGGGATTTTACCTGTGTTGCTGAAAAAAATGTAGCGTTATCTGTAAGGGTTTAGCGCCGTGTAAAGCTGTGAAAAAACCGGTAAAAACGCTGCCGCTGGCTGGACTAAAAAAAAGGCTGATGGGCAGGATCATTTTCCAGTAACTGACCGTGCTATAAAAAGAAATTCCGCTTTTGCCGGGAGGCAATCGCCAAAGCGAAACGCTGACACAGCGGCTCAGATAGCATCCTTAGGAAATCGCTGGTTGATATTCACTTGTTTTCATTAATAATAAACGGGCAAATCAACACTGAAGGGGCTATGACCTTCAGGTAACGACGTGGATAATGTGAGAGCTAAATAATGAAAGAGATCATCAATGGATTTCTGAATTTCCAGCAGAATGTGTTTCCTGAAAGGAAGGATCTTTTCAAAAGCCTGGCGTCAAATCAGAATCCTAAAGCGCTGTTTATCTCCTGTTCTGATAGCCGACTGGTGCCGGAACTGGTGACGCAGCAGGAGCCAGGAGAGCTGTTCGTTATCCGTAATGCGGGCAACATCGTGCCTTCATTTGGCCCGGAGCCAGGCGGCGTTTCCGCCACTATCGAATACGCTGTCGTCGCGCTGGGCGTGTCTGACATTATCATCTGTGGTCACTCCAACTGTGGCGCGATGAATGCCATCGCCTCCTGTGCCTGCATGGATACCATGCCAGCGGTCGAACACTGGTTGCGCTATGCCGATGCGGCAAAAGCGGTGGTGGAGCAGCGTGAATATGACTCGCCAGAGAAAAAGCTGAACGAGATGGTAAAAGAGAACGTCATCGCCCAGCTTAATAACATGAAAACCCATCCTTCGGTATCGGTGGCGTTGCGTAACGGCAAGCTGCGTCTGCATGGCTGGGTCTACGATATTGAAACCGGCACCATCATGGCGCTGACTCAGGGCGGCAAACAGTTTATTACCCTGTCTGAAAACCCGGACACCTGTTTCGAGTAAGCCCTGGGCCCGCTGCGCGGCAGCGGGTTATTCCGGCCTCGCGAACATAACTCTTTAGAAAAACACTTATTTTTCAGCATTTCCCGTCAGGCTTATCTATGCTTGCTTAAACCTTCCCGACATAAGCGAGTTGATGATGCGTAAAACGTCTGTGGTTGTTCTGCTGGCGGTCTCTGCCCTGCTGCTCAGCGGTTGTACTTCCCACGTTACCGATAAACAGCAATATTCTGGTTTTTTAGCCGACTACAGTCAGTTGCAGCCGACAGCATCGGCCAGCGGTGAACCGACCCTGCGCTGGATCTCGCCCGACTATAAAAGCAGCCAGTACAAAGATGTACTTTATACGCCGCTGGTCTACTATCCGGCAGCTCATCCCACCGCGCGTGTCAGCCAGCAAACGCTGGATCAGGTGCTGAGTTACACCGACATTCAGCTAAAAGGGGCGATCGCCACCCGTCGACCATTGGTCAGTCAGGCCACACCGCACACGCTGAAAGTGCGGGCGGCAATTACTGCCGTCTCTGCGGAGAATGAAGGGGTGCAATTCTACGAGGTGGTGCCGGTCGCAGCAGTGGTGGCGACCACCATGGCGGCGTCGGGGCACCGTACCCAAAACAGTGAGCTGTTTCTGGAGATAGAGGCCAGCGATGCGGTCACCGGGAAGCCGCTGATCCGGGTAGTGCGCAAAGCGTTTGGCAAAACGGTCAGCAACAGCAATACGCCGATCACCTTTGAAGACCTGAAGCCCGGTATCAATACCATGGTGCGTGACACGGTAAGTTTTAACGCGCCGTAACCCTGAGATATTAACCTGCTATCAGACGGCAGTCAGCGCACCGGTTCCCCGCGTGAGCGGGGATACCCGCTAAAGGGGATTCAGTAGATTGCCGGTTTGCGCCGGTTCCCCGCGTGAGCGGGGATACCGTTTCCATTTAGGGTACTGTCGATCGCCGGAAACTGACGATGAAACGGCTGTCCGACCCTGTTCCTTTTTCGCTCTGGCATTTCCTCCGGTCACTGCTGCGGTGGTGTTGGATCTGACCTGTGTTACCCTGCACAGGGATAGTCAGGGTCAGGAACGATGAAAAAAAAGAACAGCACTACTTCGCCTCATGATGCCACCTTCCGGCTGTTTCTTACGCAGCCGGATATTGCCCGTGACTTTATGGAACTGCACCTGCCCGCAGAACTGCGTGCTATCTGTGACCTCACTACCCTTAAGCTGGAATCCGGCTCGTTCGTTGAAGACGATCTGCGCCAGTATTTCAGCGACGTTCTCTACAGCCTGAAGACGACTGCCGGCGACGGGTATATTCATGTGCTGGTTGAACATCAATCCACCCCGGACAGGCACATGGCGTTCAGGCTGATGCGATACGCTGTAGCCGCCATGCAGCGGCATCTTGAGGTTGGCCATAAAACGCTGCCACTGGTGATACCGGTCCTGTTCTATACCGGTAAACGCAGTCCTTATCCATATTCTACTTGTTGGCTTGATGAGTTCGAAAATCCATCGCTGGCGGTAAACCTTTATGGCAGCGCCTTTCCCCTGGTGGACGTGACGGTCATTCCGGATGAAGAGATTATGGGGCATCGCAGCATGGCGGCGCTGACCCTGTTACAAAAACATATTCATCAGCGAGATCTGGTCACGCTGACCGATCGTCTGGCCACGTTACTGATGGCGGATTATCTTTCTTCACCCCAGGTAACAGCGCTGATACACTATTTACTGCAGGCAGGGGAGTCAGCTGACTCCGAAGCCTTTGTTCGCGAACTGGCACAGCGTGTGCCGCAACACGGAGACGCACTTATGACCATCGCACAACAGCTGGAGCAGAAGGGCATTGAGAAGGGCATCGAGAAAGGTATTCAGCTTGGCAGGCAGGAAGGCCGTAGCGAAGGCGAGCGCGAAGCCACGCTGAAAATTGCCCGTACCATGTTGCAGAACGGCATTGACCGTAACACCGTCATGAAAATGACCGGCCTTTCAGAAGACGAGCTGGCACAAATCCAGCACTAAAACCGGCAGAGCGGGTGGGTAAGGAAGGTCAGATTTATGATGAAATTATCAGCGGTAACAGCAAAAATTAAACGCGTCAGATGCAGAGCATTTTTCTCCGGTCAGTGCGTTAAGCTGATAGCGGAAAACTGATTAAACCCGATCTCATCCGTCGGGTTTTTTTATGCCTGACATTCGCCGCCGGCTATCCAGTTTCAGCCAACCAGCTGGAAGGCGACGGGTGTTGAGCCGGCTGACAACCCTGAGCACAATTGTGATGTGGGTGCTGGGTAAGCAGGCTGAAAAAAGTTATAGCTGTGATGTCAGATAAACAGGGTAACGTTGCGGCGGATTCCTGCCTGACCTTAACGAATAACATCCTCAGGCACTGTTCGCGGGCCTTAAGACAGTGATTGCCGGATGAACGCCTTAATCATCTCACCGCTCATACCGAAATAAGATGAAGGTTTACTGAGCTGCGATCGGTGGAAATCCCTCAATCCCGCCCAGGGCTGTTCAGTGAGAGCAACCCGGTTTCAGCTACGGACCCACGATTCAGGGTTGATGCTGCTTGCGTCGTGGAGTGTTCCCTGCGCTTCCGCAGATGAAACGAAAACCAGGCCACGGCTGGCACTTAAGCTACCCTGTTCCCCACATTATCCAGGCGACAAATCGCTGCCGCCCTGTTTAATCTTTTGTAAATCCTCAACATCATCGCAGCGTGGCTGACTACGCTTAAGGGCATTGCATCCCGTCAGGAGAACGCTATGGCTCGTTTCGCTCGCACGTTGTTGTTCAGTGGTTCGCTGTTGTGTGCCACGCCGCTACTGGCCGCTGAACCGCAGGTACAGGTCCAGCTGTTGCAGGATAAGTTACAACATCCATGGTCTGTGGCGTTTCTGCCTGATAATAAGACCCTGCTGATTACTGAACGCAGCGGCCAGTTGCGCAGCTGGAGTCCGCAGGGTGGCTTGTCACAGCCAATTTCCGGCGTGCCGCAGGTCTGGGCACAGCGCCAGAGCGGCTTGCTGGACGTGGTGCTGGCACCCGATTTTGCCAGCAGCCGACGCGTCTGGCTAAGCTACACCGAAGCTAACAGCAGCGGCAAAGCCGGTGCGGTAGTGGGTGTCGGGACGCTAAGCGAGGATAACCGGCAACTACGCGATTTCCGTGTGGTGATTCGCCAGACGCCAATGCTCTCCAGCGGGAATAATATCGGCACCCGCCTGGCGTTCGATAAACAGGGTTTTCTGTGGGTTGCATTTGGCGATAACTTTGCCAGCAGCAGCGCGCAGCATCTCGACAAGCTGCAGGGCAAACTGCTGCGTCTGAATGCGGATGGCAGCGTGCCTGACGATAATCCGTTTGTGAAGCAGAGCGGCGCACGTCCGGAGATCTGGGCTTATGGCCTGCGTAATCCGCAGGGCCTGGCGCTTAATCCGTGGACCGAAACGATGTGGGAAAGCGAGCACGGTCCGCGTGGCGGTGACGAGGTCAACATCATCGGTAAAGGTAAAAACTACGGCTGGCCGCTGGCCACCTACGGTATCGACTACAGCGGCGATAAAGTCCCTGAATCGAAAGGGAGCCATGCCGCCGGAACCGAACAGCCGGTCTACTACTGGAAAGATTCGCCCGCCATCAGCGGTATGGCGTTCTACAACAGTGCCCGCTTCCCGCAGTGGAAAAATTCGCTGTTTATCGGCGCGCTGAAAGAGAAAAATCTGATCCGGCTGAGCGTCAACGGGGAGAAAGTGGTTGAAGAGCAGCGTCTGCTCGACGATCAGAACGCACGTATTCGCGATGTGCGACAGGGGCCGGATGGCTATCTCTATGTGCTGACCGATGAAGCCAACGGCAAATTGCTGAAAGTCGGGTTAACGCAGGACGCCGGTGCGTCCCGCGGTTAGCTCAACGGGCCCAGTGGCAGACCTGCCAGCCCCGGTTTAGCGCTTCCTGATGCAGCAGTTTGTCAGGATTAATCACATGCGCATGATCGGCCTGTTCGAGTAACGGCAGGTCGTTCATCGAATCGCTGTAGGCCCAGGTGTGCCCGAAGGCTTCACCCTGCTGCAGCGCTTTCCAGTCGCCCAGACGCGTCACTTTGCCTTCTTTATAAGTCATGGTGCCGTAGGTTTTACCGCTGTAGCGCTGATCGACGATCTCGACGCCTATCGCCAGCGCCCCGCAGGCACCCAGCTTTTCGGCAATCGGCAGCACCAGATGCTCGCCGCTGGCGGAGATAATCATCACCTTGTCGCCGCGCGCCTGGTGCCACTGAATGCGCTCGCGGGCAGCCGGATAGACGCGCGGCATAATGTCGCGATGGATAAAGCGACGCACCCAGCCTTCAACGGTCAGGGTTGCCATACCCGCCAGCGGGGCCAGGGTAGTATTCATGTACTCTTCCATCGATAGCGTACCGGCATAATACTGCGCCATCAGGGCCTGTTCCTGGTCGATCAGCTCGCGGGGGGCGAAGCCCTGCGATACCAGCCAGCGCAACCACAGGCCGGTGCTGTCTTCACTAATAAGCGTCTCATCCAGATCAAATAGGGCTAAGTCCATGGTCGGTCTCCTCGGCTGACTGGCTTTCAGGTTAGCTGATAATTGTGACCGGCTTAACTGTTCTGCGAAAAATCGGAATTTCACGCATTTTTGATGGCGACAGCACGGGGCGAAACTGGCACGCGCGCGGCGGGGATGCCAGGGTTACTCTACTAAACTCTAAAAAACTTTACGATTCGGCGGTTTTTTTCGCTGCCCTCAACGGTTAGCGTTCTGAGTGGAGGTTTTCTGCCTCCCGAATCCCGATTTAACAAGGACAATCCGGTCAAGCCCATGACAAACACTCGCGTTGCTTCTCGCCTGCGGCTACTTGCTGCCACCTCTTTACTTCTTATCGCCCCGATCGGCGCTTTTGCTGAACAGGCGCCTGCTGCGCCAGGTATTGATGCCAAAGCCTGGATACTGATGGATTACGCCAGCGGCAAAGTGTTAGCTGAATCTAATCCCGATCAGCGTCTCGATCCCGCCAGTCTGACCAAAATGATGACCAGCTACGTGGTGGGTCAGGCGATCAAAGCCGGCAAAATTAAGCCGGACGATCTGGTGACGGTAGGGCAGGATGCCTGGGCGACCGGCAACCCCAGGCTGCGCGGTTCGTCGCTGATGTTTTTAAAGCCGGGTGACCGTATTCCGGTCCATGAGCTGAACAAAGGCATTGTGATCCAGTCCGGCAATGACGCCTGTATCGCGCTGGCGGATTACGTGGCCGGTAGTCAGGACTCGTTTATCGGCCTGATGAACAACTACGTTAAAGCGCTGGGGTTACAGAACACCCACTTTATGACGGTACACGGGCTGGATGCTGAGGGACAGTACAGTACCGCGCGGGATATGGCGTTAATTGCCCAGGCACTGATTCGCGATGTACCGGAAGAGTATGCACTGAATAAAGAAAAAGAGTTCACCTTCAATAAAATCCGCCAGATGAACCGCAACCGTCTGCTGTGGAGCACCAATCTCAAGGTGGACGGCGTCAAAACCGGCCACACCTCCGGTGCCGGTAATAACCTGGTGGCCTCGGCAACCGAAGGCGATATGCGACTGATTTCGGTGGTGCTCGGCACCGCCAGCGATGCGATTCGCTTCCGCGAAAGCGAAAAATTGCTCACCTGGGGCTTCCGCTTCTATGAAACCGTCACGCCGATCAAGGCCGACGCGCCGTTTGCGCAGCAGCGGGTCTGGTTTGGCGATAAGAGTCAGGTCAACCTTGGCGTGTCGAAAGATGCCGCACTGACCATCCCGAAAGGCCAGATGAAAAACCTGAAGGCGAGCTTTAAGCTCAATTCGACGCAGCTCGAAGCGCCACTGAAGAAAAATCAGGTGGTGGGCACCATTGATTTCCAGCTGGATGGCAAAACTGTCGACCAGCGTCCGCTGGTGGTCTTACAGGAGGTGCCGGAAGGGGGCTTCTTCAGCCGGATGGTGGATTTCGTGATGATGAAATTTAACGGCTGGTTCGGCAAGTGGTTCTCATAATCCTCATAAAAAAGGGACGCCGCGGCGTCCCTTTTTTCAATCCTGAGTCCAGCCTTTACGAATTGGCAGGGCAAACAGCGACCGGTAGAGCGGATTAATCACCGCCAGCATCCGCTCACCGTAGATCTGCCACGCCAGATGGGAGGCCAGACAGCTCAGCAAACCAACCAGGAAGCCGCCCAGCATATCCATTGGCCAGTGGACGCCGAGGTAGATGCGCGACCAGGCGATGGCGACGCCGGCCAGCATCAGAATCACCCCTGACCACAGGCGATGCCAGAAAATAAAGGCCAGTGCAAAAGTGAAGATAGTGGTGCCGTGATCGCTGGGATAGGAGTCATCCGCTGCGTGGTGCAGAAATTGATGACCGAGCCCAATCGCAAACGGGCGAGGGTGCGGTAACAGTTGGCCGACACACCAGGAGATCGCCAGCGCATACAGTAAGGCCATGCCGGTTTTTAGCACCAGCACCCGCTGTGAAGAGAGCTGGTCGCGCGGTCCCCACAGCCACAGCACGACAATTAACAGCGGCACGATGGCAATCAGATCTTTGGCGATGAAGGTCGCCAGTTGCAGCAGCCAGGCGGGTGACGCGGGGGTGGCATTGATGGCGATAAACAGTGAGCGGTTTAACTCTTCCATTATGGGGCATTCCTCTGCAAACAGGCCACCAGTCAACAGCTACGTTGCCCTCAAAGGCAGACGCCGACTGACTACGGCGGCAAATCAAACGTCAGCGACAAGGCGCTAACCAAAATATTCAGCACAAATTGCTAACAGCACCGGCGCACTATCCTGCTTTTTACCCTGGGTTTCGTCCATAGCAAGGCTCTTAATCTGCTCACGGGTTGCCTGATTGTTTAAGTTTGACCGCCGGACAGCCGCTGTTTGAGCCGGAATGGGAATGTCATAGAGGAAAAAGGGCATAAAAAAACCCGCCGGGAAAAAGACCAGCGGGCTCCACAATTTGGGGATTTCAAAGAAAAGCAGTGGCACTTATTCAGACTAGCCCTTAACAAAAAAGTTCTGGACGTATGCAAAAAAATTTTATAAGGGCAAAAGCGGCCAGATAATCACTATCAGCGTACCCGCCAGCGTCAACAGCACGTTAGCAATCGCGTAGGTTCCGGCATAGCCCAGCGCGGGAATATTGCTGCGCGCGGTGTCACTGATAATCTCCATCGCCGGGGCGCAGGTGCGGGCACCCATGATCGCCCCGAACAGTAACGCGCGGTTCATTCGCAGTACGTAGGCACCAAACAGATAGCAGATAATCACCGGGATCAGGCTGACCAGTAATCCACACAGCAGCATCAGCGCACCCTCACTGCTGACGCCGTGATTGATGCCGCTGCCGGCGCTCAGCCCCACACCGGCCATAAACACCATCAGCCCGAACTCTTTCACCATGGTGAGTGCGCCCTGAGGAATGTAGCCAAAGGTCGGATGGTTGGCGCGCAGGAAGCCGAGCATTATGCCGGCAAACAGCAGGCCGGCCGCGTTACCGATGCCAAAACTGAAGTTGCTGAACTGAAAGGTAATCAGACCTATCATCAGGCCGACGATGAAGAAGGCGCAGAAGGCCAGCAGGTCGGTCATCTGGCTGTGGATAGCGATAAAGCCAATGCGATCCGCCACGCTTTTAACCCGTCGTGCTTCGCCGCTGACCTGCAACACATCGCCTTTATTCAGCATGATGCTGTCGTCAATCGGCATCTCAATCTGGCTGCGAATGACCCGGTTAAGGAAGCAGCCATGATCGGTGAGATTAAGTTTACTGAGCCGTTTATTCACCGCATTGTGGTTTTTCACCACAATCTCTTCGGTCACAATCCGCATATCCAGCAGATCGCGGTCAAACACCTCTTTGCCGTTACGAAAGCTGGGGTCGAGACGGGCGTGCGCATCGGGATAGCCGACCAGTGAGATATCGTCGCCGAGTTGCAGCACCGCATCGCCATCCGGGCTGGCGAGAATACCGTTACGGCGGATGCGCTCAATGTAGCAGCCGGTCTGGCGATAGATACCGAGTTCACGCAGGTTTTTGCCGCCGCTCCACGCCACCAGTTCCGGGCCGACGCGGTAAGCGCGGATCACCGGTAAGAACACCTTGCGCTGGCTGTCGGCATCCAGCCCGCGCTCGCGAGCGATCTGCTGCGCGCAGGTGGGCAGATCCTGATGCTGCAGGCGCGGCAGGTAGCGCGCACCAAAGATCAGGCTGACCAGGCCAATCAGGTAGGTTACGGCATAGCCGAGACTGAGTTGATCCTGCATTAATCCCAGCTGTTTGCCGTCACTGATGCTTTGCCGGAGCGTATCGCCGGCACCGACCAGTACCGGCGTTGAGGTCATTGATCCCGCCAGCATGCCCGCCGTCAGGCCGATATCCCAGCCAAACAGCTTTCCGAGCCCCAGCGCCAGAATCAGCGCGCTGACCACCATCACGATAGCGAGCATGAAATAGTTTTTGCCGTCGCGAAAGAAGATCGAGAAAAAGTTGGGACCGGCCTCGACGCCAACACAAAAAATAAACAGCATAAAGCCGAGACTTAATGCATCGGTATTGATCGTAAAGTGCTGCTGGCCTAATAACAGAGAAACCACTAATACACCGATTGAATTTCCCAGCTGAACTGAGCCAAGACGCAGTTTCCCCAGGCACAGCCCGAGCGCCAGTACGACAAATAATAACAAAACGTCATTTCCACTTAACAATTCTGCGACGTTAATATTCACTGTTTAACTTCTTGTTTACGTGTAACCTGTTGAAGAGAGGCTTGTTTTTCGCTATCTTGAGCAAGCCGTCGGGGGCGCGTTGTATCAGTGCTGCAAATGCGACCGTGGTAACGGCGGCTATTCTAATCAGAAAAAACTTCCTCAGCCATTGGCTAATTTAATTCGTTATCAAAACGAACTGTTTCTTTTTATTTCCACCTGAACGCAGCAGGTTACAGACGAGTTTTTATCCCGGTAATTTTTAGTCAGTGAGGTGTTATGCCGCAGCGTTCTTATCTCTGGACGACCCGCCTGTGTGGGGTGGGGCTTTATAGTCTGGTGTTTGTTGTTACCTGCCACTTCTGGCAAACCGGTGCTGCCCCGTTGCGGGGTCAGCCTGAACTGCTGCTGTTTATGCTGCCTGGCATCGTGATGGCCTTAATGCAGGTGGAGAGTCCGTTAAAAAGTACCTTACTGATGGCGCTGTGGGGCACGCTGGTTGCCGCGCTGCTGTTAAATAATACCCTGCTGGCCCACGCCAGCGGTCTGTTTGTCGTCGCCTGGAGCGTGAGCGCCATGTTCTGGGCCGGCTGCGGCGCGCTGCTGGTGCGCCTGATGCAGATTGTGCTGGCCTCGCTGAATTAACCCGTCCCCGGCCAGGCGTGCGGGGCCAATGCAGAGCAACCGTCAGACGCTGCGCAGCAAAAAGGCGAGACCGTAACTGCGTCTCGCCTTTTTCGTTCCCCAGCCTGCAACCGCTAATTAAGCGACGAAGCCCAGGTTTTCTTTGGTCCAGGCAGCGAACTCGGTATAGCCGCCGACGTGTTTATCATCAAGGAAAATCTGCGGTACGGTGGTGACAGGCTTACCGGCGCTGGCTTCCAGATCGGCTTTAGTAATGCCTTCCGCCTGAATATCCACATACTGATAGCTAAAATCATCACGCTCAGCAGTGAGTTTATCCGCCAGCTCTTTAGCACGGACACAGTATGGACAGCCCGGACGACCAAAAATTACAGCAATCATGAAGAACTCCTTGCAGCGTGGTGTGTGATCTTCATCACACAATAAACCTGAGAATGGCAACCATGATGCCCGCTCGGATCGCTTAAAGAAAGCAGGATTTGCCTGTTAGTCTGATGCCCGCCACCTATAGCGGCTGGAACCTTGTTATCAGCCGGGCGGGATTTTTTCTGCCAGCGGCTCACGCGAGACGGTGGGCAATTTGCGGGTTGTTAACCATAATTGACGCTCAATAACCGGCTAAAGCAGGAGAGGACGATGCAGAATGTCGCCAGATTACCCCGCGCGGTGTTGGTGCTGGAAGCGCTGGGCGGCCTGATGATTCTGGCCGCACTGCTGCTGGTCAATCGCTGGCTGCCCGCGCCTGGCACGCTGGATGCCCGGACGCTGGCGACCGGGCTGTTTATCGCAGGCATTGTATTGATGCTGCCCGCCGCCTGGCTATTAATGTGGCGCACCGCAAAAGCGATCGCGCCGCAGCTGTTTAATCACACTGACAAAAAAAGATAATGTTGCTGGAGACTTTATGACACCGACCATTGATTTACTGTGCAGCCACCGCTCTGTTCGCGCCTTTACTGACCAGCCCGTCAGCGAGGCGCAGCGTGAAGCGATTATTAATGCGGCGCAATCGGCGTCCACATCCAGTTTTTTACAGTGCTCTTCTATTATTCGTATCACTGACCGTGCGCTGCGCGACCAGTTAGTCACCCTGACCGGCGGTCAGTCGTGGGTGGCGGATGCGCCCGAGTTCTGGGTGTTCTGCGCTGACTTTAATCGTCACCTGCAGATCTGTCCGGATGCCCAGCTGGGCCGCGCTGAACAGCTACTGCTCGGCTGCGTTGATACCGCGCTGATGGCGCAGAATGCCATGGTGGCGGCCGAATCGCTGGAGCTGGGCGGGGTATTCATTGGCGGTATCCGTAACAACATCGCCGAGGTGACCACGTTGCTCGGCCTGCCCAAATTTGTGTTGCCGCTGTTTGGTTTTTGTCTGGGTCATCCGGAAACCCGCCCGGATGTGAAACCGCGCATGCCGCACGCGATGCTGGTGCATGAAAACCGCTACCAGCCGCTCGATCCGGCGGTACTGGCGGACTATGACAGCCGCACCGAGCTCTACTATCAGCACCGTGACAGCAACCAGCGCAGCGAAACCTGGAGCGAACTGATTCAGCGCCTGATTATCAAAGAAACGCGCCCGTTTATGCTGGATTACCTGCATCAGCAGGGCTGGGCAACGCGTTAAGCTGACGGCGGAGAACGGACGATGAAGATAGCCATTCTGTCGCGCGACGAAACGCTTTACTCCAGCCGGCGGCTGCGTGAGGCGGCCGAAACTCGCGGGCATCAGGTGCAAATCATCGATCCGCTCTCCTGCTATATGAACATCAATCCCGCCTCGCCCGCTGTGCATTACTGCGGTGAACCGCTCGGCCACTTCGATGCGGTCATTCCGCGCATCGGCTCTCTGACCACCTTTTACGGCACGGCGGTGCTGCGCCAGTTTGAGATGAGCGGCAGTTATCCGCTGAATGAATCGGCAGCGATCACCCGCGCACGTGACAAACTGCGCTCGCTGCAGCTGCTGGCTCGCGAGGGAATTGATATGCCGGTCACCGGCTTTGCTTCCTCGCCAGATGACACTGAAGACCTGATCGCCATGGTCGGCGGCGCGCCACTGGTGGTCAAGCTGGTGGAAGGCACCCAGGGCATCGGCGTGGTGCTGGCCGAAACGCGCCAGGCGGCGGAAAGCGTTATCGATGCATTTCGCGGTCTGAATGCCCATATTCTGGTGCAGGAGTTCATCAAAGAGGCGGGCGGCCGGGATATTCGCTGTCTGGTGATTGGCAATCAGGTGGTGGCGGCGATTGAGCGGGTGGCAAAAGAGGGCGACTTTCGCTCCAATCTGCACCGCGGCGGCAAGGCCTATCCGGTCACTATCACCGATCAGGAGCGGCAGATTGCCATCAAAGCGGCGACTACGCTGGGGCTGGACGTCGCCGGGGTTGATATCCTGCGTGCCGATCGGGGGCCGCTGGTGATGGAGGTCAATGCCTCGCCGGGCCTTGAAGGGATAGAAACCACCAGCGGTCTGGACATTGCCGGGCTGATGATTGGCTGGATTGAGCAACAGGCTATCCCCGGGCTCCGTCCTAAAACCGCTGGCTGACACGCGCTTTTCAGCGGTTTTCGTGGCATCGACGCGCATTTTTCCGTAAGCTAAGTCGCCTGTTTATCACCCCATGGGATTTTACGATGGATTCTCTTGTCGTTCCGGATATCGACCTGTTGCGTCGCTGGCTGGATCAGCAAAATATCACCTGGTTCGAATGCGATGCCTGTCAGGCACTTCATCTGCCGCATATGCAAAACTTCGACGGGGTGTTTGACGCCAAAATCGATCTGGTCGACAACGTCATTCTGTTTTCGGCGCTGGCTGAAGTGAAGCCCACGGCGCTGATTCCTTTGGTGGGCGACCTGTCGCAAATTAATGCCAGTTCGCTGACGGTAAAGGCGTTCATCGACATTCAGGATGATAACCTGCCGAAGCTGATTGTTTGTCAGTCAATGACCATCACCGCAGGGTTAACCTTTGGTCAGTTCTCACACTTTATGAAACAGAGTGAAGAGCAGATCTCAATGGTGATCCTTGAGGCGTTTGCTAACAATCTGCTGATGATGGGTGAAGAGGAAGAGCATGTACCGGTGACCAGCGTGCACTCCGTGCTGCACTGATCAGACCCGCTTGCCGATTAAGCCGTCCCTGTGACGGCTTTTTTTATGTCCGTCGCACCGGACAGCCATAATTTTTTATTCTGCATTTTGCCCTTTAGTGCCAGATATTTGTCGTTCTTTATGCCAGTAAAGCCGAACCTCATAGCTTAAACATGCATAAAATATCGCTTTTAGGCGTTTTTTACGCTGAGGTCTGGTGCAGCCTGAGTCGGGGGGCTATTCTTGCGGGGCTGTGACAGCCGCGTAACTGCGCCGCAGCTAATGGTTTTTGCTATTACACTTCCGCTGAATAATGATTCATTGTGTCACTAACCTTACACACAGAACGCAACGTATGGATCACTGGTTTGCAGCGTTGTGATGACCCGCTCAGGAGGATGGAAAACATGTTCAACCAACGTCAGAAATGGTTGTCAGGTGTGGTAGCTGGCGTGCTGATGGCCGCATCTGCCAGCACCATGGCGGAAGATAAAACGCTGCACGTTTATAACTGGTCTGATTATATCTCGCCAGATACCGTGCCGAATTTTGAAAAGCAGTCCGGTATCAAAGTGGTCTACGACGTGTTTGACTCCAATGAAGTGCTGGAAGGCAAACTGATGGCCGGCAGCACCGGCTATGACGTGGTGGTGCCATCCTCCAGCTTCCTGGCGCGTCAGCTGCAGTCCGGCGTGTTCCAGCCGCTGGATAAGAGCAAGCTGCCGAACTATAAAAACCTCGATCCGGCGCTGATGGAAAAAGTGGCGCAGCACGATCCGGGCAACAAATACGCCATTCCTTACCTGTGGGGCACCACCGGTATCGGCTACAACATCGATAAAGTCAAAGCGGTACTCGGCGCAGATGCACCGGTTAACAGCTGGGATCTGGTGATGAAGCCCGAGAATCTGGAGAAGCTGAAAAGCTGTGGCGTCTCTTTCCTCGATGCGCCGGAAGAAATTTTCGCTACCGTGCTCAACTATCTGGGTAAAGATCCGAACAGTTCTGATGCCAAAGAGTATTCAGGTGCGGCCACCGAGCTGCTGTTGAAACTGCGTCCGAACATTCGTTATTTCCATTCATCGCAGTACATCAACGATCTGGCTAACGGCAATATCTGCGTGGCGATTGGCTGGTCAGGCGACATTCTGCAGGCGAAAAACCGGGCCGATGAAGCCAAAAATGGCGTGCATCTCGGTTACAGCGTGCCGAAAGAGGGCGCGCTGGCCTTCTTCGATATGATGGCGATTCCGAAAGACGCGAAGAATCTTGACGGTGCCTACGCCTGGCTGAACTACATCATGGATCCAAAAGTGATCGCCGATGTCTCGAATAAGATGAACTACGCCAACGGCAATAAAGCCTCTCTGCCGCTGATCAATGCTGACGTCCGCAACAACCCAGGCATCTTCCCGACGCCAGAAGCGATGTCGAAACTGTTCGTGCTGAAAGTTCAGGATCCGAAACTGGATCGTGTGCGTACCCGCGCATGGACTAAAGTAAAAAGTGGTAAGTAATTCGTTCTGAACGGATTGACTGATTACGCATCAGCAACAGAGGCGCAGTGTCGGCCTCTGTTGTGCCATTTTTAGCGGCGGATTTTGCCGCGATGTTCCGCCTGGCTCCGGAGAGATACGTTAGTGAACGATGCCATTCCCCGTCCTCAAAATAAAACTGCAAAGGCGTTAACGCCGCTGCTGGAAATTCGCAATCTGACAAAATCGTTCGACGGCCAGCATGCTGTCGATGATGTCAGTCTGACCATTTACAAAGGCGAGATTTTTGCCCTGCTGGGCGCATCGGGCTGTGGCAAATCCACGCTGTTGCGGATGCTGGCGGGTTTCGAGCCGCCGACCAGCGGCCAGATTGTGCTGGATGGCCAGGATCTGTCGCACGTCGCCCCGTATCAGCGGCCCATCAATATGATGTTCCAGTCCTACGCGCTGTTTCCGCACATGACGGTGGAGCAGAATATCGCCTTTGGTCTGAAGCAGGATAAGTTGCCGAAGGGTGAAATCACCAGTCGGGTGGCGGAAATGCTGGCGCTGGTGCACATGCAGGAGTTTGCGAAGCGTAAGCCGCATCAGCTCTCCGGTGGTCAGCGTCAGCGTGTGGCGCTGGCGCGGAGCCTGGCGAAACGACCTAAGCTGCTGCTGCTGGATGAACCAATGGGCGCGCTCGACAAGAAGCTGCGCGATCGCATGCAGCTGGAAGTGGTCGATATCCTCGAGCGGGTGGGCGCAACCTGCGTCATGGTTACCCACGATCAGGAAGAGGCGATGACCATGGCGGGCCGCATCGCCATCATGAATCGCGGCAAGTTCGTGCAGATTGGCGAGCCGGAAGAGATCTACGAGCATCCGACCAGTCGCTACAGTGCCGAATTCATCGGCTCGGTGAACGTGTTTGAAGGACTGCTGCGCGAACGTCAGGCGGATGGTCTGGTTATCGACAGTCCCGGACTGGTGCACCCGCTGAAGGTCGACTCCGATGTCTCGGTGGTGGATAACCTGCCGGTTCACGTCGCGCTGCGCCCCGAAAAAGTGATGCTGTGCGATGAGGTGCCGGCCGATGGCTGCAACTTTGCCGTCGGTGAAGTGGTGCATATCGCCTATCTCGGTGACCTGTCAATTTTCCATGTCCGTCTGCACAGCGGACAGATGATCAGCGCACAGTTGCAAAACGCGCATCGCTACCGCAAAGGGTTGCCGACCTGGGGCGATGAAGTCCGCCTCTGTTGGGAGAGCGACAGCTGCGTGGTGTTGACGGTTTAAGGAGGCGCCATGAGCCAGATTTTCCAACGCAGCAAAGCACCGGCCCGGCTGGTCGGCACGCCGCTGCAACGCTGGGCCACGCGAATTAAAATGCAGCACGGCCGCAAACTGGTGATCGCCTTACCCTATGTCTGGCTGGTGCTGTTCTTCCTGCTGCCGTTTCTGACGGTGCTGAAGATCAGCTTCGCTGACATTGCGCGCGCCATTCCACCCTATACCGAACTGGTGAGCTGGGCGGACGATCAGTTTAGTATTGTGCTGAACTTCGCTAATTACCTGACGCTGACCGACGATCCCCTCTACGTCGACGCCTATCTGCAGTCGCTGAAAGTGGCGGCGATCTCGACGGTGATCTGCCTGTTGGTGGGCTATCCGCTGGCCTGGGCGGTGGCGCACAGCAAGCCGTCAATGCGCACCATCCTGCTGCTGCTGGTGATCCTGCCGTCGTGGACCTCGTTTCTGGTGCGGGTCTACGCCTGGATGGGGCTGCTAAACAATAACGGTATCCTCAACCGTTTTCTGCTGTGGCTGGGGGTGATTGATCATCCGCTGGTGATCCTTTACACCAATACCGCGGTCTATATCGGCATTGTTTACTGCTACCTGCCGTTTATGGTGCTGCCGATCTACACCGCGCTGACGCGTATCGACTACTCGCTGGTCGAAGCGTCGCTGGATCTGGGCGCGCGTCCGCTGAAAACCTTTTTCAGCGTGATCGTTCCGCTTACCAAAGGCGGGATTATCGCCGGTTCGATGCTGGTGTTTATTCCGGCGGTCGGAGAGTACGTGATCCCGGAACTGCTCGGCGGTCCGGACAGCATTATGATCGGCCGTATTCTTTGGCAGGAGTTCTTTAATAACCGTGACTGGCCGGTCGCGTCGGCGCTGGCGGTAATTATCCTGCTGATCCTGATTCTGCCGATCATCTGGTTCCATAAGCATCAAAACCGTGAAATGGGGGAGAAGGCATGAACAATTTGCCGACCATTCGCTCGCCCTGGCGTACCGCAATTCTGGTCTGCTGTTTCCTGTTCCTCTATGCGCCGATGCTGCTGCTGGTGGTTTACTCCTTCAACAGCTCACAGCTGGTAACGGTATGGGACAGCTTCTCTTTCCACTGGTACAAGGTGCTGTTTCAGGATAGCGCGATGATTGACGCGGTGATGCTGAGCCTGAGTATCGCTGCGCTCTCCGCCACCATGGCGGTGGTACTGGGAACCCTGGCGGCGGTTATCATCGTGCGCTTCGGCCGTTTCCGCGGTCATAACGGCTTTGCGTTTATGCTGACCGCGCCGCTGGTGATGCCCGATGTGATCACCGGGCTGTCGCTGCTGTTGCTGTTTGTGGCGATGGGCAACGCCTTTGGCTGGCCGAGCGAGCGCGGCATGCTGACCATCTGGCTGGCGCACGTCACCTTCTGTACCGCCTATGTCGCGGTGGTGATCAACTCACGCCTGCGCGAGCTGGACCGGTCAATAGAAGAGGCAGCGATGGATCTGGGCGCCACGCCGCTCAAAGTCTTCTTCGTGATCACCGTGCCGATGATCGCCCCGGCTATTGTTACCGGCTGGCTGCTGGCGTTTACGCTGTCACTCGACGACCTGGTGATTTCCAGCTTTGTCACCGGCCCTGGCGCGACCACCTTGCCGATGGCGATTTTTGCCACCGTGCGACGTGGTGTCAATCCGGAAATTAACGCGCTCGCCTCGCTGATCCTGTTCGTGGTTGGTTTAGTCGGTTTTATCGCCTGGCGAGTAATGGCGCATGAAGAAAAACAACGTTTAAGCGATATTCAGAAAGCTAAACGTGGCTGAAATCCGTAACATTTGCCACTATATGAACGGGCTGGTTTAACCAGCCCGTTTTTTGATCGGTGGAGCCACGGACTATGTCAGAAATCCTTAAAAGCAGCCGCACGTTGACCGAGGCACCGGTTCCGGTCACCGTGGCGGGCATTGCCATTATCGCCACGCGCTGCCTGAGCGTGCTGATGCTGGCGAATGAGCTTGGCTACAGCGAGCTCGCCAACTTTGTCCACCGCAGCGCCCAGGCCTGGGACTCAACCTTTATCTTTGTCGCCAGCCAGCTGATCTTCCTGTTCGAACTGCGCTGTGCCTTCACCCTGATGCGCGGCAGCAACCGGGGACGCTGGGGCTATGTCGCCACTCAGGTGATTGTGCTGGGTTATATGCTGATGGCTTCAATGGGCTGGATCTATCCGGAAATATTCAGCATTGATGGCGACAATAACGCTCAGATCGTCCATCACACCCTGCTGCAAAAGCTGCCGGATCTGCTGGTGCTGCTGCTGCTGTTTCTGCCGCTCAGCAGTCGCGCATTTTTCAGCAAGCGATGATACAATCGCGCTCCGCCCGACCTCTCCACCGTGAATACAGGCTTTCCCATGCATTGCGCGCTCTATGACGCTAACCGTTGCCGCTCCTGTCAGTGGCTGGAAAAACCCTATACCCAACAGCTGACCGATAAACAGTCATGGCTGGAACAGCTGCTGGCTGAACAACCGGTGGCGCAGTGGTTGCCACCGATAACCTCGCCGCAGCAGGCGTTCCGTAATAAAGCCAAGATGGTAGTCAGCGGCAGCGTGGAGCGTCCGGTGTTCGGTATGGTCCAGCGGGATGGCGAGGCGGTTGATCTGTGCGACTGTCCGCTCTATCCGGCCAGTTTTCAGCCGGTATTTGCTGCGCTGCGGCCGTTTATCGCCCGCGCCGGGCTGACGCCGTACAACGTGGCGCGCAAACGGGGCGAGCTGAAGTATCTGTTGCTGACCGGAAGCAGTCAGGGCGGCATGATGCTGCGTTTTGTGTTGCGTTCGACCACCAAGCTGGCGCAGCTGCGCGCAGCACTGCCAGAACTGCAACAGCAGTTGCCGCAATTGACGGTGATCTCCGCCAATATTCAGCCGGTGCACATGGCGATTCTGGAAGGGGAGCAGGAGATTGCGCTGACGCCGGCGCAGTCGCTGGCCGAGAATTTTAACGGTGTGCCACTGTGGATCCGTCCGCAAAGTTTCTTCCAGACCAACCCACAGGTCGCCAGCACCCTGTATGCCACCGCCCGGCAATGGGTGCAGCAGTTGCCGGTCACCAGCATGTGGGATCTGTTCTGCGGCGTCGGGGGATTTGGCCTGCACTGCGCCACGCCAGAGATGACGCTGACCGGCATTGAAATCAGCGCCGAGGCGATTAAATGCGCCCAGCGTTCAGCCCAGATGATGGGGCTGGAAAAGGTGCAGTTTGCCGCGCTGGATTCGACCGCCTTTGCCACCGGCCGGGACGCGGTGCCGCAGCTGGTGCTGGTTAACCCACCGAGACGCGGCATTGGCGCTGAACTGTGTGACTATCTCAGTCAGATGGCTCCCGATTACCTGCTCTATTCCAGCTGTAATCCACAGACGCTGGCGGAAGACGTGGCCCGGCTGAATGAGTATCAGATTAGCAAGGTGCAGCTGTTTGATATGTTTCCGCATACTGCCCATTTCGAAGTGCTGGCTTTGTTAACCCGCCAGCCGCGCTAAGCGTAAGACGGGCTCAGACACTGAGCCCGCGTCTGTATTTTATTCAGGGAACCACTGCTGGTTAATCTGCTGCCAGCGGCCATTGGCTTTCAGTTCGGCAAGGGCATGATTAAAGCGATCGCGTAATTCGGTGTTGCCTTTGCGCACCGCAATGCCGAGGCCGGTACCGAAGTAGTCTGCATCGGTGACGTGCTCGCCGACGGTTGCCAGATCGCTGTTGGTCTTCAGCCACTGATTCACCACGGCGCTGTCACCAAACACTCCGTCCAGACGCCCATTCTTCATATCCAGAATCGCATTCTGATAGCTGTCATAGGCCACCACCGTCACCTCAGGATGTTTTTCCTGCAGGTATTTCTGGTGAGTGGTGCCGTTCTCGACGCCGAGACGCTTGCCCTTCAGGGCGGCAAAATCACTGAACTGGCCTTTACGGGCGATTACGATGGCCGAGTTGGCGTAATAGGGCTGGGTAAAATCGACCTGCTTGCTGCGGTCAGCGGTGATGTCCATACCGGAAATAACCGCGTCATAGCGGCGGAACTTCAGCGAGGGGATCAGGCTGTCGAACGCGTTGTTGGTAAAGGTGCAGTCGGCTTTCATCTGCTGGCACAGTGCTTTTGCAAGATCGATATCGAAGCCGACCAGCTGGTTTTCACGATTCAGCGATTCAAACGGCGGGTAGGTCGCCGAGGCGGCGAAGCGAATTTTATCAGCGGCCTGGGCGCTGAGGGCCAGCGAAGCCAGCGTGGCGGCAACAATCCATTTTTTCACTATACGACTCCTGTAATCACAACCTGTTCACTACTCTGAGAGCTGCTTACCCTGCCAGATAATGAATTTTCATGCAATGATTGTGATTGTCCAGGCGAGTCAGGCGAGCGGGCTCGCCTGACCATCAGTTACGCTGTTCAAATGCCAGTGCGCGTTTCTCGATCAGCCGCATCATCAGCGTCAGCACCCCGTTAACACACAGGTAAACCAGCCCGGCGGCGGCATACACCGTGACATCGTAGGTGCGACCGTAAAGCAGCTGGCCGTGGCCCATCACCTCCATCAGGGTAATGGTATAGGCCAGCGAGGTGCCTTTAAACACCAGCACCACCTCATTAGAGTAAGAGGAGAGGGCACGCTTAAATGCATAAGGCAGCAGAATACGCAGCGTATCTTTGCGGTTCATGCCGAGCGCGGCGCAGGATTGCCACTGACCGGACGGAATCGCCCGCACCGCGCCGTAAAACAGCTGGGTGGTGTAAGCCGCGCTGTTAAGCGACAGCGCCAGCATGGCGCACAGCCACGGCTGCGATAGCAGGTGCCACAGCCAGGGGATCTGCTGGATCGAGGGAAACTGTCCCGGACCGTAATAGATCAGGAAGATCTGCACCAGCAGCGGCGTGCCGGTAAACAGCGTGATAAAGCCTTTCACCAGCGGATTAAGCACCGGCGTTTTCAGCGCCAGCACCACGGTGAACAACAGTGCCAGCAGCAGTGCCAGCACCAGCGAGGCCGCGGTCAGCGTCAGGCTGGTGTGTAATCCTTTCAGTAATTCGGGCAAATACGCCAGCATCAGCTGTTCCCCCGTTCAAATCGGGTGGTGCGCAACTCAATGCGGCGTAATACCGCCTGGCTGAACAAGGTGATCACTAAATAAATAGCCGCAGCCACCAGGAACCAGGTAAACGGCTCCTGAGTACGGGTGGCGATACTTTTGGTTTGCAGCATCAGGTCGTTGACGCTGATCAGCGACACCAGCGCGGTATCCTTCAGCAGCACCAGCCACTGATTGCCAAGCCCCGGCAGGGCATGCCGCCACATCTGTGGCATAATCAGACGCAGAAATATCGCCGATTTTTTCATCCCCAGTGCCTGACCCGATTCCCACTGGCCGATCGGCACCGCTTTCAGCGCACCGCGCAGGGTTTGTGAGGCGTAGGCGGCATACAGCATCGCCAGCGCAATCACACCGCACAGGAATGGACTGACGTCGAAGTTTTCAATTTCTACCTGGATCGGTAACTGAAACAGTCCAAAATTGAGGGTGAAACCGTCAGAGAGGATAAGCAGCAGCTGAGAGGCGCCAAAGTAGATAAACAGCACCACCAGAATCTCCGGCAGGCCGCGGATCAGGGTAACCAGACCGGTGCCGATCCACGCCAGCGGTTTCCAGCGCAGTGACTCCCAGCCAGCGAAAATCATCGCCAGCACCAGGCCGGCGATAAGCGCACAAACGGCAAGGCCGACGGTCATACCGGCGGCGCTTGCGAGTGGGATCATTTCATTCATCAGAAATTACTGCGGGAACCATTTGCTGTAGATCGTTTTGTAGGTGCCGTCGGCTTTGATTTTATCCAGCGCACCGTTAAATTTAGTTTGCAGTTCGGTGTTGCCGGTACGCACTGCAATGCCGAGGCCGGTACCAAAGTAGGCTTTATCGGTGACCTTCTCGCCCACCGGGGCCAGCGTCGCGTTCTGCTTCAGCCACTCATTGACCACCGCCGTATCGCCGAATACCGCATCGATACGGCCATTTTTCAGATCCAGCACCGCGTTCTGATAGCTGTCGTACGGCACGGTGGTGATTTCACTGTGTTTTTCGGTCAGGTATTTCTGGTGAGTGGTGCCGTTTTGCACCCCGACTCGCTTGCCTTTCAGCGCCTCAACGCTGGCGACTTTCCCTTTTTGCGCCACAAACAGCGCTGAGTTGTCGTAGTAAGGCTTGCTGAACAGCACCTGTTTTTCACGCTCAGGGGTGATATCCATGCCGGCCATCACCGCATCAAAGCGACGGAATTTCAGGCTGGGGATCAGGCTATCGAACGCCTGGTTGGTGAAGGTGCAGGTTGCATCAATCTCTTTACACAATGCATTCGCCAGATCGACATCGAAGCCCTGAATCTTGTTGTCAGAATCGACGAACTCAAACGGAGGGTAAGAGGCTTCGGTGGCGAAACGGATGGTCTGCGCCGCGGTGGCGCTCAGGCTAAAACCAGCAAGCAGTGCAGCAAGTACGACTTTTTTCATTGTTAGCATCCTGACTTAGTGCGAAAGATAGTGAGCAAACGCCTCGGTTTGCGGCTGTGTAAAGCGGCTGGCATCACCCTGTTCCACAATGTGACCATTTTCCATGTAGACCACGCGGCTGGCGGTTTTACGCGCCACTTCCACTTCATGGGTCACGATCACCTGGGTAATCCGGGTCTGGGCCAGTTCGCGAATAATGGTGACAATCTGAGCGGTAATTTCAGGGTCGAGCGCAGCGGTCGGCTCATCAAACAGCAGCACCTGCGGCTCCATCATCAGGGCGCGGGCAATCGCCACACGCTGCTGCTGACCGCCGGAAAGATGCAGCGGAAAACGGTCGCTGTAGGGCGTCAGACGCAGACGATCGAGCAGCTTGTCTGCCCGGGCGCGTGCGTCACTCTTGCTCAGACCCAGCACCCGGCAGGGCGCTTCCATCAGATTCTGCAGCACGGTGAGGTGCGGCCAGAGATTATATTGCTGGAACACCATTCCGACGTTCTGGCGCAGTTCACGGATCGCGGCCTCAGCCGGCTTCTGGCTGAAATCGAAATGATTACCGGCGATCTGCAACTGGCCCGAGCGGGGTTGCTCCAGCAAATTCAGTACCCGCAGCAACGAACTCTTACCGGCACCGCTGGGACCCAGCAATACCAGTGTCTCGCCTTGCGGACACTCAAGATTAATGTCGAACAGCGCCTGATGAGCACCGTAGAAGCAGTTTATTGCGTTTAGTTGAATACTCATGCGCCAGATTTGAATAGCTATTAGTGTCGCGAATTTTAACGTCACCAGAATAGTTATGCAATTGAGGTGGGTTAAAATTTATGAAACAGCCGGAGAAACCGCTAAAGCTTAGCACAATATCGTGTGCTGTCCGGCGGGATGAACCGGTGATTGCCGGGCCAGCGGAAACAAAAAAAGCGCGGGCATCAGTACCTCGCGCTTTTTATCACTCGCCAAACAGGTGATTATTTTTTCGATTTTTCAAGCATCTGACTCAGGCTGCCACCCTCGGCATGTGCCGGGTTCGCCATATAGCGAACATCATCGACTACCCAGCAACTGCCCTGGTGGATCATCAGTACTTCATCCTGCCACTGCTTGCCGTCGCGGCTCAGGTCAACCCGCAGCGGAATGTTGCGCGCATCACGGTTAGGAATGGTAGAGGCGTCGGCTACGCTGGCAGCGGTCGGACCCTGCGACTGGCTGGAGAAGAGATCGCCGTTGCGCCACTGTGCGCCGGCGTTACTGCCGCTGGCGGCCTGCAATGAGCGATAGAGCGCATCGCTCAGGTAAGGGCGATATTTTGCCAGCGTGTTGCTGTCCGGCAGACCCTGGGTCGGCTGCTGAACGCGCAGGTCGTAGAACTGTTGGGCAACCTGGTCAGGGCCGCCTTCGATGCACGGCGCGCTACGCGGGCCATTATCCTTAATCACGGGCTCAACGGTGGTACAGGCGCTGAGCAGCAGGGCCGCGGGGATCATTAGCGCAAACGCGTTGTTTCTCATCTCGATTTCCTTATTGTTCTCTGGCAAGGTGCCCTTTTTAGCATAGAGTATAGCCGTGCTTTTTAGTCGAAAGAGCCTTAGTCCGGTTTTCAACAAGGAGAAGACGATGAAATTTTCAACCACCCCGACGCTGGAAGGCCACAGCATCACCGATTATTGCGGTGTGGTGACCGGTGAAGCGATTCTCGGTGCCAATATCTTCCGCGATTTTTTTGCTGGTATTCGTGACATCGTCGGTGGCCGCTCCGGCGCCTATGAAAAAGAGCTGCGCAAGGCGCGGGAGATCGCCTTTAAAGAGCTGGAAGAGCAGGCCAAAGCGCTGGGCGCTAACGCGGTGGTCGGCATTGATATCGACTACGAAACGGTCGGCAAAGAGAGCAGCATGCTGATGGTCAGCGTCAGCGGGACGGCGGTAATCGTTCGTTGAAACGCCTGCTGTTGCTGCTCGCAGCGCTGATGCTGGTGGGCTGTCAGTCCGGGATGGAATCCCGTCCCGGCTACTGGGCCGACCTGCGACATCCTGCTCTGGGTGCGCGACCGCGGGTTAAAGTGATTGTGATTCACTATACCGCTGAGGATTTTTCCTCTTCGCTGGCCACCCTGACCGATCAACAGGTCAGCGCCCATTACCTGATCCCCCGCCAGCCGCCACAGCGCGCCGGTAAAGGCGTTATCTGGCAACTGGTGCCGGAGCAGCAGCTCGCCTGGCACGCCGGACCCAGCTTCTGGCGTGGAGCCAGCCGGATTAACGACACCTCAATTGGCATCGAGCTGGTGAATCGCGGTTATCGCCGTACCCTGACCGGCCGCGAATGGCAGCCGTTTACCACCGCACAAATCACGGCGCTGGAGGCGCTGCTGCGTGATATCAGCCAGCGCTACGCGATTGCGCCGGAAAACATTGTTGGTCACAGCGATATTGCCCCGCAGCGTAAACAGGACCCCGGCCCGCTGTTTCCGTGGCAGCAACTGGCGCAGCGTGGACTCGGTGCCTGGCCTGATGCCCGGCGGGTAGCGTTTTACTTAGCCGGTGCGGAGCCGCATGCAGCAGTGCCGGTTGAAGTGATCGTCGAGCGCTTACAGCGTTACGGTTATCCGGTGAATAGCGCGATGAGCGCGCGTGAGCAGCAGACGGTGATCGCGGCGTTTCAGATGCATTTCCGGCCGGCAGACTATCGCGGCAAGGCCGATGCCGAAACTGCCGCGATAGCGGCCGCGCTGCTGGAAGAGTATGGCGCGGCGCAGTAAGCGGGAAAGATTACTGCTGCAGAAAGGCTTTCCAGTGGGCCACCACCTGCTCAAGCGCGGCGCGATCGGCATCCAGATGGGTCACCAGTCGGGTACGGGGACCGGCGCTGATCAGCACGCCGCGCGCTTTCATCCACGCCGCTAACGGTTCAGCCTGGCTGGCCGGGAGCTGAACAAACAGCATATTGGTTTGCTGATCAATCACTTCCACGCCAAACTCATGCAGTTGCTGCCCCAGCCAGGCGGCATTATCGTGATCCTGCTGCAGGCGCGTCACGTTATGCTGCAGGGCATAAAGCCCGGCCGCTGCCAGGATTCCGGCCTGACGCATGCCGCCGCCGGTCATTTTACGCCAGCGGCGCGCCCGCTCAATCAGCGCCGCATCACCACACAACAGCGAACCGACCGGCGTACCCAGACCTTTTGACAGGCAGATGGTCAGGCTGTCGCAGTAGCGGGCGAGTGCCGCCAGCGTAGTCTGCTGGGCGACGACCGCGTTGAAGATGCGTGCGCCATCAATATGCAGTGCCAGCTGCCGCTCTCGGGTAAAAGCCCAGGCCTGTTCCAGATAACTTATCGGCAATACTTTGCCGTGATGGGTGTTCTCCAGGCTCAGCAGGCGGGTGCGGGCGAAGTGAATATCATCAGGCTTGATGGCGGCGGCCACGTCGCTGAGCGGCAGCGTGCCATCGGCAGCGGCCAGAATCGGCTGCGGCTGGATACTGCCCAGCACCGCCGCGCCGCCCGCTTCATATTTGTAATTATGCGCCTGCTGACCGACGATATACTCATCACCGCGCTCACAGTGGCTCAGCAACGCCACCAGGTTTGCCTGGGTACCGGTCGGGAAGAACAGCGCCGCCGCTTTACCGCTCAGGCGCGCCGCTTCAGCCTCAAGGGCGTTAACGGTAGGGTCGTCACGATAGACATCATCACCGGTTTCGGCGGACATCATGGCGCTTAACATGGCGGCACTGGGCCGGGTCACGGTATCACTGCGTAAATCGATCACCTGGAGCTCCTGAACGTGGCGGAAAAAAAAGGCGGGCATCGCGCCCGCCTGGGTGAAGCTGTTGTTTTACCGCAGCCAGTTGGTTTTCGCCAGTTCTACCACTTCGTCGCCGCGTCCATTCAGAATGGCGCGCAGCATGTAAAGGCTGAAGCCCTTGGCCTGCTCCATTTTAATCTGCGGCGGCATCGCCAGTTCTTCTTTGGCGGTGATGACATCGACCAGCACCGGACCGTCATGGGCGAACGCCTGCTCCAGCGCGCCGTTCAGCTCTGATGCTTTTTCAACCCGGATACCTTTGATACCGCATGCCGCGGCGATGGCCGCAAAGTCAGGATTGTCCAGTTCGGTGCCGTCGGTGAGGTAGCCGCCGGCTTTCATTTCCATCGCCACGAAACCCAGCACGCTGTTGTTGAAGATCACCAGTTTGACCGGCATTTTCAGCTGGGCCAGCGAGATAAAATCGCCCATCAGCATGCTGAATCCGCCGTCACCGCACAGCGCCACCACCTGGCGATTACGGTCAATCGACTGGGCACCCAGCGCCTGCGGCATTGCATTGGCCATTGAGCCGTGGTTAAACGAGCCGAGCAGCCGACGCTTGCCGTTCATCTTCAGATAACGCGCCGCCCAGACCGTCGGCGTACCGACGTCACAGGTGAAGATGGCGTCTTCACTGGCGTAGTGACTGATCTGCTGCGCCAGATATTGCGGGTGGATCGGCTGTTTATCATTGGGCTGGGCCAGCTCGTCGAGGCTTTTACGCGCATCAACATAGTGTTCCAGCGCGCTGTCGAGATGACTGCGATCGGTTTTGCTGGTCAGCTGCGGCAGCAGTGCCTGCAGCGTGGTTTTCACGTCGCCGACATAGGCTTCATCAACGTGACAGTGCGAACCGAGGCTGCCGGGATTGATATCGATCTGAATAATGCGGGCCTTTTCCGGATAGAAGGCGCGGTAGGGAAACTGGGTGCCGAGCAGCACCAGCGTTTCGGCGTTCATCATGGCATGGAAGCCGGAAGAGAAGCCAATCAGCCCGGTCATGCCGACATCGTAAGGATTGTCATATTCGATGTGCTCTTTACCGCGCAGCGCATGAACAATCGGCGCTTTCAGCGTCTCCGCCAGCTTCACCACTTCCGGATGCGCACCGGCACAGCCGCTGCCGCACAGCAGGGTAATGTTGCTGGCCTGATTCAGGGTGTCAGCCAGCTGGGCCAGTTCAGCGGCCTGTGGCAGAACCTGTGGCAGCTGCGGCGGATACCACGCGGGGTTAGCGTTTTCGGGAGCGGGCTTGAGTGCGACATCGCCGGGCAGGACGACCACCGAAACACCCCGATTAAGAATCGCTTTGCGCATGGCGATACCCAGCACCTGCGGCAGCTGCTCAGGATTAGAGACCAGCTCGCAATAGTGGCTGCATTCGCGGAACAGCTCCTGCGGATGGGTTTCCTGGAAATAGCCGCTGCCGATCTCGCTCGACGGGATATGCGCCGCAATCGCCAGTACCGGCACACGGTTGCGATGGCAGTCGAACAATCCGTTGATCAGATGTAAATTGCCCGGCCCGCAGGAGCCGGCGCAGACCGCCAGCTCCCCGCTGATATGCGCTTCCGCGCCTGCAGCAAACGCCGCCACTTCTTCGTGGCGTGTCGGCATCCATTCAATGGTGCCCATGCGATTCAGACTGTCACTCAGGCCGTTTAATGAGTCCCCGGTAACGCCCCAGATGCGTTTAACGCCGGCGTTTTCAAGCGTTTTAGCGACCAGCGCCGCCACGGTTTGTTTCATCTTATTCTCCTTTGTCGGTGCGCCAGACCGATGGCGCCACCAGAACCGCAAAAAAGAAGCGTAGACGACGTAACAGAAAAGCAGCCGTGAAAAAATGCGCTGGAGGCTGCCCGCACCGGTCAGGCTGAGAACAGGGCGATCAGAATCGGAGCCAGCAGGCTCATCACAAAGCCGTGCACAATGGCGGCGGGCACGATCTCATTGCCGCCGGCCCGCTGCAGTACCGGCAGGGTAAAGTCCATTGAGGTGGCACCGCATAAGCCTAAGGCGCTGCAGCGATGGCGGGCGATGAGCGCCGGGATCAGCATAATCGCCACCAGCTCGCGCAGCAGATCGTTGAAGAAAGCAGCGCTGCCGATCACCGGGCCAAACGCTTCGGTGAGCAGAATGCCGGAGAGCGAGTACCAGCCGAATCCGCTCGCTAACGCCAGACCGGTTTTCAGCGGCAGGCCAAGTGCCAGCGCTGCGATCATCCCACCGACCAGCGCGCTGGTCAGCACCACGCTGGCCACCAGCATCCCCCGTCGGTTGAGAATGATCTGACGCAGCGTCATCCCGCTGCCACGCAGCTGAATACCCACCAGAAACAGCAGGAAAATCAGCGCATATTCACTGGCGGTAGCGGCATAATGCAGGAACGGCCACTGGGTCAGGCCGAGCACAAACCCGATCACTACCACGCCGCACAGTTTGAGTGAATCCAGCGCCATGTGCAGCCGTGAAGGCAATTTTTCCTGTTTATGGCTGTGCTGCCAGGGCACGCGCTTCTCCAGCCAGCGCAGCGCCAGCAGGTTACACAACAGGATGCACAGCGCGGCCACCAGCGCGGTGTGAAATACGGTAACCAGATTGCTGCTGAGGTTATCAAGAAACGCCAGGCTGATGCCCATGAAAAAAAGAATCACGTAGACCATCCAGCCCAGCAGGCGATTGACCTGACGCAGCACGGCGGTTTGACGGAACGGTAACAGCCAGCCCGCAATCAGGGGCAGCAGGATAATCAGAAGTCCGGAATACATAAAAAAATAAGGCCATCCATGCAGTAAGTGGCGACACGCTAACGAAAAAGCGCGGTAGAGTAAACCCTCAGCCCCGCGTGACTTGACCCACCGGTATCCGGCGACCAGGCTTGGTTTAGCAAGAGGATGGAACCCTATGATTCTGGAACATATCGACATTCGTGGTTTTCGCGGCATTAACCAGCTTTCCCTGCCTTTAACCCAGACCAACCTGCTGATTGGTGAGAATGCCTGGGGTAAATCCAGCCTGCTTGATGCGCTGAGTTTATTGCTGTCACCGCATCACGATGAGTACGTTTTTACTCCGGCCGACTTTCATTTTACGCCGGGCGATGTCACCGATTCGATGCGTCGTCTCTCGGTGGTGTTTCACTTTCGCGACGATGGCAGCCCTGACGATGCGCTGCTGGCACCGTTCTGGCAGCGTGACGCACAGAACTCGCGCTGGCTCTATTACAGCGTGCGTGCCACCTGGCGTCAGCAAGGGGTCAGTGCCAGTCGACGCTTTGTCGACCGCCAGCTTCAGCCGCTGACACAGGAAAACTGCGCGGCGGCCATTGCACGCCTGCTGCAGCGGCATCCGGTATTGCGACTGCGCGATGCGCGCTTCAGTAAACGAGCCCGGCTTGAGACGCCGCCGGACGATCCGATCCTGCATCCTCAGTTGATGGCCGGAATGGAAGGTCTGGCGCGCGATCTGGAGCGGCATCCGCAGCAACTGAGCGATGAGGTCTTGCGGCAGGGATTGAAAACGCTGCAGCAACTGATGGAACATTACTTTCTGGTGCAGCAGCCTGCCGCCGCGATTACCCGGCGGGTCGATCCACAACAGCGTCACGGCGATCGGGGCTGGCAGGCGCTGGATCAGCTTAATCAGCTGATCGCCGGCAATGATTCACGCAGCCGGCAACTGATTCTGCTGCAGATGTTCACGCTGCTGATCCAGGCGCGGGGCGATCTGCCGCTGGTACCTGAGGCGCGTCCGCTGTTGCTGATTGAAGATCCGGAAACCCGCCTGCATCCCATTATGCTGTCGGTGGCGTGGAATATGCTGTCGCTGCTGCCGCTGCAAAAAATTGCCACCACCAACTCGGCGGAGCTGCTGTCGCAGGTGCCGTGGAGAATGTCTGCCGACTGGTGCGTGAACCATCACGGGTCGCGGCGTGGCGCATCGGTCCGGAAGGCCTGAGCGCAGAGGAGAGTCGCCGCATCGGCTTCCATATCCGTGTTAACCGGCCGGCGGCGCTGTTTGCCCGCTGCTGGCTGCTGGTGGAAGGCGAAACCGAAGTCTGGATCATCAATGAGCTGGCGCAGCAGTGCGGCTACAATTTTGCCGCCGAAGGGGTAAAAGTCATTGAGTTTGCCCAGTCCGGCCTGAAACCGTTGCTGAAATTCGCTCGCCGGATGGGGATCGCCTGGCATGTCCTGACGGACGGAGACGAGGCGGGCAACAAGTATGCCACTACCGCCCGCAGCCAGCTGCAGCCGCACGATAGCGAGCAGCAGCACCTGACGCAACTGCCGGCGCTGGATATCGAAAACTTCCTCTTCCAGCAGGGCTTTCGCGATGTTTATCTGCAGATGGCGCACCTGCCGTTAAACGTGAGGATGAGTGCCAGGCGTATTATTACCAAAGCGATTCACCAGAGTTCGAAGCCTGAGCTGGCGATCGCAGTGGCTACGTCAGCGGCGGAAATCGGTCAGGATGCCATTCCGCTGTTAATGCGTGAGATGTTCGCCCGGGTCATCGGGCTGGCGCAGGGTAAGGCGGATTGAACGCGGGGCACAAGAAAAATGCCAGCGTCGGTGGCTGGCATTTTTAGGGGAGTGTTCAGTCGGGGGAGGCAGAGGTCAGGCAACGGCCTGTACTTCTGCTACCGGCACGATCAGACTGGCGTGATTGCCTTTCGGACCTTCGTGGACATCAAACTGAACTTGCTGGCCAGCTTTCAGCGTTCTGTAACCCTCCATCTGAATCGTTGAGTAGTGGGCAAAGATGTCTTCGCCACCGCCAACTGGACAGATAAAGCCAAAGCCTTTGGCGTTATTGAACCATTTAACTGTACCCGTCTCCATGCTTTTACTTCCCTCGCAAGACATTTTATAAGTAGGTGAGGTCATTGAAGCTGTGAGTCGAGTTTGATTAAAACTCAATCAGCTTGTGCAAGTAGAATGTAGAGAAATGGCCGCTGGCGTCAAGCAAACCCCCGGGCTCGGTGGGGAAAAAATCATCAAAATTTGAGGCAGTTAACGCTATTGCAAATTTTGTGATACAGGTCGCGGCTGGGAATTTCTGAATAAATTTCCATCAGCGGTCAGCGGTCAGCGGCTTGACAGGCATGTTAAACTGTCAACATGTAGCCGCTTAAATGCGATGGGCGAAATCTCAACGGAACACTATGGCAAACACAAACGACTGGCTTAACTTTGAACATCTGGCCGAAGACAAAGTACGCGAAGGGTTAAAGCCGCCTTCAATGTATAAAGTCATTCTGAATAATGACGATTATACACCTATGGAATTTGTTATTGACGTTGTACAAAAGTTCTTTTCTTATGATGTTGAACGTGCAACGCAACTGATGTTGAAAGTTCACTACCACGGCAAGGCGATCTGTGGTGTATTTACCGCAGAAGTCGCCGAGACTAAAGCGGCCCAGGTGAACAATTATGCGCGGGAAAACCATCATCCGTTGCTGTGTACGCTGGAAAAAGCCTGATCCCGTCTCCATATAGGAAACAGGTCAGAGCGATAATTGGGGGAGGTGCCTAATGCTCAATCAAGAACTGGAACTCAGTTTAAATATGGCTTTCGCCAGAGCGCGTGAGCACCGTCATGAGTTTATGACCGTCGAGCATCTGTTACTGGCATTGCTCAGTAACCCGTCGGCCAGAGAGGCATTGGAAGCCTGTACGGTGGACATTGTGGCTCTGCGGCAGGAACTCGAAGCCTTCATCGAACAAACCACACCCGTTTTACCTGCCAGTGAGGAGGAGCGCGATACACAACCGACGCTCAGCTTCCAGCGCGTATTACAGCGTGCGGTTTTCCATGTCCAGTCATCCGGTCGCAGCGAAGTCTCCGGTGCGAACGTGCTGGTCGCTATCTTCAGCGAGCAAGAGTCGCAGGCCGCTTATCTGTTGCGTAAACATGAAGTCAGCCGTCTTGATGTGGTGAACTTTATTTCACACGGTACGCGCAAAGATGAGCCTGGCCAGGCGCCTGGCGCAGAAAATCCGGTTAACGAAGAGCAAGCAGGCGGGGAGGATCGTATGGAAAACTTCACCACCAATCTCAATCAGCTTGCTCGCGTCGGTGGCATTGACCCACTGATCGGTCGCGATAAAGAGCTGGAGCGTACTATCCAGGTGCTGTGCCGTCGCCGTAAAAACAACCCGCTGCTGGTGGGGGAATCGGGCGTCGGAAAAACCGCCATTGCTGAAGGGCTTGCCTGGCGTATCGAGCAGGGCGACGTGCCGGAAGTGATGAAAGACTGCACCATCTACTCGCTGGATATTGGTTCGCTGTTAGCCGGTACCAAATACCGCGGTGACTTTGAGAAACGTTTCAAAGCCCTGCTGAAGCAGCTCGAGCAGGATGAGAGCAGCATTCTGTTTATCGATGAAATCCATACCATCATCGGTGCAGGTGCCGCCTCGGGCGGCCAGGTTGATGCTGCTAACCTGATTAAACCGCTGCTTTCGAGCGGGAAAATCCGGGTAATGGGTTCCACCACCTATCAGGAGTTCAGCAACATCTTTGAAAAAGACCGTGCCCTGGCGCGTCGCTTCCAGAAGATCGATATCACGGAGCCTTCTGTTGATGAAACCGTGCAGATCCTGAATGGCCTGAAAACCAAGTACGAAGCGCACCACGACGTGCGTTACACCGCGAAAGCGGTACGTGCGGCGGTGGAGCTGGCGGTGAAATATATCAACGACCGTCATCTGCCGGATAAGGCGATTGACGTGATCGATGAGGCCGGTGCGCGTGCGCGCCTGATGCCAGCCAGCAAGCGTAAGAAAACCGTTAACGTGGCTGACATTGAAACCGTGGTCGCACGTATTGCCCGTATTCCGGAGCAAAGCGTTTCAGCAACCGATCGCGATACGCTGAAAAATCTTGGCGACCGCCTGAAAATGCTGGTGTTTGGTCAGGACAACGCCATTGAGGCGCTGACGGAAGCGATCAAAATGAGCCGGGCAGGATTGGGTCAGGATCGTAAACCCGTCGGTTCATTCCTGTTCGCCGGACCGACCGGTGTCGGTAAAACTGAAGTTACCGTACAGCTGGCGAAAGCGTTGGGCATTGAACTGCTGCGCTTTGATATGTCCGAGTACATGGAGCGTCACACTGTCAGTCGTCTGATCGGTGCGCCTCCGGGGTATGTCGGCTTTGATCAGGGCGGCCTGCTGACGGATGCGGTGATCAAACATCCTCATGCAGTGGTACTGCTGGATGAGATTGAGAAAGCGCACCCTGACGTGTTCAACCTGCTGCTGCAGGTGATGGATAACGGCATGCTGACGGATAACAACGGTCGCAAAGCGGACTTCCGTAACGTGGTGCTGGTGATGACCACCAATGCCGGGGTACGTGAAACCGAACGTAAGTCTATCGGCCTGATTCATCAGGACAACAGCACCGATGCAATGGAAGAGATCAAGAAGATCTTTACGCCAGAGTTCCGCAACCGTCTGGACAACATCATCTGGTTCAGTCACCTGTCACCAGAGGTGATTCATCAGGTGGTCGACAAGTTTATTGTCGAGTTGCAGGCGCAGCTGGATGCGAAAGGCGTGTCGCTGGAAGTCAGTGATGAAGCACGTGACTGGCTGGCTGAGAAGGGCTATGACAAAGCGATGGGGGCCCGTCCGATGGCACGCACCGTACAGGAAAGCCTGAAAAAACCGTTAGCTAATGAACTGCTGTTTGGTTCGCTGGTGGATGGCGGCTCAGTCTCGGTGGCGCTCGATCGTGAAAAAGGTCAGCTGACCTATCACTTCCTCAGCGCAGAGAAACGCAAAACAGAAGGCACCGTGCACTGATTGACGGCAGCCAGATATGAAAAAGGCCGGATTCTCATCCGGCCTTTTTTTTCGCTGCATTTCTGGTGCCGCGAGACTATCGCAGCTTAGCGACTACGGAAGACAATGCGGCCTTTGCTCAGGTCGTACGGGGTCAACTCGACTGTGACTTTGTCGCCCGTCAGGATGCGGATGTAGTTTTTGCGCATTTTACCGGAGATATGAGCGGTAACCACGTGTCCGTTCTCAAGTTCTACGCGGAACATGGTGTTAGGTAACGTATCCAGTACGGTACCTTGCATTTCAATATTGTCTTCTTTGGCCATCGAATCCTCTGGGTGTACTACCTTTCAGTTGAACCGGCAAGATAATGCCCAATTCAACGATTTATGTAAAGAACCGTCGGCGATTTTGCCAACGCTTTGCCGTGCTTCGCGTCATAACGCGAGCATTACGGAAAAATTCGGGTGTTTATGTGACGTCTGCGGGGGATTAGCGGGCTAAGAATCTGTATCAACCGGTTACACGCGCACGATTGAAACAGTTCCGAGAGTGCGTTGAGATTCCCAGCCTGGCAATTCCGGCTTGTAAAAACTAAGCGCGGACGACATACCAAACTCGACTATTATATCACTTATACGCCTTTATGTGTGCAAAACATCTGCGCGCGGTTAAAAAAGGGTTTGTGTTCGCCAGCATCCGTCGCTGACCGGTTGCCACGCAAGGCTTTGTACATATTGCAGATAGTCAGCACGCGGGATTTCCTGCGCGCCCAGTGACGCCGTATGCGGGTTAAGTACCTGACAATCCACCAGACGCCCCTGATGTTTGAGGAAGTGCTGGCAGAAAACCAAAAGTGCGGTTTTTGAGGCGTTCTCCTGACGGCTGAACATCGATTCACCGCAAAAGATTTGGCCCAGCGCCAGACCATACATGCCGCCCACCAGCTGGTGCTCATCCCAGACCTCAATCGAGTGCGCATGTCCTGATTCATACAGCCGCAGCCAGGCCCGTTTCACCTCAAAGGTGATCCAGGTTCCTTCTTCACGGCCCGTGGCGCAGCCGTCAATCACCTCAGCAAACGCCTCGTTCATCGTCACGCGATAAGGCGAACGCTGATGAAAACGCTTCATACTGCGGCTAAGGTGAAAATGCTCCGGTAACAGTACCGCGCGTGGATCGGGCGACCACCAGAGAATCGGATCGCCGGGTGAAAACCACGGGAAAATGCCGTGCTGATAAGCGTTTAGTAAGCGGGCAGGGGAGAGATCGCCGCCCATCGCCAGCAAGCCATTCGGTTCACGCAGGGCCATCTCCGGCGGCGGAAATTGCAGAGATTCCCGTGATAGTTGTACCAGTCTCATCGCGTTGTTCTACTCATCAGCATGTCGCCAGACTATAGCGCAATCCGCTGTTGGAAACGCCAGTAGCGGCCCGCTTTTGAGATTAATTCGGCATGGCTGCCTTGCTCGACAATCGCACCGTTATCCATCACACAAATGCGGTCCATCTGCTCCAGCCCGCTCAGGCGATGCGTCACCATCATCACCGTTTTGCCGATCGTAAGCCGCTGCAGCAGGCTGAGGATGTGCTGTTCAGTGGTGGCGTCCAGCCCTTCGGTGGGTTCATCCAGCAGCCAGAGATCGCCGTTATGCAGCAGTGCCCGGGCTATCGCCAGGCGCCGCAGCTCACCACCCGAGAGTGGTCGGCCACCTTCGCCCAGCCAGGCATTTAAACCCTCTGGCGTCTCCAGCAGGCGCTGCAGGCCGGTGTCGATCAGCACCTGACGTAATCTCTCATCGCTGGCGGTGGGGCAGGCCAGCAGCAGGTTATCACGCAGGCTCTGGCTGAACAGATGAACCCGCTGAGTCACTACGCTGATACGCTGGCGCAGTTCTGCTTCCGGCCAGGCGGCGATCGGCAGATCGTTCAGGCCGATCGCGCCAGGCTGGCTCTCCCAGGCGCGCGTCAGCAGCGCCAGCAAGGTTGATTTGCCACAGCCGGTCGGTCCGAGCAGCGCAATGTGCTCACCCGCGTTAAGCCGCAGCGAAAACTGATTCAGCACCTTATCCGGACGATCGGGATAGCTGAAATCAAGCTGCTCAATCTTTACCGCCAGGCTACCGGTCCGGGCGCGGCCCTGTGCGGGAAAAGTGATTGCCGGCACCTGATCGATAATGTCATTAACCCGCTGTGCCGACGTGATCACCTGCGACATTGGCAGAAAAGCAGCGGCAACCGGGGCCAGCGCTTCGAATGCCGCCAGCGAACAAAAAACCACCAGCGCGATCAGTGCGCCGGGTAACTGCTGTTCGCTGATGCTACCCGCGCTCAGCCACAGTAGCGAGGTCACCGTCAGGCCACTGATCAGCAACAGCAGACTCTGCGCGGCAGCCTGTAACCGCAGCTGCTGGCCCTGCGCACACAGCCAGTGCTGTTCCTGCTCATCAAGCTGTTTACGCCACGTCGGTGAAGCGCCATACAGGGTAAGTTCGGCCTGGCCGGCCAGCCAGTGCATCAGCTGGGTGCGCCAGCGGGCCCGGCCACCGGCAATGGCTACCCCGGCTGGTGAGCCAAGGCGATAAAACAGCGCCGGCAGGATAATCAGCGTGCCCAGCATGATAGCGCCCAGCGTGAGTCCCAGCTGCAAATCGATAAAACTCAGGCCGAGGGTAACCACCATCGTTACCACCAGCGCACCCGCCAGCGGGGAAATGACCCGCAGATAGAGATGATCAAGCGTATCGACGTCTGCAACAAAACGGTTGAGCAGATCGGCCTGGCGAAAACGCGACAGTTGGCCCGGTGAAAGAGCAATCAGGCGGCTGAAAGTATGCACCCGCAGATGCTGCAATACCCGGAAAGTCGCGTCGTGGCTGACCAGCCGTTCAGCATAGCGGGCGGCGGTGCGGATGATGGCTGCGCCGCGAACGCCAGCAGCAGGCAGCATATAGTTGAAACTGTAAAGCCCGGCCACGCCGGCCACTGATGAGGCGGCAAGGAACCAGCCGGAGAGCGTCAGTAAACCAATGCTGGCCAGTAAGGTGAGGATCGCCAGCACTACTCCCAGCGCCAGGCGAAAAGGGTGACGCAGCCAGAGGCGCAGAAACGGACGTAGAGCGGACATCAGCCAATCTCCTGTTGACGGTGTTTCAGCATCTGACTGAACGGGCCCGCTTGTTGCGATAGCGTCTGCCAGTCACCCTGTTGCACCAGTTTGCCGGCCTCCATCACCCACAGCGTCTGCCAGTTGCTTAATGCATCAAGCTGATGGGTGATCATCAACGTGGTCTGTTGGGTAGCTGCCTGATTCAGCGCCTGCATCACATGACGTTCACTAAGCGCATCCAGACTGGCTGCCGGTTCATCCAGCAGCAGCAAATGCGAGGGTTTGTAGAGCGCGCGCGCCACCGCAATGCGCTGTGCCTGGCCGACCGACAGCTGGTTGCCGCCATCGCCGGGCGGTGTCTCAATTCCCTGTGGCAGCCGTGGCAGAAATTCGTTAACGCCACTGGTCTCGAGCACAGCGGCAAAGCGTACCGCATCCCAGCTGGCGTTCATCACAATATTGTCACGCAGCGTGGCGGCCGGTAACTGAGGATTCTGCCCGACCCAGCTGAGCTGCTGATGCCAGTCAGTACGGCGTATGTCGCGGACTTCCACCCCGTTCGCCTTCAGCGAGCCCTGGTAGGGCAGAAAACCGAGCAGGGCGTTCATCAGGGCCGTTTTGCCGGCACCGCTTTGACCAACCAGCGCGACGCGCTCGCCTGGCGCCAGGGTAAAGGTCAGCGGGCCACACAGCGGCTGGCCATCCGGCGCAAAGACCAACAGATCGACCGCAGCAAGAGTAAGCGGGGCGCTGGCAGTAAACGGCATGTCACCCTGCGCCGGGCCGCTGGTTGGGCTGCCCTGCATGAACTGTTCGAGCGCATCGGCACCGCCGACGGCCTGCGCTTTCGCATGGTAAAACGCCCCTAAATCGCGCAGCGGCTGGAAGAATTCCGGTGCGAGAATCAGCACCAGGAAACCCGCAAACAGGGTGACGCCCTGGCCGTAATCGCCGAAGTGCAGTTCGCCGAGATAAGAAAAACCAAAATAAACCGCCACCACGGCAATCGCTAACGAGGCGAAGAATTCAAGTACCGCCGAAGAGAGAAAGGCCAGACGAAGCACTTCCATGGTGCGCTGACGGAAGTCGGTAGTGGCTGCCGCCACCGCCTGCTGCTCCGCCTCGCCGCGGTGAAACAACCGCAGCGTTTCGCGGCCGCGTAAGCGATCAAGGAAGTTACCGCTCAGACGCGCCAGCACCAGAAAGTTGCGGCGGTTTGCTTCGGCTGCACCCATCCCGACCAGCGCCATAAACAGCGGAATCAGCGGCGCGGTCGCAAACAGAATCAAACCCGCCGTCCAGTTAAGCGGAAAGATCGCCAGCAAGATGCAGCAGGGGATCAGCACGGCCAGCGTCATTTGCGGCAGGTAGCGGGCATAATAGTCCTGCATCTCTTCGATTTGCTCGAGCAGCAGGGTGGCCCAGCTGCCCGCGGGCTTGCCCTGAATCCATGCCGGACCCAGCGCCGATAAGCGATCTAACACCTGTTTACGTAATGCCTGACGAATAGCCTGGCCGGCACGGTAACCGACCCGTTCGCGGGCATAATTTATCGCGGCGCGCAGCATGAAACAGAGCAACAGCAGCAGCATCTCGCTGGCCAGTGCAGCACGCGGTTGCTGTTCAACAATCAGTGCCTGCAGCAGCGAAGCCAGCAGTGCGGCCTGAACAATGATCAACAGTGCGCTAACCACGCCCAGCAGCGTGCTCAGTCGCAACCAGCGACCGGCGAAATGACGTTGCTGACGAAGCCAGCGGGTGAGGTGCTGCTGTCGGGTTTTGTCCATGCGAGACCCTGCGTTGAGCCGATGAGCGATGAAAATAATCGGGCATTTTCATCCCGTTCAGGCGCAAGAATCTAGCATGCGGGCAATAAAAAAGGCGACTGAAAAACAGTCGCCCGGAACATTTGAGATCAGAGGGTTAACAACTTACTTATCGTTTTTAACCAGCCCGTCAAGGAAACGTTCAGCATCTAACGCAGCCATACAGCCGGTGCCGGCAGACGTAATCGCCTGGCGATAGATATGGTCCATGACATCACCCGCGGCAAACACCCCAGGAATGCTGGTCTGGGTCGCATTACCGTGCAGGCCAGACTGAACTTTGATGTAACCATTTTCCAGTTCAAGCTGACCGTCAAAGATGGCGGTATTCGGGCTGTGGCCGATTGCCACGAACAGGCCTGCGACCTCCAGGGCTTCGGTCTCTTCACTGTTCAGGGTTGAACGTAACGTCAGGCCGGTAACGCCCATCTGATCGCCTACCACTTCTTCCAGTGTACGATGGGTGTGCAGCACGATATTGCCGTTGCGGACTTTTTCCATCAGGCGATCAATCAGGATCTTCTCTGCCCGGAAACTGTCACGACGATGGATCAGGTGCACTTCCGCCGCGATGTTAGCGAGATAAAGCGCCTCTTCCACCGCGGTGTTACCGCCGCCGATCACCGCCACTTTTTGGTTGCGATAGAAGAAGCCATCGCAGGTGGCGCAAGCGGAAACCCCTTTGCCTTTAAACGCCTCTTCCGACGGCAGGCCAAGGTAGCGGGCGGAGGCGCCGGTCGCAATGATCAGCGCATCGGCAGTGTATTCACCGCTGTCGCCGGTCAGGCGGAACGGACGATTCTGTAGATCGACCGTGTGGATATGGTCGAAAATGATCTCAGTATTGAATTTTTCGGCGTGCTCATGCATGCGTTCCATCAGCGATGGACCTGTCAGATCGTGCGGGTCACCCGGCCAGTTTTCCACCTCGGTGGTGGTGGTCAGCTGTCCGCCTTTTTCCAGGCCGGTGATCAATACCGGATTCAGGTTGGCGCGTGCAGCATAAACGGCTGCGGTATAACCCGCTGGACCGGAGCCCAGAATGAGTAACTTACTGTGTTTGGCCGTACTCATGCGTTCCTCAGTTTCATTCGGCTGACATAGCCTGCGATTGTAGGGAATATCCAGCGGCAATGACAAGGCTTAGGCAATTTTGTTAACGATAGCTGCAAACGGCGTAGACGATGAGTCCGCTTTTCGCCTGCCTGCTGCGCCAAAAGGGGGCAAAAATCGGTTTTTGCTGGTGCAGCAGTTCAAAAATACTCATTTAAAAACAGATACCCAGCGGTCTGTCTGGCATCTTGTACTGAATTTGGACATTTTACTTTGACAATCGCCTGCGCTTTTGCGAAAACATTATCAGAAGCGAATAACATTAATCGGAACAAAACAGGGTTTCCTCTCCTGTTTTGCACACAACACCGAATAAATGCAGCCTGATATTGGTAATGACGCATGATGTGGACAGACAACATGCGTCATACGGATGAGTGTGAAAGCGCACAGGCTCGGTTAGTTCACTTCAGAAATGCCCCGAACAATGAGCGTTTTCAGGGCGTGGCAGGTAAAGGGAAGGAATTAAGAGAGACAATAATAATGGTAGACAATAAGAAACGCCCCGGGAAAGACCTCGACAGAATTGACAGGAATATTCTGAATGAGCTTCAGAAAGATGGTCGCATTTCAAACGTGGAACTTTCCAAACGCGTAGGATTATCGCCTACGCCATGTCTTGAGCGTGTGCGTCGTCTCGAACGTCAGGGTTTTATCCTTGGCTATACCGCGCAGTTAAACCCACATTATCTTGATGCTTCACTGCTGGTGTTTGTTGAGATTACTCTGAATCGTGGTGCGCCCGATGTGTTTGAGCAATTTAACGCCGCTGTACAAAAACTTGAGGAAACTCAAGAGTGTCACCTCGTTTCTGGCGATTTCGACTACCTGCTGAAAACGCGCGTACCTGATATGTCCGCTTACCGTAAACTGCTGGGTGAAACCCTGCTGCGCCTGCCAGGCGTAAACGACACGCGGACCTACGTGGTGATGGAAGAGGTTAAACAAAGCAATCGGCTGGTAATCAAAACTCGCTAATGCGGGGCAGGTGCAAAACCTGTGAGATTTCGGTACACTCCTGTGAATTCATACAGGACCAGCGTCGGGCTAGCCCGACGCTGTTGCTTCTTACTTTACAGGCACCTGGAGAGTTCTCTTGAGCCAGGAATACACAGAAGATAAAGACGTTTCGTTACAATCGCTGAGCAGTGGACGTCGTCTGCTGGAAGCGTTGCTCATCCTGGTGGCGCTTTTTGCCATCTACCTGATGGTTTCTCTGGTCAGTTTTAACCCTTCCGACCCGAGCTGGTCGCAAACGGCCTGGCATGAACCCATTCACAACATTGGCGGCAGCGTTGGCGCCTGGCTGGCTGACACCTTACTTTTCATCTTTGGTGTGATGGCCTACGCCATTCCTCCGGTGATCCTCGGCCTGTGCTGGATTGCGTTCCGTCAGCGCGATAACCAGGATTATTTTGACTATTTCGCCGTTGGCTTGCGTCTGATCGGCGTGCTGGCGCTGGTGGTCACCACCTGCGGTATGGCGGCGTTGAATGCAGATGACATCTGGTATTTCGCCTCAGGCGGCGTGATCGGCAGCCTGGTGAGTAATGCGATTGCCCCGTGGTTTAGCCCGGCGGGCGGCACGCTGGCCTTACTCTGCGTCTGGGCGGCCGGCATTACGCTCTATACCGGCTGGTCATGGCTGGCTATCGCCGAAAAAATTGGTGGCGTGGTGATGGGCGTGCTGACGTTTGCCAGTAACCGGTCGCGCCACGATGAACCCTGGCAGGAAGAAGAGGATGAACCGGAAGCGCGCGAGCATACTGACGCGCCGCTGCTGCGTGCTGCTGACCCTGACGATGATGACGATGTGTTGCTCTCGGCACCGCGCAGTGCGGCTGCCGGGGCGGAACTTTCTCAGCAGGATCCGCTGCTGGCGAAAGCTGCTGCGGCGACCAGCGCGGCCGTAGCGGCCACCACCCAAGCGGCAGAAGGGGAGATCGCCCCAGCGGCAGTCTCTGCACCAGCCACGTCTGCAACGTCCCCAGCGCCAGCAACGTCTGCGGCATCACCTGCGCCCGTAGCCTCTGCACCTGTCTCGCAGCCAGCTGCTTCTCCGGCCTATACGGCACCGCAAAGCGCTGCACCGGTAGCCAGTCACGCTACTGAGTCTGCATTCGCCGCAGCCGGTACGTCTGCGCATCACGCGCCAGCGGAGAATCCGCCGTTATATCGCTTTGAAATGCCAGATGAAGCGCCCGCTTCATCGTCGTTCAACGCTGATGACGATAATGAACCTAAGATGGGTAACTGGCGTGATACGCAATCCATACCTGCCGCACCGACCGCAGCCGTAGCCACGGCTGCTGAGGCGGCGACGCGCAGCGCGCCAGTGTTCGATCTGGCGCCTGAAGCCACCCTCAATCCGCAGGTTAAGCAGGGCATCGGTCCGGCACTGCCGCGTCCGAATCCGGTAAAACTGCCCACCCGACGCGAGCTGGCCTCGTATGGCATTAAGTTGCCCTCTCAGCGGATGGCGGAAGAGAAAGCGAAAACCGAAGAGAGTGTTTCGGCTGCACCTTTAGAAGCGGAAGCGGAAGAGGCGATGCAGCAGGCTGAACTGCGTCAGGCATTCCAGTCTGAACAGCAGCAGCGTTATGGCACTGGCTGGCAGCAGGACGACGAAGATGAGCAGGAAGCGCAGCAGCAGGCCGCGCTGGCTCGCCAGTTCGCCGAACAGCAACAGCAACGGTATGAGCCGGAAGTGAAAAAAGAGGCCCCGCTATTTAATCTGGATACGGCGTCTGCTTTTGACTTCTCACCGATGAAAGATCTGGTCGACGAGGGGCCGGTCGAGCCGCTGTTTACGATAGCCGCCACCCCGGAACCGGAAGCACCTGCCGCCTCGCATGAGCCATGGCAGCAGACGCGTGAGGTTTCAACGCCTCAGTCAGCCGCGCAGGTGCCGGCACCTGCCGCGCCGCAGCAGTCTGCCTATACCGCATCGGCTGCGACGCCGTCGCCGTACTCTGCCTCACCGGCAGCCGCACAGACGCCAGCACCGGGCGCTTTTGCACCCGCCGCGCCAGAGCAGTCCGCCTATACGGCACCTGCCGCACCGCAGCCGCACACAGCGTCACCGACGGCTCCACAGCCAGCCGCATATACTTCGCCGGCCGCCGCGCCGGTTGAAGAGGCTAAGCCGACGCTGCATGAAAGTCTGATCCATCCGTTCCTGATGCGTCACGAACAGCCGCTGGAGAAACCATCTACTCCTCTGCCTTCGCTGGATCTGCTGACCGCACCGCCAGAAGAGGAAGAGCCGGTCGATATGTTCTCTCTGGAACAGACCGCCCGACTGGTTGAGTCGCGCTTAGGCGATTACCGGGTCAAAGCAGAAGTGGTTGGCATTTCACCTGGCCCGGTGATTACCCGCTTCGAACTGGACTTAGCGCCGGGCGTTAAAGCCGCGCGTATCTCCAACCTGTCGCGGGACCTGGCCCGTTCACTCTCCACCGTGGCGGTGCGTGTAGTGGAAGTGATCCCGGGTAAACCTTATGTCGGTCTGGAATTGCCGAATAAGCATCGCCAGACAGTTTACCTGCGAGAAGTACTGGACTGTCCTAAGTTCCGCGACAATCCTTCACCGCTGGCGGTGGTGCTGGGTAAAGACATTGCGGGTCAGCCGGTGGTGGCCGATCTGGCGAAAATGCCACACCTGCTGGTCGCCGGTACCACCGGTTCCGGTAAGTCAGTCGGCGTTAACGCCATGATTATCAGCATGCTGTATAAAGCCACGCCGGAAGAAGTCCGCTTCATCATGATCGACCCGAAAATGCTGGAGCTGTCAGTCTATGAAGGCATCCCGCATCTGCTGACTGAAGTGGTTACGGACATGAAAGACGCCGCCAATGCGCTGCGCTGGAGTGTCGGTGAAATGGAACGTCGCTATAAGCTGATGTCGGCGCTGGGCGTGCGTAACCTGGCCGGTTACAACGAAAAAGTTGAGCAGGCCGAAGCGATGGGCCGTCCTATCCCCGATCCGTTCTGGAAACCGGGTGACAGTATGGACATGACGCCGCCGGTGCTGGAAAAACTGCCTTACATCGTGGTGATGGTCGATGAGTTTGCTGACCTGATGATGGCGGTCGGGAAAAAAGTTGAAGAGCTGATTGCCCGACTGGCGCAGAAAGCCCGTGCCGCCGGTATTCACCTGGTACTGGCGACGCAGCGTCCTTCGGTGGATGTGATTACCGGTCTGATTAAAGCCAACATCCCGACGCGTATTGCCTTTACCGTGTCGAGCAAAATTGACTCCCGTACTATCCTCGACCAGGGCGGCGCGGAATCGTTACTCGGTATGGGTGACATGCTTTACATGCCGCCAAACTCGTCTATGCCTGTCCGTGTTCACGGCGCGTTTGTCCGGGATCAGGAAGTGCATGCTGTGGTTCAGGACTGGAAAGCGCGCGGTCGTCCGCAATACATTGAAAGTATCACCGCGGGTGAAGAGAGCGAAGGCGGCGGCGGCATCGACAGTGATGAAGAGCTTGATCCGCTGTTTGATCAGGCGGTGGGTTTTGTGGTCGACAAACGTCGCGCCTCTATCTCCGGCGTTCAGCGTCAGTTCCGCATCGGCTATAACCGGGCCGCACGTATCATTGAACAGATGGAAGCGCAGGGCATTGTCTCTGCACCGGGACACAATGGTAACCGTGAAGTACTGTCGCCACCGCCGCACGATATGTGACGTGTGACGATACGTTTTGCAACATTAATCAATGAGCCAGTTCTGACTGGCTCATTGTTTTTACGCGGTATAACCCCATATCTGAGTGAGCTTTCGGTTTATTCTCCTGTTCTGATGGCGGAATGGCGACCAGGCTTAATGCAGCTATTCATGGGAACGTTTAAATAAGGAATTGAAGCAGATGAAATTACGCGTAATCGCTCTTGGCCTGCTGGCCACCTTTTCTTCAGCCAGCGTCCTGGCTGATGCTTCCAGTGATCTGCAACAGCGCCTGAACAAGGTCAGCAGCTTCCACGCCAGTTTTACTCAAAAAGTGACCGACAGCAGCGGTGCTAACGTGCAGGATGGGGAAGGCGAGCTGTGGGTAAAACGTCCCAGCCTGTTTAACTGGCACATGACCGCCCCGGATGAAAGCATCATCATTTCCGACGGCAAATCGCTGTGGTTCTACAATCCTTTTGTTGAACAGGCGACCGTCAGCCTGCTGCAGAATGCGACCAGCAATACCCCGTTTATGTTGATTGCCCGCAATCAGTCTAATGACTGGAAGCAGTACAACATCAAACAGCAGGGCGACAACTTCGAGCTGACGCCGAAAAACAGCGACGGCAACCTGAAACAGTTCACTATTCAGGTAACGCCAGGCGGAACCATTAACCGCTTCAGCGCCATTGAACAGGATGGTCAGCGCAGCGATTACCAGCTGAAAAGCCAGCAGAATGGCGCGATCAGCCCGGATAAATTTACGTTCACTCCGCCTAAAGGCGTAACGGTGGACGATCAACGTCAGTGAGGTCACAGTGAGTAACCTGTCCCTGGATTTTTCCACTGAAAATTTCAAACCTCTGGCCGCGCGTATGCGGCCAGAAACGTTGAAACAGTACATTGGTCAGCAGCATCTGCTGGGTGCCGGAAAGCCGTTGCCGCGTGCCATTGAAGCAGGCCATCTGCACTCGATGATTCTGTGGGGGCCACCCGGGACCGGCAAGACCACGCTGGCTGAAATTATTGCGCATTATGGCAATGCCGATGTGGAGCGCATTTCGGCGGTGACCTCCGGCGTCAAAGAGATTCGTGAAGCCATTGAGCGTGCCCGCCAGAGCAAACAGGTCGGGCGACGCACCATTCTGTTCGTTGATGAGGTACATCGCTTCAACAAAAGCCAGCAGGATGCATTTTTACCGCATATCGAAGATGGCACCATCACCTTTATCGGTGCCACCACCGAGAATCCCTCGTTTGAGCTGAACTCAGCGTTGTTGTCGCGTGCCAGGGTCTATCTGTTGAAATCGCTGACCCACGACGATATCGAGCAGGTGCTGGATCAGGCGATGCAGGATAAAACGCGTGGCTATGGCAATAGCGACATTGTGCTGCCAGAGAATACCCGCCGGATGATCGCTGAACTGGTCAATGGCGATGCACGTCGAGCGCTGAATACGCTGGAGATGATGGCCGACATGGCCGAAACCAACGCGTCGGGTCAGCGCGAACTGACGCCGCAACTGCTGAATGAGGTGTCGGGCGAACGTTCAGCACGCTTCGATAACAAAGGCGACCGCTTTTACGATCTGATTTCGGCGCTGCATAAATCAGTACGCGGCTCTGCGCCGGACGCTGCACTTTACTGGTACGCGCGGATTATCACCGCTGGCGGCGATCCGTTGTACGTGGCACGGCGTCTGCTGGCGATTGCCTCTGAAGATGTCGGCAATGCCGATCCGCGCGGCATGCAGGTGGCGATTGCGGCCTGGGACTGTTTTACCCGCGTTGGCCCGGCGGAAGGGGAGCGCGCCATTGCTCAGGCGATCGTCTATCTGGCCTGCGCACCGAAAAGCAACGCAGTCTATACCGCGTTTAAAGCAGCCATGCGTGATGCTCGCGACCAGCCTGATTATGACGTGCCGGAACACCTGCGTAACGCTCCGACCAAACTGATGAAAGAGATGGGCCTGGGCAAAGAGTACCGCTATGCCCATGACGAGGCGAACGCCTACGCGGCGGGCGAAGTCTACTTCCCACCTGAAATGGCGCAGGCGCGCTATTACGTCCCTACTCAGCGTGGACTCGAAGGTAAGATTGGTGAAAAGCTAAGCTGGCTGGCTGAGCAGGATCAAAATAGCCCGACAAAACGCTACCGCTGAAACAGACGTTACGGTAATGTGGTCAAGGATTTCAACGCATTCCGCTGGAATGAGCCCCTTCTTTCAATCAACTTTTAAATACACAGGATAAGCATGCTCGATCCCAATCTGCTGCGTAACGAGCCAGACGCAGTCGCAGAAAAACTGGCACGCCGGGGATTTAAACTGGATGTGGAAACGCTGCGTACGCTTGAAGAGCGTCGTAAAGTCTTGCAGGTCGAAACAGAAAACCTGCAGGCGGAGCGCAATGCACGATCCAAATCCATCGGCCAGGCCAAAGCCCGTGGGGAAGACATCGAGCCACTGCGTCAGGAAGTGAATGCGCTGGGCGAACGCCTGGATGCCGCTAAAGCAGAACTGGATGAACTGCAGAATCAAATTCGTGACTTTGCGCTGGCGCTGCCTAACATTCCAGCGGATGAAGTGCCGCTGGGTAAAGATGACAGCGAAAACCAGGAAGTCAGCCGCTGGGGCGAACCGCGCCAGTTCGACTTCGAGGTAAAAGATCACGTTGAGCTGGGTGAAGCGGCAAAAGGGCTTGATTTTGCGGCCGCCGTGAAGCTGACCGGTTCACGCTTTGTGGTGATGCAGGGCCAGATCGCGCGTCTGCATCGCGCCCTGAGTCAGTTCATGATCGACCTGCACACTGAGCAGCACGGTTATCTCGAAACCTACGTGCCTTACCTGGTCAACCATGAAACGCTGTACGGTACCGGTCAGTTGCCGAAGTTCGGTGAAGATCTGTTCCATACCCGTCCGCTGGAAGAGGAATCAGACAGCAGCCACTATGCACTGATCCCGACGGCGGAAGTCCCGCTGACCAACCTGGCGCGTGACGAGATTCTTGAAGAGGAGAGCCTGCCGGTTAAGCTGACTGCGCATACTCCCTGCTTCCGTTCTGAAGCCGGTTCTTATGGCCGTGACACTCGCGGCCTGATCCGTATGCATCAGTTCGATAAAGTCGAGATGGTGCAGATCGTAACGCCGGAACAGTCAATGGATGCGCTGGAAGAGCTGGTCGGCCACGCCGAGAAAGTTCTGCAGCTGCTGAACCTGCCTTACCGTAAGGTTTTACTCTGTACCGGCGATATGGGCTTTGGATCGACTAAAACCTACGATCTGGAAGTCTGGTTACCGGCTCAGAATACCTACCGCGAGATCTCCTCATGCTCCAACATGGGCGATTTCCAGGCGCGGCGTATGCAAGCGCGCTGCCGCAGCAAGCAGGATAAGAAACCGCGTCTGGTTCATACCCTGAATGGCTCAGGCCTGGCAGTGGGTCGTACGCTGGTGGCGGTGCTGGAAAACTATCAGCAGCAGGATGGCCGCATCGTGGTGCCTGAGGTTTTACGTCCGTACATGAACGGTGTTGAGATTATCGGCTAAGCCCGCACTGAATAGCAGACCCGGCTTCGGCCGGGTTTTTTTATGTCTGTTATCCCTGCGCAGGGTTAGTTCTTCTTAGGAACTTATCACAAATAAACGTTATCGATATCAGTGCAGCTGAATGGGTTAAAAATCCTGTTTTTCAGAGAGATAGCATTTGTGGCTCTGCCGCTTAGTCTGTTTGTAACCCACTGAAGATTAGTAAATTAAATTGTGACGCAGCAAAATGTGCTGCGCCAAATTTCTGCCCATTGACTTTAAAAAAGCCAGTGGCAAACTGCGCGCAATTTCCTTCATTTGCTTTGGTTCCTGTCCCCTATGTCAACCTGGTCACGCCCCGTGATATTGCTGCTTTGCGGCCTGCTGTTAATGACCGTCTCGATCGCCGTGCTTAACACATTGGTTCCGCTGTGGCTGACCCATGACTTACTGACTACATGGCAAGTGGGTATCGTCAGTTCATCCTATTACACCGGTAACCTCGCGGGCACAGTGCTGGCTGGCTGGTTAATCAGGCAGTACGGGTTCAACCGAAGCTACTATCTCGCCACCGGCCTGTTTGCCGTGGCGACCATCTGTCTGGCGATGATGGAGGGCTTCTGGGCGTGGAGTTCACTGCGATTTATCGCTGGCGTTGGTTGTGCGCTGATGTGGGTAGTGGTGGAGAGCGCCTTGCTGTGCAGCGGCACGGTGCGAAATCGCGGCCAGTTACTGGCGGCCTATATGATTGTCTACTATCTCGGCACCGTGGCCGGTCAACTGCTGGTCAGTAAGCTGTCGACAGAATTGCTAAGCGTGATCCCGTGGGTAACCAGCCTGGTGTTTTGCGCGGTATTGCCGCTGGTCTTCACCCGTGTTTCCGCCAGCAGTGAACCGCCTGAAGCGGCACCAGGACGCATCTGGCCTATGTTGCGTCGTCGCAGTTCGCGCTTAGGCATCAATGGCTGCATCATCTCAGGCATCGTGCTGGGTTCGCTTTACGGCCTGATGCCTCTCTATTTGTCGCACCAGGGCATGAGCGATGCCAATGTAGGTTACTGGATGGCGCTGCTGGTAAGTGCTGGTATCGTCGGTCAGTGGCCCATTGGCCGGCTGGCTGACCGCTTTGGCCGCATGCTGGTATTACGGGTGCAGGTATTTGTGGTGATTCTGGGTGCGATGGCGATGCTGACCAACGCCGCGATGGCACCGGCACTGTTTGTGCTGGGGCTGGCTGGTTTTACGCTCTATCCAGTGGCGATGTCCTGGGCCTGCGAAACGGTGGCGCACCATGAACTGGTGGCAATGAATCAGGCGTTGCTGATGAGCTATACCGTTGGCAGTCTGGTGGGGCCGGGTATGACCTCAATGCTGATGCAAAATTACTCTGACCGGCTGCTGTTTGTGATGATTGCGGCGGTGGCATTGATCTATCTGGTGATGCTGCTGCGTAAAGCGAATCATCATGCCACACCGGTGGCGCATGCCTGAGGGCAGGACATTAAAAAAGGGAGCCACCGGCTCCCTTTCTCTTGTTATCTGGCTAATCAGTACATTACTTCGTGACCATAGCTGGCGAGAATATTTTTAACCCGCTCCATCGTCTCTTTAGTCGGCGGTTTTATGCCATCCAGCTTGTACTCTTCACCCATCGCAATCCATTTATGCTTGCCCAGTTCGTGGTACGGCAACAGTTCAATCTTCTCAACGTTTTCCATATCACGGGTAAATTCACCCAGCCGATGCACGCTATCATCATCGTCGGAATAGCCGGGCACTACCACATAACGAATCCAGGTCCGCTTACCTTTTTTCTGCAGGTAGCGGGCAAATTCCAGCGTGCGATGATTCGATACGCCGACCAGAATCTGGTGGATCTCATCATTCATCTGTTTGAGGTCGAGCATCACTAAATCGGTGACCTCAAGCAACTCATCAATAACCGGATCGTAGCGGCGGACAAAGCCGTTGGTATCAAGACAGGTGTGAATGCCTTCAGCTTTACAGGCGCGGAACCAGTCGCGCACGAATTCAGCCTGAAGTATTGCCTCACCGCCTGACGCCGTGACGCCGCCGCCTGACGCGTTCATAAAATGACGATAAGAGAGGACATCCGCCATCAACGCCTCGACGCTGATCTCTTTACCTCCGTGAGTATCCCAGGTGTCACGGTTGTGACAGTAGAGGCAGCGCATCAGGCAGCCCTGGAAGAAGGTGATGAAACGGATGCCGGGACCATCGACGGTACCGCAGGATTCGAACGAGTGGATACGACCGTTGACTGACATTGCGATGTATTCTCCAGTGAGTCTGCCGGGACAGACGGCGCAATCTCTGTTGCGCTCAGGGCAGGAAATCGATTCTGGTCGTGACCGTGGCTGAGATCACCATCAGAACAGACTTTTGAATAAAAGGCTCCTTGCGGAGCCTTTTTATATTCAGGATAGCGCGTTGTTTACAGTGACTGCGTAAACGTACGGGTAATCACATCCTGCTGCTGTTCTTTAGTCAGCGAGTTGAAGCGTACAGCGTAACCGGAAACACGGATGGTCAGCTGTGGATAGTTCTCTGGATGCTCCATGGCGTCCAGCAGCATTTCACGGTTCATCACGTTGACGTTAAGATGCTGACCGCCTTCAATGCTGGCTTCATGATGGAAGTAACCATCCATCAGGCCGGCAAGGTTAGCTTTACGCACGTTATCATCTTTACCCAGCGCGTTTGGCACAATCGAGAAGGTGTAAGAGATACCATCTTTTGCGTAGGCAAACGGCAATTTAGCCACCGAGGTCAGTGACGCTACCGCACCTTTCTGATCGCGGCCGTGCATTGGGTTCGCACCGGGTCCGAATGGCGCGCCAGCACGACGACCATCTGGAGTGTTACCGGTTTTCTTACCGTAAACCACGTTAGACGTAATGGTCAGGACAGACTGGGTCGGAACGGCATGGCGGTAAGTGTTGAGCTGCTGAATTTTCTTCATGAAGCGCTCAACCAGATCGCAGGCCAGGTCATCAACGCGCGGATCGTTGTTACCAAACTGCGGATATTCGCCTTCAATATCAAAGTCAATCGCCAGACCATCTTCATCACGAACCGGTTTCACTTTGGCATATTTAATGGCTGACAGTGAATCCGCTGCCACCGACAGACCGGCAATACCACAGGCCATGGTGCGATAAACATCACGGTCATGCAGCGCCATCAGTGCGGCTTCGTAGCTGTACTTGTCATGCATGTAGTGGATGATGTTCAGCGACGTCACATACTGTTTAGCCAGCCAGTCCATGAAGTGGTCCATACGCGCCATAACGGTGTCGAAATCCAGCACGTCATCGGTAATTTTGTCTTCTTTCGGTCCAACCTGCATTTTCATTTTTTCATCAACGCCGCCGTTGATTGCGTATAGCAGGGTTTTCGCCAGGTTGGCACGCGCACCGAAGAACTGCATTTGTTTGCCGACGATCATCGGGCTGACGCAGCAGGCGATGGCGTAGTCATCATTATCGAAATCCGGACGCATCAGGTCATCATTTTCATACTGCAATGATGAGGTATCGATGGAGACTTTCGCTGCATATTTTTTGAAGTTAATAGGCAGTTTTTCAGACCACAGAATGGTCATGTTCGGCTCTGGTGAAGGACCCATGGTGTAAAGGGTATTCAGGAAGCGGAAGGTGCTTTTCGATACCAGCGTACGGCCATCAACGCCCATACCTGCCAGTGATTCGGTTGCCCAGATTGGATCACCAGAGAACAGTTCGTCATATTCCGGTGTGCGCAGGAAACGGACCATACGCAGTTTCATTACCAGGTGGTCAATCAACTCCTGCGCCTGCTCTTCGGTCAGTTTACCGGCTTTCAGGTCACGTTCGATGTAGATATCCAGGAAGGTAGAGACGCGACCAAACGACATTGCGGCGCCGTTCTGTGATTTAACCGCAGCCAGGTAGCCGTAGTAAGTCCACTGTACCGCTTCCATAGCGTTGGTTGCCGGACCTGAAATGTCATGGCCATATTTGGCTGCCATCTCTTTAATCTGGCCCAGAGCACGATGCTGATCGGAAATTTCTTCACGCAGACGGATAGTGGCTTCCAGATTAACGCCATTTTCCAGGTCACTTTGTAAAGAAGCAAACTGGGCGTATTTGTCCGCCATCAGATAGTCGATACCGTATAAAGCCACACGGCGATAGTCACCGATGATGCGGCCACGACCGTAAGCATCAGGCAGACCGGTCAGGATACCTGATTTACGGCAGCGCAGAATATCCGGGGTATAAACGTCGAACACACCCTGATTATGCGTTTTACGGTATTCGGTAAAGATTTTTTTCAGCGACGGGTCAAGTTCACGGCCATAAACTTTGCATGAGCCTTCGACCATTTTAATGCCGCCATAAGGAATAATGGCGCGTTTTAAAGGGGCTTCGGTCTGCAGACCAACGATTTTTTCCAGCGGCTTAATGATGTAGCCAGCGTCATGCGAAGTAATGGTTGACGCCAGGTCGGTATCGAAATCTACCGGCGCGTGGGTGCGGTTCTCAATTTTAATGCCTTCGAGCACGCTTTCCCATAATTTTGTGGTCGCTTCGGTCGGACCCGCCAGGAAAGACTCATCACCTTCATACGGTGTGTAGTTTTTCTGGATGAAGTCGCGCACATTGACGCTATTCTGCCATTCACCTTCAGCAAATCCTTCCCAGGCTGAAGCCAGTTTTGCATTAAGTTCGGTCATAATATACCTGCCTTATATGAGGAGACTTTACGGTCGGGCGCAGTGAACATATTGCGCCGTCAAAAATGCGTTTAATGTGACTGGTCACCGTTACGGAGATAGATGATCCAGTAGGTCAACCCGACCAGTACACCGCCGCCGATAATATTGCCGAGGGTGACGGGAATCAGGTTGTCAAAAATAAAGTTGCTGACTGTGAGCGACTGGAACTGTGCAGCGGTAGCGCCGGTAGCCTGCCAGAACTCAGGGCTTGCGAAGTCGCGAATCACAATGGCAAAAGGGATGAGAAACATATTGGCAATGCTGTGCTCAAAGCCACTGGCGACAAACATCCCCACAGGAAAGATCATCACTACCAGCTTATCGGTGAGAGTCCGGCCTGAATAACTCATCCAGACGGCCAGGCAGACCAGCAAATTCGCCAGGATACCCAGACACATCGCTTCAATAAACGTGTGATGCATTTTGTGGTCAGCGGTTTGCAGGACGTTTAGTCCCCAGGCACCATTCGCCACCATGTACTCGCCGGCAAACCACATCAGTCCGACGAAGAAGAGCGCGCCTGCCAGGTTACCGAGATAGACGTTTATCCAGTTGCGGGCCAGTTGAGACCAGCTGATGCGTCCGCTGGCTTTGGCCACCACAATCAAAACGGTAGAGGTAAAGAGGTCGGCGCCACACACCACTACCAGCATTAAACCCAGAGAGAAACAGATGCCACCGATCAGTTTGGCGATGCCATATGGCATTGCGGCGGTACCGGTGGTTGCTGTGATATAAAAAACAAAGGCAATGGAGATAAATACGCCGGCGTTTATCGCCAGAAAGAAGGTGGTAAAAGGATGTTTAGTTGCTTTGTATATACCTGCATCTTCAGCAACTTTCGCCATCTCGGCCGGTAGTAACAGATTAAAAGGGTTGTCAGCTTTCACACTAACTTACTCCATAAGTTGTCTGAAAAAATACTAACAAAGGAGTATAGGTCAGTAATTGATTTGGATCATGTTTGCCGGAGCAGCTGACGATGCGTGCCCGACTGCAGTAAATAATATTCTATAACTGATTGAATTATCTAAAATAAATAAATTTTAAAAATACAAATATATTTTAGTATAAAAATTCTGTGCAGTTTTTACGCGCGGCTAATGTTATTTATTATTGTCTGATATGTTAAGGATAATGAAGTGTTGAGACGCTAAATAATTTTAATGACGCTAATGTTTCATAAAAAATAACGCCCTGCCATCAGGCCAGCCTGGTAGCAGGGCGTCAGGCGTCATTTACCGTTCAGCAACGGGTAATTACGCGCTTTGCCAGTAACGACGTTTGGCCGCTTGCAGCTTTTCATAGGCCGCAAGCAGAGACTGATGAGCCGGGAATGCTTTCAGCTCCTGATCAACCGCCTGAAGTCCGTAGAACGGACTCTCACCGCTGATGGCTGCTGAAGCAGCTTCCATCGCCTCAGTGCCATACATACGTACAAACGCATGATGATATTGCAGGGGATCACGCTCGTCTTCCATTGCCAGTAACAGCAAGGTTTGCAGGCAACGATAATAGTTGGCACGTTCCGGGGTAAAGATTGAACTGTTGAACTCCATCGTCCATTCGGTCCAGATCAACGCCTGCTCAAGATCGCCGCCCGCCATCGCCAGCATCGCTTTTAGTTCGCCAATGCGCAGCGTGTACCAGCCATTATCTTTACCGGTCGCCAGACCCAGCAGTTCGCGCACGCGGGTAAAGTCATCAAAGCCCTCATCATCAAGCTGCCCAATCAGATCCAGATACTCTTCAGGATTCCAGTTACTGTCAGGCAGGGCCAGTAAGGTTTCACGCATACCGGCGCCCATGCTGTTATTTGCGAGCAATAAATCTTCCGCCGGATAGATGTCTGACATGCCAGGCACAATAATGCGGCAGGCGTACACGCCCAGGTGCTCGTAATCAGCAATATAAACTTCCTGATCTTCAGCGGCGAAAATCGCCATCAGCGTGGCAAATTCCTGCTCAGTGGTACCGGCAAACGTCCAGTCGACAAATGGATAGTCTGCGGTCTCTTTGAACAGATCCCAGGAGATCAGGCCACTTGAGTCAATGAAGTGCGTTTCAAGGTTCGCGTGTTCTGCCACTTCCTCATCATCAAAGGTCGGCGGGGTGAACACGTCCAGATCTTTAAGGCTGCGGCCCTGCAATAATTCGGTGACGGTGCGCTCCAGCGCCACACCAAAATCAGGGTGGGCACCGAATGAAGCGAAACAGGTGCCGTTGGCCGGATTGAACAACACCACGCAGATGACCGGGTATTTGCCGCCCAGCGAGGCGTCATAAGCAAAAATGGGGAATCCTTCAGCTTCCAGCCGCGCAATCGCTTCAACCACATCGGGATAGCGCTGCATAACGGCATCCGGGATCGCCGGCAGGCTAATCGCTTCGGCAATGATGCGGTTTTTAATGTAGCGCTCAAACACTTCTGACAGTCCCTGAACCCGCGCTTCATTGGCGGTGTTGCCGGCTGACATACCGTTAGAAACGTAAAGGTTGCCGATAATGTTCATCGGAATGTAGACGGTTTGCTGATCTGACTGACGGGTGAAAGGCAGCGCGCAGATGCCGCGCTCGACATTGCCGGACTGCAGATCAATCAACTCTGCTGCCGTCAGCGCATTATCCGGGTCATAAAAAGCCCGCAGACGCGGATCAAGAATGCCCTCTGGCAGTGATTCATCAGCCGGCAGCGCAAACCATTTTTCATTGGGATAGTGAACGAAGTCGCCGTTGGCGATACTTTTCCCTAACCAGAAATCGGCGAAGAAATAATTGGTTGAGAGGCGTTCAAAATATTCGCCCAGCGCGGAGGCCAGCGCCGCTTTTTTGCTGGCGCCTTTGCCGTTAGTGAAGCAGAGCGGGCAATCGCGGTCACGAATATGCACAGACCAGACATGGGGAACAGGATTCAGCCAGGAGGCTTCTTCAATATTAAAGCCAAGGTCCTGAAGTTTATTCTGGAAACGGGTAATGGAGTCTTCCAGCGCGGCATCTTTGCCCGGGATAAATGTTTGCGTCATAGTGCCGCTCTCTCAGTTGTCATAGGGTGCGTAAAGCGCGCAATGATACGGATTTTGCTGACGATCCGCTATCAAGGCAGGATAAATTTACCGGCTTAGTTTTCACCTTCTCGCCAGTCAGGCCAAACGGTAAACCGGCAGGCTGGACGAAGCCTCACAAAATTTCGTGCTGGTTTGCATTGGTAACATAACCTCCGGCGCGGCGGATTCAGAAAATGTGACCGCTACCCGATTTATGATTGCAGCCGTCAGGATGCAGTGATAAAACCGGTAAGTTATTCATAACCGTTCGATATGACAGTGGTGAGGGGAAATGACGCAAGTTTATAATTTTAGCTCCGGCCCAGCGATGCTGCCGGTTGAAGTGCTCCGTCGTGCAGAACAAGAGCTGACAAACTGGCGTGGCCTGGGAACCTCCGTAATGGAGATCAGTCACCGCAGCAAAGAGTTTATTCAGGTTGCTGAAGAGGCGGAGCAGGACTTCCGTGATCTGCTAAAAATACCGCCTAATTACAAAGTATTATTCTGTCACGGTGGGGCGCGTGCGCAGTTTGCGGCCGTGCCTGGCAACCTGCTCGGCACCGCTTCCAGCGCAGACTACGCCGATGGCGGATACTGGGCGCACAGCGCCATCAAAGAAGCGCAAAAATATTGCTCCCCGCGCACCCTGGATGTCAAAACCACCCGCGACGGTAAACGCGCGATTCTGCCGATGCGGGAATGGGACGTCAGTGATGCATCCGCCTATCTGCATTTCTGCCCGAATGAAACTATCGACGGTATTGCGATCGACGAGCAGCCTGACTTTGGCAGCAAAACGGTGGTCGCCGATTTCTCCTCTACTATTCTGTCCCGCCCGATTGATGTCAGCCGCTATGGCGTGATCTACGCCGGTGCGCAGAAGAACGTCGGGCCTGCTGGCTTAACGCTGGTGATTGTGCGCGAAGATCTGTTAGGTCAGGCGCAGGCGTCAGTGCCGTCAATCCTCGATTATAAAGTGTTGGCCGACAACGATTCGATGTTCAACACCCCACCTACATTCGCCTGGTACCTTTCAGGGCTGGTCTTCAAATGGCTGAAAGAGAAAGGCGGCGTGGCTGAAATCGATCGGATCAATCAGGCTAAAGCTGACCTGCTGTACGGCGTGATTGACCACAGCGGCTTCTACCGCAACGATGTGGCAACGGACAACCGTTCGCGCATGAATATTCCTTTCCAGCTGGCCGACGCGTCGCTGGATGGCCTGTTCCTTGAAGAGTCATTCAAGGCGGGACTGCATGCGCTGAAAGGACACCGGGTAGTTGGGGGCATGCGTGCTTCTATCTATAATGCCATGCCGCTGGAAGGTGTTAAGGCGTTGACCGACTTTATGGTCGATTTTGAACGCCGTCACGGCTGATTAATGACATATCAGCATTGATGCTGATGCCAGACCTCGCCAGGTGGCGAGGTCTTCGTATTTTTTGAGGATTTCGTTTCACATGCAGGACTCCCTGACTCTCCAACCCATCGCCCGCGTTAATGGTACGGTAAATCTGCCCGGTTCTAAGAGCGTATCAAATCGTGCATTACTGCTTGCCGCCCTCGCTAAAGGCACCACCCGTCTGACGAATTTACTCGACAGCGATGATGTTAAGCACATGCTTAATGCGCTTAGCGCGCTGGGCGTAAGCTATACGCTCTCCAGCGATCGCCGGGTATGTGAAGTCACCGGGAAGGCTGGCCCTCTGCAATCATCACAGCCTTTATCGCTATTCCTGGGCAATGCCGGCACCGCGATGCGTCCACTGGCCGCGGCGCTCTGCCTGGGACAGCAGGATATCGAACTGACCGGCGAGCCGCGGATGAAAGAGCGTCCAATCGGCCATCTGGTCGATGCGTTACGTCAGGGCGGTGCCAGCATTGAATATCTGGAGAATCAGGATTATCCGCCGCTGCGCTTACGCGGTGGATTTACCGGCGGAGATGTCAGCGTGGATGGCAGCGTTTCCAGCCAGTTCCTGACGGCGTTATTGATGACCGCGCCGCTGGCTGAGCAGGATACCCGCATCACCATCAAAGGTGAGCTGGTTTCCAAACCTTACATCGACATTACGCTGCACCTGATGCGCTGCTTTGGCGTCGAGGTTGAAAACCAGAACTATCAGCACTTCCTGATCAAAGGACAGCAGCAGTATCAGTCGCCAGGCGATTATCTGGTTGAAGGCGATGCCTCTTCTGCCTCCTATTTCCTCGCTGCCGCGGCGATTAAAGGCGGCACGGTGCGGGTTACCGGTATTGGCCGTCAGAGCGTGCAGGGCGATATCCGTTTTGCGGATGTCCTGGAAAAGATGGGCGCGCAGATTGAGTGGGGCGATGACTATATTGCCTGTACTGCCGGCACGTTACGCGCCATTGATATGGACATGAACCATATCCCCGATGCGGCGATGACCATCGCGACTACGGCGCTGTTTGCCGAAGGCACCACCCAGCTGCGTAACATTTATAACTGGCGGGTGAAAGAGACCGATCGGCTGAGTGCCATGGCCACTGAGCTGCGTAAAGTGGGGGCGGAAGTGGAAGAGGGCCACGATTATATTCGTATTACGCCGCCAGCGACCCTTATTCATGCGGATATTGGCACCTATAACGATCACCGTATGGCGATGTGTTTTTCGTTAGTCGCGCTCTCTGATACGCCGGTCACCATTCTCGATCCGGGCTGTACCGCAAAAACCTTCCCTGACTATTTCGATCAGCTGGCTAAAATCAGCCAGCCTGCCTGATAACTTCCCTCCGGTGCGATATCGCACCGGAAACCCTCATATTATCTGGCCGTATCGCGGCAGAAATCCTCTGATTTGCCTGGAATTATTAACTCCGTCAGTGCGAAAGGGTAACCAAGGTGGTTTGGGCAGCGTATAATGCTAGTCATTACCGATGGCCGACAGGCCGAAGAGCGCGCAGCAACAGGAGGGAATAATGACAGTAACTGCCCCGGTCATAACTATCGATGGGCCAAGTGGTGCGGGAAAAGGGACCCTGTGCAAAGCGATGGCGGAAGCATTGCAGTGGCATCTGCTGGATTCCGGTGCGATTTATCGCGTGCTGGCATTAGCGGCATTGCATCACCAGGTTGATATCGAATCTGAAGAAGCGCTGGTGCCGATTGCGGCACATCTGGATGTACGCTTTGTGTCACAAAATGGCGAAATGCAGGTGATCCTCGAAGGTGAAGATGTCACCGGTGAAATTCGTACCCAGGAGGTCAGCAACACCGCCTCCCGCGTGGCGGCTTTCCCGCGTGTACGTGAAGCTTTGCTGCGTCGTCAGCGTGGTTTTCGCGAAGCGCCAGGCTTAATTGCCGACGGTCGCGATATGGGTACCGTGGTTTTCCCGGATGCACCGGTCAAGATTTTTCTCGATGCCAGCGCGGAACAACGTGCCCAGCGCCGTATGCTACAGTTGCAGGATAATGGCTTTAATGTTAACTTTGATCGCCTTTTAGCCGAGATAAAAGAACGTGATGACCGCGATCGCAATCGCGCAATCGCGCCTTTAGTACCCGCTGACGATGCCCTGATGCTGGATTCTACTGAAATGTCCATCGATCAGGTCATTGAAAAAGCGCTACACTATGCCCGTGAAAAGCTGGGTATTACGGCTTAACTGAATTTTATCACCCTGTACCACGGATCCGGTGCTGGGCATGTGAAACAACCCCATCCGACATGAAGTCAGATGGACGTTAAATTGAAGAATCCTGAAGATTATCAATATGACTGAATCTTTTGCTCAACTATTTGAAGAATCCTTAAAAACAATCGAAACCCGCCCGGGTTCTATCGTTCGTGGCATCGTCGTTTCTATCGACAAAGATGTCGTTCTGGTTGATGCGGGTCTGAAATCTGAATCTGCAATCCCTGCAGAGCAGTTCAAGAACGCAGCCGGCGAACTGGAAATCCAGGTTGGCGACGAAGTTGATGTTGCTCTGGATGCAGTGGAAGACGGCTTCGGTGAAACCCTGCTGTCCCGTGAGAAAGCTAAGCGCCATGAAGCCTGGATCACGCTGGAGAAAGCTTACGAAGACGCTGAAACTGTTACCGGTGTTATCAACGGCAAAGTTAAAGGTGGCTTCACAGTTGAGCTGAACGGTATCCGTGCGTTCCTGCCAGGTTCACTGGTCGATGTTCGTCCGGTGCGCGATACGCTGCACCTGGAAGGCAAAGAGCTTGAATTCAAAGTAATCAAGCTGGATCAGAAACGCAACAACGTCGTGGTTTCACGTCGTGCGGTTATCGAATCCGAAAACAGCGCAGAGCGCGATCAGCTGCTGGAAAACCTGCAGGAAGGCATGGAAGTCAAAGGTATCGTTAAGAACCTTACTGACTACGGTGCATTCGTGGATCTGGGTGGCGTTGACGGCCTGCTGCACATCACTGACATGGCCTGGAAACGCGTTAAGCATCCAAGCGAAATCGTCAATGTGGGCGACGAAATCACTGTTAAAGTGCTGAAGTTCGACCGCGAGCGTACCCGCGTATCCCTCGGCCTGAAACAGCTGGGCGAAGATCCATGGGTGGCTATCGCTAAGCGCTATCCGGAAGGCACCCGCCTGACCGGTCGTGTGACCAACCTGACTGATTACGGCTGCTTCGTGGAAATCGAAGAAGGCGTTGAAGGTCTGGTACACGTGTCTGAAATGGACTGGACCAACAAAAACATCCATCCGTCTAAAGTTGTAAACGTAGGCGATGTGGTTGAAGTTATGGTTCTGGACATTGACGAAGAGCGTCGTCGTATCTCCCTGGGTCTGAAGCAGTGTAAATCTAACCCATGGCAGCAGTTCGCTGAGACGCACAACAAAGGCGATCGTGTTGAAGGTAAAATCAAGTCAATCACTGACTTCGGTATCTTCATCGGCCTGGACGGCGGCATCGACGGTCTGGTTCACCTGTCTGACATCTCCTGGAACGCGACTGGCGAAGAAGCCGTTCGTGAGTACAAAAAAGGCGACGAAATCGCTGCCGTTGTACTGCAGGTCGATGCAGAGCGTGAGCGTATCTCTCTGGGCGTTAAGCAACTGGCAGAAGATCCGTTCAACAACTACATCACGCTGAACAAGAAAGGCGCTATCGTTAACGGCAAAGTCACTGCTGTTGATGCTAAAGGTGCTACAGTTGAATTAGCAGACGGCGTTGAGGGTTACCTGCGCGCTTCTGAAGCTTCACTGGACCGCATTGAAGATGCCACTCTGGTTCTGAGCGTTGGTGACGACGTTGAAGCTAAATTCACCGGCGTTGATCGTAAAAACCGTGTTGTTAGCCTGTCTGTCCGTGCGAAAGACCAGGCTGATGAGAAAGAAGCCATCAATACTGTTAACACCAAACAGGAAGAAGGTAACTTCTCTAGCGCCATGGCTGAAGCGTTCAAAGCGGCTAAAGGCGAGTAATCGACCTGAAGCACCGGGTGGGCAACCGCCCGGTTTCGGTAAAAGCTGTCATACATTCCCAGAGGGATAACCGGAGGTTACATGACCAAGTCAGAACTGATCGAAAGACTGGCGGGACAGCATACTCATATACCGGCGAAAGTCGTTGAGGATGCAGTAAAAGAGATGCTGGAGCACATGGCCACCACGCTGGCACAGGGCGAACGCATCGAAATCCGGGGATTCGGCAGCTTTTCTTTGCACTATCGCGCTCCGCGCACTGGTCGTAACCCGAAAACGGGTGACAAAGTGGATCTGGAAGGTAAATACGTTCCCCACTTCAAGCCAGGCAAGGAACTGCGCGATCGCGCAAATATCTACGGCTGAGCCGATACCGAACCAGACAAACGACATCTCCGGATGTCGTTTTTTTTTGCCTTCTCTTTTTCAGCGCCGATATCCCGAGTTGCCTTTTGAAGATGCCTTCCGAATTAGTGCAACCCACTCTGCAAGCCCTGCGAATTAATGCGATGCCGCTCGCTACTGCCTGATTACCTGCTTTAACCCTTACCTCCACCGTTCAGAATAGACATATTCATCAGGATGGATGTGATTATGCTGACATGGATGGTTTTAGCCCGGCTGGCAATTATTGCTACGTTGCCTTTACTGTTTATCGCCCGACTTCCTTCTGGCGGCGTCATTCTCGGTTTGCTAATAACCGGGATGGTGTTACTGCAAAGTCGTCCGCAGACCCTGCGGATAACCGGCATTGGCCTGTTGTTTCTGGCATGGGCAACCAACGATGCGCGATTAATGGTGAGAGATATTGAACACCATGCTGCGCGACCAGCCACTTACAGCATCCTTATTAGCGAACTGAGAAAGGAGAGGAAGCAAATCAGAGTTCGTCTGCTGAAAGAGGGCGAAAAGATGCTGTTTCCGCCACGTTTTGCCTGGCTTTACTTTGACGCCGATCCTGAACAGTACTGTCCGGGCCAACGCTGGACCATGACGCTGCGTTTACGCGCGATTCATGCCCGATTGAATGAGGGCGATTTTGATGCGCAGCGTTTTGCATTGGCCAACAATACGCCGCTACAGGGACGTATTATCAAGCAGCAGGCGGTAGAAAATAGCTGCGACTGGCGCTGGCGATTTATTTTATGGCATCGTGCCAGCCGGGGAGAAATGCCAATGCATTCCACTCTGGAGGCGCTGGCATTTGGTAATCGCGACGAAATGAGCCGCGAAACGCGGCAGTTATTACGTGACACCGGTACTGCTCACCTGATGGCGATATCAGGTATGCATATCGCACTGGCTGCCAGTACGGGCTGGTTATTCGCTCGCGGCCTACAGCTTCTGTTACCTGCCCGTTATATTGGCTACCTTTTTCCTCTCATTGTCAGCTGGCTGCTGGCTGCGGTTTATACCTGGCTTTCAGGCGCACAACCTCCTGCCGAGCGTTCTCTTCTGGCGCTGACATTATGGGTATTGACCCGAATTGCTGGCGTCCAACTGAACAGCTGGCAAGTCTGGACGCTGTGCGTTGCTTTGCTATTACTGTCAGATCCGTTAACCGTGTTATCTGACAGTTTCTGGCTCTCTGCGCTGGCGGTGGGAATGTTGATCATCTGGTACCAATGGTTTCCACTGGCAAGAAGGTTTCGTCATCAGCGGCGCTGGCTGCCCATACAGCTGCTGCATTTACAGGCAGGAATGATGATTCTGATGGTGCCGTTGCAGGTGACTATCTTTAACGGCATTAGCCTGACTGCACTGGTTGCTAACGTCGTGGCCGTCCCTGCCGTTTCCTTCATAACTATGCCGCTGGTGACCCTGGCGATGCTGCTGCCGTTCGCACAATTATCCGCTTTTTTCTGGAAGATGGCCGATTTCTCATTGCGTGCGCTGTTTTACAGCCTGGAGTTGCTACCACCAGGCTGGTGGCCGCTGAATGGCGTAACCTGCTTTACTGTGCTGGTATGGGGTGGGTTGATCGTATGGCGAACCCAGCTGTTCTTTGCGCTGCCAGTGAGCAGCAGCGCAATCGCGCTGGCGATGGTATTAAGTCGCCAGCCAGAGCAGGGGCAGGGATGGCGCATCGATATGCTGGACGTTGGTCACGGTTTAAGCATGGTGATCAGTCAGGGCGATGAGGCGGTACTGTACGATACCGGTCCGCGCTGGCAGACCGACAATGCTGGCAGTCGGGTGATTATTCCGTGGCTGGAGAGAAAACAGCTGCGGTTACAGCAGGTGATCCTCAGCCATAAACATCTTGACCATACTGGCGGCCTGGCGTCGATAACAGCGCGCTGGCCAACGGTGAAAGTGCGTAGCGCGTTAGCAAACAACGCCCATTTACCCTGCGTACGCGGTACGGAATGGCATTGGCAGCAACTCCATTTTGAGGTTCTCTGGCCGCTGTCGATACCGACGCCGGGTGACAATAACGATTCCTGCGTGATCATCGTTGATGATGGTCAGGTCAGAGTGATGTTAACCGGTGATATTGAAGCGCTGGCGGAACGTCAGTTGGTGGCGCTGGAAAAACAGCGTCTCAGAGTGGATATTCTGCAGGTACCGCATCATGGCAGCCGCACTTCCTCAACACGGCTGCTGTTGCGCAGTACGGCGGGTAAGACCGCGATAGCCTCGCTGGCACGCTACAATGCATGGCGGATGCCCGCTAAAAGCGTGCTGGAAAATTATCAGCGAAGCGGTTTTAACTGGTTCGACACCGGACAATCGGGTCAGATAAGCATCACTATTCGACAGGGTAAAATTGCGGTATCTGGTCTGCGCGATCAATTAATGCCCCGTTGGTATCATCAGTGGTTTGGCGTCAAACGCGAATCCAGGTAGAATGGCCGGCTATTTCCAACAGCGTGAATAAATAATGCATCTAGATAAAGATCTCTCTACGTGGCAGACATTCCGCCGACTCTGGCCGATGATCGCGCCTAACAAGGCGGGATTAATTGTGGCCTCCATTGCCCTGATTATTAACGCTGCGGGCGACGCCTTAATGCTCTCCCTGTTGAAACCGTTACTGGATGATGGGTTTGGTAAAGCCGATAAATCGGTGATGCTGTGGATGCCGTTAGTGGTAATTGGCCTGATGCTGATCCGCGGCGTGACCAGTTATATCTCCAGCTACTGCATCTCCTGGGTTTCTGGCAACGTGGTCATGAATATCCGCCGTCGGCTGTTCAGCCATATGATGGGCATGCCGGTTTCATTCTTTGACCAGCAGTCAACCGGTACCCTGTTATCACGTATCACCTACGATTCCGAACAGGTGGCTTCCTCCTCCTCCGGGGCGCTGGTCACGGTGGTACGTGAAGGTGCGTCAATTATTGGCCTGTTCATCATGATGTTCTACTACAGCTGGCAGCTGTCGTTGATTCTGATTGTTCTGGCACCGATCGTTTCTTTTGCTATCCGCACCGTCTCTAAGCGTTTCCGTAACATCAGTAAAACCATGCAAAATACCATGGGGCAGGTGACAACCAGCGCTGAACAGATGCTGAAGGGCCATAAAGAAGTGCTGATTTTCGGTGGTCAGGAGATTGAGTCTGAGCGCTTTGCCCGCGTCAGTAATCGCATGCGCCAGCAGGGAATGAAGCTGGTTTCAGCCTCATCAATCTCCGATCCGGTGATTCAGCTGATCGCTTCTCTGGCGCTGGCATTCGTGCTTTACGCCGCCAGCTTTCCCAGCGTTATGGATACCCTGACTGCCGGTACCATCACCGTGGTGTTCTCATCAATGATCGCCCTGATGCGTCCGTTGAAATCGCTGACTAACGTCAATGCCCAGTTCCAGCGCGGTATGGCCGCCTGTCAGACGCTGTTCTCTATTCTCGACAGCAAGCAGGAAGTGGATAACGGCACTCGTGAAGTCACCCGTGCGAAGGGCGATATCGAGTTCCGTAACGTCACCTTTACCTATCCGGGTCGTGATGTGCCGGCGCTGCGCAATATCAATCTCTCGCTGCCGGCAGGCAAAACGGTTGCTCTGGTGGGTCGCTCCGGTTCCGGTAAGTCGACCATGGCCAGCTTACTGACCCGTTTCTACGATATTCAACAGGGAGAAATCCTGCTGGACGGTTACGATCTGCGGGAGTACACCTTACGCTCGCTGCGTAATCAGGTGGCGCTGGTGTCGCAGAATGTTCATCTGTTCAATGACACCATTGCCAATAACATCGCCTATGCCCGCAGCGAACAGTATAGCCGCGCGGAGATCGAAAAGGCTGCGACCATGGCGCATGCGATGGATTTCATCAATAAAATGGATCAAGGGCTGGATACGGTGATCGGCGAAAACGGCGTGCTGCTGTCAGGCGGCCAGCGTCAGCGTATTGCAATTGCGCGCGCCCTGTTACGCGATTGTCCTATTTTAATCCTGGATGAAGCGACATCGGCTCTGGATACTGAATCTGAGCGGGCCATTCAGTCAGCGCTGGACGAACTGCAGAAGAACCGTACCTCGCTGGTGATTGCACATCGACTCTCTACCATCGAAAAAGCGGATGAAATCGTGGTAATCGAAGATGGTCAGATTGTTGAGCGCGGTACGCATCAGGTGCTGTTAGCCGAGCGCGGAGCCTATGCCCAGCTGCACAAGATGCAATTCGGCCAATGATTGAGCGTATCTGGAGTGGTCGTTCACCCCTATGGCTGCTGTTATGGCCACTGAGCCTGCTGTATGGGGCGATTACCACTCTGATTCGATTCAGTTATCAGCGCGGCTGGCGTAAAAGCTGGCGCGCACCGCTGCCGGTGGTAGTGGTGGGTAATCTGACGGCTGGCGGCAATGGCAAAACGCCGGTAGTCATCTGGCTGGTCGAGGCATTGCAACAGCGGGGTCTGCGTGCGGGCGTGGTGTCGCGTGGCTACGGCGGTAAAGCCGAGCAGTATCCGCTGCTGGTTACCGGACAGACCTCCACCGAACAGGCTGGAGATGAGCCGGTGCTGATCGCCCAGCGCACCGGCGCGCCGGTGGCCGTAGCGCCAAAGCGGCGGCTGGCGATTGAAGCGCTGCTGAAACAGGGGCCGTTAGATGTGATCATCACCGATGATGGCCTGCAGCACTATGCGCTCCAGCGCGACCGCGAAATTGTGGTGGTGGATGGGGTACGTCGTTTTGGCAATGGCTGGTGGTTACCGGCCGGGCCGATGCGCGAACGCGCCAGCCGCCTGGGTCAGGTGGATGCGATTGTGGTTAACGGTGGTGACGCGCAGTCTGGTGAGATCGCCATGCAGCTTCAGCCAGGGCTGGCGACGCATTTGCTGAGCGGCGAAACCCGGCCGGTTGATCAGCTTGATCCGGTTATCGCCATGGCCGGTATCGGGCATCCGCCGCGCTTCTTTACCACACTGAAACAGCTGGGCATCACCCCGGTGGCAGAAGTCGCCTTTGCCGATCATCACGCTTACAGTCAGGATGAGCTGACGCGTCTGACAACAGACGGACAGCCGCTGCTGATGACCGAAAAGGATGCGGTGAAATGCCGCCACTTTGCCCAGCCCAACTGGTGGTATCTGCCGGTTGATGCCCGTCTGCAGGGCACGGCAGTCACCCCATTGCTGAACGATATCGAACAGCTGTGCCGCAGCGGTCAGGCGCGCACCTAGTCACCAGACCGGATAAGGAAGAGAATGAACCCTCTGCATTCACTTTCATTACAGCAAACACGTCACCTTCATCTCGCCGCGCAGGGCCTGCTGCGTCCACCGCGTCAGCGCGCCCGCTATCAGGATCTGATTGACTGCATCTCCCGTATGTCGCTGCTGCAAATCGATACCATTAATGTGGTGGCCCGTAGCCCCTATCTGGTGCTGTTCAGTCGCCTCGGTGACTATCCTCAGGTGTGGCTGGAACAGGCGCTGGCGCAGGGCGAGGTATTTGAATACTGGGCACACGAAGCCTGTTTTATTCCGCGTGCCGACTACAGATTGCTGCGTCATCGTATGCTGGCGCCGGAACGGCTGGGCTGGAAATACAATGCGAAATGGGTCGCTGACCACCAGCAGGAAATCGCTGAGTTACTGCAGCAGATCCGCGAAAACGGCCCGGTACGCGCAGCGGACTTTGCGCATGCCGCGAATCATAAGCCGGGATGGTGGGCGTGGAAACCGCACAAGCGGCATCTGGAAAATCTGTTCAGCGCCGGGGAACTGATGGTGACTGAGCGCCGAAATTTTCAGCGGGTATACGATCTGCGCAGCCGGGTGATGCCTGACTGGCAGGACGATTTGCACAGCATCAGTGAAGCTGAAGCGACCCGCTTAATGTTACTTAACAGCGCCCGCAGCCTCGGCATTTTTCGCGGCAGCTGGCTGGCAGACTATTACCGCCTGAAACGGGTGCCGCTCAGTGCCTTCCTGGCGGAAGCGCAGGAAGCGGGCGATCTGATTGCGGTGATGACCGACGGGCTGGGCGAGATGTGGCTGCATCGCGATTTATTGCCGTTGCTTGAGAAGCCGTTGCAGGCGACGCACAGTGCGCTTTTGTCGCCGTTCGATCCGGTAGTCTGGGACCGCAAGCGTGCGCTGGAACTGTTCAACTTTGATTACCGTATCGAGTGTTATACGCCGGCGGCTAAGCGCAAATTTGGCTATTTTGTCCTGCCGATGCTGCACCGTGGTGAAATAAAAGGCCGGCTGGATGCCCGTATGTTGCGTCAGTCAAAGCAGCTGGAGATTAAAAATATCTGGCTTGAGCCGCAGACGCGGGTCACATTGCGATTTGTGCAGGATGTCCGGCGGGCGATAGAGCGCTTTGCGGCGTGGCAGGGGGCGGAAACCGTCTCTCTGCTGCAGATGCCTGCCTCGCTGCGCCAGCACTGGCCGGCACTGTGGTCGCTGAATTGCGAAGCGGGCTGTTCGTGATCTGCTGATACGTTTTACGCCCTCCCGCCCGGGCTGGGCTATGGTATGCTTTACCCCTTACGCATTCGGTCCCTGATGGAGGACATATGGATCATCGTTTACTCGAAATCGTTGCCTGCCCGGTGTGCAATGGCAAACTCTACTATAACAATGCGCAGCAGGAGCTGATTTGCAAACCGGACGGCCTGGCGTTTCCGGTGCGTGACGGCATTCCGGTGTTACTGGAAAATGAAGCCCGTACGCTCTCTGTGGAAGAGATTCATCCATGAGTTTCACCGCCATCATTCCTGCGCGTTATGCGTCAACCCGCTTACCGGGTAAGCCGCTGGTCGACATCCACGGCAAGCCAATGGTGGTACACGTGATGGAGCGCGCCCGCGAATCGGGTGCCAGTCGGGTGATCGTCGCCACCGATCATCCGGCGGTGGCGCAGGCGGTTGAAGCCGCAGGCGGTGAAGTCTGCATGACCCGTGCCGATCATCAGTCCGGCACCGAGCGTCTGGCGGAAGTGATCGAAAAATATCAGTTCGCTGATGATGAGATCATCGTCAATGTGCAGGGTGACGAGCCGATGATTCCGGCGGAGATCGTGCGTCAGGTAGCCACCAATCTGGCCGGATCTGCGGCGGGAATGGCGACGCTGGCGGTACCTATCACCGAGGCGGAGGAAGCGTTTAATCCCAATGCGGTTAAAGTGGTGATGGACGTTAACGGCTATGCGCTCTATTTTTCGCGCGCGACAATCCCGTGGGATCGTGAACGTTATGCCCGCTCACGCGAGCAGATTGGTGACACTCTGCTGCGACATATTGGCATCTACGCTTACCGGGCCGGCTTTATTCGCCGCTATGTCGCCTGGGCGCCATGCCCGCTGGAACAGATCGAACTGCTCGAACAGCTACGGGTATTGTGGTACGGCGAAAAGATTCATGTTGCCGTAGCGCAAACCATCCCCAGCGTTGGGGTGGATACGCCAGATGATCTGCAGCGCGTTCGCGCCGCGATGCAGGCCTGATCAAACGGGGAGATAATCCCCGTTACTGCGCAATTTTATTGATCCGCCACTAAACTTCTTATCTGTAGTCCCTTCAGGATAGTGTGAAATTCATCTGAGGAGGATGCCGCATGGAACAGCTCAAATCCGAACTGGCGCTGGTACTCGGTGAAACCATCAGTCGTCTCGAAGTGATCAGCGAACATCCACCCACCCGACTTTATGCACTTTACGATAGTGAAGGCCAGCCGATGCCGGTGATGGCGAAGTATTTCCGTCATCTGGGCCGTGCTGCACTGGAAGCAAAAAAACTGGCGCTGCTGGGGCATGCCGGATTGATTGCGGTGCCAGCGGTGTTTGGTCTGGTGATGAGCCAGCAACCGCCGGTGCATGAAATGCTGCTGCTGGCGCGGCTCAATGGCGTGACAGCTGAAGCGCCGGCGCGTGATGGCCAGCGCTGGCAACAGTTTTGCGAACAGGTAGTGGAAGGGCTGCTTGCCTGGCACCGGCTGGACAGCCACGGGCTGGTGGGCACGGTGGACAGTACCCAGGAGAACCACTGGCCCGCCTGGTATGCGCAACGGGTAGAGGTGCTCTGGTCGACCTTAAGTTACCTGCGACCGCCCGACTTTACGCTGGACGATCGTCAGATTCTGTTCCGCAGCCGGGCGCGGTTAGCGCATCTGTTTCGCGACTTTAACGATCCCTGCGTGCTGGTTCATGGCAATGTCAGGCTGCAAAGCATGCTGAAAAATCCCCGCAGCGATCAACTGCTGGCGATGACGCAGCCGGGCACGATTCTTTGGGCGCCGCGTGAATACGATCTGATCCAGCTGGACGAGTCGCCCGCTGAAACCGCACTGCTGCACGCCTATCTGCAGCGCGCGCCGGTTGACGAAGGCTTTGTCTGGCGGCGCTGGCTCTATCAGCTGTGGGATTGTATCGATCGGCTGGTGCAGACCGGCGAATTTGACCGGCCACGTTTCGATCGCGCCCGCGCGCAGCTACTCCCGTGGCTCGGTTGACCGCGCTTCCTCTCCCTTCAGCCGCTGCAGTACCGTTCCCAGCGTTTCATAAACAGCCCGCTCGCTGTGGCTCAGCCAGATTGAAGACGGAATGGCGCGCTCCCAGCCGTTGAGCGGCGAGGTGATCGCCAGCTGGTTGGCCGGCGCGGCAATCGGTTTTAGCCCCACCGCATGGAAAAAGCGCATCGCCCGCGGCAGGTGATTGGCCGAGCTGATCAGCAGGAAAGGGCGTTGACCCACTTCCCCCTTGACCGCCTGGGCTTCGTCAGCGGTGTCCCGCGGCTGATCGAGAAGCTGAATATGATCCGCTGGTACGCCCAGGCTTTCCGCCACCTGCGCCGCTACCCAGGCACTGCTGCGCGGATTAGTGCCGCCCGCGGCACCGGTAAAAATCAGCGTGGCATGCGGATAGCGACGCCACTGACGTACCCCTTCCGCCACGCGCGGCAGGCTATTGTTGAGCAGGTTCGAGCTGGGCGCCCAGTCAGGATTAAAGGTATATCCGCCGCCGAGCACCACGATGTAATCGACCGGCTGCGAGCCGTTCCAGGTCGGATAGCGGCTATCAAGCGGCAACAGCAGGCGGTCAGCCAGTGGCTGCAGGCTGAGCAGCAGCAAAAACAGCCAGCTTACGGAGAGTAAAATTTTGCCGCTTTTCTGCCAGTCGGTGAACCAAAGCAATAAAATACCGAGCGCCATCAGCAAAAGCAGAAACGGCAGGGGTAACAACAACCCACCGATCACTTTTTTCAGGGTAAAAAACATCAAAAAAGACTCCTGTTGTCCGAAAAAACAGCAGCCGGAAGGGAAGATGGGGATGAAAGGTTCATTCTTCTGGTGCCTGTGACAAAATAGCACAAGTCTCACCGCAGCATACCGGAGCGCATGCCATGCAGGATCGTAACTTTGACGATCTCGCGGATAAATTTTCGCAAAATATATACGGCACCACCAAAGGGCGAGTACGCCAGGCGATCCTGTGGGATGAGCTGGAAACCATTCTGCCCGGACTGTCACCGCATCCGCTGTCGGTTCTCGATGCGGGCGGCGGGGTTGGCCAGGTCTCCAGCGGGCTTGCCGCGCGCGGTCACCAGGTTCTGCTGTGCGATCTCTCCGGTGAGATGTTGCGCCGCGCCGAGGAAAATGCCGCGGCGCAGGGTGTGAGCCACAACATGCAATTCAAACAAATTAGCGCACAGCAGGTGGGCGAACATTTGGATAAGCCGGTGGATCTGGTATTGTTTCACGCTGTGCTTGAATGGGTCGCGGAACCGGAAAAAGTGCTGAAGGCGTTGTTTGATCTGTTGCGTCCAGGCGGCGTGATGTCGCTGATGTTTTATAACCTGCATGGCCTGACGCTACGCACCTTAACGCTCGGCAACTTCGGTTATCTGCGGACCAATCTGACCAAACGTAAAAAGCGTACGCTGTCACCTGACTATCCACGCGATCCCGATCAGGTTTACCGCTGGCTGGAAGCGTGCGGTTTCGTCATTGAGCAACGCGCCGGGATCCGGGTGTTCAGTGATTACATGAAACCGCCGAAAGATGAGCCTAAAAGCGACGAAGAAATTATTGAGATGGAGCGGCGTTACTGCCGTCAGGAACCCTTTTTGAGCTTAGGGCGCTATATCCATGTAACTGCGCGCAAACCCGGGCAGAAGGACGAATTATGAGTGAATTTTCCCAGACGGTACCTGAACTGGTATCCTGGGCGCGCAAGAATGACTTCTCTCTTGCGCTGCCAGTAGAACGTCTGGCCTTTTTGCTGGCTATCGCCACCCTCAACGGTGAGCGGATGGATGGCGAAATGAGTGAAGGCGATCTGATAGATGCTTTCCGTCACGTCAGTAAGGCTTTCGAACAAACCCATGAAACCGTGTTGGTTCGCGCCAACAACGCCATCAACGACATGGTGCGACAGCGCCTGCTTAACCGATTTACCAGCGAACTGACCGAAGGCAATGCCATCTATCGTCTTACTCCGCTGGCGATTGGCATTACCGATTACTACATCCGGCAGCGTGAGTTTTCGACCTTACGCCTGTCGATGCAGCTCTCCATCGTGGCCAATGAGCTTAAGCGGGCCGCCGATGCTGCGCAGGAAAACGGGGATGAATTTCACTGGCATCGCAACGTCTTCGCGCCGCTGAAATACTCGGTGGCTGAGATATTCGACAGCATCGACATGACCCAGCGTCTGATGGATGAACAGCAGCAGGCGGTGAAAAATGATATCGCCGAACTGCTGAATAAAGACTGGCGTGCGGCGATCTCCAGCTGTGAAATGCTGCTGTCGGAGACCTCCGGTACGCTGCGTGAACTGCAGGATACGCTGGAAGCGGCAGGCGACAAGCTGCAGGAGAACCTGCTGCGAATTCAGGATGCGACGCTGAACAGCCCGGATCTGGGCTTCGTCGATAAGCTGGTGTTTGATCTGCAAAGCAAACTTGACCGCATTACCAGCTGGGGCCAGCAGGCGATCGACCTGTGGATCGGCTACGACCGCCACGTACACAAATTTATTCGTACCGCCATCGATATGGACAAAAACCGCGTCTTTGCCCAGCGTCTGCGGGTTTCTGTGCAGAACTACTTCGATGCGCCCTGGGCGCTGACCTATGCCAACGCCGACCGCCTGTATGACATGCGCGATGAAGAGCTGACGCTGCGTAATGACGAAGTGATGGGCGAACTGCCGGCCGAGATGGAGTATGAAGAGTTCAACGAAATTCGCGAGCAGCTGGCAGCGATGATTGAAGAGGCGCTGCAGATCTACAAAACGCAACAGAAACCGCTCAACCTCGCGTCAGTGATGCGTGACTATCTGGCTCAGTACCCCCGCGCCCGTCATTTTGACCTGGCGCGGATTGTGGTCGACCAGGCGGTACGCCTTGGCGTAGCGGAAGCTGATTTAGCCGGCTTGCCTGTGGAATGGCAAGCCATCAATGATTACGGAGCCAAGGTGCAGGCACATGTCATCGACAAATATTGAACAAGTGATGCCGGTTAAGCTGGCACAGGCACTGGCAAATCCGATCTTTCCCGCGCTCGACAGCCAGTTGCGCGCCGGACGACATATCGGTATTGAAGAGCTGGACAATCACGCTTTTCTGATGGATTACCAGGCATTTCTCGAAGAGTTTTACAGCCGCTATAACGTTGAATTGATCCGTGCGCCGGAAGGTTTTTTTTATCTGCGTCCGCGTTCAACCACGCTGATCCCACGCTCGGTGCTGTCTGAGTTAGACATGATGGTCGGAAAAATTCTCTGCTATCTCTATCTCAGCCCGGAACGGCTGGCGAATGAAGGCATCTTCACCCAGCAGGAGCTGTATGACGAGCTGCTGTCGCTGGCCGATGAGAGCAAGCTGCTGAAGCTGGTTAACCAGCGTTCAACCGGTTCGGATCTCGATCGCACCAAACTGCAGGAAAAAGTTCGCGCGTCGCTGAGCCGTCTGCGCCGCCTCGGTATGGTGTGGTTTTTCGGTAACGACAGCAGCAAATTCCGTATCACCGAATCGGTGTTCCGCTTCGGCGCGGATGTGCGCAGCGGTGATGATGCCCGCGAAGCGCAACTGCGCCTGATCCGTGATGGCGAAGCGATGCTGCTGGAGAGCGCCACGGCTGCGGTTGACGCCGATGAAGGCGAGGAACAGGAAAGCGATGCGAGTGAGAACGCAGAGGAACAACAGGCATGATTGAGCGCGGAAAATTTCGTTCGCTTACGCTGATCAACTGGAACGGCTTCTTTGCCCGCACCTTTGATCTCGATGAATTAGTGACCACCCTGTCAGGCGGTAACGGTGCGGGGAAATCCACCACCATGGCCGCGTTTGTTACCGCGCTGATCCCCGATTTGACGCTGTTGCACTTCCGTAACACCACCGAAGCGGGGGCCACCTCAGGTTCACGCGATAAAGGCCTGCACGGTAAACTGCGCGCTGGCGTCTGCTATTCGATGCTCGACGTGGTTAACTCCCGCCATCAGCGGGTAGTGGTAGGCGTCCGTCTGCAGCAAATCGCGGGACGGGATAAAAAGGTCGACATCAAGCCGTTCAGTATCCACGGCCTGCCGACCGACACCAACCCGACGGATATGCTGACGGAGATCCTAAACAGCCGTCAGGCGCGCGTACTGCCGCTTAACGAAGTTAAAGAGCGCGTCGAGGCGCAGGAAGGCGTTCAGTTCCGCGCCTACAGCTCGATCACCGACTATCACGCCATGCTGTTTGACCTGGGTGTGGTGCCGCGTCGTCTGCGTTCCGCCAGCGATCGCAGCAAGTTTTATCGCCTGATTGAAGCCTCGCTTTACGGCGGTATCTCCAGCGCGATTACCCGCTCGCTGCGTGATTACCTGCTGCCGGAAAACAGCGGCGTACGTAAAGCCTTCCAGGATATGGAAGCGGCGCTGCGCGAGAACCGCATGACGCTGGAAGCGATTCGCGTTACGCAGTCGGACCGCGATCTGTTTAAGCATCTGATCTCCGAAGCGACCAGCTACGTTTCTGCCGACTATATGCGTCACGCCAACGAGCGCCGGGTGCACCTCGACAGCGCATTACAGCTACGTAATGAGCTGTTCAGCAGCCGCAGCCAGCTCGCCTCTGAACAGTATCGCCACGTTGAAATGGCACGCGAACTGGCCGAGCACAGCGGGGCAGAAAACGATCTCGAAGTGGATTATCAGGCGGCCAGCGATCATCTGAATCTGGTGCAGACCGCGATGCGCCAGCAGGAAAAAATTGAGCGCTACGATGCCGATATCGAAGACCTGACGCTGCGGCTGGAAGAGCAGAGCGAAGTGGTGGCGGAAGCCCGCGAGATTCAGGAAGAGAATGAAGCGCGTGCCGAAGCAGCCGAACTGGAAGTGGATGAGCTGAAAAGCCAGCTGGCCGACTTCCAGCAGGCGCTTGACGTTCAGCAAACCCGCGCTATTCAGTACCAGCAGGCACTGCAGGCGCTGGAACGCGCCCGTTCACTCTGTCAGCTGCCTGATTTAACCATCGACAACGCCGCAGAATGGCAGGCCAGCTTCCAGGCCAAAGAGGAGGAGGCGACTGAACGGTTACTCAACCTCGAGCAGAAACTGAGCGTGGCCGAAGCGGCGCACAGCCAGTTTGAACAGGCGCTGGCGCTGGTGACCAGCATCGCCGGTGACGTCACCCGGCAGGATGCGTGGCAAACCGGCCGGGCATTGCTGCGCGACGCCAGCAATCAGCGGCATCACGCCGAGCAGCTCTCTTCGCTGCGTCTGCGGCTCAACGAGCTGGAACAGCGCCTGCGCGAGCAGCATGAGGCCGAGCGCTTGCTGGCGGAGTTTAGCAAACGCCAGGGACAGCATTATGAAGCCGATGCGCTGGAAGGTTTGCAGCGCGAACTTGAAGCGCAGATTGAGCAGCTGAACAGCAGCGTCGCTGACGCAGGTGAGCAGCGCATGATGATGCGCCAGGAGCTGGAACAGCTGCGCGAACGGATCGCCACGCTGACTGCCCGGGCACCGCACTGGCTGGCGGCGCAGGAAATCCTGACGCAGCTTAGTGAGCAGACCGGCCAGGCGCTGACCAGCAGTCAGGACGTGACCGAATATATGCAGCAGCTGCTGGAGCGGGAACGTGAAACCACCGTTGAACGTGACGAAGTGGCGGCGCGTAAACGCGATATCGAGCAGCAGATTGAACGTCTCAGCCAGCCCGGCGGTGCCGAAGATGCGCGCCTCAACCAGCTGGCCGAACGCTTTGGCGGCGTCTTGCTGTCCGAAATTTATGATGATGTGACGCTGGATGATGCCCCTTACTTCTCGGCGTTGTACGGTCCGTCACGTCACGCGATTGTGGTGCCCGATCTGTCGCTGGTGCGTGAGCAGCTCGACGGTCTGGAAGAGTGTCCGGAAGATCTTTACCTGATCGAGGGTGATCCGCAGTCTTTCGATGACAGCGTCTTCAGCGTCGATGAGCTGCAGAATGCGGTGGTGGTGAAGGTTGCGGAGCGTCAGTGGCGCTATTCGCGCTTCCCGAAAATACCGCTGTTTGGCCGCGCCGCCCGTGAGAATCAGCTTGAACTGCTGCACAGCGAACGCGATCGGCTGGCCGAGCGCTATGCCACGCTGTCGTTCGACGTACAGAAAACCCAGCGCCTGCATCAGTCTTTCAGCCGGTTTATCGGCAGTCACCTTGCGGTGGCGTTTGATGCCGATCCGGAAGCCCAGATTCGTCAGTTGGGCGCGCGCCGCGGCGAGCTGGAGCGGGCGCTTAATCAGCACGAGAGCAATAATCAGCAGCAGCGTCAGCAATATGAACTGGCGAAAGAGGGCGTAGCGCAGCTCAACCGGCTGCTGCCGCGCGTCAATCTGCTGCTGGATGAGACGCTGGCCGATCGCTGTGAAGAGATCCGCGAGCAGGTTGAGGAAGCGCAGGAGGCAGCGCGCTTCCTGCATCAGCATGGCGCGAAACTGGCGAAACTCGAACCGATTATCGCCGTACTGCAGAGCGATCCGGAACAGCATGAACAGCTGCAGGCCGATTATCAGCAGGCGCAGCAACAGCAGCGCAACGCCCGCCAGCAGGCTTTTGCCCTGACGGAAGTGGTGCAGCGTCGTGCGCACTTTGGCTATGACGATTCGTCGAGCATGCTTAACGGCAACAACGATCTCAGCGATAAACTGCGTCAGCGGCTGGAGCAGGCGGAGGCGGAGCGGAGTCGCAGCCGTGAACGTCTGCGCGAGCATCAGGCGCAGCTGACACAATACGCCCAGGTGCTGGCCTCGCTGAAAAGTGCCTACGACGCCAAACGCGACATGCTGAAAGAGTTGCAGCAGGAGATGCAGGATATCGGCGTTCACGCTGATGCCAACGCCGAAGCACGGGCGCGGGTGCGTCGTGATGAACTCTATACGGCGCTGAGCCATAACCGTGCGCGGCGTAATCAGCTGGAGAAACAGCTGACCTTCTGTGAAGCGGAAATGGAAAACCTGCAGAAGCGACTGCGCCAGCTGGAACGTAACTATCATCAGGTTCGCGAACAGGTGGTCAGCGCCAAGGCGGGCTGGTGTACAGTGCTGCGGCTGGTGAAAGAGAATGGTGTCGAACGTCGCCTGCATCGTCGTGAACTGGCTTACCTGAGCGGCGACGAGCTGCGTTCTATGTCGGATAAGGCATTGGGTGCGCTGCGTCTGGCGGTAGCCGACAACGAACATCTGCGTGACGTGCTGCGTCTGTCGGAAGATCCGAAACGTCCGGAACGTAAGATTCAGTTCTTTATTGCAGTTTATCAGCATCTGCGCGAGCGTATTCGTCAGGATATTATTCGCACCGACGATCCGGTCGAAGCGATTGAACAGATGGAAATTGAGCTGAATCGCCTGACGGAAGAGCTGACCGCGCGTGAGCAGACGCTGGCTATCAGTTCGCGCAGTGCCGCTAACATTATCCGCAAAACCATTCAGCGTGAGCAGAACCGTATCCGCCAGCTGAACCAGGGCCTGCAAACCGTGAGCTTTGGTCAGGTGCGCAGCGTGCGGCTCAACGTCAACGTGCGGGAAACGCATGCGATGCTGCTGGATACGCTGTCGGAAGAGCATGAGCAGCATCAGGATCTGTTTAACAGTAATCGTCTGACCTTCTCAGAGGCGCTGGCGAAGCTTTATCAGCGCCTCAATCCGCACATCGATATGGGCCAGCGTACGCCGCAGACCATTGGTGAGGAGCTGCTGGACTACCGTAACTATCTTGAAATGGAAGTTGAGGTTAACCGTGGTTCTGACGGCTGGCTGCGCGCAGAAAGTGGCGCACTGTCAACCGGTGAAGCGATCGGAACCGGGATGTCAATTCTGGTAATGGTGGTACAGAGCTGGGAAGAGGAGTCGCGCCGCCTGCGCGGTAAAGACATTTCGCCATGCCGGTTGCTGTTCCTCGATGAAGCGGCCCGTCTCGATGCGCGCTCTATCGCCACGCTGTTTGAGCTGTGCGAGCGGCTGGAAATGCAGCTGGTGATCGCCGCGCCGGAAAACATCAGTCCGGAGAAGGGTACGACTTACAAGCTGGTGCGTAAGGTGTTTAACAACACCGAACACGTGCACGTGGTTGGACTGCGCGGTTTCGCTGCCGATCCTTCTCCGGCCCGACGTCAGGATGAGAGCGATTCGCTGCCCGATTTAGCCGGTGAAAAATCGCAGGCGGAAACGTAGTCAAAAACAGAACCATTGGTTAATCTGGTAACGGCATTTGTCGCGTGAGGCAAATGCCGTTTTTGTTTGTATACTCAACATTATGAGTAAGCAGCCCGGTCGCAGTAGTTTCAGGGAACGCTGCGCAGTTGAACAGATGAGGGGGCAGGGATGTTGCTGGCAAATAGGTTTAAACATCATCGCGTTGGTTCATTGTTAGCGCTGGCGCTAACCGTGGTTCCATTTACGCTGCCGCAGGCCGCTGTGATCGCCGCTATGCCGGGGATCACTCAGGGGGCGACGTCAGTTACCGAAAGTCAGCAACAGATACGGCAGGCCTTCTCCAGCGCCGATCAGCCATTTTACCTGCCTTCACTGGCCACGCTGTATGCGTCGCGTCACATGCAACCAATCTGGCAGGATCGCCAGGCGGTGCAAAAGTTTCAGCAGCAGCTGGCGGAAGCCGCGCTTTCTGGCGTGCAACCCCAGTTTACCCGTTGGATTGAACGTCTGACCGATCCGGCGATTTCTGGTTTTGCCCGTGATGTGACGCTTTCTGATGCGATGCTCGGCTACCTGCAGTTTGTCTCCAGCGTGCCCACTCAGGGTGAAACCTGGCTCTACAATAACGTGCCGTATAAGCTGGCCCAACCGTCGGTATCAGTGGTAAATCAGTGGCAGAACGCGGTGAATGCCGGTTCTGACAGCGTGTTTATCACCTCACTGGAACCGCAGCACCCGCAATATCGCCCGATGCATGCTGCGCTTAAAACATTGCTCAGCGACAAACGGCCGTGGCCACAGCTGAAAAATAGCGAAACCCTGCGTCCGGGACAGGTGAGTGATGATGTGCCGGCGTTACGTGAAATTCTGCAGCGCAGCGGGATGCTGACCGCCCAGACCACCGCACCTGCACCGGATGAGGACGCAGTTCCGGTTTCAACCGTGCCGGTCAGCCACAGCGACCAGCCGGTAGTGGTCAGTCCGTCGGCTACGCCGGTCACCGATCTGCCGGTCTCATCGCCACAGTCACCGGGCAACGTGCAAAGCCTGACGCCGGATACGAATAACAGCGCGAATGTCTACGACACGACGCTGGTGGCGGCGGTGAAACGTTTTCAACAGTGGCAGGGACTGGATAGCGATGGAGCAATCGGTGCCAGAACGCGTCAGTGGCTTAACGTGTCACCGCAGATGCGCGCCTCCCTGCTGGCGCTGAATATCCAGCGACTGCGTTTGCTGCCGGATGATATGCACAACGGCATTATGGTGAACATCGCCAACTACTCACTGATTTACTACAACAATGGCAACAAGATTTTGTCATCACGGGTGATCGTCGGTCGTCCCGATCGTAAAACGCCGCTGATGCGCAGTGCGCTGAACAACGTGGTACTGAATCCACCGTGGAACGTGCCGACCACGCTGGTGCGCAAAGATATCATTCCGAAGGTGAAGCAGGACCCTGGCTACCTGTATAAACATGGCTATACGCTGCTGTCAGGCTGGAGTGAAGATGCCGAGGTGATTGACCCCAGCATGATCGACTGGAGCATGGTATCAGCCTCCTCGTTCCCGTATCGTCTGCGGCAGGCTCCAGGTCAGATGAACGCGCTGGGACGTTACAAATTCAACATGCCGAGTTCGGATGCTATCTATCTGCATGACACGCCGAATCATAATCTGTTCCAGCGCGACATCCGTGCGCTGAGCTCAGGCTGCGTGCGGGTAAACAAGGCTTCTGAACTGGCCGGACTGTTGCTGCAGGATGCGGGATGGAATGATTCCCGCATCTCCAGCACGTTGAAGCAGGGCGATACCCGCTACGTGCCGATTCGCCATCGTATTCCGGTCAACCTCTATTATCTGACCGCCTGGGTCGCTGATGACGGCAAACCGCAGTTCCGAACAGATATTTACAATTATGATGACACGGCACGTTCAGGCAGCCAGGCGCTATTACGGGCTGAACAATTGCTGCTCTAGTGATTGATTTTCAATCGTTAGGCCTCTTCCTCCGCGAATGTACTTCTTCATTAAAAGGCGATCCCACCCGGGATCGCCGCACAAAGCTGCCCACGATGGGTTGACGCCTCTGTGAGAGAAAGTTATGGTTCGGCCTGTGCGCTTTTTGCACATTTCTATGGCTTCACTCTCAGGTAATACGGTTAATGTCTACTATTGATTCTTTTCGTCGCAAGCTACTGCTTTGCGGAAGTGCTGCCGCCGGACTGGCATTATTGCCGGCTTCTGCAAGGGCTTCACTTTCAACTTCTCGCCCGCGGGTATTAACGCTTAATAATCTTCATACGGGTGAAACCCTTAAAACTGAATTTTTTAATGGTAAGAGTTACGACAGGGATGAGTTGTCACGATTAAATCACTTTTTCCGTGACTATCGCGCCAATAAAGTGAAAAGCATCGACCCCCATCTGTTCGACCAGATTTTCCGTCTGCAGGCGCTGCTGGAAACCCGTAAGCCGGTACAGCTGGTTTCCGGTTATCGCTCCCTGGCCACCAATAATATGTTGCGTGAGAGCGGCCCAGGCGTGGCGAAACACAGCTACCACACCAAAGGACAGGCGATGGATTTCCACATTGAAGGCGTTAGCTTAGCCAATGTACGCAAAGCGGCGTTATCTCTGCGCGCGGGTGGTGTAGGATATTATCCTCGCAGCAACTTTGTGCACATTGATACCGGGCCGATCAGGCACTGGTAACGACGCCGGCAACGCTGCGTGAGCCGGTCATGGAGCGTTATGAATTACCATATTATTCCTGTTACAGCCTTTGCTCAGAACTGCTCGGTTATCTGGTGCGATACCACCGGGGAGTCGGCGCTGGTCGATCCGGGCGGTGATGCCGAACGTATCAAACAAACGCTGGAACAACACAAACTGAAACCCGCGCAGATTCTGCTCACCCATGGTCATCTCGATCATGTCGGGGCGGCGGTCGAACTCGCGGCATTTTATCAGGTGCCCGTCGTTGGACCGCAGAAACGCGATGCGTTCTGGCTGGAAGCGTTACCGACGCAGAGCCGCATGTTCGGGCTGGACGAGTGTGCGCCTTTCACGCCGGATCGCTGGCTGGAAGAGGGTGACAGCGTGCAGGTCGGACTGGTGACGCTGGAGGTATTACACTGTCCGGGCCATTCGCCAGGTCACGTGGTGTTCTTTGATCGTCAGGGACGCCTACTGATCTCAGGCGATGTGATTTTCAACGGCGGTGTCGGCCGCACTGATTTCCCGCAGGGCGATCATCAGCAGCTGATCGACGCCATCCGGACAAAATTACTGCCGCTGGGCGATGATGTGACTTTCCTGCCGGGGCACGGGCCGATTTCAACACTGGGCCGTGAACGGATCAGTAATCCTTTTCTGCAATAAAAAATGGGCCGGCTGGCCCATTTTTTCATCACGATTACAGCACCGCGACAATCGCCTCACACAGCGCCGACATATTGTCTGGCGTCATGCCCGCCACGTTTACCCGTCCTGAGTTAACCGCATAGACCGCAAACTCTTCACGCAGGCGAATCACCTGATCTTTGGTCAGGCCGCTAAACGAGAACATCCCGTTCTGCCGGATGATGAAGCTGAAGTCACGCTGCGCACCTTTCTCTGCCAGGGTATTCACGAACAACTGACGCATACGCTGGATACGCTGGCGCATGTCTGACAGCTCCTGCTCCCAGATGGTACGCAGGGCATCGTTGCCGAGGATGGTGGCAACCACGGCCGCACCGTGAGCCGGCGGATTGGAATAGTTGGCGCGGATAGTGTATTTCACCTGGCTGAAGGCGGTATCGGCCACGTTGGCATCAGCGGCCACCAGCGTAATGGCCCCGACGCGCTCGTTATACAAACCAAAGTTCTTTGAATAGGAGCTGGCGACAATCAGTTCCTGATGCGACGCGGCAAAAATACGCAGTCCTTCCGCATCTTCTTCCAGGCCACGGGCGAAGCCCTGATAGGCAAAGTCGAATAACGGTAACCAGCCGCCAGCCTGCGACAGCTGTGCCAGTTGCTGCCACTGTTCAGCCGTGGGATCGATGCCGGTTGGGTTATGGCAGCAGCCGTGGAATAGCACCACGTCGCCCGCCTGCACCTGTTTCAGCGACGCCAGCAGGCCATCAAAATCCAGCGAGTGATTTTCCGCATCGTAATACTGGTATTCACATACCTCAAGACCGGCAGCATTGAACACATTTTTATGGTTCGGCCAGCTGGGATTGCTGACCCAAACCCGTTTAACGCTGGTCTGGGTGGCAAGGAAATCCGCCGCCACGCGCAGCGCACCGGTTCCGCCTGGGGTTTGTGCTGTACGCGCACGACCGGCGGTAATCAGCGCGCTCTGGTTGCCAAACAGCAGCGCCTGGGTACAGCGGGCGAAATCAGCCAGACCATCAATGCTGAGATAGTTTTTAGTGGTTTCGTTTTCCAGCAGGTACTGTTCGGCTTTCTTAACGCTGGTCAGCACCGGGGTCTTGCCGGTTTCGTCTTTATAGACGCCGATACCGAGGTTAATTTTGTTAGGGCGGTCATCAGCGCGAAACAGATCGGCCAGCCCAAGAATGGGATCGGCGGGTGCAGCAGAGATCGATTCAAACATGAGTCAGGTCCAGTAGCGGGAACGTTAGCAAAATGAGCTCTCAGGTTAGCGTCAGGCCAGGCAAAAGCCAACCGTTTGCGAGACTTATTGATACATTTTGCGCGCCTGCTTCCGCTCTGCCCGCCGTCAGTGGAGCATGAATGAGGAAAGGAGCAGGAGAAATGCGCTATTGCCGGCTAACAGACATAAAAAAACGGGGCCGATGGCCCCGTCTTTAAACATCTTCTGACAGCGAGATTAGAACTGGTAAACCAGGCCAACCGCTACAGTATCATCAGTGTTCAGACCCAGACGGTTGTTGTCATCCAGCTGGTTGATCTGATAGTCCACATAGGTAGACATGTTTTTGTTGAAGTAGTAGGTTGCGCCGATATCAATGTATTTGATCAGGTCAGCATCGCCCACGCCTTCGATATCTTTGCCTTTAGACTGAACGTAGGCGATAGATGGACGCAGACCGAAGTCGAACTGATACTGTGCAACCAGTTCAATGTTCTGTGCTTTGTTGGCGAAAGCGGTGGTATCGGTGCCCGGACCAGTTGTCAGCGTGAACGGCGTTGAGTTACGGGTTTCACCGTAGTAAGCCGCCAGGTAGACATTGTTTGCATCATACTTCAGACCGGTTGCCCAGTTTTCAGCGCGTTTACCCTGACCTACAACAGTACCGTTAGCTGCAACGCCAGCGGCCTGTGCATCGGTACGGTCGCTGCTGCTATAGGCACCCACAACACCTACACCGATTGGTGAGACGTAAGAAGTTGACAGACCCCAGCCGTCGCCGTTCGAACGACGAATTTCATCACGCTCGTTTTTGCCCTGATACTGAACGGCGAAATCCCAGCCATCTACCAGGCCAAAGAAGTTAGTGTTGCGGTAAGTCAGCAGGCCGGTGCTACGACCGTTCATGAAGTTATCTGAGTATCCTGAGTCGCCACCGAACTCTGGCAGCATATCGGTCCAGCCGATTGCATCGTAAACCACACCGTAGTTACGGCCGTAGTCGATTGAGCCAGCATCACCGAATTTCAGACCGGCAAAGCCCAGACGGGTTCTGTTACCGTCTTGCGCATCATCGCCTTCAGAGTTGTTAGCCTGAACGTTGTATTCCCACTGGCCGTAACCGGTCAGCTGGTCGTTAATCTGAGTTTCACCCTTGAAGCCGAAGCGAACGTAAGTATTGTCGCCATCGTTGCCGTCGTTATCAGAGAAGTAGTGCAGGCCAACGGCTTTACCGTACAGGTCCAGTTTGTTGCCGTCTTTATTATAAATTTCGGCTGCGTTTGCTGCGCCTGCGGCTAACAGAGCAGGGATAACCACTGCAAGAATATTGCGCTTCATCATTATTCATTACCCTCGTTGGAGTTATTTGTACACCTGCCACTGCCGTCAAGAAACCTTTACGGGAACCTTGAAAGAAGTTTGGTGTCTTCCTGTGTCTGCACGCATCTTTCCATCCCCCCAGCCTTAATTCTACCTCGAAAATGCTACGAAACTCGTAATCTGGTTTCAAAAGGAAAATATGTATTACAAAATGTAAAAAACACGGAACTTTGTGAGAGAACTCAAAATTTACAAAAATAAAAAAAGGCCGGCAGTGCCGACCTCTTTATATATATGAATTTCTTATAATTAATGCAGAAAGTTAGAAGCTCGCATTACGTGGAGTACGTGGGAAGGGGATAACGTCCCTTACATTTTGTACACCGGTGACATAAGCGATCAAACGTTCGAAACCTAATCCAAAGCCAGAATGTGGCACGGTACCGTAGCGACGCAGGTCACGATACCACCAGTAATCTTCTTTATTCAGACCCATTTCTTCGAGACGTGCGTCGAGAACATCCAGACGCTCTTCACGCTGCGAACCACCGATAATTTCACCGATGCCCGGTGCCAGTACGTCCATCGCCGCTACGGTTTTACCGTCGTCGTTCAGACGCATATAAAACGCTTTAATGTCTTTCGGGTAGTTTTTCACCACCACAGGCGCTTTAAAATGCTTCTCGGCCAGGTAACGTTCATGCTCAGAGGAGAGATCGATACCCCACGACACCGGATTCTCAAAGCTCTGACCGCAGTTGATCAGAATCTCAACCGCGTCGGTGTAGTCGACCTGGGCGAAGTCGGTAGTGATGAAACGCTGCAGGCGCTCAACCGCTTCTTTGTCAACGCGCTCAGCAAAGAACGCCATGTCATCAGCACGCTCTTCCAGCACCGCATTGAACACATACTTCAGCATCGCTTCCGCCAGCGCAGCTGCATCATCCAGCGACGCAAAGGCAATTTCCGGCTCCAGCATCCAGAACTCCGCCAGATGGCGGCTGGTGTTAGAGTTTTCTGCGCGGAAGGTCGGGCCAAAGGTATAAATCTTTGACAGGGCGCTGGCATAGGTTTCGCCGTTCAGCTGACCAGAAACGGTCAGGAACGCTTCCTTGCCAAAGAAATCTTCGCTGAAATCGACTTTGCCCTGATCGTTGCGCGGCAGGTTCTCAAGGTCCAGCGTTGAGACGCGGAACATCTCACCGGCGCCTTCAGTATCCGAGGCGGTAATCAGCGGAGTGGAGACCCAGAAATAACCATTTTCATGGAAAAAGCGATGCAGCGCCTGCGCCAGAGTATGACGAACGCGGGCGACGGCACCGATCAGGTTGGTGCGTGGACGCAGGTGAGCCACTTCACGCAGATACTCAATGCTGTGACGTTTCGCCGCCATCGGGTAGCTGTCAGGATCTTCCACCCAGCCAACAACCTCAAGACGGGTTGCCTGAATCTCAAAAGCCTGGCCCTGACCGGGCGAGGCCACCACGGTGCCGGTGACAATCACGGAACAGCCGGTGGTCAGACGCAATACTTCATCCTGATAATTATTCAGAGAATTATTGACGACTGCCTGAACGGGATTAAAGCAGGAGCCGTCATATACGGCGATGAAGGAAAGACCGGCTTTTGAATCTCTTCGGGTACGCACCCAACCACGTACGGTGACTTCACTGTCAACCGCGACGCGACCGTGCAGTACGTCCGCTACAGGCACAACGCTCATAAATATCTCTCTATATAGAAGAAGTGAGTAAAAAGGTCCCCGAACCGGGGGTTTTGCTATGTTACTTGCGAGTCTTCAGGAAACAAGCAAAATCCGGCGGAATGGATGATTTATTACAGCAGAAGCGGGGCGCATCAACGCCCCGATAAGAAGTGGCTTAGCTCGCTTTTTTCACCAGCGGCAGGTCAAAGGCTTTGCGCAGGGCCCGGACGAAGGCTTTATCCTGGCAGATGGTTTTACCCGGACTGTCGGACAGTTTCGCCACCGGTTTGCCGTTGCACTGCACCAGCTTGATCACAATATTCAGTGGCGTAATGCCCGGAATATCGCAGGTCAGGCGGGTACCGATGCCGAAAATGACGTTGGCACGCTGACCAAAGTGGCGATAAAGCGCCAGCGCTTTGTCGAGGTTGAGATTGTCGGAAAAAACCAGCGTTTTGCTTTGCGGATCGATTCCCAGCTTCTGATAGTGGGCAAGGGCTTTCTCGCCCCATTCGACCGGATCGCCAGAGTCGTGACGCAGCCCCTGATAGCGTCGGGCAAATACCGGACCGAAATCACGCAGGAAAGCATCCATGGCGATACAGTCGGTCAGGGCGATACCGAGCTGATCATCATATTCGTCCAGCCACGCCTGCAGCGCGGCGCGCTGACTGTTGGCCAGCACCGGGCTGATCTGCTGGAACGCCTGGAACCACTCGTGCGCCTGCGTACCGACCGGCGTCAGCGTCAGGCGACGCGCCAGATCGTAGTTGCTGGTGCCGATCAGCCACGGGAAGTCCTGTTTCAGCGTTGCCACAATCGCCTGCTGGACATCCTGTGAATAGCGACGGCGGGTACCGAAATCCATCAGGTGGAAGCGTGACATATCCAGATCGGTCACCTGATGAGTAAAGTCGGCAAGCTTATCCTGCAGATGGTCGACCGCCTGTTGCGTGGTGATCTCAGGGGTGCGATGACGATGCACCACTTCACTGATCAGCGCCAGCAGCGGCACTTCCCACAAAATCACTTCACGCCACGGTCCCTGAATACGCAGTTCCAGTTTGCCGTGGTGATTACGTACCTCAACCTGATCGGGGTTGTAGCGAAAATCGCGCAGCCAGTTCAGGTAATCCTGCTGAAAGAAGGGCAGACGGGATAACCAGTGATATTCGTCATCGGTCAGCGCCAGCGTTTGCATTGCGCGAATCGCATCACGAATCTCATCAGCGTAGAGGCCCAGCAGTTCGTCGCCGCGGCAGCGAAACTCCGCCGCCACCGTGACATCATGATAGCGGTGGAAGACGGCTTGCTGCATGTGGAGCTTATAGGCGTCCGTATCGAGCAGCGAGGTCAGTATCGGGGAAGCATGTCCTGTCATGGCGCGTTTCAGCATCCTGTTCGGTGGCGCAGAGCCCGGTGTTGTACACAGTCTTAAAGACGCGGAAGTATAATTCAGTCATTAACGCCAATCACAGCATATTTCACTGTAATGGGTCGAGGCCAATCTGTGCCATTGTTAACAATTTGTAGCCATTTCGCTCATTAGGTGCATTGTGCGTGGCAAGCTTGTAGTAACAAGCTTAGACTTTGCCAGGTAAACTTATAACAACGCGAGACGGAATATGACGCAACAGCCCCAAATTAAATATCGCCACGATTACCGTGCGCCGGATTACACCATTACTGACATTGACTTAACCTTTGAACTGGATGCGTCGACCACCCGCGTAACGGCTACCAGTCAGGTTAAACGTCTCGGTGACAGCCAGGCTGATTTGCGTCTGGATGGCGAAGATTTAACGCTGATCGCACTTGAGGTGGATGGACAACCCTGGACGGACTATCGCCATGAGAACGGTGCGCTGGTGCTCAGCCAGTTGCCGGACAGTTTCACGCTGAAAATCATCAACGATATTCATCCGGATCAGAACACGGCGCTGGAAGGGTTATACAAATCAGGCGAGGCGCTCTGTACTCAATGTGAGGCTGAAGGCTTCCGTCATATTACCTGGTATCTGGATCGCCCGGATGTGCTGGCGCGTTTCACCACCACCATTTTTGCCGACGGCGAACGCTATCCGTACCTGCTGTCAAACGGTAACCGCGTCGACAGCGGGCGTGATGAGCAAGGCCGTAGCTGGGTTAAATGGCAGGACCCGTTCCCGAAACCGTGCTACCTGTTTGCGCTGGTGGCGGGCGACTTCGACGTGCTGCGTGACAGTTTCACTACCCGTTCCGGCCGTGACGTAGCGCTGGAGATTTTTGTCGATCGTGGCAATCTCGACCGCGCTGATTGGGCAATGACCTCGCTGAAAAACAGCATGAAGTGGGATGAGGAGCGTTTCGGTCTCGAATACGACCTCGACATCTTTATGATCGTGGCGGTCGACTTCTTCAATATGGGCGCGATGGAAAACAAAGGCCTGAACGTCTTTAACGCCAAATATGTGCTGGCGAAAGCGGAAACCGCCACTGATAAAGACTATCTCGGTATCGAAGCGGTGATCGGCCACGAATATTTCCATAACTGGACCGGCAACCGTGTCACCTGTCGTGACTGGTTCCAGCTCAGCCTGAAAGAGGGGCTGACGGTGTTCCGCGATCAGGAGTTCAGTTCTGACCTCGGTTCACGCGCCGTTAATCGCATCGACAACGTGCGTATCGTGCGCGGCGCGCAGTTTGCTGAAGATGCCAGCCCGATGGCTCACCCGATCCGCCCGGATCAGGTGATTGAAATGAATAACTTCTACACCCTGACGGTGTATGAAAAAGGATCGGAAGTGATCCGCATGCTGCACACCCTGCTGGGCGAAGCCAATTTCCAGAAGGGGATGCAGCTCTATTTTGATCGTCACGACGGCAGTGCGGCCACCTGCGATGACTTCGTACAGGCGATGGAAGATGCTTCCAATGTGGATCTGTCACAGTTCCGCCGCTGGTACAGCCAGTCCGGTACGCCAGTGCTGACGGTACGCGATGATTACAACCCGGAGCTGGAGCAGTACACGCTGCACGTCACGCAGCACACCCCGGCGACTGCCGATCAGAAAGAGAAGCTGCCGCTGCACATCCCGCTTGATATCGAACTGTATGATAACGAAGGGAAAGTGATTCCGCTGCAGCACAACGGCCATCCGGTGCATCATGTGCTGAACGTCACCGAGGAGTTTCAGTCCTTCATTTTCGATAACGTCTACTTCCAGCCGGTGCCGTCGCTGCTGCGTGAGTTCTCTGCGCCGGTGAAGCTTGATTACAAATGGAGCGATGCGCAGCTCACCTTCCTGATGCGTCATGCGCGTAACGATTTCTCCCGCTGGGATGCGGCACAGAGCCTGCTGGCAACCTATATCCGTCTCAACGTGGCGCGCTATCAGCAGGGGCAGCATCTGTCACTGCCGCTGCATGTGGCAGACGCGTTCCGCGCAGTGCTGCTTGATACCGACTGTGATCCGGCGCTGACCGCGCTGATTCTGACGTTGCCGACTGAAAATGAGATCGCCGAACTGTTCGATGTCATCGATCCCCAGGCGATTGCGCTGGTACGTGACGCGCTGCAGCGCACGCTGGCGCGCGAGCTGGCTGACGAGTTCTTTGCGATTTATAACGCCAATCAGCAGAGTGAGTACCGGATTGAGCATGCCGCGATCGGTCAGCGCAGCCTGAAAAATATCTGCCTGACCTATCTGGCCTTTGGCGATGCGCAACTGGCGGACAAGCTGGTGCAGACGCAGTATCACCAGGCGACCAACATGACCGACGCGCTGGCGGCACTCTCTGCAGCGGTAGCGGCGCAGCTGCCGTGCCGTGATGCGCTGCTGGCGGCCTACGATGAGCGCTGGCATCAGGATGGTCTGGTGATGGACAAGTGGTTTGTGCTGCAGGCCACCAGTCCGGCGGCCAACGTGCTGCGTAATGTGCGTCAGTTACTCAACCACCGCTCCTTCAGCATGAGCAACCCTAACCGGGTCCGTTCGCTGGTGGGGGCCTTTGCCTCCGCTAACCCGGCTGCGTTCCATGCCAAAGATGGCAGCGGCTATAAATTCCTGGTGGAGATGTTGATCGACCTGAACACCCGTAATCCGCAGGTTGCGGCGCGGATGGTGGAGCCATTAATTCGACTGAAACGCTATGACGACGATCGTCAGGCGATGATGCGCGAGGCGCTGGAACAGCTGAAAGGGCTGGAGAAGCTGTCGGGCGATCTCTACGAGAAGATCACCCGGGCGCTGAACGCCTGATAGCAGAACGGCGGAGTACCAGTCGGACTCCGCCGTTTTTTTTAACGCTGCCGCGCAACACGGACCGGTTGCGAGGGTGCGGTGCGGCGCATTACCCGATCCAGCACTTCCGCCTCTAATTCTGCCAGACGCTGCGATCCGCGCCTTCTGGGACGCGGTAAATCAACCAGCAGATCCAGACCAATCTCGCCTTCTTCAATCAATAGCACCCGATCGGCCATCGCCACCGCTTCACTCACATCATGAGTAACCAGCAGAACCGTGAAATGATGCTGCTGCCACAGCGATTCAATCAGTTCCTGCATTTCGATGCGGGTCAGGGCATCCAGCGCACCGAGTGGCTCATCCAGCAGCAGCAAACCCGGCCGATGAATCAGCGCTCTGGCCAGCGCCACCCGCTGTTTCTGTCCGCCTGAGAGAGTAGCCGGCCACTCACTGGCCCGATCGGCAAGCCCGACCGCCGCCAGCGCCTCCTGTGCCGCACTGCGCCAGGCGTTGCCTTTTAGCCCGAGGCCGACATTATCAATCACCTTTTTCCACGGCAGCAGCCGCGCATCCTGAAACATCAGGCGGGTATCGTCACGTGCCGACTGTAACGGCGCATTGCCCGCCAGTAGCTGGCCGCTGGAAGTCTGCTCCAGCCCGGCCAGCAGGCGCAGCAGGGTACTTTTGCCGCAGCCGCTGCGGCCAACCACCGCCACGAACTGACCTGACGGAATATGCAGGTCGATGTTCTTCAGAATGGTACGGTTGCCATACTGCTTGCTGACGTTGTTAACGCCAACCGGGGTGCCCGCATTGAGGCGCGCCGGGGAAAGGGTCTGACTCATGCGTTCTCCTCCTTCAGTTGATAAGCCGGATGCCAGCGCAGCCAGACGCGTTCCAGCAACAACGCGGCGACATCAGCCAGTTTACCGAGCAGGGCATACAGAATGATGGCGACCACCACCACATCGGTCTGCAAAAATTCACGCGCATTCATCGCCAGATAGCCGATGCCCGAGTTTGCCGAAATGGTTTCTGCCACGATCAACGTCAGCCACATCAGGCCGAGCGCGAAACGAACGCCGACCATGATGTTCGGTAGCGCACCGGGCAGGATCACCTGAATAAACAGGCTCCAGCCGGTGAGGCCATAGCTGCGGGCCATCTCCACCAGTCCGCGATCGATGTTACGAATGCCGTGGTAGGTATTCAGGTAGATCGGAAACAGCGTGCCGAGCGCCACCAGGAAGATTTTGGCCGACTCATCAATACCGAACCACAGAATGACCAGCGGGATCAGCGCCAGATGGGGAACGTTACGTAACATCTGAACCGAGGTATCCAGCAGCCGCTCGCCGGTGCGGGAGGTGCCGGTGATCAGCCCCAGCAGCAGACCAATCGATCCGCCGATGCTGAAACCAATCAGTGCCCGCCAGCTACTGATCGCCAGGTGTTGCCACAGTTCACCGCTGGCGGCCAGCTGCCAGAACGTGGTCACTATTTTTTCAGGCGCCGGCAAAATGCGGGTCGATAACCAGCCGGTTTGCGAGGCGATCTGCCACGCCACCACCAGTAGAGCTGGCAGCACCCACGGCACCAGCGTATCGGCGAGACGTTTACCTGTTCTGGCCATGATGTTCTCCTCAGCCGCGGGCGACTTTTTTCTCAGGGGTAAAATCGTTGGCGACCGCTTCTCCGTGTGCCTGCACTACGCGCGGCTGTGGCACCAGCGGAACCTGCAGATCGAGATGCGGGAACAGCAGTTCGCCAACCCGATAAGCTTCTTCCAGGTGTGGATAGCCAGACAAAATAAAGGTTTCAATACCCAGCGCTTCATACTCTTTAATTCGCGCGGCGACCGTGGGTCCGTCACCGACCAGCGCGGTGCCTGCGCCGCTGCGCACCAGGCCGACACCGGCCCACAGGTTCGGGCTGATTTCCAGCTTGTCGCGGCGACCGCCGTGAAGCGCCGCCATCCGGCGCTGCCCGACCGAATCTGCCCGCTGAAACGCGGCCTGCGCTTTGGCGATGGTGGCATCGTCCACATTGGCGATCAGTTTGTCGGCGGCCTGCCAGGCTTCTTCATTGGTTTCACGCACGATCACATGCAGACGGATACCGAAACGTACCGTACGTCCCTGCGCGGCGGCTTTGGCACGGACCTGGTCGATTTTCTCTTTCACCAGAGCCGGTGGTTCACCCCAGGTGAGATAGACATCGACCTGTTCAGCCGCCAGATCCTGCGCCGGTTCAGACGAGCCCCCAAACCATAACGGCGGACGCGGTTGCTGTACCGGTTTAAACATCAGGCGGGCACCGCGCACCTTAACGTGCCTGCCTTCGTAATCGACCGTTTCGCCCTCCAGCACCCGACGCCAGACGCGGGTGAATTCAGCTGACTCGGCGTAGCGCTCACGGTGATCAAGGAAAACGCCGTCACCCGCCAGCTCTTCCGGATCGCCGCCGGTGACCAGATTAAACAGCGCGCGGCCGTTGGATAAGCGATCCAGCGTCGCTGCCTGGCGCGCCGCCTGGGTCGGTGAAATTACGCCAGGGCGTAAAGCCACCAGAAAACGCAGGCGCTGCGTCACCGGGATCAGGGATGCGGCAACCAGCCAGGCATCTTCACAGGATCGGCCGGTTGGGATCAGTACGCCGCCAAAGCCAAGACGATCGGCTGCCTGCGCCACCTGTTGCAGATAGGCGTGATCCACCGGACGTGCACCTTCTGCGGTGCCAAGATAGTGGCCGTCACCATGGGTCGGCAGAAACCAGAATATGGATACCATTTTTTGCTCCTTATTGAGTCACGGAATGTGGTTGCCAGATGCGATCGCGAATCGATACTTTCACTGGCAGCAGATGATTGGCATAGAACAGGTCAGCGGTGTGCTGTTGGGCAACCGCCGTTTTGTCGCTAACCGGCGTAATGGTGGTGGGCGGACGATGGCTGAGATAGCTGGCAATCACCGGCTCGGGTAAGCCTATCGCCTGTGCTAATAGCGTAATACTCTGCGGGCGCTGGCTGACGGTCAGCGCATCGGCCGCGCTAAAAGTGTCCAGCACCTGCTGTATAAATGCGCCGTGCGCCTCGGCGTAACTGCGGGTGGCTAAATAGAACGAGCCGGTCAGATTGAGTTTGCTGCCATCAACCAGCACCCGGGAATTGCCCTGTAACAGCACTGACGAGTAATAGGGATCCCAGATTGCCCAGGCATCAACGTTCCCCTGCTGGAATGCGGCGCGCGCATCTGCGGGAGTAAGATAAACCGGGGTGATATCTTTAAAGCTCAGGCCGGCCTGCTGCAGGGCGCGCAACAGTAAATTGTGTGAGCTGGAGCCTTTCTGAAAGGCCACTTTCTTGCCCTTCAGATCGGCGACCTGTTGCAGCGTGCTGGTTTTCGGGACCAGAATCACTTCAGCCTGCGGCTTGGGTGGTTCGGAACCGACGTAAAGTAAATCAGCGCCCGCAGCCTGGGCGAACAGCGGCGGAAGATCGCCGGTACTGCCAAGGTCAATACTGTTCACATTCAGCGCTTCCAGCATCTGCGGGCCGGCCGGAAATTCAATCCACTGAATTTTAGTGTGCGGAAAACGCTTCTCTAATAGCTGGTGCGACTTGGCCAGCACCATACTGACTGACCCTTTTTGATAACCAATACGGATTTGTGCCGGATCGGGCTCAGCAGCCTGCGCCTGCAGACCCGCCAGTAATAATCCCGCCGTCAGCCATTTAACGAATCTCTGTTTCATCGAACTGCTCCTTTTATACCGCTTGTGCAACGGGATGGTGATGACGGGTCAGCGCCAGCCAGAACGCGGCTACCGCGTCGTCAAGGCGCTGTGCCAGCGAGTCCTGTAGCTCCGGCTGACGATCGTAATGATGAATCTGGTTATCTTCGGCATACACGCCATGCAGAATTTCCTGCGCTTTCAGGGCGTTGAGCACCGGCTTTAGCGCATAGTCGAGGGCCAGCATATGGCCTGCACTGCCGCCGCTGGCTAAGGGCAGCACCACCTTGTGCTCTAACGCACGTTCCGGCAGCAGATCGAGCAGGGTTTTGAGTGCACCAGAAAAAGAGGCTTTATAGATAGGCGTCGCCACAATCAGGCCATCCGCAGTGGCCAGATCTTCACGTAATGCCAGCAGCGCCGGGGCGTCAAAACGCGCATTGATCAGATCGTCCGGCTGGAAGTTATGAATATTCCACGGAATGACTTCGATACCCCGTGCTTCCAGTTTGTGCTGACACAGCGTCAGTAGCGACGTTGAGCGTGAAGGAAACCGTGGGCTGCCTGCCAGCGTAATAACTCGCATCATCACTCCTTATAACTAAAAGTTATTGATTATCTAATGTTGAGAACTTATGCCTTCATACTGTCAGAGCAGGGGAGTGGGCTTAAATGATTTATCCGGCAATCTAAAAGTGAAATCTGCAAATAGGCGGGCTAAGCAATAAGCGATGGTAAAGCGGCTTCCGATAATTCTTAAATTTTGGGCTGTCCGTCCGATTACTCATTAAAGCTGATGAAGCGAGATCACAAAATAAGCGAGCCGCCGCCAGTAAATCATCCGCAGACTGATTGCTTAACCATTCTTATTATGGTGAGAGGCGTGAAAAGCGAGGCGGCTGGGCAAATAATCGGAAAAAACGATATAAAATCAACCCCTCCCAGGGCGGGAGAGTAACAACAGCTCAGATTAATTGCAGAAAGGTCACTGAAACGAAAACAATGTAATAATGAAGATATTAACGCTTTCAGGCATTCGCTTACATTTTCCGGAGACCGGTTACCGCTGCTTTTTACTGCAAAATTAAATCAATCCTCAACCGTTTTAACATCCTATCAGACTATAGATGCAACTTATTTAACAGTGACAGCCTGTTTTTCACTGCGCTATTTTTTTCCGACTGGTCTTTATCGGCTTAACCGGTTTAAGATAATCAGGCTCAAAGTAAGCAGCTTTAATAATGAATACTTCTTTTCCGACGTTTCGCCTCTGGTCATGACCTGCATCAGGCAGGTGAATCGTATTGTCATTTTCTAACAGCAGAGAATTGCCTATGTCTGACATCCTGTTATCGGTGATTATTCCGACTTACAACGTTGAGAAATATATTGTGGAGTGCGTTGATTCATTATTGCGTCAGGTAAAAGCGCCGAATGAAATAATCATTGTAAATGATGGATCAACCGATGGAACACTGGCCCTGATTGAGCAGAATTATGCGCATCTTTCTCAGGTAAAAGTGATCACCATTGAAAATGGCGGACTGGGCAATGCCCGCGATACCGGTATTGCGCTGGCGCAGGGCGAGTTCCTGTTCTTCTGTGACCCGGATGACGTGGTGGTTGATGGGCTGGTGGCGGAGCTGGCCAGCGTTGTGGAGAAACATCCCCGCACCGACCTGTTCTGCTTTAATTCCTGCGTCTACGAAGATGGCCATATTGAGATAACCTCACCCAAAGTCCAACATGACCAGTTTGGTGTGCAGCGGCCTCAGGAAGTCTTTATGCGCCTGCTGCGTAACGGCAGCTATACCTCGGCGGTGTGGAACTACGTGTTGAGAAAAAGCGTGATAGAGCAGCATAAATTACGCTTCGTTCGCCGGATTCATGAAGATCATAATTTCACGCTGTCGGTATTTATGAAATGTCAGCAGGCGTGGGTTAGTCGTCAGGTTTATTATAAGCAGCGTATTCGCAGCGGCTCGCTGACAAACAGTACCAAAGGTGATGAGTTTTTCTTTCAGCGCTACGACGCGTTTATGCACGCTTACAATACCTTAAATAGCTCCCAGGCTAAAACAGAGTGGCGTACGACGCTGGAGAAAGCCTATTTAACCCACTCGTTCCGCCTGATGATCTATTTATCGCTGTATAATCAAACGCCGGTGCCGGAATATGTGCGTAATGCCATTCGTTTTATGGGGCGTGGTGTGAAAGCACAAAACTTTAAAGAGTGGTTGCTGTTCAATCAACCGGATCTGTTTATTGCCTTGCAGAGCTACAAGGTCAAAAAAGAAATTAACCGCGCAGCCTGATTCTGAAAAGTGTTTAGCAATATTGTTTATGCCTTAGCGAAATGAGAAGGTGAGACATGCAATGTGTATAAGGTTGTTGCGACATGGCAAAAGTTCTTGATAAAAGTCTGATTATTAATATCTTCTCACTGCTGGCCTACCGCGGCGCTTCGTTTCTGTTTCCGCTGGCGACCTTGCCTTATCTGGCGCGCATCCTCGGCGTCGAACAGATGGGGACCCTGGCGCTGGCGATTGCCTGCGTGCTCTATTGCAGCACCATCTCCGACTGGGGGTTTAATGTCTTTACCACCAAAGATATTGCTCACCATCGTGATGACAAAGCGCGGGTCAGTCAGCTGTTCTGGTCGACCTTCAATGCCAAACTGATGCTGCTGGTGCTGACCAGCGGCACCTTGCTGACGGCCACCTGGTTTAATCCGGCCTGGCATCCGCTGTTCTTTATTATTCTTGCCAACTGCACCACACTGATCGGCTCGCTGTTTTCGTTTGGCTGGCTGATGCAGGGCTTTGAGAAGCTCGGCAAAACGGCGGTGATTGCCACCTTTGGTAACTTCTGCGCTATCCCGCTGACCTTTTTGCTGGTCAAAACACCTGAGGATACCTGGCTGGCTGCCCTGATCCCGGGGGCCGTTTCGATTATCAGTGCGGCCATCACCCTGAAATTTGTGCTGGAGATGAAGGTGATTGGCCGTTACCGCTTTGAGCCACGCGAAATCAAACAGCGCATCACCGACAGCATGGATGTGTTTATCGCTATCGCCGGGGCCAATCTGTTTAACAGCGTCAATGTGGTAATCCTCGCCTCGTTTACCTCGCACTACATGGTCGGTATTTACAACGGGGCAGATCGCCTGCGTAAAGCGGCCAACTCGGTGCCGGAACAGATCGGCAGCGCCTTCTTCCCACGCGTCAGCCACCTGTTTGGACGCGATAAGCGCGCCGCGATTGCCGCCACCCGTAAAAGTTTGCTGCTCTCGTTTTCTCTCAGCCTGTCGATTGTGATATTTACCTGGCTGTTTGCCGATCAGGTGGTGTCACTGCTGCTGGGCAAGGCGTTTATGCCGTCGGCGGATGTGCTGCGGGTGTTCGTGCTCTGCTTCCTGTTCGGCAATATCTCTTATCCAGCCGGTTTGCAGATTCTGATCCCGCACGGCCTGGCGCGCCAGCGTATGCTGGTGATGATGGCGGCTGGGGTCATCAACGTGCCGCTTTGCTGCCTGCTGGCGTGGCAGTATGGGGCGATAGGTGCTGCCTGGTCGATGGTGCTGGCGGAAGCGTTCGTCTGCATCGGCATTTTTGGCATCATGCTGCGGCGCGGTATTCTGCGTGAATACCTGTTTCCCGCCCACGCCCGAATCGACCCCGTAAACGATTCCGTGGGGTAAGATCAACTCAGCTTCAGATACTTTTCCCCTTCCTCGCCGTTCGATTTACTTTTGCGCCAGAGCACTTTACCATTCTGGCGCACATTTTCCCGTGCACCGACTTTCACGATTGCTTCCGTCCTTCAGGAGAGTGCATGTTTTATCCTATCGTCCGACCGGCGCTGTTTAAACTCGACCCCGAGCGCGCGCACGAACTCACCTTTCAGCAACTGCGTTTCATGAGCGGCACACCGCTGGAAGGGTTAATCCGCCAGAAGCTGCCGTCGCGTCCGGTAACCTGTATGGGATTAACCTTTGATAACGCCCTCGGCCTGGCGGCAGGTCTGGATAAAAATGCCGAATGTATCGATGCCTTTGGCGCAATGGGCTTCGGCTTCGTTGAGGTCGGTACCGTCACGCCACGTGCCCAGCCGGGCAATGACAAACCGCGGATGTTTCGTTTAGTCGAAGCGGGCGGCATTATTAATCGCATGGGGTTCAATAATCTCGGCGTTGATCACCTGGTTGAAAACGTCAAAAAAGCACGTTTTAAAGGGGTACTGGGGATCAATATTGGCAAGAATAAAGATACCCCGGTCGAGCAAGGCAAAGAGGACTATCTGATCTGCATGGAAAAGGTCTACGCCCATGCCGGTTATATTGCGATCAATATCTCCTCGCCGAACACCCCGGGATTACGCTCACTGCAATATGGCGAAGCGCTGGACGATCTGCTGGTCTCGATCAAACAAAAACAAAAAGAGCTGGAACAGCGTCACTTAAAATATGTTCCGGTGGCGGTAAAAATCGCCCCCGACCTCACCGAAGAAGAGTTAATTCAGGTCGCCGACAGTTTAGTCCGTCACCAGATTGATGGCGTCATTGCCACCAATACCACCCTCGATCGTTCACTGGTGAGTGGCCTTAAATATGCTGAAGAGGCCGGTGGGCTAAGTGGTCGTCCGGTCCAGTCGCGCAGCACTGAGGTGATTCAGCGCCTGTCTCAGGAGCTGAAGGGTCGACTGCCAGTTATTGGTGTAGGCGGGATTGATTCGTTGACTGCGGCACGCGAAAAGATCGCAGCGGGTGCGACGCTGGTACAGATTTATTCCGGCTTTATTTATCAGGGACCAGGATTAATTAAAGATATCGTCACTTATCTCTAAGACATTTCTTACAATCGTCAGCCGGGGGGTTTATTTATCCTTCCGGCTCGTTTATATTTTGGCCTGTTGCACGAATTTTCAGCTTTTCCTTATGTTTCTTTTTTCGCTGAATTCTGCGTGATTTTTGGCGCAGCGGTAAATACAGGGCACACTATGAAAATCAAACCTGATGATAACTGGCGTTGGTATTTCGATGCCAGCCACGACCGAATGATGCTCGACCTGGCTGACGGTATGCTTTTTCGTTCCCGCTATTCCCGCAAAATGCTCACCCCGGATGCGTTTAATGAAACCGGCTTTTGTGTTGATGACGCCGCGCTCTATTACACCTTTGAAGAGACCTGTCGGCAGTGTAAGTTGAGCAGCCAGCACCGCGCGGAGCTGGTGTTAAATGCGCTGGTGGCGGCACGATTCCTGAAACCGCTGATGCCGAAAAGCTGGCATTTCTCATCTTATGCGCCCGCCCTGCAGCCGAATATCGGTGAGATGGTGCAGGTCACGCTGGCGGACAATGGCGAACCGGCACGTCTGCTGGTGGTGGAGAAGGGCGATAACGCCGCACTCTGCCTGCTGGCACAGCCCGGTCTGACGCTGGCGGGTAAGTCGATGGTGCTTGGCGATGCTATCAAAGTGATGAACGACCGCCTGCAACCTTACTGTCAGGATATTATGCCGCGCTATGCCCGCGCGGTGTAATCAGTTCAGTTCCACATCGCCAGCCGGAATACAGCTGCAACTCAACAGGGTGCCATCCTGACCTATGGCGCTTTGCTTGAGGGCCTTAACTTCCCCCGCAACCAGCCTGAGCTTACAACTGCCGCATAAACCTGCCCGGCAAGAGTAGGGGATACGGAACCCCTGCATCTCCAGCTGTTCCAGCAACACCTGCTGATTATCACCGGTGAAGGTCTGGCCCTGAAAGGTAATGTTGACGGCCGACGGCGCCTGCCGCTGGGGTTGCAGCGTCTGAACCACCTCACCCGCGCCGTAAACACGCGGCGAACGTCGTTTAATAACGGTAACCGTATCACCGGCGCGAACCACGCCCGAATTGCGGGCAATTAAATTCAGACCGAAATCAATGTCGCCACTGCCGTCCTGCGCGCTGCGAAAGCCCTGCAATGTCGCCAGGGGCTGGCCAGCCGGATGTTTATGCCCGGTCTCCGGGCTGACGGTGGTGAACACGCAGCGGCTGCACGGTTTGGTGACTTCGAATAACACCTCGCCAATCTTAATCTCCGCCCAGCTATCTTCTTCCCAGGCTGCGGGACCGCTGACCACCAGATTCGGCCGAAACTGTTCAACACGGACGCTGGCCGGGCAGCGCTGTTGCAGATCGGCTAACGAGGCGCTGTTGACCAGCAGAAACGGAAAGCCATCGGCAAAGCTGAGCGGCACTGACGCGAAATTTTTGACCCGTCGGGTGGGTTGCGGACCGACCCAGCGCAGCTGCACCTCGCGCGGAAAGAACTGACTGAGCCACTGGTTGATTGCCTCTGGCGCGATACGGGCGGTGAAATGGTTGCCCCAGACTTCAGTCGGATGATACTGCCCGCTGAAATCACTGAAGCTAACGCTTGAATGGCTGCCGTCCGGTGCCAGCAGCAGCAGGCCATCCGGCAGAATCACCGGTGTGAAACGGACCATCTCCGGGTATTGTCGCGCCGTAATAAAGGTTCCATCAGGTTCAGTCACCATGAACAGGCGATCAAACGCCAGTCCGCTGTCTGAAACCTGCGCATGCGACAGTTGCAATCCCCGCATCGACTTCACAGGATGAATAAATAAGCGGGAAAGCATAATCATGGTGATCTCCTTGAAACCAGGCGCGCAAGACAAAAGTAGCTAACTTTATGACATAGGTCTCCGATTCGCTATAATGCGCAACAATTTTCTCAAGAGTTAAAAAGTGACGATATGAATTCTCTGTTTGCCAGCACGGCGCGTGGGCTCGAAGAGCTGTTAAAAAGTGAGCTGGACGCGCTGGGCGCGCAGGATTTGCAGGTGGTGCAGGGCGGTGTTCACTACCAGGCCGACGAGCGCGTAATGTATCAAAGCCTGATGTGGAGCCGTTTAGCCTCACGCATCCTGCTGCCGCTGGGAGAGTTTGGCGTCTACAGCGATCTGGATCTTTATCTGGGTGTGCAAAGCGTTGACTGGCCAACGATGTTCGGCAGCGACAAAACCTTTGTGGTGCACTTTAGCGGAACCAATGATTCGATTCGCAATAGCCAGTTCGGCGCCCTGAAGGTGAAAGACGCCATTGTCGACAGCTTTACCCGCCAGAATCTGGAGCGTCCGAATGTGGATCGCGAGCAGGCGGATATCCGGATTAACGTCTGGCTGAACGACGATCGCGCCAGTATTGCGCTGGATCTGAGCGGCAGTGCGCTGCATCAGCGCGGCTACCGCCAGCAGACCGGACAGGCACCGCTGAAAGAGAACCTGGCCGCGGCGATCGTGCTGCGTTCAGGCTGGCAGCCAACTACGCCGCTGATCGATCCGATGTGCGGATCGGGCACGCTGCTGATCGAAGCGGCACTGATCGCCTGCGATCGCGCGCCGGGCCTGTTGCGTAAGCACTGGGGCTTCACCGCATGGAGTCAGTTTAACGCCGCGCTGTGGCAGGAAGTGAAAACCGAAGCGCAGACCCGCGCCCGTAACGGCACGGCGGCGACTCAGGCACGTTTCTTCGGCTATGACAACAATGGTCGGGTGCTGGAATGGGCGCAGGCCAATGCCCGTCGTGCTGGCGTATTCGAACTCTTTACCTTCGGCCAGCAGGATCTGCTGAAGCTGACTAACCCGGTCGATCCACTGATCCACGGCACGGTGCTGAGCAACCCCCCTTACGGTGAACGTCTGGAGAGTGAGCCGGCGCTGATTGCGCTGCACAGCCAGCTCGGACGCCTGATGAAGCTGCACTTTGGCGGCTGGAATCTGTCGCTGTTCAGCGCCTCGCCGGAACTGCTGAGCTGTCTGCAACTGCGCGCCGATCGCCAGTTCAAAGCGAAAAACGGTCCGCTGGATTGCGTGCAGAAAAATTATCAGCTGTCGGTCAACAGCGGTGAAAGCGCCGGCCAGATCGCGGAAGATTACGCCAACCGCCTGCGTAAAAATCTGAAGAAGCTGGAGAAGTGGGCGCGGCAGGAAGGCATTGAGTGTTATCGCATTTATGATGCCGATCTGCCGGACTACAACGTGGCGGTCGATCGCTACGCCGATTGGGTGATCATCCAGGAATATGCGCCGCCGAAAACCATCGATCCGAACAAAGCGCGCCAGCGCCTGTTCGATGTGATCAGTGCGACGCTCACCGTGCTTGAACTGCCCGCCGACCGTCTGATCCTGAAAACGCGTGAACGCCAGAAAGGCAAAGCGCAGTATCAGAAGCTCAGCGAGAAGGGCGACTATTTTGAGGTCAAAGAGTTTAATGCGCGTTTCTGGGTCAACCTGACTGATTATCTCGACACCGGTCTGTTTCTTGATCACCGAATTGCGCGCAAAATGCTGGGTCAGATGAGTCAGGGAAAAGACTTCCTTAACCTGTTTGCCTATACCGGCACCGCCAGCGTGCACGCCGGTCTCGGCGGCGCGCGCTCAACCACCACGGTGGATATGTCACGTACCTATCTGGAGTGGGCGGAGCGCAATTTACGTCTGAACGGCCTGACCGGTCGTCAGCATCGCCTGATGCAGGCGGATTGCCTGAGCTGGCTGAATGAAAGTGATGAGAATTTTGATCTGATCTTTATCGATCCGCCGACCTTCTCGAACTCAAAACGTATGGAAGAGAGCTTCGACGTGCAGCGCGATCACATGATGCTGATGCGCAACCTGAAGCGTCTGCTGCGTCGCGGCGGCACCATCATGTTCTCCAATAACAAACGTGGTTTCAAAATGGATATGGATGGTCTGAAGGCGTTGGGCCTGCAGGCGCAGGACATTACCCAAAAAACGCAGTCGCAGGACTTCGCGCGTAACCGTCAAATTCACAACTGCTGGCTGATCACTCACGTCGGTAAGGAATAAGTTTACATGTCATTAATCAGTATCCACGGCGCTTATCTCTCCTTCAGCGATGCGCCGCTGTTAGACAATACCGAACTGCACATCGAAGAGAACGAGCGCGTCTGTCTGGTGGGCCGTAACGGTGCCGGTAAATCGACCCTGATGAAGATCATCAACGGCGAACAGCCGCTGGATGATGGTCGCATCGTTTATGAAACCGATTTAGTTGTTGCGCGTCTGCAGCAGGACCCGCCGCGCAATATTACCGGTTCAGTGTATGACTTCGTCGCCGAAGGCGTGGAAGAACAGGCCGAACATCTCAAGGCTTATCACGCTATTTCCCATGTGGTGATGGAAGATCCCAGCGATAAAAACCTCAATGAAATGGCGCGTTTGCAGAGCATTCTCGACCACCAGAATTTGTGGCAGCTGGAAAGCCGTATCAATGATGTGCTGGAGCAGATTGGTCTGCAGCCCGATACCGAACTTTCATCGCTGTCGGGTGGCTGGCTGCGTAAAGCGGCGCTTGGTCGGGCGCTGGTCAGCAATCCGCGCGTACTGATGCTGGATGAGCCGACGAACCACCTCGATATCGAAACCATCGACTGGCTGGAAACTTTCCTGAAGAACTTCAGCGGCAGCATCGTGTTTATCTCGCATGACCGTTCGTTTATTCGCAACATGGCGACGCGAATTGTCGATCTCGACCGCGGTAAACTGGTTTCCTGGCCGGGCAATTATGACCAGTATCTCGAAGGGAAAGAGGAAGCGCTGCGCGTCGAAGAGATGCAGAACGCGGAATTCGACCGCAAGCTGGCGCAGGAAGAGGTCTGGATCCGTCAGGGCATCAAAGCGCGCCGTACCCGTAACGAAGGCCGCGTGCGTGCGCTGAAAGCGCTGCGTCGTGAACGTTCAGAACGTCGCGAAGTGATGGGCAAAGCCAACATGCAGGTGGGCGAAGCGTCGCGCTCGGGCAAAATCGTGTTTGAGCTGGAAAACGTCGACTATGCGGTTGACGGCAAAGTGTTGGTGAAAAACTTCTCTTCCCAGGTGCAGCGTGGCGATAAAATTGCGCTGATCGGCCCGAACGGCTGCGGTAAAACCACTTTACTGCGCCTGATGCTGCAGCAGCTGCAAGCCGATCATGGCCGCGTTCATTCTGGCACCAAGCTGGAAGTGGCCTATTTCGACCAGCACCGCGCCGAGCTCGATCCGGACCGCACCGTGATGGATAACCTTGCTGAAGGCAAGCAGGAAGTGCTGGTCAACGGCAAGCCGCGTCACGTGCTGGGCTATCTGCAGGACTTCCTGTTCCACCCTAAACGCGCCATGACGCCGGTGCGTGCCTTGTCCGGTGGTGAGCGTAACCGCCTGCTGCTGGCGCGTCTGTTCCTGCGTCCCAGCAACCTGATGATTCTCGATGAACCGACCAACGACCTCGACGTTGAAACGCTGGAGCTGCTGGAAGAGCTGATTGATGGCTATCAGGGCACCGTGCTGCTGGTGAGCCACGATCGTCAGTTTGTCGACAATACCGTCACCGAGTGCTGGATCTTCGAAGGCAACGGTGAAATTGGCACCTTCGTCGGCGGCTATCACGATGCCCAACAGCAGCGTGCGGCCTATAAGCAGCAGAAAGCGGGCGCACCGGCCAAAGCCGCGAGCACTGTGGCAAAACCTGCGACAGAGAAAAACGAGGCTGCCAAACGCAGCGTCAACAAACTAAGCTATAACCTGGCGCGTGAGCTGGAACAGCTGCCGCAAAAGCTGGAACAGCTGGAAGCGAGAATTGGCGAACTGCAGGCGAAAATGAGTCATCCGGACTTCTTCAGCCAGGCCCATGATCAGACGCAACCGGTACTGGACAGTCTGGCGCAGGCTGAGCAGGAACTGGAAACCGCTTTCGCGCGTTGGGAAGAGCTTGAGTCAATGAAAAACGGCGCGTAGAGCAAGGGATAACGGATGTGTTCAGCAGATAAAAGTGACGCGTGGATGCTCTGTCCACAATGCGATTTAATGAATAAGCTGCCGGACATCCCCGTTGGCAGCCGTGCCTCATGCCCGCGCTGTCACACTTCCCTGACGGCGAACTGGTACGAGCCGCGCAGGCGGCCAACCGGTTATGCGCTGGCCGCCTTGTTTATGCTGCTGCTGGCTAACCTGTTTCCATTTATCACCATGAAAGTGGCCGGGCTCAGCAGCCAGATCACTCTGACAGAGATACCGCAGGTGATGGTGTCGGAGGACTACAGCAGCCTGGCGACGCTGTTCCTGCTGTTTGTTCAGGCGATTCCGGCGTTCTGCATGGTCACCATTCTGCTGCTGGTAAATCCGGTGCCGCTGCCCAACAGCCTGAAACTGGGGCTGGCGCGCATACTGTTTCAGTTACGCAACTGGGGCATGGCGGAAATCTTCATGGCGGGGGTGCTGGTCAGTTTCGTCAAGCTGATGGCGTATGGCGATATCGGGTTGGAAACCAGCTTCTGGCCGTGGTGTCTGTTCTGCCTGCTGCAACTGCGGGCCTTTCAATGCATCGATCGGCGTCAGCTGTGGCAGAGCATTGCGCCACTACCTGCTCTGCCGCATCCACCCAAAGTTGGCGTCACCGGCCTGCAGCAGGACTTGCGATCTTGTCCCTGCTGCACCGCCATTCTGTCGGCAGAGCAGCGCCACTGTACCCGCTGCGGAGTGGTGGCATCAGTGCGTCGTAAACACAGCCTGCAATGGACGCTGGCGCTGCTGCTGACTTCGGTCATTCTCTATATTCCCGCTAACCTGATGCCCATTATGGTGACAGAAACGCTGGGCAGCGCTTATCCCTCCAATATTATGGCGGGCGTGATCTTACTGTGGAGCGACGGGTCTTATCCGGTGGCGCTGGTGATTTTTATCGCCAGTATTATGGTGCCGACGCTGAAAATGCTGGCGATCGGCTGGCTCTGCTGGGATGCCGGCGGACGTGGAAGCCATGATAGCCACAAGATGCACCTGATTTATGAAGTGGTTGAATTTGTTGGTCGCTGGTCGATGATCGACGTATTTGTGATTGCCGTGCTCTCTGCGCTGGTGCGCATGGGGCAATTAATGAGTGTGTATCCCGCGTGGGGGGCAGTGTTATTTGCGCTGGTGGTCATTCTGACCATGATTGCTGCAATGGCCTTTGACCCGCGATTAACCTGGGATCGTGTACGCGAAAACAATATTAAGGAGTCGCGCCTTGACGGAAACTAATCACGGCCATGCAAAGGTGGAACAGATCAAGCGCTGGTCGCCAGTCTGGATTGTCCCCATCGTTACGCTGTTAATCGGCGGATGGATTCTGTTCTATCACTTCAGCCACCAGGGTCCGGTCGTTACTCTGATTACCGAAAATGCTGAAGGCATTGAAGCAGGTAAAACCACCATCAAAAGCCGCAGCGTTGATGTCGGTGTGGTCGAGAGCGCAGTGCTGAGCGACGATCTGCATCACGTAGAAATCAAAGCCCGCCTCAATGCCGGTATGGGAAAACTGTTGCACAAAGACAGCGTTTTCTGGGTGGTTAAACCGCAAATTGGTCGCGAAGGCATCAGCGGGCTGGGAACCCTGCTGTCAGGTGCCTATATTGAATTACAGCCGGGTACCAAAAGTGAAGCGCCTGAACAGTTTAACCTGCTGGATGCGCCACCATTAGCGCCACCGGATGCTAAAGGCATCCGCATTATCCTCGACAGCAAAAAAGCCGGCCAGCTGAATCCGGGCGATCCGGTGCTGTTCCGTGGCTATCGCGTGGGTACGGTTGAAACCAGCACCTTCGATACCGATAAACGCATGATGACTTATCAGCTGTTTATCGCGGCACCGTACGATCGGCTGGTGACCACCAATGTCCGCTTCTGGAAGGACAGTGGCATCGCCGTCGATATGTCTGCCTCAGGTATGCGGGTGGAAATGGGATCGCTGACCACGCTGTTCAGCGGTGGCGTCAGCTTTGACGTGCCGGATGGCTGGGATCTGGGCCAGGCCGCACAGAATCAGTCTGATTATCATCTGTTTGACGATCAACGCAGCATTCAGGACTCGCTGTATACCGATCATATCGATTATCTGCTGTTCTTTACCGATTCGATTCGTGGCCTGCAGGCCGGTGCGCCGGTTGAATTCCGCGGCATTCGCCTCGGTACGGTGTCTGAAGCGCCACTGATGAAAGCGGGTCTGGATCAGGCGCTGAACAATGATTATCGGGTGCCGGTGCTGATCCGCATCGAACCGGATCGTTTTATCAGCCGACTGGGCGAAAACTTCGACCTGCAACAGCATCTGCAGGATGGTAAGAAACGCGGCCTGCGTGCCACGCTGAAAACCGGCAACCTGCTGTCTGGTGCGTTATACGTCGATCTCGACTTCTATGACAATGCGCCAGCTTACAAAGGGCCGCAGAAAGTATCGGGTTATGAAGTTATCCCCACCGTCAGCGGTGGCCTGAGTCAGATTCAGCAGAAGCTGATGGCGGCGCTGGATAAGATCAACGGACTGCCGCTTAACGGTATGATTAGCGAAGCGACCGGCACGCTGAAAGAGAGTCAGCGAACGATGCGTGACCTGCAACGCACCATCGAAAACATTAATAAAGTGACGGCCAGCCCGGCAATGAAAACGCTGCCGGAAGATATGCAACAGACCTTGCGTGAGCTGAACCGCAGCATGAAAGGACTGCAGCCAGGCTCACCAGCGTACAGCAAGCTGGTCGGAGATATGCAGCGACTCGACCAGGTGCTGCGTGAACTGCAGCCGGTGCTGAAGACGCTGAATACCAAGAGCAACGCGCTGGTGTTTGAGGCGAAACCGGGACAGGATCCCCAGCCTAAGAGGGCGAAACAGTGAAGAAAGGAATGATACTCTCTGCCGCGCTGCTGCTGAGCGCGTGCAGCAGCACCATCGATAATACCTGGTATCAGCTGCCCTCCGGGGCGGCGCCGATGAAGGTCAGCAGTAGCAGCACCACTGAAGCGCAACCGATGCTGTGGGTTCAGCAGGTTACGGTGCCTGATTATCTGGCAGGTAACGGACTGGTCTATCAGACCAGTGACGTAAAATATGTTATCGCCGCCAATAACCTTTGGGCCAGCCCGCTCGATCAGCAACTGCAGCAAACGCTGATTACCAACCTCAGTAAAGCCCTGCCGGGCAGACTGGTCGCCGGTACGCCAATGGGCGCGCAGCACGACACCCTGAACGTGACCATTACTGGCTTCCAGGGTCGCTACGACGGCAAGGCGGTGATCAGTGGTGAGTGGACGCTCGAACATCAGGGTCATCTGACCAAGCAGGCGTTCAATCTGGCGCTGCCACAGACTGAAGATGGTTACGATGCGCTGGTCAGAACGCTGGCGGTGGGCTGGCAGCAAACCGCGCAGCAGATCGCCAACAGTACGGTTGCGTTAAATTAAGAAGAGTATGAATAAATAAGCTAAGCCCCTGATTTTCGTTAAGCACCAGCGACGAAAAACAGGGGTTTTTTTATTAGCGTAATCAGCGAGATAGTGTTGCCGGATCCATCACAAAATAGCGTAATTTTGTCAGACAGAGGTCACATTTATGACACTGGCGTGAAGATTGCGCATTGATCTTTGGGCGCGTAGCGGGTAGAACATTAGGGTGGTTGAACATTAATTCACCACCTTTTTCTTTCCACCAGATTCCACAGACCTTACATGAGGGACACGGAGTATGAAGAGACAGAAACGAGACCGCCTCGAACGCGCCCATTCACGTGGTTATCAGGCAGGCATTACTGGACGCTCAAAAGAGATGTGTCCGTATCAGATGATTGACGCTAAGTCTCACTGGTTGGGAGGTTGGCGACAAGCCATGGAGGACAGGTCGGTAGCTGCCTAGCCGGATGTCACTGAAAAGGGAATATAACCTCCGCTGCGCGCGGAGGTTTTCGTTTCAGGGGGAAACGTTTAGAAAGCTGCGGTATCTTTGAACAGGCCTACTTTCAGATCGCTGGCGGTATAGATCAGGTTGCCATCGACCAGCACTTCGCCATCGGCAACGCCCATCACCAGTTTGCGGTTGATGACGCGTTTGAAGTGGATACGGTAAGTGACCTTCTTCGCTTCAGGCAGAACCTGACCGGTAAATTTCACTTCACCCACGCCCAGCGCACGACCTTTACCTTCGCCGCCCAGCCAGCCCAGATAGAAACCGACCAGCTGCCACATGGCATCCAGGCCTAAGCAACCTGGCATCACCGGGTCGCCAATAAAGTGGCAGCCGAAGAACCAAAGGTCAGGATTGATATCCAGCTCTGCTTCAACAAAGCCTTTATCATATTTGCCGCCGTCTTCGGTCATCTTGACCACGCGGTCCATCATCAACATGTTGCCTGACGGAAGCGGCGGACCATTTTCGCCAAACAGTTCACCACGACCTGACAGAATCAGATCTTCTTTGGTATAGGATTCGCGTTTATCTACCATGTTTACAATAAGCCTTTTTTTAGTGAATCACGAATATTAGCGAACAGTTGTACGCTGAGCAAATCGGATTAACGGTGGTTAAACCAGTTAAGCCAGCGTAGTCCCCACGGACGGTGCGGCACGTCCGACTGGTGCAGTTGGCTAATACGTTCCTGAATGGTGCGCAGCAGGCTGTCGCCTTCACCATCCTCAGTATCCCAGACTTTGCCGGTCAGCAGCGGCAGTGCTTCATCAGCACGTTCAATCGCCCAGATATGGAAGCGACCTTGCTCAACCGCACTGACCACGGCCTGATTCAGACTCAGGTGGCGCACGTTGCAGGCGGGTATAATCACGCCCTGCTGGCCGGTCAGTTCACGCTGATGGCAAATATCGAAGAAACCTTCGATTTTTTCGTTCAGCCCGCCGACCGGCTGCACATTACCAAACTGATCGACCGAGCCGGTAACCGCAATTTGTTGATTGACCGGCTGGTTTGCCAGCGCACTGATCAGCGCACACAGCTCCGCCAGCGAGGCGCTGTCGCCGTCGACTTCAGAATAAGATTGTTCAAACACCAGCGAAGCCGAGAAGGGCAGCTGCTGTTCCAGTTCCAGTTCGGCAATCAGATAAGCCTGCATAATCATCATGCCTTTCGCATGAATATTGCCGCCCAGCTCTGCTTTGCGTTCAACGTCGGTAAATTCACCGTCGCCGGGATGCACTACGCAGGTAATACGTGACGGATCGCCCCAGGCGCGTGGATGGCCGGGATACTCCACCACTGACAGACCGTTAATCTGGCCGACCACTTCGCCTTCGGTTTCAATCAGAATCTGTTTCAGCAGGATCTCATCGCGCATCCGCTCGTTGAGATAATTTTCACGCCACAGGCGCGCTTCGAGTGCATCACGCAGCGCTTCCGCATTAAGCTTTTCGCCCATCAGTGCTGACTCACGCATCTGGCGTTGTAACCAGCGCGGGCAGAGCGGCAACGTTTCCTGATCGCCGCTGAAGCGTACGCCTTCTTTAATCAGTTCCGGCCAGAAATCCGCTTCCGGTAACGGTAGCCCGGCTTGCTGCGCCAGCTCAGCAGTCCAGCGGCACCAGGCGAGCATGTCATCTTCATCCAGAACCTGAATGTTCTCTTCAAATTCGGTGTAAATCGCCATTTCATGTGCTTCAGGATCGAGTTCCTGAAAATCAGCCAGCGCTTCACGATCGCCACACAGGACCAGATTTAACTGCAGCGGTAATGGCGGGATAGCGATCGGCAGCGGACGACGTTCATCCTGAGATGTCCAGTCGACATAACCCTGCTCGATGCATTTCTTCAGGCGTAGCCAGAGAATCGGCTGGGTCATAAAACTGCGCAGCGACAGCACCAGCGTGCCGCCATTGGCGCGATGGATCAGGCCCGGCTCAAGCTGGATACGATCCTTGTGCTGACGCACACAGCCAAACAGCTGTTCGGTCTCAATCCAGTCGGCGAAATGGATACCGCCCTGACTGGTGAAAGGGCGCTGCGGGTCAGAAGGGGGCTGCAGCGTGACGTTGTCGGCCATGATATGGTAATCACCACCATACAGCGTGGTGTTGTCCTCCATGACCCGCTGAGCCGCCTGGGCTATCAGCGCCAGGTAGTCGCGATTTTCCTGGCTGCGAACCAGCAGTAACGGGAATCCCTGCGTCTGGTGGTGTAAATGCGCCAGTGCATTCAGCAATCGGGGCTGTACCGTTGCCAGAGCATCGGTTTCTTCATCAGCAATTCGGGAGAAAACGGATTGGTATTGTGCGCTATCCGGCTGTAAGGTTTGCCACGTAAGTTGGGTGCTGGTCAAAATAATCGCATTTGTCTGATTTAAGAAAAGCGAGATTATACAGGATTCACCCTTGTTAAGCACTGCAGACTTCCTGTTGAAGATGTGACGTTGACAGCATGTTTTTCGTTGCTGCATCCGGGAAAAAAGCTGTTATTCTTAGCTCGTTACGTGATCACGATGAGATTCCGATGAAATACCAGCAACTCGAAAATCTTGAAAGTGGATGGAAATGGAAATACCTGGTGAAAAAACATCGGGAAGGTGAACTGATCACGCGTCACCTTGAATTAAGTGCGGCGCAGGCGGCAGTCGATAAGCTGCTGGCGATGGAAAATAATCCGGTTACGGTCAACGAATGGATTGCTGAGCATATTCATGCCGACCTGGATAATCGGCTTAAGCAGACCATTCGTGCGCGGCGCAAACGTCACTTCAATGCTGAGCATCAGCATACGCGGAAGAAGTCGATTGACCTTGAGTATCTGGTCTGGCAACGGCTGGCAGGACTGGCGCAACGGCGTAACAGTACCTTGTCTGAGACGGTAGTGCAGTTGATTGAAGATGCCGAACGCAAAGAGAAGTATGCCAATCAGATGTCGAGTCTCAGAGAAGATCTGCAGGCGATTCTCGGTAAGTCTGGCACAGAAAAAGAGTAACTACACCCGTATAGTCTGGCAACTTTGCCGACAGACTGGCATAAAAAAACCCCGCCTTAGCGGGGTTTTTTATTACGTGTAAACTTAAGCCTGTGGCTGAGTTACAACGTCTTTGATGCCTTTAACGTCGATTTCTACACGACGGTCCGGCGCCAGGCAGTCGATCAGGGCATTGCGGCCTTTCACGCTGTCACAGGTGTTGCCGGTAACTGGGTTAGATTCACCCATGCCACGTGCAGAGATCTTGTTAGAAGGGATACCTTTAGATACCAGGTAATCTACTACTGACTGAGCACGTTTCTCAGACAGTTTCTGGTTGTACTGCTCTGAACCGATGCGATCGGTGAAGCCCAGTACGACAACGGAACCATCTTTAGGATCCATTGAGCTCAGCTGGCTGTACAGCTGATCCAGAGCCTGCTGACCTTCTGGCTTCAGGGTAGCTTTGTTGAAGGTGAACAGAACGTCAGACTTCAGAGTGAAACGCTTGGTTTCAACAACTGGTGCTGGCGCTGGAGCCGGAGCTGGTGCTGGAGCAGCTTCATCCTGACCGAAGCGGTATGAAACGCCTACGCTCAGCATGCCGTTGTCTGGACGGGTACCAACGGTCTGTGCATCACCAATGTTGTTAACCCACTGGTAATCCAGACGGGTAGCCCAGTTTTTGGTCAGCGCATACTCAACACCAACTGCTGCCAGTGGAGAAACACCGGTGTCGTGGTCGCTGATGCGGCCATTAGTTGGGTTAGTCTGCGTTGAGTCTGCACGCCATACCATGCCGCCCAGACGAGTATACACGTCCAGATCGTCATAAATTGGGTAGCTCAGTTTAGCAGCCAGCTGAATGCCTTGTGCTTTGAACGCGCCGTTAGTCACGTTGCCTTTATTAGGCATGCGACCCAGCCAGTCATAGCCCAGCTCGAAGCCCAGGTATGGATTTGCCTGGTAACCAACGAATGCACCTGCACCCAGCTGGCTTTCGTGAGTTGGACCGTCATTGTTTTGGTAACCGTTACCGTAGTAACCAGTGTCGTGGTACTGAGACCAGCCCAGTTTAGCACCGGTGTACCAGGTGTCATCTTTCGGAGCGGCCTGCGCTACGGTAGCGAAGCCAGCCAGTGCCACTGCGATTGCGATAGCTGTCTTTTTCATTTTGCGCCTCGTTATCATCCAAATAGGCAATGAGCAAAAAGGTTGCTCTTGGTTTAATCCTTCGCCGGGTCAAAACGCTCGCTTATGACTCTACCGCAAAAAAACGGAGGTTATTGAGCACCCTGGCGAGATAAAGTCTACAACGAGATTGGAAACTTACAAGTATGATGTGAGGCGCTTCTGTAAAAAAACAGAGATTTATACACAAATTCTAACAATTAGCCTGGTATTATTGTCGCGGCTCAACGCCCAAAAAACCTGCTAAACCATTGTCAACGCTCGAACTAACAGAATCAGTGGTTTAGCGACGACAGATAAGAAATATAGCTTGAGAAACTTCCGATTTTTACTTAATGAAACAAATCCGACTGAATTTTTAGCGCATTTTGTGGTCCGAGAGGCGCTTCGGGTGTTCCACTCGAACGCAAAATCAATCCCAGGGCATCACCTTCGGCTGCTGCATTTTCCAGTTGACGTCGTTCATCTTCATCCAGCTCGTAGGGAATCCATGCCAGAACGACACTGTAATTTCCGGTACGCAGCGCTTTAATCATCGCTTCAACTGCGTTCAGACGCTCAGAATCGGCAATATGCATGCTCTTGTCCAGCGGCAAGCCGGACTGCTGTAGCCAGGCGCGATTCAGCTTATGCGCAGGGGTTAACCACAGTTGCCAGCGCGACTGCTGACTCAGCTGCTGCAACAGCGGTAACAGTAACATCTGCATCATTCCGGGCTGCTCACTATAGCGTAACTCAGTAATCCAGCCGTGTTGAGAAGCGGATACGGAAGAGGACGCATAATGATGAGCATAGCGTGTATTGTTCGGATGTTGTGTTCGCATAAGTTAATCACTCAGCAGTGGACTGTATGAATATACAGTACTGGCGTTGCGCATAAAGATCAACCCAAATTTCTGATAACGGCTCGCAAAAACGTCACAAGGTTAGCGGAACCGCTATTAATTGATTGAACCGATCAGGCCTTTTTCCTATCTTCTAATTGTCTGAAACAAAAGATAATTTCAGGCATTTCTCTTACATGGAGGTGGTGTGATGAAAAAGTTAAATCCGATCATTGAACGTTCCAGAGCGCAGCTAGCCCCGCTGGGTACGATTGAGTCGCGAACCCAGTTTGGTGGTTATGCACTGGCTGTCGAGCGCGTGGTTTTTGCTTTAGTTAATAATGACGCACTCTATCTGCGCGCCAGTGAGCCGTTACGTGAATACATCGCGCAGCGTCCGCTGGAGCCGTTAATTTTTCGTAAGCGTGGCGTGCTGGTCAGCCTCAACTATTACCGGGTGGACGATGCCTTATGGCATACGCCAGCACATCTGTTGACGCTATCAGCCGCATCACTGGAGACCGCAAGGGAAGAGCAGCAGCATAAGCAGTTATCCCTCCGCTTAAAAGATCTGCCTAATCTCAGCCTGCGTATGGAGATGATGTTGCATGAAGCGGGTATTCTGAACGTTCAGCATCTTCATGAGATTGGGGCTAAGCAGTGCTGGCTGAAGCTTAAGGTGGTGAACCAGAATATCGGATTACAAACGCTGCTGGCGCTGGAGGGAGCAATATCGGGTCATCATTATGCAGCCCTGCCGCAGGCGGTCAGGGCGGAACTTAACGCCTGGTTTCAGCGTACCGTGCTGATGACGCTGAACCCGAAAGGCGGGGTAAACTAGTCTGCGTTAAGCGTGCGGCGCAGGCGAGCGACCTCAGGCATCAGCGCCACCAGCAAGCCAAGTTGCTGCAATACCAGTGGCGCGCGCGTATCCGCATCGGTGGCCAGCTGGCTGATGCGCTGAGCCAGTTGATGACGCATCGTCTCAGCCTGTTGATCGCTGACGACATCCGTTTGCAGCACATCCTCAACATAACAGACCGTATCATCCAGCAGTTTGAGCAGTTCCGGTTCGCTAATTTTATCGCGATGCGCACCCAGTGCAGAGATGTAGCTCAGGAAAGAGTGATTTGAGCACAGCAGCTGAAAAGCGGATTCACGCATCGCCTGGCTGGTACGGCTTTCACTGCTCATATTGGAAACCACCGACGCCAGTTCGGCATCGGCATTATGCGCATCCCGTCGGGCAATACGATAAGCCAGCCGGTTATCTTTGCCCTGATGGTATTGCTCCATAATCGCATCAAGATAGCGACAGTTGGCCTGCAAGGTGCGTTCTGCCACCGCCGGTAACTGACGGAAGCGCCAGTCAGGCCAGATAAAGGCGACGGCCAGCCAGGCCAGACCACAGCCCAGCAGCGTGTCGACCACCCGCGGTAAAGCCACCTCAAACCCTTCGCCGAGCAGGTTGAAACAGAGCAGCACCAGCAGCGTGATAAACAGCGTCGCCTGCGCGTACTGCACCTGCCGGAAGGCGAAAAACAGCACCCCGCTGATCACGATCAGAATCAGTTGTCCTTCGACCGAGGGCACCAGCCAGAGCACCGGCAAGCCAATAGCGATCCCCGCCAGCGTCCCGCCAATGCGTAGCGCCAGCCGCCGCTGTGTCGCATTGTAATTGGGCTGGCAGACAAACAGACTGGTCAGCAGTATCCAGTAGCCTCGCTCCAGTCCGGTAATCTGAATGAAGCCGTAACCGATACACAGCACCACCGACATCCGCACCGCATGACGGAACAGCGCCGAGGCGGGAGTCAGGTGACGACTGAAGCGCAGCCGGATATCGCTCCAGCCGCTCAGGCCTTCGCGTGATAGCAGATTGTCGCTGTGCTGCGGATCGTCGCCTGCCAGCGTCTGCTCCGATTCGATAGAGGCCAGCTGGGCGTCAATCGCCTGCAGGTTGCGCAGCAGCCAGTAAAGCGCACGGGTATGGGTGGCCTCTGGCTCACGCTGCTCAAGGCGTTCTATGGCTTTTTGCAGCCGTTCAAATGCCCGCTCAAACCGGCTGTCGTGCACCCAGCGTTCACGCATTAAAATAGAGTGCGCCAGCTGCCGACAGGCCTGGGCCTGCATATTGAGTAAGCGCTGGAAGCGGAACAGGATCTCGTTATAGCGCCAGTCACCACGCAGCAGGTGATATTGCAGATGAGAAGAGCTGGCACGTTCATGGATATCCTGCGCCACAAAGTAGTAGTGCAGACTGCGCCGGGTACCACGTGAACCGCGATCGCCACGCAACCGGCTCTGCAGAGTGGTCTTGGTCAGATTGAGCTGGGCAACGAGCTGGCTGTTGACCATCGCGGCATCAATAAAGGTCGCATCATCCTGTTCGCCAGCATCCGGATCGAACAGATTGGCTTTGGCATCCAGATAACGCGCCAGCTGGGAAAAACTGCCCGCCAGTTGTTCCTGAACCGGCCGAACCGGAAACATCAGGTGACCGAGCAGGGTCAGCAGGTTGTACCAGAGCGCGCCCACCAGCAACAGAATCGGCTGCATATACCACTGGCTGAACAACCCGATGCCGAGCATGGTATAGACCGCAATCAGCAAGGCACCAAAGGCAATGGTGGCGTAGCGCTGACCGAGCGCCCCCAGCAGAATGAAGCCCCAGGTGGAGATCGCCAGTCCGGCAATAAACGCCAGCGGGTAGGGAAACAGCAGTTCAACCGACACCGAAGCGATACAGAAGCAGAGCAGGGTGATCAGCAGATTCTTTAGCCGCCCGGCTAGCCGATCATCAAGATCCGCCAGCGCCGCGGCCACCACGCCCAGCGTCAGCGGGATGGTCCACTCAATCTGGTGCAGCCACCAGGGAATGGCGGCACACCCGCTCAGCGCAAACAGAATGCGCAGCAGGTAGCGCCAGGTACTGTTAAACAGATACTGCCGCCAGCCGGGCAGGCTTTTCGACATCATACTAATAGCGACGGGCATTGGCTTCGCGCGCGGCACGCGCCTCTTCCACCGATACGACGCGGCGTCCTACCGGCCACAGCGCAATCGCGGCAATTTTGAAGTTAGCGATACCGACCGGAATGCCGATGATGCTGATGCACTGCACAATGCCGACCGAAATGTGCGACAGGCAGAGCCACCAGCCAAAGAAGATCAGCCAGAAGATATTCAGGAAGGTTCCGCCGGTGTTCATGATGTGGCTTCTGTTTTCCGGGCGCAGCACGTCGACATGCACCGCTTCATTGCCAAATGGCAACAGCGACAGTTTGGTAATTTCCCAGCAGGAGCGGGTCAGCGGCAGGGTAAAAATCAGCACAATGCTGATTAAGGTGGCAAACAGCCAGCTCAAGGTGGTGAAAAAGCCACCCAGAACGAAATTAAGAACGTTTAAGACGGTGCGCATGACATTTTTTTCCTTTTGCATTCCGCAAGATGTGACGCCAAGTTTAGCCTGTTTTAAGGCTGGAGCGCCAAGGGTCTGACAGGTAAACTCCCCCTAATCCTATTCTCTGTCGTTGGTGTCGGCGTGGAACTGAAAGCAACCTCCATGGGCAAACGGCTTGCCCAGCATCCTTATAATCGGGTCCGTCTGATGGCGGCTGGCGTCGAAGTCAGCGGCGATAAGCATGAGTACCTGATCCCTTTTAACCAGCTGCTGGATATCACCTGCAAACGCGGGCTGGTGTGGGGAGAGCTGGAATTCTTACTGGCTGACGAAAAAGTGGTCCGGCTGCACGGCACGGAATGGCAGGAAACACAGCGTTTTCACCACTACCTGCTGCAATCCTGGCAGCAGTGGAGCCTGGAGATGAGCGAGGTGTGCCGCGAGGTTTTACAGGCGCTGCGTAGCGAGATTGAGGCGTTCAGCACCCAGGGTCGCTGGCTCAACCGCAGTGAGCTGCAGGGGTTAAAAGCGCAGATCGTTAAACAGTTTGATGCCTTGCCCCTGCCGCTGACCCGCCTTAATGAATTTGCCACCTGTCGCGATGACCTGGAATTTTGCCAGCGTTGGCTGGAGCAGGGCGAAACGGCGCTGCGTCAGCGTAATCGTGACTGGACCGCCGCCATGCTGACGCGCTATCACGACTTCTTCGCCAGCGTAGAAACAACGCCGCTGAATACCGCCCAGTGCGAAGCCGTGGTGAACGGTGAAGCTTCGCTGCTGGTGCTGGCAGGCGCCGGTAGCGGAAAAACCTCGGTGCTGGTGGCAAGAGCGGGCTGGCTGATGCAGCGCCGGCTGGCCAGTGCCGATCAAATCCTGCTGCTGGCCTTTGGCCGGCAGGCTGCGGAAGAGATGAACGATCGGATCCAGTCCCGTCTGGGCGCCAGCGATATTCAGGCACGTACTTTTCACTCGCTGGCGCTGCACATTATTCGCGAAGGCAGTAATAAGCAGCCGGCGATCAGTAAACTGGAGAGCGATACCGACGCTCGCCGGGCCTTACTGATTCAGCACTGGCGTCAGCAGTGCAGCGAGAAGAAAGCGCAGGCCAACGGCTGGCGGCAATGGCTGCGTGATGAGCTGGAGTGGGAGCTGCCGGAGGGCGCGTTCTGGCAGGATGACCGGCTGGCTAACCGGCTGGCAACGCGACTGGAGCGCTGGCTGAGCCTGATGCGCATGCACGGCGGCGCCCAGGCGGCAATGATCGCTGAGGTACCGGACGAAACCCGCAACCTGTTCAGCAAACGCATCAGGCTAATGGCGCCGCTGCTGAAAGCCTGGAAGAGTGCGCTGAAAGAGGAGGGTGCAGTCGATTTTTCCGGCCTGATCCACCAGGCGATTGCGATACTGGAAAAGGGCCGTTTCATCAGCCCGTGGAAACATATTCTGGTCGATGAATTCCAGGATATTTCTCCGCAACGCGCAGCGCTGCTGACCGCATTACGCCAGCAGAATAAGCGTACCTCGCTGTTTGCGGTGGGAGATGACTGGCAGGCGATCTACCGTTTCAGCGGGGCAGAAATGTCGCTGACCACCGCCTTTCATCACTATTTTGGCGAAGGCGATCGCTGTGTACTGGACACCACTTATCGCTTCAACGATCGGATTGGAGAGATCGCCAATCGCTTTGTGCAACAAAACCCGCAGCAGTTACGCAAACCGCTTAACAGCGTGACCAAAGGGAATAAGAAGTCAATTTCGCTGCTGGCACAGGATCAGCTCGAAGGGCTGCTGAACAAGCTCAGTGGCTACGCAAAACCGGAGGAACGCATCCTGCTGCTGGCGCGCTACCACTATCTGCGGCCGGAACTGCTGGATAAAGCGAAAACCCGCTGGCCAAAGCTTAAGCTTGATTTCATGACGATTCACGCCAGTAAAGGACAGCAGGCAGATTACGTGATTCTGCTCGGCTTACAGCAGGGGAAAGAAGGCTTTCCTGCGGCGGCGCGTGAATCGATCATCGAACAGGGATTGTTACCGCAGCCGGAAGCGTTTCCGGATGCAGAAGAGCGACGGCTGGCCTATGTGGCACTGACGCGGGCGCGTCAGCAGGTCTGGCTGATGTTCGATAAAGCGCAGCCGTCGGTGTTTGTCGAACAGTTCCGCGAACTCGGTGTGCCGGTGCTGCGCAAAGCCTGAGTTACTTCAGGCGTTCCGCCATGTAGCGCTGATAATCGGGGATCAAAATATCAACCGCGCCGGCAAACAGCGGCGACTGAATAATAAAGTCGGCGGTTGAGCGGTTGGTGGCGACCGGAATGTTCCACACGGTCGCCAGACGCAGCAGCGCTTTGACATCCGGATCGTGCGGCACCGCATTCAGCGGATCCCAGAAGAACATCAGCGCATCAATTTTGCCTTCGGAGATCATCGCACCGACCTGCTGGTCACCGCCCATCGGGCCGCTCAGCATGGCGTTAACGGTTAAACCAGTATGACGATTGATCAGCGTGCCGGTGGTGCCGGTGGCGTACAGGGTATGCGGTTCGAGTGCGGCCTGGTTTTGTTTAACCCAGTCGAGTAACGCGGCTTTGCAGTGGTCATGGGCAACCAGTGCGATATGTTTTTTTATGCCGAGGGTACGAACGGTTTGTTCCATAAAGGCTTCCTGATAAGTCTCATGCGGAAGAATCGGTGGCATGAGTTTACCCCTGGCCTTTCCTCTCTATCAACTCGTACGTAACATTTTGACCAGTGTCATAAACTGCTGGCGGGTCGCTTCATCAAAGCGCTGAAACCAGCGATGAAGCGAGGGCAATTCCGCCTGGGGGGTCCAGGCAAGATCGGCGGTTAACCGGGAGGAGGAAGAAGACGTCTTCACCTGGCGAGCAAACTGCGGTACCGAGGCGACCTGACCGGTGCGATTATAGTTAAGCATCGCCTTTTCCATATCTGCGCTGGCGCTGGCTGGCAGATGGTCGCGCATACTGACAATCTCTTTGCCGTGTTCATCCACCAGCTGGAAATTGAGGGTGCGATCGAAATGGTAACGCTCGCGTTTGGTCTCCAGCGACGGCAGCTTAATGGTGATGGTTTTGGCGGCGGCGGTAAACGTAACGATCATCGGCACCGACTGGTAGCGCTGAACCGTATCCGGTTGATCGTTTCGCAGTTTTTCAACCCGGAACAGAAACTGATGCTGACCGCGATCCAGCTCTAAGCTGTCGGCACCTTTGAGCAGCGAGCCCGAAATTTTTCGGCCATCCAGCACTAACAGGTCAATCTGCGGATCGAGCTTTAAGGTGATGGCATAACAAGACGCCGAGACGAGGAGTGTTAACAGCCCCGTGACAGCCAGCGACAGCTTCATTTCAACTCCAGTAGCAGTGGGCGCAAGGGAAGGCGTGTAGCAAATTCTTACATTATGGCAGTTAATTTACATTTGAACATATTTATTCGTGCGCCGGTTCAATTAATTTCGCTGCCGGCTTCGCCGTGAATGACCCGGCCAATCTACACTCAACGCAGGCCAGAAAGGAGATAACAATGAACGATCAAACCATTCGTGATGTGCTGACGCGTACCCGACGTATCGCTTTAGTGGGCGCGAGCGACCGCCCGGAACGCCCGAGCTATGGGGTGATGAAGTATTTACTCGATCAGGGCTATGAGGTGATCCCGGTCAGCCCGAAACTGGCGGGCAAAACGCTGCTGGGGCAGCAGGCTTATGCCACCCTGGCTGAGGTGCCCGGGAAAATCGATATGGTGGATGTGTTTCGTAATTCTGAAGCCGCATGGGGCGTCGCGCAGGACGCGATCGCGGCGGGTGCGGATACGCTATGGCTGCAGCTGGGGGTGATCAATGAACAGGCGGCGGTGCTGGCACAGGATGCGGGCATGACGGTGATTATGGATCGTTGCCCGAAGATTGAGATTCCGCGTCTGGGGATCACGCGTTAACTGAGCAGACGTGGCGGCAAACCGTGCCGCCACGAATCAATGTCGCAGATGAGGGGCCTGCAGTTGCTGACGGACTGACGCAGCCAGTTCGTCCATTGACGGCTGTTCCGGATGCTCAACGCTGGTTTCACCGGCAAGCTGAATCTCAGCAACGTAGGTATGCACCTGATCGCCTTCTTCATCTTCCATCACTACATGATACCAGGGCGCGCTGCGCAGCTTCTCTTCTGCGCCAACGTCTTCAATTTTAGGCTCATCTAACGAGTATTCCGGGTCGACATCGACGATAACGCCCAGCACACCGGACAAACGATGACGAACCTGCTGACCAATACCAAATTTACTGGCAATCATAGTGACCTCCGAAAAAAGTACTCCTGATCCAATATGGGGTCAGGAGCCATTTTTTCAAGTCACATTACCCGACAGGCGAAACCTTTCAGATAGAGACCTTCCGGATAGCTGGCAATGACCGGATGGTCAGCCGCCTGACGGAACTGCTCAATGAACTGCACCTCGTGTCCGGCATCCAGCGCCGCGTCGGCGATAATCTTCTGAAACAGATCGGTCGCCATCAGGCCGGAGCAGGAGAAAGTCAGCAGAATGCCGCCTGGGTTGAGCAACTGGATCGCCAGCATATTGATATCTTTATAGCCGCGACAGGCGCCCATCAACTGGCTCTTATTCTCAACAAACTTCGGCGGATCCATGATGATCAGATCAAACTTCTCGCCCGCGTCACGATAACGACGCAGCAGTTTAAACACGTCATCCCGTTCAAAACGGGCGCGCGACACATCCAGCTGGTTAAGCTCAACATTCTGACGCGCCACATCCAGCGCATCCTGTGAGGTATCAACGCTGATCACCTCTTTACAGCCGCCCATCAGGGCAGAGACGGCAAATCCACCGGTATAGGAGAAGCAGTTCAGCACCCGGGCATCTTTGGCGTAGCGGCGTGTTGCCAGACGGCTGTCGCGCTGATCGAGGTAATAGCCGGTTTTATGGCCGCCCTGAATATCCACCAGCAGCTTCATGCCATGTTCGGTAATCGGCAGCAGCGGCGGCGGGATCTCACCGGTAACGGTGCCCTGCGCCAGTTCCAGTCCCTCTTTCTTACGGACCGCGACATCAGAGCGGTCATAGATAGCGCAGCCCGGGAAGCAGTGCTGCAAGGCAGAGATAATCGCCGGACGCTGATATTCCGCCCCGGCGGATAACAGCTGCATCACTAAAAAATTGCCGAAGCGGTCAATGGTGACGCCGGGTAAACCGTCTGATTCACCGGCTACCAGACGGTAGCTGTCCAGGCCATCACGGGCGGCCAGCCATTCGCGCCACTGCTGTGCCTGTTCAAAGCGGCGGACAAAGAAGGCGATGTCGATGGATTCATCAGCTTGCCAGCTCCAGACGCGGGCACGAATCTGCGACTGAGGTGACCAGGCGGCACGGGCCAGCCATTTACCGTTACTGTCGCAAACATCAATGGTTTCGCCCAGTTGCGCTTTGCCTTCCATACGGGCAACCGCACCCGAAAAGACCCAGGGGTGGCGACGGAGCAGGGACTTTTCACGTCCCTTCGCGAGAATCAATCTGACTGTCATAGTTTGCTATGCTTACCTGAAAAAATGAGGCGCCATTGTCCGGTGGATAACGGGAAAATGCAACGAACAGCAGCAGGAGTGAAAAATGTCAGTAGCCTGTGTTAAAGCGTGGGTTCACGGTCGCGTACAGGGCGTCGGTTTTCGTTACAGCACCCAGGCCGAAGCAAAAACGCTCGGCCTGCAGGGATATGCACGTAATCTGGACGATGGCAGTGTCGAAGTGCTGGCCTGCGGTGAGTCTGAACAGGTCGATGCGTTAATCAGCTGGCTGAAAGCGGGCGGACCGCGCAGCGCCCGGGTCGACCAGGTGCTGGTGGAACCCCATCAGCCTGCTCAGCCGCCGCGTGGTTTTACCACCGGTTGACCCTCCGTCATGCTATAAGCATTTGGCCGGTTTGGGCAGGCCAGCGATTTTGGTCGCCTGTTTGGCCGGCCCTTCAGGAAACAGACGAAACAGATAGCGACTGTTGCCTTTCTCTTCGCCATATTTCTGCGCCATTGCCTTAACCAGCATCCGCACCGCCGGCGAGGTGTTGTATTCGAGGTAAAACGCCCGCACAAAATTCACCACTTCCCAGTGCGCCTCGGTCATCACAATACCTTCCTGGTCGGCGATGTGGCTGGCCAGTGCCTCACTCCAGTCGTCACGATGCTTCAGATAGCCTTCGGCATCGACGGCGATTTCGTTACCGTTGAAATTCACGTTCGGTCCTCTTGATTAATCACGGCGCAGTTTACCAAATTCGCCCGGCAGAAAAAGCAAAAACCCCGCCGAAGCGGGGTTGAGCAGGTTTGGCCGGCGATAACAGGTTAGTTACTGCGCGAGAAACCGAGGATGCTCAGCAGGCTGATAAAGATGTTATACAGCGAGACATACAGGCTGACCGTCGCGCGGATATAGTTCGTTTCGCCGCCGTGAATGATATTGCTGGTTTCCCACAAAATCGCACCGGCTGAGAACAGAATAAACAGCGCGCTGATAGCCAGATGCAGCGCTGGCAGTTGCAGGAACAGGTTAGCGATGACTGCCACCAGCAGTACCACAAAGCCTGCCATCATCATTCCGCCGAGGAATGACATATCGCGGCGGGTGGTCAGCACATACGCCGAACAACAGAAGAACACCAGCCCAGTACCGCCCAGCGCCAGCGCGATCACATCGCCCATGCCGGCAGTCAGGAACGAACTAAGGATAGGGCCGAGGCAATAGCCAAGGAAGCCGGTAAAGGCGAAAGCGGCCAGAATACCCATCGGGCTATTGGCCAGACGGTAGGTCAGGAACATCAGCCCGTAGAAGCCGACCAGCATCAGGATCAGTCCCGGCGCAGGCAGGGCCAGCAGGGTACTGGCGGTCGCGGTTACCGCTGAGAAGGCCAGCGTCAGGCCGAGCAGAAAATAGGTATTACGCAGAACTTTATGGGTCGTCAGCAGTGACGACTGCGATGAAGTAACAATTCTTTCCATGTTGCGCTCCTTTTAGCAGAACACTGAATATGCGCTGAGAATACGCAGTGCAATAATGAGGGAAAAGGCGTTTTACCCTTCTTTACGCGCCATTCCGCTAATTCTTTGAGCAGAGTGGCGATTTTGACATCGAATAATCGCAATTTGACTGTTTTTCAGGCGAATGAATTGATCGATGCTTTACATCGCCAAACGGGATGTTTATAGTGCGCGTCATTGCGGAGGGGTGGCCGAGCGGCTTAAGGCAGCGGTCTTGAAAACCGCCGATGGGAAACCATCCGAGAGTTCGAATCTCTCCTCCTCCGCCACTTTATCTGCTCAGGCGATAAAGCGGCAAAATGTCTGATGATGATTTTGCTTATGCAGTAATGTTACAAAACGGAGGGGTGGCCGAGCGGCTTAAGGCAGCGGTCTTGAAAACCGCCGATGGGAAACCATCCGAGAGTTCGAATCTCTCCTCCTCCGCCACATTTTACAGAACAGGCCAGCACATTGTGCTGGCCTGTTCTGTTTCTGCTATCCGTCTTCCGCATTTCCGAAATTCTCCCGTTTAGCTTTCTGATGAGCGCGGCAGCGTTCATCTGCCCGGCGCATCTCTGCTATAGTCCACTCACTGTTTTTGTAAACATCTGGCGATTTTCCTGGATGAGCTGGGTTACACTGTTTAGCACTTCGCTCTGAGGCGAGCTAATCGGTTGATAGCCAGAGTGTTTCTCTACTGAATGAATGGAATAGGCACAATGATCAAGAAACTGAGTCTTTGCGCATTATCAGTGCTGGCAGCATTACCTGTCGGAACGGTCGCCTTCGCCGCTGATGGCGATATGCAGCTGCAACAGGTGCTGATGTTAAGTCGACATAATTTGCGTGCGCCGCTGGCCGATAATGGCAGCGTGCTGGAGCAGTCGACCAAAAAAAGCTGGCCACAATGGGATGTGCCCGGTGGACAGCTGACCACCAAAGGCGGCGTGCTGGAAATCTACATGGGTAACTACACCCGTCAGTGGCTGGCGCAGCAGGGCCTGGTGCAAAATGGCAGCTGTCCTGACAGCAATAACGTCTTCGTTTACGCCAATAGCCTGCAGCGCACCGTCGCTACCGCCCAGTTCTTTGTTAATGGTGCCTTCCCGGGTTGTGATGTCGCCGTCACCCATCAGGATGCGATGGGAACCATGGATCCTATTTTTAATCCGGTCATCACCGATGGCAGCGAAGCGTTCAACAAGCAAGCGCTGGCTGACATGGCTGCCGCCAATGAAAAGCTGGCGCTGAAACCCGCTTTCCAGCGGCTGGAAAAGATCGTTGACTACAAATCCGCACCGGCCTGTAACAACAAAAAGCAGTGCGATCTGAGCAGCGGCCAGAATAGCTTCAGTGCAGAAAATGGCAAAGAACCTAACGTCAGCGGCCCATTAAAAGTGGGGAACTCGCTGATGGATGCCTTTACGCTGCAATATTATGAAGGTTTCCCGCTGGAGCAGGTTGCCTGGGGTCAGATTAAAACGCCTGAGCAGTGGAAAGAGCTGTCTGCGATTAAAAATGGTTATCAGGATACGCTGTTCACCAGCCCGACGATTGCCCGTGAAGTGGCGGCCCCGCTGGTGGATTACATCCGTAGCCAGCTAGTCGATCAGGACAAGGCTAATGCGCCAAAAGTGACCCTGATGGTTGGTCACGACTCTAATATCGCCTCCTTGCTGAGTGCGTTACAGGTGAAGCCATATGAGCTGCCGGATACCTATGAAAAAACGCCGATTGGCGGTCAGGTGGTATTTGAGCGCTGGCACGATGCCAAAAATGATAAAGATCTGCTGAAGGTCGAGTACGTTTACCAGACCGCCGATCAGTTGCGTGATGCCGATGTACTGAGCCTGAAAAACCCGCCGAAGCGCGTCACTCTGCAACTGACCGGTTGTCAGACCGATGCGAATGGCTATTGCAGCTGGGAGCAGTTCTCGCAGGCGTTAAATACCGCCTTGCAGGGTACGCCAATGCAGCCTGCGGCTGCACCTAAACCGGCGGCAGCGGCTCAGCCTGACAGCGATGCGGCACCGGCGGCTGCAGCGACTAACGACGCAGCTAACAGCGCAACCGAAAAGCCTGCGGACAACGCGAACGCCGACAAAGCCGCTGCGGATAAAGCCAAAGCAGAGAAGGCCGAAGCTGACAAAGCAGCAGCTGAAAAAGCCAAGGCAGAGAAAGCCGCAGCTGAAAAAGCCAAAGCAGAGAAGGCTGAAGCCGATAAAGCTGCAGCTGAAAAAGCTAAAGCAGACAAGGCAGCAGCCGACAAAGCAGCAGCCGACAAAGCGGCGGCAGAGAATGCTAAAGCAGAGAAAGCAGACGCTGAGAAAGCCGCGGCTGAAAAAGCGAAAGCCGACAACGCCACAGCCAGCCAGGCCCCGGCCGCTGCGCAAAACGACGACGCAAAATCGGTGGCAACCGCAGCGCAGTAACTTTATCTGCCGCTGTAAAATAAAAAACCCCGTCGAAACGGGGTTTTTTTATGGCTGACGTCTGGTTAACCGGCGACCACCACCAGCTTCTGATTGGCAAATTCTTTAATGCCGAGGTCTGAAAGCTCACGACCATAGCCGGAACGTTTAACTCCACCAAACGGCAGTTCGGCCGAAGTGTCACTTTGCGAGTTGATGAACACCATGCCGGTTTCAATCGCTGAAGCCAGCTTGCGACCGCGTGCAATATCACGGGTCCAGACCGATCCACCTAAACCGTAGTGAGAATCGTTGGCCAGCGCGATGGCAGCCCGATCGTCGCCAACCACGTAAACCTGCGCAACCGGGCCGAAAAATTCCTGATAATAAGCCGGGTTATCCGGCGTAATGCCGGTGAGCAGGGTAGGTTGATAGTAACATCCAACGCCTTCAACGGCTTTGCCGCCGGTGACCAGCTGCGCGCCATGCGCCACCGCTTCATCCACCTGTTTCACCAGCCGGTCACGCGCATCACTCGACGAAAGCGGGCCCAGCGTGGTTTTCTCATCCAGCGGATCGCCCAGCGTGACGGAACTCAGCGCCGCGCTGAACTGGCTGATAAAGCGGTCGGCAATCTTTTCATGCAGGATAAAGCGCTTGGCGGCGGTACAGACCTGACCACAGTTGCTCAGGCGAGCCTGTACCCCCTGACGCACCGCTTCATCGAGATCGGCATCATCCAGCACCACAAAAACATCGTTGCCGCCCAGTTCAAGGGTCGACTTTTTCAGGTGTTTACCGGCCTGCTCTGCGACGGCGCTGCCTGCCCGCTCCGAACCGGTCAGCGCCACGCCCTGAACCCGATCGTCGGCAATCAAATCCGCAACCTGATCGGTTGAGATAAACAGGTTAGTCCAGGCACCTTCAGGCGCACCGGCTTCGCGGACCAGCTTTTCAAACACGTCGGCACAGTGCGGGACGATATTGGCATGTTTCGCCAGCACCGGATTACCCAGCGCCAGATTAGGTGCCAGCACCCGCATCAGCTGGTAATAGGGGAAGTTCCACGGCTCAACCGCCACCAGCACGCCAATCGGATGATACTCAATCCAGGCTTCGCCCAGTTCACTTGGGTAGGACTGCGGTTTCAGGATACGTTCTGCGTTTTCGGCATAGTAGCGCGCAATCTGCGAACAAATTTTTACTTCGCCGCGGCTTTGACCAATCAGCTTGCCCATCTCTTTACTGGCGATGGTGGCCAGCTCTTCCGCACGGCTATCAATCAGATCGGCCAGTTTGTGCAACACCTGCAGACGTGGCTGAATATCGCCTTTGCTCCAGTCTGAGTAGTAAAGGCGATCGGCGACCTCCAGGGCATGGCTGACGGCCGCCTCATCATGGGAGGGCCAGCCTTTCAGCAGCTGGTTGTTCGCGGGATTAATGCTTTGATAGGAAGACATAGCGTGCTCCTTGGTCAGTTAAAAAGTCGAGGCGGGAAATTCCCGCCCCTGAATTACACGTTTTTTCGTTCTACTGTTTTGTCATCCCAGGTCAGGACATCTTTATCGGTTTTTTCAAAGGCGCGAATCAGCACGTCGTCACTGCCTTGCTGGCGCCAGATCTCTTCTGCAAGCCGCTCATCGTAATTTGCCACTTCGAAAATGGCCTCGGCGATTTCAGGCGAGGTATGACGCAGACTGGCCCATTCGCCAACGTGATGTGCTTTTGCTTGTTCAGTAGCCATAATGTTCTCCTTCGATGAAATCAGTCCTTCAGTTTTACAGTCAGCCCGGCAACGTGCTCACCCTGATAGCGGGCGATGTTCAGTTCCTCTTCCGTGGGCTGACGTGAACCATCCCCGCCCGCCAGGGTAGAGGCGCCATAAGGCGTACCGCCGCGTGTCCGGGAAATATCAAACAGCTCTTGCGTGCCGTAGCCGATCGGGACAATCACCATGCCGTGATGCGCCAGGGTGGTCCAGACCGAGGTAATCGTCAGCTCCTGGCCACCACCGGTGCCGGTTGAGGTAAACACGCTGCCAACTTTTCCATGCAGCGCACCCGAGGCCCATAGTCCACCGGTGCGATCCCAGAAGGTGCGCATCTGACCTGACATATTGCCGAAGCGGGTTGGGGTGCCGACGATAATGGCGTCATACTGCGTCAACACCTCAGGGGTTGCTTCTGCAGCCGCCTGTTCGGTTTTACCGCCCACCTGCGCAAAGCGCTCGGCATCCATGGTTTCTGGCACCCGCAGGATATCCACTTCCGCACCAGGCACCCGACGAGCGCCTTCTGCAACCGCGTTCGCCATCGTTTCGATATGTCCATACATTGAGTAGTAGAGCACCAGAATCTTAGCCATTGATCTCTCCGGGTCGGTTTGACGTCCTGAAAAGTATAGAAGAGCTTTCGTTTCACGTGGGCGAAGCGCGGCTCAGGTGTCCGGCAGTCGGGTAATAAACCGCCAGGCAATCGGTTGTAAGGCAACAGAATGTGCGTTGTTTAATCAAACTGGCGGTGAATAGTCTGTTGCTAAATGTGACTGTCGCAGGAGCGAAAACAGAACCTGGCTATTCTTTAAGCATGGCTGAGACCGGTGCTATTGCCGTCAGTCACAGGTTGCTTTCTTTCCTCATTTATCGCGTTACGCGACAGGAGTAGATCATGGCATCACATCGTGGAGGTTCAGGAAATTTCGCTGAAAACCGAGAACGTGCTGCAGAAGCAGGGCGAAAAGGCGGTAAAAACAGCGGCGGGAACTTTAAGAACGATCCGCAACGCGCTGCCCGTGCTGGCGAGAAAGGGGGGCGCAGCAGCAGTAAAAAATCCGATGATGCATAAACCTCTGTTCCGCCGGTAACTACCGGCGGTCAACGCCGTTGATTTTCCCCTGTTCACTCCGCACAATAAGCCCGAATCCATCATCAGGTGAATTATGTCGGACGCACCCCGCGGTTTATCCCTGCGCCTTACGCGGCAGGAGCTGGTACTACTGTTTATCACCATGGTCTGGGGCGGCACCTTTCTGGTGGTGCACCGGGCGATGCAGCATTCCGGTCCCTTTTTCTTTGTCGGGCTGCGCTTTGCTACGGCAGCGCTGCTGCTGGCGCTGTTTTTCCGCCGGTATCTGGCCGCCGTCAGCTGGCTGGAAATCAAGGCTGGCACCCTGATTGGCCTGTCGATTGCCGGCGGTTACGGCTTACAGACCTGGGGAATGCAGACCATCTCCAGCAGCCAGTCGGCGTTTCTTACCGCGCTCTATGTGCCGGTAGTGCCGCTGCTGCAATGGCTGTTTTTACGCCGTCCGCCGGGGGTGATGTCGTGGCTCGGCATTGTGCTGGCGTTTACCGGCCTGTTGCTGGTGGCTGGGCCGCAGGATGGCCGCATCAGCCTGAACGCCGGTGAACTGGCGACCCTGCTCAGTACTCTGGCGATCGCGGCTGAGATCATCTTAATCAGCCGCTATGCCGGTCAGGTTGATGTACGCCGGGTTACTCTGATACAGCTGGCGGTGGCGTCGCTGTGCGCTTTCGCGCTGATGATCCCTAATGGTGAAACGGTGCCGGCGCTTTCGATGCCGCTGCTGCTCAGCGCGCTGGGGCTTGGCGCGGCCAGCGCCTTAATTCAGGTTACGATGAACTGGGCGCAGCGCAGCGTTTCACCGACCCGGGCGACGGTGATTTATGCTGGCGAACCGGTCTGGGCGGGCGTAGTCGGGCGGATAGCGGGCGAGCGTTTGCCTGCTTTAGCGCTGCTCGGCGGGGCGCTGATTGTCTGCGGCGTGATTGTCAGTGAGCTGCGGCTGAAAAGGAAGAAAGCGGTACAGCCAGCGGCCACACCGCAGGAATCGCAGGAATAGTTAGCCCTCCTGTCGCGCCAGCGGTTTATCCGGCAGCGTCATGCCGCGTCGGCGCAGAATCGCATTAAGGATAATGGCGCCAAAGGTGGCGGTGCCGATACCGCCGAGGGTAAATGAACCGATCTTCAGCGCAAAGTCACCGGCACCCAGCACCAGGGTGGTGGCAACCATAATCAGGTTACTGTTCTGGCTGAAATCAACGTGATTTTGTACCCAGATGCGTGCGCCTGCCACCGCAATCAGCCCAAACACCACAATCGATGCGCCGCCAATTACCGGAGCCGGAATGGTATGGATCAGCGCACCAAACTTCGGTGAGAAACCGGCCAGAATGGCAACGATTGCCGCCGCGACAAACGCCAGCGTTGAGTAGACTTTGGTGACCGCCATCACCCCGATATTTTCGGCATAGGTGGTCACACCGCTGCCGCCGATCGAGCCGGAGAGCATGGTCGCCAGACCGTCGCCGACAAACGCCCGACCCATATACGGGTCAAGGTTACGTCCGGTCATTCCGGCCACCGCTTTCAGATGACCGAGATTCTCCGCCACCAGAATGATCGCGACCGGTGCGATCATCACCATCGCCTGCAGATTAAAGGCTGGCGCGGTGGTGTGCGGCAGACCAAACCACGGTGCCTGCGCCAGCGACGTAAAGTCGACCGGCTTGCCGAGCCCCAGCCCGTTGGTCAGCAGTGCATAGAGCGCCCACGCCACCATCAGGCCAATCAGGATCAGCAGGCGCTGTATCATGCCGTGCGTAAATACCGCCACCACGCCAATACACAGCACTGTCATTACCGCCACCCAGCTGTCAAACGAGGAACCGGATACGCCATGCACCGCAATCGGGGCCAGGTTCAGCCCGATGGCCATCACCACCGCGCCGGTTACCACCGGCGGCATCAGGTTTTCGATCCAGCGGGTTCCGGCTTTCATCACCACCAGCCCAATCAGGGTATAGACCAGGCCACAGGCGATCACGCCGCCCAGCGCCACGCTGAGATTGGGGTTGAGTCCCTGACCGCTGAAGCCGGTCACGGCGATCACCACCCCGACAAACGCGGCGCTGGAGCCAAGGTAACTGGGCACCCGACCGCCGGTAATCAAAAAGAACAGCAGGGTGCCAATCCCCGACACCAGAATCGCCAGGTTAGGGTCCAGCCCCATCAGCAACGGCATCAGCACCGTTGCGCCAAACATCGCGACTGCATGTTGCAAACCCAGAATCAGCGTTTGCCCCATCGGCAGCGTTTCATCCGGGGCGATAATGCCGTTTTCACTCAGTGCCGACTTCTTTTGCCATTGCGGGAACCAGGAACGAGCCATCGTATACTCCAGAAAGTGATGAATGCCGGGGCCAGGCCTGCTGAGGGCTGGCGGATTAACAGGCTTCCTGCCGCATAAGCGGATGATAACCGCGGTCAAACCACGCCAGACCGTGGGTATCGTCGTTACGCACCAGCGCCAGTACCTCACAAAACAGGATGTCGTGGGTTCCGACGCTGACAATCTGGCTGATGCGACAGTCAAACGAGGCAACTGCGCCGCTCAGCACCGGCGAACCGGTAACCGCCGTAGACCATTCGGCAGCAATAAAGCGTTCGGCCATCGGCGTCTTGCCGCCGAACAGGTTGGATAAGGTTTCGTGGCCCGCCGCCAGCGTATTGACACACAGCTGGCGGTTTTCACAGAACACCGGCCAGACCGAGGCGGAACGATTGAGGCAGACCAGCAGGGTAGGTGGCGAATCGGTAACGCTGCAGACCGCCGAGGCGGTAAAGCCAGCGCGCCCGGCCGGGCCTTCGGTGGTGATGATATTGACAGCGGCACCCAGCCGCGACATGGCGTTACGAAACTCAGTTTTCTCTACCACAGGCGCAAGATGATTCGGATTCATCGCGATCTCCACAAAAAGGGTTACCCGGTGACGCGTGCCAGCGGCTGCACGTCATCGGTGTCATCCAGCCACTGCAGCAGCAGGGCATTAAAACGATCGGCATCGGTTACGCTCATCGCGTGGCCGCCCCATGCCATTACCTGCTCCGAAGCGTTCGGCAGCGCCGCCGCCAGCTGAGCGGAACAGCTCCAGGGCACCAGCAGATCGTCCTGACTACAGATCACCAGCACCGGCTGGGGAATAGCGGCGGTGCGGGCGCTGAAATCGGCGCTCATCAGGGCGTGCAGACGCCGCATCAGGTTCTCCATTCCCTGGAAATGGGCAATGTGATGGCTGTCCTCCTGTTCCAGCCGCGACTGATGCTGCGCCATCCACTCCGCCGGATAGAGAAACAGCGGCTGGGCACGCACAAAGGCTTCAACACCGACGTTAAGCAACAGATCCTGGCGCACCTGAAAGCAGCGGCGCGTGTGGGGATGCAGCGTCAGCCAGCCGTTGATCACCACGATCCGTTCAACCCGCTCCGGATAATCCAGCGCCAGCTGCAACCCCACCAGCCCGCCCAGCGCATGACCGATCAGACTGAAACGCAGGATCCCCTGCTGCGCCAGCGCGGCGGCCAGCTCTGCCGCCATCATCGCCATGCTGTAACCTTCCGGCAGGGTATCGGCGCTGCGACCGGTGCCGCGCTGATCGTAGAGCACCACCCGGTAACGAGCGGTCAGGGCAGCCAGCTGCGGCTGCCAGAAGCCGGCCACGCCACCCAGACCGGAAGAGAGCACCAGCGTTGGGGCATCCGGCGACTGCAGGCCAAGGATATCCAGCTGCATCAGACCTCCTGTTTACCGATGTGCGCCACGCTGGCGATTTCAATCAGCGCATCGGGTTTGACCAGCCCGCACTGAATACAGAAGCGGGCCGGTTTATCACCGGGAAAATAGTCGGCATAGACCTGATTCACCGCCGCGTAATTGGCCCAGTCGGTAATGAATATCGAGTTGAACGTCACGTCCGCCATGCTGCCGCCAGCGGTTTCAATCACCTTCTTGATGGTTTCCAGCACGTGGCGGGTTTGTGCCGCAGCGTCGCCAACGTGCACCACGTTATTGTCAGCATCGAACGGTAACGTACCCGAAACGTACACCACGCCATCAGCCAGCGTGCCAGGGACGAAAGGGGCAATCGGGGTAGTGGTCCCCGGCGGAATAATCACGCTTTTTGGCATAACAACTTCTCCTTTGTGGATCGCTCAGCGGGGATCCGCCGGTTTCAGGCTCTCGCAGAAGGTGGCGACGTCCGACACCCAGCCAAAAAACGTTTCGATATTGAACAGGGCCGCCTGCTGTGCAAAAGCCGGTCCGGCCTGATAAGTCGCGTCTTCCAGCACCACGCCGAAATACTCAAGGAAGAAACCGTCACGCAGCGTCGATTCGACGCAGACGTTAGTCGCAATGCCGGTGAAGATCAGATGACGGATACCGCGGCTACGCAGCATGCTGTCGAGCGGCGTATTAAAGAAGCCGCTGTAGCGCGGTTTCGGCAACACAATGTCGCCGGGCTGCGGCACCAGCTGATCGACCAGCGCATAATCCCAGCTGCCTTTCGACAGCAGCGTGCCGTGCAGTTCCGGACGGTTACGCATGGTTTTCAGCGCATTCGACTTGTGGAAGTTGGGTGAACCGGCATCGCCAGCTTCAACGTAATCTGCATCCCAGCCGTTCTGGAACCAGATAATCTGGATGCCTGCCGACCGGGCTGCGGTCACCGCCTGTGCGATGCTGGCGATCACCGGCTGGGTGGCAGAGACATCAAACCCGGCCAAATCCAGATAACCGCCTTCGGTGGCGTAGGCATTTTGCATATCCACTACAATCAGCGCGCTCTGGCTGGGTGGAAAAGCGATTGGTTCGGGACGCGCCGGCAGTTCAACCTGTGGCACGTCGGGGGTGTGGGCGCAATAAACTGTACTCATCAGGCCACCTCCTGCCGGGCTTCCAGCAGGGCACTGCGGCACTGCATCAGCGGTTGAATATGTTGACCAAAGTCCTCGATGCCCTGCAGGAAATCATCAAACGTCAGCAGTACGCCGTGGGTACCGTCCACCTGCGCCACCTCATCCAGCATCCGCGCCACGCTGGCATAGGAACCGACCAGCGTCCCCATATTAATGTTGACCGCCGAGGTGGGATCGGCCATCTGGCGCACGTTGGTGTCGCTGCCGGATTTAGTGTCCTGCTGGCTTTGGGTGGTCAGCCATGAGAGTGCCTCTTCATCGGCGCCGGCTTTGTAATGTTCCCATCGGGCGCGGGCTTCTTCATCAGTCGCGGCCGCGATAATCATAAACAGCACATAGGAACCGACATCGCGTCCGGCTTTTTCCGCGGCCTGCTTCATCCGCGTGGAGGTCGCGCTGAACGCAGTAGGGGTATTCACGCCTTTACCAAAGCAGAAGTTGTAATCGGCGTGCTGAGCGGAAAATGCCATACCGGCATCACTCTGACCGGCGCAAATCACCTTCATCGGACGCTGAGGTTGCGGGCTGACGCGGCAGTCATTCATGGTGAAAAAATCACCCTTAAAGTCAGACTTGCCGGTGCCCCACAGATCGCGCAGCACGGTAACGTATTCGGTCAGATAGGCATAACGGCTGCCAAAGTACTCATCGCCTGGCCACAATCCCATTTGCTCATATTCGGGCTTCTGCCAGCCGGTCACCAGGTTGACACCGAATCGGCCATTGGAAATCGAATCAATGGTGGCAGCCATGCGCGCAACGATAGCCGGGGGCAGCGTCAGCGTGGCCGCCGTCGCGTAGATCTCAATGCGCGAGGTGACGGCCGCCAGGCCCGCCATCAGGGTGAAGGACTCAAGGTTGTGATCCCAGAATTCGGTCTTACCGCCGAAGCCGCGCAGTTTGATCATCGACAGCGCAAAGTCGAAATGGTAATGCTCTGCTTTCAGCACGATCGCTTTGTTCAGTTCAAAGGTCGGCTTGTATTGCGGTGCATGGGATGAAATCAGCCAGCCATTGTTACCAATCGGAATAAAGACGCCTATCTTCATGTGAAACCTCTATGCAGTCGGGGGAGGACATTTCACGCGCGGCACTGCTTCCTGCTTCATCCCTGATGGCTGCGCTCAGTCACAGTTCTGCAAAGGGTGTGCCACTTTTTTTAATGCAATAGATAACAACAAGTTAAACTTAACCCGAAAGAGGTAACCGGAGCAGATGGTCCATTTCGGACCGTTTGGTCAAAATTCGCTGCACATTTTCCATGCAGGCTGGGCAAAAAAGGTGCAGGCGGTGGATTGGGCAGGGCGGAAGCACTTTGCTATGATGCGCTAACACAAGAGGGATGAGGTAAACGTGTGAAAACCGATGAAAAAAAGCCAACGCGTCGTTCGCGTGCCGTCGCCGCGAAACGTGCTGCCATTCTGGAGGCGGCATTGACCTTCTTCTCACAGTTTGGCATTCATGGCACCAGCCTCGATAAGGTGGCAGAACGGGCTGACGTATCGAAAACCAATCTGCTCTACTATTTTCCCTCTAAAGAAGCGCTGTATGTGGCGGTGCTGAAACAGATACTCGATGTCTGGCTGGCTCCGCTGCGGGCGCTGGCGCACGATCAGGATCCGCTGGTGGCGATTCGCCGCTACATCCGCCTTAAGCTGGAAGTATCTCGCGATCATCCGCAGGCCTCGCGGCTGTTTTGCCTGGAGATGTTGCAGGGCGCACCGCTGCTTAAAGGTGAGCTGGCGGGCGATCTGAAACAGCTGGTGGATGACAAAGCGGCGATTATTGAGCGCTGGATTGATGAAGGCCGGCTGGCAGGTGTTCAGCCGCAGCATCTGATCTTTATGCTGTGGGCCACTACCCAGCACTATGCCGATTTTGCCAGTCAGGTCGAAGCGGTCACCGGTCAGACGCTTAACGATCCCGATTTTTTTGATCAGACGGTCAGCAACGTGCAGCGCATGATAATTGAAGGGATTCGGGTGCGCTGACTGACGCTGGATCGACCGTTCGCGACGGAGTAAACCATGGATTCTGTTTCGCAGTTGGTACTGGGTGCCGCGGTCAGCGTGGCGGTAATGGGACGGCGGGTGCCGGTCTGGCAGGCTGCGGCGGTCGGGGCCGTCTGCGGCACCTTGCCCGATCTTGATGTGTTCCTTGATCATGGCGATGCGATACGTAATATGACGCTGCATCGCACCGAAAGTCATGCGTTGCTCTATCTCACCTTAATATCGCCACTGATCGCCTGGCTGGTGGCGGGGCTGTTCCGGCATCGGGTGAAATGGCCGGCATGGTGGCCTGCGATCTGGCTGGCGCTGATTACCCATCCGTTACTCGATTTAATGACGGTGTATGGTACTCAGCTTGGCCTGCCGCTTACCGATCATCCCTATGCGATTGGCAGTATTTACATTGTCGATCCGCTGTATACGTTGCCACTGCTGATTGGCGTGGCGCTGGCGCTGTGGCGGCGCAGTGAGCGCGGGCTACGCTGGAACCGGCTTGGCCTGACCCTGAGTACACTCTATCTGCTGTGGAGCGTGATCATTCAGAGCGTGGCGACAGGGCAGATTAAGCAGGCGCTGATGCGGCAGGGAATTCCAGCTGATAAGGTGCTGGTCACGCCGACCGCCTTTAATACCCTGGTGTGGCGCAGCGTGGTGATGACACCGGATCGCTACGGCGAGGTTTACTGGTCACTGCTGTCACCACGGCGCGCGCTGCAGGTGGTATGGCGTCCCCGTCATCCCGAACTGTTTGATGCGCTGCGCGGCGACTGGTATGCCGAGCGGGTCGCGTGGTTCAGCCACGGTTTTTATGCCATGGCGGAACGCAACGGGCAGATCACCATCGCCGATCTGCGGATGGGAGAAGGCGATGATTTCACCTTTACTTTTAACCTCGGTCGCCCACAACAGCCCGATCCACAGCCACAGCGGCTGCCGTCAGAGCGGCCTGCTTTGCAGGCGGTGTTCTCTGCACTGTCTGAGCGGCTATAAAAAAGGCCCGGTCAGTGACCGGGCCTTTTATCTCCAGCAGGCGATTAGCGCGGTTGACTGCGGCGGCGCACCAGCCAGCCCATCGTCAGCAGCGCAAACCACAGCGGTGTCACCATCAGGGCCTGGCGCGTATCTTCCTGCAGCGTCAACAACACCAGCACGAAAACGAAGAACGCCATGCAAACCCAGCACATGAACTTGCCCATTGGCATTTTAAAGCCGGACTGCGCATGACGCTGCGGATACTTTTTGCGGTAGGCCAGATAGCTGCACAGGATGATGGTCCAGACGAACATGAACAGAATGGCGGACACGGTGGTCACCAGGGTGAATACCGTCATCACGTCCGGGATCAGGTAAATCAACGCCACGCCAGCCAGCAGACACAGGCAGGAGAAAAACAGGCCGGTGGTCGGAACGGCACGTGCTGACAGGCGGCCAAAGGCACGGCTGGCCACGCCCTGCTGCGACAGGCCATACAGCATACGGCTGGTCGAGAAAATACCGCTGTTAGCAGAGGAGGCAGCCGAGGTCAGGACCACGAAGTTAACGATACTGGCCGCAGCGGGCAAGCCAATCAGCACAAACATTTCAACAAACGGGCTACGGTCAGCCATCACCTGGGTCCAGGGGGTTACCGCCATGATCACCATCAGCGCCAGCACGTAAAACATAATCACCCGCAGCGGAATGGCGTTAATCGCGCGCGGCAATACTTTATGCGGATCGTGAGTTTCTGCTGCGGCGGTCCCGACCAGTTCAATGCCGACAAAGGCAAACACCGCAATCTGGAAGCCGGCAAAGAAGCCACTCAGCCCTTTTGGAAACAGCCCACCGTGATCCCAGATATTGCTCAGCGAGGCAGTGCCGCCGCCGGGCGAGGGGTAGTGCATCGATACCAGCACAATGCCGGTGATGATCAGCGCCACAATCGCCACGATTTTGATGATCGCGAACCAGAATTCCATCTCACCAAACAGTTTGACCGTCGCGATGTTGAGTGTCAGAAAAACCACCACGCACAGCAGGGCGCTCATCCAGATTGAGAAGCCGGGAAACCAGAGCTGAAAGTAGGCGCTGATGGCAACCACATCAGCAATGCCGGTCACCACCCAACAGAACCAGTAGGTCCAGCCGGTAAAATAGCCCGCCCAGGGACCGAGCAGATCAGCGGCAAAATCGCTGAATGATTTGTACTCAAGATTGGAGAGCAACAACTCACCCATTGCCCGCATCACGAAGAACAGCATAAAGCCGATGATCATATAAACGAAAATAATCGAGGGACCTGCCAGGCTAATGGTTTTACCGGACCCCATGAACAGGCCGGTACCGATAGCGCCGCCGATGGCGATAAGTTGAATGTGGCGATTATGCAGGTTGCGCTGTAGCTTATCCGGGCCTTCCTGCGCGAGTGGCGCGTCTTTAGATTGATCAACCATAGAATTGTCTTTCCTTTCTTGATGTTGTGTCAGCTCTGCTGGCTGTTACTGAATGGAGCCGCCCGAAGGCAAGCCGGCATAAGATAGTGGAAGTCAGTCTAAAGCCGGTAACGGTTTTTTATCAATTGTGACCATTGCCGCTCAATCAGGTGGCAGCAAAGCGTTACGCGGGTTAATCCTGCGTCAGGCTGGGTAAGTTTTCATCACGTTGTGTCAGGTCCAGGGCGCGACGGGGATTGTACTTCTACACTTTTTGTTGGTTATTCATCATGCTGCGAGAGGGACTATGCGCACGCTTATCCTGCTTTTGCTGTTGATCGCGCTGGGATGGGTCAGTTTACCCTGGCTAAAACAGCACCTGCCGCCGCAGTTTAACCCCTTTACTCCGCTGTCAGTTACCGACCCGTCCGGCTGGATGACGCAACTCAAAATGAAACGGCTGGCGGGCGATCCTGCCGCCTGTCTGGCGGTGATGCGGCGCGCACAGCAGGCGGGCTGGGTCAGCTTCAGCGAAAGACCGCCGTTACGGGGCAATTGCCCCCTCGCCGATCCGTTGCGCATCCAGAAATTTGGCCCGGTCAGCCTGAGCAGCAGTTTTCTTGCCAGCTGTCCGATGGCGGTAGCCAGCACCATGTACGCCATACGCAGCCGTGAACAGGCCCTGCAGCAGATGCACAGTCCGCTGGTGCGGATTAACCACGTCGGCAGTTATGCCTGTCGCAATATTTATCATCGGGCCGAAGGGCGGTTAAGCGAGCATGCCACAGCTGATGCCTGGGATGTGACCGGCTTTCAGCTGGCCAATGGTCAGCGGCTTACTGTCAGCCAGCACTGGCAGCAGCCCGCAGAAAAAGCAGCCTTGTTGCATACGCTGTGGCGTGGCGGTTGCCAGGTGTTCGGTAATGCGCTGGGACCCGACTATAACGCCGCTCATACCACCCATTTTCATCTGGGTATGCGTGGCGCTGGTTACTGCCGATAAATCATAAAACAGGATTAATGCCGCGTTTGATTATGAAATGGTTGGCTGGCCACGAAAAAACAAATCCAGTCATCATCGCTAATTGCAACATAAACCAGAAGCGACTTCCTGACGGATTGATCTGCTGATGCAGCACAAATTTCAGGGCCAGCGACATAAAGAGAAAAATACCAGCCTGACAAATCAGCAGCGGAAAGGCGCTGCGTTTAAATGCCAGCGACAATCGTTGCCAGAATGATTTTTTTTCATGTTGTCGCAGGGATAAAAATTGAAAAAGCAGCAGTAACAGCAAAGAGATCAGCAGTGAAATGGCTGCCTGTTGCCAGATCAATAGCGGTATTTTCAGATAGTTCAGCAGCGTGATAATTGGTAAGGTTAGCGCCTCAGCTAAAATACAGGCGGCAGATGAGATAGCAGTGGCGATAAATAGGGTTTGCCAGCCGCGATAGCGGGGTGCTTTGGGCGAAAGCAGTAACGCTGCTTTTAACTGATGGCGGGGAATGCGACCGAGATACCACCATGCCAGCCAGCCGATAAACGGCAGATAAAGCCCGGTGAGTGGCCAGATCAGGTTCATCAGTTTGCCGGGCTGACGATAAAGGAAAATATCCTTGGTAATCATCAGCGCGGTACAAACGCCGGACACCAGAAAGAGTAAAGCCCACTGATTTAGCATCGTATGCTCCTGTGCCGGGTTAATCTATGCCGTGTTAACGCGCGCATGTAACGGTTGTTTCGTCCGGGATCTTAAGGGTAGTCACGTTGCCCGCAGGTAAAGCGTAGTCTCAGGATCAAAAGAGTGAAATGGGTTCTTATTTCCTGATGAAAAATATGTTGAAAACAATTTTTACCGCTTCGCTTATATTACGCGTAATTAACCTGCTGTTTAGTCGCAAATTACTGGCGCTTAGCAAATGACTTTTTTCGCCATACAGGAACGTTTCCCACCCTGATGCAAAACTCACCGACAGACAAGGATTGAAATTCTATCGGAAAAATCTTATTCTCCGTCAATGATTGAAAGTTGCCCCGGACGGCCGCATATTGACCGGGTACGGCAATTTTCCCGGAGCCTGTGGTTCAGAGAATTAACTACCCTGTTTATTGTGGCGATGGCGATTTGTACAATAAATTAATTTACTCCTGATAATTTATTTTTTATCTGAATAACCAAAATGAATAACGCGCAAATGCGTAAAAATAATGCCGAGGCAATATGAGTAGCAGGGATTATTTCGCCTGGCGGGGTGAAGCTGAAGAAAAATTTCAGGCATTAACGTGTTCTGCTGAACTTAAGACGTTATTGCAACATTTTACTGAAGCCTTAGGTTTCGACTATTTTTCCTTTTTGATTCAGCATCCGGTACCTTTCACCCGGCCGCGGATTCATTTGCACAGCAGTTATCCCCCACGGTGGGTTAAGCATTATGAAGCGAACAATTATTACGCGGTTGATCCGGTACTGACACAGTGCCAGCGGCCCGGCAAAGGAATGGTGTGGACGCATGCGCTGTTTAACGAGGCCGGTAACCTGTGGCAGGAGGCGAGAGAGCACGGCCTGCAGAGCGGTTTTTCTTGCTCTGCGATGGCACCAAATCGCGTCATTGGTATATTATCTATATCATCGCAACAGCCGCTTCCTATTCAACAGCGCCGCATTGAGCTGGAAGTCAAACTACACTTTTTAGCGGAGCTAAGCTTAGATACGCTGGAACGCTTTAGCGATGATGCCATGCTGGTACTAAAAAAAGAGTTTAGTCAGCGCGAGCTGGAAATTTTGAAATGGACTGCAGAGGGAAAAACTGCGGTAGAAATTTCGCTTATTCTATCCATCTCTGAACATACCGTTAACTTTCACCAGAAAAATATGCAAAAGCGTTTCAATGTTTCCAATAAAACCCAGATTGCCTGCTATGCAGCAGCAGCTGGGCTGATTTAGACGAAAAGCAACTACCAGTTTTAGTAGTTCCCTCGTCCAGGTCAGTTGTCTACCCTGCGCCGGGGCTTTGCCAGGCTGGCGCAAAGAAATCATTGCAAACATGGGGATGTCAGAGGCGCATGATGAAAATAGTTCAAACGCAATTAAAGGATATGCCATCCTCTTTGCTTGCCGAACTTGGCAGCTACCGTTATAGCGTATTTGCGCGCGGCGAAGGCTGGTCTATTCCGCCGCGTCTTAGCACGCCGGGACAGGAATACGATCGCTACGATCGCTCCGATGTGACCTGGTTGATCGCCTGGAATGCGCGAGAAGGAATCAGCGGCTGCGCCCGGCTTATGCCGTGGTTCGAGCCTGAACAAAGTGAAGGCATTGTGTTGCCCTTCAGCCATGAAAAGGTGTGGGAGATGTCGCGCTTTTCTGCCCGGCTGGAGGTAGATCCTGAGTTGCCACTGAACATTCTCTGGCACGCAGTGCAGCTGGCCGAACTGAATGGCATGGAGTACATCATCAGCTCAGCCACGCCGATGCTGGAGAAAATGTTTGAGCAGCACCAGGTGGTGTATGAGCCGCTGACGCCGGGCTTAATCCTGTCTGAGGATAATCTGTTCGCGATTCGGATCCCGGTGGAGCAGCCCGCGCTGGCGGAGAAGTATCGCGGCACCCGACGTTTCAGCCCGGAAGAGGTGCTGCCGTCGCTGGGTGTCTCCGTTAACTGGCAGTCGCACAACTAACTAATTTGCCCCCGCAACTGGGGGCAAAAGGTTTACTGGCGGTAGGCCGCTTTGATCTGCTTAATGGTGTTGCTGAACACTTCTGCCTGCGGCTTATCGCCCAGCGTCTGCACGTAGCGTTCCATATTGATAATGACTTTTCCGGCGTCCGCCTGACCCATTCCTTTCAGAATCAGCGTGATCATCATTTTCAGACCCGCTATTTCATCCGCTAATTTGCGCGCTTCCTGCGAAGTTGCAAAGTCTTCATCGCTCATGATTTTCTCCTTGGTGAATAACAACGTGTCGGCAATCTCGTCCGTACAGCAGTGCGTGAGTATACCACAGGGCGGTTAAGTTGCTGATCGAGCCGGTTCGCTTCTGTCAGAAAAGTCTATATATTCAGCATGGCTAATCAATCGCGGAAAGTGATCATCGCCTCTCACAACCGGCAGAGCGTCTGAGCGCTCGCGCATAAATTCCGCGATTAATTTTACTTAAGCCAATGAATAGCTAGATTTTTAGCTCTATTTCACTGGGCGGACGGGACAGGATCCAACTTCAGGTAAGGTAACTATTATGATCGGTTTTTAATCCGGCATTGCCGCTACTGTTTTACTTTGTTGATGTGCTTTTGAGGTGAAAACGGGTATGATTACCGCCTGAAATCGTTAATTGCTTCCTCTTTTTTAGCCTCTGGAGTCTTCCCGTTGATCAGTGTGCTTCTTGTTGATGACCATGAACTGGTCCGTGCTGGTATCCGCCGCATCCTGGAGGATGTCAAAGGTCTGGTGGTAGTCGGAGAAGTTAACTGTGGTGAGGACGCGGCCAAATGGTGTCGTGCCAATCAGGTCGATGTGATTTTGATGGATATGAACATGCCCGGCATCGGTGGGCTTGAGGCGACACGGAAAATTGTGCGCTACAATCCTGACATCAAAATCATCATGCTGACAATCCATACCGAGAATCCATTGCCGGCCAAAGTGATGCAGGCCGGTGCCGCAGGCTACCTGAGTAAAGGGGCAGCGCCGCAGGAAGTGATTAACGCGATTCGTTCGGTTAACGCCGGACAACGCTACATCGCCTCGGACATTGCGCAACAGATGGCGCTGAGCCAGATTGAGCCGCAGAAAGCCGAATCACCTTTCAGCTGTTTGTCGGAAAGGGAATTGCAGATTATGCTGATGATCACCAAAGGACAAAAGGTGACGGAAATTTCCGAGCAGTTGAATCTCAGTCCTAAAACCGTTAACAGCTACCGTTATCGTATGTTCAGTAAGCTGAACATCAGCGGTGACGTAGAGTTAACGCATCTGGCCATTCGACATGGCCTCTATAATGCGGAGCCGTTAATCAGTAGTGAGTGACGTTTTTAATTCCAAAGCCTTTCTGAGTACGGTGACCAGTAAGCCCGGCGTCTACCGCATGTATGACGCCTCAGGCACCGTCATCTATGTTGGCAAAGCCAAAGATCTGAAAAAGCGTTTGACCAGCTATTTTCGCACTCAGGTCGGCAGCCGCAAGACCGAAGCGCTGGTAAGCAATATCCAGCACATCGATATCACCGTAACCCACACCGAAACCGAAGCGCTGCTGCTTGAGCATAACTACATCAAGCTGTATCAGCCGCGCTATAACGTCTTGCTGCGCGATGATAAATCCTATCCCTACATCTTTCTGAGCGCTGACACCCATCCACGGCTGGCGATGCATCGGGGTGCTAAGCACGCGAAAGGGGAATACTTCGGGCCGTTTCCCAACGGCTATGCGGTACGCGAAACCCTTGGGCTACTGCAAAAAGTTTTCCCGATCCGTCAGTGCGAAAATAGCGTTTACCGCAACCGATCACGTCCTTGTCTGCAATACCAGATTGGTCGTTGTCTGGGGCCGTGCGTGGCCGGACTGGTGAGCGAAGAGGAGTATGCGCAGCAAACCGATTATGTGCGCCTGTTCCTGGCGGGCAAAGACGATCAGGTTCTCAATCTGCTGGTGAAGCGGATGGAAGAGGCGAGCGTCGGGCTTCGATTTGAAGAAGCGGCCCGCCTGCGCGATCAGATTCAGGCGGTGCGGCGGGTCACGGAGAAACAGTTTGTCTCCAATCAGGGCGATGACCTGGATGTTATGGGCGTGGCTTACGAGGCGGGTATGGCCTGTCTGCACGTACTGTTTATTCGCCAGGGCAAAGTGTTAGGCAGCCGCAGCTACTTCCCGAAAGTGCCGGCGGATACCGATCTGGCCGAAGTGGTGCAAACCTTTGTCGGCCAGTTCTATCTGCAGGGCAGTGAAGCACGCACCTTGCCGGGCGACATCCTGCTCGACTTTACGCTGCCGGAGCGCGAACTGCTGGCCGACTCGCTGAGTGAACTGGCCGGTCGTCGGGTCTCGATTCAGAGCAAACCGCGCGGCGATCGTGCCCGTTATCTGAAGCTGGCGCGCACCAATGCCGCTACTGCGTTAACCACCCGACTGTCGCAGCATTCAACCATTCATCAGCGGCTGGCGGCGTTGGCTGAGTTTCTTCAGCTCGACAAGATCACCCGCATGGAGTGTTTTGATATCAGTCATACCATGGGCGAGCAGACCATCGCTTCCTGCGTGGTGTTCGATCAGAACGGTCCGCTGCGTGCCGACTATCGGCGCTACAACATCAGCGGCATTACGCCCGGCGATGACTATGCCGCGATGAATCAGGTGCTGCGCCGTCGCTATGGTAAAGCGATCGAAGAGGACAAAATCCCGGATGTGATCCTGATCGATGGTGGTAAAGGGCAGCTGGCCCAGGCGAAACAGGTATTCGCCGAGCTGGATGTGCCATGGGATAAATCCCGGCCGATTTTACTGGGCGTGGCCAAAGGTAGCGATCGTAAAGCAGGTCTGGAAACGCTGTTCTTTGAAGCGGAAGGTGAGGGCGTTTCCCTGCCGCCAGATGCGCCAGCGCTGCATGTGATCCAGCATATTCGTGACGATGCTCACAATCATGCAATTTCGGGCCACCGTAAAAAACGCGCCAAAGTAAAGAACACCAGCGCGCTGGAAAGCATCGAAGGAGTAGGACCGAAACGGCGTCAGCAACTGCTTAAGTACATGGGGGGCCTGCAACCGCTGATGAATGCGTCAGTGGAGGAGATCGCCAATGTACCGGGTATCTCACACGCTCTGGCAGAAAAAATATACTACTCGTTGAAACACTAGCATTGAAACGGGGGGGGCAATGTAGGAACATACGGTAAATTCTACCCATTCCAGACAGTTACCGGCATATGCAATTTAACATTCCGACGTGTCTCACCCTGTTCCGAGTCGTCCTCATCCCGTTCTTCGTGCTGGCTTTCTATCTGCCGTTTCACTGGGCGCCGCTGGCCACTGCATTGATCTTCATTTTCGCTGCCGTCACCGACTGGTTTGACGGCTTTCTGGCGCGCCGCTGGAAACAGACCACCCGCTTCGGCGCGTTCCTTGACCCGGTGGCCGATAAAGTGATGGTCGCGATGGCGCTGGTGCTGGTAGCCGAATATTTCCATGCCTGGTGGATTACGCTGCCCGCCGCCACCATGATTGCCCGTGAGATTATCATCTCGGCGCTGCGTGAATGGATGGCTGAGATTGGTAAACGCAGCAGCGTGTCGGTGTCATGGATTGGTAAAGTGAAAACCACCGCCCAGATGCTGTCGCTGTTTGCCCTGCTGTGGCGTCCTGACAGCACGGTGGTCGGGATTGGCGTGGTAGCGTTATACATTGCTGCGGTGCTGACTTTCTGGTCGATGTTCCAGTATTTAAGCGCGGCGCGCGGCGATCTGCTCGAACCGTGATCGATGCGATTTAAAAAGCAGCAAACAGACGCACGGTGAGGATAATTTTATTGACTCATTGCGTCAGGTAAGTAGAATGCATCGCATCGAACGGCAGCCAGTCTGCCAGAAGATAAATAAAATCAGCAAGTTCGATGCAGTTGCTAAAATGCGGGAATAGCTCAGTTGGTAGAGCACGACCTTGCCAAGGTCGGGGTCGCGAGTTCGAGTCTCGTTTCCCGCTCCAGATTCGCAGGCCAGGTTAACCTGGCGGCACATCAGTTTAAGGCGCGTTGGCAGAGTGGCTATGCAGCGGATTGCAAATCCGTGTACCTCGGTTCGACTCCGGGACGCGCCTCCAGTTACACCCTGCCCGGGTGGTGAAATCGGTAGACACAAGGGATTTAAAATCCCTCGGCTGTAAGGCTGTGCGGGTTCAAGTCCCGCCCCGGGCACCATATTTAAGCCGAATAAAAAAAGCAGTAAGCAATGTCGTAAGCCACCTTAACAGGTGGTTTTTTTGTTTCTGCAGGGTGTCGAAGACGACGGTTACACAGACCGTGCCCTCGTGCTCGATTATCCTTCCCCCCTTTCTCTGCAAATTCCGGCCTCAGGCGCGCGAGCTGAAAACCAGCTGGTCGTCAGCGTTACTGATCAGATACATTCGCTGCGCTTCACCGCTGGAAGAGACAAAGGTCACCTGTTGGCCGATACTGACAGCATCAAATGCCTCGGTAGGTTGCAGCTGTTTCTGGATCTCAAGCACGATGCGTGATTTAAAGGGCTTTTCATTCACCGTATCAATATGGTAACTGGCGGTGAATGTCAGATCCGGATGATCAAGAATATAAAATTGTCCTGAGGGCATAGTCATTACCTCTTCGCTTATTTCAGTATGCTGAACGCCGGAAGCGTTTCCCCTGACAGTCTGGCTTTTAAGGCTAGCTGAAGAATGCGTGATTAAAAGCATTAGCAACCTATTTTTATGGTTTCCGCTTTTTTATCAAATATTCACCGCTTGCGCTTGCAGCCTTATTAGCCGGCACTACCCTTACTTTAATCCGCCGTTAATACTGCAGTACCCAGGCTAAAATATCCCGCCAGGTGGCGGGCAGGTCTTCTGAAGGGGAAGGCGGTCGATTACGCCGGGCAGGCAGCCTGAATGCTGGTTAAGCAAGGCAACGGGCAGCGCGCCGTGGCAAAGGGTTACGCGAGGCAGGGTGAGGTGCCGGGCGGGGAAACACGGGCATAGTATAACGGTATTATTGCAATTTTTCGGGGATTGCCGATGCAGGTTCAACTCCTGCTGCCTGGTCGTGCTGCTATCTGCCTGATGATAAAAATAACCGTAGCCGGGGTTAGCCTGCTGGAAATAATCCGGCTGAATAGTTAATCAGTTTAGAGATGAGCCGATATTTGAAATTATTATATTAACCAGTCGGCTGGACACGCTATTCCGCTTTATGTTGACAGAACAATTTCCTGCTGTATTGGCTTACCCGTTTACGGATATTCGTGTGTCTGTTACGCCGCGCAGGGCGATATGTTTAAAAAACGCTTAATGGCTGCTCGTTGTGGTGGAATATATAAGCCTTAATAGTCGACTTGTGGTTTTAACCCTGCTGCAGAAATCATCATCAACGTGCAGGTCAGCCGCACAGGTACTTATACCCATCCTGCTACTGAGTGCCTACCCACCACTGATACAATGGCAGACTTCTGTTACATCGCTTTTCACTCAATTTTGCGGCCTGAGTCGGCCTTTGTAACCTGTTGAAAGTTATTCATTTACCGTATGGTAAGGTTATCCATTCTCAGCCGCAAAAGAAGTCGGGACCCTTTATAATGACGCTTTCCACTGACCAGCAGCCTGATACCGCATTTCCGCCGATGATTGGCGTAATCTCCAGCCCGTTACTGAATTCCTGGCAGCAGAAAATCCTCCATCAACTGACGTACCAGCTCAACGCGCGTGGCGTGTTGATGCTCCTGTTGAATGCCGCCACTGAACAGGCGCTCGCAGCACAGCTGACTCAGGCGGCCCCGCTCGGGCTGCGTGGTTTACTGCTGTTGCCGGGTGCGTTCAGTGACTCACCGCCTGCAAGCATCCTGACCACGGCCTCGCTGCCCGTGCTGCAGCTTGACGCTGAGCAGGCGATGCAGTCTGACGCCAGGCAGGCGGGCGAAGCGATCGGGCGGCTGCTGCTGGCAGAAGGTCATCAGCGGCTGGGTTATCTGCAGAGCCAGGCAGGGTCATCGCCACAGAAACAAGGCTACAGCGCCAGCCTGATGGCGGCAGATCAAGCGATCTGCGTCGATCTGGTGGCGGGCGGCAACGATCGTGAACAGGGCTGGCAGGCGATGACCGATTATCTGAAACAGACCCGCGCCGCCGAGCGCATCCAGGCGCTGTTCTGTGAATCTGATCTGCTGGCGTTTGGTGCAATGCAGGCAATCCGCGATTTTGGTCAGGGCGCGCACGTAGCGGTAGTCGGGTTCGGTGATCTTGATGAAGCACAATGCTCAACCTGGCATCTGACCAGCTGGTCAGTCAATATCGAGCGGGCAATTAACGACGCGCTGAACCGCCTGCTGGGACCCTGTGCAGCACAAGATGAAACGGATGGCGAAGGGGGATTAAAGCGTCGTCACTCCCATTTAGGCAAACAGCGACCGGGAGAGATGTCTGAGTGCGGGTGCGCCCATCGGCACTAGTCCGCCCGGCGACGGATGCATCGTGATCCGGGCGGAAGATCCTGAACTCAGGGCTAGAGGTTCAGGATTGTGGCTGACCAACCGGGCCACTGCCGCCAGGCGCACCGATCGGCTGCTGACCACCTGGCGGTGACGGCGGCGGCGGCGCATCTCTGCCCGGCGACTGAGGCGCACAGGCGGAAAGGGTAGTGATAACGGCAAAAGCTGACAGCAATAAGGCGCAACGTTTCATCAAGGTATCCTGAAAGTTAAACGGTGCCTTTAGTATAGAAAAGTCCGGTGGAATCACCTGATACGCCGTCTTGTCCCAGCCAGAGCAGAAATTGCGGCCGATTATTTGAGACGCCTCTCAACTCAGCTGCGCCAGCAATGCGTTTTGTGTCGAACCTCGCTAAGGTAGCGCATCAATAAAGAGGAGTGGTTATGAATGGCATCGTGAAGTTCGTCCGCGGCTGGCTGGTGTTCTCTGTACTGTGGGGCGTGTTCATGTGGTTTATGTCATGGCAGCAGCAGGGCAAAGAGATAGGATTGGCAATTCTGATGAGTCTCTACGCCGGTCTGATCTATCAGGCATTAGTGACAATGGTCGCCCGCTACAAAGCGCGCCGGCAACAGGCCTGAGCCTGACCGGCAGCCTCGCATGCCGCCGGTCAGCCAGAAAAAATCGCAGGGTTAACCGAAATTACCGGTTAACCGGCGATGGAAATCAGTACTGCGGTTATCCAGCCCCTCAATCGTCACCTGCGCGCCATAGCGCTGATAGCGATATTCAATGCCATCCAGCGCCGCCACGCTTGACGCATCCCAGATCTGCGCATGGGTTAAATCAATAATGACGTTCCTGGGATCGTGGGCATAATCGAAATGTTCAAACAGATCGTTGCTGCTGGCAAAAAACAGCGGTCCGCGCACCGTATAACGTACCGATTCGCCATCCTCGCTTAACTGACGCTCGGCGTGAATGACGTGGGCAATGCGGCGGGCAAACAGCATCATGGCGATAATCACGCCAGCCAGTACGCCCAGCGCCAGGTTACCGGTCCAAACGGTCACCACCACGGTCAACAGCATAATCAGCGTTTCAGACCACGGCATGCGTTTCAGCGTAGCCGGCTGCAGGCTGTGCCAGTTGACGGTTTTCACCGCCACCACCATCATAATCCCCGCCAGAACCACCATCGGGATTTGCGCCATAATCTGGCTCAGACCGGTAACCAATAGCAGCAGCACCAGCCCGGCAGCCACGGTAGAAACCCGACTGCGTGCCCGGCCCAGTTCGACGTTAACGATGGTCTGCCCGATCATCGCGCAACCGGCGATGCCGCCATAAAAACCAGCAAAAATGTTGGCGACGCCCAATCCCCAGGATTCACGACGTTTGCTGGAAGGCGTATCCGTCAGGTCATCAACCAGTTTGGCGGTCAGCAGCGACTCCATCAGACCGACAAAGGCGATACTGAGCGCGGTCGGCCAGATAATCTGCAGCGTCTGCAGATTCAGCGGCACCATCAGGCTATTAAAGCCGGGCAGGCCGGGGCTCATCGGGCCTTCGTCGCCAACATTCGGCATGCGGTAGCCCATCAGCAGGGCAACGCCGGTTACCACCACAATCGCCACCAGCGGTGAAGGAACGCTTTTCACCAGCCGCGGCAGCAGCAGCACGATCGCCAGCGTCACGGCAAAGAAGATCCACACCAGCGATGATTGTCCCCAGACGTGCGGAACCTGAGCAAAGAAAATCAGCACCCCCAGCGCATTCACAAACCCGAGCATCACCGAGCGTGGAATGTAGCGCATCATGCGCGCCAGTCCGGCCAGACCAAACAGGATCTGAATCACGCCGCCCATCACTACCGCCGGCAAAATATAGTTAACGCCATGCAGATGCACCATCGGGCCGATCACCAGCGCCACCGAACCGGCCGCTGCGGTGACCATTGCCGGACGGCCGCCGAGAATCGACAGCGTCAGACAGAGCACCACCGAGGCGACCAGGCTGACTTTAGGGTCAACCCCGGCAATAACCGAAAAAGAGATCACTTCAGGGATCAGCGCCAGCGCGGTGATAACACCGGCCAGGCATTCACGGGTCAGCAGCGCCGGAGAGCGTAATACGCGCCCGACACTGATATCACTCGCTACAACCGGTGTTGCAGCGACATCATTCGATTGAGTCATAAAGGTTTGCAGGCTCTTTTTTGTTTTGCTCCCGCGCGAAGGGCGAGAAAGTCGGGATAAAAGTGCGGGGCAGATGTTACCGGGCGCTGGACGAAGATGCCAGAAAAAGGCGGGGTGACTCCCTCCATGGAGTCGGATTATAACGAGAAATCATCCGGGGTTTTATGGACCACCAGCTCAAGCAGTTGCCGATAGATTTCCAGCGACTCCCGGTCGCTTTCCAGTTCCAGCCGATGAATCAATTTAGAAATAATCGCCTTATTACTGACCGGCATGCCGGACTGCAGGATCTCCGCGACGATTAAGCCGAGCATCTCCATATCACTGGCCGGTTTATTGGCGGCAGCATTAAAGTAGTCGGCAATTTCCTGATCGGTTCTGGGAACCATATTGTGGTTCTGCATGTGTAAGCCCTTCAAAACAGCCCGATTCCATTTCGGATGTCAGGACAAAAAGACATAAAAAAACCTCCGCATGGACAGATGCGAAGGAACCCAACGTCATAAATTAACAGATAAAAAAATAACCTCTGAAGGTGGAAATCCACTGACACCTTCAGAGGCGACGCAAGTGCATCATTCGTTACAGAGTCGCAAAACAACTCGTGGGGATAAAGTTATACAATGAAGTCCAATCTGTACAATCGGATTCCTAAGCAAAATGTGCTATTTGAGCGTTAACAGGGGTTTATAAGGAATATTCCGAGAAAAAAATTGTACAGAAAATGTGTACAGCCTGGAAAGTTGACTTAAATGATGCGGAAAGCGTGCGACAACTTCCCGCGTTAACCTTAACTGAAAAGCGCGAGTCTGGCGGTCAGCTTGCGCAGGGCTTTTTTCTCACCGACCACCGCAATGCCCAGCAAACGCCATTGCTGGCGCGGCTTCTGCCGCATCGCCTCACCCAACGCCTGGTAATCGGTAGTGGACTGTCCCTCTTCCGGAAACAGCACCATATCGCAGTCAGCCTGTTCGGCGTTTTCCCGCAGCAGGCTGAGCTGCTCGGTGGTGGCCGCCAGCACCGGGATACCGACCGGGATCAGGCCGGGGCAGGGATGGGCACTGGCATCTTCCAGCGCCTCGCCAACCAGCGCCGGATGACGCTGGCCGAGGGTTAATGCCATGACGGCAGCGGCATTGGTGGCTTTGCCTGGCGACAAGCTGGCATTTAAAATCATCACACAACGTAAGTCCTGCATCGCGCTTCTCCTGACTAAAAAGCGCATTGTGGCAAGCGGATCAGGCCGGGTCTGGAAGATTTGTGCAGGCACGCTGGTAACGTGCCGGGCTAAGCTGGCAGGCGCGCTTAAACCAGCGTCCGAGATGGCTCTGATCGGCAAAACCCAGCGCGGCGGCGACGTCGGCCACCGGCTGGCCCTGAGCCAGTCGCCGCCGGGCCTGACTCAGCCGCCACTGCACCAGCCAGGCGTGAGGCGGCAATCCCCAATGGGCCTGGAACAGTCGCGACAGACGAAAACGATCCAGCTTCAGGCTCTGCGCCATCTGCTGCAAACCCGGATTATCAGCATGATGAGCAATCAGCCAGTCCCGTGCCTGCAGCGCCAGCCGGCCATCCGGGAAAACCGGCCCGGACGTGCGCCATAACCGGTGCTGCGTCAGCTGACCAAACAGCCGGTCAAGTGCCGCATCTTTGATTAATGCCGGATGATCGTGCCACAACGCGTCGAAGGCGTGCCAGACCGCATAAGCCAGCGGGCGGTCGTCGCGTAGCGTATCCGCAAAGCCTAACTCGCGCTGCTCCGGTCCTTCCGCCAGCAGCGGGGCGAGATGCTGCGCGATCTGCTGGGGTGAAAGATAGAGCATGCGATAGGTGAAGCCCTGTTCGTTAATCGCGTCGCCATCATGTAATTCCTCCGGCTCCAGCATAAATACCGTTCCGGGTCGGCTTTGATGCTGTTTGCGTCGCGAATGAAACTGCTGTACACCTTGCTCAGTCACGCCAATCAGATAACTGTCGTGCCAGTGCGGATCGTAAGCGTGTCCGGTAAAATGGGCGCGCAGCGACTCGATGCCGCTGGCAGCGTCACGGCGCAAATCCACCCAGTTTTTTGCAGCTGTAGTCATGGTGTTTCACTCCCGGTTGCGGCCTCTGGACATTCTGCCGCGATCCACTAATTTTTAACAGTTCAGGCGCTTTTCATTCGCGTTTGGCTTTGCGTATAATAACGCATTCATTTAATTAGATGTCTAACAATTAGGTTGCTAACATTTGTCATCGCATACTCGTACATTTACCCATCTCCTGCATCTCACCGCGCACGCCTGGCGCCTGGCCGTCGATCGCCATCTGAAAGATAGCGGTCTGAGCATGAGCAGCTGGATGGCGATTGGCCTGATTGCCAGTGAACCTGAAAGAATGACCCAGACCGAGCTGGCACAGCTGCTGGGACTGGAGGACGCCAGCATGGTGCCGCTGGTCGACCGGCTGGTGAAACAGTCGCTGCTGTCGCGGGTTCAGCCGCCGGAAGATCGGCGTAAACGCCATCTGGTGCTGACTGAAAAGGGCAACCAGGCGTTTGCTAAAGTGAAAACCCAGGCCGACGCGCTGCGGAGCGAAATGCTGGCCGACATCGATCCGCAGGATCTGGCCGTGACCGAACGGGTGTTACAGCAACTCCTGACGCGAATGGGAAGCATGTAAAGGTGGCGAAGCGCAATCCTTATGCCGCGCGCGAGTGGTTACCGCATGAAAAACCGATGCTGCCTGGGTCACCCTCAACCCCGCTGCATCCGCTGCCGAAGCGGGTGGCGTTTGGTCTGATTGGCCTGCTGATCTCCCTGACCGGGGCGCTAAGTAATGCGCTGGTCACCGCCAATCTGATCAATCTGCAGGGCACCTTTGGTGCCTATTCCAATGAGATTGCCTGGCTGCCAGCGGTCTACGTGATGGGCAATATCTCCATCAACCTGCTGCTGGTGAAATTTCGTCAGCAGTTTGGCCTGCGCGCGTTCACCGAAGCGTTTCTGGTGCTGTATGTGCTGGTGGCGTTCTTTCACCTGTTTGCCAACGATCTCAGTTCGGCGATCATCGTGCGTACCGCGCACGGCATGGTGGCGGCGGCGCTCAGTTCGCTGGGCATCTATTACCAGGTGCAGGCGTGGCCGGCGAAGCATCGTCTGAAAGCGCTGGTGATTGGGCTGACGGTGTCGCAACTGGCGATTCCGCTGGCGCGTCTGTTCTCTTCAGAACTGCTGCAGCTCAATGAGTGGCGCGGTCTCTATCTGTTTGAACTTGGCCTGGCGTTGATTGCGCTGGGCGGAGTGCTGCTGGTCAAGTTGCCGCCCGGCGACCGTATCAAAACCTTTGAAAAAATGGACTTCGTCACCTTTATGCTGCTGGCTCCGGGCATGGCGATGCTGTGCGGCGTGCTGTCACTGGGTCGGATTGAGTGGTGGTTTACCACGCCGTGGCTCGGTATCTGCACCGCCATCGCGTTAACGCTGATCGTGGCCGCGATTGTGATTGAGCACAACCGGCGTAATCCGCTGATCAATACCCGCTGGCTCAGCAGCGGCATGATGGTCCGGCTGGGGATTGTGATGATTATGATCCGCATCGTACTGGCGGAACAGAATACCGGCGCGGTCGGCTTTTTACAGCAGATTGGCTTACAGAACGATCAGATGCGCGGGCTGGCGCTGGCGATTATTGCCGGCGTAATTGTCGGTATCGCCGCCAGTGCGCTCACCATCAAGCCTGACCACCTCAACTGGCCCATCGTCACCTCGCTGGTGGTGATGATTATCGCGTCGCTGATGGATGCGCACTCCAGTCCGCTGACCCGCGCCAACAATATGTACTTCAGCCAGTTTCTGCTGGGTTTCAGCAGCGCCTTCTTTATGGCACCCGCGATGCTGATGGGGATTGGCAGCGTGGTCACCCAGCCGAAAAATCTGGTGAGTTTTGTGGTGCTGTTTGGCATGAGCCAGAACCTTGGCGGACTGATTGGTTCAGCGATCCTCGGAACCTTTCAGACCTGGCGGGAAAAATATCACTCCAGCCTGCTCAGCGATCAACTCTCGCTGCTTGACCCCAACGTCAACCAACGTCTCAGCCAGTACAATGCGCTGTTCAATAGCCTGGTCGGCGATAACGTTCTGCTCGGCGCGCAAAGCAGCAGCCAGCTGCAAACCGTCGCGACCTTACAGGCCAACGTACTGGCCTATAACGACACCTATCTGTTAACGGCGGCGCTGGCATTGATCACCCTGATGTGGGTGATCTGGCGGTTAACGCGTCGGCGTTATCTCGACTGGCGCCAGGCGCAATTTAACCTGCGTGAGCAGCATCAGCTGGCCGCATTACAGGAAAACACGGAGAAACAATGAGTCAGCAGGACGAACTTCAGGCAGCCGAACGCGACCGTGCGAACCGCCGCCGTATTCTTTCGATTGCCGCCGGCAGCGGCATTGTAGTGATTGGCGTATTAGTCATTCTCTACGCCTGGCAACTCTGGCCTTTCACCAGCGCAGTGCAAACCACCGAAAATGCCTATGTGCGCGGTCAGGTAACCTTTATCAGTCCGCAGGTCAGCGGCTACCTGACCTCGGTTGACGTCATCGATCTGCAACCGGTAAAAAAGGGGCAACTGCTGATGACCATCGACGATCGTATCTATCGTCAGCGGGTCCATCAGGCCCAGGCTCAGCTGGCGATGAAGCAGGCGGCGCTCAGCAATAACCTGCAGCAGCGACGCAGTGCTCAGGCGACGATTGAAAGTAATAAAGCGGTGCTGGAAAACGCCAAAGCCCAGGCGCTGAAAAGCGGCTTTGACCTGAAACGGGTAGAGAACCTGACCGCTGACGGCTCGCTGTCGGTGCGCGAACGGGATGCCGCCCGCGCGGCTAACGCCCAGGCACAGGCACAGGTCCGTCAGGCTGCGGCTCAGATCGCGGTCGCAGAGCAAAATCTGCAAACGGTGATCGTCAACCGTGCGTCGCTGGAAGGGCACGTCGCCAGTGCGCAGGCGGCACTGGAACTGGCGGAGATCGATCTGGCCAACACCCGGATTATCGCGCCGGATGATGGTCAGCTCGGCCAGCTGTCGGTGCGAACCGGCGCTTATGTCACGGCCGGAACGCGGCTGACCTCGGTGGTACCTAACCACAAGTGGATCATCGCCAACCTGAAAGAGACGCAGCTGGCGCGGATCCGGCCCGGTCTGCCGGTCACCATCCGGGTCGATGCGCTGGATGGCAAACGCTTTACCGGTCAGGTTGAATTTATCTCGCCGGCTGCCGGGTCGGAATTCAGCGCCATTTCGCCTGACAACGCCACCGGTAACTTCGTCAAAATTGCCCAGCGAATTCCGGTTCGTATCCGCATCGATGAGCAGGATATGCAGCAACTGCGGCCCGGCATGTCGGTGGAAGTGAGCATTGATACCGCTGCACAGCCGGCAGGTGAGGGCGCACCATGATCGTCCGCGGTTTACTGATTGGCGCGCTGACGCTGACGCTGGCCGGTTGCGCGACCCAGGTTGAAAAAGCGCCGTCGTCACTGCCGATCCCGCCAGCCTGGCGCGATCGGGTCGGGCCTGCTGCTCCGCCAGAAGCGGGCTGGTGGCGCGCCTTTGGCGATGAGCACCTCAACCGGCTGGTGACGCAGGCGCTGCGCAACAATCCCGATATCCTTACCGCGCGTTCGCGGGTGGATCAGTATCGCGCTCAGCTGCGTGCGGCGCAGGGCGACAACTATCCGACCCTGAGCGCCGGCGCGGCGGCAACCCGTGAACGTACGCTCTCCTCCGTCACCGGCCAGCCCTATGAAACCGACGTTTTTCAGGGCCTGCTGCAGGCCAATTACGATGTCGATTTGTGGGGCGCGCGCAGCAGTTCGATCGATGCGGCGCAAGCCTCGCTGGCGGCGCAACAGGCTGCGGCATCGGCGGCGGAGCTGACCATTGCCAGCTCGGTCGCCTCGGGTTATCTCAACTTATGTGCTCTTGATGAGCAGCTGCGCGTCACCGAAGCGACGCTGATCACCCGCAATAATTCGCTGACCCTGGCGAAGCGCCAGTTTGAAACCGGCTACACCTCGCGGCTGGAGTGGATGCAGGCGGCCTCGGAGTACCAGTCAGCCAAAGCACAGATACCGCAGCTTAAGCATCAGATTGCCCGGCAGGAGAATGCGCTGAGTATTCTGGTGGCGATGAACCCGCGCGAAATTGCCCGCCGACAGCAGTTCAATCAAATATCGCCGCAGCAGTTACCGTCGTTGCTGCCGTCCCAGTTGCTCAATCGCCGACCGGATATCGTTCAGGCGCAGCGCCAGCTGCTGGCCGCCGATGCCAGTCTGGCTTCGGCCAAAGCGCAGCTGCTGCCCAATCTCAACCTGACTGCGACCGGCACCTTACAGAGTTCGGTGCTGCATCAGCTGGCGGATAATCCGTTCCGCCTGTGGAGCGTCGGCGGCAGTATTCTGGCGCCGTTGCTCAACCGTGAAGCGCTAACCGCAGAAGTGGATGTCTCAATGGCCAGCCGTAACCAGGCGCTCTATGGCTATGAGAAAGTGGTGCGTAACGCCTTCTCAGAAGTGAACGATGCGATGGATGCGATCCGGCAGGGAGAGGCACAACTGGAAGAGCTGCAAAAGCAGGAGAACTATGTGGCTGAAGCCTTGCGCATCGCCAGTAACCGCTATCAGAACGGTTACGCCTCCTATCTTGATGAGCTGGATGCTCAGCGCACCCTGTTTACAACCCAGCTGAATCTGGTGACGGTGAAAAATAATCTGCTGCTGGCGCAGATTGATCTCTATCGCGCGCTGGGCGGCGGCTGGTCAGCAAACGCCACGTCATCCTCTGAATAACCCTTTCCCTTGATACGGTTCCGATCCAGCAGCAGTCAGAGATTTTGTTTGCTGGATCGGCGCTGTCGCGTCCCGCGCTGCTGTGCGCGGCCCGGTTAGTGAGTTCGCCACCATGCTGACCGGGAAGCACACCAACAATATGACCGGCACCACCTATGTGCAGATGATGCCGCACACCACCGCGGTTAATGCCGGGCTGTTTTTCGGCCTGCGCGGTCGGGTGATCCCCACCGCCAGCGCCTGCACCTCCGGCAGCCAGGCGATTGGCGAGGGGGCCGGCACGCTGATCCTCGAATCGCTGGTGCATGCCCAGGCGCGCGGTGCCTTCGGCCATACGCTGGGAGCCTGTGGCGCGCTGGAGGCGTGGATGAGCATTGAGATGATGCGTGAGGGCTGGTTCGCCCCGACGCTTAATCTTTCGCAACCGGCTGACAGCTGCGGCGCGCTGGACTCCATCATGGCTGAGCCACGGCAGATTGAGACTGACTACATCCAGAGCAATAACGTCGCCTTTGGCGGCATCAATACCTCTCTGATCTTCAAACGCTGGCGCGGCGTCTGATCCGCTGCCCATGCCGCGCGGGCACGGGCATTCTGCCTTCGTCATCGCGCGGCTGTTCCCGGCTGTTTATTACCCGCGCTGACTGCTGATTTTGCTTGCAATTGGCAACGCCCTGCGCATAATCGCAAACCGCAATAATAATGATTCTCAGTCCAATTAAATTCAGGGAACAACCATGCGTCAGCGCCTTTTAACCCCAGGATGTAAACCGACACTGTTGGCAATGCTGATCGGTGCCGGCTGTCTGCCCGTGATGGCGGCAACGCCAGCCTCGTCTGCCGCTCCGCGTGATGCCGCACAGGACGCCAGCCAAAGCGGACAAACCATGACGGTAACCGCCAGCGCCGACGATGACTTCACGCCGGGCGGCGATCAACCGGTCCCGGCTTATCTGGAGGGGCAGGTTGCCCACGGCGGCCGGCTGGGCATGCTGGGTGAGCAAAAGGCAATGGATGTGCCGTTCAACGTCATCGGCTTTACTGCAAAAATGATTGAGGATCAGCAGGCCAAAACCATCGCTGATGTGGTGCGCAATGATGCTGGCGTGCAGAACGTCAAAGGTTATGGCAACTTCGCCGAAAGCTATCGTATCCGCGGTTTCCTGCTGGATGGCGATGACATGACCTACGGCGGCTTGCCGGGCGTGGTGCCACGTCAGGTGATGGATGCCTCGCTGGTGGATCGGGTCGAAATTTTCAAAGGCGCTAACAGCCTGCTGAACGGTGCGGCCAGCAGCGGTGTCGGCGGCATTATCAACCTTGAGCCTAAACATGCCGGCGCTACGCCGCAGGCGCGAGTCGGTGTGGATTACACCTCTGATGCGCAGATCGGCACAACCGTTGATGCGGGACGCCGGTTTGGAGATAACGACCAGTTTGGCGTGCGGGTTAACCTGGTGCATCGTGAAGGTGAAAGCGGCGTGGATGACGAGAAAAAGCGTACCACCGCCGCCTCAATCGGTCTCGACTATCACGGTGATCGGTTACGCACTTCGCTGGATGTTGGCTATCAGAAAAAGACCTTCCACGACGGCTTGCAGGGCATCAACATCAGCGGCGTCGACTTTATTCCCGCCGTGCCGTCCAACTCGCGTAATTACAGCCAGCAATGGGTCTACAGCGACATGGAGTCGGAGTTTGGTATTGCCCGGGCGGAGTACGATCTCAGCGATAGCTGGACCGCGTATGCCGGTTTAGGCGCGCAGCATGCCCATGAAACCGGTAACTACGGCACGCCAAAACTGCTGAACCGCGAGGGTGATGCCACTATCAGCACCTTCAATACCAACCGCGTGCAGGACAACATGAGCGGCATGGTCGGGCTGCGCGGCAATTTCGATACCGGCTTTATTTCGCACAAGGTCAATGTTGGCTATTCCGCGCTGACCACCAATGCGAAAAATGCCTACAACATGTCGCTGACCAGTGCGAACACCAACATCTATCATCCGGATGAGGTTGCCGCGCCGCCGGCAAACTTTGCCGGCGGAAACTTCTCCGATCCGCTGACTACTGCACGTTCGCGTACCCAGGGCTATCTGCTGAGCGACACGCTGGGCCTGTTTGATGATTCGCTGCTGCTGACGGTTGGCGCGCGCCATCAGAAAGTGTGGGTGCGTAATTACAACTACAACAGCGGCGCAGAAGATACCGCGTCGCGCTACACCAATAGCCGCTGGATGCCGACCTATGGGGTGGTCTACAAGCCGTGGCAGTCGATTTCGCTGTATGCCAACCACACCGAAGCGCTGCAGCCAGGCGCGGTCGCGCCGCGTAATGATACGGTCACCAATCCGGGTGCCATTACCGGCATCGCCCATTCAAAACAAAATGAAGTTGGGGTGAAAGGGGATTTCGGTCGCATCGGCGGCACGCTGTCGCTGTTTGAGATTAAAAAACCGTCGGGGATGATTGGCGCGGATGGCGCGTATGGCATGAACGGTGAGCAGCGACATCGCGGCATTGAAACCAACCTGTTTGGCGAGCCGGTATTAGGCTTCCGCCTTAACGCCAGCGCCACCTGGCTGGATCCGGTGATGACCAAAACCTCCGGCGGCACCTATGACGGCAAACAGGCGGTGGGGGTGCCACGCGATAACTATACGCTGGGTGCCGAATATGACATTAAACCGCTGGAAGGGTTGACCGCTACCGCGCTGATCACCCACACCGGTTCACAGTGGGCTGATGCGGCGAACAGTAAAAAAATCGACAGCTATACCACGCTGGATCTCGGACTGCGTTACCGCACCCGGCTCAACCAGAATGATATGGTGTGGCGCGTCGGGGTCGAAAACGTGACCAATGAGAAGTACTGGGCCAACGTTGATGATACCGGCACTTATCTGTCGCAGGGCGATGGTCGTACGCTGAAAGTTGGGGTGACCTACGACTTCTGATCGGCGGAGCTGAAAGGATAACGGAGCGCAGCACGCGCTCCGTTTTTTTTTCGGGCGAAAGAACCGGACGAAAAACAGGCTTTCATCTACACTGTGACGCGCTGCTTTTTCGCCCGTTCACCGAATTTTACAGGAAGCCCATGTCGTTACCATCGCCACCCGACGATCAGGATGAGCCGATTCGCCAGTCGCTCGACGATGCGCACTTTGCGATTGTGGTGCTTGCGGTGACCTCGGTTACGCTTATAATCTTTGTCCTGATGATTACGCTCTGGATGAGCTGACTCCGGCGTAATTCAAGGGAATGGAACAGGAGAAGGCGATGGAATCCAGAGATGACAAACTGATCGCAATTATCGGCCTGCTGGCGGCCTGTCTGATTGGCGTCACCTTTCTGTTCACCATGACCTGGTTAACCGATGTACGCCATCCCACCGATCCTTCCCTTGATGTTCAGTCCTGCTCCCCCAAAAAACCGCCGTCTCAGCCAGTCTGATCGCGTCGGGTAAATTTGATCTGCTGACTGCGCAATACCAGTGCCAGCGCTTCATGCAGATTGCGGTTGCCGTTGGGATCGGCCAGGCCGAGCAGCGGACCGGGTGAACGTCGGTCATCAGCCCAGGCGGGGTATTCCACCACCGGGTAGAGCGACACCCCTTCCACCGCAATGCCCTGATCCAGCGCCACTGCCACATTCTCACTGATCTCCTGCAGCCACGTCGCACGCGCTTCGCCTTCGGCACCGGTTTCGGCAATCAGCATCGGCCGCTGAAAGCGTTGCCAGCATTGTGCCAGCAAAATATGCAGCGGCACCCGCGCCGGATCGTCGGGTGACATCGGCCGATCGGGGAAGAACCAGTGATTATCGGGATAGTAATTCAGGCCGAGGATATCGAGACAGTCTTCACTGCCGCCTAACTCTTTGTCGAGGCGGCCAGCCAGCATATCCCAGGCTTCAAACTGCGCCTGATGCTGGGCGTCGGCGTAGGGTTTACTGTCCGGATTGTCGGCATGATGGGCAATCTGAACCAGCGGATCGGTCAGCACAAAGCGCGCATTCGGGTAGACCTCGCGAATGGCATGAATGGCCGCCAGCGAGGCGCGAACCAGTTGACGCTTCAGCTCTTTGCCGCGTCCCGCCGCGTGTGGATTAAACCAGGCGACATCGGCACCGGCCCACGACCAGAAAGAGATTTGATTAACTGGTGTGAAAAACGGTTGTTCGATGCCTTCATCGCGCATCAGTTGAGCCATCGCCCGGGCGAAACGGCTAAAATGGTCAACAAACTCCGCTTTCCAGATATTAAGATGATCGGGATAGCCGAAGTGCGCCAGTTCCCAGATAATCTGTAAATTCTGGCGCTGCGCCGCAGCGATCATCGGCAGAAAGCTCTGCCAGTCATACTGATTGGGAATTTTTTCAATCAGGTGCCAGCGTGCGCCGTCGCGCGCGGTGAAAAGATGCTGTTCCGCCAGCGCGGCGTAATCCCTCTCCAGCAGCATATCGTGGCCGCTGCTGATAACCATGTCGAGTCGTTTTCCCGGCGTGCGGCAGGCGGTGGAACAGGGAAAACTGCCCTGGAAAAAGCTGCGGAACAGACTGGGATGATGGCGCTGGCGGGCGTCTGTAAGGGGTTGATGTGACATATTCCTCTCCTGCCGGGCCGATGCCGGTCACAGATCGTCCGACTAAGTCTAGACTAAAAACCGGTCGCAGCGTTTTTAGCAAGTCGGAAGGATCGTATAGCGTCAGACCGCGGGCCGGGGAATAATAAAAATAACTGCATTTTACAGGGAATGGTCATGACCGAAGCGTTTGAGCTGTCTCAGCAATCCGAACAGCCCAGCTGGCTGGAAGCGCAGCTGGTGCCACAGTGCCAGCGCCATCCGGGGCTCAGCGGGATTTATCCGCTCAGCGACGGGCTGGACGCCTTTGCGGCGCGCTACCTGCTGATGCAAAAAGCGGAGCGTTCGCTCGATATTCAGTACTACATCTGGCAAAACGATCTCTCTGGCCGGCTGCTGTTCAGCGCGATGCTGGAGGCGGCACAGCGCGGGGTGAAAGTGCGTCTGCTGCTGGATGACAACAATACGCCGGGCCTGGATGAAACGCTGGCCCAGCTCAATCGTCACCCCAATATTGCGGTGCGACTGTTTAATCCTTTCTCGTTTCGCACCCTGCGGGCGCTGGGCTACCTGACCGACTTTGCCCGGCTGAACCGCCGCATGCACAATAAAAGCTTTACCGTTGATGGCGTCACCACGGTGGTCGGCGGGCGTAACGTCGGCGATGAATATTTCGGAACCGGCAATGAGCCGCTGTTCGCCGATCTCGACGTGCTGGCGATCGGCCCGGTGGTCGATGAGGTGGCGCAGGATTTTGAACGCTACTGGAACAGCCGGCCGGTCTCGCCGCTGCAGCAGGTGCTGGACGAGCAGGAGCGGGAGGAAGACAGCGTTAGCCTGCCGGCCGAGTGGCGTCACAGCGAGGCGGTACAGCGTTATCTGCAGCGCCTTGAAAGCGCCTCGCTGCTGCAGGATCTGGAGCAGGGCAGGTTAGCGCTGACCTGGGCCAGAACCCGGTTGCTGAGTGACGATCCGCGTAAGGGGCTGGGCAAAGCGCGTCGGAAAACGCTGTTGCCGCAACGGATGCTGGAGGTGATCGGTACGCCGCAGCGGCAGTTCGACATTATCTCCGCCTATTTTGTCCCGACCCGCGCCGGCGTGGCGCAGCTGCTGTCGCTGAAGCGCAAAGGGGTAAAGATTGCCATTCTGACCAATTCGCTGGCCGCCAATGATGTGTCGATTGTGCACGCCGGTTACGCTAAATGGCGCAAGAAGCTGCTGCGTCACGGCATCGCCCTCTATGAACTGAAGCCGCAGGCGGCGCTGCAGGATGCGCCGCACGATCGTGGCTTAACCGGTAATTCTGGCTCTAGCCTGCATGCCAAAACCTTTTCGGTCGATCAGCAAACGCTGTTTATCGGCTCATTCAACTTTGATCCGCGTTCAGCGGTACTCAATACCGAAATGGGGCTGGTGATTGAGAGCGAGGCGCTGGCAAAGGAAACCCATCAGCGTTTTAGCCAGTCGATGCGCGATCGTGCCTGGACGCTGCGGCTGGATAAGTGGGGGCGGGTCAACTGGCTGGAATATCCGGATGAAGCGCAACAGGTGGTGCACAAGCACGAGCCTGGCTGCTCGTGGTGGCAGCGGCTGCAGGTGCGGCTGGTGTGGCGCTTGCCGATTGAGTGGCTGCTGTAAGCTGGGCGCTGCTCAGGCTCAGGCTCAGGCTCAGGCTCAGGCTCAGGCTCAGGCTCAGGCTCAGGCTCAGGCTCAGGGAGCATACGGCCTCCGCAAAGACGCAAAACCCGCCATCTCTGGCGGGCTCAGCGCGGGCGGTTACGCACCGCATCCCTGAGGTGCGCCCGTCGCCGGGCCAACGCTCTGCGTTGTTCAAAAACGCTCCCGGCGTTTTTGTCCGCTTTACTTCTGACCTATGCTCCCATCGCTTGAACGCGTCAGCAGACGGAAGCCAAACCCATCAATTGCCTTTACCCGGCTTATTTGCGTTCAAACTTACCCGAGAACAGGAAACGCAGCAGCGGTATCCGCAGATGAATTTCATACAGCAGGAAGGCGATCCCGAACACCATCAGCAGGCCGAGGAAGAAGCCCAGCGTGTTGTTTTCGATGCGCGGGGTGACGTAGATGCCGTACAGCAGGGTCAGTGGATGGTGCACCAGATAGATGAACAACGACGCATTGACCAGGTACATGATGCGCGGCGAATGCGCGTTCAGCAGCTTGTGGCCAAAGCAGAAGCAGACGCTCAGCATGCACAATCCCATCAGGGTTGAAATCAGGGCATCCAGCTCATACAGCCAGCCTTCGCCGCTGCTCAGGCGCTGATTGGCGCAGTAGGCAATAAACATCACCACCGCGCCGACCCACATCAGCGGATTGAAACGCACAAACAACTGCTTCAGCGGCGGATGTTTCCATGCCAGCGCGCCCAGCATAAAGAACGGCAGATAGAAGAGAGTTTGCATCACGATAATGCTGAACAGGCCATCCATCAGCCAGGCTGGCTGGAACAGGAAGATCAGGCGGCGGAACAGACACCACAGTAATGCCCAGGCCGTGACGCCCGCGGCCAGTGAACCCCAGCCGACCCGGCTGTAATCAGTGGTGCTGTGCTGATCGCGCAACCAGCGGAATGTCACCATCCCAAGGGTTGTCAGCATCACCAGCACCACCAGAAACCACAGGTGCGAGATCAGCTCCCACATCAGGTTATTAAATTTTTCATATGGGCTGAAGCGCGGCCAGTCGGCCAGCTTGCTGGTCCAGTTTTTCAGCATAAAAAACTGCGGCAGGGTTATCAGCGGAATAGCCGTCAGTAACGGGATGCCAACCCGCTCAAGCCGCACCTTCAGAAAGCGTCGCGGCTGATAGCGCAGATAGAGCATGTAAGAGAAATAGCCCGAGATGACGAAAAACACCTGCATACGAAACGCATGAATAAAGTCATTGAACAGCGTCAGCCATAGCGAGGCTTCTGTGCTGTTAACTGCCCATTTCTGCGTCGAGTAAATCAGGGAGACGTGAAACGGTACTCCCAGTAACATCAGATACGCCCGGATTGAGTCGAGGAAGTATTCACGTTCAGGTTTTGCTGTACTCATAAAGTTCCAGTTCGTTAGTACGTATGACCGGTTTCGCCCTGAAACCGGATTATGCTCGGGCAGAATTCTACCTGCGATAAACAAGGTATACTATCAGTGGAATCCGTAGTGTTTAATTGTCCTAAAAGCGGGTGTTTGCCTGACGAAATGCGGGAACAATGTTGCGCATAAGCTGTCGGAAAACCGAATAATCCTTTAAGATAAGCGGGTTTGATTTAAGCACACGAAAGGGGGGGATGTGCTGACTAAAGAAAAAAATAAAGCCGGACTGATGAAGGTACGCTGGATTGGTACTGCGGTTCTGCTGGCGTTATACGCCAATAACAGTTGGGCGTTTAACATCGATGATGTTGCCAGACAAGCCAAAGCGTTGGCAGGGAAAAGCTTCGAAGCGCCAAAAAGCAATTTACCCTCTCAATTTCGTGAAATGAAATTTGCTGATTATCAGCAGATCCAGTTTAACCACGATAAAGCGTACTGGGGCAAACTGCGCACGCCGTTCAAGCTGGAATTTTATCACCAGGGGATGTATTTCGACACCCCGGTGCAAATTAATGAAGTGACCGCGAACGCGGTGCGAGAGATCAAATACAGCCCCGATTATTTTAATTTTGGCAATGTAAAACATGATGCCGATGCGGTGAAAAACCTCGGATTTGCCGGTTTCAAAGTGCTCTACCCGTTAAACAGCAAGGGTAAAGACGATGAGATCGCCAGCTTCCTCGGTGCCAGCTATTTCCGGGTAATCGGTGCCGGTCAGGTTTATGGGCTGTCGGCCCGAGGCCTGGCGATTGATACTGCGCTGCCGTCCGGTGAAGAGTTCCCGCGTTTCAAAGAGTTCTGGATTGAACGTCCGAAGCCGCAGGATAAACAGCTGGTGATCTATGCACTGCTCGATTCGCCGCGCGCCGCGGGTGCCTATCGCTTTGTGCTGCGTCCGGGCCAGGCGTCGACCGTTGACGTGCAGTCGAAAGTCTACCTGCGTGACAACGTCGGTAAACTGGGCGTAGCGCCGCTGACCAGTATGTTCCTGTTCGGTCAGAACCAGCCATCCAACGTGAGTAACTTCCGTCCGGCGTTACATGACTCAGACGGTCTGTCGATTCACAGTGGTAACGGTGAATGGATCTGGCGTCCGCTGAATAATCCGCGCCATCTGGCGGTCAGTACCTACACCATCGAGAGTCCGAAAGGGTTTGGTCTGCTGCAGCGTGGACGTAACTTCGACAACTATCAGGATCTTGACGATCGCTACGACCTGCGCCCAAGCGGCTGGGTTGAGCCATTAGGCGACTGGGGCAAAGGCCGGGTAGAACTGGTTGAGATCCCAACGGCTGATGAGACCAACGACAACATCGTGGCGTTCTGGACCCCGGAGACGTTGCCGGAGCCGGGCAAAGAGATGAACTTCAAATATCGCCTGCACTTCTCACGTGATGAAAATCAGCTGCACTCTGACGATACCGCATGGGTGAAAAATACCCTGCGTTCAGCGGGTGACGTGAAGCAGTCTAATCTGGTGCGCCAGCCAGATGGCACCGTGGCTTTCACCATCGACTTCGTGGGTAAAGACATGAGCAAGATGGCGGAGAACAGCCAGGTGGCACCGCAGGTCAGCGTGGGTAAAAACGCGGATGTGGTGGAGCAGAGCGTACGTTATAACCCGGTCACTAAAGGCTGGCGTCTGGTGTTGCGTCTGCGTGTGAAAGACAACAAGCAGCCCACCGAAATGCGTGCGGCGCTGGTTAGCGGCGACAAGACATTGACGGAAACCTGGAGCTATCAGTTACCTGCCAATGAATAAATCGACTTTTACACCTCAACGTTACGTGGAATCCCTGCCGCTGGATGCGGCGGGGAAGGCGCGCCTCAGCGCCTCGCTGCAGAATGCGGCAGCGTTTCACTTCATTCATGATGCGCTGGGCAAGGATGTGGCCGCCAGCGATCGTCCCGATGATGCGCCGTTAAAATCGGTGTCATCGCGGGTCGAAATGGCCTGGCCCGACTCGCTCGCTAACGGTCAGCAGCTGGGTAAAGATGACCTCGATCGTACCACGCTAAAGGCGATGCCGAAGGTCAAACGCTCGCTGATGTTCCCGGAAGCGTGGCGGACCAACCCGGTCGCGCGCGCCTGGGACTCACTGCGTGGACATAAATCGGTGCCGCGCTACGCCAATGCGGAAGAGCAGCGTGCAGAAGAGAAATGGCGTCATGTCGGATCGATTCGCCGCTATATCCTGCTGATCCTCACCATCATGCAGACCGTGGTTGCCACCTGGTACATGAAGACCATTCTGCCGTATCAGGGCTGGACGCTGCTGGATCCGATGGAGATGATCAATCAGAACTGGCAGCAGTCGGTGATGCAGATCCTGCCGTATGTGTTGCAGACCGGCATCCTGTTCCTGTTCGCCATTCTGTTTTGTTGGGTCTCGGCCGGTTTCTGGACCGCGCTGATGGGCTTCCTGCAGTTACTGATTGGTCGCGACAAATACAGCATTTCCTACTCTACTGTCGGGGATGAACCGCTTAATCCGGCGCACCGTACCGCGCTGATTATGCCGATCTGCAACGAAGATGTTGAGCGGGTTTACGCCGGTTTGCGAGCCACCTGGGAATCGGTGGTGCGGACCGGCAACGCTGAGCATTTCGACGTTTACATCCTCAGCGACAGTTACGACGCTGATATCGCCATCGCCGAACAGAAAGCCTGGATGGAGCTGGTGCGCGACGTCGGCGGTGCCGGCAAGATTTTTTATCGCCGTCGTCGTCGTCGTGTGAAGCGTAAAAGCGGCAACATCGATGACTTCTGCCGTCGCTGGGGCAGCAACTACAGCTACATGGTGGTGCTGGACGCCGACAGCGTCATGAGCGGTGAGTGTCTGACCGGTCTGGTTCGCATGATGGAAGCCAACCCCAACGCCGGTATTATTCAGTCGTCGCCGAAAGCATCCGGTATGGACACGCTGTATGCGCGCTGTCAGCAGTTTGCCACCCGCGTTTACGGTCCGCTGTTTACCGCTGGCTTGCACTTCTGGCAGCTGGGGGAATCCCACTACTGGGGGCACAACGCGATTATCCGGGTGAAACCGTTTATCGAGCACTGTGCGCTGGCACCGTTACCGGGTGAAGGCTCCTTTGCCGGATCGATTCTGTCGCACGACTTTGTTGAAGCTGCGCTGATGCGTCGTGCCGGCTGGGGCGTCTGGATTGCCTACGATCTGCCGGGCTCGTATGAAGAGCTGCCACCGAACCTGCTGGATGAGCTGAAGCGTGACCGTCGCTGGTGCCACGGTAACCTGATGAACTTCCGACTGTTCCTGGTGAAAGGGATGCACCCGGTTCACCGTGCGGTGTTCCTGACCGGTGTGATGTCTTATCTGTCAGCACCGCTGTGGTTCATGTTCCTGGCGCTCTCTACCGCCTTGCAGGTGGTGCATACGCTGATGGAACCGACCTACTTCCTGCAACCGCGCCAGCTGTTCCCGGTGTGGCCGCAGTGGCGTCCGGAACTGGCGATAGCGCTGTTCTCCACCACGCTGATATTACTGTTCCTGCCGAAACTGCTGAGCGTGATATTGATCTGGTGCAAAGGGGCGAAAACCTACGGTGGCGCGATCCGTCTGTTCATCTCGCTGATGCTGGAAATGCTGTTCTCGGTGCTGCTGGCTCCGGTGCGCATGCTGTTCCACACCGTGTTCGTGGTCAGCGCCTTCCTCGGCTGGGAAGTGGTATGGAATTCGCCACAGCGTGACGATGATGCCACGCCGTGGAGCGAGGCGTTTAAACGTCACGGTTCGCAGATGGCACTGGGACTGGTGTGGGCAATCGGTATGGGACTGTTGGATCTCAACTTCCTGTGGTGGTTGTCACCGATTGTCTTCTCGCTGATTCTGTCGCCGTTTGTGTCGGTGATGTCGAGCCGGGCAACCATCGGTATCAAGAGCAAGAAGGCCCGACTGTTCCTGATCCCGGAAGAGTATGAGCCGCCGAAAGAGCTGGTGGACACCGATCACTACCTGCAGCTTAACCGTGAGCGGGCGCTGGAAAATGGCTTTATGCACGCGCTGTTCCACCCGGCGTTTAACGCGCTGGCGACGGCACTGGCGACGTCACGGCATAAGCAGAGTCAGCTACTCGACTACGCCCGCGATCGCCGCGTCGATCAGGCGTTAAGCGATTCGCCGGATAAACTGAATCGTGAACAGCGTTTACAGCTGATCAGCGATCCGGTGGTGCTGGCACGTGTGCATACCCGGCTGTGGGAGAACGCTGAGAAGTATCATCAGTGGGTGGAGAGTTATCAAAAACTCACCCTCAACCCCAACGCGCTGGTCAAAAACGCGTAAAATGAAAAAGCGGCAGCGATGCCGCTTTTTTTTGCCGGTTATTCGCGGCCAGAGTAACAGCAGAGTTGAGCTGGTTGTGGCGGGATAAATCGGGCTAACGGGGCGCGCAGCGCGGGATAACGATAATGATTGTTAGTGGCGGGTATCAGTGGTGAAACGGTGTCTGAAAACAGCGGTGTTAGCGCTGGCGGTGATCTGTCTGAGCGGTTGCGGCAGTATTATCAGCCGTACCGTGCCCGGTCAGGGGCACGGTAATCAGTACTATCCTGGGGTACAGTGGGATGTACGTGACGGCGCCTGGCGCGTATTGACTATCCTTGACCTGCCGCTGTCGCTGGTGGTTGACACCCTGCTGTTACCGGTCGACGCCAGCCATGGTCCTTACGAATAACCGCGATCGGAGTCGCTGTTATCATCTTCCCACTCCTGCGCAGCGGCTTCACCCTCTTCGGTATCCAGCGGCGGCTCCAGCTGAAACTCGCCGTCGTCCCACTCGTGCAGGGTGTTTTCCGCTAACCACTCCTGACGCAGTTCAACCTCATCGAAGTCAGCATCAAAAATCGCCTGAGCGGCCTCACCGCTGCGAATTGGCAGGCATTCACCTGCATCGCCTTCGTCAGCCAGAAACTCCGCCTGCCACATAATATCACCGTCCTGCATGACATATTTTTGCAGGCCAAACTGGCTTACCGATGCATCGCCTTCCTCAAGTTCCGGGTGGTTAGCGAGAAACTCTTCACGTGCAGCATCAATCGCTTCCTCTAAGGTACTGTACATGCTCATCGCTGTTCTCCTTGCCTGGTTGATTTGATTTCAGTGAAGAATAGACGAAATCTGGCGGAGGGAAAGGGCGGGGAGGTTTGATTGGCGGGAAATAAAGCACTTCCCGCCATTCACGGTCAGACTCCTTTTTGCGGGAAGTGCAGAACCGGGCGCACCGACTCATGAATCACCGGCGCAGAGTAGCGAATACAACATTTTATACAGGGCTTGACTTTCTTAAAGTTAATTCGGGCGATCGATAATGCCTGACTCAGATTATATAAGGTACCAATAAATATTACGTCTTCTTTATCCGGCATCCGCCGGCATCCTTTCCGGTGAAGCGCATGATAGTTGTCCTGATCGGTGCTGATTGTCACATAATAGTAGAGGCCTTTATTCATATTATAAGTCCTGCTAAGAAGGTTGCTGTGTGTCATCTTTTTATGTTTTTGCCTTCGCAGTTAAGCATCTAACTGTCACAGCAGAAATTACCGATAACCACTCACATATTCAAATGCAATAATGGCCTATCAGACTATTGAAATTTTGTAAAAACGGAATATGACACAGCACGCAACGACAATTGCTTGTTAATTAAGTTAATTTTACTGGATTAATAAGCTGCGGGAAATGATTAAGCCTTGCTAAATAGGAATTGACCTGGCGTTCATATAAATTAGCGCCGCCGGTGAATATAATAAATCGTTAAAAAATTAATTTATCCGGCACAAAAAAGGACGCCAGCCCTGCTAACTCACTGTAGATGGGTTAAGGATGCTAATTATATCGTGCAGTTATCAGTTAATCCGATCGCGGTGTTGATTAATTACTGGACCGGGAATCGGGCCGGCGTAGGCTGGCAGCAGCAAAAGATTGTTTTAGCCGGGCAGGAATAAAGCGAAAATCGCGCTAAACGGCCCCATAGCGACCGTTTAGCGTCGGTGATTTAATAGCGTGAGGGTTCCCCTTCCGGACGGGTTTTGAAGCGGCGATGCAGCCACATATACTGTTCAGGAGCCAGTAAAACGCCTTCCTCAACCACCTTATTCATCCGGGCTGCGGTCTCTTCCTCGCTCGCCAGGGTAAAGGCATCACTGATGTCAGGTAAAATCATCAGTTCATAACCCCGGCCTTCTGGCAGACGGCGCGGTACAAACGGGATCACCGCCGGTTTACCCATGCGGATTAACAGATGGGTGCCGACCGTGGTGGCCGCTTTGTCGACGCCAAAAAACGGCACAAACACGCTGCTGCGCGGGCCGTAATCATGGTCGGGTGCGTACCAGATGATATCGCCACGTTTCAGGGCGCGAATCATCCCTTTAAGATCTTTACGATCGAGCATGCTTTTGTTGGAACGCATCCGGCCATGCACCTGCAGCCAGTCAATCAGCTTGTTGTCGTTCGGCCGGTAGACGCCGATGCCCGGGTTATGGATGCCAAACATGCGGGCACCAATCTCCAGCGTCAGAAAGTGCATACCAATCAACAACACGCCGCGCTGAGTGTCGTGCGCCTGCTGAATATGCTCTAAGCCAGAAGGTTTATGCCATTTGTTAATCCGCCAGTCGGGCCAGAACCACGCCATGCCGGTTTCAATCAAGCCCATGCCGACGGATTCGAAGTTGTGCTTAACCATCGCTTCACGATCGTTGGGCGGCATATCCGGAAAGCTTAATTCCAGATTACGGCGTGCAATGTTAACGCGACGCTTCATAAAGCGCATGCCTATACGGCCAATATTGCAGCCGAGCACATAAAGCAGGGGATAAGGAAGTAGCACCAAAAGATAAAGGAAGAACACGCCCAACCAGGTTAACCAATAGCGTGGGTGAAGCAGTTCTCGTGAAAATTGAGGCAACTGGGTCATGTGAAATTGTTTTTTCCTGCGTCGCGCACCGTGCGGTGCTGATATCTCGTTGATTTTCACTATTGTGCCAGTTTTTATCTTGCGTATAAATGTCACTGTCAGCGTCAATTCTTTCGGTCAGTAATATAGGCGAGCCGGCAGTGCGGGAAAAACAGCCAACCGGCAATCAATTTGGCCGGTGGTCTTTGCATCCCGTTGAAATCAGGTATCATGTGCGCGCTAAATTTCTTCTATTGATAACAGGAACGAACACCATGCCAGTGTTACATAACCTCGTTTCCAATAAAGAGCTGAAGGCGCGCATGCTGGCTGAAACCGAGCCGCGCACCACTGTCTCTTTTTATAAGTATTTCCAGATCGCCGATCCTAAAGCGTTTCGTGATGCACTCTATCTCGGTCTGACCGCCCTTAAGGTGTTTGGCCGGGTTTACGTCGCGCACGAAGGGATTAACGCCCAGATCAGCGTTCCCGCCAGTCAGTATGAAAAGATGAAAGCCCATCTCTACGGCTTTGACCCGGCGCTGAATAATCTGCGAATGAACGTTGCGCTGGACGACGACGGTAAATCCTTCTGGGTGCTTCGCCTGAAAGTCCGTGACCGGATTGTGGCGGACGGCATTGCCGACGGTACGTTCGATGCCAGCGACGTGGGGCAATACCTTAAAGCCGCAGAAGTGAACGCCATGCTGGACGATCCGGATGCGGTGTTCGTTGATATGCGTAACCATTACGAATATGAAGTCGGTCGCTTTGATAACGCGCTGGAGGTGCCAGCCGACACCTTCCGCGATCAGCTGCCGATGGCGGTTGATATGCTGCAGGACAAAAAAGACAAAAAGATTGTGATGTACTGCACCGGGGGAATTCGCTGCGAGAAAGCCAGTGCCTGGATGCGTCATAACGGTTTTGAAGATGTCTACCACGTCGAAGGCGGCATTATCGAGTATGCCCGGCGTGCCCGTGAGCAGGGGTTACCGGTCCGATTTAAAGGCAAAAACTTTGTCTTTGACGAGCGGATGGGTGAGCGTATTTCTGATGATGTGCTGTCGAACTGTCACCAGTGCGGTGAACCGTGCGACACTCACGTCAACTGCGTCAATGATGGTTGCCATCTGCTGTTTATTCAGTGTAAAAGCTGTGCAGAGAAGTTTGAGAACTGCTGTAGTCCGCTCTGTCAGGAAGAGGCGAAACTGTCGCCGGAAGAGCAGCGTGCCCGTCGCGCCGGGCGTGAAAACGGCAATAAAATTTTCAACAAGTCGCGTGGTCTGTTAAACATGACCATCCCGTCACCGGTTAAAAAATAAGTGATACCGCCTGAAGCCTGGCTTCAGGCGGTATAGCCGTTTACTGACGTACGCCTTCTACCGAAATCATCAGCTGAACCTTTTGCGAGGCTGGTCCGAGATCTTTGGTGATATTAAAATCTTTCAGCGCAATTTCGCCCTCGGCTTCGAAGCCTGCGCGATAGCCGCCCCACGGATCTTTACCTTCACCCAGCAGTTTCGCTTCCAGCGTTACCGGTTTGGTCACACCGTTCAGCGTCAGGTCGCCGGTAATTTCCAGCTCATCACCCTCTTTTTTCACTGATGTCGATTTGAAGCTGGCCTGTGGATTTTTCCCGACGTTCAGAAAATCGGCACTGCGCAAATGCTTGTCACGTTCAGCGTGGTTGGTATCAATGCTGTTGGTATTGATGGTGACGTCGACTTTATCAGCTGAAGGGTTGCTTTCATCAAAGCTAAAGCGGCCGTCAAAATCTTTAAAGGTGCCGTACAGCCAGCTGTAGCCTAAATGCTGAATACGAAACTGAATAAAGGCATGCTGGCCTTCTTTATCAATTTTATACTCAGCGGCGTTAGCGGTCAGTGAACCCAGCAGCAGGCTGGCGCCCGTCATGGCCAGTAGCGTCTTCTTTAGCATATTAATTCTCCTTTTCAGCGGGTAAAGGGATGAGCAAACCTGACATCCGTTTTAAGGTGGTATCGCGGTCGATAAAGTGATGTTTTAACGCGGCCAGACCGTGCAGCAGCGAAAGGATCACTACCGTCCAGGCCAGCCACAGGTGGATATCGCCAGCCAGATCGGCCTGTTCGCCTGCACCACTCAGCAGTGCCGGCAGGTAAAACAGGTTAAAAACGGCAATCGGCTTGCCATCGGCAGTGGAAATGAAATAGCCGCTGAGCAGGATTGCCAGCAGCAGCGTGTAGAGCAGCCAGTGCGCAACCACTGAACTGATGCGCACCTGCCGGGAATAGCTGCTTAACGGTTTAGGCGGCGGCGATATAATCCGCCACAGCAGGCGAATCACTAATGTCAGCAACAGAATCACGCCAATACTTTTATGGATTTCCGGCGCATCGTGATACCAGCTATCGTAATAACCGAGGCCGACCATCCATAATCCAAGCGCAAACATGGCGTAGATAACCAGCGCCATCGACCAGTGCAGTAGCACCGCGATCAGACCAAATTGATGAGGGGTATTTCTTAACATAGTTTATTTATTCAGGTGAAATAATCTGAAATAAGCATCTACATTATGAAATATAAAAGCAATCGACCTTACGCTTCTATAACTTTCTTTCGCGATAGTGAAAAGGGTGAATTAAAAAGACGATATATGCGCAATATTACTGAATGAGTTATTTTCACCGCGTGGGACGTCAGTCAAAAAAGACCAGAATTGACTTTCAGTGCGAATTATCTGTACTGCTAATGTCAGCAATATTCAATTTTCTTCAGTTTTTGTCAGTCGGGTGCTATCAGATGATACCACCCGAAAGAAGAGTCAAAAGCGCGAGAGGCGGAAGGGGGTCAGATCGAATGAGAACGGCTTTTGCTGAGCAAATTCTGCCGCCAGTTCACCCAGCACGCTGGCGAATTTAAAACCGTGACCGCTTAAGCCGGTAATCAGTAACCGATTCGGTTCGTCTGGCAGGGTATCGATAATAAAATCTTCATCCGGACTGAAATCGTAACTACAGGCTTCGCCGTGCAGACACACGCCAACACCCGGCAAAAACTGACGCAGGAAACCAAACGCTTCGCTGCCATCTGCCGCGACGGTGCCAAAGGGTTTACGATCTTCAGGCTGCTGCATCAGCTGGCCGCCATCATGGCGTCCCACTTTCAGCGCATTGTTATCCGCCGGGAAGCCATAAAACTGGCTGCCATCCGCCATCTCAACGGTAAAGCCCGGGAACTGGTTGTTCTCACTGTAGCGACCATCCGCCTGATACCAGGCAAATACCTTGCGGGTCGGGGCAACCGGCAGGTTGGGCACCAGTTTACCGACCCAGGTGCCAGCACTGATCAGCATCTTGCGGCCGCGGTATATGCCGTCGAGGGTAGTCACCTGTTGCAAATCGCCGTCGCGACCTATTTCAGACACCGGGCAGTTGAACAACTGGGCACAGCCCGCCTGTTCTGCCAGCTGGATCCAGCTGCGGACTGCCTGCTCGCATTTGAGGTAGCCTGACTGCGGCTCAAACACCCCCAGATAGCCTTCGGGCACGTTGATCTGCGGCCAGCGCTTGCGCACCTCATCCGACTGCATCACCTCAATATTGAGCTGCCATTGCCTGGCGCTGTCGATAACGTTCTGAATAAACGCTGACTGAATCGGTGCCAGGTTCAGCACGCCGCTGCGGTGCATGATACGTTCACCGGCGCGCTGTTCCAGCTCATCCCACAGGGTTTGCGCGCGCAGCACCAGCGGCACATAACGTTCGCCTTCACCGTAAGCGTGGCGAATCAGCCGGCTGTCACCGTGATGCGTACCCTGATTGTGCGGCGGATGGGCGCTGTCGATCATCAAAACCGACAGGCCCGCCTGGGTCGCATAGTAGCCTGCCGCCGCGCCCACTGAGCCGCTGCCGACAACGATAAGATCATAAATCATGGTAACCCTGCTCCTGAAAAAGACAGATAATCAAAAGCATAACAGAAACAGAAACGAAAAAGGCACCCCTGAGGGCGCCTCTTTGATGTGGCAGGAATTAGTGCTTCTTAAGGAGTCGTTCTACTTGCTCGGCTGATTCAATCTTAGCGATACCCGCTTCGAGGATCGAGATGAACTGCCTTGCCACATCCGTTGTCAGCCAGTAGGTCGGGCCAACATCCGCTTCTTCTTCTTTTTGATCCTGCGACGATAACGAGTGCAGGCGGATCATCATGGCATCATAACTGTCAACGGTACTGATATCCCAACCCACCAGCGGATGGGTCTGAATCACATCTTTTCTTCTGTCCATTATAACCTCCTTATTACTCGTTAAACGAAGTGCATGATGAGGTTCAATGCGGCTTTTTTATTCCAATAGCGGGACTATTATAACAGTAAACCGGGCTATTACTGATGAAAAAATGCCTGCACCCAGCTTCTCACAGAATATTTGTGTTTAAAAGGTGGTGGATGAAAAAATAAAATGCCTGACGGTCAGGCATTTTAATCAGTGATTCTATAGCAGCAGAAAAGCGGGGGAGGGAACCTGGAGCCGCGGTTAAAGCGCCGGGGTTTCCGGTGCGATGCCGCCACCGCGCTTTTGCAGCGCTTCGGCCAGACGGGCAAAATGCTGTTGCAGTTGCTCATCATGGTTCTGGTTTTGAGCTTCCAGTGACAGATTGTGCACCAGCAACTGACTGGCACGATCGTCAAGACAGAAAATCAGACTGGAAAAGGCATTTTCCAGCACCGTCAAACGACGCTGCTGATCACCAATCAGTGCTAACAACTCACCAAAGGTCATCGCCTCTTCCGGTTTATCAGTAGTCATGGTATCGCACCTCCTGTTATGCATGACGAGCGCAAGGATAGGGCATTGATCATTCAGAGTCTAGATGCAGCGATGGGGAAGTGCGAGAGGGGAGAAAAGATAAAAAAACCGGGTGGCGAAACCCGGCAAAAACAGCACAGAGGCGGTTAATCGGTAATGAACCAGTCGTCAGCGCTTTCCCACGTTTGCTGCAGGATTTCGCTGATCTGATCGCGAGTCTCTTTGCCCCCGCCCAGCACGCTCAGGTTATTGGCGCTGGCGTAGCGCACTTTCACGTGATTGGTGCTGTCCGGGAACTGTTCGTCAATGCGGCGCGACAGCTCGTCGCTCAGCGCTTCTATCGCGCCCGCAGGAAGAGGTCGGGTATTCGATACGGTAATTTCAACACGCATAGGAGCCTCCAGATAAGATACTGTATATATTTACAGTATCATCAGGCTGGAGGCAAGCGAAATTATGCAATACGCCAGTTCAGCGTCTCACCGGCAAGGAACGGCACCAGTGAATGCGCGCCGAGCGCGATGCTCTCCGGCACCTGCCATGATTCACGTACCAGCGTAATGCGGCTGTCGTTGAGCGGCAGGCCGTAAAAGCGCGGGCCGTTTTCAGAGCAGAACGCTTCAAAATGCGCCAGCGCATCCAGCTCTTCAAATACCGTGGCGTAGGCCGCTAACGAGGTCGGCGCACTGAAAACACCAGCGCAGCCGCAGCTGGCTTCTTTCAGGTGACGCAGGTGCGGCGCGGTATCGGTGCCGAGGAAGAAGCGCGGATGGCCGCTGGCCACCACCTGACGTAGCGCCTCCTGATGCACATTACGCTTGAGGATCGGCAGGCAATAGAGATGCGGACGAATCCCGCCGACCAGCATGTGATTGCGGTTAAACATCAGATGCTGCGGGGTGATGGTTGCGCCGAGCGTCTCATCGGCCGCTGCCACGTACTCTGCTGCCTCTTTAGTGGTGATATGCTCCATCACCACTTTCAGTGCCGGAAACTGCTGGCGAAGCGGCATCATCACCGTCTCAATAAAGCGCGCCTCGCGATCGAAAATATCAATGTGGGCATCGGTAACCTCACCGTGCACCAGCAGCGGCATACCGAGTCGCTGCATCCGCTCCAGTACGCTGGCGATGGCGCCGATGTTGGTGACGCCGTGGCTGGAGTTGGTGGTGGCATGCGCCGGATAAAGTTTGGCGGCGGTAAACAGGCCGGCAGTAAAGCCGCGCTCCAGCTCATCCGGGTCAAGCGAATCGGTGAGGTAGCAGGTCATCAGCGGGGTGAAGGCGTGGTCAGTGGGCAGCGCCGCCAGAATCCGATCGCGGTAGGCTTCACCGGCCGCCACGCTGGTCACCGGCGGCACCAGATTGGGCATCACAATGGCACGACCATTCACCGCGCTGGTATACGGCAGCACCGTTTTAAGCATTTCATCGTCACGCAGATGAATATGCCAGTCGTCAGGACGGCGGATAGTAAGTTGCTGAGGTTGTGCAGTCATTAATAAGGCTCCGGCAGAAAGGAAACGAAAGGCACGTTTAGGCCGGGGTCTAAGCATAAGGATTCAGGCAACCGTTTGCACCTGCTTTTTGCAGCCGGATGAAAATCCGCGCCCTCAGGCGCGGCCGTTGTTCAGTCAGTAAACGGGATCACCAGCTCACCCGGTTTTACTTCCAGCCCTTTGGCAAATTTCTTCGCTAGCGACTCCGCTTTACTGCGATCGGTACTTAGCACGTAAGCCGGCTTCTGATCGAAATAACTTTTCAGCGACTGATTCAGATAGGGCGTCAGCGTCTTGATGATCGAGGCCATTTTATCTGGCGTGACCTGCGCATCAACAATCTCCAGATCGCGCAAATATATTGCTCCCTGCTGCTGATCGAACACCGGCTGAGCGCGCATCTTCAGCTGCATATCGGCCTGCTGCGGTCCGAACAGCGAAGTGACATTGATCTTCGCGTTACCGGAAAGCGTCACTTTGCCTGGCTCTTCACGGCCAATCTGGCTGGTGAGATTATTGAGCACGATATGGGCGTTAACCAGTCCGGAGAGCCCGATATCTTTCTCATAGTTATTGTGCTTTTGCAGCGCCTGATTCACTTCCTGTTCGCTGATAGTGTACTGCGTCAGTTGATTACAGCCGCTAACCAGCAGCACCAGTAACAGAGCGGCAAGGCCGGAAAAACCCTTTTTCATCGATATTCATCCTAAATGACGAAGCTAATTGAACAGCGCATAGCGTGCCTGAATGCCTGTCAGGTGTCATCAGGAAAGGGATGAGAAACGCATTCGGTTTCTCATCCGTTAGGGGTTACTGGGCGATCGAGGAGAGCAGATTGACCTGGGTTTGCTTGGCCATATTATCGCGGTACTCCGCGACTCTGGCCGGCCAGTCGATACCGGCAACCAGCGTCAGCGAGCGTAGCAGCGGAAACAGATTAAAATCATCCTCAGAAAGTTCACCGTTAACCGCATTCGGCTGAACAATTAATTTGTCGAGCTGGCGCAGATCGCCGCTGACATTTTTGATCATCCCGGCAGCATGACTTTTCAGCTCGGTGAAATCCCCGATGCTGGCCTGCTTTTTGTTGCGGAAGTAGTCGCGCGCTTCCGGGGTGGCAAACTCAGCGAAAGGTGCCTCGGCGATGCGTGGCAACAGCAGTTTGTTAACGTAGCTGTTCATGTGGCGCAGCCAGTCGGCGATGGCCGGATTAAGGGCACCGGTGATCAGTGGCTCGCCCTCCAGCCGATCAACATAATGCACGATATCCATACTCTCCGGCATGGCGCTGCCATCCTGCTTTTGCAGAATCGGGGCCATTTTCTGACCGATCAGTCGTTTCGGCGTTTCTTCGTCATCATTGAGCATCACTACCAGCTCAACCGGCAGATTTTTCAGGCCGAAAATCATCCGCGCCTTAACGCAGAAAGGGCAGTGTTCATAGATATACAGCTTCATCCTGATCTCCTTTGTTGACAGCATGAATCAATTCATCCTGTTTTCGGACTCGCCAAAAAGTATGGAAGAGATTAAGCGGCAGGGCAAACCTGTGTCCGCCTCGGGCGTGGGGCCGATGGCCGCCCGCGCGGGGCCGGGCCGGCTGGCAGATGCTTGATGGCACGCCAGAGAAGCCGATGGCCGCCCGCGCACGGCCGGGCCGGTCATCACCACACATATCGACGACGATAACAGAGCAAAATCAAGGTGTTTGCAGCTTGAACGCCGGTAACGTTTTACCGCAGCCCAGGCGGCGGTTATAGTGAAAGCAGGGTAATTACGGCTCATCATTATCGGCCATTGATTTCAGGAGTCAGGATGTTTGGCTATCGTTCTGCCGCGCCCAGGGTGCGATTAACCACCGACCGGCTGGTGGTCCGTCTGGTTCACGAGCGTGATGCCTGGCGGCTGGCAGATTATTACGCAGAAAACCGCCTGTTTTTAAAGCCGTGGGAACCGGTGCGCGATGAAAGCCACTGCTATCCCTCAGGCTGGCAGGCGCGTCTTGGGCTGATTACCGATATGCATAAGCAGGGATCGGCATTCTATTTCATTCTGATGGACAGCAATGAAACTGAGGTGCGCGGCGTCGCTAACTTCAGCAACGTGTTGCGCGGTTCGTTCCACGCCTGTTATCTGGGCTACTCACTCGGCGAGAAATGGCAGGGGCAGGGCATGATGTTTGAAGCGCTGCAGTCGGCTATCCGCTATATGCAGCGTCAGCAGCATATCCACCGCATCATGGCTAACTATATGCCACACAACCAGCGCAGCGGCGATTTGCTGGCGCGGCTCGGATTCGAAAAAGAGGGTTACGCCAAAGATTATCTGTTGATCGACGGCCGCTGGCAGGATCACGTCCTGACGGCATTAACCTGGCGAGAATGGACGCCCGATCGGCGTGGATAATAATAAGGAGTCAGCATGAAATTGACGTTGTCAGCAGCGGCTTTGCGCGTATTGGGCTGTCTGCTGGAGAAAGAGGTGACGACGCCGGAGCAGTATCCGCTGTCACTGAATGCCGTGGTCAGCGCCTGTAATCAGAAATCGAACCGTGAGCCGGTGATGAACCTGAGCGAGACCGAGGTGCAGAATCAGCTCGATCAGCTGGAAAAAATGCATCTGGTGACCGCCAGCAGCGCATCGGGCCAGCGGGTGGTTAAATATGCCCAGCGCTTCTGCAACTCCGCCTTTGGCACGCTGAAGCTTAACAGCGCGGAAGTGGCTGTACTCACACTGCTGCTGTTGCGCGGTGCCCAGACGCCGGGTGAACTGCGTACCCGCAGCGGACGGCTGCATGAATTTACCGACGTCAGTGAAGTGGAACAGACGCTCAACGCGCTGCTGCAGCGTGATGACAGCGCCACGGTGATCCGTCTGGCGCGAGAGCCGGGTCGGCGCGAACACCGATTTATCCATCTGCTGAGCGATGAGGCGGAACGGCCACAGCAGAACGACGCCGCAGAGCCGGACGATCTCACCGCGCGCGTTACCGCGCTGGAACAGCAGGTGGCGCAACTGCAGGCGCAACTCAGTCAACTGCTGCAACCGGAGAGCTAAGATGACGTTACGTATTGGCGTGGTGGGACTGGGCGGTATCGCGCAGAAAGCCTGGCTGCCGGTGTTGTCAGCGGCCACTGACTGGACGCTGGCGGGGGCCTTTTCGCCCAATCAGGCCAAAGCCCGGCCGATCTGCGACAGTTTTCGCATGCCCTGTTTCAGTTCGCTCGACCAACTAGCCGCCGCCTGCGATGCGGTGTTCGTCCACAGCAGCACCGCGACCCATTATCAGGTAGTCAGGGCGCTGCTGCTGGCCGGCAAAGATGTTTGTGTTGATAAGCCACTGGCGGAAACCCTCGATCAGGCGGAAGCGCTGGTTGAACTTGCCGCACAGCAGCAGCGCAAACTGATGGTGGGTTTTAATCGTCGCTTTGCTCCACGCTATCAGCAGCTCAAAGCTGAGATGGGCAGTGTCGCCTCGTTGCGGATTGAAAAACACCGCAGCGACAGCGTCGGACCGCACGATCTGCGTTTTACCCTGCTGGATGACTATCTGCACGTGGTGGATACCGCGCTGTGGCTCGGCGGTCAGCCGTTGAGTGACGTGCAGGGGCGCATTACCACCACCGCGCAGGGAGAAATGCTTTACGCTGAACACCACTTTACCGTGGCCGGCGTGCCGATCACCACCAGCATGCACCGGCGTGCCGGCAGCCAGCGTGAGCGGGTCAGCGCGGTGTGCGAGCGCAAATGCATTGATATCAGTGAAATGCGCGACTGGCAGGAGGAAACCACCGACGGTCTGCTGATCGCGCCGCCGCCCGCCTGGCAGAGCCATCTGGTGCAGCGCGGCTTCAGCGGCGCGGCACACCATTTTATCCAGTGCGTGCAAAATCAGACGATGCCCGAAACCAGCGGTGAACAGGCCCTGCTGGCGCAGCGTGTGGTGGAAAAACTGTGGCGTGATGCCACACAGTAATAATGCCTTGTAACACTCCGTGCTGGTCATTTCCCGCCGTGGCAGTAGACTATCGCCGGGCATCATCCGGATGCCCGCGCTAAGTCTCTCATTTTGCCGATTCTTTTCAGGATGCGCCGTCAATTATGAATTTGTTGAAATCGCTGGCAGCGGTCAGTTCCATGACCCTGTTTTCCCGCGTACTGGGCTTTGCCCGAGATGCCATTGTGGCCAGGGTGTTTGGCGCCGGAATGGCGACCGATGCGTTCTTTGTCGCCTTTAAACTGCCCAATCTTTTACGGCGTATCTTTGCTGAAGGCGCCTTCTCACAAGCGTTTGTGCCGATTCTGGCGGAATACAAAAGTAAGCAGGGCGATGAAGCGACGCGGCTGTTCCTCGCCTATGTCTCCGGCCTGCTGACGCTGGCGCTGGCGCTGGTCACGGTGGCAGGGATGATCGCCGCGCCGTGGGTGATTATGGTCACTGCGCCGGGCTTTGCCGACAGCGCCGATAAGTTCGCGCTGACCAGTTCGCTGCTGCGGGTGACCTTTCCTTATATCATGCTGATTTCGCTTGCCTCGCTGGCGGGGGCGGTGCTGAACACCTGGAACCGCTTCTCGGTTCCGGCGTTTGCCCCGACCCTGCTGAATATCAGCATGATTGGTTTCGCGCTGTTTGCTGCACCGCATTTCCATCCGCCGGTGATGGCGCTGGCGTGGGCGGTGGTGGCAGGCGGCGTGCTGCAGCTCGGTTATCAGCTGCCGCACCTGAAAAAGCTCGGCATGCTGGTGCTGCCGCGCCTGAACCTGCGTGATGCCGGCGTCTGGCGGGTCATGCGCCAGATGGGACCGGCGATTCTCGGCGTCTCGGTCAGCCAGATCTCGTTGATCATCAACACCATTTTCGCCTCCTTTCTGGTATCAGGATCGGTGTCGTGGATGTATTACGCTGACCGGCTGATGGAATTTCCGTCCGGCGTGCTCGGCGTGGCGCTGGGAACCATCCTGCTGCCTTCGCTGGCTAAGAGTTTCGCCAGCGGCAATCACGATGAATATTCCCGGCTGATGGACTGGGGCTTACGCCTCTGCTTTTTGCTGGCGCTGCCGAGTGCGGTGGCACTGGGGATGCTTTCTGGCCCACTGACCGTGGCGCTGTTTCAGTACGGTAAGTTTACCGCCTTTGATGCGGCAATGACCCAGCGGGCGCTGATCGCCTATTCCGTCGGGCTGATGGGCTTAATTGTGGTTAAAGTGCTGGCACCGGGCTTTTACTCGCGGCAGGACATCAAAACCCCGGTTAAAATCGCGATTGTTACTCTGATTATGACTCAGCTGATGAACCTGGCGTTTATCGGCCCGCTGAAGCACGCCGGTTTGTCGCTGTCGATTGGTCTCGCGGCCTGTCTTAATGCAGCGCTGCTCTACTGGCAGTTGCGTAAAAAGCAGATCTTTATGCCACAGCCCGGCTGGACAGGCTTTCTAATCCGTCTGCTGATTGCGGTGCTGGCGATGGCGGCGGCGCTGTTTGCGATGCTGCAGTGGATGCCAGCGTGGGAACAGGGTTCAATGCTGTGGCGGCTGCTGCGTCTGGCGGCGGTGTGTGCGGTCGGGGGCGGCGCTTACTTTGTGACCCTCGGACTGCTCGGCTTCCGGCTGCGCGACTATGCGCGACGCACGGCGGTTTGATAAAAAACAGGCATGCAAAAAATCCCGCTACCTGGCGGGATTTTTTTTGCCCGGTCAGGCGTCAGGCTTTGCGGCTGAGTGTCGCCTGACCTTTACCCATCCCATCGGGACCATAAAACGCCTGAGTCTGGTGCGGTTTCAGCACCTGCAGCGCATCCTCAGTGTAACGAATCTGATGTTGCAGCAGCAGGCCATTATGCACGTTGGCATCCTGCAGGCGACGGGTGTGCTGCTGAATACGTTGCCAGCGGCTCGCCATGTCGCTCTGACCACGATAAGGTGCCGGGGTTGCCAGGCTTTGCTCGGCGGTACGGCGCATCTCATCCAGATAGTTCAGCGTACTGAGCAGCGCACCTTTATCTTCAGTGATACGCTGCAACAGGTTGCTGTTAATGCTTCCGGCTGACAACTGCTGCTGCTCTTCTTCCAGCAGGGTTGTCAGCGATGCCAGCACATCCTGCATCTTATCTAATGTGGTCAGCAAATTACTCATGGGGACTAGTTACCCTCTAAATACGCCTTAGTGTCGGCAATCAGCGCGTCGGCGATCTTGCCGGTATCCATTTTTAGTTCGCCATTACGAATGGCGGTTTTCAGTTGTTCAACCCGCTGGACGTTGATGTCCTGGCTGCCTGGCTGCATCAGCTGTGACTGCGCGCTGCTCAGGCTGACCTGGGCGGCGGCTGGCGTGCTGGCCGCTGGCGTGGTGCTTTGACGCACTTTGGTGCTGGCCGGCTCGCTGGTGTCGCGGCTCTGTACGGTGCTGGCGGGTTTCAGCGGTTGCGTTCTGTCGATGCTCATATTCGGGCTCCTGTACGGTCAGGGGAGTCTGCCACCTGAATCAGAATAGCGTAATTGCTTAGTTGATTCTTCTATCGGCAGAACAACTGGCTTCTTTAACGCTTTATAATGTTATAAGAATATTCCCATCATCCCGCACCCGACCGCTGACAACCTGCCCATTTCCCATTCGTACCCGCACCCACTGAGACTGGGTGGCATTGTTCAGTGCCTTACCCTCGCCGCTGGCGTCAAAACCGTCGCCACTGGCGATTACCATTACGCTCTGACCCGCCTTTACCCGCCACGGCTGACGCAGCATCGACGGATTAATCGGCTGTCCCGGCTGAATGTCACGTAGCACCACGGCATCGGCTACCGCCTCATCGTTCAGCAGCGCACGCGCCGGCAGGGTATCGAGCCGGCCGGTCTGCAGGCTGAAATCCGCCGCACTGACGCTGCTGCCGCGTGTTAACAGCCGGTTTGCGACCAGATAAGGTCCGGTGACCTGCACCTGAACCTGAATGTAGCGGCGGTTCTCACCGCAGTTAGCGGCCACGCTCATGTTGCCCCACAGGCGGCTGTTGCCCGGCAGGGTGAATTTCGGCGCGTCGCAATCGGGCCACTGGGCCTGCGGCGTGCGGACCACCACGGTCATGCCGTCGGCATGCTGGGCGTCGCGCGCTTTAAAAAATTGGTTCAGTTGTGCACTGAGATCGCCGGCGGTGACCGGCAGGGCGATCAGGACCAGCAGGCTGGCCAGCAGGGTTTGATATCCACGCATGGTGTTTTTCCTCACTGATGATGGCAACGAGTGTACGCGCAGCAAAAATTATTCAAGAGCCAAAATAGCGTGGGTTTTTGGCCTTATTCAGACGATCACCTCTTGCTTTTCCAAATTAAGCTGCCAGCTCGAAATTCTCATTCGCGGAGGAACCATGCTCGACAAACTGGATGCGGCGCTGAAATTTGGTACGGAAGCCCTCAACCTGCGTGCTCAACGTCAGGAGATCCTGGCGTCAAACATTGCCAACGCCGATACCCCTGGTTATCAGGCCCGGGATATCGACTTTGCCAGCGAGCTGAGTCGGGTGATGGCCAATGGTCGTGCGGAAGGCAGCAGCATGGCGTTAAAAGTCACGTCAGCTCGCCACATTGAAGCGCAGACCAACTCGGCACCGTCGATGGACATGCTCTATCGCATTCCCGATCAGCCAGCCGCCGACGGCAACACTGTAGATATGGACCGTGAACGTACTCAGTTCGCGGATAACAGCCTGAAATATCAAACCGATCTCACCCTTATCAGTAGCCAGATCAAAGGCATGATGAGCGTGTTACAAGGGCAATAATTATGGCCTTGCTGAACATTTTTGACATTGCCGGCTCAGCGATGACCGCGCAATCACAGCGATTAAACGTCAGTGCCAGTAACCTGGCCAACGCCGACAGCGTAACCGGCCCGGATGGGCAACCTTACGTCGCCAAACAGGTGGTATTCCAGACCGATGCCGCGCCTGGCGCAGCCACCGGCGGCGTGAAAGTGGCGAAGGTGGTGGACGATCCGACCCCCGCCAAACTGGTGTATGACCCGGGTAACCCGATGGCCGATGCCAAAGGCTACGTCAAAATGCCCAACGTGGATGTGGTCTCTGAGACCGTCAACACCATGTCAGCGTCACGCAGTTACCAGGCGAACGTTGAAGTCCTCAACACCGTGAAGTCGATGATGATGAAAACCCTGACGATCGGGCAATAACGGAGAACAATTATGGCTATCGCGGTAGGCGTTAATGAGAAGCTGGACCCCACGGTCCTCAGCTCCTCCAGCACCAGTGGCACCGGCAACAGCGCGCAGGATCTGCAGAATCAGTTCCTGACCATGCTGGTGACCCAGTTACAGAACCAGGATCCCACCAATCCGATGGACAACAGCCAGCTCACCACCCAGCTGGCACAGATCAACACCCTGAGCGGGATTGAGAAACTGAATACCACGCTGGGATCGATTTCCGGCCAGATCAGCACCAGCCAGTCACTGCAAAGTTCGACTCTGATTGGGCATGGCGTGATGGTCAACGGCTCGCAGATCCTCGTCGGCAGCGGCACTACCACGCCGTTTGGCGTTGAGCTGACCTCGGCGTCGACCGCCTCATCCGCCACGATTAAAGATGCTAACGGCACGGTAATCGACACCGTTGACCTCGGCGCCCTGAGCGCCGGCGTTCATACCTTCTCGTGGGACGGCAAACTGAGCGACGGTTCAACCGCGCCAGACGGTAAATACAGCGTTGCGATTGCCGCAAGCAATGGCAGCACACAACTGGTGGCACAACCGCTTAACTACGCCTACGTCAATGGGGTGAGTACTGCGAACGACACCACAAAACTGGATCTCGGCACCATGGGCTCCGCTTCCCTTGACGAAGTACGTCAGATTCTCTGATTAACCTGTAGACAGGAGACACACACATGTCATTTTCCCAAGCGGTCAGCGGCCTTGGCGCTGCCTCAAGTAACCTTGATGTCATCGGCAACAACATCGCCAACTCCGCGACAGCGGGCTTTAAATCAAGCACCATCGCCTTTGCTGACATGTTCGCCGGTTCTAACGTCGGCCTCGGTACCAAAGTAGCGGCGGTGATCCAGAACTTTAACGACGGTTCGACCACCACCACCAGCCGCGGCCTCGACGTCGCCCTGAGCGGCAACGGTTTCTTCCGTATGACCGACACCAGCGGCGCGGTTTATTACTCACGTAACGGCCAGTTCACGCTGGATGCTAACCGTAACCTGATCAACACCCAGGGCCTGAACGTGACCGGTTATCCGGCCAGCGGCTCGCCGGCGACTATCCAGGCGGGCGCTAACCCGGTGGCGATCAGCATTCCGACCGAGCAGATGCCGGCTCGCGCAACCACCACCACCGGCCTGGTCGCGAACCTGAACTCAACCGACACCGCACCCACAGTGGCGACGTTCTCTACTGCCAACGCCGACAGCTATAACAAGAAGACCACGGCGACCGTCTATGACTCGCAGGGTAACGATCACGCGCTCGACATGTATTTTGTCAAAGACACCGCCAGCAACAGCTGGACCGTGCACGCGATTGATGCCAACACCGGTGCATCTGCGGGTGACTTCAAAATGGCGTTCGACACCAGCGGCAAGCTGACCCGCATGGACAAGCTGGGGGCGAACGGCGCTGTTGTCAGCAGTAGTACTGATGGCACCGTCGGGTTAACCCTGAACGTGCCGGCAGCCGGCCAGACCACCGCGGCCAACGGTGCGGTGGCTAACCAGCCGATCACCCTGAGCATGCTGGGCAGCCTGCAGCAGAACACCGGCGCTACCACCTTCGGCAGCCCGACTCAGGACGGTTATGCGCCTGGCGATCTGACCAGCTACGCGATTAACGATGACGGCACCATCACCGGCACCTACTCCAACCAGAAAACCCAGCTGCTGGGTCAGATCGTGCTGGCGAGCTTCTCTAACCCGGAAGGCCTGCAGTCACAGGGTGACAACGTCTGGTCGGCGTCGAATGCCTCCGGTCAGGCAGCGATTGGTCTGGCGAACACCGGCACCTTCGGTTCGCTGACCGCTGGCGCGCTGGAAGCCTCTAACGTCGACATGAGTAAAGAGCTGGTGAACATGATTGTGGCGCAGCGTAACTATCAGGCGAATGCGCAGACCATCAAAACTCAGGACCAGATTCTTAACACGCTGGTTAACTTACGTTAATTCGCTAACAGGATTGCTTTATGGATCACGCGATATATACCGCGATGGGCGCGGCCAGCCAGACGCTGGATCAGCAGGCGGTTACCGCCAGCAACCTCGCCAACGCCTCAACGCCAGGCTTTCGTGCGCAGCTCAATGCGCTGCGTGCGGTGCCGGTCAGCGGCTGGTCACTGCCAACCCGCACGCTGGTGACAGCATCCACGCCGGGCGCCGATATGAGTCAGGGCACGATGGATTACACCGAGCGCCCGCTCGACGTCGCGGTGCAGCAGGATGGCTGGCTGGCGGTGCGAACTGCTGACGGCAGTGAAGCCTATACCCGCAACGGCAACATGCAAATCAGCCCGAACGGGACGCTGACGATTCAGGGCAATCCTGTGATGGGCGATGGCGGTCCGATTGTGATCCCGCAAGGATCGGAAATCACCATTGCCGCCGACGGTTCAATCACCGGCCTGAATGCCGGCGATGCGCCGAATGCCACGGTCCAGCTGGGTAAGCTCAAGCTGGTTCGGGCCACCGGGCAGGAGTTGCAGCGCAGCGATGACGGTATGTTCCGCCCGACGGCAGCCACCCAGAACACCCGTGGCGCGGCATTGCAGGCTGACGCGACCATGCAGGTGATGCCGGGCGTGCTGGAAGGCAGCAACGTTAAACCGGTTGAAACCATGGTCGACATGATCGCCAACGCCCGACGTTTTGAGATGCAGATGAAAGTCATCACGAACGTTGATGAAAACGAACAAAAAGCCAACCAGCTGCTGAACATGAGCAGCTAAGGCGCGAGGATAACAACATGATTCGTTCTTTATGGATCGCTAAAACCGGTCTTGATGCGCAGCAGATGAACATGGACGTAATTGCCAACAACCTGGCAAACGTCAGCACCAACGGCTTTAAGCGTTCGCGTGCGGTGTTCGAAGATCTGATGTATCAAACCATGCGTCAGCCCGGCACCCAGTCGTCTGAACAGACTACGCTGCCGTCCGGCCTGCAGATTGGTACCGGTGTTCGTCCGGTCACTACTGAGCGTCTGCATACGCAGGGCAACCTGTCGCAGACCAGCAATTCAAAAGATATCGCCATTAATGGTCAGGGTTATTTCCAGATTCAGATGCCGGATGGCACCTCTGCCTATACCCGTGACGGCGCGTTCCAGGTCGATCAGAACGGTCAGCTGGTGACCAACTCAGGTTTCCCGGTGCAGCCCGGCATCACGATTCCAGCCAACGCCACCAGCATTACCGTGGCGCGTGACGGGGTGGTGAGCGTGACGCAGCAGGGCCAGGCGCAGGCGACACAGGTCGGCCAGCTGACCCTGAGCACCTTTATGAACGATGCCGGTCTCGATAGCGTGGGTGAAAACCTCTATCAGGAAACGCAGGCTTCGGGTGCGCCAACTGACAGCACGCCAGGCCAGAACGGCGCTGGTCTGCTTTATCAGGGCTACACCGAAACCTCGAATGTCAACGTGGCGGAAGAGCTGGTAACGATGATCCAGACTCAGCGCGCTTACGAAATCAACAGCAAAGCGATCAGTACTTCCGATCAGATGCTGGCGAAACTGACTCAGCTTTAATCCCCAACCGGGCCAGTTCCGGCTGGCCTGAAGAACAGACACAGATAAGGTCGTGACTCCGTGGCGAAGCAACAGATTCTCAAGCCTGGACATTGGTTAGTCGCCTCGCTGCTGCTAACCCTTAACGGTTGTGCACTGGTTCCGCGTACACCGCTGGTCGAAGGGGCGACGACGGCGCAGCCGATGCCGTCCGCGCCACCGGTGGTTAACGGTTCGATTTTCCAGGGCGTCGCGCCACTCAACTACGGCTATCAGCCGCTGTTTGAAGATCGTCGCCCACGTAACATTGGCGACACCCTGACGATTACGCTGCAGGAAAACGTCAGCGCCAGCAAAAGCTCCTCGGCGAATGCCAGTCGGGATGGCAGCAACAGCTTCGGCTTAAGTGCGGTTCCGACCGGGCTGGCAGGGCTGGTGGGGGCCGGTGGCGAAAAAGCCAACTTTGGCGCCGAAGGCAAAAACGATTTCGCGGGTAAAGGCGGCGCATCCGCCAACAACACCTTTACCGGCACTATTACCGTCACCGTGGATCAGGTGTTGTCGAACGGCAACCTGCACGTGGTGGGCGAGAAACAGATCGCCATTAATCAGGGCACGGAGTTCATTCGCTTCTCGGGCGTGGTTAACCCTCGCACCATCAGCGCCAGTAACGCCGTGTTATCTACTGCCGTCGCCGATGCACGTATTGAGTACGTCGGAAACGGTTATATCAATGAGGCGCAGACCATGGGCTGGTTACAGCGTTTCTTCCTGAACATCTCGCCGATGTAAGAGGTTTCAATGAAAAAGTTAACGCTGTTGCGCGTCGGACTGGCGCTGCTGCTGGGCATCAGCCTGCTGGCAAAAGCCGATTTGATCCGTGATTTAACCACCGTACAGGGCGTGCGGGAAAACCAGCTGCTCGGTTACGGACTGGTGGTGGGGCTGGACGGAACCGGTGACCAGACCACCCAGACGCCGTTCACCACCCAGACGGTGAGCAACATGCTGTCGCAGCTCGGGATTACCGTGCCGACCGGCACCAACATGCAGCTGAAAAACGTGGCGGCGGTAATGGTAACCGCAAAACTGCCGGCGTTTGCCCGTCAGGGACAGACGCTTGACGTGGTGGTGTCGTCACTGGGTAACGCCAAAAGCCTGCGCGGCGGAACACTGCTGATGACCCCGATGAAAGGGGTGGATAACCAGGTTTATGCGCTGGCTCAGGGGAACATTCTGGTTGGCGGTGCCGGTGCCTCGGCAGGCGGCAGCAGCGTGCAGGTTAACCAGCTGAACGGCGGCCGGATTACCGGTGGCGCGACGGTAGAACGTGAACTGCAAAGTAACTTCGGTTCGCAGAACACCATTAACCTGCAGCTGAACAGTGATGATTTCTCGATGGCGCAGCGCATTGCCGATGCGATTAACGCGCGTGGCGGTTACGGTGCCGCCCAGCCGCTGGATGCGCGTACCGTTCAGATTCGCGTATCACCGAATAACGGGGCTCAGGTGCGTCTGCTGGCAGATATCCAGAACATCAACGTTTCGATTCCGGTCGAAGATGCGAAAGTGATCATCAACTCCCGTACCGGTTCGGTGGTGATGAACCGTGAGGTGACGCTGAATCAATGTGCCGTGGCGCAGGGCAACCTGTCGGTGACGGTGAATCAGCAGCAGAACGTCAGCCAGCCTGATACGCCACTGGCCGGTGGACAGACGGTGGCCACCACCCAGACCCAGATCGATCTGCGTCAGAGTGGCGGGGCACTGCAACGTGTAAATGCCAGCGCCAACCTGAACAATGTGGTGCGCGCGCTGAATGCGCTGGGTGCATCGCCAATCGAACTGATGTCGATCCTGCAATCAATGCAGAGCGCTGGCTGTCTGCGCGCCAAAGTGGAAATTATCTGATGACGGATACGCAATCTCTGATGAGTGCGGCTTACGACAGCCGCTCACTGAACGAACTGAAACACCAGGCCAGCAGCGATCCGAAAGGCAAAGCGCTGCAGGTTGCCCGTCAGGTGGAAGGGATGTTTGTTCAGATGATGTTGAAAAGCATGCGTGAGGCGTTGCCGCAGGACGGCATGATGAGCAACGAGCAAACCAAACTTTTTACCTCAATGTACGATCAGCAGATTGCGCAGGAGATGGGTAAACGTGGACTCGGGCTGGCGGAAACTATCGTTAAGCAGATGCAGCCCGCCATCGCCCCGGATGAAAAAGCCGGCACGGTGCCGATGAAGCTGGACAACAGCTTTATTCTCAGCACCGTCGGTGCGGTGCAACAGCCGGCGCAGCAGCTGGAGCAGCTGGTGCGTAAAGCCATGCCGCGCCTGCCGGTCTCGTCACCGACCGGCTTGCCTACCGACAGCCGTGAGTTTATCGCTCAGCTGACCCAGCCAGCCCAGGCGGCCAGTCAGCAGAGCGGCATTCCTCATCATCTGATTCTGGCGCAGGCGGCGCTGGAGTCAGGCTGGGGCCAGCGTCAGATCCTGACCCGCGAGGGTAAACCAAGCTACAACGTGTTTGGTATTAAGGCCAGCGGCGACTGGAAAGGCGACACCACCGACATCATGACCACTGAATATGAGCAGGGCGAAGCGAAGAAAGTGCGTGCCAGCTTCCGGGTCTACAACTCCTATTTCGAAGCCCTGACCGATTACGTCAAACTGATCAGCAATAACCCACGCTACGCGGCGGTCGCTAATGCGTCGAGCGCCGAGCAGGGCGCCCAGGCGCTGCAGGTGGCAGGCTATGCCACCGATCCTAAATACGCGCAAAAGCTGGTGGGAATGATTCAGCAATTCAAGAACATGGGCGACAAAGTCGTAAAAGCCTACAGTCAGGATTTAGGCGACCTGTTCTGATAATTGAGCCTCAAGTTTCACTTAAGCACGCCGATAACACCATCATAAGCCAGATGCGTTTTCGCCTGCTGGCGCCCACTTTGATGACTGCCAGCCCGGTTGACGGGGAATGTAAGGAACCGAGATGTCCAGCATAATTAACTCCGCGATGAGCGGATTGAGTGCCGCGCAGGCCGCCCTGAGCACCACCAGTAATAACATTACTAACTACACCGTGGCGGGCTATTCACGCCAGACCACCATCCTTGCCCAGGCGAACAGTACCCTGCAGGGCAACAGCTACTACGGCAATGGGGTTAACGTGACTGGCGTACAGCGCGAATATGATGCTTTTATCGCCGCCCAGCTGCGTGGCTCCAGCGCAAACTACAGCGCGGTGAACACCCAGCACAGCCAGATTTCCAATATTGACGATCTGCTGTCAACCTCGACCACCAGCCTGTCGACTTCAATCCAGAAATTTTTTACCAACCTGCAGAACGTGGTAAGCAACGCCAACGATCCGTCGGCACGTCAGTCGATGCTGAGCAACGCCAAGGGGCTGGTCAGCCAGTTCCAGACTACCTCCCAGTATCTGACCAGCATGCAGAACAGTGTTAACAGCGACATCGGTTCCAGCATCAATCAGGTCAATACCTACACCACTCAGATTGCCGATCTCAACAAGCAGATCGCCAGGCTGACCACCGGTACCGGCACTGCACCAAACGATTTGCTGGATAAGCGCGATCAGCTGGTCAGCGACCTGAACAACGTAGTCGGCGTGACCGTCTCAGAGCAGGATGGCAACTACAGCGTCTCGATGGCTAACGGCCTGACGCTGGTCAACGGCACCAAATCAAATTCGCTGGTGGCGATGACCTCCAGCAGCGATCCAACCCGGACCACCATCGGCTATGTTGATAAACAGGCGGGTAACGTTGAGATCCCGGAGAAGCTGATTACCACCGGTTCACTGGGTGGTCTGCTGGCGTTCCGCTCGCAGGATCTCGATCTGGCGCAGAATCAGCTCGGCCAGCTGGCCGCGACCTTCACCAGCAGCTTCAACGCCGTGCATAAGCAGGGCTTTGACAGCAACGGCGATCAGGGCGTCGATTTCTTTAATATCGGCACCCCGACCGTGGTCAGCAACAGTAAAAACAGCACTGCGGCTTCAGTCACCGCCGAGTGGACCGATACCAGCGCGCTGAAAGCGTCAAACTATACCCTAAGCTATGACGGCAGCAACTGGACCGCGACCCGCGCGTCTGACAGCATCTCGGTCCCGATTACCCCAGGCACCGATGCGAACGGCAATACCACGCTGAGTTTTGATGGCATGAAGCTGACCGTCGCTGCGACGCCTTTGCCAGCGGCGAAAGACAGTTTTATGGTGAAACCGGTACAGAACGCCATTAACGATATGTCAGTGGCGATCACCAGTGAATCACAGATTGCCGCCGCCGGTGCGACCGGTGGCGAAAGCGATAATCGTAATGCGCAAAAGCTGCTGGACCTGCAGGACGCCAAACTGGTAGGCGGCAACGCCACGCTGGCACAGGCTTACGCCAGCATTGTCAGTACCGTCGGCAACAAAACCAGCTCGCTGGAAACCACCAGCACCACGCAGAAAAGCGTGGTCAGTCAGCTGACCGATCGCCAGCAGTCAGTTTCTGGCGTCAACCTCGATGAGGAGTACGCCAACCTGACAAAATATCAGCAATATTACATGGCAAATGCGCAGGTACTGCAGACTGCCAGCACCATTTTTGATGCATTGATCAATATTCGCTAAGGGTAGGGCAAAGCATGCGAATCAGTACAAATATGATGTTTAACCAGCAGGTGCGCGGGATTACCGACTCGCAAGCCTCCTGGCTGAAAGTGGGCGAGCAGCTCTCCAGCGGCCGCCGCGTCACTAATCCGTCTGACGACCCGATTGCCGCCTCACGCGCGGTGGTGCTGTCACAGACGCAGGCGCAAAGCAGCCAGTATTCGCTGGCACGGACCTTTGCAAACCAGGGATTATCGCTGGAAGAGAATGCGCTGAAAGGCGTGACCAGCAGTATTCAGGATGCGCAAACGCTGATCGTTAACGGTTCAACCGGTACGCTGAGTGACGATGACCGTGGCTCGATTGCCACCCAGCTTGAAGGCATCCGTGCCCAGTTACTCAACCAGGCCAACAGCCAGGACGCCAACGGTCGCTATATCTTTGCCGGTTACAAAACCGACAGCGCGCCGTTTGTCGATGGCGCAGGCACTGGCGTGAGCTATGCCGGCGGCACCGATGCGATCACCCAGAAGGTAGACAGCAGTCGCACCATGACCGTCGGTCATACCGGTGATGACATCTTCATGGCGATCACCGGCAATGCCACTAAAGAGCCGGACGGCAGCGCCAACGAAACCAACCTGTTCGCCATGCTCGACAGCGCAATTGCCGCGCTGAAAGTGCCGCAGGATGACGCCGATGCCGCCACTAAGCAGACTTTCCAGGCTGCGATGGATAAAACCAACCGTGGTCTGGGCAATTCGCTGAATAACGTGTTAACCGTGCGCTCCGAGATTGGTACCCAGCTGTCGGAACTCGATACGCTGGATGCGCAGGGCGACGATCGTAATGTGATTTACAGTTCGCAGATGAGCGACCTGGTGGATGTCGATTATACCGCTGCGGTCTCCAGCTATACCATGCAGCAGACGGCGCTGCAGGCGTCGTACAAGACCTTTACCGATATGTCTAAGATGTCCCTGTTCCAGCTGAATTCGTAATCTGACCTGAAAATTTGAGCGTACTTTAACCGGGTGCGCTTAGTTTCTCCCACCTTGCTGATAACAGAGGGTGGGATTTTTTTTGCCTGAATTCAGGCGGAACCCGGCACCACCGGCATAAAAAAACCCCGGCTTTCAGGCCGGGGTCAGGTTCAGGTCAGGGGCAGCGTTATGGCTTGGTCGCGGGTGCCGTGGCCTGATGGGTTGCGGCGTGACCGCCAGCAGATCCGCGACCGTCGAACTCGTACGGCGAACGTACCCAGTCGCTGTGACGTGCTGGTTCGGGCTGCCAGACTGGCGCAGGCGCTTTGGTCATCGGTGCAGAAGCGAAGTGCTTCCAGCGCGTGACGTCTGCGGCGACCAGCGGCTCAGCAGCAGGTGCTGGTGTGGCGGCAGCTTCAGCTACGGCGGCCGGCTCGATGTCACGGGCGGCGACCGGTGCATGCGGTTCACTGGTCGGGGCCGTTTCTGCTGCGGCGGCCACCGGGGCGTTCAGCACTTCTTCTACCTGCGCTTCTGTTTCGCGGCTGACTTCAACGGGCGCTTGCTGCGCAATCTCTGTCGGCTGTTCGCTGTTATCAGCGGAAGCACTGGCGGGTGCGTCACTGACCGGCTCAGCAGGCTGTGCCTGAGCCGCGACAGTTTCAGCAGTCGCTTCAGCCGCAGCCGGGATGACCGAAGGCTGATGATCAACCGGCGCGTCGATAGCGCGGGTATCGTCAGTGTTCACCACGGTGACCGGCGTTTCTGCCTGGGGTTCAGCCTGCTGCACTGGCGCATCCTGTGATGCTGCCGATTCAGCCGCCGCAGCAACCGGCAGTGCAATGGCGTCTGCGGTCTCCTGGTGGGCGTAATCTGGCGTTGTCTGCACCGCATCCTGCACAACCTGCTCTTCGCTGGCCTGGCTCACCGGATAACGTACCCACACTTTACCGGATGCCATCTCTGGTGACGCGGCTGCCGCAGCCAGTGGCATAGCGGACTGAGTCGGGTAACGCTCATCACGATAACGGCGGCGACGCTGACCGCTGACGCGCAGATGACGTGGCGAACGACGTGAACGACGCGGCATATTGGCGTTGTCACGGCTATCGTTATCATCCTGCTCTTCGATCTGCGGCGCTTCGGTCGGCAGCACTTCTGCGGCAGGCTGCTGTACTGCACGCGCTTCGGTCGGCACGGCAATGTCAGTGGCTTCTGCTGGCAGTGGCTGACGGTTATCGTCAACGCGGACTTTCTGGCTCAGCTGACGCGGCTTACGACGCGGCATCACCTGCACGCGATCGTCATCCTGCGCTTCTGGTGCTTCGGCAACCGCTTCTGCTACCACCGGCTGCTCAGCGGCTTTGGCTGCTTCCTGCTGGGCGCGTTTCTCTTCCTGACGACGACGCTGACGCTCAGCACGCTGTTCACGACGCTGTTGCTGCTGCTCGTCACGTTGCTGACGGGCTTCTTCGCTCAGTGCCGGGCGCTCTTCACGTGCCTCATTAGGCTGAGACTGACGCTTGTTGCGACGGTTCTCATTGCCTTCGCGCGGCTCACGATTTTCACGTGGTTCGCGGCTTTCGCGCGGCTCACGACTTTCACGTGGCTCACGCGGTTCGCGGCTTTCACGTGACTGACCGTTCTCACCGTTACGCGGCGTACGCTCACGACGGTTGTTATTGCGGCGGTTGTTGTTACGACGTTCGCCACGCTGATTCGCGTTCTCTTCTTCGCTTTCCGGCGCTTTCTGTGGTTCCGCTACTTCAGTGGCGGCTGGCGTCACTGCAGGGGCTTCTTCACCACCGAACATTTTCTTCAGTCCACCAAACAGGCGGCCAAGGAAACCGGTGCTGACCGTGGCCGGCGCTGCGACGGCCGGTGCCGCTTTGGCTGCCGGTTGCGCTTCGGCGCGTGGCGCTTCAGGTGCCACTTCTACCGGAGCCGGTGGTGCATCTGGCATCACGAATGCCGCCAGTGCTGGCTGTTCAGGACGACGACGTTCGCCATGCTCTTCTTCCGATGGCAACGCCATTTCTGCTTCATGCAGCTTCGGCAGGTGGTAGCTCAGGGTCTGAGTCTCTTCACCTTTGCGCACCCGCAGCACCGAGTAATGCGGGGTTTGCATCTTGTCATCAGGCACGATGATCGCTTTGACGCCACCCTGGCGTTTTTCAATGGCGTTCACCGCTTCACGTTTTTCATTCAGCAGATAAGAGGCCACCTGAACCGGAACGATCGCGTGAACTTCTTTGGTGTTGTCTTTCAGCGCTTCTTCTTCAATCAGACGCAGAATAGACAGCGCCAGCGATTCGTTATCACGGATGGTGCCGGTACCGCTACAGCGTGGGCAGACGTGATGGCTGGATTCGCCTAACGACGGGCTCAGACGCTGACGTGACATCTCGAGCAGGCCGAAGCGGGAAATATGGCTAATCTGGATACGTGCACGATCCTGACGGACCGCTTCACGCAGACGATTTTCTACCGCGCGCTGATGGCGTACCGGCGTCATATCGATAAAGTCGATAACGATCAGGCCGCCGAGGTCACGCAGACGCAGCTGACGGGCAATCTCGTCTGCTGCTTCAAGGTTGGTGTTAAAGGCGGTTTCTTCGATATCGCCGCCGCGTGTTGCGCGTGCTGAGTTGATATCGATCGCGGTTAACGCTTCGGTGCTATCAATCACAATCGAGCCGCCGGAAGGCAGGCGCACTTCACGCTGGAAAGCGGATTCGATTTGCGATTCGATTTGATAATGGCTGAACAGCGGGATTTCACCGGTGTAGAGCTTAATTTTGCTGCTGAAATCCGGACGGCCCAGCGCAGCAATATGCTGACGCGCCAGTTCGAGAACTTTTGGATTATCAATCAGGATTTCACCGATGTCCTGACGCAGGTAGTCGCGGAATGCACGCACGATCACGTTACTTTCCTGATGGATCAGGAACGGAGCAGGGCGGTTTTCAGCGGCCTTTTTAATCGCTTCCCAGTGCTTAAGACGGAAGCTTAAATCCCACTGCAGCGATTCGGCTGATTTGCCGACGCCGGCGGTACGCACGATCAATCCCATGCCTTCCGGCAGTTCCAGCGCAGACAGGGCTTCTTTCAGTTCGGTCCGATCGTCACCCTCAATGCGGCGGGAGATCCCTCCGGCACGGGGGTTGTTCGGCATCAGCACCAGATAGCTGCCTGCCAGAGAGATAAAGGTAGTCAGCGCAGCGCCTTTATTGCCGCGTTCTTCTTTATCAATCTGAACAATGACTTCCTGACCTTCACGCAGCACGTCTTTGATATTGGGACGACCGTGCGCGTTGTAGCTGGAGGGGAAATATTCGCGGGAGATTTCTTTTAAGGGGAGGAAACCGTGACGCTCTGCGCCATAATCGACAAACGCAGCTTCAAGGCTGGGTTCAATGCGAGTGATTTTACCTTTGTAGATGTTGGCTTTTTTCTGTTCGTGTCCTGGGCTTTCGATATCCAGATCGTACAGACGCTGACCGTCAACCAGGGCAACGCGCAACTCCTCCTGCTGAGTTGCGTTTATTAACATTCTTTTCATCGTGACTTACTCGTTATTCTTTCATGAGTGATTACAGCTGCGGGCATAGTTACCCTGGACGAGTATCAACCGATGGCCCCGTGACTTAGTGCAATGTCGTCAACCTCACGGCTGTCGACCGCGCGAGGGGCGCAAATAACGTCGGTGGCCTGTTTTTCATAAGGGAAAACAGCACCAGATAGTGGAAATGCCTGAGACAAATAAAAAACCCGTGCACCCCATACTGCTGTCCAGGCCGCAACCCGCAGCCCGCTAAGTGCCTGATTTCGCATTACGTCTTACGCCATTGCTGCGTGTCTGCTCGATCCGGCAAAATGACAATTTCGCTCTTTTTCTGCCCTGAAACCCTTCAGGTAAGAAACTTAAGCATTATTCCATTGCTAACCTTCATATAGCAAGGCGACTTTAGCCAGCTTGTGAAGTTTCTTTACATTTATCGTCAAACGGTGTCGGGTAAAACAACAGCTTGCTGAAAAAGCCAGCAGCCGAAGCGCTTACCGCGACACTAACCCCAGAGTTAAGCACAGAAAAAGGGGTGGCGCTATCAGGGGACACTATTTAGAATCGCCGCCATGAAAACAGAGAATCCGGGCGTACAACTTGTCGCCATCACGGCTGAAAATGCCGGACAACGAATTGATAACTTTTTGCGCACCCAACTGAAAGGTGTGCCGAAGAGCATGATTTATCGCATCGTACGTAAAGGCGAGGTGCGGGTGAATAAAAAACGCGTCAAGCCGGAGTATAAGCTGGAGGCGGGCGATGAGGTCCGTATTCCGCCGGTGCGGGTGGCGGAGCGTGATGAAGATGCGGTATCGCCGAAGCTGGCCAAAGTTGCCTCGCTGGCGGACGCCATCCTGTATGAAGATGAATCCCTGCTGGTAATGAATAAGCCTTCAGGCACCGCAGTGCATGGTGGCAGCGGGCTGAGCTTCGGGGTGATCGAAGGATTACGTGCGTTGCGGCCCGAGGCACGCTTCCTGGAGCTGGTGCATCGACTGGATCGTGATACCTCCGGCATTTTACTGGTGGCAAAGAAGCGCTCAGCGCTGCGTTCCCTGCACGAGCAGCTGCGTGAGAAGGGAATGCAGAAAGATTATCTCGCGCTGGTGCGCGGGAACTGGCCTTCACACCTGAAAGTGGTACAGGCGCCGTTACTGAAAAATATTCTGCAAAGCGGCGAACGTATCGTGCGCGTCAGTAGCGAAGGTAAACCTTCTGAAACCCGCTTTAAGGTGGAAGAGCGATTCGCCTTCGCCACGCTGGTGAAAGCCAGCCCGGTGACCGGCCGTACTCACCAGATACGCGTTCATACCCTGCACGCCGGTCATCCCATCGCCTTCGACGATCGCTACGGTGAACGTGACTTTGACAGCCAGTTAGCCTCAACCGGCTTAAAGCGGCTGTTTCTGCACGCCGCGGCGCTGACCTTTACCCATCCTGGCACTGGCGAAGTGATGCGGGTGGAAGCGCCGCTGGATGACGGCCTGAAGCAGTGTCTGCTCAAATTACGCCAGCTGAAAGCGTAATGGCCCTGGCGTCAGTCCGACAGCGGATTGATGCCGGCTTGCCGTAACATGTCGTTAAGCGCGATCAGCGGCAGTCCCACCAGCGTATTGGGATCGCGTCCTTCCAGCCGTTCAAACAGGCAAATCCCCAGTCCCTCACTTTTGAAACTGCCGGCGCAGTGCAGCGGCTGTTCCTTCTCTATATAAGCCGCGATCTCCGCGTCGGTTATTTCACGAAAATGAACCACAAACGGTTCGCAGCACTGCATCAATTGCTGACTGGCAGGGTGATAGAGCGCCAGCCCGGTGTAAAAGGTGATGCGGTTGCCGCTGGCGGCGCGTAACTGCGCCCGGGCATTCTCTACGCTGTGCGGTTTACCGGTAATCATCCCATCCAGTACGCAGACCTGATCGGAACCGATGATCCAGCGATCGGGAAAGGCCAGCGCCAGCGCCTGCGCTTTGGCTATCGCAAGGCGTGTCACCAGTGCGGTCGCGGTTTCGCCGGGCAAGGGGGTTTCATCCACCTCGGGTGCGGCGGTGGTAAATGGCAGGCCCAGCTTTTGCAATAATGCCTGGCGAAAGGGCGAGGTTGAGGCTAAAAGAATCGATGCGGTCATTTTTTTTCAATAGTGATAGCGAATTGGTGACAGTCATTTTAAACTGTGCGCCGCACTGGATGCGAATAGTGGTTGAAAGATGCTGTTTAACGGCCTTTTTCTTTGACTCTATGACATTACAAAGTTAATATGCGCGCCCTATGCAAAAGGTAAAATTACCCCTAACACTGGACCCGGTCCGCACCGCTCAAAAACGCCTTGATTATCAAGGTGTCTACACATCTTCACAGGTGGAGCGCGTGGCCGAGTCAGTGGTTAGTGTGGACAGTGATGTGGATTGTGCCATGTCGTTTGCGGTTGACAGTCAACGTCTGGCGGTACTGACGGGTACAGCTGAAGTACAGGTGACGTTGCGTTGTCAGCGCTGCAACCAGACCTTTCCCCATCACGTACACGTAAGTTATTGCTTCAGTCCTGTCTCTTCTGAAGAGCAGGCCGAGGCATTGCCGGAAGCGTACGAGCCGATCGATGTCAACGAGTTTGGTGAGATCGATCTGCTGGCAGTCGTCGAGGATGAAATCATTCTCGCGCTGCCGGTCGTTCCGGTACATGATTCTGAACACTGTGAAGTGTCCGAGGCGGACATGGTCTTTGGCAAACTGCCTGCAGAGGCGGAGAAACCAAATCCATTTGCCGTATTAGCCAGTTTAAAGCGTAAGTAATAGGAGTAAGGTCCATGGCCGTACAACAGAATAAACCCACCCGTTCTAAGCGTGGTATGCGTCGTTCGCACGATGCGCTGACCACTGCTGCTCTGTCAGTAGATAAAGTTTCTGGCGAAACTCATCTGCGTCACCACATTACTGCGGATGGTTACTACCGCGGTCGCAAGGTTATCGTTAAGTAAGTTTCTTGCTTAGCAAGGCGATACCTTGACACGTTTGACCCTGGCTATTGACGCCATGGGCGGGGACTTCGGTCCTTGCGTGACAGTGCCTGCAGCATTGCAGGCACTGGCCTCTCATTCGCAGCTATTCCTTCTTCTGGTCGGAAATCCCGACATTCTCACGCCATTGCTTGCCAAAGCGGATTCCTCCTTACTGGGGCGTTTGCAGGTGATTCCTGCCGAATCGGTTATTGCAAGTGATGCGCGACCCGCTCAGGCTATCCGAAACAGTCGCGGCAGCTCAATGCGTGTGGCGCTGGAGATGGTCAATGAGGGACGTGCGCAGGCCTGCGTCAGCGCAGGCAATACCGGTGCCCTGATGGGACTGGCCACGCTGATATTAAAGCCGCTGGATGGCATTAAACGTCCGGCGTTAATGTCCGTTTTACCGCATCAGCAGCAGGGTAAAACCGTGGTGCTGGATCTGGGGGCTAACGTCGGCTCAGACAGTGCGATGCTGGTGCAGTTTGCGGTGATGGGATCGGTGATGGCGGAACATGTGCTCGGCATTGCCCGGCCGCGTGTCGCGCTGCTCAATATTGGTCATGAAGAGACCAAAGGGCTGGAAACCATTCGCGACGCGGCGGTAATCCTGCGAGAATCACCGCAGATCAACTATATTGGTTACCTTGAAGGTAATGAGCTACTCACCGGTAAAACGGATGTGATGGTCTGTGACGGGTTTGTCGGTAATGTCACGCTGAAGACCATGGAAGGCGTGGTAAGAATGTTCCTTTCCCTGCTGAAGTCGTCGGGGGAAGGCAAAAAACGGTCATGGTGGCTGAGATTGCTGGGACGCTGGATCCAGAAACGACTGGCGAAGCGTTTCGGGCATCTCAACCCTGACCAGTACAATGGCGCTTGTCTGTTAGGATTGCGCGGGACAGTGATCAAAAGTCACGGTGCAGCAAGTCAACATGCTTTCACCGTGGCGATAGAACAGGCAGAGCAGGCGGTGCGGCAGCAGGTTCCCGAACGAATTGCTGCGCGCCTTGATGCTGTATTAGCCAGGAGTGACAAAGCCTAGATGTATACCAAAATTATCGGTACGGGCAGTTATTTGCCTAGCCAGGTTCGCACCAATGCCGATCTGGAAAAAATGGTGGAGACGTCGGACGAGTGGATTGTCACCCGCACCGGCATCCGTGAGCGCCGTATTGCTGCGCCTGAGGAAACGGTCGCCACCATGGGATTCAGCGCGGCTCAACGCGCTCTCGAAATGGCCGGTATTGAGGCGAACGATGTTGGGCTGATTATTGTCGCCACAACCTCTTCCAGCCATGCCTTTCCCAGCTCCGCCTGCATGATCCAGCAAATGCTGGAGATCAAAGACTGCGCGGCGTTTGACCTTGCTGCCGCCTGTGCGGGCTTTACCTATGCCCTGAGCGTGGCCGATCAGTACATCAAAAATGGCGCGGTTAAACATGCGCTGGTGATTGGTGCTGACGTGCTGGCGCGTGCGCTGGACCCGGCAGATCGCGGCACCATTATTCTGTTCGGCGATGGCGCCGGTGCCGTGGTGCTTGGCCAGAGTGAAGAGCAGGGGATTATTTCAACTCACCTGCACGCCGATGGCCGCTACGCCCAGCTGCTGACCCTGCCTTATCAGGATCGTGCCCATCAGGACCAGCCTGCCTACGTCACCATGGCTGGCAACGAAGTCTTCAAAGTTGCGGTCACCGAGCTGGCGCACATCGTTGATGAGACGCTGCAGGCCAATAATCTCGACCGCGAAATGCTGGACTGGCTGGTACCGCATCAGGCCAACCTGCGCATTATCAGCGCGACGGCGAAGAAACTGGGTATGACCATGGATAAAGTGGTTGTCACCCTGGATCGCCACGGCAATACCTCTGCCGCATCGGTGCCAAGCGCACTGGATGAAGCGGTCCGTGATGGCCGCATCAAACCCGGACACCTTATTTTGCTGGAAGCCTTTGGTGGTGGATTCACCTGGGGTTCTGCACTGGTTCGCTTTTGATTGACAGGAACATAAGATGACGCAATTTGCTTTTGTTTTCCCAGGCCAGGGTTCACAGACGGTCGGTATGCTGGCTGATTTAGCCGCTACCTACCCGCAGGTGGAAGAGACTTTCCGCGAAGCCTCTGCGGCACTGGGATATGACTTATGGCAGTTAGTCAGCCAGGGGCCGGCTGAAGAGTTGAACAAAACGTGGCAGACTCAGCCTGCGCTGTTAGCCGCCTCGGTTGCTATTTATCGTGTCTGGCAGCAGCAGGGCGGTGAACAGCCATCAATGATGGCCGGTCACAGCCTGGGTGAATATTCCGCGCTGGTGTGTGCTGGCGTGCTGGATTTTGCCGATGCGATCAAGCTGGTTGAGTTGCGTGGCAAACTGATGCAGGAAGCCGTGCCGGAAGGGACTGGCGCAATGCAGGCGATTATCGGCCTGGATGACGCATCAATCCGCAAAGCCTGTGAAGAGAGTGCGCAAGGTCAGGTGGTTTCGCCGGTTAACTTTAACTCGCCAGGCCAGGTGGTCATCGCGGGTAACAAAGAAGCGGTAGAGCGTGCCGGTGCGGCCTGTAAGGCTGCCGGTGCTAAGCGTGCGCTACCGTTACCGGTTAGCGTACCGTCTCACTGCGCGCTGATGAAGCCAGCGGCGGACAAACTGGCCGTGGCGCTGGAGTCCATCACCTTTCATACGCCTGCGGTGCCGGTTATTAATAACGTCGATGTCAAAGCCGAAACTGACGCTGGCGCGATTCGCCATGCGCTGGTGCGCCAGCTCTACAGTCCGGTTCGCTGGACTGAAAGCGTGGAAGCAATGGCGGCACAGGGCGTGACCCAACTGCTGGAGATCGGTCCAGGTAAAGTGCTGACCGGTCTGACCAAACGCATTGTGGATAGCCTGACAGCGGCTGCCGTCAACGATAGTGCATCACTGACGGCTGCACTCGGAAAGGAATAAGAGGAAAATCATGAGCTTTGAAGGTAAAGTTGCGCTGGTAACCGGCGCGAGTCGCGGCATTGGTCGTGCGATTGCGGAGACGCTGGCGGCAAAAGGCGCTAAAGTTGTAGGTACCGCGACCAGCCAGAGTGGCGCCGACGCCATCAGTGCTTACCTTGGCGACAAGGGCAAAGGCCTGTTACTGAACGTGACTGACGCTGCATCGATCGACAGTGTTTTAGAGAATATTCGCGCAGAATTTGGCGAAGTGGATATTTTAGTCAATAATGCAGGCATTACGCGTGATAATCTCCTCATGCGCATGAAGGACGATGAGTGGCAGGATATCCTCGATACCAACCTCACTTCTGTCTTCCGCCTTTCTAAGGCGGTATTGCGTGCCATGATGAAAAAGCGCGTGGGCCGTATCATCACCATTGGTTCCGTTGTTGGAACCATGGGTAACGCGGGCCAGGCAAACTACGCGGCAGCAAAAGCGGGTTTAATTGGCTTTAGCAAATCACTGGCGCGCGAAATCGCGTCACGTGGCATTACCGTCAACGTCGTGGCTCCAGGTTTTATTGAGACAGACATGACGCGGGCACTGAACGAAGATCAACGTTCTGGTATTTTGGCGGAAGTACCTGCGGGTCGCTTAGGCGAAGCGCAAGAAATCGCCAATGCTGTGGCATTCTTAGCCTCTGACGAAGCAGCCTACATCACAGGTGAAACGCTGCACGTCAATGGCGGCATGTACATGGTCTGATAAATCACGAAAACATTTGCATTATTTGCGGCTAAAACCGCAAAATAGCGTAAAATCGTGGTTCGACCAGCCGGGATTTTGTTGCATCTTTTTCACCATTTTATACACTACGAAAACCATCGCGAAAGCGAGTTTTGATAGGAAATTAAATAGTATGAGCGATATCGAACAACGCGTTAAGAAAATCATCAGTGAGCAGCTGGGTGTGAAAGAGGAAGAAGTGACCAACTCTGCATCTTTCGTAGAAGACCTGGGTGCCGATTCTCTTGATACCGTTGAGCTGGTAATGGCTCTGGAAGAAGAGTTTGATACTGAAATTCCAGACGAAGAAGCTGAGAAAATCACTACCGTTCAGGCAGCGATCGACTACATCAATAGCCACAAAGGCTAATGAATATCTTCAGGCGGTCGCTCGACCGCCTGATTTTTATGTTTGTCCCACATAGTTCCCTATTTCCCCTCCCTGGAGGACGAACGTGTCTAAGCGTCGTGTAGTTGTGACCGGTCTTGGCATGTTGTCTCCTGTCGGCAATACCGTAGAGTCTACCTGGAGTGCTCTCCTTGCCGGTCAGAGCGGCATTAACCTGATCGACCATTTTGATACCAGTGCCTATGCAACCCGTTTTGCAGGTCTGGTAAGAGGTTTTAATTGTGATGACTACATCTCGCGCAAAGATCAGCGCAAGATGGATGACTTCATCCAATACGGCATTGTTGCCGGCATGCAGGCTATGCAGGATAGCGGTCTGGTTGTGACCGAAGAGAATGCAGGTCGTATGGGCGCAGCGATTGGCTCCGGCATCGGTGGTTTAGGTCTGATTGAAGACAATCATACTTCACTGGTCAACGGTGGCCCGCGTAAAATCAGCCCGTTCTTTGTGCCGTCGACTATCGTGAACATGGTAGCGGGTCATCTCACTATCATGTACGGCCTGAAAGGTCCGAGCATCTCTATTGCGACTGCCTGTACCTCTGGCGTGCATAATATCGGCCACGCCGCACGTATCATCGCCTATAACGATGCTGACGTGATGCTGGCAGGTGGCGCTGAAAAAGCCAGTACGCCATTAGGCGTTGGCGGATTTGGTGCCGCACGTGCGCTCTCCACCCGTAACGACGACCCACAGGCAGCAAGCCGTCCATGGGATAAAGATCGTGACGGTTTTGTGCTGGGTGACGGTGCCGGTATCGTGGTACTCGAAGAGTACGAACATGCTAAGCAGCGCGGCGCGAAAATCTATGCGGAAATCGTCGGCTTTGGTATGAGCAGCGATGCTTACCACATGACTTCTCCGCCGGAAGATGGCTCGGGTGCAGCAGCCGCGATGATCAATGCGCTGCGCGATGCTCAGCTTACGCCAGAGCAGATCGGCTATGTCAACGCGCACGGCACTTCGACGCCAGCCGGTGACAAAGCGGAAACGCGTGCAGTGAAATCGGTATTTGGGGCAGCAGCCAGTACGGTAATGGTGAGCTCAACCAAATCGATGACCGGGCATTTGCTGGGTGCTGCGGGTGCCGTTGAATCGATCTACTCGATTCTGGCCCTGCGTGACCAGGCGGTACCGCCGACCATTAACCTCGACAACCCGGATGAAGGCTGCGATCTCGATTTCGTGCCGCATACCGCGCGTCAGGTTTCCGGACTGGAGTATACCTTGTGTAACTCCTTCGGCTTCGGTGGCACCAACGGCTCATTGATTTTCCGTAAAGTGTAATCATTGTTGATTGCTAAAAAGGCCCGCGATGCGGGCCTTTTTTTATCCTGATTATTCAACAGAGTCAGCATCGGCGCGCCGATCGCTGCCCAACCGGAGAGAACTATGTGGATTAACGGCATCGAACAATCAACTCTGGCGGCCAGCGATCGCGGACTGCAGTTCGGCGATGGCTGCTTTACCACCGCGGCGGTGCAGCAGGGCAGGATCCTGTTACTGGAACGCCACATGCAGCGTCTCAGAGAAAGCTGTGAACGGCTGTTAATCAACGGTATCGACTGGCTGCAGCTGGAAAAAGAGATGCGTCAGGCAGCCCGTGATCAGACACAGGCGGTGCTGAAAGTGATACTCAGCGCTGGCAGCGGCGGACGCGGTTACAGCCGGAAAGGCGTTGGTGAGCCGACGCGTATCGTCTCGCTGGCTGCGTGGCCGCCACACTATGCTGCCTTACAGCAGCGCGGCGCGTCGCTGGCTGTCAGCCCGATTCGGCTGGCGCGCAATCCGCAGTTTGCCGGCCTGAAGCATCTCAACCGGCTGGAACAGGTGATGATTCGGGCTCATCTTGACCAGACAGACGCTGACGAAGCGCTGGTGCTTGACACTGAAGGTTGGGTGGTGGAATGCTGTGCGGCCAATTTATTCTGGCGCCAGGGCCGGGAGATTTTTACCCCTGACCTGCGCTGGGCGGGCGTCGATGGCATTATGCGGCGCAGTCTGATGGCGCAGCTCGCCGCCGCAGGGCAGGCTTGCCAGGTTGTCCAGTGTGAACCAGACGCGTTGCTGGCTGCCGATGAAATCGTACTATGTAACGCCCTGATGCCGGTTTTACCGGTACGACAGCTGGGGGCGGTGAACTTTACGCAACGCACGCTGTTTAATCAGTTGCACGCAAGCTGTAAAAAGATAATGGATGCATCATGAGCCGAAGTAAAAAAATTCTCGCCAGCATTGTGGCGATAGTGGGTGTCGCGGCTGCCTTCAGTTACTGGCAGATAAAACAGTTCGCGTCCGCCCCGTTAACCCTGCACCAGGAAACGATCTACACGTTGCCGGCCGGTACCGGCCGGGTGGCGCTTGAAGCGCAGTTAGAAAGCCAGAATATCATTCCGCACAGCATCTGGTTTGGCGCGTTACTGAAGGTCGAACCCGAACTGGCGACCTTCAAAGCCGGAACCTACCGTCTCGAGCCGACCATGACGGTGCGTTCGCTGCTGCAGCTGCTGGCCAGTGGCAAAGAGGCACAGTTTCCGCTGCGCCTGGTCGAAGGTCAGCGCCTGACCGAGTGGCTGAACGAGCTGCGTAAAGCGCCCTATATCCGGCATACGCTGAAAGATGACCAGTTTGCGACGCTGGCCAGCGAGCTGAAGCTTGATCCGCAGCAGCTGGAAGGTAACTTCTTCCCGGATACCTATCTCTATACCGCTAATACCAGCGATCTGGCGATCCTGCAGCGCGCCCATGAACGGATGAAGAAAACCATCGATCAGGTCTGGCAGGAAAGGGCGGATAATCTGCCGTACAAAACGCCGCAGGATCTGGTGACCATGGCCTCGATCATTGAAAAAGAGACCGCCGTCAGTGATGAGCGCGCCCGTGTCGCCTCGGTGTTTATTAATCGATTGCGAACCGGCATGCGACTGCAAACCGATCCCACGGTGATCTACGGTATGGGCCCGGCCTATAACGGTACCCTGACACGTAAAGACCTGGAGACGGCAACCGATTACAATACCTATATCATTAATGGTCTGCCGCCCGGACCGATTGCCATGCCGGGCAAAGCGTCGCTGCAGGCAGCGGCCCATCCGGAAAAGAGCAACTACCTCTATTTTGTTGCGGATGGTAAGGGCGGACACACCTTTACCACCAATCTTGCCAGCCATAACCGGGCGGTGCAGCTTTACCGGCAAACGCTGAAGGAAAAAAATGAACAGTAAGTTTATCGTCATTGAGGGCCTGGAAGGCGCCGGTAAAACCACGGCGCGCGATGCGATTGTCGCCACGCTGCGCGAACGCGGGATTGAAGATATTGTCTTCACCCGCGAACCTGGCGGAACGCCGCTGGCGGAGCAGCTGCGGGTGCTGGTCAAGCAGGGCATTGAGGGTGAGCAGGTGACCGATAAAGCGGAACTGCTGATGCTCTATGCGGCGCGGGTGCAGCTGGTCGAAACGGTGATCAAACCGGCGCTGGCTCGCGGGGCCTGGGTGATTGGCGATCGACACGATCTCTCTTCACAGGCTTATCAGGGCGGCGGGCGCGGACTCGACAGTGAACTGATGCGTACCCTGCGCGATGCGGTGCTGGGCGATTTTCGCCCCGACCTGACGCTCTATCTCGACGTAACGCCGGAAATTGGTCTGCAACGTGCCCGTGCCCGTGGCGCGCTGGATCGCATTGAGCAGGAATCGCTGCGCTTTTTTGAGCGCACCCGCGACCGTTATCTGGCTTTGGCAGCGGACGATGCGACAATTCTGACCATCGACGCCAGCCAGTCGCTGCAACAAGTGACAGCGTCACTTCAGTCCACTCTTAAGGGCTGGCTGGCGGAGCAGGCGTGATGAACTGGTTTCCGTGGCTCAATCAGCCCTATCGCCAGCTGATCACCCAGCATCAGCAGGGCCGGAGTCATCACGCGCTGCTGATTCAGGCGATGGCCGGGATGGGCGATGATGCACTGGTGTGGGGCATCAGCCGCTGGCTGATGTGCCAGCAGCCCGACGGCCTGAAAAGCTGCGGTGAATGCCACGGCTGCCAGCTGATGCAGGCCAATACACATCCGGACTGGTACCGGCTGGAAGCGGAGAAAGGTAAAAACACCCTCGGTATTGACGCGGTTCGTCAGGTGACTGAGAAAATGTATCATTTCGGTCAGCAGGGCGGCGCCAAAATCGTCTGGCTGCCTGATGCGGCTCAGCTCTCTGAGGCTGCGGCCAATGCCCTGCTGAAAACGCTGGAAGAGCCGCCAGCCAATAGCTGGTTTTTCCTCAGCAGTCGTGACCCGTCGCGCCTGCTGGCGACCTTGCGCAGCCGATGCATGACGCTGCATCTTTCGCCGCCGGACGAAGGACTCAGCCTGAACTGGCTAAAGAAGCAGACGACGCAGGATGAAGTGATGCTGGTCGCCGCGTTGCGACTCAGCGCCGGCGCGCCGGAAGCGGCGCTGAAGCTGCTGGCGGCCGGCCCGTGGCAGGCGCGACAGAAACTGTGCGATGCGCTGCCTGCAGCACTGCAGCAGGACATTCTGCAACTGCTGCCGGTGCTCAACGCCGACGACGCGGCGGTGCGCATTGGCTGGCTGCTCTCGCTGCTGCTGGATGCGATGAAATGGCAGCAGAATGCAGGCCAGTGGCTGAGTAACGTCGATCGTCAGGACGTGGTGACGCTGCTGGCCGGACACTTTACCCCGACTGCGCTCAACAGCAGTGCGCAAGAGTGGATGCGCTGTCGCGAGCAGTTGCTGCACGTCGCGGCGGTTAACCGCGAACTATTGCTGACCGATCGGCTGCTGAGCTGGGCTGATAATATGAAGCCAGCGCTGATCGGCTAAACCTTCTGAGAGTAACTATGTTTATTGTTGATTCCCATTGCCACCTTGATGGCCTGGACTATGAAAAAAACCATCGCGATCTGGATGATGTGATCGCCAAAGCGGCCGCGCGTGACGTGAAATTTATGCTGGCCATCGCCACCACGCTGCCCGGTTTTCATACCCTGAAAGCGCTGGTCGGCGATCGGCCTGAAATCGCACTCTCCTGCGGCGTTCACCCGCTGAATCAGGAGGAAGCGTATGACGTTGAGGAGTTTCGCCGTCTGGCTGCCGATCCGCAGGTAGTGGCGCTGGGGGAAACCGGGCTGGATTATTACTATCAGCAGGAGACCAAAACACAGCAGCAGGCCTCCTTCCGTGAACACATCCGTACCGGCATCGCCCTGAACAAACCGATTATTGTGCACACCCGTGATGCGCGAGACGACACGCTGGCGATTTTACGTGAGGAACAGGTTGAGCGCTGCGGCGGGGTGCTGCACTGCTTTACCGAGGATCAGCCGACCGCGGCGAAGCTGCTGGATATGGGATTCTATATTTCGTTCTCCGGTATCGTTACCTTCCGTAATGCGGAGCAGCTGCGGGAAGCGGCGCGTTACGTTCCGCTGGATCGCATGCTGGTTGAAACCGATTCTCCTTATCTGGCGCCGGTTCCTTATCGCGGTAAAGAGAACCAGCCCGCTTATACCCGCGATGTCGCCGATTATCTGGCGGTGCTGAAAGGGGTAGATATTGAGACGCTGGCCGCCACCACCACCCGCAATTTCGCTGAGCTATTCCACATCCCGATGAGCCGGCTGGGTGCCTGAGTCGGCCGTTTATTTCATACTCTGTAATTAATCTGTAATCTGCGCATATGGCCTTGTTTTTCCAGCAAGGCCAGCTTTTTATTGCTGATTATTCGTGCGGGTCAGTAAGAAATTTCGTAAAGTGCACGCTTGCGATTGTCGAAACGTGATAACCGTCAAAGTAACAAATAACGATTTATTTTACCCTTCGTAATAAATCAAAAGGCGGTCACCGCCAACCCGGTAAAGAATCCTCCCTCTTTACCACGCGCAATGCGCGAAAAAATGCACTCATACTCAGGAGCTTCACGCTATGTTCAAAAATGCTTTTGCCAACCTGCAGAAGGTCGGTAAATCGCTCATGCTACCGGTATCGGTTCTGCCGATTGCCGGGATTTTGTTAGGTGTCGGTTCGGCCAATTTCAGCTGGTTGCCTGCAGTGGTTTCGCATGTGATGGCAGAAGCGGGCGGATCGGTGTTCGCCAATATGCCGCTGATTTTTGCCATCGGTGTGGCGCTGGGCTTTACCAATAACGACGGTGTATCCGCACTGGCCGCGGTGGTCGCTTACGGCATCATGGTGAAAACCATGGCGGTGGTGGCTCCACTGGTGCTGCATCTGCCAGCGGCAGAAATTGAGGCGAAACACCTGGCGGATACCGGGGTACTGGGCGGTATTATCGCCGGCTCGATTGCCGCGTATATGTTCAATCGCTTTTACCGCATCAAGCTGCCGGAATATCTCGGCTTCTTTGCCGGTAAGCGTTTCGTACCGATTATCTCCGGTCTGGCAGCCATCATTCTCGGCGTACTGCTCTCCTTTATCTGGCCGCCGATAGGTTCCGCGATTCAGGAGTTCTCCCAGTGGGCCGCCTATCAGAACCCGGTTGTCGCCTTTGGTATTTATGGCGTAATTGAACGCGCGTTAGTGCCATTTGGTCTGCATCACATCTGGAACGTTCCTTTCCAGATGCAGATCGGTGAATATACCAATGCGGCAGGTCAGGTGTTCCACGGTGATATCCCGCGCTATATGGCGGGCGACCCGACCGCGGGCAAACTTTCCGGTGGCTTCCTGTTCAAAATGTATGGTCTGCCAGCCGCCGCGATTGCTATCTGGCATTCGGCTAAGCCGGAAAACCGTGCCAAAGTGGGCGGCATCATGATCTCCGCTGCGCTGACTGCATTCCTGACCGGTATCACCGAACCGATTGAATTCTCATTCATGTTCGTTGCGCCGATCCTGTACGTAATCCATGCGCTGCTGGCCGGTCTGGCTTTCCCAATCTGTATTCTGCTCGGAATGCGTGACGGTACCAGCTTCTCGCACGGTCTGATCGACTTTATCGTGCTGAGCGGTAACAGCAGTAAAATCTGGCTGTTCCCGATTGTCGGTATCATCTACGGTCTGGTTTACTACACCATCTTCCGTGTGCTGATCGCTAAACTGGACCTGAAAACCCCAGGCCGTGAAGAGACCAGCAGCGAGCAGTCCACTGCAACCGGCACTGAAATGGCGGGCAAACTGGTGGCGGCGTTTGGTGGTAAAGAGAACATCACCAACCTTGATGCCTGTATCACCCGTTTACGTGTCAGCGTGGCTGACGTCGCGAAGGTGGATCAGACTGAACTGAAAAACCTCGGCGCACGTGGCGTGGTAGTGGCAGGTTCAGGTGTTCAGGCGATTTTCGGTACCAAATCCGATAACCTAAAAACCGATATGGATGATTATATCCGCAGCATGTAATGCCAGCGGAATGATAAAAAGCCCCGCCGAGCGGGGCTTTTTTTATGCGCGCGATTTACAGATAGACGCGCAGATATTCAGTCAGGCAGAGCAGCGCCATCGCCTGGCCGTACGGCATTGAGGTCAGTGGAATGGTGCGGTAATAGTCCAGATCGCTGCCCATCGCCGTGCCAAACGACACCTGCTTCAGCTCACCGTCGGCATCAATGTTAGCAATCACGCCGCGCAGCGCCTTTTCCGCCATCTCACGGTATTCTGCTGGCAGATAGCGTTTGCGCACCGCTTTAAGAATGCCATAGGCGAATCCCGCAGTGGCCGAAGCTTCCGGATAGCTCTGCGGATCGTCGAGCAGGGTATGCCACAGTCCGCTGCTGTGCTGGCACGCCTGCAACGCCTTCACCTGCGTCGCCAGCACCTGCTGCAGGAAGCGGCGGGTAGCATGATGCTCGGGCCAGTTCATCATCTCCAGAAAATCAGGAATAACGATGGTCAGCCAGCTGTTGCCGCGCGCCCAGCGGGCATTGGCGAAATTATGCCGACCGTCAAAGTTCCAGCCGTGGAACCACAGGCCGGTTTCGCGATCCATCAGGTACTGGGTATGCAGCAGGAACTGGTAGCTCGCTTCCTCCACCCACTCGTCACGCTTCAGTAACTGGCCAATTTTCGCCAGCGCCATCACGCTCATCATCAGGGTGTCATCCCAAAGCTGCTGGCTGTTTTCATTGTTATAGACAATGTGTTGCAGCCCGCCCTGTTCCGTGCGCGGCATTTCATACATCACCCATTCTGCCCAGCGCTCCAGCACCGGCAGCCATGCGGCATTGCCGGTCTCCTCATAGCGGTAAGCCAGCGTCAGAAAAGGGCAAACGGTATTCACGTTTTTGGTGGGCGTTCCCTCCGCCAGACGCTGGGCGAACCAGTCATCAATGATCGCCAGCGTCTGCCGATCACCGGTCTGCTGATAGTAGTGCAGCATGCCATACAGGCCGATGCCGTGTGTCCATTCCCAACCCGCCCAGCCTTTAGTATCGATCACCCGGCCATCGTCCAGCCGCAGCAAAAATTCGCCGGTTTCGTCGGTGATGTTGACCAGATTTTGTGTCAGCTTGTGGATCAGCTGGACCAGTTCGCTGCGTGGCAGCAGATGTTCAGGTTGGCACAATAGCGCGCTGTGTTTAACGGGAAATACAGTCATGGTTTATTCCTGTCATTTTAAGGTCGGGTTGATAGATGAGAGTAAAGGGCGATGCGTGGGTAACGGCGGCGCAGCGGGCTTCATCCGATTGAGGAAGCCAATGTTATTGTTGCCCCACAGGTTTTCATAGGGCATGCCGGCCAGCGTTTCGACGATCTGTCGCGCTTCAGGCGTGATTTTTTCCGGCACAATGCGTCCCGCTTCGCGCATCTTCAGGGTCTCTTCACGCAGCACGGTATGCGTCTGCAGATTCAGCTTGAAGCGCAGTGAAACCAGGAAACCGCAGGTGAGAACCGCCACGGTGCCGAGGCTCAAAATCGCCAGAATGGTGTGGCTGACGCCCGGTACCTGGGTCGCCTGACCCGAGACGAAACCAGAGAGCTGCAGCACAATACCTACCAGCATCACCGCACCGGCCTGCGAGGCTTTGCGGGTCAGGGTCATGATGCCGGCAAAAATACCTTCGCGACGCTGACCGGTGATCACTTCATCGACATCGGCGATATAGGTGTAGGTGTTCCACGGGACGTAGTTGATGCCGCCACGGCCCAGACCCGCCACCGCTGAGATCAGTAACAGCAGTGCGAGGTTATCGTTCATCCCGGCATACCACAGCCCGGCATAGGAGAGCGCCGCCAGCCCGAACAGCACCGCCACCAGGCGATAGGCGGGAGCCGGTCCCATGCGGATACACAGCGGAATCATCCCCATCACCGCGATAAACTGTAGAACCGCCATGGTGCCCATCAGGTTTGAGGCAATCTGGGCGCTCTGCATCAGGACAAACACCACGTACCAGGTGAAGACCGCGTTAAACACGTCCTGAGCGATATAGCCGCCGAGATACATGCCAAGATGCTGGCGGAAGATCCGCACGCGTAAGGTCGAGGAGAGCTCAACATAGAGCCGTTTGAGATTTTGCAGCAGCGTCAGCTGCTGCTTTTCCTGTTCTGCCCGGCGTGACTCGGCGGAGAAATCATCCGGATGACGTTCCCAGGTAAAGAACCACACCAGCGTCAGCACCAGAGCGCAGATGATCGAGAACACCAGGCTGGCATAGAAGAAGGAGTGTGGGTTGTCTTTGCCAAGCGCGCCGAGCAGGATGCCGGGTAAAAAAGCCGCCAGGATGGCCGAAAGCTGAGCCAGGCCGATGCGTGCGCCAGAGAAGCGGGTTTTCTGCCGGAAGTCGTCGGTCATCTCAGGTACCAGCGTTTCATAGGGCACCAGAATCATGGTGTAGATGATATCGAACAGCAGATAGGTGCAGAGATACCACCAGAAACTCATATCGCTGATCCACATCAGGCTGTAACTGAAAACACAGGGTATGCCGAGCAGGATAAAAAAGCGGCGACGGCCAAAGCGTTTGCCCAGCCAGGTTGAACCAAAGTTATCGGTCAGGAAGCCCATCAGCGGGCTGACAACCGCATCCAGTACCCGGGCGGCGGCAAAAATCAGGGTCGCCTCAATCGGGGTCAACCCACAAAAAGTGGTATAGAAATAGAGCAACCAGGCGGCAGTCAGCGCCGTGGTGCCTGCTCCAAGAAAATCTCCGGAACCGTAGGCCAGATAATGACCCAGACCAATCTTACGTGAGCGCATGGTGCGTGCTCCTTGATGGTGAATGTCGGTAAATCCCTCATGACGACGCCGGGCATCTCAGCCGGACTGAATAGCAAAGTAGAACTGCGACGGCGGGTTAACCTTCGTAATCTGGCAAGGGTCCGGGATGATGTGGCAATGATACAAAGAAAAGGGCGGCTAAAATCTAATTTATAAAACGGCGTTTCATTTTTGTGCGGTGGCGCGCATCAATATCGACCTGTAAAGGTGAGCGGAAGCGCAGGCAGCAGCGGTGGCTGTAAAGAGAGACCAACAATGCAAGAAAAGTGGACCTGAGGTTGAAAGAAAACAAATTTCTCCCGCATACTGATTGATTACGACCCTGGCTAAAGGAATTGCACCATGGCTGAAGAAACCATTTTTAGTAAAATTATCCGTCGCGAAATCCCCGCTGATGTGGTTTATCAGGATGAACTGGTCACCGCCTTTCGCGATATCTCGCCGAAAGCGCCGACCCACATTTTGATCGTACCGAATGTGCTGATCCCGACGGTCAATGAGGTGGAGGCTGCACATGAACATGCGCTGGGCCGCATGTTCACCATCGCCGCCAAAATTGCCCGTCAGGAAGGCATCGATCAGGATGGCTACCGTTTGATTGTCAACTGCAACAAACACGGCGGTCAGGAGGTTTACCACATCCATATGCATCTGCTGGGCGGCGAGCCGCTTGGCCCGATGCTGTCGAACTGAACCTCTAACGGAAACGTGCTATGCGATCCTGGCTGATTGGCCTGCCGTTCCTGCTCAGCCTGGCCGGCTGCAGCAGTGATAAACCGATGATCAATACCTCGCAGTCACTGGTGATGGAGTCATCCGTCTTATCGGCGGGCATTATTACCGATGAACCGACGCTGGATGAGAAGGATGGCCAGATGCGTGCCGCCAGCGTGCTCTATAATCAGCGCGAAACGCCGGTGATTGTGCACTATCGTTACTACTGGTACGACGACAAAGGGCTGGAAATCACCCCGCAGGAGCCGGCTCAAACCGTCAGCGTTCCGGCGCAGGGCAGCATTGTCGTGATGTCGCAACTGGGTAACCTGACTGCCAGCAAGGTTCGCCTTTATCTCTATCTTTAAGGATTGTTTACGTGATACGCAGTGTTAATCGTACTGGAGCGCTACTGATGGCGCTCATTCTGAGCGGTTGTGTGGTGAAACAGCAGCAGCCTGCGCCGGTCGAACCGACGCAGCCGACTGAGCCGCCGGTACAGCCGGTGCCGCAACCTGAACCGATGCCGCAGCCGCAGCCTATCCCGCAGCCGCCGAAGCTGAAAACCATTAACTGGGATGCCAGCGTTCAGCCGTTAGTGGCGCAAATGCTGCGAGCCGCCAGTGCCGAACCGGGCAGCGTACTGCTGGTGGATCGCATCAAAAACAGCACCAACGGCGCACTGCAAAGTGAGAAAGCCACGGATGCGATCCAGAATGCGCTCAACAACAACGGTAAGTTCACGCTGGTGTCGACCGGGCAACTGAATCAGGCCAAGCAGACGCTGGGCTTATCGCCCGATGACAGTCTTAATTCGCGCAGTAAAGCGATCGGCCTGGCGCGCAACGTTAACGCGCAGTATGTGCTTTACAGCAATGCGCAGGGCGATGTGAAAACGCCAACGCTGCAGATGCAGCTGATGCTGGTTCAGACCGGCGAGATCATCTGGTCCGGCAACGGCGTTGCACAGAATTAATCCGGCCTTCCAGCGGATTATTCAGCAGGTGATGGGTGAGACCGATTCTCTGTCGGTCACACCGCTGGCCGGCCTGACCGGTCAGAGCCAGAAAATTGTCACGCCGCGCGGCAGTTTCATCGCGCGGCCTGCGCCACAGCCCGCCATTCCGTTTGTCGATCGGCAGCGTGAGTTTCGTCTGTTAAACAAGCTGCAGCCGGCTGGTGGGGCGGTGCGACCGATTGCGGGCGATCGTCATGGCGTGCTGCTGGCGTGGTCGGCTGGCGAGGCGCTGGATAGCGCGGCGTTCAGCCTGCAGCGTCCGGCAATTATCGCGCTGCTGCTGCAGTTACATCAGCAGCCGCTGACCGGTTATCGCCTGTTGCTGCAACCGCTGTTGTGGCACTACTGGCAGCAGTGTCAGCAGCGCCATTGCCGCTGGCTGCGAGCGCTGCAGGCATTAACCCGCCACGGCGAACCCCAGCCGCTGAGGCTGGCACCGCTGCATATGGATGTTCACGCCGGCAACCTGATTGACGGTGAGCAGGGGCTGCGTTTAATCGACTGGGAGTATGCGGCAGATGGCGATGTGGCGCTGGAACTGGCGGCGGTGTGCGCGGGCGATCCGCTTCATCAGGCTGACTGGCTGAGCGCATATGCTGAGGCAGCACGGCTACCGTTAAGCCGGCTACAGCGGCAGGTGGCACGCTGGCAGCCGTGGCTGCGGCTATTGATGGCCAGCTGGTATCAACTGCGCGCCGAGCAAAGTGGCGATGAAACTTTGCAACAGATGGCTCGACAGAGCTGGGAACAGATTTAATCGTTTTGCGCTGTGACGCAACGCTACAGGATTGAGGTTATGACATCACATTTACCCGGCCCATTGATGCTCGACGTCGAAGGCTACGAGCTGGACGGCGAAGAACGCGAGATTTTGCAGCATCCGCTGGTGGGCGGATTAATTCTGTTTGCCCGTAATTATCACGATCCGGCGCAGTTGGCGGAGTTAGTGCGGCAAATCCGCGCGGCATCGCACACCCGGCTGGTGGTGGCGGTCGATCAGGAAGGCGGACGGGTACAGCGTTTCCGTGACGGCTTTACCCAGTTACCCGCGATGCAATCTTTTGCCGCGTTACACGATCTCACCAGCGCCGGGGAACTGGCACAGCAGGCGGGGTGGCAGATGGCGGCCGAGATGATCGCCATGGATATCGACATCAGCTTCGCGCCGGTACTCGACATTGGCCACATCAGCGCGGCGATCGGCGATCGGGCGTTTCATGCCGATCCGGCAATTGCGCTGGCGGTTGCCCGTCGCTTTATCGCCGGAATGCAGGAAGCCGGCATGAAAACCACCGGTAAACACTTTCCCGGCCACGGTGCAGTAAGCGCCGATTCGCATAAAGAGACGCCACGCGATCCGCGTGATGAAGCGACGCTGCGTGAGCATGACATGTCGATCTTCAGCACATTGATTAGTGAGCAGGTGCTGGATGCGATTATGCCGGCGCACGTGATCTACAGCGAGATCGACCCGCTGCCCGCCAGCGGTTCGCCTTACTGGCTTAAAACGGTGTTACGCCAGCAGCTGGGCTTTGACGGGGTGATCTTCTCCGACGATCTGTCGATGGAAGGCGCGGCGGTGATGGGAAGCTATCCGGAGCGGGCGCAGCAATCGTTGTCCGCCGGATGTGACATGATCCTGGTCTGCAATCATCGTCAGGGCGCGATCAGCGTGTTAGATAACCTGACCTTGATCGGGGCAGAGCGGGTGACACAGTTGTATCATCGGGGCACTTTTACCCGCGACAGCCTGCAGGCAAGCAGTCGCTGGAAAAGCAATGCACAGCAACTGAGTGCGCTTCAGGAACGCTGGCTGGCTTATAAAGCGTCGCGGTAAGCAGTGACTGCCCGGCGCCATCTCAACCTTGAGGATTATCATGATCATCTATCTGCACGGTTTTGATTCCACGAGTCCGGGCAATCACGAAAAGGTGCTGCAGCTGCAGTTCATCGATCCCGATGTCAGGTTAATCAGTTACAGCACCCGTCATCCGAAACATGACATGCAGTTTCTGCTGAAAGAGACCGATAAAATGCTGAGCCTGTGCGACGACGACCGGCCGCTGATTTGCGGCGTCGGCCTGGGCGGCTACTGGTCAGAGCGTATCGGGTTTCTGTGTGGTATTCGCCAGGCGATTTTTAATCCTAATCTCTACCCGTATGAAAATATGGAAGGAAAAATTGACCGCCCGGAGGAATACCAGGATATCGCCACTAAGTGCGTCAGTGATTTTCGCGAACGTAACCGCGATCGCTGCCTGACCTTTCTCTCCCGGCAGGATGAGGCGCTGGACAGTCAGCGTATCGCCGACCAACTGCATCCCTATTATGAAATTATCTGGGATGAGGAAGAAGGGCACAAATTTAAAAATATCTCCCCCCACCTTCAGCGGATAAAAGCTTTCAAAACATTGACTTAATCGAAAATGGCACCGCAAGGTGCCTGTTTTCACTGGGTAATTTTCTGAGTTTCATTCGCCTGATTTGATGTATATCAATTTTCTTATGTTCTCCTCTTCCCGTCATGTTATTCTGCCAGCAGATTGCGATTTTAACTTCGCCAACCCTATGTTTATTAAGGTTTATTTTAACCATTGATTAACTTTTGGTTCACAATTTGAGGGGGTCTTTGTTGACTACATCTGTTAAGAAAATTGTTATCGTTGGAGGGGGCGCTGGCGGCCTGGAAATGGCGACGCAGCTGGGGCATAAGCTGGGTCGTAAAAAGAAAGCCGAAATCATTCTGGTCGACCGTAACCACAGCCACCTGTGGAAACCACTGCTGCATGAAGTGGCGACCGGCTCAATGGATGAAGGCATTGACGCGTTAAGCTACCTGGCACATGCCCGTAACCACGGGTTTGAGTTTCAGCTGGGATCGCTGACTGATATTGACCGCACGCGCAAAGTGATCCAGCTGGCAGAAGTGCTGGATGCGAACGGTGACGTGCTGGTGCCACAGCGTGAAGTGGCCTACGACCAGCTGGTGATGGCGCTGGGCAGTACCTCCAATGACTTCGGTACGCCGGGCGTCAAAGATCACTGTATTTTCCTCGACAACCCACATCAGGCCCGTCGTTTCCACAATGAGATGCTTAACCTGTTTCTGAAATTCTCGGCCAGCGAAGGCAAGGTCGAGAAGGTTAACATCGCGATTGTCGGCGGCGGCGCGACCGGCGTTGAGCTGTCGGCGGAGCTGCACAATGCGGTAAAACAGCTGCACAGCTATGGCTTCAAAGGCCTGGGCCGGGAAGCGCTGAACGTCACGCTGGTCGAGGCGGGTGAGCGCATTCTGCCTGCACTGCCGCCACGCATTTCGGCTGCCGCACATCAGGAACTGACCAAGCTGGGCGTGCGGGTGTTGACGCAGACCATGGTCACCAGCGCTGAACGTCACGGCCTGAATACCAAAAGCGGTGAGTTTATCGAGGCCGATCTGATGGTCTGGGCCGCCGGCATCAAGGCACCGGACTTCCTGAAAGAGATTGGCGGGCTGGCAACCAACCGTATCAATCAGCTGGTGGTCAAAGAGACGCTGCAAACCACGCTGGATGATGACATCTATGCGATTGGTGACTGCGCCTCCTGCGCCTTGCCAGGCGGCGGTTTCGTGCCACCGCGAGCCCAGTCTGCGCACCAGATGGCGTCACGCGCCATGGAAAACATTCTGGCGCAACGTCAGGGCAAGCCGCTGAAAGCCTACGTCTATAAAGATCACGGCTCGCTGGTCTCGCTGTCACGCTTCAGTACCGTTGGCAGCCTGATGGGGAACCTGATGCGCGGATCGATGATGGTGGAAGGACGCATTGCGCGTTTTGTTTACATCTCGCTGTATCGTATGCACCAGATTGCCCTGCACGGTTATTTCAAGACCGGCCTGATGATGCTGGTAGGCAGTATCAACCGGGTGATCCGCCCGCGGTTAAAACTGCACTGATCTCCGGACGCCAGTGATGCAGATTGCTGTCGGCTGCGTTCTATCAAGCCCCCACATCAGGGGGCTTTTTTTATTCGTCTGCCGTGGGCTGACACTTTCTGAAGCGTTTAACGAGCAGGAAACCGATCCACTATAGCGTGAGTGGCAGAAAACCCGATTGATTAGTGGATTTTAGCCTTTCGTGCCTGCGTGTGAAGGGAGGAACCTGATTTCAGGTCCGTTAGAAAGCAGGGAATTAGCCGATATTACAGGCAGTGGAGTCAAGGAGTGTTATCGGAATCGGACATGTCAAAAAGTACCTGGTCAGCGGAGTTAGTGTTGAGGATGCTTTTACGGCGTAATGGCCGATCAACCGCTATTGCTGGTAATTACTGGTACTTCTGTCAGTAACGAGTTTCGTTATTTATTGTAAATTTTGTGTAAGTTTTTTGCTTATTTTTCTTGAGATTTTACCGGCTGGCTGCATAATAAACAGCGAATATGCGGACTGACATATTCGGTTACAGCGATTAAATGGACCTATTATGCAGCCAGAAAATAAAGGACGATTTTCAGCGACAGCGCTTCTGCTATGCGGAATGTTCACCGGTATTACCCAGGCTGCGCCAGGCGATGCGCAGTTGCAACATCAGCAGGAACAACAGAAAGCGCGACAGCAACGTTTACAGCCTGAGGCACCGGACATCCGATTGTCCGAGCCGGTTCCGTCGCCTTCTCATCTCCGTTTCCCGCAGGAATCTCCCTGTTTTGTGATCCGTCACGTCACGCTCTCCGGTCAGGAGGCTCTGCCGCACTGGGTGCCGTTGCAGCGCCTTGCCAGCCAGGCGAATGGCCAGTGCCTGGGCGTGAAGGGCATCAGCCAGTTAATGGCTACCCTGCAGAACCGGCTGATAAACCACGGATGGGTGACATCACGTGTGCTGGCACCGCAGCAGGATCTGCGTCAGGGTGAACTGCATTTTCTGATTGTGCCCGGTAAAGTTCGCCGGGTAGAGCTGTCACCGTCCTCTTCGCACTATGTCAGCCTGTGGTCTGCTGTACCGGCGCACTCAGGCGATCTGCTGGACCTGCGAGACATAGAACAAGGGCTGGAGAATCTGCAGCGACTGCCCAGTGTGGAAGCGCACATGGCGCTCCGTCCGGGCGATAATCCAGGTGAAAGCGACATTGTTATCGAGCGCACACAGCGCCGCTTCTGGCGTTTAGGTGCCTGGGTGGACGATTCGGGTACCGAAAGCACCGGACGTTATCAGGGCGGATTGATGCTGGCGCTGGATAATCCCACCTCACTCAGCGATCTCTTTTATCTCACTGCCAGCCGCGATCTCGGCTTTGCTGGCCGAAAAAGCAGCAAAAGCCTGTCGGGACACTATTCGGTGCCGTTGGGCTACTGGCTGCTGGGCGTAACCGCCAGCGATTACGATTATCATCAGACGGTGGCCGGTTACAGCCGCGACTTTCTCTACGCCGGTAAAAGCCGCTCGCTGGATATTCAGGTCAGCCGGGTATTGCACCGCAACGCTGCGTCCAAAACCACCGTCAGCGCAGATGTACTGGTGAGGGAGTCACGTAATTTCATTGATGACACGGAGATAGTCAGCCAGCAGCGACGCACCAGTGCCTGGCGACTGGGACTGTCGCACCGTCACTATATCGGTCCGGCGACGCTGGATGCAGGCGTCAGCTATCAGCGCGGTACGCGTTGGTTCGGCGCGCTGCCTGCCTGGGAAGAGTCATGGCAGGATTCAACGTATGCCACTGCGCTATCAAAAATTCTCACCTGGCAGGCCGGGCTGATCACACCGTTTACGCTGGGTAAACAGCGTTTAAGTTACAACATCCAATATCGGCGGCAGATGAGCAATACCCCGCTGACCGCGCAGGATGAGTTCGCGATTGGCAACCGCTGGACGGTACGGGGATTTGATGGTGAACGCACCCTGAGTGCCAGCCGTGGCTGGACGGTGCAAAACACCCTGGCCTGGCAGACACCGCTCCCTGCCCAGGAACTCTACATGGGTGTTGACTACGGCGAGGTCGGGGGCAACAGCGTAACCCAGGGCGGGCCAGTAGGACGTCATCTTGCCGGCGGCGTTGTCGGCCTGCGCGGCGCAATCACGCCCGCCAGTCTCAGCTATGACTTTTTTGCCGGGATGCCGTTATCTAAACCCGATGGCTTTAAAACCGATCCGGTCACCTTTGGTTTCAGTGTTAACTGGAACTATTAGGCCTCTTATCTCTCTTGCTGACAATGGACTGTGCGCATTATGAATAAACTTTGCTATCGCATTATCTTCAACCGGGTTCGCGGCATGCTGATGGTGGTGTCTGATATCACCCGCAGCGGTTACTCACCGGTGGCCCGTCGCCGCCAGCGCGCCGCACGTGCAGAAGCGCGACTGCATATCTCACCGCTGAGCTTCTCACTATGGCTAGCCGCGGGCATGGTCAGCCTGCCGGTGCAGGCGAATATCGTGGCGGACAGTCACGCGCCAGCCAGCCAGCAGCCAACGGTCATGTCTACGGCTAACGGACTGCCGCAGATCAATATCCAGACGCCAAACAGCCAGGGCGTATCGCGCAACCAGTATAGTCAGCTGGATGTGGATGCGCGGGGCGCCATCCTGAACAACAGCCATCAGAATAGCCAGACGCAGATTGGCGGTATGGTCGCGGCTAACCCGTGGCTTTCAAAGCAGGAAGCCAGCGTTATCCTCAACGAAGTCAACAGCCGTAATCCCAGCCAGCTAAACGGTTTTATCGAAGTGGCCGGCAAGCGGGCGGCGGTGGTGATTGCTAACCCGTCAGGCATTACCTGTAACGGTTGCGGATTTATCAACGCCAGCCGCAATACGCTGACCACCGGACAGGCACTGATTGAAAACGGCCAGCTCAAAGGCTTCGATGTTAATGGCGGCCGAATCAATATCGAAGGTCAGGGCCTGAATGACAGCGATGCTGACTACACCCAGATCATTGCGCAGTCGGTAGCGGTTAACGCAAAAGTTCATGCCCGCGACCTCAATGTGGTTACGGGCAGGAACCAGGTTGCGGCTGAAGGTTCAGTCACTACGGTGAAAGCGGATAATGGAACGACACGGCCTGAATTTGCGCTCGATGTTGCGGCCATTGGCGGCATGTATGCCCATAAAATTACGCTGACCGGTACTGAGAAGGGCGTTGGCGTGCGTAATGCCGGTGAACTGGGGGCCAGCGCCGGTGAACTGCACCTGACAGTGGATGGCAGACTGGAAAACAGCGGCACGCTGCAAAGTCAGGCATCAATGCAGATAGCCAGCACTGGCGACCAGGAGAACCGCGGGAAAATCGTGTCACAGCAGGATGTCACGCTGACCTCCAGCGGCACGCTGCGCAACAGCGGGCTGGTGAGCGCAGGCCGTAACGCTACGCTCTCCGCCAGTACCATTGAGAGCACCGCTGAAAGTACGCTGGCGGCAGGCGTTGGCGGCAATGAGACGCTGAGCCAGCCCGGTAATCTGCTGCTGACCAGCCAGGGTGAGCTTAAAGCGCGGGGTAAAAACCTGGCGCACGACCAGATTCAGGCGCGGGGCAGCCGGGTCGATCTTGCCGGGAGCCAGACCTCAGCAGATGCCATCGCGCTGACCTCTACGCAGGCGGATATCAGCACCCAGGGCGCCACGGTGGCGGGCCGTACACTCGGGATTCAGGCTGCGACGACGCTTAACAATGATGACGGCAAACTGGCGGCCGGCAGCCTCGCTGTCGCAGCACAAAACATCAGTAACAATCGCGGCCTGCTGCGCCAGCAAAACCGCGAAGCCCTGACGATCTCCACGGGTTCGTTGCTTAACAATCAGGGCACGCTCAGCAATGAAGGCGATATCCGGCTGCAGGCAGAGCATATTGAAAACCGCAGCGGACTCATCGCAGGTAACGGTGACTCACTGCAGCTTGATACGCCATGGCTGGATAATCAGGGCGGCACCGTGCAGCTGGCGGGCAATAATGGCGCGCTGACCCTCAATGCTGCCCGGCTGCAAGGCAATCAGGGCAATCTGCTGTCAGCGGGTGCGTTAACGCTCAGCGGCGACAGGCTCGATCTCTCACAGGGACACACCCAGGCAGAGGCGCTGACGCTGACGGCGGCCACGCTGGATCACCATCAGGGTCTGCTGTCGCAGCGTGGCGCAGGCGAGATGGCGATTACGGTTGCGGGTGACACAGACAACCGTGGTGGACGGATTGAGAGCGGCGGTAATCTGCATCTTTCATCAGGCAGCCTGGATAACAGCGGGGGCACGCTGCTGGCTGCGGGCAGCGGCGATCTGCAACTGCAGGTTCAGGAGACCCTGACGAACGCGCAGGGTGCGCTGCAGGCCAGTCGCAATCTGCAGCTCACCAGCGCAAGCCTGCATAATCAGCAGGGCCTGATTGCTTCAACTGGCGGTGAGGCTGCACTGTTAACCCGTGAGGCTATTGATAACACCCAGGGTCGCATCGAAGCGGGTCAGCAGGTCACCCTGCGCAGTCAGGCGCTGGAGAATCAGCGTGGAACCCTGCTCGGCCGCGGCGTGACCATCGACACGCAGCAGGGTGAACTGAACAATGCAGGCGGCAACCTGGTCGCCCGTACCGATCTCAGCATTTCCAGCGGGACAACGGACAATCATAGCGGTCTGATCCAGTCAGGCGGCGGTCTGACACTTGATACCCACGGCCAGGCGCTGATTAACCGTGACAGCGGTAAAGCAGGGATAATCAGCGGTGGCGCACTTGCCCTTAACAGTGGCGATCTGGATAACCAGAACGGCGTTATCGCCGCTGCCTCGGCGGCCAGTATCAGCAGCGGCCTGCTGACCAACATTGACGGCACACTGATGTCTGATGAGGCGCTGACGCTGAAGACCGGCGCGCTCGACAATCAGCGAGGTTTATTACAATCGGGTCAGGCGCTCTCACTGGATACTCACGGCGCACAGCTGAACAACAGCGCCAGCGGCGATCGCGGCGGCATTGTGGCGCGTGGCAATCTGCAACTCTCAACCGGAAAGTTAGCGGGCGATCACGGCGTCATTCAGGGACAAAACCTGGTGATCGATACGCAGGGCCAGTCCGCTGATTTCAGATCTGCACTGCTCAGCGCCAGGGGTGAACTATTGCTGAGCAGTGGCGCGCTGGATAACAGCGGCGGACGACTGCAGTCCGGCGGTGATATGCAGCTTAATACGCACGGAGAGGCGCTGAATAATGCGGCATCAGGCGGCGTTATTGCGGGGGCTAATCTGCATATCAGCAGTGGTGATCTCGATAACAGCACGGGTTCGCTGGTCTCTGCGGGCACTATGCGGCTCACCAGCGGTGGACTGAACAACGTCGATGGGATTATTAATGCCGATCATGGACTAACGCTGGAAAGCAGCAGCGTGGATAACCAGCGCGGCCTGCTTCAGTCGGGTGAGGCGCTGTCAGTCAACACCCAGGGCGGCGAACTGAATAACCGCGACAGCGGCGAACGCGGCGGTATTATTGCAGGCGGCGATCTGCTGCTCTCCAGTGGCCAGATTGATGGCCGTAGCGGGGTGATGCTGGGACAGAATATTCGCATCGATACTCATCAGCAGACCTTCGACCACCAGCAGGGTCAACTGGGCGCTAAAGGCACACTGCAACTGGATAGCGGACTCCTCAACAACCGGGCAGGCAGGATTGAGTCGGGTGGCGATCTGCATCTGGACACCCACGGCAACAGCCTGATCAACCGTGACAGCGGAGCCGCAGGCGGCCTGTTCAGTGCGGGCATGCTGAAGCTCTACAGCGGCGCATTGGATAATCTGCGCGGCTTCATCACCGGTCATAGCGGCGCGCAGGTTGTGACGGGCGATATCAACAACCAGTCCGGCACGCTGACGGGCGGCAAAGGGCGGCTCGATCTCACCAGCGGGGAGCTGCAAAACCAGGGTGGCCTGTTACAGGCTGGCAGCGACATGACGCTGGACACTCAGGGTCACGCCCTGATCAATCGCGACAGTGGTGACCAGCGCGGTATCGTTGCCCTCAACAGTCTGGATCTGCGCAGCGGGGCAATTGATAACCAGACGGGTTTCATTGCCGCCGGACAGCAGGCATCACTCAGCGCCAGTGAACTGAACAATAGCCAGGGGAAGATCGCAGGCAATGGCGGGCTGACTTTCAACGGTCAGGCGCTGAACAACAATGACGGTGAACTGCAGTCAGCGGGGGATATCACCCTCACCACGGCAGGTCAGACGCTGACTAACCAGCGCGGACTCATTGCCGGTGCCGGTAACCTCAATATTGAAAGCGGCGCGCTGGATAACCAGCAGGGACAGATCCAGGGTGGCACCGATCTGACGCTCAATGCGGGACAGAACGCACTGCACAATCAGGCGGGTAAACTCCTTTCAGCAGGCACGCTATCGCTGACGGCGGGTCAGTTGGTCAACAATGACGGCCTGGTGCAAAGCGTCGGCAACGGCACCCTGTCTCTGAGCCAGCAGTTGGATAACCGCAGCGGGCTGATTCAGGGCGGCCAGCAGATGACGATCTCTACGCCATCGCTAATCAACCGCGATACCCGACAGAGCGGCAAAGGGATTGAAGCGGATAGTTTAACCCTCGAAACCGGCACGCTGGACAACAGTCAGGGTGCTCTGCGCGCAAAACAGAGGCTGGCACTCACAGTGCAACAGGCGCTGGATAACGTCAGCGGGCTGATCTCGTCAGCGGATACGTTGACTATTCAGGACTCAGCCCAGGGGCAGGCGCTCGCCATCAACAATCAGCAGGGTACGCTGATTGCTGATAAAGAGGCACAGATCAACGCAGCTTCCCTGAGTGGCGACGGACAGGTTTTGTCGCAGGGGAATCTTGGCATCACGCTGGCAGGTGATTTTCATAATCTCTCAGAGGTCAAAGCCAACGGCACGCTGCGCCTGACGGCGGGCGGAAACGTGACCAACGATGGCACCCTCGCTGCTCAGCAGGCGCTATTCCTTACCGCGCAAAATATCAGTAATCAGGCAAATGGCGAGATCAGCGGCGGGCAGACTGAAATTACGGCAACTGACACCCTGAACAATCGCGGTCTGATTGACGGCGGACTGACACACCTGGTAGCGGGCGTTTTGAATAACAGCGGCACCGGCCGTATCTATGGCGATCACATTGCCATTGCAGCCACGCTGCTCAACAACCTCAGCGAAGCGGGCAAATCAGCGGTGATTGCGGCGCGGCAGCGACTGGATATTGCGGCTGGCACGCTGAACAACCGTGACCACGCGCTGATCTACAGTGATGGCGATCTGCATATAGGCGGCCAGCTGGACGCGAACAATCAGGCCACCGGACAGGGGCAGCAGCTCAACAATGACGGGGCAACAATTGAGGCCGGGCAGGATGCCACGATCAGCATGGCGGAAATCAACAATACCAACCGTCATCTGACCACGCAGGTCGTTACGACCGAAGATAGCCAGCATCATGAAGCGGTACTTAAAGGCCACACCGATCGTTTTGACTGGGCCGACGTGGATACCAGCAAAAAAAACAAATATGGCGTGCACAGCGCAAAAATGCCGGACGGCACCAGCGGCAGCGAGTTTTATGAGTATGACTACCGGCGGATAGTGAAGGAAACCCAGATCAAAGAGAGCGATCCGGGCAAAATTCTGTCGGGCGGTAACATGACCTTTAGCGCCGGCCGTCTTAACAATCACGACAGCCAGATTGTCGCGGGTGCTATGCTGGGCGGTCAGATAGGCGAGCTGAATAATCAGGCGACAAAAGGAACGCGCGTTACCACGGACGACGGGAAATCGGTTCGCTGGTACGCGAAGAAGAAGAAAAAGAAACTGGGTGGAACCAAAACGTCGCAGGGCAAAGATAAGAAAACGTATCGCCCTGCGCCCGTGACGGAAACCATCGATTTACAGACGCTGAGCTGGCAGGCGAATGCTGCGCCGCAGGGTAATGGCTATCAGACCGGCAACCGCCAGCTGCAGGGCGTCACCGCGCAGGCTGATCGCATCGACACACCAGCCGTCCAGCAGACGGTTGCGGCGGTGGCGCTGAGTGCCACGGATAGCGGCAGTGCGTTACTGCCAGCCGGATTACGCTATGACAGCGCGCTGACGCTGGACAAGCTCGGCAGCCTTAAAGACCGGCCGCTGCTGTTACCGGTCGGGCAACAATTTTCGCTGACGCTGCCAGCAACGGTCGTCGATGGACAGACGATTACGCCGGTGATCCGCGCCGTCTCACCTGATATCCGGCTGCCGGATAACAGCCTGTACCAGCTGCAACCTGGCAGCGACAGCCATTACCTGGTCGAGACCGATCCGCGCTTTGTGAATCAGAAGCAGTGGCTCAGCAGCGACTATATGCAGAACGCCCTGACCACCGACAGCAGCCGGATCCTGAAGCGGCTGGGCGATGGTTATTACGAGCAGCGACTGGTGCGCGATCAGATTATCCAGCTGACCGGCAACCGCTATATCAGCGGGTATGGCAGTGATGAAGATCAGTATCGCGGACTGATGAATAATGGGGTAGCCTTCGGCAAAGCCTACGAGCTGGAACTTGGCGTGGCGCTGACCCCGGCGCAGATGGCGCTGCTCACCAGCGATATCGTCTGGCTGGTGAATCAGACCGTGACGCTGCCGGATGGCACACAGCAGACCGTGCTGGTACCGCAGGTTTATGCGAAGGTGAAGCAGGGTGACTTAACCGGCGACGGCGCGTTGATCGGGGGCGGTAGCGTGGCGCTGAATGCCCGCAACGACATCACTAATAGCGGGGCCATTAAGGGCCGCGACGTGACGCAGCTGACGGCGCAGTCGCTGACCAACAGCGGCTACATCAGCGGCAACACGGTCAGTCTCACCGCCCGTCAGGATATCACTAACCTGGGCGGCATCATCAGCGGTGATAAGCAGGTGTCGCTGCTGGCCGGACGGGATATTACCAGCCAGTCAACGCTGCGCGGCGACGGCACCGACCGCTGGATAGATCGTCCGGCCGGTATCTACGTGCAGGGCACCGACGGAGCCCTGACGCTGAGCGCGCTGAACAACATCACCCTGGCCGCCAGCGATATCGGCAACGCCGGAGAGAAGAGCACCACGAAGATTCAGGCGGGCAATGACCTGACGCTCGGCACACTCAGCACGCAGCACACTGAAAATGACAGCTGGAACAGCAGCAACTACCGTCGCCTGTCACAGCAGAGCGATGCCGGGACACGCATCACCGCCGGCGGCGCGCTGCAGCTGAGTGCCGGACAGGATATCCGCGCTACGGCAGCGGACGTCACGGCGGGCGGGGCACTGACCGCCAGCGCCGGACGCGACATCGTGCTCAGCGCGGGCAACAGCCATACCGATCTCACCGAACACAGCAGGCAGTCCAGCAAAGGGCTGCTGTCGGGCAGCAGTCTGGAAACCCACGACGAACTGCACAGCAGCGAGGCGCTCAGTACCACGCTGAGCGGCGACAGCGTCCGGCTTCAGGCGGGCCGCGACATTGCCGTGACCGGCAGCAACGTCGCCGGTACGCAGGATGTTGCGCTGACCGCCGGCCGCGATCTCAGCATCGCGACCGCCACAGAAACGCGTGATGAAGTGCATCAGCGCGAGGAGAAAAAATCGGGCCTGATGGGCACCGGCGGCATCGGTTTCACCGTGGGTCAGGCGATGCTGAAGAGCAGCACCGACGCCAGCGGCTCACTCAGCCGCGGCAGCACGGTGGGCAGCAGCGACGGCAGCGTTACCCTCAGCGCCGGTAACCAGCTTACCGTGCACGGCAGCGACGTGATCGCCGGTAAAGATCTCTCCCTGAGCGGCAGCGACGTGACCCTCAGTGCGGCCGAAAACAGCCACACCGCACTGACGAAAACCGAGCAGAAGCAGAGCGGGCTGACGCTGGCGCTGTCCGGCACGGTGGGCGCGGCGCTGAACACGGCGGTGCAGACCGCCCGCACCGCCGATGAGAGCGGCGATGACCGGCTGAAGGCGCTGCAGGGCACCAAAGCGGCGCTGACGGCGGCCCAGGCCGCACAGGCGTACCAGATGGACGGCGCGCAGACCGGCGCGGCGAACGCCAGAAACACCGCCGCAGGCCTGAAGCCGGGCGACAAAGGTTATGAAGAAGGCTCCACCAACTCGGTCGGCATCAGTCTTTCTTACGGCAGCCAGTCGTCGAAAAGCGAGACCCGCACCGAAAGCCACGAGGCACAGGGCAGTACGCTGGGTGCGGGCGGTAACCTGGACATCACCGCCACCGGCGCACAGCCGGGCAGCGCGGGCGACATTCTCGTGCAGGGCAGCCAGCTTCAGGCGGGCGGCGACCTCAGGCTGACGGCGAAAAACGACATCAGCCTGCTTTCAGCGCAGAACAGCGAGCGCACCGACAGCACTAACAGCAGCAAGGGCGGCAGCCTGGGCATCGGCCTGACCGCCGGGTCGGGCGGCTACGGCATCAGCGTTTCAGCCAGCGTCAACGCGGGCAAAGGCCGCGAGAACGGCAGCGGGCTGACCCATACCGAGACTACGCTCACGGCGGGCAACGGGCTGAGCCTGAACGCCGGGCGCGACACCACGCTGACCGGCGCACAGGTGCGCGGCGACAGCGTGAAGGTCGATACCGGCCGCAACCTGACGCTGACCTCAGAGCAGGACAGCGACCGCTACGACAGCAGGCAGCAGAACGCCAGCGCGGGCGGCAGCTTCACCTTCGGCTCGATGACCGGCTCCGCGAGCGTAAACCTCAGCCAGGACAGGATGCACAGCAACTGGCAGAGCGTGGCCGGGCAGACCGGCATCTTTGCCGGAAAGGACGGCTTTGACGTGACGGCGGGCGGGCACACCCGGCTGAACGGCGCGGCCATCAGTTCCACCGCCGCCGCCGATAAGAACCGTCTCGACACCGGCACGCTGGGCTTCAGCAACATTGAGAACCACGCGGACTATAAAACCGGGCACCAGAGCGCGGGCATGAGCACCGGCGGCAGCATCGGCAGCCAGTTCGAAGGCAACATGGCGAACGGCCTGCTGGCGGGGCTGAACGGCAGCGGCAGCGCCTCGTCGGTGACGAAGGCGGCGGTGAGCGACGGCACCCTCATTATCCGGGATAGGGCGAAGCAGACGCAGGACGTGGCGGACCTGAGCCGCGACGCGGCGGGTGCGAATCCGGGGCTGGATAAAATCTTCGACAAGGATAAAGAGCAGAACCGGATGGAGACGGCGCAGCTGCTGGCGGAAATCGGCAGCCAGGCGGGCGACATCGCGCGGACGCAGGGCGAGATTGCGGCGACGAAAGCGGCCACGGAGAAGATGAAGAACATCTCGCCGGACCAGAAGAAGGACGCCGAAGCGCAGTGGCGGAAAGCAAACCCGGGTCAGGAGCCGACCGCGGCCGACATCACCGGACAGGTCTATCAGACGCTGTACACCCGGGAGATGCTGGCCGGCGGAATGGGAACCGGCGGTTCGGTGCAACAGGGTATCAGCGCGGCGACGGCGGCGATACAGGGCCTGGCGGGCGGCGATTTGAAAGCCGCACTGGCTGGCGGTTCGGCCCCTTACCTTGCAGAACTGATTAAGCAGAAAGCGCCGGATGAGGCCAGTCGTATAATGGCACATGCTGCGGTAGCCGGAGTCATCGCTGCGGCACAGGGGAATTCAGCGGCAGCGGGCGCTGCAGGCGCGGCTACCACCGCCGCGATGGGTGAAGCCATCAAAAATGCACTTTATGGTGACGTTCCGGTAAGCCAGATGAGCGAACAGCAGAAGCAGACGCTGGTTGCACTGGGCACGGTTGCGGCGGGCCTTGCGGGCGGCATTGCCGGAGACAGTGCGGGAGGTGCGGTGGCGGGCGCGCAGGCGGGCCAGAATGAAATCAGCAATAACATGGTCGGTATGGGCATGTTGCAGCAGATGCTGGCGCACGAAACGCTGAACTCGGCGGCGATGGCTGAAGCAGGCAAAGGCGGAGCTAATGAGCAGGCGGCCCTGGCACTGACAAAAGCAGTTAAGGAAGGCCTTGATTCGACCTGCCGGGCAAATCCCAGCTGCGTGCTGATGGCAATCGTTTCGGCGCAGAGCCAGCAGCATACAAATGGGGCAGGCAGCAAAACGGAAACCGTGCCGGTTGATGATGACCTGACGGGTGGCAAGCTGGTCAATCCGGCGCAGGATGAGAATAAGGGAACTCCGCTGATCTCGCCGGATCGGTCTGGTGAGCAGGGATCCAGCAATACCGGAAATACGGATGGTATGCCGGATACGGGAAGCAATACCACGGTTACGCCGATTTCTGAACAGAATAAGGATGATCTGGCTTATCTGGCTGAAGGGGACAAGCCTGCAAATCTTTCTCCTGAAGGGGCTGGTCGCTCAGGTGCTTTTAATGAGGCGAAGAGACAGTCTGGTATACCAGTGAGTCAGAGCCCCAATAAGGTATCCCCTAATATAGACAAGCGTGGTAATCCTCAACCAGGTTATATATATGAATTTATAGTTCAAAAACCGGGAGGAGGTACGCAAAAAGTTTATATAAGAGATGATGCTGGAGGCCATTTCTTTGGAGTCGATGATCCTCAAAATCGAGGCTCACATTTTAACGATCCTGCAGGTAACCACTATGACTACTGATGTTGTTATTAGATATGCTGAAGATATAAATGAAAAAAATGAGATTACAGATTTTAACTTATTTTCAATAAGCGGCAAGGGTATCTCTGCAGTGAGCTGGGAATTACCCAATGCGCCACTAAAAAAATTTGGTGAGGGTTTATTGAAAAAAATGGTAGAGAGTTATTCTGCAGGTGTTAGCGATGAAGATATATACACATTTGTCGTTTTATCAGCGGAGCAACCTGATAGCGCAATTGTTAACCACAGAAAAACCTGGGGTTTACTTAATGTTAGAGGTGTTAAAGTTAATGGGGTTGAGGAAAAAAAAGATGTGATAGTTAAGGGAAGTGAAGGGTTGATTCTTTCCGGCTTAGGTTCTGTTAAATCAAATAGCTTGGGAGTAATTGAAAGCTTAATTAATAGCGGCGAGAAGGTGTTTTTTTCAACCATCCAATCAACTAATGTAAATATGACTGCTTCCATACCGAGGCAGATAACAGAATGGATGAGTAATATCTGGATAAATAATGGTGTTGTTTTTTTTGCATTGGGGCGTTATGACGAACCTGATTGTGAAATTGTTGCTTTAGGCCAAAAAAGAAACCTGCAAAAACTTAAGTACACCTGACGTTAAGGCGGTGGACATCGCCAGGACACAGGGGCAGATTGCGGCGACGAAAACAGCCACTGATAAGCTGAAGATGATAACGCCAGAGCAGAAGAAGGATGCAGAGGTGTAGTGGCAGTACGCTGGGCGCGCGCGGTAACCTGGACATCACCGCCACCGGCGCACAGCGGGGCAGCGCGGGCGACATTCTCGTGCAGGGCAGCCAGCTTCAGGCGGGCGGCGACCTCGGGCTGACGGCGAAAAACGACATCAGCCTGCTTTCAGCGCAGAACAGCGAGCGCACCGACAGCACTAACAGCAGCAAGGGTGGCAGCCTGGGCATCGGCCTGACCGCCGGGTCGGGCGGCTACGGCATCAGCGTTTCAGCCAGCGTCAACGCGGGCAAAGGCCGCGAGAACGGCAGCGGGCTGACCCATACCGAGACTACGCTCACGGCGGGCAACGGGCTGAGCCTGAACGCCGGGCGCGACACCACGCTGACCGGCGCACAGGTGCGCGGGGACAGCGTGAAGGTGGATACCGGCCGCAACCTGACGCTGACCTCAGAGCAGGACAGCGACCGCTACGACAGCAGGCAGCAGAACGCCAGCGCGGGCGGCAGCTTCACCTTCGGCTCGATGACCGGCTCCGCGAGCGTGAACCTCAGCCAGGACAGGATGCACAGCAACTGGCAGAGCGTGGCCGACCAGACCGGCATTTTTGCCGGAAAGGACGGCTTTGACGTGACGGCGGGCGGGCACACCCGGCTGAACGGCGCGGCCATCAGTTCCACCGCCGCCGCCGATAAGAACCGTCTCGACACCGGCACGCTGGGCTTCAGCAACATTGAGAACCACGCGGACTATAAAACCGGGCACCAGAGCGCGGGCATGAGCACCGGCGGCAGCATCGGCAGCCAGTTCGAAGGCAACATGGCGAACGGCCTGCTGGCGGGGCTGAACGGCAGCGGCAGCGCCTCGTCGGTGACGAAGGCGGCGGTGAGCGACGGCACCCTCATTATCCGGGATAAGGCGAAGCAGACGCAGGACGTGGCGGACCTGAGCCGCGACGCGGCGGGTGCGAATCCGGGGCTGGATGCTATCTTTGATAAGGAGCGTGAGCAGAAGCGGCTGAAGGAGGCGCAGCTTATCGGGGAAATCGGCGGTCAGGCAATGGATATCGCGCGGACGGAAGGGCAGATAGCCGGGGAAAAGGCGAAGAAAGACTCGGAAGCGCTGAAGGCGGCCAGAGAAGAGCTTGCGGCTTCGGGCAAACCGTTTACGGATGCGGACGTGGCGAAGCAGGCCTACAATACCGCGATGGCGCCGTTCGGCACGGGAAGCGCGCTGCAACAGGGAATGCAGGCGGCGACGGCGGCGGTACAGGGCTTGGCGGGCGGAAACATTGCCCAGGCGGTAAGCGGCGCGGCAGCGCCGTATCTGGCGGAGCAGATACACAAGCTGACGGAAGGCAACCCGGAAGCAAAAGCAATGGCCCATGCGGTGGTCGGGGCGGTAACGTCATATGCTGCCGGTAACAGTGCGCTGGCGGGTGCCGCGGGCGCGGTCAGTGGGGAACAGATGGCCAGGCTGGTGATGAAGCAGCTGTATCCGGGCAGGGAAGTGAGCGACCTGACGGAAACGGAGAAGCAGACCATCAGCACGCTGGGAACGCTGGCGGCAGGTCTTGCAGGCGGTGTTGTGGGAGACGGCAGCGGTAACGCGGTTGCCGGGGCGCAGGCAGGTAAGAATGCTGCTGAATTCAACTGGCTGAATTCAAAAGAAGCCCGCCAGCTTGATAAAGAAATGCAGGACTGCAAAGCCTCTGGCGGAGACTGCAATAAGGTTGCTGAAAAATACATCGACATCAGCAACAAAAACAGTAAAGAACTGGCTGAAGCCTGTACCGGTGGTGGTGTTGCCTGTGTGACCTGGCAGGAACTGATACAGGGTGCAACAAACGTTGCCAATGATGCCCATCCGTCACAAATAAGACTGGATGAAAAGCTGAAAGATCCGACGGCGGCAGCACTGGTAAATTATCTTAACGGGACAGATCTTAAATTCCTGGAAGAGAATATCACAACAGGAGACAGGGTATTGTCAGTAATAAGCGATCCGACATCCTGGCCGGTAGCGATAATGGGCGGAAAAGCGATTATTACCAATGCTGTGAATAACACCAAAGAGCAGCTTATAGCGGTGGGTGTCGGTGCCGGATTAGGGGCTGGTATTCAATATGGCACAACAGGTGAAATAAAATTATCGGATGTCATTGGATCGGTAATTGTTGGTGGGATTACAGCCGGTAAAGGATATAACCCAACGATGGCATGGAATGCAGCAGGTGGTTATTACCAGGCTGAAATCAGCGGTGACGATCCTTTTATGGCAGCACTGCTGAGTAAGGCGGGTGCTTCTGCGGGGTATGCTGTGGGTAATGTTATAAAAGTACCGTTTGATAAAAAGCTAAATCCAATATCAAAGCAGTATGAATGGGTTCCAACAGGGGTCTGGACAATAACTAAACCAGCATCACAACATCCATTACCATCAATAGTAGGTAATCTCGGTGATTCTGCCGTATCTGGTATGGTTCAGGATAAACTGAAGGCTGGCAGAGTAAGTGATGAAAAATAGTACTAAGTCATTGCTTAACCTTTTATATTTATGCTGCTCAATGAGCTTAGCGCTGTTTATTTTGACAATGTTTGGACGTTTATTAGGTGCATGGTTGGCATGGGATATGAATGATAACTTTCCATTCTCATCGGATGATTTTTGGGCTTGTCTCAAATTAACTTGGATGGGGCTGCCTGCTGGTTTTATTTTTTGGTATTTTTATTATCGATGAATCTCTGATAAATCCCGGCCAAGTCGCCGGGATCTTTTTGCCTGTCACTCAGCAGGCCGGATCACCAGTTGCCCGCGTTCAACAGCAATGATAACCGGCGTGTCGGTCCCGAATCCGGCCTCTGCCAGCCAGTTGCCTTTGAGGTGCAGGCTGGGTGTGCGGCTGTAGTATGTGGTCATACCGGTAGCCCGCTTAATATGCTGGACACTGGTGTATCCGACTTTATAGCGGCGTAATCCTTTGGAAATACTTACTTCTGGCTTAATATCGTGTGCAGCCATGATCAACTCCTGCTTAGTTGGTTGTGGTCAGCGGGCTGTTGGTGTTGGTAGCACCTTCAGCCCGCGCTAAAAAATCTCTCGTTATGTGCTTCCTATTCTGTTTTTACCTGTTTAAATATACACCACCTGCCAGGTGAACTCGCTGAAAGCTAAGTAATAAATTGCGAGCTGTCTCTGAAAAGCAGATAGTTTTCTCCGGTCTGGCTTTCGTTCATTTTTTCATCCTGTAGCCTTCTGTATTAACTATTACGGGTGGACTTTCATGCTGTGAACCCGCGTTAACCTGCCTTCGATTTGTTTTCCCAATTACGCCGGTGAGCATTGGGATCATATGCAGGAAATGCAAAACACACTCAGAGGATTGAGGAATCATGCAGATACGTTGAAGAACGTAAATAATTCCGAAGCACAAGCTGCATATGGTAGAGCGACGGATGCTATTAATAAAATAGAATCAGCTTTAAAAGGACATGGAATATGATGACCTTCCGTAAATTAATAGGAAATATTAATCTAACTAAAGAGTTAAGTCAGAAATCTTCGCTTGAGCTATGGTTCGAAGGTGTTATTGACACACCTATTGAAGAGCTAACCGTGGAAGATATTTGTCGTGCGATTCGGCAAGAAATATGCATAGCCCAATTGATGCCACGCGTTTTGGAGATTCTGACTGATGATCCGTTGACTGGAGAGTATTACGATGGAGAACTAATAGCCGCTTTATCGACGATAAAAGAAAGCGAGCTAAAAGAGCAGGCGAGTACTTTTATCAAAATACAGAAGATTGTAAATCAATTACCCTCCTCAGATGTTAACGATGATTTGAGAAAGGATATACTGAAAATTAATAGAATAATCAAATAGCTGAACCTAGCTAGTGGGCCGGAACCTGACCCAAACGGTGAGCGGGGCGGCCGCGCCGTACCTGGCGGAGCAGATACACAAGCTGACGACCACGAAAGGCCCGGACGGCAAAGAGGTGGTGAACGTTCAGGCAAACCTGATTGCCCACGCGGCGCTGGGCGCGGCGGTAGCGCAGGCGTAGGGTAACTCCGCACTTACGGGGGCATCAGGCGGGACGGTGGGGGAGTATATCGCGCAGCAGTTCTATACTGCGCTTTCCATCCCGCCACGTCGGGTAATTTCACTGCTGCTTTTTCCGCCTCAGAACTCTCCTAAAAACTGGTCCTGTTGCCTAAGTGACCGTTTTCCTCCATTTATCTGATGTTGCAATTTCGGTCCATCTGTAAAACTTCATCCCAACAAACACGGCGAGTCGCGCACGCCGATCTGCCTCAGTTGAACAGGATGCTTCAGCGGCAGGAATGCGCGGTAACACTTTTCAGGAGGAACTTCCTGTGAATAAATCAATGTTAGCGGGTATCGGTATTGGTGTGGCAGCTGCGTTAGGTGTTGCCGCCGTGGCAGGCATGAATGTGTTTGATCGCGGTCCACAATACGCTCAGGTGCTGGCTGCAACGCCGATTAAAGAGAGCATCAAACAGCCACGTCAGGAATGTCGTAATGTGACGCTGACGCACCGTCGTGCGGTACAGGATGAAAACCGTATTGCTGGCTCTGTATTAGGTGCAGTGGCGGGTGGAGTGTTAGGTCACCAGTTTGGTGGCGGCCGTGGTAAAGATGTCGCTACCGTGGCGGGTGCAGTGGCAGGCGGTTATGCCGGCAATCAGGTCCAGGCAGGTATGCAGAACCGTGACACCTACACCACCACGGAACAGCGCTGCAAAACGGTCTACGATAAACAAGAGAAAATGCTGGGATATGACGTGACCTATAAAATAGGCGACCAGCAGGGCAAAATCCGCATGGAAAATGACCCTGGCACACGTATTCCACTGGATCGCAATGGTCAGCTGATTCTTAACAGCGACCAGGCGTAATTGGGCAAAGTCTTTTGCCGCGTTAGCGGCCACACAGCACCGACGTAAAGAAAAAGGCGCATCTCAGGATGCGCCTTTTGTTATTGCGTTCCGCCATCGACCGAAGGTGGCAGGAAAGGGGACTACGCGCGGTTTTCCGCCAGCTGTGACACGAATCCCTGCACCCACTCCATGCGAACTTTTCTTTCTGACAGTTCACGGTTAAAGCGCAGACGCGTCGGACCTTCCAGCTTCCACTGCTTAGGATCTTTCTGCAGCAGGCTAATCAGCCAGGCTGGATCAACGCTGTTGTTGGGAGCAAAGTCGAAATAGCCGCCTTTGTCGCTGGCTTCGATTTTTCGTACGCCCACGGCGCGGGCCTTAAGCCGCAAAATTGCCACGTCCAGCAGGTTACGCGCCGGATCGGGCAACAGGCCAAAGCGGTCGATCATCTCAACCTTCAGCTCCTGCAGCTCTTCTTCGCTCTCTGCGCTGGCGATGCGTTTATACAGTGACAGACGGGTACTGACATCCGGAATAAACTCTTCCGGCAACAGCGCTGGCATCCGCAGCTCTACTTCGGTCTGGTTGCTGGTGAGATCTTCCAGCGACGGCTCACGACCTTCTTTCAGCGCATCCACCGCATTTTCCAGCAGCTCCATATAGAGCGAGAAGCCAAGCGTCTCCATCTGGCCGCTCTGTTCTTCACCCAACAGTTCACCGGCACCGCGGATCTCCAGATCGTGGGTGGCCAGAGCAAAACCGGCGCCCAGATCTTCCAGCGAGGCGATCGCTTCGAGACGCTTTTGGGCATCGGCGGTCATCGCTTTAGGATGCGGGGTCAGCAGCCAAGCGTAAGCCTGATGATGCGAGCGGCCAACGCGGCCACGCAACTGATGCAGCTGCGCCAGACCAAAGTGGTCCGCACGTTCAATAATGATGGTGTTGGCGGTCGGAATATCGATGCCGGTTTCGATGATGGTGGTACAGACCAGCACATTAAACCGCTGATGATGGAAATCGTTCATCACCCGTTCCAGGTCGCGTTCACGCATCTGTCCATGGCCGATGGCGACGCGCGCCTCCGGCACCAGGTCGGTTAAACGCTGAGCCGCTTTCTCGATATTCTCCACGTCGTTGTAGAGGTAGTAGACCTGACCACCGCGTAAAATCTCACGCAGAATCGCTTCCCGGATCACCAGGTCGTCAAATTCACGCACAAAGGTTTTGACCGCCAGACGACGAGCCGGCGGGGTGGCAATGATCGACAGATCGCGCATGCCGCTCATCGCCATATTCAGGGTGCGCGGAATCGGCGTCGCGGTCAGGGTGAGGATATCCACATCGGCCCGCATCGCTTTAATCCGCTCTTTGTGACGCACGCCGAAGCGGTGCTCTTCATCAACGATCAGCAGGCCGAGATCGCGCCATTTGAGATCGCTCATCAGCAGCTTGTGAGTGCCGATCAGGATATCGATCTTGCCCTCGCTGGCCTGCTCCAGCACCTGCGCCTGCTCTTTTGCCGTGCGGAAGCGTGACAGCATTTCAATCCGCACCGGCCAGTTAGCGAAGCGATCGCGGAAATTATCGTAGTGCTGCTGTGCCAGCAGGGTGGTCGGCACCAGCACCGCCACCTGCTTGTTGTTTTCCACCGCCAGAAACGCGGCGCGCATGGCCACTTCGGTTTTACCAAAGCCCACGTCACCGCACACCAGACGGTCCATCGCCAGCGGTTCACACATATCACTGAGCACCGCATTGATTGCCTGCGCCTGATCGGGCGTGGTCTCAAACGGGAAGCTTTCACAGAACAACTGATACTGCTCACGGTTGTGCTTAAAGGCGAAGCCGGTTTTAGCGGCTCGCTGGGCGTAGATATCCAGCAGTTCTGCCGCCACGTCACGAACTTTTTCTGCCGCTTTCTGTCGGGCGCGTGACCAGGCATCGCTGCCAAGCTTATGCAGCGGAGCATTATCGTCGGCACCGCCGGCGTAGCGGCTGATCAGGTGCAGCGAGGAGACCGGCACATACAGTTTGGCGTCGTTAGCGTAGGAGAGCATCAGGTATTCAGCCTGGATGCCGCCCGCTTCCAGCGTGGTCAGGCCGATATAGCGACCCACACCGTGCTCAAGATGCACCACCGGCTGGCCAGGGTGCAGCTCGGCCAGGTTGCGAATCAGGATGTCCGGGTTGATGGTGCGGCGGGTATCCTGTCGACGACGACTGACGCGTTCGCCCAGCAGATCGCTCTCACAAATCAGCGCCCGGTTACCCAGGGTATCGATAAAACCGCGCTCGCTGGCGCCGATCATCAGGCTGAAACGCTCTTCGCCGGTCTGATCGAAGCGTTTTACCGGCTGAGGACGGAGTTTAATCCGTGCCAGCAGTTCCTGCAGGCTTTCACGACGGCCTTCACTTTCGACCGAGAAAACCACCGCACCGCTGAAGGTTTCGATGAACTGACGCAGATGATCCAGCGGCGCTTTAGCCTGCGCCTGCACCGTCAGGTCGGGCAGCGGCTGATAACCCAGATTGGTGTTGGCGGCTTTAGCGGGCAACTGCTCATTGGTCATCTGGATTCGCGGCCAGCTTTTCAGCTCGCCCATTAACGCATCAGGGCGTAACCACAGGTTGGTGGGTTCCAGCAGCGGACGCATCGGATCAACCCGCCGGTTCTCATAGCGAGCTTCCGCGTCCTGCCAGAAGCGGGTCGCGCTGCCTTCCAGATCGCCACAGTTAACAATCAGTGTATTGTCAGGCAGATAGCTGAACAGGCTGGGTAACGGTTGCTCAAAAAATAGCGGCTGCCAGTATTCGATACCGGCGGGCAGGGTGCCTTTGCTGACCTGCTGATAGACATGCTCCGACTCGCGGCGCACATCAAAAATTTCGCGCCAGCGGCTGCGGAACAGTTCAATTGCCGCTTTGTCGCTGGGGAACTCATGCGCGGGCAGCAGGTTGATTTCCGCGACCGCTTCCAGCGTACGCTGGCTGTCGACATCGAACAGGCGCAGGCTGTCGATCTCGTCATCAAAAAAGTCGATGCGATAGGGCTGGTCGCTGCCCATCGGGAACAGGTCAAGCAGCGCGCCGCGCGTGGCGTATTCGCCGTGCTCCATCACCTGATCGACATGGCGGTAACCCGCCTGCTCCAGCTGATCGCGCAGGCGATCGCGCGATAGTTTCTGTCCCTGCTTCATCACCAGCGCATGGCCGTGCAGGAAGCTGTGCGGACAGACGCGCTGCATCAGGGTATTGACCGGCATAATCAGCATGCCGCGCTGCATCACCGGCAGCTGATAAAGCGTCGACAGACGGGCGGAGATAATATCCTGATGCGGTGAAAAGCTGTCGTAGGGCAGCGTCTCCCAGTCGGCGAGATGCGCCACCGGCAGGTCGGTAAACTGGCGGATTTCGTCCAGCAGACGCAGGGCGGTTTGGGTATCGGGCGTAATCATTAACACCGGACCGGCATGTCGCTCGGTAATGCTGGCACACTCCACCGCGTGCGCAGCGCCAATGAGCTGGCCGAGCTGACGGTGATCGCCGGATTTAACGGGCAGGGTATAGCGAGTCTGTTCGGACATGGGATCTCGGGGTTGCTCCATTTTTACCAGGACGTAATCATTCCATATTACGTCATGGTGATCACCTCTGCGGCACAATTTTCCTGCTGCTGGCTGGCCAGCGGTAACGGCCGGAAGAAGAGAGGCAACGGGAAAACCCCCATCGCGCAGTGGCGACGGGGGTAAATACCCGGACAGGGGAAGACTTATTTTATGGATTGCTGTGTGTAATACATGCGCGGGCGGTCAATGTTCGCCCAGGTTAAATCCTGCTCAGAATGATAGCTATGGTTGCCATCATCCCATTTTACGTAGTAGCCGGCTGCCGCGTCTCCCTGCGCAAAGACGTTGATGACTTCGCCTCTGATCTCCCCGGATTTATGTTTTACGATGCTGCCTTTGGGAAATTTAAACATGGTCGCTACCTCTACCGCTGTGCGATAACGTCACGCTTTATCGTCTTACTGATTGTAGTCTAGCGCGATGAGTGCGGAATAATCCGCCAATAACCGGCCGCTTTAGGCGCTATACCTGCGCTTTGTGGCTCGCAGTGACCTATTCGGATGCAACTTTGCAGCCGACTCAGAGGGTTAGAGGTTTCATAAAGGCAGCGGCTCCTTTATCATCCCACTACCTATTTTCAGGCAACGGCTTACTGGATTCCATGTATCAACCTGTCGCGCTATTTATCGGTCTGCGTTACATGCGCGGACGCGCATCGGATCGCTTCGGTCGCTTTGTCTCCTGGCTTTCTACTATTGGCATTACGCTCGGCGTGCTGGCGATGGTGACGGTTCTGTCAGTCATGAACGGCTTCGAACGTGAACTTGAAGGCAATATTCTTGGGCTGATGCCGCAGGCGCTGATTACCAGCGACAAAGGCAGTCTCAACCCGCAACAGCAACCCGCTTCCAGCCTGGCCCTGCAGGGCGTCAGCCGCATTGCGCCGCTGACCACCGCTAACGTGGTGCTGCAAAGTCCGCACAGCGTCTCGGTTGGCGTGATGCTCGGTATTCAGCCGGATGAAAAAGATCCGCTGACGCCTTTCCTGGTCAATACCCAACAGAGCGTGCTGCAACCCGGCCAGTATAATGTGATCCTCGGCGAACAGCTGGCATCACAGCTCGGCGTGAAGCGCGGCGATCGGCTGCGTCTGATGGTGCCGTCGGTCAGCCAGTTTACCCCGATGGGGCGGGTCCCGAGTCAGCGTCTGTTCACCGTGGCGGGCACCTATGCCGCCAACAGCGAAGTCGATGGCTACCAGATTCTGGTCAATCAACAGGATGCGTCGCGCGTGATGCGCTATCCGGCCGGCAATATTACCGGCTGGCGCTTATGGCTGGATAAGCCGCTGGAGGTTGATAGTCTCAGTCAGCAAACTCTGCCGGCCGGGCTGGTGTGGAAAGACTGGCGCGAGCGCAAGGGCGATCTGTTCCAGGCGGTGCGGATGGAGAAAAACATGATGGGGCTGCTGCTGAGCCTGATCATTGCGGTCGCCGCCTTTAACATCATTACCTCGTTGGGCCTGCTGATTATGGAGAAGCAGGGCGAAGTCGCGATTCTGCAAACCCAGGGGCTGACGCGCCGGCAAATCGTCGCGGTGTTTATGGTACAGGGCGCCAGCGCCGGCATTATCGGCACCTTACTCGGTACGCTGCTGGGCGTGCTGCTGGCCAGCCAGCTGAATAACCTGATGCCGGTGATCGGCCTGTTCCTCGATGGCGCAGCGCTGCCGGTCGACATTAATCTGTGGCAAGTGGTGACCATCGCCCTGAGCGCGATGGTAGTGGCGCTGCTTTCTACGCTCTATCCTTCGTGGCGCGCTGCCGCCGTTCAACCCGCTGAGGCTTTACGTTATGAGTAACTCTCCTTTGTTGCAGTGTCGCGACCTGTGCAAACGCTATCAGGAAGGCAGCGTGCAGACCGATGTGCTGCGCAATGTGGCTTTCAGCCTGCAGCCTGGCGAACTGACGGCGATTGTCGGCAGTTCCGGATCGGGTAAAAGTACCCTGTTGCACCTGCTGGGCGGTCTGGATGCCCCGACCTCGGGTGACGTGATCTTTGATGGTCAGTCGCTGAACGCCATGTCCTCCTCTGCTAAAGCGGATCTGCGCAACCGCGAGCTGGGCTTTATCTATCAGTTCCACCATCTGCTGCCCGATTTTAGTGCGCTGGAGAACGTGGCGATGCCGCTGCTGATTGGCAAAGTCGCCAAAGCTGAAGCGCAGGACCGTGCCCGCGAGATGCTGGCCGCCGTCGGGCTGGATCATCGCGCCACACACCGGCCGTCAGAACTGTCGGGCGGCGAGCGTCAGCGCGTGGCGATTGCCCGGGCGCTGGTCAACCGTCCTCGCCTGGTGATGGCCGATGAGCCCACCGGTAACCTTGATGCGCGCAATGCCGATGCCATTTTTGCCCTGCTGGGCGAACTCAACGTGCGTCAGGGCACCGCGTTCCTGGTGGTGACCCACGATCTGCAGCTGGCGAAACGGATGTCGCGCCAGATGGAGATGCGTGATGGTCAGTTAAGCGAACAGCTGACCATGGCAGGAGCAGAGTAATGGGATCATCGTTATCGCTGCTGTTAGGCCTGCGCTTTAGCCGTGGTCGCCGCCGTGGCGGCATGGTATCGCTGATTTCGGTGATCTCAACCATCGGTATTGCGCTGGGTGTGGCGGTATTAATCATTGGCCTGAGCGCGATGAACGGGTTTGAGCGTGAGCTGAATAACCGCATTCTGGCCGTGGTCCCGCACGGTGAGATTGAAGCGGTCAATCAGCCGTTTCAGCGCTGGCAATCAATGATTGCGCCGATTGAAAAGGTGCCCGGCATTGCGGCGGCGGCCCCGTATGTCAATTTCACCGGACTGATTGAAAGCGGTGCGCGACTGGAAGCGCTGCAGGTTAAAGGGGTGGACCCGGTGCAGGAGCCGCGTCTGAGCGCACTGCCGCAGTTTGTCGCCAACAACGGCTGGTCGACGTTTGCCGCCGGTAAGCAGCAGATCATCCTCGGCGGCGGCATTGCCACTACGCTCAAGGTCAAACAGGGTGACTGGATCACCATCATGATCCCGAATAACGATGGCGATAACAAACTGCTGCAACCGAAGCGCATCCGGCTTCAGGTCAGTGGTATCCTGCAGCTGAGTGGCATGCTCGATCACAGCCTGGCGCTGGTGCCGCTGGCCGATGCGCAACAGTATCTTGATATGGGCAACAGCGTTAGCGGCATTGCGTTGAAAATGAACGATCCGTTCCAGGCGGTTAAGCTGGTGCGTGACGCCGGTGAAGCGACTCGTTCCTACGTCTATATCAAAAGCTGGATCGGCACCTACGGCTACATGTACCGCGACATTCAGATGATTCGCGCCATTATGTATCTGGCAATGGTGCTGGTGATTGGCGTCGCCTGCTTCAATATCGTTTCCACCCTGGTGATGGCGGTCAAAGACAAAAGCAGCGACATTGCGGTGCTCCGGACGCTCGGTGCCAAAGATCGCCTGATCCGCGCCATCTTCATCTGGTACGGTCTGCTGGCGGGCCTGCTCGGCAGCGTCAGCGGTGTGGTGGTGGGCGTGCTGGTGTCACTAAACCTGACGCATCTGGTGCGCGGGCTGGAGTCGCTCACCGGCCATCATCTGCTGGCCGGCGATATCTACTTTATCGACTTTCTGCCGTCGGAGCTGCACTGGATCGATGTGTTCTCGGTGCTGATCACCGCCATCGTGCTGAGCCTGGTGGCCAGCTGGTATCCAGCCAGACGTGCCAGCCGCATCGACCCGGCTCGGGTACTGAGCGGACAGTAATTGACACGCGGCGCGAATTCACTCTTCGCGCCGCGCACATTTTCGGCCTCTGCTGCATGGCACTGTCATGCGCAACCGTTATTATCGGGTGAATTCAGCCCAGAATTTGTTTATAGCGGCTCGCCGAAGCCGCTGCTCCAGGAGATTTTATGCGTACACCACGTCGCCGCATACGACTTGCCCGCCTTAAAAAGACCCGGAGAAAGGTGCATCAGCGCTTTCGCCAGCGAATTTTCGAGCGTGATCGTCAGGCCGAGCTGGCCGCCCATCCACAGCCGCATGTTGTGGTGCTGACCGGTGCTGGCATTTCTGCCGAGTCCGGTATCCGCACCTTCCGCGCCGCTGATGGTTTGTGGGAAGAACATCATGTCGAAGACGTTGCGACCCCGGAAGGCTTTCAGCGCGATCCTGCGCTGGTGCAACGTTTCTACAATGCCCGTCGCCAGCAGTTGCAGCAGGCAGAGATTCAGCCTAATGCCGCCCATCTGGCGCTGGCCGAACTGGAACAGATGTTAGACGATAACTTCCTGCTGGTAACCCAGAATATCGATAACCTGCATGAGCGTGCCGGCAATGCGCGGGTACTGCATATGCACGGTGAACTGTTGAAAGTGCGCTGCGTCAACAGCGGACAGGTGATTGAGTGGACCGGGGATATTACCCCTGACGACCGCTGCACCTGCTGCCAGTTTCCTTCAGCGCTGCGTCCGCATGTGGTGTGGTTCGGTGAAATGCCGCTGGGCATGGAGCAGATCTATCAGGCGCTGGAGCAGGCCGACTACTTTATTGCTATCGGCACCTCAGGCCATGTCTATCCGGCAGCTGGCTTTGTCCATGAAGCCAAACTGCAGGGTGCACATACCGTTGAGCTGAACCTGGAACCGAGTCAGGTTGGCAATGAGTTTGCCGAGCGGCACTACGGTCTGGCCAGTGAAGTGGTGCCGGAGTTTGTACATACGCTGCTGCGTGGCCTGTATAAATAAGCCGGGTGACGACGGGCCGCCCGGCTTTTCTGGCTTAGCGGCCTGCTTTCAGCTGCTGGAACAGCGTCTCATACTGCACGCTGGCATCGCCGACATCATCCTGCCATTCACCGTGCTGAATGATCTCAGCGGACGGATAAAGTGACGGATCGTTTGCTACCGAGGCGGGTAACAGTTTCTTCGCCGCCAGATTCGGCGTCGGGTAACCGATGGTTTCCGCCACTTTTGCCGCCACGTCCGGGCGCAGCAGGAAGTTGATCAGCTTCAGCGCACCCGCTTTGTTCTTCGCGTTGGCGGGAATGGCCAGATTATCCATCCAGAAAATGCCGCCTTCTGCAGGCCAGACAATCGTCAGTGGGGTTCCCGCCTGACGGGCCACATAGGCCGATCCGTTCCAGATCATTCCCAGATTCACTTCGCCTTCCATATACGGGTTGCCTGGATTATCAGAGTTGAACGCCAGCACGTTGGGCATCAGCTTTTTCAGCTCCTGATAGGCAGCCTTGATCTGCGCCGGGTCGCGGGTGTTTCCGGAGTAACCCAGCTTACGCAGCGCCATCTGAAACACTTCCCGCGCATCGTCGGTCAGCAGCAGGCTCTGCTTATATTCCGGTTTCCACAAATCGGCCCAGCGAGTGACGCTCTTAGGGTCGATCTCGTCACTGTTGACGCCAATGGCGGTCGCTCCCCAGATGTAGGGAATGGAGTAATCGTTATTCGGATCGAACGGCTTGTTCAGCAGATTCGGATCCAGATTGCTGAAGTTGCTCAACTGGCTCTTGTCGATCTTCTGCAACATGCCTTCGTTACGCATTTTGGCGACAAAATAGGTTGAGGGCACCACCAGATCGTAAGCGCCATCTTTCCAGGTTTTGAGCTTGGCGTACATGCTCTCATTGGATTCATAAGTCGAGTAGATCACCTTGATGCCGGTCTCTTTGGTGAACTGTTCCAGCAGACCCGGCGGGACATACTCGGTCCAGTTATAGAAGTAGAGCGTTTTACCGTCGTCCGCCTGAGCAGACTGCATCCCCAGTGCCAGCGCGCCCGCTGCCAGCCAGTGAGACCATTTTTTCATTATCAATCCTCGGTTATTTATTTTTGTCACGCAGTAACCACTGACTGCCCGCCACCAGCAGCAACGACAGCAACATCAGAATCGTGGCGAGCGCATTCACTTCAGGCGAAACGCCCACTTTTACCATGGAGTAAATTTTCAGCGGTAATATTTCAAAGGTGGGGCCGGTCACAAACGAAGAGACCACCACATCATCCATCGACAGGGTAAAGCTCAGCAACCATCCGGCGGCGACGGCTGGCATAGCCAGCGGCAGGATAATTTTGCGCAGAATCGTGGTCTCGCTGGCACCCAGATCTTTTGCCGCTTCCAGCATCCGCACGTCAAAGCCTTTCAGCCGCGAATAAACGGTGATCACCACAAACGGCAGACAGAAGGTGATGTGGGAGAACAGCAGCGACCAGAATCCCAGCGAGATCCCCAGCAGCATAAACAGCACCAGCAGCGAAATCGCCATTACAATATCTGGTGACATCATCACCACAAACAGCATGCCGCTGACAAAAGGCTTGCCGCGAAAGCGATAGCGATAGAGCGCTACCGCAGTGAGCGAGCCTATCAGCGTCGCACAGCTGGCCGACAGCACGCCCATGATCAGCGAATGCTGCGCCGCCTGCAGCAGGCTGTCGTTGTTCAGCAGCAGGTGATACCACTGGGTAGTGAACCCTTGCCAGTTAATGCCAAAGCGGGAAGCGTTGAACGAATTCACGATTAAAATCACAATCGGAATATAGAACCAGGCATAAATGAGCGTCATAAAACTGCCGCGTAACAGGCGTGTCATCATCCTAAATCCACCTTGTTATTCAGCAGCCGCGCAACGCGCCAGTAAATCAGCAGCAGCAGGCCCATTAACAGCGTCATCACAATGCTGGTGGCGGCACCAAACGGCCAGTCACGAATATTGAGGAACTGACTCTTGATCACGTTGCCAATCAGCAGGTTTTTCGCGCCGCCCATCAAATCCGCCACATAGAACAGCCCCATCGCCGGGATCAACACCAGCAGGCATCCGGCGATAATTCCCGGCATGGTGAGCGGCAGGATGATGCGGAAAAAGGTCTGTATTTTGCCGGCACCCAAATCACGCGCCGCTTCGAGCAGCGGTTTATCCAGCTTCTCCAGACTGGAGTAAAGCGGCAGCACCATAAACGGCAGCAGAATGTAGATCAGCCCGAGCACCACCGCTTCCGGGGTATAGATAATACGAAACGGCTTATCGATCAGGCCGATCGACAGCAGAAAATCATTCAGCCAGCCGCGGGTACTGAGGAATATTTTCAGCCCATAGATGCGGATCAGCGAGTTGGTCCAGAACGGAACTATCAACAGAAACAGCATCAGCGGACGCAGTCGCGCCGGTAACATCGTCAGGCACCAGGCGAACGGGTAGCCCAGCAGCAGGCAGCAGAGGGTGGCAATCAGCGCCATATTAAGCGAATGCAGCAGCACTTCGGCATACAGCGGATCAAGCAGGCGCGTGTAGTTGCTAAGGGTAAATACCGCGCTGACAAAGTGTGCATCGTCACGCGTCAGGAAGCTGGTGATAAAAATCATCAGATTGGGCAGAAAGACAAACAGCGCCAGCCAGCCAACTATCAGCGCAATGACGCTTTTCTGGAAACCATTACGCATCAGCTTCATACGGCAATACCACCTCCCAGCTGGGCACCCAGTTCACCGCCATTTTCTGGTTCAGTGAGTGGTCAAAGTCAGGATCGTCTTCATTAAAGAACTCGCTCACCGTTACCAGCTTGCCGTTCTCCAGTTCTACGGTAGATTCCAGCGTCATGCCTTTGTAGTTACGCTCACGGACATAACCGATCAGGCCGTCAGCCGCGCTATCACCATGAATCTCCTCCACCCGCAAATCTTCCGGGCGCAGCATCACGTGCAGCCGATCGCCTGGCCGGACCGGGAAAGCACAGTGGATATCACACTCACGACCTTCCACTCTGGCGCGTATTAATGGCGCGCTGTCGCTGGCGATCACTTCGGCATCAAAAACGTTGATCTCACCGATAAAGCGGGCGACAAACAGATTATCAGGCTCTTCGTAGATCTCACGTGGCGTGCCATCCTGCACAATTTTCCCGTCGCGCATCACCACAATCCGATCGGACATGGTCAGTGCTTCTTCCTGATCGTGGGTGACGAAAACAAAGGTAATCCCCAGCTTGCGCTGTAGCGCTTTCAGCTCGTTCTGCATCTGCTTACGCAGCTTGTAGTCCAGCGCAGAGAGTGACTCGTCCAGCAGCAGAACTTTTGGCCGGTTGACCACCGCGCGGGCGATAGCGACGCGCTGTTGCTGTCCGCCCGACAGCTGATGGGGACGCCGATCGGCAAAGCTTTCCAGCTGCACCATTGCCAGCGCCTCATTAACCCGGGTAGTGATTTGCGCCGCCGGCGTTTTTTGCATCCGCAAACCAAAGGCGACATTGTCAAATACCGTCATATGCGGGAACAGCGCATAGCTCTGAAACACCGTATTGACGTGGCGATGTTCGGCCACGGTGTCAGTAATGTCCTGATTGTCCAGCAGGATGCGGCCGCGATCCGCCTCTTCCAGACCGGCAATCAGCCGCAGAATGGTGGTTTTGCCGCAGCCCGACGGGCCAAGCAGAGTAATAAACTCGCCATGGTGAATGGTCAGATTAAAATCATCAATGATGGTTTTGCCATCGAAAGCTTTACTGATGCCAGAAAGCGTAACCAGCGCCTGCTGTGCGCGTGTTTGCGTCATTTTAGTCTCAGTCTGTCAAAGGTCGAACAGGTTACAGCATAGCCGCCGGTTGCGGTCAGCCAGCAAGAAGGGGCGGATGATACCTGAAAAATGTGGCAATGCCATGTTTTGCCCCCGCCGGAAAGGCGATAATCAGGATTGTTAACAACACATTGCGAGACTTGCCGCAACAATCTCACAATCCGGCTTTTTTTTCGGCCTGATCGCTTCCCCAAATGGGATCGACAGCGCTAACCTGTCAGCTGATGATTTGACGCAACATTGCGTCCGGCTGGTCTGTGAATAATAACGGACGGCACTTTTAAAGGATGGGATATGGAACAGTTACTTGAGCGTTTTTTGAGTTACGTCGCAGTCGAAACCCAGGCAAAACCGCAGGCGCGTCAGGTGCCAAGCAGTGAAGGGCAGTGGACGCTGGCGCGTCAGCTGCAGGAAGAACTGCTGGCATTGGGTTTTGTTGACGTCACGTTAAGCGATCACTGTTGCGTCATGGGTACACTGCCGGCCAATGTAGACTGGCCAACGCCGGTGATTGGTTTTATCTCCCATATGGATACCTCGCCTGACTTCACCGCGAAACACGTTAATCCGCAGATTATTGAAAATTACCGCGGCGGTGACATTGCGCTGGGCAATGGCGATGAGATCCTTTCGCCGGTGATGTTTCCGGTACTGCACAAGCTGATCGGCCACACGCTGATTACCACTGATGGCAAAACCCTGCTGGGTGCGGACGACAAGGCCGGCATCGCCGAAATTATGACGGCGATGGCCCGGCTGGCGGACAGCGATATTCCGCATGGCGCTATCCGCGTTGCCTTCACCCCCGACGAAGAGATCGGTCGCGGCACCTCGCATTTTGATGTTGAAGGCTTTGCCGCTGACTGGGCCTACACCGTTGACGGCAGCGATCTGGGTGAGTTTGAGTATGAAAACTTTAACGCCGCCTCCGCCACGGTCAAAATCGTGGGCAACAATGTGCATCCTGGCTCAGCCAAAGGGGTGATGGTCAACGCGCTGGACCTGGCCAATCAGTTCCATGCCGCCGTGCCCGCTAATGAAAAGCCGCAGTACACCGAAGGCTATGAGGGCTTCTATCATCTGCACCAGATGAAAGGCACGGTTGAACACGCTGAGCTGCACTACATCATTCGCGACTTTGATACCGACAGTTTTGAGCAGCGTAAACAGACGCTGCAGCAGATTGCGACGGAGATGACCAAAAACCTGCATAAAGATTGTTCTGTCACCGTAGAGATCACCAACAGCTATCGCAACATGCGTGAAAAGGTGGAGCCTTTCCCGCATATCATTGAGTTAGCGCTGCAGGCGATGCGTGACTGCGCTATTGAGCCGGTGGTGAAACCAATTCGCGGCGGTACTGACGGTTCAGCGCTGTCATGGAAAGGCTTACCGTGTCCGAACCTGTTTACCGGTGGCTACAACTATCACGGCAAACATGAATTTGCCTCGCTGAATATCATGGCGAAGTCAGTGGAAGTGATTGTGCGGTTGTCAGAACTGGCGGCGCAGAAGAAAGGCTAAGTTGCGAACGGGGTTTATTGAAGCAGGCTCTCTGCCGCTAATGGCGGAGAGCCACTTGAGGAGACTGGCTTGCTGAGGGCAGGCGGCTGATGCGTCTGCCCTCAGGGTCAGTTATTCTTCGCCAAAATACCAGTATCCGGCATTCACCAGACCGGCAATTTGCGCCAGCACCGCCGGATCGTCCAGCGCATCCCCGAGATCTTCCAGCGTGATGCGATAATGATGCGCCAGCACGGCCATCACTTCAGGGTGTGAACATTCAACCCGCTCACCGTTGACGTAGACCGCATCGCCAATCGTCAGCACGCGCAGGCCACCCAACCGGCTCAGTGCATCACCCTGCTGCAGGGCGTCATAAATCTCATCAGGCTGATAAGGCGGCTCTGGCGGCGCGACATCCAGTTCATGACGGGACTGAGAAATAAACTCGCCAAACCACTGCGCAAAGTGTTCCGGCTGGTTGATCACATCCAGCATCACCTGACGGACGCCCTCAATTTCCTGCGGCAGGATCTGTGAAGGGCACTCACGCGACGGCACGTCCGGATCGCTAAAGCGCAGGCTGCCCAGCTCGTTCGCCAGCGCGTAATCAGCAAAGCCACTGATCAGTTCACGTCCGCTTGGCGCACGAAAACCCACCGAGTAGTTCAGCGCATTTTCCAGCGAATAGCCTTCGTGCGGGAATCCAGGTGGAATGTAGAGGATATCGCCTGGCTCCATCTCTTCATCAATAATGGCGTCAAACGGTTCCACCTGCAGCAGATCCGGATGAGGGCAGTGCTGCTTCATCGGCACTTTTTCGCCGACCCGCCAGCGGCGACGGCCACTGCCCTGAATAATGAATACGTCATACTGATCGAAATGCGGGCCGACACCGCCTCCCGGTACCGCGAACGACACCATCAGGTCATCGATACGCCAGTCAGGCAAAAAGCGGAAAGGGCGCATCAGGGCGGCAGAAGGTTCATGCCAGTGATTAACCGCCTGCACCAGCAGCGACCAGTTATTCTCACCCAGATGGTCGTAGCTCTCAAACGGGCCGTGGCTGACCTGCCATTTGCCATCCTGATGGCTCACCAGGCGGCTATCCACCTCGTTTTCCATCGCCAGTCCGGCCAGTTCATCCGGAGAAAGGGGATCGACAAAGTTTTTGAAGCCACGCTTCAGTACCACCGGGCGTTTTTGCCAGTAGCGTTGAATAAAATCGGGCCAGTTGAGATCGAGCTGATAGTCCATACAAGGGTTCCGCTTAGGGCTGTAAATGCCAGCAAGTATAACAGCCCGGAGGATTTTCTACTCGCGGCGATGTTCGACTTCCTGGCGCTGAAACACCACTTCCATCCGGGTGCCACCCAGCGCGCTGCCTGAAGCGATAACCTTACCGGCATATTGCTCAAGTATATCCAGCACCACCGCCAGCCCCAGCCCCTGACCGGGGCGCAGAGTGTCGACGCGCTGACCGCGCACAAACACCAGATCGCGCTTGCTCTCCGGGATGCCGGGGCCATCATCATCTATGTAGAGATGCAGCGCGTTCTCACTCTGGTAGGCGCTGACTTCAATAAACTCGAGGCAATATTTACAGGCGTTATCCAGCACGTTACCCATCACTTCCATAAAATCGTTCTGATCGCCAACGAAAGTGAGTTCCGGCGAGATATCGAGAGTAATTTCCACCCCTTTACGCTGATAAACCTTGTTCAGCGCCGAACAGAGGCTGTCGAGCAAGCCAGATACCGAATGCAGATCGCGCTGCAGCGGATTGTGATCGGCCTGCATACTGGCGCGATGCAGGTAATAACCGACCTGCTGCGAGATGCGGCTGATCTGCTCCAGCATCACCGGTTCGGCCTCTTCTACCGTCAACTCTTTACCGCTGCGCAGCGACCGCAGGGTGCTTTGCAGCACCGCCAGCGGGGTTTTCAGACTGTGCGTCAGGTCCGACAGGGTGGTGCGATAGCGGGTATAACGCTGCCGTTCGTTCGTCAGCAGCAGGTTGAGGTTGCGCACCAGGCTACGCAGCTCCTGCGGCGGATTATCATCCAGCTTTTCACGCTGGCTGGTCTCCAGTTCCCGCACCTGCTGCGTCAGTGCGCCAATCGGACGCAGGCTCCAGTGCGCTGCCAGCCACAGCAGCGGCACGATCAGAATCAGGTTAGCCGCCAGCACATAGCTGAACCATGACCACACCACATCCGAATGCTGCAGCTCCTGCGGAATTGAGTCGACCACTACAATGGTCAGGGCCGGCAGATTGGTGGTGGCGTCATAACGGTTAACCGCCACGGAGTGGGTGAAGGTGTCGTCGCTGTCGGTATCCCAGGCATGCAGTCGCCGTTTCGCGTTGAGGTTATCCCCCATCGCGGCCAGGCTGGTGCCGTTGCTGGTATCAATCTCGTAGAAATCTGGCTTGAGCAGCCAGTCGCGGTGAATTTTTTTGCGGATTTCCGGCACGTCGCGTTGCTGCCACAGCAGCTTGCCGTGCTCGTCGTAAATGAACACCAGCGTCGGAAAGTTAAGCGTCATGCGTTCCGGCTGAGCAATGGTGAGCTGATTGTCATGCCACTGCGCCAGCGTATAGAACAGATTGCTTTCGCCCCGCATTACCCGATAGGTGTTTTTATCGAAGCTCACCACATAGCCAATGACCGCGACCATGCCATAGGAGAGCGAGAGGAACAGGACAATCGCTGCGGAGGCCAGCAGAAAACGGGCGCGCAGCGAAATCGGGCGATAACGACTAAACCAGGACATGGTCAGAGATCAAAGCGGTAACCCTGGCCACGCACGGTGGCGATGACGTCAGCGGGATGCAACGCCTGGATCTTTTTACGCAGACGCCCCATCAGCACGTCGATGGTGTGGCTTTCACGCAGTTCTGCGTCGGGATAGAGTTGCAGCATCAGCGAATCCTTGCTCACCACTTTACCGGCGTTGCGAATCAGGGTTTCGACAATGGTATATTCAAAGGCGGTCAGTTTTACCGGCTGCTCATTCACCGTCAGTTCACGCCGGGAAAGGTCAACCTGGAACGGTGGCATATCAATGATCTGCGATGCGTGGCCGCTGTTGCGGCGCATCAGCGCCTGCAGCCGTGCAGCCACCTCTTCAATATGAAACGGCTTGGTGACGTAATCATCAGCACCGGCTTCCAGCGCCTCCACTTTTGCCTGCCAGCCTTCACGGGCGGTCAGCACCAGAATCGGCTGACGCACGGCATCACTGCGCCAGCGGCGGATCAGTGACATACCGTCTTCATCCGGCAGGCCTAAATCGACCAGCGCGATGTCCGGCAGGTGCTCGCGAAGGAAATAGTCGGCTTCTTTAGCGTCTTCGGCGGCATCAACCTGATGGCCCATATCACGTAACTGCACGGCGAGATGATGGCGCAGCAGAGCATTGTCTTCCACTACCAGAACACGCATAGGAATTCCTTACTATCTGAATGAGTCAAATTGCAGAAAGTATACGCGAAACCAACTAAACAGGATGTTAACGCAGACCGGCCTGAACCGGTCTGCGGAGGGGGTTATTTAAGATCGTCAACCATCTGGATAGCACGGCCGATATAGTTGGCCGGCGTCATCTGCTTGAGACGCACTTTTTCCTCTTCCGGCAGCGCCAGGCTGTCGATAAACGCCTGCATGCCTGCTGCATCAACCCGCTTGCCGCGCGTCAGCTCTTTCAGCTTCTCGTACGGCTTTTCAATGCCATAACGGCGCATCACCGTCTGGATCGGTTCGGCCAGCACTTCCCAGTTGTGATCCAGCTCGTCGAGCAGGCGATCGCGGTTCACTTCCAGTTTTGAAATGCCTTTCAGCGTTGCCTGATAGGCGATCAGCGCATAGCCAATGCCGACGCCGAGGTTACGCAGTACGGTGGAGTCGGTCAGGTCGCGCTGCCAGCGGGAGACCGGCAATTTGCTGGCCAGGTGCTGCATCACTGCGTTTGCCAGACCCAGATTGCCTTCGGAATTTTCGAAATCGATCGGGTTGACTTTATGCGGCATGGTAGAGGAGCCGATCTCGCCAGCGATGGTTTTCTGTTTGAAATGATTCAGCGCCACGTAGCCCCAGATATCACGATCGAAATCAATCAGGATGGTGTTGAAGCGGGCGATGCAGTCGAACATCTCTGCGATGTAGTCATGCGGCTCAATCTGTGTGGTGTAGGGGTTCCAGCTGATCCCCAGCGAGGTGACAAAACGCTCGCTCAGCTGATGCCAGTCAACTTCCGGATAGGCGGCGATGTGGGCGTTATAGTTGCCGACTGCGCCGTTAATTTTGCCCAGCACTTCAATCTGGCTCAGCTGACGCAGCTGGCGCTCCAGACGATAGGCGACGTTGGCCATCTCTTTGCCCATGGTGGATGGGGTGGCGGGCTGGCCATGCGTGCGGGAGAGCAGCGGAATATCGCGGTATTCTGACGCCAGGCCTTTTACGGCGGCGATCAGTTGCTGCCAGTAAGGCAGGATCACGTCGCGGCGCGCGGTTTCCAGCATCAGCGCATGAGAAAGGTTGTTGATATCTTCGGAGGTGCAGGCGAAGTGAATGAACTCAGATACCGCATGCAGGGCAGGGACGTTCGCCACTTTCTCTTTCAGGAAATATTCGACCGCTTTAACGTCGTGGTTGGTAGTACGCTCAATGGTCTTGATGCGCGCCGCATCGTCCTCCGAAAAGTTGCTGACAATCGCGTCGAGGAAAGCGTTTGCGTCGGCATCAAATGCAGGAACTTCCTTGATCTCTGCGGTCGCGGCCAGTTTTTGTAACCAGCGAACTTCAACCTCAACGCGGAATTTCAGCAAACCAAATTCGCTGAAAATCGCACGCAGCGGGCTGACTTTATCGCCGTAACGACCATCGACAGGTGAGACGGCGGTCAGAGAGGATAATTCCATCAGTGCAACTCCTGAATCATTTAACAGTATTTTGCCGCACCGACTTAGTAAGTCAGTGGCAGCCGGGATAAGAGGGTCTTTGCTTCACGCAGCAAGCGCTGGCGCGAAAACATCAGTTGCAGACGGCCACCGCCGACCTGCTGCCACAAAACGGCGGCACGAATGCCGGCTAACAGCGTGGCCCGGACTTTACTCTGCAACTGCGGGTTCTGCAGCACGGCGGGCGAACCGGTCACCTGGATACGCGGACCTAACGGGCTGATAACGTCAACATAGATGCCGGCCATGGCGCTCAGAATGGTATCGGATTCCAGTTCGTAGTGCGCCAGCTGACGATCGAGCTGGCTGATACGCTGAGCCAGCGTCGCCATCGCGGATTTATTGGCGCTGAGTTTACGCTCCAGCACCATCATGCTGAGGGTGTAACGCGTCAGTTCCGCGCCCGCGCCCTGACGACTGCTGCTGTTGAGCACCGCCATCAGGGTTTCGAGACCGAGGCGCAGGTTGGCTTCATTATTGCCAAATACCGCCAGCGTCGAGCCGGGATTGAGATCCAGCACGCTGCGCAGCGTCACGGTAAACGCCTCGGGCTGACAGTGACCCTGCTGTGCCAGCTGCTGCACCAGATGGGCCGACTGACAGATGCCTGCCAGCGCCAGTGTGATTTCCTGATAGTTCTTCGCCACGGTTACTCCTGTTTACGCGTCATGTACGCCGGGTTAAGGCGGCTTATTTTGCGACTAACGGCAGACGCTCTTCGATAATACCGCCACCCAGGCAGACTTCGCCAAGATAAAACACCGCAGATTGTCCGGGCGTGACCGCCGCGACAGGTTGATCAAAACGGACTTCAATCCGATCTTCGCCGTGCGGAATAATCTCACACGGGATATCGGTCTGGCGATAGCGGGTTTTAACCGTACAGCGCAGCGGGGCGACGATTGGCTGACGATCGACCCAGTGCAGCTGCTGTGCGATCAGGCCGACCGACATCAGACGCGGATGATCGCCACCCTGTGCGACAATCAGGCGATTGCGCGCCACATCTTTGTCGACCACATACCAGGGATCATCTTTGCTCTCTTTCAGGCCGCCGATACCCAGACCTTTGCGCTGGCCCAGCGTATGGTACATCAGACCCTGATGTTCGCCGACAATCTGGCCGTCTACGGTCTCAATTTCACCAGGCTGAGCCGGCAGATAACGCGCCAGGAAGTCACGGAATTTGCGCTCACCGATAAAGCAGATGCCGGTAGAGTCTTTCTTTTTGGCGGTAATCAAATCCAGCTGTTCAGCGATGCGACGCACTTCGGGCTTTTCCAGCTCGCCGACCGGGAACAGGCTCTGAGCAATCTGCTGGTGGCTCAGGGTATAGAGGAAGTAACTCTGATCTTTGTTGCCATCCAGGCCGCGCAGCAGCTGGCTCTGGCCCTCAACGTCCTGACGACGTACATAGTGGCCGGTGGCAATGAAATCCGCGCCGAGATCTTCAGCCGCGAACTCGAGGAACGCTTTGAATTTGATCTCTTTATTGCACAGGATATCGGGGTTCGGCGTACGACCCGCTTTATACTCTTCGAGGAAGTGCTCAAAGACGTTATCCCAGTATTCAGCGGCAAAGTTGACCTTGTGCAGCTTAATACCCAGCTTGTCGCACACCGCTTGCGCATCCGCCAGATCGTCCGCGGCAGTACAATATTCCTCGCCATCGTCCTCCTCCCAGTTCTTCATGAACAGGCCTTCGACCTGGTAGCCCTGCTGTTGCAGTAACCAGGCGGAAACGGAAGAATCGACGCCGCCGGACATACCGACGATCACTTTTTTCTGGCTGTTGTCAGACATGACACGCTCGCATAACGATAAAAAAACAGGCGGCGCATTCTACCATGCAGAAGACGGGCGCGCACCCTCATGAAACGGCCAGCGGAACGCGCTGACCAGATGTAACGGATAGCGCGCACCCTGTTGCCAGAGACGCACGCTTTCGGCCACCAGCGGTGAACGCAGGTTAGATGCGGTGAGAATCTGTGCTGGCGGCAACCACCAGCAGCAGTCGATGTCGCTATCCTGCGGCTGGGTTGGCTGCTTTTTGGCCAGATCGAGCCCAAACAGAAAACGCACAAAAGGCGTATTGTCAGGCGCTATCCACTGGTGAACGGTGATGAAATAGGCCATTTCTGCCGCAATACCGGTCTCTTCATATAACTCTCGTTGTGCGGCTTGCTGCAGCGTTTCGTCCGCTTCAAGGTGACCGGCAGGCTGATTCCAGGTGGGCTGTCCCTTAATGGTCTCTTCCACTACCAGCAGTTCACCTTCTGCCTGCACTAAACAGGCGACCGTGACATGAGGTTTAAACATCGTTCCTCCGTAATTGTTAACCTGACGTTATAAAAAATTGCACTGTCAGGCCGGACTGTCATCAGCAATGCGCCACGCGCCGGGTGCCAGATTATCGAGCGTATAACCGCCCATCGCATAACGGATCAGCCGCAGAGTGGGAAAACCGATATGGGCCGTCATCCGGCGCAACTGGCGGTTGCGGCCCTCATACAGCGTCACTTTCAGCCACTGGGTCGGGATATTTTTACGCTCGCGAATCGGCGGCTGGCGCGGCCAGAGCCACGCTGGTGCGGCGACTTTCTCGACCTGCGCCGGCAGGGTTGGGCCATCTTTCAGATTAACCCCATCCCGCAACGGTTGCAGGTCGGTCTCCTGTGGCTCGCCCTCGACCTGCACATAGTAAATCTTGCCGGTGCGTTTGCCCGGCTGAGTCAGCGCGGCCTGTAAGGCGCCATCGTTGGTCAGCACCATCAATCCTTCGCTGTCGCGATCGAGGCGGCCCGCGGCATAGACCCCGGCCACGCTGATGAAATCTTTCAGGGTCCGACGGCCCGCTTCATCGGTGAACTGTGGCAAAACATCGAAGGGTTTGTTAAACAGCACCACGCGGCGCGGCGCAGCACTACGCTCAGGGGCACGTCGCGCATCACGCATCGGGCGGCTGAATCGTTTATCCTGGTGAATTCGTTGAGAAGTTTTTCGCATGGGCTTTGCAGTTAGAAACAATCGGCGCATTATAACGCGAAATTGCGGTGATTGGCGTGACGGAAATATTCAAGTAGTATTGACCCGCATCTTACAAATCATTAACAAAATCGCCTAGGAGAGGTTAATGGAAAGCAAAGTAGTTGTTCCGGCGGAAGGTCAAAAAATCACCCTGAACCAGGGCAAACTGGTTGTCCCGAATAATCCGGTCATTCCTTACATTGAGGGTGACGGTATCGGCGTTGATGTTTCACCAGTGATGCTGAAAGTGGTCGACGCTGCGGTGAAGAAAGCCTACAACGGCGAGCGCAAAATCTCCTGGATGGAGATTTACACCGGTGAGAAATCCGTGGAACTTTATGGCCAGGACGTCTGGCTGCCACAGGAAACCCTCGACTTAATTAAAGAATATCGCGTTGCCATCAAAGGCCCACTGACCACCCCGGTCGGCGGCGGTATTCGTTCACTGAACGTTGCCCTGCGTCAGGAGCTGGACCTCTACGTCTGCCTGCGTCCGGTACGTTACTACAAAGGCACACCAAGCCCGGTTAAACGTCCTGAAGAGACCGACATGGTGATCTTCCGTGAAAACTCCGAAGATATCTATGCCGGTATCGAGTGGAAAGCGGGTTCTGCCGAAGCGGACAAAGTGATCAAGTTCCTGCGTGAAGAGATGGGCGTGAAGAAAATTCGCTTCCCTGAGCAGTGTGGTATCGGCGTTAAGCCGTGCTCGGAAGAGGGTACCAAGCGTCTGGTTCGCGCGGCAGTGGAATACACCATCACCAACGATCGTGATTCCCTGACTCTGGTCCACAAAGGCAACATCATGAAGTTCACCGAAGGCTCGTTCAAAGACTGGGGTTACCAGTTAGTGAAAGAAGAGTTCGGCGGCGAACTGATCGACGGCGGCCCGTGGATGAAGTTCAAAAACCCGAACACCGGTAAAGAGATCATCGTTAAAGATGTGATTGCCGATGCGTTCCTGCAGCAGATCCTGCTGCGTCCGGCTGAATATGACGTTATCGCCTGTATGAACCTGAACGGTGACTACATCTCCGACGCCCTGGCGGCGCAGGTTGGCGGTATCGGTATTGCACCAGGCGCTAACATCGGTGATGAGTGCGCGCTGTTCGAAGCCACGCACGGTACTGCACCGAAGTATGCCGGACAGGATAAAGTGAACCCAGGTTCAGTCATCCTGTCAGCGGAAATGATGCTGCGTCACATGGAATGGTTCGAAGCGGCAGACCTGATTGTTAAAGGTGTTGAAGGCGCTATCGCTAACAAGACCGTGACTTACGATTTCGAACGCCTGATGGATGGCGCTAAGCTGCTGAAATGCTCAGAGTTTGGTGACGCTATCATCGAAAATATGTAATCAGTTTTAAGCGATACAGAGCCAGCACAAGAGTGAATTTTGTGCTGGCTTTTTTTGTTTAAAACTTTTCCCCAAAACTTCCCTGAAACTGTACGGAAATTCAGCAGCCATACCGCAAGCTCGATTCACTGTCAGCATCACTGTCGTTATCTGTCGACATCTGTCACCTAAATAGCGGCAAGCGGCGTATGCGTTGAGTGGATGCCTGTCGCATTAATAGTGAGCCACTTTTTTCAGGCAATACCCTCGACAGAGTGGCAGAGAGATAGACCAGCGTCGGTAACAGGGTGACAACAGCGACGGTGAATTTTACTTCGCAAAACAATAGTAACAACCGCAATTATTGTTAAGCCGGTTACCCCGCACAATGAGATGATTCTTACGCCCCTTCAAGAGCTAAGCCATTGCGAGTGCCGGAGATAAGCGCCGGATGGGGCATGTTCTCAGACTGCCAGCAGGCGGCCTGTTTCATTTCCCGCCTGCTTTACTCTTTCCTGTTCTTCCCGCTATTGAACCAACCCCAATCTGCGCTGACTAATTGCTGACTTATGCCGTCACGGTTATCCCTTTGCGGACGCCAGTGGCGAGTCTTATTTTTAGCCAGCCAGACGGCGTAGCCGGTGTGCAAAGGATGTCAGAGATGCGGGTTTTGATTATTTGTCGGGATAATATTGGCGATACCTTACTGACCACGCCGCTGATCAGCGCGCTGCATCAGTCAGGTAAGCATCAGGTCGATGTGTTAACCAACAATTATGCGGCACCGGTATTGCAGCACAATCCTGATATCCGGCAACTGTTTTACTATACCAAGTCGCATCATCGCGAGGCGGGACAGGGCAGAATCGCCTGCCTGCTGCAGCGTTTGCAACTGATGCTGACGCTGAAAAAGAACCGGTATGATACGGTGATTCTGGCGAAAAGCCGCTGGGATCATCATGGCCTGAAGTGGGTGAAAATGGTGCGTCCGGGGCAGGTAATTGCGCTGGGAGAAGAGCCACATCCGCTGATCACCCGACTGTTAACACCGCAGACGTGTGCGCCGGCCCATATCGCTGAGGTCCTGTTTAGTTTAGCCCGTCCCTTCAACCTTACGACTGCTGCGCCGGGCAAGCTGACGCTAACGCCAGATGCAGAGATTGCCGACCACCTGCGTAAATGCTACGCCATCGATTCCAGCCTGCCAGTCTATGCATTACAAATCAGCGCCCGTAAGCCGAGCCAGCAGTGGTCAGCTGAACGCTTTGCTGAACTGGCGGAAACCCTCGCCGCCCGTCATTTATGCCAGATCATGCTGTTGTGGTCGCCTGGTAGTCGCGATAATCCGCGCCATCCTGGCGATGATGAGAAAGCCCGCGAGATTATGGCGCTGTGCCCGCAGCTGACGCTGAAAGCGGTGGCGACTACCAGCCTGCCACAACTCATTGCAGCGATGTCGCTGTGTCAGGGACTGGTCACCAGTGATGGCGGGGCGATGCATATCGGGGCAGCGCTCGGTCTGCCGATCGTGGCGATGTTTGGCGACAGCGATCCGGCCTGCTGGCATCCGTGGCAGGTTAAGCATCAGGTACTGCAACCGGCGTCGCGTGAGGTGACCTCGCTCAGCAGCCGCGAGGTATACGACGCATTTGTGAACACCGTTATTTAGTCATTCCTCTCAGGCCAGCGGCCAAGGCTGGCCGCCTCATACAGCAAAGCCACCGTCAGTGGACGGTAGGGCAAGCCAGCAGCGAACCCCAGCCGCCCGTCCAGCGCAGAACGTGATGCCGGAAAATAGCAGCTTTCATCGTAGTGCCTTGAACAGACCCCGAAGGTAATAAAGAAATCACTCATCAGTATCGCGAATTCCACCTCGCTCAGCGGCAACTGCTGCAGGTGGAAGTCGTGACGATCAATTTTCCTGAACCAGCCAAACAGCGTTGGCTGGTTGTGATACTCAATCAACGCGATCACCGCTTGTGGCGAACAGGGCTTGTGGGGCGTCTCCATCATCCCACCAGTTGGGTCACGGCCTGATGGACTTCCTCAGCCTTGATTGAGGCCATAGGATGTTGCGAGGCGTGGCGTTCCGGACGATGGATAACGATATGACGATCGCTGTCCTGACACGGACCGGTATAGCGTGGATTGGCAGTCGAAAACAGGCTAACGGTGGGAACCTGTGCCGCGACGGCAATGTGCAGCGGGCCGGTGTCACCGGTGACCAGCAGATCGAGGCTGCGGATCAGCGTAATCAGTCCGCTGAGATTAGTTTTTCCCGCCATTGGCGTCACGTTATTACGGTATTGCAGCGGCAGGCTGTCGATAAATTGCTGCTCAAGCGATTGCTCAGCCGCGGTGCCGGTGACGATGATTTCACAGTCAGGCCAGCTCTGCAGCAAGACCGTGGCCAGCTGACTAAAATGCGTCAGCGGCCAGCGCCGGATATCTTTCGACGCGCCCAGCTGAAACCCAATCCGACGATGGGCGCAGGGTACAGCGGCCGGGCTGTCCAGCAGCGGCAGATGCATCTCCGTCTGGTGGGTTTCGGCACCCAGCGATTCCACTAATTTTAGTTTGCGCTTAATAGTGTGATCGTCGAAAAAACCTGAGTAGTAATCGAGATGTTTATTTAATAGCGCAGGTTCGCTGCCATAGTGATCGCGAATTATTGTCTGGCTGCCGGTGATGACTGAACTTAATATATCGTACGGGAAATGGGCGTGTAATATCACCGACAGGTCGGGTTTTTTACGTCGCAGTTTAAACAGCAAGGGTAAAAAATTCAGCATCTTATTATCCCAGATATAGATATCATCGAACCAGTGATAGCGGGTCACTAAATCTTTATTTTTCTTACTGGAGACGAGGATAAATTTACTGGTGGGAAAACGGTTTTTCAGGCTCCAGATCGCCGGCGTATTCATCAGGAAATCTCCTAGCGCGGTGGTGGAGTAGATAACCACCGTCCCGGGCGTCAGACCCTGCAGGCTGTGGGGCTTTTTCCGGCTGGAGAATCGGGAATAAAGCGTTAAAAGCCGGTCTATCAGATAAATCTTTTTTTTCTTCACGTCTGGAATCTCTTAAACGTATTAATTTCATTAAACAGAAGGTGTTGTGAAGAATTAGATAATAGGCTGGCGGCTAAAGTTCATTAATTACGTTTGTTTTTATCGGCCGTAGAGGAAGCGTTGAAGTTATAAACAGAACCCTTACTGTTTCAAGGCGCGTTCTTTACATTCTGGCGGCCAGGAAAAATAAATAAAACATAAATAAGTAGGATCATTCTGTAATTTAGCAGAGAGGAGGAATAATATTCATTTTGGCGGTAATTAATAGCGGAGTAATTATTAGTCAGGATGCTATTTATATCACTGCCCGCTTAACTATCGGCCGGGCAGATGAAACAGCCCCCGGCAACAGTGCCGGGGGAGAGTGTCATGACTGAGGCTGACCGACCGGGCCAGAACCCAGAGTACCGCCTGGTGAAGACTGACCGCTTGGCGCATGAGGACGGCCATCTTCTTTAATCGCGCTGCTCTGGTGTGAACAGCCCGCCAGTGACGTCAGGGTTGCTGCAACCAGCAACAGGGCAGGGAATGCTTTCATGTGACCACCTTTTATTTATTCAGAAAAGTAAAAAGAATCTGTAAGCGAATACCTGACTAAGCCTGGTTGAAAAATAACGTTCAGCCTGAAGGGATTTGATTTTTCAGAGATTTCTCAGCAGCGGGCGGGACGCGACAGCCAAAAAAAACGGAAGCCTCAGGCTTCCGTTCTGTCACCTATTCTGCTGAATTATTTGCGGCCCAGCAGGAAGCCGATGAATACGCCCACGCCTGCGGCGACAGCCAGACCGGCAAAAGGACTGGACTGAACCTGATCCTTGATGCAATCCGCTGCGTCACGTGCGGCATAGCTGGCCTGGTTGGTATAACGTCGGGCCGCGCCTTTTGCCTGATGCTCAGAGGAACCGGTTGCTGCGCCCCATTGTTCCTGAACGGCGCCAGCGGCTTCTTTTACTTTATCTTCGATTTTTCCTGACATTTAGTGCTCCTTGGTTTTAATGAGACTCTCCAAGCGTAGCAAAGATGACGAACTCTGCGCCGTAAAGCGGTAAATGAAGCGGTAAAAATCGTTTCTGGCTGTGAATGGCATTCTGTTTGCAGGCTAAGCGTTTACTGTCTAGCCTTTGTAAAACCGGGTCGATACTGAGCGTAACGGGAGGAGAGGCGATGAAACGTGATGTACTCAAAGAAGAAGATTATGACGAAGTGTGCCGGGTAATTGGCGACGCGGTCATTATGCTGGTGGAGTGCGGCCATGAAACCAAACGCGATGAGATCTACGACGTGCTGAAACGCACCCGCCAGCATCGCGCCCACGGCGAACGTGACGAGCAAAAAATGCTGGAGCACGCTATCCGTCTGATCAAGCCCTGACCTTTCTGCGCCACGCCGGATAGCCTGAACCGGCGCTGCGGCCGGTTCTCGTTGGCTGGCCGCTTACTGCAACAGCACGCCCTGAATCAGACTGGCATTGACTATGGTGACCTCGTCTATCTTCAGCGCCCGCATGTAACCCTCAACCAGCAGCAGATTACTGACGTCGGTTGCCCGATAATCGCCGGTCAGTTCGCTGTCGCCTTTCCAGACCTGCTGTTTCGCCAGCGCGCTTAAGGTGGCCAGGCTGTAATGCTGAGGTTTGCCTGCTAACTGGTTACGGATAGAAAAACCGTGCACCCCACCAATGCCAATCACCCGGCGGCCAGCCACATCCTGAAGGATTTCCGGGCTGACATCGTTACGGGCAAACAACCCGACGAAGCGCAGCACCGATTGCCGCCACGAACCAATCGGATTAGGCGACGCGGCGTCCGGGCTGTTTTTTAGCACCGTCAGGATGAAATTCTTCAGCGTCACCGAAGCGAGCTTACCCTGATAAATATCGGCGACCCGCTGGCCCTGTTGCTGTCGCCAGGCGGTCATCTGCATCGAACCTCCGCCAATATCCCACACCAGCAGCTGTTCATCGCGCAGTGTCGGGTCGTTAAGCGCCGCTTTCGCCGACACAAAACCGAGCTTTGCTTCCTGCTGCTGAGAGATGACAGCCAGCTGAGTATGGGTCTGGCTGGCCAGCGAGGCTATCACCGCCGAACCATTGCTGGCCCGACGAAATACCGCCGTGGCCACGCCGCTGATACGCTGCGGGTGATAACGTTGCGCATTGCTCACTAACTGCTGCAGCGCCATCTCACCCTGCTGGATAATCGCCGGGCTCAGCCGGTTGTCGCTGGCCGCCGACAGCGCATCGTTGTACGGCACGGCGCGCTGATCCTGAAACAGCATTTTCTCAATGCGATGCTTGCAGACATCCACCCGGGCGACGGCGATTTTGGTGCTGCCGGAGCCGATATCAAGGCCGGCCCGGATTTGCTGACACGTGTCGGCCACGGCCGCGCCAGTGGACAACAGTGAACAGAACAACGTAACAGCAAGTAGCGCAAAACGGCGCATAGCGGCTCCGGTAGCAGATGAAAGCAGGATTAACGGGACGCCACGCACGCCGGATACCAGCTCACCAGGAAATGGCGCAGATGGTCGAAACACCATTCGGCGTCATCAGCCTGCGGGCAATAAAACTGAATGGTGATTTTTTCATAGTCGCGCTGCCGCTGACGCAGCGGTGACCAGCTCCAGTCGAGCACCGAGCGGGCATAATTCACCAGCGTGCCGGGCTGCATCTGGTGTTGCTTCTCCTGCCCGGCCAGATAGAGATTAAAGCGGGCTTCAAGCTGCAGCGCCTCATCATGGCCGTGATGCGGCAGATCGGGGCGAAAGGCCACGTCAACAAAGCCGCATACTGCATTGGTTTGCTGCTGCCAGTCGCAGGCCAGCGTCATAAACAGCCCATCCTGCAGATTAATCTCTTCCACCAGCCGACGCAGATTGACCGAATGAGCCAGCACCGCAATCTCCTCTAACCGGCCGGTTTCCAGCGTAAGATCGAAACCACAGGGATTAACCGAGCCATCGGCATTACGGGTGGCGGGGAAGGGGAAATCGATGTAACCGTTGTTATCCAGACGCTTTTCCATGGGAAAGAGACCTGCTGCTTGACGTTTCGTGACAATAAACCATCTGGCAGCAGGATTCACCCCTTATGGGCATGTCCAGGTAATCTGGGTGTTTTGATAAGGATTGATCAGGCGGAACTGCTTATCGGACAGGCGCTGGGCATAGTAGCCTTCACGCGTGACGGCGGAAGGCACATACCTGAAACGATCAAGCGACTGCAGCGGCCCGCTGTCTACCCTGACATCATCGCGGCTGACGCTGAACGAACTCACCAGGTCAAAGATGACACCCTGAGTTTGTCCCATTGATTGGCCATAAATCGTCGATACTTCGCCGGGACATTCAACGCCTTTCGGGCCAGATGAACATCCAGTCATCAGTATGATGAATATGAAAATGCTGAGTCGCAACATGATCCTCTACCTGCTTCAGTCCCTGGGGAATCTCGTGGCGCCGATTCTATCTTGTTGCGTCACTAATAGCTTGATCATAGCAGTTTCAGCACTGCTTCCCATTTGCAATTTGTTTAATCGGTAAGCAACAGGAATGTAAAAGAGTGACTTTGCTAATTAATTAACGTTATTCTTGGCTTCTTTGCGCACCACTTAGGCAAAACCAGGGATAAATGATGAACGAAGAAGAAGCACATCTAATGATTATTCGTCACGCAATTGAGCAACTTGAGAGCGATAAAAAGCACCAGGTGGTCAGTTGTGCAGCGGATATTCGCGCCGCCATGCAGGCATATGACGGCGAAAATGCGGGACTGGCCCTGATGTTAGTGGCTGCCGAGGTCTCGTCAGAATAACCTCAGACAGGCCAGCATACCCGACCCGGACGCTGGCCTGTTTACTTTAAATTATCTCAACTTTTCAGATTTTCCTTCCCCTGATTCTACCTTTGGCTGGTCTTATTTTGCCCACTGCGCTGCCTTTTCTCACGCCTGTGATGTGTTAAGCTAAAAAATCCCTAATAAAATCATCCATTCAGCGGAGAGATCAGATGAAGGCAGCACTGATGAGCCTCGGCCTGCTGGCCTGTTATATCGCCCCAGCCTGGAGCGAGAGCGAGTTTCAGATTAACTGTCCTGGCCGTCCGACCATGACTATTTCACGCGCTGAGTATGGTTTAACCACCTTAATGTGGCCGCAGCGACATTTCCAGATTGCTGCCGGCCAGCAACGCACCCGGTTACAGGCCGGCGATAAGGTGGCGATTACCCGCTTTCGTAACGGCGATCAGTTAATCGTTAACCAGCGCAGTCAGGCGACCTTCTTTGTTTACCGCGACAGCGATAAGCTGGTGCCCTGTAGCCGCAGCGAAAAACGTGATGTCGATGCGTTGACCCTTGAGCGCTACGACGATCGTCAGCAGCCCAACTCTTAAGCCGCCGTGACAGGAGCCGCTATGCAACTCAGTATCACCGATAAAGTAACGCCGCAGGATCTGGATGAGGTCCGTCTGGGGCTGAATGCGTTCAACAGTAAATTTATTAATGTTGATGAGATTAAATCGATAGGGGTGTTTGTCTGCGATGAGCAGGGCAGGAAGCAGGCCGGGCTGACCGGCTCCACCGCCGGCAACTGGCTGCGAATCGATATGCTGTGGGTGAGTGATACGTTGCGCGGGCAGGGCGTCGGTAGCCAGTTAATCCGGGCGGCGGAGCAGGAAGCGCGCCAGCGCGGTTGCCGTTTTGCCCAGGTCGATACCGCCAGTTTTCAGGCGCGGCCTTTTTATGAAAAGCTCGGCTTCACCCTGCGCTTCAGCCTCGACCACTATCCCCGCCAGCATCAGCGGCATTATCTGACCAAAGTTTTGTGATCAGAACAGCGGCTGCTGGCGCAAATCCAGCGGCTGCTGTTCCGCTTCATCAATCGCGGCCAGCCAGCTTTGCAGCGTCACTTTTTTCCACGACAGATGGCCACGGGTGGTGCTCATCAGCACCACATCGGGCCGCAGCGTGCGGTAAAACTCCAGCGTCTGGCTCAGCTCAGCCGGATTGCTGTCCGGCACCAGCACGGTCACCCACCGGTCATGCGCCCGCGTCACCGTATCACCGACAAACAGATAGGTCAGGCCGAGCGGCGAATGGTACAGGTAACTGCTGCTGCCCGGCGTATGGCCCGGGGTGGGCAGCAGCTGGAAATTGCCGAAATGGGTCTCCTGCTGTGAAAAGGTATCATCAGGCTCAACAAAACGGCTGATCGGACCCAGCGAGCGGCTGTGGCAGTAAAGCGCACTGCTGAAGCGTTGCTGAATCAGCGCGGCACCCGGTGCAGACTCATGCCAGTGGGTCAGATAGTGGCGGATTACTCCGCCGGTATCGGCGAGCACTTCATGATCGAGCGGATTTTCCACCCGGCCAATCAGCAGATTACCGCGCGGGTGACGCAGCATAAACCCGTGCATCATCAGGTCGTTAACGGTATCTTCCACCGGAAACTCCGGGGTTGAGATCCACAAATCGTCATACAACGGCTTCAATGTCGATCTCCTGAAACGTTTTTTATCCGCGCAGGACGGGATGCCCGGTCGCTTGCAAATGGGCGTGCCCCTGACTGACCTGTAAACGGGCACTGGCACCCAGTGGCAGGGTGACGGTATCCGCCGCATGGCCAAAGGCCAGCTCACTGATTACCGGCAAGCCGCAGGTGTCGCGCAGCCGTTGCCAGACGGTGCTGAAATCAAATCCGTTGTCATATTCTGACAGCGCGGTGCTGGTAAAGCTGCCGGTGACGATGGCGCGCTGGCGGGCCAGAATACCGCTCTGCTGCAGCTGAATCAGCATTCGTTCAATGCGGAACGGGTGCTCATTCACATCCTCGATCACCAGAATGCCGTTTTCAAACTGTGGCATCCACGGCGTACCGATCAGTGAACAGATCATCGCCAGGTTACCGCCCCACAGCGTACCCTGCCATTCGCCCTGATCCGGCGATTCGCTCTGCCACTCTACGTTGACTGTAGGTGATGTCAGCGCCTGCCAGAAGTGCTGCAGGGTAAATTCAGATAAAGTCGCCGCGCCAAAATTGCCGGCCAGCATCGGGCCGCTGAAACTGATCAAGCCTACCTGCGCCAGCAGGGCGAGCTGGATCGCCGTGAAATCGCTGTGGCCGCACAACGCCAGCGGCTGATTCAGCAGGCGGCGCTGCAGTCCCACGTAATCGATCGCATCCAGTAACCGGCTGGCACCGTATCCGCCGCGTACCGCCAGTACCACATCGGGCAGGTTGCTGAGCGCCGCCAGCTGGTTGATATCCGCCAGCCGCTCGGCGTCAGTGCCGGCAAAGCGCTGGAAACAGCGGCTAATCACCTGCTGGTTTTCAACCTGATGTCCCGCCGCGCGCAGCCGTTCAATGCCAAGCAGGGCTGCTGGCTGATTGTGACAGTAACCGGATGGGGAGATAAGACGGATTGAACGTGAAATCATCATACTTTCCTGCTGTTAGCGCACCTGACTCAGGCCGATGATGACGAAAAGCGCCGCTGAAGTCACGGTACGGAAAGCGAATTAGTGCATTTAGGATAAACGGTAATTTTGCTCTGAGTCTGTCTGGGTATGATAGCATTCGCCACTTCTGCAACGAGATGAAAAATTGCTGAAATTCCGACACCTTATCCTGTCAGCGTTATTCCTGACCGGCTGTGCCAGCGAGCCTTCGCATCATGCCGTTAAACAGCGGAATACGCCGTTAACCCAGGCGCCGCCCTCCAGCGTCAATGATGCCTGGTCGATGTTTACCGAAGATGCCGCCAGTCATTATGGTGTTGATGAGAAGCTGATCAGCGCCATTATTAGTGTCGAGTCGGGTGGGAATCCGGGTGTGGTTAGCCGCTCTAATGCCGTCGGGCTGATGCAAATCAAAGCCTCGACTGCGGGACGCGAAGTCTACCGAACGCTCGGACGGCGTGGACAGCCTTCCAACGCTGAGCTGCGCGATCCGGCGAAGAATATCGATATCGGCACCGCCTATATCCGCATCCTGCAGGACTCCGCCCTGTCGGGCATCCGCGATCCGCTGACGCTGCGTTATGCCACCATCGTTTCTTATGCCAACGGCGCTGGCGCGCTACTGCGCACCTTCTCGCGCGACCGCGATCGGGCAATTGCGATGATCAATGCGATGTCGCCGGATGAGTTTTATCAGCATGTGCAGAATAAACATCCGGCAGCCCAGGCACCGCGCTATCTGTGGAAAGTCACTACCGCTTACCGCACCATCTAATCGCCTCGCCCGGCGGGGCTTAATGACGGACCCGCCGGCAACATCCTATAGCCGCCTCAGCCGGTCAGCAGCTGCCGCGCCGTCGGATAATCAACAATCAGCACGTTGACATAACCGCCGCGCAGCGCGCCCCGGATCGCCTGGGCTTTCTCGGTTCCACCCGCCAGCGCCACCACCTGCGGGCACCGCTTCACCTGCGCCAGCTCCATACCGATGACCGGATCTTCTTCAGCCTGCAATACCGGCTGCCCACTGGCGTCGAAATAGTGCAGACAGATATCGCCGACCGCGCCGCGCGCCGCCAGGGTCTGGAGCATCTCACCATCGTAATAGTTGCCGGAATTGCGCAGCAGCGCCGACGGCTCGAGATCGCCAATCCCAACGATCGCCAGATCGACCTGATCAAATTTAGCCAACACCTCCGCCACCTCGGCGTTGGCCGACAGCCGCTGGCGATCGCTGACCGAGCGCTCAATCGACTGCGAGGGCAGCAGCCAGGCCGGGCAGTTGAGTAACGCCGCCAGGTTTTGCGTCAGAATAGTCGCCTGCACATTGCCGTTGGCACCGACGCCGCCCAGCAGCTGAATCACCCCTTTGCAGGCGCTATTCAGCGGATGCAGCGCATCGACCATCGCCCGGATGGTGCCGCTCCACGATGAAATGCCAATCAGTTCATCATCCCGCAGGCGGGTCTCAAGATAGTGCGCCGCTGCCGATCCAATCGCCTGTTTAATCTGTAACGTCGAAGCCTGATCCGGCACATCCACCACGATCGCCTGCGGCAGGCCGTAGCTCTGCTCAATCGCTTTTTCCAGGTCAGGAAAAACATTAGCTGGCGGAACCACGCTGATCTTAACCACGCCCTCTTTGACGCTGCGGTTGAGAATGCGTGAGACAAACGACTGCGATAACTTCAGCGACTGCGCAATCTCTGACTGCTTTAGCCCCTCGACGTAATAAAGGGTGGCAATCTTCACCATCAGTCGCTGTTCATCCTGTTTTGCCATCGGTTTTTCCCTCTCTGATTCTGCCCGGTATTGTTAACCAGGATCGCCAAAATCACAACGCAGGTTAATTTGTGATCGTTTTCGCTTTTTAGTCATCGCGCATTGGACGGCGTGTCGCCGCCGGTACATAGTCATTATGCATATAAAATCGCGTGTGAATATATATTCAAGCGGAGAAAAATAATGACTCGTCCTCTGATCAAACTGACCCTGCTGGCTTCAATCATCGCTTTTTCATCCTCGGTGCTGGCAGCGGAAACCGGGCTGCTGGCGATTATCACCCCGTCACACGACAACCCCTTCTTTAAAGCGGAGGCGGAAGGCGCGTTAGCCAAAGCCAAAGAGCTGGGATACACCACGCTGGTGGCCTCGCATGATGATGACGTCAACAAACAAAACCAGCTGATTGAAACGGCGATCGCCCGCAAAGCCAAAGCGATCATTCTGGATAACGCCGGTGCCGATGCCACGGTCGGGCCGGTGCAAAAAGCCAAAGATGCCGGTATCCCGACCTTCCTGATCGACCGGGAGATCAATAAAACCGGCATTGCGGTGGCGCAGATCGTCTCGAATAACTATCAGGGCGCGCAGTTGGGGGCCGAGAAGTTTGCCAAATTGCTCGGCGGCAAAGGAGACTACGTTGAACTGCTCGGCAAAGAGTCCGACACCAACGCTGGCGTGCGTTCGCAGGGGTACCACGATGTGCTGGATGATTACAGCGAGATGAAAATGGTGGCGCAGCAAAGCGCCAACTGGAGCCAGACCGAAGCCTTCAGCCGGATGGAAACCATTCTGCAGAAGCATCCCAATATCGTCGGGGTGATCTCCGGCAACGACACCATGGCGCTGGGAGCCGAAGCCGCGCTGAAAGCCGCCGGTAAAACCGCGGTGATCGTGGTGGGCTTTGACGGCAGCGACTACACCCGCGACTCAATTATTAACAAAGGCAATATCAAAGCCACGGTGCTGCAACCCGGCTGGGATCAGGCGCAGATGGCGGTCAGTCAGGCCGACTACTACCTGAAAAATGGCAAAGCGCAGAAAGAGGAGAAGCAGCTGATGGACTGCGTGCTGATTGACGACAGCAACGCCGCCAGACTGAAAAACTTCAACCTGGCGAAATAATCATGAAACGGATACTGGCGATATTAACCGGGATGGCGCTGCTCAGCGCCTGTACCGTGGTGGATCTGGATGCAAACGGTCAGCCGATTCTGCCGAAAGATCCGCAGGCGAAACCGGGTTATGCGACCCAGACGCCGCAGCAAATCGCGGAGGAAAGCTGGCAATCACGGGTGATGGACACCGCCAACAGCCATGCGCTGAGCTGGGCTGATATGCAAACCAAAAGTCAGACGGTGAAGGCAGGCGGCCGTGAAAGCGTGTTTGTCCGCGCCAGCGGCACCGTCAGCGCACTGAACGACAGCAATCCGCGTGAGCGCACGCTCACCCTGATGCTGAACGGCAAGCCGGTTGAGGTCAGCATCGGGCCGGTGCTGCGCAGTAATGCCATCCGCGATGCCGCCGGTTTCCGTTTTGAAGAGTTCACCAATCAGGTGCAGTACGCCCAGCTGACCCGGGCGCTCAATCGCCACGCGGTGAAGCAGCTGCCGACGCTGGACGCCAGCTGGGTCAACCAGCCGGTACAGGCGCTGCTGGCGGTGAGCATCGGACACGGCAGCGTTGACGATGTGGTGGCGGTCGAACTGAAGCGGGGGACGCCCTGATGGACGATGAGATCATTCTGCGGGCTGAGCAGATTTCAATGCTGTTTCCCGGCACGCTGGCGCTGGATCGCGTCGACTACCGGGTATGGCGCGGCAAAGTTAACGTCATCATCGGTGAAAACGGCGCCGGTAAATCGACCCTGATGAAGATTCTTGCCGGGGTGCAGCAACCCACCGCCGGCGCGCTGTTTCTCAACGGCGCACCGCTGACGCTCAGCAGCACCCGCGACGCTGCCCGGCACGGTATCGGCATGGTGCATCAGGAACTCAATCTGTTTGAGAACCTGACGGTGGCGGAAAATCTGTTTCTGGGACGCGAACTGCAGCGTGGCTTAGCGCCGATTAATGAGGCGGAGCAGGCACGCCGCACCGCGGCGCTGATGGCGCGTCTCGACCAGCCGATTTCGCCCAATGAACGGGTCGGTAACCTGAAAGTCGGTCAGCAGCAGCTGGTAGAGATCGCCAAAGCGCTGGCCGAAGATGCAGACATTCTGATCCTCGATGAACCGACTTCGGCGCTGAGCAAAACCGAAGTGGAGATCCTGTTCCGGGTGATTCGCGATCTGACGCAGCAAGGGGTCTCAATCATCTACATCTCGCACCGGCTGGAGGAGTTGATGGCGATTGGCGATGTCATCACCATCCTGCGCGATGGCCGTTTCCAGGCCGAAGCGCCGGTCAGCAGCATCGACGTGCCGTGGATTGTGCGGGAGATGCTGGGCAGCGAGCCGGTTACCACCTTTCTGCCGGAGTCACGCCAGTTCGGCGCCCCGATGCTGGAAGCGCAACATATCACCTGCGTCAGCCCGAACGGCAATACGCTGGTCGATGATGTCAGTTTTCAGGTGCGGGCCGGTGAAATTGTCGGCATCTATGGCCTGATGGGGGCCGGACGTACCGAGCTGTTTGAGTGCCTGCTGGGCAGCCAGCGCAACTATCTGGGCAAGCTGTGGCTCGACAGCAAACCGCTGCCAACCCGCCTGCCGACGGCGGATCGCATCCGGATGGGCATGAGTCTGGTGCCGGAAGACCGCAAGCGGTCGGGGATTTTTCCGGTTTCCTCGGTGGCGAGTAACCTGACTATCGCCAGCCTGTGGCGGCGGCTGTCGCACCGTTTTGCCATCGCTCATCAGCAGGAGCAGCAGGCGGTGAGTCAGACGGTCGGCAATCTGGCGATTAAGATCTCCTCGCCAGAGGTGGCGATCAGCGCCCTGAGCGGAGGCAACCAGCAAAAGGTGGTGATTGGCCGTGCGTTGCTGACCAATCCGCGCCTGCTGCTGCTGGATGAGCCGAGTCGCGGCATTGATGTCGGGGCAAAAGCGGAAGTGTTTCGCATGATGGTGGCGCTGTCGCAGCAGGGCATTGCGGTGCTGTTTTCCACTTCCGATCTGAAAGAGATCATGGCGGTAGCCGACCGCATCCTGGTGATGTCGGGCGGCAAACTTACGGCTGATCTTCCGCGTGAGCAGGCGGAAGAGGCAGCGCTGGTAAAAGCAAGTGCGCAGGGGTTCTGAGCATGAAAAGCAATAACAGCGTGGCGCTGACCACACTTCCGGCTAAGGCATTTAACTCGCGTGAAAATTTTTTGCTGCTGCTACTGAAGTTGCGCACCTTTATTGCGCTGATTCTGATCGTCGGGTTCTTTGCCATCACCGTGCCGGACTTTCTGGCGGTCGGCAGCCTGGTGATCATGGTGAAGCACATCGCCATCAACGCGTTTCTGGCGCTCGGCATCACCTTCGTCATTATCACCGCCGGCATTGACCTGTCGATTGGGGCCACGCTGGGACTGTGCGGCATGATCGCTGGCTGGCTGATCACCAAAGGCATCGTGTTACCGATGTTCGGCATTGCGATCTTCCCCAGCGTCTGGCTGATCGTGCCGTTTGTGCTGCTGGTGGGCGCGCTGATCGGCGCAGGCAACGGCTGGATCATCACCCGCTACAACGTTGCGCCGTTTATCTGCACCCTCGGCACCATGTATATTCTGCGCGGCGCGGCAATGCTGACCTCGGGCGGAGAAACCTTCCCCGGCCTGCAGGGTAATCCGCTGCTCGGCAACACCGGTTTCGATCAGATTGGTGCCGGTCATTTTCTTGGTTTGCCCTATGCCATCTGGATGATGGTGCTGCTGGCGCTGGTGATTGCTTACGTCGCGCGCCGCCTGCCGTTTGGACGCCAGGTTTACGCCATCGGTGATAACGAACGCGCCGCCGAGCTATCGGGGGTAAAAACCCGTCAGGTCAAAATCCTGGTCTACACGCTTTCCGGCTTCTGCGCGGCGATTGCCGGCATTGTGGTCTCATCACAGCTGGTCGCCAGCCATCCGGCCAACGGCACCGCCTTTGAGATGAACGCCATTGCCGCAGTGGTGCTGGGCGGTACCTCGCTGGCGGGTGGGCGCGGCACCATTGTTGGCACGCTGATTGGGGCATTTGTGATTGGCTTCCTGGCGGACGGATTGATCATGATGGGCGTCAGTGAGTTCTGGCAGATGGTGATTAAAGGCATCGTGATCATCATTGCGGTGATCATCGATCAGACCCAAAGCCGGATGCAGCAAAAAGCGGCCGTGGTCGCGCAAAAAGCACTGATAGAGGAGGGCGCGCCACTCAAACCTTAATCGGTCAGCCTGCTTACTGAGCCGGCGATCAGCGAATAACCCGCACGCGAATCTGCTATTGCGTGTTCAGCTGCCGCCACCCCAGGAGGCAGCAATAAAGCCGGTCCGAGTGACCGGCCGTTTTACCGGCCATTTTTTTTAACCCTTATGAATATTTATTCATAAACGATTTAAAATTCAGAGGTAGCGTATGAATCCTTTCACTCTTCCGGTAGACGATCTGAAGCGCAGAGCGCGGGCGATCCGTCGTCGTATTATCCAGCTTAACGCAGGCAGTCCGGCGGGGGGACATACCGGAGCCGACCTGTCGCAGGTCGAGATCCTCACGGCGCTCTATTTCCGCATTCTCAACTGCGCGCCAGATCGCACCGATGATCCGCAGCGTGACATCTACATCCAGTCAAAAGGCCACGCGGTCGGCGGTTACTACTGCGTGCTGGCGGAGGCGGGCTACTTCCCGACCGACTGGCTTGCCACCTATCAGCACGCAGATTCCCATCTGCCCGGGCATCCGGTGCGGCAAAAAACCCCTGGCGTTGAACTGAATACCGGTGCGCTGGGACACGGGCTGCCGGTGGCGGTCGGGATTGCTATCGCTGCCAAAAAAGACCGCAGCACCCGCCGCATTTTTGTGGTCACCGGCGACGGTGAGCTGGCGGAAGGCAGTAACTGGGAGGCGGCACTGGTGGCGGCCCATTACGGCCTCGACAACCTGATCATCATCAACGACAAGAACAAGCTGCAACTGGCGGGCGCGACCCGCGAAATCATGAACACCGATCCGCTGCCGGAAAAATGGCGCGCTTTTGGACTGGAGGTCACCGAGTGCAACGGCAATGACATGGCGGCGGTGGTCGACACCATCGAAAGCCTGCCGCAGAACGGCAAACCGCAGGTGATTGTGGCGCATACCGAGAAGGGATTTGGCGTCTCCTTTATCCAGAGCAAAGCCGAATGGCATCACCGGGTACCAAAAGGGGCGGAAATTGAGCAGGCGCTGGAGGAGTTAAAAGATGAGTAATGCACAACATTTAGCCAGTGTAATGGTAACGGCGTTTATTGACGCGGTGAATCGCGGCGTGGATCTGGTGCCGGTGGTGGCGGATTCGACCTCGACCGCCAAAATCGCGCCGTTTATCAAGGCGTTTCCCGATCGTCTAATCAACGTCGGCATTGCTGAGCAGACGCTGGTCGGCACTGCGGCAGGCCTGGCGCTGGGCGGTAAAATCGCTGTTACCTGTAATGCCGCGCCGTTTCTGGTGTCGCGGGCCAATGAGCAGGTGAAAGTTGACGTCTGCTACAACAACACCAACGTCAAACTGTTTGGGCTGAATGCCGGTGCCAGCTATGGCCCGCTCGCCAGTACCCATCACAGCATCGACGACATCGCAGTGATGCGCGGCTTCGGCAACATTGAAATCTACGCGCCCTCCTGTCCGCTGGAGTGCCGCCAGATTATCGATTATGCGCTGGCGCACTTCGGGCCGGTCTATATCCGTCTTGATGGCAAAGATCTGCCGCAGCTGCACGATGAAAGCTACCAGTTCAGGCCAGGGCAGATCGACGTATTGCGCGAAGGTCATGACATCGCGCTGGTGGCGATGGGTTCGACCGTTCACGAGGTGGTTCACGCCGCTGAGCAACTGGCTGAGCAGGGGATTTCAGCCGGTGTGATCGCGGTTCCATCGATTCGACCCTGTGATACCCAACAGCTGCGCAACCTGTTAAATCACTACCCAGCGGTTATCAGCGTTGAAGAGCATAACGTCAATGGCGGTGTCGGCAGCCTGGTGGCTGAGGTGCTGGCGGAAGGCGGCTGTGCGATTCCGCTGCTGCGGCTCGGTATTCCGGATGGCGAATATGCCATTGCCGGCGATCGCGCCTCAACCCGGGCCCGCCACGGCATTGATGCCAGCAGCGTGGTTAACAGTGCAGCGCGTATCTGCGCAGGAGCGTAACGATGGTGGGACCCCTGATCCTGGCGATTGATGAAGGCACCACCAATGCCAAAGCGATTGCGGTTGATCGTCTCGGTAGCGTGGTGGCGCGCGGTAGCCAGCCGTTAACCCTGGCGCATCCGCAACCGGGGCTGGCAGAGCAGGATCCGCTGGCGATCTGGCAGGCGGTAAAGCAGGCGATCGCGCAGTGTCTGGCGTCGTGTGGCGGGGCCAGCGTGGCGGCGGTGGCGATCAGTAATCAGCGTGAGTCGGTGCTGATCTGGCAGCGCCACGACGGCCAGCCATTGACGCCGCTGGTGAGCTGGCAGGATCGGCGCTCTGAGCCGTTCTGCCGGGATTTGCATCAGGCGGGTAAAGCGCCGCGTATCACCGGTCTGACCGGGCTGGCGGTCGACCCGATGTTCCCGGCTGCCAAGCTGACCGGCATGCTGGCGGCTATCCCGGATGGCGTGGCGCGCGCCGAAGCCGGTGAACTCTGTATTGGCACCGTCGACAGCTGGCTGAGCTGGCAGCTCAGTGCGGGCGAGACCTTTATTACCGATCATGCCAATGCTTCACGCACCCAGCTCTACAGCCTGCATCTTAACGACTGGGACGATGAGCTGCTGGCGCTGTTCCGGCTGCCCCGCGCCGCGCTGCCGCGTATTGTCGCCTCCGCCAGCGAACAGGGCGTGGTAGCGATAAATGATATTGCGGGCTTAGCGCCGGGCACGCCGATTCTGGCACGCATCGGCGACTCCCACGCCGCGCTGCAGGCACAACGGCGTGGCGCAGCGGAAGTGGTAAAAGCCACTTACGGCACCGGATCGTCGCTGATGATGTCAATGGCGACGCCGCTGCTGACCGAAAACGGCCTCAGCACCACCGTGGCCTGGCATGACGGTACCCTGCGCTTTGCGTTCGAAGGCAACATCACCCACACCGGTTCCGGCGCGGCGTGGCTCGGCAGCATGCTGGGGGTTCAGGACCCGCGTCAGCTCACCGCGCTGGCGCAAACCAGTGAAGATAATCAGGGCATCTATTTTGTGCCGGCGCTCTCCGGACTGGGCGCACCCTGGTGGGATTTGCAGGCGCGCGGCATGGTGTGCGGCCTGACGGATGCGGCCACCCCGGCGGTACTGGCGCGGGTGGCGCTGGAGTCGATCGTCTGGCAGATCGCCGACGTCTTTTTTGCCATGGAGCAGGCCAGCGGCCAGCAGCTGCCGGCGCTGTGTGTTGATGGCAGCGCTACCGAAAACAGCTGGCTGATGCAGCTGCAGGCCGATGTGTTGCAGCGCCCGTTGCTGCGGGTCCCGACCGCCGAAGTCTCGGCGCTGGGCGCCGCGCTGCTGGCAGGCAAAGTGCTGGGCTGGTGGCAGCAGGGCAGTGATATGCAGGCGTTGCAGGGCGGCAACGTGATCGCGCCGCGTGAGGCGTATGCGCAGCGGATGCAGGAAAACTATAAAGGCTGGATCGACGCCGTCGCTCGCTGTCGTTATCAGCCACATTAACCCTTTCGGAGCAGAGCCATGTCAAAACTTCCTCAGCAGTTAACCTTCGGCGTCATTATTGGCAACCGCGGGTTCTTTCCCAGCTATCTGGTGGGTGAGGCGCGCCAGCAGGCGGTCGCGCTGTTTGAAAAAATGAACATCAATACGGTGATGCTGGATGAGAGCCAGACCAATCTCGGCGGGGTGGAGACCCGGCAGGAAGCCAAAATCTGCGCCGAACTGTTTCGCCAGCACCGTGATGCCATTCACGGTGTGGTGGTGTTGCTGCCTAACTTTGGCGACGAAAAAGCGATCGCGGAGGCGTTACGCCTCGCGGGTCTGAATGTGCCGGTACTGGTGCAGGCCGAGGAAGATAATCTCGACAAAATGGGGTTGGCGACCCGCCGTGACAGCTTCTGCGGCAAAATATCGCTGTGCAACAACCTGCGGCAATATGGCATCCCCTTTACCCTGACCCGTCAGCACGTCTGCGCCCTGAACGGTGAGATTTTCATGCAGGATCTGCAGCGGTTCAGCCAACTCTGCCGGGTAGTCAATGCGATGCGACGGGTGCGGGTGGGGGCGATTGGTGCCCGGCCAGCCGGATTCAATACCGTACGCTACAGCGAAAAGCTGCTGGAGAAGATGGGGATTGCGGTCGAAACGCTCGATCTGTCGGAGATTTTCACCCGAACCAACCGGCTACGTGATGATGATATCCGCGTAGCGGAGAAGCGCGAGATTCTGGAAGCCAACGCCGATGCGCGCGGCATTCCGGGCGAAAAACTGCAAACCATGGCGAAGCTGTTCGTGGTGATCAGCGAGTGGGTCAATGACAACGATATCGACACCACCGCGATTCAGTGCTGGACCTCGCTGCAGGAAAATCTCGGCATTAACGTCTGCTCGATCATGAGCGTGATGTCGGGACAGCTGATGCCCAGCGCCTGCGAAGTGGATGTGATGGGCGCGCTGTCGATGTATGCACTGGCCAGCTGCTCGCTGAGTCCCGCCTCGCTGGCAGACTGGAATAACAACTTTGGGGATGAGCGTGATAAATGCGTGCTGTTTCACTGCGGCAATTTTGCCAGCGCCAGCCTGGAGTCGCCCACCATGGGCACGGCCGACATTATCGGCACCACGGTGGGCAAAGAGAACACCTGCGGTGCGGTGCATGGCCGGATGAAAAGCGGCGATCTGACCTATTTCCGCCTCTCAACCGATGATTTCAGCGGCGAGATCAAGGCCTACGTCGGTGAAGGCCTTTCGGTAGAGGACCCGCTGGATACGGTGGGCTGCCGTGCGGTGATTCAGGTGCCGCAGCTGGAGTCATTGCTGGCGTGGATTTGCCGTAACGGTTTCGAACATCATGTGGCGATGAACCACTCCGCCACGGCAGAGGTGTTACAGGAGGCGTTTAGCCAGTATCTGGGCGTCAGCTGTTATCATCATCAGTAGCGCAGTGCCGGTTCGCGAGGGTTGCGTCAGAAGTCAGGCGTGGCTCGCCTGACCCACATTGGGTTACGCGGGCCGGGCGAGTACAGGCGCGGATGATCTCCGCCGGCCTTGCCGTCAGGCAGCGGGAAGGCCGGCATCGGCGCGAAAGTCCGCTTAGCGCGCCATTCGGCGTACCTCGCCATCCTCATTGTCCACCGCCACCAGATCCACCGGCGGCAGATTTCCGCCGCTGAACTCAACCTGACGGATCGGAAAGGCAAAGCGAATGTTGCGCTGTTCCAGCGCCGCCATCAGCTGCAGGTTAATCTCCTGCTGGATATCCATGTACTTATTGTAATCGGCGTCCAGCACGAAGTAGACCACTTCAAAGGTGAGCTTAGAATCTTCAAATGCCAGGAAATGGGCGCGGTCGAAGCGGGTGGTCTCAACGCTCTGGATAATCTCTTTTACCAGCGGACTGATTTCACGCACCTGCTCAGATGGCGTGGCATAGCTGATACCGAACTTAAACACGATGCGGCGCTGCTGCATGCGCTTGTAGTTATGAATCGTCTGCTGCAACAGAATGGTATTTGAGCAGACAATCTGCTCACCGCTCAGGCTGCGCAGGCGGGTGGTTTTCAGGCCAATGTGCTCAATCGAACCGGCAATATCACCAAACACGATAAAGTCGCCGTGCTCAAACGGCTTATCGAAACCGATGGCCAGCGAAGCGAACACGTCACTGAGTACCGTCTGAATCGCCAGCGCAATGGCGATACCGCCGACGCCGAGACTGGCAACCAGCGCGGTAATGTTGATGCCCATATTCGACAGAATGGCGAGGAACATCATGATCCACACCACCACGCGCAGCAGAATACCCAGAATCACCGTGGTGACCGGATTTCGCACGTGCAGCGGATCGCGCAGCAGGCTGTGCAGCCAGAGCCGTATGCCGCAGTCGATCCACAATGCCAGCTGAACGATCAGCGCCAGGAACCAGCCGTGCGATATCGCCACCCGCCATGAGGCGGGTAAATCGACAAACTTCAGCGCGATAAGCAGTGAAAAGATCAGCAGCAGGGTCTGACTGGTACTGCGCAGAATTTCCACCAGGATACCGGTGGCCCGTATGTGGCGGTGCTCGCTATAGCGGGCAATCCGGTTAGAGATAAACCGGATCAGGGTACGCAGCAGCCAGTAAATGACGAGAGTAGCGACAACGACGATGGCACTGTTGAGCCAGAAAGACTGATTAAACAGAATGGATTGAAAATGACGTGAAGCAAGCCAGTTTTCCATTGGGGAGATTCTCCTTGCTGGGTTCCGGTTTAAAAGAAAACAAGCAAGAAGCATAGCCTGGATGCGGCGCAACTGTGCGGCGCATCCGGCAAAAGAACTTATTGAAAACGGGTCGATTTATCGCGCGCAAGGCGCTCAAGGGCAAAAATGACCTGCTGCAGCTGTCGCTCCTGCACCGGATCGAGGGCCGAAAAGCGAAAGCTCAGTCGCGGCGTAATGCGGGTTTCATTTTTATGCGTAACCACGCTACGTTCGCCAATGTGCAACAGCTTTACCGGCACTTCAAAATGACCATACTCGCCCAGTTCGACGCGAAATTTTTTGAAGCTGTCACCGATTTGTAACCCTTCCGGCAGGGCGTCATCGATCAATACACCGATACCGCCCAGCGATAAATCCTGTAGCCGCAGGCGCGCTTTATTACCGTCGGGCCACTCGGTGTGGCACCAGAACTGCGGTTCCAGTGGCGCATTGACGCGGAAAAATTCACGACGCTGGATCTGCCACACCAGTTCAGGCAGCGGCGCGCTGAACGCAGGCAGCCCCTCGAACTCAACCCGCTTCAGCGAAGCAAGACTGAACTCAACTTTAGCGCCATAGGTTTCTGCCGCAATGCTCAGCTCATTGCAGTTCAGGGCATAGTCGTTATCCAGATTGTTACTGCCGAGATCAAACAGCAGCTGGTCTTCATCGGCCGCCAGCATGCGGCTGATAAACTGCCCACGGGAAAAACTCACCAGTAACGGGGTCTGTAAACGCAGCAGGTCCTTCATTACGCCCAGGACGGCCAGCGTGCCACGTTTTAAATATTGTTCCTGATCGGCTTCTTTCACTTCCTGGCTCCAAAAGGTTGGTGCTTTATTTGTTCTGTTTTTTTTGCCTCATCTCCGTTATCGGCGTGGCAAAAAAAAGCTTTAGCCTCTGACAGGTCAATAATAACTGTGAGCAAGTAAACATTTTTTGAAAACCTGTCTATACTTATCGCGGTAAACCGCTTGATAAATCAAGCGTTCACGATTTAATCATAAAAAGGAAGGAGCAACAGATGGGTATTATTTCCTGGATCGTCTTTGGCTTAATCGCAGGTATTCTGGCGAAGTGGATCATGCCGGGTAAAGACGGTGGCGGTTTCATTCTGACTATCGTGCTGGGTATTATCGGTGCCGTAGTGGGTGGCTGGATCAGTACGCTGTTTGGCTTCGGTCGTGTCGATGGGTTTAACTTCGGCAGCTTCGTGGTTGCAGTGATTGGTGCCATCGTGGTGCTGTTTATCTACCGCAAAGTACGCAGTTGATCGTAACGGTTTAATCAAAAAAGGGGACGAAGCGATTCGTCCCCTTTTTCACATCCGGCGATTAGAAATCGTAACCTACCGTCGCCATCACGCTGCGTTCCGCGCCCCAGTAGCAATAGCCGGTGCCGTAGCAGCCCGCCACATATTTGCGGTCAGTCAGGTTGTTGGCGTTTACCTGCAGCCACGCGCCTTTCAGACTGCTGTTCCAGACGCCGAGGTCGGCCCGCACCGACGCATCAAACAGGGTAACCGACGGCACACGGGTGGTGTTTTCGTTGTCAGCCCACTGTTTGCCGATGTAGCGCACGCCCGCGCCCGCGCTTAAGCCGTAATCAAACTGATAGTGACCCCACAGGGCCGCCATGCTGTTCGGCGTCACGTAAGGGGTGTGTCCCTCGTTGCCATCAACTGAATCTTTAAAGCGCAGGTGATTGAGGGTGTAACTGGCGACGGTGCTCAGACGTGGGGTTAGCTGATTACGCGCTTCCAGCTCAATTCCCTGCGAATGTACTTTACCGGACGGCGTATAGGTGCCGTCCTGGACATTACGGTTAGCCACATCCTTCTGCGTCAGGTCATAGACCGCCAGCGAATAGAGATCGCGGGTGCCGTTCGGCTGATATTTCACCCCGGCTTCATACTGCTCTGCCGTGGTTGGTTTCAGCAGGTTGTTATCAGGATCGGTCAGGGCCGTTGGGGTGATCGCCTGGCTCCAGCTGACATAAGGCGAGATGCCGTTGTCAAACGCGTAAAGCAGCGCTGCGCGGCCGCTGATATGGTCGTCCTGCCGCCGATCGTTGCCGCTGTTGTTGGCGACGATCCGGTCATAGCGGCCAGAGAGATCGAGATGCCAGCGATCCAGCTTCATCTCATCCTGCAGGTAGAGGCCGGTCTGATAGTAGCGGCGGGTTTCATCGCTCCAGCTGTAGGCCGGCATTGCGCCAACCTGTTCCCCGGTGACGGCATTGAGCTGCGAGGCACTGTCGGCGGCGCTGCTGATCTCATTTTTATAGCGATGATACTCCGCACCCATCGTCACCCGATGTTCCACTTCCCCGGTCGCGAACTCCGCCTGTAACCGGTTATCGGTGGCCCAGCCGGCCAGTGAGGAGCGCTCACCGGAATAGTAGCGATTCAGCAGGTCAGGATTTACCGCATCCCAGCCAATCTGATAAACCTGATCGAGATCGACGCTGGAATGGCTGTAACTGCCGGTGGAGGAGAACGACCAGACGTCGTTAAAGCGATGGGCGAAATCGTAGCTGTAGATCTGTTCACGGCGCTTGAACTGATCCAGGTCGCTGTTGCCTTCATAGAAACCGTTGCTCAGCTTATAGCCGTTATGCTCACTCAGGCTGCCGTCGGCCGGCACCGAGCCATGATAGCCGCCGGACGGATCTTTCTGCAGATAAGCTTTGAGGATTAAGTGGGTATCTTCATCCGGTTGCCACATCAGCTGTGGCATCAGCGCATACTTCTCTTCACGGGTATGGTCGTATTGCGTATCGCTGTTGCGGGTCACACCGGTCAGGCGAAACGCCCACTGATCGTTAATCGCGTTGGTGTAATCAAACATCGCACCGGTGGTGGCGTTATTACCCGCCTGCAGCTGGATATGGCCCTCTTCACTGAACTGAGGACGTTTCGTCACCATGTTGACCAGCCCGCCCGGCACCGTCTGACCATACAGCGCGGAAGAGGGGCCTTTAATCACATCGATGCGTTCGAGGAAAGCGTTGTCGACCTGCAGTATATTGAAGCTGCCGCCGTCGCTCATCACCCGTAAACCGTCAAGGAAGGTGTTGTCAACATCGCCGCCGTGAAAGCCGCGCAGGGCAATGGTGTCATAACGGGTCGCGGCACCGCCGAAGTTGGTAAACACACCGGAGGTGTAGCCGAGTGCCTGATTCAGGGTCAGTGCGCCCTGATCCTGCATCTGCTGGCGCGTCACCACCGACACCGACTGCGGCGTGGTGATCAGCGGACGATCGCTTTTCATCGCGCCCTGACTGGTGGTGGCAAGATATCCCTGGGTCGGGGAGTCAGCCTGCTCCTGCGGTTGGGCTGTGACCACCATATCAGCAGCAAAACTCAGGGCCGGCGCGGTCAGCGCCAGGGTGCAGAACGGGACATAACCTTTCAGCGGCGATGGCAATCTCATTGAAATTCCTTTCATGGCAGAGGTTCAGCAGGTGAATAATAGCCTCGATAAGCATTCTCATTATCAGAGTGAGAATTATTACCGTTTGTAAGTTCGCTGCAATTTTGCCTGGCAATCGAAGAACGTCAAGTAAATTTCGCTAAAAGGCGAGGGCAGAGACCGTCAGCAAGGCCGACGGTCTCCAGAGAACATCAGGGTTGAGCGGCAGACGCCTGAGGAATATCGTGGGCGCTGTTACAGGTTTTATCTTTCGGGCAGTATTTATCCAGCAGTTTCAGCGTGACGCCGTTAGTCCAGCCGAAGCCGTCCTGCAACGGATATTCACCGCCGCCGCCGCCGCCAAGGTTTTTGCCTTCCACCACATATTTTTCGACCAGCTTATGTTCACGGTCGTAGGTGTTCTGGACGTTCTGCAGGAAGCGCAGCCCGACCTCTTTCGCCAGTTTTGGCTGGTTATAATGTTCCAGACCTTCTACTGCCACCCATTGCAGCGGCGCCCAGCCGTTCGGCGCATCCCACTGCTGGCCGTTATTGACGGTGGTGGTCACCAGCCCGCCCGGTTTCAGCAGCTGTTTTTCCACCGCGCTGGCGGTGCTTTCAGCCTGCTTATCGCTGGCAACCCGCAGATAAAGCGGGAACAGCGTGGCGGCGGTCAGCTGCGGATGCACCTGTTTTTTCTGCCAGTCGTAATCAGCATACCAGCCCTGTTTGCTGTCCCACAGGTAGCGGTTAATCGCGGCCTGGCGCTTCTCTGCACGGTCGGCAAACTGCTTCGCCAGATCGTCCTGCTTGTTCATCTGATAGCCTTTTGACAGCGTCTGCTCCAGATGGAACATCAGGCTGTTAAGATCGACCGGTGCCAGCTGGGTGGTACGGATGGTCGCCAGATTGTGGGCATCGGTGAACCAGCGGGAACTGAAGTCCCAGCCGGATGCCGCGCCAGAACGCAGCTCGCGATAAAGCTCCGCCTTGTCGCGCTGTGGCGCTTTCTTCGCGGTGGTCACATCATCCATCCAGGATTCGGTACGCGGCACATCGCGTGCGTCCCAGTAGCGGTTCAGCACCGTGCCATCGCTGAGTTTGATGGCGCGTTTGCTGGCTGAGCCGGCGGTCAGTTTGTCACTGTCGGCCATCCAGTAGTCATACTCTTTTTGCAGCTGTGGCAGATACCGGGTATAGGCTTTGCCGTCATCGTGGCTCGCCAGCAGATCCACCATCAGGCTAAAGAACGGCGGCTGCGAACGGCTCAGATAGTAGCTGCGGTTGCCGTTGGGAATGTGGCCGTAACGGTCCAGCAGCGAGGCGAAGTTATCCACCATATCCTGCACCCGATCCCAGTGACCACTTTCCGCCAGGCCGAGCATCGTGAAGTAGCTGTCCCAGTAATAGACTTCGCGGAAACGACCGCCCGGCACCACATACGGCTTCGGCAACGGCAGCAGTGAATCATACTGACCGGCACTGCTGGCGGTGCGGGTCAGTACCGGCCATAAGCCGTCAATGTGGTCACGCAGATTTTGCCCGGCAGGCGGCACATATTTATCGCCCTGAGTGGGCAGCGTGAAGTTGGCGGCAACAAAGCGTTTCAGATCAAAGTTGCGCTGTTTTTTCTGCATCTGCCAGTCGGCCAGGATCGATGCCGGATCGTATTTAGGCACTGCATCAGCAAAAGTTTTTTGATCGGGATAGAACTTTGCTTGCTGGACGGCATTAAACAGTGGCCCTAAACGGACATCCGGCGGCTGCGGCTGATTATTCAGCATACGCGACGTGTCGTCGGCGTGAACGGTGAAGGCAGGTACGCTCAGCAGCAGCGTGAGCAGAAGGGGTGCATAACGCTGACGCCGTTCAGTGGCGTTTACCTCAATTTTTGTCATCGGTTTTTCTCCTTGTCCGAAACGCGGCCGCGTGTAACGCATTGACCACACGACCAACTTTAGACCTTATCTGTCCGCTTCACCCTGAAGCCAGCCGGAAATGTGAAGCCACGTGAATAATTTTTACTGAAAAAAGCGTTTTTTCCAGCCGGTTTTTGCTTGCCCTGATGCCGGTTTTCCCTGACGCTGAAAGAAAAAAAGGAGAGCAGGATGGAGATCATCTGGTATCACCCGTCGCAACCCGCCGCGACATGGATTAATGGTTTACAACAGCGTCTGCCGCAGGCGCGGGTACGTGCCTGGCAACCGGGCGATGAGGGCCCGGCCGATTACGCGCTGGTGCGTTCTCCGCCAGCAGAGATGCTGCAAGGGCGCAGCGGGCTGCGCGGGGTATTTGCGCTGGGCGCCGGGGTGGATGAAATTCTCCGCCAGCTGCAGCAGTATCCGGATATGTTGCCGGAGACGGTGCCGCTGTTCCGGCTGGAAGATACCGGCATGGCGCGGCAGATGCAGGAGTATGCGGTCCACAGCGTGCTGAGCTGGTTCCGTCGTTTTGACGACTACCGGTTACAGCAACAGCAGCGCTGCTGGCAGCCGCTGCCCGCTTATCCGCGCGACAGCTTCACCATCGGTATTCTCGGTGCCGGGGTATTGGGGCAGAGCGTGGCGGAAGCGCTTAAACCCTGGGGATTCCCGGTGCGGGTCTGGAGCCGTTCGCCGAAGCAAATTGCGGGTGTAACCAGCTTTGCCGGCCGTGAGGCGCTGCACGATTTTCTGCAGGAGACCCGGGTGTTAATCAACCTGCTGCCCAGCACTGCGGAAACCATCAACCTGATTAATCACGACTTTTTCCAGCAGCTGCCGCACGGCGCTTTCTTCCTCAACATCGCGCGCGGTGCGCAGGTGGTGGAAGCAGATTTACTGGCGGCGCTTAACAGCGGCCAGCTGAAAGCCGCCGCGCTGGATGTGTTCCAGGTCGAGCCGTTGCCGGAATCGCATCCGCTCTGGTCTCATCCGCGCGTCACGCTGACGCCGCATAATGCGGCGGTAACCTTAATCGACGAAGCTATTGACTATATTGCCCGGGCGATTCACCAGCATCAGGCGGGAGAAACACCGCAGGGGCGGGTCGATCGTCAGCGTGGCTACTAATTACCCTGCCCAATCAGGGGCTATCAGCAGGAGAAGATGATGTATCCGGTAGATCTGCATATGCACACCATCGCCAGTACGCACGCCTACAGTACGCTGCACGATTACGTCACTCAGGCGAAGCAAACGGGACTGAAACTGTTTGCCATAACCGATCACGGGCCTGATATGGCCGATGCACCGCATTACTGGCATTTCATCAATATGCGCATCTGGCCGCGGGTGATTGATGGCGTCGGGATTCTGCGCGGTATTGAAGCCAATATTAAAAACCAGCAGGGTGAGATTGATTGCTCCGGTCTGATGCTGGATGCACTGGACCTGATCGTGGCGGGCTTTCATGAGCCAGTCTACGCGCCGCGTGACCGAAAACACCACACTGACGCGATGATTGCGGCGATGGCCGGGGGACTGGTGCATATCATCAGCCATCCGGGTAACCCGAAATTCCCGGTGGATATCCCGGTAATCGCCGAGGCTGCAGCCCACTACGATGTGGCGCTGGAGATCAATAACTCCTCCTTTACCCACTCGCGTCCGGGCAGTGAACCTAACTGCCGGGCGATCGCTGCCGCGGTGCGTGATGCCGGCGGACGGCTGGCGTTTGGCTCAGATTCACACACCGCCTTTACGCTCGGCCATTTTGAACACTGCCTGCGCATCACCCGCGAAGTGGATTTTCCAGAGGATCGGGTGTTAAATGTCACGCCGCGGCGTCTGCTCGACTTTCTCGAACAGCGTACCGGCAAACACATTGCTGAACTGGCTGACTTTTAATTTACTTTGCCTCAAGGAAATCTGACTCATGAATGAGTTTTCCATTCTGTGCCGCGTGATCGGCTCACTGTTCAATCGTCAGCCGCAGGACCCGCTGCTGGTGCCGCTGTTTACCCTGCTGCGTGAGGGAAAGCTGCAGGCGCAGTGGCCGCTGGAGCAGGATGAACTGCTGACTCGTCTGCAACAGAACAGCGATCCGCAGGCGCTGGCCGGCGATTACAATGCGCTGTTTGTCGGCAGCGACTGTAAGGTGTCGCCGTATGCGTCACAGTGGCCGGAAGGAAAAACCGAGCCGGAAGTGCGTGCCTTTCTGACCTCGCGCGGCATGCCGCTGAGCGATGCGCCTGCCGATCATTTTGGCGTGCTGCTGCTGGCGGCGTCATGGCTGGAAGATCAGTCAGCGGAAGATGAGAGCAGCGCCCAGCTGGCGCTGTTTGAAGAGTATCTGCTGCCGTGGTGCGGCACTTTCCTCGGTAAGGTTGAAGCGCACGCTACCACCGCGTTTTACCGCACGCTGGCCGCGCTCAGTCGTGAGGCGATTCAGGCGATGTACAACGAACTGCTCGACAGCAGTGAGCCGCAGCAGGATGCCTGATTTACCATGATGCCGGGTGCGTACCCGGCAGACAGCCCGGCGTCGCGCAAACTTGTGCGGTGCCGGGCAGCCAGGATGGCGCCCGCAACCTCACGCCCAGCCCCCACGGCGTGAGCTCATAAAATGGCAGATTATCCGCTGTCTTCGCCAGAATAGCTGATTGATTGCTACCCGGTGCCGCAGGATGTTGCTGCAACAGCCAGGCGGTGCGCGCCAGCGACAGCCGCACCTGGCTGCCGTGTCCGTTAGCCAGTCGCTGACGTAATCCCTCCAGTACTGCCGCTGCCAGCAGATAACCGGTGGCATGATCCAGCGCCTGCACCGGCAAGGGCGTCGGCTTATCACTCTGCTGCCACTGCATTCCCTGTTCGGCAATGCCACAGCCCATCTGCACCAGGCTGTCAAAGCCGCGCCGGTTGCGCCACGGACCCTGCCAGCCCCAGGCATTCAGGCTGACGTCAACCAGCCCGGGTGCCAGCGCCTGTCGGGTAGCGGCATCAAAGCCGAGCCGTTCCAGCGCGTCTGCCCGATAACCGTGCACCAGCACATCGGCCTCACGCAGCAGGCGGATAAACTGCTCGCGATCGGCAGGGCGCGTCAGATCGAGCACCGCCCGGCGCTTGCCACAGGTGATCTCCTCATCCAGCGACGGTTCCTGCCAGCCTGGCGGATCGATACGCAACACATCGGCACCGAGGCTGGCCAGAAAGCGGGTGGCGACCGGACCGGCAATAATTCGCGTCAGGTCCAGCACCCGAATGCCGAGCAGTGGACGTGCCTCGGGCAGTTGCCACTGCGGCGCGGCGGCCTGATCGGTGGTCTGCCAGGCGAACAGCGGCTCCTGAGCCACGGCCTGGCCCTGCGGATGCTGCTGCCAGGCGGTCGTGCTGCGCATCTCCGCAGCGCAGCCGCCCGCATCAACGATCGCCTGCTCCAGCTCACCGGCGGACCAGCGCTGCACCTCACGCGCCAGCGAGCGACGGTCAGCGTGCTGGCCCAGCACCCGCTCCATCGCCTGCCGATGATGGGCGGCGTTGGTATGCAGGCGGATCCAGCCATCGCGGCTGGCGTAATCGCCGGCAAAGGCATCCCACATCGCGGGTGCAGGGCGATTAAGCGGCATAAAACTGTGCTGAAACCAGCGCGACGCCAGCCGGACATTCACCTCAACCGGGCGGCTGGTATTGATCAGGGCGGCTGTGGCCTGCGTGGCGAGGCCGATGCTGGTGGCCGCCAGTTCACTGACGGCAAAGGCGGCGGGGAAACTGGCGTTATCGACAAAGGTGGGTAACGGATGCGCTGCGGCGTTGCTACGCAATCCCTGCCACATCTGCTGCCAGAGGGACGTGGCGAGCTGATGGTCCATGTGCTGTGCTCCTGACGAGTGACAATCACTCAAGCATAGCACGCGTGATTAACGTCGCCGCAGACGCGGGAAGCGGGCATGCATTCGCAGATTACGCAGATTGATCACCGCAATCGCCGTGCCGAGAATCACCAGCGAGGCACCAATAATTTTGAAGCTGTTAAGGCTGTCACCCAGCACCACAATCCCCATCAACACTGACAGCACCGGCGTCAGCAGCGAGTAGGGCATGATCAGGTTAACGTTGTATTTCTTCAGCAGCATATACCACAGCGTATAGGCGACAATCGATGAGGCGATGGCACTGTAGAGGATGGCGAACCAGCCGTGCCAGCCCGCATGACGCAGGGCGTAGAGCTGATGCGACTCCATCACCAGGCTGGCAACACCGACAATCGGGATGGCGAGGAAGGCGATCCAGCCGGTCATGGTCAGCGGTTTAATTGACGGTGATTTTTTGACAATCAGGTTGCTGACCGCCCAGCCAGTTGCGCTGCACAACAGCAGGCACAGCACCCACCACGTAGGAATGGTCGGGCTGCCGGAGAGCACTACCACGCCGCTCAGCGAGATCATAATGCCGGCCAGCTGCACCAGCTTCAGCTTCTCTTTTAACACCACCATCGCCAGCAGCATGGCAATCGGCGTACCGAGCTGAACCACGATTGCGCCGGTCCCGGCATCGGTGTACCGCATACCGACAAACAGCAGCGAGAAGTGCATAAAGCCGAAGGTAAAGGCCAGCAGCAACAGCCAGGGTAGCTGCTGTCGGGTGATGCGGCAGAACGGCACCAGCACAATGGCGACCACCACAAAACGCATAAAAGTCAGAAACAGCGGCGGAAGCTCAAGTAAGCCCCATTTCACCGCCACGTTGTTGAAGGCCCAGATACACACCACCATCAGAACCAGAAAAAAATGCCGCACCGCCACAATAATATCCTTAACTTTTTTTGCTTAGCTGGCTAATGATGGCACGAACCAGGGCATTTCAGGCAGCAGCGGTTAGAAATTTTCTGTCGCGCTGAGAAAAATAAAATCATAAGACTTTTTTGCGCGTTGCTGTCAGACTGATTTTCCGAAACGCCTCTTGAACAGGACCCGATTCGGTATGACCCACACGCCCGCCTTGCCCATTGCATTGATTCAGCTTGAAGTCCCGCCCGCTAACGTCGTCGCGCAGATTGGTGAACAACCACGCTGGTTCATTGACGCGTTAGATCTACAACCTGATGAGTATCTGATCGTCCGTCCGCATCTGGGCGAGGCGTTGCCGGCCTTCGACCAGATTTCTGCGGCGATCCTCAGCGGCTCGTGGGCGATGGTCACCGACCATGCCGACTGGAGCGAACGCAGCGCTGCGTGGATCAGAGCGGCCATCGACGCGTCGTTGCCGTTACTGGGCGTCTGCTACGGCCATCAGCTGATGACGTATGCGCTGGGCGGCGAGGTAGCGGATAACCCGAACGGCTGGGAACGCGGTCTGCTGCCGGTCACCTGCGGTGCGCAGGCGCAGCGCGACCCGCTGCTGCGGAAACTGCCGCCGACCTTCAGTGCCTGGCTGTCGCACCGACAGTCGGTGCTGACGCCGCCGCCGCAGGCACAGGTGTTAGCCGCTTCTGAGCGCGATGGATGCCAGATTATTCGTTATTCACCACAGGCGCTGTCAGTGCAGTTTCATCCTGAATTTTCGCCACAGATCATGCGCGCCTGTCTGCCGGACGGCAGTCGTGAGGTGGCTGGCGTGATTGAAGGAAAAGACTGGGCGCGTGAACTGTTAACCGTCTTCTGGCAACAGACGCGCCCGTCAATTGAGCAGGCTCAGGGAGCGTAGTGGCGGGTGCAGCGATAAACCCAGGCGGGCGGCACGTTTTTCAGCACCCGCTGTCGCTCCCAGGTAAAATAGCGTGACAGGTCAGGCTGGGTCAGCGAAGTGTACTGGAATTGCACAAACACTCCGTTCGGGCCCAGCGCCGCGTAGACCGCCCGCAGAATCGCCTCACGCAGGGCAGGCGGCAGCGACAGCAGCGGCAGGCCGGAGAAGATGGCATCATATTGGCCGTTAAGGTACTCCGCAGAACAGGTGCGTACCGTCATACGGTGATCGTCCAGTGCGTTGAGTTTCTCCGCCAGCATGCTGCTGATTTCGAACACATCCAGCGTGGCATCCGGTGACATCCGTTCCAGTAACCGCCGGGTCAACACACCGTCTCCTCCGCCAAGCTCGGCGATACGCAGCTGATTATTCCATTCCACCGACTCGATCATGGTGCGGCACAGCGCATCGGATGAGGGCGTAATACTGCCCATCTTGCGCGGATTGCGGATGAACTGATGCACGAAGTTTGCCTTTGCGCGCATTAAGGTGAAAGCCGAAGCCAGCATGCTTACCTCCAGTATGAATTCTTCCTCATATTGACCCTTTCCTGCTGACAAGTTTCTTATTTATAAGCGCAACCGGGAAAAGTCGGAATTATCTGTAGCAGCAACCGATGCGGCTTTTCCTTCGGGGCGGTCACAGTTTCCGGGCAACAGATCTGACAGGCTTACAATGATCCTTCATGTTAATAATAAGTTTCATCATTGTTGCATCTCGTCACCTGTAAGGAGAATGACCATGCGTTACGCCGCCCCCGGAGAACAGGGTTCTCTGATCACGCTACAAAAGAATTATGGCAACTTTATTAATGGTGAATTCGTCGCGCCGGTGAATGGCAACTACTTCACCAATACTTCACCGGTTAACGGTTCAGTGGCAGGTGAGTTTCCGCGTTCTGACCGCGCGGATGTGGATAATGCGGTCGCCGCCGCAGCGGCAGCGGCCGATGCCTGGGGTAAAACGTCACCGCAACAGCGTTCATTGCTGCTACTGAAAATCGCTGACCGGCTGGAGCAGAATCTGGAATACATGGCGGTAAACGAGACCTGGGATAACGGCAAGCCGGTGCGGGAAACTCTGGCCGCCGATATGCCGCTGGCGGTCGATCATTTCCGTTATTTTGCCGGCTGCGTGCGGGCGCAGGAGGGCAGCGCAGCAGAGATTGATGAATTTACCGCGGCCTACCATTTTCATGAGCCGCTGGGTGTAGTGGCGCAAATTATTCCGTGGAACTTTCCGCTGCTGATGGCCGCATGGAAGCTGGCACCGGCGTTAGGAGCGGGAAACTGCGTGGTGCTGAAGCCGGCGGAACAGACGCCGCTGTCGATCACCCTGTTTGTCGATCTGATTAAAGATTTACTGCCGCCCGGGGTACTGAATGTGGTGCACGGTTTCGGCAAAGAGGCGGGCGAAGCGCTGGCGTCCCATCCGGGCATCGCCAAGGTCGCGTTTACCGGATCAACCGCCACCGGCGGCCATATTCTGGAGCTGGCAGCGAAAAGCCTGATCCCTTCAACGGTCGAACTGGGCGGCAAATCCCCCAACATCTTCTTTGAAGACATCATGCAGGCGGAAGAGAGTTTTATTGAGAAAGCCGCTGAAGGCGTGGTGCTGGGCTTCCTGAACCAGGGCGAAGTCTGTACCTGTCCCTCGCGGGCACTGGTGCAGGAGTCGATTTACGAGCCGTTCATGGCGGCGGTGATGAAACGCGTCAAAACCATCAAGCGGGGCGATCCGCTCGACACCGAGACGATGGTCGGGGCGCAGGCGTCACAGCAGCAGTTCGATAAGATTCTCTCTTATCTGGAAATTGCCCAGCAGGAAGGCGCAGAAGTGCTGGTGGGCGGGGGGGTTGAAAAGCTGGACGACGCACTCGCCAGTGGTTACTACATCCAGCCGACCTTACTGAAAGGTAATAACAGCATGCGGGTGTTCCAGGAGGAGATTTTTGGCCCGGTGATTGGCATTACGACCTTCAAAGATGAAGCCGAAGCGGTCAGCATCGCCAATGATTCGATTTACGGCCTGGGTGCTGGCGTCTGGACGCGCGATATCAACCGCGCTTACCGCGTGGGCCGGGCGATCAAAGCCGGGCGAGTCTGGACCAACTGCTATCACCTCTATCCGGCGCATGCCGCTTTTGGCGGCTATAAAAAATCGGGTATCGGACGAGAAACCCACAAGATGATGCTCGATCACTATCAGCAAACCAAAAACCTGCTGATCAGTTACAGCATTGAACCACTGGGTTTCTTCTGAGTGTATAGATGAGACGTGCCGCGGTTAAGCGGCACGCAATCAGGCGGGGCGTGGCAACAGGGAGTTCGACTGTCGGCCTGAGCATTAATCTTTTTATTTAAAGCGGTGTCTGGATGAACGGCGGCTCCACGTTGTGGTGGAAACCTGCTTTGCCGTTGCTACCTATCACAATGCTCGTCGGGTGCAGAAGCCAGAGCGTAGCCGCGGCTTTTTTCTGCGCCTGACTCCGGGCATTGCCCGGTCCATTACATCAGGTATTGCTCCCGCACTGCGATCGGTATTGATCCGGGCATTGCTGCACCTGTCAGCCGAAATAAGGTCATCTCTGTCGCTAACCCTTCCCATCACTTCGCCCTGTCCAGAATGCCAGCATTTTCCTCAATAAGTCACGACGAACGGTTACATCTCCTCCTTTTTGGGTACATAAATAATATTAATCGCTGTTTAAGTAAAAACAAAAAATTCACTTTCAATGCAATGATGAACATTCCATTTACCGCTACGCGGCCCGGCTCTCGTAGTTACATAAATATTACAGTCTCATATGAAGAGTGAAAGTGACGATGCTTTATACGATTTTAAATGCCAGGTTACAGTAATCGGCTGGCGTACATCCTTACCTCATGCGGCCTGCGCACGGTGTCTTTAGAAAATTCTTATAAATCATGATGATGATCTGCTTTTGTTAAAATACAATCTTGTAATCTTTAGTTACATCTTTTCATTTCCAAACGCCGATGCAATGTTTCTAAACTTCGTCAATGAGGCGTTGTCCGAAATTAATGCCTTTCATATAAAACCTCAAAACAGGTGTCATGCTCGCTGATGAATGGAATCTGCCCGATTTTTGACTCACGTCTTCGGGTAGCGTAAACGGGGAAGGGGTTATTTAAAGGTAAGTCTTTCTTATTAATTTTTCAGTGGCATTAACCGTTTCTATTACTTCGTAGAACAGGGACAGCCATGTCTAACTCCTATCAGTCCGAAATCCCCAAAGCCCGCGTAAATATCCGGCTCAGCCTGCACACCGGCGGGGCACAGAAAAAAATCGAACTCCCGCTCAGGCTGATGGTTATCGGCGATTACAGCAATGGCGCAGAGCAACGCCCGGTATCGGAGCGTGAAACCGTCAGCGTCAATAAAAACAACTTCGACAGCGTGATGACAGGATTCACGCCTGCCGTTCACCTGTCAGTCGAAAACACCCTGGCCGGTGACGGCAGCGAAGAGAACGTCAGCCTTTCCTTCAATGAAATGAAAGATTTCGAGCCGGAACAGGTCGCGCGTCAAATCCCGCAGCTGCGGGCCATGCTCGCCATGCGCAACCTGCTCCGCGACCTCAAAGCTAACCTGCTGGACAACGTGACCTTCCGTAAAGAGCTGGAAAAAATCCTGCTCGACCCGACGCTCAGCGCTGAATTACGCGGTGAGTTATCTGCTCTGGCACCGAAACAGCCGTAACGGCCACCCCGGTTTAACGGATTAATGAAGGAAATGCTGATGTCTGTAAAAAATGAGAATGGCGCGGGTGGCGAAAGCATCGTGCTGGAACGCCCGGAAGCCGGTGGCGTGTATGCCGCCCTGTTTGAAAAAATCAACCTGAACCCGGTCTCTGAACTGAGCGCCCTGGATATCTGGCAGGACAGCCAGGCGATGTCCGATGCCACGGCTGACGAGCGACTGACCGCCGGGATGCAGGTGTTTCTTGAGTGCCTGACAAAATCGGGTTCAAAAGTTGAAAAACTGGATAAAACGCTGATTGACCACCACATCGCCGGGCTTGATTACCAGATCAGCCGCCAGCTGGATGCGGTAATGCATCATGAAGAATTCCAGAAAACAGAAAGCACCTGGCGCGGGCTGAAGTCGCTGGTGGACAAAACCGACTTCCGTCAGAACGTCAGAATTGAGTTACTTGACCTGTCGAAAGAGGCTCTGCGTCAGGATTTTGAGGACGCGCCGGAGATTATTCAGAGCGGATTATATCAGCACACCTATACCGCAGAGTACGACAGCCCGGGTGGCGAACCCATTGCCGCGCTGATTTCTGCCTATGAATTTGACGCCTCGGCGCAGGACATCACCCTGCTGCGCAACATCTCGAAAGTGTCTGCCGCAGCGCACATGCCGTTTATCGGCTCTGCCGGTCCGCAGTTCTTCCTGAAAAGCTCAATGGAAGAGGTGGCGGCGATTAAAGATATTGGCAACTACTTTGACCGTGCCGAATATATCAAATGGAAATCCTTCCGCGAAACCGACGACAGCCGCTATATCGGGCTGGTGATGCCGCGCGTGCTGGGACGCCTGCCTTACGGTCCTGACACCGTGCCGGTGCGCAGCTTCAATTACACTGAAGAGGTGAAGGGGCCGGATCACGATAAATACCTGTGGACCAATGCTTCGTTTGCGTTTGCCGCCAACATGGTGAAAAGCTTCATCAACAACGGCTGGTGCGTGCAAATCCGGGGGCCGCAGGCCGGCGGCGCTGTGCAGGATCTGCCTATCCATCTGTACGATCTCGGCACCGGTAACCAGGTGAAGATCCCCTCAGAAGTGATGATCCCGGAAACCCGTGAGTTTGAGTTCGCCAGTCTCGGTTTCATCCCGCTGTCGTACTATAAAAACCGCGATTACGCCTGCTTCTTCTCCGCCAACTCCACCCAGAAACCGGCGCTGTACGACACGGCAGATGCGACAGCCAACAGCCGCATCAACGCCCGTCTGCCGTATATCTTCCTGCTGTCGCGTATCGCGCACTATCTGAAACTCATTCAGCGCGAAAACATCGGCACCACCAAAGATCGCCGTTTACTCGAGCTGGAGCTCAACACCTGGGTACGCAGTCTGGTGACTGAAATGACCGATCCGGGCGACGAGCTGCAGGCGTCACACCCGCTGCGCGATGCAAAAGTGGTGGTGGAAGATATCGAGGACAACCCCGGTTTCTTCCGCGTGAAGCTGTTTGCCGTGCCGCATTTCCAGGTGGAAGGCATGGACGTCAATCTGTCGCTGGTTTCCCAGATGCCGAAAGCGAAATCGTAAGGCGAGGGGAAATCAGGGATGAAAATTTATCGTCCGTTATGGAATGAAGGGGCGCTTCTGGCCCCTCAGCAGTTTCAGCAGCAGTCTGAATGGGATGCATTTTCCCGGGCCGGTATTGCCGCCCGCGGAAATGCTTTTCCCTGGGGCGTTGGTCGGGTTGAGCTGGATGACGCGATGCTGGCCTCCGGCCGCGTGCAGGCGCAGTCACTTCGTCTCTGGCTACCTGATGATACGCTGGTTGATACCCGATTCAGCGACCAGCCACCGGAGCCGCGTGAAATCGAGGCCCCGGCTTCTGCCAGCAATGCTCCGGTGACGGTGTATGTCGCATTACCTGTGATGCAGGCCGGTATCGTGAATGTGCAGACGGACACGGTACCTGCAGAGCGCCCGCTGCGCTATCGGGAAGCCTGGGAGACGATTGCCGATCGCTTCGGTCAGGAAGAAGAGTCGATGGCGGTGGCCCGCTATAATCTGGCATTCCGTTTCGGACATGAAGACAACGGCGTCTGGGATACCTGCGCCGTTGCCCGTCTGTTGCGGGATGGGCAGGGAGGCTGGCGTCAGGATCCTGACTTTATCCCACCGATGGCCCTGTTCTCGGCAAGCCGTGGCCTGTGTGAACGCCTTGCACTGTTGAACCGTCAGCTGCGCTCCCGCCGCCAGCGTCTGATGTCTATGCGTCGTGAAAGTAACGACAGAATGGCCGATTTTGCAGTCGCTGACGTGTCGTTGTTCTGGCTGCTGAATGCGCTGAACTCGCATGCCCGGGTGCTCTCTGAGTATGAGCGTTTCCCTGACAGGCATCCTGAGCAGCTCTGGGCCGAGCTGGCACGGCTTGCCGGCAGTATGCTGACCTTTTCGCTTGAGCACGATCTGGATGCGATCCCGGGTTACGACCACAGCGCGCCGGAGCAAACCTTCCCGCCACTCTTTGACCTTATTAGCGAACTGCTGGAAGCCAGTCTGCCGTCACGCGTGGTGGCCATCCGTATGGATCGCATGGATCCGGAAACCTGGAAAGCGGTACTGCACGATATTCGTCTGCGCGATGAAGCCGATTTCTATCTCTCCGTCCGGGCTAATCAGCCGGCCTGGCAGATTGCTGAACGCTTCGCCGAAGTGTGTATTGCCGGTGCGCCGGCTAATGTTGGCGAAGTGTCCGGTCTGGCCGTCGAGGGTATCGGTCTCATTGCCCTGAGCCGCGTGCCTGCTGCGCTGCCAGTGCGTCTGGAGAACCAGTACTTTGTGCTGGATATGGAGAGTGATGCGGCCCGCGAAATGCTGGATCAGGGTGTCTGCGTCTTCTATGTTCCGTCCGTGCTCGGCGAGCTTGATCTGGAACTCTTTGCGGTGCTGCGCTCATGATCAAGGACTTCGACATTGATGCCCTGATGGCACCAACATGGCTCACCGTGGCGCAGTTACGCCACGGCGGGAAGATCACCGATGGTCCTGCGCTCTATGCGGCGTGTAAAGCGCAGGTAGAGAGCGTGCGGGAAGCGCTAGAAAGGGCCGGGTTTAACGCAGAGAGTGTCGATCACATCACCTACGCCCAGTGCGCACTACTGGATGAAATCGTTCTGAACCGCAGGCCGGAGCCGAAATTTGCAGTCGCGGATGGTGGTGAAACCCGCGCCACAGAAGGCCCGTCTACTGATGAAATATCCCGTGACGCGCTGAACATGGCTTCGCTGGATGCTGGGCAGAAAGCCTGGCGTTCAGCGCCGCTGCAGGCGGTGTACTTCGGTTCACTACGCGCCGGTGAGGCCCTTTACGACCGCATTGCAGAGATCCTGCGTCACCCTGCGCCTGCGCCTGCCGTACTGACCTGCTACCAGCGGGTGCTGGCTCTCGGTTTCCAGGGGCAGTACCGGCTGTCCGGCGTGGGGCAGTCCCGCCGTGATGAGATTATCGCCGCACTGAATGAGCGTGTGCCGCCGCTTGAAATCGGCTCATCCCTGGTGATGCAGAAAGCCGGGCGTCGCCGTTACAACCTGCTGCGTTCTGTCTGGTTCTGGATTGGGCTGGCGGTAGTGCTGACCGCTGTCGGGTGGTTCGGAGGGCACCTGTGGCTGCAGGATCTGTTGCACCAACAACTTCCGGAGCCACACTGATGCGCGGACGTACATTCGCCCGGGCGGTGTTTCCGGTACTGCTGTGCCTGGTGGTTTTCCTCTGGCTGGCCTGGGGATTTCTGGCCTGGCCGGTATCGGGAAAATCTGTCCTGACGCTGCTTTCGTTGCTGGTTGCCAGCGTGGTAACCCGCCGGCGTTATCTGCGCAGACAGCCTGTTCAGCGAACCGGCGATAAAGAAGGCTTCCCGCCGGAAAGTCATACTGGCCCGGTCGTGATGGTCTGCGGGGATGTGGATGATGATATGTTCGCCCGGGGTTCAGGTCGGGAAACGGCAGAAGGCTGGTTCCTTCGGATATCTGATCCGGCAGAACTGACCATCCGGGCAAGCGAGTTACTGGCCCGCAGCCCGACCATGGCCGGGCAGCTTGCGGTGATGTTCCGTTGTCTGCCTGACCATCACGAAGATGAAGCGCTGATGCGCGCGTCCCTGAAAGCCGTGCGCCTGCAGATAAAACAGCTCCGTGGCCTGACGGGCTACACCGTACCGGTGGTCCTGAATGCAGAGTTCAGTGGCCCGGAAACGCCGTGGATTGTGGTGCTGGGCAATGCTGCCCTGGTGTGCCGCGACGATGGGCCAGCCATTACCCTCAGTGAGTGGCAGCGCGTAGCACTGACGGCCACGATACAGCCGTTCCTCGCTGAGGCCACTGCGATGCTGCACAGGGTTATGCTGGATGAACTGGAGAAAGCCGACCGCCTTTGTCCGCCGGTCCGTCCTTTCGCGGCCACCCTGCGCTTTGGGGAGATCCGTACCTCCCCGACGGCGCTGTGGCCGCAATGGCTATTTCGCCAGACCCATATCACCCCATCTGACCGCGTCAGTGCGTATGAACGCCACTGGCACTTTGCCGATCCCATCCTCCCGTTGCTGGCACCTTATACCACGCCGTTGCAGGGCGGTAAGACCGGACGTCGGGTGGTGATGGTGCTGCTGTTGTGTGCCCTTGGCGCCATCGCGCTGTCCGTGCGACATAACCAGGCGCTTATCCGCAAAGTCAGCGCCGATCTTCAGCGCTGGACGGCGATTCCGATGACGCACTATGCGCCGAAAGCACAGGCCCTGCATGCGCTGCAGCAGGATGCACTGTTGCTGGAACGCTGGCAGCGACAGGGAGAACCACACCGTTATGGACTCGGGCTGTATCCGGGCAACCGCCTGTGGCTCGCGGTTCAGCAGGCTATTGATACCTGGGTGCCGCCTCCGCCGCCTGAACCGCAGCCGAAACCCAAACCGGTACCGAAAATTGTGCAGCTCGACAGTATGTCGCTGTTCGATTCCGGCAGGGCAGAGCTGAAGGCAGGCTCCACCAAAATGCTGGTGAACTCGCTGGTCGGCATCAAAGCGAAGCCGGGCTGGCTGATTGTGGTGGCCGGCCATACCGATAACACCGGCAATCCGCAACTCAATCAGACGCTGTCCCTGAACCGTGCCGAAGCGGTGCGCAACTGGATGCGTGACACCGGCGACGTGCCGGAAAGCTGTTTTGCAGTGCAGGGCTATGGCGCAGACCGTCCCGTAACGACCAACGACACGCCGGAAGGCCGCGCGCTAAACCGTCGTGTTGAAATCAGTCTGGTACCGCAGGCCGATGCCTGCCGAATTCCAGGCAACACCAACGTGTCATCGCAGGATGGTGACGCGCACGACTATAAAATGGAGAAATAACACATGGCTATTCCTGTTTATCTGTGGCTGAAAGACGACGGCGGTGCGGACATTAAAGGGTCTGTAGACGTTCATGAGCGTGAAGGCAGCATCGAAGTGGTTGCTCAGGATCACTGCCTCTATATCCCGACCGATAACAACACCGGCAAGCTGACCGGCACCCGTATCCACACGCCGTTCCTGTTCACCAAGGAAATCGACTCCTCCAGCCCGTACCTCTACAAGGCGGTGACCACCGGTCAGACCCTGAAGTCTGCGGAGTTTAAGTGGTACAAAATCAACGACGCGGGTCAGGAGGTGGAGTACTTCAACACGAAGCTGGAAAACGTCAGGCTGGTGAAAGTTGCACCGAAAATGCACGACATCAAAGACCCATCCTACGAGAAGCATAACCACCTCGAAACCATCGAGCTGCGTTACGAAAAAATCACCTGGACCTACAAAGACGGCAACATCATTCATTCCGATTCCTGGAACGAACGCGCCACCGCCTGATTACGCGTCATATTTCGCGCTGTAGCGGTGTTGGCTGTACTCATGCACCCCGGTCACTTACTTATGTAAGCTCCCGGGGCTGCACGCGCTTGCCGCCTTGCTACAGCACGAACTATTTAGCGTAACCGCCTGACGGGCAGCCTGTTCTGTCCGCTTTTTACTTTTGCTGAGCGTCTGCCTGTGCGGGCTTTCAGCAAAGAAACTCACAATCTGCCCGCCCGACCTTGTGCGCTCTGGTCTCCTTCATGGGAAACAGCGAGGGGCGGTAGCGTGTCCAGCAACCGACAAAGAGAGAGAGTCATGGAAAATCCAGCCATCCTGCTGCGACGTCTGAACCCCTACTGTGCCCGTGCGATGGAGGCGGCGGCCTCGCTCTGCCAGACCCGCGCCCATGCGGAAATTTTGCCGGAGCACTGGCTGCTGAAGCTGCTCGAACAGGGGGAAGGTGACCTGACGGTGCTGGCCCGCCGCTATGAGTGGGATATGGACGCGCTGTGGCAGGATTTGCTGGGCTGGCTGGATAAACAGCCGCGTTCGGTGCGTCAACGCCCGCAGTTGTCTGATGCCATTCAGACGCTGATGCAGGAAGCCTGGCTGATTGCTTCTCTTAACGGCGAGGAACAAATCCGCAGCATCCATCTGCTGATGGCGCTGACTGACAAACAGAAACTGGTTCGCTGTGACGGGCTGTGGCCGCTGCTGACGCTGGGCCAGAGTCAGCTGGAACGCCTGCGTCCGCTGCTTGATGGGCAGTCGGATGAGCGCCCGGACGTGCAGCAGGAAGCAGAGCTGGCGCAGAGCCACGGCAGTAACGTGGAGTTTGTGGGCCGCCCGGTCGGTGCAGAGCTGAAAGACGGTGAGCTGAACCCGGCGCTGCAGAACGCGCTGGATAAATTCACCCTCGACGTCACGGCCAGGGCCAGGGAAGGTCAGATTGACCCGGTGTTCGGCCGCGACACGGAAATCCGCCAGATGGTGGACATTCTCTCCCGCCGCCGTAAAAACAACCCGATTCTGGTCGGTGAGCCGGGCGTCGGGAAAACCGCACTGGTGGAAGGCCTGGCGCTGCGCATTGCCGAAGGTAACGTCCCTGAGTCCCTCAGGCCGGTCATCCTGCGCACCCTTGACCTCGGCCTGCTGCAGGCGGGGGCGGGGGTGAAGGGCGAATTTGAACAGCGCCTGAAAAACGTTATCGACGCCGTGCAGCAGTCACCGGTGCCGGTTCTGCTGTTTATCGACGAGGCCCACACCATTATCGGTGCCGGTAATCAGGCCGGTGGCGCGGATGCCGCCAATCTGCTGAAACCCGCGCTGGCGCGCGGTGAGCTGCGCACCATCGCTGCCACAACATGGTCCGAATACAAACAGTATTTTGAGCGCGATGCCGCACTGGAGCGCCGTTTCCAGATGGTGAAGGTGGACGAGCCGGACGACGACACCGCCTGCCTGATGCTGCGTGGGCTGAAATCCCGCTACGCCGAACACCATGACGTGCATATCACCGACGATGCGGTAAAAGCAGCGGTCAGCCTGTCGCGCCGCTACCTGACAGGTCGTCAGCTGCCGGACAAGGCGGTCGACCTGCTCGATACCGCCGCCGCCCGGGTACGCATGAGCCTCGACACGGTGCCGGAACAGCTGACCCGCATTCGCTCGCAGATTACCTCTCTTGAAATGGAGAAGCAGGCGCTGCTGGAAGATATCGCCGCCGGCAATCAGAGTCATGGTGAACGTCTGACCGCCATTGAGCAGGAAGAGAACGATCTCATCGTTGCACTCGACGAGCTTCAGACCCGGTACGGTCAGGAGCTGAAACTCACCGGACAACTGCTGGAAAGCCGACATGACATCTCCCGTCGGAGCGAGACGCACACGCTGCAACAGGAGCTGAAGGGCATGCAGCACAGCAACCCGCTGCTTTCCGTTGATGTGGACAGCCGCACGGTTGCCAGCGTGATTGCCGACTGGACCGGCGTGCCGCTCTCTTCCCTGATGAAAGACGAACAGACCGGACTGCTGACGCTGGAAAACGAAATCGGCAGCCGTGTTGTCGGCCAGGATACTTCTCTTGAGGCCATCGCTCAGCGCCTGCGCGCCGCCAAAACCGGGCTGACCTCTGAGAACGGCCCGCAGGGCGTGTTCCTGCTGGTCGGCCCGAGCGGCACCGGCAAAACCGAAACCGCGCTGGCGCTGGCGGACGTGCTGTACGGCGGTGAGAAATCCCTCATCACCATAAACCTGTCCGAATACCAGGAGCCGCACACCGTGTCGCAGCTGAAAGGCTCACCGCCGGGCTATGTCGGTTACGGCCAGGGCGGCATTCTCACCGAAGCGGTGCGCAAGCGTCCGTACAGCGTGGTGCTGCTGGATGAAGTGGAAAAGGCGCACCGTGACGTCATGAACCTGTTCTATCAGGTGTTCGACCGCGGCTTTATGCGCGACGGCGAAGGGCGTGAAATCGACTTCCGCAACACGGTGATTCTGATGACTTCAAACCTCGGCAGCGACCACCTGATGCAGCTGCTGGATGAACAGCCGGACGCCAGCGAAGGGGAGCTGCACGAGCTGCTGCGCCCGATCCTGCGCGACCACTTTCAGCCGGCGCTGCTGGCCCGCTTCCAGACGGTGATTTACCGCCCGCTGAATGAAACGGCGATGCGCACCATCGTGGAAATGAAGCTCGCACAGGTCAGCAGGCGCTTACATCGTCACTACGGCCTGACCACGCAGGTTGATGAGAGCCTGTATGACGCCCTGACCGCCGCCTGCCTGCTGCCGGACACCGGCGCACGCAACGTCGACAGCCTGCTCAGCCAGCAAATTCTGCCGGTGCTGAGCCAGCAACTGTTAACCCATATGGCGGCGAAACAGAAGCCACACTCCCTGACGCTGAGCTGGAGTGAGGAAGAGGGTATCGGGCTGGAATTTGATGCCACGGATACCCGAGAGGAGGCGTGATAATGGAAAGCATTGCCAGTCTGGCACAGAAGAAAATTGATGAGGCTCTGGGGCTGTCCCGCTATCGCGTGGATGTTCATGAGTGCCCGCATTTTCTCGATGTCCTGCGTTTTCGCGCCAGTGAAACCCTGAGCCAGCCGTGGCGCTATGACATCACCGTCACCTGTGCGGCAAATATTGCCGGCAGTGAGCTGATGCTTAAACCGGCCTCCTTTACCTTCCAGACACCGCTCTATGACGGTACGCCAGCCGTGCCGGTGCGTACGGTGTATGGGGTGGTGGATGATTTCCGACGTATCTCTGCCTCAGGGGATGAAATTACCTACGCCCTGCGACTGGTGCCGCGTATTGCCCTGATGCAGCATACCGAGCGTTGTGCGGTATATCTGAACCAGTCGGTGCCGGAAGTGGTGGAGCAAATTCTGCGTTCCCATGGGCTGGAAGGGGCGGATTTCGAATTCCGTCTGTCGCAGGCCTACCCGGTCCGCGAGCTCATTACCCAGTGGCGTGAAACGGACCTGGCCTTTGTTCAGCGTCTGCTGGCCGAAGTCGGCATTTTCTGGCGCTTTGAGATGGACGACCGCATTGAACAGGATGTGGTGTTTTTCCAGGACAGCCAGATGCAGTATCAGTTTGGCGTGAAGCTGCCTATCATCCCGCCGTCACGTACCAGTGATAACGGTCAGGAGAGCGTCTGGGATATTCGTTCGACAGACCGCGTGGTGACGAGTGGCGTAGCCACCCGCGACTATAACTACCGTGACGCGCTGACCCCGCAGGACAGCTCCGTGACCGTTAGCCAGGAAGGCGGGGCGACCACCGGTGAGGTGTATCACTATGCTGAGCCGTTCCTGAGTGAAGGGGATACGGAAACCCCCGAAGGCGGAGCCTGGTTTGCCCGCCTGCGTCATGAGCGCTACCTTAACGCACAGCAGACTGTCACGGGGCGAGCCAGCAGCCCGATTCTGGCCCCGGGCGAAGTGCTGGAGCCACAGAGCAGTGGTTTGCCCGATTTGCTGAAGGATGGCATTGTCATCACCGGGGTTCACACCTCAGGTGCACGTGACAAAAGCTTTCAGCTGCGCTTTACGGGCATCCCTTACAGCGAAACGGTCTGCTACCGCCCGGCATTGCTGAACCGTCCAGTCATGGCTGGCTCTCTGCCTGCCCGGGTGGAAAGCGATGAGAAGCATGACACCTACGCCTACCTCGATAATCAGGGGCGCTACCGCGTCCGGCTCGATTTTGACCGCAACAGCACCGAGCAGGGGTATGCCTACCTCTGGCTGCGCATGGCAAAACCGTACGCCGGGGATACCTACGGCTTCCACTCCCCGTTGCTGGACGGTACCGAAGTCTCGGTGATGTTCGACGGCGGTGATCCCGACCGTCCGTATATTGCTCACGCACAGCACGATTCAGAGCACCCTGACCACGTTACCCGCGACAACCACACGCGCAACATCTGGCGCACGGCCGGGGATAACAAATTCCGGCTGGAAGACAAACGTCAGGAAGAGCATTTCAAGCTTGCAACGCCGTTTGGCAAGACGCAACTCAACGGCGGCCACGTCGTGGACAGTGAGCGTGAGCCACGCGGTACCGGATTTGAACTGCGTACCGATGAATACGGGGCGCTGCGTGCCGGGCGGGGGATGTTCCTGACCGCAGATGCACAGCCGTCGGCGCAGGGCAAAGTGCTGGACATGGCGCCGGCTATTGAGCGCCTGAGCCAGTCAGCTGCAGAAATGAAGCGGCTTAATCTTCTCGCACAGCAGGCTCAGGCACTCACCAGCGACCTGGAAAGCCAGAACAGCCTGCTGGAAAACCGTCTCAAAGACCTCCAGTCAGCGGCACTGCTGGGCAGTGCACCACAGGGCGTGGCGTTCACCTCGGGTGAGCACCTTCAGATGACCAGCAAGCAGAACACTATCCTGAGTGCGGGTCAGCATCTGGATATGGGCGCAATGAAGAACATCACGCTTGCCGCCAGTGAGTCTGTCGGGCTGTTTGCTCATCAGTCCGGGGCAAAGTTCATTGCCAATCAGGGGGATGTTGAGGTTCGCGCAGAGGCGAGCTCAATGGAGATGACATCAGAACTGCTGTTTACCATCAGCAGCAACAAGGATGAGCTGCTCATCAGTGCGCCTAAACTGCGGCTCAACGGTGGAGGTTCCAGTATCACCCTGGACAATGGTGGCATTGTCGAAGAGACCCTGGGCGATTACCTGGTGAAATCCCCCCATTACCGCTCGCCGATGGCCGGGGGCAGCATGGACATTACGCCGCCTAAGTTCAGCCAGACAAACGCCAGCGTGACACCGCCCAAAACACGTAATATCCCTTCACGTTAAGGATGACCGGAATGAAAATCTGTTTTCCTGCCCGCAAAGCAAATGGTGAACAATACGCCACTGTGGATGACATGATGCAGCCGCTCTGTCAGGAGCCACACGGCTCCTGGCTGGCCGGAACGAATAACATGTGGCACGGTGGGATCCACATCACCCGTAAGAGTGCCCCCGGCTCCGTGCTGACAAGCGAGACGGCGGACTCTGCGGTACCGCTTCAGTTTATGGCAGGTGGCGAAGTGGTGGCCTGGCGTGTGAATCAGGATTACCTGACCGCCACGTACATGAACAAGCCGCTGCAGTATTCCGGTACCTTTGTGCTGGTCAAATCCACCTGTACCCCGGATCCCGAAAAGAAGGACAACAGCCTCGACTTTTACACGCTGTATATCGGGCTTGCGCCGCTCTCAGCCTTTCCAGAGCACAAGCTGTATCAGGTCACAGAGAAGGGCGACGGGCTCAGTCAGCGTGAATATACCGGCAAAGAAAAAGACGGAGATAAGGCGCCGGTAGCGAAGAATAAACTGAAAACAGGCGACAGCGTCATCGTGCTGCGTGAGATCACCTTCGACCTGAAGGGACAGACGCAGACGTTCGGTCTTACCCGGGTGCTGAACAGTAAATCCGAAGTGACCGGCAAGGCATACTGGGTGTCGCTTGACCCGCAATATGTGACACCTGTCGGTGAGCAGAGGGCACACCTGCCGGCCTGGATGCAACAGGCGGTTGCCCAGGGGACGTTTGATGAAGTCGTTAAACCTGCAACCAGACTTGAGGTGACAGCCGGCGATGCCGTGGGTTACCTGGCGGAAGACATTGCCCCTTGTGACATACACGGTGTGGAAAAAAGTGCTTTTGTACATATTGAAGTGCTCAGTACCGACGGTCGGATGATCGATTTTCTGAGCAATAAGGCACAGGTGAAGAGCGGGCCGAAATATATTCATATTCACCCGGAGAGTTTTGTCTGTGCACGTTCCGGCGATACCTTCACCCGGACCAGAGGACAGGTGAAGAAAGATATTCACAAAATTATGCCGCAGGACAAATGCCATCCGTTCACAGACAAAGACGGTAAACGCTGGTTTGATATCGGGGACGGGGCCTGGCTCAGCGAAGACGATGTCGATGCGGATATTAGCCAGTACGACCTGGATAAACTGGGCTTTAAAGCATTTGAAGAGCCGTCCACATCCGATATGACAAAATCCCTGCATGAAGGGTGGATCAAAGACGGGTTCACCAGAATGGCAGAGTGGGTACGGCCTGAGCGTGGTATCCGGGAAAAACAGGTATCAGACTACTACAAAGCCCTGCTGCGGAAAATGGACAGCGATAACAGTGGCGACCTTTCCGGTGCAGAACTGCGTCTCGCGGTGAATTATGCGGAGCTGGATATCAGAGATATCGCGGCGCGGATGGTGGTCAGACACGACAGTGAGTGGTTCGGTGGCAGCAGTCACCACCGCTGGAGAACATTTTTAAAGCAGCTGGATCCCCTGTGTGTCAGCTATGTCAGACAGTGGTTCGACGACATGGAATGGATGAGCAAGGTGGAGGGATTCAGCAGCGGTGAGCCTGTCTGGCATATGCATTCGGTGATTTTTTTGAACGCCATTGCAGATAAACGTACTATTCATATAACAGTGGATATGCTTTATAAAGTGTTCAATGGCTTAAAATCACCTACGAAGTCCTCATTCCTTCAGGAAATTGCGGATGAGATTAATACTCATGCAAGTGAATATAAATTGGATACCATTTTGAGAGTTTACCACTTTTTTGCTCAATTAAGAGAGGAGATGGGCAGTGCTGCAAGTCCTGTCGAGGGCCTTAATTACAGCGAAGAGGGGTTAAAGGCTAATTTTAGTTATTTTAGAACTCATCCTGCAGAAGCAAAGGAATACTCATATACTAAAGTTAGTGGAAAAATCACGAAACATGCAAATGAGATTGCTATTGCTGATAGAGTTTATGCTAACAGATTAGGGAATGGAAATGTTGCGTCAGGTGATGGTAGTACATACAGAGGTAGAGGTGGTATTCATCTCACAGGAAAAGTAAATTACCAAGGGTTTTCTGATTACTATAAAAAGAACTGGGGTAATGATGTTGATTTTATAAACAATCCATCAATGCTTGAGAAAGGGACCTATTGCGTACGCTCTGCTGTTTACTTCTGGCTCCGTGAAAAACTTTATGATCTTGCTGATCAGGGTGATACGGGAGCAGTAGTAGATAAAATCACGGCAAAAGTGAATCTTCATACAACTAGCTATGAAAAACGACGCGGACATTTTGAAAAAATCAAATCAACTAACGTCTTTGCTGATGCGTTTTAATTGATTCAAAATCGAGGTGGAACGATGACTAAAATTAAAGTTGCTTTTTGTTTTTGTTCACTATTCCTGAGTGCTTCAATTCAAGCTGCATACATGCCATATGTCGTAAAAAATTATGAAGGTTATATCGGGAAATATCCCGTGCATTTGTCTCTTCAGTTTTATGACTTTGGGGGAAAGGTAAATGTAGAGGGGAGCTACTATTACGATAACCACAGGTCACCCATTCCTCTATATGGCGTAAACGAATCAAGTTCAATTGTATTATGTGAGGCTGTCAGCGATGAAAGTTTCGAAAAATATATTGTTCAAGGAGTGGGGGTTGACGTTTCAAAATGCCCTTTCAATCTAACACGGAATTCTACTGGTTTTCTTGGTGAGTGGCACAATGAACGGTCAGCTTTAAAAGTAGATTTAAAGGAGGCGGTTCAAGTTAGTGATGGTGTTATAAATGGAAGTGCTAAGACATTGGATATTCCATTTTGGGGTCAGACTAAACAACATGGTTTCATTGGTGTTTATGAAGCGAGTACAGATGGTATTGTAATTAATAAAGTAAATGTTATCGATAAAAAAAGTGGTAAGTTAATACAGGTTATCAACCCGCAGATGAATGACTGTGAATTTGGTTCGTATATGACGTCTATCTTTCAAAATATAGAAAGCGATGGCTCTCAAATTCGATTGAATTGTTACAGCACTGGGCCTGACGTGAGTGTTAATTATAAACTCAATACGCAGACCTCACGTTACGATGTTGTTACTGAACGATAAAAAATAAATCGTGAATTTTTAATGGTGATAGCAATTTTTTATAGGGGTTGTAGATGCTAAGAAAAATGGCATGTGTATTCTTTCTGTTATTCTTTTCTGGACATTCCTTTGCGAAAGGCTTTGATTGCAATTCACAAGAAGTTTTTTAATGCGTCAACAAAGTTTATTAGAGAGAATGCATTGCATATTGGTAATGGTGTTAACAGAGATGTCATTAAAAAATTCCCTATTAATTATGAAGGTTTTCCTAATGTACCGCAGAAGATAGGTTTTAGTTGTGCATTTCGTATAAAAATTACCGCTGACGAGGGTTTATTGAAGTTTATAAAGGCATATTCCCATGAATATGATCAGGCCACCAGCCGTGTTTATGAACAAAGTACCATGTATTCGCTTATTCAAGATATGGGTGATAATTATGTTCTAATAAATTCTTTTTACGCTAATTTTATTGTCACAGATGACCATAAAGATGTCATTGTTGATATGCAGACATCTCGTTTAGATAACGTTATAAATGCTCTTGCATGGTTTGAGATGAATGAAGGGCGCTTGACTGATGGATTGCCAGAACTACGTTATGAAAATGCAAAGAGTAAGTATGATTACCTTAATGGAGAATTAAACCTTCAATGGGGAGACCTTTCTCCTAATGTGAGGCAAAAGATGAAAAAGGATGCCTTAAAATGGATCGCCTTTAAGAACAAACAATGTGGTGATATTAAACTTGTTCAGTCTGATACTCTTTCGTTACAGGAAAAAACAAAGATATATGATTGTCACTCAAGTTCGACTGAGTATCGGTTGGAAGAACTCGGTTTCACGTATCATAATAAATGGGATGGAATAGGTGGCTAAATACACTCTCGGCTTGTTTGTTTTATTCGTATTTTGTACACGAGTGCATTCAGAAGAGTTGTCATGTGGTTCACAGTTACTGAAAAATGCCCTCTCAGATAAAATTTACTCCGAGATTGATTCTCTTAATTCCGGATCTATAAATGACAAAAATATCCATCAAGTGCCAGTTAAGATTGATAAATATACAACTCAGTTCAAAAGGACGAACGGTTTAAGGTGTCTGGCCAGCGTTGAAGTCGGTATCGATGACAATGTCTCCAAAAACCTTGGTAGCGATGATCTTCACTATTATAAAGACGCAGCAATACTCGCTGGGCAATACTTCCCTGATTACTATCATACTGTTCTTGCTGACGGATTAATCACTCAGAAAATCTACTATGACATTGAATATAAAAATGATAAGGATTTTAATGTCGATATTTTTGAGCCAAATATGGTATCTGCAACTATTTTTGGTGTTGTTTGGTTTAAAGTAAACTCCGATGATATAACCAAGAAGATTAAAGAAGGAAAGTATCAGTACGTATCTAATGAGTATAAAACTGCTGACAAGGAATTGAACGCCGTTTGGAGTGGTTTTTCCGTCGCGATTAGAAAGCAATTAATGCATGACGCTAAATTGTGGGTATCTGATAAGAACAAAATCTGCGGTAAGGTTGAGGGACTCGAAAAAAGTGAAGTTTCTCTCAATGAAAAAATATCAATTTATGAATGTCAAACAAAAATGACATTGCAACGAATTGATGTTTTGTCATCAGATTGATGTAGGTGATCATCGTAATTGTGTTACTACTATCAGCAATTATTAACTAAAGGATGAATATGCAAGGAATAATCCGGTTAAGCGATAAAACCACTCACGGTGGTGCAGTGCTGTCCTGTTCAGCAACCATGTTCTTTGGCGATATTGGTGTGGCCCGTAAAGGTGACCGTGTTTCCTGCCCGGAACATGGCGATACCACTATCGTCGAAGGTAATCCAAATTATCGCGATCGCGGTGTTCCTGTGGCTTTCCACGGGCACAAGTGTGGCTGTGGCTGCACGCTTATCAGCTCACAGCCCAATGCTCTGGTGGGGTAAACGTGCGGGTTGAACCTGGTTGGTGGCAGCATGGATGTCACGCCGCCTAAATTCAGCCAGACAAATGCCAGCGTGACGCCACCCAAAACACGCAATATTCCTTCACGTTAAGGATAACCGGAATGAAAATCTGTTTTCCTGCCCGAAAAGCGAATGGTGAACAATACGCCACTGTGGATGACATGATGCAGCCGCTCCTCCAGGAGCCACACGGCTCCAGGAGCCACACGGCTCCTGGCTGGCCGGAACGAATAACATGTGGCACGGTGGGATCCACACCACCAGCAAGAGTGCCCCGGGTTGCGTGCTGACAAGCGAGACGGCGGACTCTGCGGTACCGCTTCAGTTTATGGCAGGTGGCGAAGTGGTGGCCTGGCGTGTGAATCAGGATTACCTGACCGCCACGTACATGAACAAGCCGCTGCAGTATTCCACTACCTTTGTGCTGGTCAAATCCACCTGTACCCCGGATCCCGAAAAGAAGGACAACAGCCTCGACTTTTACTCGCTGTATATCGGGCTTGCGCCGCTCTCTGCCTTTCCAGAGCACAAACTGTATCAGGTCACAGAGAAGGGCGACAGGCTGAGCAAGCGTGAATATACCGGCAAAGAAAAAGACGGAGATAAGGCGCCGGTAGCGGAGAAGCATAAGCTGAAAACGGGCGACAGCGTCATTGTGTTGCGTGAGATCACCTTCGACCTGAAGGGACAGACGCAGACGTTCGGGCTTGCCCGGGCGATGAACGGCAAATCCGAAATGACCGGCGGGGCGTTCTGGATGTCGCTTGACCCGCAGTATGTGACCCCTGTCGGTGAGCTGAGGGCGCATTTGCCAGCCTGGATGCAGCAGGCGGTTGCCCAGGGGACATTTGATGAAGTCGTTAAACCTGCAACCAGACTTGAGGTGGCAGCCGGCGATGCCGTGGGTTACCTGGCGGAAGACATTGCCCCTTGTGACATACACGGTGTGGAAAAAAGTGCTTTTGTACATATTGAAGTGCTCAGTACCGACGGTCGGATGATCGATTTTCTGAGCAATAAGGCCCAGGTGAAAAGTGGCCCGAAATACGTTCATATCCACCCGGAAAGTTTCATTTATAGCCGTTCAGGCGATACCTTCACCCGGACCAAAGGACAGGTGAAGAAAGATATTCACAAAATTATGCCGCAGGACAAATGCCATCCGTTCACAGACAAAGACGGTAAACGCTGGTTTGATATCGGGGACGGGGCCTGGCTCAGCGAAGACGATGTCGATGCGGATATTAGCCAGTACGACCTGGATAAACTGGGCTTTAAAGCATTTGAAGAGCCGTCCACATCCGATATGACAAAATCCCTGCATGAAGGGTGGATCAAAGACGGGTTCACCAGAATGGCGGAGTGGGTACGGCCTGAGCGCGGTATCCGGGAAAAGCAGGTCTCTGACTACTACAAAGCCCTGCTGCGGAAAATGGACAGCGATAACAGTGGCGACCTTTCCGGTGCAGAGCTACGCCAGGCGGTGAATTACGCGGAGCTGGATGTCAGGGATATCGCGGCACGGATGGTGGTCAGACACGACAGTGAGTGGTTTGGTGGCAGCAGCCATCACCGCTGGAGAACGTTTTTAAAGCAGCTGGATCCCCTCTGTGTCAGCTATGTCAGACAGTGGTTTGACGACATGGAATGGATGAGCAAGGTGGAGGGGTTCAGCAGTGGTGCACCTGTCTGGCATATGCATCCCGTGACATTTTTAGACGCAATTAATGAACATGGGATATGCGCATGTAATCGAGATATCACTATTGAGGAACTTCAAAAAATAGCCCAAGGCGTGAATGTTGATACACTTAAAAGTTATTTGGATGGGTTAAATGCAGGCTTTAAGCGATTTGAAATCACTAAATGTCGAGATAAAGCCCATTTCCTTGCACAAGTTTTGCACGAAAGTGGGAATTTTAGATTCACGAAAGAAATTAATGGAGAAAGGGCCTCTTATCAGCCTTGGTATGGTAGAGGATTAATCCAAATTACTCTACAAACTAATTATGATAGTTATGGGCGTTACATTGTTGAGGATGTATCATCATCCGGCTCAGCCAGAGATAAGTTAACGACGCTGCCTCATAGTGTTCTTTCTGCATTCTGGTTTTTCAAAGTTCACAAGTCTTTGGATACTCCCTCAGGGAATGATGATTTCAATAAAATAACAGCGGTTATTAATGGCGGTTTTAATGGGTATGATGAACGTCTAAATATATTTAATAAGGCTGTAAAAAGTCTTCATGCAGAGCATTTGAATAAAAAGAGCGAGGATGGAACATATCCATTTGCGTCCAGTGAAATTTACAATAGTAAGATTTACTCATTTGGATGGGGGCTTTGGCATGACCCAGGGTCAAGACGTCATGGCACAGAGAAGAATAAAGATAAAGCATTAGCAGGCTACAAGCGTGCAAAGGAACTCATAAATGCTAACCCCTTCCCTGCACGACAGGCACATAGAAAAATTTATGGAGTTGAGTACCAAGGGGTACTCAACTATATAAATGGAAGAATTACAGCTCTAGAGGTATCTTAATGAAAGTATTAGTTGCGATTTTGTCAGTATTTACTATGTCACTCAGTTCCTTGGCTCATGCGAATGAAACTGTAGGGTGCTTTAGTGCAGGGAAGACGAATGTCAAATTCTTCCAAATGTCTCAGGATGGATTAGATATTGGGTATGTTAAGTACGAACATTCAAAATCAGCTATCCCATTGTTTTTTGTAAAAACAGAAGAAGAACAAGATTCTGCTGACCGTCCCTCATCTTTTACAACCGATTGGAATGAGATAGTTAACGGGAAAGTAAATGGATATTACACGGTAATGTCACAGGGTGCTCGCTTTTATCAGTTTGATTATAAATCATTAAAAGGGAAGGTTACCGAGTTCTCCGAAAATATAGATGCATACAATGATGATCGTTCAGATTGTGTGTGGAAATAATATTTTTACCTTAGTTTTATTCTAAGTATAGCAATAGGAAGGCAGATGCAAGGGATAATCAGGCTCGGCGATAAAACCACTCATGGTGGGGCAGTGTTGTCCTGCTCAACAACCATGTTCTTTGGTGATATCGGCGTGGCCCGTAAAGGTGACCGTGTTTCCTGCCCGGAACATGGCGATACCACTATCGTCGAAGGTAACCCAAATTATCGCGATCGCGGTGTTCCTGTGGCGTTCCATGGCCACAAGTGTGGTTGTGGCTGCACGCTTATCAGCTCCCTGCCCAATGCTCTGGTGGGGTGAACGTGCCGGTTGAACTTGAGCGCATTCCGGCACAGGAGAAACTGCCGCCTCGTCCGCGTTTTAAACGCTGGCTGTTCCTGGGCATTGTGATGTTGTTGGTGGGTGCTGCAGTGACATTCCTGTTCTGGCAAGGTGAGCGTTCAGGTGCAGCATTTTGGGGACTGGCAACTGGGCTGCCTGTCGTATTGTGGGGTTTACTGATTGTCGGGCGTTATTTTGGCTACGCACTCCTCCGTGGGCGTTGTGAAAGAAAAAACGCCACGACCGCCGCCCGTTACCGCGCAGACGTTGCGCGCGGACAGCGCTTTGCATGGCTTATCGGCGAAGTACTGATTAACGGGCTGGGGTCTGCCAGTCCGATGGCGCATGAGGCTGTACTAGCCAAAAAGCCCCTGATGATGCCCTGCGAACCCGTTAATGGTGGCGACCCTGTTCGTCACCGGGCGCTGGCGGCCACCGGGGAAATGGCTGACCGGGAAGCGCATTATTTTCAGGAGATAACCGCCAACGTCCAGAATCTGGTGGCGTTGCTCCCTCCGACGCTGACCTGCTATCTGGCGGTGGATACCGGTGAACAGTTTTCGACTTTGCCGTCCCTCCTGCAAAAAAGCGTGTCCCATCCGCTAGTGCGCATTCGCGAACTGACGGGGCTGGAAATCCTCGACTACTGGCTGGACTGCCATTATGACCGTGCTGCTGCGTTACTGGTGGTCAGCGCTCAGCTTTACGAAGCCCCTCCAGAGGACAGTGGTGAGGCCATTTCCGTGTTACTGCTGACCAACTGCCGTCTGAAGGATATTCCGGACGTGTCGGTCAAAATTCACCGATCGCAGATGTGTCGCGATGGCAATCTCGACCGGGCATTTGAGCTCGTCATGATGTGGTCAGGACTGGAAAAAACAGCACTGAAGCAGGCATGGACCAGCGGCGGCCAGATGGCCTCCGGCGATATCTTCAGCAAGGCCCGTGAGACGTATGCTCCTGGTCTTAAGGCTGACAAAATCATTCATATTGACACGGTTGTCGGGTTCGCGGGCGTAGCCGCTCCCTGGCAGGCGTTACAGCTGGCGACCCGTCAGTGTTTGAGCGACAACGAAGCCCAGCTTATTGTCACCGAACTTTCAGAAGACAACCGACAACTCTGTATTGTCACCCCGGAATAACTCTCAAGGGATTGCTCTCCTCTATATATGAAAATCGCATCCACTTTTCTTCTTACGCTGCTGTTGGGCGTGCTATCTGTCTGTCTCATTGGCGGCGCACTCTGGATCTATCCGGTGTGGGTCAAGGACACCTTCAATCTGGGTCCGGTCAGCGCGACCGGCATTGTGATCATTTGTCTTTTGCTGATGCTGGCTGCAGTGATCATCGGTTGGGTACTTGAAACTGTATTCACGAAGAACGGTGAGAAGCTGGGAAAGCTGGATGTGGTAGCCTCCGGACAGCAGGCGGCTGCATCCCAGCCAGAGGCAAAACATACCGACGCAGATACCTCCCGGTTTGTGGCTGAGGCGCTGGTCGATCACCTGCGTCTGCGCTACCGTCGCCGCTGGAAAGCTAAAGTGCGCATGCTGCTGGTACAGGGTACCGACAGCGATATTGAGAAGGTGGTGCCGGGCCTGAAGCGTGACCACTGGCAGGAGAGTGACGGGATTGTGCTTATTTACGGCGGTCTGGCGGAAAGCGTGCCGGATGATGAGTTCCTGTCCGTCCTGAACGATGTGCGACCACAGCGTCCGCTGGATGGCGTGGTGCAGGTGATGAATGCGGCCGCTCTGCCCGATACGGCGAAGCAGGACACCCTGGTGCGTGTGCGTCAGAAAACCGATACCCTGCTGGGCTGGCAACTGCCGGTCTGGCTGTGGCTTGTCCGGGAAGGCAGCTGGGCCCATGACGGGGAAGGTGTGCCCCCAACTGGCGCGTTATTTGGTTCTGGCGCAACAACGGAAGAGACCCGCGAGACACTCACCACTCTGTCCTCCGAATTGCAGATGCCCGGCGTAGCAGCGCTGCTTGAGAATTCACAGCACCACTGGCTGCTGAGCCTGTCAAAAGCCCTGCGCGGCTCGTTACGGCGCTCTCTGGTGCCGTTGCTGACCACGCTGATGTCAGGGCCAGCCCCTTACCGTCTGCGCGGTGTGATGTTCAGCCCGGCGTTGCCGGGAACCGAAACGGTACCGCACGCGCGCCTGTCACCGGCAATCTGGCAGGAACTTGAGAATGACAGCCTGCAGGTGCATGCCCGTAAAATCGGCTTCCACTGGCAAAGGGTGCTGCGCCTGGTACTGCTGGGAGTGGTTCTGATCTGGGGGGCTGGTACACTGCTGTCGCTTTCCGTTAACCGCGCCCAAATCTGGCTGGCCCAGGATACGGCCCGTGTTGCCGCTGACACAAAACAGCCTTTGCCCGAACGTCTGCGTAACCAGCTGGCGCTGCAACAGACTATTGCCCGCCTGCAGAACCGCGAAGTACACGGTGCGCCGTGGTACACCCGCTTTGGCCTGAACCAGGACAGCGACATGCTGAAGATGCTCTGGCCACTGTATGCACGAAACAACCAGCAACTGATGCGCGACGCACTGGCCGATGAACTCCATCTCCAGTTAAATGCTTTTGTACAACTGCCACCGGCAAGCGATGCGCGTACCTCTGCCACCCAAAAGACTTACAGTCTGCTCAAGGGTTACCTGATGCTGGCCCGCCCCGATAAAGCGGATGCGAACTGGCTTGCCGGTAACATGCTGAAGGCCTGGCCGCACCGCAACGGCGTGCCTGACAGCGTGTGGCAGACCCAGGCACCGAAGCTGCTCGGCTTCTATGCGCAGAACTTACCGGCACACCCTGAGTGGAAAATAACCCCCGACCGCGCCCTGGTGGGAACGGTACGTCAGATTTTGCTCAAGCAGATTGGTCAGCGCAACGCGGAATCGGGTCTGTACCATGAGGTGCTCGGGCGCATTGCCCGCAACTGGCCGGATTTAACCCTGGCGGATATGACCGGCGATACGGACGCGTCAACCCTGTTCTCCTCTGAAGAAGTGGTGCCGGGGATGTTCACCCGTCAGGCGTGGGAAGAGCAGGTTGAGGACGCGATTGATGAGGTGGTGAAGACCCGCCGTGATGAAATCGACTGGGTGCTTACTGATAAAACCCATCAACCGGGCAGTGATGTGTCACCGGAAGCGCTTAAACAGCGCCTGACGGAGCGCTACTTCACTGATTTTGGCAACGCCTGGCTCAACATGGCCAACAGCATTCAGTGGCACGAAGCGGCATCACTTTCGGAGGCCATTGCCCAGCTGAACCTGCTGGCGGATGTACGCCAGTCGCCACTGGTGGCGCTGATGAATACCCTTGCCTGGCAGGGGCAGACCGGGGCCAAAGGAGAAGCGCTGGCGGATTCTCTTGTGGACTCGGCGAAGAAACTGGTGGGGCGTAAGAAGAACGCAAAACAGTTTATCGAACAGGCGCAGGGGCCAAAAGGTCCGTTGGACGGCGTGTTTGGTCCACTGACGGGTCTGATGGCCGGGAAAGACGGGACCGGCTCGAACGGCAACCTCAGCTTCCAGTCCTGGCTTGCCCGTGTGACTCAGGTACGACTCAAACTCCAGCAGGTGACCAGTGCCCCTGATCCGCAGGCGATGGCCCAGATGCTGGCCCAGACCGTCTTCCAGGGCAAAGCCATTGACCTGACAGACACGCGTGACTATGGCTCTCTGGTGGCGGCAAGCCTCGGCCAGGAGTGGAACGGCTTCGGGCAGGCGCTGTTTGTACAGCCACTCGACCTGGCCTGGCGTCAGGTGCTGGCACCGGCTGCAGGCAGTCTGAACGCCCGCTGGCAGAGCACCATTGTCTCGCAGTGGAACACCGCTTTTGCCGGACGCTATCCGTTTAAGGCCACCGGCAGCGATGCCTCACTGCCGTTGCTGGCTCAGTTCCTGCGAAGCGACTCCGGACGCATTGCCGCGTTCATCAAAACCAATCTTGGTGGGATGCTGCATCAGGAAGGCAGTCACTGGGTGGTGGATCCGGCAGCCAGTCAGGGGATGAGCATCAGTCCGGCGTTTCTTACCGCCATCAATAAGCTTGCCGATATCTCCGATATCGTCTTTGCCCAGGGCGATGCCGGGGTGCATTTTGAGCTGATGGCCCGACCGTCACGCGATGTGGCCCGCACTCAACTGACGCTGGATGGTCAGAAACTGGATTACTTCAACCAGATGGAAAGCTGGCAGAGCTTCACCTGGCCGGGTAACACCTACTATCCAGGTGTCGACCTGAGCTGGCGCTCAACCAGCACCGAAATGCGCCTCTATGCCAGCAACCAGGGGAACTGGGGCTTCATTCGTCTGCTCGATAAGGCGCTGATCACCCCGCTCGACAGCAGCCGCACCCAGCTGGTGTGGATCACCCCGGACGGTAACCCGCTGAAATTCATTATGCGCAGTGAGCTTGGCGACGGGCCGCTGGCGTTACTCAAACTGCAGGGCTTCAGCCTGCCGCAGATCATTTTTTCTGTGGGCGCGGCTGACGGCGCACTCACACTTGCCGGAGACGAATAAATGGCGACTGCAGAAACGCTCCTGACTCTATGTCTTCCGGATGAAGCTCAGCGCGCGGCACTACTCGCGCAGACCCGGGAAAACCTCACCCGATGGTCGCCGTGGCTGACGCCGCTGGCAACGGGTCAGGGTGCCGGGGACGACCCGACCTATGACGATGATTTCCAGCTGATGCGCGAGGAAATCAACAAACTCTCCGACACCGATACCGACGTGCTCTGCCGCCTGGCGGAAAGTATTCTGACCCGACATGCCCGCGATATCCGGGTGGTGACCTGGTATGCCTTTGCCCGCCTGCAGCATGACGGCGATACCGGGCTGACGGACGGCATCCAGTTGCTGACCGCCATGCTGGAGCAGGCGGGGCAGCACTGCCACCCACAGCGCAGCACCGCCCGTTTAGCGGCACTCGAGTGGCTTAACAGTGAGAAAGTGCTGGATGCGTTAGCACGCTGGCCGGATGCGACGCGGGAAGAGACCGCCAGAACGGCAGCGGCGCTGTGCCTGCTGGAGACCGCGCTGGAACAGCTGCCGGAGGCCGAACGTCCTGCGTTTACCGGTCTGCTGTGCAGGCTGGAAACCCGCCTGGCCGGTAGCGGCGGGCTGGATACGCCGGTGGCTTCATCAGGCCAGGAACATGCCGGTGACAGCACACACAGCACACCGGCGTCGGGTACCGCAGTGCCGGAAACTGCGGCCGTCAAATCGGATGTGGAGCTGGTCCGTCAGCTGCGCGTACTGTCCGGCTGGGTTGTCGATCAGCCTCAGGGCTGGCTGGCGGCTCACCGGATGATGAAGGCCGCCCGCTGGGACCTGGTGACGCAGCTGCCGGCACTCGATGCGAGCGGTCGCACGCGCCTGTTGCCGCCAAAGGCCGATTACCGCGCTCAGCTTAAACGCCTGTACCTGCAACAAAGCTGGACCGAACTGGTGGAGCAGGTGGATGTGATGTTCACCGAAGGCGGTAACCGCTTCTGGCTCGATTTGCAGTGGTATCTGTGGCAGGGGCTGAGCCGTGCCGGCGCTCCCTGGGAACAATGGGCAGAGTACATCCTCAGCGACCTGAAGCTGATGCTCAAACTCCTGCCGGGTCTGGAAACGCTCGCCTGGAACAACGGCACGCCACTGGCTGATGAGGTGACGCTGAACTGGATAGCCGAAAAGGTCAACGATGAGATACCCGGCTTCAGTGACGAACCGGCAGTGGTCACCGCTGCGCAGGCCGATGACATCCTGGCACTCGAAGCGGAGGCGATGGAGAAGGGCGACAGCGAGGGCCCGGAGGCGGCACTGTCCTGGCTTCAGAGCCGCCCGGACTTGGCTTCGCCCCGCAGCGCTGGCTGCTCCGTTTGTTGATGGCGAAGGTGGCCGAACAATACGGACGAAATGAACTGGCTCTTCATCTGCTGGGTGAATTGACCGACAACGCCCCACAGCTGACGCTCAGTGAGTGGGAGCCGGGACTGCTGTTTGACGTGCAGGCCCGCCGTCTTCGTTTGCTGTGCATGAAAGCCGGGCGCAGTGAAAGCGACAAAGCCCGTTTTGCCCCGGAAATGGACAGCCTGCTGGCCGGGCTGATTGCTCTCGATCCGACACGCGCGATGGTGCTGTGCGGTTAAGCATCCCCTGACATTACGGGTCATCACCTCCGATGGCACCGTCTGTTTTCTTTTTGATATTTTCTACACTCAGGATCTCCCTACATGGATGATTTAACCCTTCGCTACTACGAAGCCGAAATGCGCTACCTGCGCGAGGCCGGTAAAGAGTTTGCCCGCGCCCATCCCGACCGTGCGGCCATGCTCAACCTGGATAAATCCGGGGCGCGTGACCCGTATGTTGAGCGCCTGTTCGAGGGCTTCGCTTTCCTGATGGGGCGCCTGCGTGAAAAGCTCGATGATGACCTGCCGGAGCTGACCGAAGGGCTGGTGAGCTTGCTGTGGCCGCATTATATGCGCACCATCCCGTCACTCTCGGTAGTGGCGTTTACGCCGGACTGGCGTCAGCTGCGTAAAATGGAGGTGCTGGAAAACGGCTTCTCCGTGCTGTCGCACCCGGTCGGTCCCGATAACACCGTCTGCCAGTACCGCACCACTCGTGAGGTGCCCCTGCAGCCGCTGCACCTGGCCGAGGCCCGTCTGCAGACCGAGCCGGATGGTCGCGCCACCATTCGGCTGCGCTTTGAGTGCCCGGACAAGGTGGACTGGTCGAAAGCCGGAATTGATAAGGTCGCCATTTATCTCGATGCCGACAGCCCGATAGCTTCTGCCCTGCATCTGGCACTGACCCGCCGGGTTCAGGCGATGTATGTTCGCCACAGCGAAACCCGTACTGATCGAGTCCGCGTCGAAGGCTGGTGTAAGCCGATGGGCTTTGATGACGCTGACCGCCTGTGGCCGAAAGGGGATTCTGCATTCAGCGGCTACCAGCTGCTGCTGGAGTATTTCAGCTTCCGCGAGAAGTTTATGTTCGTGGAGCTTAAAGGTCTGGAGCTTGCCGGGCTGAGTCAGAAAACCACCTGGTTCGAGACTGATATCGTGCTCGACGGTGGCTGGCCCTCTGACATGCCGTTTGAGACCGACAACTTCCGTCTGCATTGCGCGCCGGTGATTAATCTGTTCTCACTGGAAGCCGACCCGCTGACGCCTGATCCGCTGCAGAACGAATACCTGCTGCGCCCGATGCGCGTACAGGACGGGCATACCGAAATCTACAGCGTGGACTCCATTCACGGCGCGGTGAAAAACGGTAAACATCCGTACGTGCCGTTCACCAGTTTCCGCCACCGTGGCGGCATGATACGGCACGATGCGCCGGAGCGTTATTTCCATACCCGCGTGAAGCGCGGTCCATCCGGGCTGTATGACACCTGGCTTATCCTCGGCGGCAAGTCGTTCGAACTGGAGCAACTGTCGCAGGCCCCGGAATCGCTCTCCATCCGTATCACTGGTACTAACGGCCAGCTGCCGCGCCGCTCATTGGAAAGTACTTTGCTTGACCGGGTGGTGAAAGCGGGCAAGATCCCGGTCAGGGTCCTGAACCTGAACGTGCCGACCCTGCCGCTTTACCCACCTGCTAACGACCGTTTCCACTGGCGGGTGATGAGCCACCTGGGCTCCAGTTTCTTAAGCATGATGGATAACCCGGAGGTGCTGCGCGGCACGCTGGCACTGTATGACTGGACGGATGATGAGATGAACCGCCGTCGCCTGGACGCCATTGTGGCGGTGAAACACACCCTTATCCGCCGCTTTGAAAAGGGCTTTATGCTGCGCGGGGTTGATATCGAAATCACCCTCAACGCCGATAATTTTGCCGGGGAAGGGGATGTCACCCTGTTTGGTGAAATGCTGCACCGCTTCTTTGCCCTTTATGCCGATGTCCACCTCTTCAATCAGCTCACGCTGGTACTGCAACCGACAGGGAAACGACTGCGATGGAAAGAGAATCACAGCCAGCACATTCCGGGCTGACAGAGCGACTTCGCGACGACATCTGGCGGGTTAATTTCTACCGCTTCTGCCAGCTGCTGGAGGAGGAAAACCCGGAGGCACCGAAGCTCGGCAGTACCGAAAAACTGTCCGCTGACCCGGTGCGCTTTCGTCCGTGGCCGGGAATGGGCTTCCCGGTCAGCGAACTCAAAGCGGTTGAAACCGATGAAGATTACCCGGGCCTATCGCCGACGATTCGCACCACCTTCCTCGGGATGTACGGTGTGGACTCCCCGCTACCGACGGCGTACCTCGATGATATTGCGCAGCGCCGGGAAGGGCATGAAGCCACCACCGCGTTTCTCGATATCTTCAGCCACCGTATCCACACCCAGCACTACCGTATCTGGCGCAAATACGCTTACCCGGCAACCTTCGAAGCCGGCGGCGTGGATGACACTTCTCAGTGCCTGCTGGGACTGGTCGGTCTTGGCATCCCAGGTACGACGGAGCAGATTGCCACGCCGGTCTCCCGCTTCCTGGCGCTACTGGGGACCATGCGGCTGCCCACCCGAAACGCCGAAGGGATACGCCAACTGGTGAGCCTGCTGGCCCCGGAAACCCGTGCCACGGTTATCAGCCCGGACCCGGTGAAAGTCCCCGTGGAGAACCGCAGTGGACTCGGCAAAGCCAACCGCGTGTCGCTGTCACAGCGTGCCACGCTCGGCAAAACCGGCAAAGAGGCCTGCAGTCGTATCCTGCTGATGCTGGCGACCGACAACCCGGACGAGGCGCCGGGCTGGCTGCCCGGCGGTCAGCTGCACACCGACCTGATGGTGCTGCTGCGGGTGTACATGGGTTACCGCTCCGATGTCAGACTGCGCCTGACAGTGCCGGTGAGCTGTCTGCCTGAACCCCGTCTGGGTAAAACACACCGGGTACAACTGGGTCGTACCGGCGTGCTGGGCCTGAAGCGGGACAAACCCGCAACCCGCACGCACCTGACCGTGAGCCTGGGCACCTATGAAGGCCTGACCTGTGAGACCCTGCTGCCGGCACACCCCGGTGGTTACCGTTTCGACTGATATTCCCACGAACAACACATTCAACAAATACACCCCGTTTCTGAAAGCTGAAAAGGACTCCACGAATGACTTTCGCTTCCCTGTCGCGCAGCGCTGCACTGATGCTGCTCTGTTCCCTGTCGACTGCATGTGGCCTGACTCAGGCCGTGTCGGATGGCACGGTCAGCGCTACCAAAGCCATCTTCTACAAAAAAATAAAGGTGCTGCATCTTGATTTTGAACCCCGAGCGGCTATCAACGCCGATGAGGCGCAGGCCCCGCTTGCCACCATGGTGCAGGTTTACCAGCTCCGGGACCGCCAGAAGGTGGACGCCGCCGACTACCAGAAACTGCTGCGCGATGCGGACACCACGCTGAAAGAAGACATAGTGGGCAGCAAGTCGCTGCTGGTGATGCCCAAAGGCAGCGTGACGCTCAACATGCCGATGAACGAAGAGGCGAAATTTGTAGCGGTGGTGGGGCTGTTCAACCGTCCGGATCTGCGCAACAACACCTGGAAACTGGTGCTGAGCCGCGACGACCTCGACCCGGATAAACCGCGCACTATTCAGCTCAACAGCACCAGGCTGACTCTGGTTCCGGTGAAGGAGTAACCCATGGATATAACCCTCGATAACTGGCTGGCGCTGTTTGACGGGCAGACCCGCTATCGTCTTGAGATTAATGACAGCATCCTGAAGCCGGATGTGCTGAACTTTCACGGGCGCGAAGCGCTGAATGAACCGTTCAAATGGCGCATTGAGTTCACCACGCCTCAGAAAGGTATCGGCCGCGAGGATGTGATGCTCAAATATTCCACCCTCAGCATGCTCAGTGGCCGTGTGGTGCAGGGCATTATCACCGGCTTTGAACACCTCAACGAAACGGCAGACCAGACACATTTTGCCGTCACACTTTCTTCCCGCCTGGCGCTGCTTGCCCATACCCGCCGCTGTGCGGTGTACCAGAATGTCTCGGTGCCGGAACTGGTGGAGCAGGTCCTGCGCAGCCACGGGCTGGAAGGATCGGATTTTGAATTCCGCCTGGAACGCACTTACCCGGCCTGCGAACTGATAACCCAGTGGCGTGAGAATGACCTGCAGTTTATCCAGCGCATCCTCGCTGAAGACGGCATCTGGTTTCGCACCGGGGTCAACACCACTACCGGGCTGGACACGGTGACCTTTGCTGACAGCCAGCTGCAGTATCAGTTTGATGTTCGCCTGCCGTACCGTGAGCCTTCTGCCCTCCATGACGGTGCGGTGGAAGCGGTGTGGGATGCGCGGGTGTGGCACCACACGGTGACCGGCAGTGTGGCCACCCGGGATTATAATTACCGTACCGCCAGCACGCCGATGGATGCGACCGTCAGTGTCAGAAATGAGGCGGCTACCGCTGGCGAACATTACCGCTACCTTGCCCCTTATCGTGACGCGGGGGATGACACCACCTCGGAGCCGGAAACCGAAAGCGGCGCGTTTTATGCCCGAATCCGGTATGAACACGCCCTGAATCACGCTACCCGCCTGCATCTGTTCAGTAACGCCAGCCACCTGACACCGGGCATGGTGCTGGAGACCGGCGACAGTGGCGTGCCGGAGCTGAAAGAGGGGATGGTCATCACGCTGACCACCTTCCGTGCCGCCCGTGACACCCGTCTGCACGTTTCCGTGTGGGGCATGTCCTACAGTGAGCAGTATTGCTTCAGACCTGAGCCTGCACCGCGTCCGCTGATTGCCGGGACGCTGACCGCCCGCATCGAGAGCGATGAGAAAAATGCGCCGTACGCGTATCTCGATGAAACGGGCCGTTACCGGGTGAAACTGGATTTCAGCCGTGAAGACGCAGAGCCGGGCTATAACTACCTGTGGGTTCGGCAGGCCAAACCCTATGCCGGGGAAACTTATGGCTGGCACACGCCGCTGATTAACGGCACCGAAGTGGGGATTGCCTTTGACGGCGGTGACCCGGACCGGCCATATATCGCCCATGCGTTCCATGACTCAGAGCATCCGGATGTGGTCACCCGCGATAACCGCAGCCAGAACATCCTGCGCACCGCGGGTCAGAACGAACTGCGGATGGAAGACCAGCGTCAGAGTGAGCATATCGCGCTCAGCACGCCGTTCGGGGCCACGACGCTGAACCAGGGACATATCGTCGACACAGAGAACGAACCGCGGGGAACCGGGTTTGAGCTGCGCACTGATGAGTTCGGGGTTATCCGTGTGGCGAAAGGGCTGCTGGTCACCGCCGATGGCAAAGTGCACGGCGAAGGTGATGTGCCGGATATGGACGTGGCACTCCGGGAGATTGAGGCTGTCCGTACGCAAATCGAGGGACTGGCCAGAGCCACCCGCCAGGCGAAAGCCCTGGAGGCTGATATCGCCAGTCAGCAGGCGATGTTCAGCACCCGCCTGAAAACGCTCAATGAGATGATCCACTTTTCGGCCCCTGAGGGGATGGCATTCACCAGTGCTGAGCATCTGCAGCTGGCGGCCGCGAAGAATATCGCCCTGAATGCCGGCGGAGATATCAGTATCGGAACCCAGGGGCATATCACCGGACTGGCTGGCGACAGCGTGGGAATGTTTGCCCAACACGGCAAGCTGAGCCTGATTTCGGCACAGGGGCCTGTACAGTTTCAGGCGCAGAATGGCGTGATGCACCTGAGTGCCGAACAGAAACTGACCCTCATTTCAGCAACGGAGATGCTGCTGGCCGGGAAGAAGCGGATACGTCTGGTTGGCGGCGGGAGCTCCATCCTCATCGAGCAGGGACAAATCAAATACGAGACAGCAGGTACCTATACCCGCAAGGCCAGTCGACTGGATACGGAAGGTGGTGCCTCACAGAGGATAGAAATGCCAGTCTTGTATCCGCCAGTCGAAAATAAAATTTGTATTCCATGTCTGCTTAAAGCGATACAGGCGAATGATGCGATAGTGCAGGGAGCATAACAATGGACAGTACAGAACTGATAGCTGCGTTAGCCTTCGAACCAGACGAAAATATCAGCCTGTTGTTTGAAGCCGGAGCGCAGTCGGAAGAGGATTTTCTGGCGTTTAAAGCGAAGCATGAAGACAGGATGCATTCGCTCTATATCCACCCGCAATTGACGGAGTTTCAGAACTACGGCCCCTGGCTGCTGGAAATTGATAATGCGGAGCGGCTACCTGATTACCTGGCGTCTTTGCCGGGATGTGCCGCAGTCATTGTTTCAACGCGTTATCCATCAATGCTGGCAGTGCAGTTATCCCGTGGCTGCACGGTTGTGCAGCCAGACGGCTCTACAGAGTTAACGCGCTTTTATGCCAGCCATGTCATAAAAATGCTGGCGCAGTGTGCTGACTGTGACTGGCATGCCTATCTGTTCAATGCCATTACGCAGTGGTGGTTTCCCGGAGAAAGGCAGTGGCAGGCGCTTGCCATAAAACCCTCTGAAGTAGATAAGCCCACTAATCATATCATCCGGCTTGATAAGGCGACCTGGCAGCAGATTACGGATAAGCCAGAGGTTACCAGTGTATTGAATGAATGGCAGAAGATGCCGACCAGCAAGGTATTTCCACCATGCGCGCAGCGCTCGATGGTGATCAAAGCGTTGAATAAAAGTAGAGAGTTGGGTTCGTTATCCCCGGCGGATCGGAAAGTGTACGCGCTGTATTACCTTAATGGTGGGCGACAGGAGCTGGAATCAGATGCACTGAAGGCGGCATTACCAAAGGTGCTGAATGGTACACGGTCACTGGCAGAGGTGTTGGTTAACCTTGCGGAAACACAGTACTGAAAATCTAAACAGTTAATGGTCTTTGCTTCAATCAGGGAAATAATAATGGGGTTTTTTAAGTCTTACGACAAAGTTGATAATGCCGTGAATCATGGTTACGCCCGCTGGGGGAAATGGATCTGGGGCAGTTTATTGGCAGTGGTTCTGGCATACGGTGGCTGGCTAATCTGGGCCGCGGTCTGGGGACCGCCGACCGGGGGTGTGACGTTAATTATTCACAGTGAAATTGACAGACCCATTTTGGGATTCAGTGTCAACGGAGTGGCGGGCGGTAATTCTTCAGCATATGACAAAAATAATCCATATGCCAAAGGTGCAGGTAAGACAACCTGCTGTGGCAGCATCAGTGGGAAAACGGCGGAAGTTATATGGACATTAAGCACTACGCGGGCGCAGTACAATGCGGGACTTCGCAAAGAAACTCGCCGTGTTGAAATGCCAATGCCAGAACGAAAGTGGGGAGAGAATGATTTGCATGTTCACTTTTTGCCCGGGGATAAGGTGTTACTGGGCTGGAGTGATAATGCCTGGTCGCCTTATGAAAAAGCTCCAGAAAATATTAACCAGCATGTGAAACAGAGAAATAATAATGGAATTTTTTAAGACTTACGACAAAGTTGATAATGCCGTGAATCGTGGTTATGCCCGCTGGAGGAAATGGATATGGGGGAGTTTATTGGCAGTGGTTCTGGCATACGGTGGCTGGTTAATCTGGGCATCCATCTGGGGGCCGCCGACTGGAGGGGTAACGCTAATTATTCACAGTGAAATTGACAGACCCATTTTGGGATTCAGTGTGAATGGTGTGGCGGGCGGCAATTCTTCAGCCTATGACAAAAATAATCCATATGCCAAAGGTGCAGGTAAGACAACATGCTGTGGCACCATCAGCGGGAAAACAGCGGAAGTAATATGGACCCTTGATATTACTCATGAGCAGTATCTTAAAGGTATGCGTCTGGAAAAACGTCGGGTTGTGATGCCGCTGCCAGAAAGAAAGTGGGGAGAAAATGATTTGCATGTTCATTTTTTACCCGGAGATAAAGTCTTACTGGGCTGGAGCGACAATGCCTGGTCGCCTTATGAAAAACGTCCTGATGCTCTAGGCAAGTCTGCAAAGCAGGAGAAAAACTGATGGATATTGAAAGTGTTATTGCTGCTGCCAGTCGTGCCCAGCAGGCTGATGATGCCGGGTTGGGAAATTGTTCACGGACATGGCATGTCGGGTTTTTCTTTGATGGTATTCACCGTAATATTGATCAGGATGCTCCTGAACAGAGGCTTAGTAATATATCTCGGCTGTTCCGTGCTTTCCCTAGTAACCAACAAAATACAGCTAATGAAAGCTATGACGCATTTTACTTTTCTGGTCTTGGTACGCCATTTAAAGAAGATCTCACTGAAAAACTGCATACCATTATGGACAATGCACAAGATTCTGCACTGGATGATTTGAAAGATCAGCCAAAAGAAATGGCGAAAGATGCTGGCCTGGATTATTTGAAAGGTGGTAACTGGTGGGAGGTTTTAAAGGACTCAGGAAAAAAACTGATAAATCCTTCAGAGTGGAAAACGCTAACGGGGGATGTAGCTAAAAACGCAGCAAAGAAATCAGGTATCGAGGCAACCCCCTGGTTGCGTGATAATCCCGCTATTGCAGATATGTTAGTTACCGGTGTCGATACGCGAATAAATTCGGCTAAATTACGTTTTAAGCGGTTTTTTGAACGAGCCAAAACCAATAGCCCTGTACCGATCAAACTGATCTCTATTTCATTCTTTGGATACGATGTCGGAGCAACTCTTGCACGTAAATTTATTGATACGCTGCTTGATGATATTTGTCAGAAGCAGGGTGATAAACATACTTACCAGGGGATCCCCGTAGAGATTGTTTTTACAGGTTTGTTTGATTGTGCCCGTCATACTCCCGCAAGCAATAATAATGGCGTGGACTGGTTTATTTCGACTTTCGGGGGGCCAGTTAAAGGTATCAGCGTGCTGATGGGCGATAAATCTGTTGATCAGGAGTCGGTATTGCCGGATACGGTTAAAAACGCACTGCACCTGGTGGCAGCCCATGAAAACCGGCCATGGCGTAGCGTCTATTGTCTTGGTGGAAGTAATCATAAGCACAAGGAAGAACTGTTACCCGGCTGCGCGGAGGACGTAGGGGGAGGCCTGAAGCCAAATGAACAAAAGCCGAGTGCAGAACTTTGCCGGGTGGCCCTTCACCGGATGTACCGGACCGCGACGATGGCTGGCGTCCCTTTTCCTGATTTTCAAAATTTGCGGGCTCAATCGGAAACAGTTGCAAACTATTTCATCATGCAGGATAAGGTTAAGAACAAGTCTGTCGCTCAATGGACAAAACTGTATCAGCAAGCGATGCCTTTTAACGCCGTCAGTATCGGAGCGCAGAACCGTCATCTGGACAGCTATATTGAGTGGCTTGGGCGACAATACTATCAATACCGCTGTGAGTGCATGAAGTATGAAAAACAACGCGGCGATATTTTAGCCTCCGCTGGTGCTTCTGCCGGGCTATTGGGGATTTCATCACAGGCAAAAGAAACTTCAAGACACTACCAGAATGAACTTGATGTGTTGCATAAAAATTGGGGATGGCTGGACGATGTCCATGATGCCGCAATAAGAATGAAGAACAGTATGGAAAACGATCCTAATGATAAGCGTATCCAAATCGTGCCTGATATTTATAGGCCTGCATTGAGGCGTGCGAGACGTTTTCTCGATTATGCGCATGCAGCTTATCTTGGTCAGCCTCAACCTTTCCCTGAAGATAACGCGCCCTCAGATATGTATGCCTGGTTTATTCATAGCAGACAAGCAACGGGAAAAGATGCTGGCATCTCTCAGGACTTCCTGGTTATTCGTTCACTGGAAAAACCTGAAGTTTAATCATCGGGTATCTGATATCTGGTTCCGGACAGGTGTAAACACTACCGCAACCTGGCGCCTTACCGCGATGCCGGAGATGACACCACCTCAGAGCCGGAAACCGAAAGCGGAGCGTTTTATGCCCGAATCCGGCATGAACACGCCCTGAATCACGCTACCCGCCTGCACCTGTTCAGTAACGCCAGCCACCTGACACCGGGCATGGTGCTGGAGACCGGCGACAGTGGCGTGCCGGAGCTGAAAGAGGGGATGGTCATTACGCTCGCCACCTTCCGGGCCGCCCGTGACACCCGCCTGCATGTGTCCGTATGGGTTAACAGGCTCATTAAAATTGCAGCAGATGACAGTCGTTAGACTCATCTGCACATTTCGAATAGCACTCACATCAAGCATCCCGTGATCTTTAAAAAAAAACCACGCAATTGCGTGGTTTTTTATTTTATTCAGGTCTCACGAGATTCTAAAAAACACATGAGACACGCAAATCAGACGTTAAACAGGAAGTTCATTACATCGCCATCTTTCACGATGTACTCTTTCCCTTCTGAACGCATCTTGCCGGCTTCTTTCGCACCTTGCTCACCTTTGTAGGCGATAAAGTCTTCAAAGGCGATGGTCTGGGCGCGGATAAAGCCTTTCTCGAAGTCGGTATGGATTTTACCGGCTGCCTGTGGAGCAGTCGCGCCCACCGGGATGGTCCAGGCGCGCACTTCTTTCACGCCTGCGGTGAAGTAAGTTTGCAGGTTCAGCAGGGAGTAACCGGCGCGGATTACGCGGTTCAGGCCCGGCTCTTCCAGTCCCAGCTCCGCCATGAATTCGTCACGATCTTCATCTTCCAGCTCGGCAATATCTGACTCAACGGCGGCGCACACCGGCACCACCACGGAACCTTCTGCTTCGGCAATGGCACGCACCTGATCAAGATACGGGTTGTTCTCAAAACCGTCTTCATTGACGTTGGCGATGTACATGGTTGGCTTCAGCGTCAGAAAGCTCAGATAGCGAATCGCCGCTTTCTCATCAGCATCCAGATCCAGCGAACGCAGCATACCGGCTTCAGACAGATGCGGCAGGCACTTCTCCAGCGCCGCCAGCTCGGCTTTAGCGTCTTTATCGCCGCCTTTGGCTTTCTTCTGCACGCGCTGAATCGCACGTTCACAGGTATCAAGATCGGACAGTGCCAGCTCGGTGTTGATCACGTCAATATCTTCAGCCGGGTTAACTTTGCCCGCAACGTGAATGATGTTGTCGTTCTCAAAGCAGCGGACCACGTGGCCAATCGCTTCGGTTTCACGGATGTTGGTCAGGAACTGATTACCCAGGCCTTCACCTTTCGATGCGCCCTTTACCAGACCGGCGATGTCGACGAATTCCATGGTAGTCGGCACCACGCGCTGCGGTTTAACAATCTCAGACAGCTGGTCGAGACGCAGGTCAGGCATCGGCACCACGCCAGTGTTGGGCTCAATGGTGCAGAAGGGGAAGTTAGCCGCTTCGATACCCGCTTTAGTCAGCGCGTTGAACAGAGTGGATTTACCGACGTTCGGCAGGCCCACGATACCGCATTTGAATCCCATGGTTTGATACCCTTTATAACTGGATGGACAGCTCGCCCGGCGGCGGGCTATCGGAGACGAAATGAAAAATTTCGCGCATTATACACAGAATCACGACGATTCGGGCGATTAAGCAGGCTTGAAAGCGTGCAGCCGGTTCATCGCCTTGATGCGATCCTCTTTCAGCCACAGTTCAGTGCAGCGCGCCGCTTCATCAATGGCATCATCAATCAGTTTCTGCTCGCTGGCGGGCGGTTTGCCTAGCACAAATCCGGTCACCTTATTGCGATCGCCCGGATGGCCGATTCCGATGCGCAGACGGTGAAAATTGTTGTTATTGCCCAGCTTACTGATGATGTCCTTCAATCCGTTGTGGCCACCGTGTCCGCCGCCTTGCTTAAACTTCGCCACGCCCGGCGGCAAATCGAGTTCATCGTGCGCCACCAGAATCTCTTCCGGCGCAATGCGATAGAAAGTCGCCATAGCGGCCACCGCTTTACCGCTCAGGTTCATAAAGGTGGTCGGCACCAGCAAGCGCACATCTTCTCCGGCAATCGCCAGTCGGGCGGTATAGCCGAAGAATTTGCCTTCCTCTTTCAGTGACTGATTGTGACGCCCGGCCAGTAAATCCAGATACCAGGCGCCGGCGTTATGGCGCGTGGCGGCATATTCAGCGCCTGGATTGGCAAGACCCACAATCAGTTTAATGCTGCTCACAATGAATATCCTGCTGTTATTGCCAAAGGGCGTTAGTTTACTTCGCCACAGGCGAGATGACAAAGCGCATAGGATTAAATTGATTCAGTCCGGTGACTAATCATTTTTCATCTAAATCAACAAGCTGCCCACAGATCCAGGCTAAAGTTTATACCGGTTGTGTGATCCGTCCCGCAACGTCGCCGTCAGCCATTGCCTAAACTTATGACAACTTAACATTGTGTGCGGTTTTACATTGGCTCATAAGGATGGAGGTGCAGGATGAAACATCAACATTGTCGCGTCGCGGGTAATAGCTTGATGGTACTGGGATTACTCACCATGGTACTGGGCGTCGGTTATTCTATTATTAACCAGCTGCCTTCGCTTCATCTGCCACAGTTTCTGGCGCACGGCGCGATGTTCAGCATTTTTATCGGTGCGCTGCTGTGGTTAGTAGGCGCACGCGTTAGCGGACGGGAAAAGGTGGAAGACCGTTACTACTGGCTGCGTCACTACGATAAACGCTGCCGCCGGTCACATCACAGCCACCACTAAATAACCAGCGCCGGCATCAGCTGCTGTTCCGTGCGGTTTCTGCCGCTGGCTTTGGCGCGATAAAGCGCCTCATCAGCCAGCGCCAGTAAACTTTCAAAGTTCTGATGGCCCTGGCTGGCAGTGGCAAATCCAATGCTGACCGTGTAGCCAACCGCACTGGGCTGTGACTGACAGACCGCCATACGAATCGCTTCGCACCACGCCTGCGCATCCTGCTCACCGAGCGCAACAATCGCGGCAAACTCCTCTCCGCCCAGTCGGGCAAAACGTCCATCAGGCGGCATTAATTCTGTCACCAGGCGACAAAAGTCGATCAGAATCAGGTCGCCCTGATGATGGCCAAACCGGTCATTAATAGTTTTGAAGTGGTCCAGATCGAACAGCACGGCGCTGAAAGGGCGGTTGTGCCGACGACAGCGCGCCACCATTTTTTCCGCCTCGCTAAACAGTGCGCGACGGTTCCAGACACTGGTCAGCGGATCGTGTAACGACGCGTATTTATACGCAATCTGGGTACGCTCATTGACCATCGCCAGAATGGTAAAGGTCAGGCCGATGACAAACAATATCGACTCCAGAACCACAAATACCGAAAAGCCTGAACCGCCAATCGCACCGTGCAGGCGGGTCGGTATCGCATTGTCCAGCCAGATGCGCGCCAGATGAAACAGCAGATGGATCCACAGCAGCAGCTGTGCGGGCCAGAAAGTCACTTTCAGCGCGTCACGCGCCAGCCATAATAGCTGGATCAGCGCCGCGGTGTAGGCAATACAGGCGATGCACAGCACCAGTACCCGCTTGGGCAAACTGTAATAGAAGCTCGGGAAACAGCAGAGGATCGCCCACAGTAACGCGCCGAGTAGCCAGCCAGTGCCGATCTTTTTGCCGCAGAATAATCGAAAAGCATTCAGCAAGCCGCCGTAGGCCAGCATCACCAGCACATTGCCGGCGGCAACCGGCAGGAACTGCAGGCCGCTGCTGCGCAGGCTGCTGAAAAATACCGCCACCAGGGTAAAAACCAGCGACAGACAGGTAAAACCCAGCACGCGATCGTATTGCGATCCCATCCAGGCAAATACCATGATGATGCTTAAAAACCCCAGCACATAAAGCTCACAAATAAATAAGGTATAGATATCCAGAGTCATGGCGGGTGGCGTTCTTTTGAAAAGTGCGCAGCAAATTATCACTTAAGCGTCTGGGGCAGAAGTGCGGAACGCGGCGTTTTATTAAAAGAGTAGGTGGCGTTGAAAATAATCGATTTTGGGGAAATTTATCGCGGAAATATCAGAATAAGAAGCGCGTTAATCGGCCGATCGGCCGCCAGAAAAAAACCGGGCGCGAGGCCCGGTTTGGCGAAGATTAATGCTCGAACATTGCCGAGATTGACTCTTCGTTACTGATGCGGCGAATTGCTTCAGCCAGCATGCCAGACAAGGTCAGGGTGCGCACATTCGGCAGCGACTTCATCTCTTCAGACAGCGGAATGGTGTCGCAGACAATCACCTGATCGATCACTGATTTACGCAGATTTTCAACGGCGTTACCTGAGAAGATCGGATGGGTTGCGTAAGCAAATACGCGCTTGGCACCGCGTTCTTTCAACGCTTCAGCCGCTTTGCACAGCGTGCCGCCGGTGTCGATCATGTCGTCGACCAGCACGCAATCGCGGCCAGCAACGTCACCAATAATGTGCATCACCTGAGAAACGTTCGCGCGTGGGCGGCGTTTATCAATGATAGCCATGTCGGTGTCGTTCAGCAGTTTAGCGATAGCACGGGCACGTACTACGCCACCAATATCGGGAGAAACAACAATCGGGTTTTCCAGACCGATCTGCAGCATGTCTTCCAGCAGAATCGGGCTGCCAAATACGTTATCAACCGGGACGTCGAAGAAGCCCTGGATCTGCTCGGCGTGCAGGTCAACCGTCAGAACACGGTCAACACCGACGCTGGAAAGGAAGTCTGCCACTACTTTAGCGGTAATCGGTACACGCGCGGAGCGCACGCGGCGATCCTGACGGGCATAACCAAAGTAGGGGATGACTGCGGTAATACGACCAGCAGAAGCACGACGCAGCGCGTCGACCATCACAACCAGTTCCATCAGATTATCGTTGGTGGGAGCACAGGTGGACTGGATGATGAAAATATCACCACCGCGTACATTTTCGTTAATCTGTACGCTCACTTCACCGTCACTAAAACGCCCAACGGCGGCGTCTCCCAGACTGGTGTAAAGGCGGTTGGCAATACGTTGTGCTAGTTCCGGGGTGGCGTTACCAGCAAATAGCTTCATATCAGGCACGAGAAGAACCTCAGGCTTTGCGTCCAGAGAATGAACGGCACGACAGTAACCGGCGAATACGGTCATGGGCGTTCACACGGGTGTGTTGATGCGAAACGTGCAGTGTCTGGAACGGGGTGACACTGTCACGCATTCGCTAATCGCCTCGCAGGGTACGCTGTAACGGCGAAACATTTACGCCTCGGGCTACAAATCCGCGCACCCCATTCGGGGCAAGTTCCAGCACCTGACGAGCAGCAGACTCGGTGTCAAATTCAGCAAACACACAAGCGCCAGTGCCAGTCAGGCGCGACGGCGCGTATTCTAGCAGCCAGGAAACAAGCTCATCAACCTCGCGAAAACGTTTTCTTACCACTGCTTCACAATCATTAGCGAAGGGTGAGGATAAAAGCGTCGCTAAACTGCGCACCGGCGTATCTCGCGTTAGCGCGGGGTCGTTGAAGACTGCCGGGGTGCTGATACTCACGCCGGGATGGGCGACAAGATACCACTTTTCTTCCGGCTCTGCGGGCTGAAGTTGTTCACCCACACCCTGAGCAAAGGCGGCGAAGCCTTTGACGAACACCGGAACGTCAGCACCGAGCTGCACGCCGATCGCCGCCAGCTCATCCGGCGTCAGGCCGGTTTGCCACAGGTGATTCAGCGCCACCAGCACGGTGGCCGCGTTGGATGAGCCGCCTCCGAGACCGCCACCCATCGGCAGCCGCTTGTCGATGGCAATCTGTGCGCCTGCCTGCGGCGGCAGGGTCTGCTTCGCCTGTGCCGCCTGTTTTAACCGTTCGGCGGCGCGGACGATCAGGTTATCTGCCTCCGCGACGCCCGCCACCGGCGTCAGTAGCTGAATGCGATCGCTTTGATCCACGCTGATCTGCAAGGTATCGCCGTAATCCAGAAACTGAAACAGCGTCTGCAGATTGTGATAGCCGTCGGGACGACGGCCGGTGATGTAGAGAAACAGGTTCAGTTTTGCCGGTGACGGCCAGTGACTCATCATTGAACGGTCCAGCTGTCCATACGCAGTTTAATCCGCTGATCGCCTTCTTTCAGCTCCAGACTGGAGGGCAGCGGCGGAGTGACTTTACTGTCGTAACCGGCAATCGACACCTGCCAGCTCTGGCCGTCACGGCTGTAGTTCAGGCTGCGCAGCTGATAGTTTTCATTGAGCTGATAATCGGTGGCATCGCCGGGCAGGCCCATCATCCACTGACGCAGGTTCGCCAGCGGAATGTTCATACCGGTCAGTTGCGAAATCATTTTCTGCGCATCGTTGCTGACGTAGCGTTTGCCTTTGTTGTCAACGATCTGCACCACCGAGCCCTGAGCATCCAGCTGCAGCTCGGTGCTGCCAAGCGGATTGGTCAGTAACAGGCGATAGCGGTCAGGGGCAGTTTGCTGCCAGTTAAAGCGCGCGTAGACCTTCTGCTTATCAGAGAGGTAAGCAAAAGCGCCGCGGGTCTGATAATGGGTGACGTGTGAGACCGCCTGCTGATGCTGTTGCCACTGTGGCGCGGTCACGCTGGGGCCCGGGCCTTGCGGTTTGTTAACGCTACAGGCGGCCAGCAATACGCTGGCAAGGGGCAAAATGCGCAACAGAGTGCGTGGTGAATAAAGCATCAAGTGGTCATCTCCTCAGACACGTTTATAATTCGTAACGGATAACGCTAACCATCCATATTTAAGCCGTCAATGCTGTTATGCAGCAAATTGAGCACGATCAGGTTAATCTTATTACAGTCATAGGCTTTGTATGGCTTTTCTTGATCTGTCGCATCTTGTAGAATGCGCCTCACAAAACCCTGACATTATTGGGACATCCCAACCGAAACCACCATGACGCTGCTCGCTCTCGGAATCAATCACAAAACTGCCCCCATTGCTCTGCGCGAACGTGTATCGTTCGGGCCGGAGACGCTTGAGCAGGCGCTGAACAGCCTGTTATCACAGCCAATGGTGCAGAGCGGCGTGGTGCTGTCGACCTGTAACCGGACCGAACTCTATCTCAGTGTCGAGCAGCAGGCCGACTTGCAGACGCGTCTGGTACGCTGGTTGTGCGACTATCATCAGCTCGATGAAGAGGATGTGCGCAACAGTCTTTACTGGCATCAGGATAACGAGGCGGTCAGCCACCTGATGCGGGTTGCCAGCGGTCTGGATTCGCTGGTGCTGGGTGAACCGCAGATTCTTGGACAGGTGAAGAAAGCCTTTGCTGACTCCTCGCGTGGCCAGGCGCTGAGCAGCGAACTGGAACGCATGTTCCAGAAAACTTTCTCGGTCGCCAAACGGGTCCGTACCGAAACCGATATCGGTGCCAATGCCGTCTCGGTGGCGTTTGCCGCCTGTACCCTGGCGCGTCAGATTTTTGAATCGCTCTCCTCGGTCAACGTGCTGCTGGTCGGTGCCGGTGAAACTATCGAGCTGGTGGCGCGCCATCTGCGCGAGCATCAGGTTAAAAAACTGATTATTGCCAACCGCACCCGTGAGCGTGCTGAGGCGCTGGCTACCGAAGTGGGTGCCGAGGTGATCAGCCTGGCGGAGATCGATGCTCGTCTGGCGGAAGCCGACATTATCATCTCCTCTACCGCCAGTCCGCTGCCGATTATTGGCAAAGGCATGATGGAGCGCGCCCTGAAAGCGCGTCGTAATAAGCCGATGCTGCTGGTGGATATTGCGGTTCCGCGTGATGTCGAGCCGGAAGTGGGCAAACTGCCCAATGCGTATCTCTACAGCGTCGATGACCTGCAGGCGATTATCGAGCAGAACCTGGCGCAGCGCAAAGCGGCGGCAGTGCAGGCCGAGAGCATCGTGGTGCAGGAAAGCGGTGAGTTCATGGCATGGTTGCGTTCTCAGGGCGCAGTCAACACCATCCGTGAATACCGTTCTCAGGCGGAGGAGATCCGCGCTGAGCTGGAAGGCCGCGCGCTACAGGCGCTGCAACAGGGTGCCGATCCGCAGAAAGTGATGCAGGAACTGGCGCACAAGCTGACCAACCGTTTAATTCACGCTCCAACCAAATCGCTTCAGCAGGCCGCCCGCGACGGCGATAATGAACGCCTGCAGATTTTACGCGACAGCCTGGGTCTCGAGTAGGCACCAGGCTGCTGCTACCTGTTACGGGAATCCCACATTTAAATGAAAACCTCTATTGTTGCCAAACTGGAAGCCCTGCAGGAGCGCCACGAAGAAGTGGAAGCGATGCTGGGCGATGCTGGCGTGATCGCCGACCAGGAACGCTTCCGTGCGCTGTCGCGCGAATATGCCCAGCTGACCGATGTCACCCGTTGCTTCCGCGACTGGCAGCAGGTTCAGGAAGATATTGAGACGGCGCAGCAGATGCTCGACGACCCTGAGATGCGCGACATGGCGCAGGAAGAGCTGCAGGCGGCACGCGAACAGAGCGAAGCGCTGGAGCAACAGTTACAGGTGCTGCTGTTACCGAAAGATCCCGATGATGAGCGCGCCTGCTTCATTGAAGTTCGCGCCGGTACCGGCGGTGATGAGGCGGCCATTTTTGCCGGTGATCTGTTCCGCATGTACAGCCGCTATGCCGAAGCGCGCCGCTGGCGGGTTGAGATCGTCAGCGCCAACGAAGGTGAACATGGCGGTTATAAAGAGGTGATCGCCAGGGTGACCGGTGAGGGTGCCTATGGTCGCCTGAAGTTTGAATCGGGCGGACATCGGGTTCAGCGTGTGCCCGAGACCGAATCTCAGGGGCGTATCCACACTTCCGCCTGCACCGTGGCGGTAATGCCGGAAATACCGGAGGCAGAATTACCGGAAATCAACGCCGGTGATTTGAAAATTGATACCTTCCGTTCATCAGGTGCCGGCGGTCAGCACGTTAACACCACCGACTCCGCGATCCGTATTACCCACCTGCCAACCGGCATTGTGGTGGAGTGCCAGGACGAGCGTTCGCAGCATAAAAACAAAGCCAAAGCGCTGGCGGTGCTGGGCGCGCGTATTCACGCTGCCGAAATGGCCCGTCGTCACGCCGCCGAAGCCAGCACCCGCCGTAATCTGCTGGGCAGCGGCGATCGCTCTGACCGTATCCGTACCTATAACTTCCCGCAGGGCCGGGTTACCGACCATCGCATCAACCTGACGCTTTACCGTCTGGATGAAACCATGGAAGGGAAAATCGACAGCCTGATTGAGCCGATCGTGCAGGAATATCAGGCGGATCAGCTGGCGGCGCTGGCTGGCCAGGATTAATGGATATTCGTCACTGGCTGAAACAGGCCGTTGCGACCCTGAACGGCGGCGACAGTCCGAAGCGCGACGCCGAAATCCTGTTGAGCTTCGTGATCGGCAAGTCGCGCAGCTGGTTAATCGCTTTTGATGAAACCCTGCTCAGCGATCAGCAGCTTAGCCAGCTTGATGCCTTGCTGAGCCGTCGCGCCCGCGGTGAGCCAGTGGCGCATCTGGTCGGCGAACGTGAATTCTGGTCGCTGCCGCTGCGGGTGTCGGACGCCACGCTGATCCCGCGACCGGACACCGAACTGCTGGTTGAGCAGGCACTGGCGCATCTGCCGGTATCCGCAGCCACCATTCTTGATCTCGGCACCGGCACCGGCGCAATTGCGCTGGCGCTGGCCAGCGAACGGCCCGACTGTCAGGTCACCGGCGTAGATCGTATCGCCGAGGCGGTAGAACTGGCGCGCAGCAATGCGCAGCAGCTTAACCTGCCGAATGCCCGCTTTACGCTCAGCCACTGGTTTCAGCAGCTTTCCCCGCAGCGCTTTGACATTATCGTCAGCAACCCGCCTTATATTGACGCCAGCGATCACCACCTCGAGCAGGGCGACGTGCGGTTTGAGCCGCGCAGCGCGCTGGTGGCGGCTGACGCAGGCCTGGCAGATTTGCGCACGCTGATTGAGCAGGCGCCTGACTGGCTGCAGCCCGGCGGCTGGTTGCTGCTGGAGCACGGCTGGCAGCAGGATCGGGCGGTGCGCGACATGATGCGTCAGCACGGCTACCGCGCGGTGGAAACCGTCAATGACTACGGTGGCAATCCCCGCGTTACCCTTGGGCAATCTTCAACCTGAAAGCGGACGAAAAAGGACTCACGATGTACGCCTGGTATCCACTGATTAAAAATTTGCACCTGTTAACGGTCATCGTCACTATTTCGATGTTTGTGCTGCGCTTTTTCTGGCTGCGCAGCGGATCGGCGATGCTGTCGCGGCGCTGGGTGCGGATTTTGCCGCACGCCAACGACACGCTGTTACTGTTGACCGGTATCTCATTGGTGATGATTACTCACTTCTATCCTTTCACTCCGCAAGGAAGCTGGCTGACTGAGAAGCTATTAGGGGTTATTATCTACATCGCCTTAGGATTTGTGGCATTGAGCCGCCGACCACGCACTGACCGTACCCGCTGGATCGCGTTTCTGGTGGCGTTAATCGCGCTGGTGATGGTCATTAAGCTGGCGCTGAGCAAAATGCCGTTATGGGGATAGTATGACCTCTACCGAACAATTAGATTTTAGCCAGACACCGTTATGTGAAGCGGTGATTGGCGCTACGCTTGCCATCCGCGCCGATTTCCCGGCCGTGTCGGTGGAAGCACAACTTGCGGCCCTGGTGGCCGAAGCACGTGATTATGTTAGCCAGGCCGGCGATGCCGATCTGAAACTCGAAAAACTGCTGGAGCTGTTCTATCGCCAATGGGGATTTGGCGGCGCCAGCGGGGTATATAAACTTTCTGACGCGCTCTGGCTCGACAACGTGCTGAAAACCCGCCAGGGCACGGCCGTCTCACTGGGGGTGATCCTGCTGCACATTGCTGCCGAGCTGGAGTTGCCGCTGATGCCGGTCATCTTCCCAACCCAGCTGATCCTGCGCGCCGACTGGATTGATGGCGAGAAATGGCTGATTAATCCGTTCAATGGTGAAACGCTCGACACGCATACGCTGGAAGTGTGGCTCAAGGGCAACATCAGCCCGACGGCGCGCCTGTACGATGACGATCTCGATGAAGCCAAAACCGTTACCGTGATGCGCAAAATGCTCGACACGTTAAAAGCGGCGTTGATGGAAGAGAAGAAAATGGAGCTGGCGCTGAACGTCAGCCAGGTGCTGTTGCGAATCGATCCTGACGATCCGTACGAAATTCGCGATCGCGGTTTGATCTATGCGCAGCTGGAGTGCGAACATATCGCGCTGAACGATCTCACCTATTTCGTTGAGCAGTGTCCTGAGGACCCGGTCAGCGAGATGATCAAAGTGCAGATTCACGCAATCGAACAAAAACAGGTCACGCTGCACTAAGCGTACCCACTGAAAAGGAAAGGGCATGACACAGAAAGTCGTGAGTATTGGTGACATCAAGGTAGCAAACGATCTGCCGTTTGTACTGTTCGGCGGGATGAACGTGCTGGAGTCGCGCGATCTGGCGATGCGCATCTGCGAACATTACGTCAGAGTAACCGACAAGCTCGGTATCCCTTACGTGTTCAAAGCGTCGTTTGATAAAGCTAACCGTTCATCTATTCACTCCTATCGCGGTCCGGGCCTGGAAGAGGGCATGAAGATTTTCCAGGAGCTGAAGCAGGCTTTCGGCGTGAAAATCATTACTGACGTGCACGAAGCGTCACAGGCGCAGCCGGTGGCGGATGTGGTTGACGTGATCCAGCTGCCTGCCTTCCTGGCGCGTCAGACCGACCTGGTTGAAGCGATGGCGAAAACCGGCGCGGTGATCAACGTCAAGAAGCCGCAGTTTGTCAGTCCTGGCCAGATGGGCAACATCGTTGATAAGTTTGCTGAAGGCGGCAACGAGCAGGTAATCCTGTGTGACCGTGGCAGCAACTTCGGTTATGACAACCTGGTGGTCGACATGCTCGGCTTCAACGTGATGAAGAAAGTCACCAACAACAGCCCGGTGATTTTCGACGTCACCCATGCGCTGCAGACCCGCGATCCGTTTGGCGCGGCCTCTGGCGGACGTCGTGCGCAGGTGGGCGAACTGGCACGTGCCGGTATGGCGGTGGGTATTGCCGGCCTGTTCATTGAAGCGCATCCGGACCCGGATCACGCGCTGTGTGATGGTCCTTCGGCACTGCCGCTCGACAAGCTGGAGCCGTTCCTGGTGCAGATGAAAGCGATTGACGATCTGGTTAAAAGCTTCCCTGATCTGGATACCAGCAAGTAATTCTGCTGCGGCAAGGCAAAAAAAAGAGCGAGAAATCGCTCTTTTTTTTCGTCTGCAGGCGGCGGGCTTTACAGCATAATGGTCACCAGATAGCCGGCAAATAACGCCAGATGCGCCGCACCGTTCAGCACGTTAGTACGGCCGGTGGAGAAGGAGAGCTGACACAGGATCAGCGACGCCATCATAATCACCATCTGCGGCGGCTCAAGGCCAAATATCAGCTCCTGGCCGGTCAGAGTAGCGATCAGGGTCACTGCCGGTACGGTTAACGAGATGGTCGCCAGCACTGACCCGAAGAACAGGTTCATTGCGCGCTGCACCTGGTTCATCAGCACCGCTTTAATGGCGCCTAATCCTTCCGGCGACAGGATCAGCAGCGCCACCAGGAAGCCGGTGAACTGAACCGGGGCATTCAATTCGGTCAGCAGGCTTTCCAGCGGGTTGGCATTCATTTTGGTGACCGCAATCACCGCCACCAGATGCACAATCAGCCAGACGGTGTGCCAGATGCTGCTGTGTGCTGAGGGCTTACCGTGATGGGGATCGCCATCATCGCTCTCATCCTCATGCTCATAGACAAACAGGCTCTGGTGGGTTTTGGTCTGAATCAGCAGGAAAACGCCATACATGGCGGCTGAAATCGCGGCAATCAATAGCGCCTGCGCGGTGGAGAAGTTGCCGCCAGGCAGGGCGTTGGGGAACACCAGCACCAGAATCGCCAGCGGAAAGATAGCGATTAAATATTGCTTCACGCCCGCCAGATTAACGTACTGCGTGGCGAACTTATTGCCGCCGAGCAGCAGAGCGAAACCGACCAGTCCGCCGGTAACAATCATCACAATCGAATAGAGCGTGTCACGCATCAGGCCGGGCGCGGCATCGCCGGTCGCCATCAGCGCCGAGATCAGGCTTACTTCAAGGATCACTACCGACAGGCTCAGTATCAGCGAACCGTATGGCTCGCCCAGCCGGTGCGCCAGCACATCAGCATGGCGAACCACGCTAAAGGCGCTGCTAAGAATGGCAATCAGGGCCAGTATGTTGATACCAACCACGATCGGAAATGAGGTTTGTGCGCCAAAAAAATAGAGTACACCCAGCGTAACGATGGGAAATATCAGCGAGAATTCCTTGTGACGTGTTTTTTCATGTGAAGGCATTCACCATCCTCTCTGGTTAATGATCATAAGGGCAGCGGCGCTGCTGTTAAAATATAATCAGTTTTAGGGCAGCGCGCAGTTTATCTTTTCAGCTGCCCGAGCGGGAAAAATTTACTGCTTTTTACTTAAGCCAGATAAATCAGCGGAAGCAGATTAACCCCAGATTATCGCTAATATTCTATTATTAATCAGGCAATAAAAAATGGTTAAACCGTAATAATCCGTCTGTTTTTAACCATGGAAAGGTGTGATAGCGTGAATTTACAGCGTGATTTAACCGTTTTATCGCTAAACTGAGCATAAATCGTTGTTTGTGTTTTTGCTGTCATGAACCAGACTTATTATGACCCAGTAAACCGAGGAGGAAGTATGCCTTACGATAGCCGAGCCGATTTACCTGACAACGTTAAACACGTACTTCCGGCACACGCGCAGGATATCTACCAGCAGGCGTTTAACAGCGCCTGGTCGCAGTATAAAGAGGCCGAAGATCGCCGCGGCGACGATTCCCGCGAAGAGGTGGCACATAAAGTGGCCTGGGCAGCGGTGAAAAAAGAGTATGAAAAAGGCGATGATGATAAGTGGCATCCTAAGCGCTGATTAAATGGTTAGTCTGCTTTAATCAAAGGGCCAGAAATATCCGGCCCTTTTTTCTGCCTGCGCTATCAGGTTTATCTGGTTTTTTTTATCCTGCGACCCGCCTCACGCTTGAAACCCCACCAGTAAATCGATTAATGTCAATTTTGTGAACGAAACGCGAAGCCGTTTTGGTGATCATACAGAGGAGCCATCTGGACAGGACGCCGTGAAAGTCGAGGAGGTCGCATTGCTTACCCGGGAATTTCTTTTAAAAGCGGATTGTAAAACGTCGTTCGGTGATATCGAAGAGACGCTGCTCTGGAGTTGCGAGCAGCGCGCGGCGTCGCTGGCGGCTACGCTGGCCTGCCGTCCCGATCACAGCCCGGTATGGATCTTTGGTTACGGCTCTCTGATGTGGAACCCGATCTTTGAAGCGGATGAGGTGGCGTCCGGCTGGCTGGAAGGCTGGCATCGCGCTTTCTGTCTGCGGCTGATTGCCGGACGGGGCACCGCCACTCATCCTGGCCGGATGCTGGCGCTGAAACAGGGCGGCCGGACCAGCGGTCTGGCTTTTCGTCTGCCCGAGGCGCGGCTGCATGAAGAGCTGGCGCTGCTGTGGAAACGCGAGATGATCACCGGCTGCTATCTGCCGACCTGGTGTGAGCTGCAGCTTGAAGATGGGCGCAGCGTAACGGCGCTGACCTTTATCATGGACCCGCGTCATCCGCTGTATGAGTCGGACTCCTGCCCGGAAGCGATCGCACCGCTAATTGCCGCCGCCAGCGGCCCGCTCGGCTCAAATGCCCAGTATCTTTTTTCACTTGAAGAAGAGCTGACAAAACGCGGCATGGAAGAAGAGAGCCTGAGCCGGCTGGCGCATCAGGTACGAACGTTACAGCAGAGTCACTGCCTGAAGCAGGCCTGATCCCTCAGGCTCCTCCGTCACCTGAAACAACACTCCTCACTTCCGCCCGGCGGTCAGGTCAGCCGGGCGGCGCAGCCTGAGAGACCGCTCCCGCCCGAGACCCCGCCAGTCAGTTATCCGGATTAATCAGCCAGGTGCCGGGTTTATCAATCGTCAACGATTGCGCGTGCGTCACGCTGCCGTTGTGAACTTCAATACGATACTGCCCGGCCGCCAGATTCAGGGCAGCAAAACCACTGCTGCCTGGTTTGATTTCCAGTGGCTGACCGTTAAGCACCACATTCTCACCGTTTTCCAGCTTGAGATAGACCGTGGCCAGCATGGCTGGCGCAGCCGCCACCGGGGTGGTCGGGGCGGGCGCGCTGGCCGCCACCGGTGATTGCGTCACCTGTTCCGGCGCGGCGCTGTGACGATTCGCCAGCCAGACTGCAGCAATCACCGCCAGCAGCGCCACGGCGGCAGCACCGATCAGTCCCGGCGACAGCCGGCGTACGGTGCGCGGTGTCACCGGCTCAGCGGCGGCGGCACCGTGATTCACCGCCATCACGATCGGCGCTGCGGCTTCAACCGGCTCCTCTTCCACTGCGGCGACACTCTCGCCCGGCACCGGGAAACTGTTTACCACCGCTTCAACATCACTCACCGGCAGGTCGATCAACGCCGCAAACGCATCAATCGATTGCGGACGATCGCCAGGTTTCATCGCCAGCGCGCAGTCAATCGCATGCAGCAGCGGCAGGGAATAGCCCGTCGGCTGACGCTCGACCAGCGGCTGGTAGTTATCTTCAATGCAGCGCACCACGCTGACCGGCGGCGGATTGCCGGTGATCAGGTTATGCAACACGGCACCAAGGGCGTAGATGTCGGTCCACGGACCCTGTTCGACCTCGCCCTCTTCGCTGTACTGCTCAATCGGCGCAAAGCCCGGCTTGAGCATGATTTCGGTTTCATCGGAGAGGTTGCCGATCTCCTTACGCGCCGAGCCGAAATCCAGCAGCACCGGCAGCTGGTTTTCCTGTATCTGAATATTATCCAGCGAGATATCGCGATGCAGATAACCGGCCTGATGGATGGTACTGATGGCTCCCAGCAGCGGCGGCAGCAGACGACGGATCCAGGCTTCGGAAATCGACTCCGGACTGGTGATCTGCCACTCTTTCAGCGTCATGCCGCTGTAGTAGAGCGTGCCCATATAGGCGGTGCCGTTCTGCTCCCAGAAGCGCAGCACGTGCAGCAGGCCCGGATGGTTAAAGCGGGCCAGCAGCCGCGCTTCCTGAATAAAACTATTCAGACCGGCGTTAAACAGTTTCTGGAAGCGTTCGCCACGCAGTTCCAGCGTCAAATCCGCCGCGCGTACCGCCAGCGAAACCGGCATGTACTCTTTAATGGCGATAGTGCGTTCCAGCTGGTGATCCCATGCGCGATAGACAATGCCGAAACCGCCACCGCCAATCACTTCCTTGATCTCAAACTCGTTGAAGCGGTATCCGTCCGGCAGGGCATTCGGAACCGTTTTCTGATTATCATTTGCCGACATAGTGAACTCTCTGAACACGGCCTGCTCGCCAGGCTGCGCGGTAATTAATTGATGTTACGCCAGGCACCAATGGCAGGATCAACCAGATCCGCGTGCAGGGTGTCGATGAGTAACACATTCACTTTTTGCTGTGGCATGAAATGCGGCGCCCATTGGCCGCGCAACGTATCAACTCGCGATTTCACAGCGTCAGCATCCTGCTGCGCAGCATTCTTATCCATCTTAATCAACAGAGTTCCATTAAAACGCCATACATGTTGCTGGCTATCGAACGGCAGAACCAGCCAGCTATCGGCGGTGTCGGCGCGGGTGACAATCATGCGCTGATTGTTGGCCGCAATCACTTCCAGTTTGCTGTCCGGAATGGTCAGGTTAGCGATCGGGTAGCCCTGATAAAAGCTCACCGCAACTGGCGTCGGATGATCCGGTGTCGCCAGCGTCAGTTCACTTTTGCCTTCGGCCCAGCCGTCGGGCGAGCACTGCTGCTTGCTGACGTCCGGAATAAACATCGTCCGGGCATTCTCATCCCAGGCGGTACGAAAATGGCAGCCGCTCGGCAGATCAAAATGCTGCAGCGGCGTGCTATTGGCCGGGCGTGACAGATCAAGCGGCGCGGCGTTACTTTCGCTGGCGCTGGCCGTGGCGTCCGCCATGACAATCGGCCGCCAGTTCTGTAGCTTACTGGCGCTGCCGCTGGCTAATACGCCGCCGTCTTTGTCGGTCATCTGCCACGGCATGACATCCAGCAAACCGCACTGGTTGGCGAGCAGGGTACCGACGCGCGGTAAAAAGGTGGTCAGCACCGCCGAATCCTTACTTTTTCCGGAAACAATGCGCAGCGGCAACGTCTCTTTGCACCAGTCGTCGGGCGCTTTGCTCACCACGTTATCGATGTAGACCTCCAGCGCCAGGCTGGGGGAATAGACCACACGATAATTTTCGGCCTGGGCGTAAAAGGCTATCAGTAAGGTGGCGATGCCGGGCAACCACAGTTTCATAAGGATCCTTGGAATCAAAAACGAGGCGGCAGAAAGCGCGCCGAATCAGCCAGTGAATAGAGCAATGTCGCTTCTTCCGGCTCACCAATCCAGACCGCCAGTGCGCTGAGATTATCTTTTTTCACGTTGCGGCTCACTGCCTGTTCCATCAGTGCCAGCCACTCTTCGCAGGCGTTCACCATGCGCAGCGCCTGTTCCATTTCACCGGTGGTCAGGTTGAGCCAGAATCCATCGGTACAGACCAGAAACGCGTCGCCATCTTCCAGCGCAATCTGGTGCGAAAAACTGACTGCACGCGGCGGTTCAGCGCCGAGCGCATTATAGAGTAAATTACTGTTAATGCCGGTATTTTCATAGCCCGCTTCTTTCAACTGCTGGGCCAGGCTGTGGTCGCGGGTGACCTCATGCAGCACCCCGCGCCGGAAGTGATAAACCCGGCTATCACCTGCGTGGGCCCACCATGCACGCTGTTTTTGACGGTCAATAAACAGCGCCGCAAGGGTGGTACTCATCCGTGCAAATTTCGGATTCTTTCCCTGTGCCTCATGCAGCGCCAAACGGCACTGTTCGATCGCCTGACGGGTAAAGTCGGGCGTAAACTGTTCACAGTTCTCCAGCTGGCCGAGCAGGCTGTCACGCACCAACTGCGCCGCCATCTCGCCACCGGGCAGACCGGCGACGCCGTCACAGACCACGAAACAGGCCCGGCGATCGTCCAGCGTGGCACCGGTGCGGTCCTGATTATCATCGCGCAGGCCTTGCTGGCAGCGGCTGGCAAAAACGATCTTCATGCTTCATCTACCCGCGTCTGGGAATCTTTGTACTGATTGACCTCCATGTCATAGGCATGCAGAAACGCTTCGCCAAACAGGGTATGGAAATCATCTTCAATTTCACCGGCGGTGCGCTGATAGTTGCGGGTAAAGTAGTCCCACAGCGCCGCCTTTTTAGTGGTGGTGAACGGCAGCTTCGGCAGCAGGCCGTCGGTGCGTGCCTGCTCTTCCAGGCGCGCCGGATTAAACGACTGCAGCATCGCCGCAATGATGGCGCGGATACCGGCAATCATTCCCAGCTGATGCGCCTGTAAATCAACCAGCGCATCGCGGACCGCCTGTTCCGGCGGCATAAAGCCCGGCATCTGGCTCTGGTACATCTGCATCAGTACGGTTTTACCGGACGGCAGAATCTTAAACGGGTTGTTGGCCTCATTCAGGATCATCGTCATGTCCGCTTTCACGCCGCGCTTGAGGATGGAACGCGACGACAGCAGCGCCACTGTGCCCTGGGAAAACAGGCTCAGCATCCGGCCGGTGATGCGCATCTGCTCTTCATCAATCGGCGTCGCGTGGCCGTTGCTCAGGCCCATCCCGTCCAGCAGCGCGGCGATCAGCTGGTCCTGATCCTGCGGCTGGGACGACAGGGCGCGGCGCGGTTCGTCCGCCTGCGGCTCAATCGCCAGCCGTGCATCATTATGGCGCTCGTGGCGCACCGGGGAAGCGTCGTTCACCAGCAGACGCTCTTCAACCTCGTGGTGGTCGTGAATGCCCAGCGGATTAGCCGGCTGGTCGCTACTGCCGGCAAACAGCGCGAGGGGATCGCTGTGATCGCTCTGACAGGCGGGATCGCGCACTTCCAGCGCATAGTCACCGATACGCAACGCATCGCCATGCTTCAGCAGCACCTGCATACCGCGACCAAGCGCGATGCCGTTATGCTCCACCGGCGTCACGCTGCCCTGATTGGTCAGGCGGCATTCGCCGTCATGCGACAGATGGACCAGCGCCTGCAGGCGCGAAATGGCGCGCGACTCATCTGGCAGCACCAGATCGTTGTCCTGACTGCGGCCAATGGTGCCACCAGGCGGTTGAAACACGACGGTTTTAACCGGAACATCCGTAGTGCATTGCACAATGGTAAATTGCATGAGTTATCCCAGATTGAACGGCAAACGCAACCGGCCTTACTCAAACATCGGTGGGTAAAGGCCATTACGTCCCGGCTGTGCACCTGCCGCCGGGTTAAACAGTAATGAAAACAGTTGTGCCGTGAGGTTGCCGCTGTGCTTGTGGGTGGCGTGGGCAAAACCATCACTGCGGTTACTCCACCAGTAGCTCATATGCTGCTGAGGATCGAAGCGTTCAGCCACTTCACGCCAGCTCAGCGTGCAGGGCAAATCCTGATAACCGATCGCTTCCATGATCTCGGAAGGCTGTCGGGCCGGCACCAGCAGCGGTGGCAGCGCCTGAATCTGCTGTTCCAGCTGTGCGCCGTTGAGCGGCGTCTGTACCGCCCGCAGCAGCGTCGCGCCCAGATCCTGAAACCAGTCGCCCGAAATGGTCAGCTGAGCCGGATGCCACTGGCTAAGCGGAAAACTGTGCAGCGCCAGCAGCGGCCAGGCCCGGCCGACGCGGTCACAGGAGGGCAGCAGACAGCCCATCTGCACCTGCTGCCGGGTCGGGGTGATCGGCAGAACAAAATTCCATACCGGAGCGCGTAAAAAGTTCGCGGTTACCGCATCGTCCTGCTGATGCCAGTGCATCAGACCCTGCTGGAACCAGTGATTCCACGGGGTGATCTGTTGCTCGCTCAGCCGGTGATGCAAAAAGTCGCCGGTTGACGGCAGCTTGCCATACCAGCCGGGGGCAGTATAAGCAGCCATGTACACCTCACCATTACTCGCTATGCAGGGTCAATCGCTGTGCAGAGCGCGAGGGCGTCACCGCCAGCACAGGGCCGGATTGCCCTGCAATTTTCAGATTTTCCGCAAGCTTACGCATCATCAGCGCATTATCACGTGCATAGGGCGATGACTGAATTTGCTGATCCAGCAGCTGGCTCAGATGCCAGTCGAGCTGCTGAAGGTCGCGAGTGCTGACCGAGTCGGGCAGCGAGCGCTGCAGGTTTTGCAGCAGCCAGGCACGCAGAAATTCGCCATCGTAATTACGCGGTTGATACAGCATCTGATAGGCGCGCAGGGCATTGCGGCTGTACGCGTTATCATCGCCCGGGTCATTGCGCAGAATATTGGTGATCTGCTGGGCGACGCGCGGCAGCAGTAAAGACTTAAGCGCATTTTGATAAAGCGCCCAGGCCGCATCGCTGACCTGCGTCCCGCGATATAAGCCCACCCGCATAGTAAGAGGCGGATTATCGAGAGAAAAACGATCGGACAGCGGCAATTTCACCAGGCTATTGAGAAAGGGTAGCAGATCAAAAATATTATCAGCAGGCTGATGAATCACCTGCTGACTCTGCTCACGAATAGCCGGTACCCGCGCTTCAACCTGATGCAGATAGTGCTGATTATGGTAATAACTGAGGCCCCACAGGCCAGACATAATCAGCAGGCCGCCGGCCAGCACGCCGTAACCGATCCAGTGAAACAGCTGATTGCGGTATTCCCAGCGCCGGTTGCTGCCGGCCAGGCCGCTCTCTTTAAAGATCAGATCGTTGAGCAGGTCGCGAATAAAAAAGCTCTGGCCTTTGTTACCCGGAATCGGGCTGTTGCGGTTGACGCTGTCCCAGGCGGCAATTGAATGATCGCCCGCCTGACGCAGCTGCAGTTTACGGCTCAGCTCGCCCATCACCCGGTCAAAAGGCAGACCTTCCTGGGTGCCGCTGGTGAAGAACAGACCGCGCGGACTCCAGGCAACCGCATCCTGATGGTCAGAGAAGACGATATCGAGGTATTCATTCAGCAGCGGACGCAGCGAGGCAAACTCCTGAGGGAACAGGAAACATTCGGCGCGCTCATTGAGGTCGCGTTCCTGGGTCATCTGGTCAGCCAGCTGCTGCTGCAGCTCCAGCTCCAGCCGCTGAAATTGCTGGCCGAAATGGCGATGCCAGTCGCCTTTGTGCGGCTTGCCGAGGTCCCAGTTAAAGGTAAAGCCCCAGATTGCATCACGCTTCGCTTTGTCGACCGAGCCGAAATAGCTCATAAAACCTTTCAGCAAGTCGGTTTTGGTCACCATCACATAGACCGGGAAATGGATGCCGGTCTGCTGGTGCAGTTCCGCCATACGCTCACGCAGCGCGCTGGCCTGGGCAAACCGCGCCTCGGCAGAGTCACTCAGCAGATCGGCGACGCTAATGGTCATGATCACGCCGTTAATCGGCTGGCGGGTGCGGTAGCGTTTAAGCAGGTTGATGAAGCTGTGCCATTCGGCGGCGTCGCGCGCACGCTGGCTCTCCTGCAGCGCGTAGCGGCCGGCGGTATCAATCAGCACCGCGCTGTCGGTGAACCACCAGTCGCAGTTGCGGGTGCCACCCACGCCGCGGATCGCGTTTTTTCCCAGCGTATCGGTCAGGGGAAAATTCAGTCCGGCATTCAACAGCGCCGTGGTTTTACCGGCTCCCGGCGCGCCCATCACCAGATACCACGGCAGCTGATAAAGGTAATTGGAATTAAAGCGCGACAGCAGACCACCGGAATGGCGGCGACCAAACTGGGTGCGCCTGAGCTGCATCGCCGCATCGCTGAAGCGCTGGTTGAGCAGTTCTTCGGTCACCTGACGTTCGGCGGGATCGTCGCTGCCTGCGGCCTGCAGTTGATTCAGTAACCGGCTATTAAACCAGGCGCGATAGAGCGACGGCATCAGCTGGAACAGGATCCACAAAAAATAGAAGGCACTGACGGTGAGCTGGCGCGGCAGGATCGGCTCCAGCGGCCGCGATTCGCCCCACGTCCAGAGCGGACCGAGCATCCACACCAGACAGCTCAGCGCCGTAACGCCGATAAAACTCCATAACAATCGATGTGTCAGAAGCAGTCGTACGGAAGCGCGCATTATTGTGCTCCTTGATGATTACTGAGCGTTTCGGGCGCGGCAAACAGGGTGATTTCAACGCGGCGGTTGCGGGTACGGTTTTCGCTACTGTCGTTTGGCAGCAGCGGGTCGCTGTCGCCGCGGCCTTCAGAACGCACGGTATGGCCGTCGGCCAGCTGGACCTGCAACAGTTGCGTCACCGCGCGGGCGCGGGCGAACGAGAATTCGTAGCTGGAGGCGAACCGGCTGTTATCCACCGGATGATCGTCGGTAAACACCGACACCAGAATCGTGCCTTTGACATTTTTCATGGCGGTCGAGACCCGTGCCAGCAGGGCGCGGCCCACCGGGTTGATCACCGTACCCTGTTCGGCGAACAGCTTATCCGCCGGGATAATAACTTTGCTGCCGAAGGCACCGTCGCTGACTTCAAGCTGGCCTGCGGCAATCACATCATTCAGCCGCTGTCGCAGGTCGAGCAGCGCCTGAGGCGAAGAGGGACGACGACCGGCGGTTATCTGCGGCAGCGGCGTCTGATAGATAGCGCGCAGCAGCGGCTCGGCCGCATTGCCCAGTCGCCAGTTCAGGCCGCTGTAGATCAGGCAGCCGATCAGCGCCACCAGCATCGCGCAGGCCCACAGCGGGACCATCGGCCGAGCCAGCGTGCTGACCAGCGGATGCACCTCCACCAGCGGCGGCTGCGGCGTCAGACGCTGCGCACGCGTTTCTTCAATCAGGGTTTTCAGTCGCTTACGGATGCCGTCGCACTGGGCGCGACCCTGTTCGCTGCCGCGATACCGGCCTTCATAGCCGAGCAGCAGGCAGTAGTGCACCACCTCCAGTAACCAGAGGTGCTGTTGTGGGCTCTGTGAAATACGCGACAGTAGCTGAAAGAATTTTTCGCCGCCCCAGCTTTCATTGTGAAAGGTCACCAGCATGCCGTTGCCAGACCAGACGCCGCGGGTGCCCCACGGTGTTTGCGCCGCAGCTTCATCCAGTGCGCTGCAGACGCAGTAACGCGCGCCGATAATCATTTCAAACGGCAGGCCGGCCTGTTTACAACGCTGTTCGAACTGGCGGATCTCATCAATCAGTGACTGACGTAAGCCCGCGGGGTCGTCATGGGTGGCTGCCTGACGAATCTGCACCACCGCGTTCAGCAGTGGCGCAGCAGCCTGAAGTAATAGATTCTCATTGCCTGAGGAGGTGACCTCACGCGCAGGGGATTCCACAGTCATTAATTCGTGATCTTCCAGCCAATGGCAAATCCCTGTACCCGCAGCCCAGGACGGTGCTGCGGGCAATATGCGCCGGATTTCATGTTTAGTCTAAGATCCAGGTCGCGGTATCGTTAGTGCGGCACGCTTTACTGGCACCGCCAACGGCGACACAGACCTGTTTCGTCTTGCGAGGACGAGGGCGATCGCTCTGGACGGTGGCGTCATAGCGGCTGCTTTCCACACCCGCTTTTAACGGGACGTAACCGATCATCGGACCGTCAGCCTGATCGGCAATCGCCAGCCAGTGATTTTCCACATTGCCTAATACTTCAAACGGTTTACCCGTTTCGAGATAGCGAACCACTTTGCCGCCGTAATCGGGCGTCGTCATCACTGACGCGCCATACAACGCTCTCCAGGTCTGATTGACCGGTTCAATTTCAGTCGGCGCCGCAACGGCATGCCGATGAACCAGCTTGACGCCGTTGATTTCGCTGGTCACCAGCGTGTCATCAGTGACGGGCGGCGGCGGGGCCTTACAGCCTGCCAGGGTAAGGACCGCCAGCAGTGTTAACGCAAGACTCTTTTTCACCATGTTCCTCGTGATCTCATCAAAGTATCTGCATATTGCCTGGCCCAACGTAACAGGGCGCCGACAATGGCGCCGCAGCAGGCCAAAGTTCTGACATTCAAAAAAAAGGTCAGATTACATCAGGATAGTACTGCGTTCAGTCTACCTAAGACTTTTGAGAATTCAAACCATTGCACCGGCTGCCGATGCGTGATAGCAGGCGCTTTTCTGGTAAGCCAGGGCGCGGGAAAAGCGCCATGCTTTACGATAGTTAAAGCTAACTGAATTATCGTGACGGCAAACTGGTTGAGAACCTTGCCGCGCATTCTGCCATGCAAAGGATTTCATTGGAAACTATTAAGTTTTTCTAATCACTCATTGTCAGAAATTTTTATCCGTTTGCCTTAAGAAACTCATCAAAATCGGAATTTACGGGCAGCCGTTCAGGCAATTGTGACGATAAAACGGCACGTCTTTTGCTTAATAATGGTTTTACGGCGATAAGAGGTGAGCCATGAGGGACGCCCTGACCTGGCTGCAGGCATCACGGGATAGCGATATTGCCAGCCTGCAACGGCTACTCCAGACCGGACGGCTGATTACCGCGGTCAGTGAGCTGGTCCATCAGCTGCAGCGGGAACGCGGAGCCAGCAATATCTGGATCTGTTCCCACGGTCAGCTGTTCAGCGCTGAGCGGATCGCCCGTCAGCAGGATGTCAGCGCCTGCCTGCAGCACGTTTATCAGGCGCTACCCCCCGCGCAGCCGCAGCCGGGCTACAGCCGCTTCTGTCATCTGATTGCCGCCGCGTTGCAGGCGCTGAGCGAACTGCCCGCACTGCGACAGCAGATCGCGGAGGGGACACTCAATCAGCCAGCGGCGATGGTGGCGTTTAACCAGGTGATCCGCACCTTACTCAACCTGGTATTTGAAGCCGCCGATACCGCCAGCCATCCCGATATCTCCCGCGCGCTGATTGCGCTGTTCAGCTTTATGCAGGGCAAGGAGCTGGCCGGACAGGAGCGTGCCATCGGCTCCGCTGGCTTTGCGGCCGGACAGTTCACCGCCGATCAGCGCAGCCAGCTGGTGGCGCTGATTGCGGCCCAGGAGCAGAGCTTTACGACTTTTCACGCGTTTGCCGATGACCAGGCGCGTAGCCAATGGCAGCCGCTGGCGCAGGCCAGCCGGGAGATTGAGCGGCTGCGGCGCATCGCCTGCACCGGTGGCCAGGCTGAAGCGACCGGCGCGCTGAACTGGTTTTCACTGCTCTCCGCGCGGCTCGATCAGATGAAACAGGTCGAAGATGGTCTCGCCACCACGCTGATGCTACGTTGCCGGACCGCAATTGCGCAGGCCGAGCTGCAGGCGGCGCTGCCGTTGACCCCGGCGCAGGCAGAGAGCAGCTTTGCGCTCTACGTTTCCGGTGCCGACTGGCTGCCCGGCGCGGCCACGCTCGACAGCGACGGTCTGGCGCCGCAGCTTGGGCGCTCGGTACTGTCACTGATTGGTGAACAGTCCCAGCGCTTGCAGCAGCAGGCCGATGAGCTGGCCGCCATGCGCGCCTCACTTGATGAGCGCCGGGTGATTGAACAGGCTAAGCACTGGCTGATGCAGCAGCATGGTTTCAGTGAACAGGCAGCCTGGCAGGCGCTGCGTAAAAGCGCCATGAACCAGAACAAACGGGTACTGGAGATCGCGCAGGCGGTGCTGGCTGTCGCCGCGACGCTCAACACCTAACCCGAAAGGGTTAGCTGCACAACGCTTGTGCGCAACCTGCGTCAGGAAAGTGCAAAAACGGTTACTTTTTCAACCGTGGCAGGGTGAAAACCCGGTGTTATAGCCGACGCTGATTCTGGCACGCGGCTTGCTTGATATGACAGACAGTGCGCATTGTTCCCGCCAACGGCGGTGGGGCCAGTGCTTTGGATAAAGGCGTCCATCCGCATGCTTCGGCATGTCGGAGGACGCCTTTTTTTATTCCTGTTCAGGGTCAATATGATGAGCAAAACGCCATTTTCTCTTTCACGACGTCAGTTACTGCTTTCCGGGGCCGCGCTGGGCGGTGCCTGGGTGATTCCGGGATTACGCAATGCCGTATGGGCGGCGGGCTCGGATGCGCCTGAGAAAAAGGCGGTGCGGGTCGGCTTTATTCCGCTCACCGACTGCGCGCCCGTGGTGATGGCGTCGGTTAAAGGATTTGATAAAAAATATGGCCTGACGCTACAGGCCAGTAAAGAGGCGAGCTGGGCGGCGGTGCGCGACAAACTGACCTCTGGCGAGCTGGATGCCGCACACGTGCTATACGGCATGATCTACGCCCTGCAGCTCGGGGTAGCCGGCCCGCAGCACGACATGGCGAATCTGATGACGCTCAACCACAACGGCCAGGCGATCAGCCTGTCGAACCAGCTAAAAGCCAGCGGCGTGACCGATGCGGCCAGCCTGAAAAAGGCGGTCGACAGCCAGGCCAAAGGCCATTTCACCTTTGCCCACACTTTTCCCACCAGCACCCACGCCATGTGGCTCTATTACTGGCTGGCCAATGCCGGCATCAACCCGTTTGAGGAGGTACGCACCGTGGTTGTGCCGCCGCCGCAGATGGTGATGAACATGAAGATTGGCAACATGAGTGGTTTCTGCGTCGGCGAGCCGTGGAACCAGCGCGCCATCAGCGACAACATCGGCTTTACCGCCGCCACCAGCCAGCAGATCTGGCCTGAGCATCCGGAAAAAATCCTCGGCACCCGCGCGCAGTGGGTCAATGAGAACCCTAACACCGCACGCGCGCTCACGGCTGCGGTACTGGACGCGGCCCGCTGGATTGACGCCTCCGACGATAACCGTCGCGAAACCGCGCAGGTGTTAGCCGGGCGCGCCTGGATCAATACCAAAGTTGAGACGCTGCAAGGGCGGATGCTGGGTCAGTACCAGAACGGCCTGGGTCAGTCGTGGCAGGACGCGCACCCGATGCGTTTCTTCGGTGACGGCAACGTCAGTTTCCCGTGGCTCTCCGACGGCATGTGGTTTCTGACCCAGATGAAACGCTGGGGCCTGCTGACCGACGATCCCGATTACCTGGCGGTGGCACGGCAGATTAACCGCATCGACATCTATAAACAGGCCGCCAGTGCGGTCGGCCAGATCGCGCTGCCCGCCACGCAGATGCGCAGCAGTACCCTCATCGACGGCAAAGTCTGGGACGGCAGCGATCCTGCCGCCTACGCCGCCAGTTTCGCTATCAAACGTTAAGAGAGGATGCCATGAAAACTGACGCACGCGCCCTGGCGCAGCCGGTACAGACCGACAGTAGTGCTACCGTGATCCCGCTGCAGATTACCCCGAAAGCCGCCGCCAGACCGGCTCGCCTGCGTCCGCTGATCCAGCGGGCAATTCCGGCCACCGGCGGGATGCTGTTGCTGCTGCTGGTGTGGCAAATTGCCGCGCTGTCAGAGCCGTCTTTTCCGACGCCGTATGCCACCTGGCAGGCGGCACAGGTGCTGTTTGCCGATCCGTTCTATAGCAACGGCCCCAACGATCAGGGCATCGGCTGGAACGTGCTGGCGTCGCTGCAGCGGGTCGCTATTGGCTTCGGCCTGGCGGCCGTGGTCGGCATTCCGGCCGGTTTTCTGCTCGGCCGCTTTCTGTTTATGGCGCGGATGTTCAATCCGATTATCGCCTTGCTGCGTCCGGTCAGTCCGCTGGCGTGGCTGCCGATTGGTCTGCTGCTGTTTCAGCGTGCCGAGCCTGCCGCCAGCTGGACCATTTTCATCTGCTCGATCTGGCCAATGATCATCAACACCGCCGAAGGGGTACAACGCATTCCGCAGGATTACCTCAATGTGGCGCGGGTGCTGCAGCTCTCTGAGTGGACGGTGATGCGCCGCATCCTGCTGCCGGCGGTGCTGCCCGCAGTGCTGACCGGGGTTCGTCTGTCGATCGGCATTGCGTGGCTGGTGATTGTCGCTGCCGAAATGCTGACCGGCGGACTGGGTATCGGCTTCTGGATCTGGAACGAGTGGAACAACCTCAACGTGGAAAACATTCTGATCGCCATCCTGATTATCGGCGTCGTCGGCCTGTTGCTGGAGCAGGGCTTGATGCTGCTGGTCCGTCGTTTTAGCTGGGATAAATAAGGAGTTCACCATGTCACAGATTATTCGCGTCCAGCAGGTCAGCCAGCGCTTCAATACCGCCAGCGGTGAGTTTCTGGCGCTGGATAACGTCAGCTTTGATATTCACCAGGGCGAAACCCTGAGCCTGATCGGCCATTCCGGCTGCGGCAAATCAACCCTGCTGAACCTGATTGCCGGATTAAGCCGGCCCAGCAGCGGCGTATTGCTGTGCGATAACCGCGAGATCGCCGGGCCGGGGCCAGAGCGGGCGGTGGTGTTCCAGAACCATTCGCTGCTGCCGTGGCTGACGGCGTTTCAGAACGTTGAGCTGGCGGTGCAGCAGGTGTTTAAAGGCCGGCTCAGTAAAGCGGAAATGCGCGACTGGATTGAGCACAACCTGAATCGCGTGCAGATGAGCCATGCAATGCACAAGCGGCCGGGTGAGATTTCCGGTGGCATGAAGCAGCGCGTCGGTATCGCGCGGGCGCTGGCGATGAAACCGCGGGTGCTGCTGCTGGATGAGCCATTTGGCGCGCTGGACGCCCTGACTCGCGCGCATCTGCAGGACAGCGTGATGCGCATTCAGCAGGAGCTGAACACCACCATCGTGCTGATCACCCATGACGTCGATGAAGCGGTGTTGTTGTCAGATCGGGTACTGATGATGACCAACGGCCCGGCGGCGCGGGTCGGTGAGATCCTGCCGGTCGATCTGCCGCGTCCGCGCTCACGCGTGGCGCTGGCCGACGAGCCGCGCTATCACCAGCTACGCCAGCGGGTGCTGCACTTTCTGTATGAAAAACAGACCACGGCGGCGTGAGGATCGCATCATGAGGCAACGGCTGCTGGTGATTGGGAATGGAATGGCGGCGATGCAGCTGGTCGAAAGCCTGCTGCAACGCGCGCCGCAGCGCTACGCCATCACGGTGATCGGTCGCGAACCGCACGGCAACTATAACCGCGTGCTGTTATCACCGGTGCTGGCTGGCGAGATGCACTTCAGCGAAACCCTGATTCATCCACCGTCATGGTATCAGCAGCACGGCGTGACGCTGCTGGCAGGTGAAACGGTGCGGCAGGTCGACCTGGCGGCCCGCACGGTGCTGACCGACCAGCGTCAGCTGGGCTGGGACCGGCTGGTTTTCGCCACCGGATCGCAGCCGCGTCTGCCGGCCATCACGGGCATCGATCGGCCGCAGGTCAGCGGTTTCCGCAGCATCAATGATGTTGAACGGCTGCTGGCGGGCCAGGGACCGGTGGCGGTGCTGGGGGGCGGTTTCCTCGGCATTGAGGCGGCGGCGGCACTGCGGGCGCAGGGCCGCGAGGTGACGCTGATCCACCATAAAGGCTGGCTGCTCGATCGCCAGCTGGATGCCAGAGCGGGCGAACTGCTGCTGACGGCGCTGCGCGGGCGTGGCATCCGCTGTTTGCTGAACAGTGGGCTGCAGGCGATCACCGCAACCGGCGTCACGCTGGCGGATGGCACTGATTACGCCGCCGGGCAGGTGGTGATCGCCATCGGCGTGGACCCGGCCGTGGCCGTGGCACGGGCGGCGGGGCTGCCGTGCCAGCGTGGGATTCTGGTCGATCGCCAGCTGCGCAGCGCGGTGACCGATGTCTATGCCGTCGGCGAGTGCTGTGAAATTGAAGGGGAAACCTTTGGCCTGGTAGCGCCCTGTCTGGCGCAGGCGCAGGTGCTGGCAGCGCAGCTGGCCGGTTCGCCACAGGCTGATTATCGCACCCAGCCTGGCGGCACGCGGCTGAAAGTCAGCGGCATTTCACTGTTCAGCGCCGGGGATATCAGTGAAGCGCCGTCGGTCAGCAGTTTTGATCCGCTCTCCGGCGACTATCGTCGTCTCTTTCTGCGACAGGGACGCCTCAACGGCGTGCTGCTGTTTGGTGACAGCCAGCAGGGGGCCGCACTGCTCGGCCGCCTGCAGCGTGCTGAACCCGCCACTCTCGCCACCCTGTTCGATCCCGATCAACCTGAAACGCAGCCGCAGGCTGCAGAGAGTCTTCTGATGAGCAAACCTTTATTAGCCGTGATCGGTCACGGCATGGTCAGTCACTATTTTCTTGAGCAACTGGTCGCCCGTGAACTGCATCAGCACTATCAGATTGTGGTGTATGGCGAAGAGTCTCAGCCAGCCTATGACCGGGTGCATCTGTCGGACTATTTCAACGGCAAACAGGCGGCCGATCTCTCACTGGTGGCAGAGGATTTTTTTGTGCAGCACGGCATTGAGCTGCGCACGGGCTGTCAGGTGGTGGCGATTGATCGGGCGCAGCGCAGCCTGACTGACAGCGCAGGTAACCAGCTGGCGTGGGATCGGCTGGTGCTGGCAACCGGATCACGCGCCTTTGTGCCGCCGATTCCCGGCCATGATGCGGCACGCTGCTTCGTCTACCGCACGCTCGACGATCTCGATGCGATTGCTGCCTGCGCCCGTCACAGTCAGCGCGGCGTGGTGATTGGCGGCGGGCTGCTGGGTCTGGAAGCGGCCAATGCGCTGCGGCAACTCGGGCTGGAAACCCACGTGGTGGAGTTCGCGCCGCGCCTGATGGCGATGCAGCTCGATGAGGGCGGCGCATCCATGCTGCGTCAGAAGATCGAGTCGCTCGGTGTGACGGTACACACCTCAAAACAGACTCAGCAGATTGAGACTCAGGCCGACGGCAGCGTACTGCTGCACTTTGCCGATGGCAGCAGCCTGCCCAGCGATCTGGTGCTGTTCTCCGCCGGCATCCGGCCACGTGATGAGCTGGCGCGTGAGGCCGGTCTGACGCTCGGTGCGCGCGGCGGTATTGAGATTAACGATCGCTGTCAGACCAGCGATGAAGCGATCTACGCCGTCGGCGAATGCGCGCTGTGGAACGGTCAGATTTTTGGGCTGGTGGCGCCAGGCTATCAGATGGCGCGGGTGCTGGCGGGCCATCTGGCGGCAGAACCCGCTGCGTTCAGCGGTGCGGATATGAGCACAAAGCTCAAACTGCTGGGCGTCGAGGTCGCGTCGTTTGGTGATGCGCAGGGGCGCACCGTCGGCAGCCAGAGTTATCACTGGACCGACGGTCCAAAAGGCATTTACAAGAAAATCGTGGTCTCCGGCGACGGCAGCCGGTTGCTGGGCGGCGTGCTGGTGGGGGACAGCAGCGATTACGCCACCCTGCTGCAGATGATGCTGAATGCGCTGCCGCTGCCGGCCGCGCCTGAGAGCCTGATCCTGCCGCTGCTGGCGGGCGCACCGGCCAAAGCGCCGGGCGTGGCTGCGCTACCCGACAGCGCCCAGCTCTGCTCCTGTCATAACGTCAGCAAAGGCGATATCTGCGCAGCGGTGAAAAGCGGCTGCAGCGAAATGAGCAGCATTAAAAGCTGTACCAAAGCGGCCACCGGCTGCGGCGGCTGTGCGGCGCTGGTGAAACAGGTGATGGAATACCAGTTGTCGAACCTCGGCGTGGTGGTGAAGAAGGATGTCTGCGAGCACTTCGCCTGGTCGCGGCAGGAGCTGTATCACCTGATCCGGGTGGAGGCGATCAAAACCTTTGACGATCTGCTGGCGGCGCACGGCAACGGCCACGGCTGTGAAGTGTGTAAACCGCTGGTGGCCTCGCTGCTGGCCTCCTGCTGGAACGACTATCTGCTGCAACCGGCGCATCTGCCGCTGCAGGATACCAACGATCGCTACTTTGCCAATATCCAGAAAGATGGCACCTATTCAGTGGTGCCGCGCGTTCCGGCGGGTGAGATCACTCCGCAAGGTCTGATTGCCATTGGCGAAGTGGCGGCGCGCTACGATCTCTATACCAAAATTACCGGCGGGCAGCGCATCGATCTGTTCGGCGCACGGCTCGATCAATTGCCAGCTATCTGGCAGACGCTGCTGGACGCGGGCTTCGAAACCGGCCACGCCTACGGCAAATCGCTGCGCACCGTGAAGTCCTGCGTCGGATCAACCTGGTGCCGCTATGGCGTGCAGGACTCTACCGCCTTCGCTATCGCGCTGGAGCACCGCTACAAGGGCCTGCGCGCCCCGCACAAAATCAAGATGGCGGTTTCCGGCTGTACCCGCGAATGTGCCGAAGCGCAAAGTAAAGATATCGGGGTGATCGCCACTGACAAGGGCTGGAACCTCTATGTCTGCGGCAATGGCGGCATGAAGCCGCGTCACGCCGATCTGTTCGCCAGCGACCTCGACGACGCCACGCTGCTGCGGTATGTCGATCGTCTGCTGATGTTTTATATCCGAACCGCCGACCGGCTGCAGCGCACCAGTGTCTGGCTGGATAACCTCGAAGGTGGTCTCGACTATCTGCGTCAGGTGGTGATTGACGATAGTCTCGGGCTGGCGGCAACGCTGGAGCAGGAGATGCAGCAGGTGGTCGGGGCGTACCAGTGCGAATGGCAGACCACGCTGGCCGATGCGTCACGCCTGGCGCTGTTCACTCCGACGATCAATAGCGATCGGCCGGATGAGAGCCTGCACTACAGCCGGGTGCGTGGCCAGCGCCAGCCGGACGCGGCCACGTCCCGCCCGTTGCTGCAACTGCCGGCCGAGCGATGGAACGCGGTCTGCGTTCTTGACGCGGTGCCGCAGCAGGCCGGCATCGGGGCGCGGCTCGGCAGTGAGCGTATCGCGCTGTTCCGCTTTGGCGAGACGCTTTATGCGCTGGAAGATCGCGAGCCAGGCAGCGAAGCCAGCGTGTTGTCGCGCGGTATTCTCGGTGATGTTGGCGGCGAGCCGGTGGTGATTTCGCCACTTTACAAGCAGCGGGTGCGGCTGCGGGACGGTCAGAATCTGGATAATCCGCAGCACCCGTTACGCTGCTGGCCGGTGAAGCTGGAAGCGGGGCAGATCTGGCTGGCTAACCGTCCGGCGAATCAACTGGCGCAGGCATCATGAATACCACCTGTCCCTATTGCGGCGTCGGCTGTGGCGTCTGCGTGACGCCGCAGGACAATCATCGGGCGCAGGTGACGGGCGATCCGCGGCATCCGGCCAACGCCGGGCGGTTGTGCGTCAAGGGAGCGGCGTTAGGCGAGACGCTGACGCCACAGGGACGGTTGCTGAAGGCGCAGGTTAATGGCCAGCCGGTGACGCTTGACGCGGCGCTGGATGCGGCGGCGGCGGGATTACGCGCGGTGATCGAGCGTGACGGCCCGCAGGCGGTGGCGTTTTACGGTTCCGGCCAGTTGCTGACTGAGGATTATTACGTCGCCAATAAGCTGATGAAGGGCTATATCGGCAGCGCCAATATCGATACCAACTCGCGGCTCTGTATGGCCTCGGCGGTGATCGGCTATAAGCGTGCATTCGGTGCGGATGCGGTGCCCTGTTGTTATGAGGATCTGGATCAGGCCGATCTGGTGGTGCTGGTCGGTTCCAACGCGGCCTGGGCACATCCGGTGATCTGGCAGCGGCTGGCGCAGGCGAAGCAGCAGCGACCTGATATGCGGATGGTGGTGATCGATCCGCGACGCACCGCCAGTTGCGACCTGGCCGATCTGCATCTGCCGCTGCGTCCTGGCAGCGATACGCTGCTGTTTTCCGGCCTGCTGCGCTGGCTGGACAAGCAGGGTGGCATCGATCAGACCATGCTGCCGCACCTGAGCGGCGTGGCGGAAACGCTGGCGGCGGCGGAGCCGTGGCAGGTGGCGCACGTCGCCGCCGAGTGCGATCTGACGCCGCAGCAGGTGACCGACTTTTACCGGTTGTTCAGCCAGACCGGGCGGGTAGTGACGCTGTGGTGCATGGGGATTAATCAGTCGATCACCGGCAGTGATAACAATCAGGCGATCCTCAATGTGCATCTGGTAAGCGGCAAGATCGGGCGGCCGGGTTGCGGTCCGTTTTCCCTGACCGGACAGCCAAATGCGATGGGAGGACGTGAAGTGGGCGGGCTGGCTAATCAGCTGGCGGCGCATATGGGGTTTGATCCGGCTGACTGCGATCGGGTGCAGCGTTTCTGGCGCAGCCCGACTATCGCCCGTCAGCCCGGCCTGACGGCGGTGGAGCTGTTTCAGGCTATCGCCACCGGCGAAGTTAAAGCGGTGTGGATTATGGGCACCAATCCGGCGGTCTCAATGCCAGAGGGCAATCGGGTGGCGCAGGCGCTGGCGGCCTGTCCGCTGGTGATTGTGTCGGACGTGATGGCGCAAACCGATACCAGCGCGTTTGCTGACATTCTGCTGCCGGCCCACGGCTGGGGCGAGAAAAATGGCACCGTGACCAATTCAGAACGGCGGATTTCGCGTCAGCGCGCCTTCGCCGCCGCGCCCGGCGATGCCCGTCCCGACTGGTGGCTGCTGGCTCAGGTGGCCCAGCGTTTAGGCTTTGACGGATTTAACTGGCAGCATCCGGCGGCGATTTTCCGTGAACATGCGGCGCTGTCGGGCTTTGAGAACGGCGGTCAGCGGGCGTTTGATATCAGCGCGCTGGCGCAGTTAAGTGATGCGGACTGGGATGCGTTGCGTCCGGTTCAGTGGCCGGTCAACGCTGAGTATCCTGCTGGCTGCGCCCGCTTGTTTAGCGATCGCCGGTTCTATCATCCAGATGGCAAAGCCCGGCTGTGGGTACCGGCGACGCCCGCGCTGACGCCCCGCGCGGCGGCTTATCCGTTGCTGATGAATACCGGTCGGGTGCGCGATCAGTGGCATACCATGACCCGCACCGGGCTGGTGCCACGGCTGATGCAGCACTGTGACGAGCCGTTTGTGGCGCTTCATCCGGCCGACGCGGCCCGCTATGGGCTGACGGCGGGGGCGCTGGCCCGTGTGCAGTCGCTGTCTGGCTGGATCAGCGCGCGGGTGACGCTGGATCGCGGGTTGCGACGCGGGGAGTTGTTTGTGCCGATGCACTGGAACCGGCAGTTCAGTCAGCAGAGCCATGTCGATGTGTTGATCGCCGCGCGCGGCTGTCCGTTTTCGCGACAGCCGGCGCTGAAGCAGACGCCGGTGCGGATTATGCCGTTGCCGGTGAGCTGGCAAGGCTGGTTATGGCAGCCGACGCTGGCGTCACCTGCGGGATTGCGTTACTGGGCGCGGTCACCCTATGCCGGGGTGCAGCGTTATGTGGTTGCTGGCGAGCATACGCCGCAAGCGTGGCTGGCAGCGCATTATGATCTTAGCGGATGCCAGTTGCAGATCGCTGACGGCAGCGGCAGTGATTACCGGGTGCTGGCATGGCGAGACGGCATGCTGCAGCTGGCATTGTATGCCGGGGCTGGCTTGCCGGCAGTCGACCATAATTTCGTCGCTGCCGCGTTTCAGGCTGCGCCGTCGGATGCGTTTCGGCGGCATCGGCTGCTGGCAGGCCAGGCCGCACAGGGTCAGGCGGCGGGGCGGATTATCTGCAGTTGCATGGCGGTCGGTGAGCAGGCCATTTTGCAGGCGGTGGCGCAGGGGTGTGATACGACTCAGGCGCTGGGTGAGAAGCTTAAATGCGGCACGCAGTGTGGTTCCTGTATTCCGGAACTGAAACAGCTGTTGCGTTCCCAATCGGTTACGGAGGTGTCATGACGCTGTTAATTGAGTCGCTGGATAAATTACTGTCGCCGCAGGGCAGTGTCCCGCCGCAGGGCGCGGTGTGGTTAGTGGGTGCCGGGCCGGGCGACGTTGAGTTGCTGACGGTGAAAGCGTTGCGTTTACTGCAGCGTGCCGAGGTGGTGGTGTATGACCGGCTGGTGAGCGAGGCGGTGATGGCGGAAGTGCCCGAGAGCGCGTTGTGCATTGATGTGGGTAAGCGGCCTGGGCAGCATGGTCTGAAGCAGGCGCAGATCAATCAGTTGCTGGTGGATCTGGCACGCAGTGGCCGCCAGGTGATCCGTTTGAAAGGCGGCGATCCGTTTATTTTTGGTCGCGGCGGCGAGGAGATGGTGAGTCTGCAGCAGGCCGGAATTCGATGTGAGGTGGTGCCGGGGATTACCGCCGCGGTGGGCTGCGCGGCGGCCAGTGGTATTCCGTTGACCCACCGTGATTGCGCGCAGTCGTTGCGGCTGATCACCGGGCACGGGCGCAGCGGGGAGCCGCAGCTGGATGCGGCCGCGCTGGCGGCGGATAACCAGACGCTGGTGTTTTATATGGGGTTGAGCTGGAGTGCTTCGATCAGCAGGCAGTTGCAGGATTACGGGCGTGATGCGTTGACGCCGGTGGCGATCATTGAGAACGGTACCCGGCCGGATCAGCGGGTGTTGATTACCACGCTGGCCGGGCTGGCGCAGACGGTGGATCAGGAGAAGCCGGTTTCGCCGTCGTTGTTGCTGGTCGGTGAGGTGGTGCGTTATTACCGGGCTGACTTCCAGGTTGGGGTGATGGCGCGCGTTGCGGCGTGTTGAGAGGGAGTGTATGTGCGGGTGCAAAGTTGCGGTGTTGCGGGGATGCAGCGGTGTAGCGGTCAGTAAAGGCCGGCCCGACTGCAAGGGAATCCCGCATCTCTGCGGACTGGTCTCGCCATCCGTGGCTCGCACACCTTGCTTTTCGGGCAGGCACTTGCTGCCCGGCTGGCTGGGATGCGGGGATTGGGCGGAAGGGCGGAGAGGCGTTAATGTTGGGGGGAGCGGGCTGATAGCCAGGTGTGGCTGACAGCAACAATGCTGCTGCGCGGGCTGATAGTCAGGTGCAGCGGTCAGCAAGGGCCGGCCCGATCGCAAGGGAATCCCGCGTCCCTGCGGACTGGGCTCGCCATCCGTGGCTCGCACACCTTGCTTTTCGGGCAGGCATTTGCTGCCCGGCTGGCTGGGGTTCGGGTGAAGGGCGGAGAGGCGTTAATGTTGGGGGAGCGGGCTGATAGCCAGGTGTGGCTGACAGCAACAATGCTGCTGCGCGGGCTGATAGTCAGGTGCAGCGGTCAGCAAGGGCCGGCCCGATCGCAAGGGAATCCCGCGTCCATGCGGACTGGGCTCGCCATCCGTGGCTCGCACACCTTGCTCTTCGGGCAGGCACTTGCTGCCCGGCTGGCTGGGGTGCGCGGTTCGGGTGAAGGGCGGAAAGGCGTTAATGTTGGGGGAGCGGGCTGATAGCCAGGTGTGGCTGACAGCAACAATGCTGCTGCGCGGGCTGATAGTCAGGTGCAGCGGTCAGCAAGGGCCGGCCCGATCGCAAGGGAATCCCGCGTCCCTGCGGACTGGGCTCGCCATCCGTGGCTCGCTCACCTTGCTCTTCGGGCAGGCACTTGCTGCCCGGCTGGCTGGGGTGCGCGTTTCGGGTGAAGGGCGGAGAGGCGTTAATGTTGGGGGAAGCAGGCTGATAGCCAGGTGTGGCTGACAGCAACAATGCTGCTGCGCGGGCTGATAGTCAGGTGCGACGTTCAGCAAGTGCCGGCCCGATCGCAACGGAATCCCGCGTCCCTGCGGACTGGGCTCGCCATCCGTGGCTCACACACCTTGCTTTTCGGGCAGGCACTTACTGCCCGGCTGGCTGGGGTGCGCGTTTCGGGTGAAGGGCGGAGAGGCGTTAATGTTGGGGGAGCGGGCTGATAGCCAGGTGTGGCTGACAGCAACAATGCTGCTGCGCGGGCTGATAGTCAGGTGCAGCGGTCAGCAAGGGCCGGCCCGATCGCAAGGGAATCCCGCGTCCCTGCGGACTGGGCTCGCCATCCGTGGCTCGCTCACCTTGCTCTTCGGGCAGGCACTTGCTGCCCGGCTGGCTGGGGTGCGCGTTTCGGGTGAAGGGCGGAGAGGCGTTAATGTTGGGGGAAGCAGGCTGATAGCCAGGTGTGGCTGACAGCAACAATGCTGCTGCGCGGGCTGATAGTCAGGTGCGACGTTCAGCAAGTGCCGGCCCGATCGCAACGGAATCCCGCGTCCCTGCGGACTGGGCTCGCCATCCGTGGCTCACACACCTTGCTTTTCGGGCAGGCACTTACTGCCCGGCTGGCTGGGGTGCGCGTTTCGGGTGAAGGGCGGAGAGGCGTTAATGTTGGGGGGAGCGGGCTGATAGCCAGGCACTTGCTGCCCGGCTGGCTGGGGTGCGCGGATTGGGCGGAAGGGCGGGGTTGAGGGCCTTATAACTGCTGCCATTCAGGCAGGCGGTGGAACCATCTGCACCACGAGTAGAATCCCGCCATGGCCAGGCCGAAAAAGAGCCCTGCCAGCAGATTGGTTTCGATTGACGCTGCGTCTAAGGTGGGTAGTGAAAATGTAGGGAGGAAAAGCAGCAACGGTATCAACAAAATATACATTGAGCTAAATACCAGCAGGTTGAGCCAGAAGTCACTGAAAGGCGGCGGTGGCAGGTTAATGTTCATTTTCCACAGCAGTCGATGTAACGGTGGAGCCGTGCTGCTGGCCCATATCTGTTTATCCGCCATCAGCGCTAATGCCCGTGCCCGCCTGCGTTCAAAAATATCGTCTTTCATTGGTTAATCCCCTTTCGGGTGGCTATTTTCCGCATCGTAATCACAGCCTGACCCGACAACATGTCGTTCAGATGATCTTTTGCTGCCCGGCATAACAGCGACGGAACAGTCGGTTACATTGCCCGCTTTAGCGGCAGCGGAGCGACCAGCACTTTTACGCCGAGCGCCTCGAACGCGTTGACCTGCGCCGTTGTGATGCCGCTGTCGGTAATCAGATAGTGGATATTGCTCCAGTCGCACGGCAGCGCAAACATCGACACCTTATCAATCTTGCTGGAATCGGCCACCACATACACCGTGTTGGCTGAGCGAATCATCGCCAGCTTGACCTTGATGTCGGTTTCGCTCGGAAAGCTCAGGCCGAGGCGAGGTGAGATGCAGGCGGTCGCCAGAAACAGTTTCTCAGCTAATACGTTTTCAAAAAAGCTGGCTGCCTTTTCACCGGAGGTCGATAGCGTCGGGAACTTGAAGGTGCCGCCGGTCAGCAGAATATTGATGCCGGGTTCCCCACCCAGTTTCAGCGCGATATTCACCGCCGTAGTGACCACCGATAAGCGGCGAATATGAGTAATGGCGTCGGTGATGGCGGTGGTGGTGGTGCCGGAATCGAAAATCACTGTGTCACCATTTTCGATGTGCTGTGCCGCCAGCCGGCCAATGGCTTCTTTCTCTTCCAGATGGGTTTGCCGCTCAAGCAGCATCGCGCCGGTATTCTGTTTGCCAGTCATCAGGGTCGCGCCCCCGTGGTAGCGCTGGACAAAACCCTGTTTTTGCAGCATTCGCAGATCGCTGCGCAAGGTTGCTTCAGTCAGGCCAAAGGTCTCCGTCAGCGCTTTGACCGTGACGGTGCCATCCTCGCGGATCATCTCCAGAATCTTTTCGCGGCGTTGCTGCATGTCAGCTAACTGCTCACTTTTGCTTTTCAATCGAAATGCTCCCTTTTCCAATCGCAGGGTATTCAGGCGAAGAAGGATCTGTCGCAGAGTTTAACGCGCCATTTTTATGAATGCGAGATGGCCGCAAGAGATGTTCATTTTCGAACGAAAGTTAAAAAGATGCAGGTTATTGAATCACACCCGCTTTTACGATTGATGCTTTCTACTTTTATTTGCGCATTGCAAGCCAGATCACGTCTTTTCAATAAGATAATCATCGCTGACCAGCAGATGGTCGAAATTTGATCTGCCCCACATATCATTTCTTTTCGATAGCTTATATTTTTGTTCGAAAATGATTGCGTCAACGGCGACGGCAAAAAACTGAGGGGATAAGTGGGATGAGTGGTGAATATGACGTAAACCTGCGATATGGCGTGGATACCGCGCTGAATCTGGCTGACAAAGTCGCGGTGGTGACCGGCGGCCTGGGCGGCATTGCGATGGCGACCAATAGCATGTTGCTGGAAAAGGGGGCGCGTCTGGCGCTGCTTTATCCGCCGTTCGAAGCGGACAGGGTTGCCAGCCTGCAGCCAGAGTTTGCCGCCGATCGGGTGCAGTTTGTCTGTTGCGATGTCACCGATCCCGCCGCTGTTAGCCAGGCGTTTGATCAGGTTATTTCCCACTACGGCCACATTGATATCCTGGTGAACTGCGCCGGATATGTGATGTTACAGCCGGTGATTGATACCGATTTTGCCGAGTGGCAGAAGCAGATCGCCGTCAACCTTACCGGTCCTTTCCTCTGCTCGCAGGCGGCAGCGCGGCTGATGATCACCGCCGGTAACGGCGGAAAAATTATCAATATTGCCTCGCAGGCGGCCTCGATTGCGATCGATAACCACGTCGCTTACACCTCGGCCAAAGCCGGGCTGCTTGGCATGACCAAAGTGATGGCCAAAGAGTTTGCGCCGCACCGCATCAACGTCAATACCCTTTCGCCCACCGTAGTACTGACGCCGATGGGCGAAAAAGCCTGGCGCGGTGAGAAGGGCGAGCTGATGAAAAAACTGATTCCGTTAGGCCGCTTTGCATACACCGATGAGATCGCCGCGGCGGTGCTGTTTTTTGCCAGCAACGGCAGCGACATGATTACCGGCGCGGATTTAATGATCGATGGCGGATTTACCATCTGGTAAGGCTGCCCTGACACCCGGGAATCACCAACCAGTGATAACGATAAGAGAGAACATCATGAAAAACCGTACCCTGTTGTGCACTGCTGTGGCCGCCTGTCTGGTTTCGCAAGCGGCGTTCGCCGTCGAGAAAGGCACCATTATGATTCTGGTCAACTCACTTGATAATCCTTATTACGCCTCTGAAGCCAAAGGCGCCAACCTCAAAGCCCAGGCGCTGGGCTACAAAACCTCGGTGCTGTCGCACGGCGAAGATGTGAAGAAGCAGAGCGAACTGATCGATGCGGCTATCGGCAAAAAAGTGCAGGGTATCGTGCTGGATAACGCCGACTCAACGGCCAGCGTGGCGGCGATCAAAAAGGCCAAAGATGCCGGCATTCCGGTGGTGCTGATTAACCGCGAAATCCCGGTAGACGATGTGGCGCTGGCGCAGATTACCCACAACAACTTCCAGGCGGGGTCTGACGTGGCCAACGTGTTTGTCGAGAAGATGGGCGAGAAGGGCAAGTATGCCGAGCTGACCTGTAACCTGGCCGACAATAACTGCGTTACGCGCTCCAAATCGTTTCATCAGGTGCTGGATCAGTACAGCGATATGCAGAGCGTCGCGCGTCAGGATGCCAAAGGGACGCTGATCGACGGCAAGCGGATCATGGACAGTATTCTGCAGGCGCATCCGGATGTGAAAGGGGTGATTTGCGGCAATGGTCCGGTGGCGCTGGGGGCAATTGCAGCGCTGAAAGCGGCCGGACGCAATGATGTGATCGTAGTGGGTATTGATGGCAGCAATGACGAGCGGGATGCGGTGAAGGCAGGCTCCCTGAAAGCCACGGTGATGCTGCAGGCGCAGGCGATTGCGGCGCAGGGCGTAACCGATCTCGACAATTACATCCAGAAAGGCGCGAAGCCAGAAAAACAGCGCGTGATGTTCCGCGGCATCCTGATTACACCGGACAATGCCAACGGCGTGCAGGATTTTAACTTCAAGTCGTAATTAACCGCCGCGCGCCTGCCCGAGCGGGCGCCAGGGAGAATGAGATGTCCGGAAGAGTCTGGCTGACGCTGGTGGTCCTGCTGCTGAGCGGCTGCCGAATAGTGTCACAGCAACAGCTGGCCGAGCTGAAAAATCCCCCCAATCCGCAGATGGCAAATATCGATCAGGTCTGGCAGCAGAAACTGGTGCCGCAGCTGACGGCGGAGGCGAAACCGCTGGCGAGCTTAATCAAGTCGCTGCAGTCGGCTAAAGATTTCGACAGCGGCTGTCAATCCTATGGCTACCGCAGCCAGGCGGAGAATCCGTGCGTGTTTAGCGTGGCGGTGCGCGGCGAAATCACTGCGCTGAATACCACTTCACGCAGCGGCAAGATGAAAATTCGCGATGAATCAGGTGACACTGTCACTATTCAGGTCGGGCCGATCATTCGCGGTACCGCACTGCGCGATGCCTATAAGGGCGCAAGCTATCAGGACTTTAACGATCAGGTGCTGTTTGGCGATTACGGCAAAGCGATTAATCAGCAGGCATCCAGCCTGATGCAGAAATTCAAGCCAGCCGTGGGCGATAAGGTGACGGTCATCGGCGTGTTCAGCAGCTGGGACATTCCGCAGACGCTGCCGGACATCACCCCGGCGGCGATAAGCCGGCAATAAGGAGCGGCAGATGCAAGATCTTCAACCGCAGCAGAGCAGCGATGTGATCATCGAAACCCGCAACGTGTCACGTCTCTACCCCGGCGTAACTGCGCTCGATCAGGTTAATTACCGGGTCTATCGCAATAAGGTCAACGTGCTGATTGGCGAAAACGGTGCCGGTAAATCGACCATGATGAAGATGCTGGCGGGGGTGGAAACCCCTTCGTCGGGCGAGATTCTGCTGGACGGCAAAGTGGTGTCGCTTAGCTCTACGCATCAGGCAGAAAAACAGGGCATCAGCATTATTTTTCAGGAGCTGAACCTGTTTCCCAACATGAACGTGATGGACAACATCTTTATCGCCAACGAGTTTTTCCAGCGCGGGGTGATCAACGAGAAGTATCAGTATGCGCTGGCGAAGACGCTGCTTGAGCGACTGGAGCTGGATGTTGACCCCTATGCACCGCTCGGCGAGTTGGGCATCGGCCATCAGCAACTGGTGGAGATTGCCCGCGCGCTCTCCAAAGATACCCGGGTATTGATCATGGATGAACCGACCAGCGCACTGAGTCAGTCTGAAGTGAAAGTGCTGTTTAACGTGATTGCCCAGCTTAAGCGGCGCGGCGTCACCATCATCTATATCTCGCACCGGCTGGAAGAGCTGATGGAGATTGGCGATCACATCACCATTTTCCGCGATGGACGGTTCATCAGCGAACGCGAAGTGCGGGAGGCGAGCGTGCCGTGGATCATCGCTCAGATGGTGGGGGATAAGAAGAAGCAGTTTGATTATCAGGCCGCCCCGCAGGGCGAAACGGTGTTACAGGTTGAGGGGCTTACCGCCCTGCACCAGAACGGCGGTTACACCCTGAACGACGTCAGTTTTACGTTGCGTAAAGGGGAGGTCATCGGCATTTATGGCCTGCTGGGTGCCGGGCGAACCGAGCTGTTTAAGGGGCTGATTGGCCTGATGCCGTGCCAGTCGGGCCGGGTGCAACTGGCGGGGAAAGATCTGGCGAAACGCAGTTTCCAGCAGCGGTTAAAAAGCGGCATTGCGCTGGTGCCGGAAGATCGCAAGGGGGAAGGCGTGGTGGAGTTGATGTCGATTACCGCCAACATGACCCTCTCCGACCTCAGCCTGCGCGGTTTTCGCCGCGCGCTGCGGTTGCTCCGTCCGGCCCAGGAGAATCAGCGGGTCAATGAGATGATTGGGCATCTGTCGATCAAGGTCAGCGACGCCGAACTGCCTATCACCTCGCTGAGCGGCGGCAATCAGCAAAAAGTAGTGCTGGGTAAAGCGCTGATGACCGGTCCGCAGGTGGTGTTACTCGATGAACCGACGCGCGGTATCGACGTCGGTGCCAAAACTGACGTTTATCACCTGATTGGCAATCTGGCGCAACAGGGGCTGGCGGTGATGTTCTCCTCATCGGAACTGGATGAGGTAATGGCACTGGCGGACCGTATTTTAGTGATGGCTGATGGCCGGATTACCGCCGATCTACCGCGTGCTGTGGCAACGCGAGAGCAACTGATCGCGGCATCCACCCCGCAAGATTAAGCTGGCCGGAGAACTCCATGAACCAAAAATATCTGCTCTATATGTATCTGCTGAAGGCGCGCACCTTTATTGCGCTGCTGATTGTGGTCAGCTTTTTCAGCGTGATGGTTCCCAACTTCCTGACCCCGTCCAATCTGCTGATCATGACCCAGCACGTGGCGATTACCGGACTGCTGGCGATCGGCATGACGCTGGTCATTCTTACCGGCGGCATCGATCTGTCGGTGGGCGCGGTGGCCGGCATCTGCGGCATGGTGGCGGGCGCGCTGCTGACCAACGGCGTGCCGCTGTGGGGCGGCAATACCCTGTTCCTCAACGTGCCCGAAGTGATTCTGGTGGTGGCGATCTTTGGCGTGCTGGTGGGATTAATTAACGGCACGGTGATCACCCGGCTGGGCGTGGCACCGTTTATCTGTACCCTCGGGATGATGTACGTGGCGCGCGGCGCGGCGTTGCTGTTCAACGATGGCAGCACCTACGCCAATCTGGTCGGGCTGCCGGCACTCGGCAACACTGGCTTTGCGCTGCTCGGTTCCGGCACGGTGCTGGGGGTCTACATCCCGATCTGGCTGATGATCGGCTTTCTGCTGCTCGGGCTCTACCTGACGCGTAAAACCCCGCTCGGCCGATACATCTACGCCATCGGCGGCAATGAGTCAGCCGCACGGCTGGCGGGCGTGCCGATCATCAAAGTGAAAGTGTTTGTCTACGCCTTCTCCGGCCTGTGCGCGGGCCTGGTCGGGCTGGTGGTCGCTTCTCAGCTGCAAACGGCGCACCCGATGACCGGCAACATGTTTGAAATGGACGCGATTGGCGCCACGGTGCTGGGTGGTACGGCGCTGGCAGGCGGGCGCGGACGGGTTTCCGGTTCGATTATTGGCGCCTTTGTGATTGTCTTCCTGGCGGACGGCATGGTGATGATGGGCGTCAGCGATTTCTGGCAGATGGTGATTAAAGGGTTGGTGATTGTCACCGCAGTGGTGATTGACCAGTTCCAGCAACGTCTGCAAAGCAAAGTGGTGCTGTTACGTCGTCATGAAAAGAAGCTGCAGGCGGCACCGCTCTCTGACATCCGTCACAGTTAACAGGAGCGTTTATGACCCGCGATTTTAGTGGAAAAACAGTGGTGATCACCGGGGCCTGCCGAGGCATTGGTGCCGGTATTGCGGCCCGCTTTGCCCGCGATGGAGCGAAGCTGGTGATGGTATCGAACGCCGATCGCGTCTTTGCCACCGCCGAACAGCTCCAGCAGCAGTTCGGCAGTGAGATCCTGGCGCTGCAGGTGGACGTCACCGATGAGGCCGCGGTGCAGCAGCTCTACCAGCAGGCCGCCGAGCGCTTTGGTCAGATCGACGTGTCGATCCAGAATGCCGGGGTGATCACCATCGATCGCTTCGACAGTATGCCAAAAAGCGATTTTGACAAGGTGCTGGCGGTGAATACCACCGGCGTCTGGCTCTGCTGCCGTGAAGCGGCGAAATATATGGTAAAGCAGCGCAGCGGCAGCCTGATTAACACCTCATCGGGGCAGGGGCGGCAGGGCTTCATCTATACACCGCACTACGCCGCCAGCAAAATGGGGGTGATTGGCATTACCCAGAGTCTGGCGCTGGAGCTGGCGCCGTGGCACATCACGGTCAACGCATTTTGTCCCGGCATCATTGAGAGCGAAATGTGGGATTACAACGATCGCGTCTGGGGCGAAATCCTCAGTAACGATCAGAAAACCTACGGCAAAGGGGAGTTGATGGCGGAATGGGTGAATAACATTCCGTTGAAGCGTGCCGGTCAGCCTGAAGACGTCGCCGGGCTGGTGGCCTTTCTGGCGTCTGAAGATGCGCGCTACATCACCGGCCAGACAATTAATGTCGATGGCGGGTTAATTTTCTCCTGATGCGCGGTTGTCTCCTCCGGGCCTGCTGCGGCAGGCTTTTTTGTGTCAGAATTTTCTGGCATATGCACAATTTGTCACGTCTGTCCTGAATCGCTGTCACAATATGTTAAGGTAAAGGCGAGATATTTTTTCCTTCGCTCACGCTTAACCTTAATCCGAATGCCTGGTGACATGATACGAAAAACAGTGATTCTTTCTTTGATCGCGCCCACGCTGCTGGTTACCCAGCCCGCCCGCGCGTTACAGACCGAAACACGGGTGTCAGAGACGCCATTTGACGATCCGGCACGCTACTGTCAGTCGCTGGAGGCGCTCCCGACGCTGGGCAGCAGCGCGGAACAGGATGAAGAGTGGAGCAGGAAGCTGGCATCGATCGCTAAAAGCATCGGCGAAGCCAGCAACAATGACAGTGACGCATCCTTTGGTCAGCAGGCCGGGGTCTGGGCCTTTAATCATCTGCGCGATGAGGTAGCCAATCGGGTCGAGAGCGAAGGGCAGTCGCTGCTTTCGCCGTACGGCACGGCACAGCTCGATCTGATGGTGGACATGAACGGTAACTTTGCCGGCACCGGCGGCGATCTGTTCAGTGCGCTGGCTGACGAGAACAGTATGCTCACCTTCAGCCAGCTCGGGTTACACGATACCGGTGATGGCGTGGTCGGTAATGCCGGCCTGGGCCAGCGCTGGGATGCCGGCAACTGGCTGCTCGGCTACAACGGTTTTGTCGATCGGGTATTCAGCAGCGGTCTGCAGCGCGCTTCGCTCGGAACCGAAGCCTGGAATGATAATCTGCGGCTTTCAGCCAATTACTACATGCCGCTGTCGGGCTGGAAAAATCTTGGTAATTCTCAGCAACAGCGCATGGCGCGCGGCTATGACATCACCAGTCAAACCTACCTGCCTTTCTATCGTCAGCTCGGCGTCTCGGTGAGCTACCAGCAATATCTGGGCGAAAACGTCGATCTGTTTAACAGCGGCAACCGCTACCATAATCCTTCGGCGATGTCGTTTGGCCTGTCGTATACCCCAGTGCCGCTGGTGACGCTGTCGGCGACCCATAAAACCAGCAGTGCCGGAGAGACGCAGGATCAGCTTGGGCTGAAGCTCAATTATCGCTTCGGCGTGGCGCTGCGTCGCCAGCTGGATGCCAGTAATGTCGATGAAGCGCGCTCGCTGCGCGGCAGCCGTTACGATATTGTCAGCCGCAGCGATACGCCGGTGCTGTCATTCCGCCAGCGCAAAACCCTGTCAGTCTTCCTGGCGACGCCGCCGTGGCAATTAAACGCCGGTGAGAGCCTGCCGCTGAAGCTTCAGGTACGCGCCAGCAATCCGATCAAGGCGGTGAGCTGGCAGGGCGATACCCAGGCGCTGAGCCTGACGCCGCCGGCCAGTAACGCCGATCCGCAGGGCTGGAGCGTAATTTTACCGCAGTGGGATGACTCTCCGGGTGCCAGCAATGAATACCGGCTGTCGGTTACGCTGGAAGACAGCAAGCAGCAACGGGTAACCTCAAACTGGATCACCCTGAAAATTCAGCCGCCGATGGCGATGGACGATGCTTCCCAGGATGATCGTTACGATCTGATGGCACCAGTCGGCGCTTCCGGCGTCACGCTGTAGCGCACCGCACCAATAAAAACGGCCCGACAATCACTGTCGGGCCGTTGCGTAACACAGCGGGATAATCAGAACTGATAGATCAGGCCCACGCGGTAACGTCGTCGGTGGCCAGACCGAGTGGATTGTTGTCATTCAGCAGGTTGATACGGTACTCATCGTAAACCGATATGTTGTTGTTGAAGCATCAGGTTGCGCCAACCGCGGAGTACTTAATGAGGTCAGCGTCACCGATGTTCTCCATCTCATTGCCTTTCCATGACACATAGCCCCGCGACGGACGGAACCCATTCAGCAACTGATACTACGCCACGGCTTCGACATTTTGCGCTTTGTTGGCAAAACCGCCGCCGTCAGAGCGCCATAGGCCATCGATGTCGCTGCTGCGCTCATTCTTACCCGGATACTGCGCGACAAGGTTTAATCCCTCCACCAGACCAAAGAAGTCACTGTTGCGCCAGGTCAGCACGCCCGTCGAGCGAGCGGAAACAAAGGCATCGGTGTAACCGGAATCGCCGCCGAAGAACGGCAGCATATCGGTGTAACCGGGTACGTCATACACCAGGCCATAGCGACGGCCATCATCCAGAGCATTTTCCTCGCCAGATTTCAGCTCAGCATAGTTAGTGGTGGCAAATGCAGATTAATTGTTAAATCAACCCGGGCTGGCTGCGCGCCGCCCGGCGGGCAATCGCGGCTTTTACTGCACCGTGAAAAGGCGTAATGCGCTAAAACAGGGCAACGGCTGAGCTTTTTTGGACAGATAATTTATCAGCGATCACAAAAGCGATATTTCCTGCCATAAATGCATAATTCTGCTGATTAAAACCCGGCGCTGGCGCTTCGATCAGACAATTATTCACTATATATGCAAAATAAGTGAATATCATCGTTACCTAAGTTATTGATAATTCGTTTGATGACCCATTTTATGCATTAATCTCCTTGGCTGGCACGCTACCTGCACTCTACAGTAGAGCTGCTTCACAACATCCTTTAACAATTTTAAAACAAAAGCTTTACCCAGTCGGGGAAGCAGGAGAGCGGGTTATGTCACTGCAGGTTTCGCGTCACGATTTCGATCAATGGATGATGCCGGTTTATGCGCCCGCCGCATTTGTGCCGGTCCGCGCTGAAGGATCAACCGTCTGGGATCAAAACGGCAAGGATTACATCGATTTTGCCGGTGGCATTGCCGTCAATGCATTAGGGCATGCTCATCCGGCGTTACAGCAGGCGTTGCAGGAGCAGGCGGCGCGGTTATGGCATACCGGCAACGGTTATACCAACGAGCCTATTCTGCGTCTGGCTAAGCAGCTGATCGATGCCACCTTCGCTGATCGGGTGTTCTTTTGTAACTCCGGTGCCGAGGCGAATGAAGCCGCGCTGAAACTGGCGCGTAAAGTTGCACACGACCGCTTTGGTCCGGCTAAAAGCGGCATTGTCGCCTTTAATAACGCCTTCCATGGCCGCACCCTGTTTACCGTTTCCGCCGGAGGACAACCGGCCTATTCCAAAGATTTTGCCCCTTTGCCGCCTGACATTCAGCATGCGCCTTTCAACGATCTGGCCGCTGCAGCAGCGCTGATTAATGACGATACCTGTGCAGTGATTGTTGAACCGATTCAGGGTGAAGGGGGCGTGGTGCCTGCTGAACCGGCGTTCCTGCGCGGACTGCGTGAGCTGTGCGATAAGCATCATGCGGTGCTGATTTTTGACGAAGTACAAAGCGGCGTCGGTCGCACCGGTTCGCTTTATGCCTACATGCACTACGGCGTAACGCCTGACGTGCTGACCAGCGCTAAAGCGCTCGGCGGCGGCTTCCCGATCGGGGCGATGCTGACGCGTGAAGATCTGGCGTTAGTGATGGGCGTCGGCACGCACGGCACCACCTACGGCGGTAATCCGCTGGCTGGTGCGGTCGCCGGTAAAGTGATGGAACTGATTAATCAACCGGCCCTGATGGCTGGCGTGACCGAGCGACACCAGTGGATCGTCGCCGCGCTTGACGAGATTAACCAGCGGCTGCACCTGTTTAAACAGGTTCGCGGACTGGGTCTGCTAATTGGTGCGGTGCTGAACGACGATTTTGCCGGCAAAGCGAAGCAGATCAATCTCGCCGCGGCAGAAATGGGGGTAATGGTGCTGATCGCCGGTGCCAACGTGGTGCGTTTCGCCCCGGCGCTCAATATCAGTGAGCAGGAAGTGAAGCTGGGCATGGCACGCTTCGCCGAGGTTTGTGAACGCCTGGTACGAGGGTCCGCATCATGATGATAATCCGTCCGGTTGAACGCGATGATCTGAGCCAGCTGCTGGCGCTGGCAGGCAAAACCGGCGGCGGGCTGACCTCGCTGCCGGTTGATAGCGCTACCTTGCAGGCGCGTATCGATCGATCGCTGCAAACCTGGCAGGATACGCTACCGCGCGCCGAGCAGGGCTATGTGTTTGTGCTGGCCGACAGCGAAGACAATCGCGCAGTCGGGATTTGCGCTATCGAAGTGGCGGTGGGCCTGCAGGACCCCTGGTATAACTTCCGGGTTGGCACTCAGGTGCATGCATCCAAAGAGCTGAATGTTTATGCCGCGCTGCCCACGCTGTCGTTGAGTAACGACCATACCGGCAGCAGTGAGCTGTGTACGCTGTTCCTTGATCCGGACTACCGCGACGGTAAAAACGGCTATCTGCTGTCAAAGTCGCGCTTTCTGTTTATGGCTAATTTCCGCGAGCGCTTTATGGATCGGGTGGTGGCTGAGATGCGCGGCGTCAGCGATGAGCACGGCCATTCGCCGTTCTGGGACAGCGTCGGCAGCCGTTTCTTCTCGATGGAATTCAGCAAAGCCGACTTCCTGAGCGGCACCGGTCAGAAATCGTTTATCGCCGAGCTGATGCCAAAACACCCGCTCTATATTCACTATCTGTCACCAGAAGCGCAGGCGGTGATTGGCGAGGTGCATCCTAAAACTGCGCCGGCCCGCGCCGTGCTGGAGGCGGAAGGTTTTCGCTACCTCAACTATGTCGACATTTTTGATGGCGGTCCGACGCTGGAGTGCGACATTGATCGGATCCGTGCGGTACGCAAGAGTCGGCTGCGCTGTGCGGAATCGGGCGAAAATCGCCACGATGCGCCGCTGTGCCTGGTCGCCAACAACAATTATCGCCAGTTCCGCGTGGCGCTGATTCCGGCCGAGGCTGACAGCGACTGTGTGCACCTGACCGATGAACAGATGCGGGCGTTGCATTGCCAGCCGGGCGATAGCCTGCGCGTGGTGCCGCTCTGCAGCGAGGAGAAAAAAGCATGACCCACCTGATTAATGGAGACTGGCTAAGCGGCGAGGCTGAATCGCTGGTCAAATCAGACCCGGTAAGCGGTGAAACCCTGTGGCAGGGCCAGGCGGCTTCGCCGGCACAGGTCAGTGCCGCCTGTGAAGCGGCGCGCGCCGCGTTTCCCGGCTGGGCAAAACGGCCGTTTGCCGAGCGTCAGGCGACGGTAGAAAAATTTGCCACGCAGCTGGAGGCGCACAAGGCTGAGCTGGCGGAAACCATTGCCCGTGAAACCGGAAAACCGCGCTGGGAAGCGCTGACTGAAGTCGGCGCGATGATCAATAAAATCGCTATCTCGGTTAAGGCCTATCACAGCCGGACGGGTGAACAGTCGGAAGGTGAGAGCAGCCTGCGTCACCGTCCTCACGGCGTGCTGGCGGTGTTTGGTCCCTATAATTTCCCTGGACATCTGCCGAACGGTCATATCGTTCCGGCGCTGCTGGCCGGTAACTGCGTGGTGTTCAAACCCAGCGAGCTGACGCCGCTGACGGCTGAGAAAACCGTGCAGCTCTGGCTGGCGGCTGGCCTGCCCGCCGGTGTGCTGGCGCTGCTGCAGGGCGGTCGGGAAACCGGACAGGCGCTGGCCGCGGATAACCAGATCGATGGCCTGCTGTTTACCGGCAGCGCGCATACCGGTTATCAGCTACACCGTCAGTTTGCCGGCCAGCCAGAGAAGATGCTGGCGCTGGAGATGGGCGGTAACAATGCGCTGATCGTTGAAGATCCGGCTGATATTGACGCTGCGGTACACATTGCGCTGCAGTCGGCGTTTATCACTGCCGGTCAGCGCTGCACCTGTGCCCGTCGGCTGCTGGTGAAACGCGGCGCGGCAGGCGATGCTTTTTTACAGCGGCTGGTGGAAGTGGCCGGTCGTTTGCAGCCGGGCCGCTGGAACGCAGAGCCGCAGCCGTTTATGGGCAGCGTGATTTCGACCGCAGCGGCAGAAAAAATTTATGGCGAATGGCAGCAGCGGGTCGCGGCGGGCGGCAAGGTGCTGCTGGCGATGCGCTGGCCGGATCGCCACAGCGCACTACTGACGCCGGGCATTATTGAACTGACTGGCGTCGAAGGCGTTGCGGATGAAGAGGTGTTTGGTCCCTTGCTCGGGGTGATTCGCTATGACCATTACGATGATGCGATTGCGCTGGCCAACCAGACGCGCTACGGCCTGTCGTGCGGCTTGATTTCACCGTCGCGTCAGCAGTTTGATCAGCTGTTGCTTGAGGCACGCGCCGGCATCGTAAACTGGAATAAACCGTTGACCGGGGCGGCCAGTACTGCGCCGTTTGGCGGCATTGGAGCATCGGGCAACCACCGCGCCAGCGCCTGGTACGCCGCCGACTACTGTGCCTGGCCGATGGCCTCGCTGGAGACGCCGGATCTGACGCTGCCTGCCACGCTATCGCCGGGGCTTGATTTCGCCGGCGCGGAGACGGCCAAATGAAAGCAACAGAAGCGAACTTTGATGGGCTGGTGGGTTTAACTCACCATTATGCCGGTCTGTCGTTTGGTAATGAGGCCTCGACGCGTAATCAGCTGCAGCCGTCGAATCCCCGTCTGGCGGCGAAGCAGGGCCTGCTGAAGATGAAGGCGCTGGCGGATATGGGCTATCTGCAGGGTGTCATTCCGCCTCATGAGCGGCCAAATATTGCGGCGCTGCGTCAGTTAGGCTTCAGCGGCAGCGATGAGCAGGTGCTGGCCCGCGCCGGGAAAACCGCACCGGGTTTACTCTCGGCCGCCAGTTCCGCTTCGGCGATGTGGGTAGCAAATGCTGCCACGGTCTCGCCGTCGGCTGACAGTGGTGATGGCCGGGTCCATCTGACCGTCGCTAACCTCAACAACAAGTTTCATCGGGCGATGGAAGCGCCGGAGACCGCGTTACTGCTGCGCGCCATTTTCCGCGATAGCCGCCATTTTACGGTGCATGATGCTTTGCCGCAGGTCGCGATGTTTGGCGATGAAGGCGCGGCCAACCATAACCGGTTTGGCGGAGATTATGGTGAGCGCGGCGTGCAGCTGTTTGTTTACGGTCGCGACAGCAGCCACGAAGGGATGGCGCCGCAGCGTTATCCGGCCCGTCAGACACGCGAAGCCAGTGAAGCGGTGGCGCGACTGCATCAGCTCTCACCCGATCATCTGCTGTTTGCCCAGCAAAACCCGGCGGTTATCGATCAGGGCGTGTTTCATAATGATGTGATTGCCGTCAGCAATCAGCAGATGCTGTTCTGTCATCAGCACGCCTTTGTCGATCAGCCTGCGTTACTGGCCGAGTTACAGGCGCGGGTACCGGGATTTGTGGCGCTGGAAGTGCCGGAAAATCGGGTATCAGTGAAGGATGCGGTTAACACCTATCTGTTCAACAGCCAGCTACTGAGTCAGCCCGACGGCAGCATGCTGCTGGTGCTGCCGGAAGAGTCACGTCAGCACGCGGGCGTCTGGGATTATCTGTGCGAACAGGTGGAGAGCGGTGGTCCGCTGAAGGCATTGAAGGTGTTTGATCTGCGTGAAAGCATGTATAACGGAGGCGGCCCGGCCTGCCTGCGCTTGCGGGTGGTGCTGACGCCTCAGGAGCAGCAGGCGGTCAATCCGGCGGTGATGATGAACGATCGGCTGTTCGTCACCCTTAACCAGTGGGTTGATCGTCACTATCGCGATCGCCTGACTCAGGCCGATCTGGTCGATCCTCAGCTGCTGCGCGAAGGACGTGACGCGCTGGATGAATTGACGAAGCTGCTAGACTTAGGAAATGTGTACGCATTTCAGCAGTGAAGGGCGCGGCAGCAGAGGCTGCCGTTCGCTTCAGGCCAAAAGGAGGAACGATGCAGGACTTTTTACAGCAAACGCTGTCCGGCGAGGCGCCGCATAAGCGTAGTGGTGAAACGGCGCATCTTCGCTGGCAATGGTTGTATCACGGCATTCTGTTAATGGAACCGACGGTGCCGGTCAAACAGGCGCTGGTGCTCTCCGCCGGCGTTCATGGCAATGAAACCGCGCCGGTCGAAATACTCAATCAGGTGATCACGCCGCTGTTACGCGGTGAGAAGCCGCTGCAGCAACGGATGCTGGTGATCCTCGGTAATCCTTCTGCGCTGCGTAGCGGCAAGCGTTACATCCGCTACGACATTAACCGGCTGTTTGGCGGACGCTGGCAGCAGATTGATGATGGCGACGAAGCCCGCCGCGTGCTGCGGCTGGAACAGACGCTGGAAACCTTCTGGCAGGTCGGTGAGTGTGATGAGACGCGCTGGCACCTCGATATGCACACCGCGATCCGCGGCTCTTATCATCCTCGCTTCGGCGTGATGCCGCACAACGAGCGTCCGTGGCCGCCAGAGTTTATCGACTGGCTGGCGGCGGCGGGTCTGGAAGCGCTGGTGTTTCACCGTTCACCGGGCGGCACCTTTACTCATTTCAGCTGTGAACATTTCGGCGCGGCCAGTTGTACGCTGGAGTTAGGGAAAGCGTTACCGTTCGGCGCTAACGATCTCAGCCAGTTCAGCGCCACGCAACAGGCGCTGGCGGCACTGCTGTACGGCGATGCGCTGCCACAGGCGCTGGCACCCCCGCGTCACTATCGGGTGGCGCAGCAGATTACCCGACTGAGTGAAAACTTTCAGCTGCACATGTCAGCGGAAACGCTGAACTTCACCGCGTTCCCGCAGGGCACGCTGCTGGCGGAGGACGGCGAGACCCGTTATTACGTCCAGCAGGCGCGTGAGTATGTGCTGTTCCCCAACCCCAATGTGGCTGCCGGACTGCGAGCCGGATTAATGCTGATTGAAGAGGGCGAACAGACCCAGGCGCTGCCGCTCTGACGTGGTTTATCACCAGCCGGGAATAAGCGGGAGTTTTACTTCCGCTTTTTTGACTTAACCCTTACACTCTCCGCACACCTCTCCATGATTTCTGCCAGATTCGCTTTAAATTCATAAACTTTTGCAATTCCTCACGCCTTTCTTCGCATTCTCTTCATGATTGCCGAATTTTTGTCTTTTATGCTTTCACGGCTTTACTCAGCCTCTGAGTAGTTGACGTTCAGCGTCGTATGCTTGTTTCCGAAGACGCGACAGAGTGCTGTCGTCATAATCCCGAATCAATAAGGACACTATTATGCGCAAACTGACTTCCCTGTTACTGGCTTCTTCACTGGCATTTGGCGCGGCCAGCGCTGTTCACGCCGCCGCTGATAACCTGACTCCAGCGCCAGCCGGCAGTGAAAAAGCAATGCATAAGCCGCCAATGCGTCACGGCATGGAGATGATGTTTAAAGGTCTGAACCTGACCGACGCGCAGAAAACCCAGATGCGCGACATCATGAAAGAGAGCCACAAAGATATGAAGCGTCCGTCGCTGGAAGAGCGCCGTGCGATGCACAGCATTGTTGCCGCGGACAGCTTCGACCAGAGCAAAGCAGAGGCTCAGGCGGAAAAAATGACCGCCAATGCGAAAGAGCATGCGCTGAAGATGCTGGAAACCCAGAACAAACTGTATAACGTGCTGACACCCGAGCAGAAGAAGCAATATAACGCCAACTTCGAAAAGCGTCTGACAGAGAAACGTCCGCACGATGACAAAATGGCACCGCCAGCCGCACCCGCTGAATAATTTTCGTTAAGCGAACGGTCTGAGACCGCCGGCCTTGTCCACTGATAGTAAGTGGACAGCGTCGGCGGTTTTTTTTGATCACAGTGGCAGAATAGGATAATCGCCCGACAGAATAGGGCGGCAGAGGATCTTGTAGCCGTCATGATCGAAGCCACCTTTGGTACGCTGCAACGTCTTCGCCTCCTCCATACTGCTGACCGATCCCAGATAAAACCAGTGATCGATGACGTGGATTTGGGTCATATGTTTGCCTTCTTCAACCAGCCCGACCGCACCCTGCCACGGCCAGCAAAAGACCCGCACATTTTCCAGCGCTTCCAGTAACCGATCCTGATGATCGCTGACCGGCTCTTTGCCGCAGCAGGCACCGGCACAGCGGCGCAGCGCGGAACGGAAGCAGCCGCGCTGAGCACTGAGCGCTTCCAGCCCCAGCAGGCCGTGGCAGAGCTGATACTCATCGGCCAGCTGCTTCAGCCGTTCCAGCGCGGCAAAGCGGCTGCGATAGAGGCCAAACAGGTTGGGTGACTGGCTGAAGTCGAGATCTTTGGCGTAAACCACCTGCGGTTTACCGTCGGTGATCTGCAACGAGCAGAGCTGACGATTCTTACGCAGGCGCTTATTAAACAGCGGCTGTTGCGTTTTAATCATCTGCGCTTCCAGCAGCAGCGCGCCGAGATCGCCTGCGGTCGGGATCCAGCTGACGCGCCGCGACTGGCGCAGCATTTTTGCCTCATCCGCCGTGCGAAAATGGGACATCACCCGCGAGCGCAGGTTGACGCTTTTGCCAATGTAGAGCGGCAGCGAATCACTTTCGCCGTGAAAGGTATATACGCCGGGCTGATTGGGCAGGCCTTCCAGCCACTCGCGCAGGTGTTCGGGATATTGATAAATTGCAGCCGCGTCGAACTCGAGGCGGTGCGTTGCAGCACGTCTGACCAAGATGGACTCCATTTACTGGTTGTCCATACAGCATAACAGGCAGGTGAAATGATCGCCAGCCAGATGAAAGGGTTCCAGCCGGCAGACCTGATGGTTATTGCTAATGCAGCGGATCTCGTTATCAACATCGGGATCGTTGATAGCGAACCCCCCGGATTTTGAACTAAGGATATGAAATTTAATAATTTTAAAGAGTACGATAGTGAAAGCATCTAATCGGTATCCGCTATCCTTAACCACCCCAGGATTAAAAGCTGTGTTAGCTGCTTGTTGTCTGGAATCTTTCAAAAGCAGTACGAAAAACAGGCGTTAAACGACGATAATGAGTCAGTCTCTTCCACGCACTTCATTATCACTCGCCGTCATTTTTTGCGTTTTATGGCCAGCCAGTTTTGGGTATCGAGCCTCTGCTCACGAGAAAGGTGTTCTGACAAAGATTGCGGCTGGTGGGCAGGTAAAGCCACCGAGTGGGATATGCGGCGAGGCAGCGCAGGGGTGATAATGTTAATGGCATCTGAAATAATAGTATTTCCTGATGGCGTAAAAAGAGTTCCGGTATGTAATTCTGTGTTATTTGCTGTGCTGGTTAAAATAAGCCAAACCCGCTTCCCGGCACCCATGCCGGGCATTATTATTTCAATATGCAGCTAATTGATTCCATGTGTCGCGGTAGATCACATTACCGTCTGTATATTTCCATGTAATCGCCTCATAGCGTAATTCGAGCGTTTCAAGATGAGTCCCACTGATACCGTCAGGAGACAGGTATGGCGCAACCGTGGTGAACTTGACGTTTTCCAGAATGATATTGAAATACTCGGCCTCAATGCCTGATTCCAGAATACGGTACATCCTGATTGTCGCCTTTTTCATGGTTCGACCTTCGCAGACAGCTCTGTAAAGCAGTGGCGTTGTTTGATCAAACTCCTTCACTATCGTGATAGGGCGGTGGAGACGCGTTCCTGTAAGTTTCCCCCAGTTCGGATCGACCGGGATAGTTATACCATGAGAGTAGGACTTTAACTCGATAGAGCCCAGACGCAGTGGCATCATACAGCTTCCGATTACCGGAGAGCCGCTTTCATCTTCAAGCCATAAATGTGCGGGAGCAGACATGTAATTTCCTTATCAGTGTGTATTCAATATTGGGACGTTCAGCGTTTCACATAACGACCAAAAATAAACATTACGGCTACGAAGAAAACACCAATTGGCCAGACCGGACTACCCGGGAAGAAATGAGCCTGAAGCAGGGCAAAAACAATGGTCAGTACGGTTGGGCCGTAAACCGAAAAGAAGATACGCCCCTGCCACCGTAAAAAGCGGTTGATAATCTTCATCATGATTATTGGATCATCCGGCTAATGATGCCCACAATGTCGTCATTTGATGCCCATTGTGCTTCGATAGCGCCCGCCTTTTGGAATACCGACTCAATAAGAAAGTAAAGCATTTCCAGCCCTTGTGCATAAAGCGCAGCATAATAGGCAGGAAATTGAATATGCAGGCGATGAGCACTCTCCGCAGCTTTCTGCACAACGCCATAAAACCCAATAGCGGCAATACCACGGGAAGCCCACGTACCTGCAAGAGTGCTCATTTCAAGGTTGATGTTTAATCCAATGCGAACGCTGCTGGCGACCGCTAACGTAAATCCGGCACTGGTGAGAGAATTAGCGGCGATATGGACATTCACATTCATCAGGCACTGTTTTATCTGTTCTGACTGCTCAGAAGTTTTGTATTTGAAAACTTCTTCGAAGTAGATGCGGAGCATGTCAAAGATCACATCGCCATGGCGTATTACCTTATAAACGGCATCCCTGAATCGAATATCCTCGGTCTTTTGTTGCTGGCAAACATCGTTATACTCATCTGTAAAACAGGACGTGTAATAGAGCGCACGTCTGGCGCCTGCGCCAATCGTTTCAAGCTGATTTGATACCGCGTTTCCGACGCCGGTTAATGCGTGGTCGAACTTTAAAGCGAGGATGTTATTCGACTGCAAATAACGGATAACTTCTTTGCTGTAGTACATAACCGATTCCTTTTGGTTAATGGCCGTTCTATGGCCGTATAAACTTAAAGGTAAATGTTCATTTAGTAAACAGAATTGCTAATAACTAAACGAAATATGCGGTTATGTATATTGTTTCTCAGGGAAGAGAAACGGCGTAAAACATGACTTTCCTGGTTTTTTGACTCGCTAATTCATTAGGTTAACGCAGTTCAAAATATGATCGCCAGCCGTCTGCTCACAGACGCCGCGTCGCCAGCCAGCAGATAAGCGAACCGAGCGTGATCATCGCGACTCCTTGCCAGAATGCCAGCGGCGGCGTCAGACCCAGCCATAACGAAGCCAGCAGTGCGGACAAAACCGGCGTGAAGTAAGAGGCGGTCGCCAGTAGCGTCAGGTTGCCGTGCTGAATGCCGTGATTCCACGCTGAATAAGCGATGGCGGTCGACGCCCCGATAAATAACACCTGCAGCAGCGGCTCCAGGCTAAACGTCATCGGTGCCGCTGGCGCATTCAGGAAGTATTTAAGCCACAGCGCCATCGCGGTCAGGATAAAAAACAGCGTGACCCCATTCGCCCCTCTGGCATAGCGACGGGTGACATTGTTGTAGAGTGCCCAGGTGATGGCGGCGATAAAGGCCAGCGAATAGGCGGTCGGGTTACGCAACAGGTTGTGCCACATTTGGGCGGGCGAACCGCCGCCATTGGCTTTCATTACCCAGACAATACCCAGCAGGGAGAGCGCCAGTCCCGGCCACAGCCACTGGCGAAAACGCTGCTGATTAAACGGGATCGCCAGCACCACGGTGAGACAGGGCCAGAGATAGTTGATCATCCCCAGCTCCAGCGACTGGCTGCGATTACTGGCCAGCCCGATGGCCAGCGCCAGACAGATTTCATAGCCGACAAACAGCGCGCCCCCGATAGCTAAATAGGCGGCGGGCATCGCGCCTGGTTTGGGCAGACCGCGGGTAACACACAGCAGCAGGGCGGTGGTGGTATAGATCAGTGCAGCGCCGCCGGTGGCACCAAAGGCTTCGCTGACGCTGCGCAGCAGGCCAACGGTGGTACTCCAGAGCAGAATAGCAATCAGACCGATCAGGGTGGCGCGTGGGGCAGCAGCAGGCATGTCACTCTCAAGCGGGTAAGGCAGCAGAGCCTCCCTTGCCGCAGCAAGGGAGGGGCAGGGTTACTTCCAGAAGTCGTCAAAAACGGTAATCGGTGGGCGACGCTTGTGCTCGGTTTTCAGATACCAGCCTTCAATGATTTTTGCGTTATCAGGATCGATGGTTTTACCTTCCAGATAGTCATCAATCATCTCGTAGGTCACGCCCAGCGCCACCTCATCCTGCAGGCCGGGACGATCGTCTTCGAGATCGGCCGTCGGTTTCTTCAGGTAGAGATGCTCCGGACAGCCAAGCTGTTTCAGCAGCTGTTTGCCCTGGCGTTTGTTGAGGCGGAACAGCGGATTAATGTCGGTGCCGCCATCGCCATACTTGGTGAAGAAGCCGGTGACCGCTTCAGCTGCATGGTCGGTGCCGACCACCACGCCCTGGGTCATGCCGGCGATGCTGTACTGCGCTTTCATTCGCTCACGCGCTTTTTCATTGCCGCGCACGAAGTCAGACAGCGTAATGCCGGCCGCCTGCAACGCCCGCTCACTGGCGAGCACCGATTCTTTGATGTTCACCACCAGCGACCGATCGGGCTGAATGAACGCCAGTGCGTCCTGACAATCCTGCTCATCGGCCTGCACACCATAGGGCAGGCGCACCGCGATAAAGGTGTAGTCGTTATCGCCGCTCTCCTGGCGCAGTTCGCTGATGGCCAGCTGCGCCAGTTTACCCGCCAGGGTGGAGTCCTGGCCGCCGCTGATCCCCAGCACCAGCGTCTTAAGGCCGCTGTGCCGCTTCAGGTAGGACTTAAGAAAATCGACGCTAACGCGTACTTCATGATCGGCGTCGATAGTGGGCTTAACGCCCAGTGCTTCAATGATTTCCTGCTGCAGTGACATGAACTTCTCCTCAGGTCAGTGGCCCGTCGGCTCGATGCGAACGTTTTATTAAAGCTAACGTGACTCAGCGAAAACAACAAGCCAAAGCGGCAGCGGATTTCAGTTAACCGTTGCGAAATCAGACAGTTTTCACCTGCGGCAGCGGTTTTTTTGCCAGCAGCAGGAACATCAGGATCGCCAGCATAAAGCAGCCAAAAATGGTGGCGGTCATGCTCAGCACTGAGGTTCCGCCAATACCGGTAATCGGCACGGTGATGGCACCCAGCGTGAACATGGTAACGCCAATCACTGCCGAAGCGCTGCCAGCGCGATGGCCCTGGCTCTGCATCGCCAGTGATGAAGCGGTGGTCGCAATTACCCCGTTACTGGCGATGGTAAAGAACAGCGCTACCAGCAGTAGCGGTAACGGCGCCTGCGTCAGTGCGGCCAGTAGCAGCAGGCTGGAGGCGACAAACGCCAGCGTCAGTCCGCCTTTCAGCACCCGATATTCTCCCCACAGCGGACAGAGACGGGCGCTGGTCTGGGACGCGATCACCAGTCCGACACCGTTAGCCGCAAAGCAGAAGCTAAACGCCTGTGGCGACAGGCCGTAGAGCTGTTGCAACACGAACGGCGATGCGCCGATATAGGCAAACATGCCGGACATCATAAAGCCCTGAGTCAGGCAGAAGCCCATAAAAGGACGATGGGTAATCACCTGGCCCAGCGCGGCGTAGGCGGATAAAATCGAGCCTTTACTGCGGCGCGTCTCGGGCAGAGTTTCATGCAGTTTCCAGCGCGCCAGCAGAATCAGCAGTATCGCAATACAGGCGAGCACCACAAAAATGCCACGCCAGTTAAGCACCGTCATCAGCACGCCGCCGAGTACCGGAGCGGCAATCGGTGCCAGACCGTTTACCAGCATCAGCAGGGCAAAGAAGCGGGTCAGCTCGTGACCGCTGTACATGTCACGGGCGATGGCTCGCGATAACACCGCACCGCCCGCGCCGGCTAAACCTTCAAACAGGCGAGCCAGCAGCAGCTGATGAATATCCTGCGCCAGCGCACAGCCAATTGAGGCGATAAACAGCAGCACCAGCGACAGGGCCAGCGGCCGCAGGCGACCAAATTTGTCACTCATCGGACCGAAGACTAACTGGCCGGCACCCAGACCGAGTAGTCCGGCGGTCAGGCTAAGCTGCGCCGTGGCGGTTTCAGTCTGCAGGTCACGGGCCAGCTGGGGCAGCGCGGGCAGGTATAGGTCGATACACAGCGGGCCGAGTGCGGCCAGCAGGCCCAGCGTGATGGCATAAACCAGCCGGTTAGAATGTGCAGGTGTCATTTATCCTCAGTATCTGAAGCGATGGGTGAATGAAAGGCGGACAACGCGTTAGCGGGCAGTTACTGATGCCAGCGTCATCCCGTGAGCAGCCGGTGAGGGCAACCCGCGCCCCGGCGACGCTTTTAGTCTGGCTAAGGGGCCTGTTTTTTGGCGCAGATTATACGTGCCCGTTGACAGCAAAACAGCCTTCTTTACGAAATCCTGACGATTACCAGTGCATTAAAAGTTCGCCATAAACTTGATAAACCTGAATTTATGTTCCAGGCTTGTCTGCACATGGACAATAAATGAGGAACAACAAGATGAATAAAGTGATGGGATGTATCGCTGCGGCGCTGACGCTGGCTGCCCTGTCTGGTTGTACGACTTACGACCGCGCTGAAAGCTACGTGACTAAGCCAGTGGTGAAGGATGTTAAAAAAGGCATGACCCGTGACCAGGTTCGTCAGATCGCCGGCACACCGTCGACTGAAATCACCATGGTTCACGCGCGTGGCACCTGCCAGACTTATGTACTGGGCCAGCGTGACGGCAAAGCACAGACCTATTTCGTTAGCTACAACGATACCGGTCGCGTAATGAACTACGGCTTCCAGAGCTGTGCGGAATACGATACCGATCCGCAGGTTCAGCAGTAAGGCATTTGCAGTAGCCCTAATCGAATAATAAACGGCCCGTCATCTGACGGGCCGTTTTTCGTTGCAGCTGTTATAAGCCTGCCGGCCGTGGAACCTCGACGTAGTCGCCATCTATCTGCCGCTGGTAGTAATGCCCCTGCTGCACATAAAAGCGTTTACCGTTGAAGTCCAGCACCCGCATCTCATCGCTGATGCGGCAATCTTCAGGCGGTTCTACCACTACATACTCTTCGCCATGGCGCTGATAATAATTGCCGTTAAGCAGGTAATAGGTCAGTCCGCCGATCAACACCGCTGTTGCGGCTTCAGGTAAAAAACGCACCGGACCGGGCCCGCCCCAGTGTGGACCAGCACCACCATGTGGACCCCATCCGCCAGGATGAGCGAAAGCGATAGCCGGGGTTAACAGGGTTAACGCCAGCAGGGAGGCGATAACTTTTTTCATCGGGCATTCTCCTCATAAGACTGCCTGCAGAATTGGCCTTTTAGCGACTAAAGACAAGCGCTAAAGCGGCGAATTTTCGCCTGTTTACCATGCTTAACGTTTTCTTAACTGCGTCGCCATCAAGCGGGGAAATTATGGAGAGAAAGCGGGAGAAGAGCAGAAAACCTGGCGCGGGTGCGCCAGGTTGATGTGGGATTAACGGTGCGCCAGTTCGGCGTGTTCATCGCTGTCCAGTACGCGCTTATCGGTCAGACCTAACCAGCGGCTGGTGAGGGAACCGGCGGTCATGGAGCCGTTGACGTTCAGGGCGGTACGGCCCATGTCGATCAGCGGTTCGATGGAGATCAGCAGCGCCACCAGAGTGACCGGCAGGCCCATGGCGGGCAGCACAATCAGCGCGGCGAAAGTCGCACCGCCACCAACACCGGCCACGCCAGCCGAGCTCAGCGTGACAATCCCGACCAGCGTGGCGATCCACAGTGGGTCAAACGGATTGATGCCAACGGTTGGCGCAACCATCACTGCCAGCATGGTCGGATAGAGGCCGGCACAGCCGTTCTGGCCGATAGTGGCACCGAACGAGGCTGAGAAGCTGGCAATCGACTCCGGCACGCCAAGGCGACGGGTTTGGGTTTCGACGCTCAGCGGAATACTGGCGGCGCTGGAGCGGCTGGTAAAGGCAAAGGTAATCACCGGCCACACTTTGCGGAAGAAACGCATCGGGTTAATCCCGTTGACCGACAGCAGCAGCGCATGGACGCCAAACATAATGGCCAGACCGAGGTAAGAGGCAACCACGAAGCTTCCCAGTTTGATGATGTCCTGCAGATTCGAACCGGCTACCACTTTGGTCATCAGGGCCAGCACACCGTACGGCGTCAGCTTCATCACTAAACGAACCAGCTTCATCACCCACGACTGCAGCGTGTCGATCGCCACCAGCACGCGCTGACCTTTTACTTCATCATCTTTCAGCAGCTGCAGCGCGGCCACACCAAGGAAGGCAGCAAAGATCACCACGCTGATGATCGAGGTCGGATTGGCACCGGTCAGATCGGCAAACGGGTTTTTCGGAATAAACGACAGCACCAGCTGCGGCACACTCAGGTCAGAGACTTTGCCGACGTAGTTGCTCTGAATGGCGCTCAGACGCGCGGTTTCCTGCACACCCTGCACCAGACCTTCAGCGCTCAGACCAAACAGGCCGGTGACGAACACCCCAACCAGCGCCGAGATAGCGGTGGTAAACAGCAGCACGCCGATGGTCAGTACGCTGATTTTACCCAGCGAAGAGGCGTTATGCAGGCGGGCAACCGCACTCAGAATCGAAACAAACACCAGCGGCATTACCACCATCTGCAGCAGCTGCACGTAGCCATTGCCAACGATGTTAAACCAGCTGATGGAGGTTTTAACCACCGCGCTGTTTTCACCGTAAATCAGCTGCAGCACCAGGCCGAACAGTACGCCGATCACCAGACCGGTCAGCACTTTCTTCGACAGGCTCCAGTTGTTGCGGCTGAAACGAGAGAGCAGCACCAGCAGCACCACAAAGGCGACGAGGTTTAGCGTAAGAGGAAGGTCCATACTGAAACTCCAGAGTAATGCGGTTTTCCGCGTCGGGAAAACCGCATAATGTTAATCACGAATTAAGACTGCGGGAATGGTAGCAGCAGGAGAGGGTGCAGGCCTTATATCCAAATGGCATGCTTTATAACTTAATCGCTTAATTTGTTGATTTAATGCGCAGTCTGGCTGGAAATTAGCCGTCCGACACCATTTTGTAGCGTATCAAACAGCTGAGCGGGCCAGCCGTTTGCACCAAACGAAGGCATGCCCACCGGGAACCACAGCGCATAACCGACCAGTCCGAGGCATAACGCCCGCTCAAGCTGGTTACCTTTCTGACTTTTCAGAATAGGGAGACGAAAGCGCCAGCGGCAGGGCCATAACAGAGGTACGCCTGCCGGTGTCAGCATGTCAGCAACAATATGGCTGAGATAACCCAGCGTTAGTCCCTGCAGTACATCAGGCGGAATCGGCGATTCCGCCGGCAGGTTAAGCTGAAACAGCCACAGCCCGGCGGCCACCGCCAGTAAACTGTGGGTAAAACCGCGGTGGCCAAACGCCCGTGCAATCGGATGGGAGAGCCAGCGTAGCCGCTGCCCGAGCAGCGATTTTGGATGATCGATATCGGGCAACAGGCAGGTCAGCAGTGCCGACGGAACAAGATGCCACCAGTCTGCCTGCGCCAGCACCGGTGTAAGTTCAGCACGTTTAGCGAAAATGGCACTCGCAATGGCAAAAATGATATGGCCCTCGGCCGTCATGATGGAACCTGGCTGCAAATAAAACTGTCGATGCATCCAGTATAGGGATTTATCCAGTGAATGAGAACATGTGACGCTGTAACGAAGCGTGAATTTAACTAAAAAAAGCGGACAATCCTTGCGGCCTGTCCGCCCGATAAATTAGCGCGCCAGCCAGCCGCCATCCACCGCCAGCGTAAAGCCGTTAACGTAATCAGAGGCCGCTGAGGCCAGGAACACCACCGGTCCCATCATATCGTCGGGTGCGCCCCAGCGACCGGCCGGGATACGCCCGAGGATCTCTTCACTGCGCGCTTCATCACTGCGTAACTGTTGGGTGTTATTGGTGGCCATGTAACCGGGGGCGATCGCATTAACATTAATGTTGTGCTTCGCCCATTCGTTCGCCATCAGTCGGGTCAGCCCCATCACCGCGCTTTTTGATGCGGTGTAAGAGGGCACGCGGATCCCACCCTGAAACGACAGCATTGAGGCAATATTAATAATTTTTCCGCCGTTACCCTGAGCGATAAACTGCCGGGCAACCTGCTGTGACAGAAAGAACAGGCTCTTGCTGTTGAGATTCATCACATCATCCCAGTCCTGCTCGCTGAAGTTCAGTGCATCTTCGCGGCGGATAATCCCGGCGTTATTCACCAGAATGTCGATTTTACCGGCTGCGGCCAGCGCCTGCTCTACTACCGAGCCGACCACCTCCGTTTTTATCAGGTCAGCCTTTATCGGCCAGAAACGGCGGCCCAGTGCTTCCACTTTGCTTTGGGTCTCGTCCGGTCCTTCGCGGTTGACGCCGATGATGTCGCATCCCGCCTGCGCCAGGCCCAGCGCCATACCCTGTCCTAAACCGGTATTGCAGCCGGTCACCAGCGCCACTTTCCCTTCCAGGCTAAACGCATTCAGTATCATGATATTTCTCCTCTGCTCAGCGTAGTTCGCTGATTTTGACGTGGTCCATGTCATCAAAGACCTGATTTTCGCCCACCATGCCCCAGATGAAGGTGTAGCGCTGCGTGCCGACGCCGGCGTGAATCGACCAGCTGGGTGAAATCACCGCCTGTTCGTTATGCACCAGCAGGTGACGGGTTTGCTGCGGCTCGCCCATCATGTGGAACACCGCGCTCTCCTCGCTCATGTCGAAATAGAAATAGACCTCCATGCGGCGTTCATGGGTGTGGCACGGCATGGTGTTCCACAGGCTGCCTTCCTCCAGTTTGGTTAAGCCCATGGTGAGCTGACAGGTCGGCAGCACATCCGGCACGATGAACTTATTGATGGTGCGGCGGTTGGAGGTGGCAGGATCGCCGAGCGTGGCGGTGGCGGCCTCCTGTAAGGTGATTTTTTTATCCGGGAAGGTGGCATGCGCAGGGGCGCTGTTGTAGTAGAACTTCGCCGGCTGGGCCGGATTCAGGCTGCGGAACAGCAGATTTCGCGCGCCCTTACCGACATAGAGCGCCTCTTCATGGCCGATTTCCCAGCTTTTACCGTCCACTTCTACCAGTCCGGGGCCACCGATATTGATCATACCCAGCTCGCGGCGCTCAAGAAAATAGCTGACGCCTAACTGTTTACCCATTTCATCGCCAATCGTTACCGGGTTATTCACCGGCATCACGCCACCAATAATAATGCGGTCGATATGGCTGTAGGTCAGGGTGTAGTTATCGGCAGTAAAAATCGTTTCAATCAGAAACTCGCGGCGCAGCGCGTCAGTGTCCAGCTGTCTGGCGTGATCACTGTGAATGCTTTGACGAACGTCCATCTCAGGCCTCTCTGCAGATCAGGTTAAGCATGCCCCGGAACAGGGACTGTCTGGGCATCTTAGGCAGAGCGGGATATGAATTCAATAAAAATGAAACGTTGTTTTAATTATTTGCGGAGTAGATCAACAGTACGGCGAAACGGGTAAAAAAAGCCCGCCTGCTGGCGGGCTTGCACTTAGCCATGTAAATCGGCCAGCGTCAGTCGGGTCAGGTCATCCAGCCGGACATCCGCCAGTGCCCAGCGCGGATCGTTGCGGTGCGCCGCAGCGGGCACCACAATCGAACGCATCCGCGCCGCTTTGGTGGCGATCATGCCGTTGAAAGAATCTTCCAGCGTGACGCAGTTAAGCGGATCGATCGCCAGGCTGGCGGCCGCATTGAGATACACCTGCGGATGGGGCTTGCTGTAAGGCAGCGCTTCCGCCGAGGCGAGCACGTCGAAATAGTGCCGCAGGTTGAAGATCTCCAGTACCCGTTCCAGCATCGCCAGCGGTGAGGCAGAGGCGAGGCCGATTTTCAGGTTGTGCTGCCGGCACAGCTGCAGTGCGGTCTCAACCCCGGGCAGCAGGGGACGCGTCTCGTCAATCAGCGCCATCGCCCGGGCAATGATGCGTTGCGTGACCTCCTGCTGACTGGGACCGTTCCACGGCAGCGTTTCGTACCACATACGAACAGTCTGATCGATGCGTAAGCCGAGTGTGTCGGGCAACTCGTTGCGGCGTGACAGGTCGACATCCAGCGTCGAAAAAATATCCAGTTCAGCCTGATCCCACAGCGGCTCGGAATCGATTAATAAGCCATCCATGTCAAACAATGCGGCGAGAACGGGGCGGTGATAGGGCATCTGAGGTCTCCTTATAAAGTCTGACTTACCTTAGCATTGATCGGCCGGTTGCGGGACGGACAGCAGCCAGCCACGCTTTATTTGGGAAATTTCAGCATTGGCAGGTAGACTTACAGCAAATTGGATTTTGGGTTCAGGAGATATCATGACCTATCAACAGGCTGGCCGCATCGCCATCCTTAAGCGTGTGGCTGGCTGGGTGATTTTTTTACTGGCGCTACTCTCGACCATTATTTCTGTACTGAGCTTTATGTTTAAGCACAGCGAAAAGCAGCCTGGCATTGATGCAGTGATGCTCGATTTCGTCCATGTAATCGTCGATATGATCCGCTTTAATACCCCGTTCCTCAACGTGTTCTGGCATAACTCGCCGGTGCCGGAATTTAACGGTCAGATGAACCTCGGATTCTGGCTGATCTATATTCTGATCTTTGTCGGGCTGGCGCTGGAATCATCAGGCGCGCGGATGGGACGCCAGGTGCGTCATGTCAAAGAAGGGATTGAGGATCAGTTAATACTGGAGCAGGTGAAGGGCAGTGAAGGGCGTACCCGCCAGCAGCTGGAAGAGAAAGTACGCGTCCCACGCCACACCATCTTTTTGCAGATTTTCCCGCTGTACGTCCTGCCGGTGGTGATTGCTATCGCTGGCTATTTCGCGCTGTCGCTACTGGGCTTTATCTGATGCAGTTCTGATGCAGTCAGGCCGGTTTGGCCTGACTGGCTGACAGCGCATCTTCATCCAGCAACTGGCCAATGGCGAACTGTGCGTCGCCGAGCCAGTGCCCGCCGAACACGTTCGCCCGGTTTAACAGATAATAAAGCTGATAAACCGGCTGACGCTGCGAAAAGCCATCCGGCAGCGGCCAGACAGCGTGGTAGCCCTCGAAGATTTGCCGCGGCAGGTCAGGAAACCAGCTCAGCATCGCTAAATCACATTCACGATCGCCCCAGTAACAGGCGGGGTCGAAGATCCACGGCCCCGCTGCGCTGCCTGCGCAGTTAGCCGGCCACAGATCGCCATGCAGTAAAGAGGGCTGAGGATGATGTGATGCCAGCACCCTCTGCACGCAGGCAATGATCAGTTCGGTATCGCCATACTGAACGCCTTTTTCCGCCGCCAGCTGCAGCTGCCAGCCGATGCGCTGTTCAGCAAAGAACACCGACCAGCGTCGCAGCCAGCTGTTGGGTTGGGGAGTGGTGGTGATGTTGTTATCAAAGTCGAGCCCGAACTGAGTCTGCTCGCTCCACTGATGCAGATGCGCCAGCTGCTGGCCCAGCTGAAAAGCGCTCTGAGGGTCGAGCGGCTGCGGCTCAATATATTCCAGCAGCAGAAAGCTCTCTTCGCGATGATGACCGACACCATAAACCTTCGGCACCCTGACGGTCTGGGTGCGGGCCAGCAGTGCCAGCTGATCGGCTTCCCAGGTAAACAGCGACAGCATCTCGCGGCTGTTGCATTTTACGAACACCTCGTGGGCACCGTAGCGGATACGCCAGGTGGGATGGACTTCGCCACCGGGCAGGGCGTGACGTTGGGTAATTTCGGCGTTGCCTAACTGCTCGCTTAACAGACGACTAATGGCTGACCACATCGGGCTATCCTCGTTATTCGCTGCGTAAGTTCGATTGTAGCGCGTAAATATTCACCAAAACCAGCGCGGAAGCACCCTTTACTCAGTCGGGGAGGCGGCAGGGCGATGATCGGCGGCGTCGCGCAGGAACTGCTCAAAGGTGGTGACGGTCACTTCTGGCTTTTGTCCCAGTGCGCTTTCGCCAGCGGCAGCCACCTGCTGACGCAGATCGTCTTCCTCCAGCGTGGTAACAATACCAAAGCTATTGGTCCCCAGCTCGTGCGGGTGCCCCTCGTCGTCGGTCAGGGTGGTGGTAAACCCGGCAGCCGTCATGGCACCGGTTAGCTCAAGAATGTCACTTAAGCCAGATTCCTGATACTGCAACGTGACGATATAACGGGTTAAGGAATTGCTGCTCATCATGCACCTCTGGGTAGAGAAACTGAACTGAGCGTAGACCATGGTGAAAAAATGAGCGAGTTATTAAGGGGATGGTGAAAGCCTGCGCCGGTGACTAAACGTAAAATCCTGTCAGCAGCAACGGTTAACGTTCTGAAAAATCTTGTTGCGCAGCGGCTGTATTTCGGTCTGAGGGCCACTATAATGCGGCGCGTTAATCAGAAGAGTCCCAATTAACATGCGGTTTCAGAGCAATACCACGCATTTCGAGCGAGTTAATATTTTTTTACAAAACTTACCGTAAATTGCATTGATTGCCCGGCAAAACGCTTCAGACTCTCCGTTTTTTAAACTGTCGCACGGATCACATTTAATGAAAGCCTTTAACAAGCTGTCTGCTGTTCTTTTGCTCTCCGCCGGAGCGTTTTGCCACCAGGCACTGGCCGATAATGCCGTATTTACTTCCATGGATGACCCTTCCACGGCGAAAAAACCGTTTGAAGGTTCTGCTTCTGCAGGTTACCTGGCGCAAACCGGTAACACCACCAGTTCATCAATGACCGCTCAGACCAACATGACCTGGTATCAGTCATCGATGGCGTACAGCTTGTGGGGCAACGCAGCGAACACTTCATCAAATGATGAGCGCTCGTCTGAGACCTATAACATCGGTGGCCGTTCACGTTATAACCTCAATTCTTATGACTACCTGTTTGGTCAGGCCAGCTGGTTAAGCGATCGCTTCAACGGCTACGATTCACGTGATGTACTGACCGCCGGTTACGGTCGCCAGATTCTGAACGGTCCGGTGCATTCGCTGCGTGCGGAATTTGGTCCGGGTGTACGTTATGATGACTTCCACGATGGCGGTCATGAAACCAAAGCGCTGGGCTACGGCGCCATCAGCTATCAGTGGCAGCTGACCGATACCACCAAATTCGTGCAGGGTGTTTCCGTGCTGAGCAGCTTCGGTGAAGATACCACTCTTAACTCCGAAACCGGCCTGCAGGTCGCTATCAACAGCCACTTCGCGCTGAAGCTGGCCTACAACGTGACCTGGAACAACAATCCGCCAGAGTCTGCGCCGGATCGCACCGATACCAAAACCTCTATCATGCTCTCTTACGCGATGTAAGGCGGTTTTCCGCAGTGGCATGCCAGGCGGCCTGATGATCAGTCAGGCCGCTTTTTTTTGATCTCTCCGGGGCTTAGCGAAAATGGCATGGGTTTTTCTCGCCCGGGAAAACTGCTATCATCGCTTCCGCACTGAAATCCTGGCGACATTCCGACACTGTGGGTCTGACATAACGCCGGGTCATTAAATTTACATCATGTTGTATGTAAGCTTTCGTGTGGCTTACCACTGCAATTAAGGATATGAAATGCCTGTAATTACGCTTCCTGATGGCAGCCAGCGTGTATTTGATCGCCCTGTCAGCGTGATGGATATCGCGCTGGACATCGGCCCGGGATTAGCAAAAGCCTGTATCGCGGGTCGCGTTAATGGTGAACTGGTTGATGCTGTCGATCCCATCACTGAAGATGCAAACGTTGCGATCATTACCGCAAAAGACGAAGCGGGTCTGGAAATCATCCGTCACTCCTGCGCGCACCTGTTAGGGCATGCGATTAAGCAGCTGTGGCCGGACACCAAAATGGCGATTGGTCCGGTTATTGATAACGGCTTCTATTATGATGTCGATATTGATCGTACCCTGACCCAGGAAGATATCGACCTGCTGGAAAAACGCATGCATCAGTTGGCTGAAACCAACTATGACGTGGTGAAGAAAAAAGTCAGCTGGCAGGAAGCGCGTGACGTGTTCGCGGCGCGGGGTGAAGTTTACAAAACCACCATTCTTGATGAAAACATCAGCCACGATGACCATCCGGGCCTTTATCATCACGAAGAATATGTCGACATGTGCCGCGGTCCGCACGTGCCGAATATGCGTTTTTGCCATCATTTCAAGCTGCAGAAAATCTCCGGTGCCTACTGGCGCGGCGACAGCAACAACAAAATGCTGCAGCGTATTTATGGCACCGCGTGGGCAGACAAGAAGCAACTGGCCGCGTATCTGCAGCGTCTGGAAGAGGCGGCGAAGCGTGACCATCGTAAGATTGGTAAGCAGCTTGACCTCTATCACATGCAGGAAGAAGCACCGGGCATGGTATTCTGGCATAATGACGGCTGGACCATTTTCCGCGAGCTGGAAGTGTTTGTCCGCAGTAAGCTAAAAGAGTATCAGTACCAGGAAGTCAAAGGTCCATTTATGATGGATCGGGTGTTGTGGGAAAAAACCGGACACTGGGAAAACTATAAAGAAGCGATGTTCACTACCTCTTCTGAGAACCGTGAATATTGTATCAAGCCAATGAACTGCCCTGGTCATGTGCAGATCTTTAATCAGGGTCTGAAGTCATACCGTGACCTGCCGCTGCGTATGGCGGAGTTTGGTAGCTGTCACCGTAATGAGCCATCGGGTGCGTTGCACGGTCTGATGCGCGTTCGTGGCTTTACTCAGGACGATGCACACGTCTTCTGTACTGAAGAACAGGTTCGTGATGAAGTAAACAGCTGTATCCGCATGGTTTATGACATGTACAGCACCTTCGGCTTTGAAAAGATTGTGGTGAAATTGTCCACCCGTCCTGAGAAGCGTATCGGTACTGATGAAATGTGGGACCGTGCTGAGGAAGATCTGGCCGCCGCGCTGAACGAAAACAACATTGAGTTTGAGTTCCAGCCAGGCGAAGGCGCGTTCTACGGTCCTAAAATTGAGTTTACTTTGTACGATTGTCTTGATCGCGCCTGGCAGTGTGGAACAGTTCAGCTAGACTTTTCCCTGCCAAAACGCCTTGAAGCAACCTACGTGGGCGAAAACAACGATCGTCAGACGCCAGTGATGATTCACCGTGCGATTCTGGGGTCGATGGAGCGTTTCATCGGTATACTGACCGAAGAATTCGCTGGTTTCTTCCCAAGCTGGCTGGCACCGCTGCAAGTCGTGGTAATGAATATTACCGATGGACAAGCAGAATATGTTGAGTCTTTGACGCGTAAGCTGCAGAATGCTGGCATTCGTGTGAAGGCAGACTTGAGAAATGAGAAGATAGGCTTTAAAATCCGCGAGCATACATTACGTCGCGTCCCTTATATGTTGGTCTGCGGTGATAAAGAGGTGGAAGCTGGCAAAGTGGCCGTTCGCACCCGCCGTGGTAAAGACCTTGGGTCGATGGATGTCGATGTGTTTGTTGAGAAACTTCAACAAGAGATTCGCAGCCGAAATCTTCACCAATTGGAGGAATAAAGTATTAAAGGCGGAAAACGAGTACTACCGACGCGTCCGAACAAAATCAACAGTGAAATCCGTGCAACTGAAGTGCGCTTAACAGGCATGGATGGCGAGCCGATTGGCATTGTCACATTACGCGAAGCTTTGGAAAAAGCCGAGGAAGCGGGTGTTGATTTAGTAGAAATCAGCCCGAACGCCGAACCGCCGGTCTGCCGCATCATGGATTACGGCAAGTTCCTCTATGAAAAAAGCAAATCTTCTAAGGAACAGAAGAAGAAGCAAAAAGTTATTCAGGTTAAGGAAATCAAATTCCGTCCTGGAACCGATGATGGCGACTATCAGGTCAAACTACGCAACCTGATTCGCTTTCTGGAAGAAGGCGATAAAGCCAAAATCACGCTGCGTTTCCGCGGTCGTGAGATGGCGCACCAGCAGATCGGTATGGAAGTGCTTAACCGCGTCCGTAAAGATCTGTGTGAAGATCTGGATTTGGCCATTGTCGAATCCTTCCCTTCGAAGATCGAAGGCCGCCAGATGATCATGGTGCTCGCTCCTAAGAAGAAACAGTAGGCTTTCAAGTAACATTAACCGCGCAGCGTTCGCGCTGTGCGGTTATCTGTTCGCCTGTCTGGGTCATGTTATCAACAATGCGAAGTGGATATTTTTTAAAATGCCAAAGATTAAAACTGTACGTGGCGCGGCTAAGCGCTTCAAGAAGACCGCTTCTGGCGGCTTCAAGCGTAAACACGCAAACCTGCGTCATATTCTGACCAAAAAATCTACTAAGCGTAAACGTCACCTGCGCCCTAAAGGCATGGTGTCTAAAGGCGATCTGGGTCTGGTTATTGCCTGCCTGCCGTACGCATAAGCCCATTTTTTTTAAACAGAATATAGAACAGGAGAGCTCACATGGCTCGCGTTAAACGTGGTGTAGTTGCTCGCGCACGTCACAAAAAAATCTTAAAACAAGCTAAAGGCTATTACGGTGCACGTTCACGTGTCTACCGCGTTGCCTTCCAGGCTGTTATCAAAGCTGGTCAGTATGCTTACCGTGACCGTCGTCAGCGTAAGCGTCAGTTCCGTCAGCTGTGGATCGCGCGTATCAACGCAGCGGCACGTCAGAACGGCATGTCTTACAGCCGTTTCATCAATGGTCTGAAAAAAGCAGCCATTGAGATTGACCGTAAGATCCTGGCCGACATCGCGGTATTCGATAAAGTGGCATTCTCTGCACTGGTCGAAAAAGCGAAATCAGCGCTGGCGTAAGCCGGATGAAAAAGGGAGCTTGCTCCCTTTTTTATTGCCTGTAACTCGCGCAAAAGATTGACATTTTCTTCGCCACGCATTTCAATAGTACCCTCATGATCCATGACAAGGTAACCGCAAGCATGACTGCTGCTATTTTCCGTTTCTTTTTTTACTTTAGCGCCTGACATTTGGGGGCTTTTGCGCATAAGAAGAGAAACGAAAAATCGCGCTGAAAGCCTCCCTCGTGGAGGCTTTTTTGTTTCTGGCGCTAGCATATTGGACCGGCAGGTCCCAACGAGAACTGACCAGCCTGACTGGAAAAAGAGGAAACTATGTCCCAACTCGCAGAACTGGTGGCCAACGCCACGGCGGCCATCGACGGGGCGACAGATATCGCCGCCCTTGACGCGGTGCGCGTCGAATATCTGGGTAAGAAAGGGCACCTGACCCTGCAGATGACCACCTTACGCGAGCTGCCAGCCGAAGAGCGTCCGGCAGCGGGCGCGGTGATCAACGAAGCTAAACAACAGGTCACCGAGCGTCTGAACGCACGCAAAGATGCGCTGGAGTCTGCGGTACTGAATGCGCGTCTGGCCGCTGAAACGATTGACGTTTCACTGCCTGGCCGTCGCATTGAGAATGGCGGTCTGCATCCGGTCACCCGTACCATCGACCGTATCGAAACCTTTTTCGGCGAATTGGGTTTCGCGGTGGTGACGGGCCCGGAAATCGAAGACGATTATCATAACTTTGATGCGCTGAATATTCCTGGCCATCACCCGGCACGTGCCGATCATGACACCTTCTGGTTTGACGCGACGCGTCTGCTGCGTACCCAGACGTCTGGCGTACAGATCCGTACCATGAAGAATCAGCAGCCGCCGATTCGCATCATCGCCCCTGGCCGCGTTTACCGTAACGATTACGATCAAACCCACACGCCGATGTTCCATCAGATGGAAGGGCTGATTGTCGATAAAAACATCAGCTTTACCAATCTCAAAGGCACGCTGCACGATTTCCTGAACAACTTCTTCGAAGAAGATTTGCAGATTCGTTTCCGTCCCTCCTATTTCCCGTTCACCGAGCCTTCGGCTGAAGTGGATGTGATGGGCAAAAACGGTAAGTGGCTGGAAGTGCTGGGCTGCGGCATGGTGCATCCAAACGTGCTGCGCAATGTCGGCATCGATCCGGAAGTTTACTCCGGCTTCGCCTTCGGGATGGGAATGGAGCGTCTGACCATGCTGCGCTATGGCGTGACCGATCTGCGTGCATTCTTCGAAAACGATTTACGTTTCCTCAAACAATTTAAGTAAGGGCAGGTTATCCAATGAAATTCAGTGAACTCTGGTTACGCGAATGGGTAAATCCAGCCCTGGACAGCGCGGCGCTGTCTGAGCAAATCACCATGGCCGGCCTGGAAGTCGATGGCGTGGACCCGGTCGCGGGCGCGTTCCACGGCGTGGTGGTTGGTGAAGTCGTGGAGTGCGGTCAGCACCCGAATGCCGACAAACTGCGCGTCACCAAAATCAACACCGGCGGCGATCGCCTGCTGGATATCGTCTGTGGCGCGCCAAACTGTCGTCAGGGCCTGAAAGTCGCCGTGGCGACCGTGGGTGCCGTGCTGCCGGGTGATTTCAAAATCAAAGCCGCAAAACTGCGTGGCGAACCGTCCGAAGGCATGCTCTGCTCGTTCTCCGAACTGGGTATTTCCGACGATCATAACGGCATTATTGAACTGCCCGCAGACGCGCCGATTGGGACTGACATCCGCGACTATCTGCAGCTGGATGACAACACCATCGAAATCAGCGTCACGCCGAACCGCGCCGACTGTCTGGGCATTATCGGGATTGCGCGTGATGTGGCCGTCCTGAATGGCCTGCCGCTCAACATGCCGGAGATCCAGCCGGTAGCGGCGACGCTGAACGAGACCTTCCCGATTCGGGTGGATGCAACCGAAGCCTGTCCGCGCTATCTGGGCCGCGTCGTGAAAGGCGTGAACGTCACGGCGGCGACTCCGCTGTGGATGAAAGAGAAGCTGCGTCGCTGTGGCATTCGTTCTATCGACCCTATCGTTGATATCACCAACTATGTGCTGCTGGAACTGGGTCAGCCGATGCACGCCTTTGACCTCGACCGCATTGATGGCGACATCGTGGTGCGGATGGCGAAAGAGGGCGAAACCCTGACGCTGCTGGACGGCACCGACGCTAAGCTGCAAAGCGACACCTTAGTGATTGCCGATCATCACAAAGCGCTGGCGATGGCCGGTATTTTTGGCGGCGAGCATTCCGGTGTGAACAGCGAAACGCAGAATATCCTGTTTGAGTGTGCCTATTTTGACCCGCTCTCGATTACCGGCCGCGCACGTCGCCACGGATTGCATACCGATGCGTCACATCGTTATGAGCGTGGCGTCGATCCGGCCCTGCAGCAGATGGCGCTGGAGCGCGCGACCGCGCTGCTGTTAGAGATCTGCGGTGGCGAAGCGGGTCCGATCATCGATCAGACCCATCAGGCCGCCTTACCGCCGCAGGCCACCATCACCCTGCGTCGTGAGAAGCTGGACCGTCTGATTGGTCACGTCATCCCGGATCAGCAGGTGACGGATATCCTGACTCGCCTCGGTTGCCAAGTGAGCGTTGCTGAGGGCCAGTGGCAGGCGGTTGCGCCGAGCTGGCGTTTTGATATGGCGATTGAAGAAGATCTGGTTGAAGAAGTCGCCCGTATCTATGGCTACAACAACATTCCGGACGTGCCGGTTCAGGCTGGTCTGGTGATGACCCGCCACCGCGAAGCGAACCTGTCGCTGAAGCGTGCCAAAACCCTGCTGGTCGATAAAGGCTATCAGGAGGCGATTACCTACAGCTTTGTTGACCCCAAAATTCAGCAGCTGCTGCATCCGGGTGAAGAGGCGCTGCTGTTGCCCAGCCCGATCTCCAGCGATATGTCGACCATGCGCCTCTCGCTGTGGACCGGCTTACTGAGTGCGGTGGTCTACAACCAGAACCGTCAGCAGAGCCGGGTGCGCCTGTTTGAAAGCGGTCTGCGCTTTGTGCCGGATACTCAGGCCGATCTTGGCATCCGTCAGGATCTTATGCTGGCTGGCGTACTGAGCGGCAACCGTGCTGAAGAGCACTGGGATCTGGCGCGCCAGACGGTTGACTTCTATGATTTAAAAGGCGATTTAGAATCGCTGCTCGATTTAACCGGCAAACTGGACGACATCAGCTTCCGTGCTGAAGCCAATCCGGCGTTGCATCCGGGACAGAGCGCTGCGATTTATTTGCATGATGAACGAATCGGATTTATCGGAGTGGTTCATCCTGAGCTGGAACGTAAGCTTGATCTCAATGGTCGCACCTTAGTCTTTGAACTGCTTTGGAATAAGGTCGCAGACCGCGTCCTGCCTGACGCGCGCGAGATTTCACGCTTCCCGGCGAACCGTCGTGATATTGCCGTTGTGGTGGCTGAAAACGTCCCTGCAGCAGATATCATCGCGGAGTGTAAGAAAGTTGGCGTAAATCAGGTAGTTGGCGTAAACTTGTTTGACGTGTACCGCGGTAAGGGCGTTTCTGAGGGTTACAAGAGCCTCGCAATCAGCCTGATTTTGCAGGATACCAGCCGGACACTCGAAGAAGAGGAGATTGCCGCGACCGTTGGCAAATGCGTTGCGGCATTAAAAGAGCGATTCCAGGCAACCTTGAGGGATTGAACCTATGGCGCTTACAAAAGCTGAAATGTCAGAGTACCTGTTTGAGAAACTCGGGCTGAGCAAACGCGATGCAAAAGAGTTAGTGGAGCTGTTTTTCGAAGAGGTACGCCGCGCTTTGGAAAATGGAGAACAGGTAAAACTGTCTGGGTTTGGCAATTTCGACCTGCGCGACAAAAACCAGCGTCCTGGCAGAAACCCGAAAACGGGGGAAGATATTCCGATTACTGCGCGTCGCGTAGTAACCTTCCGCCCAGGGCAGAAGCTGAAAAGCCGCGTAGAGAACGCTACACCCAAAGAGACTGACTGATTTCAGCGTTTCAAAAAGGCCGCGCAAGCGGCCTTTTTTCATTTCAGCCATTCCCGGCCTCACGCTTCCTGGCAACCGCGCCGGTGCGTATCACCAGCAGCCTTTCTTTTTTCTGCAATCCCTCTACAATCAAATCTCTGTTTTCTCAGCTAATCCTGCTTATGTCTCTGCTAGACCAGCTTGCTCACCAGGCCGATCGCCGTAGCCAGAAATGGCTGGCGGGGCTGGCTATTGCGCTGCTTGCGCTACTTATTGTCAGCCTGTGCGCCGGCGACAGCTGGATTGCGCCGTCACACTGGCTCAATGACAGCAGCAGGCTGTTTGTCTGGCAGCTGCGGCTGCCGCGCAGCGTGGCTGTAATGCTGGTGGGCGCCTCACTGGCGCTATGCGGCGTGGTGATGCAGGCGCTGTTTACCAATCCTCTGGCCGAGCCGGGACTGCTTGGGGTCTCGAATGGAGCCGGGATAGGGCTGGTGCTCGGGGTACTGCTCGGCAGCGGCTCACTGTGGAGCCTGAGCCTGGCGGCGATGGCCGGCGCGCTGATCATCACCCTGATCCTGTTGCATTTCGCCCATCGTCAGCTCTCCGTGACCCGGCTGCTGCTGACCGGCGTTGCGCTGGGCATCATCTGCAGCGCCATCATGACCTGGGCGGTCTACTTCAGCACCAGTCTCGATTTACGTCAGCTGATGTACTGGATGATGGGTGGCTTCAGCGGTATTGACTGGCGCTACGGCTGGATGATGCTGACCTTGTTGCCGGTGATGCTGGCGCTGAACGGCAGCGGCCGGATACTGAATTTACTGGCACTGGGCGAAACCTCGGCACGCCAGCTTGGCCTGTCGCTGTTCTTTTGGCGCAATCTGCTGGTGCTGGCGATGGGCTGGCTGGTGGGCGTTAGCGTCGCCATGGCCGGGGCTATCGGCTTTGTCGGGCTGGTGATCCCGCATCTGCTGCGCCTGAGTGGCATCAGCGATCACCGTTATCTGCTGCCAGCCTCCGCGCTGGCCGGAGCCTGTGTGCTGCTGGGTGCCGACATTGTTGCCCGGCTGGCGCTGACCGCCGCTGAATTACCGATTGGCGTGGTGACCGCGACGCTCGGTGCCCCGTTGTTTATTGCATTACTGGTGAAATCTTCACGCTAGCCTCGGCTGGTTATTTAACATCCACAATAGGAATCCAGAATGAGCATTTATCAAACTGAACTGGTTACGCTTGATGGGGAAAAAACCACGCTGTCACAGTGGCAGGGCAAGGTACTGCTGGTGGTCAACGTCGCCTCTAAATGCGGTCTGACGCCGCAATATGAAGAGCTGGAGAATCTGCAAAAAGCCTGGCAGGATCAGGGCTTCAGCGTGCTGGGCTTTCCCTGCAATCAGTTTCTTGAGCAGGAGCCGGGCAGCAGTGAGGAGATCAAAACCTTCTGCAGCACCACTTACGGCGTGACGTTTCCGATGTTTGAAAAAACCGAGGTGAATGGCGACCAGCGCCATCCGCTGTATGCCCAGCTGGTGGCGGCATGTCCTGAAGCCGTACGTCCGGAAGGCAGCGGTTTTTATGAGCGACAGGTGAGCAAAGGCCGCGGCCCGAAAGCGCCAGGAGATATCCTGTGGAACTTCGAAAAATTCCTGATTGGCCGCGACGGCACGGTTATTCAGCGCTTTGCCCCTGACATGACGCCGGAAGACCCAATCATTCTGGAAACTATCAAGCAGGCGCTGGCAAAATAAATGCTGTTGCGGTTGAAACAGGTAGCCGTCTCCGGACGGCTGCTGCCGTTTAGCAGTGCGCTGGATGCCGGTCAGCTGCTGCATCTGGCCGGGCCGAACGGAGCCGGCAAAAGCACCTTACTGAGCGTTATCGCCGGTCTGCAATCTGCTGATGGCAGCATTGAGCTGGAACAGCGTCCATTGAGCGACTGGCGCGGCAGCGCGCTGGCGCAGGTGCGGGGCTGGCTGCCTCAGCAGCAGCTACCGCTCAGCCAGATGCCGGTCTGGCACTATTTACGCCTGCACCTGCAAACGGCGGACGCTGGTGCGGATCGGCGCCTGACAACGCTGCTGCAACGGCTGCAGCTGGATGACAAGTTATCCCGTTTGCTGACCCAGCTCTCCGGCGGCGAGTGGCAACGCGTCCGGCTGGCTGCGGTCTGCGCCCAGATCGATCCGCAGATCAATCCGCGCGGCCGGTTACTGATCCTCGACGAGCCGCTAACCGCGCTGGATCTGGCCCAGCAGAAAGCGGTGGATGATTTAATTGCTGAGCTGTGCGCGGCGGGTATCAGCGTCATCGCCAGCAGCCATGACCTTAATCACAGCCTGCAACAGGCCGATTGCGTCTGGCTGATGCATCAGGGCGAGGTGGTGGCGCAGGGAACCCCTGCGGCGGTACTGACGCCGTCGCAGCTGACGCCGCTGTACCAGATTGCGTTTCGCCAGCTGGAAATAGAAGGGCGCACGCTGCTGACGGTGCTGCCCTGACACTTGCCACCCGGCGCGCTTTCCCGCTACATTAAGCCGGTCGTAACTTCTGATAAGGACATTTGGCGATGCGCCTGGCTTTGCTGCTTTGGGTTCTGCTACTGACGGGCTGCAGTCATCACGCGCCGCCCATTAACGGCCGTCTTTCCGATTCGATCACCGTGATTGCCCAGCTGAACGATCAGCTTGGCAACTGGCGTGGTACGCCTTATCGCTATGGTGGCATGAGCCGCAACGGCGTCGATTGCTCCGGCTTTGTTTATCTCACCTTCCGCGACAAATTCGCCCTGCAACTGCCGCGCACCACGGCGGCGCAGAGTGATATTGGTACGCGCATCAGTAAGGACGATCTGCTGCCGGGTGATTTGGTATTTTTTAAAACCGGGCGCGGAGAAAATGGCTTACACGTCGGGATTTATGACACCGATAACGCCTTTATCCATGCCTCGACCAGCCAGGGCGTGATCCGGTCATCGCTGGATAATGTCTACTGGCGTAAAGTGTTCTGGCAGGCGCGGCGCATTTAACCGCGCATTCAGGCCCCCGACTTAAGTCCAATTTAAATCAGACCCTGACCCACGAATAAAAGTTTTATTTTAGATGTCACTTATCCTGTCGGGATTTTATTAATCATAATAACCCGCGGTTTAATTCCACTAATAACCGGGTTTTTATTGTCGCTATTTGGCTTAAGCGAGATTGTCAGGCCTCAAACGGCGATGGAAAGCTAATTAAGTCCATCTCTTCAATGATTTGGTCCTATTGCCTGCGTGTATCCATTCATATAGGATATAACCATCGCCGCATATTCTGGCAGTAGAAATGAAAATTCACTTATCGGCCGACTATCAGTCGGAAATTTGGTTTTATCCTGCCTGCGATGTTGACGGGCGGCTGACCGCTGTCGAGCTGGTAACCCAGTTTGTGCATGAAAGTGCACCTATCACCCTGCCGCAGGACCTGCTGTTGCCGCAGCTCGACGAGTCGCAGCAGCTGCGCCTGTTGCAGAGTCAGATTGGATTACTGGAGCAATATCGCGCGCTGTTTGAAACTAATACGGTTTCTGCCTTAATTCGTATTGATGAAGGAATGGCGCGCACGCTGCTGGAAAGTGAATTGCTGATGCGGAAAATAAAACAGCTGCCCTACGTGCTGCTGGATATTACTGAAACGTTTCCGCACCTCAGGCAGGGCATAAATAATCCGTTGCTACAAAGTCTGCAGGCTGACTTTAATTTATCGCTTTCGCATTTTGGTGCCGGCAAATCGCCCGCCAATGCGGTCTACGATAATTTATTTAGCTGTATCAGTCTCGATAAAGGTTTTATTCATTCGCTGGCCAAACGCGCCTCTTTCGTGCCGTTTGTACAAAGCATTATCGATAACTTCCGTTCCCATTGCGATCAAATCATTATTTGTGGCATCGACGATGAGCGACTGCTGGACAAAGCGCTTCAGCTAAGCGGCGCGCATTTGCAGGGCGCGCTGTTTCCGGTGGTGAAATCAGATGCGCTCTGCTCGTTGATCTGCGCCGACAACCGCATGCCATCCTCTTTGCATCCGGGCTGATGCGGCCTGTTTAATCCCTGGTATCAGCGTTACACTGAAGGTTTTAGCTGAACGACGTATCGCTGAGCGTCACATGGGAGAAACAATGTCCACTGGCAAGGTTACCTTCGACAACACCTGGTTTCGCGAACTGACAGGGTGTTACACCGCGCTTACCCCCACGCCGCTGGCAGGCGGACGCCTGCTCTACCATAACGCACCGCTGGCCGCCTCAATGGGGCTGGATGAGGCACTGTTTAGCGGCGACGGTCATGATGTCTGGCACGGCGCGGCTTTATTGCCCGGCATGCAACCGCTGGCGCAGGTCTACAGCGGCCACCAGTTTGGCGTCTGGGCCGGGCAACTGGGCGACGGGCGCGGTATTCTGCTGGGCGAACAGCGGCTGGAGGATGGCAGCAAGCTTGACTGGCATTTGAAAGGCGCGGGTCTGACGCCCTATTCACGGATGGGGGACGGTCGCGCAGTGATCCGTTCCAGCGTGCGTGAGTTTCTGGCCTCAGAGGCGCTCCATCATCTGGGCATTCCGACCACCCGGGCGCTGACGTTATCGATTGGCGATGAGCCGGTCTATCGTGAAACGCCGGAACGCGGCGCCATGCTGATGCGAATTTCGCCGAGCCATCTGCGCTTTGGCCACTTCGAACATTTCTTCTACAGCCAGCAGCAGGATAAGGTGCAGCAACTGGCTGATTATGCGATCCGCCACCACTGGCCTCAGCTGGCAGACGAAGCTGAACGCTATCAGCTGTGGTTTACCGATGTGGTCCTGCGTACGGCACGGCTGATCGCGCTGTGGCAGAGCGTCGGTTTCGCCCATGGCGTGATGAATACCGACAACATGTCGATTCTGGGCCTGACCATCGATTATGGCCCGTTCGGCTTCCTTGATGACTACCAGCCCGATTACATCTGTAATCACAGCGATTATCAGGGGCGCTACAGCTTCGAAAATCAGCCGATGATCGGCTTGTGGAACCTCAACCGGCTGGCACATGCGCTGTCCGGGCTGATGACTACAGAGCAGCTGAAGCAGGCGCTGAGCGTTTACGAGCCGGAACTGATGCGGGTCTGGGGCGAACGGATGCGGGCTAAGCTCGGCTTGCTGACGGCGGAGAGCGGCGACAACGACATTCTGACCGAACTGCTGGCGCTGATGACCAAAGAGCACAGCGACTACACGCTGACCTTCCGCGTGTTAAGTGAGACGCAGCAGGCTGAAATCCGTTCTCCGCTGCGCGATGAGTTTATCGATCGTGAAGCCTTTGATGGATGGTATCAGCGCTATCGTGCGCGGTTATTGCAGGAAGAGGTCAGTGATGCCAGCCGACAGGCAGTGATGAAATCAGCCAATCCGGCAGTGGTGTTGCGTAACTATCTGGCACAGCAGGCGATTGACGAGGCAGAGCGGGGAGAGCAGGGCGCGCTGGCGCGATTGCATCAGGCGCTGCAGCAACCTTTCAGCGATCAGACGGCCGCTGAATATCGTCAACGGCCGCCAGACTGGGGTAAAACCTTAGAGGTGAGCTGTTCCAGCTAACTCAGAAACGGCAGGAGACCGCTTCGGCGAGCAGGGCAAGCACCGCTTCACTGTCCTGCCAGCCGAGGCAGGGATCGGTAATCGACTGGCCATAAACCAGCGGTTCACCGCCAACCACCTTCTGATTGCCCTCTTCAAGGAAGCTCTCAATCATCACGCCGGCGACCGCGCGCGATCCGGCGACGATCTGCTGCGCCACATCGGCCGCCACATCAAGCTGACGGCGATGCTGCTTCAGGCAGTTGCCGTGACTGAAGTCGATCACCAGCTGTTGCGGTAAGTTAAACTCTGTCAGGCTGGCCGCCGCGTCTGCCACATCGCTGGCGTGATAGTTAGGCTGCTTGCCACCGCGCAGGATCACATGGCCATGCGGGTTGCCGCTGGTCTGATAGATGGTCATCTGACCGAGCTTATCCGGTGACAGGAACATATGGCTGGCGCGGGCGGCACGAATTGCATCTACCGCAATGCGGACATTGCCGTCGGTGCCATTTTTAAAGCCGACCGGACAGGAGAGTGCAGAGGCCATTTCACGGTGGATCTGGCTTTCGGTGGTACGGGCACCAATTGCGCCCCAGCTGATCAGGTCGGCAATAAACTGCCCGATCACCATATCGAGAAACTCGGTCGCGGTCGGTAAGCCAAGGGCGTTAATATCAATCAGCAACTGGCGAGCAATGCCAATCCCGCGGTTCACATCATAGCTGCCATCCAGATCGGGATCGGAGATCAGGCCTTTCCAGCCGACAACGGTACGCGGCTTCTCGAAATAGGCGCGCATCACGATCTCCAGTCGATCCTGATAACGGACGCGCAGGGCATTCAGGCGCTCGGCATACTCCAGCGCCGCTTTCGGGTCGTGCAGTGAGCAGGGGCCGATAATCACCAGCAGACGTGGATCTTCACCGGTCAGGATACGGGCAATACGCTGGCGGGCCGCCGTGACGTTATCAGCAATGGCGTCAGAGACAGGATGTCCGGCCGCAAGGCTGGCAGGCGTAATCAGGCTGCCAATGCGCGCGGTACGCAGTTCGTCGGTTTTGTTCATGATTTTCTCGGAAACGATTCTTCGCAACGGTGAAATACCGGGAAGTGATGGTGGTCACAATAAACCATTAGCCTGCGAATTCAACCCGGGAATTAATAATGAAAACAAAACCAACGGCAGCGACGCTTTACATCGCGGCCGCGCAGAGACGCTTAGTACATGCGGCGGGTCAGACCCATGATGTCGAGAATTTTGGTGGCGATCTCCTCGACCGAGTAGTTGGTGCTGTTGAGATAGCGGATCTGATGGGTCCGGAACAGCGCTTCCACTTCTCCCACTTCCAGCCGGCACTGGCGCATTGAGGCGTAACGGGTATTTTCCGCCCGCTCCTGACGAATGGCGGCCAGCCGTTCCGGATCGATAGTCAGCCCGAACAATTTATGCTGATGCGCGCGCAGCGCCGGCGGCAGTTTGAGGTTATCCATATCATCCGCGATAAAAGGGTAGTTGGCGGCACGGATACCAAACTGCATCGCCAGATAGAGGCTGGTGGGGGTTTTGCCGCAGCGCGACACGCCCAGCAGAATCACCTGAGCATCCTCCAGACCGCGTAGCGAAATGCCGTCATCATGCGCCAGGGTGTAATCGATCGCGGCGATACGCGCATCATATTTACCGAGATTGCTGGCATCCAGCCCGTGGGTGCGGTGGGCCACCGGTGCCGGCGACAATCCCAACTCCTGCTGCAGCGGGGCCACCAATGCCTGAACGATGTCCTGACAAAAGCCTTCGCTCTGAACAATGATGTCGCGCACTTCCGGCGTGACAATAGAGAAGAACACCAGCGGCCGCACGCCGCTCTGCTGGTAAAGGGCGTTGATCTGCGCTTTGACCGCCTGCGCCCGCTGAACATTTTCAACAAACGGCAGCGTCAGGCTGGTGATATTGACCGGAAACTGTGACAGCACCGCATGGCCCAGCACTTCGGCGGTGATAGCAGTACCATCGGAGATATAGAAAACGCTTCTGTCAGTCGTCATGACGGGTCGGCCTCTGCAAAGAATGAGCGGTCTGAATAGCCCGCGAGATAAAATAAATAATCCATATTTTTCGATTGTGAATCTTTTAGTTGCATTATTAACGCCCTGTTTTAGCACAGCAGTAAAAATGAAAGCGTGTTTCATTCCGCATAATTTTGCTGCCACGCTATCTGGCGTCAAAAATAACCATCCTGCTTGTTGCGCAACAAAAAACAATTATTAAGTGACTGAAAAGGTGACATTTACTGTTGCATCAGTCAGTTAGCGAAAAATAAACCCCTTGCGCAACGGATTATTCTGGCGTGCACAATTCCGAATCTGTCACTGATAATCTGCTTTAACGATTCAACAGATCGTCATTGCCAGGGGCTTATGCCAGGCTGAATGGGTTGATTGCAGAATATTCCATGTGCCCATTCATTGATAAAGGATAAGCTCAATGTCCAATAAAGGCGAACAGCCGCTAGTGCTCTGGTATAACCAGCTTGGCATGCATGATGTCGATCGGGTGGGGGGCAAAAATGCCTCTCTGGGTGAAATGATTACTAATTTGTCGTCGCTCGGGGTCTCGGTTCCCAACGGTTTTGCGACCACCTCGTACGCCTTTAACCTGTTCCTCGATCAAAGCGGACTGAACCAGCGCATTTATGCATTACTGGATAGCACCGATATTGATGATGTTGATGCGCTGGCGAAAGCCGGTAAGCAAATTCGTCAGTGGATTGTCGAAACGCCGTTCCTGCCGGAACTCGAAACGGCGATCCTGGAAGCCTACCAGCAGCTGTCGGCTGATGATGCCGACGCCTCCTTTGCGGTTCGCTCATCGGCGACCGCTGAAGATATGCCCGATGCTTCTTTTGCCGGTCAACAGGAAACCTTCCTCAACGTGCAGGGCATTGAAGCGGTGATGGTGGCGGTGAAGCATGTCTATGCCTCGCTGTTTAACGACCGCGCCATCTCCTACCGCGTGCATCAGGGCTATGACCACCGCGGCGTAGCGCTGTCAGCGGGCGTTCAGCGCATGGTCCGTTCCGATCTGGCGGCTTCCGGCGTGATGTTCACTATCGATACTGAATCCGGCTTTGACCAGGTAGTATTCATTACTGCGGCGCTAGGCCTGGGTGAGATGGTGGTGCAGGGCGCGGTTAACCCCGATGAGTTCTATGTACACAAACCGACGCTGGCGGCTGGCCGTCCGTCGATTGTGCGCCGCAATATGGGTTCGAAAAAAGTTCGCATGGTCTATGCCGATTCACTGGAACATGGCGAGCAGGTTCGGATCGAAGATGTGCCCGAGGCGGAACGCGATCGCTTCTGTCTATCTGATGACGAAGTGCAGGCGCTGGCGCAGCAGGCGGTACTGATTGAACAGCACTACAAGCGTCCGATGGATATCGAATGGGCCAAAGATGGCCACACCGGCAAGCTGTTTATCGTGCAGGCGCGTCCTGAGACCGTCCGTTCAAACGGTCAGGTAATGGAGCGTTACACGCTGCAGGGCCAGGGCAGCGTGGTCGTCGAAGGCCGCGCAATTGGTCATCGTATCGGCGCGGGTGAAGTGAAGGTGATTCACGACATCAGCGAAATGAACCGTATCCAGAAAGGCGATGTGCTGGTGACTGACATGACCGACCCGGACTGGGAACCGATCATGAAAAAGGCTTCGGCGATTGTCACCAACCGTGGCGGCCGTACCTGTCATGCGGCGATCATCGCGCGTGAGCTGGGGATCCCGGCAGTGGTCGGCTGTGGCGATGCCACCGATCGTCTGAAAGAGGGCCACCAGGTCACGGTCTCCTGTGCTGAAGGCGATACCGGTTATGTCTACGATCAGCTGCTCGATTTTGACGTCACCAGTTCGCAGGTTGATTCACTGCCGACGCTGCCGCTGAAAATCATGATGAACGTTGGCAACCCTGACCGCGCTTTTGACTTTGCCTGTTTGCCGAATGAAGGCGTTGGCCTGGCGCGTCTGGAATTCATCATCAATCGCATGATCGGCGTCCACCCGAAAGCGCTGCTGGAATTTGATCAGCAGACGCCGGAACTGCAGCAGCAGATTCGCAAAATGATGAAGGGATTTGACGATCCGGTTGAGTTTTACATCGGTCGCCTGACTGAAGGAATTGCCACGCTTGGAGCCGCTTTTGCACCGAAACGGGTAATTGTGCGACTTTCGGACTTCAAAACCAATGAATATGCCAATCTGGTCGGCGGTGAACGTTACGAGCCGGAGGAAGAAAATCCGATGCTTGGCTTCCGCGGTGCCGGTCGCTATGTGGCCGACAGTTTCCGTGACTGCTTTGCGCTGGAGTGCGAAGCAGTGAAGCGGGTACGCAACGAGATGGGGCTGACTAACGTGGAGATCATGATCCCGTTCGTGCGCACTGTCGATCAGGCGCAGGCGGTGGTCGAAGAGCTGGCCCGTCAGGGACTGAAGCGCGGTGAGAACGGATTGAAGGTGATCATGATGTGCGAAATTCCGTCCAACGCCTTACTGGCTGAGCAGTTCCTGCAGCACTTCGATGGCTTCTCGATCGGGTCAAATGACATGACCCAGCTGACGCTGGGACTGGACCGCGATTCCGGGGTGGTTTCAGCGCTGTTTGACGAGCGCAACGAAGCCGTCAAAGCGCTGCTGTCAATGGCGATCAAGGCAGCGAAAAAGCAGGGCAAGTATGTCGGTATTTGCGGTCAGGGACCGTCAGATCATCAGGATTTTGCCGCCTGGCTGATGGAGGAGGGGATTGACAGTTTATCGCTCAACCCGGACACCGTTGTCGAGACCTGGGTAAGCCTGGCGCAGTTAAACAAATCTGCCTGACGATAAGCCCCGATTTACCGCTAAAGGCCAGCTCTGCTGGCCTTTTCTATTTTTGCCTGGTCAGTGACAGGCAAAAAAAAAGCCCATCACAGGGGATGGGCAAAGACTACACACAGCAATTCTTTACTTTACTCAGGGGAAAAAGGTTGTTTAGAAATCAGTGAGTTGATTTCGAACATAGGAAACATGTTATTCACCAGACCGGCCGACGTCTTTAAGAATCCTCTTATTAGTTTAAAGCCGATAATCTTTTGTCACCTTTTATACTGCATTTCCCTTAAGAAACAGTGCAGAAAATAATCTGTTTTAGCGCTGAATGGGTGATTCGGGGCTAAAGATGGCTTTTTTCTTAAAAACCGCTAATGAAAAATAAACTTTACGTGACGCAGAATAATCGGGGCGGTCAATCATCATTAACCGCCCTAACCATTGCTGAAGCAGATTTAATGCGGGGTTTCGTCGTGATCGACGAGGGCATCCGCCACGGTCAGCGGGTCATCGTCCGGCGCGGGCGCTTCATGCACCCAGACTGACACCAGCCGATAAGAGACCGCCAGCACCACCGGACCGATAAATAAGCCAATCATGCCAAAGGCGAACAGGCCGCCGATGACCCCGGAAAGGATCAATATCATCGGCAGGTCAGCGCCCATCCGAATCAGCACCGGGCGTAGCACGTTATCCAGCGTACCAACCACGCAGCTCCAGACCAGCAGTACGGTGCCCCAGGTGGTATCACCGCTCCAGTAGAGATAGATAATGGCCGGCACCAGCACCAGCAGCGGACCAATCTGCACCAGACAGCAGAGGATCATCAGCACCGTGAGCAGCGTGGCATAAGGAATGCCGGAGACCGCAAGGCCAATGCCGCCCAGCACGCCCTGCACCAGCGCCGTCACCACCACGCCCAGCGCCACGGCGCGGATTGACTGCGCCGCCAGCAGCACCGCCGCATCGCCCCGTCGCCCCGCCATGCGGAAAGCAAAATGACGAATACCCTGCGCCGCCTGTTCGCCACGCCAGTAGAGCAGCACGCTGAACAGCAGCATGACCGCCAGATGAATCATAAAACGGCCAAAATGGCCGGCCTGCGCCACAAAGAAGCCGGTGGTGCGGCCAATATAGGGCTGCACTTTCGCCATGATGCCGGAGCCACCGCCTTCCACCAGCTTGTGATAACTGGCATAAACCTTTTCGCCGACCATCGGCACATCGTTAAGCCACAGCAGTTGTGGCATCAGATGGCCTTGCGTCACCCAGGCGACCACCGGTGCGCTGTTATCGATCAGGCTGCTGACCAGCAGTGCGATAGGAATAATAAACAGCAGCAGTAACAGCAGGGTCATGGCAATCACTGCCAGTGATCGGCGTCCCCACAACAGCCGCTGCAACCGAAGCATCAGCGGCCAGGTGGCGATCACCACCATGCTGGCCCAGGCAAAACCCAGAATAAAGGGCTGTACCACCCACAAACAGGCGATGATCAGTAACAAAATGAACATCAGGGTAAAAAGTATCTGTGGTAAATCCATGTCCCGATACAGGCTTTTCATCATCGACTCATAACCTCGTCTAATTCCTTCATTGCCGGGCTCTCAGTGCCCGTTTTTATCATGATCTATTTAGTGCGGATTAAACAGAGCAGCAGAGAAAGCTTTTTCCCTTTCCTGAAAAAACGGCGGGCGGCAAAAAAATGTGATAAAACGAGGGACCGCAAACGCGCAAACGCAAACGTTTACAACATCTTCGGTTAGACAATAATGATCCCACAGATTTCGCAGGCGCCGGGCCTCGTTCAACTGGTGCTGACATTCCTTGAGTCGCTGAAAGAGCAGGGTTTTACCGGCGACACCGCCACCAGCTATGCTGACCGCCTTTCACTCTCTACCGATAACAGCATCTATCAGCTGCTGCCCGACGCGGCGCTGTTTCCGCGCTCAACCGCTGACGTCGCGCTGATCGCCCGGGTGGCAGGCGAGCCACGCTTTGAAAGTCTGGTGTTTACGCCACGCGGCGGCGGCACCGGTACCAACGGTCAGTCGCTGAACCAGGGCATTATTGTTGATATGTCGCGCTACATGAACCGCATCCTCGAGATCAATACGGATGAGGGCTGGGTGCGGGTAGAAGCGGGGGTGATCAAGGATCAGTTGAACGCCTGGCTTAAGCCCTATGGCTTTTTCTTCTCGCCAGAGCTGTCGACCAGTAATCGCGCGACGCTGGGCGGGATGATCAATACCGACGCCTCCGGCCAGGGATCGCTGGTGTATGGCAAAACTTCCGATCACGTCATTGGTCTGCGAGCGGTGCTGCTGGGGGGCGATATCCTCGATACCCGGCCGATGGCGACAGCGCTGGCTGAAACGATTGCCCGCACGGCAACCCCGGAAGGGCGCATCTATCAGCAGGTGCTAAGCCGCTGTCGTGAGCAGCGTAAGCTGATCCTCGAAAAATTCCCGCGGCTCAACCGCTTCCTGACCGGTTACGACCTGCGACATGTGTTCAGCGACGATATGCAAACCTTCGACCTGACGCGCCTGCTGTGCGGAGCCGAAGGGACGCTGGCCTTTATCACCGAAGCGCGGCTGGATATCACGCCGTTGCCGAAAGTGCGGCGGCTGGTCAACATCAAATATGATTCGTTCGATTCTGCACTGCGTAATGCGCCATTCATGGTGGAAGCACAGGCGCTGTCGGTCGAAACCGTCGACTCAAAAGTGCTTAACCTGGCGCGTGAAGATATCGTCTGGCATTCAGTGCGGGAACTGATTACCGACGTGCCGGATAAAGAGATGCTGGGGCTGAACATTGTCGAGTTTGCCGGTGATAACGCTGCGTTGATCGACAGTCAAATCAGCCAGCTCTGTGCGCGGCTGGATGCGCTGATGGCGCAACAGCAGGGCGGCGTCATCGGTTATCAGCTCTGCGACGATCTGCAGGGCATTGAGCGTATCTATAACATGCGCAAAAAGGCGGTGGGGCTGCTGGGTAATGCCAAAGGCCGCGCCAAGCCGATCCCGTTCGTCGAAGATACCGCCGTCCCGCCGGAAAGCCTGGCGGATTACATTGTCGAATTCCGCGCCTTGCTCGATAGCCACGGACTGAGTTACGGCATGTTCGGTCACGTCGATGCTGGCGTGCTGCATGTCCGTCCGGCGCTGGACATGTGCGATCCGCAGCAGGAGATGATGATGAAGCAGATCTCCGACGAAGTTGTGGCCCTGACGGCGCGCTACGGCGGATTGCTGTGGGGCGAGCACGGCAAAGGCTTCCGCGCGCAGTACAGCCCGGCGTTCTTTGGTGAAACCCTGTTCAATGAGCTGCGCCGGATTAAATCGGCATTCGATCCGCATAACCGCCTCAATCCCGGCAAAATCTGCACCCCATTTGACAGCCATGACGAGATGATGCAGGTCGATGCGGAGAAGCGTGGCACTTTTGATCGCCAGATTCCGCTCTCGGTACGCGACGAGTGGCGCGGCGCGATGGAGTGTAACGGTAACGGCCTGTGCTTTAACTTTGACGCCCGCAGCCCGATGTGTCCGTCGATGAAAATCACCCGTAACCGTATCCATTCTCCCAAAGGTCGGGCGACCCTGACGCGGGAATGGCTGCGGCTGCTGGCTAATCAGGGCGTGGATCCACTGATGCTGGAGAAGCAGTTACCGCAGAGCCGGCTTTCACTGCGCGGGCTGATCGCCCGTACCCGCAATAGCTGGCACGCCAGTAAAGGGGAGTACGATTTCTCGCACGAGGTAAAAGAGGCGATGTCGGGCTGTCTGGCCTGCAAAGCCTGCTCAACGCAGTGCCCGATCAAAATTGACGTACCCAGCTTCCGCTCGCGCTTCTTACAGCTTTATCACACCCGCTATTTGCGCCCGGTCAGCGATCATCTGGTGGCGGCGGTTGAAAGCTACGCGCCATTAATGGCGAAGGCACCCAAAACCTTTAACTTCTTTCTGCGCCAGCCGTGGCTGAAAGAGCTGAGCAAAACTCAGATCGGCATGGTCGATCTGCCGCTGCTCTCTTCACCGACGCTGAAGCAGCAGTTGAGCGGCCATCCCGCGATGAATATGACGCTGGAGCAGCTGGAGCGACTGCCGGCTGCCGATCAGGCGAAGTGCGTGCTGGTGGTGCAGGATCCGTTTACCAGCTTCTACGAAGCGCAGCTGGTGAATGATTTTATCCGGCTGATTGAGAAGCTCGGCTACCGGCCGGTTCTGCTGCCGTTCTCGCCGAATGGTAAAGCGCAGCATGTGAAAGGCTTCCTGCAACGCTTTGCCCGGACCGCCAGCCGGACCGCCGATTTCCTGAACCGGGTGGCGCGGCTTGGAATGCCGATGGTGGGGGTCGATCCTGCGACCGTACTCTGCTATCGCGATGAGTATCGTCAGACGCTGGGCGAGGCGCGCGGTGATTTCAGCGTGCTGCTGGTGCATGAGTGGTTGCAGAGTGCGCTGACGGAGCGGGAAGTGCAGAGCACCACGGGCGAGTCATGGTACCTGTTCGCGCACTGTACTGAAGTAACCGCGTTGCCGTCCGCGCCGACACAGTGGCAGGAGATTTTTTCCCGCTTTGGCGCAAAACTGGAGAACATCAACGTGGGCTGCTGTGGCATGGCGGGCACCTACGGCCACGAAACCAAAAACCTTGAAAACTCGCTGGGGATCTACGCGCTCTCCTGGCATCCACAGCTGCAACGCTTACCGCGTCAGCGCTGTCTTGCTACCGGTTACTCCTGCCGCAGCCAGGTCAAGCGGGTGGAAGGTAACGGAATGCGCCATCCGCTCCAGGCCCTCTTAACGCTGTTGTAAAAAAATTGTGCGCGACGTCACGGCGCGGCTGGATTAGAATATCCAGCCAGCGTGACGCACAAAGTCGCTTTGCAGCGCGGTGGCTTTATCCCATTCACCGATCATCGCCAGCTGATGGCACAGACGGGTCAGGGAGAGTCGCGCCAGTTGGTAAGCCTGAATGCGGAACAGACGATCGCGATCGCTATTTCCCATCTCCTGCACCAGGCGGTGATGCAGTTTGCCCATGGCGTGCAAATAGCTCTGGTCATCTCCGTTCAGCTGGCAGACTTCTGCCATATCCAGACAGGTATCATTAAACTGACGTAATTGCTGAAGGGTACAGTCGGCCCGGTCGAGTCTGGCCTGCGCCAGGTAGAAGTCGACGGTGATATCGCGTACCGCAAATCTGTATTCGTCGATTTTATGCTGCAGCCAGGCAGAGACGGAAAGCGTCATAATGCCACCCTGAATGTGAATGATAATAATTATCATATTCATCGAGGCGAGGAATGCAATTGCTCGGGCAGAAAAATTTTACGATTTATCTGACCTGTCAGTATAATCGGCAATAACAATCTGTTTACATCGCAGAAAGGCGTAACCTATCAATAAGCACTTTTATGAAAAGTCACTTTTGAAAAAAGAGTGGGTTATTAACAGGTTATATCGCGACTCTTCACGTGAGCTGTCTCACCGCAAAGTGAGTTGAAGGGTCTATGCTTAATAAATAGCCGAATAAAACAGCACAAGATGATTATCCCTGCAAAACAAGAGGTTGAAGTGATCGGTCAGATCACTACCATAGGGGGATAGCCTGAAAAGGTCCGGACTCAAGAGGTATCAACATGGCATCCGTTAATGCAGACTCTTTCTCACCCGACGATTTCGTCTGGAAAGGGCTGACGCTGACTGAAACCGCAGCGCAACAAATTCTCAATCTGGCTGCTCAGGACCCTGATGTCAAGGGGCTACGGCTAGGCGTAAAACAATCCGGCTGCGCCGGGTTTGGTTATGTCATGGATCTGGTGAAAGAGCCAGTCGATGACGATCTGCAGTTCTCGTTCCATGGCGCAACCCTGTTTGTGCCGCTTCAGGCGATGCCATTTGTGGATGGCACCGAAGTGGATTACGTTCGCGAAGGCCTGAATCAGATTTTTAAATTCAATAACCCTAAAGCTCAGCACGCCTGCGGGTGTGGCGAGAGCTTTGGCGTCGAGTAAGTGAAATATGTCACGACACAGCGAAGCATCTGACGATGTACAAATCTGGGACGGCAAGCTCAACTATAAAGAGGGCTTCTTTACCCAACTGCAGACCGAAGAATTTGCGAACGGCATCAATGAAGATGTGGTGCGCGCGATCTCGGCCAAGCGTAACGAGCCAGAGTGGATGCTGGAGTTTCGTCTTAAAGCTTTCCGTGCCTGGCTTGAAATGGAAGAGCCTCACTGGCTGAAAGCGCACTACGAGAAACTCGATTACCAGGATTACAGCTACTATTCCGCACCGTCATGCGGTAACTGCGATGACAGCTGCGCGTCTGAGCCGGGTGCGACCCAGGCATCAGGCAGCGCGCCGGCCAGCGATTACCTGACGCAGGAAGTGGAAAACGCCTTTAACCAGCTGGGTGTCCCGGTGCGTGAAGGTCGTGAAGTGGCCGTGGACGCTATTTTTGACTCCGTCTCGGTTGCTACCACCTATCGCGGCAAGCTGGCGGAGCAGGGCATTATCTTCTGTTCGTTCGGCGAAGCAATTCAGGAACATCCGGAGCTGGTGAAGCAGTATCTCGGCACGGTCGTCCCGGCCAACGATAACTTCTTTGCCGCGCTGAACTCGGCGGTAGCGTCAGACGGAACCTTTGTCTACATCCCGAAAGGCGTACGTTGCCCGATGGAACTGTCGACCTACTTCCGTATCAACGCAGCCAAAACCGGTCAGTTCGAACGCACCATCCTGATTGCTGATGAAGACAGTTACGTCAGCTACATCGAAGGCTGTTCAGCGCCGGTGCGTGACAGCTATCAGCTGCACGCGGCCGTGGTGGAAGTGATCATCCATAAAAATGCCGAAGTGAAATATTCGACGGTGCAGAACTGGTTCCCGGGCGGTGAAGGCGAGGGCGGTATCCTTAACTTCGTTACCAAGCGTGCGCTGTGTGAAGGTGACCACAGTAAAATGTCCTGGACGCAGTCTGAGACCGGCTCCGCCATTACCTGGAAATACCCGAGCTGCATTCTGCGCGGTGACTACTCGGTCGGCGAATTCTACTCTGTGGCGCTGACCAGCGGCCGCCAGCAGGCGGACACCGGCACCAAGATGATTCACATTGGTAAAAACACCAAATCGACCATCATCTCAAAAGGGATTTCGGCCGGTAAAAGCGAGAACACCTATCGCGGCCTGGTTAAAATCATGCCGACCGCGACCAACGCACGTAACTTTACCCAGTGTGACTCAATGCTGATTGGCCCGGACTGCGGCGCACATACCTTCCCGTATGTTGAAACCCGTAACAACACGGCCCAGCTTGAGCACGAAGCCACCACCTCACGTATCGGCGAAGACCAGATGTTCTACTGTCTGCAACGCGGTATCAGTGAAGAAGATGCCATCTCGATGATCGTGAACGGCTTCTGTAAAGACGTATTTTCGGAGCTGCCGCTGGAGTTTGCCGTGGAAGCCCAAAAATTGTTAGCCATCAGCCTTGAGCACAGTGTGGGCTGATGCCGTCACACGCGTTGCCGGAAGCAATGTGAAGGAATAAGTATGTTAAGCATTAAAGATTTACAGGTAAGTGTTGAAGATAAAGCCATTTTGCGTGGTCTGAACCTCGAAATTAAACCGGGTGAAGTCCATGCCATCATGGGCCCGAACGGCTCAGGTAAAAGTACGCTTTCTGCCACGCTGGCCGGTCGTGAAGACTATGAAGTAACCGGCGGTTCGGTGACCTTCAAAGGTAAAGATCTGCTGGAGCTGGCACCGGAAGAGCGTGCCGGTGAAGGTATCTTTATGGCCTTCCAGTATCCGGTTGAGATCCCAGGCGTGAGCAACCAGTTTTTCCTGCAAACCTCGGTTAACGCGGTGCGCAAATATCGTCAGCAGGAAGAGCTGGACCGCTTCGACTTCCAGGACTTTATTGAAGATAAAATTCACCTGCTGAAGATGCCGGAAGATCTGCTGACCCGTTCAGTCAACGTTGGCTTCTCCGGTGGTGAGAAGAAGCGTAACGACATTCTGCAGATGGCAGCGCTGGAGCCGGAGCTCTGTATCCTCGATGAAACCGATTCCGGACTGGACATCGATGCGCTGAAAATTGTGGCCAATGGCGTCAACAGCCTGCGCGATGAGAAGCGTGCCTTCATCATCGTGACCCACTATCAGCGTATTCTGGATTACATCAAGCCAGACTTCGTACACGTTCTTTATCAGGGCAAAATCGTGAAATCTGGCGACTTCTCGCTGGTGAAACAGCTGGAGGAGCAAGGTTATGGCTGGCTTACCGACGAAGAGTGATTCTGCGCTGCAACAGTGGCATCACCTGTTTGAATCGCGCGGCGACGTGCGTTCGCTGCAGGCTCAGCAGCACTGGCAGCAACTGATGCGGGTTGGCTTGCCTACCCGCAAGCATGAGAACTGGAAATACACCTCGCTGGATACCTTGCTGGCGCAACAGTTTGTGCTGCCGCAGGCACCGCAAACCCTGAGCGCTGAGCAGGTCGATGCGCTGGCGCTGCCACTGGATGCGGTGCGTCTGGTTTACGTTGATGGTCAGTTCCAGCCTGCGCTCAGTTCGCACGACAGCGAGCTGTTTGAGATTCAGCACAGCGTAGCGGCTGAACGTCGCCCCCTGCCGGCGGCCGTTCAGCCGGAAGTCTTCCTGCACCTGACTGAGAGTCTGGCGGAAGAGGTGACCACCCTGCGTCTGGCGCGCGGTAAATCAGCGGCCCGTCCGCTCTATCTGCTGCACATCACCAGCGGCCAGCAGAACGGGATGAACACGGTTCATTATCGTCATCATCTGCAGCTGGATGAGAGCGCCGAAGCGGAAGTGATTGAGCACTACGTCTCGCTGGATAGCAGTGCGCATTTCACGGGCGGCCGCTTTACCTTTGCCGTCGGCGACAATGCAAAACTGACCCACACCAAACTGGCGTTTGAAAGCAGCGAAAGTTATCACTTCGCACATAACGACCTGGTGATCGGCAGCGATGCGCAGGTCAGCAGCACCAGCTTCCTGCTCGGTGCGGGTCTGAGTCGCCATAACACCAGTACCCAGCTGAACGGTGAAAACACCCAGCTGGCGGTGAACAGCCTGGTGCTGCCGGTGCGTCAGGAAGTGGCGGATACCCGTACTTACCTTGAGCACAATAAAGGCTACTGCCTGAGCCGCCAAATGCATAAAACCATCGTGCGCGATAAAGGCCGTGCGGTGTTTAATGGTCACATCAAAGTGGCGAAGCATGCGCTGAAAACCGATGGACAGATGACCAACAACAACCTGTTGCTGGGACGTCTGGCCGAAGTGGACACTAAACCGCAGCTGGAAATCTATGCGGATGACGTTAAGTGCAGCCACGGCGCCACCATCGGCCGCATCGATGATGAGCAGATGTTCTATCTGCGCTCGCGCGGTATTGAGCAGGATGCTGCCCAGACCATGATCATTCATGCCTTTGCTGCGGAACTGACCGAAGCGCTGGAGAATGAGGTATTGCGTCAGGCAGTGCTGCAGCGTATCGCTGAGCGCTTTCCTGGAGGCGACTCATGATGAACTTCGATCTCGAACGCATCAGGGAAGATTTTCCGATCCTGAAGCGTGAGGTCAACGGTCATCCGCTGGCCTATCTTGACAGTGCGGCCAGCGCACAACGTCCGCTGTCGGTAATCAACGCCGAAAGCCATTTTTATCAGCACGGCTATGCGGCCGTGCACCGTGGTATCCATACGCTCAGCCAGCAGGCGACCAGCGACATGGAGAACGTGCGCGATCAGGCGGCCCGTTTTCTGAATGCGGCCACCCAGGAAGAGATTGTGTTCGTCAAAGGCACCACTGAAGGCATCAATCTGGTGGCCAACAGCTGGGGTGGCGCAAACCTCCAGCCGGGCGATAACCTGATCATCACTGAGATGGAGCATCACGCTAACATCGTGCCGTGGCAGATGGTGGCGCAGCGTACCGGTGCTGAAATTCGGGTTCTGCCGCTGAACCACAACGGCGAACTGGCACTGGAGCAACTGGCGGGGCTGATCGACAGCCGTACCCGGTTGCTGGCGGTGACGCACGTTTCTAACGTTCTCGGCACGGTCAACCCGGTTAAAGCGATCGTCGCACAGGCGAAAGCCGCGGGTGTGGTGACGCTGATAGACGGCGCGCAGGCGGTGATGCACGACAAAGTGAACGTGCAGGATATCGGCTGCGATTTCTACGTCTTCTCCAGCCACAAGCTGTACGGCCCGAACGGCGTCGGCATTCTCTATGGGCGTAAAGCGCTGCTGGATGAGATGCCGCCGTGGGAAGGGGGCGGATCGATGATCGACCGCGTACTGCTGCCAACCGGCACCACCTGGAACAGCGCACCCTGGCGTTTTGAAGCCGGTACGCCGAACACCGGCGGGATTATCGGCTTTGGAGCCGCGCTGGCCTACGTTGAGGCGCTGGGACTGGATACCATTCATCAGCGCGAAACGGCACTGATGAATTATGCGCTCGATAAGCTGGCCTCGGTACCGGACATCCGGATTTACGGCCCGCAGTCACGCGCCGGGGTGATTGCCTTCAATCTGGGCAAACACCACGCCTTTGACGTTGGCAGCTTCCTCGATCAGTACGGCATTGCGATCCGCACCGGCCACCACTGTGCGATGCCGCTGATGCACCATTACAACGTGCCAGCCATGTGTCGCGCCTCTTTCACCTTCTACAACAGTGAAGAGGAAGTGGATCGTCTGGCGGCCGGACTGACTCGTATTCATCGTCTGCTGGGCGGCTGAACAGTTTTAACGGAGTGACAGATGGCGAACTTGCCAGAAAAAGAGAAACTGGTTCGTAACTTCAACCGTTGCGCCAACTGGGAAGAGAAGTATCTCTACATCATTGAGCTGGGTGCAAAACTTCCGGAATCCTCCGAAAGCTTGCACCAGCCAGAGAATGCCATTTCAGGCTGTCAGAGCCAGGTGTGGATCAGGATGACGCCGCAGGAAGATGGCACCATCGCGTTTGAAGGCGACAGCGATGCCGCCATTGTTAAAGGCTTGATTGCTATCGTGTTTAGCCTTTATCAGAATCTGCCGCCGGCTGAAATTGTGGCGCTGGATGTGCGCCACTGGTTCAGTGAACTGGCGCTGATGCAGCACCTGACGCCGACCCGGTCGCAGGGTCTGGAAGCGATGATTCGGTCTATTCGCCATACCGCTCAGAACCTCAGCTAAGCTACACTCGACAGACGCCATCCGGCGTCTGTTTTTTTATCTGACGAGAATATTGCATGAAACCTGCTTTACGTTTAGCCGGTGCATTGCTGCTGACCTGTTTTGGGCTCTCTGCACCCGCATTTGCCACGGAATACCCGCTGCCATCCCCTGACAGTCGCCTGATTGGCGAAAACGTCCTGACCCAGGTTCCTGACGACAAACGCCCACTGGAAGAGATTGCGGCCCGCTATCAGGTTGGCCTGCTTAGCCTGCTGGAGGCGAATCCAGGCACCGATCCCTGGCTGCCGAAAGCCGGCACGCAACTCACCGTCCCGCTGCAGATGCTGCTGCCTGATACTCCGCGAGAAGGCATTGTGGTGAACCTGGCCGAGCTGCGTCTCTACTACTATCCCAAAGGCGAAGACAAAGTCATTGTCTATCCGATCGGTATTGGTCAGCTCGGGGCGGCAACCCCGGTGATGGTGACCCAAATCAGCCAGAAAATTCCCAACCCAACCTGGACGCCAACTCAGAACATTCGTAAACGCTATGCCAAAGAAGGGGTTACGCTGCCTGCGGTAGTGCCTGCCGGGCCGGATAACCCGATGGGGCTGTTTGCGCTGCGCCTGGCGCGCGGTAGCGGCCAGTATCTGATTCATGGCACCAACGCGAAGTTCGGCATTGGTATGCGCGTCAGCTCCGGCTGTATTCGCCTGCGTTCAGAGGATATCGAAGCGCTGTTTAATTCGGTGCCGAAAGGCACGCGGGTGCAGATCATTAATCAGCCGGTGAAGTATGCGGTAGAACCTGACGGCAAACGCTACGTCGAGGTGCATCAGCCGTTATCGCGTAACGATAAGGACGATCCGCAAACCATGCCGTTAGCGCTGACTGCCGGACTGAAGCAATTTATCAAAAGCGAGAAAAGTGATAGCGCCTTGATTAAAGCCAGCCTGACGCGTCGCTCAGGCATGCCGGTGCTGGTCAGCAGTGGTGAGCCGGTCCAGAGTGAAACAACGCCGCCTGCAGGGCTGGAGACGCCTGCATCGGCCTCTGCTGCGCCGGTTGTTCAGGCGGAAGCTGAAACGGCCACGCCCTAAAGCGGGTCACGCGGGAAACCGCGTAAACGCAAAGCAAAAAAAATGGCGCCTTAAAGGCGCCATTTTTAAACCAGAACTCTTACTTACGGTAAGAGTGAGCCTGGTTGTCCAGACGCTGGTTAGCGCGAGCTGCGTCATCTTTAGCAGCCTGAACGTCTGAACGCACTGCGTTCACGTCGTTGCTCAGTTGGTCAACTTTAGCGTTCAGAGTCTGAACGTCAGAAGACAGCTGGTCGATTTTAGCGTTGCTTGAGCAACCAGCCAGCAGAGTTGAACCCAGGATTACCGCGCCCAGTACCAGTTTAGTACGATTCATTATTTATACCCTCTAGATTGAGTTAATCTCCATGTAGCGTTACAAGTATTACACAAAGCTTTTTAAGTTGAGAATAAATTTTTGATGAGAAGATGCTTAAATTTGATCGTTCGCTCAAAGAAGCAGCGGATCGCAGAAGATGATAAAAAAATTTAGCGAAAACAGAGAGATTTAATCGGATTAACCTTAATATAAAGTGAAATTGAATAGTTATTTTCGATTGGAATTTTCCGACATTTGTATTAAGTACAAATAAAAAAAGCGCCCGTGAAAGGCGCTTCTAAATAAATGGTGAAAATAGTTTTACAGCACGTGTACTGAGGCGGTGTTGGTAGTTCCGCTTGGTACTAATGCACCTGACACCAGCACCACCACGTCACCTTTCTGGCCATAGCCGCTTTCCAGCGCCGCTTCTTTACCCAGACGATAGAAGTCATCAGTCGAGGCGATTTCGGTCACCAGACGGGTCTCAATCCCTTTACTCAGGATCAGCTGACGCGCGGTGGTGGCATTGGTGGTCAGCGCCAGGATAGTGGCGTTCGGGAAGTACTTACGTACTGCCTTGGCAGACTTACCGCCTTCAGTGGCGACCACAATCAGTGGCGCTTCCAGCTTCTCAGCAGTTTCAACCGCACCGCGGCAGACCGCTTCGGTAATGCGCAGTTTGCGGGTGTCGTTCTGGCTATCGATGCGGGACTTCATCACGCGATCGGTACGCTCACAGATAGTGGCCATAATGGTCACTGACTCAAGCGGGTATTTCCCTTTGGCGCTTTCGCCTGACAGCATTACCGCATCAGTACCGTCGAGGATGGCGTTTGCCACGTCGCCCGCTTCAGCACGGGTAGGGCGTGGGTTTTTGATCATTGAGTCAAGCATCTGAGTAGCGGTAATCACCACTTTGCGCGCTTTGTTACACTTCTTGATCATCATCTTCTGCGCGAAGATCACTTCTTCAACCGGGATTTCAACGCCCAGGTCGCCACGCGCAACCATGATGCCGTCTGACGCTTCGAGAATTTCGTCGAAGTTATTCAGGCCTTCCTGGTTTTCAATTTTAGAGATGATCTGGATGTGCTCACCGCCGTGCTGTTTCAGGTGCTCACGAATTTCCAGCACGTCTGAACGCTTACGGATGAACGACGCAGCAACGAAATCGACACCTTGCTCACAACCGAAGATCAGGTCGCGCTTATCTTTTTCCGCCAGCGCCGGCAGCTGAATAGAAACGCCTGGCAGGTTAACGCCTTTGTTTTCACCGAGGTCGCCATTATTGAGTACTTTACACACCACGGTGTTTTCGGTGACTTCCGTCACTTCCATGCCGATCAGGCCATCATCGACCAGTACGGTGTTACCGATTTTCAGGTCAGCCGTAAAGCCAGGATAGGTCACCGCAACGCGTTCGCTGTTGCCGATCACGCTCTGGTCGGTGGTGAAGGTAAAGGTCTGACCCGCTTTCAGAGGGGCATCATTTCCGCCTTCCAGTTTCATGGTGCGGATTTCAGGGCCTTTGGTGTCCAGCAGGATAGCCGCCTGACGGCCGGTTTTTTCCATCACGGCACGCATGTTGGTGATGCGCTGGCCGTGCTCGGCGTAGTCGCCGTGGGAGAAGTTAAGACGCATAACATTCATGCCGGCTTCAAGCAGCTGAGTCAGCATCTCTTCTGATTCGGTTTTCGGGCCGATAGTACAAACGATCTTAGTCTTTTTCATGACGGGTTATCTGTAAGTTGTGATGGATGATAAAGGGCGAAATCCGATGGCAATGCATCGAAGTGAGAATTCTGTTTGAAATCGAAACGGGCTATACAGAGTAAGAATAGGTGACGAAGGCCAGGCGTGCAGGGAAGTTGTGCGGTTACGGTTGGTAACCACCTTCTGAGTGTTGCGCAAATTATCTGAGTTATCGCAATAGGCACGTGATCGCTGAAACCTTTCAAGTGGACAACGCGGCACAGTATAGTCGCTAAGTATGCGAAAACCAATTGAAAAGCAGCACAGGAAGAGATGTAGATCAATAAAAGGGGGAGTTGCGCAAGCGGGAGAAATTCTGAAAGTGGTGCGTTCTAATGGACTCGAACCATCGACCCCCACCATGTCAAGGTGGTGCTCTAACCAACTGAGCTAAGAACGCTTACAGGAAATGGTGCGTCCGAGTGGACTCGAACCACCGACCCCCACCATGTCAAGGTGGTGCTCTAACCAACTGAGCTACGGACGCACTTGGTGCGCTCTAATGGACTCGAACCATCGACCCCCACCATGTCAAGGTGGTGCTCTAACCAACTGAGCTAAGAGCGCAACACGCTGTCTGGGCGACAGCGGGGACGAATATTAACGGCAGCCGAAGAGGCTGGCAAGGGGAAAAATGGTTTTTTCACCGTGACTGAACAGCAACTGTGCTATGCGTCGTTTTTTTAGGCATCGCGGGCCTTTTACCGCCCGCTCAACCGGTTAGCGCGCCGCGCGCGTCAGGATCACCTCGGCAGGTGACTGTTGCAAGCGCCTGATCCGCCAAATCATCATTACCGCCGCCGATGTCAGCCCGACAATGAAGCCGCACCAGAAGCCTGCCGGCCCCATTCGCGGCACCAGCCAGTCGGTCAGTGCCAGTAAATAGCCGGCCGGCAGGCCCAGCAGCCAGTAGGCGATAAAGGTGATAAAGAAGATCGAGCGGGTATCTTTATAGCCGCGCAAAATACCGCTGCCAATCACCTGGATCGAGTCAGAAAACTGATAGATGGCCGCCAGCAGCATCAACTGCGCCGCCAGCGTCACCACTTCCGGATTGTCGTTATACAGCAGGGCGATCTGATGCCGGAAGGTCACAGTAAACAGCGCGGTCAGCGCGGCCATGCTGATGCCGACGCCCTGGGCGGTCCAGGCGGCGACTTTGGCCTGCTCGGTTGACCCCTGACCCAGCCGATAGCCAACCCGGATGGTGGTGGCCACGCCCAGTGACAACGGCAGAACGAACATCAGTGAACTGAAGTTGAGCGCGATCTGATGACCGGCGACGTTAACAATACCCAGCGGCGACACCAGCAGTGCGACCACAGCAAACAGCGTGACCTCGAAGAATAGCGCCAGCGCCACCGGTAAGCCCAGCGTCATCAGACGGGTCAGAATCGGACGCGAAGGCGGTGACCAGCTGCTGGTCAGATGGATATCGCGCATGGTGCTCATCCGGCGGACCCAGAAGCGCATGCAGATGAACATCACCCAGTAGACCGAGGCCGTTGCCACGCCACAGCCCACGCCGCCCAGCGCCGGCATGCCGAAATGGCCATAAATAAAGATGTAGTTCAGCGGGATATTAACCATCAGACCGAGAAAGCCCAACACCATACCCGGCTTGGTTTTCGACAGGCCTTCGCACTGATTACGCAGCACCTGAAAAAACAGATAGCCCGGTGCGCCAAACAGCAGGGCATGCAGGTAGCCTTCTGCTTTCATCGCCAGCAGCGGATCGATGTCATGCATCGCCCGGATTAAGTAGCCGGCATGCCATAACAGCATCATGATCAACAGCGAAACAAACAGGGCCAGCCAGTAACCCTGGCGGATTTGCTCGGCGATGCGTTCGCGGCGGCCAGAGCCGTTGAGTTGCGCAACCGTGGGCGTCAATGCAAGCAGAAGACCATGACCAAACAGGATGGCCGGAAGCCAGATAGAGGTGCCGACAGCGACGGCGGCCATATCCGTGGCGCTGACGGCGCCGGCCATAATGGTATCCACAAATCCCATTGCGGTTTGAGCCACCTGAGCAAGGATGACCGGAATCGCAAGGGCAAGCAATTGACGCGCTTCTGTTAAATACTTCTGCACGTTAACACCTGAAAAGTTAAATGAAATAATGGCGGGGCAGGGAAGCCCCAGGAATTGCGTCAGCTAGTGTAACTGGCGATAGCGGATTCGCCAATCTTTGTCACTGCATGCGTTTTGCTACGCTGTAAGGCTACGCCGCCGGCTGAAAGCTAACAGCGGACGTGAGCTGTGATAAACTAGCGCAAACTTCGCAGAGGCAAAGACTATGTTTACCGGTATTGTGCAGGGCACCGCAGAAATAGTGTCCATTGATGAGAAAGAGCTGTTCCGTACTCACACCGTCAGGTTGCCGGAAGAATTATTGCCGGGGCTGGCACTGGGCGCATCGGTGGCACACAACGGCTGCTGCTTAACCGTGACGGCTATTGATGGCGATCGGGTCAGTTTTGATTTAATAAAAGAGACCCTGCGCGTCACCAACCTCGGCGATTTACGTCAGGGAGATGTGGTCAATATTGAACGCGCCGCAAAATTCAGCGATGAAATAGGCGGACACCTGATGTCTGGTCATATTATGACCACCGCTGAAATCTGCAAAATCATCCAGTCGGAACATAACCGCGAAGTCTGGTTTAAGATCCAGGATCCGACCCAGATGAAATATATCCTGCACAAAGGCTTCGTTGGTATCGACGGGATAAGCCTGACGGTCGGGGATGTAACCCGAACCAAATTCTGCGTCTATCTGATCCCGGAAACGCTGGAACGCACTACCTTAGGAACAAAAACCTTTGGCGACCGGGTTAATATCGAGATCGATCCGCATACCCAGGCAATTGTCGACACCGTTGAGCGGGTATTAGCGCAGCGTGATGCGGCGGCGGCGATGAATATGCTGACCGGGCAACCGACGGCAGAAAGCTAAAAAAGAAGGCGCATCAGCGCCTTTTTTATCGTTTATCCGCTCCCGCAGAGGTTTCAACGCGCCACGCGTAACCCGCCTTCCACGCCCCGACTGAACACCACCTGCCATAACTGAATGTCGCGAGCGCGAAACGCGCCGGCACAGGCGTTAAGGTAATAAGAGAACATGCGCTTAAAGCGTTCACCGTAGCTATCTGCTAATTGCGGCCAGGCCTGGATAAAGCGTTCATACCACGCCATCAGAGTGGTGTCGTAATCTGCGCCAAAGTTATGCCAGTCTTCCAGAATAAAATGCGGTTCGCTGGCGTCGGCAATATGGCGTACCGAAGGCAGACAGCCATTCGGGAAAATATATTTATCGATCCACGGATCCACATTCATATCGGTTTTAATCGCACCGATGGTGTGCAGCAGGAAAATACCGTCTGGCTTTAAATTACGATCGACGACATCAAAATAGGTGGCGTAATTTTTAGGACCGACATGCTCAAACATTCCGACCGACACAATGCGGTCAAACTGTTCATTCAAATCGCGATAGTCCTGTAATAGAATGGTGACGTCTAATCCTTCACAGCGCTGCTGCGCCAGTTTCTGCTGTTCAGCCGAAATGGTAACACCATGCACTTTAACGCCATAATGACGTGCGGCAAATTCTGCCAGTCCGCCCCAGCCGCAGCCAATATCCAGCAGCGACATGCCCGGCTCCAGTGCTAATTTGCGGCAAATCATATCCAGCTTCGCTTCCTGCGCGGCGGCGAGCGTGGTGGCTTCCTTCCAGTAGCCACAGGAGTACTGCATATAAGGATCAAGCATCAGAGAAAACAAATCGTTTCCTAAATCATAATGCTCTTTACCGACAATCCAGGCGCGTTTTTTCGACTGGAGGTTGGTTAAGCGCGCCGCGGCAATACGCAGCGTATCTTTAAAATGATGAGGAAGTTGCTGGTCCAGTTTATGTTTGAGTACGTGGTGGAAAAATATATCCAGCCGATCGCATTCCCACCAGCCGTCCATATAACTTTCGCCCAGACCCAGCGATCCCTCCTGCAGAACACGTTTAAAGAAGTCAGGATTTTTAACCTGAATATCCCAGCTTCGTGAACCATTAATTTCGATATCTGCTTTTTCCAGCAGTTCGTGAACGATGCGATACCAATGGTTTTCTTCGAGGCTCACTTCTTCTACATACGATGAACTCATAGCTTCTCCACCACCTGTCCAATCTTAACCTGAAAAAGAATAGTCAATTTCTTCAGGAATTGAGAAAAGTCACGGATGACTCTGTAAACCAGATATCTGGCGTGATACAGAGGATTGAAATGGTGCAAAAGGATCCGACGCATAAATCCTGACGTGCGCGCAGACATCCTCCCGGCGAGCCGGTTGCCAATCATTGTGTAATGTTATTATGTTGTTGATTTGATGCGGATTTATTGACCCGAATGAGTATATTCCCACGCGGGTCAATATTCAATGACTTATTGTTAGTGAGCTAACTAAAAAATCATTGCTTCAGTGATTATCCTGGCAGGCGGTAGAGGGGGTGGCAACATCAGATTGTGCGTTTGCAACACGCTGCATCACGAAGCCGAGCAGGGCGAGCAGGATAGTCAGCGCCATCATCAGGGTAGTGGTCAGCAGCGGCTGCGTCAGTCCGGCCGAGACGGCCAGGCTGGCGGCGAAGCATAATCCCAGTTGCAGAGTATTCTGCAATGCTGCCGCTTTACCGGTGGCGTCAGGGAAAGGCATCAGCGCAGCGGAAACCACGATCGGGTAGATGGCACCATTGGCCAGCGCCATGCCGCAGAACGGCAGCAGCAGGTTGACCAGCGTACTGTGGCCGGAAAGCGCAACCGCAAACAGCGCCAGAATGCTCAGGCTATAGATCGCCAGCAGCCACGGCAGCAACTGTGCGCCAGTAAAACGGTTGAGCAGGGCGCGGCAGCCGAAACCGCCAATCAGGAATGCAACCGTCTGTGGCAGATAGCTCAGACCGATGTCGGCGGGCGTCAGGCCCAGATCGGCCAGAATAAACGGCGAGCCGGTCAGCCAGGCAAAAAAGCTGGCGGAGCAGGCGGAGTAGATCAGCACGTTGCCGCTGTAGACCCGCGACTTCAGCAGGGTGAAAAAACCAGGCTGTGCGCCTTGTTCACCTTTGGCTTTACGGCTGCCCGGCAGGCGCAGGGTGGTAAGGATCAGCGCCACGGCAATCAGCGTCAGCACCAGGAAAATAGAACGCCAGTGAAAATGGCCGATCAGCCAGGCACCCAGCAACGGTGCCAGCGCCGGTGAGAGCGCCACCAGCGGCATAATGGTGGCGAACACTTTGTTGGCCCGCGCCGCCGGATAGCGATCGACTACCAGCGCCTGCCAGCTAACGGCTGCGGCACAGACGCCGATCGCCTGAACAAAGCGCAGCGCCAGCATCAGATAAATATCATTGACCCACAGCATACCGGCGCAGCCGACGGCAAACAGCGCCAGACCGGCCAGCAATACCGGCTTGCGGCCGATGCGGTCTGACAGTGGTCCCCAGAACAGCTGACCGCAGGCAAATCCCGCCAGGAACAGGCTCATACTGGCGCTGATCAGGCCGGGTGAGGTGTTAAAGGTTTGCTGCATCGCGCCAAAGGCGGGCAGGTACATATCGGTGGCTAAAAAGCCCAGCATGCTCAGCAGAGCGAGATACGGCATAAATCCTTTTGACGGTGACATCTGATTCTCATTTTGCAGGTTGAACGCGGCAGAGTGTAAAAGGTGCGTTTGCCGCTGTGAAACGCTAATATTTGCCGGTTGCTGTTAAAAAATTTGAAGGCAGATTATGTGGTCAGAATATGCTTTAGAGGTGGTGGATGCGGTGGCGCGCGGTGGCAGCTTCAGCGCCGCGGCGCAGGAGCTGCATCGGGTGCCGTCAGCTATCAGCTACACCGTGCGTCAGCTGGAAACGTGGCTGGCGGTACCGCTGTTTGAGCGCCAGCATCGCGAGGTGGTATTAACCCCCGCCGGCGAGCATTTTGTCCGGGAAGGGCGCAGCGTTATCAAAAAAATGCTCGCCACCCGCCGCCAGTGTCAGCAGCTGGCTAACGGCTGGCGTGGACAGCTGAGTATTGCGGTCGACTGCATCGTCAAGCCGCAGCGCACCCGGCAGTTAGTCAAGGATTTTTACCGCCATTTCCCCGACATGGAGTTGCACATCAGTTATGAAGTGTTTAACGGCGTCTGGGATGCGCTGGCCGATGATCGGGTTGAAGTGGCTATCGGTGCCACTCAGGCGATACCGGTCGGCGGACGCTTTGCCTTTCGCGACATGGGGACGCTCAACTGGCGTTGTGTGGTGGCGCACCACCATCCGCTGACCGGGGTGAGCCAGATTGACGACGACACCCTGCGCAGCTGGCCGTCGCTGGTGCTGGAAGATACCTCGCGCGCGCTGCCGCGCCGGATGACGTGGACGCTCGACAATCAGCGTCGGCTGGTGGTGCCGGAATGGCAGACCGGACTGGATTGCGTGCTGGAGGGATTGTGCGTGGCGATGGTGCCTGGGCATCTGGCGCGGCCATTACTGGACAGCGGAGCGCTGGTAGAATTAACGTTGCCGGTCGCGTTTCCGGACAGTCCCTGTTGCGTAAGCTGGGCGGAAGATCGCGCATCACCGGCAACGGGCTGGTTACTCAGCTATCTGGGTGATGCGCAAACGCTTAATCAGGAGTGGTTAAGCGAAGATTAACGGCGGTAGTCGCGGAACGGACCGTCAGCCACCGAACGGCGTTCAATCAGCGTTGGGTGTACTTCGATGGTCTGAGAAATCTCACGTTTACTGGTGATGCGATCCAGCAACATCTCCAGCGCTTTCTCACCCAGTTGCGCTTTTGGCTGATGCACCGTGGTCAGCGCAGGCGCAAAGTAGCGCGCGTTGCGCACATTGTCATAACCGATCACCGAAATGTCCTGCGGCACCCGCAATCCCATCTCATCGGCGGCGCAAATCGCGCCCATCGCCATGATATCGCCCCCGCAGAACACCGCAGTCGGACGCTGTTTCTGCGACAGGATCTGCTGCATCGCCTGATAGCCCGACTCCGGCTCGAAGTCGCCCTGCACGATCCATTCGGCACGCGGCTGAATGCCTGCTTCTTCCAGCGCCTTGAGGAAACCCGCGTGACGTCCGCCGCCGGTGTTGCGTTCCATCTGGCCGGGAATCGCGCCAATATCACGGTGACCGCGCTCAATCAGATAACGTCCGGCCAGGTAGCCGCCCTGAAAGGCATTATCCAGCACCGTGTCGGTGAAGTCAGCGCGTGATTCACCCCAGTCCATCACCACCATCGGGATATTGCGATTCTCTTCCAGCATCTTTAACAGATCGTCCGGATACTCAGAGCACATCACCAGCAGTCCATCGACGCGCTTCTGCGCCATCATGCTGAGATAGGCACGCTGCTTTTGCAGGTCGTTGTGCGCATTGCCCAGAATCAGGGTGTAGCCTTTATCGAAGCAGTGATTCTCCACCGCTTCAATAATTTCAGCAAAGTAGGGCGCTTCGCTGGAGGTTGCCAGCAGGCCCAGCGTTTTGGTGTGATTCACCTTCAGGCTGCGCGCCACCGCGCTCGGTGAATAGTGCAGTTCCTGAATCGCCTGCCAGACCGCGTTGCGCGTCTCTTCAGCGACAAAACGCGTTTTGTTGATGACGTGCGAAACGGTGGTCGTTGAGACGCCGGCGCGTTTTGCCACATCTTTAATTGTTGCCATTAAAATCGGACTCCAGGGCTTATCTAACGCAATGATAAGCATAATGTTAAACGTTTGCGTCTGCTCAGGGTTTTCCCCGCAATTATGCAGCTTTTCTGACCGGTAAACAGGCGTCTGGCGGGTAATGAGCGCCTGAAAAGGAGAGCAAACGGAACCGGGATTGCGCGCGTTGCGCAACAAAGGCAGGATTCTAACAAGGCTGAACGGATAAAACGAGATTTTTACCAGCCCCTATGGGAAAATGGCTTATCCCTACAAAATATGTGACTAAGGAGCGCTAAATGAGTACTGATTTGAAACTGGCCCTGATGACTACCGTCGGCTGTCTGCTGATGATCGTCGCCTTTAGCTTTACAGCGGTGCTGCACTAATGAAAAAGCCGGGCATCGCCCGGCTTTTCTCTGTTTGATTTTCGCGTAGCGAAGCCGCTTAACGAATGGTTTTCGGGGTCATTACCCGCCGCGCGCCGATGTAGTGGCGCTGCCAGTAATCTTCACCCAGCGCACTGATCTGAATATCTTTGCCGGTGCGAGGTGACTGAATAAATTTGCCGTTGCCGAGATAAACCCCAACGTGATCGGCGGTGCCGCGACCATTAATCCGGAAGAAGACTAAATCGCCTTTCTCCAGCGACTCGCGTTTTACCGGCGCGGCGTCGCGCAGGTGGTACATCTCATTGGCGGTACGCGGGATCTTAAACTTGACCAGATCTTTATAGGCGTACCAGACTAGGCCGCTGCAGTCGAAACCGGTGTGCGGTGAGGTGCCGCCCCACTGATAGGGTTTGCCCAGCTGGCCCATCAGCTTGGTCATCGCCGTCTCACGCGCTTTCTGGTAGCGCTGACGATGTGACTTGCTCATTTTAATGGTGCCGATGTCACTGCTGCTGGCGTCTGCGGTTTTGAGCGTACGCTGATGGCCGTAACGTTTTTTACTGGCGGTTTTGAGTGGAGTTTTGCTTTTCTTTGCGGAAAGATGGCTGGCGCTGAGTTCGCTTTTTTTCTGTTTTTTGAGTTTGAGCTTCTGGATCGGGCTGACGCGTGTTTTCTTCGCCGACGTTTTCAACGGGCGACGCTTGCGGCGCTCATCTTCGCGCGCACTCTTTTTCTCTGCTTTATGCGAACTGACATTCACCGGCGCCTGCGGGGAAGCAGAAGCGATGTTGAAGAACAGTTGCGCAAAGGCAAGGATGAAAAGCGTAATGATTAAACGCATAGTCCGGTTTTAGTTAAGTTGTCAGGGCCACTACGCACCACGACAAAGTTGGGAATAATCTGATCCAGGATCAGTGCCGAAGCCATTCTAGTCCAGTTCGCCTGAAAACCGTAACGCCTTTTTTTATTAATCTTTCGGACACGCACAGTTGTGTCGAAAATGAGCATTTTCAGCATCTTATATCTACAAAACTATTGCAAATTATTAATATGTTACCTGCGGTTAATAATCATGGGTTAACAGGGCCGAAAACAGGAGTTAACAAACATGGCGATTTAATCGGGCAACGGCCAAAATCTCGTTTTCAGTCCTGGGGCGAAGTCGCTACAATAAACAAACACGAAGTAATGAATTAAGGAAGGCAATTATGAGTACTGTAGAAAAAATTCAGCGCCAGATCGCAGAAAACCCGATCCTGCTGTACATGAAAGGTTCCCCGAAACTGCCAAGCTGCGGTTTCTCTGCGCAGGCGGTTCAGGCGCTGTCAGCCTGCGGTGAGCGTTTTGCTTACGTGGATATTCTGCAGAACCCAGACATTCGTGCAGAGCTGCCGAAATATGCCAACTGGCCAACCTTCCCGCAGCTGTGGATTGATGGCGAACTGGTCGGCGGATGTGACATCATCGTTGAGATGTTCCAGCGCGGTGAACTGCAGTCGCTGATTAAAGAGACCGCAGAGAAGTTTAAAGAAGCGGAATAAAACAAAAAGGCCGACATCGCGTCGGCCTTTTTCATTGCAGATCCCTCAGTCAGCGCTCGCGGCTGCTTCGCCTTCGGCGAAGGGCAGGGGCCAGCCACCCAGCCGTTTCCAGCGATTCACCAGTTCACAGAACAAAATAGCGGTCTGCTGGGTATCATACAGCGCCGAGTGAGCCTGGGTGCTGTCAAACGCCATGCCCGCGGCTTTACACGCCTTCGCCAGCACGGTCTGCCCCAGCACCAGTCCGCTCAGCGCCGCGGTATCAAAGGTGGCAAACGGGTGGAAAGGGTTGCGCTTCAGGCTGGCACGCTCGGCCGCCGCGTTCATGAAGTTCAGATCAAAGGTCGCATTATGCGCCACCATAATGGCGCGATTGCAGCCGGTATCCTTAATGCCTTTACGCACCATCTTGAAGATGGCGTGCAGCGCCTCATATTCACTCACTGCGCCGCGCAGCGGATTGCTGGGGTCGATACCGGTGAACGCCAGCGCTTCAGGATGCAGTAGCGACCCGACAAACGGTTCAACGTGAAAATGCAGCGTCTGGTCGAGATGGATCCAGCCCTCGTCATCCATTTTCAGCGTGGTAGCGGCGATCTCCAGCAGCGCGTCGGTCTGCGCGTTGAAGCCGGCGGTTTCGACGTCGATGACCACCGGATAGAAGCCACGGAAACGTTGATTGAGTGCATTGGGGGAATTCGATTCAGACATCAGGATCTCATTGCAGAAAAAGGGCAGCGCGCATTATGGCAAAAATCTGGCCCGGGTGCAGCAGATGAAGAGGAGCAGAAGAGGTCAGCCCACCCGACAGGGCAGGCTGAAGAGCAGGTTTAGTTGCCCAGGCCGTGACCGGCGTGTTTGTTCTCGATCAGTTCGATTTTGTAACCATCAGGATCTTCAACAAAGGCGATGATGGTTGAGCCACCTTTCACCGGACCCGCTTCACGGGTGACGTTGCCGCCATCGTTACGGATACGTTCGCAGGCGGCAGCAACGTCGTCGACGCCCAGCGCGATGTGACCGTAAGCGTTACCGAGGTCATATTTATCAACGCCCCAGTTGTAGGTCAGTTCGATCACTGCGCCTTCGCTCTCTTCGGTATAACCAACAAACGCCAGCGTATATTTATATTCGGTATTTTCACTCTGACGCAGCACGCGCATGCCCAGCACGCGGGTATAGAAGTCGATTGAGCGTTGCAGATCGCCAACGCGCAGCATGGTATGAAGTAAACGCATAAACATCCTCTTTGATAATCAAAACGCCATCGCCGGATGACACAAGCGCTAAGTATAGCGATCAAAATCGCCAATGAATAATGGCTGCCATCCTGCCGGATAGCAGCCCGCTCTCTTACAGCGTTGGGTAATCGATATAGCCTTCAGCACCGCCGCCGTAGAAGCTCTCCGGACGCTGCGGGTTGAGCGGCGCATCCTGCTGCAGGCGCTCCACCAGATCCGGGTTGGCGATGTAATCGCGACCAAACGCAACCGCATCGATCAGGCCACGCGCAATCAGGTCGTCCGCTTTCTCAACGGTGTAGGCACCCGCACCGATAATCGCCCCAGGGAACAGGTTACGGACTTTTTCACGGAACGCGTCGCTGTATGGCTTACCGCCGGCCCAGTCAGGCTCGGAGAGGTGCAGATAGGCGATATTGCGCTTCGCCAGTTCACCGATGTACCACAGCGCCGCTTCTTCTTCATCCGGACCGTTGTCCAGATTCTGGAAGCTGCCGATCGGTGATACGCGGATACCGATCCGGTCAGCTGACCAGTTAGCGATCACGGCATCAACCACTTCCAGCGCAAAACGGCCACGTTTTTCAATGCTGCCGCCATATTCGTCGGTACGCTGGTTAGAGCCCGGCGCGAGGAACTGATGGATCAGGTAACCGTGCGCCGAGTGCAGTTCCAGCAGGTCGAAATCGGCTTCACGGGCGTTGGCTGCCGCCTGGCCGAAATCGGCCACGATCTGCTGAATTTCTGCCACCGTCAGTTCACGTGGCAACGAGGTCTCTTCGCGATAAACGCTGCCGTCAGCGGCACGCAGCGAGGTGCGGGTGCCAGCGGCGATAGCGGAGGGTGCAACCGGAGCTTTACCGTCTGGCTGCACGCTGTTATGTGAGATGCGGCCGGTGTGCCACAGCTGCACGGCAGTGTGTCCGCCAGCCTGATGAACGCCTTCGTTAATCGCTTTCCACGCCGCAATCTGCGGTTGAGTATGCAAGCCGGGTGCGCCGGCATAGCCTTTCGCCTGGAAAGAGACCTGGGTGGCTTCGGTAATGATCAAACCGGCACTGGCGCGCTGGCGGTAATATTCGCCCATCATCGGGGTAGGAATATCGCCTGGCTCAATACTGCGCAGACGGGTCAACGGCGCCATAAAAACGCGGTTTGGCACGGTAATCGCGCCGACTTTCAGCGGACGAAACAGCTGGGTACTCGCCATATTAGCTCCTGATTAGTAGACCAGTCGTCTACAAATGCTGTTTTTAAAAATCAGTGGATTTTTAGCCACTGTTCGATGGTACTTAATGCGAGTCGCAGCGGCTGCGGCTCACGGGAAATCTTGCTCTGTAAACTGGCTCCCAGCCACAGCAGTGACAGCAACTCGGCCATCTGTTCCGGCGGATGCGGTAACGACAGCGACTCCTGCTGCGCAGCGGCGCTCAGCGTGCGGGCATAGAGGGCAGTAATTTTTGCCGCACCCTGTTGCAGCGCGTCGCGCATCGGTTCAGAGAGATCGCAAACCTCAGCGGAAACCTTCACGCCGAGACAACCCACGATGTGCCCCTGCTGAGTGAACAGCTGTTCTGCCGCCCGGAAATGATTAAGCAGACGCTCGCGCGGGGTACCGTCTGGCTGATTAAGCTGCAACTCAACATCCTGCAGGAAACGCGCAAAATAGCGCTCCAGCAACGCCACGCCAAAGGTCTCTTTGGAACGGAAGTAATAGTAGAAAGAGCCCTTCGGCACTTCCGCCTGGGTCAGCAGTTCGCTGAGTCCCATGCCGGTAAAACCGCGTTGCAGACAGATCTGCTCACCAATGCGGAGCAGGTGTTCGCGGGTTTCATTGCGTTGTTGCGTCTTGTTCATGGCCCTCAGGTTAGTAGACCAGTCGGTCTAATGCAATGGCAGTCGATTCCGTTTGGCACAGAGTGTTCAGTATATTGGGGGTTGGCAGAGAAATCAGATGAACTTATGCTTATTTGTTGCACAAACCGGCTAAGATCTCTTCAATAGATTGTTCACTCTCTCAATCCGGAGTCGCGGTGGCCGAGCAGCTTGAATTTTTCCCGGTTCCCAGTCCCTGTCGTGGCATTTGCCAGAGCGATGCCCGCGGCTATTGTCTGGGATGTTTACGCAGCCGTGATGAGCGGTTCAACTGGTTGCGCTTTAGTGATGCGCAAAAGCGTGAGGTGTTGCGTCTCTGTTATCAGCGTCGCCTGCGCCTGCAGCGGCAACAGAATAAAGAGGAGCCGCTTGATCCACATCAGCCGAGCTTGTTCTGACGGTCTCTCGCTTTCCGTTATACTCTCTGACACATTCATTGCAGCCATCGTGCCACAGGGAGATCGTTATGTTACAACCGCAAGCCATCGCGTCGCAGGGTCCGGATTTTTCACCGTTGATTATGGGGTACTGGCGGCTGATGGAGTGGGGCATGTCGCCGCAACAGCGGGTGGCGTTTATTGAGCACCATCTCAGCCTCGGTATTACCACCGTCGACCATGCGGATATCTACGGTGATTATCAGTGCGAAGCGGCATTTGGCGAGGCGCTGAAGCTGGCTCCGGGCCTGCGCGAGCGGCTCCAGATCGTCACCAAATGCGGCATTGCCACCCGCGCCCGTCCTGAACATCAGATCGGCCATTACAACACCGGTAAAGCGCATATCCTGCAGAGTGCTGAAAATTCACTGCGTCATTTTGGAACCGATCGCCTCGACCTGCTGCTGATTCACCGTCCTGATCCGCTGATGGATGCCGATGAAGTCGCCGAAGCCTTTATCGCCCTGCACCAGAGCGGAAAAGTGCTGCACGTCGGCGTGTCCAACTTCACCCCGGCGCAGTTCGCGCTGCTGCAGTCACGCCTGCCGTTTTCGCTGGTCACGAACCAGCTGGAGATCTCGCCGGTACAACAAAATCTGCTGCTGGATGGCACGCTGGATCAGTGCCAGCAGTTGCGTTTCCGGCCGATGGCCTGGTCCTGTCTTGGCGGTGGCCGCCTGTTTAACGATCCCCATTATCAGCCGCTGCGTGACGAGCTGGAGATTATCCGCCAGGAAACCGGCGCCAGCAGCCTCGAACAGGTGGTGTATGCGTGGATCATGATGCTGCCGAGCAAACCGCTGCCAATTATTGGTTCCGGTAAAACGGCACGCGTCAGTGAAGCGGCCGCCGCGGTTAACTTATCGCTGACGCGTCAGCAATGGTTCCGCATCCGCAAGGCGGCGTTAGGCTTTGATGTGCCCTGAAGCGTAAAACTGCGTCAATCTTCGGCAGAATAGCGCAACCGGTACCAGGCTTATGCCATACCCTGGTACCTCAAAGGAGTCACAATGAAAATCAAAGCAGTTGCGCTATCAGCCCTTCTTGCCTGCGGTGCGGCCTCGGCGGCCAGTGAGCAGGTTACCCTCCATCAGGTTACGGCGGAGGGGATTGGCAAATCGCTCGGCAGTGTGACGATTGAAGAGACGCAGTATGGTTTGCAGTTCACCCCGGATCTGAAAGGGCTTCAGCCCGGCATCCACGGTTTTCATGTGCATGCGAAGGGCAGTTGTGAGCCGGGTGAATCGCAGGGGAAAGTGGTGGCTGCCGGTGCGGCAGGAGGGCACTTTGATCCGGCTAACAGCGGCAAACATCTGGGTCCCTATGCCGACGGGCATGCCGGCGATCTGCCCGCGCTGTATATCGATGATAAAGGCAGCGCCAGCTACCCGGTACTGGCACCGCGCCTCAAATCGCTGAGAGAAATTAAGGGCAAAGCGTTGATGGTGCATGTCGGCGGCGATAACCATGCCGATCATCCCCAACCGCTGGGCGGCGGCGGCGCACGCTTTGCCTGCGGTGTTATCTGAGTTTCGGGGCGGCGATCGCTTGCCGCCCGCTTTTCTTCCTGCCCGTTTATGAATTGTTGTACCATCCCGCCGATTTCCCCCCTATGATATTGATTCAGGTAAGAAAGCGCGATGGGTCAAGGAGCAGGAGTATGAAATACAAGGGCGCATTACTGCTGTGCTTACTGCTGGTGGGATGCGATAAACCCAACGATACACAGTTGGTGACGGAAACCGGGCGTGAGCTACAGCGCACGATTGATACCAGCCCGATGCGCAGCACCTGTGAAAATATCGCTAAAGGGCGTGAATGGCTGAGCCGCAATACGGTGCGCAAACTGGAAGCGAAGGGTTGTGAGCAGGTGTTCCGCAGCGCCACCGAAACCAATTTCATTGAAACCACTATTTTCCGACGCACCATGACGATGGTGTGCGGCAGCATTCAGGGCAAAAGTTTTACCGGCACAGAACTGACCCGCCGGTTTATCTTCTCGCCGGATGAAAAAGCGCTGGTGATCGAACCGATGACCGAGGTGGATAAAACCCGCTTTGAGGGCCATAAAACGCTGCAGCAGCTACAGGATGACTTTAACCGGCAGCAGCAGCAATATTGCCAGTAGTCAGCCGGGTACCGCCTGTTGCAACTGGGCCAGCGAACAGCGTAGCCGCCAGATAATACCGGCCAGTTCACTGGCCTCATTACTGCCCAGCGCCAGCAATGTGGCGATCATCCTCTCCAGCTCCGTCAGAATCTGGTCCAGCGAACTGTGCTGCACGCCACGGCTGCTGATAATCCGCTGTAGATTCTGCAGGCTGCTGTCGCGCACCTCCATCAGCGTGGCGGAATCTGCCCGCCACTGCCGCAGCTGCCAGACAATATGCGAGCAGTTGAGCAACACCACACCCCAGCGCAATAACCAGACGCGCGCCTGCTCATCCCGGCTGTGACTGAGCTGGCTGATGCGATGATAAATCTGCGATTCAAACCGGCTTTCACTCAACCGCGGACGCTGTCTGAGCTGGTCAAGAAACGCCAGCCGCAGCGCCCGGATATGACGCCGGCTGCGACGCGCATCTGAGCTGGGGCGCAGCAGCTGAAACGCCAGCCAGGCCAGCAGTACTCCGCACACTTTGGCGATATTATCGTTAAAGAAGTCCTGATAATCCCAGGTCGGCGGGTTAGTAACGGCGATGAACGAGCCCATAAACACGATAAATTGCCCCCACATCCCCGCCCGCTGCTTTTGCTGGAGTTTGAACAGCTGTAGCGTCACCAGCAGCGGAAACAGCAGCAGCAAAAACTGCCACAGCTGACTGATCTGCACCATCAGGCCGAACTTCATGACAAAGCTGAAGGCAAACAGCCACAGCAGAGTTTTCAGCAGCAGAATAACGCTGCCGCCAGGTGAAGGCGATGAGGCATACAGCACGCAGGCGATGGCGGTTAAGGTCAGCGCCGCCGCGCCGGAAGACCATTGGGTATTGATCCAGAACGCGCATCCCAGCACGATGACGCTAAAGGTGCGCAGCGCGCTCCAGCCCGCTTCGGCGCTGTCGCTGTCGCGTGCCAGCGCCGGGACCGGCGGCGGCTGGAAGCGGGTATCGGCGTCGGCCCGATCCAGCAGCCTGATCCAGCGCAGCACGTTGAGATACATCCAGCAGAAGTAGCGCAGCCGCTGACAGAAGGCGCGTTGCCGGTAGTCGCCATCGGCAGCCGGGGTGACGCTACGCAGGATGCGCGCCAGCCGGTATTTATCACATTGTGGTTTGCCCAGCTCCGCCAGCAGCTGTTGCAGCGCAGCAAACAGCGCGTCGGGCGCATCGGGCCAGTTCAGCAACATGCGGCGCAGGCTGGAGAGCACGCTGGTCAGCCGCAGCTGCTGGTGTAGCACGTAGTTGAGCACGTTGTTTTGCCGGCGAAAGCGGTAATGGCTCCAGAACGCCTGAATTCGCAGCAGGTTCATGGTCAGAATCTGGCTGATGACGTTCTCGTGCGCGGTACGAATGTTGTCGCTGACCGAGGGCTGCAGCAGTAAAACCGCATGTTCCAGCAGCCGCGCATGCATCTGCTTCAGCGAGGTGATTAAGGTTTCGCCATCCGAGGTACTCGGCAGCACCATCATCATAAAGCCGGCACACAAAATGCCGGAGATCACTTCACAGACTCGCGCCTGAGCAATGGTCCACAAATCGGTGATATCGGTGATGTTAACGCTGCTGAAGGCGATAATGGCAGCGGTGTAACCGGCGAGCGAAAAAGCGTAGGCGACGTTGTTCTGATAGTGATTGGCGACGCCGGTACACAACCCCAGCCAGCCGGCGATCGCGAAGGTAAACAGCCAGGGCTCATTCAGGGTATGTCCGGCGATCAGCAGGGCGGCGCTGGCCCCGAGCAGACTGCCAGCAATCCGGCCCAGACTCTTACTGATGGCGCCGCCGACGGTAGGAAAGCTGATCACCGCCGCGGAGGTCATCGCCCAGTACGGCTCATCCAGATCCAGTCCATAGGCGATGCTGAGCGCCAGGCACATGGCAATGGCATTGCGCAACGCATAACGCCACTGATTGGCGTTGGCCTTAATCCACGGCAACTGATCCCACGCCAGCCACTGAAAATTCATGGCTGAATGGTGATAGTGCAGGTGGTACCCGCCACCAGCGGCACGTCAGCCGGCAGCGGATCGAGATGAATCCGCACCGGCACCCGTTGCGCCAGACGCACCCAGGGCACGTTGGGTTTGACGTCCGGCACCAGCCCGCTGTCGGTCTCTATGCTCTGGTCATAGATGGCGCGGCCAATACTGTCGACCTGACCCTGAAGCCGTGCGCCATTGCTGTACAGCACTACCTGAGCCGCCGCACCCGGACGAATGTGGCGCAGCTTGGTCTCTTCGAAATAGCCCACCACGTAATAAGAGTGGCTATCCACCAGCGCAAACAGCGGGCTACCGGCGGTAGCGTAGTTGCCAGGCCGCAGGGTGAGATTGGTGATCCAGCCGTCGGTCGGCGCGGTCAGCGTGGTCTGTTGCAGATTCCAGCGTGCCCGATCCAGCTCCGCCTGGGCGGCTTTGGTGCTGGCGGCGGCGGCATTGGCCGCCAGCCGGGCAGCATCGAGATCTTCGGCCGAAATCACATTGCGCGGCAGGCGGCTACGCCGGTTAAATTCGTGCTGCGCCCGGGCCAGATCGGCCTGCGCTTTGCTGAGCTGGGCATCGGCGTTGTCGAGCGCAATCTGCCACGGCACCGGATCGAGCGTCAGCAATAGCTGACCACGGTGAACGAACTGATTGTCTTTCACCTGCAGCTGGGTAATGCGGCCCGAGACCTGAGGCGTAATATCGACCAGTTCGGCGCGTACTTTGCCGTCGCGGGTCCAGGGCGACTGCATATAATAGTTCCACATCCAGCCGGCAGCCAGCAGCGCCAGCGCAAACACAATCAGGGTGGAGAAGTATTTTACCGCGTTGAATTTCATACGATTATCCGTGACCGATGAGCCAGAGTGCAGCGGTAACGCACAGCACAAACAGCGAGAGATCAAACAGGGTGGGATGCCAGATATCACCAGAATAGATCCAGCCGCGCACCAGCGGATGAATCAGCAGCCAGACCAGAAAACCGAGTATCACCGCTTTAAAGATCGGTGGAAAAAACAGCGAGGCGCCTACCACCAGATCAGTCAGCGGTTTGGCACTGGAGAAGACGTTGGTGAGCACGTTTCAATATCCTTAAGTAACCCGAGCGGCAGACTGAAGGCGAGGCCGCATGACGGCGCGCCGGCCTGGGATTTGTAATTTGTCCTGTAAACTCGCAGAATAGTGTAAAATCTGGCTTGATAGCTAGCAAGCTAATTATAAGGAGATGAAATGGATACGCCCCTCGGAACGGATTTATCTCGACTGGTGCGCATCTGGCGCGCGTTGATTGATCAGCGATTAAAACCGCTTGAGCTGACTCAGACTCACTGGGTAACGCTGCACAATATTCATCAACTGCCGCCAGAGCAGTCACAGATTCAGTTAGCCAAAGCCATCGGCATCGAACAACCTTCACTGGTGCGTACGCTTGACCAGCTGGAGGAGAAAGGATTGATTACCCGTTCGACCTGCGCCAACGATCGTCGCGCCAAGCGCATCAAGCTGACGCAGCAGGCAGAGCCGATTATCGAACAGGTTGAGAGCGTGATTGATGAAACGCGGGATGACATTTTGTCTGGCATCAGCCGCGAAGAGATCAATCAGATGGTGACGCTGATCGCCCGGCTTGAAAAAAACATTCTCGAATTACAGCATCGCGAGAAATAAAAAACCGACGCTCAGGCGTCGGTTTTTTTCTACATCACGCGGATTAGCGAGGTGAAACTGTCACCTGGCTGCCGTTCGACGCCATCACGACGCGCTGACCCACCGAGTAGCGCGTGGCGGCTTGCTTCTGCACCACCATGATAGTGTTGCCATCATCCTTACGGATTTCCAGCTCGACGCCATCAGTTTTATTTACCGCACCCTGCACGCCCTGACCGGCAACGCCGCCCAGAACCGCACCGCCGGCTGTTGCCAGGCTGCGGCCGCTGCCACCGCCAATGGTATTACCCAGGAAGCCACCGAGCACGGCTCCGCCGATCGCGCCGATCACATTACTCTCGTCACCGCCCTGAATTTTCACCGGACGAACCGAGACTAATGTACCGTAAGAGACGCTCTGCACCTGTTTAGCTTCACTGGCACTGTAGGTATCACCCGACAGCGTACTCGTATTGCTACAACCTGCCAGCATCATACCGGTCAAAGCGACCACAACTACACGCTTAATCATTTGAAACTCCTTTAGTCGAGAAGGCGCCACGTTTATCGCGATATCCTGCACACAGTATAAGACACAAACCTGGCAAATTAATCCTTGTCCAAATAAAACACGGTGGGACGAAGCATAGACTGCGCAAGGTTAACAATAATTCAATCGGCAGGAAAAAAAGTGTCCTAATGCGTTATCTGTGCGCTATCTCTGAGAAAAAAACAAATTAATCATAGAATTAGCCCAGGTAATTTGTCAGGCTAATCACAGATGAATCGCACACCCAGCGGGGGAAAAGCAATGGCTATGAAATCAGGACGTTACATTGGTGTGATGTCAGGCACCAGCCTGGATGGGGTGGATGTGGTGCTGGCGGCGATTGATGAGAATCTGGTGGCGCAGCAGGCAAGTTACTGTCATCCGATGCCGCCTGATTTACGTCACGCGATTCTGGCGGTTTGCCAGGGCCAAAGCCTGACGCTCTCACAGCTGGGCCAGCTGGATACCCGACTGGGCCAGCTGTTTGCTGAGGCGGTACTGACGCTGATGAAGCGCGAATCGCTGGAGGCGAGCGACGTGGTGGCGATCGGCTGTCACGGGCAAACCGTCTGGCATGAGCCGCAAAGTGACGCCCCGAACACCCTGCAGATTGGCGATAATAACCAGATCGTGGCGGCGACCGGTATCACGGTGGTCGGGGATTTTCGCCGCCGCGATATGGCGCTCGGCGGGCAGGGCGCACCGCTGGTGCCGGCCTTCCATCAGGCGCTGTTAATGGATGCCACGGAACGCCGCATGGTGCTGAACATCGGTGGCATTGCCAACCTCTCGCTGCTGTTTCCGGGTCAGCCGGTGCGCGGTTTTGATACCGGACCCGGTAACATGCTGCTGGATGCGTGGATCTGGCGCAATCAGGGCAAAGCCTACGACAAAGATGCCGGGTGGGCGCGCAGCGGCACGCCGGTTCCGGCGCTGCTGGAGGCCCTGCTGCGTGAGCCGTGGTTTGCGCTGCCGCCGCCGAAAAGCACCGGCCGTGAACATTTCAACCTCGGCTGGCTGGAACAGCACCTGCGCCATTTCCCCGGTCTGGCGCCACAGGATGTACAGGCCACGCTGGTGGAGCTGACCGCCATCACCATCACCCAGCAGGTTCAGCTCAACGATGGCTGCGATCGCCTGCTGGTGTGTGGCGGCGGCAGCCGCAATCCATTGCTGATGGCGCGCCTGGCGACGCATCTGCCGGGCACCGAAGTGACCACCACCGATGCTGCTGGCATCAGTGGTGATGATATGGAAGCGCTGGCGTTCGCCTGGCTGGCCTTTCGCACGCTTTCCGGCTTACCGGGCAACCTGCCAGCCGTAACGGGTGCGCGGGAAAAGAGCGTGCTTGGCGCGATTTATCCGGCTAACGCGCTGTACCGGCGCTGAGGCGCTATCCAGTGAAACGGGGGCCGAATAGCCCCCGCGTTTTTTGGCAGGGTCCGTCTGGTATCAGGCTGCGCCAGAGAGATGGGTCAGATTGCGCACCCCGGTAATCACCGTAGCGACCATGGTTTCACGGCGGGTAATGACTTCAACCTGATAAAACCGGTTTCGATAGGCGATGGAATAGATGATGGGATGGTATTTATTGCCTTCACCGTAGCGAGAGTAGTGCGCTTCAAGCGCGCGCGTCGCGGCCAGGATATGGGCGGGTTCTTTATCACCGCGGATGATTTGCTTCATTCAGTTCCTCAAATGCTGTCCCTGGGAGTCACGTCGCAAGCATGGCGCGCTGCGTCGGCCTAAACACTGAACATCTGACTGCTAAACATCGATGATAATAACGAAATAATAATAGCTTACTGTGCAGCGGAGAGATGACAGTGAGATGAAGATCATCACCCGGCGCTGCTTATTTTTTAGCAGCACCGGGCGGATCCGGCAAGGCGGGGAAGATCAGATTCGTCTAATTCGCAGGGCGCGTGGCTCGGTTTAGCGCTGGCTTTGATTGTGGTTTCAGCTCTGGCTCAGTTCGGGCCAGGCGACCGCCGCGATGCCGTTGAGTTTAGGTTTTGCGAACAGAAAGCCCTGGAACTGCGAAACACCGGCTGCTTCCAGCCACATCCACTCTTCCGGCTGTTCAATGCCTTCCGCAATAACCGAGATTTCCAGTGACGAGCAGCATTTCAGAATGGCGTGAATGATCGCCTGTTTCGGGCCGCTCTTATGGACGCCACTGATGATGTTGCGGTCGATCTTGATCTTATCTGGCTGAATCCGGGTCAGCAGCGACAGGCCAGCAAAACCGGCACCGAAATCATCAAGCGCCAGGCTGATACCGGCCGCTTTTAGCTGCTTGATCGCCGCTTCGAACTCGTCAAGTCGTGAGATCACTTCGTTTTCCGTGAATTCCACCATGATCTGTTCGGGCACCAGTCCCTGCGCTTCAATTTCATTCAGCAGGAACGGCACCGCGTCAGGCACTTCCACCAGCGACATCGGCAACAGGTTAATTGACAGCGTCAGGCCTTCAATGCCCAGCAGCTTTGCCTGTGCAAAGGCGATCTTTTTCGACCGGATATCGGTGAGATAGACCTCGTCACGCGACAGATGGGAAAAATAGTCGAGCGGCAGTTCACCCTGCGGACCGCGCAGCAGCGCTTCCAGCGATACAATCTCACAGGCGAAAGGATCGACAATCGGCTGAAAGGCAAAACTCACCTGATCAGACCCCGCTAGCGTCGCTTCACCGTCGCGCCCGACGGATTCATCATGGATGAAGGTCCAGCTGCGGGCGTCAGGAATCTCGAAATAGTTCTCTTTTTCGCGGGCTTCGACAAAAGTCCGCAGGAACTGCAGAGCGCGATCGGCATAGGTGAGCTGAAATTTGGTGGTGCATTTTGCCAGCACCGCCTCAAGCACCGTCTCTTTGTCATGCTGTCGCAGGTCGAACAGCTCCATGCCGACGTTGCCGAAGCGGCGTGATGGCGCATAATCGCGCATCAGTTCCACCAGATTATGATGACGCGTGTCCTGACAAATCCGGCTGTATACCGCCTTTACCGCCTGTTCCGGGCCTTCCAGCACCTGAAAAAAGTGGGTACCATTAAACAGCAGGATGCCGGTAATGCTGGATGATTGATTGATCTTGTTGGCTTTTACCGCCAAATCAAACAGTGATTTAACCGGAACATGCCCGGCAATATGGCTGCGGTAAATGATTGTCGACAACATAAAGGCTTCCGGTGTTTTTGCTTTTGTCCGCACACATTACCAGAAGCTTTATCCGCGGTGAACGAGGCCTGGCTGCCTTTATTGTTCCCGCCGTTATTTAGCCGTTGGCGGGCAGCTCCGAATCAGCCACGCCGAGTGCGCGCTGCAGGAAAACGGTATCCAGCCAGCGGCCATGTTTGAAGCCAACCGACTTTAATGTGCCGACCCTTTCAAAGCCCGCCGCACAGTGTAATGCGACCGACGCACGGTTCTCGCTGTCACCGACGTTAGCAATCAGCTGACGGTATCCCGCCTGTTCCGCCCAGCTAATGGCATGACGCAGCAAACGCGAACCCACGCCGCGCTGACGAAATTGCGGATCGATATAAATAGAGTCTTCAAGGGTATACCGGTAGGCGTGGCGCGGACGATAGGGCGCAAGGTAGCAAAAGCCCAGAACCGCGCCGTCACTGACGGCAATAAACCACGGCAGGCCCGCCTGCCTGATCCTGTTTAGCCGCTGAGCCATCTCCGCCTCATCCGGCGGCACGGTTTCAAAGGAGCCGGTGCCATTAAGCACATGCCAGGCATAAATTTGCTGAATTGCCGCAATATAACGCTCATCCGCCTCAAAAATTTCCATCTGCTGCCTCGTCGCTGTTCTGTCCCGGGTGCGCTCAGTGAAAACCACCATAAAACGCCCGCTTTCCCGGCGCAATATGCCCACTGTGAGCCATAAGTATTTCCTCTGATGGCTGCAGTCAGCACGGTTAAGCGGAGGATGGCTGCGGTTATTTGATCTGTTCAGCCAGGCTGATTATTCGCCATTAAGTCTATTCTGAAAACCGCACCAGCTTAATGATCCGCGCTGCGCTTACGGCTATTATCCTTCGCCTGGTCTCTGTTTAATAAAAAAGCAGAGCGAATGAAATTCAGTAGGGGAGACGCAGCGTGATGCGATTTGTTGATTTTCTTAATAGCAAGCAGGGGCTTCGTGAAGCAAGAAATCACTGCTTTGAATTAAATGGCGTGGTATTAGGCCATTTCACCGCGCTGTTTCTGCATGATAATCAGGTTATTTTCACCAAAGATGGCAAGCAGTGTGCTGTGCCTTATTATCTTGGGCCAGAACAGGACCTGATAAACCAGACAATAAATCCGAGAATTAACAATATTCGCGTCATCTGAGTTACACCTGCCCAGTGATAATAGTTTGCCCAACGCAGGAAGTGCTTATTCGCAGTAGTGACTGCCCGCGGCATAAATAGCCGTCTGGCTTAAAATACGCAGCTGAGAAAAAATGAACTTCGGCCCTTCGGGGCTGCCGAAACAGAACAGAGTTTCTCTGTAACGAACTTTTACCCGCAGCATGCGGGTTTTTTTTTTGCTGCCGACGCGCGCAGCTTGTTGCGGAGCGAAAAACAGCAGCAGTAACGCGCTAACCGCAAACAGCAGCAGGGCAATCACCGCGCCCGTCGCGGCGTAGAGTTGACCAAACACCAGCGATCCAATCACCTGACCGACGGCCAGCATAAAAAACAGCATACCGACGCCGGTAGCTGGCGCGTCTTCGGTTGCCTGCGCGCCCCAAACCAGCAGCACGCCTGACAGCGTGACATAACCGGCACCGCAACAGGCTACCGCAATCAATAAACCGGTGGAGTATCCGTGGCTGAAGGCCACCACCAGCAGCGGCAACGCCATGCCCAACAGTGACAGCCGGTAAACGGCGTGCATGCCGATGCGGGCGGCGACCGGTCCGGTCGCCGCGCCGACAATGCCCGCGCCGCCTGCCACCAGCCACAGCAGGCTGGTGGCGGCGGGGTCGAGGCCGACATGCTGGCGTAGCAGGACGGAACCAAAGCTCCACCAGGCGGCGCTCGTCAGGCCAGCAACCAGGGCGATGGCGATCAGGCGCGTCATTGAGCGGCGAAATAGTCGCTGATGCCACGGTTGGCGGCAACGGCGATCGACCTCAGTGTCGCCGGGTAACACCCGCATCAGCGGCACGATACAGCTCAGCGCCAGCAGCGCGAATAACAGACAGGCGGCCCGCCAGCCACCCGGTAAAAGGGTCAGAATGGGCACCGTCAGGATGATTCCGGCACTGGTGCCGGCATTAATCAGGGTATTAACCGGCGATTGTCGGGCCGCGCTCACCCGCTGGCTTACGGCGGCTGCCAGCGCCGGAGAAGCCAGCCCAGAACTCAGTCCGGCGATAAACAGACCCGCCGCCAGCCACAGCGGTGAAGCGGCACAGGCCAACAGGACCAGACCGCTCGCCGCGCAGAGCGACGCCAGCAGCGCGACGCGACGTGCGCCAAATCGCTGCGCCAGCGAGGCGGCAGCCAGAATAGTCAGGCAGTAAGCGACAAAGCTGCAGGCGGAGAGCAAGCCCGCCAGCTTCGGGCTGAGCGGGATATCCGCTGAAATGGCCGGCAGCATCAGCCCCCATGAAAATCTCGCCATGCCATAGGTCACCGCAATCAGGCTAAATCCGGTCAGCGCCAGCGCGCCCGGCGATCTCATTGCGCAGCGCCGCGCTGTTGCTGCAGCTGACTGGCGACCGTACCAGCCTGCTGAGCCGCGGCGGGGCCGATCACCAGCGCCGAGGTAATCGCGCCTTCAAACAGCATCCAGATGGCATCGCTTAACAGCTGATGTTCTTCTCCCTGCGCGGCGGTGACACAGTCGCTAATGTAACGGCGCAGCGTGGCGCGAAAGGCCAGCGCCTGGGCAGCCAGCGCCGCATCCCGTCCGGCATACTCGCCCCAGGCTTTGAGGAAGAAGCAGCCTTTTGCCCCGTTCGCCTGCGTCCACTCGCCCAGTACCTGAAACAGCCGGGCAATCGCTTCAGGCTGTTGTGGCGCAGAAAGGTCCGCCATAAAGCGTTGCTCGCGGGCATCCATTACCGCAGCGGTCAGTGCCTCCCGCGAGGCAAAGTGATGATAAAGCGTACGCGTCGAAACACATGCTGCGCGGCATATCTGGTCGGTACTGGTGGCGTGAAAACCGCTGGCATAGAACAACCGCTCGGCCGCCTGAATAATATCGTCTCTCTTTTTCATGGTTTAAAAGTAAACCGATCGTTTTACTTTTTCAAGGCGCCAGCCGATTTATCGCCTTCGCCTTAACTGATTAACCGCTAAGCCAGACGGCACTGCCGCTGCGCCTGATTAAGGCCAGCAGTTGGACGACTGAACAATTTTGCTTCAGTTCATCAATGCTCATAATTGCCGGGCGAAGTCACACTTTTTTCCCCAGCTGATTTAATCAAATTGCTCTTGCTATCCAGGGTGGTACGAACTATTTGGTTTTTAACTGTTTGATTTAAAGTAACTATTAAAGATATCGCTATCGATTAAAATCATTAGCAGGTCGAATGAAACGAGCGGTGGCGGGGCAAAAGGGGAATTAACTCTCACAGGAGGGTTAAAGCGACTCAACCGTCTGAAAACGGCTAAATCCCAAAGTCAGTTTAACCGGTACAATAAAGTGGTTTTAAGCATAACTCTCAGTTAGTTTAATAAAGCTTCAGATAAAAACATAAGCCCTTACGAATTTTGTCGGTTTTTTTAAGATACATACAGCAACTATTAGGATGAATACCATGCTCAAAGCCAGTTATTATTATCTGTGCCCACGTCCCATGGGTGGATGGATTTTACACAAAGAAGGTTGCGTTAATCTGCTAAAAAACGATAAGCGCGTATTTATCGGCTCGCTTTATACTCGTCAGCAGGCGTTAACCGTTGCGAAAATCCATCATGCTAATGCCACTATGTGTAGCGTTTGCCTGAATAATTTTATCTGCCCGACCACCAGCAGTGCGACAATTAAGCCAGCGCGCGCCGCTACGCCAACCCGCCATACGCCCAGACACTAATCCCGCTGTCGCTGATGACTGACGGCCTGGACCCTGCTAATAATAAAACGCGTGCTTAAGCGCGGCAGTTAAAAAGAAAAAGGGCAGCGTAAACTCGCTGCCCTTTTCATTATGTCTGTCAGATTGCCTGCCAGGTATTAAGCCTGCTTTGGCTGACCGTTTGAGGCGGTAATACCGCCATCTACCGGCAGGTTGACGCCGGTAATATAAGCGGCTTCATCGCTGGCAATAAAGACAATCGCACGGGCAATATCATCTGCTTCCCCGGCGCGGCGTAACGGAATACGGTCGTAAAAGCGCTCCAGCAGCTCGGGGTTATCTTTCATATCTTCAGTCAAATCGGTAAAGGTGAAACCGGGACAGATGGCGTTAACCCGCACGCCGTCAGCACCGTAATCCATTGCCAGCGCACGGGTGAAGTTAGTAATGGCGCCTTTCGCGGCATTATAGATGCTCATGCCCCAGTCGCCGCCTAAGCCGGAAACGGAAGAGATGTTCACCACGTTGCCTTTGCTGCGCAGCAGGGCGGGCATAAAGTAGTGTACACCGTGGAAAACCCCATCCAGGTCGGTTTTCATCAGCGTTTTCCAGTCATCAAGCTCGACCTCATGGATCCGGCCCTGCACGATCACCCCGGCGTTGTTGACCAGTACGTCAACCCGGCCATATTTACCCTGAACCGTTTCTGACAGTTGCTTCACCTGGTCAGCGTCGGAAACGTCACAGGCGGCGACCAGATGATCGCCCGCAGCCAGCCCGGCCAGCGTTTTTTCCAGCTTTTCGCGGGTTCTTCCCACCAGCACCACCGATGCGCCTTCTTCAGCAAAGCGTTTAGCCGCCGCTTCGCCAATACCGGAACCGGCACCTGTCACAACCACAACCTTCTGCGTAAATCTGGACATTATGCCTCCTTGTCAGCATCAATATTGCGTGTTAATAACCGGTCAAGCCTGGCAGCCATAGTCAGAAACTCAAGCGCAGCGCGAAATGCGCTGCGCCTGGCTGCCTTGCTTAACGGCTAGGGACGTCTGAACAGGGCGAAGCTGCGTCCTTCCAGCTCGAAATCTTTCTCTTTGGTGATCACCAGACCGCGCTTCGCCGTGTCGCTGGTGGTCAGCTCCAGCACCCAGCCGCCTTCACCAAACTGCGGAATACGGAACGGTACGTTGCCTTCAAACGGATTGAACAGCATCAGCACGTCGTGCCAGATGCCTTCCTCAGTCTGCAGATCCGGGCGCCCGATATAGACGCCCAGCGTCGAACCTTCATCCCACTGTTCCGCCTGCTGGAAACCGCCACCGGCGTTGAACCACTTGATATCCATGCCGTCGCGCCAGTTTTCGCGCCGCAGCAGCGGCTGGTCAGCACGCAGTTTGAGGATCTGGCGGGTAAATTCGCGCAGCGCCTCGGCTGATTCCGGCAGGTTATCCCAGTGCACCCAGGAGATCTCACTGTCCTGACAGTAGCCGTTGTTGTTGCCCAGCTGGCTTCGGCCAAACTCGTCGCCCGCCAGCAGCATCGGGGTCCCGTGTGAGAAGATCATCGTCGCGAGGAAGTTGCGTTTCTGACGCTCGCGCACCGCGTTAATGTTCTCATCATCGGTCGGACCTTCCGCGCCGTAGTTGTAAGAACGGTTATCGTTGTGCCCGTCGTTGTTATCCTCACCGTTGTCATCGTTGTGCTTGTCGTTATACGACACCAGATCGTTAAGGGTGAAGCCATCGTGGGCAGTGATGAAGTTGACGCTGGCCCACGGACGGCGGCCGCGCTGATCGTAAAGATCGCCCGAACCCAGCAGGCGAGCCGCAAAATCGGTTGAGACGTTGTTGCCTTTCCAGTAATCGCGCACCGTGTCGCGGTACTGGTCGTTCCACTCCGCCCAGCCCGGCGGGAAGCCGCCAACCTGATAGCCGCCCGGACCGATATCCCACGGCTCACCAATCAGTTTTTTCTGCGACAGGACCGGGTCCTGCATCACAGCGTCAAAGAAGCCGCCGCGCGGATCGAACCCTTCAGGCTCACGGCCGAGAATGGTGCCGAGATCGAAGCGGAAACCGTCGATATGCATCGATTCAGACCAGTAACGCAGCGAATCCATCACCATCTGCAGCACCCGTGGATGCGAGGTGTTAACCGTGTTGCCGGTACCGGTATCGTTGATGTAGTAACGATGCTGGTCGGGCAGGGTGCGGTAATAAGAGAAGTTATCGATGCCTTTAAACGACAGCGTTGGGCCCAGCTCGTTGCCCTCGGCGGTGTGGTTATACACCACGTCAAGGATCACCTCGATACCGGCATCGTGAAACGCCCGCACCATGTCACGGAAGCCCTGAATACCGCGCGGACCGAAGTAGCGCGTGGCGGGCGCGAAAAAGCCCAGCGTGTTGTAACCCCAGAAGTTTTTCAGCCCCTTGTCCAGCAGATGCTGGTCATCCGGGAACCAGTGCACCGGCAACAGCTCAACTGAGGTGATCCCCAGGCTTTTGATGTAGTCGACGGTCGATTTGTGGCTCATGCCGTCAAAGGTGCCGCGCAGTTCAGGTGGCAGCGCCGTATTGAGCTGGGTGAAGCCCTTAACGTGGGTTTCATAAATCACCGTCTTCGGCCACGGAACGTTGGGACGGTTCTTGTCCTGCCAGTCGAACTCATCCGGATCGATCACCCGGCATTTAGGGGTAAACGGCGCGCTGTCACGGCTGTCAAAGGTCAGGTCTTTGTCTTCGTGATAAAGGTCATAGGCAAAGTGCGCCTCGTTCCACTCAATATCGCCAGCCAGTTCTCGGGCGTAGGGATCGAGCAGTAATTTATTCGGGTTAAAACGATGACCATTTTCCGGGTCGTAAGGCCCATAGACGCGATAGCCATACAGCGCGCCCGGTTGCAGGCCTGGCACGTAGCCGTGCCACACTTCATGGGTAAACTCCGGCAGTTCCAGCCGGGCGATTTCAGTCTTGCCACTCGGATCGTAAAGGCACAATTCCACCCGCTCGGCATGCGCACTGAACAGCGCGAAGTTAACGCCCTGACCATCAAAATTCGCCCCGAGCAGATGGCTGTAGCCCGCCGTGATTTCAAAACGCTTACTGTTTGACATTTATGCCTCGTTATTCAATGACCAGATTGACGCGTTAAAAAAATTTCCTGAAAGCGGGCGATCACTGCGCCAGCAGCACCGCACACCAGCCTGATGCGATGCTATCCAGTTGCAGTTGGTCGCCAGGCGCAATCTCTTTGCCACTCAGTACATCGCGGTAGCGGCGCTGGCTGAGTGAAGACGGCAGGGCGATCGCGGTGGCGGCCCAGCGGTCCGCCGGTGGCTGATCGAGCGTCGCCGGCAGGTTGCTCAACACCAGCCGTGGCACCACCACAATCAGTGCCTGATCCGGTTCACAACGGGCAAATGCCAGCAGCCGATCCTGATGCTCTCCCTGCACCGGCAGCGGCAGATAGTCACCGTGGCGGAACAGCGATGGATGCTGCTGACGCACCGCCAGCAGGCGGGCAATCGTCTGCTGATTGACCTGACCGCGCAGCCAGTGGCCGTCATCTTCGTCCTGCTGCGGCTGGTCCAGCATCGCCGCCAGCGCAGCAAAGTCAGGCTCGCGGCGGTTATCGGGATCGACCAGACTGAAGTCCAGTGCTTCACTGCCCTGGTAAATGTCCGGCACGCCTGGCGCGGTGAGTTTCACTACCGTCTGGGTCAGGCTGTTGACCAGTCCGGCACGCATAAACGGGCGCAGGGCAGAGCAGAAATCGCGCAGGAAAGAGATATTGGCCGGTGCCAGCAGATGACGGGCATAGTCGAGCACCGCCTGTTCGTAGGCATCGTTGTTGTCTGCCCAGTCGGTGCGTAATTTGGCTTCACGCAGCGCTTTTTCAACGTAAACCACAAAGCGTGCTTCCAGCGCCGCCAGTCCGCCGGCGTCCTCTGGCTGCAGGGACGGCGGCCAGACGCCAGCCAGCGCTTCATACAGCATCCACTCCACTGCCGGCTCCGGTGCCGGGCCATCTTTCAGCGCGATCACCTGCCCGAGGTTCATCTGCCGCCAGCGGGCGACACAGTCCGCCCAGCGGTCTGGCGCTTCGGTCAGGGTATACAGGCGGGCACGCGCGTCTTCGCCGCGCTTGGTGTCGTGGGTTGAGGTTCCCGACAGCGCATCCGGCTGATGCTCACGTCGTGCCTGCATCTCAGCGTGAAACTGATCCGGCGAAAAGTGGCGCGCCAGCGGTTCGGCACCGACTTCGTTTAACGCCAGCGCCATGTGCTGACGGAAAAACAGCGTGTCCTCAACCGATTTCGCCATCAGCGGACCGGTCAGCTGCTGAAAGCGGGTGCGGAACTGGCTGGCATCTTTAGCGGCCGCGGCCGCAACGTCGCCGCGCAGAATCCGCACCAGCAGATCAAGCGCCTGCTCATCCGGGGCATTCGGGCTGGCTTTGACCTGGCTCACCACCTGTTGCAGCAGGGCGGTATCGGCAGGCGTCAGGCCCTGCGGCGTGCCGTAGGTGCGATACACCGGAAACGCCACCAGCAGCTCGCGCAGCGCATTTTTCAGTTTGGCTTCCGGCTGTGGCGCGCCATCGTGACTGGCGATGCCCAGAGCCAGCTGCAGCAGGCGGTTAAACTCGCCCGCGAAGTTGCGATTGGCCATCAGGAGTTTGGCGGCGCGCAGTTCGGCCTTCATGTCGACCGTTTTGCCAATCACCGCCTGATAAGCCTTGCGCAGCGCACTGAGGTGGTTACCGTCCACCAGCACGTTCGACAGTGCGGCCATAAATTCGTAACCGGTGGTGCCGGAGACCGGCCACGCATCCGGTAACTGCTCGTTCTCACCGAGGATCTTCTCGACCGTGAGGTAGCAATCAGGGCCTGCGGCCTGGCGTAACTGCTCAAGATAGCCACGCGGATCGGCCAGACCATCGACGTGGTCGACGCGCAGTCCCTGCACCGCGCCGCTGTGCACCAGTTCGAGGATCAGCTGGTGTGCAGCGTCGAACACCGCTTTATCTTCGACCCGCACGCCGACCAGCCCGGTCACTTCGAAGAAGCGGCGGTAGGAGAGATCGTTGGGTGCATCACGCCACGACATCAGGCGCCACGGCTGCTGGTCATGCAGCGCAGCAATCTGATCCGGCGCGCGCAGGCCGAGCACCTCTTCCTCACGGCCCTGCCAGGTGTGTGGGGCCAGCGGGTAGTAGTTGTCGAAGTAGGCCAGCGCTGGTTTGCCGCTTTGCGGATCGCGCTGCACGCCGATCTCACCGTTGGCCAGCACCGCCTCAAAACTGTCGCCGAGGAACGGCAGCGTCAGGCGACGTGACCAGTCAATGTCAAAGTAGTGGGCATAACGGCTCTGCTCACCGTTCTCGATCACGTCGCGCCACCACGGGTTCTCCAGCGAGGCGGCCATATGGTTGGGGACGATATCGAGGATCAGTCCGAGTCCGGCCGCTTTCAGCGCCGCAGCCATGCGGTCAAAACCGGCACGACCACCAATCGACGGTTCGATCTGGTTAACGTCGGTGACGTCATAACCGTGGGTCGATTCCGCAGTAGCACTGAAGATCGGCGAAGCGTAAAGATGGCTGATACCGAGTTGCTTCAGGTAAGGCACCAGCGCTGCCGCACGATCAAAGGTCATGCCGTTACGGAACTGAATACGGTAGGTGGCGGTTGGGATGTTCATTGTGCGGCTCCTTTTTCCAGACGAACCACGATCGCCTCCGGAGCCAGTTCGAGGGTCTGCTGCGGCCAGGCAAACAGGGTCTCGCCCGGCAGATCGGCGATCGGTTGCGGCTGGTCGCCGACGTTCAGCGCCAGTGACAGCGTGCCCTGCGGGAAGTCCCAGCGCACCGCCAGGAAACCGGGCGCGGTGTTCACCACCCGCCCACAGTGACCACCGGCGGTGGGCAGCAGCGGTACAATGTGTTGCTGGCGCAGCTGTAGCAGTCTGCGCGTCAGCGCCAGCCACTGCTGGCCTTCCGGCGTTTGCGGCTTATCCCAGTTCAGCTTCGAACGTGCAAAGGTCTGTGGATCGTTCGGGTCCGGCACGCTTTCGCCTTCGTGACCGGCATGACCTTCAAACTCTCTGGCGCGGCCTTCACGCACCGCTTTGGCCAGCTCGCCATGGAAATCGGTGAAAAACAGGAACGGCTGGGTTTCTCCATACTCTTCGCCCATAAACAGCAGCGGAATATGCGGCGACAGCAGTAAGGTTGCCAGCAGCAGCTGGGTACGTTCGATGCCCGCCAGGCTCACCAGTCTTTCGCCCTGGGCCCGGTTCCCCACCTGGTCATGGTTCTGGATGAAGTCAACAAAGGCCACCGGCGGCTGACCGCGGCTGTCGACCCCGCGCGGTTCGCCGGACTGCTGCGACACCTCGCCCTGATAAACAAAGCCTTCCGCCAGCGCCCGGGCAACCCGCTGTTCCGGCCGATCGGCGAAGTCCTGGTAATAGGCATGATTTTCGCCGGTTGCCAGCACGTGGACCGCGTTATGGAAGTCATCATTCCATTCGCCGGTAAACAGCGTTGCCTGGCCCTTTTCATCACGCGGATGCAGGAAGGTGACGTTACGGCAATCTTCGGTGGTCAGGTGAATCGGTCGATCGGTAATGTCAGCCCGGATGCGCTCCGCAATCTCAATCAGCACATGTTTATCGGCCGGGTCTTCAATCTGGTCGATGGCGTCAAAGCGCAGGCCATCGAGATTAAACTCCTGCAGCCAGTAGAGCGGCGCTTCGGTGATGTAACGGCGCACTGCGTCCACGTCATAAGCGATACCTGCGCCCCACGGTGTCTGCCGCTCTTTATGGAAGAAGTCTGGCGACAGCAGCGGCAGATAGTTACCTTCCGGGCCAAAGTGGTTCAGCACGATATCCAGCACCACCGACAGGCCATGACCGTGCGCCGCGTCGACAAAGGCTTTGAAATCATCAGGCGTGCCGTAGGCGGAATGCGGTGCATACAGCAATACGCCGTCGTAGCCCCAGCCGCGATTGCCGCCGAACTGCGAAACCGGTAACACTTCAATCATGGTGATACCGTTTTCCGCCAGCCATGGCAGCTTTTCAATTGCCGCCTGAAAGGTGCCCTGCGGGGTAAAAGTGCCGATGTGCAGCTCATACACCACTGATTCCTGCCACGGACGGCCTCGCCAGTCGGTGTTTTGCCAGACGTAAGCCTCAGGATCGATCACCAGCGACGGACCGTTGACTTCACCTTTCTGGCCGCGTGAGGCGGGATCGGGCACTGCGGTGCCGTCCGCCAGCACAAAATCGTATTCAGCGCCGGGGGCGACGCCGCTCAGCTGGGTTTCGAACCAGCCGTCAGGCTGGCGGGTCATCTCGATATCTTTGCCGGATAACCGCAGGGTGACGCGTTGCTGACCCGTTGCCCAGAGACGGAAACGGACCTCATCGCTGGACACCCGTTCGGCGCCCCAGCTTTTAAAAAATGATTTGGATTCCATTCAGTTGCCTCGTTTAACCTGGAAATGCGCAATAATCGCCATCGCGCGGAAATGATGCCGATGATGCGAGCTTCAAAAACATAAACATGTCAGCGAGACCAGGATGCCAAATGGGTTGGCGCGTCTCTTCAGCCAGGATCCTGGACTGGTATACAGTGCGATGCGGCGAAAAGTAGGTGATGAGACCGTTTCCACGCGGCATACGAAGAATAATCATAGACTAAGATGTCGCAATCGCGGGGCGGCGGGCCACAGAGAGGCGGGAATTTGACTTAATGGCGCGGATCCGCAGCCTCGCATCGGTCAGTCAGCGCGAGACGGCGGCAGAAAATCCTGCCGATGGCGGTCGATTGCGTATAAGCTGGATGACCTGCTAACGCCAGGCGTGCCGGGTGACACGGCAGTACGACACTCTTTTTTCAAAAGGACGTTATGTGAGTAAAAAAGCCCTGTTTGTGGCGCTTGTGATGCTGTTATCCGGCTGCTCTAATCGGGTCGGGCATAATCTGGACACCGCCCGCCTGCAGCATATTCATCCCGGCCAGACCACCCAGGCACAGCTGATTTCGCTGTTTGGTCAGCCCGACAGCGAGACGCCGTATCCGGATGGACAGCGTTTGCTGAAGTGGACCTACAGTGAGGCGCGTACCCTTAACACCACCGAAGGGCAGACGTTAACGGTGCAGATGAAAAACGACAGGGTGCTGAACTTTGCCCTGAGCAAAAGCTGACGCCGGGTGTGGCGGCAAAATCAGGCGGCGTGAGCAACGCCGCCGCGAGGCAGGTTACTGCGGACCGTTCTGCTGCACCTCAGTGCTGGCAGGACGCGGCTGGGCCAGCCGGGCGAAATCTGAGCCCGCCGGATGCTGATAAATCTGCAGATCAAAATAGCGGGCCATGGCGTAAATGTACTCAAAAATGGCTGACTGGGTATTCTCATAATCGGCCCAGAATATCGAGGAGGTGAAGCAGTAGATCTCCACCGGCAAGCCATCCGGCGACGGCTTCAGCGCCCGCACCACGATATACATCTCTTTCTTAATGTCCTCGCGCTGCGCCAGCCAGGCGGTCAGGAATTTACGGAACACCGTCAGGTTGGTGATGCCGTTCTCCATAAACCAGCGGTCGCCGACCGCGCTGATATCACGTCCATCCAGCAGTTCCGTAATCGATTCGCTGGCGATGCGGATCTGGCTCATCGCCTGCAGCATCTCCTGATTCACAAAGGTGATCGACTTCTGATCAAGATAAAAGCTGCGCATGATACGCCGCGCGCCCGAAGAGAACATCGCCTGCCAGTTGGTGTAGGTCTCGGTGAGGAAATTCTTGGTCGGAATGCGCGAGATAGTGTTATCCCAGTTACGGATGGTGATGGTGTGCAGTGCAATATCGATCACCTCGCCACTGATATTTCTATCCGGCATTTCAATCCAGTCGCCCAGTTGCAGCACATCGTTGGACGAGAGCTGAATATTCGCCACCAGCGACAGCAGCGTATGCTGAAAGATCAGCATCAGTACCGCGGCGACCGCACCCAGCGAGGAGATAATAATCGCCGGTGACTTATTGGACATAATCGCCAGAATCATGATCGCGGCGATAATATGCACCAGGATTTTACCAATCTGGATATAGCCCTTGATCGAGTGATTTTTGCGCTTCGATTTGCGCGAATAGGAGTTGTTAACAATCTCCAGCACTTCATTGAAGAAGATCGACAGATAGACAAAAAACAGGATGCCGCAGATGGTCTGAATCGCCACTTTCAGATTATCAGGCAGGCCCGGCATAAACTGCAGGAAATTGTAGACCACAATCACCGGCACAAAATTCGACAGCTTCTGAGAGAGGCGGACATCTTTATCCAGCGGAACGCCCTGTTTATGGCTGCTGAAAAAGACCTTTCTGATCACTTTGACGATGAAAAATTTGCAGATCAGATGAGTGACCATCCCGGCCATTATTAACAGGATCACGCTGAAGCTGGCCGACAGCACCGCATTCCCCTCGATAAAATCCATTAAACTCTGAATGTAATGCATGGTAACCACGTGCTGAGCAAGATAAGGGGCGAATTCAACCACACTGCGGCGCGGGTTGTTGAGCGGCGAATGCGTTTAGCACGGCTGGCGTCCGGTTTTGCCGCCGCTTAGGCTGCCGCAGCCCCGTCCTGACGGCGGTGGTGATTAAAACTGTGCCCATTTGACTAATGCCGATCAGTTAAGCAGCAGGTGATAACGCAGTCTGGTGCCGGGCAGGGGCTGGCGGTCCTCGCGCCGCTGCGCGGTTCCTTCACTTCATTCGCCTGCCTGACGGACCGCCGGGGATGGCACATCCTGTGCAGCCCCGCCTTTCGCCCGCGTCCTGCGGGCTCTCCTGGCAGACTCATTCTGTTCAGCGCTGCGGATTGCCTGCCCCTGCCCGGCACCGGCCTGCTCTGAAACTTCAGTGTGTATTGTTAAAAAAGGGCACGAGAGTGGAGGCCTGAGCGTCTCTGCTGCTGAAAGGGCTATCCACAGCGCTGAGGCGTGACGGTGAGCCAGAAGTCCACGCCGGGAAGCGTGGACAGTTCGGGGCCGGCCAGGGAGGGCCGATCCCCGAACGGTTCGTCGGCACGACGTCAAAGCCGAAGGTACCGCGCGAGCGGCGCGAGGACGGCCCGGCAGCAGCAGAGGTGCGCTGGCCCGCACTGCGGCTCGCTCGCCCGGGAAAAAAGCTGCCACGTTTGACCGTGACAGCCTTTTACAAATCTAATCTTAACTGACCAGCATTAGGCCCATTTGCCCGGTTATTTATCTTATCGCGAGCTCATCGCCTGCCGGCACTCAGATAAAGTCCAGGCTGGCCGATAACAGCATTATCTCCTCTGACATGAGTCTGCTGAAATGCTTAAAAACCTCAAAATAACCCACAGTATTCTCGCCGTACTTTTTATCTTTACCGCACTGCTGAGCCTGACCGGCTTTATGTTGTACAACTCCGTCGCCAAAGCCGATCAGAACTTCGTTGCGGCGGAGCAGTTAACCCTGCAGCAGCAGCACCTGAGCGATGCGGTGAAAACCCTGATTAAAACCCGCGTCACCATCAACCGGGTGGCGATCCGCTTCCTCAAAAATCAGCAGGACCCGGCTTCACTGGCTGCGATGGCGTCGCTGCTGGATAAGGCTGAGCAGTCAGCCGCCGCTGCCGATGTCGAATTCCGCGCCTGGCAGGCGTTGCCGCGCAAAGCGGGGCAGGATGAAGCGCAGGCTGGCGAGGTGCGGGCTGCCTATCAGCAAATGCACGACACCATGCTGGCCTCGGTGACCTTCCTGAAACAGCGCAACTATCAGGGCTACGGCAATCTGGAAGCGCAGGCGGCGCAGGATCGGCTCGACAGCGCTTATGAAGCCTGGCGCGCGGTCAACATTCAGCTGATGAAAAACACCTCTGAGCAGAACCAGCGCAGCCTGACCGATGCGCTCTGGACCTTGCTGGTGCTTGGCCTGGTGACCGTGGTGATCATTTTCGCAGTCTGGGTCGGGTTACAAAAACGGCTTATCGGGCCGCTTAGCCGACTGACCGGCTATATCCGCGCGATTTCTGCCGGCGATCTGACCTCAGACATTCAGCATGAAGGCCGTAATGAGATGGGGCTGCTGATTACCGAACTGCAACAGATGCGCGATGCGCTGGTGGTTACCATCACCTCGGTTGATGACGCCACCCGTTCTATCTTTACCGGCGCTGCCGAAATTTCAGCCGGCAGTACCGATCTCTCCTCACGCACCGAACAGCAGGCCGCGGCACTGGAACAAACGGCGGCCAGCATGGAGCAGCTGACCTCAACCGTGAAGCTCAATGCCGACAATGCGCAGCAGGCAACGGCCGTATCGAAACAGGCGTCAGCCACCGCCACCCAGGGCGGCGAAACGGTGGCCCGGGTCATCGCCAATATGGAGCAGATCAGCGAAAGCTCCGGGCAAATCGCTGGCATCATTGCCATTATCGACAGCATCGCCTTCCAGACCAACATTCTGGCGCTCAACGCCGCGGTAGAAGCGGCGCGTGCCGGTGAGCAGGGACGTGGATTTGCGGTGGTCGCGGGCGAGGTGCGTTCGCTGGCAGGCCGCAGCGCCAGTGCCGCTCAGGAAATCCGCGGCCTGATCGATCGCTCCGCCGAGCGGATCAGAACCGGGGCCGGCCATGCCTCTGAAGCCGGTAAGGCGATGGACAGTATCGTCACGTCGGTCAGTCGGGTAACCCAGTTGATCGAAGAGATCGCCTCATCGTCGGTCGAGCAGACGCGCGGCATTGAACAGGTCTGCATTGCGGTTTCTGAAATGGATGGCGTAACGCAGCAGAACGCCGCCCTGGTAGAAGAGTCGGCCAGCGCGGCGGCTTCGCTGGAAGAGCAGGCCAGCTATCTGCGTAAAACGGTGTCGGTATTTAAAACCGGCAGCCTGCAGGCGGCGTTTTCCGCAGCACCGGCCCAGCCGGTAGTGAGTCAGCTGCGTCCTGCTGCGGTCAGCGCGCAGGCGGATAACGCTAACTGGCAGGCCTTCTGAGTGGCTGGCCGTTAGTCAGGAAAATGCTGACGGCCAGCGCGTGATAATCCGGTTGGGCTCGCTGCATTTGAGCTCAATCGGGAAGGTGTTTGATAGCGACCGATACGTTGGCGAATAACGTTGGCCAATCACTACAGCCAATCACTTCAGTCGCTTTATCTACCGGTAGATAAATTCATATCTCACGATGTAAGAGCCAATATTATTCACACGAGCGGTTACCCATACTCCCGTCATTCCTTGCTTACGGTGGCTGTGCAGATACTCTTTATTGATACAAAGCTGCTTCCATCTGCTGGTGTTCGGGTCCTTTAGCCAGAGACCCGCTTCACAATGCCCGTACTTGCCTCTTGACGGGCCGGGGAAGACAACTTCATATTCCGATTCATAGCCTATAACTTTGTCCGGGAAGAGATAAACAGAGACATCATAACAATTTAAGGACAACACAAAGCCCAGAATAAAACCGCCACTGAATGCATTAAACAGAGACTTTACGTTTTTATTAAACGTGCCCCTGCGGCAAGCCAGTGCCAGAATAACGATGCCCATAAACAGGCCAGATAAAATATAGGTTTTCCATTCAGGAACCGATTTTTTTAACACTGTATTGTGTGAAATGCTGGATGCCCAAAACATATACCAGCACCAGCTACCTAACAGAATGTATACCACTGCGGCAGTAAACCATTTCCTGAAATTACCTTTGAAATAAGTAATGCTTTTCACACTTATATTCCTTTATTTATCAGTGAGTAACCCTTACACTGTTCCGGCATATTCGCTTAACTTTAGCGTCTGACGCGGCGTCCTGTTTCAGCCAGATTTCCCGCCGGGTACCCGCTCAGATTGTTATTCAGGCTTTTGAGAGATTATCAGCAGAGGTAACGGTTTGATCGTAACTCTCGCTCCGGCGAGTGGGGCAGACACCGGCCATAAATGATGGACGAGTATTCATAACCACCATCGTCAGTTATCTGGCAAAGGCATTTGAAAGGATCACCTGATGTATGACACTCAGCTGACTGAGCAGCGTCATCGTGGGTATAAAAGTCGATCACAATGCTGGCATTTTTAACCCATGAGTCAGGTAGTTGCTGTTTCAGTATAAGGTCTGCCAGCATTACCGTATAACGGCGCCCTATATCATTTATCAGATCAAAATCTTCACCGCTTGCAGGCACAGGAAAGGTAAACGTCACTGATTTAAGCCCCCGCTCAATAGCAAAGCGTTTTAACCGGCCTATCGACCAAAAACCCTGATAATCGTTGTTTCGACTGACAAAGCTGCCATTCAGAGAATGGGCAATTCCTTTAAGCTCTTTTCTTCGTGCCATCGTCCCTTCCTGGCTGTTTTTACGCGTTCTAATCAGTTACTGAATCAGTATCGGTAGCATTGTTCCAACCTTTAACGCTGGCAATTCATTACCTCATTAGCCGTCCTGACTAATGACACCGAAAATGAGAATAGCCACCACCGTCGCCAGGCGACACCCATTCTACCCGCTCCGGTGCAAGGCAACCCTCTGCGTGTCACATCCGTTGTCCCTGAGCCTGAATCAATGTCGCCGACGCAAACGCCTGCTTTCCTCACTCTGGTTTAGTGCATTTCTCATGACGACCCGTTGCCGCCGATAACAGAATAGAGGCAGGCTACGGCCAGCCCCGGATAAGCCGGCGTCTGATCACTGTCGCTTTGCCGGGCTGCCCAGGCCTGATTTTCCGCTGAGCGCAGCGTCTGATTGCGGTTATGTTGAAGCTTCAAATCGTGACTGCAAAGGAACTCAGCATGCCCGAATTTTGCTTTTTCAGGAAAGGCCGTCAGCGGGTAGCTGTCGACCGGAAGGACAGCGCGTCAGTCGATCGGCTTAAGGCTGATGGCTACCAGAAACAGTTTGAGGAAATTATCGCGCCTGATGCGGAAAGGGCGTTGATCAGGCTGCAGGATATCCGTAAGGATGCCGCCGATCTCGAATACGGCTTCCTGACCGGCGGAATATTCGGTGTCGTCAGCTTGCTGTTCCGTGAAAACTGGGTCAAAAAGACGCAATGATCGGCGCATCTCTGGCTGCAGCAGCGCCGCTTGCCGACCGGATAGAGCAGTAAAAAACCGCCCCGGGAGGCGGTTTTTTATTGCAGATCTGACGCGCAATAGCGCGCCGCGATCGTCAGGCCGGTACTGACAGCGCTTTCTGGCTGCGTGACCAGACGCGGTGTGCTTTCATCGCCTGGATGAAGTCGGTCATCAGGGCGTTTTCTGCTTTGTCACCCTCAACAAGGCCTTCTTCCGGTTCGGTTTCGCCCAGACCGAACTGCGCCTTGAAGCGACGTGCGTCGCCAGACAGACCAATCACTTTCAGATGCTTGTAGGCTTCCAGCAGGAAGTAACGCGCATCACCGCTCAGCAGCAGGGCATCGATGTTGCCATCCGGCACCATCACGGCGTCAAAGGTCAGTGACGGCAGACCGGCGAAGGTGGCATCAATCGGCAGCACTGAACCATCATCGGCACGCACCTGGCCCATGTGTGAGGCCAGCAGTTTGGTGTGAACACCGACCGCTTTAAGTTCCTGCAAAATCGACAGCACGTCTGCCGCCTTCACGCCATCGCTAACCAGTAACGCCACCTGACGGCCTTTGATCTCGCCATCCGGGATGGCATAGAGACTCAGGCTGTCATCTTTGGTCAGGCCGTTGACCGCTTTTGGTGGCTGGATATTCAGCTGATCGGCGGTCAGGGCGATACCGAGATTATCCGCCACGCCTTTTGCCAGCTCGAGATCGATGCGTGCCAGATGATCAACCACCCGCTCACGGATATAAGGCCGCGCCACTTTACTCAGCTCGAACGAGTAAGCGCCGATAATATGCTGCTGTTCTACCGGCGTCTGGCTCATCCAGAACAGGCGCGGCTGAGCATAATACTCACCGAATGATGGGCTGCGCTCGCGCACTTTATGGCCCTCAACGCGCTCCTGGTAGCTTTCAAAACCGCCACCTTCAGCGGCTGGCGGGGTTTCACGCGGCCAGTTATCGTTGATCGAGTTCGGCTCGTAGTTGGCCGGGTTAGTGTCGATATCCTGACGGTGCATCCCCTGACGCTGGAAGTTATGGTACGGGCAGGTTGGACGGTTGATCGGGATCTCATGGAAGTTCGGTCCACCGAGCCGGCTGATCTGGGTATCGGTATAGGAGAACAGACGGCCCTGCAGCAGCGGATCGTTGGAGAAGTCGAGGCCCGGCACGATGTGGCCTGGGTGGAACGCGACCTGCTCGGTTTCGGCGAAGAAGTTATCCGGGTTGCGGTTAAGCACCATCTTACCCACGATTTCGACCGGTACCAGCTCTTCCGGGATCAGCTTGGTGGCGTCGAGAATATCGAAATCGAATTTGAACTCATCCTCTTCCGGGATCAGCTGCAGGCCCAGTTCATATTCCGGGAAGTCACCCGCTTCAATCGCTTCCCACAGGTCGCGACGATGGAAGTCGGGATCGCGGCCGGTCAGTTTCTGCGACTCATCCCACAGCAGTGAGGCTTTGCCCGCCACCGGCTTCCAGTGGAAGCGGACAAAGGTCGCTTTGCCTTCAGCATTAATCAGGCGGAAGGTATGGATACCAAACCCTTCCATGGTGCGATAGCTGCGCGGAATGCCGCGGTCAGACATCGCCCAGATGACGTTGTGCATGGTTTCCGGCTGGAGCGAAACGTAATCCCAGAAGGTGTCATGGGCGCTCTGGCCCTGCGGGATTTCATTGTGCGGTTCAGGCTTCACCGCGTGCACGAAATCCGGGAATTTATGCGCATCCTGGATAAAGAACACCGGCGTGTTGTTGCCGACCAGATCGAAGACGCCCTCTTCGGTGTAAAACTTGGTGGCGAAGCCGCGAATATCACGCACCGTATCAGCGGAACCGGCGCCGCCCTGTACCGTGGAAAAACGCACGAAAACCGGCGTTACCTGATCCGGATCGCCGAGGAACTGCGCTTTAGTCAGATCTTTTAACGAGCGGTAAGGCTGAAAATAGCCGTGCGCCGCGGAGCCGCGCGCATGCACGATGCGCTCCGGGATACGTTCATGGTCAAAATGCGTGATCTTCTCACGCATAATAAAGTCTTCCAGCAGCGTTGGACCACGCGAACCGGCACGCAGCGAATTCTGATCGTTCGCAATACGGGTTCCCTGGTTGGTGGTGAGCGGGCTGTTGGTGCCGTTTTTACGGCTGGCGTTGAGCTGGTCGAGTTTAGCGTTATGGGTCTGCGGGGCTTTCAGGCTACCTGGCGCGGTCGGTTGTTTGCCAGGAGGCGTCGGTTCGGCTGGCGGCTGATGTGATCCATCCTGAGGTGCCAGCGAACCGAGTCCTGGCTCTGACGACTCCGGTCCGGTAGTGGGGGCGCGGTGGCTCAGTTCTTTCTTCTCTGTTTCTTTCGACATTAATCCATGCTCCAGCGGTTATTTTACTTTCGACGACACTAAATATAGAACAACCTGACCAATGCTGGGGGTAAACCGCGACGTTAACTGACCTCACCGGGTTTCTTTTTGGCGGACTAAAATAGAACCTTCACCCGGTGCGGCAGCCTGTCGTTTCGCTTATTGCCGGCCAACAGCAATTACCCGGAGGTCTGTATGCTCAGCTATCTGTTTATTGGTGCAAATGACGTGGCGCTGTCCGGTCACTTTTATCGGGCCGTTCTGCTGCCGCTCGGTTATCTGGCTGAGCCCGATGGCGAACAGCTGATCTTCTCACTGCCGGAGGTGCCCGATCGGCAAAACGGACCCGGTGCCGTTTTCATTGCGAAGCCGTGGGATGGAGCAGAAGCGCAGCCCGGTAACGGCAACATGGCCGGATTCCGCGCGCCAACGCGGCAAAGGGTTGACGAGCTTTACGCGGCGGGCCTGCGGGCAGGGGGCACAGATGAGGGCGCGCCAGGCATTCGTGAACGCTACAACCCGAATTTTTACGTGGCTTACCTGCGCGATCCGGCAGGCAATAAGCTGGCGCTGTTCTGTAACGACGATCCGGCCTACGCGTCGGTTTAATTGCCGCCGGCGTGCATTTCCTGATTGAAGTTGGAAATGTTATATCATAACATTTCACTTTGTAACTTCTATTGAGGATCGCGACGTTGGCAAATCATACAGGTAAGTGGGCGATGGCGCTGGGCGCGCTGTTGATCAGCAATCAGGTGGCGGCGCATGGCGATCATGCGCACGGCAAACCGTTGTCAGCTATGGAACAGAAAGCGGCGGAAGGGGACTTTGCCGATGTGGATGTTAAAGATCGCCCGCTGTCGGACTGGGATGGCCTGTGGCAGTCGGTCTATCCGCTACTGGAAAGTGGCGAGCTGGACCCGGTATGGCAGAAAAAAGCGCAGCAGGATGGCAGCAAAACGGCGCAGCAGGTTAAAGACTATTACCGCAAAGGCTACGCGACCAATGTCGACACCATCGGCATCGAAAACGGCGTGATGGAGTTTCATAGCGGCGATCGGGTCAGCGCCTGCCGCTACCATTATGCCGGACACCGCATCCTGACCTACACCTCGGGCAGGAAAGGGGTGCGCTACCTGTTTGAATGTCAGGAGGCGAACAGCGACGCGCCGAAATATGTGCAGTTCAGCGATCACACCATCGCACCGCGCAAATCAGCCCACTTCCATATATTTATGGGTAACCGCTCGCAGCAAGACTTACTGGCAGAGATGGATAACTGGCCGACCTACTATCCCTGGCAGATGATGAATGCGCAGGTGGTGGATGAGATGTTGCATCACTAAGGGTTCGCTTCGGCTTGTGACACACCCGCCCGCGACGGCGGGTTCTCAGGCGACAAACGCCGCCGGTTTATGCAGATAAATCGCCAATCCGTGGCGTACAAAATCCTAAAGCGCTTCACTCAGATCTACTTAGAGGTGCGCCGACTGACTTTACCGCCCTTGCGTCCAGCTTCCCTGGCTCTTTCAGGATCGTTCTTGAAATTGCCTCCGCTGGCTTTGCCACCGGCACTTCCAGCTTCACTGGCACGGTCCGGGTCATTGGCAAAGTTGCCTGCGCCACCGCGGTATTTCTGTTGTGTCATAGATAGGCCTCGTATCAGGTTCCTTAGATAAGAAGGACTAGCTAGTCACAGCATTAAGTTTAGTTTGCCGGCTGGATTATGCCAGCAAAACGGCAAAATCGAGGCGGCTGTCGCCTCGCTAATCTGTTGATTAATGACGTTAATTGTGTTGCTGTTAACCAACCCATGCTGGCCGGCGCGAGGCCGGTATTCCCTTCACTACCTGCTGGTACGAATCGCCGACCAGTTGCTGGATCAACCCTTCGGACAGTGCGTCGCCCGGGTAGACGGTGATCCAGTGCTGCTTATTCATATGGTAACCGGCGGTAATAGAGGGATAGATGGCGCGATGCAATTCCGCCTGCTGCGGCTGGCATTTCAGGGTGATGATCGGCACCCCCCGCAGCACGGTCAGCAGTAGAAACACTTTACCGCACACTTTATACACCTGATGTGCCGGTCCAAACGGATAGCTGGACTCGGCGGCAGGCAGCCGCTCGGCCGCCTCAATAGCGATGCGCTGGATATCAGCACCCTGCATAGCGAATCTCCTTGTTACCGGGTTGGTCAATCTCTGCCCACTGGCTGAGTGACTGAGGCCTGTTACACTTCTGATAAGCATAAATCAGGAGCAGACATGAAATTAGGCTTTGCATGTAAGTATCTCAACCACGATGGCAAACAGTTTTTCCCGTTCCGCGCCACCACGCGTAAACGGTTTCTGAGTTTACCGCACGATCAACGTAATCAACTGATTTATGAGATATCCGTTACCAACCTTAACCAGCTCTACCTGACGCTGGAGCAGCTGGCGACCTTACCGGAGCCGTTAAGGATGATGCGCATTGGCAGCGATCTGCTGCCGCTTTATACCGTTCCGGAGGCCACGTCGCTGTTTGCCGCGTTTTTACCCGAGCTTCATCCGCTGTTCGCCCGCTGCGGTGAACTGGCACGCGCGCATCAGATCCGGCTCTCCTTCCATCCGGGGCAATATACGGTGCTGGCGTCAGATAATCCGGATGTGGTGAGCCGCGCGCTGGAGGATGTCGAATATCACACCCTCTGCGCCTGCCTGATGGGCTACGGCCAACGCTTCCAGGATTTTAAAATCAATATTCATATGAACGGCAAGGCGGGATTCGACGGTTTTAAACGTTCGTTTGGTCAGCTGAGCGAGGAAGCGCGCCGGATGCTGACGGTAGAGAATGATGAAATATCCTGTTCGCTGGATGACGTATTGCAGGCCGCCGCGCTCTGCCCGGTGGTGCTGGATATTCATCATCACTGGGTGAAAGAGAATCAGTTTATCCAGCCTGACGATGCGCGGATTGCTGCGATAATCGCCTCATGGCGCGGCGTCCGGCCGGTGCTGCATTATTCGATTTCACAGGAGGGGATGATTCCGCCGCAGGGCTGGCCGGATCAGCAACAGCTCGGCGTGTCGAAAAGCAAACTGCGGGCGCACTCCGATTACTACTTCAATGACACGCTCAATGACTGGGCTCTGTCGTTTCAGGATTTCGACATCATGTGCGAAGTGAAAATGAAGAATCTGGCGCGGGAACAGCTCTATCAGTGGGCGAAACAGCAACAGCGGATGGCGTAACAGCCGACAGCGTTCCCCTTGCTGCCGATGCAGCAAGGGGAAGCGTCCTCAGATAATCGCCACGCCGCCGGTGACGGCAATGTTAGCGCCTGAAATATAGCTGGCCTCATCGCTGGCCAGCATCACATAGGTCGGGGCCAGTTCAGCCGGCTGACCGGCACGCTGCAACGGCACTTCGCTGCCAAAATTTTTCACCTGCTCAACCGGCATGGTCGACGGGATCAGCGGTGTCCAGATCGGACCTGGTGCGACCGCGTTGGCGCGGATGCCTTTTTCCGCCAGCATCGCGGCGAGGCTACCGGAAAAGTTGACGATAGCCGCTTTGGTCGCAGAGTAGGGCAGCAGCTTCGGTTTCGGCTGGTCGGCGTTGATCGAGGCGGTATTAATGATCGAGCCGCCCGCCGGCATATGCGGCACCGCCGCTTTGGTGATGCGGAACAGGGCGTAAAGATTGGTTTTCATCGTCCGGTCAAACTCGTCATCGCTGATTTCATCCAGCGATTCACGTGTCATCTGATAAGCCGCATTGTTCACCAGAATGTTGATCTCACCAAATGCCTCTACCGCTTTCTCAACAATGGCGGAACAGTGTGCTGCCTCAGTAATATCGCCTGGCACCAGAATCGCTTTCTGGCCTGCAGCTTCGACCAGCCGGGCGGTATCCTGCGCATCTTCATGTTCATCAAGGTAAGAGATCAGGACATCGGCCCCTTCGCGGGCAAACGCGATGGCGACCGCCCGGCCGATGCCGGAATCGCCGCCGGTAATAATGGCTTTTTTGCCCGCCAGCCGGCCTGAACCCTGATAACTTTGTTCACCATGATCGGGCTGTGGCTGCATGGCCGCGGTTTTACCCGGCGGCGTTTGTTGCTGTTCGGCGAAAGGGGGTTGCGGGCGTTGAGTTGATGACATGAATATTCCTCCATAAAAATCCGTTAGCGTAAAACAACCAATCAGGGCCGCGGGAATGGCGGCCCTGACTGACACGCTGGCGTCAATTAAGGTTTCGGTGACGCAACGCCGTTAATCTGCTCCTGCTGCGCGCCTGAGCCTGGACGAGCGTTACCGAGCAGCGGCTCATCACCGAGGATCTCCGGCTGCTGTTTCGCGCTGAACTGACCGTGACCGTCATAGGCCGGGCCGTTGCTCCAGCGGCCTTCCGGCAGCGGTTTATCCAGCGAGGTGTTCAGGCAGTAGTAAGAGTGCTCCTGCGCTTCATGCTCCTGCGGGAAGCTGTTCGGAATCGGCAGCGAAGCATTCAGGCCGCCCATCTCTTCAATCACCGCCAGCCACTGCTGCTGATGCATGGTGTCACGGGCGATAAGGAACGACAGGAAGTCCTTCATCCCTTTATCTTCCGTCATATTGTACAGCCGGGTCGCCAGCACGCGGCCGGTGGCTTCAGCCGTGACGTTAGCCAGCATATCGGCCGCCACGTTGCCGGAAGCATAGATATGGCTCATGTCGAACGGCATACCGTTGGCGTTCACCGGCATCGCTGACAGCCCGGATGAGAGAATATGGCGCGGGTTCATACCGCCCAGAATGGCGTTAACCACCGGATCTTTGGCTGAGGCTTCCTGATAGGAGAGCGGTGCGCCCTCAAGGTTGAGTGCCACTGCATAGCCCAGCATTTCGATATGGCTGAGTTCTTCGGTTGCGGTGGAGATCAGCAGATCCCGAATCCGGGCATCGCCACGCGCGCCCATTGCCTGGAAAAAGTATTGCATCGCCACACGGATTTCACCCTCTACGCCACCAATGGCTTGCTGTAACAGCATGGCGAATTCTGGATCTGGTTTCTCGACGCGAACCGGGAACTGGAGTTTTGATGAATGATGAAACATGATTTTTTCCTCGTCAGTGTTTGCACTCGATGCAGGAAAAAGCCTGGACAGGGATAGCGAAAAAAGAAAGCGTAACGAGAGCAATTAGCTGGCAAGTAAGGGGCGATAAGCGGCAAAAAAACGCGAAAAATGGATAAGCGGCTGGCCCGCCGATGAGGGCTGATTACAGCAGAATGACGACGCTGAACACCGGGAAAAAGGGCGTAAAAAAGCCCCGCAGGCGGGGCAAATTTTCGGAAAGAAAAGCATCCGTGCTAATCAGTGATCCCTCACAACAGACACAGGATGTCAGCTGTTACTGGTCGACGACGCATTTTGCAGAACGTGTTCCAGTGCCTGACGATAAATATCCTGTTTAACCACGTCACGCTCGCTCTCCAGGCGATGAATCAGGCCCAGAACGAGGTCTTTGTCGGAAACATGGGTTTTGTAATGCGCGAGTTCAGCATGGACGGCTGCAATAACTTCTTTCTCGCTGGTAACCGGAGTGCCAGAGTTCATGAAGTATTCAGAAATCTGAGACTCTGTATTGATTGTCGTTTGCATATCAGGCCTCATCAAAAAGGGGGGGTAAATGCGCCATTTCAGGTCCGGTCAGGGGACGACGCAAAAAAAGAGCATCTGAAGGTGGAAATCCACGACACCTTCAGATGCGGTGCAAGGCACCTTTCGTTACAAGTGACTTAACATCACGGCGCAAAGTTATACAAAAACGACAAACTTGTACAACGAAATTCGATAAAATTTTACTGGTCGGTGGTGTATTATATTTGCATGTTTAAAAAATTTAAGGTTTTTTATTATAAAACCCCATTAAATACAGCAATTTAAATATTTATGTTTGCGTTTCAGGCTCTTTATCCATCAAATCCGCTGAAACGATATCTCCGCTAAACGCTGTCCGGTCAGGTGATTTTTTACGAAAACCTGTACAGGTTTGGGCAGTAAAACGGCGTGGCGAGACACCAACAGACGACGCACCGGTTGCAATCTTATTCACCTGACCGTGAAGCCAGCACAATTCACTTCACACCTGCGACGCAGAAGGCTAAGGTTTAGCGCTTACTTATCAGAAGGAGATGATCATGATTAACGACTATTTCGCGCTTCCGCCTGCTGGCATCACGCAGGAACAACACAAGCGCACGGTGGCAGTGGCAGCTGCGCTGGCGGTAGCTAAAGAGTCAGTCAGTGCGTCAACCTCGGCGACCGGTTCCAAAACGGCGTGGGATCTGCAGGCGGTAGCCAATGAAATTGCTAATCTGGCGGATGCGATTCAGGATGCGCTGGAAAGCGATAGCGAGGTGTAAATCTGGCACCTGATGCGGTGTGGCGTCGGGCCGGGCGCCAGCACCGGATCGCCGCTGAGGCCCGGCAACGTATCGGCTGCCGGGTATAGCGCTTATTCTACTGACGGCGGCTCATATTTAATGTACTGCCGCAATGTGTCATGAATTGCCCGGTTATTGCCTTCATCCAGACCGCGTCCGGCATATTCTTTCGCCAGCGCCGCCAGCACATCATCAAACTTACCTTTGTAGTTGAGATTATTCAGCGCAATTTGCTGACCGAGGATCTCTTTTAATACCGTGGTCTCTACTTTTAGCTGACGGACTTCCTCTTCAAGATGTTTGATTCGCGCATCGTCTGACATAACACCTCCATGATTAAACACCGCAGAATAACCATGCCGCGCCGGATATTCAAACAACGCAGGTCGCCAACAGACTTTGTCAGATTTTCCTTAAGTCAGAATAATACAGTAGCCGGCGAGGTTATTCCGGCACTTCCGATCAACACTCCGCGTCAGTCAGGTAGTGCAGTGATAGCGATCACTTTCTGCTGAATATTACGCCAGCGCAAAAAAACGCCACAAAAAAAAGTGCATTGTCATCAACCCCTTCGCTTAAACCTTTTCCGTTGCGCTTGATTAAAAGGGTAATTCGATATTACTGTGTTTATATACAGTTATCTGAAAAGGAGTGTCATTATGGAATTCATCAAACCTGCGGACCTGCGCGCCGTTATGCCGTTGCCGTTGTACATCGAACGGGTACCCTGCGGATTTCCCTCTCCGGCGCAGGACTATGTCGAACAAAGAATTGATTTGAACGCGCTGATGGTTCAGCGGCCCAGCGCCACCTATTTCGTCCGGGTGAGCGGCGAATCGATGATCGACGCGGGTATTAACGACGGTGACATGCTGGTGGTCGACAGTTCGCTGACCGCCGCCCATGGCGATATTGTGGTCGCCGCCGTTGACGGTGAATTCACGGTCAAACGCCTCCAGCTCCATCCCTGCCTGCAACTGATGCCGATGAATACCCAGTTCAGGCCAATCGCCATTAAAACGGAAGATGCGCTTGAGGTGTTTGGTGTGGTGACCTTCGTCATTAAATCGACTCATTAATCATGTTCGCGCTGGTCGACGTGAACAGTTTTTATGCCTCGTGTGAAACGGTGTTCCGACCCGATCTGCGCGGCAAGCCGGTGGTGGTGCTGTCGAATAATGACGGCTGTGTCATTGCCCGCAGCGCTGAGGCGAAACGGGTGGGCATCAAAATGGGCGCACCCTATTTTAAAATGCGTGAGGAGCTGACGCGCCATGGGGTGCAGGTCTTCAGCTCGAACTATGCGCTTTACGCCGATATGAGCCATCGGGTGATGACCATCCTGGAAGAGATGGCCCCTTCGGTTGAGATCTATTCGATCGATGAAGCGTTTCTGGATCTGACCGGCGTGCGTAACTGTACGGTGCTGGAAACCTTTGGCCGCCAGGTCCGGGATCGGGTGTTGAAAGAGACGCATCTGACCGTCGGCGTCGGCATCGCCCAGACTAAAACGCTGGCGAAGCTGGCTAATTTTGCCGCCAAGAAGTGGAGCAAAACCGGCGGTATCGTCGACCTGTCGGACCCTGAGCGGCAGAAAAAGCTGCTGGCGTTAATTGATGTCGCCGACGTCTGGGGCGTGGGCCGCCGCATCGCGAAACGGCTGAATGCAATGGGGATCGAGACGGCACAGGATCTGGCCGCCCAAAGCCCCCCGTCCATTCGTAAACATTTTAATGTGGTGCTGGAGCGCACGGTCAGGGAACTGCGCGGCGAGCCCTGTCTGGAACTGGAAGAGTTCGCCCCGGTGAAGCAGCAGATCATGTGTTCGCGATCGTTTGGCAGCCGCATTTCAGATTACCAGCAGATGCGACAAGCCATCTGCGCCTACGCTGAACGGGCGGCAGAAAAACTGCGGCGGGAAAAGCAGTATTGCCGTCAGGTTGGCGTATTTGTGCGTACCAGTCCGCATGCGGCCAACGAAACGTTCTATGGCAATCAGTCCACCGGTCAGCTGCTGACGCCGACTCACGACACGCGTGACATTATCCGCGTCGCCATGGCGTGCCTGGATAATATCTGGGTAGAGGGCCACCGCTATATGAAAGCCGGTATCCTGCTGGGTGATTTTTTCAGTCAGGGCGTTGCCCAGCTTAATCTGTTCGATGAGGTGCCACCGCGAGCTGACAGCGAGGTACTGATGCAGCTGGTTGACCGCATCAACCAGAGCGGCGGTGGAAAGCTGTGGTTTGCCGGTCAGGGCATTCACAAAGAGTGGGCGATGAAGCGCGATATGCTGTCGCCCGCCTATACTACCCGTCTGACCGATTTACCGGTCGCGAAAGTGAAGTAAGAGCCTGCTATTTTTACTTGCGTTGTCGCATGATGATTTCTGGTTAAAAGCTTTTTTTATCACGAACTGAAATTATTTGGCCGTTATCCTTTACCTGGCCCGACCAGTTGTTAGCTGTTTGGGTATATTGATAAAATATTTAGGTGAATGTGATGAACTTTAGACAATTTGAAACCAGAATTAATCAATGGCCTGCCATACATTTCACCGCGATGGTAAAAAACCGTCGCGAAGATGAATATGAAATTTATGCAGTCGATGAAAGTAATAATATAAAATCCCAGCTATTTATCTGTTATGCGGATAATGAAAACCATGCCAGCCTGCTTATTAAACAGTTTATGCTGTGGCTGATCAAAATAAATAGCGAGAAACGTCGCCAGCAAAAGGCCGAACGTCAAGCCGGGTCGGCATTACTGCCGAATCAATAAGCATCGGGATTGTTCTGATAGCGAGAAAATAAATCGGCACTAAAAAGCATAAATTGAGTAGTATCATTAACCATTCAGCAGGTTAAATTTTCGGCCAGCCGATCTCCGGCCCGAGGATAAATCCTCTGCGCGGTATACTTATTATCAGCGACTGGGCTACAATCCCCTGTTGATTTTTACGGGAGCACCTTTCCCCCTGGCCGGTAATGATGATCACGATAGCCACAGTGCATAAAAACAAAGAGCGGGGCCGCCCGAGAGAGTTTGATATTGAACAGGCTCTGGACCGCGCCATGATTGTTTTTCGGCAAAAAGGGTATCACGCGGCATCACTGAGCGATCTGGGCGAGGCGATGAAGCTCTCTGCAGGCAGCATCTATAAGGCGTTTAAAGATAAACGCTCCCTGTTTTTGCAGGTGTTTGAACGTTATCTGCTGCTGCGTAATGCCGAGCTGCGCCGCCGGCTGCTGCCCTGTACCAGCGGCCGGGCAAAGATCACCGAACTGCTGCAGTTCTATCTCGACTCCGCGCGTGCCGTTGAAGGGCGACGTGGCTGTCTGGTGGTCGCCAGCGCGATTGAATTGCAGACGCTGGATGAGGCGCTGGCGTTACGCATCAATCAGGTGGTGGCGCGTAATCAGTGTTTCCTGGTCTCGCTGCTGGAGCAGGGACAGCAGGATGGCTCGGTCTCCGCCACGCTGGACGTTGAGTCGGCTGCCGGACTGATCCTCTGCATTGCCTATGGGATGCGGGTAGCGGGCAAAGTCAGCGATGTGGTAAACGAACAACAGACCCTTGCCCTGGCGTTAAAAGTGCTGGGTTAACATTTACCTGATTAGGAGGCGATCGCTTCCTAAAGTTGTTGATAAAACTGACAGAGGTCACCAACAGCGAACAAGGAAAACGCAGTGTCAAATATCATAACCTGCGGCAGGACCATCGCCGCCAGCCAGACGTCCGGGAGTGTGCAGTGACAGACGAAGACCTGACGATTAATGATGAAATCCGCGCCCTGATAGGAAAAGTGGTCTCACGCCTGATCAGGCCCGATGAAGTGCTGAGCGTTCATGAAATCATCAACGCGCTGCACAGTTTGCGCGTCCGTTCACCCGATCGTAATACCCGCTTATCCTGCCGGAAAGCGATTCGCATTCTGGCACGTAAACTCCATTAGCCTACCGCTTTTCAGGCAGAGAAATGCGGCGGCGGCCTTTCCGAACCGCTTATTGTGTGCCAGGCTTTTCTGCTCCATTCTCCTGCGTAAAAAATTAAGGCCTGTTTCGTGAAAACCTCAATCTTACTGACCCTGGTGGCCGCTATCGGCTGTTCTGTATTTGCCGCCCGTGGCGGGTTCGAAACCCATGCGACAAAGCATCCGTCGCAGCAGAGCGTCACCGAAAACGGCGAGCCCCTGACGAAATAAACCAGTGAATAACGCCACAGTCAGCTCTGACAGGCCAGTCTGCCGATGGCCAATACGCCGCAGAGCAGAGGGTTAGCTTTTCAGTTAGCGCCTCTGACGCAGGTTGATACGGTGTCAAAAGTCAGGCGATACGGGCACCAGAGAAGGTGCCCTCGGCAGGAACGTCAGCCGGAGAGGAAGGATTAGCGATAGTTTTTCAGTTCAACCGGTTCCTGTCCGGTCACCACCAGCCAGTTCAGCTCAGCCCGATCGCGGGTAGAGGCATTAATAAAGCTTTTCAGCCAGCTACGCGCATCAGCAATTTGCGCCACGCGATCGTCGTTACGCTCATTTTCAGCCATCTCACCCAGCTGTCGAATCAGTGCGACCAGCGTAATATCCTGTTGTTCAAACGCCAGGTTAATGGCGGCTTCACCAAGAATCATATGACCGGCTGATTTATCGTGAAATACCATGGGTAACCTCCTGAGTGAAAATGTAAGTAATGCAGTAATTATTTTAGTAAAAAGCAGCTTAAACGAAAGTGGAATAAACCAGGGCTGGCGCTATTAAAATCATCAGCAAATAAAATGAACTTTTATGGCTACCGTTAAATTACTGATATCTGGTTAAAACGCGGCGCTGCACTGTTTTTGACGCAAAGTGGATGTACGCATAATACCGGTAACAAAATCCGCATGTGCCTGAAATTCAGATAAGCGAAGGGGCGGAATAAAGCGCGGTACTCGCACCGGGCAGCCTGGTACAGATGAATAGCGGCGGTGATCAGCGTGACAGGGCAGGGAACGATTAAGCGGCCAGCTGAAAAAAGGCAAAAATAAAGCCGCCAGGCGGCGGCTTTATATCGCAATACTATTGATTATTTATTGGGTACTTCAGAGACCGCTTTAACGTCAGCTTTATTAATTTGCTGCTTAACGCCGTTGGCATCTTTATACGCCAGCAGGCCGGCATCTGACTCAGAAGGTTTGCCATCACTAATAATGGTGCGTCCATCATTGGTATGAATGGCATAGCTGGTACGGGTGCAACCGGTTAATACGGTCATACCAATCAATGCAGCAAGAGGTAAAATCAGCGCTTTTTTCATCGTATTCACCTTATAATTAGTTGTCGAGTTCACTCATGTTACTAATTTCGTTGCGATTGATTTGCTCGGTTTTGCCGGTCTGAGCATCGCGATATGACACCAGACCGGTATCATCATCAATTTGTGGCTTGCCGTCGGTTACAATAGTGCGGCCATCGGTAGTCTTAATCGATTGATTAGATGCGCAACCCGCCAGGGTGCCTAAGCAAAGGGCCACCAAAGCGACAGCCGAGAGGGATTTCATTTTCATTTTTTCATCTCCTTGAAGTAAATCCAGACGTATACAGCATAGACGCCTTTATAAATTTTGCTGGCCCTGTCGCGTTTCGTTGGCTATTTTTTCACCAGAAAGGCGCGTGCAGGGGAATAATCATCCACCTGCGCGCCGGATATAGCATTTATTGCCAATGAAAGGGGTCGGGCAGGATATTTGTCCGGCCGGTTAAATCGCAGGCAAATAACCCGCAGTGAAAAGGTCAGACCAGTAAAGTTAATCATGCTGCCGTCGCCGATGTTGTGATACCCGCATCAGCTATGCTTAAGCGAGGAGGTGCTTATGTGTGGACGATTTGCGCAGTACAGCAGCCGGAATGACTATTTCGATGCGCTGGGTATTCTGGCAGATGAAATTATTTACGACCCGCAACCGATCGGCCGCTACAACGTTGCGCCCGGCACCCGGGTGCTGTTGCTGAACCAGCGCGACAACCGGCTGCATCTTGATCCGGTGTTGTGGAGTTACGGTCCCGACTGGTGGCACAAGGCACCGCTGATCAATGCGCGCAGTGAAACCGCGGCGCAGGGGCGGATGTTTAAACCATTGTGGGCGCACGGTCGCGCTATTGTGCCGGCAGACGGCTGGTACGAATGGCAAAAGCAGGGCAAACAGAAGCAGCCGTGGTTTATCTATCATCGTCAGAAGCAACCGCTGTTCTTCGCCGCCATCGGCAAAGCGCCTTATGACCGTGAGCACGGTAAAGAGGGATTTGTGATTGTGACTGCCGCCAGCGATAAAGGGATGGTCGATATTCACGATCGGCGGCCGCTGGTGCTGGCGGCCGACGCTGTGGCTGAGTGGCTAAGCCCGAAGACCACGGCAGAGCGGGCAGTTGAGATTGCAAAGCAGGCGGCATTACCGGAGCAGGCGTTTGCCTGGCACCCGGTGAGCCAGGCGGTAGGGAATATTCATCATCAGGATGCCAGCCTGATCGCGGAGATTGTTGACCCGGCAGAGTGAGCCGTGACCGGGTCGGACAGGACGGATTAACCGTGCCGATCCACTGAGCCGATCGGCAGTGTGAGCCGATCAGAGAAGCGAGTCTTCCCCGGCTTTGGCGGCCGCTTTCTCAGCTTTCATCGCATTGATCGGATCGGAGGCGCTCAGCCAGCGATCGAATTTCTGGTAGGTGTCGATAAAGGTTTTAAAGTAGCTACTGGCTATGGTGGCGTTCTCTTTGTGGTTCATAAACGCTACCGCCAGTTTGAACGCATCTTCGTTATCAAATTTCATTTTTGTCTCCCTCGCTTCAGATCTATAGAGCGTAGCCTGATTAAGCCGCGCGTGCATTCAGACAACCGGCTGATAAACCGCAATAAAGCCCCTCAGGGTCAACTGTTGGCCAGATTGGCGTGGATTCCCACTTACTTCACGTCAAATCCTTCTTATAATGCCAGCTTCACTCGTAAAGGAGACCCGCTTATGTTGAAAGGATTAACCGTGGCCGCTGTGCTGCTGCTGTCGGGCTGTAGCCTGATGGATAAACAGCCACCGGCACCCCAGACCCTGCACTATCGCTGTGGTACGTTACCGCTGACCGTCACCCTTGATGACGCACAGCAGCAGGTCAGCTTTATTATGGATGGCCAGCCGCTGACGCTGAAACAGACGATATCCGCCTCGGGCGTCCGCTACAGCGACGGCAACTACGTCTTCTGGTCCAAAGAAAACGGCGCGTTTATCGAACGTAACGATAAAATTGTCGTCAATGATTGTGAGCTGCAACCCGCCAGCTGACTGTTTACCTGAATGAGCGAACATTATGAGCGACAGCGATACGCTACACACTATTGCCCATCTGCGACGTGAATATACCCGCGGCGGGCTGCGCCGTAAGGATCTGCCGGACGATCCTATCGCGCTGTTTGAACAGTGGCTGAGCCAGGCCTGCGAAGCGAAGCTGCCCGATCCGACGGCGATGACCGTGGCGACGGTGGATGAACAGGGGCAGCCGTGGCAACGCATCGTCCTGCTGAAGCATTTCGACGCGCAGGGCATGGTGTTTTATACCAACCTCGGCAGCCGTAAGGCGCTGCAGCTGGCGCACAATCCGCGTATTTCGCTGCATTTTCCGTGGCACTTTCTGGAGCGTCAGGTGCTGGTGTTGGGTGAGGTCGAAAAGCTGTCGCCGCTGGAGGTGCTGAAGTACTTTCACAGCCGTCCGCGTGACAGCCAGATTGGGGCCTGGGTGTCGAAGCAGTCGAGTCGCATCTCTGCGCGCGGCATACTGGAAGGCAAGTTCCTTGAGCTTAAGCAGAAGTTCCAGCAGGGCGAGATCCCGCTGCCCAGTTTCTGGGGCGGCTACCGGGTAAAATTTCATACCCTGGAGTTCTGGCAGGGAGGTGAACATCGCCTGCACGATCGTTTCCTCTATCAGCGCGATCACGACGGCTGGAAAATCGACCGACTGGCACCCTGAATCGGTAAGATTCCCACCTTTCAGCGCTGGCACAGAAGTCGTCAGCGCTTTATGCTATAGCCCTCATTTTTTTCGATTCCGCAACTCAGCGGAAAGCTGTGTACCAGCATAGGTGCAGTCTGATCAATTTGGAGTCAGTGATGACCAGCAGTAACCTGATACAACAATTGCAAGAGAGGGGCCTGATCGCCCAGGTGACGGATGAAGACGCGTTAACAGAGAAACTGGCGCAGGGGCCAATTTCGCTCTATTGCGGCTTTGATCCCACTGCTGACAGCTTGCATTTGGGCCATCTGGTACCGCTGCTCTGCCTGAAGCGTTTTCAGGATGCCGGACACAAGCCGGTCGCGCTGGTTGGCGGTGCTACCGGCCTGATTGGCGACCCCAGCTTTAAAGCAGCAGAGCGTAAACTCAATACCAGCGAAACCGTCAATGAATGGGTCGAAAAGATCCGCCAGCAGGTGGCACCCTTCCTTGATTTCGATTGCGGCAGCAACAGCGCCATCGCCGCCAATAACTATGACTGGTTTGGCAGCATGAATGTGCTGACCTTCCTGCGTGATATTGGTAAGCATTTCTCAGTGAACCAGATGATCAATAAAGAAGCGGTGAAGCAGCGTCTGAACCGTGACGATCAGGGCATCTCCTTCACCGAGTTTTCTTATAATCTGCTGCAGGGCTACGACTTCGCCTGTCTCAATGAGCGTTACGGCGTCTCGCTGCAGATTGGCGGCTCCGATCAGTGGGGCAACATCACCTCCGGTATCGATCTGACCCGTCGTCTGCATCAGAACCAGGTGTTTGGCCTGACGGTTCCGCTGATCACCAAGTCTGACGGCACTAAATTCGGTAAAACCGAAGGCGGCGCGGTCTGGCTGGATGCGAAGAAAACCAGTCCTTATAAGTTCTACCAGTTCTGGATCAACACCGCGGATGCCGATGTGTATCGGTTCCTGAAGTTCTTCACCTTCATGAGCATTGAAGAGATCAATGCGCTGGAAGAAGAGGATAAAAACAGCGGTACCGCGCCACGTGCGCAGTATGTGCTGGCCGAGCAGGTCACCCGTCTGGTGCACGGCGAGGAAGGCCTGGCCGCCGCCAAACGGATTACCGCCAGCCTGTTCTCCGGTTCGATCAGCGAAATGACCGAAGCCGATTTCGAACAGCTGGCGCAGGATGGCATGCCGACCATCACCCTGAGCGCTGAGGACGATCTGCAGCAGGCGCTGGTGAAAGCGGAGCTGGTGCCGTCACGCGGTCAGGCTCGCACCATGATCGGCTCAAACGCCGTCTCACTCAACGGTGAGAAGCAGTCGGACGCGGAGTACCGCTTCAGCGACAGCGATAAGCTGTTTAATCGCTACACGCTGCTGCGTCGCGGCAAGAAACATTACTGCCTGATTAACTGGCAGTAAGATTTCAGGGCCGGTTTCCGGCCCTTTTTTATGGCAAGGCAGGACAGGGCAAACAAGTGAAAAATATTTTAGCGATTCAGTCGCACGTTGTTTTTGGTCATGCCGGTAACGCGGCGGCCGAGTTTCCGATGCGCCGCATGGGCGCGAACGTCTGGCCGCTGAATACCGTACAGTTCTCCAACCATACCCAATATGGCCACTGGACCGGCACGGTGATGCCAGCCACTCATCTGACCGATATCGTGAAAGGCATTGCCGACATTGACCGACTGAAGACCTGTGATGCGGTGCTGAGCGGCTATCTGGGATCGGCGGAACAGGGCGAACAGATTTTAGAGATTGTCCGCCAGGTCAAAGCGGCCAATCCCGACGCCTGGTATTTCTGCGATCCGGTGATGGGCCATCCTGAAAAGGGCTGTATCGTGGCGCCGGGCGTGGCGGAGTTTCACTGTAAAATGGCGATGCCGGCCAGCGATATCATCGCCCCGAATCTGCTGGAACTGGAGATGCTGAGCGAGCGCAGCGTTACCGATGTTGATGCCGCAGTAGACGCCGCGCGGGCGCTGATTGCTCAGGGACCGAAAGTGGTGCTGGTGAAACATCTGGCGCGGGCGGGCCGTCGCAGCGATCGCTTTGAGATGCTGCTGGTCACCGCCGAAGATGCCTGGCACATCAGTCGTCCGCTGGTTGATTTTGGCGTCCGTCAGCCGGTTGGCGTCGGCGATCTGACCAGCGGTCTGCTGCTGGTGAATCTGCTGCACGGCAAGAGCTTACAGGATGCGCTGGAGCACGTAACGGCGGCGGTATATGAAGTGATGCTGAAAACCCATCAGATGGGCGAGTATGAACTGCAACTGGTGGCCGCGCAGGATGCGATTGCCGTGCCGACCCAGCACTTCGCGGCTGAAAAGCTGTAAAACAGAGCAGGGCCGGAAAACCGGCCCTGCTGACTGACCGCCTCATCGGGTTGCAGGGTTACTGCAAGCCTTCCGCGGTTAACGCCGCCTGCACCGCCGGCCGCGCAGCCACCCGACTGAACCAGCTTTCCAGCGCCGTACACGCCGATAAATCGAGCCTGAGCGCTCTGGCCCAGCGCGTCACCACATACAGATAGGCATCTGCCACGCTGAAGTGCAGCCCCATCAGCCACTGCTTGTCACGCAGCGCCTCATCCACAAAGCGGAACTTAGCCGTCAGCAGGGTCCGCGCCCGGCTTTTTTCCTCTTCCGTGCTATCCGGACGAAACAGCGGGGTAAAACTTTTGTGCAGTTCGCTGCTGATGTAGCTCAGCCATTCCACGGTGTGATAGCGCGTCAGGCTGCCGACCGGAGCCAGCAGATGGCGGTCAGGCTTGAGGTCCGCCAGATACTGCACAATCGCCACGCCTTCGGTCAGTACCGTGCCGTCGCTGAGCTGCAGCGCCGGTACCTGTCCTTTGGGATTGATTTGCCAATAATCGTCACCCCGTTCCGTGATTTTTTTTGCCAGATCAACATTCACCTGGGTGAAGTCGAGCCCGCATTCGCGCATGACAATGTGGGGTGAGAGAGAACAGGCACCCGCTTTGCAAAACAGTTTCATGACCAGCCTCCTTGATGCGATGGGATCATTGCATCATAAGGGCCTGGCCCGGAATTGCCAGTGACGACGATCGGGGAACGGAGAGAGGGCGACTGGGAGAGGAATAAAAAAAGCCGGGCAGTGCCCGGCGGGTAAGGGATCAGGCGGTTTACGCCTCGACCTCTTTAGTTTTAGCGTCGTTGTCCTGAGTCATACGGTTCAGCAACGGTGCCGTGATCAGCATCAGCAGGGCAATGACCGCGGTCACGATACCAATCTGCTGGAACACACGGCTGTAAGTGGCCAGCGAAATCAGCGGATCGGTCACGTTTTCCGGCACCGCCATCAGGTTAGCCACTTTACCGGCAATCACTGCTGCGCCGGCAGTAGTCAGGAACCATGAGCCCATGATAAAGCCCATCAGACGCTGTGGCACCAGCTGAGCGACCATCGCCAGGCCAAGGCCGGAGATCATCAGTTCACCGATACTCTGCAGCGCATAGCTCAGAATCAGCCAGTTAACCGAGACGATACCGGCATCGCTGGCGAACTTCGCGCCCACCGGCAGCACCAGAAACGCGCCTGAGCAGAGCACCATGCCGAAAGCGAACTTATGCGGCATCGGCAGTTTATCGCCCAGCTTGTTGTAGAGCGCCGCCAGCAGCGGACTGGCCAGCATAATCCAGAACGGGTTCAGTGCCTGGAACTGTTCCGGCGCAAAGGTGATGCCGAGAATGCTGTGCTCAACGTTGCGGATGGCAAAGAAGTTCAGCGAAGTCGGCATCTGCATGTAGAGCACAAAGAACAGAATCGCTTCGACCATCAGCAGGAAGGCGACGATCATCTTACGACGCGCGGCACCCTGCAGAGCAAAGGCCTCTTTGGCAAACACCAGCACGATACCCAGTGCAATCACCGCCAGCACCAGACGGGCGATAGACTGGTGATGCAGCATCCAGTTAGCCAGCGCCACCAGCACCACCACGCCAACCAGCGTCATCAGCAGCTTACCGATTTGCAGCGGGGCGAAGTCCGGTTTAGAACCGTAATCTTTAACCATGCGCTTGCAGAACAGGAAGTTGAACAGGGTGATCACCAGACCAATGACCGACAGCGAGAACGCCACGTTGTAGCCATATTTCTCGGCTAACCACGGGGTCAGCATCATCGAGAACAGCGAGCCGATGTTGATCGACATATAGAACATGGTGAAAGCACCGTCGATACGCGGGTCATCTTTGTCGTAGCAGGTTGACAGCAGCGAAGACGGGTTCGCTTTAAACAGGCCGCTACCGACGGCGATGGTCGCCATACCGATATAGACAATGCTGACGTTGTGTCCGGAGAAGGCCACCAGCGCATAACCCAGCGCCAGCACCAGCACGCCCAGCACAATCACGCGTTTGGTACCCAGCACCTTATCGCCGAGCCAGCCGCCAATCGCCACCAGTCCGTAGACCAGTGCGCTGAACGAGGAGAACAGCGTGATGGAGTCTGATTCGGACATCCCCAGCTGTTTCACCAGGTAAACCGCCATGATGGCCTGCAGGCCATAGAAACCAAAACGTTCCCACAGCTCAATCGAGAAGATTAAGTAGAACGCCTTTGGCTGTTTAAACGCATTGAGACTGACTGTCTCATCAGTGTGTTTGTTTGCAGTTGACACATGTACCTCAGTTTTATCACACCCTGTTTCGGGACAGGAATTAAGTCCGCGTCATGTGAGTTGTCCATGCGCAAGATTGTTATTAGAAGGGAAAAGCGGCGACTAATTTGGCTGATTAAGCGCGACAGGGCAAGAATTTTCTGACCACTGGTTTAGCCTGATATTGTCGGGTTAAAAAACTTATAACAAACTGTTAATCGGATTTAAATATTGCAAGTGTCGATTATAGCAGTATAAATGCTGTGGATGCGAGCCGGTAGCTGGATAATATTGATATTAACTGCTAACGGTGGATTATGCAGATTAATAGTTTGTTGAATAATAACTATCCAGCACTATTCGTCAGTCAGCGACTATATTCCAGGCGAAGCGGCGAAATATCCGTCATTTATCCGTCCGCTTTGCACTAAAAGTGAACAAATGACGATCCTGCGCACAAACAGATGATTTAATTCAGGAAGAAAAAGAAGAAACCGTTTGCGTGCTGAAAATCTACGCAGCAAAAAAAGGCCACAGGTAACAATCGAAGCATAAAAATTGCCGGCGCGGTCTGACGATCAGGCATCAGATGCCGGGTTTGATAGAGGGCCAGGCGCGGAAGAACGGGGCGCGTCCGGCCTCGCTCGACAGAAAATTAACATTGCTGTAACCTCATTCTTTCCCCTCATGAGGATGGTTTATGTCTTCCCCTTTACGTTTATCCCTGGTCGGCGATTACCGTGCTGATGCGGTAGCCCATCAGGCAATTCCGCTGGCGATAGAACGAGCCGCCGCCCATCTGAATATCGCCGTTGACGCTGAGTGGATCGCCACGGAACAACTAGGCGATCTCAGCCGGCTGCAACAGCGTGAGGCGATCTGGGTGGTGCCAGGCAGCCCTTATCACCATGATGCCGCGGTGTTTGCTACCATCCGTATGGCGCGGGAACAGGGCAAACCTTTTCTCGGCTCCTGCGGCGGGTTTCAGTATGCGGTGATTGAGTATGCCCGTAACGTGCTTGACTGGCAGGATGCGGCACATGCGGAGACCGACCAGAGCGGACGGATGGTGATAGCGCCGCTGAGCTGTTCGCTGGTGGAGCAGCGCGGCGCGGTCAGATTTGCCGCCGGTTCGCGTATTGCCAGGGCCTACGGCACGCTGAACAGCGATGAGGGTTATCGTTGTAACTTTGGCGTTAACCCGGACTTCAGCGCAGCGCTGGCCGACAGGACGCTGGCTATCACCGCCTGGGACTCAGACGGTGATGTACGCGGTGTTGAGCTGGTCGATCACCCGTTTTTTGTCGCCACGCTGTTTCAGTCAGAGCGGGCCGCGCTGCAGCAGCAGAACTCGCCGCTGCTTGTCGCCTGGATGCAGGCCGCGCTGGCGCAGCGCTGACCGCCAGCATCCAGTGACAGTGTCACCGGATGCGCAATTAATCGCGTAATAGCGCCGGGCGTCTGGCATCAAAGCGCCAGTTATTAATCAGGAACTGCATGCCGATTGCATCGTTACGGTTCTTATCCGGCAGCGCGTTGTAGAGAGCATGTGCCGCGTCAACCTTCGACATATCTAACGTAATACCCAGTCCAGGCCCCTCAGGCAGTTCCAGATAGCCGTCGCGAATCTGCGGCGCCTGCTGCGTCAGCTGCTGTCCATCCTGCCAGATCCAGTGGGTGTCGAAGGCGGTTAGTCGATCGCCAGGCGCAGCCGCTCCCAGGTGCGCCACCATCGCCAGCGAGACATCAAAATGGTTATTCGAGTGACAGCCGGTGGTCAGGCCCCATTCGTGGCACAGTTGCGCCACGGTATGCGCATTCCGCATCGTCCAGAAGTGCGGATCGGCCAGCGGAATATTGATGGCATTAAGCTGTAAAGCATGCTGCAACTGACGCCAGTCATTGGCAATCATGTTGGTGGCGACCGGAATGCCGGTGGCGCGCTTAAATTCTGCCAGCGTCTCGCGGCCGGAATAGCCGTTCTCCGCGCCGCAGGGATCTTCCAGATAAGGAATGCGACCCGCCAGCTGGCGTCCATAGTAAATCGCCTCATCCAGTGACCAGCTGGCGTTGGGGTCCACCGTGACCCGCGCATCAGGAAAGCGTGCCAGCAGGGCATTAACGGTTTCAACTTCCACCTCTGCGTGGTGCACGCCGCCCTTTAGCTTAAAATCACGGAAACCGTAACGATCCGTCGCAGCCTCCGCCAGCTGCACCACGGCAGCGGCATCCATCGCTTTTTCATGGCGCAGTTGCAGCCAGCCATCGCCACCGGCAGGACCGGACTGATAATTCATGGTGGTCAGTTTACGGTCGGCAATATAGAACAGGTAACCCAGCACCGGCACTCGATCGCGCTGTTTGCCGCTGGCCAGCAGCTCGGCGACCGGCAAATCGAGATGCTGTCCTAGCAGGTCAAGCAGCGCCGCTTCAATCGCCGCAGCGGCATTGTAGAACTTCTCGGGGTTCATCTGCGGAATGTGAATGTCATTGGTATGCGCGCTCTGCTGGTGTCGCGCATCGCTGGCAAACAGCGTCGAAATCGTTGCGTTGAGCCGCAGCAGATCGCTGCCCTCAATCTGTGGCCGGAAGCGCTCCAGCAGCGCCAGCGTCGAGGCGTGGCACGGGCTTTCGCCGACGCCGGTGCGGCCGGCGGAGTCGGTCATAATCACCAGAATGCGGGTGAAATAGCAGTTATGCGCGCCGCCAATATTCAGCAGCATGCTGTCATAGCCGGCGACCGGCACCACCCGCATCGTTTTAATGACTGGACTGGCTGACATGTTGATTCTCCATAGGTACAAGGGAAGACGGGGTGGGTTTACGGCGCAGCAGCAGCCACAGACCGGTCAGCAGCGACACGCTGGTCAGTGCGTAAAGGCCGCCGGTGGTCGAGCCGGTCTTCATTTCCAGATAGCCGAACACCGTCGGCGCGAAGAAACCGCCAAGATTGCCGATGGAGTTCACCAGCGCAATTCCCGGGGCGACAATCGATGCGGGCAGTTCACCCTGCGGCATGGGCCAGAAGAAGGTGGCGCTGACTTTCGAGCCGATGCAGGCGACGATCATCGCCAGAAAACCAAACCACGGCGATCCCAGCGTCGCCATAAAGGTACCGCAGGCGGCCACCAGCATGGCGACACCCAGCGCTTTATCCAGCTTATCGCGATGGCGATCTGAAAAGCGGCTCAGCAGATTGATGGCGACAATCGCGCACAGCCAGGGCACGGCGGTCAGAATGCCGATGCCAAAGCTGCTGAAGCCCTGGATACGCTGAATAATCTGCGGCAGCCAGAACACCAGCGTGTAGCCGGTCATGGTCATGGTGAAGAAAATGGCGCAGAAGAATAGCAGGCTACGGTTACGCAGCAGCGACATCCGGCCCGGCTGCTGGTTAAGCCGATCGCGATGGGCTTCTTCGTGCTGCAACTGCTGTGCCAGCGCCTGCTTTTCCGGCTCGCTCAGCCAGCGGGCATCGGCGGGCCGCGAAACCAGCACCCAGGCGGCTACGATCCCTACCAGCACCGAGGCACCACCTTCGAGGAACATCACCCATTTCCAGCCAGCAATAGCGAGAAAATTATGCAGCATCAGGATCGCGCCGGTGATCGGGCCGGAAAACAGAAATGCCCCGGCGGTGGCGCTCAGGACCATCGCAGTGGCCCGGCCGCGCCAGGCATTGGGCACCCACTGGCGAAAATAGAACAGCACGCCGGGGAAAAAGCCCGCTTCGGCAACCCCCAGTAAAAAGCGCAGCAGGTAGAACTGCAGCGGGGAGGTGATAAAGCCGGTCAGCACCACCACCAGACCCCAGGTGATCATGATGCGGGTTAGCCAGACCCGGGCGCCGTAACGCTTCATCATCAGGTTACTCGGCACCTCAAACAGCGCATAACCGATAAAAAACAGTCCGGCACCCAAACCAAAGGCCGCCGCGCTGATGCCAGCGTCGGTGTGTAGCTCTGACTTAATAAAGCCAATATTGGCACGGTCAATCTGGTTAATGATCAGCATCACGGCCAGCATAGGAATGATGCGGGTAAAAAACTTTTTGATGGCGGAGGTAATCAGCTGATCGTGCTGCGGTGACAGGGCGCTATCCATCGGTCTTCCTCGCGGCTGCGTAAAGAAGAGTAAAGTGTAGGGCGCTGAAAAGGCGGGCTCTATGGGCAATCGCCCAGGGGACACTGGGCGTCCGGCCTGGGCATGATTGTTATCAATATGTTACTTCAATAGCGTTTCGCTTTGACTGCGCAAAACTGTGGGGCGGATCATGTTCAGGGCCGGTCACGTCGGGCTGAAGCCGACCGGCCACGGCGGCTCACGCTTTGGCGGCCTGACGACGCTGGGCGATCTGCTCGGCACGCTGCAACAGCGCCTGCAAATCATCTTCATCGATATCCAGCAGTTCGCCGCCTTCCAGCGCCTGATGCAGATCCGCGCGCGTCAGCGGCACCGGAATTTCAACCGGAGCCGGTTTCACCTCTTCCGGTGCCAGCGGATGAGGATAGCGCCGCCCGGCGAGGTTGTTGAACAGGATAGCCAGCAGCGCCAGGGTCAGGGAGTTGAGCAACACCGGCGTCAGGACAAAATGATAGCCGAGCTGATTCACCGTTGGCCCGCCCAGAATGGCGGTCAGGGCGACTGCGCCGCCCGGCGGATGCAGGCAGCGTAGCTGAAACATCAGCAGGATCGCCATGCAGGCGGCGACGCCACAGGCGATCGCCGGATTGGGGATCAGCTGACCGATCGTCACGCCAGCCAGCGCCGACAGCGTATTGCCGCCGACGATTGCCCACGGCTGCGCCAGCGGACTGGCCGGTACGCCAAACAGCAATACCGCCGATGCACCCACCGGCGCGACAAACCACAGGTTCAGCTCGCCCAGCACCCAGTGACTCAGCAGACTGGTCAGGATCAATCCGATACCGGCTCCGAGGCTGGCGATCATCACATGCTTTTTACTCACCGCCAGCGGATGGGGCCACAGTCGGGACAGAAACAGACGCACCACCTGCCGCACACTGGAAGAACTTTTGTTGATTACTTTACGCACCGTGTCATAACTTTTTCTTATCGTCGGGGTCGGCGATTTTCCATCATCAACATCAATGTAACAACCCGACAAATTGTGCAGGTATCTTCGGGGCGATATTTACCCCGGAAAAAAGGGGAAATAATGGTGCCAGCAACGATGTTTATCGGTTGTCATTGACGCTGGCTGGTGAGCGCTAAATAAAAAGACCCGCCGTGGCGGGTCAGAAATGAAGGTTACTCAACCTTATCGGGATACTCACACAGGTCTTCAATCAGACAGGCACCACAGCGCGGTTTTCTCGCCACGCAGGTGTAGCGGCCGTGCAGGATCAGCCAGTGATGGCAATCGACTTTATACGCCGCCGGCACCACCTTCAGCAGTTTCTGCTCCACCTGCTCGACATTTTTACCCGGCGCAAAGTGGGTGCGATTGCAGACGCGGAAGATATGGGTATCGACCGCGATAGTCGGCCAGCCGAAGGCGGTGTTCAGCACCACGTTGGCGGTTTTACGGCCGACGCCGGGCAGCGCTTCCAGTGCCGCACGATCTTCCGGCACCTCGCCGTTGTGCTGTTCCAGCAGGATGCGGCAGGTCTTAATCACATTTTCCGCTTTGCTGTTAAACAGCCCGATGGTTTTGATGTACTCCTTCACGCCTTCTACGCCCAGCGCCAGCATCGCGGCCGGGGTGTTCGCTACCGGATAGAGCCGGGCGGTGGCTTTGTTGACGCTGACGTCAGTGGCCTGCGCCGACAGCAGCACCGCAATCAGCAGCTCAAACGGCGAGTTGAAGTTTAGCTCGGTGGTCGGATGCGGATTATTCTGCTGCAGCCGACGGAGGATCTCATTACGTTTGGTCTGGTTCACACCGCTTTCCCGGTCGCGCCCTGTGGAGCAGAGGCAGCGGCTTCTGCGCGCTGTGCTGCCCGCTGTTTCATTTTCTGGTCGATCAGATATTTACCCGCCAGCATCATGCCGAGGCCGATAAAGGCACCGGGCGGCAGCATCGCCAGCAGCATTGGCGAGTCAAAATGCACCACCTCAATCCGCAACGATTTAGCCCACGGACCCAGCAGCTGATCGGCGCCGTTAAACAGCGTGCCGCTGCCGATGATTTCACGCATCGATCCCAGCACCACCATGGCGCAGGTGGCACCCATACCGATAGCGAAACCATCCAGTGCCGCCAGCGGAATGTTGCTTTTCGAGGCGACAGCTTCGGCCCGGCCAACCACGATGCAGTTCGTCACAATCAGCGGGATGAAGATGCCCAGCGACTGATACAGACCATAGGCGTAGGCGTTGATCAGCATCTGCACACAGCTCACCACCGAGGCGATGATCATCACGTAAATCGGGATGCGGATCTCCGACGGCACCCAGCGGCGTGAGGCGGAGATAAAACTGTTGGTCAGGGTCAGCACCAGGGTGGTCGCCAGACCTAATCCCAGCGCGTTGGTGGCGGTGGCGGTCACGGCCAGTAGCGGGCAGAGCCCCAGCAACTGAACCAGCGCGGAGTTATTTTTCCACAACCCGCCGACCAGCAGGCTTTTAGCTTCACTCATTTGCGTCTCCACATGCCGGTAACGAAGAGAGTTTCTCCGGAAGGGTTTCTATTAATAGTGCGGCGCGTTTGGTGGCGTTGACCACCGCGCGTGGGGTGATGGTGGCCCCGGTGAACTGGTCAAACTCACCGCCATCCTTTTTCACCGCAAAGGCTTTATCTGTCGGACCCTGAACCACTTTGCCATTAAAACTGTTGATCCAGTCCGAAATACGCAACTCGATTTTATCGCCCAGACCCGGCGTTTCATGATGTTCGACTACCCGCACACCCAGCACTTTACCGTGAAAATCGGCCCCGACCAGCATCTGAATGGCACCGGAGTAACCATCCGGCGCGGTCGTTTCCAGCGCGGCCGCCACTGGCTGACCGTTGTTACGCGCCAGATAAAGATGGTGGGGCGCAGCATTGCCTAACGCCGGGTCCGTGACAACGTAACAATCCTGCTGGATGTTGTTGTCGTAGAGCGCGGTCGGCACCACCTGGTCGAGCAGGTTTTTCTGCTGTAGCTGAGTCTGATGTTCCACCGTGGGTTTGGTCACGGTGTTAACCACTGCGGTCGCCGCAGTGGTGATCGCGGCAAAAATCGCCAGCGTCACGCCATTTTTACGAATCGTCTCCAGCATCGCTTAATCCTTTAGATGGCCGTAAACGCGCGGCTGGGTGTAGTAGTCAATCAGCGGCACGCAGATGTTGGCCAGCAACACCGCGAAGGCCACGCCATCCGGGTAACCGCCGAAACTTCTGATCAGCCAGACCAGCAGGCCGATCAGCGCGCCGTAAATCAGTCGGCCGCGGTTAGTGGTGGAGGCGGTAACCGGATCGGTGGCGATGAAAAATGCCCCCAGCATGCTGGCACCGGAGAACAGGTGAATCAGCGGACTGTTGAGTGACTCCGGTGAAAATATCCAGCCAAGCGTAGCGCAGAACGCCAGCGACAGCAGCATAGCGGCGGGAATATGCCAGCGGATCGCATTTTTCCACAGCAGAAACAGGCCGCCCGCCAGATAACCGAGATTGACCCACTGCCAGCCGAGACCTGCCAGCACGCCGCTGTAGATCGGCTGCGCCAGTAACTGATCGGCGCTATGACCGGCGCGCAGCCCGGTTTTAAAGGTATCCAGCGGCGTCGCCTGGCTGACGCCATCAACACCAATCTGCAACTGCTGCATGGTTTCGCCCGCCAGCGTGTGGCCGCGGAACACCATGCTCAGGCTGTCCAGCAGCGTCGGTTTAATTGCCTGCAGCGTGTCGGGCGGCAACCAGCTGGTCATCTGCACCGGGAAGGAGATCAGCAGCACCACGTAACCGACCATCGCCGGATTAAAAGGGTTCTGGCCCAGCCCGCCATACAGCTGTTTGGCAATCACGATGGCAAATACCGTGCCGATCACCACCAGCCACCACGGCGCCAGCGGCGGCAGACTGATACCGATCAGCACGGCGGTCAGCAGCGCTGAATTATCTGCCAGGTTGCTGCCCACCGGCGCTTTACGCAGCCGTAAAATAGCGGCTTCGGTCAGCCAGGCGGTCAGCGTAGCCAGTAAAACCTGTAAAAAAGTGCCGTAGCCAAAGAAATAACACTGTGCGGCAAAACCCGGCACCGCCGCCAGCACCACCAGCAACATGATATTGCCGGTACTGCGGCGGTTATGGGTATAAGGAGAACTTGCGATACGAAAAGCCATTTAATCCTCAAGCGTCGTAGACGACTGCGCTTTACGCGCTTTGGCACGGGCGATGGCTGCCGCTATGGCGGCTTTACGCGCATCATCGGGTTGATTCAGTTCAGGTGCCTGTTCCGGTTCAGCATTGGCGTTGTTCGCTTGCTCCTGCGCCTGTTCGGCTTTTTCGACGGCGTAGTGTGCCTGGGTGGCCACTACCGCAGCATCACGTGAGGCTTCATCGGCCGCCGCTGCCTGCGCCTGTGCTTTCTTCGCTTTCGCACGGGCAATGGCGGCCTGCACCGCGGCTTTGCGCGGATCGTCAGTTTCAGCGGCAGGCTGTGCATCAGCGTCCGTTACCGGCTGTGGCTCCGCCGCGCTGTCTGCCTGGGCGGCTTTCTTCGCCTTCGCGCGGGCGATAGCGGCCTGCACCGCGGCTTTGCGCGGATCGTCAGTTTCTTCAGCAGGCTGTGCATCAGCGCCCGTTACCGGCTGTGCGGCTTTCTTCGCCTTCGCGCGGGCGATAGCGGCCTGCACTGCGGCTTTGCGCGGATCGTCAGTTTCTTCAGCAGGCTGTGACTCAGCGTCCGTTACCGGCTGCGCACTGTCTGCCAGGGCGGCTTTCTTCGCCTTCGCGCGGGCAATGGCGGCCTGCACCGCGGCTTTGCGCGGATCGTCAGTTTCAGCGGCAGGCTGTGCATCAGCGTCCGTTACCGGCTGCGCGCTGTCTGCCTGGGCGGCTTTCTTCGCCTTCGCGCGGGCGATAGCGGCCTGCACTGCGGCTTTGCGCGGATCGTCAGTTTCAGCGGCAGGCTGAGCGTCCGCGTCCGTTACCGGCTGCGCGCTTTCTGCCTGCGCCTGTGCTTTCTTCGCTTTCGCACGGGCAATGGCGGCCTGCACCGCGGCTTTACGCGGATCGTCGGTTTCAGCGACAGGCTGAGCGTCCGCGTCCGTTACCGGCTGCGCCGCGCTGTCCGCCTGGGCGGCTTTCTTCGCTTTCGCGCGGGCAACAGCCGCTTCAACCGCCGCTTTACGCGGATCGACTGCCGCCTCTTCACTGGCCTCGGTTCCGGCCCCGGCTGGCGTCATTTTCTTCGCTTTGGCGCGGGCAATCGCCGCCTCAACCGCCGCTTTACGCGGATCGGTGGTCTGACGGCTCAGCGCCTGGGTTTCTGCCTGAGCCTCGGCCTGACGCAGACGCGCCTGTGCATGACGGGCTTCACGCTGCGCTTCGGCGGCGGCTTCATCCGGTTCGGCACGACGGGCGGCGGCCCGCGCTTTCGCTGCCGCCAGCTCGCCGCTGTCACTGCGGGCAACGCGCTGTTTCGCCTCTTCATGTCGCGCTTCACGCGCCTGCTTCTCACGTTCCAGTCGGGCCTGGCGTGCTTCAAAGCGCGCTTTGGCTTCGAGGGTACGTTTCGCTTCCAGATCGATGGCGCGCAGCTCAGCTTTTTCCTGCCGGTAATACTGCACCAGCGGAATATTGCTCGGGCAGACATAGGCGCAGGCCCCGCATTCAATGCAATCATCAATGTGATGCGCACGCGCCTTATCGTGGTCGCCGCCCTGGCTGTACCAGTAAAGCTGCTGTGGCAGCAGTTTAGCCGGGCAGGCATCCGCACAGGCAGAACAGCGAATGCAGGATTGTTCTTCGTCGTTGTTGCCCATTTCGCTGCTGGACGGAGCCAGAATGCAGTTGGTGATCTTCACCACCGGCACGTCCAGCGACGGCAGGGTAAAGCCCATCAGGGGGCCGCCCATGATCACCATCTGGCGCGGGCCAGGACGGAACCCAACCTGATGCAGCAGATGGCTGATAGGCGTGCCGAGACGGCTCCAGACGTTGCGCGGCTGGGCGATCGCCTCGCCGGTCAGCGTCACGACGCGTTCTGTAATCGGTTCACCGTTGATAATCGCGCGCTTAACTGCCCAGGCGGTCCCGACGTTCTGCATCAGCACGCCGATATCGGTCGAGCGCCCGCCGTGCGGAACCTCCATCCCGGTCAGGATGCGGGTCAGCTGTTTAGCACCGCCAGAGGGGTATTTGGTCGGGATCACCCGGATTTGCAGATCGCGCTCGCCGCCTAACGCCTGCTTCAGTGCCGCAATGGCTTCAGGTTTATTATCTTCGATGCCAATCAGCACCCGTTCTGCCTGCAAAACCCAGGCGAGAATCCGGCTGCCTTCCAGCACTTCTGACGCGTAGTCCTGCATCAGGCGATCGTCTGCGGTAATGTAAGGCTCGCACTCTGCCGCATTGATGATCAGGGTTTTGACACCGCGCAGGCCGCCTTTCAGCTTGGTGGCGGTCGGGAAACCCGCGCCGCCCAGACCGGCGATCCCGGCATCGTGAATGCGCTGCACGATGTCGGCGCGCGGATGCTGTCGATAATCGGGCAGGGGATCAAGCGGCATCCAGCGGTCTTCGCCATCGGGCGTCAGGAAAATGCACAGCTCTGACAGGCCAGACGGATGGGCGGTCATGTGCTGACCGATTTCCTCAATAGTGCCGGAGGTCGGGGCATGCACCGGTAACATCCGGCCGGTGCCAAAAGTCAGTGGCTGACCGCGCAGCACCTTATCGCCCGGCGACACGCAGATTTCACCTTCGTGACCGATGTGTTGTTTCAGCGGGATGATAAAACGGTGTGGCAACGGCAGTTCGCTCAGCGGGGTACCGTTGGACTGGGTTTTCATTTCCGGCGGATGAATGCCGCCCTGAAAATCCCAGATCTTCTCTTTTTTAAAAAAATTCAACAAATTAAGCATGAGTTTCTACCGGAATCACCCGCACCGGGATGCTGTTAAGATCCCACTTCCAGTTGGCAGGCGTGGTCTCAACCGGCCGCATCTCAATGCAGTCAGTCGGGCAGGGCGCAACACAGAGATCGCAGCCGGTGCAGACATCGCTCAGCACGGTGTGCATGGCGCGGGTCGCCCCGACAATCGCATCGACCGGGCAGGCCTGAATACACTTGGTGCAGCCAATGCAGTTCGCTTCATCAATAAAGGCTACGGTGCGGACCGGTGCTTTGGCCGTCTCATCGCCATCAATCGGCTGCGGCTCAACGTTCAGCAGCTCTGCCAGCTTGAGCATGGTCTGCTCACCGCCTGGCGCGCACTTGTTGATGGCTTCACCGTTGTTGCCCACCGCATCGGCATAGGGCCGGCAACCGGGATAGCCACACTGCCCGCACTGACTCTGCGGCAGAATGGCATCAATCTGCTCAACGATCGGGTCTTCTTCGACCTCAAAGCGGCGCGAGGCGTAGCCCAGCAGCGCACCGAACACCAGGCTCAGCGCACTTAATACAGCCACTGCTATCCAGATCGCGGTCATCAGAATTTCACCAGGCCGGTAAAGCCCATAAACGCCAGCGCCATCAGGCCAGCGGTGATCAGGGCAATGGAGTTACCTTTGAACGGGGCCGGCACGTTGGCCAGCACCAGACGTTCACGCATGCCGGCGAACAGCACCATCACCAGCGAGAAGCCAAGGGAAGCGCTAAAGCCGTACAGTGCCGCCTGCAGAAAGGTGTGATTGAGGTTAACGCTCAGCAATGGCACGCCCAGCACCGCGCAGTTGGTGGTGATCAGCGGCAGGAAAATGCCCAGCAGGCGATAGAGCGACGGGCTGGTTTTACGCACCACCATCTCGGTGAACTGCACCACCACCGCGATCACCAGGATATAGGCCATGGTGCGCAGGTAGACCAGATCGAGCGGCAGCAGGATCAGATGATTCACCAGCCAGGCACAGATTGAGGCCAGTGTAATCACGAAAGTGGTGGCCAGGCCCATGCCGATTGCCGTTTCCAGTTTTTTGGAAACGCCCATAAACGGGCACAGGCCAAGGAACTTCACCAGCACGAAGTTATTTACCAGCACAGTACCAACAAACAGCAGCAGATAATCGGTCATTTTTTCGCCTGAAATCCAGAAAGCGGCTTATTATCATTGATAGCGCGGCGTATCTCAACAGCTACGCCGCAACCGGCCGGGCAGACCGCACTCAGAATTAAATTCCTGACACAGCTCACAGCGTTACGGCTCAATAAAGGTGCTCTTTACCCGCTTAGATCGTTTGAAGTAGGGAGCAAACACCGCTGCCGCCAGCAGTGAAAGCAATAGCGTCTGCAGAGCACGGCTGTCGGTAACCGGGGTAAAGGCGAAGGTTTTCAGCGCTAACAGCACCGTAATCAGCAACCACAGCAGATAGTGGCGCGGTAAACGGCGTGAGCGCTTAAAGAACAGCCAGCTAATCCACAGGCTGTAAGCCCAGACCGCCACGGCAGTCAGCAGAGAGATGGCCCAGTAAGAGAAAAGGGTGCTGCCATGGGAGAAGAGTGTCGCGCGCCATGCCGGATTAAACAGCGGTGTGAGGTACATCGCCAAGACCAGCGCAGTGGTTAACAGGGTCATAATCAGCCAGGCCAGCGGCAGCAAAAGCCAGCCACCGATGCGCGGCGCAGCAACCTGTTCATTCATAGTGGTAATTCCTGTCCTGAGAAGTCGAAGCGCAGCAGAATAGCATGTCCAGATGGGGCGCGCCCGCCTGGACAACGTGACAAAAAATCAGGCAGCAGGGAATTATACCACGTAGCGCCACACCGTCTTAGGCACACAGCCAAGATCATATAACCGTCCGCCCGACGCCAGTTCGGCGCGCCGGTGATCGGCAGCACGGTACATATTGATGATATCCATCTCATCGGTGAGCGAGTAATTGAGGTGATCGAAGAGCTTTTCCAGACTGTCTGAGTTATTCACTTTACGAAATTTAAGCAGGTAGTCGTACGCAGTCATCATTGCCATAACAGTAGAGGGAACAAAGGAGTGCTCAGTATAGGGGGCAAGCTAAAGCTGTCCAGATCCTGCGGTGAAAAAAAGGCGAAAATCAGACAAACGACCGGGATACGCGGCTAAAAGTCCATTTTTGCACGTTTATTCATGGATAGGGCCGCCTGGCCGGGACGCTGAACGAGGGATTTTGCACCAAAGCCAGCGTCAGAAAAGGCCTGGTCCGCGTTGACGAGCCAACAGCGACACTCCTCAGTCGCACGTAGCACCGCACGGTTTTTGCTGCTGTTCTGACCCGCCACCAGAGTGAGGTGCGGCAGCGGTGCAGCAAGCGGTTAACCGGCGCGGCAGTTGTTCTGACCGCGCAGATTTTAACGAGTCCATGCTGGCTAAAACTGCCACTCAGCGGCAGTGGTGAGGCTAACAAACGGACCGGCCAGGGTCAGATTATGGTGAGCAATGATTTTTTCTGCGGTCAGATGGGGATTATCCACCGTGGTGTGGGCATCAGAAACCAGCACCACTGAAAAACCGCATTCTGCGGCTGCCCGACAGCTGGTATCGACGCAAAACTCGGTTTTCATCCCGGTCACCACCAGCTGTTTAATCCCTTTTTCTCGTAACTGGCTCAGCAGCGGCGTGTCTCTGAAACAGCTGGGGAATTTTTTGATAAAAACACCCTCCTGCGCGTCATCAACGCCCAGTTCCGGCAACAGACGGGTTAACGGGCTCCGGGCGCTGAATGGGGAATCATCGGGTCCGGTATGGCGTGCAAAAAAGATCGGGACCTTAGCCTGACGCGCTTTTTCAATCAGCTGGCAAATATTCGCTAACACCCTATCGGCGTGATAAGGCGTGACAGCTCCGCTGAACAGGCCCTGTTGCATATCGATGACTAATAATGCGCTTTCAGATGAACTCATGTTGTTTCTCCATTCAGAGGGTAAAGAACGGAGAACAGGTCCCCGTCCGGTTGGGCGGGGAGCGAAGATCTGTTTGTCAGGTGCCGGTCACAGATACGCTCACGCCGCCGCTCAAAGCGGTGCGGGTGGTGGTAGTGGTGGTGATCGAACCTGAGATCAACATGATGTTGCCTTCCGTGGTGACTGCTGAACGAGTGGTGACTGCTGAACAACACGCTAACACAGATGGTGCAGTAAATACGCCGCAGCGGAGTAAAAAAACGCCTGGTCAGGGTCGCCCTTAACCCGGCAGTGCGCATTGCCTGCCGTCGTCTCAGGCCACCCGTGGTGGTCAGACGGCGTTGCGCTGTCAACCGATCGCCCGCAGAAGCCGCCAGAGAAACTTTTCGCCCGCCAGTCACCTGAAAAATGCACTCTGTAGGCACTATGCGAGCACGACGCTAGCACTATGCAAGCAATGTGCGGGCAATCACAAATCCCATTTTTTGTTCATCCCGCAGGCGGATAACCCATTTTGTACGCCTGGCTGTAATCGCTTTCAGTGGGGCTGAACATAAGCGATTCTGTTTATTACAATTATTTAACCCGTCCGGTTTTCACTTTCAGTTGTTTTATCCATAACAGCCTGCGCTATAAAACGGTTGCTGTTGACGTAACTCCTTTAAATTGCTCAATTTTGTGAAGCATGTCGCCATTATGCACCCTTTTTTAGTCCAGGCTAAGCGAGCTCTCTACCCTAAACAGCAAATGCCCTTCAGAGGAATAAAAACTATGTGGAAACGTTTACTTCTGACCACGCTGGTCAGCGCCGCGTTGACCGGACCAGTGTTGGCTGCGGACATGACGGTCGGCTTCTCGCAGGTGGGTTCGGAATCTGGCTGGCGCTCCGCCGAAACCAACGTGGCGAAAAGCGAAGCTAAGAAACGCGGTATCACGCTGAAAATCGCCGATGGTCAGCAAAAACAAGAGAACCAGATTAAAGCGGTGCGCTCGTTCATCGCTCAGGGCGTGGATGCCATCTTTATCGCGCCGGTGGTGCAGACCGGCTGGGAACCGGTGCTGGAAGAAGCCAAAGACGCCAAAATCCCGGTCTATCTGCTGGACCGCGCCATCGTGGTCAAAGACAAATCGCTGTATCAGGCGGTGGTTACCGCAGACAACGTGCTGGAAGGCAAGCTGATTGGCGACTGGCTGGTGAAAACCGTCGGCGACAAGCAGTGTAACGTGGTGGAACTGCAGGGTACGGTCGGGGCCAGCGTGGCGATCGATCGTAAGAAAGGCTTTGCTGAAGCGATCAGCGGCCATCCGAACATCAAAGTGATCCGCTCCCAGTCCGGCGACTTTACCCGCAGCAAAGGTAAAGAGGTGATGGAAAGCTTCATCAAGGCGGAAAACAATGGCAAAAACATCTGCATGGTTTACGCCCACAACGATGACATGGCGATCGGTGCCATCCAGGCGATCAAAGAGGCCGGCCTGAAGCCGGGCAAAGATATTCTGACCGGCTCGATTGACGGGGTACCGGATATCTATAAAGCGATGCTGGCAGGCGAAGCCAACGCCAACGTTGAGCTGACGCCAAACATGGCTGGCCCGGCCTTTGATGCGCTGGAGAAATTTAAGAAAGAGGGCACGCTGCCGCCAAAAGTGATCAAAACCGAATCGAAACTGTTCCTGCCTGCTGACGCTCAGCAGGAGCTGGAACGCAAAAAAGGCATGGGTTACTAAGCCGCAGACCGCCCTGCGGGGCGGTTTTTCATGACGTGAGGCGGAGTTAGCAGAATGACCACACACAATGAAACATCGCTGTTAACCATCAGCGGCGTCAGCAAAGGGTTTCCCGGCGTTAAAGCGTTGGACAACGTCTCGTTTGATATTCGCAAGGGCGAGATCATGGCGCTGCTGGGCGAGAACGGCGCGGGTAAGTCAACCCTGATCAAAGTGCTGACCGGCGTCTACAGCCGCGATGCCGGCACTATCACCCTTAACGGTAAGCCGATTACCCCGCACAACACCGCCGAGGCGCAGGAGATGGGCATCGGCACCGTTTATCAGGAAGTGAACATGCTGCCGAATATGTCGGTGGCCGATAACCTCTATATAGGCCGCGAGCCACGACGCTTCGGCATGATCGATCGGCGGCGCATGGTGCGGGATGCCGACGCGCTGATGCGCAACTACGGTTTTTCACTCGACGTGACGCGCCCGCTGGGACACTACTCAGTGGCGATGCAGCAGATTATTGCTATCTGTCGCGCGGTCGATCTCTCCGCCCAGGTATTGATTCTGGATGAACCGACCGCCAGCCTCGACGCCAGTGAAGTGGAGATGCTGTTTACCCTGATGGCGCAGCTAAAAGCCAAAGGGATGAGCCTGATTTTCGTGACCCACTTTCTCGATCAGGTTTACCGCATTACCGATCGCATCACGGTATTACGCAACGGGCAATTTATCGCTACCCGCGATACCGCCTCGCTGCCGCAAATTGAACTGATCAAACTGATGCTGGGGCGCGAGTTGCTGGAGACGGCGCTGCAGCGGCAGGGCAGTACTCTGCGCAGTAATCAGCCGGTGGTCTCGTTTGAAGATTACGGCAAAAAAGGCACCATCGAGCCGTTTAATCTGCAGGTCCGGCCGGGTGAAGTGGTCGGTCTGGCAGGGCTGCTGGGCTCGGGACGTACCGAAACCGCAGAAGTGCTGTTTGGTATTCGCCGCGCCGATCGCGGCACGGCAAAAATCAAAGGCAAGGTGCAGCGCATTACTAACCCGGCCCGCGCCTCGCAGCTGGGCATGGGGTTCTGTCCGGAAGATCGCAAAACTGACGGGATTATTGGCGCGGCCTCGGTGCGCGAAAACATCATTCTGGCGTTACAGGCGCAGCGTGGCTGGTTACGGCCGATTAAAAAGCGTGAGCAGCAGGCGATCGCCGAACGCTTTATTAAGAGCCTCGGCATTCGTACGCCGCACGCCGATCAACCGGTGGAGCTGCTGTCGGGCGGTAACCAGCAGAAGGTGCTGCTGTCGCGCTGGCTGGTGACGAAACCGCAGTTTCTGATCCTCGACGAGCCGACGCGCGGCATTGACGTGGGCGCGCACGCCGAGATTATTCGTTTAATTGAATCCTTATGTGCTGATGGACTGGCGCTGCTGGTTATCTCCTCTGAGCTTGAAGAACTGGTGGGTTATGCCGATCGGGTGCTGATTATGCGCGATCTGAAGCAGGTGGCAGAAATTCCGCTGGAGCAACTTTCGGTAGCGTCGATCGTCAACGCTATCGCTGACGGAGGGGCACAACATGCTTGAGACCCCTATGACACCTGAAAAACCGCAACGCCGTAAGCTGAAACTGCCACCGGGCATGCCGCAAATTGCGGCGCTGCTGCTGGTGCTGCTGATCGATAGCCTGGTAGCAAATAACTTTTTTGCTGTCCATCTGCAGGATGGCCGACTGTTCGGCAGTCCGATTGATATTCTCAACCGCGCCGCACCGGTGGCGCTGCTGGCAATTGGCATGACGCTGGTGATCGCTACCGGCGGTATCGACCTGTCGGTTGGCGCGGTGATGGCGATTGCTGGCGCGACGGCCGCCACTCTGACAGTGGCCGGACACAGCGTGCCGTTTATCATTGCCGCGACGCTGGCTACCGGTCTGGTCTGCGGCATCTGGAACGGGGTGCTGGTGGCGCTGCTGCGTATTCAGCCGTTCGTCGCCACGCTGATTCTGATGGTGGCGGGGCGCGGTATCGCCCAGCTGATTACTCAGGGCCAGATCGTTACCTTCGACAGTGACAGCCTTGGCTGGTTTGGCAACGGCTCGCTGCTGATGTTGCCGGTACCGGTGTGGATCACCCTGCTGGTGGCGCTGGCGGTCTGGCTGCTGACTCGCAAAACCGCGCTCGGCCTGTTTATTGAAGCGGTAGGGATTAACCTGCGTGCCGCGCGCAATGCGGGCGTCACAGGCTGGCTGGTGGTGATGTCGACCTACGCCATCAGCGGCGTTTGCGCTGCAGTAGCCGGGCTGATTGTTGCTGCCGACATTCGCGGTGCGGATGCCAATAACGCCGGATTATGGCTGGAGCTGGATGCGATTCTGGCGGTGGTGATCGGCGGGGCGTCGCTGATGGGCGGACGCTTCAATCTGGTGCTGTCTTTGATCGGCGCGTTGATTATTCAGTCGATGAACACCGGTATTTTGCTCTCCGGCTTCCCGCCAGAGCTGAATCAGGTGGTCAAAGCGGTGGTGGTGATGTGCGTGCTGTTACTGCAGTCACCCCGGTTTATTGCGATGTTAAAACGGAGACGCCCGACATGATCAAACGCCATCTGCCGTTGATGATCACCTTACTGGTTTTCGTCGCGGGTTATCTGTTCTGCCTGAGTCAGTTCCCTGGCTTTGCCTCAACCCGGGTAATCTGCAATATCCTGACCGATAATGCCTTTCTCGGCATTATCGCGGTCGGTATGACGTTTGTGATTTTATCCGGCGGTATCGATCTGTCGGTCGGCGCGGTGATCGCCTTTACCGGGGTGTTCCTGGCGCGGGCGATTGGCGATTTCCACCTCGATCCGCTGCTGGCCTTTGCGGTGATTCTGGCGCTGGGTGCCTTGTTCGGCGCGATGATGGGCTGGTTGATCGATGCGCTGAAGATCCCGGCCTTTATCATCACCCTGGCCGGCATGTTCTTTCTGCGCGGCTGCAGCTATCTGGTGTCGGAGAACTCGATTCCGATCGATCATCCGTTCTATACCATGCTCTCCAGCCTGGCGTGGAAAGTGCCAGGTGGCGGACGTCTCAGCCTGCTGGCGGTGATTATGCTGGTAGTGGTACTGGGCGGGATTATTCTGGCGCACCGCACCCGCTTTGGTAATCAGGTCTACGCGATTGGCGGTAACCTGACCTCGGCGCAGCTGATGGGGGTGTCGACTCGTGCCACCACCATCAAAATCTATATGCTTTCCACCACTTTAGCCACGCTGGCCGGTATCGTCTTCTCTATCTACACCTCGGCCGGTTATGCGCTGGCGGGACTGGGCGTGGAGCTGGATGCGATTGCTTCGGTGGTGATCGGCGGCACGCTGCTGTCGGGCGGGGTTGGCACGGTGCTGGGTACGCTGTTCGGCGTGCTGATTCAGGGGCTGATCCAGACCTGGATTAATTTCGACGGCACCCTCAGCTCGTGGTGGACCAAAATCGCCATTGGTATTCTGCTGTTTGCCTTTATCGCATTACAACGTCTGCTGACGGTGATCTGGGATCGCCAGCAGAATGCACCGGTAAAACGATTGAGTTCCTGACTACCTGAGTATCCCGCTAAAGGGCGGCTCGCCGGAGCCGTCCTTTACTGCGCCAGAGGCAACTTCATCACCGTGACCTCTTCACCCGCTATTTGCCGCTGTTCCACCGCCTGCCATCCTGAACGCTGATAGTACGCTTGCTGATCGGGCGTATAGAGCCACAGTTCACTGATTTGTTGTTTGATTGCTTTCGCAATCGCCAGTTGGATCAACGCTTTTGCCACGCCCTGACCGCGGAATCTCTTATCAGTGACCACCTCGCCAATCCAGTATTCCCGCGCGGCAATGTCATCCAGTTCATAGCGAATGACGCTACAGGTCGCAATCACCGTTTCGCCATCTGGCGTGGCAATAAGCGTAAATTCTGCCGAAGGTTTCTGATTGCGCTGTTTTAAACGCGCAACAATGGCAGGCGGGTGAGACCATGCAGGAAGATGTGACCATTCAGTGTACAGCAGCTGTGCGGTTTGTTCGGCGTAGCGGGGATGTTGATTCAGCTCGGCAATAAGCATGTGCGGGGCGCCTTTATTTTGTCAGGCATCAAGCAATACAGGCTGGTCGGTGAAAGAGCAAGATCATGAAGAGGTTACATTGCAGTAAAGGATGTTTGTATGTCCGGCTAAAACAATCGCTGGTAGCTTAAGGGGCAGGGTCAGGAAAGGCATGCCCGATCGCAAAGGATTCCCGCCTCCCTGCTGATCGGCCGCGCCATCCCGGGCGCGGACGCTTTGCTCTTCAGGCATGCATTTCCTTCCCGGCTGGGCTGATGTGTCGCTTTAAGAAGCAGGAAGCGGAGCGTTTTCTGGTGGATGGATAAAACAATGGCGGGTGGCTGAGGGGGCAGGGTCAGGAAAGGCATGCCCGATCGCAAAGGATTCCCGCCTCCCTGCGGATCGGCCGCGCCATCCCGGGCGCGGACGCTTTGCTCTTCAGGCATGTCTTTCCTTCCCGGCTGGGCTGATGTGTCGCTTTAAGCAGCAGGAAGCGGAGCGTTTTCTGGTGAATGGATAAAACAGTGGCTGGTGGCTGAGGGTGCAGGTGCAGGGTCAGGAAAGGCATGCCCGATCGCAAAGGATTCCCGCCTCCCTGCGGATCGGCCGCGCCATCCCGGGCGCGGACGCTTTGCTCTTCAGGCATGTCATTCCTTCCCGGCTGGGCTGATGTGTCGCTTTAAGCAGCAGGAAGCGGAGCGTTTTCTGGTGGATGGATAAAACAGTGGCGGGTGGCTAAGGGTGCAGGGTCAGGAAAGGCATGCCCGATCGCAAAGGATTCCCGCCTCCCTGCGGAGCGTCCGCGCCATCCCGGGCGCGGACGCTTTGCTCTTCAGGCATGCATTTCCTTCCCGGCTGGGCTGATGTGTCGCTTTAAGCAGCAGGAAGCGGAGCGTTTTCTGGTGGATGGATAAAACAGTGGCTGGTGGCTGAGGGTACAGGGTCAGGAAAGGCATGCCCGCTCGCAAAGGATTCCCGCCTCCCTGCGGATCGGCCGCGCCATCCTGGGCGCGGACGCTTTGCTCTTCAGGCATGCCTTTCTATCCCGGCTGGGCCGATGTATCGCGTTAAGCAGCAGGAAGCGGAGCGTGTGAGGCGAGTATCCTGGCGGGCGGGACTAGCGGGATCTATTGCCGGCGATGTTACGGAACGCCCACTGTTCCCGACTGAATAGCGCCGTTTTTATAAAAAAAACCGATGCCGCATAAGCCTGCATCGGTGGTTTCATTGACTTTAGCACGCGGCTAATCGTTAAAATGAGCAGTGCTGCCTCAGCGGCGTAGTTAACGTTTCAGCCGGTAGTACGCTTCATTCCAGCGCAGCGCATCTTTGAAGGCGGGCAGTCGGGTATGCTCGTCAATCACCAGCACTTCGATGTCGTTCATCTCGCCGTACAGATACATATCATCCAAAGTCAGCGCCTGGCTGAACACCGTATGGTGCGCGCCGCCGCCAAGGATCCAGGCTTCGGACGCGGTCGCCAATGACGGCTGGGCTTTCCACAATGCGCGCGCAACCGGCAGCTTCGGCAGCGGTTTCGGCTGTTCAATCGCATCTACTACATTAACCAGCAGACGGAAACGATCGCCCATATCAATTACGCTGGCGTTAATCGCACGCCCGGCTGGCGTTGAGAAGATCATGCGGGCCGGATCGGCTTTATCACCAATGCCGAGGAACTGCACATCGATTAATGGCTTCTCTTCAATGGCAATCGACGGGCAGACTTCCAGCATGTGGGAGCCGAGCACCAGATCGTTCCCCGGTGAGAAGTGATAGGTGTAATCCTCCATAAATGAGGTGCCACCTTTGCGATCGCCCGCCAGCACTTTGAAAATGCGTAACAGCGCCGCGGTTTTCCAGTCACCTTCACCGGCAAAGCCATAGCCCTGACCCATCAGACGTTGCACCGCCAGTCCCGGCAACTGCGTCATACCGTGCAGCGTCTGGAAGTTGGTGGTAAACGCCTGACAGCCTTCCGCTTCCAGAAAACGCTTCAGGCCCAGCTCGATACGCGCGGCATCCAGCACGTTCTGCCGTTTTTCTCCGCCAGAGGCTGCCACATCGGTAAAGCGATAGAGGCTCTCGTACTCGTCGATCAGCGCATTGACGTCGCCATCACTGACCTGATTGATCACCTCAACCAGATCGCCGACGCCCCAGCCGTTGACCGCATAACCGAATTGGATCTGCGCCGCGACTTTATCGCCTTCGGTAACCGCCACTTCGCGCATGTTATCGCCAAAGCGCGCCACTTTTAGCTGCTGGCTGGCCTGTTTCGTCAGCGCCGCACGCATCCAGTTACCCAGACGCTGCTGGCTGGCCCCGTCCTGCCAGTGACCGGTGACCACGCTGTGCTGCAGACCCATCCGTGCGCCGATAAAGCCAAACTCACGGCCGCCGTGCGCGGTCTGGTTCAGGTTCATAAAGTCCATGTCCATGCTGTCCCACGGAATCTCAGCATTGAACTGGGTATGGAATTGCAGCAGTGGTTTATTCAGCACGCTCAGGCCGCCAATCCACATTTTGGCCGGCGAAAAGGTGTGCAGCCAGGTAATGATGCCGACGCAGCGGGTGTCATGATTCGCGTCGCGGCACAGCGTCAGCGCTTCATCCGGTGATTTTACCAGCGGTTTCAGCTCCAGCTGCAGCGGCAGGCCAGCCTGATTTAATCCTTCGACGACCTGACGTGCATGCTGTTCGACCTGGCGTAACGTCTCCGCCCCGTAGAGGTGCTGCGTGCCAATCACAAACCACACGCTGTAGTTGTTTAACTGTTCCATAAATCCACTCCTTTACTTTGAGCCTACCCCAATAGGCTATTTTATTTGTCAGTCTGAACCTGGGCAGTGCTCACAATCCTCACGTACTCCGTGTACGCTCCGGTTGTTCCGCGCTGTCCGTGTCCAGACTGCCTGCAACAATTACGCCTACTGGGATAGGCTCTTAGCGGAAGCGGGGCGGGCGGCATATTGCGGTTCAGCCGTCACGCACCATTGTTGATAGCGTTGATAGAGTTGTTGATAGCGTGCCACGCGCGCCGGGTCGGGCTGCAGGGTGACGGCAATCGGACTGGCCATCACCTGCTGTGCCTCGGGCACGCTGGGATAGACGCCGGCCGCGACGGCGGCGAAAATCGCCGCGCCCAGCGCACAGCATTCATCGGAGGCGACAATATCCAGTGGCCGGTTCATCACGTCGCAGCAGGCCTGCATAATCGCCGGTGATTTACGCGCGATGCCGCCGAGGGTCAGGATGTTTTCTACCGGGATCTGCTGCTGTTCGAAGCACTCCATAATGGCGCGCGCGCCAAAGGCGGTGGCGGCAACCAGTCCGCCAAACAGCGCCGGCGCATCAGTGCCGAGGTTGAGATCGGTAATGACCCCTTTCAGGCGCTGGTTGGCATTAGGGGTGCGACGGCCGTTGAACCAGTCGAGTACCACCGGCAGGTGGTCGAGCTGCGGATTGGCAGCCCAGGCTTCGGTCAGATCTTTAATCAGCGTCTGCTGCATCTCCGCCAGTTGCGGTTTCAGCGCCGGATGACGCTCAGCGGCCAGCTGCAGCGGCCAGCCCAGCAGGCGGCTGAACCAGGCATAGATATCGCCAAAAGCAGACTGTCCCGCCTCCAGCCCGACCGCACCAGGCATCACGCTGCCATCAACCTGACCGCAGATACCTTTAATTGCGCGATCGCCAACCTGTTCAGCATCGGCAATCAGGATGTCGCAGGTAGAGGTGCCAATCACTTTGACCAGGGTATAGGGCTTCGCGCCGCCGCCGACCGCGCCCATGTGGCAGTCAAACGCACCGCCGGACAGGGTGACCGTTTGCGGCAGACCGAGCCGCTGCGCCCATTCCGGGCTGAGGGTGCCGACCGGCAGGTCAGCGGTCCAGGTGTCGCTGAACAGCGGTGAATCGAGCTGTTGCGTCAGCATCGGGTCCAGTGCATTGAGGAAGTCTGCTTCGGGCAGGCCATTCCAGTCGCCGTGCCACAGCGCTTTGTGTCCGGCGGCGCAACGGCCACGCCGCAGCCGATCGGGCGCCGTGGTGCCGCTCAGTAACGCCGGCACCCAGTCGCACAGTTCAACCCATGAGACCGCCGCGTCACGCACCGCCGCATCTTCGCGTGATACGTGCAGAATCTTGGCCCAGAACCATTCAGAGGAGTAAATGCCGCCGATATAGCGGCTGTAATCCTGAAAACGGCCGCTGTGACACAGCTGATTGATCTCTTCCGCCTCTTCAATGGCGGTGTGATCTTTCCATAACACAAACATGGCGTTGGGGTTGTCGGCAAATTCGGGGCGCAGCGCCAGCACGTTTCCGTCGCGATCGATGGGGGCCGGGGTCGAGCCGGTGGTGTCGACGCCAATGCCGACTACGGCGGCGCGCTGCGTTTCGCTGAGCGCATTCAGAACGCCGAGCATCGCCTGTTCCATCGCATCGATGTAATCCTGCGGATGGTGACGAAAACGGTTGGTGTGTGGATCGCTGTATAAGCCCTGTTGCCAGCGCGGGTAGCTGACCACCGCACTCTGCAGCTCTTTGCCGCTGTGACAATCAACGGCCAGCGCACGCACCGAATCACTACCAAAGTCCAGCCCAAGGGTGATGGCTCCAGCACGCATCGGAATCTCCTGTAGTTAATGAACTCCTACATCCTGTGACCGGCGCGCCAGAACGGTTAGTCATGGCTGGCTGACAATATGCACTTTTCTGTCATCGACAGTGATTTTGTGATCCATTGCAAAAGTTAACGTCCGGTTAAATTTGCTGAATATATGGACCATTCTGCCGTGATTTTAAGATGTGATACCGCTCTACATTTTTCTTCGCTATTCCCGCTAAAACTAGGCCAGCGTCTGAACAGGCTTTCAGCACATAGCACTCTAACGCACTGATTTATGGCTGTACCTACAAATGAGAAAACACTGGTAGCGTTTACACCGATTCGTTATTAGCAGTGAAAAACAACCTGGCACCGGAGAGCATCATGCATAAATTCACTAAAGCGTTCGCGGCCATCGGCCTGGCAGCGGTTATGTCACAATCCGCTATCGCCGAGACCATGAAGCTCGGTTTTTTAGTCAAGCAACCGGAGGAACCCTGGTTCCAGACCGAGTGGAAGTTCGCCGATAAAGCCGGCAAGGATTTGGGCTTTGACGTGATTAAGATTGCGGTTCCCGATGGTGAGAAAACCCTCAACGCCATCGACAGCCTGGCCGCTAACGGCGCAAAAGGCTTCGTCATCTGTACGCCCGATCCTAAGCTCGGCTCAGCAATCATGGCCAAAGCGCGTGGCTATGGTCTGAAGGTAATTGCGGTGGACGATCAGTTCGTGACCGCCAAAGGCAAGCCGATGGATACCGTTCCGCTGGTGATGATGGCGGCCACCAAAATTGGTGAACGTCAGGGTCAGGAACTCTACAAAGAGATGCAGAAACGCGGCTGGGATGTGAAAACCACCGGCGTAATGGCGATTACGGCAAATGAGCTGGACACCGCGCGTCGTCGCACCGGCGGCTCGATGGACGCGATCAAAGCGGCTGGCTTCCCGGCCGCGCAGATTTATCAGGTGCCGACCAAATCGAATGATATTCCGGGCGCGTTTGATGCCGGTAACTCACTGCTGGTACAGCATCCGGAAGTCAAACACTGGCTGATTGTCGGCATGAACGACAACACCGTGCTGGGCGGCGTGCGCGCCACCGAAGGTCAGGGCTTTAAAGCCGCTGACGTCATCGGTATTGGCATCAACGGCGTTGATGCAATCAGCGAATTGTCAAAAGACAAAGCGACCGGCTTCTACGGTTCTCTGCTGCCGAGCCCGGACGTTCACGGCTATAAAAGCAGCCAGATGCTCTACAACTGGGTCAGCAAAGGCGAAGAGCCACCAAAATTTACCGAAGTCACCGACGTGGTGTTAATCACCCGCGACAACTTCAAAACCGAACTGGCGAAGAAAGGGCTGATGTAAAGCCTGCTCCTGCCGGTGTCTGAACACAACGGCGTCACGATTTAGTCAGCCCGTGTATTTCGCGCCGCCAGACTGCCGCCGGGCATTAACACCCGGCGTGGCCAGGCGGCGCGAAATAGTGAGGATAAACATGAACACTGATTCAGCATTTCTGTCGTTTCATGGCATCAGTAAAACCTTTCCTGGCGTGAAAGCGCTGCAGGATATCTCTTTCGACTGCCGCAGCGGTGAAGTCCACGCCTTAATGGGTGAGAACGGCGCAGGCAAATCGACGCTGCTGAAAATTCTCAGCGGCAGCTACCAGCCGAGCGGCGGCGAGATTCGGATTAAAGGCCAGCCGGTTAACTTCCAGCACACCACCGATGCGCTGGATGCCGGGGTGGCAATTATCTACCAGGAACTGCATCTGGTGCCGGAAATGAGCGTGGCGGAGAACATCTATCTCGGCCAGATCCCGCATAAGCATGGCCTGGTCAACCGTAAGCTGATGCGCTACGAGGCCGGTCTGCAACTGAAAAACCTCGGTATGGATATCGATCCGGATATGCCGCTGAAGTACCTGTCGCTCGGTCAGTGGCAGATGGTGGAGATCGCCAAAGCGCTGGCGCGTAACGCGCGCATTATCGCCTTTGATGAACCGACCAGTTCGCTGTCGGCGCGTGAAATCGACAACCTGTTCCGCGTCATCCGCCAGCTCCGCGAGGAGGGCCGGGTGGTGCTGTATGTGTCACACCGGATGGAAGAGATTTTTGCCCTCAGCGACGCCATCACGGTGTTCAAAGATGGCCGCTTTGTCCGCACCTTTACCGACATGGCCAACACCCATCATGACGATCTGGTGCAGGCGATGGTGGGCCGCAACCTCGGCGACATCTACGGTTATTCACCGCGTGAAAAAGGCGCGGTGCGTCTTGAGCTGGACCAGGTGGAAGCGAAGGGAGTGCGAACGCCGATTTCGCTCAAGGTCCACGCTGGCGAGATCGTCGGGCTGTTTGGTCTGGTAGGCGCCGGACGCAGCGAACTGCTGAAAGGGCTGTTCGGCGGCACGCGCCTGCGCGGTGGCCGGGTGCTGCTGGATGGCAAACCGCTGACGCTGCGCGAGCCGATCGACGCCATCCGCGCCGGCATTATGCTGTGCCCGGAAGATCGTAAAGCTGAAGGGATTATTCCGGTGCACTCGGTGCGCGACAACATCAACATCAGCGCCCGGCGTCACAACCTTACCGCAGGCTGTCTGATCAAAAACGACTGGGAGAGCCGCAACGCCGACAGCCATATCCGCTCGCTTAACATCAAAACGCCTGGGGCAGAACAGCTGATCATGAACCTCTCCGGCGGTAACCAGCAGAAGGCGATTCTCGGCCGCTGGTTATCTGAAGAGATGAAGGTGATCCTGCTGGATGAGCCGACGCGCGGCATTGATGTCGGGGCGAAACACGAAATCTATAACCTGATTTACCAACTGGCCAGCGACGGCATCGCGGTACTGTTCGCCTCCAGCGACCTGCCGGAAGTGATGGGCCTTGCCGATCGCATCGTGGTGATGCGTGAAGGAGCGATTGCCGGTGAAGTGCTGCACGACGACGCCACGGAGCAGCAGACGCTGAGCCTGGCAATGCCAAAAACCACACAAGCGGCCGCCGTGGCCTGACAGGAGAGCAACATGGCTTCATCCACGACCTCAAATACGCCGCCGCCAGCCTCACGCAGCGGCCTGCAGTTTGGTCGCATCTGGGACAATTTCGGCATGCTGGTGGTGTTTGCGCTGCTGTTTATTGCCTGTGCGGTGTTTGTGCCGAACTTCGGTTCATTTATCAATATGAAAGGCCTCGGGCTGGCGATGTCGATGTCCGGCATGGTCGCCTGCGGCATGCTGTTCTGTCTGGCCTCCGGCGATTTCGATCTGTCGGTCGCCTCGGTCATCGCCTGTGCCGGCGTGGTCACCGCGGTGGTGATCAACATGACCGAAAGCCTGTGGATTGGCGTAGCAGCCGGTCTGGTGCTCGGCATGCTTACCGGCTTTATCAATGGCTTTGTCATCGCCCGCCTGAAGATCAATGCGTTGATCACCACCCTGGCGACCATGCAGATCGTGCGCGGGCTGGCCTACATCTTCTCCGACGGTAAAGCGGTTGGTATCGAAGATGAACGCTTCTTCGCACTCGGGTTTGCCAACTGGCTGGGCGTTCCTGCGCCCATCTGGCTGACCATCGCCACCATGCTGATCTTCGGCTTCCTGCTGAATAAAACCACCTTTGGCCGTAATACGTTGGCGATTGGCGGTAATGAAGAAGCGGCGCGACTGGCCGGGGTGCCGGTGGTGCGGACCCGAATCATTATCTTTATTCTGTCCGGTCTGGTGTCAGCCGCGGCGGGCATCATTCTGGCTTCACGCATGACCAGTGGTCAGCCAATGACCTCACTGGGTTATGAGCTGGTGGTGATCTCCGCCTGCGTGCTGGGCGGCGTCTCGCTGAAGGGCGGCATCGGTAAAATCTCCTACGTGGTTGCCGGGGTACTGATTCTCGGAACCGTTGAGAATGCGATGAATTTATTGAATATCTCGCCATTCTCACAGTATGTGGTGCGCGGTCTGATACTGTTAGCAGCGGTGATATTTGACCGCTACAAACAAAAGCATAAAGCCTGATTTGGCGAGCAGTTAACCCGCGGATGCATCAGGTGTCCGCGGGTGATCCGATCAATGACAGACTGAGTGAGGACACTATGTATCACCGTGAATTACCGGCCGAGCAGCAAAATCCCTTACTGCCGGGCTATTCGTTCAATGCCTGGCTGGTGGCGGGGCTGACGCCGATTACCGCCGACGGTCCGCTGGACTTTTTTATCGATCGTCCGCACGGCATGAAGGGTTACATTCTCAATCTCACCATTAAAGGCAAAGGACGGGTATTCGATGGCGAGCGGGCCTTTGACTGCGAGCCGGGCGAAATGCTGCTGTTTCAGCCTAAAACCGCCCACTACTATGGTCGCGCGCCTGACAGCCCACAGTGGTTTCATCGCTGGGTCTATTTCCGGCCGCGCGCCTACTGGCACGACTGGCTGCGCTGGCAGGATGAGCAGGAGGGCGTCGGCCGTCTGCTGTTGCCGGAATCGCTGCGCGGCGAATTCGACCGGCTGTTTGCCAGTATCGAACAGACCCATAACTCCGGCCGCCGCTTTGCCGAAGAGCTGGCGATGAACCTGCTGGAGCGCCTGCTGCTGCGGGCGGTGGAAGAGGATCCGCGTAGTCATCAGCTGATCCGCGATCCACGGGTGATTGAAGCCTGTCAGTACGTCACCAATCATCTGGCCAGCGAAGTGAAAATTGAAGAGGTGGCGCGCCACGTCTGCCTGTCACCGTCGCGGCTGGCGCACCTGTTCCGCGAACAGATGGGGGTTAACCTGCTGCGCTGGCGTGAAGATCAGCGAGTGATTCGCGCCAAACTGCTGCTGCAAACCACCCAGGAACCGATCGCTACCGTCGGGCGCGAAGTCGGCTATGACGACCAGCTCTACTTTTCCCGGGTGTTCCGTAAGCGGGTCGGCGTCAGCCCGAGTGACTTCCGTCGCCGTAATCAGGATGCGCACGACAACCTGGCGGCGCAAACCGCCTGGCCGATGGCACAGAGTGCTATCTCTTAGTTTTTTCGGGATATTCCTCCTTGTCCTGGCCTGGTTAATAGTCTTAAATCAATCAGGTTAGCAACTAAGTGCCTATCCCTTTAGGCTATTTTATTTGTCAGTCTGAACCTGGGCAGTGCTCACAATCCTCACGCACCCGGTGTACGCTGCGGTTATTCCGCGCTGTTCTGGCCCAGACTGTCTGCAAAATTACGCCTGGCGGGATAGACTCCATGAGGAATTAAAATGAGCGATAAACTGCGTGTTGGCCTGATCGGTTACGGTTTTGCCAGCAAAACGTTTCATGCCCCGCTGATTGCGGGCACCCCGGACGTTGAGCTGGCCGCTATTTCCAGTAGCGATGCCAGCAAAGTCCACGCCGACTGGCCTGCCGTTCAGGTAGTGGCCGATCCTCAGGCGCTGCTGGACGACCCGTCTCTGCAATTGATTGTTATTCCTACCCCCAACGATACCCACTTTCCGCTGGCCAAAGCAGCGCTGAATGCCGGTAAGCATGTGGTGGTCGATAAGCCGTTTACCGTGACGTTGTCACAGGCGCGCGAGCTGGATGCCTTAGCCAGGGCGAAAGGGCTGTTGTTATCGGTGTTCCATAACCGCCGCTGGGACAGTGATTTCCTGACGCTGAAATCGTTGATCGACGCCGGTACGCTGGGCGAGGTCCGCTATTTCGAGTCGCACTTTGACCGCTTCCGTCTGGAAGTGCGTCAGCGCTGGCGTGAAATGAAAGGCGCCGGTAGCGGTATCTGGTATGACCTGGGACCGCATCTGCTGGATCAGGCGCTGCAGCTGTTTGGCCCGCCGGTGGCGATTAACGTTGATCTGGCCGAGATGCGGCCGGGCGCGCAAACCACCGACTACTTCCACGCGACGCTGACCTATCCACAGCGCCGCGTGGTGCTGCACGCCAGCATGCTGGTAGCGGCCGAGTCACCGCGTTACACCGTGCACGGCACCCGCGGCAGCTACGTCAAATATGGTCTCGATCCACAGGAAGATCGCCTTAAATCCGGTGATTTCCCGCCGCAGGAAGATTGGGGTTACGACATGCGTGACGGCACCCTGACGCTGGTCGACGGCGATTCACTGACCGAAACCAGCCAGTTGACGCAGCCGGGTAACTATCCGGCTTACTATGCGGGCATTCGTGATGCGATTGCCGGTCGCGGCAGTAACCCGGTGACGGCAGAAGAGGCGATTCAGGTGATGGAGCTGATTGAGCTCGGACTGCAATCGGCCGAGAAACGCCAGACGCTGTCGCTGAAGCGCGGCTGATCGCCTGATTAACTGTCAGATGCAAAACGGGCCGGTTATCCGGCCCGTTTGTTTTCTCTGAAGCTACAGCCTTACTGCACGCGGGCGCGGACTGCGGCTTTCTCGGCGTCGCTGAGAAACGCAATCGTCAGACCATTTTCCTGCGCCTGACGGATCTGCGCCGCGCTAAGACCGGCAGCCGGTGCGGCATGGTGATACTCATGCGCCAGCTCAATGCCCTGAACCGCCGGATCATCTGTGTTGATCGTCGCCAGAATGCCGTGCTCAAGGAAGGCCTTCAGTGGATGCTGCGCCAGTGACGCCACGGTGCTGGTCTGAATGTTGGAGGTCAGGCAGGATTCAATCCCGATGTGGTGCTCTGCGAGGAAATCCATCAGCGCCCGATCTTCAATCGCCTTCACGCCGTGGCCGATACGCTCGGCACCCAGCTCACGAATCGCCTGCCAGATGCTCTCCGGGCCGGCTGCTTCACCAGCGTGCACCGTCACCCGGAAACCGGCATCGCGTGCCTGGGTAAAGTGGCTGAGGAACTCGCTGCCGGGGAAGCCCAGTTCATCGCCCGCCAGATCGACGGCGGTGATGTGATCGCGATGCGCCAGCAGGCCATCCAGCTCGGCCAGGCAGGCTTCTTCGCCGAAGGTCCGGCTCATGATGCCAATCAGGCGCACGTCGATATTGTGCTGCTGGCAACCGGCTCTGACGCCATCAATCACCGCTTCGACCACACCAGCAATCGGCAGATGATGGGTCATCGCCATATAGCCCGGCGAGAAGCGCAGTTCCGCATAGTGAATGCCGGCACGAGCCGCATCTTCAACATTTTCCAGCGCAATACGGCGGCAGGCTTCGAGGTCGCCCAGCACCTTCACGCCCCAGTCGAGTTTTTGCAGGAAGCTTACCAGGTCAGGCTCGTTGTCGCCCACCTGCACGTGCGGACGCAGCGTGTCCAGCGTGGTGGCGGGCAGGGCAAGGTTAAACTGGCGACCCAGATCAAGAATGGTTTGTGCACGGATGTTGCCATCGAGATGGCGATGAATATCGGTAAGAGGAAGGGTAGTATCGATCATGGTGCACTCGCTCAGTGGTAACTAAAGTGCATAACATTATAAAAATATCTTGCGCAACAGCGCCAGCTATTTGCGCAACAACCGGCCCGGATGCTGTTTAATTACTCACAACCGGCCGGTATGGCGCGCAAATCGCTTTGTCAGGCGGACGAGGCGTGAATCGCGGCAATCAGCCGGCTGACGCCGTCTTCGACCTTGCTGCGCGGACAGCCCACGTTGAGGCGCAGGAAACCCTGGCCGGCGCTGCCGTAGGTTGAACCGGGCATAATCGCCACGCGCTGCTGAATCAGCGCCTGCTGCAACGTCTGTTCGGCGATGCCGAGCGGATTAAGATCGATCCAGGCGAGATAGGTCGCCTGAGGCGGCTGCCAGTCAAGCTGCGGGAAGGCGGCGTTAAGCCGGTCGGCCACCCGCATCAGGTTACCTGTCAGATAGTCACGCAGCGCATCAAGCCACGGCGCGCCGTGCCGGTAAGCGGCGATGTGCGCGGCAACCGCGAGCACCGCCGGTGAGGAGAGTCCGTCGGCGTTCTTAAGCGCCTGAAACCAGGCCGCCCGATCGGCTGGCTGCGGAATAATGCCCCAGGCGCCGGTCAGCCCCGGCAGGTTGAAGCTTTTCGATGCCGAGGTAAACAGCGCCCAGTCGCCACCCGCCACCCGGGCCCACGGCGTATGTGGCCGATCGCCGACCATCATATCCATATGGATCTCATCACTGATCACCCGGACGTGATGACGCTCGCACAGTTCAGCCATCTGCTGCAGTTCGGCTGCCGTCCAGACTTTGCCGGTAGGATTGTGCGGGCTACACAGCAACAGGATTTTGCAGCGCGGACGCGCCAGCTTCGCCGCCAGCGCCGTCATATCACAGTGCCACTGCTGGCCCACCCGCTGCAACGGCATTTCCAGCACCTGTCGCTGGTTGCCGTGCACGGTTTTGTAAAACGCATCGTAGGCCGGCGTGTGGATCAGCACTTCATCGCCCACCTCGCTCCAGTGCCGGATCATCTGCGCCACCATGTAGATCACCGAAGGCCCATAAACCAGTGAATCGGGCAACGGCTGATAGCCGAACCGGCTGGCCATCCAGTGGCAGCAGGCCGACAGGAATTCATCATGCTGCCAGCGGCTGTAGCCGAACACGCCGTGATCGAGACGCTGACGCAGCGCGTCGAGCACCACCGGCGCGGTTTTGAAATCCATATCGGAGATAGTGAATGGCAGCAGATCGGGCACGCCAAAGCGATCGGCGACAAAATCCCACTGGGTCGACCAGCTGCCACGGCGATCGATAACCTGATCAAAATTAAACATTTCGGCTCCCGGTAGGTTAAGCGGTGACGTTCATCAGCGTCGACAGTTCGTCTTTCACCGACTGCACCTGGGGCCCAATCACCACCTGCAGGCTGGTCTGGTTAAGGTGCACCACGCCGATTGCGCCGTTGGCTTTCAGCGCCGCATCGTTGACCTTGCTCATGTCGGCGATGGTCAGACGCAGGCGCGTCAGGCAGTTATCCAGCGAGGTGATATTTTCCACCCCGCCCAGCGCCGCCAGAATGGCCGGTGAGTTGTAGCCTGACTTGCCTTTACCGGCATTGCTGACCTGCTGCGCCAGTGCGCTGGCACTTTCCACTTCGCGGCCCGGCGTTTTGATATTGAAGTGTAGGATGGCAAAACGAAAGATCAGGTAGTAACCGGCAAACCAGATCGCCGCCACCACCGGCACCCAATACCATTTGGTCGACAGTCCATGCAGCACGCCAAACACCACGAAGTCGATAACGTTGCCGTCGGTGTTGCCGATGGTCACGCCCAGTATCGCCATCAGGCTAAAGCCGATGCCGGTTAACAGCGCATGGATCAGATAGAGGAACGGCGCGACGAATAAAAACAGGAACTCAATCGGTTCGGTGGTGCCGCCAACCACACAGGCCACCACGCCGGAAATCAATAATCCTTTAATTTTATGGCGATTTTCCGGACGGGCGCAGTGATAGATAGCCAGCGCAGCGCCAGGCAGGCCACCGAGGAAGGCGGGCATTTTGCCCTGCGACAGGAAGCGGGTGGCGCTTTCGGCAAAGCCATGGGTTTCCGGGCAGGCCAGCTGCGCCTGGAAGATGGTCAGAGCGCCGCTGACGCTTTTGCCGCACACCTCAAGCGTGCCGCCCGCATCGGTAAAACGCATGATCGCCACCAGAATATGCTGCAGGCCAAACGGCAGCAGTAAACGCTCACCGGTGCCAAAGATCATCGGTCCGAAATCGCCGGCGCTGTTGATCATCCAGCCGAGTCCGGTAATGCCGCGTGCGAAGAAAGGCCAGATCAACGGGACTACCAGCCCCAGCATGCCGATCACCAGCGTGGTAATGATCGGCACAAAGCGGGTGCCGCCAAAGAAAGCCAGCGCATCGGGTAGCCGGATGTTATGAAAACGCTCATGCAGCCAGAACACCACAATGCCAACAATCACCGCACCCAGAATGCCGGTATCAATCGACGGAATACCGAGTATCGACTGGACGTTGTTGGCTTTCAGCACGGCGGCATCGGTGGTAGGCAGAATGCCATTGATATTGAGCCAGAAGTTGATACTGAGGTTAAGCACCGCATAGCCAACAAAGCCGGCAAACGCCGCCACGCCTTTGTTTTCACGCGCCATGCCAAGTGGGATCGCCACGGCAAACATCACCGGCAAATAACTAAAGGCGAAGGAGCCAAGTTTCGCCATCCACAGAAACAGATACTGCAGCCACGGCTGATCGAGCAGCGGTAACAGCGTCAAAACATCATGGCTGCTCAGCGAACTGCCGATACCCAGCATGATGCCGCAGAATGAGAGCAGGGCAACCGGCAGCATAAAGGTTTTCCCCAGGCTCTGGAAAAACTCCCAGACAGACATTTTTTGTTGAGGTGCGGGCATGATGGCTCCGGCGGCAGTGAGTCACAGTGAAAAAGTGAACAGATGATAAAACGTTTTATCAGGGTGATTTGCGCGCTGAATCACACTCTTCCGGCGAGGGCTGATATTATTTTTCCGCTTTAAGGTGTAACGTTTTATCAATTATTCTGGCATTTTTATTCGGGCAAATATCCGCATGAGCAGAATTACCATCCATGATGTGGCCGCCGCTGCAGGCGTTTCGGTCACCACCGTCTCTCTGGTGCTCTCCGGCAAAGGGCGGATTTCTGCTGAAACCATGGCGCGGGTTAACCAGACCATTGAGCAACTGGGCTTTGTGCGCAACCGCTCTGCGACCATGCTGCGCGGCGGTGAAAGCGGGGTGATTGGACTGATCGTCCGCGATCTCAGCCAGCCGTTTTACGCGGAAATGACCGCCGGGCTCAGTGAGGCGCTGGAAAAGCAGGGCAAATTGCTGTTTCTGACCCAGAGCGGCCGTCAGGGCCAGCAGCTGGAGCGCTGCTTTGAGTCGCTGGTGGCGCAGGGGGTGGACGGCGTGGTGCTGGGCGGCGGGGCGGATAAGGCTGACAGAATAGTGGCCCGTGCCCGTGAGCTGAACATTGCGCTGGTCTGCGCCGCGCGTGCCAGCAGTCTGGAACAGGTGGATGCGATCCGGCCGGATAACGCTCAGGCGGCGCGTCTTGCCACCGAATATCTGATCCGCCAGGGGCATCAGCGCATCGCCTGGCTGGGTGGCCATAGCGCTTCGTTAACCCGGGCAGAACGTCTTGGCGGCTACTGCGCCACGCTGCTGCAATATGGCTTGCCGTTCCGGCCCGAGTGGATTATTGAGTGCGGTAATACGCAAAAAGAGGCGGCCGAGGCGGCGGTCCTGCTGCTGCAACAGCATCCGCGACTGACGGCGATACTGGCCTACAATGCCACCACCGCGCTGGGCTGTTATTTTGGCCTGCTGCGCACCGGTCGGACGTTCGCCCGCGGCGCGGTCGACAGCTACTATGGACAACAGCTGGCGCTGATGGGATTTGGCGACGAACCGCAGGCTGAGCTGACCGATCCGCCGCTGACGGTTGTCACCAGTTCGGCGCGCGAGATTGGCCGCGTGGCGGCAGAACGTATCCTGCAACGGCTGGCGCAACCGGATGCCGCACGGCAGAATGTGATTATGCCGCCGCAGCTGATTATTCGCGGCTCAGCATAAAAAAAGGCGACGCCAGCGTTAACCCTGGCGTCGCCTTTTTATCACCGGTCAGCCGTTACTGCGGCATGCCTTCACTGGTCGGCATACCCAGCATATAGCGAGACATAAACTGCTCCAGCGTCATCTTGTCGCCGTTCATATTCACCTGGCCGTTAGCGTACTGCAGGCTGGTGACGATGTTGTTATCCTGCTGCTGGGTCAGACGGAACATCTGTCCCATCGCCGCCAGACCTTTAACCTGCTGATCGGCCAGCTTCTGTGCATCATCGGCCTGATAACCTTCCGCCAGACCCACTTTGTGCATGGTTTCGGTCGCCATCGGCATGTTGATGATCAGTTTCGCATCCAGCGTTTTCAGCACCCGGTCAACCATCGCGTTCAGCGTTTGCGGTTCGCCGGTCACGGTAGCGGGATCGTTAAAGTTGGCGGTCAGATTAAAGGTGCTTTCACCTTTATCATTCTTCCAGCTCAGCGGGGCGATGCTGATCGAAGGCGATCCTTTCAGCAGAACCGGCAGGTTGCTCATCAGGATGGCGTTGACGCCCGCCTGGTAGCGAATCGGATCGTCCGCCAGGCCTTTCTGGCTGGTGAGATCCTGCATCTGGGCGTTGTAGCGATCGGAGAAAGCTTTCACCGCCTGCGCATCGAACTGCGACAGCTTCATTTTCAGCGCAGCCTGACCGAAATCCTGTTTCTGCAGCTGAACGCTATCAACCTTGTAATCAATGTTGCCGCCGATCTTACCGGCACTGTTGTCGAACGAAGAGGAACCCTTCATCTTGTGCAGCGTCAGCGCATCCTGACCGTTAATGCTGGCGTTGACCTTCTCAACATCGATCGACTGATCGCCGACCCGCACGCCTTCCGGACTCAGATGGGTATTGCCGTTGAGCTTCAGGCCATTGACGGTGAACAGCACCGGCTGACCCATCTCATTTTTGCTGGTCAGCGCCAGGCTATCAACGTCACTTTCCAGCGAGACTTTATCGCCTTTATTGTCGGCGCTGACGTTAAGCGTGCCGCCATTGGTCGCCAGACGCTCGCCGCTCTGTGCATTCTGATAGTCGATCGGCAGAATACGCAGTGCGGTATCGGTCGCGCCGCTGTAGCCAATGCGGGTATCGGCATTGATCAGCGATTTGTTTTGCGTCAGTTCAAACAGCTTCTTCACCGCATCGGTGTTGGCCAGTTCACTGTGCACCGAGGCCATGCTCGGGATCAGATTGAAATGCTTCAGCTGCGCAAACGGGAACGGGCCGTGATCGATGGTTTCGTTCAGGATCACGCTCTGACCCGGCTTCAGCAGGGCGTTATCTTCCGTCTGCGAGCTGGCCTGAATCACCAGGTTGGCTTTGCTGCTGAAAACGCCGCGCTGATAATCCTGATAGCTGATCTTCAGTCGGCTGTTCGGGGCATAAGCATTCAGCTGGGTATTGGCGTTCTGCACCAGCTGGTCCATGTGATTTTCAAGCTGCTTGCCGGTGAACCATGCCGCGCCGGTCCAGATTACGCCCAGCGCGATGATCACGCCCACGGCAACGTTGGTCTTTTTCATTGCTGATTCGTCCTTATCCTTGAGTCCGCTTACGCCGCAGGTTAGCCCCGACGACTGAAGAAAAAACGCCCGCGGGCGTTTTAAAAGCTAATAGGTTGAAATAATAGCAGTTAACCGCAGATCCGTCAGCCGTATCACCCTAACTGGTTAAATACCCGTGCTAACCGGCCGGTTCCGGCGACCGTTACCGGCGTTTCGCTGGCGGCAACAAAACAGGATTCGCCCGGTTGTAGCGTCAGCTGCTGCTGGTCCTTCGCCACCACCGCCTGTCCTTCGATGCAGAACAACAGCGCCGCGCTCTGCTGATCCAGCGTCTGCGGCTGCGCGCTCAGGGTATGGATCGCAAAGGCGAAATCGTCGACCGGAATCGGAAAGTGCAGGCTGCTGCCATGCTGCTCCGGCTGCGTCAGCAGCGCACTGGCGGGCTTCTCGTCAAATTTGAGGTTGGCCATCAGTTCCGGGATATCGATATATTTCGGCGTTAAGCCGGCCCGCAGCACGTTATCGGAGTTCGCCATCACTTCCAGCGCCACGCCTTTCAGGTAGGCGTGCGGCGTTTCAGCATAGAGGAACATCGCTTCGCCCGGCTGCAGGGTAATCACGTTGAGCAGCAGCGGTGAAAACAGACCGCTGTCGTCCGGGTAGTTGGCGGCGATCACGCTGATAGTCTGCCAGGGTTCGCCCTGCTGGTGGCCGGACACCGATTTCAGTATCCCCAGCGCCAGCGATTTGGCTTCACCGTCCAGCGACAGCAGGGTGGAAAACAGGGTCGCCAGATTGTCCCGATCGGGATGCTGCAGGAAATGGGCAATCTGCGGATGGGCACCGGCCACCGGCTCAAGCAGCGAAACCATTTCGGTCAGCGGGCGGAAACCGTTCATCGCCTGGAAGGGCGTCAGGGCATAGACCAGCTCGGGTTTATGGTTGGCATCTTTATAGTTGCGTTCGGCGGCGTCCAGCGGAATGCCGGCGGCATTTTCACGCGCAAAACCGGCTTCCGCGGCGCTTTTGCTGGGATGTACCTGAATCGACAGCGGCTGCTCGGCGCACAGCACTTTGAACAGGAAAGGCAGTTCACCGAAGCGTTGTGCCACCGCATCGCCGAGGGTGGCGGTCGGGTTGGCGTCAATCACCTCGCGCAGCGAGCGCGAACTCCCCTGGTCGTCAACGGTAGACGGACTCTTCGGATGCGCCCCCATCCACAGCTCGGCCATCGGTAACCCCTGCGGATTGGCAATGCCGTACAGTTCGGTTAAGGCTGTTTTGCTACCCCACGCGTAATTCTGCAGCGAATTGTTCATTTTTTGCATCATATAACCCTTCATCACGGGATGTTATTGGCGCTATTAAAGCAGAAAGTGCCAGGGAAAATACATATCAAGTGCAAAAGGACGCTAAGCTCTCATAATGTTAAATTATTGTATGTCATTATCTTGCCCGCCCGAATGTCGCCCACAGGACGATGCGCTGGGCGGGCATTCACTTCAAACAGAGCGAAGGAGACGTATTCATGGCAGCCAACCGCATTGAGAAAGATTCAATGGGCCCCATTGATGTACCGGCTGATAAACTGTGGGGCGCGCAAACGCAGCGCTCGCTGGAACACTTCCGCATCTCAACAGAAAAAATGCCGACCGCGCTGGTTCACGCGCTGGCGCTGACCAAACGCGCCGCCGCTGCGGTTAACCGCGATCTGGGGCTGCTGCCGGCCGATCGCGCCGAAGCGATAATTAACGCGGCGGATGAAGTGCTGGCCGATAAGCACAGCGACGAGTTCCCGTTAGCCATCTGGCAGACCGGGTCCGGCACCCAGACCAACATGAACATGAATGAAGTGCTGGCCAACCGCGCCAGCGAAATTCTCGGCGGCGAGCGGGGCATGTCGCGCCTGGTCCATCCGAATGATGATGTTAACAAGAGCCAGAGTTCGAATGACGTCTTCCCGACCGCGATGCACGTGGCCGCGGTTATCGCCCTGCGCGAGCAGCTGATCCCGCAGATTCAGGTGTTAAAAAAGACCCTGAGCGAGAAGTCAGAGGCGTTCAAAGATATCGTCAAAATTGGCCGTACTCACCTGCAGGACGCCACGCCGCTGACGCTCGGCCAGGAGATTTCCGGCTGGGTGGCGATGCTCGAACATAATCTGAGGCACATCGAGCAGAGCATTCCGCACGTGGCGGAACTGGCGCTGGGCGGCACTGCCGTCGGCACCGGCCTGAACACCCATCCGGAATATGCGGTCCGGGTGGCGAAAGCGCTGGCCGACCTGACTCAGCAACCGTTTGTTACCGCACCGAATAAGTTTGAAGCGCTGGCAACCTGTGATGCGCTGGTGCATGCTCACGGCGCGCTGAAAGGGCTGGCGGCCTCGCTGATGAAAATCGCCAACGACGTGCGCTGGCTCTCCTCCGGTCCGCGCTGCGGCATTGGTGAAATCGCCATTCCGGAAAACGAACCTGGCAGCTCGATCATGCCGGGTAAAGTCAACCCGACCCAGTGTGAAGCGATGACCATGCTCTGCTGTCAGGTGATGGGCAACGACGTGGCCATCAACATGGGCGGCGCGTCCGGTAACTTCGAGCTGAACGTGTTCCGTCCGATGGTGATCCATAACTTCCTGCAGTCGATTCGTCTGCTGGCGGATGGGATGGATAGCTTCAATCATCACTGCGCGATTGGCATTGAACCGGTTCGCGAGCGTATCGAACAGCTGCTGAATGAATCACTGATGCTGGTGACGGCGCTGAATACCCATATCGGTTATGACAAAGCGGCCGAAATCGCCAAGAAAGCCCATAAAGAGGGGCTGACGCTGAAAGGCGCGGCGCTGAAGCTGGGCTATCTGACCGAAGAGCAGTTTGACGCCTGGGTGCGTCCGGAAGAGATGGTTGGCAGCATGAAGTCGTAAGCCTTCTGCTGTACATCTGCTGTAAAAAGGCCAGCGCGTGCTGGCCTTTTTTATGCCTTAAATCGGGCAGTCGACCCACAGATGCAGCCGCGGGATCAGCAGGTTAAGCGGCTCGGCGGCTGGCTTATGGCGATAGGTAATGTTATCGGCATCGTAATTCAGCAGTTCACCCAGCACCGGCACCTGGCTGCGGTCGCGGCAGATCACCAGAATCGGCGACGGACAGGCCAGCTGCGTCTGCTTTTTCTGATCGGCACGCCAGACCCGCGCCACCGGCTGGACTTTGACCGGGCGCTTAATCTTCAGCCTGGCCGAGGCGGGCAGGGCGCGCACGCTGGCTAACTCCTCCTGCACTTTTTCTGCCCACTGTTCGCGTGACCACGGCGCCTGCGCCCGACCCGCCTTCAGGCTTTTTTCCAGCTGAGCGATCACCTCTTCACGCTGCATATTTTTGATGATGTGCTTATTCGCCCAGCCAAAACGCAGGCTGTCGGGTGCGCTGAGCAGGGTGATAGTGCGATAGGCATTCAGGGTGATCAGCCCACGCAGATGCTGATGGACAAATTCGAAGCGTGCCTCGCTTGGCAAGCCGGACTCAACCGTAATCAGCTGCTCCAGTCGCGCTTTAAGCTGATTGATGCTGTCGACCAGCGCGCTGATCTCCGCCTCACGCTGCTCATCACACTCAATGCATAGCGCACCCGGCAGACGGACCGCCGCCTTGGTGCTGAGCTGCTCCGACTGATGCTGCATGAACAGACGGCAGTAGTGGTTCAGCGCCAGCGTTAAGGCGTGCTGCCCCAGATGCTGCTCTACTGTGATTTGAGTAATCGCCTCATGCTCACGGCCTTTCACTATCGGCGGCAGGCTGAATACCCGGGCAATCAGCAGCGGCTGGGCCTCAATCTGCAGGCGCAACTCGCCCAGCGCCTGCTCTAAATCGTTTACGCATTGATGCATATCTGACACTAAGTCGTAGCGCGCCATGTTGAGCCTCCATAGTTACAACGTCCATAATGTGGCAGAAGCGGCGGATGGACGCAATAGTGATACTAGTTACAACATACTGTTAGTCATGCCGTTAACAACCGTGCCGCCATCCGGGCGTGAGCAGGCTTAAACCGCGGCATCCATTTTTCCTTATCTCAGAACATGTTATAAAAATGGTTTGCCCGCTAACGGATAGCTGACGTGAACCAGACCAACAAACCCGGCGTCGCCGCCATTATTACGCTCGGCGCGATACAGATCCTGTCGTGGGGCGGATCGTTCTATCTGATGGCGGTAATGGCAAACCCGATAGCAGCAGAAACCGGCTGGTCGCAACAGTGGATTTATGGCGCGCTGTCGACCGGCATTCTGGTGTCGGGACTGCTGGCACCGCTCAGTGGCCGGATTATTGCCCGCACCGGTGGCCGCCTGCTGCTGGCGATGAGTGGAGCGGTGATGGCGCTGGGGCTGGTGATGATGGCGTTCAGCTATCATCTGCCGCTGTTGCTGTTCGCCTGGGTGATTATTGGCATCGGGATGGCGATGGGGCTGTATGATGCGCTGTTTGCTACCCTCGGCACCTGCTATGGCGCTCAGGCGCGCGCGGCAATTACCGGCATCACCCTGATCTCCGGCTTCTGTACCACCCTGGTGTGGCCGGGGACGGCACTGTTGATTCACGCCCTCGGCTGGCGGGGTGCCTGTCTGGCGATTGCCGGGCTGTTAACGCTCTGCGTGTTGCCAGCGTATCTGTATGCCTTACCGGCAACGCGGGCGGTAAAGCCGGTTAACGCCCGGACACCGCAATCGTCTTCCACGGAGATTGCCCCCGGTTTGTTCTGGCTGCTGTGCGCTATCTTCACCCTGGCATCGGTGATCATGACCGCCATTTCCGTGCAGCTGATTACCCTGTTGCAGGCCAGCGGCCACACGCTGACCTCGGCGCTGGCGATCAGCGCGGTACTGGGGCCCTGTCAGGTGGGGGCGCGAATTGTGGATATCGCCTTTAAGCGCAGCCACCCGATCCGCACCACTTTTTTCTCGGTCGGCCTGGTGGCGCTTGGCTTGCTGTTGCTGGCGCTGGCACCGCAGATGGCGCTGCTGAGCATGGTGCTTTACGGCGCAGGGAATGGTTTACGTGCCATTGTGCGCGGAACTTTACCGCTGGCGATGGTCAAACCAGAGTCTTATGCGATTGTGGTGGGCCGGATGGCCCGCCCGGCGTTGATGGGACAGGCGCTGACGCCGTTGATCGGCGGCTATGTATTTGAAAGGATGGGTGGTTCAGCAACACTGTGGTTGCTTTGCGGGTTAGCAATCTTTAACGTGGTGTTGGTGATGATACTGAAACACCGGTTGCCCGCCGCGCCAGCCGACATCGCCTGACGGGCTGACCGCACGGAACGCCGATGACGCGGGCTGTTAGCAGGCTAAGCACCTTGTGCTATCAGGCTGCCGGCTTTGGTGAATACGTGCCTTGTCACCGCTGGCTTGCTTCTAAAAAGCAACAGTGTTTGTTATATTTATTGCTCATTGATTGTTCACTTATGCGGCAATAAAACAATAAGATGCACCGCAACTCAGGATAAAGAAATGCTTGATTACCGCTTCCCGACAGCTTTGCAAATGGTTCTGAGCGTAGCGATGGCGGAGCAAATGGGAAAACGCTCTACCAGCGCGATTCTGGCCTACGGGCTGGAAGCGAATCCCAGTTTCATTCGAAAATTAATGGTCCCGCTGACCCGTGACGGCATCATCGTCTCGACGCTGGGCCGTACCGGTTCGATCCATCTGGGTCGCCCCGCAGCAGAGATTACCCTGCGGGACATCTACGTCTCGGTCATTGAAGACAAAAAAATCTGGGCGGCGCGTCCCGATGTCGCGCCGCGTTGCCTGGTCAGCGCCAACCTCTGCTGGTACTTCAAGTCGATTGCTGATGAAGCCGAGCAGGCGTCGCTGGACGTGCTGGCAAAACGCACCGTCGCAGATGCACTTAATGAGCTGAAAAAACGCGACACCAGCAACTGTACGGCGGTTCCGGAACCGGAGCCGGACGAGATTGATGATCTGTGTAAAAAAAGCCGCTAATGCGGCTTTTTTTATGCCTGCAAAATCATTTATTTCGTTCAGTTATGATTGAAAAACAGACAAAGTAAACATAAATGTTGTGTAAGGCATCACTGTTGTTATGATGAGTGACGGTTGAACTGAAGCGAGGGATCGCGATGAAATACAGTGAATTTCGGCGCTGGCTGTTACAACAGGGCGCCATTTTAATAAAGCACCGTAGCGGAAGCAGCCATTTCAAAGTGTTTTTGGGCGCAAGGTAGTCTGTTTTTCCCGATCACGGTGCAAAGGAAATGCCCGAGGGAACCCGCAAAAAAATTTTAAAGGATCTGGGGCTGTAATCCTGAGATTGATGAGGTAAGGGTATGTTTAATTACGCAGTCAGATTAAACCATGATGCACAAAGTGGCTGTTATGAAGTGTCATGCCGGGATTTACCGTTAATGCATTCGGTAGGCGACACGATTGATGGCGCGCTGTTAGAAGCGGAAGATGGAATTGTCACCGCAATCTCGCTTGAAATGGATATGCGCCGTCCCATCCCGTCAGCCAGCGAACCGCAGCCGGGCGAATATGTGGTTTATCTGCCGGTGCTGGTGGCGATGAAAGCCGCCTTATATAACGCCATGATCGAAACAGGAACCCGAAAAGCCGATCTGGCACGTCGACTGGGCGTGAATGGCCCTCAGGTTGATCGCCTGCTGGATGTTGAACACTCGTCAAAAGTCGAAAAAGTGGAACTGGCGCTGGCCCAACTGGGACGCAAAGCGCAAATCGAAATCCATACTTAACGCCGTTGTTGCCCGCAAAGCGCATGGCAGTGAACCGGTGTCTGAAGCCCGCCCTGGCGGGCTTTTTAGTGTCAATCTCCGGCTCAACACGGCGATGAATAACGGCGAATTATCATATCTGCCATCTTCAGCAGCCGCGAGAGCAGATTCAGTGGCTCGCAACGACAGCCAAAAAAAGGGCGACCCCGCGGTCGCCCTTTTGCAGTTTATACCGTCTGTAACGCGGCTTTGCTCGCTTTCCGCGTCACCAGCTTACGTAAGGTGACGTAGAACACCGGCGTCAGGAACAGCCCGAACAGCGTCACGCCGAGCATGCCGGAGAACACCGTAATGCCGGTCACGCCGCGGACTTCTGCACCTGCACCTTCGCCAAGAATCAGCGGAATTGTCCCGGCAATAAAGGCGATGGAGGTCATCACGATTGGACGCAGACGCAGGCGACAGGCTTCCAGCGCCGCCTCGACAATCCCTTTGCCCTGCATTTCCAGTTCGCGGGCGAACTCAACGATCAGAATCGCGTTCTTACAGGCCAGCCCCATCAGCACCACCAGTCCGACCTGCACAAACACGTTGTTATCGCCGCCGGTCAGCCAGACGCCTACCAGCGCAGAGAGCATGGTCATCGGCACAATCAGGATCACCGCCAGCGGCAGGGTCCAGCTCTCATACAGCGCGGCCAGCACCAGGAAAGCCAGCAACACCGCCATCGGGAACACAATCAGCGCAGTATTGCCCTGAGTCGATTGCTGATAACTCAGATCGGTCCATTCGATGTTCATACCGTTGGGTAACAGCTGACCGGACATCGTTTCCAGCTGAGTCATCGCCTGGGCTGATGAGAGCACCCGGGGATCGGCATCGCCAATCAGGTCGGCGGCAGGATAGCCATTGTAGCGAATCACCGGATCGGGACCGTAAGTGGTCGAAATGGTCACCATGCTGCCAATCGGCACCATCTCGCCGCGATCGTTACGGGTCCGCAGATTGGCGATATCTTCCACGCTGTCGCGGAAATCACCGTCAGCCTGAGCCATCACGCGCCAGGTGCGACCAAAACGGTTGAAGTCATTAACGTAAGACGAACCGAGATAGGTCTGCAGAGTGCTGAACAGATCGGTCAGCGACACGCCCTGTGCTTTGGCTTTATCCCGGTCAACCTGCACATCCAGCTGCGGGACGTTCGCCTGATATGAGGAGATAGGGAAGTGCATTCCCGGCGTCTGCATAATGGCACCCGACATGGTGTTGATGGCGGTCTGCAGCGCACCATAGCCGAGGCCCGCGCGGTCCTGAACATAGAGCGAATAGCCCGAACCCTGACCCAGTCCCAGAATCGGCGGCGGCATGATCGAGAAGCCGAAGCCCTGCTGAATCCGGGCGATTTTGGCATTGATCTCGGCGTTAATCTCCGCTGCGGTGTGGGTGCGTTGATTGAACGGTTTCAGGCCAAAGAATACCGTGCCGCTATTCGGGGTGTTGGTAAACTGCAACGCATTCAGGCCTGGAAACGCCACCGCATACGCCACGCCTTCGGTCTGCATGCCGATTTCGCTCATCTTACGAATAACTTCATCGGTGCGCGCCAGTGATGAGCCTTCCGGCATCTTAACGCCGCCGATCAGGTAGAGCTTATCCTGGGTCGGAATAAAGCCGCCCGGCACGCTGTGAAACATGAAACCGGCACCCGCCAGCAGCAGCACATAGACGCCAAATACCGCACCGCGCCGACGCAGGGTTTTACCGACCAGGGTTTCATAGCCGTGGGCACTGCGCTGGAAGAAGCGGTTAAACGGCCGGAACAGCCAGCCAAACAGCCGGTCGATAATCCGGGTCGGCAGATCTTTGGCCGCATGATGATCTTTCAGCAGCATCGCCGCCAGCGCCGGTGACAGCGTCAGCGAGTTAATCGCTGAGATCACCGTTGAAATGGCGATGGTCGTGGCGAACTGCTTGTAGAACTGACCGGTCACGCCTGACAAAAATGCCATCGGCACAAACACCGCACACAGCACCAGCGCGATGGCGATGATCGGCCCGGAAACCTCTCGCATCGCCTGATGCGCCGCCGCCCGCGGCGTCAGCCCCATCTCAATGTTACGCTCGACGTTTTCCACCACCACGATGGCGTCATCCACCACAATCCCGATGGCCAGCACCAGACCAAACAGGCTCAGGGTATTCAGCGAGAAGCCGAGCAGATAGAGCACGCTAAAGGTACCAACCACCGAAACCGGCACCGCCAGCAACGGGATAATCGAGGCGCGCCAGGTTTGCAGGAACAGGATCACCACCAGTACGACCAGCACCACCGCTTCCAGCAGGGTCTGCACCACCGCCTTGATCGAGTCACGCACGAAGACGGTCGGATCGTACGGTGCCGCCCATTTCACGTCGTTAGGGAAGCGGGTCGCCAGCTCATCCATTTTGGCCCGCACCGCGTTGGAGAGGTCGATGGCGTTGGCGCCAGGCGCCTGGAAGATGCCGATACCGACCGCATCTTTGTTATTCAGCTGCGAGCGCAGGGCATAGCTGCCGGAGCCCATTTCGATCCGCGCCACGTCGCGCAGCCGCACCAGCGAGCCATCTTCAGAGGTTTTTAAGATGATGTCGCCAAACTGCTGTTCGCTCTCCAGCCGTCCCTGGGTGTTGATCGACAGCAGAAAATCGCTCTGCTTCTTCAGCGGCTCGGCACCCAGCTGACCGGCAGAAACCTGCACGTTCTGCTCCTGCATCGCGCTGACGACATCAGCGGCGGTCAGGCCACGCGCCGCCACTTTATTCGGATCGAGCCAGACGCGCATCGCATACTCACCGGCACCGAAAATCTGAATCTGGCCGACACCCGGCAGACGCGCCAGCTCATCTTTCACCTTCAGGGTGGCGTAGTTACGCAGATAGAGCGAATCGTAGGTGTTGTTGGGTGAGAACATGTGCACCACCAGCGTCAGGGTCGGTGACATTTTCTGGGTAGTGATACCCAGCCGACGCACATCTTCCGGCAGCCGCGCTTCCGCCTGCGCCACGCGGTTCTGCACCTGCACCTGAGCCTGGTCGGGATCGGTACCAGGGCGGAAGGTGACGGTGGTCACCAGCACGCCGTCAGAACCGGCCACCGACTTCATGTACATCATGTTTTCGACGCCGTTGATCGCCTCTTCCAGTGGCGTTGCCACCGAATCAGCGATCACTTTCGGGTTCGCGCCCGGATATTCGGCCCGCACCTGCACGCTGGGCGGCACCACATCGGGATATTCACTGATCGGCAGCAGCGGAATGGAGATCAGCCCGGTGACAAAGATCAGAATCGATAACACCGCCGCAAAGATCGGCCGGTCGATAAAAAAACGGGAAAAGTCCATAACGGCCTCAGATTATTGAGCGGTTGCCGCACGCATGGCGACCTGCTGAGCAGTGACCGGCATGCCGGGCATAAATACTTTTTGCAGACCGGCGATGATCACCCGATCGCCCGATTTCAGGCCCGACTTGACGATGCGCAGACCGTCCACCATCGCGCCCGGTTCGATATCACGGCGCTGAGCTTTGCCCTGGCTGTCTACCACGTAGACATACTTACGGTCCTGATCGGTTAACACCGCTTTATCATCAATCAGCACCGCCTCAAACTGCGCGCTGCCGGGCAGACGAACCCGGGCGAACAGGCCTGGGGTGAACTGACGCTGCTGATTGTCGAGCAGGGCGCGCATACGGATGGTGCCGGTGCTGGCGGTCAGCTGGTTATCCAGGAAGTCCACCTTGCCCTGATGCGGGTAGCCCTGATCGCCGACCAGCGCGATTTCAACCGGCAATGCATGGCGCTGCTGGCCCTGACGCGCCATCGCCTGATAGTGCAGGAAGGTGTTTTCATCAACGTCGAAATAGACATACATGCTCTGCTGCGAGACCAGCGTGGTTAATACGCTGGCGCTGTCGCCGGCGGTCACCAGGTTGCCAGCGGTGATCATCGCCCGGCTGGCGCGACCATCAATCGGCGCGGTAACGCGGGTAAAATCGAGATTCAGCTGCGCCATATCGACCGCGGCTTCAGCTGCCAGCACATCCGCCTGCGCCTGGCTGGCGGCCGAACGACGCTGCTCCCACACTTCACGCGAAATCGCCTGGCTGCCAATCAGCTTTTCGCTGCGGCCCGACTCACTGCGGGCCAGACTCGCCTGGCTGCGGGCGCGGGCTAATTCTGCTTTGGCCTGCTCCAGCGCCGCACGATAGCTGCGGTCGTCGATGGTAAACAGCACCTGACCTTTTTTCACCTCATCGCCTTCGCGATAATTAACCGACTCAATGTAACCTGAGACGCGCGGACGCAGTTGCACGCTCTGCACCGCCTCAACCCGGCCATTGAAACTGTCCCACTGGCTGACCGGCTTGATCAGCACCGGCGCGGCACTGACCTCGGGCGGCGGCGGCGGGGCGTTTTGCGCCACCCCGTCATCGCAACCGCTTAGCTGGCTGATGAGCAGTACCATCCCTAAAAGGGTAAAACCCTGACGAACCCAGTTGGTAATCATTGTTGTTATTCCGCGATAAGTGAAAACGACCCACAGGCCAATATTTGCAACTTTTAAGATTGCAATTAATCGCGAGGAGTGTAGGCTTGCGTCGCGGGCAACTGCAAGAATAACAGATACACTTTATGTGCGGTTTGTTATTGGCAGGTTAAAAGCTAAGCGGCTGGCAAAAGACCCTAAAAATAGTGCGGCATTTAATGTACTAATAAAACTTGCATTAAATGACATAGTCAGTCACCCTTTAAGTGTAACTGCAACTAATACTGATACTGTTCGCCGCGGCGACGGGAGAGACTGGAATGATGAGTGACGCCTTTATTCACGATTTAATCGACTGGATTGATAACAACATTGAAGCACGTCTGGATCTGGACACCGTATCAGAGCGCGCCGGCTACTCAAAATGGCACCTGCAGCGGATGTTCAAAGAGCACACCGGCTATCCACTGGGTGAATATATCCGGGTGAAAAAACTGAAAAAATCAGCCGACCGCCTGACCAGCACCGATGAGCCGATCCTTAACGTGGCGATTTCATTAGGTTTCGATTCGCAGCAGTCGTTTAATCGCAGCTTCAAACGTCAGTACGGTGTGGCACCGGGTGCATGGCGTCGACACAGCGGTGAATCGCACGCTGCATAACCTCGCCAGGGCCAGCTCGTCTGGCCCGCGCTTTTTTCGGCGCGCAAAACTGCTATCATCTGCATCCTGTCGTCACGGATGCCATCATGTCAAAAAAACTCTGGATCGGACTTTTCCTTGTCCTCGCGGCCGCTTTCTACGGCCTTAAACCTTATCTGAACTCCTCTGTGGCACCTGCTCAGGCAGACATCGCCACGCTGACCGACGCCCATACGGTGGCGCGCTGGGTGCTGCAACATCAGCAGCTGCCGGACTATTACCTGACCAAAAGCGAAGCCCGCAAGCGCGGATGGAATCCGGCCAAAGGCAATCTGTGCGAGGTGCTGCCCGGCAAAGCCATCGGCGGCGATCGCTTCGCCAACCGTGAGAAACGCCTGCCGCAACGGGCGGGGCGCCAGTGGTATGAGGCGGACGTCAACTATCGCTGTGGACGGCGCGACGCCGACCGGCTGGTCTACTCCTCCGACGGGCTGGTACTGCTCTCTACCGATCACTATCGCAGCTTTAAACAGGTACCCTGATCATGCTGATCCTGCAATTTGATCTGCGCCAGCTGACCAGCCGCGCGGCATTCTACCAGCAGTTTGCCGCACAGAGCGGCGGTACGCCTGGCTATTTTGGCAACAACCTGGATGCGCTGTGGGACTGGCTGACCGGCGGTATTGCCTTGCCGGCGGAAGTGCGGCTGCAGCATTACGCCGAACATCATGCCGATCTGGCTCCGGTGCTGGCGTTACTGGAAGAGGCGGCGCAGTCGCTGAACGGCGAACTGCGCCTGGTGAAGGATTAAGCGCGCAGCGGTTTAAGCAGGGCGATCAGCGCCTCGCGTGACGCCTGCGGTAAATCGCCGCCGCCGGTATAGCCGTTGTTTTCGATAATCACCTGATTCAGGCCCACCAGCCAGTCGTAGATGTAATAGGCGGTGTGGTTGGCCGGGGCCGCTGACAGCTTAGTCAGCCGCTGTCCGGCGCTGAAGTTGACGCTGGGTGCCGGCGGCCGGGTAAAGATCGCCTGGCCGCGATTAACCCGGCTGGCCGGACGCTCCGCTTCCGGGCGCTGCAAAAACCCGAGCCAGGCGACAAAGTCACCCAGCACCGTCATGGCGCGGGTCACCTGACGATCGGCCCGCGACTCATGGGTGATGCTGTGGCTGTCGGGCTCATGCAGCGCCTGCTGCAGTTTTTGCGTCATGTCGGTGCGGAAACTGGCGGTGATCAACTCTTCCACCAGCCACTCCATGGTCGCCTTATCAATATTCAGCAACGTCAGCAGGCTGCGATTTTCCGGCAGCTGGCGCAGGTGATCGAGCCACAGCAGCAGTACCTTGCGCGGAAAATGCTGAGCGCCGTGCCCGCTCGGACGAGGCTGAACCGGCACTTCTGGCTCTGATTCGCTGAACAGATCAAACTCAAAGCCGATGCCGAACTGATTTTCTGCTGCCTGCGGATGCGGCGTGCTGCGGCTCAGGCTCGACTGATTAAGCCACAGCTGGCGCAGCGCTTCACGCGGCGGCTGCAGACGTTCCAGCAGTTCGCCATGCAGGCCGGTACGGTGCTGTAAACATTTCAGCAGGGTGTCGGCGATATTCTGTTTGCGCGCCGCCTGTTCCGGGCTGGCACCCGCCTCGGTCCACGGCAATAAACGCCGCTCAACCACGGTGTGCTGAATCTGCGCCAGCTGGCTCAGCAGCAGTTCGCGACGGGCCTCAGGCTGCATCTCATCCTGCAACCAGCTGGCCATGCGATCGACACCCGCGCGATCCAGCGCCAGCATCGATCCCCAGTGTCGTCCCGGCTGTCCCATCTGACGCTGCACCGCTTCATCGACGTTAATCTGTTGATGACGGGCGTCATGCGGGGTGATGGCCCAGATCAGCCGCGGTTTTTCAGCCGACTCCTGGGTCGGTTGCAGACGCTGCCATTCACGCAGCGACTGGCTGACCCGATCGGCATCCTGACGCTGGCTGGCGGCGGTACAGACCAGCAGCAGATCAATAGCCTGGCGCGCGGCATACAGGCCGGGCAGCAGGGCGCGTTTCTGTTCCAGCAGCGCAGCGCGCAGCGGATCGCGCTGTTGCAGGCGCAGGCGATCCTCCGCGGCGGCCTCATCATTCGGCTGGCCTGGTGCGGGCAGCTCCAGCATGTCGGCCTCATCATACAGCGCGGTGCGCGGCGTCGAACTCAGCGGGATCACCACTTCCAGCGTCAGTAACGCCAGTAACCCCAGCGCCACGCTTTGCGGTTTGCCGATTCGATTGCCGTTGGTCGGACAGACCTCGACCGGCTGCTGCAGATCCTGCTCGCTGGCCGGCACAATCAGCTGCTCGGCCGGCAGCAGGGCCGCATCGGTCAGCAGGCTGAGCGGCGCCAGCACCCGGCTGCTGTTGCGCAGCTGGTGGCGTAAATGCAGCAGGCTGCGCAGGGCATCGTTGAGCGCCGGTTGATTCGGCCACAGCAGCGAAAACAGCTGCACCCGGTCATCCACACTTAGCCAGGGGGCCAGCTCAACCGCCTGCGGCCAGAAGTGACGATCGAGGCGCGCGTCATAGTGCTGACGGCGGCGGCACCACGACCACAGCGTCACCAGCGCATCGCTCTCCAGGCCGGCCAGCGGGCTGGTCAGGCGGTGACGCTGCAAACGCTGCAGGCCGCTGTCAATCAGCGCCACATCCGGCGGCACGCTGGCGGACGCGCAGGCGATCATCAGCCGGATAATTTCCGCCTCGGTCAGCAGCGCCAGTTCGACCGGCCATTCGCCCGACAGCGGTTCACGCTGATGGCAGAAACGGGTGGCGGTGGCAAAATCGAGGTTGCCGGGGTTGATGTGCTGAAAATAGTTGAGCGATTTGTCGCCCAGTCGGGTCACCAGCTGACCCTGCGCATCGGCCACCATCTCGTTCAGCAGCCAGGCTTTACCGGCCTGTGACTGACCAAACAGCGCCAGCGTCACCGGCCGGGCCACCTGTTGAGCCAGCGCCTGGGTCTGCACCCGCGCCTGACGCAGTTGCAGAGTCAGGGTTTCCGCTTCCAGCGCCAGTCGTGGCGACTGTTCGCGGGTGGTCTCGATCCAGGCCAGGCTGTTGTTCAGCGCGTCCTGCAGCAGGTTAAGGCGTTTGGCCAGCGTCTGCGGCTGGCGGGGTTTGAGAACTTTCATCGTTTACATACGCTCCCGCTGTCAATCCAGTACTGCGCATTAGCGTTGCCGGTGGCCGACAGGGTATTCAGTTTCAGACTCAGCTGCTCCAGCGGCACGCGGCTGCCATCATCCAGCCGCGCATCGCTCAGCACCAGCGTTTCCGGACCCGGCGCATCAGGGCCGGCTTGCACCGCCAGCTTGATGCGCAACACGCTTTCACCGGCCACTTTACGCGCCAGGGTGGCATCGTTCAGCGTCAGGCTGTAGAGCGGTGAGGCGGGCCAGCGATCGTTATCCAGCTGGCGGAAGCCGAGGCAGACGTTGCCGCGAATGCGGAAGCTGCTCTTCTTATCCAGCGCAAAACCGGCATCGTCGAGGTCGATCTCGCTGTAGCAGAGGTTTTCGTCGGTCAGGGCCTGATTTTCATCCAGCATACCGAGGTAACGGATGGTGGAATAGGGTTCAAAATCGCCGGCGCGGAACCAGAAGCTGCTAAGGCGCAGGTCCAGGGCCAGCAGGCAGAGCATCGCGCCAACGGCGGCGGTCGATTTCGGATTATCGATGCGACCATGCTTGTTAAACGGATACCAGTCGCTGGTGTGATAGCCTTCCAGCGACAGAATACGGCTGCCCGGCAGCGGTTGCAGATGGCGTACCAGCGCCTGAATGCCGGGGAAGCGCGACGGACGGCCGGTCAGCAGCAGCACATCGCACTGATAGAGCGACACCACTTCACACATGGAGCGCAGCGCCGGGATGATCGCCATCCGGTGCTGCATAAACTCGCCGTGCAGCTGCGCCAGGCTGACCACCAGCGGCACCTGTAACAGGTCGAAGCGGCTGTTGACGCCCAGCTCACGCTGAATTTCACCGTTGACGAAAGCCAGTACCGCTTCGCCAGGCGACTGCTCTACCAGTTCGCCAAACAGGGCGTTGATCTCGGCGTGGCTCTCCAGCGGGTCCCAGTTTTCGTAGCGCTCCAGCACCGCCTGTGCCAGCGGAATAAACAGCTGCAGCGTTACCTGCTGGCGCAGGGTGGCCTGACCGTCCATCCGGCTGTCGTGACCGAACAGCTTGTTCATCAGCGGCTCAGCCAGCGTCAGTCCGGCTTTCTGCAGATGCTGTTGCAGCGCCGGCAGGATCCACAGCTGGATCACATCCAGCAGGATGTCGTCACCGGCCACCTTAAAGCCTTCACGGAACAGCAGCCGCGGGGTGATTTTCACGTTGTTGCCAAGCCCATCGTCCAGCCGGTACTGGGTGATAGCCAGATCGGTGGTGCCGCCGCCGATATCAATCGAGGCGATGCGCAGGCTTTTACCCGGCAGCTCATCCGCCTCACGCGGGCGATCCGGCCGGGCCATGCTGCTGAAAAAGTCTTCGGCGCGACCGGCAAAGTTCACCTGAGTTTCATTAAACAGCCAGACCATCTGGCCGCAGGTCGCTTCATCCCACTCCATCTGCACATCCGGCAGCGGTTTCGGGCTGTGGCGCGGACCGGCCGGCGCGACATCTTCGTCGTCGCTCAGCCAGCCTTCGGCTTTCCACACCAGCGCAATCGCCTGCTGCATCCGGCGGCGGAAAATTTCACGTTCCGGTTTTGGCATCGCTGAAGGCAGCGTCAGGATCACATGGCGCAGCTGACGCGGCGCGTGACTTTGCGGCATCCGCTGACGCTGGGCGGCGCTATTCATCTGCATCAGGGCCTGGGCCAGCAGCTCGCACAGCATAAAGGTCATCAGGGAACTGCGGCTGTAGTGCGGTGAGAACACCGGCAGCCGATCGTCCAGCGGCAGCGTATAGAGCGGCTGGCCTTCATCGTTCAGCAGGGTGGTAAACGGGGCGGCGCAGGCCAGCGGTTCAGACTGCGCGCCAGGATTATTAAAGCGCCAGCCTGGCTGGTAGCGCGCTTCGTCCCATAAATAGCGGCGTGGGCTGGAAAGGCCGGTACTGCCTTCCAGACCGACCCGCTGCAGGGCCAGGCGGCTCGCTTCACGGCCAACGCGGGTCAGCGACGGCCACATAAAGGCGTGCTCGCGGCCGCTTTCCAGCGAAAAGTTCTCTTTACCGAAACGGGTTTCGGCAAACTCCAGCCGGCTGTCAAACAGTTCGTTATAGACCTGATGCGGTTGGGATAAATCACGCAGCTGCAGCTCATAAGTCTGCTTCAGTCCGTTGCTCTCTTCCGGGTGATCTTCCACCAGAATGCCGCAGGTATGTGAGTTGCCGACGTCCAGAATGATATCGACGTTAACCGCTGGCGTTTGCAGCGTAGCGGCCTGAATGTGGAACTCGCTGAGGTTCAGCTGTTCGCCCAGCAGCTCCAGCAGATTGAGGTAGTGTGCCTGATATTCAAACTCACGCAGCGCCTGATTGATCGCCTGCTCGCGGCGGTCAGAGACCCGATCGGTAAAGGTTTCACGCAGCCAGCCGTCGACCCAGGTGTGGTCGAGAAACTCACCCAGCTCGTAGTTGTGCCAGGCCAGCGCGAAGGTCACGCCATTCTGCGCATCGGCCGCCGACAGGCCGAGCTTCTCGCCGCCATCCTGTTCCGCCACGCAGCGGGTATCAAACGCCAGGCTGACGCGATGGGTATTGCCGGCGGCGTCAGGGGTTTCCAGCGCCACCAGACGCATCCGCGCCCAGTTTTCCGGTCCGCCAATAAACCGCCGTCCACTGGCGCAACGCAGCATCGGCAGCGGCAGCCAGCAGCCGGAGAGCAGGGTCAGCGAATCAACCAGCGCGATGTCTGACTCCGGACGCACCACTTCCGGTGCGCCGCCATCTTCCGGGTAGAGCAGAAACTTACCGCTGTTGCCATCCACGTTCAGCCGCAGCAACGGGCCGTTGGCGGTCTGGCGCACAAACTGGCGGCGCGCCTGGGGAGCTGAGAGCTGCAGACCAAAATCCAGAAACTGCACGCCGCTGTTTTCAATCAGCGAAATTTTTTGTTTGTCATCGATCAGGGGAGCCAGCATGTTTATTTACTCTCACGCTTAATCGTCATCGGGAAGACCCGGTCATCAGCATATTGCGCTTCGCACACTGCGGCACCGATGCTGGCATGGCAGATCAGCAGCGGCATGCGATAGCGGGATTTATTCTCGCATTTAGCGGTGTAGCGGCTTTCGATCACCAGATTACCGGCGCTGGTCATCGCCGCGCTGACGTCCGCCTTACAACGGGTATTGTCCTGGGCGATCTGTACGCTGCCTTTGCCATTTTTAAACTGAAAACGCATCACTGCCGGCTTGCCGGTTGCGGTTGGCATTGAGCCAAGCGTGACGCGCCAGCGGCCATCAATCACCTCAACCTGGCCGTCGCGCACCGCATCCGGGGTGACGATCAGATCGTCCGGCCGGGCCGGCACTGCCGGGGTCACCACACTGGCAAGGGTAGCAGACGCGGCGGCAGGTGCAGCGGCGGCGGCATTAACCGTGGCCGGTTTTTGCGGCAGGGAAGCCGCCAGTTTTTCGGCGGCGTTGACCACCGACGGCGTTCTGACCACCGGCACAGCAGCCGGCGTCGCCGGCGGCGCAACCGGGGTGCTGACCGGTTGCGGACGGTGCAGCAGCACCGCCACGGCCACGGCGGCGGCAATCGCCAGCGGCGGCACTATCATCCAGATGCGGAAACGGCCCGCCGCAGCGGGTGCGGAAGGCGTAACGACCGCCGGTGCGGCGGGCAGGACAACCGGTTCGGCTGTCGGTTCCGGTTCCGGTTCGACCGGCAGCGGCTCGGCCAGTAACGGCTCGGCCAGCAGCGGTTCGATAGTGACCGGCCCGGCGACGGGCGCAGGCGAAGGCTCGACCAGCAGGGGCGGCAGGCTCTCTTCCAGCGTATCGCGCAGGCAGGCCAGCGCGTCATCGCGGCTGCGGGCCTGGGCATCGACAAAGCCCCAGAAGGTGATCACCGGTTTGCCATCGACCAGGTAAACATACTGCTGATCGGGAAACTGCAGGCTTTTGCTGAGCAGTGCGCCGAACAGGCGCATGGCCGGATTCTCTGCCGCGCGCGCGCGCGTACTGAGCGCCTGCATATCCTGCTGGCAGGCGGTGAGATGTTGCAGCGCGGCGCGGCGCTCATGATCGCTGGCGGCCAGCCAGGATTTCACCCGGCCGCTGAAGGGCGCATACCAGTCGAGGCGATCGCCCCGGTCGTTGGCCTGTGGAATGGCCAGGCAATCTGCCAGTGCGCCCTGACGGCGCAGACGCAGGGTCTCGCGAATTTGTAACGCTGAGGCATAGACCGGCTGGCCATTTTCACCTAACGCCAGAACTGCATCTAAATTACCGCTGCGCAGAAAAGTTTTTGCCACCTGTTGGGCCCTTATCGGTCGTTGTCTGAGGCAGAAAATCGCGTGTTATCGACGATTGGGTTGATTTTACGCGGGACAATGACAAATCAAACGGCGGAAAAGGGGGCAAATGCAGCGGTTTTTTCACCGGCTGCTGCAAAAACAACCGCGCTGAGCGCTAATCAGCGCGCTTACGCACCAGCAGCAGGTGGGCGATAACGCCGCCGACCAGTCCCCAGAAGGCCGGACCGATGCCGAGCAGCGAGACCCCCGAGGCGGTGATCAGAAAGGTGATTAACGCACTATCGCGCTCGGTTGGCTGCTCCAGCGCGCGTTGCAGGCTGCCGCCCAGCGTGGCCAGCAATGCCAGTCCGGCCAGCGCCTGGATCAGTTCCGCCGGCAGCGCGCTGAACAACACCGCGATCAGCGCGCCGGATGCGCCCGCCAGCAGATAAAACAGGCCGGCCAGTGCCGCCGCCCGCCAGCGTCGCTGCGGATCGGCATCCACCTCTTCACTCATGCAGATCGCCGCAGTTATCGCCGCGACACAGACCGAAAAACCGCCAAAAGGCGCCAGTAACAGCGCGATAAAACCGGTCCAGCCAATCAGCGCGGAAACCGGCGGACGGTAGCCGTTCGCCTGCAGCGTGGCGATGCCGGGCGCGTTCTGCGACGCCATGGTGACCAGGAAATAGGGCAGCCCGATGCCGATCAGCGTGGTCAGGGTAAAGTGCGGCATCACCGGCTGCGGCAGCTCCAGCATAATCGGCTGCGGTGGAAAGTGGATCGCCCGCTGCGCCAGCGCCACCGCCACGCCGATCAGCAGCGTCAGCAGGATGGCGTAACGCGCCAGCCAGCGACGGGCCAGCAGCCAGGCCAGGCACATGCTGCCGCACAGCACAAAGTTGGTTTGTAAATCGGCAAAGGTTTGCAGGCCAAAGCGCAGCAAAATACCGGCCAGCATCGCCGCCGCCAGCGAGGCGGGAATGTAATTCATCAGGCGGGCAAACAGGCCGGTCACGCCAGAGATCACAATCAGCAGGTTAGCGAAAACGAACACCCCGACCGCTTCATTGATGGTGATGCCGTGAAAGCTGGTCGCCAGCAGCGCCGCGCCCGGCGTTGACCATGCGGCCAGCACCGGCATGCGATAGCGCAGCGACAGCCCGAGCGTGGCAATGCCGAGCCCGAGTCCCAGCACCGCCAGCCAGCCGCCAATCTGACCGGGCGAGGCGCCAGCCGCCTGAAAAGCCTGGTAAACAATTGCACCGGTACTGCTGTATCCCACCAGCACGGCGACAAAACCCGACACCAGCATCGGCAGGGTAAAGCGGGGTTGAACGGCGACCTCAGACATCGGTTGATCCCCAATTGTGCGTTATAGCGCACATAGTCGCATGATGCGCTATAACGCACAAGTGCTACACTGCCGCCATCCGGTCAGCGAACAGGCTGATGACCGCAGCAGGCGTCTCAATTCAGGAGAATTAATGGGCAATCTTCAACACCATCTGAGCAGCGCACTCAGACAGCTACGTCAGGCCAACGGCTGGAGCCTGACGCTGACCGCCGAACGCACCGGCGTCAGTAAAGCGATGCTTGGCCAGATCGAGCGCGGCGAATCCAGCCCGACGGTGGCGACACTGTGGAAGATCGCCACCGGCTTTAACGTGCCGTTTTCGTATTTCATTGAGGGCGGCCCCGCGCCAGGCAGTCCGGCTGCCTTCAGCCAGCCCAATGCCGAAATGTCGGTCCAGCCGCTGTTGCCCTACGATCCGCAATTGCGCTTTGATCTGCTGGCGGTTGAACTGGCTGCCGGTGCGCAGAGCATCTCTTCGCCGCATGAGACGGGCTGCATCGAACAGGTGGTGGTGATTGAGGGAGAGCTGCTGCTCGGGGTCGGCGATCTGTGGCGGCGTCTGCCGCGTGGCGCGGCGTTTCAGTTTCGCGCCGACGTCACGCACAGCTACCGCAATCCGCTCAGCACGCCGCTGCGCTTTCATAGCCTGATCCACTATCTGCAACGGCCGGAAATTACAAATTGATACCAGGGCAAACTACACAGTTTACCTTCGTATCTCTATACTGACCGTCAAACCTGAGGAGAGGGCGATGTGCGATTTAAGCGAACCTGCTGCCACGCTGCGTATGCTGGTGGGCAAGCTGGGCCGCAAACTGCGTGAGTCTGCGCCACCGGGTGAACTCACCTGGTCGCAGGTGGCGGTGCTGGGCTACCTGGTGCGTGACGGGGCGATGACGGTCACTGAACTGGCGGCGGCGGAAGGAGTGCGCAGCCAGTCGATGGGGGCCACCGTGGCAACGCTGCTGGAGGCGGGTATGGTGACCAGCGAACCCGATCCGCACGATGGACGCAAAACCCGTTACCGTCCCACTGACGCCTGCCTGGCGGTGATCGCCGCCAGCCGTGCCCGGCGTGACGACTGGCTGATTGAGGCATTTGAGGCGCGACTTACCCCGGCCGAGCGACAGCAGCTGATTGACGCCATCCCTTTACTTCAACGACTGACTGAACATGAACCCTGAGAGGACTAAAGATGGCTGTAACCACACTTGATGCGAAAACCGCGCTGATTGTAATCGACCTGCAGCACGGCATCGTTGCGCTGCCACTGGTACATCAGCCGCAGCCGGTGATTGAGCAGTGCGCGCGCCTGGCACAGGCGTTTCGTGCCAGCGATCTGCCGGTGGTACTGGTCAACGTGGCGGGCGGTGCACCGGGACGGACTGAACAGGCACGGCATGGCGGCGAACTGCCGGCCAACTGGGCCACCCTGGTGCCGGAAATGACGCCGCAGCAGGACGACCTGAGCATCACAAAAAACACCTGGGGGGCTTTTCACGCGACGCCACTGCACCAGCAGCTGCAGCAGCGTGGCATTACGCAGGTGGTGATTTGCGGCATCGCCACCAGCATTGGGGTTGAATCCACGGCACGCCAGGCATATGAATTAGGTTACAACGTCACGCTGGCCACCGACGCGATGACCGATTTAGACCTCAATACCCACAACAATAGCGTCAACCTGATCTTCCCACGCTTAGGCGAAACCGGCAGCAGCGCTGATATTCTGGCGCAGCTGACTTCGCGCGCCTGATTAGCGTGTGAGCTTAAGAGTCGGGCCACCGCAATGGTAGCCCGACTTGTTTTAGCGGAAGGCGTAGCCGAGGGTTAAACCAACGCTGTAATTGCGGCCCGGTGCCGATTCGAAGTAGCGACCATTGCTCTCATTGACGATCACCGATCCGACGTACTCGCGGTCAAACAGGTTGTCGACCCGCCCAAACAGGTCCAGCGTCCAGTCGCTGACCTGCCACTTATAACCACTGTTCAGGCCAACCACGGTGTAGGACGGCGTTTTGACCTCATTCTGATCGTCAGCGGCGATCTGACTCAGATAACGCATTTCAGCCCCGGCATAGAATCCCTGTTCCGGCACATAGCCCAGTCCGGCGTACAGCATATTGCGGGCGATGCCCGGGATGCGGTTGCCGTCACAGCTGTCGCTGCCACAGGCGTTGCTGCGATAGCGCGCATCCAGCAGGGTGTAGGCCATTTTCAGCTGCCAGTCCCAGCCAAACTGCTGATCTAACGCCAGCTCCAGTCCGCGGCGGCGGGTCTCCCCGGCATTTTTATAGGTGGTGCGTCCACCACTGCTGGTATCAGCAACAATTTCATCCTGGGTATCGGTCTGGAACAGCGCCGCACTGACCAGGCCATTGCCGATCCGTTTTTTGCTGCCGATCTCCAGCGTGTCGCTGGTGGCCGGTTTCAGGCCAAGATTCAGGCCCGACTGACCATCAGAACGGTAAGAAAGCTCATTGATGGTCGGGGTTTCAAAGCCGCGACCGGCCGAAAGATAGGCGTTCCAGCTCGGATCAAACGCATATTTCAGCGACGCCGCCGGCAGCCATTTGTGATAACGGGCATTGCCGCTGTCGTCACCGTTGCCGTTACCAACGTAGAAGTCATTGGAGTCGAAGTTGACGGTGCTAAAGCGCACGCCCGCATCCAGCGACAGCTTATCGGTCAGCTGCCAGGCCGTCTGCAGATAGGGGTCGAGGTTCCACATCAGATTACGCTCGTTGCGGCGCAGGTTACCCTGATCGCCGTAATGCGTCACGCCGTTGCTGACGGTGAAGTTCTCATAGCCTTTACGCCGTTCGGTCATGGTCTCGTAGTCGAGACCGCCGGTCAGTGTCACCGGAATCGACAGCAGCGTGTCGCGGTGCGTCCAGCGGGTATCGATCCCCTGATAGTGGCGGGTCAGGTCGATCACGCCGCCGGGATGGCGGGCATTGGTCTGTAGGCTGGCGGGAATCGACTGAAACTGGGTGGTTTCCCGTACCCCGGCGTAGACCATCACGCTGAGATCGTCGTTGTCGCTCATCTGGCGCTGGTAGTGCAGGCCGCCCTGGGTCTGATCGACAGTTTTACGCGTATTGTAGAGCGAAACGTTGCTTACCACCTGACGCGGATTGTCGCGCCACTGGGACGGCGTCAGCCCGCCCGGGTCCTGCGCATCAATATGCACGCTGTTGAACAGCAGGGTTAAGGTACTGACATCATCAATCCGCACCCCGAGCCGCGCATTGCCGAGATTTTTCTGCGCCGAACTGTGATCGCGATAGCCGTGAGTGGTAAAGCGTGAGGCGGAAACGGTGTAGTTCACATCCCCGGCGTGGCTGCCGTCGCCGGTCGCGCCGCTGGCTTTGACGCTGTTGCGCCAGCTGCCATAGCTGCCGTACCAGCTGCTGGCCTCCAGCGTGGGCGGCTGTTGCCCGGCCTGGGTGGTGACATTCACCACTCCGCCAGAGGCGTTGCCGTACAGCGCGGAAAACGGCCCGCGCAGGACTTCAACGTGGTCGATTGAACCGATATCGATATTCGAGGTTTGCGCCTGGCCGTCCGGCATGGTGGCCGGAATGCCGTCGACATAGATGCGTAAACCGCGCACGCCATAGGTCGAGCGTGAGCCAAAGCCACGGATCGACAGCTGCAGGTCCTGGGCATAATTTTGCCGGTTTCAAATTTAACAAACAGTCAAAAACATCATCGTTCAATAGCTATCATTTTCGTTCATATCTCTCTGTTTTATAAATTTATTATTGTTCAGTTAATTATGCCTGCCTTCATTTCTGTACACTAATAAACATCTGTGTACAATGGCCTTTAAGTACATATTGAGTCATGGATTTTGATGGTGAGTACATAATGGCTATTAGCGACACAAAGCTACGCGGATTGCATGGCAAGCCCTATAGCGGACCAGCGGAAATCACAGATGCTGATGGTTTAGGGATAAGAATAACCCCTAAAGGGGTAGTCAGCTTTCAATACCGGTACAGAATAAATGGCAGCCAACATAGGCTTGGCATAGGTCGATACCCTGCTGTGTCACTACGTGACGCGCGTATAAAGGTAGGTGAGTATAAAAGCCTCATTGCTGAAGGCATCGATCCAAAACATCAGCAAATCGTAAAGAAAAAGAAGCCAACCGTACATGAGTGCATAACATATTGGTATGACAATTACGTACTCCAGTCATTGAGAAAAAGCACCGCTGAAGTGTATGAGCGCATAGTTCTCAATGAGATGGAAAAGTACTTTGCCGATCTACCAATCGAGCACATACCTGTCAGCGCCTGGGTGGATTTTTTTACTGAGCAAGAGCAAGCCAATCCGCTGAAAGCCCGTAAGCTGTTGGTGCATTTGCGTGGTGCCATAGCATGGTGCACGAGACGCCAATTTATTGAGGACTCATCACTTCTTAGACTGAATCCAAAAGAGTTTGGCCGAAACCCTAAAACTGGCGACACGGTTCTTACCTATCGACAATTAGCCAAAATCTGGATTGAGAATGACAAATCCACAGCTACATTTTCGAGTAAGATGCTCATCAAATGTCTCATCCTCTATGGCTCACGCAACAGTGAGTTAAGAGAGTCGCGTAAAGAGGAGTTTGATTTTGAAGAGGGCATCTGGACTCTGCCATCAGATCGCAGCAAAACTAATAAAATTATTAGAAGACCCATTTTCAAACAAATAGAACCTTTTCTCAAAAAGGCAATTGATTCCGGAAATGGCTTACTGTTTCAGGGCGCGTTCGAAAAGAGCATTCCCCTGAGCATTGGTTCCTCTACAAGGTATGTGCGGCTCTTGCGTGATCAACTCAACTTTGGTGATTTTACTGCACATGACTTTCGCAGAACGATGGCGACACGGTTAGCAGAGGAGGGTGTTGCGCCCCACGTCATCGAAAAGATGCTGGGGCACGACCTTGGAGGAGTGCTTGCTGTCTATAACAAGCACGATTGGTTAGCAGAGCAGCGTGTTGCTTATGAGCTTTACGCTGATAAGATTTTCGAACAGATTAAGCTGATCTCTGATTAACGCCACCATTCAAAATCCACTGTTCCACCTCAGCCAGTAGGTATTTCTTAGGGCGATTCCTAACTGGCTTGGGGAAGGAATAATTCAACACGTAAGTCCTCATTGTTGTTCGGGAAGTAACACCAATTTTTTCCATTGCTTCGCTTTCAAATATCATTTCAATATTGGCCATATCTATTCTCCACACTTCCTGCTGCATCAGGTTTTATCCGTGACGGGTCACGGCGTATCGATTTTCAACTTCAGTTTATGCCAGCCGCTGGTGGTCCAGCACGCCGCTTCACCCTGGCAAGGGCATGACCGCACCGGCAACTGATCGCCACACTTCCCGCATTTCTGCCTGGCCAGCGCTTCGATCTGCTGGGCCAGCTCTGCGGCATCTTTGCGGATGAGCAACGCTATGTATTCGTTCAGCTCATACGGTTCACGACCGGGGCGGCGTGCGGCGCAGTTCTGCGCCAGCATCTCCAGTTCCTGACTATCCAGCGCCAGTTCCAGCTTTTTAGCACCGGCAGCGGCCTGTCTGGCACGCTGCGCTGCTTTGCGTTCGGCGGGGGATTTAGGCATCAGTATATCCTCAGCGCATGTGGTCAAGTGTCACGCCAGCTTTAACCAGATCACGGCAATGACTGATGACTTCAGCACGGGAAGCACCGCGCCAGGACGAGTAGAACGGGGACTCATCAACTTCCACATCAGGATGCCAACCCACGGCGTCATGAGCCTTGCCGATGCCTTCCCAGTCTGTCGTATTATCAATAAGCCAAGAGTAAAGCAGCCAGTAGCATTCTGATTCGTCCCACTCACCGAAGTAGTCAGGGCCGAACCATACAACGTGCTGATCATGCCACACGGTGCCGCGATAGGATTTAAAGCTGTCACCCTCGACAGTGAAGTCATTGCCATTCAGGCTGGGATAAAGCGCCAGCAGCAGCTCTTTAGCGACCTTTGAAACCTTCTTTTCGATGCGGGCAGTTGTGTTACGGTGCTTAGCCATCATCCCACCTCCGGCGCTGCTGCCAGCATAGCCGCCCAGCATTGTGCAGTATTGCGGCGCGGCAGTATTCCCATATGTGCTGCGCATTAGCTGTCGTTTCTACAAATCCGCCGCACTCGTCATAAATCACGTTAAAAACGTTTTTAGGGATGGCTACCGGCACCAGTTCAGCCAGGTCAGCGGCGGGCGCGGGGTGGGTGAACACAATGCGGCCCTTATCGCCATTTCTAACGCATTCGTCATAGATATATTTCTCAGCGTCATACCAGTTACCATCATCAATAAGCTGATAAATAGGCTCCTGCTTCGCCAGTTCGTTCAGCTCATCGGCCAACCTGTCTTTGTGCCTGATAGCCTCAGCAAAACCATCCTGAAGCGCGCTCAGCTTCGCCTCTGCTGCTTCTGCCTTTCGTCTCAGCGCTTCGCTCACACCCTCGGCCTTTCTAACAGCTAATTCCAGATGGTTATTTAGCGCCTCTGCTGCTTCTGCGCGCTGCTCCAGCGCCCGGAATGCTTCGGCAATGGCGAGGATGTTTTCTGGACTGGCCGCCAATACGAAATCTTTATTGACCGTGCTGTCTGGCCCTATAAATTCGCCGATGATGAAGTTGCTGTTAACCATGTCCTGTTGAGAAATAATCGCGTCCCATCCCTCTCCAGAATCTGCAACCCACGCACCCTTTGTAGTCTTGCTCGCAAGCTCAACCAGCTCGTTCAATAATTCCATGATGGCTCTCCTGCGCGGATAACTGGCTCAGCCAGGCGGAATCTTGATGGTGCCCAGTCGCACACTTCATCTGTTGGGATGTGTCCAAAAATCATTGTGCAGCGGCGGCAATGAACGCAGTAACTACATGTCTTCCCTTCAGGCAGATTCATTTTGTCACTGTCATTTTTACAGCGTCGCATTGGCTCACGAGTATCCATCACTCACCATCCTTACCGGCGCGGAGTTGGGCGGCGAAATGAACGGCTGCTGCTGCAATTGATGCATGCCGGCGCTCACCGTCAGCGAATAGCGAATCACCATTGAGCGTATCAACGATAGCCTGATGTTTTGCGGCCAACATCTCCACGCCCTCAGCCCGCACAGAGTTGAGGTAGGCGTCGGTGGCTGGGGTGTTCTCTTTAAGGCGTTTCGAAGTGGCCCAGACAGCAGACAGCCATTCTCTATCAACCCATTTTCCACGCTGTTTAAACATTTCATCCACAGCCTGATGGCACCGTGATATTTCGAATTTGCATCGTGCATTCTCAGCCGCCAGTGCGTCACGCTCTGCTTTGAGGGCAGCGTAGTCTTCCCATTTGACTACCTCGCCATCCTCTTCCTCGACAATGCCCAAATAGCCGTAACGTTTTACTTCACTCATCTCGATCCCCTTAACCCATGCATTCCAGATACAGCCCGCTGGCAATCAGACGAGCACGGCGTGCAGCTGCTTCACGATGGCGATTAATAGCCTCTTCAGACCGGTCGTTGCTGTAGTTGATAACTATTGGCTTACATGCCGGGGGAGCAACACGGCGAGGATTTCTGACCAGGGTGTAAGTGCGGTCAATGGAGCCACCACCGAGACAGACCTGATTGGATGCCTCAACCTGAAGGGTTTCACCACCGCGGCGCATGATGTGAAGGACTAAGCGATTAAACTCACGCAGCGTCATGCCGAGACGTTCTGCCAGTTCGCTGCCTGTAGCCGGGCCTTTGGATAACTGCCAGGCCAACTTTTCACTGAAACCGGCATTGGGGCCTGTGCTGCGGCGAAATTGTGCGATCTTTTTCATGACACCACCTTCAGCGTTACCGGACGTGAGCGAAGTAAATCCATTTCCATTTGGGAAATGATGTTGATCGCGTGTGAAATGCCGGGCTGCTGGTGGTTACCCAGTGTTGAAATGGCGCGCCGTGCTTCTCCGAACGCTTCACCGCGGAGGGTGCGAATCCACTGATCGCTGGCTGGCGTGGCCATTGCTGCATTCAGGTCATCAATCAGGGTCATATCTGCGCCGGCCAAATGAAGCGCAGTGATCGTATCAGGCAGAACACTGTTGATACGCAGAACCTCTGCAGCCATCAGGCTGGCGCGGACGTTGGCAACGTCGAGACGAGACGCCAGCTCCGTAACCATCTTTGCCATCTCCAGCAGTGAGGTTTCCTTGCCTATGTTTTTGGCGAACTGGTGGCCAGCTGCCACAACTTCTTTATTTGATTTGAAAGAAAGCATGCTGCCGGCCCTCAGTGGATGGTGATGTTGATGGTTTTATTAAGCAGCTCTGCTTCACGCTGCGCCTTAATGGGATTACTGATTACCGAGCCATCAGGCAATATCCAGCCGTTCAGGATATGGCTGTAGGGCAGGGTAACGATGCCGACGGTGATATGGTCGTTTGGCTTTTCCATGAAATTCTCCACACACGATTTTTTTGGTTGCATGAATCCCTTGCCAGTGACGGCAATAAAAAACTTTTGGGATTCGTTTAAATTGGCTGGTGGGTTACTGCAATAACCCACAGCCCGATTACTCCACACACATGAAAGGTTGCTGCGGTGCCGGGTGCCTCCCGGTGCTCTGATCAGACTGACAAACACCAGAGCGGAAACTCTTAGACTTTCAGCATGCGCTGTTTGACAGTCTTCCGCGTGCGCTAGCCGCATTCACCACAACGAGAAGGACACTTACTCCACGCCTCTAAAGCGTTCGAAAACACCCGCTTTGCAAATGTCCTTGTCGTTGTGAAAAAGGGCGGTTAAACCAAGCCTTCTGAATAACCGCCAACACAGCAATTTCGTACCCTTAGAACGCTGGCCCGTAAGCCAGGCTTTCACTACCGCACTGCATGGTCACTACACCGATATCACCGTCACAAACCAACTCAGCATCCGGGAAGAGGTAAAGAAAGGTGATCAGTTCCCAGAGCTTTGTATTCGACATGTTCTTGATCACTTTCATTCTCACTCTCTAAAGTTTTGAGCAACTCCGATGTGTAGAATATAGCTACTTTAAGTAGAGAAAATCAACTACAAAAAGTAGAAAATAAAGGAGTGGCGTTGGATTTAGCCGTAAATGGCTGATATGCAGACGAAAAAAAACCGGCCTAAGCCGGTTTCTTCAGAAGGATTGTTTATCCAAAATCGAGCATCTTTAGAGGCAAGCACCTGATTAGCTTGCCGAAGATGTAAAGGTCAGCCATCTCGTTTTCTTCAATAAAGAAGGGAGGATATTTTTCGTTATCAGAGAGGACTGCTAGTTTTCTGCCCTTAACCTTTTGTAATCGCTTAACAAAAGTCGAGTCTTCAAAGTTAAAGACGTAGACGCCATCACCATTGAAGTGGTCTATTGCTCTATCAACAAACAATAAATCACGCGGGGAAAGCGTTGGCATCATGCTGTCCCCATCAACGTTAATTAATTCGATTCCTTCAAGTGTCCGTCTACCGAATAACTCATAAATCCTTGTCTCCGGTATCTCAATGGAGCTTATAACAGTGGGGAACGGAGGGTTTACATATCCATGACCAGCAGATGCATGCAGGTCTAACTGTTTGATCCTCACAGTTCCTTTGTCCGGCATATCAAAGTTTTCCATTACGCCGTAATCAAGATATGCAGGCGAGACAGAAAGCTTCTCAGCGATCCTCATCATTTTTTCATCCCTCGGCTTTGCAGTGCCAAGCGTATAGCGCCGCGCCATCTCATAAGAGACGCCACTGAGTTCTGAAAGCTCTTTAACTCCCAGCGCCTTGCTTTGGAGCGACTTGTTAAGCCTGTCGGCAAAGTCTTTGTATTTAGTTTCTTCCACCATAAGTGGAAGAGTAAGCGCACAAAACATAGTTGTCATTTCTATTTTAAGTTGCATAAAAATACTACTTTAAGTAGTATTGAGCTTACCCCACTTATGAGGACCCAAAGATGCCGCAAAGCTTCAAGAATGTTAGCGAAAAAGCTGTTCGTGCTGTTGGTTCAATGTCGGAAGTCTCTCGACGGTTTGGATTCAACTCCGTTCAGTCTGTCGCTAACTGGATTACAAAGAACCGAGTTCCGCCCGAGCGCGTCATTTCACTTTGTGAATGGGGCGGATGGGCAGTAACTCCCCACCAATTAAGGCCAGACATCTATCCCCACCCAAAGGATGGAATGCCAAGAAAAGCAGGATAAGTAAAAAAACATCACAGCATAACTACCCAAGGAAAAAACAAATGGTAGACACAATCAACACAGCAATTCGGCTGATGTGCAAGGCACATAAAGCGGGTCGTTTAGGTATGGCCGATGACTTAGGCATGACCATCGATCAGTTTCACAACCACATGTACCGCAAATGTGGCAGTCGTTTCTTCACCCTGGATGAACTCATGAAGATGGAAGAGTTATCTGGTACCGCATGCCTGGCCGAATTTTTCGCGGCACGTCACGGAAAACTGCTGGTGGATGTATCCGCAGTGAAAGAGGTCGATAAGGTCGATTTGTACGACATCGAAATGAAAACGAGCGCAGCAGCTGGTGAGTTAGCGATCGCCAAAATTGCCGCCGCGTCTGACGGTGTGATCGACAGCAAAGAGCGCAAAACCCTTTCCGCGTTGTTCCACAAAAAAATGCGTCACCAGATTCACGGTTTTCTTGGCTTCATGGCGTTGTATGGCGTCGGCGTTGCTGAGCACTCAGTGGATATGTTCGTGGCGAACGGCAGGAAGATTGATGCGTCAGGTGTGCAGATCGAAGCGCAGGATATTTGAGATGAAAAGTTTAAGCCCCAAAAAAGTGACGCCCAGGGATTGCAGCCCTGAGCGTCGGTCGCGACTAAATCAACGTGTGTGGAGAATCAATCGCATGTCCATTGTAAGCCAAACCAAAGCAGTTCGGCAATTCCGTTGCCGTGTTATCGCTGGCGTCCCTGTCTATGAGCAAATCATACCGACCGTTGGTGGCCCTAACAACTACCAGTCAACCACTCGTCTGGTAGTTGAGGCAGCGTGGAAATCGTTTTACCGCCGCCCGGCGCAGTCAGGTGTGAACTGATGGAAAACGAGATCATTAAACCCTGGGTGGAGCGTTATAAGGACCATCGGGGCGTCGTGGTGGAAACGGTAGGCGTAGACGTGGTGAATCATCGTGTGATTTACATGCGCCCCAACTATCCGCACCCATGCATGCAGCCCCGCGCTTTGTTCAGTCAGAAGTTCAGGAAGGTGGCGTCATGAGTTTATTGCTGAAGGTTAAGCCATTGGTAATCAGCCCGGTGCTGGCGCAGCGTATTGGTCTGAATGAGGCCATCGTGCTGCAGCAGATTTGCTACTGGCTGGAGGATACCAATTCCGGCGTGGAATATGACGGCAAGCGGTGGGTTTATAACAGCATTAATGCCTGGAATGAGCAGTTCCCCTGGTGGACTGGCAAGACGATACAAAGAACGGTTTCTTCATTGAAAAAGATGGGTCTGATTTATGTTGAGCAGCTTAAAAAAAAGCAGCACGACCAGACTAATTATTACGCAATTAACTACGAAAACCCTTTGCTGACCGATAGGGACAATTTGTCCCTATCGAGAGAGACAAATTGTCCTGATCGAAAAGGTCAATCTGTCCCTATGGATAAGGTCAAGTTGTCCCAGTCCATCGGGTCAATTTGTCCCACTCTTACAGAGAATACAACAGAGAATACTACAGAGATTACAACAAACCCTTCTTGTCAGGTTGCTGCGCAACCCGACCACGCCATTGATGCAAATCAGGCCGCTTTCAGTGTTCTGGAGCATCTGAACCGTGCAGCTGGTATGCGCTTTCAGAAATCAAAATCTTCACTGGCACCTATTCGCGGTCGCCTGGCTGAAGATTTTACTGCTGATGAGCTGATCCTCACCGTGGACTACTCAATCGCTAAGTGGGCTGAAGACTCAAAGATGTGCGAATACGTGCGACCGGAAACCATCTTTCGTCCTGGCAAGTTCCCGGGCTATCTGAGTTCAGCACAGAAATGGGACAGAGCCGGCCGGCCAAAATGCATCAACGGCAAGTGGCAGCGCGATGTGATGGCTGTTTCGTCAACTGACTACGCGATACCTGAAGGCTTTCGCGGGGCGTAAGGGGAGAGAATCATGGTTAACCACGAATCAAAAATTCTTGAATTGATCACCCGCAGAGGCCCGCTGAAAGTTCGCGATATCTGCAAGCTGACTGACCTGCATGAAACCTCAGTGAAACGCTTTATCAAACCGTTATTCACCAGAGGAGTCCTGAAGCGGTCAAGCGACTGGAGTTATTCGATCAACACTGCGCCGTTGCCTGAAGAGAGCGAAAAGCATCGCCATCTTGCGACGCAGGCCGCCGAACTGGAGGAGAAAGGGTTCTGGCTGCGTGCTGCACAGGTCTGGCGTGAGGCAATGCTGGTGGCGAAGTTTGAAGCATCCCGCAACGAAGCCAAAGAGAACTGCGATCGCTGCGCCGCGAAAGGCTCACTCAACTGTGGCAGCTACGGTGGACTAGACACCGGTCGCATCATTTCAGTCAGTGTGAACAGGGATTTGTTATGAAAGCGCACCTGAAGAGCCACTACCAACGCAATGAGATTTTCTACCGGGCCATCCGCACAGCAGCAGTGATGATTTTTGCCCTGATTATTGTCCTGACATGGGAGCTGACCACAGCATGAGCACATTAGCGCGCATTTACGACGACAAAAAAAATAGCGATACCGACATTACCACCCGCAAAACTTACCTGCTGGGCGTTGATGAGCTGTATGTCGAAACTAATTACAACATTCGTGATATCGATCAGACCCATGTCGAGGAATTCCGTGATGCCTTTATCGCTGGTGAGCATGTGCCTCCGCTGGCTGTTAAGGTCACTGAGAAGGGCATTAAAGTTATCGACGGTCACCACCGGTATTACGGTGCGAAGCTGGCACAGGAAGCGGGCTATACGCTGCGCCTTGAGTGTAAGGACTTCGTGGGAAATGAAGCTGACAGCGTGGCGTTCATGGTCACCAGTAGTCAGGGCCGCGCCCTGTTGCCGCTGGAACGTGCTGCAGCCTATCAGCGCCTCGTTAACCAGGGCTTAGAGCCAGCCGAGATTGCCGCAAAGGTGAAGCGTTCGATCACCGATGTTGAACAGCACCTCCAGCTGCTGACCGTTGGCGAGCCTCTGATTGAGATGGTGAAGTCCGGCGAAGTGGCCGCAACCACAGCAGTAGCCCTGCAGCGCGAACATGGCGTCAAAGCCTCATCGGTTGCACAGGAGCAGATGCAGAAAGCTAAGGCGGCAGGGAAGAAGAAGCTGACAAAGACCGATGCTATGCCGCAGTTCAGTGCTGCCCAGTCACGCAAGCTGGCAGAACTGATCGCTAAACACTGTCAGACAGAGCAGAGCGAGGAGGGCGCACGCATTACGCTGACGTTTGAAACTGACCTGCAGGCAGCAGAGCTGATGGATATTATCCTGCTCGCCAAAGAGCATTACGGCGTCACCAAATCAGTAAGTGAACAACCGGCACCCGCTATAGCTGAGAATGGTGATGGCGATGACCTTCCACTACTGAAGCACGAAATTCTGGAGCTGAGTGGCGTTGAGGTCTGGGCCTGCGTTCAGGCGGCGTTCAAAATGAAACATGAATACACCTATGCAGAGTCCAAATATGCACATACATGGGCGGCTGACTCCGTAGAGCACCCTGTGCACGTAGTTGTCCCTCAGGACACCATCCAGTCAGCTCTGCGCCTCATCCAGCAGCACCAGGACGAGCAGGCGATCAAACAGTGGCTCTCAGAGCAGCATGATGAACCAGAGCTGGTAACGGAGCAGCTGCAACGGTTCTCCGGCGCGCTGACTGATTTGCGCGTGGATCATCCGTGCACGGTTCATGAGTTCATCGGGCTGGTGGAGCAGGTAGACCGGGTTTGCTGGTCGAACTACCGCATGCTGCGACAGGCAGTGCAGTCGTTGGCCGGCCAGATTACCATGCCGGGTATTGGGGAGACTGCATGAAGTTAACTCTGCCGTTCCCGCCAAGCGTAAACGGCTACTGGCGGGCAACGAGTACAGGTATGAAAATTAGCGCCTCCGGGCGCTCTTTTCGCATCAATGCCTTTGCAGCCGTTATGGAACAGCTAAAGCGCGCACCACAGCCCATTACAGTGAACGTAGAAGTTAACGTGCTGCTGTTCCCACCTGACAAGCGTCATCGTGACCTTGATAACTACCAGAAAGCGCTATTCGACAGCCTGACGCATGCAGGCGTATGGGTGGATGACCGGCAGATTAAGCGATTCACTGTAGAGTGGGGACCGGTGACCAAAGGCGGTAAATCGGAGGTGGTAATCAGCGAGTTTCAGCCGGTGGCGGCATAGGTCCGCAACTGGTTACATGAACAGTAAAATTGGATATAGTGCGTGGTGTATTAGCGAATTGCAGTCGTTGGTACAAGGTTGGTCCCGTTCATTTGCAGATGATGGGGCGGGGCCAGTTAAAAACAGTGTGTGGAGAAAAAAGCATGAATCAGCTTTTAGTGATTGATGGGGTTTCCGTTCGTCAGGACAACTCCGGCCGTTATTGCCTTAACGATCTTCATCGTGCAGCAGGCGGCGAACGCCGACATGAACCTTCCTTGTGGCGTAACCTTCAACAGACCAGTGAACTCGTTCAGCTTCTGAGCGATACAGGAATTCCTGTATCGGTAATTAAGGGCGGAATGAGCCAGGGTACTTTCGTATGCAAAGAACTGGTCTACTCATACGCGATGTGGATCAGCGCCGAGTTCAGTTTGAAAGTAATCCGTACTTACGACTCTCTGGCATCAATGCCGCCAGTGGTTTCCATGCCAGAAGAGGTACAGGCCAGTATCATCCTGCTTGAATCAGCCTCCCGAATGCTGAATTTTTCCAACTCCTCAAAGCTTGGCGCATATCAGAAGATTCAACAGCATTACGGCATTCCCAACATGATGCCTGCATATGCCATCGACGCACCAATAGACGCTAAAGATGGTTCAAGCCGTCCGACGCTTTCGCTGAGCGCACTTCTGAAGGCCCACAGTATTCGAATGAATGCGAGCCAGGCTTATCGTCAGCTTGAGAAGCTGGGGATCGTGGAGCACAAAAGCAGAGCCAGCCGATCAGGAACTGATGGTGTAAAGCTGTTCTGGTCTCTGACGGCTAAAGGCTGCATGTACGGTAAAAACATCACCAGCCCTGCAAATCCGCGAGAAACGCAGCCTCATTTCTTCGAATCAAAATTTGCCGAGTTGCTTCGACTGCTCGAAACCGTGCACTGAGGTGACTGTGAGAGCATTACTTACTCCAGAGGTAGCACCGCGCACCGGGATTGTATTGCTGAAGCCAGGTCCAGACCTGTTAAAGCTGTTTCAGGGCCGGGTGGTGATCAGCACACCAACGATGGATATGGCAGACATGCCATCAGGGCGGATAAATGACTGGACACAGCCGTTACTGGACGAGCCCTCACTGCTTCCCTTTTTCAGTCACGAGCGCGTGATAAAAGCCGCTGGTGGGCGTAATGCGCTGGCGTCTTTCGTGCAGACGTTCAGCTGCTGCCAGTGGGAGCAGCCCGGGACATGGCATCACCACGAATTTACTGTGTCAGAAACTGAAAACGGCCTGGTGTCCCTTTGCTACAGCCACGATAATGAGTTCAGGCAGAATGGCGCGCCCGGTCGCCTGGAAAACATTGCGCAGGGCAACACCGCACTCTGGATTATCAGGGCCGCATGCAGCCAGATGGCTTTGCCTGGCGATCACCAGCTGTCACTTCCGGAACTCTGCTGGTGGGCAACCCTGAATGATGTAATTGACCTGATACCGGAAGCGCCGGCGCGACGCGTTCTGCGTATGCCGAAAGAGACTATCCAGACTGGCGAGCTAAGAGAAACCCGGATTGTTCCAGCGCGTCCGGCGCAGGAAATAATTCAGGATGCCGTGCAGGTGGTCAAAACGATAATCGACCTGCGCGCCGATCCGGAGTCGCCTGAGTCGTTTATGAAGCGGCCCAAGCGTAAACGCTGGGAGAGTGAGAAATACACACGTTGGGTAAAGTCGCAGAAGTGCGCATGCTGCGGCGTGCAGGCTGACGATCCTCATCACATCATTGGACACGGGCAGGGAGGAATGGCAACGAAGGCGCATGATTTATTTGTGATACCGCTATGCAGAGCGCATCACAATGAACTGCACCGGGATATGAGAGCGTTTGAAGCGAAATACGGCAGTCAGATAGAGCTGCTGTTCAGGTTCCTCGATCACGCGATTGCAGTCGGAGTGATTGGGACAGACAAAAAATAAAGTGTGTGGAGAGGGTAAGCATGAAAATTGAATCGGCGCTGAAGCACTTCAACCCGAAGAGCCTGCAGATAAGTGATTCTTCCCGGGCAACGGGGAGTGAAAACCTGACCGGTACAGACCTGATGGCCGCTATCGGGATGTGTCAGTCAAAGTCCCCGATGGGGATAGCCGCCGTTCTGGCTAAGTCCGGGGTAAGCGAAGGGGATAAAGATCGCGTAATTGGTCTTCTGATGGTGCATGCCCGGCGCATAACCCCAAAACTCGTTCTGAAAGCGGCTGGCTCAAAACTGCCTTCCTGTATCAGAGTTCTATCCAAGCTGGCATATGAAGATTATGTCCGCTCCGCATCAACTACCCATTCATGCCCCGACTGTGATGGCCGTGGCATTATGAACAGCATTGAGCATGTGATGATTCACCCTGGCTGCTCAACGCCGGATAACGATAATTACGTACCCCCGAAATACCGGCTTGAGACGCTAGAAAAGATGTGTGTGTCATGTCACGGCAAAGGCGAAGTGACTGAGCGATGCCGCTGCAATGGTACAGGCCGCGTTCGTGATATTGAGATGTCCAGGCAGAATAATTCTATCGTTGAAAAGAATTGTGATCGGTGTGGTGGCAGAGGATTCGCGCGTTCGCCTGGCACAAAAGCTTTCAGAGCTATCCGGGTGCTGATTCCTGACCTGCAGGAGAGGACCTGGAACCGCAACTGGAAACCTTTTTTTGATGCGCTGGTGGTTAAGCTTGAGCAGGAAGAATCTCACGCAGACCAGACCTTTCAGAAGATAACCAGAACTGGCAAAAATACCTGACCAAAGATAACTGTTGCTTTTGTCCGGAAATGGATTAATATCTCCTCATAGTGGGGATTTTATGAGTCTTCCGCACTAAAAAGATTTATCTGGTCCGCCGAATGCGGGTCAGTTGCATATAATGTGGATGCCAAGAAGCCCCGTAGCCTCACCAGCTAACGGGGCTTTTTTATTGGCTTATCCGCGATAAGGGATAGAGCAAATCTTATCCCTGATGCGGGATAAAAAATTAACCCTGTTGCCGACGGGCAAGGCAGTTACCGCTTTTGCGTCAGGGTCCCATTCAAAGAGGTCGCCATAGGGCGGCCTTTTTTCGTTTTTGCGCACGCCAATCAGTCTCCACACACACTTTGACACCGTGGCGTTGCGCAATTCTTATCTGACTACCGACAGCACCTGCCAATTAATGGAGGTGAGGATGAAACGTATGCCGGACAAAGACGTTGGGTTTTGGGCCAGCCTGATTGCCTGGCTTTACGCCCACAAAAACGAATCCGGTTATGCGGGACTGGCCGGAGTTATGGCGATTTTACGCGCTTCGTGGATTGGCAAAGACACGTGGCCCCGACGCTTGCTCGATGCAGCCATGTGCAGCGTATTCGCTTTTTTTCTTCAGCCGACGCTACAGCTAATCGGCTCGATCTTTAACTGGAACTTCAGCGACGACACCACGCGTGTTGTCGCGGTGTTCCTCGGCTTTCTCGGCGTGGATTGGCTTTCATCAAAGCTGCGCAGGCTGATTGATAAGCGCTTGGGGGATACCAATGCTGACACCCAGTGATTTTCAGCGCGCCACCGGCGTTACTAATGCGCTGCGTGATGCCTGGTATCCACACATTGTTGCCAGCCTCTCTGCATTCCAGATCAGCACGCCATTGCGTCAGGCTCATTTTCTGGCGCAGACAGGCCATGAATCCGCCGGGTTCCTGAAGGTGGAAGAGGGGCTTAATTACAGTGAGAACGCTCTAACCGCGATGTTCGGCAAACGCATTACCTCTGAGCAGGCACGAGCATACGGGCGTAACGCAATGCACCCGGCCAATCAGAAGATGATCGCCAGCATTATTTACGCGAACCGTAATGGAAATGGCGATGTGAATTCAGGCGATGGCTATCGATACCGCGGGCGTGGACTGATTCAGATCACAGGCAAGGCCAACTACGCGGCACTGGTAAAGCAGCTTGGCGCTGATGTAGTAGCAGACCCTGATTTGTTGCTGGGCTATCGCTTTGCTGCATTGTCAGCGGCGGCATGGTGGAAGAATCACGGATTAAATGAGCTGGCTGATTCTGATGATGTTAGCCGCATCACCAGAATTATTAACGGTGGCACCAATGGTCTGGACGACAGGAAATCCCGCTTAATCAAAGCTAAGGGGATTCTATGTTCAACGTAATCGGCTTTATCCGAAATTATTCGCATCTCATCATCATCGGCCTTATCTGCGTCTGCCTGTGGGGGCTTAACGCCCGTAATTCACAGCTGAGCGCCACTAATGACCGGCTGGAGCAGTTGGCAAACAGCAAAGATAGCCAGATAAACGATCTGCGCTCCAAAAACGATGACCTGGCCGCCAGCGTAAATGACCTGGTCAAAGCGGTTAACCAGCAGAATGCGGTGATGACACAGGTTACCGCACAACGCGCAGTGACGGCACAGCAGAACCGGAAGCTACAGAATGAAATTAAGCGTTATCTCGCAGCAAATAAAGCCGCTGCTGCTCCTGTTCCCCCTGATGCTGTTGACCGGTTGCGGGACGCAGCAAAAGCCGCCGGTGGTGGAGTACCGGACAGTAAAGCAGCCCCGGTTAAACCTGCCGGCGGAACTGACCAGCCAGATTGACGTTCCAGCACCGTCACAGGATATGACGTTCGGTGACAGCGTGGCGTTAAATGCAGAGCTTTATGGCGTGCTGGGGCAGTGCAATATCGACCGGGCAGCCATTCGTAAAATTGAATCATCCCGTCAAGGTAACCCATGAACGAACAAGCCAATAAAATTCTTGCTGACCTGTTGCAGAAGGCCAGTAACGGCATTGATGCGGCCGTGTCATTCAGCCAGGCGCAGATTCCTGATGTCATCCATCAGTTGCTGCTGTGGAACTTCGCTGTGAGCATCATCTTCAGCTTTTTTGGTGCAGCTTTATTTGTGGCTGCGCAATATGGCACGTGGAGAGGGATTAAATATCTTCGCAAAGAATGGGCGGGAGATGATTTTATTCAGCATCCCGAGGCTATTTTCCTGCTTATGCTTTGGCTGATTACCCTGCTTCCGCTTGGATGGCTGAATCTGACGTGGTTAAAAATCTGGCTGGCACCAAAGCTCTACCTCATCGAATACGCTGCCCACTTGGTTAAGTGACCATCACAAGGCGCATTTGCGAGTGCGCCTGATGATGAATCTCTCCGACAAGGGATAACGGTTAGCCACGCTGTGTAGTGTTGCGAAGCTTTGAGCATTATTCGCTTCCATAGGATAAATCTTAAGGATAACTTATAACCTCCATCAATAAGGAGGTTTTATGCTTGATAACTATCTAAGGTCTGCTGGCGGAGCTACTACGCCAGAGAAGCAGAGAATAATTGCTTTAAATGCTGCGTTAGAACTAGCAAAGGCAGCGTTAGGAGCTTCCTCATCAAATACCAACTCAACCCGCGTTGCTGATTCTCTTAATGGCGTAGCTAAAAGTATTGAAGCTTTAGCTGATGCAATACAGGAAGCAGCAAAGGTTAAGTAGTTAAATAGCCGCTCAAGGGCGGCTTTTTATTTTGTGCTGAAAACTGCATTCACTGAGTTCACTTTTCAGCATAAACACAATGAATCATCGGCTGGTGGTCTCACCATTGCCGAGTGTTAAACACATCCAGCCAGCAGGAAATGCAGCGTGGGTGTCATCTGACATCTTTAGCGAAGCCAGCACCTTTCATGTAGGTGATAGCTAAAACATAGCCAATGCAGCAACCAACTCCGGTGATCATAACTAAGGGAAAGGTGCTGCTAGAAAAATATTCATCAGAAACATACAAGCCTGCCTTCATAAAGGCGAATGCAGTTAAGCCAAAAATAAAATATGAAGCAACATAGGCCAAGAACCTTTTCACTGGGGAGAACTCCGTGCGCGTCATGATTGATGGGGTTGAGTATAAGCCAGGAACAGTTAATTCAAACATCGGTATAGCCATCAGCACCCATGACCGCCATAACGTCATATCCCGCGCGCTGGATCACCATCTGAAGTTTCTGCCGGCCGGTGCGCTGGTGGTTGTTATTGATGACGGGTCAGCCAAACCAGTGACTGTGCCGGAAGGCGTCAGGATTATTCGTCATGATGTTTCACGCGGTATTGTGGCCGCAAAGAATGCCAGCCTTGAGGCACTAACAGATGCCGGGTGTGAGCACCTTTTCCTGTGGGACGATGATGCCTGGCCGATTGCCGGTGGCTGGGAACAGCCGTACATCGAATCTACTGAGCCGCATCTGGCTTACCAGTTTCAGGACTTTGCGACAGGACAGAAGCTTAACGACATTGCGGTTCTCTACCGGGATGACCGGCACGTAGCTTACACCGGCCAGCGGGGAGTGATGCTTTACTACCACCGCAGCGCGATTGAGAGGGTTGGCGGATTCGATCCCATCTATCAGCGCGGCATGTATGAGCATTCTGATTTGGCGCTGCGCATTCACAACGCCGGATTAACCAGCTGGGCATTTGCTGATGTGGTTGGCTCAGACAAGCTGATTTACTCACTTGATGAGCATCAGGCAGTAGAGCGCTCAGTTCCAAAGCCAGACCGTGAAGCGCAGGTAAAGCGCAACGTGACCATTCACAACGAGCGCCGCAATAACGGATACACCGGTTATGCCGAATACCGGCAGCAGTGCAATGCGGTGATCACCACGTTACTGACCAGTCAGCCTGACCCACAGCGCGGCACCAAAATGACTGCATCGCCTGACCTGCTGGCTACGTGGGCCGCGTCGGTAAAAGGTGGTGACGTGGTTGTGCTGGCCGATGAGCTGAATACCGCACCTGAAGGAGCTTCGCTGGTAGCCGTCCCTGATGTGAAAATGAACGTCTATTTCCGGCGCTGGCTGCATATCTGGCAGCACCTTCGCGATCACCCTGAATATCACTTCGTCTGGTGCACAGATGGTACTGACGTTGAGATGCTTCAACAGCCGTGGCAGGAAATGGAAGAGGGCAGGATTTACGTTGGCTCTGAACCGAAGACGTATGCTGACCCATGGGCCACACAGTCTCACCCTGAAGCTATCTATAGGGCGTTTATCTCTGAGCATCGAAATGATGTGATGCTCAATGCTGGCCTGCTGGGTGGCTCCCGAGAAGATGTGATGGCAATAGCGCATGGCATCGTCCGGCTTTACTACCACATTGAATCGCTGCGCTTCTGGGGACAGGAATCATCGGCCTCTGCTGTTGGTGACATGATGGCATTCGGTATCGTTGCACACCGCTACAGTGACAGGCTGGTCACCGGGCCCAGCGTACATACAGTGTTCAAGTCAGATGGAATCGGTAAGGAGTTTGCCTGGTGGAAGCACAAATAAAGTTTGTTGTTGTCGGACACTACTCACGCAGGCACCAAGCCGAACAGCTGGCAGAGTCGCTTAAAGCATACCTGTTTATTGATGAAGGCTGGCACGGCGCGAACTGGAATCATCGACGCGCTGTTGAGTGGGCCAGCCAGCAGGATTGCCGGGTTGTGATACTGGAAGATGATGCGGTGCTGGTTAACGGCTTCACTGAGAAGGTGACAGCCTGGCTCAGACGTTTTCCTGATGATCTCCTCAGCTTCTATCTCGGCACGGGCCGACCGCCTCAGTATCAGCTTGAGATAGCGACAAAGCTTATTGATGCAGACAGGCGTCAGACTGATTACATCACCATCAACCGTTTAGTTCATGGCGTCTGCTACAGCGTGCCATTGCACAAGCTACAGCAGGTGATTAGCCGCTGGAATCATCGGTCACCTGCGGATTATGCAGTTGGTGATGCATGTGGTGGCTCGGTCATCTATCCGTGTTACTCGCTGGTGGATCATCTGGATAGCGGTGCTGTTGAGCGGCACCCTGATAACTCACCACGCACAGAACGACGCAAAGCCTGGAGGCTGGCCTCATGAAGAAGATTCAACTCGCGAAGATTTATCATGGCGATTTGTTCAAAGGTTTTGGTATTGCTGTAGACGGTGAGCTACTGGATCAGCAGGTTTGCACGACCATTGAATCCACTGGCACCGAGTTACCAACAATCGTTCCTACCTTCTATCTGAAAGATGAACAGGTAGAGAATGCTATACGGATTCAGGTTTAACGATGCCTGCCAGAATACCGAGAGCGTGTCGTAAACATGGCTGCGCTAAGACAACCACGGACCGCTCTGGCTACTGCGCCGATCATCTCAATGAAGGATGGCAGCAGCACCAGAACGGGCTCAGCAGGCATCAGCGCGGCTATGGCAGCGAATGGGATGTGAGGCGGGCACGTATACTGAAGCGTGACAAGCATCTCTGCCAGAACTGTAAGCGCAATGGCAGAGCAGCGGCAGCAAAGACTGTCGACCATATCAAGCCAAAGGCACATGGGGGTACCGATGAGGATTCAAACCTTGAGGCCCTCTGCTGGCCATGCCACAAGAGCAAAACCGCACGTGAACGCCTCAAATGATAATCAATATCAACAAATTAGTTGCAAATGCAACTTTATCGACCCAGATGAGAACGATTATCATCATAAGGGGAGGGCGGGTCGAAAGTTCAGGGCCTTGCGCCTGCAGGACCGCCGCCTAACCTTTTTTCACACCGCCGCAGGTTAGAAAACTTTTTTTGGGGTCCCCCAACCAGTTATTAATAGGAGTTTTCGATTATGCCTGGACCACCGAAAACCCCGACACATCTGGCTTTGGTGAAGGGGAACCCATCAAAACGGGCAGTAAACAAAAAAGAGCCAAAACCGCCTTCAGGGGTACCCCCAGTTCCGAAGCATCTGGACAAGATGGGGAAGTACTGGTTCAAGCGAATCGGCGAAGAACTTGATGCAGTTGGAGTGATGACCACTCTCGACGGTAAAGCACTTGAGTTGCTGATCGAGGCTTACACCGAGTACCGGCAACACTGCGATGTTCTTACTGAAGAGGGCTACACCTACAAAACGGTGTCAGCTACTGGTGAGGATATTGTTAAAGCACATCCGGCAGCAGTGATGAAGTCCGATGCGTGGAAGCGCATCCGGGCAATGCTCTCTGAATTTGGTATGACTCCGGCCAGCCGCTCCAAGGTTGGCGCATCCGGGCCAGCCGAAGCCGATCCTCTGGAAGAGTTTCTCAAAAAGCGCAAATGATGAATGGCAACTGTTCAGGCTGGTATTCAGTACGCAGAAAGCGTGCTGGCTGGCGAGATCGTTGCTGGCGAACTGGTGCGCCTGGCGTGCCAGCGATTCCTCAATGATTTAGAACACGGGCCGGAACGCGGTATCTACTTCAGTGAGGACCGCGCCCAGCACATTCTCGACTTCTACAACTTCGTTCCGCATGTGAAAGGTGCTCTGGCTGGAAAGCCGATTGAGCTGATGCCCTGGCACATATTCATTTTGATAAACCTTTTTGGATTCACCATACCGCTGATTGATGAAATGAGTGGCAAACAGGTTATGGATGATGATGGCGTTCCGGTGATGGTTCGCCGGTTCCGTACCGCTTATAACGAGGTGGCACGTAAAAATGCCAAATCCACAGTTTCATCGGGAATCGGGCTGTATATGACCGGGGCCGATGGCGAGGGGGGCGCAGAGGTTTATTCAGCGGCCACAACCCGCGATCAGGCCCGCATTGTATTTGATGATGCCAAGAACATGATCAAGAAAGCGCCCCGCACATTAGGGCGTCTCTTTGGTCACGTTAAGCTGAACATCCATCAGGAGCGTTCAGCATCAAAATTTGAGCCACTGTCCAGTGACGCTAACAACCTCGACGGCCTCAATATCCACTGCGGCATAGTTGATGAGCTCCACGCTCACAGAACCCGCGATGTCTGGGATGTACTTGAGACCGCCACTGGTGCGCGACTTCAGTCTCTGTTGTTCGCCATCACAACGGCGGGAACCAACAAAGAAGGCATTTGCTTTGAGCAGCGCGATTACGCCATCAAGGTTTTACGCGGCGTGGTGGATGATGACACTTACTTTGCGGTCATTTATACCCTTGATGAAGAAGACGATCCTTTTGATGAGGCCAACTGGCCGAAAGCTAATCCCGGTCTGGGTATCTGCAAGCGCTGGGATGACATGCGTCGCCTGGCGAAAAAGGCGAAGGAGCAAATTGCAGCCCGACCCAACTTTTTTACCAAACACCTGAATATCTGGGTAACCGCTGAAAGCGCCTGGATGGATATGGATCGTTGGTCAAAGATGCCTGCCATAGGGTCAGCAGAAGAGCGAAAAGCCTGGCCGCTTTGGGTTGGTGTCGATTTGGCAAACAAAATTGATATCTGTGCAGCAGTGAAGACATGGCGCGATCCTTCCGGTGAAACGCATATGCAGGGGCGATTCTGGTTGCCAGAGGGGCGGCTGGAAACGGCACCTGCCCATATAGCGGAGCTGTATCGCAAATGGGCTGACGCCGGGCATCTTGAGCTGACTGACGGTGATGTTATCGATCACGCCATGATCAAGGCTGACATTGTTGAATGGGTTAAAGGCGACAACATTAAGGAAATCGCGTTTGACCCGTGGAGTGCAGTGCAGTTCAGTCTGTCACTGGCTGAAGAGGGCCTGCCAATGGTGGAGGTGCCTCAGACGGTCAAAAACCTGTCGGAATCCATGAAGTCAGTACAGGCAGAGATTTACGGCAGCAAGTTTCACCATGATGAAAATCCGGTCATGGCCTGGATGATGTCAAACGTTACGGTCAGGCCGGACAAAAACGACAACATCTTTCCCAATAAAAGCACGCCGGAAAACAAAATCGATGGCCCGGTTGCCCTGTTTACGGCGAAGAGCCGCATGCTGGTTAATGGCGGAAACGACGCTCAGGACCTGAGCGGCTTCTTTGATTCTCCGATAATGATAGGTTTCTGATGAAAAAGAATAAGCAGCCTGGAAAGGTAAAAAGCGCACTGCTGAACTGGCTGGGGGTTCCTATCAGCCTGACAACGGGAACATTCTGGGAGGAGTGGTTTGGAACCAGCAGCAGCGGGCAGGTAGTTACGGCTGACAAAGCAATGCGTCTGTCAGCCGTATGGGCATGCGTCAGGCTGCTGAGCGAATCCGTTTCAACCCTGCCGCTTAAGGTTTACGAGCGGCAGGCAGACGGATCGCGTAAAGCGGCAACAAATCATCCGGCCTACGCCGTACTGTGCAAGCGGCCCAATGCGGAAATGACGCCGTCCCGTTTTATGCTGATGGTGGTGGCCAGTATCTGCCTGCGGGGTAATGCGTTCGTAGAAAAGAAATACATCGGGAGTAAGCTGGTTTCGCTTATTCCGCTTTTGCCGCAAAACATGGTCGTTAAGCGGCTTGATACCGGAGTGCTGGAATACACCTACACCGAAAGCAAACTGAAGCGCGTTATTCCTTTAAAAAACATCATGCATATTCGTGGGTTCGGGCTGGATGGTGTCTGCGGCATGATGCCCATGATGACCGGTCGGGACGTGATTGGCGCAGCGCTGGCGGTTGAACACTCTGCAGCCAAAATTTTTGAAAATGGTATTCAAAGTTCCGGGTTTCTCTCCTCAGAAACCGCTCTGAACGAAGAGCAGCGTGAACGCCTGCGCAGGTACATGCAGAACTTCACCAGCTCAAAGAACGCCGGAAAAATAATGGTACTTGAGGGCGGCATGAAGTATCAGGGTGTCACTATGAACCCTGAAGATGCGCAGATGCTGGAAAGCCGATCATTCAGCATTGAAGAAATCTGCCGCTGGTTCCGCGTGCCGCCGTTTATGGTTGGTCATGCAGACAAACAGAGCAGCTGGGCCTCAAGCGTTGAGGGTATGAACCTGCAGTTTCTGACCAACACCCTGCGTCCACTGCTGGTGAATATCGAACAGGAAATATCGCGCTGCCTGCTGGATGGTGATGACGATCTCTTTGCCGAGTTCTCAGTCGAGGGGCTTCTCCGTGCCGACAGTGCTGGCCGTTCGGCTTACTATACAACCGCGCTGCAGAACGGCTGGATGTCGCGTAATGACGTGCGCCGACTGGAAAATCTGCCGCCGATTGACGGTGGCGATATCTATACCGTTCAGCTGAATCTTACGCCACTTGATCAGCTGCGTGAAAACAACGCTGGCGCTCAGGCCAGCAATATCATGAAACTCCACGCCTTTCTTTTCCCGGATATTCCGCCGGAGCAGTCTCCGCTTAAAAAAGCGGCTTAGGAGAACCAATGAAGAAAATAAACACTCTTCCGGCAGCGCCGGAGGGGCGGCTTTCTGCGTCCGGAAAACGTGATTTACCAGCCGCTGCCATTGATCGCTGGGATGGGAGTATCCGCGCGGCCGCGCAGTCAGGTGAAAACACCATCACTATTTTCGATGTTATCGGTGAGGACTGGTGGGGCGACGGAGTGAGTGCAAACCGCATTGCCGCCGCGCTGCGCTCACTCGGCGGGGATGATGTGACGGTTCATATTAACTCGCCTGGTGGCGACATGTTTGAAGGGCTCGCCATCTATAACCTTCTGCGCGAATACCAGGGGAAGGTGACGGTTAAGGTGCTGGGGCTTGCAGCGTCGGCTGCCTCCATCATCGCAATGGCCGGAGACGAGGTTCAGATAGGCCGTGGCGCTTTTCTGATGATCCACAACGCGTGGATAGTTGCCGCCGGCAACCGGAACGACTTCCGGGAATACGCTGATTATCTGGAGCCTTTTGATAAGGCGATGGCTGACATCTATGCCGCCCGCTCCGGGATGCCGGTGGAGGAAATTCAGGCGCTGATGGACAAAGAATCCTTCATTGGCGGTGGTGACTCAGTTCAAAAAGGCCTGGCCGATGCGCTGCTCTCGTCTGATGAGATTACCAGTGATGAAGAAAGCCCCGCAGCGGCTATCCGAAAAATCGATGCGTTTCTGGCAAAGGGCGGCATGCCGCGCTCTGAACGCCGGAAACATCTGAAAGCTTTAGGCAGCATGCCGGGCGCTGCTGCCGAAGAGAACGACAAGCCGGGCGCTGTCGAAGAAGTAAAACCTGAAGTAATTAACTCCCTCAAATCTGCGCTGGCTTCGCTCGGCGAATAAGGAAAAAACATGTCTCAAGTAAACGAACTTCTGCAGCAGGTATCGGCCAAGCTGGAAAAGGTTTCATCTGAATTCAGCCAGAAAGCAGAAGATGCGCTGGCTGAAGCCCGTAAATCCGGCAACCTGTCCACTGAAACCAAAAACGCCGTAGATAAAATCGCGACCGAGCATAACGCACTGAACGAATCCCTGAAAACGCTGAAAGCGTCTGTTGGTGATCTGGAGCAGCACGTTGCCAGCATGCCGCTTAACGCCGCTAAAGATATTGTACAGTCGGTAGGCCAGCAGTTGGTTTCTGCTGAAGTGATGAAAGAAATTCGCTCCAGTATGGAGGGTGGCAAGCGTCTGAGCATCCCGGTCAAATCGGAACTGACTACTGTTGACGTTCCTGGTCAGATTATCGCACCTCAGCGCCTGCCGGGAATTGATCAGACTCCCAAGCAGCGCCTCTTTATCCGCGATCTGATTGCACCGGGGCGCACCCAGTCAAACACGATCTATTACGTGAAGCAGACCGGCTTCACCAATAACGCTGCATTGGTGCCGGAAAATACCACGAAGCCCTACAGCGAAATTGCTTTTGCTGAAGAAACCACACCGGTTCGAACCATCGCGCACATGTTCAAAGCGTCCAAGCAGATTCTGGACGACTTCGCTCAGCTGCAATCCACTGTGGATGCCGAAATGCGTTACGGTCTGAAGTATGTCGAAGAGCAGGAGATTCTGTTTGGTGACGGTACTGGCGCGCATCTGAAAGGCATCATTCCACAGTCTGTAGCTTTCAATCCGGCTTTCGCTGTAGAAAAGCAATCCGGCATTGATGTGCTGCGTCTGGCTATGCTGCAGGCTCAGTTGGCGCGTTTCCCGGCATCCGGCCACGTTCTGCACTTCACTGACTGGGCGCGCATCGAGCTGACCAAAGACGAACTGGGGCGTTACATCCTGGCGAATCCGGCGCAGCTGACCACGCCGACGCTGTGGGGCCTGCCTGTGGTGGCAACAGAAGCTGCTCAGTTCCTGGGTAAATTCCTGACCGGCGCGTTTAACTCTGGTGCTCAGCTTTTTGATCGTGAAGACGCCAACGTGGTGATCTCCACTGAGAACGCTGACGATTTTGAAAAGAACATGATTTCAATTCGCTGCGAAGAGCGTCTGGCGCTGGCCGTTTATCGTCCTGAAGCGTTTGTGTTTGGCTCCCTGACAGCATCAGGCAGCTAATCATTATTCCAGCGGCCTCCGGGCCGCTTTTAATGGTGCAGGCAATGGCGATGATTGAATTAGTAACGGTCAGGGCGCACTGCCGTATCGATGAGGATGACACCAGTGAAGATTCTTTGCTGAGCATCTACACCGGTGCAGCAAAGCGTTATGTTGAAACCTGGACCCGTAGAAAGCTGTATGAGACCAATGCCGAACCCGGTTTTGATACCGATGAAGATCGCCTTTTGCTGGATGATGACGTGCGCACGGCAATGTTGTTGCTTGTCGGGCACTGGTACTCAAACCGGGAGGCAGTGAACATCGGTAATATTACCAGCGAGGTACCACTGGCGGTTGAGGCTCTGTTACAGCCATACCGAATTTACGGTCTGTGAGGTGGGCTCATGCAGGCAGGAAGACTGCGTCACAAAGTGACGATTCAGAATTTCACATCAACACGCCTGCCATCAGGTCAGCCGAAAAACGTATGGGTTGATGGCATGACGGTGTGGGCTGAAGTTAAAGGCATCAGCAGTCGGGAGATTATGGCCTCAGGGGCAGAAAAACCAGAGGCAACGATACGAGTCTGGATTCGCTTCAGAACTGACGTTACAGCTGCTTCCCGGCTGAAATGCATTACGGGTCCATTTAAGGGGATGATTCTTGATGTGACCGGGGAACCGATACCGGACGCCAGAACGACTCAGCTCGAAATTCTCTGTAAACAGGGGGTGAAGACGTGATTGACACAAAGCTGGACTTTTCAGGCCTGCTGGATATTTCCGGCGATCTGGATGCGCTGAGTAAGGCTGAAAATGGTCGGGTGCTGCGTAACGCCACCCGTTCAGCAGCTACCGTGATAAAAGATGAAGCGGTGCGAAGAGCCCCCAGACGTACCGGTAAACTGGCGAAAAACATCGTAGTGCTTACGCAGCGCACGCGCAACGGTGATATTTCTTCAGGCGTTCATATACGTGGGCGCAACCCACGCACGGGCAACAGCGACAATAAGATGAAAACCAAAGATTCCCGCAACGCTTTTTACTGGCGCTTTGTGGAGCTGGGCACGTCTGAAATGGCCGCTATCCCGTTTATCCGGCCAGCATATGATGCCAGGCAGGAGGAGGCGGTTAAGATTGCGTTTGATACAGCGAACCGGGCCATCGATGAGGCGCTGACCAGATGACAGAGTCCTCAGTTTTCAACCTGATTGGTAGTCTGGCCGGTGGGCAGGTGTACCCCTATGTTGCACCATTAAACGCACAGGGTACGCCAGCCATCAGTCCACCGTGGATCGTATTCATGGTGGTCAGTGAAGTTTTCGGCGACACGCTGTGTGGGCCCGCTGAAGAAAGCGGTTCATTGCAGGTCGACGTATACGCCTCATCACCGGATGAAGCCCGATCATTGCGTGAGGCTGTGTCAGCAGCATTATCGCCACTGAACTTCACGCAGCTCAATAAAACCAACGGTTACGAATCCGAAACCGGCCTTTTCCGGGCGACTCTGGAAGTCCAGAGTATGCAGTAATCGCTCGTCTGAACACAATCACAGCCACCTCAGGGTGGTTTTTTTTCGCCTGGAGAAAACATGACCAGCAAATATGAAAAAACGCAGGGGATGACGATTGGCGTTTCATCCGCCCCGGTTACTGCGGATGCATTTAACGCCAGCGGCTTTCCGAACGGCATCACGTTCCTTGATGCGGAGTGCGCGACCAAAGAGGTCACCTACACTGGCGGACAGAAAAGCGATATCGACGTGACAACGCTTTGCTCTACTGAGCAGGAGCAGACCAACGGCCTTGCCGCGCCCGCTGAAATGGCGCTGACCCGTAACTGGGTGGGCGATGAAGAGTCGCGTCAGGCGCTGCAGCAGGCTTATGACAATGACGAACTGCGCGTTCTGAAAGTCGTATTCCCGTCCGGCAACGGCTATTACGCGCTGATTGAGGTGCGCCAGAGTTCATGGTCTGCCGGCACATCAGCGGTGGTTTCTTCTACCTATTCATTGCGCGTCCGGGGCAAGCCGAAGCCGATTGTTGCAGCGGGATCATAATCCTCAGCTATTCCCTGAGCCACTTAGTGTGGCTCTTTATTCCCCTTACCTGAACGCAGAGAAAATGAAATGTCGTCAACCAAACAAACCGAAACATCACCGGCTTCACTTCGTGCACTGGCGCTTGCTGCATCATCCGGCTTTCGCTCAAAGGTAATAGAGGTGCCGGAATGGAACGGCGCTAAGGTCATGCTGCGCGAACCGTCCGGTGAAGCCTGGGTGAAATTCCGTGAGATCATGACACCAACTGAGCCCGAGGAAGGTCAGGAGCCGCAGAATCTGAGTATTCAGGAAGAATACCTGCGTAACAAGCAGGCTGATGTCGTGATGTTTATCGATGTACTGCTGGATGAGAGCGGTAACCGCGTTTTCGGTGAAGGCGACGAACAGACCGTGTCTGAAATCTACGGCCCGGTTCACTCCCGACTGCTCTCTCAGGCTATTGGCCTGGGCATGTCACAGGAAAAAGCAGAGGCAAAGTAAAAGAGCCGCTGACTTTCTTTCTGATGACCCTTGCGCTCCGTATGGGGCGCACAGTGTACGAACTGCGTAAGTCGCTCACTGCCAGTGAGCTCAAAATGTGGATCGCCTACGACCGGCTGAGTCCGATTGGTGACTGGCGTGGCGATGTTCAGGCGGCGCAGGTATCGACGGCAATTATCAATACTCAGGGTGGAAAAGCCACTATTGATGAGATGCTGCTCAAATGGGGCAAAGCTGAGGAAGAGGAAGAAATCAGCGGCTTTGAAGAATGGATGAGTGCTCTTTAATTTCCGCGCCAGCGCGGTTCAGACGGGTGAGATATGGCAACGCTGCGCGAACTCATTATTAAAATTTCCGCGAACTCCAGTTCATTTCAGTCTGAGATTTCGCGCGCCTCACGCATGGGGGCTGATTACTATAAAACGATGGAGCAGGGCGGGCGGAAGGCTGCAGCGGCCACGCGGGAAACCCAGCGTTCTTTGTCTGACCTGAACTCCGAGCTGGCTACGGTAAAATCATCTGCAGCCGGGTTAGCGGGGGCGTGGGCTGGCGCGTTCGCAACGCATCAGCTTATTGAGTTTGCTGACACATGGAACCAGATGAACGGTCGCCTTAAGCTGGCGTCCACCTCTGCCGACGATTTTTCAACAGCCCAGCGCACACTGATGGAGATCAGCCAGCGTACCGGCACGTCACTGGAAGCTAACTCGGGCTTATACAGCCGTATCGCTCAGTCACTCCGCGCGGCGGGTTATGCATCATCTGACGTGGCGAAAGTCACTGAAACAGTCGCAACATCGCTGAAGCTATCCGGAGCCAGCACAGAAGAAGCGAGCTCAGTTATCACGCAGCTCAGCCAGGCGCTGGGTTCAGGTGTACTGCGTGGCGAAGAGTTTAACGCCATCATGGAAAGCGGTGGACGCCTGGCAAAACTTCTTGCTGATGGGCTGGGTGTTACCGTCGGTGGTCTGCGAAACATGGCGAACAACGGAGAGCTGACCACTGATAAAATCCTGCCGCTGCTGACCAATGTTGAAATCCTGCGAAAGGAATTTGAAAGCCTTCCTGCTTCCGTGAGTGGATCGGCTCAGAAGGTGCGGAACGCCTTTGTGGCATGGGTAGGCGGTGCCGACAGCGCGGTAGGCGCATCCTCTTCGCTTGCTGGCATACTGGACGGTCTGGCTAAAAATATCGATACGGTAGCGAACACTGCTGGCGTGCTGGTCAGCATCGGTCTGGCGCGTTATTTCGGCAACATGGTTGGCAGCGTTGCCCAGTCAACTGCGGCGGTGGTGTCGAATACTGCCGCTGAGGTAGGGCTGGCACAGGCTCAGGTTCGCGGCGCTCAGGTCAGTGTGGCAGCGGCACGTCAGACGGTGTACCGGGCTCAGCAGGCCAGAGCCGCTGCCGTCTCGATTGAGGCACAGATTGTCGCCGAACGTGCGCTGACAGCTGCGCAGTCCGGGCTTAACAGTGCCATAGCGGGCAGATCATCTGCCATCAGCAATCTGACTAACACCGCCTCTGTAATGTCGCGGCTTGGCGGCGGTGTGCTGAGTGTTCTGGGCGGCTGGCCGGGTGTGATTATCGGTGCCGGTGCGGCTATGTTCGGCCTTTACCAGCATACTCAGCAGGTGCACAAAGAGGCGGTAAGCTTTGCCAACAATCTCGATGAGATCAACAGCAAGCTTAAGCAGATGTCTGTGCTGGGCCTGAAGTCTACCGCTGCTGATGCCCGCACATCTCTTCAGGCGCAGAAGCAGGATTTGAATGACCTCGATACGCAGATCGCAAAAGTTAGAGACAGCCTGAGTGGCCTGGACCAGATTCAGCAGGATTACAACAGGCACCCCACGCTGACCTATATCAACACGTTCATGAATCAGGCCGACATCACGGCTAAGAACGTGGAGCTCACCGATAAGCTAAACCGGCTGGAGTATCAGCGAGAGCAGGCTGCAGCAAAAGTCGCCAGCACGCAAAAGCTGGTCAATGATGCGAGCGATCTTGCAACTCAGAAGGCCGTTGAGCAGGCTGGCGCTGTTTCGATTCTGAAGGGTGCCTATGATCTCCTGAACCGCTCAATGTCCGCCACTGCCGGGGCGAAACCGCCTCAGTATGCAGGTCCGGTTGTGAACGTTGCCAGCGCCACTCCGCAGCAGCAGACAGCGCTTGAAAAGGCCCGTCGCGATAACGAGCTTTCCAGCCTCAGCGGTTTGCAGAAGCTGCACGTGCAGCATCAGTACGAAGCTGATGACCTGAAACTGACCGGCGCACTCTATACCCAGTACGTTTACAACAAAGATCAGGCTGCAAAAAAAGATGCAGCCGCTGCAGAGGCAAAGAAAACCGGCACGGCCGCAACAAATGCACAGAACAAAGCTGAGCGGGAAGCCGCAACACAGGCTGAAAACTATGCCCGTAAAATCGCAGACCTCAGCGTTGCTATAGAGGTGCAAAAGGTTCGGGCCACTGAGGGTGAAAAGGCATCAGAGTTGTATGCCGCATCGCATCAGGCTGGCACCAAGTGGACAGAAGAGCAGCGCAAAGCCATTCGCGACAACTCATCTGAGTTGGCTATATGGACGCAGCGAGCTGAGGAGAATGTAAAAAAACAGCGTGATCAGGCTGAGGCGCTGAAGGATTTAACTGAAGCAGCGCGGAAATATCGTGATGATGCCACCCAGACCACGGCGACAGCGGGCCTCAGTGACCGTCAGCGCAGCCGTTATGAGGAAACGCAGCAGGTGGATCGCGTTTTCGATAAAACGGACAAAGGCGCGGCGGCGATTGCGGCGCGTCAGCAGGCTCTCGGCGATCTGGACAGGAAATACCAGGCCATAGCCGCAACAGAGGCAGACTGGCTTAGCGGGGCGTCGAAGGGATATCAGAACTGGCTTGAAAGCGCCAGTAATGTGTCCGGGGCCGTTGCCTCCGGCGTGACCTCTACTCTCGACAGCGCAATGGATAACATGTCTTCCATGCTGGCAGGCAGCAAAGCAGACTGGAAAAGCTGGGGCCTTTCGATCCTGCAGACCATCGCAAAAATTGCGCTTCAGATGGCTGTCGTCAATACGCTGAAAGCTTCTTCTTCATCATGGGGAAGTATTCTGGGCTCGGTTGCCAGCAGTGTCGGCGGCGCTGTTGCAGGCGGTGCCGCAGGCGGCACTACCGGTTCAACCGGCGCAATGGGGCTGTCAACCAGCTACAGCGCCTATGACAGTGGTGGTTTTACCGGTGCAGGCGGTAAATATGATCCGGCCGGCATTGTGCATAAAGGGGAATTCGTCTTCACCAAAGAGGCAACAGACCGCATCGGTGTATCAAATCTCTATTCACTGATGAAAGGCTATGCGGATGGCGGGGTTGTATCACCCGGGGCCGCTGTTTATTCCTCCGGTGTTAACCGCGCTTCCGGCAACGGGAATGCGGTTTTTAACATCAGCGCCCCGGTCACCATAAGTCAGGAAGGGGCGGCGGGTGAAACCTCTGCCAGCGGTACGGCTGACACTGCCAGACAGCTTAAATCTATTGTCGAAATGACGCTAACAGAGCGGCTCAGGAAGGAGATATCTCCGGGCGGACTGCTATACCGGACTTCGTGAGGTTATAAATGGCGACTGAAACTTTTAGCTGGTGCGTCAGAACGGGGGCGACGGAAGAGGTTAATGTTGCCACGCTTCAGGCCCAGTTCGGTGACGGCTATAAGCAGGTGGCCGGTGTCGGGATAAACGATCAGCGCGAGTCCTGGCCGGTAACCTGCAGCGGCAGCAAAGCAGAAATGGCGACCGTAAGGGCTTTTCTGAAAGCACACGTCACCGCCTCCTGCTGGTGGGTCAATCCATGGGGAGAGAAAAAGCTTTATCGCGTTAAGTCTGATTCAATCCGGCCCGCCTTCATCAACGGCAATTTCGTTGAAATCAGTTTTACCTTTGAGCAGGCTTTTGCACCGTGACATGTCACGATAACAACAGGGCGCTGATGCGCCCTTTTTTATTGGGTGAAAAATGAGTTTTAACCAGGACATTCAGGCGCTGGAGCCGGGGAGTCTGGTCCAGCTGATTGAGATTGACGGCACATCGTTCGGGCTTGATACCGTGCTGCGCTTCCATGCCTACAACCTGCCGACCGAAGGCTGGCAGTCGTTTGCAGCGGAAAACCTGCCGTCAATCATCTGGCAGGGCAATGAGTACGATCCGCATCCGTATGAGCTGACCGGTATGGAGATGAGCAGTACCGGTTCACAGCCGACGCCAAAGCTCTCAGTCGGCAACGTGGGTAACTATGTGACTGCGCTCTGCCTGCAGTTTGACGACATGGTAAAGGCGAAGGTGCGCATCCACACCACGCTGGCAAAGTATCTCGATGCGGCAAACTGGATGGCGGGCAATCCAAACGCAAATCCGCAGGAGGAACGCGTTCAGCTGTTCTATGTGAATGCGAAAACCTCCGAGACGCGCGCTCAGGTGGATTTCGAGCTCTGCTCCCCGTTTGATATCCAGAGCCTGCAGCTGCCATCACGCCAGATAACGCCGGTATGTACCTGGTGCATGCGTGGCTGGTATCGCACTGGCACAGGGTGCGATTACGCAGGAAACCGGTATTTTACCAAGGACGGCACGGCAACCAGCGACCCGTCAAAAGATGTCTGCGGCGGGCGTATGGCCGACTGTAAAGCACGCCTCGGTGACAATCAGCCGCTGCCTTTTGGTGGCTTCCCGGCGGCGAACCTTCAGGGAAAATAACCATGCGTAAAAAAATTCTTGAGGCGATCCGCGAGCACGTCGCCGCCGAGTATCCGAAAGAGGCGTGCGGACTGGTTATCCAGTCTGGCCGCGCTCAGACATATGTCCCCTGCAGAAATATTTCAGACGACCCGACAGAGCATTTTGTTTTGTCGCCGGAGGATAAGCGGGCGGCAGAGAAAGACGGCACCATTCTGATGGTTATCCATTCTCACCCGGATGTACCGCAGCTCATCCCGTCAGAGCGTGATCGCGTGCTATGTGACTATTCCGGTGTTGAGTGGGGGATCATGTCGTGGCCAGACGGCGACTTCTGCACTATTTCGCCACGGGTCAATCGTGAGCTGGTGGGGCGTCCGTGGGTACTGGGCTTTGCCGACTGCTGGACCCTCATCATGGACTACTACCAGCAGGAGCACGGAATCAGCCTCAATAACTGGTCAGTGGATTATGAGTGGTGGGTGGATGGCAAAGAAAACCGCTATGACGACAACTGGCAGGCGGAGGGGTTTATAGAGGTGCCGCCGGCTGATATGCGTGCGGGAGATATGATCATGATGCAGGTCAGCGCGCCGGTAACCAATCACGCGGCCATCTACCTGGGTAACAACATCATGCTGCATCACAACGCCGGAAGCCTGTCTACGCGGGTACCTTATGGTGATTACTGGCGTAACCGGACCGTGCGCGTGGTGCGCAGAAAGGAGCTGATGGATGATTAAGACGATGCGGCTAAAAGGTCCAATGGCGAAAATGTTCGGCCAGGTCCATCAGTTTCACGTCTCGGATTTGCGTGAACTGCTGCGGGCGATGTGCTCGCAGGTGCCCGGCTTCAAAAAATACGTTTCGAATGCACATCTCAACGGGGTGCGCTTTGCCTTCTTCAGCGGCAAAGACAATATCGGCCTGCAGGAATTCGACATGTCCTCAGCGGCAACCGAGTTTGAAATGGAGCCAATTCTGGAGGGGTCTAAGAGGGGCGGCACGTTGCAGATCATCATTGGTGCTGTTGCCATCGTCGCCGCGTTTTTCACTGCTGGCAGTACTCTTGCTCTTTATGGCGCAGCGCTGGGAACAACCACAGCAACAGGGCTTGCTGTGACAGCCCTGACCAGCATAGGCATCAGTATGCTGCTGGGTGGTGTTGTGCAGATGTTGACGCCGCAGCCTAAATTCAACGTGGGCGCATCTTCCAGCACTGACAACAAGCCTAACTACGCATTCGGTGCGCCGGTTAATACCGTGGCGATGGGTTATCCCATCCCCGTCCTGTATGGGCAGCGGGAAATTGGCGGGGCGATCATCAGCGCGGGCAGCTTTACCAGCGACCAGCAATAAGAAACCGGGATTAATTTTCAGGCCACCTTCGGGTGGCTTTTTTTATGGGTGAAATATGCGACTTCTTGAAGGTGCCACAATTCAGGGCAATAAAGGCGGTGGCGGCAGCGCTCACACCCCGGTAGAGCAGGCTGATGATCTGCTTTCAATCGCAAAATTAAAAATGCTGCTGGCTATCTCAGAGGGTGAGATTCAGGGCGATTTAACCGCTCAGCAGATTTACCTGAACGATACGCAGCTGGCGAACGACGACGGAACCTACAATTTCACCGGCGTAGTATGGGACTGGCGCAAAGGTACGCAGGACCAGACATATATTCAGGGCATGCCGGAAGTTGATAACGAGCTGTCCGTGGGCGTTGTGGTCACGCAAGCGGTGGCCTGGACCCGCCAGTTCACCAACCTCACTCTTGATGCCGTCCGGATTAAGCTGAGTCTGCCGGTTCAGTACCAGTACAAAGATAACGGCGACATGGTCGGTACCGTTACGCAGTACGCGGTGGACCTCTCAACAGACGGCGGATCATGGGTCACGGTGGTAGATGGGAGTTTTAACGGTAAAACCACGTCCGAGTATCAGCGCGATCACCGTATTGATTTACCGAAAGCAACATCAGGCTGGTCCATCAGGGTTCGGCGCATCACAGCGGACTCTTCATCCTCAAAACTGGTTAACGCTTTCAAAGTCTTCTCGTTCGCCGAGGTTATCGACAGCAAACTGCGCTATCCCAATACCGCGCTGCTTTATATTGAAGTCGATGCCAGCCAGTTCAGCGGGCAGGCACCTAAAGTAACCTGTAAACCAAAAGGCCGGCTGGTCCGTGTGCCGACCACCTATGACCCTGTGTCACGCACCTATGCCGGAACATGGCAGGGTGATTTCAAATACGCCTACACCAATAACCCGGCATGGATTTTCTATGACCTGGTGCTGGATAAAATATTTGGTATGGGTACGCGTGTCGATGCCACCATGATCGATAAGTGGGAACTTTATAGCATCGCACAGTATTGCGATCAGATGGTGCCGGACGGCGCTGGCGGGACGGAGCCGCGCTTTACCTGTAACGTCTTCATCCAGAGCCAGCAGGATGCTTACACCGTACTGAAGGACATAGCGGCGATATTCCGTGGCATCACGTTCTGGGGGAACAGCCAGATATTTGTGAATGCAGATGTGCCGCAGGTTGATTCTGACGGCAACGTTGACGTCGATTTCGTTTACCACGCGTCTAATGTGATTGACGGTCTGTTTACCTATGCCGGCGGCAGCTACAAAAACCGTTACTCATCATGCCAGGTGAGCTGGTCCGATCCGGTTAACCACTATTCTGACACCGTTGAAGGCGTTTACGATTCTGACCTGGTGCAGCGCTACGATGTCCGCGAGATGAGCCTGACGGCAATTGGCTGCACATCTCAGAGCGAGGCGCACCGGCGAGGGCGCTGGGCCATTCTCTCCAATGCCAAAGACGGGACCATTTCATTCGGTGTGGGCCTTGATGGTTACATCCCGATACCGGCAGAAATTATTGGTGTGGCCGATCCCTTCAGGTCGGGTAAACAGAACGGAGGCCGCATCAGTTCAGTGAACGGACTGCGCATCACCCTCGACCGTCCTGTTGATTACTCAGCGGGTGACCGGCTGGTGGTGAACCTGCCTGACGGCACGGCACAGACTCGGACCATTGGCAGCATCAGCGCCGATAAGAAAACGGTGAGCGTAAATACTTCATTCCGTATGACGCCGGTAGCGGGCGCGGTGTGGGCTATCGACAGTGATAATCTGGCAATCCAGTATTTCCGGGTCACCTCCGTCGCCGGGAACGATGACGGAACGTTTACTATTGCAGGCGTGCAGCACGACCCGAATAAGTACCGCTACATTGACGATGGTGTGCGCATTGAGCCAGCACCAATCACTGTCACGCCAATCAGTGTACTTAAAGCGCCGGCCAACATCAAAATCAGTGAAGTCAGCTTTGTTGAGCAGGGCCTTTCTGTCTCCTCGATGCAGGTGACGTGGGATCGTGTTGAGGGCGCTATCAGCTACGTGGCTCAGTGGCGCAAGGATAAAGGCGACTGGATTAACGTCGCAGTCACCAGCGCTCAGGGTTTCAGCATTCAGGGAATTTATACCGGCGTTTATGATGTCCGGGTGCGCGGCGTTAATGCGGCTGAGGTTTCTTCGCCGTGGGGTTATGCAGATTCAACTTCTCTCAGTGGCAAAGCAGGTAAGCCCGGCACGCCGGTTAACCTGAAAGCTACGGATAACGTAGTGTGGGCAATCGATGTAACCTGGACTTTCCCTGATGGCTCTGGAGATACTGCTTATACGGAAATTCAGGTAGCCACAACGGCAGACGGGCAAAACCCCCAGTTCCTCGCATACGTACCTTATCCGGGCGTCAGCTATCAGCACGGTCCGATGCCGGCCGGCGTGCGCCGCTGGTACCGCGCCCGGCTGGTGGACCGTATCGGGAACACCGGCGACTGGACTGCTTTTACTGCTGGCATGTCCAACGTTAACGCTGATGATCTCATTGGGAGCGTGGTGGAAGAGTTTTTGACTTCACCCGATGGCAAGCAGCTGCTGGAACCTCTTATCACAGACCCTCAGGCATTATTACAAAATATGCTGGCTGATTACGATTCAGTCAATCAGCAGTGGTCGCAGTACGGTAATAACCGCGCCGGGATACTTCAGGCGCAGAAAGTAGCAGCCGATGCTCAAAGCTCAATTGCACAACTTGAGACAAATGTAGTTGCCAGCTTTGAAGCTACAAATCAGAGGATAGATTCTCAGGGTCAGGCTATCGTCGCCAACGAAGCGGCAATTCAGCAGAAGTTTACCGCTTATGCGGATGCTTCAAGTCCATCCGCAATTTATACCCTGAAAACCGGCATTCGCTACAACGGTGTTAATTACGATGCCGGGATATCTGTTGCCGCAACTGTAAATGGTAGCGGTGGAGTGGACACACGCGTTGCCATCAACGCTAACCAGTTTGTTGTCATGAGCGGAGTCGGCAATAGCCTTTACTCACCGTTTGTCATCAAGGACGGCCAGGTGCTTATCAGCCAGGCATTCATTGGTGAAGGGTGGATTACAAACGCAATGATTGGGAATTATATTCAGTCAAACGATTTTGTCTCCGGCTCAAAAGGCTGGCGCCTTGATAAAGCGGGAACTTTTGAGCGCAATGCAGCAAATGGCTCGGGAAGAGTTATAGATACTGGCACGTTGCGGCAGGTATATGACTCTAATGGCACATTACGAATCAGAGACGGTCTTTGGTAAGGAGGTCAAATGGCTGGAGGTCTTCAATGCTGGGACGCAAACGGAAAGCTGATCGTCGATATTGGCGATTATAATACGCGGTACCTCGGAAGAACGACAGTTACGATGGCAGCAAATACCAACCTTGTCGCTGGTTCATTTGCAGGACTGACGGCATCAGGATCTTTTGTCGTTGTCGTCTCAGTTTCAAGTAGTTCGTATTTTACGCCATCTAATTTTGCAGTTCGTTCATACGATGGTGGCTTTCGTGTTTTCAAGTTATCGAGTTACACGGCTGCCGTCACTCTCACTTTGGATATGTATGCATTTATATGAGTGGATATCAGGTATTTAACTCGGCAGGTGCCCTTGTAATTGATTCGGATTTTAAGGGCACCTATTACCGGGATACGGTTAATTACGCAGGCATCACAGATATCGGTTACTACAACATCTCCTGCCAGTTAGGTAATTCAACTGACATGGGGCACGTGAGCGCCAGTGTTCCGCTTGATGACAACCTGCGTTGGTTCAAACCAAGTAATAACGCGAAAATGTTTTTCACCGGACCAGATTGGATGACTGCCAATGCTGGTTCAATGGCGCGGACACGTAGCGACATGCCCGTGGAAAGCGGTTACAGAGATGTCTTCAATTCAGCGGGGCAACTTGTATGGTCTGCTGTGATGGCGGCAAAAATACCACGTATACTGGGTTTCTTCGATGTGCCGGCTAACTTTGACTTAGATAATGCCGTTTATTCTCAGTACATAGGAACCAACACATGGTTTCTTATTAGCTCAGTGCCTGGAGGGAATATCTCCGATGATGGTGCCGCAACGGGATACTCTGGACCTTTCTTCAAATTTTCTAACGGGACTTTGCAGTGCCAGTGGGTAAACCAGCTTCAGCAGACTTGGGCTAGTACGCTGAAGCCATACGGAATGCGCATACCATACGGAATACTTTCTAATCTTAGTTAAAAGTATTGATCTAAACGATCATTTTTCCGACTTGATATTACTTAAATATAAAGGTGATATGCTTTCGGTTATGGAGGCAATTATGCGCAATTTTGTGATGGTTTTACTTTTTGTTTTTTCAACATTCGTACATGCAGGCAATAACATTACTTATCCTGAAAGGGCCGAAATGCTTCGCATCGGTGGTGAGGTTAATGTGATCTATGACATATCCCCTGAAGGAAAAACGGAAAACATTAGAGTCATAAGTGTTAAGCCCAAATATGTTTTTGACCGCGAAGTTAAAAAACAAATAGCAACATGGAAATACCCAAAAAACTCCCCACAAAAAGACGTTTCTTTAAGAGTCCTTTTTAAAGCGGATTGACGAAATCGACAACACGATAACCCGGCTACCACGCCGGGTTTTTTATTACCCGGAGAACGCTATGCCAGCAGGCACTATTACAGTTACCAACGGTTCAGCAACCGTGACAGGAAGTGGAACCAGTTTCATTACAGAGCTTAAAGCAGGTGATTTCATCGGAGTGATTGTAGGCGGGACACCTTACACTTTGATTGTGGCGTCTATCGCATCCAGTACTCAATTGACTATTGGAGCCGCTTATACTGGCCCGACAGCTGGCGGACTTGCATGGTATGCCGTGCCAGCCAGTTTAATGTATGCCGTAACTCAGCAAGCCATGAATGACATGGGTAAAATTCTGCGCGGCATGATTCAGGAAAAGGCGAACTGGCAGCAGGTTTATAGTGCAAGCGGCAATGTAACCGTTACGCTTCCAGACGGTACTCAGTACAGTGGCCCATCATGGAAAAGCCTGGCAACTTCCCTTGCAGGACTTGGGAATTCAGCAACGCGCAATGTGGGAACAACATCCGGGACAGTGGCTGCAGGTGATGATTCGCGGTTGAATACGATAAATGGTAAAACTGGGGGATTAATAAATGGTTCCGTGACATGTGACCAGCCATTTAGCTCAACTGTTTCTGGTAATTATGGTTTTGTTGCAGCCACTACAGCCGCTGACGCGACGGGTCAAACTGCTCGTGGAATGCTGATTAGAGGGTCTTCTACTTCTTACGATGTGCAAATCCACTACCGACTTGTTGACCTCCAGTATCACTGCGTGCGCTTTATCCAGAACAGCACGGAGATATTCCGGGCTAACAGTAACGGGGCTTGTTATGCGGCCTCATTCAACCCGACATCCGATTCAAGACTTAAGTTTAACAAGCGTTTCATTGGTGATGCGCTTTCCAGGTCCATGACGCTAAGGGGTATGACCTACCAGATTCAGGGAGAGGCTCGGGCAGGTGTTATAGCGCAAGACGCACAAAAAATTCTTCCAGAATCCGTCACCGTGGGCGGTGAAGAAATAGTATTAGAAGATGGAGAAATAATTAACGATCAGCTGTCTCTGGATTATGCCGGGATTACGGCATTGAATACTGAGGCATTAAAAGATGTAGTTAAGTTGATGCTAGAGTGTCTGACTGACCCCGATTCAGCTAAATCCAAGCTTATAAAGCTGGTTGATTCTATCAACGCATCAACAGATGACGCGAACGAAACTGATATGCGAATGGAGTGGGCTTTAGTCAATCAGTCTGAAACGCCACCAGAGCAACCAGCGACAGACTCACCTAATGCTGACCATTAAAAAAGCCCGGCGACCGGGCAATGACTCAGCCGCTCCTGTCTGAGCAGGTTGCGGGGTGGGTAATTTGATATTAGTCATCACTGAAACTGTGGGCAAAAAAATACCCGCCCCCCAATGAACAGGGCAGGTACAAAGTGAGGTGAAGCGTTCGAACGCGCAAAGGCATTCTGTTGTTTTTAGGCTCTCTACTGTGCTTGCAAGAAGGACGTAGGGTGGATTTCACTTCTTGCCGGATGGGAGTTGCATCCATTCACCTTCCACATTAAAAATTTTATTCATAAACAATTCAACAACAAGCGTAAGCGGTAAAAAATTCAGTTCGAAGAATTACGGTGACCTATCGTTCGGAGAAGTTAGGAAAGCCTGCTCGTTAGGTAATTTAGTACCGCAAGTAACCCGATGAGAAACATCTTGTACTGCCAGAAAGATTTTTAAAAGTATCCTATGCTTAGAAAGCCCTTAATTTTCAGAGATTATTATGACTAGTCACAGAGGTGGAGCAGGTAATTTCGCGGCCAATCCAGAGAGAGCTGTAGAGGCCGGACGAAAGGGAGGAGCCCTCAGTGGAGGAAACTTCAAGAATGACCCAGAGCGGGCAGTTATCGCAGGTCGAAAAGGCGGTATTAAAAGCCGTAGAAAGTAATTGTTTGTAAGTTAGGATGCTGTGAGGCTGGACTTCACAGCATCTGAAAAAAACTGCCTTATCTCGAATTCTCAGCAACTACCTCACCTTTACAAATCACACAACTGGTCAGCCTTGATCAAAACCACCGATCGATATTACTGTTTATCCATACAGTGTTTATCAATGGAGGATTTGTCATGCCGCGTGATTATGAGATTAAAGATGCATTTGTAAGCGCCATAAGGCGCAGCCCGGATGGTGGCGTCACTGTCACTACTCAGGAGTTTGTTCGCCAATTGGAGCTTCTCAACTGGCACTTCAGCCTGCGTGAGGCTAATCAGTGGATCAAGTCGCATACGGTGACGTTCCGGGACGTCTCTACTCAGGAGGGTGAGGCTAAGACGTATAAGCAGTTCAACCCGAACGGGGGAATCTGACATGGGCTTTCCATCTCCTGCGCAGGACCATATTGAGCAGCGTCTTAACCTGAACAGTATCCTGATGCCGAACCCGGCCAATATGATGCGCATTGAAACGCCGGAAGGATTCGTACTGGTAGACCGTTCTGCCCGGATGAAGCCAGGCGACACTGTTGTATATCAGCTTGAGGATTACCCGCAGATTGGGAAATTGTTCCCCAGCGGCATCATCACTCAGGATGGCGAGACGATCGACGGTCAGGGGCTTGATGGGGTAGTGGTGCTGGGGAAGGTGACAGCGGAGGTGCTGGCGGTTTATGAGCCATATCGGCCAACCATTTGAATAATGCCCGCAGCAATGCGGGCATTGGTATCAACGGTTAGAAATGTATAAAGTCACTTCCAGACCGAGGCGCAGATCAACAAATTCTGGCTTCTTCCACATAGCAATTCCCTCCTGATGAGTTAAACACCTCTCAATTATACCTCAAAAACAGAAGATAAATTGAGTACATAAATGAGTACACAAGTATTCATGACTCATTTCACGCAACCCTCGGTAAACCCAAGGGCAGCCTGAGGTCAGCCGTGTTTTTTATGGTTTAAACCCCGTAGTTTTGCCTGTTATGTTCAGAGTTTTGCCGGTTCTGGATTTGTAAGCCCGGCACGCTGCTAAGGTTTTCTGACAGGTTGACGCGTGGCGCGGCCTGACGCATCTCATCACCGCTGACCACACTGACCGCGGCGGGCGTGTCGAGTACATTCAGGCCGCTTTCGGACGGGGTCGCGCTGACCACCAGGCTATTGTCATTCTCTTCTGCCAGCAGCGACAGCGGAAACAGGGTGGGCAGGATCAACAGCGGCAGCGTCGCCTGACGCAGTAACGTTATTTTCATTTTTAGCGGCCTGAAAAAGATGAATAATGAACCAGCTGGAACAATTGGCGCGTATGGTAATGCTTTGCCGGGTTCTGGTATAGATCTTTACGTGTCGTCAGGCTTATTCCGTTCACCCGACAACGCAGACGCTATTTTATCAATCTGCGGCTGGCGACGGTTATTTCATTTTCTGCTGGTCTGCCGTGCGCAAATAACCGCCGCCGGCAGGTTGTGGAATTAATCGCCGGCTGCGGCTTTATTCGCGGCACGCTTACGCGCTTTTTTGCCGCGCCAGTACTCTTCCAGATAAGGCAGCATCTCCAGCAGGAAAATAGCCGACAGAACAAAAATGATATACCCGGTCGGCAGGGGATCGGCGCGCCACATTAGCTCAAAACGGGGCGGCTCAGCGCCGAAACCAAATAACGCCTGGAACTGCGGCCAGTGCCGTGAAATAACCAGCAGCAGCGCCATCAGCGGCACCATCTCCAGAAAACTGTGAACATGCTGCTCGATCGGCTTGACCTCACGCGCCGTCACCGCGTAGCTGACATCCCACAGCGCGGTGGCTTCGTGACAGAAAAACAGCACAATCATAAAGGCGATCACCAGCGCATTCACCTCTAAAAACAGGGCCGACAATAACGGCAGTCCCATCTCTAAAAACATCAGAATATGGATCCAGGTTTCTTTCAGGCCGGTGGTGTTTTCAATATCGGTCGCCCGATGACAGATCCAGTCAGCGAAACCAGCAATAAGCCAGACCGGTAACACGAAATAAAGTAACAGCAGCATTTGCGGATCAAATTGATGCATTACACAGCCTCTGCGGAATGAAAGTGAATAAAGCATAGACCTGGCAGGATGAGACGCAAAATGCGACCGCGGCAGGCGTGCTGTTTATTGTTGACTCAGGCGAAGAGGCGATTAGCGCCGCAGCATCAATAACAGGCGTGCGCGGCCGGAATATTAGCGCGCCGACAGCGTAGGCGCCAAAACAGGCCATTGCTGGCAGCCTCGTCGCGTTGGGCTGGATTTTTTGGCCGTTTGCCGTCAGGCTGAAGACAGCCTTTTTTAAGCCTCGTGCGTCGGGGCCTGTCGGGTCGCGGCGCATCATTTCTTCATTGATCAAAGGGAGTCAGCATGAGTCAACAACCTGAAGTGGCGGTTCTGGGATTGGGTGCAATGGGCCACGCGTTTGCCGCTAACCTGCTGAAGAAAGGCTTTAAGGTCCACGGCTGGAACCGGACCCGCGCTCGCGGCGAGGATCTGCTGGACGCCGGTCTGCAACTGGCCGATTCGCCCGCCGAGGCGGTGCGTCAGGCGGATGTGGTGATTGCGATGCTGTCGGACGGCGAGACCACTGAGCAGGTGCTGCAGCAGAGTCAGACGGCGTTTAAACCGGACGCCATTTTATGTCAGATGGGCACCATCGGCGTGGAAAAAACCGACGCGCTGATCGCCCTGTTCGCTGACGCGCGCAGCGACGTGCTGTTTATTGACGCGCCGGTATCCGGCACCAAAGCGCCAGCAGAAAATGGCCAGATTCTGGTGCTGGCCAGCGGCGATCGCCGCCGCGCCGCCGCGGCAGAAACGGTGTTTGCCGCGATTGGCAAGGGCACGCAGTGGCTGGGCGAGGCGGGTAAAAGTTCACGCATGAAGCTGGTGATCAACAGCTGGCTGATTGGCATGATGCAGAGTCTGGCGGAGAGCACCCAGCTGGCGGCGCAGTTTGGTTTTTCGACCGACGATCTCTGGCAGGTGCTGGAGGGCGGTCCACTGGCGGCCCCGTACGCAAAAATGAAGCTGGGGATGATCGCCAGCGACGACTACACCCCGCAGATGAATCTGGTCTGGGCGCTGAAAGATGCCCGACTGGCCCTTGAGGCGTCTGATATTGCGCTGCCGGCGCTGGAAAATATTGCTGATTTCTGGCAGCAGGCGGTGGATGACGGCCTGGGTGAACAGGATCTGGCGGTGGTCTACCGCTATCTGAACGCGCCATGAGTTGTCCGCCCGGCTTTGACTTCAGCCACCGGCCGCTGGTGCCGCTGGCGCACGATTACGCCCACGGTGCCAGCGAGCCGTGGCATCAGCATGACTGCGCGCAGCTGATCCACACGCTGAGTGGCGTGGTGCGGGTGGAAACCGAATTTGGCAGCTGGACGGTGCCGCCGAGTCGCGGGGTCTGGCTACCGGCGTTTACCCGGCATGCGCTACAGATCACCGGCAGGGTGGCGGCACGAACGCTGTTTATCCATCCGCTGGCGCGCGCCGATCTGCCGGCCAGTTGTCAGGTGGTGCAGATTACGCCGCTGCTACGTGAGCTGATTGTCAGCGCGCTGACGTTGCCGTCCGCCTATCTGGCTGACAGCCGGGCCGAACGGATCGTGGAACTGATTCTGGACGAAATCCGCGGCATGGACGTGTTGCCGTTTGCGCTGCCCGCACCGCACAGCGCCCGATTACAGGCGCTGTGCCAGCGTATTCAGCAGACGCCGGGCGAAAGCTGGACCCTGCTGCGTGCCAGCGCCAGCCTTAACGTCTCGGGCCGCACGCTGGCGCGTCACTTCAGCCGTGAAACCGGCTTACAATTCAGCGACTGGGTCCGTCGCGCCCGCCTCGCCATCGCCCTGACGCGACTGGCGCAGGGCGATTCGGTGCTGCGGGTGGCGCTGGATCTCGGCTATGACAGTCCCAGCGCCTTCAGCGCGATGTTTCGTCGCCTGCTGGGCGTGGCGCCGACGGACTATTTTCCCGCGCAGGAAAGCGACTCGCCGCGTTAAACAGCGCCTGCAGCGCGGCGCGCGCCGTATCATTATCGATGCTCACGCCCCAGTAGCGGTTGCCACTGGCATCCAGACAGCTGATATAGGCGACCGAGCGACTCTCACTGCGTTTCCCCAGCGTGTGTTCATGGTAATCCTCAATGGTCAGCGCCAGGTCGAACGCGTGGCGCAGGGCATTCACCCCGGCCGACAACCAGCCGTTGCCGCTGCCCTGTAAGCTGAGGGTGCGCGACTGAGAGCTGACGCTGGCGTTGAGCGTGGTCTGGCCGTGGTTATCGCTCTGGCTGCTGGCCTTCAGCAACTGCAGCGCCGGTTGATCGACGCCATACTGACGACAAAACAGCTGCCACAGCGCGTAATGGGTCATCTCTCCGCCATGATGGTCGGTGTGCTGCTGTACGCAGCGGCTGAAATCCTGCTGCAACGCGCGCGGCAGCTGTAAGCCGTGGTTTTGCTCCAGCAGCCACGCGGCACCGCTTTTGCCTGACTGGCTGTTCACCCGAATCACCGCTTCATAGCTGCAGCCAATATCGGCCGGATCGAGCGGCAGATAGGGCATCTGCCAGTGCGTTTCCTGCTGGCTGGCGCGCCAGGCAAAACCCTTGCGAATCGCATCCTGATGCGAGCCGGAGAAGGCGGTAAACACCAGCTCGCCGGCATAAGGATGGCGCGGGTGGACCGGCAGCTGATTACAACGGGTCACCACCTCCAGCACTTCGCTCATCTGGCTGAAATCCAGCTGCGGGGCGACGCCCTGGGTGTAGAGATTCAGCGCCAGGGTGACCAGGTCGACATTGCCGGTGCGCTCGCCGTTGCCAAACAGACAGCCTTCGACCCGATCCGCCCCGGCCAGCAGCGCCAGTTCAGCGCAGGCGACACCGGTGCCGCGATCGTTATGCGGATGGACGCTGATGCAGACTGCCTGCCGGCGGCTGAACTGGCGGCAGAACAGCTCAATCTGATCGGCATAAACATTGGGCGTGTTGACCTCCACCGTGGCGGGCAGGTTGATGATCATCGGCCGGCTGGCGTCAGGCTGCCAGACGTCGGCGACCGCTTCACAAATCTCCAGCACAAACGCCATTTCGGTAAAACAGAAGGTTTCCGGCGAGTACTCAAAGGTCCACGCCGTGTCGGGCTGCGCCTCACAGGCGGTGCGGATCTGCTGCGCAGCGGCCGTGGCCAGCGCCACGATCTCCGCTTTGCTCTGTTTGAAAACCCGTTCGCGGAACAGCGGGGCGGTGGCGTTATACAGATGCACAATCGCCCGCGGCGCGCCCTGCAAGGCGACGAAGGTGCGTTCAATCAGGTCATGGCGCGCCTGGGTCAGCACCTGCAACGTCACGTCTTCCGGAATGCGCTGCTGCTCTATCAGATCGCGCACAAAGTCGAAGTCGGTCTGCGAGGCCGACGGAAAGGCGACCTCAATTTCTTTAAAGCCGCAGCGCAGCAGCAACGCCCAGAACGCCATTTTGCGGTCGCGATCCATCGGTTCGGCCAGCGCCTGATTCCCGTCACGCAGATCGGTAGAGAGCCAGCGCGGTGCGTGGCTGAGCTGGCGCGCAGGCCACTGGCGATCGGGCAGGGTGATCAGCGGGGATGGACGGTATTTCTCAGCGGGATTGGTCAGCATCATCATTCTCTCCAGGGGTTTTTTTTCCAGTCTGGCGGCAGCGGGCCAGCGGCGCGCGCGCAATGCTGACAACCTGATGCGCAAAAGTGACAACCGGCGGGCTGAGCTGCGGAGAGCCGCGCCGCGCAATGAACCCTGGGTGCGCTGCGGTTTGATGAATCCGCCGGGCAGGGGTAGCATGGCGCGATCTTGGTTAGCGTTTTCCAGTCAGGTGTTTATGTTGATTTTTGATGGTCACAACGATCTGCTGCTTAATCTGTGGCTGCATCATCGTGATGCGCCGGTGCAGGCGTTTTACAACGGCATTGAGCGTGGGCATCTTGATTACCCGCGTATCCAACAGGGCGGCATGGGCGGCGGGTTGTTTGCGATTTTTGTGCCGCCGCAGGAGTACATCGCCAGAATGGCGCCGGCACGTGCCGACGAGCCGTATCAACCACTGCAGATTATGTGGCAACAGCTGGCGATTTTGCAGCAGCTGGCCGATGAGTCGGATGGCCGGGCGCGCATCTGCCGCAGCCATGACGAGATTGTGGCCTGCCGCGCCGCAGGCGTGCTGGCGATGGTGGCACATATTGAAGGCGCTGATGCACTGGACGGTGACGGCGAGGCGTTACAGGCGTTCTGGCAGGCCGGGGTGCGCAGCATCGGGCCTTTCTGGAATCTGCCTAACCGGTTTGGTCAGGGGGTCAGCGGCCGCTTTCCCGGCTCGCCCGATACCGGTCCGGGGCTGACGGCGGCGGGCGAAGCGCTGATTCAGCAGGCGAATGCGCTGCGGATGATGATCGACGTGTCGCACATGAATGAAAAAGCGTTCCGGGATACCGCGCGACTCTCTGATGCGCCGCTGGTCGCCAGCCATTCCAATGCGCATGCGCTCTGTCCCCAGCCGCGTAACCTGACCGATGCCCAGCTGGTGGCGATCCGCGACAGCGGCGGGCTGGTCGGGATTAATTTCGGCAACGCCTTTTTGCGCGCCGATGGTCAGCGCGACAGTAACACTCCGTTGACAGAAATTGTTAAGCATTGTGATCATCTGTTGAGGATAATGGGCAGCGACCATGTGGCGTTTGGCTCCGATTTCGACGGTATAACCCCGCCGGAGGCGCTGGGCGATGTCAGCGGATTACCGCGTCTGCTCGCCGCTTTGCGGGAAGCGGGCTATGATCAAACACTGACAGAGAAGCTGGCGTGGGGAAACTGGCAGCGGGTTTTAGCGCAAACCGGCCTGTGATAACAATTTCCTTACTTCTTTCGGGTTGATCTCGACGCGCCATTGGCGCAACATCTGTCGGCAAATTTGTGACTGGGATCGCGTTTTACCCTCAGTCGCCGGATTTTCTGGCCGCTAATTTACTGTTATTCAAGAGGAAATAAATCATGTGGAAAAAGCCAACTTTCGTTGATCTGCGTCTCGGCCTGGAAGTGACTCTGTACATCTCCAACCGTTAATAATTCTGCCCGCCATCTGCGCGGGCATTTTGTTTCAACTTCTGGTTTTCCTTCATGTTTATTAAAGTCCTCGGCTCAGCCGCTGGTGGCGGATTTCCGCAGTGGAACTGTAACTGCGCCAACTGCCATGGCGTGCGTACCGGCACCATTGAGGCCAGCGCACGGACCCAGTCGTCGATTATCCTCAGCGATAATGGCGAAGACTGGGTGTTATGTAACGCCTCGCCCGACATCAGTCAGCAGATTCTGCATACTCCCGAATTATCCCGTCACGGGGTGCTGCGTGGCACGGCGATCGGCGCGATTATTCTGACCGACAGTCAGATCGACCACACCACCGGGCTGCTCAGCCTGCGGGAAGGGTGCCCACATCAGGTGTGGTGTACGCCGGAAGTGCATCACGACCTTAGCAGCGGCTTCCCGATCTTTCCGATGCTGACCCACTGGAACGGCGGTTTGCAGCACCGGCCGATCGCGCCGCTGACGCCGTTCAGCGTCGATGTCTGTCGCGATTTGCAGTTCACCGCGATTCCGATTCTCAGCAATGCGCCGCCCTATTCGCCTTACCGCGATCGGCCACTGCCGGGCCACAACGTGGCGCTGTTTATCGAAAACCGCAGCAACGGCAAGACGCTGCTGTATGCGCCGGGCCTCGGCGAACCGGATGCGGTAATAATGCCGTGGCTGCAAAAAGCCGACTGCCTGCTGATCGACGGCACGGTCTGGCAGGATGATGAGCTGCTGACCACCGGCGTCGGTAAAAATACCGGCAAAGCGATGGGTCACCTGGCGCTGGCCGAAGAGCAGGGCCTGATGGCGCTGCTGGCCTCGCTGCCGGCAAAACGCAAAATTCTGATTCACATTAACAACACCAATCCGATTCTCAACCAGCAGTCCCCTCAGCGACAGTTCCTGACGCAGCAAGGGATTGAGGTGAGCTGGGACGGAATGGCGATCCACCTTCAGGACTAAATCATGCAGATCACTGACACGCTGTCGCCGCAGGCTTTTGAACAGGCCCTGCGCGACAAAGGCGCTTACTACCATATTCATCATCCGTATCACATCGCGATGCATAACGGTCAGGCAACGCGCGAGCAGATTCAGGGATGGGTGGCGAATCGCTTTTACTACCAGACCACCATTCCGCTGAAAGATGCTGCCATCATGGCTAACTGTCCCGATCCGGCGACCCGGCGTAAATGGGTGCAGCGTATCCTCGATCACGACGGCAGCAATGGCGCTGAAGGCGGAATTGAAGCCTGGCTGCAGCTGGGCGAAGCGGTCGGGCTAACGCGTGAAGAACTGATCTCCGAGCGGCACGTGCTGCCAGGCGTGCGCTTTGCGGTTGACGCCTACGTCAACTTTGCCCGTCGCGCCAACTGGCAGGAAGCGGCCTGCAGCTCGCTGACCGAGCTGTTTGCACCGCAGATCCATCAGTCGCGCCTCGACAGCTGGCCGCAGCACTATCCGTGGATCAAAGAAGAGGGCTATTTCTACTTCCGCAGCCGCCTGAGCCAGGCGAACCGCGATGTGGAACATGGCCTGGCGCTGGCGCTGGAATTCTGCACCACCGCTGAAAAGCAGAACCGGATGCTGGAAATTTTGCAGTTTAAGCTCGATATTTTGTGGAGCATGCTCGACGCGATGACCATGGCCTATGAGCTTAAGCGTCCGCCTTACCACACCGTCACCGACAAGGCGGCGTGGCACACCACCCGACTGGTATAACACATGAACGAAAAATCTATTGCCGCGTTCCGTCGCGGCTACCGCATGCAGTGGGAAGCCGCGCAGGATAGCCACGTAGTGCTCTATCCGGAAGGGATGGCGAAGCTCAATGAAACCGCCGCGGCCATCCTTGAGCTGGTGGACGGCAAACAGGATATCGCCGCGATTATTGCCACCCTCGACAGCCGCTTTCCGGAAGCCGGCGGCGTCGGCGACGATGTGAAAGAGTTCCTGCAATCAGCCTATGAACAGAAGTGGATACAGTTCCGTGACCCCGAGTAAACCTGGCGTAAATCCGCCGCTCTGGCTGCTGGCGGAGCTGACCTATCGCTGCCCGCTGCAGTGCCCGTACTGCTCGAATCCGCTCGATTTCGCCCAGCAGGAGAAAGAGCTGACCACTGAGCAGTGGATCGAGGTGTTTCGTCAGGCGCGCGCCATGGGCAGCGTACAGCTCGGTTTTTCCGGCGGTGAGCCGCTGGTGCGTAAGGATCTGCCTGAGCTGATCAAAGCGGCGCGTGACCTCGGCTTCTACACCAATCTGATCACCTCTGGCATTGGCCTGACCGGGAAAAAGCTGGATGCGTTCAGCGAAGCCGGGCTGGATCATATTCAGATCAGTTTTCAGGCCAGTGATGAAACCCTGAACGCCGCGCTGGCCGGTTCGAAAAAAGCCTTCCAGCAGAAGCTGGAGATGGCGAAGGCGGTTAAGGCGCACGGCTATCCGATGGTGCTGAACTTTGTGCTGCACCGCCATAACATCGACCAGATCGATAAAATTATCGATCTCTGCATCGAGCTGGAAGCGGATGATGTAGAACTGGCGACCTGCCAGTTTTATGGCTGGGCGCAGCTCAACCGTGAAGGGCTGCTGCCGACCCGCGAACAGATCGCCCGCGCCGAAGCGGTGGTCAGCCGTTACCGTGAGCGGATGAGCGCCAGCGGCAACCTGACCAACCTGCTGTTTGTCACGCCTGACTATTATGAAGAGCGGCCGAAAGGCTGTATGGGCGGCTGGGGCGCGATTTTCCTCAGCGTTACACCGGAAGGCACCGCGCTGCCGTGCCACAGTGCGCGCCAGCTGCCGGTGGAGTTTCCGTCGGTGCTGGATCAGCGGCTGGATGACATCTGGTATCACTCGTTTGGTTTTAACCGTTATCGCGGTTACGACTGGATGCCGGAGCCGTGCCGCTCCTGCGATGAGAAAGAGAAGGACTTTGGCGGCTGTCGCTGTCAGGCTTACATGCTGACCGGCAATGCCGACAACGCCGATCCGGTCTGCAGTAAATCGCCGCACCACGACAAAATCCTCGCCGCACGCCGCGAAGCCGATTGCAGCGATATCAAAATTGGACAGCTGCAGTTCCGCAATCGCAGCAATTCTCAGCTGATCTACAAGACCCGGAACCTGTAACCGTGCGCCGCCTGGAGATTAACGGCCTGCGGGTGGAACTGGTGCATCAGCCTGATGCGCGCCAGGCCGCAGCGTTAATTCAGGTCGGCGCCGGCAGCCATGATGAGCCGGACCGCTGGCCGGGCCTGGCGCACCTGCTGGAGCATCTGCTGTTCACCGGCAGCGCTGGCTGGCCGGACGACGGGCGGCTGATGAGCTGGATCGCCGCGCAGGGCGGTCGGGTCAACGCCACCACGCTGGCCCGGCGCAGCGCCTGGTTTTTTGAGGTTGCGCCGCCGCAGCTGGCTGACGGACTGGCGCGCCTGCAGGATATGCTGTGCCATCCGCTGCTCGATCATCAGGCAATCCGTCAGGAAATCGCGGTGATTGAGGCTGAATATCAGCTGATCCAGCAGCATCAACCTTCGCGTACCGAAGCCGCGCTGCTGCATGCCGCCAGCTCACCACCGGCGTTTCAGCGCTTTCAGATTGGCAGTCGCGCCAGCTTTGGCGAAGAGATGACCGCGCTGCAACAGGCGCTGCGTCAGTTCCATCAGCGCCATTTTTATGCCGCTAACATGCAGCTCTGGCTACAGGGACCGCAGTCGCTGGATCAGCTGGAGCAGCTGGCGCGCACCTTTGCCGCCGCGCTGCCGGACGGGCAGTGGCAGCAGGAGACGCCGCGGCCCACGCTGCCGGTCAGCGACGGGTTGCGCCTTGCCAACAGCACACCGGCCGCGCTGTGGCGCAGCTGGCTGCTGGACAGCAGTGACGGTGTCACGTTATGGCGTGAGTTTCTGCTGGATGAAGCGCCGGGTTCGCTGCTGGCTGCACTGCGTCAGCAGCAGCTGGCCGATCGGCTAAGCCTGAAGTGGCTCTACCGGGCGGATAACGCGGTGTGGCTGGCGCTGGGCATTGAAACCGAGCGGCCTGAAGCGGTTAACGCACTGCTCGATCGCTGGTTATCCGCCCTCCGGCAGACCGATCGGCCGCAGCATCAGCACTATCTTCAGCTGGCGCAACAGCGCTTTGCGGCACTGACGCCGCTCGATCAGCTACGCGAGCGCGCCTTTGGCTTCGCCCCGCAAACCGGGATCGGTGCGTTTGCGTCATGGCTGGCCACGCTGGCGGATGCGCCTGGCACCACGCTGGTGTGCAGCCCGCAGGCGGCTGAGGAAAATTGCCACAGCCAGGGCTTCAGCCTGGCGCTGCACCCGTGGCAGCCTGCGCTGCCCGTCGCCGACAGTGCGGCAGCGTTCGCTTTCTATCCGCTGGCGGCAGCGCTGACCCATCAGCCGCTGCCGTCACAGGCGGTGCCGTTACCGCATTATTCTGCTGTGGAACCTGTCGCCGAACCCGAACTTATCGGCCACGGCGAGGCTGACAGTCCGACCGCTGAGCCGGGTGCCGACGCCGATCCGGCTGGCGATAATACCGCTACGCTGCTGCTGCGGCCGGAGTTCTTTTCAACCTTCAGCGCGGCGATGGGGCACGCCTATGGTCGCCGGCTGCGCCCGTTATTTGCCGCCTTGCGTCACTCAGGTGGCCAGGGCGAATGGCAGGAGGTGGAGGGCGTGTGGCAACTGACGCTGCAACTCCCCCGCGATCTGGCGGTGGCGGACTGGGCGCTGCATCAGCTGGTGCTGGCGCTGACGCCGCCGGTCGACGACGAACTGCTGCCGCCGCCCGACACTATCGCCATCCGCGCGCTGCTGCAGCAGTTGCCCTATCAGCTGGCATCAACCTTTGCGCCAGGCTGCTGGCGGGCGTTGCTGACCGGCGGCAGCACGGCGCTGCAGACGCTGATTGCCCGCCGTCTGAGCGCGCTGCCGCTGCCGGTTAACCCGGCGGCGTCGCCGATGCGCACCAGCGCGCCGAGCGGCATGATTGCGCTGCCGCACGCCAGCCGCGATAACGCCTTGCTGCTGTTTATCCCGCTGCACCAGCCGTCACGCGCGTCGACTCAGCAGGCGCAACAGCTGGCTGCGCTGCGGGCGCTGGCGCTGCTGTATGAGCCGCGTTTCTTCCAGCGTTACCGGGTCGAACAGCAGATAGGGTACGTGGTCAGCAGCCGCTACCTGCGCTGTGCCGATCAGGATGGCGTGCTGTTCGCGCTGCAGTCGCCCGATTACAGCGCGCTGTCGCTGCTGCGCTACTGCCGTAATTTTCTGCGTTCGCTGAATGAGGCGCTGGCGAGCTGCGATCTGGCGGCGCTGAAGGCCAGTCTGCATCGCGAACGGCTTGATACACCGCTGGCCCGCTTACGTCAGCTGAATGGCCTGGCCGATGCGGATGCGGCGGCGATTGACGCGCTGGACGTTGTCAGACTGCAGCAGCTGCACCACGATTTGATTCAGGCGCGGCGTCGCTGGCGGGTATTATTTACCCCCGGTAGCGCAAGCTAAGCGGCAGCCGCAAAGTTGCTGAATTTATTTGAAAATTACCGACAAATCTCTTCACTGTTTATTCCGGCCGAGTTGCACCACACTCAGTTTACTTTTTGAGTTGTACAAGGAATTTATCGTGAAGAACCTCAAGCGTATTGCGCTGCCCCTGTTAGCCGTTGCCAGCCTGTATGTTCCTGTCTCTCAGGCAGAAGCGATGCACTACCAGCTCAATCCAGAGCACACCTCGGTGGTGGTCAGCTGGAATCATTTCGGTTTCTCACACCCGACCGCCGATATCCCGGATGCCAGCGGGACGCTGGTGTTCGATAAAGATCATCCTGAGCAGTCACGTGTTGATGTGACGCTGCCGGTCAGCAAAATCGACAGCCACGTTGCGGCACTGACCAAAGAATTTAACGGTGCAGACTATTTCGACACCGCGAAATACCCGACCGCTACCTTCCACAGCACCAAAGTGGTGGCGAAGGGCGATAACCGTTTTGACGTTGAAGGTAACCTGACGCTAAAAGGCATCACCAAACCGGTGACGCTGCACGCCACGCTGAACAAGCAGGGTGAGCATCCGATGGTGAAGAAGCAGGCGATTGGTTTTGATGCCACCGGCACCATCAAGCGCTCCGACTTTAAGCTGGATAAATATGTTCCGGCGGTAGGTGATGAGGTTGCGCTGACCCTGTCGACTGAAGCCTACGCTAAATAGCGGCGGGCCACGCAATAAGGGCCGCCGCCCTTATTGCGTATCGCTTACTGCGCCCAGAATTTCTTCTTGCTGGTTTTACCGATCCCCGGATTAAAACTGTTGGTCGGGTCCAGCGTCCGCCAGTGCGCTGCGTGTTCGTCTGACGCGCAATAGAGATGGCCGACATTGTGTTCCGCCGGATACTTCGCCCCGCGCTGCTCCAGCACCGCAATCACCGCCTGCTTAAACGCCTTCGCATCCACGCCCGGTTTCAGCACATAATCCTGATGATTGACGTAGCAGAAAAAATGGCCGCAGCAGGAGTCGACCTGCACCTGTTCCGCCAGCTCGGGCGGCAGTTCAATGCGCCATGATTGATCGTTACGCCGTAACGCCACGTCAAATGCCACCAGCCGCCGATCGGGGTCATAGCCGAGATAATCACAGTAAGAGATGGTGCAGCCGCCCACGCCGAAGCGCACCAGAAACGCATCGCGCGCTTCCTGCTGGTTACACAGGAAAAAATCGCCCTGACCCTGACTGAAGAAGCGGGTCAGCAGGCCCTCCAGCTCTGCGGTCTGCTGTGCCTCCACTTTGATCATCAGATGATGCTCAAACCGATCGCGGTAGGCCATAATGCGCGGCGCCACTCCGCGCGGGGTGATCTGATTAAACAACTGCAGCAGTCGATCAACACTGTTACGCGGTAAAAACGGCAGATGGCTGACCCGCACATCCCAGCGGGCTTTCTTCGCCATCAGTCCGGGCAGCGCCTGCGGACCGAGTTTGCCAATCGCCAGCATCATATGTTTGCTGTAGCGCACCGTGAGATCAAAGGCGTTGCGATGGATATATTCAGCCTGAATCGGCAGCGCCTGCATTTCTGCCAGCAGCACCCGCCGCAGCGCCACCAGCTGCTGCTCATCGTCGCTGCCGATATAGAAGGTGCGGGTCTGCGGACTGGCTTCAAAGGTCGGCAGACGCACCGCAAACACCACCACTTTACCGGCGCTGCCCGCGCTTTCATGCAGATAACGCCGATCGCCATTAAAGCGCGACGGGCTGTCCGCCGCCGTGTCCCGCAGCTGGCTGGCGTAGTCGTCTGCCCAGATTTTCCCCGCCCAGTCGGGTCGGTCGCCGGTGGTGTAGTTCTGCTGCTCCAGCCGCTGCAACATCTCTTCCGGGCTCTCTCCCAGATCGATACCCAGATGATTCACCATCTCCAGTCGCCCATCGTCATGCAGACGGGCAAACAGCGACTTTTCGGTAAAGGCCGGCCCGCGCCGGATCAGCGATCCGCCGGAGTTATTACAGATACCGCCAATCACCGATGCGCCGATACAGGAGGAGCCGATCACCGAATGGGGTTCCCGGCCCAGCGGGGCGAGAATGTTCTCCAGCTCGGTCAGGGTGGCACCCGGAAAGGCGATCACCTGACGCGCCTGATCGATCACCTGTACCCCTTTCAGCCGACGGGTACTGACAATCACCACCTCGCGATCGTAATCATTGCCATCCGGCGTCGAGCCGCCGGTCACCCCGGTATTGGCCGCCTGCATCAGCACGATGGCGTTGCTGGCGCAGCAGATTTGCAGGACCTGCCACAGCTGCAGCAGCGTCTGCGGCAGCACCACGGCCAGCGCTTCCCCCCGACCGACCCGAAATCCTTTGGTGTACCAGGCTTTATCATCCCGATCGGTGAGCAGATTTTTCACACCGACCCGTTCGCCAAGCTGGCGGAGCATGAGCTGAGAGGAGGTCATTTGATCTCAATATTTTGGTTAACAACAGAGAGTCATTGGACAGCCCGCGCCATTCCACTGTCAATCATTGATCGCCAGCGAAATAACAAAAATTGCGATTATTGCGGCGTTTTTAATCAGCTTTCTGCATCCGAAGCCCGACGAAAATAGTCGCCGAACCGCAAAAAATGAGGTGAAAATCACAAATTTGTCACGACGATTCGCCCGCCAATCGGCCGGTCAGCCTCTGGCAACAATATTCCCTGAATACGTTAGCTAACTCGCTGATATATCAGGATTCACACCACGCCGATCGGCGCTGACTATTGTGATGGTGCTCACAAATATTCCTGGTAATAATCCGCTGTCAATCATCTCATCCGCAAAATACCGCTCATAACTGTGATCTCCGTTGCAAATAACAACGCCTTATCCCGGAACAATGAAACCCGACACCAATTAAGCCAGCGGGGTGAATAATGCGAATCGGAATAGTGATCAGCGGTGGCGATGTCAGCGGCATTAATAACTTTGTTTTTCAGATCGGCCGACTCACTCAGGCAGAGATCGTGATATTTGATGGCGGCATACCCGGTTTATTAAGTCATTGCCACCGGGATATTAGTCAGCGTGATCTGCTGGACTTTTCTATCGCCCCGATCCCGGTGATGCAATCGGGACGGACGCAAAAAAAATTGCTGCGCAGTGAATATGAAATGATTGCCCGCCAGCTAAAGAGCGCACGGATTGAAGTATTAATTATGGCGGGCGGTGACGGGTCGCTGCAATTTCTGCATACCCTGTCGGAATCTGGCGTCAATTGTTTTGGCGTCGGCATGACGATTGATAACGATGTATTTGGCAGTGATTATACCCTCGGTTTTTCCACCGCCTGCGAGCAGGTATTAAAAGAGGTGGCAAAGCTGCGCAATACCGGTCGGGCATTACCCGGACGGGTATTTATGCTGGAATTACTCGGCGGCTATTGCGGCGAGTTAACCCTGCAGTCGGCGTTAAAATCCAATGCCGATTTTGCGCTAATCCCGGAGTGCCAGATCCCGCTGCCGCAGCTGGCTCAACGCATCACCCAGCGGCTGGCGCAGCAGAACAGCGTGGTGATCCTCTGCTCAGAGGGCTACACCCGTGAATATTCGCCCGGTTTTCAGGGGGCGATCGATACCTTAATCAAACAGCTTGAACCGTTAATTGGCGTTCGCATCCGCAAAACCATTCTCGGTTACGGGCTGCGTAATGGTGAACCGACCTGTGAGGAAATTTATCAGGGCACCATTATGGCCAGTGAAGTGGTGCGTTGTATTCAGTCAGGAATGCGCAATAAAGCGGTGATTATTAATGGCAGTAATAAACCGATTCCGATTGATTTAATAAGCATGCAAAAACGCCTGGTCGATATCGACGGGCATCATTACAAGCTCGCTAAACAACTGCAAATTCTGTGAGGAGAAAACCATGCTGAAAATTTTATGTGTCTGTGGCTGCGGATTAGGATCCAGTTTTGCGATTGAGATGAGCGCAAAAGCAGTTTTAAAAAAACTGGAAATTGACGCGGATATTGACCACACCACCATTTCTGAAGCCAACGCGTTTAAATCAGACATGATCCTGACGCAAAAAGCGTTTGCCGATGTATTAAATGCCGATGCCAGTCCGGAACAGATTAAACGGGTGATTATTCTGAATAAGCTCACCGATAAAGCGGAAATCGAGCAAAAGATCGTCGCCTTTTTAAAAGAACGCAACATGAAGGTCGCTGCCCATGAATAGTGTGATCGACTTCCTGGTAAAAGACTTATTAGGGCAGGCCTCGATTCTGATCGCCTTTATTGCCCTGATTGGTCTGCTGCTGCAAAAAAAATCGGCCGGCAAGGTGGTGGAGGGCACCTTCAAAACCCTGCTGGGCTTTTTAATTATGATGGCCGGTATCAATATTATTGTCGGCACGCTGACCTTCCTTAACACCATTTTTACCCACGGCTTCGGGATGCAGGGCTACATCACCGATGTGGCGGCGATTGCCGGGCTGGCCAACCGTGAACTGGGATCGGAGGTGGCGCTGACCCTGCTGGTGATTTTTATCGTCAACATCATCATCGCCCGCCTGACGCCGTTTAAGTATATCTTCCTCACCGGCCAGGCGCTGCTGTGGATGGCAACGATTGGTGCGGTAATTGGCTGCAAGGCGGGACTGAGCGGTCTGCCGCTGATCCTGACCGGCGGCATTTTCGGCGGGATTATGGCGGTGGTGATGCCTGCACTGGCGCAGCCGGTGGTGCGGCGGATTACCGACTCTGATGATGTCGCGCTGGGCCACTTCTGCACCATCGGCTATCTGGTGACGGCAGCGGTGGCGAAGGTGGTCGGTAAAGGATCGCGCTCAACCGAAGACCTGAAGCTGCCGGATAACTTCAAGTTCCTGCAGGACACCTATCTGTCGATGGCGCTGGTGATGGTGCCGATGTACCTGATCCCGGCGCTGGCGGCTGGCCCGGCGTTTATTGCCCAGTACAGCAACGGCATGAACTATCTGATGTACGCCTTTATGCAGGCGATTCAGTTCGTCGCCGGGGTGTTCGTGCTCTACAGCGGGGTGCGTCTGCTGCTTAACGAACTGGTGCCAGCCTTCCGTGGCATTGCGATGCGGGTGGTGCCGGACGCTAAACCGGCGCTCGACTGCCCGGTGATGTTTCCCTACGCGCCGAACGCGGTGATTGTCGGCTTCCTCGCCACCACGCTCGGCTCCATCGTCGGCATGCTGGTCTTCCCGATGTTTGGCCTGGCGATGATCCTGCCTGGTCTGTTGACCAACTTCTTCGCCGGCGGCACCGCCGGGGTGTTTGGTAACGCCATCGGCGGACGGCGCGGGGCGGTGATTGGTGGCTTCGTCCACGGCCTGTTTATCACGCTGCTGCCGGCAATTCTGGTTCCGATGCTGGAGAGCTACGGCTTCACCGGCGTGACCTTCAGCGATTCCGACGTGATCAGCACCGGGCTGGTGCTCGGCCACGCCTTCCAGAACAACTGGCTGTTTGTCGCCCTGTTTATCGCTTTCGTTACTGCACTCGCCTGGTTTGTTAACGGGAAATCCACTCAGCCACAAGAGGAAAAAATCCATGAAACTTTATAACTTCGCCGATCTGTTACAGCTGGCTAAGCAACGCGATTTTAAAGCGGTCGGCTCGTTTAACCTGCACTGCCTGGAGATGCTGCCGGCCTATTTTAAAGCGGCGGAAAAAACCAACAGCCCGTTAATGATTCAGATCTCCACCGGTACGGCGAAATACCTGGGTCATAAACTGCTGGTCGATGCGATTAAATCATTGTCAGAAAGCACCGGCGTCCCGACCTGTCTGCACCTTGATCACTGTTCCGACCTGGCGGCGATTCAGACCGCCATCGACGCCGGTTTTAGCTCGGTGATGTATGACGGATCGCATCTGCCGATTGAGGAGAATATCGCCAACACCCGTCGGGTCATCGACATGGCGCGGCCGCACAACGTCTCGGTAGAGGCGGAGCTTGGGGCGATTGGCGGTTCAGAAGATGGTAAATGCGTCGAAATGGAGGCAATTGCCTTCACCCCGGTAGAGGATGCCAGACGCTTCGTGGAGGAGACCGGCGTCGATATGCTGGCGATTTCGATCGGCACGGTGCATGGCCTGTATACCGGTAAAGCGCATATTCAGCATCAGCGGCTGGCGGACATAACCGCCGCCACCCACACGCCGCTGGTGCTGCACGGCGGGACCGGCGTCAGTGACGAAGATATGCGTTTAGCGGTGCGCAGCGGCATTGAAAAGGTCAACGTCGGCACGGAAATGAATGTGCAGTGGGTCGCACAATGCAAAACCAGCTTTGAAAAAGGCAAGGTCAACGACAGCGTGCGTAATTTCCTGCTGCCGGCCAATGATGCGGTGACCAGCGTGCTGGTTGAGAAGATGCAGTTGTTCCGTTAATCGCCCGGTCTGAGGATGCGGCCGACCTGAATCAGCGGTCAGTCGATCATTTCATTCTTTATTACGCCTTAACCTGAGGTGCCCCGGCGCCGGTCGGGGCAGGAGACGCTATGTTTGGATTCTTAAAAAAGTCGCCGCCAGCTGAACAACCGGATACGGAACAGCAGGACCAGCAGGCGCAAGCCAGCCGCGAGAAAATGATCGAACTGGAAAATAAGCTGGCTGCCAATCCGCGTGATGGCGAGACGCAGAAGCAATTAATGCTGGAATATAACCGGGCATTAAGCTTATTTGCCAAAAGCCGTCGCTACCGAAATGAAATTGATGCGCTGTTTGTCAAAATCGATGAATTACGCAATCTGGTTCGCCAGTCGATTTAAGGAGAGTGGATGAGCATTAAGCAGCTATTGCAACAGGCTAACGCGATTCAGGTCGGCATTGACGCCACGGACTGGCGTCAGGTGATCGCCCTGGCCGCTGAACCGCTGGTGAGTGGGGGCTACCTCGACGCGCGCTATCCGGCAGAGGTGATCGCCAATACGCTGACCCACGGCGCCTATTACGTGTTTGATGAGGGCATCGCCATGCCGCATGCCCGACCGGAAGCCGGCGTGATCCGCGACTGCTTCAGCCTGATCGTGCTGGCGCAGCCGATCTCATTTGCCGGCAGCGAAAAAGCGGACATCGTGATTATGTTCGGCGCGCGCGACAGTAATGCGCATATCGAAGAGGGCATTCGCGCCATTGTCTCGCTGCTGGAAGATGAACAGACGCTGGTCAGATTACGCCAGGCCCGCAGCGCCGCGGAGGTGATTGATATCTTATGACGACAACAACCCCGTTAAAATGCGTGGTGCTGGTGAACGGAATTCCGGCCTCGGGAAAAAGCACCCTGACTCGTGCGCTGTCGCAGCGCTTCGGCTGGCCGGTGCTGACGCTCGACAGCCTGAAGGAGCCCTTTATGGCCTGCTTTGCGCCGGTCGACCGGCAGCGTAACCGGCAGCTCGGCTGCGCCGCCTATCAGGCGATCTGGAACATTGTCGGTCAGGCACCGGCCAGTCAGATCTGGCTGATTGACGCCTGGTTCGGCTTTCAGTCGCGCGCGGTGCTGGAACAGGGCCTGCAGCAGGCTGGCGTCGACACGGTGCTGGAGCTGTGGATGCAGATCGCCCCGGAGGCGGCGGTGGCGCGTTATCAGGCCCGGCTATCGCAGCGGCTGCCCGGCCATCCCGGCGCGGAGTATCTGCCTGAACTGCGTCAGCTGGCGCAACAGGCAGAGCCGATGGCGCTGGGGCCGGTGCTGCGGGTCAACGCCAGCGCGCAGGATGAACGGGCGGTGGCCGGCTGGTTACAGCAACAGCTGGAGAGAAACAGCTACACTTCACCTCAATGTCCGACGAGTGAGGAGTTGCAGCATGTCATCACCCCCTTATCTGCAAACCGGTGAAAGCGCCGTGCTGTATGACGGCGTCTGTAAACTGTGCAACGGCTGGGTCCGGTTCCTGCTGCGCCATCGGCTGGCGCGGCAGGTTCGTTTTGCAGCGGTTCAGAGCGAGCAGGGCAAGGCGCTGCTGCGCTGGGCCGGATTACCGCAGGAGAACGTCAGCACTATTGTCTATATCGCCGATAATCAGCACTGGCTGCGGGCACAGGCGGTATTCCGCGTGATGCAGCAGATGCCGGCACCGTGGCGCGGCCTCAGCGTGTTGCGCCATTTTCCGGATGCCATCAGTAATTTTGCCTACGATCGTATCGCCCTGAATCGCTACAAGCTGTTTGGCCGCTACGACAGTCAGCAGGCAATTACCCCCGATTATCCAGAGCGCTTTTTGCATCCGCTGGAGCCATCGCGCTGAAGCGGCCAGTGACATTACAGGGTAAACACCGTCCGGCAGCGGCTGTCATCTTCCTCCCACGCCTGCGCAACCTCGCTTAACGGTCGCGCGCGGAACGGCACCGAAAAGTGGTGAGGACCGGCGGCCTGCAGCATCTCCCCGATTGAGGCGATCAGCTCGCGGTCGGCGACGCTGCCCAGGCCGCTGCCCATCAGCGTCAGCCCGGAGGAACGCAGCAACTTGCTGTGCAGCGGGATCTCCTGACCGCTCAGCGACCCAATCTGCACAAAACGCACCACTTTATCACCGCCGCTGACGGCGGCCGTCATGATCGCCAGCGCGCTCTCTCCCCACAGATAATCCAGCACCACATCAACGCCTGCTGCCATCAGCGCTGGCAGCTCGGTCGGCAGCGCCGCCAGCGTCAGGGTGATATCGGCTCCTTCCTGTTGTAGCTGTTGCAGCGTCTCGCTGTTGCGGCCGGTGGCAATGATTTTTCCCGCGCCCAGGCTGCGGGCAATGCGGACTGCCAGCCGACCCGAGGTGCCGGTCGCGCCGTTAATCAGCACCGTTTCACCGGGCCGCAGCGCCGCCCGGCGGGTCAGTGCGGTCCAGGATGACATGCCCGGATTGGCGATAGCCGCAGCGACCACCGGATCAAGCGTCGGCGGCAGTGCAATCAGGCACTCGCTTCGCACCAGGGTGCGCTGCGCCATGCTGCCCCAGCCCGCGTCGAATGCCAGAAAATAGACCGCATCGCCGTTATCGAGGTAGCCGGTGCCATCAATGCCGGGAATCAACGGATAGCGTGCCGCGCCACTGTAATGGGTGCCCGCCGCCCGTGATTTTGCCAGCTGGCTGATGGCGGCGGCTTTCACCGTCACCCGCTGCTGGCCTGCTGCTGCCTGCGGTTCGGGAAAATCACCGTAGTGGGGTGTCGCGCCTGCCCGATCGATTATTGCTGCTTTCATGGAGTGTGGCCTTCTGTCTGCGGGATAATAAGTGTAGAGTACACACATTATTCCTGCCTCTGGATGGCGTCAATGAAAAAAGTGCAAAATACACATAACTCATCGTTCGATGCGCTGCACAACAGCTTACTCACCATTGTGGCGGCCTTTAACCGGCCACAGCGCGATCTGGCGATGATCAGGGGCGCGGGCATTGAGCTTGATCGCGCCCTGTTCCCGCTGCTGGTGCAGGTCGGCCGCTTCGGACCGATCGGGGTCGGGGAGCTCGCCGATCGGGTCGGACGTGATTACACCACCGTCAGCCGCCAGGTGGCGAAGCTGGAACAGACCGGCCTGGTGCAGCGACAAAAAAATGCCGCGGATAAGCGGATCAACGAGGCGGCAATTACCCCGGCCGGTAAAGCGATGACTGATAAAATCGATGCGCAACGGGCGCAGATCTACCAGCGGGTATTCGCTGACTGGCCGCAGAGAGACCGTGCCGCACTGGAACAGTTGCTGCAGCAATTTGTGAACGATTTTAGCGCGTTGCAGGGCGATGAGAGGGACGACGCATGATGCGGGTGACAGGAGGGCGCAACCGTGCCGGTTAATATCGATCTCAACGATCTTTATGCGTTTCGCGCGCTGGTGGAGTATGGCAATTTTCGTCTCGCGGCGGACTCTATCTGCCTGTCACAGTCGGCGCTGAGCCGCAGAATAGACAAGCTGGAAACGGCGCTGGGGATCCGTTTGTTTGAGCGCACCACCCGGCGGGTCACCCTGACGCTGAAAGGCCACGCCTTTGCCGAACGGTCAGACAAGCTGCTGGTGGATTTTGAAGAGGTGATGGCCGATCTGAGTGAGGTCAGCCTGGCGCGGACCGGGCTGATCACCGTCGCCTGCGTGCCCTCCGCCGCCTATTACTTTATGCCCAACATTATCCGGCTGTTTCAGACGCGCTATCCTCGGGTGCGGGTCAGGTTAATCGACAGCAGCGCCGCAAATGTCTATGACGCGGTGATTGGCGGTCAGGCCGATTTCGGCCTCAGCTTTTCCGGCCGGGCGCAGCCGGACGTCCATTTTCTGCCGTTAATCGACGATCCTTACGTGGCGGCCTGTCGGCATGAACATCCAGTCGCGGCAAAACAGAGCCTGAGCTGGCGGGAGTTTTACCAGCAGGAGTGGGTCGGGCTGGATAAGACCTCCGGCAACCGCAATCTGCTCGATCAGGTGCTGGAGCATATCGTGCCGGAGAAAGCCTGCATCTGTGAAACCCGGCATGTCACCACGATGCTCGGCATGGTTGAAGCGGGCCTCGGCATTGCTGCCGTGCCCGCTATGTCGATGCCGACCGCCGGCCACTCCGCGCTGACGGCGGTGCCGCTGACCGACCCGGCGGTGAAACGCACGGTGGGCCTGCTGCGGAAAACCGGCCGCACGCTGTCACACGTCGCCGGTGAGCTGGAAGCGCTGATTATTGAACAGTATCAGGCTGTCTGACTGGCTGGGTCGCATCAGCCGGTTGGGGCTGGCCGACCGGATGCAGCCCGGTTTCACGTACCACCTGTTGGACCTCGGACGAGGCGAGCCAGCGCAGCAGCTGGCGCGCTTCATCGGGCTGCGCTGACTGCCGTACCACCGCGCCGGCAAAGCGGGTGGTGTATTGCAGGCTGTCAGGCAACTCGCCAACAAAGGTTACACCGGGCACCGGCAACAGTTCACTGACCTGCTGGAACCCGATAGCATATTTGCCGGCCGCGACCTGTGAGGCGACCGGAATCCGCTCGACTTTAAACGCCCTGGCGTTGACCCGATCGGCGATCCCCAGCCGATTGAACAACTGGCTGCTGATGTACTGGCCGCTGGCGCTGTCGGAGTAGGCTATCGAGCGTGCACTGAGCAGGGTGGCGCGCAGAGCGCTTTCACTGTTGATGGCAACCGGCGTTGCGCCTTGTTTGATCACCGCCCCGATGCGTGAATCGGCCAGTTCAACCCGCGAACCCGGCAGCGTGCGCCCCTGTTGTTCCAGATTGCCCAGCGCATCGCCCACCATAATCAGCAGATCGGCGCGTTCGCCCCGCGCCAGCCGGGCCGGGATCGCCTGCGGCGTTTTGCCCATTGACGGACCGGCCACCGTATTGATGCGGATCCCTTCCCGCGCCGCATAGCGAGGAGATAACTGGTCCCACGCCGCTTTAAAGCCGCCCGAGATCATCACGGTCAGCTCCCGGGTCTGGGCGCTGGCACTGCCCGCCACGCTGATAAGCAGAGCGACCAACAGAGAATAGCGTTTCATATCAATCTCCTTAGCTCACGGCATTATTGGCGACAGGCAACGGATTGCCGGTCCGGCGGTAGAGGTAGAGCGTCGCCAGAAGGGCGCAGACGGCAGCAAAACTCATCCAGTAACCGGGCGAGGCTTTATCGCCGGTCAGTTCAATCAGTCCGGTCGACATCACCGGCGTGAAACCGCCGAACAGCGCGGTGGCCAGGCTGTAGGCCAGCGAGAAGCCGGCAACCCGCACTTCACCCGGCATAATTTCGGTCAGCGCCGGGATCATCGCGCCGTTATACAGGCCGTAAATCAGTGACAGCCACAGCAGGACCCCGAGCATCATCGAAAAGCTGGGGGCCGCCGCCAGCAGGCTCAGCGCCGGGTAGCTGGTGGTCAGCGCCAGCAGCGTCATGGCGATCAGCAGCGGCTTGCGGCCGAAGCGATCCGACAGTGCGCCGCCAATCGGCAGCCAGATGAAATTCGACACCGCCACCAGCAGGGTCACCAGCAGGCTGTCAGAGGCGCTGAGCATCAGCACTTTTTTGCCAAAGGTCGGGGCATAAACGGTGATCAGGTAGAAGGCGGTGGTGGTCATCGCCACCATCAGCATGCCGGCGATCACCACCTGCCAGTTAGCCAGCAAAATTTTAAATACCTGTCCCAGCGCGGGCGGGTGGCGTCGGGCGCTGAATTCCGCCGTCTCTTCCAGTTTGCGGCGCAGCACGAAGATAAACGGCACGATCATGCAGCCGAACAGGAACGGAATCCGCCAGCCCCATTCGCGGATAGCGCTCTCGGCCAGCAGCGCATTGAGGATAAAGCCCATCGCTGCAGCCACCATGATCGCCACCTGCTGGCTACCTGACTGCCAGCTGGTATAAAAACCTTTGCGGCCCGGCGTGGCGATTTCGGCCAGATAGACCGACACGCCGCCCAGTTCGGCACCCGCCGAAAAGCCCTGCAGCAAACGTCCGGTCAGCACCAGCAGCGGTGCCCACAGGCCAATGCTCTGATAGGAAGGGATCAGCACAATCATGAAGGTGCCTGCCGCCATGATCGACAGCGTTACAATCAGCCCCTTTCGGCGGCCCACTTTGTCAATATAAGCCCCGAGTACCACTGCGCCGATCGGCCGCATCAGGAAACCGGCACCGAACACCGCAAAGGTCATCATCAGCGAGGCAAACTCGCTGCTGGCCGGAAAGAAGGTATGGGCGATGTAGGTGGCATAAAATCCAAACAGAAAAAAATCAAACTGTTCGAGAAAATTGCCTGAGGTGACACGGAATATTGCGCCGATCCGGGCGCGGGTGGAAAGTGTTGTCGGTGAGGGGGTCTGCATCAGTGAGCTCCAGTCGGTGATTGACGCTTTTTGCCGCGCCTGTGACTGAAGAGTGGATCAGCGACCGGCGGTTAATAAGTGCAAAAAGGGCATCGATTGATGCGTGGCCTGCATGATTCGGCGAAGCTTGTGGGTTAAGTCGATTAATATCAGCGCGTTAGCGTAAAGATGCGGGCGGCGGCGTTGCGGCTAACCCGCGCCACGAGTTTGCGGAAATGTGACAGAATTCATAACTGTGTAACAGCGCCGCTGTGGCGCTGGCCGGCAGGTCAGGAGCGCGTCACGCCAAACGTCTGTTGCAGCCGCTGTAAACCGGCCGCGCTGAACTGCACTTCACGGTAGCCGGGGTTGCGCGTAAGCCAGCCCTGCTGTTCCAAGGCGCTCAGCAGCGCCGCACCGGCATAGCCGCCGAGGTGAAAGCGGCGTTCGCTCCAGTCCAGACAGCCGCAGCAGGCTTTGCGCCGTCCCGGCGGAGAGAGATCGATCTGTAACGCCGCAAACTGCTGCTGGCCGTAAAGCGTGACGGCGCTGCCGTCCGCCGTTATCCACGCCTGTTGCTGCATGGCGGCGTAAATCTGCACTGCAATTTCGCCCGCCAGGTGGTCGTAACAGGTGCGGGCAGTTCGCAGCGCTGCCGGCGTGCGACTGTCCGGAGCAGAAATCCGCCGCCACGACACGCCCATCATATTTTCAATCAGGGCGGCGATGTCACTGCCGGTCAGCCGGTAATAACGGTGGCGACCCTGCGCCAGGCAGACGATCAGCCCGCTGTTGATCAAACGGTTGAGGTGCGCGCTGGCGGTCGAAGGCGCAACGTCGGTGACGGCGCTGAGTTCCGTGGCGGTCCAGGCGCGGCCATCCATCAGTGCTGACAGCATCCTCACGCGCGAGGTGTCGGCCATGGCGGCAGCGACCGCGACAATCGCCGCCTCAAGGGCGACGCTGTCGTCGGGGCGTTCATTCAGTTGTGATTTTGCCATCTGCCGGGACTGCCCATGCGGTGGTCAGCCTCGCGGCTGAGTGATTGTCGTCGGTGATCAGGATCAGCTGGTTAGCGTGGTCACTGTACTGCACCAGAATATTAATGCCGGCGCTGGCCAGTCGCGCCGTTATCTCAGCCAGTTCACCGGGGCGCTGCTGGGGTAATTTGCGGATCAGCGGGGCGGTTACCGCCTGTACCGCGATCCCTTCCGCCGCCAGCACCGCCCGCGCCCGCTCGCCCTCCGCCACCAGAAAATGGGCGTGGCTCAGCGCGCCAGCCGGGAACAGGCCGCCGCCTTCCAGTCCAATGCCGTGCTGGCCCAGCAGGCCGGTGAGACGGGAAAGGGTACCGGGGCTATTTTGCAGGATCACATGAATATCGAACATCTTAATTTGTCTCCGGTTTGGAGGCATACTCTCTGACCAGCGTCGCGATGCGCAGCGAATAACCGGCGAACAGTGTCTCACGGCCTTCCCGTTGCGCCGCCTGATGCTGCGGATTGTTTTTCCAGGCCAGTATCGCCGCTTCATCGCGCCACCAGGAAAGGGAGAGGATTTTTTCATCGGTCAGGCTTTGAAAGCGCTCAATCGCGATAAATCCGTCGACCTGCGCCAGCAGCGGTTTCAGTTCTGCCGCCAGCTGCAGGTAGCGGGCCTGGTGTTCGGGTCGGGCGTGGGCTTCAAACAGTACAGCGATCATCGGTTGTCTCCTTAGGGTGTCAGCAGCACAGTAGCGGGCGGGGCGGCGTGATGCTTCGGCCTGCTACGAAATATGCCTGTACGGCTAATCAACCAGACCATCATTTCACTATCATGGAGCAGGTAATATGTTCACCGGACTGAGTGCGTTTCCCCTTACCCCGTTTACGGCTGACAAGCCGGATGAAGCGGCATTTTTACGGCTGTTGCAGCGGCTGACTGAGGCCGGAGTGGACTCGCTTGGCGTGCTGGGCTCTACCGGCAGTTACGCTTACCTGACCCGCACGCAGCGCAGGCGTATCGCCGAACTGGCGGTCGCCCATGCTGGCGCTGTCCCAGTGATGATCGGTATCGGTGCGGTCAGCAGTGCTGAGGTGCTGCATCTGGCGGAAGATGCCCAGCAGGCGGGCGCATCGGCGCTGCTATTGCCGCCGCTTGGCTATCAGGCGCTGCGGGATGAAGAGGTGTTCACCCTCTACCAGACGGTGGCGCGTCACGCGTCGGTGCCGATCTGCGTCTATGATAATCCGGGCACCACCCATTTTACCTTTTCCGATGCGCTGATCGGCCGCATCGCCGCGCTGCCTGGCATCGCCTCAATAAAAATTCCCGGTGTACCGGCAGAATTGCCGGCGGCTGTTCAGCGCATCGCCCAACTGCGGGCCATGCTGCCTGAAACTGTTTCAATCGGGGTCAGCGGCGATGCGTTTGCCGCAACCGGCCTGCTGGCGGGCTGTGATGGCTGGTACTCGGTGTGTGGCGGACTGTTTCCGCGGGTAGCCCAGGCGATCGCTGAGGCGGCACAGGCGGGCGACGATCGGCGCGTCACAATGCTGGATGCGCAACTGCAACCTCTGTGGGCGCTGTTCCGTCAGCATGGCGGCAGCCTGCGGGTGATGGCAGCAGCAGCGGCGATTCTGGGGCTGACCGCAGCAGATTGCCTGCCGCGCCCGCTGTTACCGCTCTCCGCCGCTGATTATCAGCAGATCGCTGAGGTCGTGACCGGGCTGGAACTGGCGTAGCAGGCGCGGGCAGCAAGGCCACAGCCTGCCGGGCGATGCTGGCTGCCCGGGGTAGCTGGCTACCGGCCTGGCCCGTGGTTTATTGCGCCGCGACCGGCGTTTCTCTGCCGTCAATAGCCTCAGCGATGATACACCAGGTGAAAGCCTTCGCTTGCCTGCGGTGGCTCGAAGTAGCGGGTAATAAGCTCAAACTGCTGTTCGGTGGTGGCGAAGGCATGTTCACCCGACTGATTGCGGGCATGCAGGCGGGCTTTACAGCGATCGTCCGGCAGATCGAGATAGTGCAGCTGGTGCTGTGCCGCCGAGCGTTTGATCAGCGACATCATCCAGCCGCGATTCGCCTGAGTGTTGGCGGGAAAGTCGAGCACCACCGAAACCCCCGCCGTGAGCAGCGCCAGCAGGTGTGGGGTAATGGCATTTTTCAGCAGCGCCGCACAGCGCACATAGTCGGCGACTGACTGCAGCCGATCCGGATAGAGTGCTGCCAGCCACTGATCTTCACTCAGAATGACGCAGCCCGGTTCAGCGCCCAGCCGGGCCGCAAGGGTGGATTTACCGGAGGCCCTTTTGCCGCACAGCAGATGCAGGGTAGCCGGCGTAACGGTGTCGTGCTTCATAGGGTTCCTTAGCGGATTAACACCGGTAAGGCCCGCCTTACCGGCGGGTATAAGAGACAGCTTATCCCACCGCGCAACAGACGGTGTAAATAATCATCGCTGGTTGGCAAGCTGGGTATCGGTTCATCCGGTGAGACTAGCAAAGTGGGCGGGATTATCCAGCAGAATGTTGTCGCGCTATCGTCCGGAGTCAGGCGGTACTGTGAACTGAGCAGCAAAACAGTGAGCCGCACAGCAGGGTGAGAGACACGGTGGTGTCCGGTTGTCAGCAAGCCGCTCGCTTACCGGTTCACCACCTCGCCGCAGGCTGTGGCCATTATGCCTGTTTCGCCATCAGTAACGTCAGCAGTTCCCGACAGCACGCCTCTTCCTCAGCACTGTCTGCCGCCGCCAGATGGCGCAATAGCGCCATGCAGCTGTGTTCCTTGCCCGCTTCCATCAGTTCCTCAACCAGGAAATTCATTTTTTCCCGCTCGGTGGCGTGCAACGCCGGGTTGATCAGGTGGACATTTTCCTTCACGGCCAGGGTGGCGCTCTCTGAGTGATTCATAGAATTATCCTGTATTGGGTTAAAAAATGACCTGGTGGGTGATCTAAACTTATACACGAAAGTTAATTTTGTACAGTTTTGGCGGGCTTCTTTTTTTGCTGAGACGGGCGTCAGGGAGTGAGTAAACAAAATAAGAATAGTTGAGCCAGGCCCGGTTGGCGCGGGTTACAGCGCGGTGTCAGCCCGCTAACAGGTAGCGGTTACTGACTAAAAGCCTGCTAATCATTTGGTTAGCTAACTACCGGCCAGTGAAAATTTTTTGAAAAAATAGCCACTGTAACGGCCAGCGATAGCCAGAGTGACGTTAAGGGCTGACATCCCGGCGGATATGTGCGGCTGATATTTCGGTGGGTATGTCTGGCTGGCCATTCTGACGGGTATGTTGGGCTGGTATTTTGGGCTGCTATTGTGGGCTGAACGTGCACGGCATTCGAACGGCCGCCGTGCTGACAGGCAACACGGCGGCGTCAGGAAGCGGGGTTAGCGGGCAGGCAGAAAATCTTCACGCTGCGGGGTAAAGGTATCCAGCAGCATACCGGGCTCAAGGCAGACGCAGCCGTGTACCACATCGGGCGCTTTGTAGAGGGTATCGCCCGCCCCGACTTCCCGCGTCTCATCCCCGATGGTGAAGGCGAAACGGCCGCTCAGCACGTAGGTTAACTGCTCATGGGGATGGTGATGTAACGGCCCGATGGCACCTTTTTCGAAGCTAACTTCCACCGCCATCATTGTGCCGCCGTAAGCCAGAACCCGACGGGAGACACCCTGACCTAAATCTTCCAGTGGACGCTCTTTTTTATAAATAAACATCGCAACTCCAGTGTGTGGTTGGACGCCTGGGTAGTCGTTTTGTGACGCTACTCACAGCGTAAAGGTGAATTAGTCCATGCACTTTAGTGGTTTTTCATTAAAATGAAACGGTGTTTCAATTAAATGTTAAGGGCAGATCATGAAAATCGCGTTAATGATGGAAAATAGCCAGGCGGCTAAAAACGCTATCGTATTGAAAGAACTGGAAGGCGTGGCGCAGCCGCTGGGCCATCAGGTCTTCAACGTCGGCATGAGCGACGAGCAGGATCACCATCTGACCTATATTCACCTCGGCATTCAGGCCAGTCTGCTGCTGAACAGCAAGGCGGTCGATTTCGTGGTGGCCGGTTGTGGCACCGGGCAGGGCGCGCTGATGTCGCTCAACATTCATCCTGGCGTCAACTGTGGTTACTGTATCGATCCGGCCGATGCCTACCTGTTTGCGCAGATCAATAACGGTAATGCCCTGGCGCTGCCGTTCGCCAAAGGCTTCGGCTGGGGTGCTGAACTCAACCTGCGCTTTATCTTTGAGAAAGCCTTTACCGGCGAAAAAGGCATGGGCTATCCGCCAGAGCGTAAAGAGCCGCAGGTGCGTAACGCCGGCCTGCTGAATCAGGTGAAAGCTGCCGTCATCAAAGAGAACTATCTCGATACGCTGCGCGCCATCGATCCTGAGCTGGTGCAGACCGCGGTCAGTGGCCCGCGCTTCCAGCAGTGCCTGTTCGAACACGGGCAAAATCAGGAGATCGTCTCCTTTGTGCGCCAGTTGACGCAGTAAAAGTACCAGCACCACACGAGGCCAGGGCAACCTGGCCTTTTTTTTTGCCTGCACGCCGCACGGTGATTGTCTGGCAGACGCTGCGCTGGCGCTATCACCGATGATGCAGAACCGGCGACTTTGTTTAAACCGGCTGGCGGAAACTGTCAGCCACCTGGCGCAGATTTTCGAACGCGGCCGGGTAGCCTCGATTCTTTTATGATTGTCAGCGCCTGACTGACAACATCCTCAGCCACTTCGGTTGCCGCCATTTTTCCTGCTGGTGTTAATTCTTGCCGCAACGGCGCAAAAAAATCTCAAAAAGAGTTAACCGGTAGCGGCTTACGTCGGGTGGGATTCACGCCTGTGACGCCCGTCAGCAGCGGGCTGGGCCGATTTTAGTTAGCAGTAACTAATTGATTAATGAGAAAAGTTCTCATACAGCATACCTCTTTAGAGGTATTTAGCGATCGCTGTTCCGACCGATTATATTCTTTAATGTATAAAAAAAAAGGATACCCACATGTATTTGTTATATCGGACTTCGCTGAAGCAGAAATTACTGCTGTTATTATTACCGCTGCTGGCGACTACCGTATGGCTTAGCTACAGCAGTGTTTATGCCAAATATCAGCTAAAAAAGCAGATGTGGGCGGTTGAACAACAGGTGCAGTTAGCCCAGGCCGTCGGTAATTTAATTAATGAAATGCAAAAAGAACGGGGATTAACCTCAGGATTTCTGATCAGTAAAGGCACAGAGTTTTCAACCGATCTGGACCGGCAAAAAAAACAAACCGATGCCGCCAGACAAAACGTTTCGTTACTCCATTATAATGCCCAACGGTTGGATGAGTTGAAAAAGATGCGTGAGGATATCGTTAATTTTCGCGTTTCCGCCGCTAGCGCCATAAAATTTTACAATAACGACATTGGCACGCTGCTTAACGTGATTGGTAAAAGCGATACGCAGGTTCAGAACGGCGGCATTGCCCGCCAGCTCGGCGCGTATTATGCCCTGCTGAATTTAAAAAATATGATGGGAAGTGAGCGGGCGTTTATGTCCGGCGTTTTTGTCCTTGACCATTTTCAACCGGGGCAGTTAGCGGCGCTGAACGCTTTGGTGGCGGGTCAGGCGGTCTGGCAACACTATTTTCTGATGAAGGCGACCCCGCAGCAGGCGGCGCTTTTTACCGAGGCGAGCCTTACACCGAGCTTTATGCAGGCATTATCGCTGCGCAACACCGCACTGAGTCGGGCAGATAGCGGCGGATGGCAAATTTCCGCAAGGGAGTGGTACGAGGCGCAAACCCAGCGTATCGAAGCACTGCATGATATTGAAAAGAGCATTAATAAGGATATTAAACGCGCGGCGCTAAATAATTATAAGCAAGCCAGTCGCGAGGAGATTATGTTTTTAATTATCTGCCTGGTGGCCTTTATTACCTCAGCGCTGGTCGCATGGATTGTAATTCGCACCATTAATTTACAACTGCGCTCTACCATTAATATTATCGAGAATATGGACGGCGATTTGACTCAGCGTCTGGCGGTGCGGGGCACCGATGAAATATCGGTATTAAATAAGTTTTACAATCAATCAATAGAAAATATTCAGTCGATGGTGCTGGAAATTAAAAATAACGCAGCCATTGTGCGCAAGGTCAGTTCAGAAATTGCCTCAGAAAATGATGAGCTGGCAAAACGAACCGAAGAGCAGGCGGCGTCCCTGACGGAGACGTCAGCCAGTATTGAGCAGATTTCTACCGCCATAGATCAAAACTCAGATAACGCCCGACGTGTAGAAACGTTAGCCCAGCACATGGTCGAACATGTCGAATCGGCCAGTAAGAGTGTGGGCGAGGCTAACCTTTCTATGCAGGATATTCGGAGCTTCAGTGAGCAGATCGCCGGCATTGTGTCATCGATCAACAATATCTCTTCTCAGACCAACCTGCTGGCGTTAAACGCCGCCGTTGAAGCGGCGCGGGCGGGCGACTTAGGCAAGGGCTTCACCGTGGTTGCGGCTGAAGTCCGCAACTTATCGCGGCTGTGCGCCAACGAGGCCGATATGATTCAAAAACTGATTGCGCAGAATATCAATAAGATTGAAGAGGGGGCAGAAAGAGTCCTCTCCTCTGAGCATATTCTGCGAAGCGTGGTGGGCGATGCCGGGCAAATGAAGCGATTTATTGATGATATTGCGGATGCTTCTGCTGAACAGTCGGCGGGCATTGCGCAAATTCAACAGGCGCTAAACCAGATGGGTCAGGTGACCGAACAGAATGTGAGTATGGTTTCAGAAGCCGCCAACAGCAGCCATCTGCTGCATGATCAATCTGAGGCGATGAGCAACCTGGTGAACAAGTTTATCGTTGAATAGGCGGCAGTAAGGGGGCAGGCCCGGACAACTGCAGACGCAGCTGACCGGGCAATGCCGCTGAGGCGCTGTCCTCGGGCGTACTGTGAACACAGCCCGCGCTAGCGAGCGGGCAATGCCGCTGAGGCGCAGCTGCGTGACGCGGCCTGAGGTGTTCATTCTGCCGCAGCCGCGTTTCCATTATCGGTTATGCAGTCTGACAATCATCCGGCCTGACCGGCATCAGCGCCAGCTCAGTGCGCCTGTAGCCGCACCGGAGCCGCGTGCCGGCTCGCCTCCACCAGCATCCGGGTATAGGCCACGCTCGCCCGATTGCTCACCAGCGTCGGCACATCCAGCGTCTCCAGCACTTTTCCCTGTTGCATCACCGCCACCCGATGGCAGAGGTGCGCCACCACGCCCAGATCGTGGGTTACCATCAGATAGGTCAGGTTGTCCTGCTGCTGCAGATCGCTCAGCAGATTCAGGATCTCCGCCTGCACCGAGACGTCGAGCGCCGAGGTCGGCTCATCCAGTAGCAGCACCGCCGGCTCCAGAATCAGCGCCCTGGCGATCGCCACCCGCTGACGCTGTCCGCCCGACAGCTGGTGGGGATAGCGGGTCAGCCAGGCGCGGTTCAGGCCGACCTTTTCCAGCATGGCGATTACGCGCTGCTGGCGCTGCCCGATGCCCTGAATCTGTAGCGGCTCTTCCAGAATATCGCCAATGGTATGCCGCGGATGCAGCGAACCGTACGGGTCCTGAAAGACCATCTGTACCCGCCGGCAGCGCGCCCGATTAATCCGGTGCGCCAGCGGCTCGCCATCGATCGCCAGCGTACCCTGCCAGTGATTAAACAGGCCGGCCAGGCACTTCAGCACCGTGGTTTTGCCGGAACCTGACTCGCCGACCAGGCCAAAGATTTCGCCCTGATTGACCCGCAGATTAACGTCGAACAGCACCTGATTGCGGGCATTCTCGTCGCCAAAACTGAGGTTAAGATTGTTCACTTCAATCATCGCTACTCCTTATTCGGTGAGCCAGCTTGGGTGACGTTGTAACACTGGCAGACGACTGCGGCGGTGATCGATGTCTGGCAGCGCGGCCATCAGGCCCTGGGTGTAGGGATGCTGCGCGCGATCCAGTTCACTGGCGGCCAGCGACTCCACCACCCGGCCGGCATACATCACCAGCACCCGGTCGCAAAAACTGCGCACCAGGTTGATGTCGTGGCTGATAAAAATCAGCCCCAGCCCGCGCGCATTGACCAGCTCATCCAGCAGCGTCAGCACCTGCAGCCGTACCGAAACATCCAGCGCTGAGGTCGGTTCATCGGCTATTACCAGCTCCGGTTCGGTAATCAGCATCATCGCAATCATCACGCGCTGCCCCTGACCGCCGGAAATTTCATGCGGATAGAGCTGATAAACCCGCTCAGGATCGCGGATCTGCACCTCCTCCAGCATCGCCAGCGCCCGCTGACGGGCGGCGGCATGCTGGCCGCGATGGTGGCTGCGCCACGCCTCAGCGATCTGTTCACCGACCCGTACCACCGGATTAAGCGAATATTTCGGGTCCTGCATGATCATCGAGATCCGTTTGCCGCGGATTTCGCGCATCCGGGCCGGACTGGCGTGTAACAAATCGACCGCGCCAAACTGCATCCGGCTGGCTTCAATTCGTGCCTTCGCCGGCAGTAACTGCAGCAGCGCCCGACCGACGGTGGATTTACCGGAGCCGGATTCACCGACGATCGCCAGCTTCTCCTGACCCAGCTGAAACGAGACGCCGCGAACCGCCGGGGTGCTCTGGCGTCCGTTAACAAAATTTACGTGCAAATCGCGCACGTCGAGCAACGGCGTGGCGTTACTCACTGCGGGGATCGAGCAGGTCACGTAGGCCATCTCCTAAAAAGTTGAATGCCAGACTGTTAATCAGAATCGCCAGGCCAGGCACGGTAACCACCCACCAGCACTCCAGCATGTAGGTGCGGCCGCTGGCGATCATCGCGCCCCATTCCGGATCGGGCGGCTGCGCGCCCAGCCCGAGGAAGCCGAGCCCGGCGGCGGTGAGGATAATGCCTGCCATATTCATGGTGATGCGGATAATCACCGACGGCAGGCAGAGCGGGATGATGTGCTTCCACAGCACCCGCAGCGGCGAGGCACCCTGTAAACGCACCGCAGAGATAAAGTCAGCCTGACGCAGCGACAGGGTTTCCGCCCGCGCCAGACGCGCAATTGGCGGCCAGGCGGTGAGGGTAATGGCGATCACCACGTGTTCCAGTCCCGGACCCAGCGCGGCGACGAACGCCAGGGCCAGGACCAGGCTGGGAAACGAGATAAAAATGTCGGTCACCCGCATCAGCACGCTGTCGACCCAGCCGCCAAAATAGCCGGCGGTGACGCCGAGCAGCAGGCCGAGTGGCCCGACGGTCACCGACACCAGCAGCACGATATACAGCGTGATGCGCGCACCCCACACCAGACGGCTGAAGATGTCGCGGCCAAACTCATCGGTACCGAACCAGTGGGCGGCACCCGGCGGCGAGAGCGCATTATTCAGATCCTGAATCAGCGGATGATACGGCGCGATCCACGGGGCAAACAGCGCCACCACGCAGAGCAGCAACACAATGCCGCCGCCGATAGCGGTCAGCGGATTACGGGCCATGCGCCAGATAAAGTGAGCGCTGCGGGCAGCGAAACGGCGGCAGCGCGCCAGTCGCTCACCGGTAGTGCTGACAGCGGGGGCATCAAAGGAAAGGGTCATACTTTGGTCCTCGGATCGAACACCTGATAGAGCAGGTCAGAGAGCAGGTTAAGCAGCACGAAAATCAGGCCAACCACCAGTACACAGCCCATCACCGCGTTCATATCGCCCAGCATCAGGCTGCCGGTCAGGTAGGAGCCAAAGCCGGGCCACGAGAAGACGGTTTCAATCAGCACCGCTCCCTCCAGCAGTGAACCGTAGGCCAGCGCCACCACCGTCAGCAGCTGCACCAGAATATTGCGGAAGGCGTGCTGCCAGATCACCTGCCACTCGGTTAAGCCTTTTACCCGGGCAGTGAGGATGAACTCCTGCGACAGCTGCGCCAGCATAAAGCTGCGCGTCATGCGGCTGATGTAGGCCAGTGAATGAAAGCCCAGCAGGGAGGCGGGCAACACCAGGTGATTAAGTGCGTTCCAGAACACCTGACTGTTACCGGCCAGCAGTGCGTCAATCAGCATGAAGCCGCTGCGGCGTGGCACGATGCCATCAAGGCTGAAATCTACCCGGCCCGCGCCGCCGACCCAGCCGAGATGGGCATAAAACAGCAGCAGACCCATCATCCCGACCCAGAAAATCGGCGTTGAGTAACCGGCGAGGCTGATCATCCGCACCAGATAATCGATTACGCTGTTACGTCGGGCGGCGGCCAGTACCCCGAGCGGCACGCCGAGACCGGCACCGATCACAATCGCCAGCGTTGCCAGTTCCACCGTCGCCGGGAAGACGCGCAGGATATCGTTGACCACCGGCTGGCCGGTTAGCAGCGCATGGCCAAGATCGCCGTGCAGCAGCGCATTAAGGTAGAGGCCAAACTGCACCCACAGCGGCTTATCAAAACCGAGCTGGTGGTAAACCTGTTGATAGGTGGCCTGATCGGCATCTGGCCCGACAATCGCCAGCACCGGATCGAGCGGCATAACCCGCCCGATAAAGAAGGTCAGCATCAGTAAGCCCGCGAGGGTGATTAGCACCTGCAGGCCGCGTTTGCTGATGCGGCGACAGTGGCTGCGGGTAAGTGTCAGGGTCATTGGGGTCCTCCTGCCAGGCTATCCGGGGTTTTCCAGACGTCGCGCAGAAAGGTGGTGGCCGAAGGGTGTGGCTGATAATCCTGCACCCGGTTGTTGACCACCACCGAATCGAGCATCTGGGAGATCGGCATCAGCGCCGGTACCAGCTGGTCGTAGCGTTGCTGAATAGCGAAGTAAGCCTGCTGTTGCCGGGCGCTGTCGCGTTCCACCAGCGCGCGATCGATCATGCTGTTGAGCTGCGCATCGTAAAAACCGGTGCGCCAGCCCTGGAAATTAGTCAGACGGGCGCTGTCGGCATTGTTCGGGTTATAGACCAGCGAGCGCAGGCTGGAGTGAGGATGGGGCTCCACGCCGCTGCCGCCGCGTCCGACCAGCAGGCTGAACTGACGGTCGCGCATCGCGCCGTAGATCTGGTTACCGGTGCCGGTGATGATGCGGGCGCGAATGCCGGCCTGCAGCAGCGTCGACTGAATGGCAATGGCGATATTCAGGAACGGCTGGTCGGCCAGTACCCGCAGCGTGGTGTCGAAGCCGTCCGGATAGCCCGCCTCGGCCAGCAGCGCCCGGGCGCGTGGCACATCCAGCCGGTAGCCAGGGTCGGGCAGCGTAGCGGGCATACCCGCCTGAATCGGCCGCTGATGCAGTTCGCCGTAGCCGGTCATCAGGCTCTTATTGATCCCCTGATAATCCACCAGATAACGCACCGCTTCACGTACCCGGCTGTCGTCAAAATGCGGGTCCTTAATGCTCATCGCCAGGTAGTAGATCGTGCCGCGCCGCACCGCATCAATGGTGAGATCGGGATCGTGGCGCAGAGCGCGCACGTCGGGAATCGACATGTTGCTGGCGATATCGAGGTCGCCTTTCTCCATCATCAGGCGCAGGGTCTGCGACTCCTGCAGATGGCGGAACACCACCCGCGACATTTTCGCTTCACCGCGCCAGTAACCGGCCGAGCGGCTCATGCGCAGTACATCTTTGGCCTGCCAGATATCCAGCCGGAACGGGCCGGAACCCGCTTCGTGGGTGGTGAGCCAGCGGTTGCCCCAGTCACCGTTGATCTCATGCTGCTGCACCGTTTTGCGATCCAGCACCACCATGCTGCCGAGCGCCGCCAGCGAGTAGATGACCAGCTGCGGATCGTTGGGTTTAGGCAGGGTGATCACTACGGTGCGGGCATCGGGAGCGGTGATCATCTGGTCAACGTTGTCGCGGCTGAAACCGTAGGATTTCCACACCGAGGCCTGCGCCAGGTTAAGGTGCAGCACCCGCCGCATCGACCAGATCACATCGTCGCTGGTCAGCGGATTGCCGGAATGAAAGGTGACATTGTCACGCAGGTGGAAGGTCAGGGTGCTGTTATCGGCACTGACTGACCAACGCTCAGCCAGCGCCGGACGTACCTCGGTCAGCTTTTTCGGGTTGAGTTCCACCAGCCCGTCATAGAGGTTGACCACGATGCCCACCACCTCGTTGCCGGTCATGGCGGCCGGATCAAGGGTGAGCAGGTTATTCATGTTCATGCCGACGATCAGCTGGTCGTCAGGCGTTTGTGCCTGCAGCGCGGGGCTGCCCGTCAGCAGCAGCAGCAGCGCAATCAGCCCGCTGCCACACGATTTAAACAGTTTCATAAGTCGGGTCCGGCAGGTCAGAGGTTGCCCGATCGTCTTTCAGCCGGTCAGCCCGCTGACCGCAGAACGGTCAGCGCGGCGCTAAGCCGGTGGCGATTCGGAATTATTATTGTTGGCTGTAGGGGACGATCGCGACTTACCAGCGATTCAGCGTATGGGTCTCGATCCAGCTAAAGTTGATGTCCTCGCCCAGTCCGGCGCGGCTCGGCAGGGTAACAAAACCCTGCTCATCCATCGGATCGACCAGGCTGTTGAGATAGGCTGGCGGCGTGTCGTAATCGAGGAACGGATGCAGCAGACCGCGCTCATACCAGCGGCAGTTACGGATCGCCCCGACCACCGCCAGGCTGGCAGCGCCGTTGCCGTGGACTTCACAGTCCATGCCGAACGCCTCGGCGAGGTTAGCCACTTTGATCGTGGCAGAGATACCGCCGACGCCGTTGGCCCCGGCACGCAGAATGTCGCAGGCCCCGGCACGCACCCAGTCTGCCCGGCTGTGATGCTTGCCGCCGAGGCTCTCCGGGCCGAGCACGTCAATCGACAGGTTGTCCGCCAGCCAGGCGTAAGAGGCCATGCTCTCTTCTTCCATCGGCTCTTCAAACCAGGCGAAGTTGAGCTTCTCCAGCGCTTTGCCAATGGTCAGCGCATCGCTGCGGCTATACCAGTGGTAGCCATCCAGCATCAGCGCGATATCCGGACCGACCGCTTCACGCACCGCGGCGCAGGCTTTAATATCCATCGCCGGGCTGGGCGCAAACGACACTGGCGGCATCCAGGTGTGCAGTTTTATCGCCTGATAACCGCGCGCCACCAGTTTTTCCGCGAACTGCGCATATTCATCCGGAGTAGAGAGGCCGCCGCGCAGCTCATCGCCGCACATGGTGCTGCCGTAGGCCGGGATCTTTTCGCGATAGCCACCCAGCAACTTATGCACCGGCTGGTTAAGCTTGCGGCCAATCAGGTCCCACAGCGCCTGTTCCACCGCTGACAGCGCCCGTTCGGTGAGCTGATGGGCGCTGCCGCGCTGCCAGTGCACCAGATCCTGCCATAAGCGCTCACGATCAAAGGCGTTCTGGCCGATCAGCACTTTACGGAAGAAGGCATTAACCACATGTGGACGGATCACTTCGGGCGGGGCAAAGGCGTAACCGCAGTCACCGTCCTCGCTGGTCAGGGTGAGCAGCGCCATCTGCGCCTCATTTTCCGGACCGGGATGGGAATGCCCGGCGCTGTCGCTGCAGCGTTGGGTCGGATAGGTAAAGAGAGTGACATCAATCGCGCTAATCTTCACGGCTAAGCTCCTGTGGCTGGCTATCCTGACGAAATATTAAAACGTCGTTTCATTTTTCAATCTAGCCGTAACATTTTATTAACGCATTAGCCAAAGGGCGTATCTTGCTGGCTAATATGTGTGCAAGCGCCCAGGGTGTTGTGAGCATATTCACGAAAGCTGTCCGTTTTGTGAGCAGTAACACAGCCGTTTGTCAGCAGACCGCCCCGTGCTTACCAATACTTTTGCCCGAAGCCCGAAGCCCGAAGCCCGAAGCCCGAAGCCCGAAGCCCGAAGCCCGAAGCCCGAAGCCCCAAGCCCGAAGCCCAAAGCCCGAAGCCCAAAGCCCAAAGCCCGGCGTTCGCGCACGGCCTGCCGCGCTGCGACCCAGCGGAAAAACATTTCGCGCCATCACTTCCCCCATTGCTGTTTTTAGGTGATAGTAACGCCGCTTTATATTAATAATTCTCATTATCATTACTGTGGATTCTGACTATGAAAAAATGGCTTTTAGCACTGGGGCTAATCACGCTGGCAGGGATGGCTTCGGCCAAAACCATTACCGATGTGGCCGGACGCCAGGTCGAGGTGCCGCAGGAGGCAAAACGCATCATTCTGGGTGAGGGACGGCAGATTTACCTGCTGGCAGCGTTTGATACCGATGCGCCGTTTAAGCGGGTGATCGGCTGGCGCGATGATTTTCCTAAAGCGGACTGGGACGGTTACCAGGCGTATGAGCAGCGCTATCCGCAGATAAAGCAGCTGCCGACCTTTGGCGGCGCAAAAGATGGCACGTTCAACGTTGAGCAGGCGTTAACCCTCAAGCCCGATCTGGTGCTGATGAACCTCGAATCGAAAGCGGCAACCGATGAAGGTAAGTTAATCGAGAAGCTGCAGGCAGTTGGCGTCCCGGTGGTGTTTATCGATTTCCGTGAATCGCCGTTTGTTAATGCTGAGAAAAGCATTCACATCATGGGCGAACTGCTGAACAAGCCAGAGCGGGCGCAGGCGATTATCCGTTTTCGTCAGCAGCAGATCGACCGGGTGACCTCAAAGCTGGCCAACTTTACCGGTTACCGGCCAAAAGTGATGATTGATCGGGCCGGTGGCTACAGCGATGAGTGCTGCATGTCCTTTGGTAATGAAAACTTTGGTCAGATGGTGGAGATGGCCGGCGGACGCAACATCGCGAAGGATTTGATCCCCGGCACCTTTGGCACGGTTAACCCGGAGCAGATCATTGCCAGCCAGCCGGATGTGGTGGTGGTGACCGGTGCCAACTGGAAGAACTACAACACCGTCGGTAAGTGGGTCGGCGTCGGTCCGGGTGCCAACCTGACAGAAGCCCGCGCACGGCTCAACGCCCTGATGATGCGGGACGCGTTCAAAACCCTGCCGGTGGCGCACAACGGCAACGCGCACGCCATCTGGCATCAGTTCTATGACAGCCCGTATCAGTTTGTTGCGATTCAGGCGCTGGCCAAATGGCTGCATCCCGATCTGTTTGCCGATCTCGATCCCGACGCGACCTTCCGTGAGTTTCATCAGCAGTTCCTGCCGCTGCCGTATCAGCCAGGCTACTGGGTGACGCTGCCGGCCGATAAGTCCTGATCCGCAGGCGGTGACCTGCCGGTCGCCGCCCTGATTTTCACTTCCTGCCGAATTAACCCTTCGCTTTTCTTCATGTTTACTAATCTTTTACAGGCACGATATCGGTTGCTACCGGCAGCCTGACGTCTGGCCTGATCTGTATTCATCGTTAAAATGGAGAGAAACATGCGCAATACCTCGGGAAGATCGGCATTCGCCGTGACGCTGTACGCTCTGCTGGAGCCGGTGCCGCTGGGCTTTTTTGTCGCGGCCTGGCTGTTCGATATCCTCTATAGCCAGACCTTTGTCCAGTTCTGGACCGACGCCGCCGGCTGGCTGATCGCGCTGGGGCTGGTGCTGGCGATTGTGCCGCGACTCATCGCGCTGGTTTATCTGTTCCGCGGCAGCGACAGTGCAGAAAAGAGCCATTTCTGGCTGTGGCTGGTGGCGATTGTCATCGCTATCGTCAATGCGTTTATCCACAGTCGCGACGCTGCCGCGGTGATCCCGCTTGGCGTAACGCTTTCCACGCTGGTGGTGGCGCTGTTGCTGCTGGCGAATGTGCAACTTGCGTTACGTCAGCGTAGCGCTTAAGGAGGAGCCACCATGAAAATGCAGCATAAATCTATCCTGGCGCTCACCCTGACGGCTCTGCTGGTGGGCTGTGATGATGGCGCGCTGGTCGATCCGCAGAAACAGACTGGACCCAACCCGGAACTGCCGCAGGCGCAGAACTTCTTTATGCCGCCAATGCAGGTGCCGGAAGGCACGCCGTGGAAAGCGGGCGAAATGCCAACAGTGGCGCAGGGGCTGAAGATCGAGAAAATCGCCGAGAATCTGCAGCATCCGCGCCACGTCTATGTGTTACCGAATAACGATGTGCTGGTGGCGGAATCAAACGGGCCGGCGAAGCCGACCACCCGACCTAAGCAGCTGATCATGGGCATTGTGCAGAAAGCCTCAGGCAAAGGCGGGGCCGGTGGCAATCGCATCACGCTGCTGCGTAACGTTAACGGTAAATGGGAGCAGCATCGCTTTATCGAAAACCTGCATTCGCCGTTTGGCATGCAGCTGGTTGGCAACACGCTTTACGTCGCTAATGCCGATAGCCTGGTGAAATTCCCGTATCGCGAAGGGGACACCGAAATCCGCACCCCACCGGAAGAAGTGACCGAACTGCCGGGCGGCCCGATTAACCATCACTGGACTAAAGCGCTGTTAGCCAGCCCGGACGGCAGCAAACTGTATGTCGGCGTTGGCTCCAACAGTAACGTTACCGAAAACGGCATCGGGGCCGAATACCGGCGTGCGGCGGTGCTGGAAGTGGACGCCGCCAGCGGTGCCAGCCGCATTTACGCCAGCGGGCTGCGCAATCCGACCGGCTTACAGTGGGAACCGCAGAGCGGCAAGCTGTGGGCCATCGTCAACGAGCGTGACGAAATCGGTTCCGATCTGGTGCCGGACTATATGACCTCGGTGCAGGATAAAGGCTTCTACGGCTGGCCCTACAGCTACTTTGGTCAGCATGTCGATAGCCGCGCTGAACCGCAGCGTCCAGATCTGGTTGAGAAGGCGATAAAGCCGGATTACGCGCTCAGCTCGCACGTCGCACCGCTCGGACTGCTGTTTTACGGTGCCGATAATATGCCGCAGTATCGCGGTGGTGCCTTCATCAGTGAGCACGGCAGCTGGAACCGCACGCCGCTCAACGGCTACAAAGTGGTGTGGGTGAAGTTTGAAAACGGCAAGCCGGTCGGGCAGCCACAGACGGTGGTGTCCGGCTTCCTGACGGAAGATGAGAAGCAGGTGCGGGGACTGCCGGTTGGCCTGGCCAGCGACCAGCAGGGCGGCGTTTTGATCGCTGATGATGCCGGCAATACCGTCTGGCGGATCAGCGCCGCAAACTAAAAGTTTATGACCGGCATAAAAAAAGGATTTGGCGTAATGCCAAATCCTTTATTTTTTTGTTCGCTACCCGGCTGGTAACCGCGCTGCGAACGAGGTGCTCAGCACTCTCCACACAGCAGATTGTAAAATGTGCGGCTAAGGATTTCAAGTTTCGCCAAAATACTGTATGTTTATACATGTGTTGAGCGTTGGGCGAAGCCTCATTGTCGACTGGCCGCTCCCAGGGGCACGGTTTCCAAAATCCCGGCAGGCATCAGGTGGTGCTGGCCTGTGGCTTTAACCATGAGTGCCGCTCAGCCCTCTCCACAAAGATGTGCTTAGGCGCCCGGCGGGTAGAGTCAAAGCCTCGGTTGCCGAACAGCGCGCTCCTGTTACAGGAGAAGGAAAGTGATGGAACTGACTAAGCTGATTCTGGATCTGATCCGGGTCATCTTGCAGATCATCGTTGCCCTTATGCAACTGACCGGTCACGCAGGTTAACCGGAACTTGAATCAAGGCGGAGCTAACCACTCCGCCTTTTTTCGCTGTCAATTGGCTGTCATGCTGGCCGGGTAGAGTGGCGCGACAGCGTGACGCCAGCCTGGCGTCACCTTTCGCTATCGGGAGTGTTATGTCAGTTGCCACCGTTATGCCCGCCAGACTCCAGCACACCCGGATTGATGAGAGTGTGCGTCTGCGTGAAACCCACATCGGCCAGCAGTGTGAAATTCTGGCCCACAGCGCGCTGGAATATTGCGCGCTGGGGGACTTCTCTTACGTCGGGGAGCATTGCAGCATCGCCGATAGCCAGATTGGCCGCTTCTGCGCCATCGCTAATCAGGTGCGCATCGGTGCGCCCAATCATCCAATGGATCGCGCTTCCCAGCATCGCTTCACCTACTGCCCGGAGTATTACCACCCTGACGCTCAACGCGATGGCGGTTTCTTTGCCGCGCGTCGTGCCGATCGGGTGACCATCGGGCACGATGTCTGGATTGGCCATGCGGTGATTGTACTGCCCGGCGTTACCGTTGGTGATGGCGCGGTACTGGCGGCGGGTGCGGTAGTGACCAAAGATGTCGCGCCTTACAGCGTAGTGGGCGGCGTGCCAGCCAGGCCACTGCGGCTGCGGTTTACCCCGGCGATTGCCGCCCGGTTGCAGCGTATTGCCTGGTGGGACTGGCCACTGGAAAAACTGCTGGCTAACCTGGCGGACTTTCAACAGGGCGATATTGAACAGTTCTGCGATCGTCACGACCGCCGAACCGCGTAACGGTCGCCCCGCGCGAACCGGGGCGACAACCATCATGCCACCGACCTCTCTGCCACCTCAGACGACGCGGTATCAGCGACCAGCGGTTTTTCCGGTTGCAGCAGAGTCATCGCCAGCATACTGCCAAACGCGATCAGCGCGGTGACGGTAAACATCGCGTTGTAGCCGTAATATTCCGCCAGCCAGCCGCATAACATCGGCGAGATGATCGCGGCCAGATTGGCAATCGCCAGCGTCATGCCGCTGTAGGTGCCGACTGAGGCTTTCGGGGTGACGTCAATCACCACTGACCAGTAGACGTTATTCACCAGCGCGTTGAGCGCGTTGCCCAGCGTCATCAGGGCAATAATCCCGGCGGCTGACGACACGTAAGGGATCGCCATAAAGCAACAGGCGGTGCCGCACAGCGTGACTGCGGCGAACAGGTTGCGCGCCAGCCGCAGGTTATTGAAACGGGCCAGCAGGGTATCGGCGATCCGTCCGCCCAGCAGTACGGTCACACAGGCACCGCTCCACGGGATCATCGCTACGTACCACAGCGAATGCAGGTCGTAATGGAAATTATCCTGCAGGTATTTCGGCATCCACGTCACCAGGGTAAAGGTGATGTAGAGGAAGGAGAAGTAGCCCAGTGCGTTGCACACCAGGGTGCGGCTGGTGAAGAAGCGCCACCACGGCAGCGCCACGCCATCGGCTGCGCGCTGACGCTGGCCGTCACGGATCAGCTTGCGTTCGGCTGCGCTGGTGGCGGGACTGCTCTCTGGACCGTCACTGAAGGTGCGGGCAAACAGCGCCATCGCCAGTAGCGAAAACACCCCCAGCAGAATAAACATCATCCGCCAGTCACCGGTCAGCAGCAGCAGCCCGACCGCAATCGGCGCGGTCAGCAGCGCGCCAACCTGGGTGGAGAGCAGGCCAATGCCGAGCGCCAGGCCGCGTTCGTTATCCGGCGCCCAGTGCGCAATCGCCTTGTTCATCAGCGCGTAGGCGGGACCTTCTGAGAAGCCAAACAGGATGCGCAGGGCGGCAAAGCCCATAATGGCGGAACCGCCAAACAGCGCCATACCCAGCTCACCGGCCCAGGCGGTCGCAATCTCCAGCAGCGACCAGAGTACGCCTGCCAGTAACCAGACCTTTTTGGTGCCGATGCGATCGGCAAGAAAGCCGCCGCACAGTGAACCAAACAGATAACCAAAGCCAAAGTAGCCCAGCACGGCACCCAGCTGCACTTTACTGAAGTGGTACTCGACGGCAATCGCGTTGGCGGCAAACGACAGCGCGCCGCGGTCGATGTAGTTGATCAGGGCGATCAGGAACAACAGTGAAAATATGGTGTAACGGTAACGGCTGGCCTTCATCTCACTTCTCCTGAATGGAATTAACAGGATCGATTAAGCAAAATGAGTGCCGGAAATGCGGGCCGGGCTGAAAAGCCAGCGGGTGCAGGCGGTGCAGACCGCCTGACGGGCGAGCGGTGATGAAGAATTACCCGGCTAATTATTCGCCTGCGCATCAATCCGGTGCAGAGCGTGCCTGATAACAGGGAGTGCAGGGTTCAGGCTCAGGTTGCGTTGTGCTGCGTCTGACTGGCGTGGGGGAGCGGCATTAGCGGTGGCTCTTCCGGTTCGCCAACATGTTGCAGTACCTGCTGCTGATAGCCGGCATCCGCCACCGCGCTCTGCTCACTCAGCAGCACGCCTGCTTCATTGACGTTTTTGCCCGCCACTTTAATTTTATCGGTGGCACTGGCCAGCATCCATTCATATTCAATATCAACGTGGCCACTATCAATACAGCGAATGCCCTGCTGGCTGAGATCGTAAGCCAGTACCGTTGCGGTTGGGCCGAGTGAAATTAAGACCAGATCAAAATCAGCAGCATGGGATAAAACGGCGGCATACAGGCGGTCATAAATTGAAAAAGCGTTACGGTTTAAGGTGGTGATTCTTTTAACTTCACCCGCCCCGGCCAGTAAATCATTACCTAATCCCAGTCGCGTGCCGCTGCCTTCAACAATTAATACCCGTCGGTCTTTATAGAGCAGCTTGAATTTATCAAAGATGGTGCGGGATAACTGCTTGGTTTTATAATCGTGATAGGGTCGGGTCACCGAAGTATTACCATACTGGTACTGCTTATTCAGCAGAGAGTGATAATATTTAAAATAAAACGATTTGTGAAAGAACCAGAACAGGGCCGATCCGTTACGCATATTTCGCGTAGTGCGAAAGGCGTCCGGCAGGCAGAGCAGGCAGTGCGGGTTGGCTTGTGGTCCTTGCTGCAACAGTGTCTTAAGCCTTGCCGAGAGGCGTGGGTCGAAGGGCTGAAAACCGATGTTCTTATAATAGGTCATCTCCAGTTCCCCATCGCCGTAGCGGGCCAGCGATAACTGCGGATCGCTTAATAGCCGATCGATGGTCTCTTCTATCGACATCACTGAATAAGATTTAACTCTGGCCTGAGCAGCCGGATAACGAAGCGCTGCATTAATAAATTTAAACGGGAAACGAATCTTACGATAAATCGCATTTATTGCCGACATGATTAGCCTGCCTGTTTTATTTTGCCGGCGATAAATGTGCTGCGCCTGCATGAACGGAAATAAAGGTCTGCCTGATCTATATCATACTGCATTAATGTTGCCAGGCTGAGGAATATCTTAAAGCTATTTAGCGCAATAAGTTAACAGCAACGTTAATATTTTATCGGGCTTATCGGACTCGATGTAAACAAACGCTTTAAGCAGAAAAGGGGTAATAAATAAAAGCGCTGCCGGTCGGGCGGCGTTAACCTCTTGTTCGCAGGCACTATTTCACACCGGGTGACGCAAAGATGAAAATAAGCGCAGCTTATTCGCTGGCGGGGTTAAGATTTAGCGCAGTCAGCTCCCCGCGTTCTGATTACACAATTTTGTCAGTTGAAAAAGGTTTAAGCGACGTTGTGGTGGCGTGTCGCTGAAGTTTAACTTGTTGATTAAATCCACAGCTTTGAACAAAAGGTGCGGTTCACTCAGGCCATTGGTTAATTTTTTGTGATGAATGTCGCGGTTTTACCGCTTCGGAAAGTAAAAAAAGCGGCGATTAGGCTATTGAGGGGGGGGGTATTAATAAGTCTGTCTAATGTCTTACCTTTCGACATGTTTTTACATATTTCTTACGTTAGTTAAAATCCCGTTGATTTTATGTTTTCTAATTTGATTTTCTACCGCCGCTAATGACCCGAGGATGGATCATGATTAACAAAATTACCAGTGTAATCATGGCGATATTTGCTATCGCCCTGATTTACATGGGAGGACAACTCCTGCTGGTGGGAGGGAGTGCATTCTATGCGCTAATCGGCGTGGGCGTTTTGCTCAGCGCTATCCTGCTGTTTATGAACAAGCGCAGCGCGCTAACGCTCTATGCGTTGCTGATGTGGATCACCCTGTTCTGGATTATCTGGGAAGTGGGCTTCGACAAGTGGCAGTGGATCCCGCGCGGTGACCTGTTTGGGGTACTGGGCGTCTGGCTGGCACTGCCGTGGGTGGTCCGGTCGCTCTATCAGGGACAGCGCCGTTTCCATCCGTTTTTGGGCGGGACAGTTATCCTGATGGTGCTGCTGGTGATCGGCCTGTGCTTCTACGATCCGGTTCCTCAGCAGGGCACCATCAGCAACGCGCGCACGCCATCTGCGACTAACGGTGCAGCTGACGAGTGGAGCGCTTATGGCGGCACCACTGACGGCCAGCGCTTCTCGGCACTGAAGCAGATCACCAAAGACAACGTGAAAGATCTGGAAGTGGCGTGGACCTATCATACTGGCGATCTGCGTCAGGGTGATGATGCCACCGAGTACACCTTTGAAGCGACGCCGCTGAAAGCCAACGGCATGCTTTACTTCTGTACGCCGCATAACGAAGTCCACGCGCTCGACCCGGAAACCGGTGCGGTGAAGTGGAAGACGGCGCCGGATAAAAACCGCTCTTATCTGCAGCAGCACCAGACCTGTCGCGGCGTCAGCTACTTCGACGCGGGCCAGGCGGCTCAGCCGCAAAGCAGCGCGCAGCCGGCCCTGTGCCGCAAGCGTATCTTCAACGCCACCACCGACGCTCGCCTGATTGCGCTGGATGCCGACACCGGTAAAGCCTGTGCTGACTTCGGTGATAACGGTGTGGTGAACCTGCGCGCTAACATGGGCGATGTCCGTCCCCATGCGCTGATGCAGACCGCTGCGCCACTGGTTGCTGGCAATCTGGTGATTGTCGGTGGCTCAGTGATGGATAACGGTTTCAACACCGGCAACCCGTCTGGCGTGATCCGTGCTTACGATGCGATCAGCGGTCGTCTGGTGTGGAACTTCGATCCGGCCAATCCGGAAAATACCGCGCCGGTAGCGGCAGCCGCCACCTACCCCCAGGATACCCCGGTTGCCTGGGCGACCCTGAGCGCTGACCTGAAAAATGGCCTGGTCTATGTGCCGTTTGGCAACGCCTCGCCGGATGAAGTCGGCATTGAGCGTGACCCAAACAGCAACACCGAGAAGTTCCGCGATGCGCTGGTGGCGCTGGATCTGAAAACCGGTGCCTTTAAATGGCGTTATCAGAGTTCAAACCACGATCTGTGGGACCGTGACAATCCGTCACAGCCTTCGCTGATTGATATCGACTATCAGGGCAAGTCACAACCGGCGGTGATCCTGCCGACCAAAACCGGCAACCTGTTTGTGCTGAACCGTCTGACCGGCGAACCGGTTTATCCGGTGGAGCAGGTTAAGGTCTCGACTGATGGCATCAAAGGCGAGCAGTATGCCGCCACGCAGCCGGTCTCCAGCCTTAACTTCATTCCGCAGCCGCTGACTGAAAAGTCGATGTGGGGTATCACGCCGTTTGACCAGATGAGCTGCCGGGCCGATTTCCGTGAGCTGCGTTACGACGGTAACCCGTGGACGCCGCCAACCGAGAAAGGCTCGCTGATCTTCCCAGGCAACATCGGGGTGTTCAACTGGGGCTCGGTGGCCGTTGATCCGCAGCGTCAGATGCTGATTGCAGCGCCAGTCCGTCTGGCCTACAAATACAACCTGATCAAGCGCACGCCGGAAACCGCAACCCAGCGTACCTTCACCAAAGATGGTGCGCCGTACTGGAATGAAAACTTCCACGGCGACTATGCGATTCACATCCAGCAGCTGGCTTCTGGCCTCGGCATTCCGTGCATCGCGCCACCGTGGGGACGCATGGTCGGTGTCGATCTGAAAACCGGCAAAACCGAATGGCTGCGTCGGGTGGGTAACACCAAAAACCTGAAAACCAGCTTCCTGCCGGGCCGTTTCCCTATCGGCTTCCCGATGGGGATGGTGGCACACGGTGGTCCGTTACTGACCGCGGGCGATCTGGTGTTCCACGGTGCCACGGCGGATAACTTCTTCCGTGCCTATGACAGCACCACCGGCGAGCTGCTGTGGCAGACCGAACTGAGCGCTGGCGCGCAGGCCACGCCATCTACCTTTATGGGTAAAGATGGTAAGCAGTACGTGGTGATTGCCGCTGGCGGACACGGTTCGCTCGGCACCACGGCGGGCGACAGCGTGGTCGCTTTCCGTCTGAAGTAACCTGACAGGCTGAGCGCCACTGGCTGGCGCTCAGCTTTTTTTCTTCCCGCTGCCGCACCGTTTTTTACCTGCTTTCGCCTGACACCTTCCTCGTCTAACTCCTTGTTGTCGCAGTTTTTTCAGAGACCGGTCCGCGCAATTCATCTAATCACTCCACGAAACTATTTCGTGATGGCTCTCTCAGTTCAGAGATTCAGCAGCGCTGCGATGCTTGCGCAGCACAGCACATAGAGTAGATTAATGCATAACTTCACAAATAACTGTGAATATGGAAAGTACATCACAAGTCGCTATCTGAAGGATTGATCACCATGTCCGAACTGAAATTCGCCACTCGTCTTAACTCCTTCGCCTCGGGCGCTCATCTCTACTGGCCCGATTTACAGGGCAAACCGTCGGTGCTGCAGATGATTGCCCGCGCCGGTAAGGTGAAGGGCTTAACCCATCTCGATCTCAATTTCCCGCAGCACCTCACCACTGACATCCCGACCCTACGTCAGGCGATTGCCGACGCCGGGCTGGCCGTCAACGGCATGCAGATGCGCTGGGATGCGCCGCAGTTCAAAATCGGTGCCTTTACCCATCCGGATGCGAAGATACGTCGTGAGGCGATCGAGCTGACCAAGCGCGGCATTGACACCGGCCGGGAGTTTGGCTCACGGCTGATGACGCTATGGATGGGGCAGGATGGTTTCGATTACTGCTTCCAGGCGGATTACAAGAAGATCTGGGAAGATGCGGTCAGCGCGGTACGTGAAGTGGCGGAGTATGCGCCGGACGTCGACGTCAGTATTGAATACAAACCCAACGAGCCACGGGCCTACAGTATTTTCCCCAATGCCACCACCTGCCTGCTGGCGGTGGAAGAGGCGGGCTGCCCGAACCTCGGCATCACGCTCGACTTCGCCCACGTGCTGTTTGCCAATGAGATCCCGGCGTACGCAGCGGCGATGGTGGCGCGCCGTTCCCGCCTGCTGGGGCTGGATCTGAACGACGGCTGGGGCAAACGCGACGACGGACTGATGGTGGGTTCGGTCAATCCACGCGCCACGCTGGAGTTTCTCTGGCAGATGCAGCGTGACGGCTACAGCGGAGCCTACTACTTCGATACCTTCCCGGATGCCAGCGGCCTTGACCCGATTCGTGAAGCGGAAAGCAATATCGCCACCGTCACCCGCCTACTGAGATTGTGTCAGCAGCTGGATGACAACGCGCCATTACAGGCGGCAATCGATCGCCAGGATGCGGTGGCGTCACAGCAGATCGTCAATGACATTATGCTGGCGCGCTAACGGCTGTAGCGCCGATAAAACAGAAAAACCTCTCCCCAACACCCGAGAAGAAAAGGCCATTGTATGAAGAAACTCCTGCTCGCCGTCATCGCTTCCTCACTGCTGTGCAGCACCGTTTATGCGGCTGAACTGGCCCCGCTGCAGTCCGACACCGAACCGGATCGCACTGACTGGACCCAGCTCGATACCAAATATGGTGCGCTGCCCAACGCGGACAAATCGCTGAAGATTGGTGGGGTATCGAAAACTCTGACCAACGAATACTGGCGTTCACTCGGCCAGGGCTATCAGAACGTGGCGAAAAAATATGGCTTCACCGTTGCGTATCAGGCGGCAGCCAATGAAGACGATCAGCTCGGTCAGCTGTCGATTGCCGAAACCCTGATTTCGCAGGGCTTTAACGGCCTGCTGGTTTCACCGCAGACCGACATCAACCTCGAACCGGCACTGGAAACCGCCAACAGCAAGAATATCCCGGTGGTTAACGTCAACGATGCGGTGATGCCCAACGCGCAGTATTACGTCGGTAACGTGCAGAAAGACAACGGCGTGCGGGTAGCCAAATGGTTTATTGAACACCATCCGCAGGGCGGAAAAGTGGCGGTGATTGAAGGGCAGCCGGGCGTCTACGCGGCCGGACAGCGCACCCGTGGTTTTAAAGAGACCTTGCAGGCCAACGGCAAATTCACTATCGCCGCCAGCGTACCGGCCAACTGGAGCCGCGAGCAGGCGTTTAACGCCGCCTCGACCATTCTGCAACAGCACCCGGACCTGATTGGTTTCTACGCCAACAACGACACCATGGCGCTCGGCGTGGTGGAAGCGGTACGGGCGCAGAACAAAGCAGCGCAGGTGGCAATCTTTGGCACCGACGGTATCTCTGACGCCTATGCCTCAATCAAGCGCGGCGAACTGACCGGCACAGTGGACAGTTTCCCGGTGCTGACCGGCGAAGTGGCGATGGATGTGATGATTCGCCTGATCAACGGCCAGAAACTCTCGCGGGTGATTTCAACCCCGCAGGCGCTGATCACCAAAGAGAACGTCGAGGCCTTTTCGACCAAAGACAACACCCGGTTACGTCAGCTGCTGACCCAGCAATAAGTCAGGCGGAGTGCCCATGGAACAGAATCGTTTGATGATGCGTGGCATCAGTAAAACCTACGGCAACGCCGCCGCGCTGCAGAACGTCGATTTTTCAGTGCGGCCCGGCGAAGTGCATGCCCTGATTGGCGAGAACGGCGCCGGCAAATCAACGCTGCTGAATATTCTCTCCGGCGTGCGGGCGGCGGACAGCGGCGAAATCAGCGTCAACGGGCAGGCGGTGCAGATGAAGAATCCGCTCAGCGCCCGTCACGCCGGTATCGCGATGATTCATCAGGAGTTGCAGCACGTTCCCGAACTCTCGGTGGCGCAGAATATGTTTCTCGGTCGTCCGCTGACCCGAGCCGGTGGCTGCTGGGTGGATAAAAGCGCCCAGCTGGCGCGGGCGACGCTGATCCTGAAAACGCTGGACCCGAGCATCGATCCCAGCACGCCGATTAAGAATCTCAAGGTGTCGCAGCAGCAGATCGTTGAAATTGCCCGGGCGCTGCTCGATGACGCCAAAATAATCGCCATGGATGAGCCGACCTCCAGCCTGACGCCGACCGAGTTTGATCGGCTGGCCGAGCTGATTGCTGACCTCAAGTCGACCGGCGTCTCGCTGATCTACGTGTCGCACAAGATGAATGAGATCTTCCGGGTCTGCGATCGCGCCACCATCATGCGTGATGGTAAACAGGTTGGGGTGGTCAATATCTGTGATGAGGATGAAGAGAGCATCGTCGCCAAAATGGTCGGGCGTAAGATCGACAAGCTCGACCACCAGGCGTTTGTCAGCGACCGCGAAGTGCTGCGGGTGGAGAACCTCGGACGCGGCAACGCGGTGGTGGCGGCCAACTTCAGCGTGCGAGCCGGTGAAGTGCTGGGCATTGCCGGGCTGGTCGGCGCGGGCCGTACTGAACTGCTGAAGCTGATTGCCGGCATCGACAAACGCACCAGCGGCACGGTAAGCGTCAACGGTAATCCGGTGAAGAACCATAACGTGCGTGCTGCCATCAAAGCCGGCATCGGTCTGGTGCCGGAAGACCGCAAAAAAGAGGGCATCATTAAAGAGCGGGCGGTGAAGATGAATATGGCGCTGCCCTCGATGCACCATTTCACCTTCGGCGGTTTACTCAGCCAGGTGCGGCTGAACCGCAAAGCGCAAACGGTGATGGGCGATTTAAAACTGCGGCCGCTGGATATCGAGAAAAGCATCGGCACGCTGAGCGGCGGTAATCAGCAAAAAGTGATTATTGGTCGCTGGGTGGCGGCGGATGCCAGCGTCTTTTTATTTGATGAACCGACCCGCGGCATTGATATCGGCGCCAAGTCTGAAATTTACCATTTAATTGAAAAACTGGCTCAGGCGGGCAAAGCCATTGTGGTGGTCTCGTCTGAAATGACCGAAATCATGCGGATCGCCGACCGGGTGCTGGTAATGCGCGAGGGGCGAATAACCCAGCAATTAACCGGCAGCGCGATCACTGAAGAGAATATTGCCCGCTTTGCCATTAAACAGAGTTAACCGACTGCCTGACTTCTTATCCGGACCCTATTGAAGGTTATAACTATGATGACTCAGACGACTCCCCAGGCGGGTGTGCGCACGCCCGCGCTGCTGAAATTTAATCTGCGCGATGCCGGTACCTTAATTGGATTATTAATTATCGTGGTGACATTTTCATTTCTGTCGCCGGTATTTTTTACGTTGCCGAACCTGTTGAATATTCTGCAGCAGTCCTCGATTAACGCCTTAATTGCGCTGGGGATGACGCTGGTGATTATCTCTGGTGGTATCGACCTCTCGGTCGGTCCGACCGCGGCGCTGTCGGCGGTGCTGGGCGCAACGTTGATGGTAGCCGGGGTGCCGGTGCCGCTGGCGATCCTCGCTACGCTGGGCGTCGGGGCGATGTGTGGCCTGTTCAGCGGCACGCTGATTGCCTATGCCGGCCTGCAACCCTTTATCGTCACGCTCGGCGGTCTGTCGCTGTTTCGCGCCATTGCGCTGATCTACACCGGCGGTAATCCGATCTTCGGCATTCCGCTGTCGTTTCGCAGCCTGGTCAACAGCACCCTGTTTGGGGTCCCGATGCCGATTGTGGTGGTGGCGGTGATTGCGCTGCTGCTGTGGACGGTGATGAACAAAACCCCGCTGGGCGAATACATTCTGGCCATCGGCGGCAACGAAGAGGCGGCGCGGGTCGCCGGGGTACCGGTGAAGCGCACCAAAGTCACGGTCTACATCTTCTCCGGTTTGCTGGCCTCACTGGCGTCGCTGATCCTGATTGGCCGTCTGGGCGCGGCGGAGCCGACCATCGGTAACCTGTGGGAACTGGATGCTATCGCGGCGGCGGCGATTGGCGGCGCCTCGTTAATGGGCGGCAAGGGCAGCGTGTTTGGCACCCTGATTGGCGTGATTATCCTGGGTGCGTTACGTAATGGTTTGACCTTACTGAACATTCAGGCCTTTTATCAATTGCTCGCTACCGGTCTGATTATTATCATAGCGATGTTGATTGACCGGGCGACCCGAGGCAAGTAATGAAGCAAGATCCACGAGCCATTGGTGCTCAGATTCGTATGCGTTTGCCCCAGCTGACGCCGTTAGAACGCCGTGTTGCTGAGGCGATTATCGCCAGAACCGACATGACCGAGCAGTCGTCATTAAAAGAGATTGCCGGTGAGAATAATGTCTCTGAGGCGATGATCGTTAAGATTACCAAAAAGCTTAACTTCACCGGCTTCCGGCATTTCAGAAGCAGCCTGATTTATTACAATCAGTCTGAGGTGGCGGGACTGCATGCGGAAATTGAGCCGGATGATTCGTCGGAACAATTGCTGGCAAAAGTATTCAGAACCTCTATCCAGGCCATCGAAGAGACCCTGTCGATTCTGGATGTCTCTGAATTTAATCGCGCGGCGGACATTATCTTTAAAGCGCGTCATATCGATCTGTATGCGGTGGGCGGATCGGCGGCGGTTGCGCGCGATCTCTCGCACAAAATGCTGAAGATAGGCATTAAGTCGACCGCCTATGATGACGCCCACATTATGCTGATGTCCGCCGCGGTGTTATCTGATGACGATGTGGTTATCGCCATCAGTCATTCGGGTGCCACGCGTGCGGTGAACGATCCGGTGAAACTGGCGGGACGGAATGGCGCGAAGGTGATCGCCATTACCAATTATGCCGAATCACCGATTGCTCGCAGCGCGCACGTGGTCCTCAATTCAACGTCTCAGGGATCGCATCTGTTAGGGGAAAACGCCGCGTCACGCATCGCCCAGCTGAATATTCTGGATGCGCTGTTTGTCGCTATCGCCAAGAAAGATTTAAAGCGGGCGGAGAAAAACCTGATGAAAACCCAGCATGCGGTTCAGGATCTGCGGGAATTCTAGCTATGAGCAAAATTGCAGTCACCGGCAGTCTTCATTACGACATTATGCTGGACGCGCCACATCGTCCGGAGAAAGGCGAAACGGTGATGGGCAGCGCCTGTCACTATAAGTTTGGCGGCAAGGGCGGTAATCAGGCGGTGGCCGCAGCCCGTGCGGGCGCAGCGGTGCGCTTTGCCGGAGCGGTCGGCAGCGATCCGCAAGGCCGTTTTCTGCTCGATCAGCTGCTACAGGCCGGAGTGGATTGCACTGCGGTCACCACTGTCGATCATCTGCCGTCAGGTATCAGCGTGGCGATTACCGATGCCGAAGGCGACTATGGCGCAGTGGTGGTCTCAAACGCCAACCAGCACATTGCGCTGGCGGCGTTTGACCAGCCGGCTTTCTGGCAGGATGTGACGATGCTGGTGTTGCAAAATGAGGTGCCGGAAGCGGTCAATCTGCGGGCGGCACAGGCGGCAAGGTCGCGTGGCATTGCGGTGTGCGTTAATGCTGCGCCAGCCAGAACGCTGTCAGCGGAGTTTGAACGCTGTATCGATCTGCTGGTGGTGAATGCGATTGAAGCGCGCGATATGTGTCAGATCAGCGTGCAGGATCTGGCTTCGGCGCGGGCCGCTGCTGAGGCGCTGGGCAGACGTTTTGCCCGGGTGGTGGTCACCGCAGGCGAACATGGCGTGGCGTATAGCGAGGCCGGCCACAGCGAGAGTCTGGCGGCGCAGAAAGTGACGCTGGTCAGCACCCATGGCGCGGGCGATTGCTTTGTCGGGGTGTTGTGTCAGCGCTTAAGCGACGGGGCAACGCTGGCGGCTGCGGTTCAGGCGGCGAACCGGGCGGCGGCAGAGCACGTGTCGCGACTGCCGCACTGATCAACCGGCGTGCAGCGTCAGTGACGCTGCACGCTTTACCTTACGACGCCACTTTCACCACGGTTTTACCGAAGTTTTTGCCGTTCAGCATATCGATAAACGCCTGTGGCGCATTCTCCAGTCCTTCAATTACATGCTCGCGATAGTGGATTTTTTTGCTTTCCACCAGTGGACGCATCGCCTCAAGGAATTCCGGATAACGATCGCCGTAATCCTGGAAGATGATAAAGCCCTGCATGCGGATCCGGCGTTTAAGAATGCCCGCCATGATCAACGAGGTGCGGTCCGGGCCGGGCGGCAGCTCACGCTGGCTGTAGGCGGAGACCAGCCCACAGACCGGCACGCGCGCCGCAGTATTCAGCAGCGGGAACACCGCATCGAACACTTTGCCCCCGACGTTCTCAAAGTAGATATCAATGCCGTCCGGACAGGCATTTTTCAGCTGCTGTTCAAAATCGGCGCTGTGGTGATCGAGACAGGCGTCAAAGCCCAGTGTATCCACGGCATAACGGCACTTCTCTTCACCTCCGGCGACCCCAACGACCCGGCAGCCTTGCTGTTTGCCTAACTGGCCAACCGTCGCCCCGACCGGTCCGGTCGCCGCCGCCACCACCAGCGTTTCACCGGCTTTTGGCTGACCAATATCCATCAGGCCCATGTAGGCGGTGAAGCCTGGCATACCGAGAATGCCCAGGGCCCATGATGGGTGCGGCAGATCGTTGCCCAGCTTCGCGATCTCTTTGCCATCCGAGACGGCATATTCCTGCCAGCCGCTTTGTGACAGTACCCAGTCGCCGCTCTGGAAATCGCTGTTTTTTGATTCAGCGACCTGACAGACGGTACCGCCGACCATTGGCTGGTCCAGTTCGGCCGGCGCGGCATACGATTTACCCTCATCCATGCGGCCACGCATGTACGGGTCGAGCGAAAGGTAGATAGTGCGCAGCAGCACTTCACCCTCTTTCAGTTCCGGTATCGGCTGCGCTACATGGCGGAAATTCTCTTTGGTCGGTTCGCCCTGTGGGCGAGAGGCCAGTAACCAGGCGTGGTTCTGCGTCGCGTGTTCAGTCATGCTGTCATCCTTTTAGTGCGGGGCAACGCGCTGTGCATTGCCAGGTGAACGTCGACAAAGTGTAGATGACATCTGACAGAGTGCGTTTAGCGCTGTGGGCGGTATGAGATCGGGTCCCGCTGACAACGGAAGCGCTGACCCGCATTCGGCACGGCGTGAACGGCGGCGGACCGATTGCATTCGCAACGGCAAAATGGTGTGATGATTCATCGTGACAGAGAGATCCGCTGGCAAAAATCCGCTGGCAAAAAAGGGCGGCAGAATGGCGCTACACTCCTCAGCGTGGTTCAGTTTTAACGGCATTGAATGCTCGCAGGTCAGCGCCTGCGACGCGGTTTTCCCACGTCATCTGCATGATGAGTATGTGATCAGCGCCAACCTGACCGGCGTTGAGCAGATCTGGCTGGCGGGCAAAACCGCCGAGGTGAAGGCCGGGCAGGTCACCTTATACAATCCGGCCACGCTGCAGGCCTCGCGATTCGATCGTCAGGGGGTGAGCTTTATCAGCGTGCATCTGCCACAGTCATTGCTGCAGAGCCTTGCCCGCGCGCACAACCTGGCCAGTCACCAGCAGGCACCGGCGTTGCGTGAAGGAGTGCTGGACGAACCGCGGCTGTTTAGCGCTATATGTGACTTCGCTGCGGCGAGCCGGGACCATGAGCTGGCGGATCAGCAACAGCGGCTGCTGTCGCTGTGTGGCGAACTGCTGCAACCCGAAGCGCCGGCTGACCCGGCAGAGCATCGGCTGGTGGCCGCGGTCAAAGCTGAACTGCATGCGACGCTGGAGAGCAAACCTTCGCTTGACCATCTGGCCCGCCAGGCGGGTGTGAGCAAGTATCACCTGGTACGCTGCTTTACCCGCCACACCGGTCTGCCGCCGCTGCAATATCATATGCAGCTGCGTCTGCACCGGGCCCGTCAGCTGCTGCGTAACCGGGTCCATCCGCTGGAAGCGGCGCTGGCGCTGGGCTTTTACGATCAGAGTCATTTCATCAATGCCTTCCGGAAAGTGATGGGCGTGACGCCGCATGACTATGCCCGGCACACCGCTCACGGCAGCATAAATTCCCGATAGCCAGAGACGATTACGTAGACAGCGAAATAGCTGAAGATGATGGCCGAGGCGATGGCGCAATATTTCAGCAAGCGCTGACCCAGCGCCCGGCCGCCCAGATGCCCGACCAGGCACAAGGCGCAGGTCCAGAGCACGCCGGCGATGAAGAAGCCGCTGAGAAAGGCGGATGAGGTGGCCGCGCTCTGCTGACCGATGCGGGAAATCAGCGCACCGCCGACGGTGGCGAACCACAGAATCGCACTCGGCGAGGAGAGCGCCAGCAGTACGCCACGGGAAAACTCACGTTTCAGCGGGCGCGGCGGCGCGCCCGTCTCCAGACCGACCGGCGCTGCGGGGCGGGCGGCGGCAAACGCCATTTTGACCGCGAACCACAGCAGCATAGCGCTGCCGCCAATCCACAACACCCAGCGTACCGCGCTGAACTGCAGCAGCACCGCCATGCCGGAGAGCGCCAGCAGCGCATACACCAGATCGCCGACGCAGGTCCCGATGCCCAGCCAGAACCCCTGGAAATAGCCGCGCTGCATCGCCAGCGTGATCATCGCGATGTTCGCGATACCGATATCGAGGCACAACGACAGGCTCAGCAAAAAACCATTAGAAAATGGCATCATGCGGCACCGCCCGGCAGGATGAATTGGGTGAGGAGTAAGGCTGGCATCAGGCTTCCTGTTAGCAGTAAAAAGGAAACCCGATTTCATCACCGGCGGGCGAGAGGAATATTGGAAAAAATTGCGGAAAAAATGGCGGATTCACTCCGGCCGGGCCAGCCACGCTGCGCGCGACAGCGCATAAAGCTGGCTCGGTGCAGCATTGGCGACGTCCTGAATCTCACTGATATAGCGCAGTCCGGCTTTCTCCAGCACCTTAATCGACGCCTGATGGTGTTTTCTGACCCGCGCTTCAATGGTACTTAACGCCAGCGCCGTAAAGCCATAACCGACGGTGAAACAGGCGAATTCCGTGGCGTATCCCTGGCCCCAGGCGGCGGTTTCAAAGCGGTATCCGAGATTATTCATCCGCCGTTCATCCTGCAGGTGCACGCTCAGGCCGCCAAAACCGATCGGATTATCGGGATGCGCCTGACGGGCAATCGCCCAGCGGCCGAAGCCGTCATCCTGCCAGCCCTGTAGCCATGCCTGTAGTACGTCATGGGCCTGCTGGCGATCGCGCAACGGACCGGCCGGATTAAAGGTGTTGGTGGCCGGATCGCCATAGATTCGCCACAGGTCGGCTTCATCTTCTGGCCGGACCGGCCGTAGCAGTAAACGTTCAGTGTGCAGCATGTTATCAGCCTCGGCGGGATGCGGTTGCGCACCCGGAGTAACGGGGAGATCAGGATGCTGTGATAAATAACAGTAAACCCGAAGGAGAGAAAGCGATGAATATTCAACAACTGCGTATCGCGCGGCCGGTGGCCGATCTGAACCGAAGCAGCAGGATGTATTGTCACGGCCTGGCGCTCAGCCCGATTGGCGCGTTTGATCAGCATCAGGGATTCAGCGGCGTGATGCTGGGTCGGGTCGATTTAAACTGGCATCTGGAATTTACCCGCTGTGATGCGCATCCGCTGACGCCGCAGGTTTCCGACGACGACCTGCTGGTGCTCTATATTCCGGCCCGAGAACAGTGGCTGACCCACTGTCAGCGGATGGATCAGGCAGGATTCCAGCGGCGGCCGGCCTTTAATCCCTACTGGGATCGGCAGGGCATCACCTTCCTGGATGCTGATGGCTATCGGGTGGTGTTGCAGCACGCCGCCTGGCAACCCTGACTACTCTGGCTGGCGCGTCTCGTGCAGGTGCCGCCACAGTAGCCGCTCACCCTGTCGCGTAAACAGCACGCTGGACCAGCGGACAATCGGCGTCTGGCCCGGCTGGTGGTGGTGCTCACGGTATAACACCACCGCGCCCTGCGGCCATTCCGCCAGTAAGGTCAGCCGATCGAGCGTAATCTGCAGGCCTGGCCGGGCGGCGCGCTGGCTGCTGAACATCGCGCTCAGCGCGGCGTAATCAATCACCGCGCCGCTCAGGGTAATCATTGAAAAGTCGGTATCAAAACGGCTCAGCAGCGCGTCGCCGCTGCCTGCACTCAGCCAGGCTTCTATCGCCTGATGGGCTTCGATGACTTCACGAAAATAACGGTTCATACGGACTCCTTGTGGGGGGATAAGCGCCTGACAATGGCGCGGTTATCAAAACCAAAACTGGCCAGAATCGGCAGCAGGCCGATCAGCGCGGCGCTGTAAAAGGTCAGCTGGTAGGCGAGAGGTAACGCCAGATGGGCGGAGAGCAGATCCAGCAACAGGCTTAGCAGCGCCACGCCAAAGCAAAAGCTCAGCTGGCGGTTAACCGTCCACAGGGCGCTGGCGTGCGGCAGCGCATCGTCGTCGGTTTCAAGAAATGCGCTGCTCTGAGCGGTGCTGCTGCACAGGCTGCCGCCAGCCCCCATCAGGGCAAAAGCCAGTATCAGCCCCGGCAGCGGTGCCGGCGCGCTGACCTGCGCCAGTACGCCTATCCCCAGCGCCTGGAGCAGACAGCCGGTGACGATCAGCGGACGCGGGCCGGTGTGATTGAAGCGTTTACCGGTCAGCACGATCGCCAGTCCCGACGCCAGCGACCACGGCAGCATCAGCATGCCGCACGCCACCGGCGTCAGCCCGAGCTGTGCCTGCAGATAGAACATGGCGAGCAGGCTGAGACCGATAAACATTCCCGGCACGCACTGATAGACGATCATTGAGAAGCGCATCAGCTGGCCGGGATGCATCGGCAGCAGCGGATGAGCATGGCGACGGCTACTGCGGATAAACAGGGTAGCCAGCAGCCCGCCGGACAGCAGCAGCGCAACCGCCTGCGGTCGCCGGGCCGGATCGCTGATCCAGGTTAATCCCAGTAACAGCGTAGCCAGCGCGCCACAGCCGCTGAGCAGGCCTGTCAGATGCAGCGGCGGCCGGATGGCGGGCAGGGGTTCGCGTTTGATCCAGCAGGCGGCCAGTAATAGCGTCAGCAGTGAAACGGGCAGGCTGACCATGAAGATGCCGCGCCAGCTAAGCGTTGTCACCAGCAGGCCGCCCAGCGAGGGTGATAACGCCGGGGCTAACAGACCGACCAGCATTACCGCCGCCGACAGCCTGGCGCGTTGCTGTGGCGGATAGAGACGCCAGGTCAGCGCCTGACCGACCGGAATAATCAGGCCGCCGCCGATGCCCTGAATGACCCGCCAGCCGATCAGCGCCGCCAGGCTGGGTGCCAGTCCCGCACCGGCGGTTGCCACGCTGAACAACAGTAAGGAGATCAGAAATACCCGCCGCGCGCCGATACGCTGGCTTAGCCAGGCGCTGAGCGGGATGACTAAGGTCAGGCCAAGAATATAGCCGTTGCTCACCCAGGCCAGCTCTGCCACCGAGGCATGCAGGCTGTGGCCGATAGTCGGATAGGCGACGCTGCCGATAAACAGGGTGATCAGGTCGATAAAAAAGCCGAGCAGGAATACCGTGGCGACTTTACTGCGATAGGTCATAAGTGGGCTCTCTCCGGAACGATGAGCACACTTTAGGCGCGGCAGAATGTCAGATAAACTCCGGATTCAGCGATATACTGTCAACGCATTTTTGACAATAAGGATGATGCCGATGCTCAATCTACAGCGGGTGGCGATGTTTGTGGCGGTGGTGGAGAGCGGCAGTTTTACCGCCGCCGCCGCTTCGCTCGGCCAGACTAAAGCGGCAGTGAGTTTCAGCCTGCGGCAGCTTGAAGCGGAGCTGGGCGTCAGCCTGCTGCTGCGCACCACCCGACGGCTGGCGCTGACCGCGGCAGGCGACGCCTTTTATCGCCGTAGCGTGACGCTGTTGCAGGATGCGCATGGGATGCTTGACGACGTGCAGCGCGATCACCGCGGGTTAACCGGCGAGCTGCATATCACCAGTACGCCGGAATATGGGGTGCAGATGATTATTCCGGCGCTTACTGCCTTTCAGCGGCGACATCCCGATTTGCGTATCCGGCACGTCGCCTCGACCGCGACCGACGATCTGATTTCCGGCCGTTTTGATGTGGCTATCCGGTTGGGCCGGTTAGCGGATTCCACCCATCGGGCGGCGCTGCTGGATCGATTTGCGATACTGCCGGTGGCCTCACCTGAATGGCTGAACCACCATCCGGTTGACTCGCTGAGCGCGCTGGCGCAGGCCGACTGGATTGTGCATAACCGGCTTACCGACCCGCTGCGCTGGCAGCTTAGCGGTCCGGACGGTCAGCGGGTACCGTTTGAGATAACCCGGCCGGTCAGGTTTTCAGCGGACAGCGCGGCGGCACTGATGGCATTTGCGCTGCAGGGTAATGGGGTCGCGCTGCTGCCGGCGTGGCTGGTGAGTGAGGCGATTGAACGCGGCAGTCTGTGTCATCTGCTGCCGGATTACGCTTTTCCGATGCAGGGCATTTATGCCGTCTATCCGGATACCCGACACGTTGCGGAAAAGGTGCGCGGCTTTATCGACTTTTTACGTCAGCGGATCGCCTTAAGCGCTGGACAGGGCAGCTAAACGGGTAAAGTCTGTTAGCTGCTCACTCATCTCACATCACCCAGCCCGGAGAGAACCATGAACCTGCTCTGCCTTCATACTGCGGCCAGTAATATCGCCATTTTTGACGACGCTGCCGCCTCGCTGTCTACCACTACACCGCCGCTTAACCACCTGGTGATGCCCGACTGGCTGGCAGAGGCGGAGCGCAGTGGCGGCATGACGGCGGAATTACGCGCCCGGATCGCCCGGCTGATTGATGCCTTGCTGCCGCAGATGGATGCGATTGTGATTACCTGCTCAACCCTGGCACCGGTCGCCGATGATTTTGTCGCGGCCGGTCAGCATGGCTGGGTGCTGCGTAGCGATAAAATGCTGGCCGAAGCGCTGCAGCGTCATCAGGGACCCTCGGTTGCGCTTTGTGCTGCGGAATCGACGCTGGAAGCGACCCGATCATTGTTTTGCCGGGCCGGCAGCGAGGTTGAGGTCCGGCTGGTGGAAGGTGCCTGGGCAGCCTTTAAAGCCGGAGACAGTGCAGGTTATTTTGCCCTGATTGCGGACGCGGTGCAGCAGGCTTATCAGCAGGGCGCAGGTCAGGTGGCACTGGCGCAAAGCTCGATGACGCCGGTGGCGCAGCAGTTTGCTGTCAGCCAGCGGCCGCTGACCGCGCCGCATCTGGCGTTACAGGCCTGTTACGCCCTCAGATAAGGGTGACGCCGTGGGCGGTCAGTGCCTGACGCAGCGGCTCGCCCGGTGGCGTATCGACCACCAGCGTACTGGCCAGCGAGAGATCGCCAATTGCAAAAGCGGAAGCGGAATTGAGTTTCTCCGCAGAGGCCATCACCACGGTTTCCGCCGCCCGACCGGCCAGCGCGCGTTTTACCGTGGCCTCTTCGAAATTACCGGTGGTAAAGCCTGCGGCCGGATGCACACCGGTGACCCCCATAAAAAACAGATCGGCGTTGATGCGGTTGATCGATTCCAGCATCGCCGCACCGACCGCCACCACCGAGTGCTTATAAAGCTGGCCGCCAATCAGGATCACCTCGACGCGCGGATGATCGGCCAGCGCCAGCGCTACGCTCGGACTGTGAGTCACCGCGGTAAATTCCAGCGTCGCCGGCAGCAGTCGCACCAGTTCAGCGCTGGTGGTGCCGCCGTCGATCAGAACGATCTGTCCGGGCTGAATCAGCGCAACGGCTTTCTGTGCAATTGCCCGTTTTGAGTCGGCTTGCACGTTTTTGCGTGTTTCAAATCCCGCCAGCGCAGCGGAAACCGGCAGGGCGCCGCCATGGACCCGCTGCAGCAATCCTTCAGCCGCCATTTCACGCAAATCCCGCCGCACAGAGTCTTCTGAGACGCCAAATCGCTGACTGAGGTCGCGCGACTGCACCTGCTTTTCGCTGGCGAGCAGCGCCAGAATCGCCTGTTTACGTTGCCCTGATAACATCAGCTTGCCTGCCTGTTTTTTCTTGATATTGCACGATTGTGCATGATAGCGTGACCGCTGTCCACTCATCGAGGAGATCACTATGCAGCAGAACCGTGACCGTGTGCGCATCATCAGCGAGCAGTTGCTGTCGGATAACTGGTACACCCTGAAAAAATACACCTTTTCGCTGTTACGGCGTGATGGGCAATGGCAGGAGCAGAGCCGGGAAGCCTATGACCGGGGCAACGGTGCGGTGGTCCTGCTGTATAACCGTGACAAAAAACGGGTGGTGCTGACGCGTCAGTTCCGTTTACCCATCTACCTTAACGGCCACGACGGCTTCCTGATTGAAGCGGCGGCGGGATTACTGGATAACGCCTCACCGGAGACGCGCATCGTCGCCGAAGCTGAAGAGGAGACCGGTTTTCGCGTCACGCAGATCGAGAAGGTGTTTGAAGCCTTTATGAGTCCCGGCTCGGTCACCGAAAAGCTCTACTTCTTTATCGCTGAATATGCCGATCGGCAGCGCAGCGGTGAGGGCGGTGGTATCGCTGAAGAGGGGGAAGATATTGAGGTGCTGGAGATGGACTTTGACCAGGCGCTGCAGGCGATTACGGACGGTGAAATCATGGATGCCAAAACCATCATGCTGCTGCAACATCTGCGGCTGAAGGGCATTCTTTAGCATCCAATGACAGGCAGGCCGCCTCGCGATGGCCTGCCTGTGTGCTTATTCGTCGCCGGTCAGGATGCCTTTGACGTCGTGCGGCTCCGATCGCAGATACTGTGGCGGAACCCGGACTTTTCCGTCCAGCGCGGCGGCGGCGTGCCACGGCCAGCGCGGATCGTAGAGAATACCGCGTGCCAGTGCCACCAGATCGGCTTCACCCTGCTGCAACAGATCTTCTGCCTGCTGCGGCTCGGTGATCAGACCAACCGCAATCACCGGAATGGAAACCTGCTCACGAATATCGCGGGCAAACGGAACCTGGTAATTCGGGCCGACGCTGATTTTCTGCTTGTCAGACAAGCCACCGCTGGAGACGTGAATATAGGCGCAGTTGCGCGCTTCCAGCTCGCGGGAGAAGGCGATCGACTGATTCACTTCCCAGCCACCCTCAACCCAATCCGTTGCCGAAATACGCACGCCAACCGGTACTGACGCCGGTACCGCATCACGCACCGCCTGGAACACCTCCAGCGGGAAGCGCATCCGGTTTTCCAGCGAGCCACCGTACTCATCGCTGCGCTGGTTCGACAGCGGCGAAAGGAACTGATGCAGCAGATAGCCGTGTGCGGCGTGCACCTCAATCAGCTCAATGCCAAGCTTTACCGCCCGGCGGGCGCTGTCGACAAACGCCTGTTTGACCCGCGCCAGCGCGTCGGCGTCCATCGCCAGCGGTTTGGCTTCATCTTCGCTGTAGCTCAGCGCCGAAGGTGCCACGGTTTGCCAGCCCTCTGCGGCATCAGGTGCAATCTGTTTGCCGCCTTCCCACGGTACCGCGCATGACGCTTTGCGTCCGGCGTGCCCCAGCTGAATGCCAATCGGAATCGACGAGTAGCGACGGACATCCGCCAGCACTGACTTCAGCGCCGCTTCATTGTCATCATTCCACAGCCCTAAATCACCGGGAGAGATACGGCCGATATCTTCGACGGCGGTGGCTTCAATGATCAGCAGACCGGCGCCGGAAAAAGCCAGCTGGCCAAGGTGGATGCGGTGCCAGGCCGAGGCATTGCCGGCTTCGGCTGAATACTGGCACATCGGCGCAATCACAATGCGGTTTTCCAGCGCAAGTTCGCCCAGTGAGACAGGGGAAAAAAGTTGGCTCATGTTATCTCCATGGTTGTATGACTAACGTGACAGGGAATAACTATAGCGGGGGATTAGCCGGATTGGGGGCGGTGCAACGTGTCATTTTATGACAGCGAGCAGGGTTGCTGCGGTGCCGCGTCGCCAAATCGGCTTATGGAGGCGGCCGGACGCGGCCAAAGGCTGCATTTGCCTGGTCCGATGCGGCGATGATTTGCCGCACGGGTTAGTTATCCGCAGAGATAACGGCCTGACCGTGCCGCTCCCACTTATCCGTCGCGGGATGATTGTCAGACCTGCGCCATGCCGCCATCAACAAACAGTTCGGTGCCGTTGATAAAGCTGGCCGCATCCGAGGCGAGAAACGCCACCGTTTTGGCAATCTCTTCGGGTTTACCCAGCCGACCGAGCGGGATCTGCGCCGCCAGCGCATCAAACAGTCCCTGTTGCTGATCTTCACTCACCAGCCCGCCCAGACCCGGGGTGCGGACCGGGCCGGGGCTGACGACGTTGACGCGAATGCCACGCTCTTTCAGATCCACTGCCCACGAACGGGCGAAGTTACGCACGGCGGCTTTGCTGGCGCTGTAGACGCTAAAGGCTGCGGTGCCCTGAATCGACGCGGTAGAACCGGTCAGAATAATTGATGCGCCATCGACCAGCAGCGGTAAGGCTTTCTGCACGGTAAATAGCACGCCACGCACGTTGGTGCCGAAGATGCGATCAACATGCTCTTCAGTGATCGCCCCTAATGGCATCATGTCACCACCGCCCGCGTTGGCGAACAGAATATCAAGCCGTCCGGCCTGACTGGCGATGCGGGCGTAAACCGTATCAAGGTCAGGCAATTGTGAAGCATCGGCGCGGATGCCAGTGGCGGCGCTGCCGATTTCAGCAACTGCGGCATCCAGTTCAGCCTGACGTCGACCGGTGATAAACACCTGCGCGCCCTGTGATGCCAGTTCGATAGCCGCTGCCAGACCAATTCCGCTGGTGCCGCCGGTGATCAGTGCAATCTTTCCTGCCAGTGCTGCGTTCATCTGTTGCTCTCCGGATAAGGTAGTTATAAAGCCGATGTGTCCCGGGCCGTTACGTTGCCCGACTGATGGCTACTGTAGAGCGGCAGGATTGGCAGATAAATCGGGTAAAATGAAAATGACTATCCACGGGGATGGATAATAAGGGGGAGGAAATGGATCAGTTACTGGCGATCAAAGCCTTCGCTCGGGTGGTGGAGAGCGGCAGTTTTACCCGTGCGGCTGACTTGCTGAATATGCCGAAAGCGACCCTCAGCAAGCTGGTCCAGCAGCTGGAAAACCATCTGTCGGTCAGGCTGCTCCAGCGCACCACCCGGCGGGTAACGGTGACCTCAGAAGGGCGGGAATATTATGAAAAATCGCTGCGTATCCTGCACGATCTCGACGATATCGATGCCTCTTTTAATCTGCTGCGCAGTAAACCAAAGGGGCATTTACGCGTCGATATCGGCGGTTCCACCGCCCGGGAGGTGCTAATCCCGCTGCTGCCTGAATTCTTTGTCCGTTATCCTGATATCACGCTGGATCTTGGGGTGGCCGATCGGCCGATCGATTTGGTCAGCGATAACGTTGACTGCGTGATACGCGGTGGGCCGCTGGTCGATTCTTCACTTATTGCCCGTAATATTGGCTACGCCACGTTGATCACCTGCGCCACGCCCGCCTATCTGAAAGCCTTTGGCGTGCCGGCGTATCCGGATGAGTTGCGCAATGGTCACCGGCTGGTCAGCTATCTGTCACCGCAAAGCGGCAGACCATTTCCACTGCGTTTTGAACGTAACGGCGAGAAAATCGAGATCAAGAGTGCGCACCGGATTGGCGTGAATGAAAGTAATGCCCATCTGGCGGCGGGACTGGCGGGGCTGGGAATTATTCAGACCTTCAGCTATAGCCTCGGGGCACTGCTACAGCAGGGTGAAATGGTGGAAATACTGCGCGACTGGCGACCTGCGGGCTATCCGTTTCATCTGGTTTATCCGCAGAATCGGCACGTTACTCATCGGTTGCGGGTGTTTATCGACTGGCTGGCGGACTGTTTCCCGGCGCGGGTGGCGGGAGAGGGTTAATCCGGCACGGTCGGCGTGCCGGATGCATTCGAAAGGCTTAGTTACCGCGATAGGTTGAATAACCGAACGGGCTCAGCAGCAGTGGAATGTGGTAGTGCTCGCCGTTAGCGTCCATGTTGAACTCAACCGGAATTTCCGGGAAGAAGGTTTTCTGGTTGTTCTTTTTATAGAAATCACCGGTTTTGAACACCACGCGATAGCTGCCGGCGCTGGCGGTTTTATCCTGCGGGAACAGAGCGCTGATGCGGCCATTATTGTCGGTCACGCCTGAAGCCAGTTTCACCCAGTTGTCCTGCTGTTTCTGATCCAGTTCAACTTCAATACCGGCGGTCGGCTGGCCGGTTTGCAGGTTGAGGACGTGGACGCTTAACGGATTTTTTGCCGCAGCCGGTTGTGCAGCGACAGCAGAAGCAGAAACGCCAGTGGCCAGAAGTACGGTTGCGATCAAAGCATGTGAGGTTTTCATCAATGTTTCCTTTATTGACGGGGTTTATTTGCCGCAATAGTAGAGCGGTTGGCGGCAGAGCGATAATTTGCAGCGGAAAATGTGAAATTTCCGAGGCGCAACCCTCAGAAGTCGGGGGCTATGGCTCTTATTAGTTACATCATACATTTACTCTTCCAACTAACAGTCATCCGACAATGTGCGGATATTAATGGCTAATTAGCGAGGAAAGCAGGGTCTTAGAGTAATTTTTGCTTTTGTTAACTTCTCAGGAAGGACGCGTATAGGCAGGTAATCGATGCAGATAACCGCAAGGTTGGCTGTTAAGGCCGAAGAATAACCAGCAGGGTGAATGCATCATTTAAATAGCGCACTATTTGATAGTTTACAATTCAGTTGCGGCGTGTCATTGTCTTGCCAACCAGATAGCGCACTACTTAATAGCAAATTAAAGGAAGCCCTGTGATGAAAATGAAACTGACCGCCAGCGCATTATTGTTAGCCAGCCAGATGAGTACCGCGTTTGCTGCACCGATTGAAAACAGCCCGCAACCCACCGCCGGCGTTGCCGCTTTTCTGACAGCGCTGAACAGCGGCGGTGGCAAACCGATTGAGCAGCTGTCGGTTAAAGACGCCCGTGCGGTGTTGACTGGCGCGCAGAAGGGCGCAGAACTGCCGCCGGCACAGGTTTCACAAAAGATCATCACCGTACTGGGCCAGCCACTGACGCTGACCATCGTTAAGCCCGAGCACGCCAGCGGTACGTTGCCGGTGTTTATGTTCTTCCACGGCGGCGGCTGGGTGCTGGGCGATTTCCCGACCCATGAGCGGCTGGTACGTGACATAGTGAATGCTTCCGGCGCAGCTGCGGTATTTGTCAATTATCAGCCGTCGCCAGAAGCGCATTTCCCGGTGGCGATTACTCAGGCTTATGAAGCCACTAAATGGGTTGCCGAACACGGCGCTGAAATTGGCGTTGACGGTAAACGTCTGGCGCTGGTTGGCAACAGCGTTGGCGGTAACATGGTGGCTGCGGTTGCTTTGCAGGCGAAACAGTTTAAAACCCCAGCCATTCGTTATGACGTGATGCTTTGGCCGGTTACCGATGCGCGGTTTGATACCGCGTCCTATGATCAGTTTGCTGACGGACATTTCCTGACGAAGAACATGATGAAGTGGTTCTGGGATAACTACACCACATCAGAAAAAGATCGTAATAACATCCTGGCGTCGCCGTTGCGGGCAACGACCGCACAGCTGAAAGGGTTGCCACCGACGCTGATTCAGACCGCAGAACTGGACGTGTTACGTGATGAAGGTGAAGCGTTTGGTCGTAAGCTGGATGCAGCGGGCGTACCGGTTACCGTGACGCGTTATAACGGCATGATTCATGATTACGGTTTGCTGAACGCATTAAGCCAGGAACCCACGGTCAGAACGGCTATCAGCCAGGCCGGTGAAGAGCTGCGGTCACATCTGAAATAAGCAGGCCGGGCGGTATCATGATGCCGCCCGAATTCTGTTTCACCAATACGGCATTTTCACCGCATTAGTGGTTCAGCAACCGTTAACATCGCAACACTAACCTTATACCGGTGGACTTCAGGCCAGCGCAAGCTGTTGAGATAATGTTTCCCGGAGGTTTCTGCGTGTAAATGAAAACGATAGGAAAGGGTGGTTACTTATTGATTTACAACCATAAAATATTAATAAAATTAACTGATTTTCATTTTTAAATCACATCGGCAGTGTGTAAGTGTAGTCATCTTATCTGTTTAAGCATCAGGAGCTGGCCGAGGCTGAATCAGCCCGCAGACGAGATTTTGTCGTTCGAAACACTGGAATGGTCAGACGAAAGGGTATAAATTTGTAGCATTGTCTACTGAAAGGTAATGTGGTTTCTTAAAATGACTCCGTCTGAAATCAAAGAAGCACAGCACAAGCGCTATAATGAAAAAGCGGCAGCAATTGTCCGGGGTGAAGACGGATATAAACCTGCTGAGAAATCGCGCTACAGTAAATCCTGTAAACTTTTATCTAAGCATATCGTCAGCTTTTCCTGATGCTGTCTGATAAGGCAAAGCAAAATGAACCATCTTCCAGCAGATGGTTTTTTTATGTCACCTGATCCTGTCATCCCGCCTTTTGAACAAGCCTATATTCTCAATAAGAAATTGATTGATAAGGCCCATACTTTATCTGATCCCGTAATAACCGTTGGCGGACAAGCCATTCAGTACTGGGTTGCTTACTACCGGGAGCTTTACAGAGATGCTCTGCCAGATGCCCGTCTTGTTACCTCCGTAGATGTCGATTACGCCGCCCGACGCCATGATGTCGCTGCAATAGCTGCAGCTCTCGGTGTGGATCCGAATATGAATGAACAAGGACAGCCACCCTCACTGGCACGATTTGCCCTGGTTGACCTTAAAACACAACAGATTAAAAACGTTGATGGCCGATTCTTTGCAGACCCGGATAGTCCTGAACGGCCAAACACGGTGGATGTTATCGATTTTCCATCAGGATTCAGCTACAAAGACTTTTCTGGCGATAGACTGCAGTTAAACACTGAGAGGTTTATGATTGAGCAAGATAGCGCCACATCTGCAGAATCACACGAACTTATCAGGGTCATCAATCCGATCGCTTGTATCCGTGCAAGGTTAAGCAATCTAAGCGATTTGAAACGTAATCCGGCAATAGAAGTCGCTCGTATCAAAGCGATGATGCTTCCTGTTGTCTACTTTTTACTGGAGAAATTTGATGCAGTCACCGATCCCGCTGATGAAGCGGAAAGGTGTCCAGTCAGTTTTCGTGAGATGAAAGCCTATCTCGACGAGTTCTTCCGGATATCCATGCAGGAAACAAATATACGTGTTCAGGTCGAGCACAACATAAACCTGCATCTGATTCCTGAGCAGCTTGCTGCGGTATTTGAAGCTGAGCCAGAAAGTTACTACGTGCCGCAAGCTTTCTGGGCTAAAGAGTTGCCGATGAAAGCCGCGGCGCTGAAAAAGAATGTTGCCAGGATTAGTCGGGATAAGCAGAGCCGCGCTGAACAACAACGGCAAAAAGAGATGCGTAACCGGGAGCGTTGAAATGTCTTACTGTCGACGCTCAGACGCGGGCCTCATAGACGAGGGATAAAATCGGGAAGGTAGAGGAAAGGGGATAATATGATCGCTATGGCTGAGTCAGATATTGCCGTGTTAATACCTTATTTAACATAATATACATTATGCGCCTTTAGATAACCGCCTGATTATGATGGCCGGACATCGCTTGATTCTGCCGTTTACTCTCGTTCGCCCCATGATCCTGACTGGCTCAATACCTTCTTTACTCTCAGACCAACCTATAGATCATTCCCCGGATTCTCTTTCTGCGTTCGCTGGCATAAACCGCTTTCCTCTGTGTCAGGAACGCCGTAACTCCAGCGATCATTCTGCAATCCTCTTTGCGACAACTTTCCCGTGCGACATCGTTCTCGCTCAACATGCTTTGCGGCCTCATCCTTTGATTCATCACGTCTTGCTTCCGTATGCTTTGCGGCAACCGTACTTCTGCAACGGCACGTTCGGTTGGCCACACCAGACGCAGCGGCAAACAATCTCCTGCACCATTGTTATTAAACGGCTCGACGTCGTTACTGATTGTCGCGCTGCCAGATAAACCGCACTGTACCGGGCTTTGTCGTTGCTGTCTTCCTGCCAGCTATTGCCTACTAAACCGGCCTTTGCTACTGCTACTGCAAACACGCTAAGTCACTGGCATTGCCCGATGAGGATTGTCTGCTTCCTTTACCGGCCAATCGGGATAAAACGGCTGAAACAACCCGCGATTTTGACAACGCTACGTGAATTCTGCACCTGCCGCGTGACTACTGGGCCGCAGAATTTATCACAGCGCGTCATTTTATCGCTGGCTGAATTACCGTCCGATGATAAAAGCCGAAATCCGCCCGGCTGACATGACAATGGCTTTCAGGCAGGTTAAAGTTGCCGGCTTCGGCTGTGATCCTGATGAGGAAAAATGAAACGCTTATTTGTTTATGGCACGCTTTGCCCTGGCCGTGAGAATGCCCACATCCTGGAACAGATTGGCGGTGAATGGCTGCCCGGTTCGGTGACCGGCATTTTCTACCCGCGTGGCTGGGGTGCGGCGGCTGATTTCCCCGGCATCATTCTGGATGACCAGGCGTCACCCGTGCCGGGTTATCTGTTCATCTCCGATCGGCTCGATGAGCACTGGCCGATGCTGGATGAATTTGAAGATGGCTACGATCGGGTTGAAGTGACGGTTAACACCGGCAACAATCAGCAGTTAACCGCCTGGATTTACCAGCTGCAGCCGGCATTATCTGCCTGACGGCGCAGCCATCCCCGGCCGGTTTGCCCTGCGCACGCCCTGCTCTTTTAGCGTTTTTATCGCCGGTATTGATGCCGATCCTGTGGATGATGCCGATCGTGTATCGGGCCAGCGTGCAGCGCGGTAATGCCAGCCGCTTTGATTAATCGGTTACCCCGAAGCCCCCTTTATATCGACCTCTCATGCTGATTCGCAAAAACCAACAGGCACAATGTTTGATGACTTATTAACGGAACAACCAATGTATGATGTAACTAATACCCGTTATCGATCCGACTTTTCTCTGTTTTAACAACAGCCAGATGACCGGTTTGAAGATTTCGTCATCTGACTGCCGATGTTCACTTCGCGACGGGTGGCGTACCGTGCGTGTGGAAGGTTTCAATCGTCTTCAGGCCCCACGCCTGGCCTTTTTTGCGCTCCGCTTCGGTCCAGATAATTGGCTGCCAGTCTGGTGCCAGAATCAGCCGCGCGCCTGAGTTAGCCAGCTCCACTCGATTGCCGGCCGGCTCCCAGACATAGAGGAAAAAAGTGCCCTGAATCGCGTGCTTATGCGGGCCGGTTTCGATATGTACCCCGTTTTCCAGAAAAATATCGGCGGCGCGCAGGATATCTTCCCGGGTGTCGGTGGCATAGGTGATGTGATGCAAACGGCCCCTGCCGCCTCCCTGCTCTTCAGTGCAGGCCAGATCGTAGGTTTTGTTATTGATGGTGAACCAGCAGCCGCCAATCCGGCCATTATCCAGCGCGATCATCTCGGTGACCCGTGAACCGAGGCAGACTTCCATGAAGCGTTTGAACTCTCTGACATCCTCTGCCAGCAGATTAAGGTGATCGAGACGACGGGGAGACGCGCCACGTCCGTGATAGCGTTGAGCCATATTTTTTAACGAAGGCCGCTCATTGGCTTCAGCCTGATAGCGAACGGTATCGTAGTAAATCTCAAACACATGTCCAAAGGGATCGGCAAAACGGAATGCGCGCCCGTGGCCCTGATCGTCCTCTCTCCAGCCAATCACCTCATATCCACTTGCCTCAATGGCCGCGACGCGCCGCATCAATGCCGCCTGCGAACTGGCCCGGTAAGCGATATGTCCGACTCCGGTGGTGGTATGACGCGTCAGTTTTAAGGTGTGAAATTCATAATCGTCCCAGGCACGTAACCACGCGTGATCATTGTCCCTGGCCGAGACCGTAAGACCATAAACGTCGACGAAAAAGGCGAGACTCTCCTCGAATTTGTCGGTATAAATCTCAACATGTGCAAGATGTGCAATATCATGACAGGGCTCAGAATGCGCTGTGGTCATGAGGACCTCCTTATTGGTGTAGGCGTACTAATTTTTTTATTTAAGGGTCAGACGTTACCGATCTTTCTGGCTGAAAATCAGGGAGTTTTAGCCGCTAAGCGATGAGTTTCCTTGTTTGTGTGATGACGTTACCAGCCGGTTGCGGCCAGCAAATCTCAGCCGGTGAGCCGGAAAACGTTATCTCAATCGTTGCAGTGCCTCCTGCCAGATAAAGGGACTGAGATCGCGGTAAGCAATCCCCAGCGCCGCCATCCGGGCCGGTAAATCGGCCTGTACCTGCTGAGTCGCCTGGCTCATGACGCCCGCCACAGCCACATCATGCAAGGTTTTGACCACTTCAGCCATCTCCTCTGCCCGCCGGACGCCATGCTCGGCCACCCGACTGATCAGATAATGCGGCAAGTGGTGGTTCCATCCCAGCGCAGGAAAACTGGCGTGCAGCGAGGCGAGTACCGCCTCTTCCACCCCGTATTGCTGCGCCGCGCTGAGGCATTCAGTGGTCAGCGCTTCCAGTCCTTTAATCATTACGCTGCGACACATTTTAATGGCTGAGACATCGCCAATACGATCGCTGGCCGCCGTGGCGTTAATGCCCAGATGATTCAACCGGGCCGCGACGTTGTCTGCTGCCGGTCCGCCGATTAACAGCGGTGTGCCCAGCCGTTTGGGCGGCACCGGTGCCATGACCGCCACATCCAGATACGTCCCCGCGCCGCCAGCGATTGCTTGCGAGGCGGCACGTTTTGTCTCGGGTGAAACCGAATTAAAGTCCAGCAGTTGCTGGCCGTTCGCCAGCAGCGGAGCAACCTCGCGCGCAACGCAGAGTGCGTTTGATGCGGTAACCAGCGATATCACCCAGTCTGCGCCATCCAGTGCTTCAGCAACGGAATCCGCCGGCTGCACGCCAGACTGCTGAGCCACATCCCGCAGGCCAGAAGCCTGCTGCCCGCAGAATTTTTTATCCCAGACCCGCACCTGCGCCACACTCGCCAGATCGTGAGCATAAATTTGTCCCGCCTCGCCAAATCCGATAATGGCTATCTGCATAACTGTCTTATCCCTCCTGCCGTGACCAGACTGAACCCGGAATGGCCACGCGCCCGTCAAACAGCAGGCGCGCAGTGCGGATCAATCCACTGTTAATCACATGTCCCGCCGCATCACGCGTCAGCATCACGCTAAACTCGCCGCTGGGATGTTCGACAATCAGACGTTGTTCAGCAGCCGCGCTGATTTTTGCCAGCCCTTGAGCCACCGAACCGGCAACCAGACAGGCCGTAGCGACACTGACCGCGCCTAACACGCCAATCGCGGCGTGACAGCGGTGAGGAATAAAGGTCCGGGTGGTGATCGAACCGTTGTCGACCGGTGCGGAGATCAGCGTCATTTTCGGCACGCTGCGCTGCGCTACATCGCCCAGATGCATCAACCGTCCCGCCTGTAAGCGAATCGACTCCAGCCGTGCTTTCAGCGCCTCATCTTTATTAAGCTGATCCGGCGTTTCGCGTCCGCTGCGCTGCAAATCGGCGGCACGGATTACCACAACCGGCATACCATTATCGATGCAGGTCACCTCAATGCCGTCAATGCTGTCGCGCGCATTACCGGTCGGCAGCAGTGCGCCGCAGCTTGCTCCGGCGATGTCCTGGAAATTCAGGATTTGTTGCGCGGCGTAACCCGGCACGCCGTCAATGCGGGTATCGCCCTGATACTCAACGCAGCCCTCCGGCGTAGCGATGGCCGCTTCAGCAAGCTGGCCGGTATTGACCATATAAATGCGCACTGTTGTCAGCGCACCGGTTACCGTTACCAGCCCTTTTTCAATCGCAAACGGCCCGACTGCGGCAAGAATATTTCCGCAGTTCTGTCCGTAATCAACCACGGCTTGTTCCACGCTAACCTGAGCGAACAGGTAGTCTACGTCGGCATCCGGACGCGATGAAGGAGAGATAATCGCCACTTTACTGGTCAGTGAATCGGCACCACCGATACCGTCAATCTGTCGGGCATCAGGCGAACCCATCGCCGCCAGCAGGACGCGATCGCGCGTGGCGCTGTCCGCCGGCAGATCCGTGGCCAGAAAGCAGGCGGCTTTTGACGTTCCGCCGCGCATCAGCATGCAGGGGATCAGGGTCTGTTTCATACACCGCTCTGCTGCAGTTGATCAAGTGAGTCAACGTAGCGCAGCCCCTTTTCAGCCAGCTGCGAACGCATCTGATAAATATCGAGGCCATACTCACCGGCAGCCAGCCGCTGACGTTTGCTCTGTTCCAGTGCTTCACGTTTCTGTGCAGCGACCGCGACCGATTCGGCCTGCAGACGCGGCACAATCACCACGCCATCATCATCCGCGACCACGATGTCTCCCGGATGGATCAGCTGCCCGGCACAGATGACCGGCACGTTAACTGAACCCAGCGTCTCTTTCACCGTGCCCTGCGCGTAAACCGCCCGTGACCAGACCGGAAACTGCATATCTCTCAGCGTCTGGCTGTCACGAATCCCGATATCCCCCACCAGCGCCACCACGCCGTGCGCCTGTAAAGAGGTCGCCAGCAAATCGCCAAAATAACCATCGTGACAGGCTGAAGTCGGGGCCACCAGCAGAATGTCACCGGGCTGGCACTGCTCAACCGCCACATGAAACATCCAGTTATCGCCGGGCGAAACCAGCACGGTCACCGCGCTGCCGGCTACCGCGCAGTTCTGCTGGATGGGACGAATACCAGCGTCGAGCAGACCACTGCGTCCCTGAGCTTCATGGGTAGTCGCCACGCCGTAACGGGCAAAACCGGCCACCAGCGCGGCATCAGCACGCGCAATGTTGCGCACAACGATACCTTTTTTATTCACCAGACTCATGACAGATCCTCCGTGACCCGTGGCAACAGGCTCTGATAACCTTCAGCGTGGCTGATCACTTTCGATGAGCCGATCCCGACGTTACGTTTGGCCTGAACGCCCCGCTGCAAAGCTACCCGCGTATAGTATTCCCACAGGTGTTCCTGACCCGCCATGCACTGGATGGCCGCATATTTCTTGTCCCAGACCGCGCTGATATCAAGCAGCACGTCAGGTTTCCAGTTGCACTGCTCAGGCTGATGCGGCTCAAAGCTATAGACCGGCGGCGCGCCGATAATGGTTTCACCAGGACGATAACCTTCGGCCTGCGCAATGATCCGCGCTTCCTGCGTCAGATGCGCAGCCAGCGGATGATCGTAGTTATAGGGATCGTTAACCGAATGCGTCAGGACGAAGTGCGGCTGCACCTGACGGAATATGTCCGCCAGCCGGAATAGCGTCTCTTTATCAGCGCGCAGCGGATAATCACCCAGATCCATAAAGCTAATAGTTGCCCCGAGAATGCGGGCAGCCGCCTCGGCCTCTTCCTGACGACTCTGCTTTACCTTCGCCTCGGCCATGTTGCCGCTGCGCCACAGCTTCGCCGATTCGCCCCGCTCGCCATAAGAGAGGCATACCACATGCACCTCATAACCCCGCGATGCATGCAGCGCAATGGCACCCCCCGCACGCCAGACAAAATCAGCTGAATGGGCGCTGACAACTAACGCACTCTTTTTACTCATCTTTTCCATTATCTCATCCTGCCTTTGCCGTTTTTTTCATCCTGGCATGCAGCACTGCGGCTGGATAATGTCTTTCATTGCATGCGTTATGACTTTTATTTATGTTGTGATTCAGGGCTCATCGCTGGCGTAAGAAAAATGGAAAACGGCAGACAGGAATTTGACATTAAAATCATGCAAATACGCGCTTTTTGTATGATTGCGGACTGCGGCACGATTTCCGAAGCGTCGATAAATTTATTTCGTACCCAGTCGGCGATCACCCGTTCGCTGCGTGATCTGGAACACAGTTTACAGACGCCGCTGTTTGAACGGCATGCCAGCGGGATGCTGCTGACCGAGATGGGCAAATGTGCCCTGCCGCGCGCCCGGCGAGCCATTACCGAACTGCACGCGATCCCGCCAATCCTCAGCAAAATGCGGCGGCGGGATAACGGCCGTGAAGAGGCGGAACCGATCTGGTTATTTAACCTGCGACGGCTGCAAATTTTTTTAGCGCTGGACCGGCTTCATCACACTCAAAGCGTGGCGACGTTGCTGGGTATCAGTCAGCCAGCGGTGAGCGCGGCGTTGAAGGTGCTGGAAAAAGGGGCCGGGCTGCCGCTGTTCCAGCGCACGCCAAAAGGCATGATGCCAACGTCAGCGGGACAGGAGATCGCCCCGTTTATCAGCCGTGCCCTCAATGAGATACGGCATATCCCGGAAGACCTCGCCGCACAGCGCGGCATTCTGACCGGGACGGTGCATGTCGGTGCGCTCCCGCTGTGCCGCAGTAGCCTGTTACCGCTGGCGATCACCCGTCTGGTGGCGCGCTATCCCGGGATAAAAGTGGTGACCAACGAGAGCGCCTTTGATGCGCTGATTAAAGAACTGCGCGCCGGAGATATTGATTTTATTCTCGGTGCGCTGCGTCAGCATCACAGCGCGTCCGATATCCAGAACCAGCTGCTGTTCGATGAAGAACTGATTCTGCTGACGCGTCCGCAGCACCCACTGAGCGGGCGTGCCGTCAAACCGGAAGATCTGCAGCAGGTGCAATGGATCCTGCCGCGTGAGAACTCTCCTGCCCGTCATCTGCTGGACCGCGCGTTTCAGGCCGCAGCGCTGACTGCGCCTCAGCCGGTGGTAGAAAGTGGCGATCTGGCGATAGTGCGCGGACTGCTGCTGAATTCGGATATGGTAGCGGTGGTCTCTTCGCATCAGCTTGAATATGAGTTGCAGGCCGGAATCCTGACGCCGCTGGCGCTGAACCTGCCCGATACCCGCCGTGAGATAGGACTGACCTTTCGTCTGGGGGCGCTGCATTCGCCTGCTACTCAGGCGCTGCTGCGCTGCATTGATGAGACGCTGACCCGGACAGCCTAAATGAAACTCATAGCGATAAGGATGTCACCCGTTACCCGTGCAGGCCCGGCCTGCCTTACCACAGCCGTTTGGTCGCGCAATGACAATGCCAGACGCATCACACTATAAAGCTAACTCATATCGCTAAAAGCCTTTTTTGACAGACACCGTCAGGTGCCCCGCTTACCGTGTTATCGGATTATTACCTTTCTCTCACCACAACGACGGCTGCCGCTGGTAGCAAAGCAGAGAGCGTACCCGATGACAGCGAATAACCTGATTAATGTAAAACAGTGGATTGATGCACGCCCGGTCTCTTCTTTCCAATGGCGCGTACTGGTGCTGTGTCTGATCATCATTATGTTTGATGGTTACGATGCAGCCGTAATGGGCTTTATCGCGCCGGCGCTGATCGAACACTGGGGCATCAGCCGCTCAGCGATGGGCCCGATCCTCGGCGCGGCCATGGCGGGCGTGGCGCTCGGCGCGCTGATCGCCGGTCCGATGTCCGATCGGATTGGCCGCAAGCGGGTCATTCTGGTGTCAGTACTGATCTTCTCAGCCTTCAGCCTCGCCTGTGCTTTCGCCGCTTCGCCGACACAAATGGCATTATTACGCTTTATCGCCGGTCTGGGGCTGGGCGCGGTGATGCCAAACTGCGTGACGCTGCTGTCTGAATACATGCCCGAGCGTCGCAAAGGCATCATGATTACCCTGATGTTCAGCGGATTTAATATCGGCTCGGGACTGGGTGGATTCATTGCCGCCGGGCTGCTGGCACGCTTTAACTGGCCTGCGGTCCTGGTGTTTGGTGGCGCGCTTCCCCTGCTGCTGCTGCCGGTGATTGCCTGGCTGTTACCGGAATCGGTGCTTAACCTGGTGGTGCGAAAAGCGCCACGCGCAATCATCGCCTCGCTGCTGAATAAAATGGGCGGTGATTTTAGCCCGGATACGGCGTTTATCCTGAGTTCGCCTGGCGTAAAGCGCAACAGCACCATTGCAGAGCTGTTTCGCCACGGCTTCGCCCGCGGTACCGTAATCCTCTGGCTGACCTATTTCATGGGGCTGTTCGTTATTTATCTGCTGAACGGCTGGCTGCCTACCATTATGCGTTCAGGCGGCATTTCTCTTGAGCAGGCGGCGATTGTCGCCGGACTGTTCCAGCTGGGCGGACCGGTCGGCGGCATCATCGTTGGCGGCTTAATGGATAAGCTGCACGCCAGATGGGTGATTGGCGTGGTCTATTTAATCGGCTGTGCCTGTTTGATCACCCAGGGTTTGCTTGGGCTGAGCGGCGTGTGGTTGGGTGTGATTATTTTTATCACCGGCATGTGCATCAACGGTGCGCAGAACGGACTTCAGGTCTATTCGCCGGCCTACTATCCGACCGAGATCCGCGCAACCGGCGTCAGCTGGATGCATGGCATCGGCCGGATGGGCGCCATTCTCAGTTCGTCTTTAGGTGGCGTGCTGATGGGCGTGTTCCCGGCACAGTCGGCTATTTTCTACATTCTTGCCCTGCCGGCGCTACTGGCGGCGGTCAGTATTATTTTACACCGCAATGTCGAACTTACCCTGAAGGTTAAAGGAGCGGAACTCGGCGATATTCCTGCCTTATCGCAAAATCTGAACAACCGATAGCGGCGTAAGCAGGCTGACATCGGTTTTTCTCCCCCTGAAATAGCGCGGCAACCTTTATAGCACACTCAGCCCGGCCAGCGCTGTTGCGGGAACAGCGAGACGCGAATGTTAAACAGGTGAACCAGCGGAGCCACCGCCGCACTCTCCTGCAGCGCAATCTTCTCCAGCCGGAGCAGCAACTGATCCAGCTCCTCCAGCAGATCCTGATGCGGCAGCAGCTGAAGCGACTTCATTTTACGCTTCAGATAGAGACCCAGTTCGTGGAACATCTGGCCGCTGTCGATGCGGTGCGCCTCCAGCACCTCCCGATAGCGGGCATAAAAGTCATAGCAGTTAGCGCCGAGCCAGGTTTCACTGATCAGATAGCCACCGACCACGATATCCGGCACCGGATCGAGCCGTTTACGCGGCAGAATAATGTTCACCCGGTCCAGCATGCGCGCAATAAACTGCTGGCGTGATAACAGCGTGGCGGAATTGCGTTCGACCTTTTTAATAAAGCTCAGCAGGTCGCGCAGCCCCCGCAGCACCGCCCTGCGGGCAATCCACGAGGGACGCTTATTGCGGATCAGCGCCGTCAGCACCACCGCAAACATGATCCCCACCAGCGACGAGATTGCGGCGTTCAGGGTGACGATCAGATCGGGCACATAGTGGTGACTCAGCCCGATAAAGCCTGGAATCTGGATCGCCACGCTCAGACCTATCAGATTGGTGGTCGGATTGGCAATCACCAGGCTCAGCAGCATCAGCCCCGGCAGCAGGCAGATCATTAACGCCTGCAGGGTGTTGGCCTGCGGGATAAGAAACGCGATATAAAACAGGCTGACCACCAGCGCAATCATCACCCCTTTAACGAACAGCTTCATCGGCGTAACCGGCGAATCCACCCCGGCAAAAAACGAACTGATAATCGCCGCCATCAGCGGTGCATTGGCCCCATCGGCCCAGCCGCTGCCAATCCAGAACAGACTGGAAAGAAAGGTCGACAGAAAGGCCGTCAGCACCGACAGGCTCAGCAGTCCGTTATCAATGTGGCGATGCTCGCGGATGTTCCTGATCGCCGCCCCGTCGCCATGACTGTAGAGATCGCCGGCTCGGGCGCTGACGTTCTGATACGCATCGGCGATACGGACAAAGTTAGCCAGCCGCTCCAGTAAGCCAATCAGCAGCAGGCTCTCTTCAGTAGCCAGCTTTCCCGCCTGCCAGTCCGCTTCCAGCGTCGCCTGACCCGCAGCGATGGCGTTACGCAATCCTTCGATATCGTTAACCCGATCATGATTGAGCCACAGCAGAAATTGCTGGAACACCGAGGTGACACACAGCGGAAAGCGTATATTCAGTTCTGCCAGCACCCCAAGCCGCGATTCAATCGCCGTCAGCGTCGGCAGCAGGTAGGTCAGATGCTGATACTGCACGCTGACCAGACGGATCACATTGCGCGCCGCTTCCCCTTCATAAACACAGTGCGTCAGCAGCGTTTCGACATTCAGCGGATAGCCCGCCATCTGGATCAGAATATCTTCCCGCTCGAGGGACTTGTTGTTCGCCATGCCGTTGACCAGCTCATTACACAATTTACGCGCATTCTGAAACCAGCGGTCCACGCTCTGCCCGAGCAGATGGTGCATCGATACCGGAAAAACCAGCCGGTGTACCAGCGTGCTGCACAAAATGCCAAGGGTGATCTCCTCGATACGCGAAATCACCGTATTGGTAATCGCCGACGGCGTGTTCACCTCCGGAAAACCCATGATCGCCGCGCTATAGCCTGCCAGCATGAAGACGTAGCTTTTGGGCGTGCGGTCATGCAGCGACAGATAGAGGCAAAACGTCACCCACAGCGAGACGCACAGGCTGAACAGCAGTGGCGACTGCACCGTTTCCGGATAGATCAGCAGGATAAATACGCCGCCCAGCACGGTTCCGATCAGACGAAAAACCGATTTCGAGACGGTTGAGGCGGCATAAAGTTGGGAAGTGACAAAAACGGTGGTCAGCGCCCAGGCTGGTTTTTCAAAGTTAAGGATTAGAGCAACTGATAACGCGATAAACGCGGCCAGGGAGGTTTTGCAGGCAAACAAAACCGCGTTTTTGGTAAACCATTTCATCGAATGAGAGGACCGAAATACTTCTGTGGCGCGTATCCTGACAGAAGCGTCAGCGTTTTACTCTCAGTTAACTTATACAAATTATTACCGGCCTTCCCTGACCGGTTCAGGTTGCTGCTGACCGTGCCTGGCGCGTCAGATTTGGCTCAGCGACGGGTCAGCGCCAGACGGATCCCCAGGCCGATAAAAGTGGCCCCGACCAGCCGATCCAGCACTGTCTGTAACCGCTTATTGTTGGCCACCGCGCCTGCGGCCCCGCCCGCCAGCAGCGCAAACATCCCGTCAGTCATCAGGCCAACCAGCGCATAGGTCATCCCCAACAGCAGGAAGGCGCTGGCGTGATACTGACTGCCGATCGCCACAAACTGCGGGAAAAAGGCGATAAAAAACAGCAGCACTTTGGGATTGGTGATTGAGGTGATGAAGCCGCGCAGCAGCAGTAAGCGGGTGCCGGTCTGCGCGGGCGGCGGTGACGCAGTCTCCGCTGCTGCGGATGCGATAAAGGTTGATCCGATCATTCTGACGCCCAGGTAGATCAGATAGGCCGCACCGAGATACTTAATCAGCGTGAACAGCAGCGGCGAGGCGGCAATCAGCGCAGTCAGACCCAGCGCACTGGCGACGGCATGGGTACAGCTGCCCAGCGCAACACCGGCGGCTGACAGAATACCGGCACGTCGTCCCCTGGCGACACTTTGTCCCACCACATAGGCCAGGTCGGGACCCGGCGTAATACAGAGCAGCACAACGGAAGCTACAAACAGCGGGAAATGCACGATATCGGACATCACGGCTCCTGACCTTTATTAGGGTTTATCAGCTATTAACCTAACAGCCGATCGCTCTTTTTCAAACCCCGTCATTCACCGGCTGCCGCACCAGCGCCCGCTGCGGGTCCAGTAAAAACGGACGCAGATAGCCCACCGTGTTCGACAGCAGGATCACCTCATCGGCCAGTTTCAGCCGCAGGACGTCGCTCAGCCAGGCTTTGCGCTCGGTCATCCGCTGCCAGACCGCCGGAAATTCCGCCGCCAGCTGGGCACGCAACGCCGCATCCGCCAGACCGACGGTGTCCTCAATACTGCAGCCGCCGTAGCCGGCCACCGAAGGAATAATGTCGATCTGCAACAGCATGCCGCTCTTCAGGGTGATGGCTGAATCGGGCCAGATTGGCGAGCATAACCACTCTTCATCCGCCACCAGATGCCCCGGATTAAGGTGCCAGCCATACTGTGCTTTAGGAAATACCGCCTCGATTAACGCATACAGTTCGCCACCGGTGATGCCGATGCGTAACTGCTCCAGCCAGCTGACCACCGCGTGATAATACGGGATCGCCAGCCGGGGTAGCCAGTCTGAAACGTGACAGGGTAACTCTGATGCCTGACTGACCGCATAAGCAGTGCGGCTGCTTAGCCCGCCTTTATAGCCGACGGTTAACGACAGCTTATCGCCGACCTTAATCGTTTTGTCGCTGGGATAAAGCTGCGCCTTAGCAAAGCGATCGCCGGTGGCGGCAATGGTCATCACGCTATTTGGCTGGCCGTCGGCATTAAGACGCGCGCCAATGTGCTTCTCGCTTACGCCTGGCGTCACGCTGTTCAGCGCCGCCAGCATGGCGGTTGAGGCACGATTCGCGCCCGCCTCGTAAAATGCCACCTCATCGGCGCTGTTAATGCAGCGCGCTCCCTGATCAGGTGAGATAAACAGCCCGGTGGCATTGACCAGATGCGAGACGCCACCTGCCGCGTCGGCCGCCGCCGCGCAGATAAACTGCGGCAGATCAAACAGAGTCTGCTGAGCGGGGCTGAACAACTTCCAGCCCACCAGCCCGGTGCGCGCCCCCGCGACGATCCCTGCCTGGCTCAGCAGCAGGGACAGCGATGCCTCACCACTCATCGGCTGATTGGGCAGCGAAAAGAGTGGCGCGTGCAGGCATCTGCCGGGATTACGGGCAAACGGCACCAGCTTGAGGTTTTCGTTGCCCATGATGTAGGCCAGTTCGCCCTGCTGATTAACCACCAGCAGCGCCTCTTCGAAGCGCGGAATAAAGCCCGCCAGATACTCAAAGTTGCTGCCGTGCTCTTTATCCGCATAAACGATCAGCTGCGTAATCTGATGCTGTTTCATGCGCTGAACAATCGCCGCCAGCCGGCGATGCAGGGTTTCATCCGCCATCACGTGGCTCGCCACGTCGGGAAAAGTGGGTGGCAACGGGATCGGTTCCAGTGCGTAGCGATCGCGATTCATATCAGACTCCGGTTAAACGGGAAAACAGCAGTCTAGCCGTTGCCGGGCCACCCTGTTGCTGTCTGCCTCAATCTTTCTGCCGTAACCGCTCCAGCATAATCAGTGAATGACTGAAAATGGCATCGGCAATGTGCTGCGGAAATCCTGCGGGCAACGCATCGCGCACCGCGATAACCGCGGGTGGAAAAGCGCGGATAAAGAAGTCGAAGATCTGTTGCAGGCTACCGCTATCAAAATTGACGCTTTTTGCAGTGGCAAAGAAATGACGCGGGAATATCTTATCGATTTCGGTTTTTTTGCCTTTGCTGGCCCGCAGCCCCATCGCCAGCTTCAGCGCCCGCTTATTCAGGCCGGTGCCGCCCAGTACCGGATAGGCGGAAATCACATCATAGAAAGGGGTCAGCCGGTAGCTGCCGCCGCGCTCAATAAACAGCGAGAAGTTCTTGGCGTGGCCGTCCGTCGCCCCAATCAGCCACTGAAACACCTGAAACATCATGAAGTGATAACGATCCTCTATCGCGTTACTCGATCCCATCAGCAGCTGCATGATCTCCGCAATGCCCGGCCCGCCGTCTGACTCATACTTCGTCGATGACGGCAGCCCCAGCGCCTGACAGAAATCCTCCTGCGGCAGACGAATAAGCCGGCTTCTGTCACGTGACCAGCGCCGGTCGAAGCGCTCGACAGCCAGCGCACGCATCGCGCCGGCGCGGATAAGGGTTGCCTCAGGCACCTTCATTCCCAGCGCCCTGGCCAGCGCCAGACAGAGATACTCATTTTCAACGCTTTCGCGCATGTCCAGCGTCGCCGTCGGCTGCTTAATTTCTCCGATCGGTAGTTTGATAATGTGTGAGGTCGGCGTGGCCCCGGTCGGGATGCTCCAGCCCTGTTCCGTGTGCAGCAGCGCCGTTTTCTCCTGCGCACCCGCCACCGAAATACGGAAGTCGGTCTCTTCGCGCAGCATCCCGAGCGGAATGTCGGACTGATAGGCTGACAGTACGCTTTCCAGCCGCGCCTCGTTCAGCAGCTCATAGCGCACCTGTAACGGCGGCAGCGGCATCTCAGGCGGCAACAGCATGGTCGCACCGACGCTGTCTCGTCCCACTTCCTGCAACAGATCAAACGGCTGACGGGATTTTATCTGGTAGCGCGCCACAATCCGGTCACGAATCAAGGGGCTATCCGGCAACAGATTATCGAAAAAGTTAATTACCGCGTGGGAGGTGATCGCCGGAACCTGCAACGGCATCGAGAGCGACAGCGGCCTGGCGAGCGGATTACTCAGCCACGCTTTGTCGTACTGAAATTCGTGCGCACCGTTGCGCTGACGGGTCAGCACGCCGACCCGCTCGCCGTTCATCCACGCAATCAGCTTCTGCATTACCAGTCATCCTCGTCATTGAGCGGCGGCGGTGCGGCGGCCGTTTTCTCCTGCACCTCAAGACTCAGCTCCAGCGACTGCAACAGCTTAAACAGCGTCGCCAGCGAGGTGTTGTCCGGCGCATTTTCAAAATGCGAAATGGTCGCCTGTTTCAGACCAACCTTTTTGGCCAGCTCGCTCTGGGTCCAGCCATTACGCTGACGGATAAGTTTCAGCCGGTTAGCCAGCTGCAGCGGACTGTATATCATGGTGTCTGTTCCTCCGGGGTCGGCAGACGATCAGCATAGCGCATCCTGATTATCCCCGAAAGAGGATAATTAGTTTATTATCCCCAATAAGGGATAAATAACTATTTATACCTTTGCGGGTATAAATAGTCTATTATCCCCTGACACGGATATTCGACTTCATGGCGTAGCATAACAGGAGAAAAATCATGACATTACGTGCGGGTCTTACCGTGACGGAGCAGCCAGAGGACCAGGACCGGGAGGCGTTATTCGCCGGGCTCGGCAGCTACAACCGGCAGTTTATCGACAGTGAAAATCGGGGAGCGCTGGCGGTATTTGATCATGACGCAGACGGTAAGTTGCGGGGTGGCGTAATGGCCTCGCGTAAGGGGAACTGGCTCTGTGTCGATTATCTATGGGTAGATGATACGCTGCGCGGCACCGGTCTGGGCAGTGCTTTACTACGGGCAGCAGAGCAGCAGGCGATAGCTTACGGCTGTCAGCAGGTGCTGGTGGATACCTTCAGCTTTCAGGCGCTACCGTTTTATCTGAAACAGGGTTATCAACAGCTGATGTCCCTGCCCGACTTTCCGCAACCCGGTATGCAGCGGCACTACCTGACCAAAACGCTCAACGGCTAAAGGTCACGACGCTAAGGTGGCTGTACTGACCTGCGCGTCGTGACAGGGTCACAGACTGGCGATGCGACGCAAATCCGCTTCGGCACCGGGAGCCACCGCCAGCACCTGCGCCCCTTTGATGATGCGCTCCCCGTCGGTGTTGAAAGGATGCACCCAGCCCCCCGCCTCTTTCACCAGACAGTAACCGGCCAGACAATCCCAGGCGTGCATATACGGTTCGTAGTAACCAACGACCCGACCGGCCGCCACCCACGCCAGCATCAGTGCGCCTGAGCCGATGCGGATAAAGTTACCGCCGGCTGCCAGCAAGGCCGCCACAATCTCGCCAACCTGCTGCGGGCTGACGTAGCTGTTGGCACCAAAGCCGGTCACGTGATTCTGCAGGGTACGTGCCGGATCGACCTGCAAGCGTCGGCCATTGAGAGTCGCGCCCTCACCCAGCGCTGCCACATAGCACTCCTCAAAGGTCGGTGCGAAAATCACCCCGATGACCGGCACGTCGTCGCGCAGTACGGCAACCGACACGCACCAGTTTGGCATGCCGTTGAGAAACGGACTGGTGCCATCAATCGGATCGACCACCCAGGTGTAGGCGCTCCGGCCCGGCTGCAGGCCGCTCTCCTCACCGAGAAAGCCATCATCAGGGAACGCTTCACGGATGCGGGCGGCGATCGTCTGTTCCACTTCGCGATCGGCAATCGACACCACATCCTGCAGATCGTATTTGGTTTCCACCACCAGCGTATCGCGGCGGGAAAAGTAAGATAAGGCCGTAGCACCGCCAGCGCGGGCGACAGCTTCAGCCAGCGCCAGACGCGACATCATTTCATCGTGCAGTTCCATTGTGACTCCTTGCGGTTAAGCAGTTTAGCGGGCAATCAGGGCCAGACCCTGCGGCTTGAAGTTAACGCCGACCCGGGCGGCCAGCGGCAGGCGCTGTTCCATGTGGGGATCGATGATGAACAGCGATCCCAGTTCGGTGGTCACTTCATATTCGATATGATCACCCAGCCAGGTACTGTGAATAATCTCACCCTGCAGGGCGCCCTGACCGTCGCCAGACAGGGTGATAAACTGCGGCCGCACCGCCAGCTGACCGCTGCCGGTTTTCGCTCCGTCGCCACGCACCCGGAAGCGCTGGTTACCGACGCGGATCAGCGCCTCACCGCCTTCGGCCTGCTCAACGTCGCACGGCAGAATATTGGCTTCGCCCATAAAGTCGGCGATAAACACCGAATTGGGCGAATGGTAGAGGGTTTCCGGCGCGCCCTGCTGCGCAATATCCCCCTCTTTCATGACAATAATTTTATCGGAGACCGCCAGCGCTTCTTCCTGGTCGTGCGTCACATAGACCGCGGTAAAACCCAGCCGCTGTTGCAGATCGCGAATATCGGTCCGCACCCGTCGCCGTAAACGTTCGTCCAGATTCGACAGCGGCTCATCCAGCAGCAGCACCTGCGGTTCCAGCACCAGCGCGCGGGCCACCGCAATACGCTGCTGCTGTCCACCGGAAAGTTCAGACGGTAGCCGCTCACCCTGGCTTTCCAGCCCGACCAGCCTCAGCCCTTCCCGCGCCCGATCCAGCGCCTCCCGTTTGCTCATCCCCGACGACAGCAGCCCATACAGGATATTGTCGAGAGCATTCATATGAGGAAACAGCGCGTATGACTGAAACACCATCGCCACGTCGCGCTCATTGGCTGGCAGATGGGTAACCTCTTTACCGCCAATCAGAATGCGGCCAGCGGTAGGATGCTCCAGCCCGGCCAGCAGGCGCAGCGTGGTGGTTTTGCCACAGCCGGAGGGACCGAGCAGCGTCACCAGCGTGCCTGGCTCGACGGTTAACGACAGATCCGGCAGCGCTGTAAAACCGGCAAAGCGTTTAGCAACATGTTCAAACACGACCGATCCCGCGTTGATGGTGGTCATACGGCTCTCTCCTGAGTCAGAGTGGCGACAGCAGCGGCCGCAGCCGCAGGTTGAGTAACACGGCGCAGGCGGCGTTCACCCACCAGCAGCTGGAACAGGCCGATGATGGCTAACATCACCACGATCAGTACCGACGAATAGGCAATCGCGACACCATATTCCCCGTTCTCCACCAGCCCGACGATGTAGGACGTCGCCATGTTGTATTGCGCGCTGACCAGAAAAATCACCGCACTGATTGAGGTAATGGCGCGCACAAAGGCGTAGACCAGCGCCGCGCTGATCGCTGGCTTGAGCAGCGGCAGCACCACTTTACGTAAGGTGCGGAAACTGTTGGCACCGAGGGTTAGTGAGGCTTCATCCAGGCTTTTATCGAGCTGACTCATCGCCGCAATACCGCCACGCACCCCGACCGGCATATTGCGGAACACAAAGCAGGCGATCAGGATCATCGCGGTACCGGTGATCTCCAGCGGCGGCAGGTTATACGCCATCACGTAACTCACGCCGATCACCGTGCCGGGAATGGCGAAACTCAGCATCAGCATGAACTCAAAGGTCTGCCGTCCGGCAAATTTCTGCCGCACAATCAGCCAGGCGGTCAGCAGGCCAACCACCGCGGTCAGCGGCGCGGCTATCAGGGCGATCTCCAGCGTGGTCCAGAAAGAGTTCCAGGCGACGCCGCTCCATACCAGCTGTCCCTGATTCAGGCTGACGCTAAAAGCGCGGATATAGTGGTCGAGCGTCAGCGCGTTATTCAGCCCCCACGACTGCACGAAGCCGCCAATCATGATCATGCCGTAGATCACCAGGGTAAACAGACCCCACGGGATCACCATGCCATAAACGCTGTAGCGCACCGGACGCGGCAACTGCACGTGACGGCCGCCGTCGCCTTTGCCGGTTACCGTGGCGAAGCTTTTACCCGACAGCCAGACCCGCTGCACCAGAAACGCCGCCAGCGTGAAGCCCAGCAGAATCATCGCCAGCACCGCCGCACGGCTTGGATCGTTCTGCGCGCCGACCACCGAGAAGAAGATTTCGGTCGACAGCACGCCGTGACTGCCGCCCAGCACCATCGGGTTGCCGAAGTCCGCCATGCTTTCGATAAAGCTGATCAGAAAGGCGTTAGCCAGTCCCGGCGCCATCAGCGGCAGAGAAATTCGGGAAAACGTGCGCCAGCGGCTGGCGCGCAGGGTCTGAGACGCCTCTTCCAGCGACGGGCTGACCCCTTCAACTACCCCAATCAGCACCAGAAACGCAATCGGCGTAAAGGAGAGCACCTGGGCGATCCAGATGCCGGTCAGGCCATACAGCCAGCGGCCCGGCTCGACGCCAAACAGCGTCGCCAGCGAGGTGGTGATCACCCCGGAACGACCAAACAGCAGAATCAGCGCCAGCCCGATAACAAACGGCGGCGTAATGATCGGCAGGATAGTCAGCATCCGCAGCGCTTTTTTGCACGGCAGCGAGGTGCGGGTCGCCGCCAGCGCAAACGCCAGTCCCAGCAGCGTCGAGCCGCTGGCGGTCATCAGCGCCAGGCCCAGCGTGCGCCACGCCGTCCCGCAGGTGCCGCCGGTGACACAGGCGACGCTCCAGATAGCCGGGTCCTGCAGATTGGCGATCAGGCCATCCGGTTTAAAACTGCCATCAATGTCCTGCACCGAGGCGACAAACAGGCTCAGCACCGGATAGAGCACAAAGGTGGTCACCAGCGCTACCAGCAGTACGATCGCCGACACCACAAACGCATCGCCTTTCAGCACGCCGCGTTCGGCCAGCGCAAAGGAAAAAATCAGCAGGAAAACCGTCAGCAGCAGTAACGCGCCCGCGCCCATCGCCGGCTGGCCCAGCGCGAGCGGGCCGGCCAGGTTCTCCAGCCACAGCCAGTTCCAGCCGCTGAACCCGATAGCATGCCCTTCCAGCACCAGGAACAGAATGCCGCAGACGCTGAGCAGCAGCAGCAGGCCGCTACGGATACGCCCCGGCGGCAGGAAAAGGCAGGCGGCAGAAGCGAGCCACAGCGCCACGGCGACCGTCAGCCAGCGATGCTGCATCAGTTGCCACAGCGCCGGCGCGCTATTCTCATCCTGCCATAAGCTCATCAGCCAGTGGCCAGAGAAGAAACCCTGCTCCAGGCTGTACCAGGGCAACACCATCAGGGCCAGTGCGCCAGCAACTAACGCGCCGGTTAAGCGGCGATTGTGCGCATTCATGAATCACCTCGATCAGCTGCGGACACCAGGCTTGCGCCACCGCGGTTCAGCGTGGACCCGGCATCACTGCGCCGGACGGAAAACAGCCTTATTGTGCGCTGGCACCAATCTCTTTATCCCAGCGTCCGAGCAGCGCTTTACGTTTCGCCGCGTCACCGTAGGTTTTGAAGTCGTAATCAATCAGCTTGATGTTCTCAAAGCGCGGCGCGTATTCAGAGATCTCCGCCTGGCGGTTCGACGGCAGCTGGAACGATTTCGCCTCTTTCATCAGCGACTGAGCCTCGGCACTCAGCGCCCAGTCGTACCAGCTTTTGGCATTCGCCAGGTTACGCGCCCCTTTGATGATCGACATGGAACCAATCTCGTAGCCGGTGCCTTCACAGGGAGCGACCGGTTTGATCGGGAAGCCATCGACCTCCATCGCCACCGCATCGTGCATAAAGACGATGCCGAGGGTGGTTTCGCCACGGGCGGCGGCTTTCACCGGCGCTGAACCCGACTTGGTGTATTGCGAAACATTGGCGTTGAGTTTTTTCAGGTATTCAAAAGCCTTGTCTTCTCCCATGATCTGCACCAGCGTCGCCAGGGTGTTATAGGCAGTGCCGGAGGAGTTCGGATTGGCGATCTGGATTTCACCTTTAAAGCCCGGGTCGAGCAGATCGGCCCAGCAGGCCGGCACCTTGAGCTTTTTCTGCGCCAGCAGTCGGGTGTTGTAACCCCAGCCCAGCGCACCGGCATAAACGCCCACGGTGCGATAACCGGAGATCTCCGCTACTTTTTGCGACCACGGCTGCTGCTGGTCGAGCAGCGGCGATTTATACACCTGAGTTAAGCCCTCTTCGGCTGCCTGCATATGCGGATCGCCGGTGCCGGCCCACCAGATATCGGTCCGCGGATTGCGCGCCTCGCTGCGGATACGTGCGTAAGCCTCCCCGGCTGACAGCCGCACCATGCTGAGATTGATGTCGGGATGGGACTGGCTGAACTGGCGGGTCATCTGTTCACAGACCACCACATCCGCAGAGCAGATCATGTTGAGATTACCGGCCGCAGCCGCCGCAAACGGTAAGGCCGGACAACTGACGATGACCGCAGCGAACAGAGATGAGTAACGCATGGTGTTCTCCTTGAGGGCGGGAATGGCGCCTGATCGCGCTTTTTGCACTGCTGTGCAAAGTAGTAAGGCGACCCTCAGGATGTGTCAATCGGCATGTTAAGCAACTGTGAGGCGTCTTCACAAATTTTGTACAATTTGCCTGCAATTTGTTTTGCACAGCCTTGCAACTTCAGGCAGACTCAAAACGTTTAACGGTGGCAGCTAACGGCAGCAGCGGAGAAAACCATGCATCAACTTAAGGCGGTAGTCAGTGCGCAGGATGTCGCTGACCGGGCAGGCGTCTCCCGCTCTGCGGTGTCGCGCACCTTTACGCCAGGTGCCAGCGTGTCGGATGCTACGCGGGCGCGGGTGATGAAAGCAGCTGAAGAGCTGGGCTATCACGTTAATCATCTGGCACGCGGGCTGGTACGCAACCGCAGCGGCATTGTCTGCCTGATCGCTTCTGAAGTGGACACCCCCTACCGCGCCAGCCTGGTACGCTGGATGACCCAATACCTGCAGGAAGCGGGAAAGGTGGCGATGCTGATTAACACCGATCGCTCAGATGAACGGGTCTCTGCCGCCTTACAGCAGGCGATTAACTTCCGTGCCGATGCCTCAATCATCCTCTCCGGCATGCCTGACAGCGCGATAACCCAGCTCTGCTACAAGCACGGGCAGCATCTGGTGCTGATTAATCGTGATGAGTCCCTGCCCGGCTCCCTCAGCATTAATCTCGACTCGCGTCCGGCAGCCGAGATGGCGGTCAACGCCTTTATCCGTGCTGGCTGTCAGCGCATCGCGTTTGTTAACTCACTGGCCGGTACCCCGAGCCTGCTGAAACGCGAGCGGGATTTTCTGGCAGCGGCGGAAAAAGCGGGGGTCAGCGTCCTGGTTGAGCACTTTGGTTCGACCTCCTATGAAAGCGGTCAGATCCTGGCGCAGCGGCTGCTGACCCGTAAAATCCGTCCTGACGCGGTATTCTGTGCCACCGATTTACTGGCGTGTGGCTTTATGGATGAGGCGCGCCACCGTTTTGCCCTGCGTATTCCGGAGGATCTGTGCATTGTTGGCCACGACAATATTCCGCAATCGGGCTGGTCCTCCTACAACCTCACCACCTTTGCCCAGCCGGTGGAGCAGTTTGCCGGTGATGCGATACGCTGGCTGACCGACACCGAGGCGCAGCAGGATCAATTACCCCCCACCGCCGAACAGCAAAGCGATCGACGGATATATCAGGCTGATGTGGTGTGGCGCGGTTCAGTACGCGGCGGGTAAATCGTCTGATTTAATTTTATTGCCGCTGCGGTTACACCGGTAAAATAACCCTTTCGCGGCTTTACGCTTCGCTTTAAATAAGCCGGCTTATTGCCGCAAATTATCGCCCTGCGGTGGCGCAGCATCCCGATTTTCTGTCTATCCTTGATCAGCATTATTAATTTACCTGACGCTTCACTGCTCAATGAATAAGCAGTCAGATGTGACAAATATCACATTTGTGCCAGGCTTAATCACTCAGATAATGATGTTCAAGGAGCTTACAATGACGACACCAACGAACAAGACGCTCGATCTCGATCAATTTCCTAAGCCTCCTTTTGAGGAACAACCGCAACAGGCACCTGGCTTAGCCAGCAAAATGATCCCGGTTCCCGATCACGGTGAAACCAGCTACCGCGGCACCGGCCGACTGACCGGTCGTAAAGCGCTGATCACCGGCGGCGACTCCGGTATTGGCCGTGCGGTGGCCATCGCTTATGCCCGTGAAGGTGCAGATGTGGTGATCAACTATCTGCCAGAAGAACAGCCCGACGCCGATGAAGTGATTAAATTAATCGAAGCGGAAGGCCGTAAAGTTTTCGCTATTCCGGGTGATATTCGTTCTGAAGAATTTTGTCAGCAGCTGGTAAAACAGGCGGCCGATAAATTAGGCGGTCTGGATATTCTGGTTAATAACGCCGGACGCCAGCAGTTTAATGAGTCCATTCGTACCCTGAGTACCGAAGATTTTGACGCGACGTTTACAACCAACGTTTATGCGATGTTCTGGATCACCAAAGCGGCGCTGGAATATCTGCCACGCGGTGCATCGATTATTAATACCTCGTCGGTGCAGGCGTTTAAACCCAGCGATATTCTGCTGGATTATGCCCAGACCAAAGCGGCGATTGTTGCCTTTACTAAGTCACTGGCGAAACAGCTGGGCGGCGAAGGCATCCGGGTTAATGCGGTCGCACCTGGCCCATACTGGACCGTGCTGCAATCCAGCGGCGGTCAGCCTCAGGAAAAAGTGAAGCAGTTTGGTGCCGACTCACCGATGGGCCGCCCTGGCCAGCCGGTTGAAATCGCCCCGCTCTACGTTACGCTGGCCTCGACGGAGAGCAGTTACTCCTCCGGCCAGGTCTGGTGCTCCGATGGCGGCACCGGCACCCTGTAATCACGCTCCCCGGTGGCCGCATAATGCGGCCACTTTTTTGTCCTGCCTGCGCCCGATTTGTCAGTTGTCACAGTGAAACAAGGAAGAAAACCATGGAAAACCAGATCTTCCATCAGCCGGCCCGAGATAACGGCTTTGCCGGTCTGGGTGATTATGCCGCCATTGGCGAGGGGCGCTCAGTGGCGCTGATTGCGCCGGATGGCGCGATTGACTGGTGGTGCGCGCCAAACCTGGATGCTAAACCGCTGTTTGATCGCCTGCTGGACGCCGGTATCGGCGGCTACTTTCAAATCGTGCCGCGCGATCCCTATCGGGTGACGCGCCGCTATCGCGATAACAGCAACGTGCTGGAAACCCGTTTTGACACCGACCGCGGCAGCGTGCTGCTGACCGAATCGATCAACAGTACGCTGGCGGGAAGATTGCCGTGGGGCGAACTGGCGCGCCGGATTGAAGGAGTCAGCGGCGAAGTGGAGCTGCAGATTATCCTGCGATTCGGCACCGCCGCTGAAACCCGTTCGCCGTGGATTGCCGACACCGAGAAAGGCAAGGTGTTCCACATTGCTGACGTCATGGCGATGTTCCGCACCAGCGACGATATCCACATTACGCTGCTGGATGATGAACAGGTCTGCGCTACGCTGCGGACCTCGGCCGGGTCGCGCTCACTCTGCGCGCTGCTGATCACCGAAAACGAGCCGCTGGCCGTCCCAGAACTGTCCGCCATCGATCAGCGAATCGAAACCAGCCACACCGGCTGGACCAGCTGGGTAGAAAGCCTGAGCTATGACGGCAGCTACCCGGCGCTGGTGAAGCGCTCTGCCCTGTCACTGAAATTTCTCTGGTACTCACCGACCGGGGCGCTGGCGGCCGCAGCCACCACCTCGCTGCCGGAAGGGATCGGCGGCGAGAAGAATTACGATTATCGCTACGCCTGGGTGCGGGACGCCTGCCTGATTATTAAAGCCTTCGTCTATCTCGGCGCACTGGAAGATTGTAAAGCGGCCTTTTCGTGGTTGTCGCAGACCATCCTGCGGCACGGCGTCAGGCTGCGCGCCTGCTATGCGCTGAATGGCGATGAAGTGCCGGAAGAACGTTTTCCGCCGTTAAGCGGCTATCAGGATTCCCAGCCGGTGCGGGTCGGCAATAATGCCCGTGACCAGGTGCAGCTCAGCATGTATGGCGACATGCTGGCCACCGCGCAGCTGTTTATCGAGGCCGGACACGTGCTGGATATCACCACCTCGCGCATGCTGGGTGAGCTGGCTAACTGCTGTGCCGATCACTGGCGGCAAAAGGATTGCGGCATCTGGGAGTTGCCGGACCTGCAGCACTATACCCATTCTAAAATGGCCTGCTGGATGGCGCTGGACCGGGCGGTGGCGCTGGCCGAAAACCAGCACATCGAACCCACCTGGCTGGGGCGCTGGCAGCGGGAACGCGACCGCATTCGTGACTGGATTGAGACGCACTGCTGGTCAGAACAGAAACAGGCTTACCTGTTTTATGTCGGCAGCGAGGATCGCCTTGACGCCTCGCTGGCGCTGGTACACAGCTACGGCAACGCGGTCAATCCACAGCGGATGCTGGCCACCTATCGCGCCATCCAGCAGACGCTGGGCAACGGCAGCGCAATGCTCTATCGCTACAGCGGCGTCGAGGTTGAAGAGAGTACCTTCCTCGCCTGCGCGTTCTGGCTGGCGGAAGCCTGGGCTGAAATGGGCGATGTCGGGCAGGCGGAACAGACGATGCAGCAGATTCTCGCGACGCTCGACCAGCACGGCAACGTCGATATTTTTAACGAAATGTTTGATGTCCGCAGTCAGAGCTGGCGCGGGAATATGCCGCAGGGCCTCAGTCATCTGGCGCTGATTTGTGCCGCGCAGGCGATTTCAGAATCGAAAGCGAGCGGCTGAGGTGCGCGGCTGTCGTGTCGGGGCAGAAGCTATTGCAGCCTGAAACGGGGATCGAAGAAAAAAGGCTCGACTACCACGTTGCTGATTATCGCGGCGGCGGCCGGATGCGCAGGATTAAACAGCGCGTTCCACTCGCCGGTCAGGGTACTCGGGACCTTGAGGATCAGCCCGTGATCCGGGCTGGCGAGCCAGCCATCCCCGATCTCCCGGGTCGAGGGCGGTGCGGGATCGGCCTGCCAGTCGTCGGGGAGCGCCGTCAGCGACAGCTCGGTGATCAGCGTTTCAGGCACGCTGATCGACAGCATCGAATAGTCATGCGCCAGATCCTGAATGCTGAGATGCACCAGCGCCTCCAGCACGCACAGCGCCCGGCTTGATCCCAGATAGACACAGCCGGTACCGACTGAATTCCAGCGTCCGCCGTAGGTGCGGGCACCGAAACCGTCAAAGGCAGTCATCGCATATTCGCTTTTCACCAGCCGGAAAAAGCGCACCGCCGCCATCAGGTGATCACGCCATGTTCAAGCTGACCAATCAGGTTGAGCACCGCTTCCGCGCCCGCGACGGTGGTGGTCATCTCCGCCGGCTTTCTGCCACCCAGCGCCTTGGCTGGCGTTTCCAGCCACTGCACCAGCCGCGCCGGATCGTCACGCAGCAGCGTGCTGGCGGCGGACAGGACGCGGATCAGCATGTAAATCCGTCCGCTTTGATCGGGCGAAAAGGTCTGCTGAGGATCTTTGACTTTGCGGTTGTAGGTACTGCGATCGATGCCCGCCAGGCGGCAGAGCCAGATTTCATCGAAGGCGGATAATGACGCGGTACGTTTCAACACCCCGCTGCTGAAGCCGACGGCAATCCGCTGATGCGCATCCGGCAGGGTTTCCGGCAGGTTCAGCGCATGCAGCAGCGAACTGTTGCGGCGACTGCTGGCGGGCGTATAAATGGCAATTGACATAGCATGGCCCTCTGTTCATTTGATTTTTATTTTAGCGCAAATGAACATGGTGCGCCAGCTTAACCCCTGACGTATCAGTCGGCGATAGCGCGCTGGCGTCAGGCCGGTGACCCGCACAAAGGCAAACGTCCGACTTTCCGCCGCTCAACTGCTGCGAGGTGACCCGCCCTTCCCGCCGGCCATGAGATGGCAAGGCCAGCGGGCGCTGGCGACCCGGATTACTGCAACGCTTCAAGAATTTCCCAGGCGGTTTTTATTCGCAGCGGATTGGGGTAGTTCTTGTTGGCGAGTATCACGATGCCGGTGTTCTGCTCGGGAATAAACGCAACGTAGGCGCCAAACCCGTTGGTGGCGCCGGTTTTATGCACCCAGCTGGCGCGTTGCGATGGCACGGCAGGATTCAGTAGCGTCGCCGGCTGAGGTTTAAGCGCGACGCTGCTTTCGCTGTCAGCGATTAGCGTGGCGGCACTGGCCGGCCAGTCGTAAATCTCCCAGCCCAGCCCCTGATAGAAATCCCGCACTTTGAAATAGCGTGACTGGGCGGTACGAATCGCATTCCGCAACACGGTATTGCCTGACGATAAGCGGTTAGGATCGGCATTGGCCTGCATAAAGGTCAGCATATCGCGGGCGGTAGATTTCACCCCATACGCTTCCGCATCCAGCATGCCGGGCGACACCCGCACCGGCTGTCCGTTTTTATAACCCCAGGCGTAGTCCAGCATCATTGAGGGCGGTACGGTGATATAAGTGCGCGTCAGGCGCAGCGGCTGAAAGACGTTTTTCTGCATCGCCTGTTGGTAATCGCCCTTCACCATCAGCGCGCCAAACAGACCGATACTGGCATTGGAGTACTGACGCAGCGTGCCCGGCTCAGCCTGCGGCTGCCACTGCTGATAATAGTTGAGCAGCGAAGCCTGGTCGGTCACCTCATCCGGCAACTGCAGCGGCAGGCCACCTGCGGTGTAGGTCGCCAGATGCAGCATCCGGATGTTGTGCCACTGGGTGCCGGTCAGCTGCGGCCAGTACTTCTGCACCGGATCGTTAAGGGCGATGTCACCATTGCGGATCATCACCCCGGCCAGCACCCCGGTGAAGGTTTTACTGACCGAGCCGAGTTCAAACAGGGTGTTTTCAGTGACTCTGCGGCCGGACGCCAGATCAGCCACACCGGCGTTGATGAACTGGGCCCGGCCTTTATAGAGTATTGCCACCGACATACCGGGGATCTCCTGCTGCTCCATCAGCGGTTCAATAGCGGCTTTAACCAGAGAGGTGACCTGCTGTGAGGTTAAGTCGGCGGCAACACAGCTGGCAGAAAGGGACCACAAAACAAGGTAAGGCAAAGACTTTTTCATTGGCAATTAACGGTTTCTTCACTGAATCGATTTATTTGCACTGGTCGGCGCAGGCCTGCACACAGATCTGTGCTTGTGAGCTGCACGCCCCGGTATCACGGGTATTACAATGGGATCGTTCGACGTAGCAGTTGGTCTGACAGGCGGAGACGTCGCATCGTGCGGCGGCAGGCGTCAGCTGTGGCAGCGGCGCACGCGCCGGAAACTGGGGTGCAGGTTGAGCGAAGGCGCTGCTGCCCAGCAGTCCGGACAGCAGCAGGCTGATGAGTAATTTCATGATTGATCTCCAGATGAACGCTGCACTAAGTATGACTACTCTGGCACGCGTCGTCCGGGAAATCTTATCAAATTGGCAGGACAGGTGGATGTTGAGTGACGTTGATCACGCCGCGGCGATAAATATCATGCAGCCGGACAATATAGCGCTGGGGATCGTGCTGATCTTTAATCCGCAGGATCGCCGCCTCGCCTTTCTCCTGCAATATTTCCGGCCGCTCAATGATGGCCAGCAGCGTCTGCTTCAGCCCGTCCACCAGCGCCTGGCGCAGCTGCTGTTTTTGCTGTGGCGTGGTGATACTGTATTCACGATCGCCATTCAGGGTTCCGCCAATCACCCAGCCGGCGCTGGCCGGATTGATTTCCGGCAAGGCGCGTACGTTACTGGTAATCACCGGACAGCCGCTGGCCTGCATTTCCAGTACTGAAAAGCCGTACGTCTCCTGCCAGGTCGGCAGTAAACCGACGTCGCTGCGCCGAAACAGCTGCAGCAGCACCGCGTTTTCCAGCCGCGCCAGATGCGTGAAGCAGCGATAACGGCCGATGCGGCTCTCAATTGAACGATAAAATGCCTCGTCATCCTGATGTTGCCGGTGCGCCACGTTATGACGCCTGGTGAGATCGCCGATTAACTGCACATCCAGCTGCGACTCATCCAGCTTTCGTTCTTCAATCAGCTCACTGACGGCCAGCACCACTTCGGCGCCGCCTTTCCGGTAAAACTCATTGCCGGCGAACACCAGGCGGAACACCCCCGGCTGGCGTGGCGCTTTATGCGCGGTGAACAGGGTCTGTGGCGGATGCAATACCACCGTTTTCCGTCTGATCTGCTGGGCAATGCCGCCATCGGACGGGAACAGTTTCATCTGTATATTCAGCGTCGCGTCTGAAATGGCAATCAGCCCCAGACAGTTATCTTTCAGCAGATGGGGAATTAGCCGCTGCAGTTCAGGATTATCCTGCTTGGCAACACCCGGCACCGGCAACACCCGCGGTAATTCAGTTTCAAATGAGGCAACCCATTTCTGACGGGTAATGGCGACTTCATTAAACAGGTGCAGAATGTCGGGCCGGGATGCAGGTAAAAATGGCACCGGCAGAAAAACAAAAGCTTTATTCTTTTTGAGTAAGCGCGTCCGTAACGGGTTAATAAAGTAAAACAGATTGTACTTTTTGAGATTAATATATTCGTTTTCCGGATTAACCAAAATATTGCGCTGCTCCGGATAGTGATTATTAGTGATTCCAATTTTCATGATCGTATTCCAGAGTCCTTGAGTCCCGGATAATCTATATCATGCGATCCTGAATGCTGCGCCTGCGTAATATCCTAAAAATTGTTTTCGCCGCCAGCTGGCAGAAATATTAATGATTGCACAGTGCGCCTTATTGCTGACTTGCTGGTGCGGATAGAGAAATAAGGCATTTTATTTACATCCATAATCTTTTTAGCAGCGGTAAGCCTCTGATTTATGATGAACAGTGAAATAGCAGCAAACAGCGAGCCAATATTGATGTGCAAAATTAAATATTTGTTAAAAATAAACCCTGCCAGCCCTGAATAAATTAGTTGATAAGAATTCAACTAATCAATTTTATTACACTGACTTTGAGTCTGATGGGCAAAGAGTCCCAAAGTGAGCGGTCATCTGACACGCCGTTGTTGAAACGATTGATACAAAAGCCTGTTATCAGCAGTGAGAATGCACTGTTTTAGCGCGCCAGAGTGCCACATAATCGTGCGAGTCGCCCCATATCTAAAACTACCTTTGCATCTGATCGCCCGTTAATTAAATGATTTTATTATAAAAGATCACCCGCCATCTCCTGTGCTACGGACTGGTACAAAAGTTGCAATACCAGCATTAAGCAGACAGGAGAAAAACATGAAAGCAATCGTTATTGGTGGCGGCATTGGCGGAATGAGCTGCGCCATTGCGCTGGAAAAAGCGGGTATTGAGGTTGAAGTGTTCGAAGCGGTGCAGGAGATGAAGCCGGTCGGAGCGGCGATTTCAATCTGGCCGAACGGCGTGAAATGCCTGAATGCCCTCGGCATGAAGGCAGCGCTGCGCGCACTGGGCGGCAACATGGCCTATATGGCTTATCACGACGCAGTAACCGGTGCCGCGCTAACTCGTTTCAGTATGGCGCCGCTGGTGCAGCAGGTCGGTGAGTTTCCCTATCCGGTGGCGCGCGCCGAACTGCAGGCGATGCTGATTGATACTTTTGGTCGCCAGCGGGTCAATTTCGGTAAGCGGGTGATTCAGGTTGAACAGAGCGATAACGGCGTGATTGCCACTTTCGCTGATAACAGCCAGGCGAGCGGTGACTTTCTGATTGCGGCTGACGGCACACATTCGGTGATCCGTGAATATGTGCTGGAACAGGCGCTGGAGCGGCGCTATGCCGGTTACGTCAACTGGAACGGTCTGGTGGAGATTGATGAGAGCATCGCGCCCGCCGATCAGTGGACCACGTTCGTGGGCGATGGCAAGCGCGTATCGCTGATGCCGGTAAGCGACAACCGCTTCTACTTCTTCTTCGACGTGCCGCTGCCGAAAGGATTGCCGCAGGATCGCACGACAGTCAAAGCCGATCTGAGCGGCTATTTTGCTGGCTGGGCCGCACCGGTGCAGAAGCTGATTGCGGCGATTAATCCCGGGACGACTAACCGGGTTGAGATACACGATATTGAACCGTTCAGCCGCTTTGTTAAAGGGCGCGTCGCGCTGCTCGGTGATGCGGCCCACAGCACCACCCCGGATATCGGCCAGGGCGGCTGCGCGGCGATGGAAGACGCTATCGTGCTGGCTTCGACGCTGGCATCGCACTCGCTGGGTATCGAGGATGCCCTGCTGCGCTATCAGGCGCGCCGGGTTGAGCGGGTCAGGGATCTGGTGCTGAAAGCGCGTAAACGCTGTGACGTCACCCACGCCAAAGATCCGGCGGTGACCGAGGAATGGTATCGTTCGCTGAAAAGTGAAACCGGCGAGCGGGTGCTGGCCGGAATGTGTGAAACCATTGAAGGCGGCCCGCTGGGGTAGTCCGGCCGCCCTCTCTGCCTCCAGCGGGCGACATCGCCGCCCGCTGAGTGCATTTACTCCGCCAGACCGCGATTCTTCAGCATCGGCTCCAGCTGCGGCGGACCGCCACGCCAGCTTTCATACAGATTTTTCAGGTCGCTGCTGTTACCGCGCGACAGAATTTTCTGGCGGAAAATATCGCCATTTTCCCGCGTCAGACCGCCCTGTTCGACAAACCACTGGTAGCCATCATCGGCCAGCATCTGGGTCCAGATATAGGCGTAGTAACCGGCGGCATATCCTCCGCCCCAGATGTGCTGGAAATAGCTGGAGCGATAGCGCGGCGGCACCGCCGCTAACGCCAGATTGTCGCTCTGCAAGGCCTGCTGTTCAAAGCCGTCGACGCTTTGCGGCGTCCGATCGCCGGTCAGGCTATGCCAGTGCAGGTCCAGCAACGCCGCGGCCAGCAGCTCACTCATCTCATAGCCTTTGTTAAATTTACCGGCGCGGATGATCTTTTCATGCAGCGCGGCGGGCATTGGCTCTCCGCTTTGATAGTGGCGGGCGAACTGGCGGAACACCTGCGGCTCACTGGCCCAGTGCTCATTGATCTGCGACGGAAACTCCACAAAATCACGCGGGGTTTCGGTGCCTGACAGGCTCGGATAGCGCTGGCTGGCAAACAGGCCGTGCAGCGTATGACCAAACTCGTGAAACAGGGTAATCACCTCATCCCAGCTCAGCAAGGCAGGCTCACCGGCCGGCGGCTTGGTGAAGTTGCAGACGTTGTAGATCACCGGCTTACTCTCAAGCAGCGTCGACTGGTTGACGAAGTTGCTCATCCACGCCCCACCGCCTTTGCTGTCACGCTTGAAGAAGTCGGTGTAGAACAGCGCCAGCGGCGTATGGTCGGCATCAAAAATCTCATATACCTGCACGTCGGGATGGTAAACCGGCAGATCCTGGCGTGGCGTAAACTGAATGCCGTAGAGCTGAGTCGCCGCCCGGAACACCCCATTCTGCAGCACGCTGTTCAGTTCAAAGTAAGGTTTGATCTGACTCTCATCCAGATCGTACTGCGCATGGCGCACCTGTTCGGCATAGAAGTTCCAGTCCCAGGCGCGCAGGGTGAAATTGCCCTGCTGGCGATCGATGGTCTGCTGGATGGCCGCCGCTTCCCGTTCAGCCCGCGCCCGTGCAGCAGGCACGATATTGCGCATAAAAGCAAACGCAGCATCCGGCGTTTTTGCCATCTGATCCTGCAGCTTCCAGTCGGCATAACTCGTAAAGCCCAGCAGCCGGGCCTGCTCCGCCCGCACCTGCGCCAGACGCAGCACCAGCTCGCGGGTGTCATTCTCATCGCCTTTTTCGGTGCGGGTCATGCCAGCATGGAACAGCGCTTCGCGGGTCTGGCGATCGCTCAGACTCTGCAGCGCCGGTTGCTGAGTGGTGTTTTGCAGCACCAGCAGCCAGGCATTTTCCAGTCCGCGCGCGCGGGCTTCTGCCTGAGCGACCGCTAAATCGGCCGCCGCGAGGCCCGCCAGTTTCTGCGCCTCATCCACCACCAGACCGCCCGCCTTGGTGGCCGCCAGCAGCTTATTGGTGAAGCGGGTGCTGAGGCGCGCCGCCTCCTGATTCAGAGCTTTGAGCTGGTGCTTCTGCGTTTCCGGCAGATTGGCACCCGCCAGCTGAAAGCGCTGCCAGATCACCTCGACCAGCCGTTTTGATTCAGCGTCGAGCCGGGCGCGCTGCAGATACACCGCATCCAGCCGCGAGAACAGCGGCCGGTTGAGCATAATATCGTCGTTGAGTGCGGTAAGCTGCGGGGCGATCTCTTCATCGACCTGCTGCAGATACGGGCTGGTGTGCGCCGACGTCATAGCGCTGAACACCAGATTCACCCGGTTCAGCAACTGCCCACTCTTCTCCAGCGCCTCATAGGTATTCAGAAAGGTTGGCGCATCGCTGCTGGTGGCAATCGCCTCGACTTCGCGGCGTTTCTCTTCAATGCCCGCCTGTAACGCGGGCAGGAAATCCTGCTCTTCGATCTGATCGAACGGCGGTGCCTGATAAGGCAAAGTGCTGGCGCTAAAGAAAGGATTCTGACGGGCGTTCATGATTCGCTCCTGGTGGGCATCGCAAAGTCTTATCCTGGCAGGTTGCCGGCGGTTGAACAACTCAGCTCAGATGCTGCTGATAAACGCTGATTATTTCACCGGCAATCGCCACCGCAATCTCTGCCGGCAGCTTGCCTTTCACGTCCGGCAGGCCGATCGGGCAACGCAGCCGCGCCAGCCGATCGGCCTGCGCGCCCTTGCCCGCCAGCCGGTAGCGGAAACGCTGGCTTTTAGTTTGCGAGCCAATCACCCCTGCATAGCGAAAATCCCCGCGCTTCAGCACCGCCTCGCACAGGTCGAAATCGAGCGGATGATGATGGGTCATTATGATGAAATAGCTGTCCGGTGCAGCCTGCGCCACACAGTCCAGCGGGTCCTCCGGTTGCAGAGTGACCACGCCGGGCGGGACCTGCGTAAACTGATCCGGGCGACTGTCGATCCAGCGAATGTGACAGGGTAACGTTGACAGCAGGTTAACCAGCGCCTGGCCAACGTGACCGGCACCGAATAGCAGAATTTCCGGCTGGTTCTGCAACAGCGGCTCAAACAGCAGCGTGGTTTTACCGCCGCAACACTGTCCCAGCCGCGCGCCGAGGCTGTAATCCTCGGTGTGAGGTGCGCTGGCCCCGCTCTGCAACATGGCGCGTGCCTGGGCAATGCACTGAAATTCCAGCTGGCCACCGCCGATGGTCAGATAGCTCTGCTGCGGTGTTACCACCATTTTACTGCCGCTGTCGCGTGGCACCGAACCGTGTTCACTGAGCACGGTAATTAATACGCAGCTCTGGCGCTTTTCACGCAGCTGGTGCAGCACGGTTATCCAGTCAGGGTAGATCATCACAGGCTCCTGCCAGTTGCAGCACACCATTCAGTATCCGCTCTGGCGTGGCGGGCGCATCCAGCTGCGGATGCCGGGCATAACCGCCAACGCTGGCCACCGCATCCTGCAGCGCGCACCAGGCGGCGATGCCCAGCATAAACGGCGGCTCCCCGACGGCTTTCGAGTGAAAGACCGTATCCTGCGGATTTTTACGGTTCTCCACCAGCGTCACCCGCAGATCGGCTGGAACGTCACTGATGGCCGGGATTTTGTAGCTGGCCGGGCCGTCGGTCAGCAATTGCCCTTTTTCGCTCCACACCAGCTCTTCACAGGTCAGCCAGCCAACGCCCTGGACAAATCCGCCCTCAACCTGGCCGATGTCGATTGCCGGATTCAGCGAGGCGCCCACGTCGTGCAGAATGTCTGCGCGCAGCAGGCGATACTCACCGGTTAAGGTATCGATCACCACTTCACAGCAGGCCGCGCCGTAGGCGAAGTAGTAAAAAGGCTGGCCGCGCCCCGCCAGCCGGTCGTAATGAATGCCCGGCACGCGGTAGTAACCGTTGGCAGACAGCGGCACCTGGTTAAGCCACGCCAGCTGGGCCACGTCCGCGAAGGTGTAATGTTTTTCAGCGGCGCGCACGATGCCGTTACGGAAACTGACCTCGGAGGCATCGCACTGATGGAGCTGACACAGCATTTGTGTCATACGCTCGCGCAGGATCTCCGCTGCGTTCTGCGCCGCCTTACCGTTCAGATCGGCCCCGCTGGAAGCCGCCGTCGGCGAGGTGTTCGGCACTTTGCCGGTATCGGTGGCGGTGATCTGAATCTTATCAACTTCAATCTGCAGTACTTCGGCAACGATCTGGATGATTTTGGTATTGAGTCCCTGGCCCATCTCGGTGCCACCGTGGTTGAGTTGCACCGTGCCATCGGTGTAAATCAGAATCAGTGCGCCCGCCTGGTTGAGAAAGCTGGAGGTAAACGAGATGCCGAATTTAACCGGCGTCAGCGCCAGACCGCGCTTCAGCAGCGGGCTGCGGGCATTAAACGCGCGGATCTCCGCCCGGCGGGCCTGATAATCGCTGCTCTGCTCCAGCTGTTCGGTGATCTCGTCCAGCAGATTGTCTTCAACCTGCTGATGATAATGGGTAATGTTGCGATCCTGCTTGCCGTAATAGTTGCGTTTACGCAGCGCCAGCGGATCAAGGCCGCGTTCACGCGCGATGTGGTCCATGATCTGCTCAATAGCCACCATGCCCTGCGGGCCGCCAAAGCCGCGATAAGCGGTATTTGAGGCAGTATTGGTGCGACAGCGGTAACCGGTAATGCGCGCATCGCCAAGGTAATAGGCGTTATCCGCATGGAACATCGCCCGATCGACGATAGACCCGCTGAGATCCAGTGAATAACCGCAGTTGCCTGCCAGATCGATCTTTACCCCGCACAGCAGCCCATCATCCTCAACGCCAACCTCGTAGCGGACAAAGAACGGATGCCGTTTGCCGGTAATGCGCATGTCGTCACGGCGTGAAAGCCGCATCTTCGCTGCCCGGCCGGTCTGGCGGGCGACGATGGCGCACAGGCAGGCGACGCCCGCAGCCTGGGTCTCTTTGCCGCCAAATCCGCCGCCCATACGCCGCATATCAATGGTGACCTGATTCATGCTGATACCCATCACCTCGGCCACCAGTTTCTGTACTTCGGTGGGATTCTGGGTCGAGGAAAAGACCTGCAGCTGCTGATCTTCGCCGGGGATCACCAGCGCGGTCTGGGTTTCCAGATAAAAGTGCTCCTGTCCGCCAATGTGAAAGGAACCGCTGATGCGATGCGGTGCGCGTGCCAGTGCGGCCTCGACGTCGCCGCGCTGATGCACGTGCGGCTCCTGAACAAAACTGTTCTGCGCCAGTGCCTGTTCGACATCAAGGAGCGGCTCCAGCACCTCATATTCAATCACGGCGGCGGCGGCACCGGCTCGTGCGGCATCCGGTGACTCAGCCGCCACCACCATCACAATCTGACCGAGATACTCCACCTTGTCGTGCGCCAGCAGCGGGTCGCCTGGCTCCAGCGGACCGACATCATTGATGCCGGGCACATCCTGCCAGGTCAGCACGCTGACCACGCCGGGAATGGCGTAACACGGCTGGACATCAATCCGGCTGATGCGCGCATGGGCGTGCTCACTCAGCCGCGGGCAGAGGTGCAGCAAACCGGGCAGTTCGGGTTTATCGTCGATAAAGCACGCCTCACCGGAAACGTGCTTTTCCGCGCTTTCGTGTTTGTTACTGCGGCCAACGCCGCTCTGTATCGCGGCAGCATGCTGCGCTTTGATCACCTGTTCATTTAATTCAGGACGGTTATGAGACATAGCGGGCCACCTCAACAAAGGATAATTCGCCGTTGTAGCGATGGTAATAACGCCGCAGCAGGTTACGCGCCACCTGCAGACGGTAGCTGGCGCTGGCGCGGAAGTCAGACAGCGGCTGGAAATCTTCCGCCAGCGCGTCGGCTGCGCGTGACAGTGTCACGGCGTTAAAAGGTTGATCCAGCAGCGCCTGTTCGCACTGTGTGGCCCTTTTCGGCGTAGCGGCCATACCGCCAAACGCAATGCGTGCTGCGCGGACATGGCCCTGCTTAATCTCAAGATTAAAGGCGGCGAACACCGCTGAAATGTCGTCATCAAGCCGCTTAGAGACTTTCCACGCGACAAAATCCGGTGACACCGTCACTTTATCGATCCGAATCGCGCGGATAAATTCACCTGGCTGTAAGCAGGTCTGGCGGTAGCCGGTGAAAAACCGATCGAGCGGCAGGCTGCGCTGCTGCTCGCCGTGCTGCAACAGCAGGCTGGCATTCAGCGCCAGCAGCATCGGCGAGGCATCCCCAATCGGCGAGGCATTGGCGATATTGCCGCCCAGCGTGCCCTGCAGGCGGATTTGCAGCGAGGCAAAACGTTGCAGCATCTCACTGACGCCCGGAATACGGTCGGCGAGGAAGTCGGTAATCTGCTGCAGCGAGGCGGCGGCACCGAGTAAATAGTGATCGTCAAATTCACTGCACACTTTGAGCGCGGCAACCTGCTCCAGCGCGATCAGCAGCGGTATTCGCTTATGCTGCTGAGTGATGGTCAGACTCAGGTCGGTGCCACCGGCAATCAGCGTGGCCTCAGGATGCTCCAGATAGATCTGTGCCAGCTGGGCCGGAGTTTTAGGCAGGAAACAGCGTCGCCCGCCCCCGTTCAGCTGCTGCATCTGATTATTCGCCAGCGCCTCCAGCCGCTGCACCACGCTGGCTGCATGGTGATCGAATTGGTCGCTGACCGGCTGTGAACAGAGCTGCTGCGCGGCCGCCATGATCGGCCGGTAGCCGGTGCAGCGACACAGATTGCCCGCCAGCGCACTCTCCGCCTGATGGCTATCCCAGCCTTTGGCCGATTTTCGCAGGCTGAACAGCGACATCACAAAGCCCGGCGTACAAAAACCACATTGTGAGCCGTGGCAGTCAACCATTGCCTGCTGCGCCGGATGCAGAGCACGGCCGTGACGCAGATCCTCAACGGTAATCAGCTGCTTGCCCTGCAGCGTCGATACCAGCGTCAGACAGCTGTTGACCGTTTCATACTGCATTTCCCCATCGACCGCTTTACCCAGCGTGACGCTACAGGCACCGCAGTCTCCTGAGGCGCAGCCCTCTTTGGTGCCGGTGCGGCGCTGATGGCCGCGCAGATGGTTAAGTACCGTCAGGTTAGGATCCAACGCCTCTTCGGTAATCAGTTGGTTATTTAACAGGAACTGGATCATGCGGCTTGCTCTCCCGCGTCGCGCTGCCATACCGGACGGCCGTTTACCCAGGTCTGGGCAATATTGCGGTCATCGCCCAGCGTCATTAAGACAAACAATTTTTCCCAGATATCTTTGCTGTTGCCGATGCGTAAGGTCTGTAAGGCTGAGACGGCCGGATCGAGCACCACAAAGTCCGCCTCTTTGCCCGGATTAAAATTGCCGATGGCGTGATCGAGATCCAGCGCCCGCGCGCCACCCAGCGTAGCGTGATAAAAGGCTTCGGCGGCGCTCAGCTTATACTGCTGCAGCTGGCCCACTTTGTAGGCTTCGCCCAGCGTTTGCAGCATGCTGAAGGTGGTACCAGCCCCGACATCGGTGCCGATGCCGACTTTGACGCCCTGCTGCCAGCTGCGTTTGAGGTTAAACAGCCCGCTGCCGAGAAACAGGTTGGAGGTCGGACAGAAAGCAACAGAGGAATCGGTGTCGTGCAGGCACTGCCATTCGCTGTCGTCGAGATGCACGCAGTGCGCAAACACGCTGCGGCGCCCGGTCAGCTGATAGTGGTGGTAAACGTCAAGATAGCCGGCGCGCTCAGGAAACAGCTGTTTCACCCAGGCGACCTCCTGCGGATTTTCACTCAGGTGGGTGTGCAGCCAGGTATCGGGAAACTCCTGGCGCAGCTGCTGCACCTTTGCCAGCAGCTGCGGCGAGGACGTTGGCGCGAAACGCGGCGTCAGTGCGTAGCTCAGCCGTCCGCGCTGGTGCCAGCGTTCAATCAGTGCGCGGGTCTGCTGATAGCTCTGTTCCGGCGTTTCGATCAGGTTGTCTGGCGCATTGCGATCCATCATCACTTTGCCGGCAATCAAGCGCATATTCAGCGCTTCCGCCGCGCTGAACAGCGCCTCGACCGACTGCGGATGCACGGTGCCAAACACCAGTGCGCTGGTGGTGCCATTCGACAGCAGCTGATGCAGGAAGAAGGCTGACATCCGTGCCGCATGGTCCGGGCAGTGATATTGCGCCTCGACCGGGAAGGTATAGTGATTCAGCCATTCCAGCAGCTGCTCGCCGAACGCGCCGATCATTTCGGTCTGCGGATAGTGAATATGGGTATCGACGAAGCCCGGTACGATCAGTTTTCCGCGCAGATCCACCACCGGCTGACCAGCCAGTTCGGCGCTGCACTCCTGCCACGGCGCTAAGCCTATCACCCGCCCGTCACGCAGCCGCAGCACCCCATCTTCCAGATAGCGCGCCGCAGAGAGCAGTGCGTCGGGCTGGTCTGCCACCGATTTGAAGTCAAAAAAACTGGCGCGTATCGCCGTATCTGTCGCTGATGACATGGCTTTTCCTTTCTGAAAGCACTGCGGCCTTCTTTTAATTATGCAGATGATTGCCTTAATGCCACTTTGCAACTGCCGTGCCAGATCGGAAATGACTATTTTTCTATAATTATCAGTCAATTAAATAAAATCCCAGCTGTTGCGCAACTTCCTGCAGGTAGAACCACTCCGCAACCGTTTGCCTGGCGTTAGCAATCGGTTGCCTGGCGAGCGACTGCGAAAACGGCTGATTTTTACCGCGGTGATCCGTGGCTGCGCTGCCCCGTTAGTGTGCATCACGCCCCAAAACAGCGCAGCCGCCGGGACGGTAAAATCCCTTTACAGCCCGATCGCTTTTTCGGCGGGCGCAAGCGGAAATGAAATGCTATGGTGAAGCCATCGATTGTGAAAATGGCATAAGGAACAGTGAGATGATTATTTTTGTCACCGGCGCGACCGCCGGTTTTGGTGAAAGCATCACCCGTCGCTTTATCGCAACCGGCCATAAAGTGATTGCCAGCGGACGGCGCGCCGAGCGCCTGAAAGCGCTGAAAGATGAGCTGGGCGATAACCTGTATACCGTGCAGCTTGATGTGCGTAACCGGGCAGCCATTGAAGAGGTGGTAAAACAGCTGCCGGCGGAATGGCGCGAAATCGATGTGCTGGTCAATAACGCCGGCCTGGCGCTGGGGATTGAGCCAGCCCACCGTGCCAACGTTGAAGACTGGGAAAATATGATCGACACCAACACCAAGGGTCTGGTCTATATGACGCGCGCCCTGCTGCCGCAGATGGTGGAGCGCAACGTCGGACACGTGATCAATATCGGGTCGATCGCCGGCAGCTGGCCCTATGCAGGCGGTAACGTCTATGGCGCGACCAAAGCCTTTGTCCGTCAGTTCAGCCTTAATCTGCGAACCGACTTGCACGGCACCGCGCTGCGCGTTACCGACATCGAACCAGGCCTGGTGGGCGGCACCGAGTTCTCTAACGTCCGTTTCAAAGGCGACGATGACAAAGCCGGTCAGGTGTATGAAGGCGCCACAGCATTAACCCCGGATGATGTGACCGAAGCGGTTTACTGGGTCGCTACGCTGCCTAAGCATGTCAACATCAACACGCTTGAGATGATGCCTGTCAGCCAGACAGTGGCCGGTCTGAAGGTGCACAAGCCGTAAGCCTCAGAGCCAGCCTTGCCGGCTGGCTCTAGCCCCGCCCCCAGCCCAGCACGATAATCAGCATGCCGCTAAAGGCGACAATCGCCCCGCTCCAGTCCCAGGCGCTGAGCTTCACGCCGTCGACCACCCGCAACCACAGCAGTGCGGTCAGCACATAGACTCCGCCATAAGCGGCATACACCCTTCCGCTGGCGGCAGGATGCAGCGTCAGCAGCCAGACAAACAGCGCCAGGCTGGCGGCGGCGGGTAGCAGTAGCCAGACGGAGCCGCCTTTTTTCAGCCACAGCCACGGCAAAAAGCAGCCGATAATTTCCGCCAGCGCGGTGATAAAAAACAGCAAGGCGGTTTTAATCAGCATCCTTTTCTCTCACAAACGTAAACAAACGACTCACCGCTGGTGAGCAAAGAAACGGCGATGATATACTAAGCCTGTCCGCGGCAACAGCCGTTACCATTGGCAATGTCTGCGTTAACTGAAGGAAAGCGCAATGAAAAATTTGATCCCGGTCCTGCTGGTCAGCCTGCTGTCAGCGGCAGCCTTTAATGCCAGTGCTACCACTAATCGCCTGATTATTGAAGATGGCAGCAGCGCCGCCAGTAACGAAGCAGCGCGTCAGGATAAAGAGCAGTGGAATGACACGCGGATGCTGCGTAACAAGGTGAATAGCCGCGTCGAGAAAGAGTTTGATAAGGCCGATCGCGCGTTTGATACCCGCGATAAGTGTGAGCAAAGCCTGAACCTCAACGCTTACTGGGAGCCGAATACCCTGCGTTGTCTGGATCGCCGCTCCGGCCGGCCAGTTACCCCCTGATTTTCAGCTATAGTAATGACGGACGACTAACATAAGGAATACGTGATGAAGCTACAGAGGGTTTTGTTAACGGCGACGTTGTTCGCGCTGCCCGTGCTGGCACAGGCATCCTGTGAATCGGTCAAAACCGAGATCAGCCAGAAAATTATTCAGAACGGTGTGCCCGAATCGGGTTTTAGTCTCGACATCGTCGCCAACGATCAGGTTGATCAGGCTGGCGGTCAGGTGGTGGGACATTGTGAGAACGACACACAAAAGATTGTTTACAAGCGCATGGGGCGTGACGATGACGCCAGCGTGCCAGACAGTGCCGGCAGTTCACAGGACGCGCCCGCACAGTAAACAACCGCAGGGCGACCTCCTGTCGCCCTGCTCGCTATTCCGCATGCTCCGGCCGCTGACGCGGCATCATCCACGCCACACCCAGCGCAAACAGCGCAATCACCAGAGCCACCACAAACACCCAGTGCAGTGAGGCGGCAATTGCCTGCACCATCTGCTGCAGCGTCTCTGGCGTCAGCTGACGACGACTTTCATCGGCCATAATCTGCTGCACCGGGTCCTGCGCCTGCGGCAACCGCCAGTGTAAATTAAGGTTCAGCACCGCGCCCATGATGGCGGTGCCAATCGCCGAGCCAATCATCCGGCTAAACATAATCGAAGCGGTACAGATGCCGCGAATCTGGTAATCCGCCTGATTCTGCACCGAGACCAGAAACGTGGTGCTGGTCATTCCCATACCGGTACCGATGACAAAGGCGGTTAAGCCAGCCTGATACAGCGAGCTGTCAGGCCGCAACAGCAGCAGTAAGGCGCTGCCGGTTATCAGCAACAGCGCACCCAGCTGGGCGGTAAAGCGATAAGAGGTGCGCAGCATCAGACGGCCGCTCAGGGTACTGGCCAGCGGCCAGCCGATTGACATCATTGCCAGGGCGCTGCCCGCCTGCAGCGGCGAGCCGCCGCCAATGCCCTGAATCCAGGTTGGCAGAAAAGCGCTGATCCCCATCATGGCGGCTCCGATGATCAGGTTGCCGGCATTCCCGGCAATGATCAGCCGGCTGCGCCAGATAATCAGCGGAAACAGCGGCGCGTCGGCCCGCTGCTCGTGCCGTTTCAGCATCCAGCCGGCAAACAGCGAAAACAGCAGAAACGGGATCAGCCATAAGCCGAGCTGTTCTGCCTGCAGCAGCGCAACCAGCAGCGCGCTGACGCACAGCATCAGCCAGCCACTGCCGGCCAGATTCAGCGGCTGCCGCTGTTGTTGCTGCTGATGCGTCGGTAACCAGCGCGCCAGCATCAGCATGCTGATCAGCCCGATGGGCAGGTTGACCCAGAAAATCACCGACCAGCTAAAGTGCTGCACCAGCCAGGCTCCGGTTAGCGGACCGACGATCGCCGCAACGCCCCAGACGCTGGAGAGCCAGCCCTGCACGCTGGCGCGCTCGCGCGGTGAGTAGATGTCTGCCACGATAGTCGAACTCAGCGGCATGATGGCTCCGGCTCCCAATCCCTGAAAGGCGCGGAACAGGATCAGCCAGGTCATGCTGTGGGCGAAACCGCACAGCACCGAGCCAATAAGAAAAATCGAGGTGCCGATAAAAAACATCTTTTTACGGCCGTAAAGATCCGCCAGCCGGCCATACAGCGGCACGCTGACCGCCTGGGTGAGCAGATAGATGGAAAATACCCAGCCAAACTGCGAAAAACCGCCCAGTTCGGCAATGATGGTGGGCATAGCGGTGGCAACGATGGTGACTTCAATCGCCGCCATAAACATTGCCAGCATGCAGGCAATTAAGATCCAGTGACGGTGTCCGGTCTGGAGTTGTGCACTTTCAGTCATAGGGTTCCTTTTTTAGCTGCAAGCGTAGCTGAAAATCCGCTCAGGCAGTTTTCCTTCAGTGCGCATCATTAGCGCTCTCTGTGACGTTGTCACCCAAAGTCGATGAAAAATTTTCATTGATGCGTCAGCCCAATCGCCACGCGGCTTTAACACTATTTTAACCTGGTTTTAATCCCCTGATTTGACGCTAAAAAGCTAGCGCGCTTCGCTTCAGGCTGCTATAGCAATAAGGCTTCTTTCTCAGTATTCACTGAAAAAGCGTAGATAAACAGTCATTTTGTCTACATTTTATCGCAGTTTCGGTATTGGGAGCCGTGGCCTTTTTTGCTGCTTCTGTCGGACTGTTAATGGTTGTTATAACAATTGAGATCGTTATCAGGGAGACTCCCTTATGCAAAATGCTTCACTGGTGCGCCGTGCCGGTCAGGCACTGCTGGCGGTGGCGGTGGTAATAGGCGCGCTAATCTGGGGCCTCGGCTGGGACCAGCTGGTTGCCCGAAAGGTCGATTTGCTCTATCTCGGACAACAACATCTGTTTTTAGTCTTCTGGTCGATGCTGTTCGCCCTGCTGGTCGGTATTCCCAGCGGCATCATCCTCAGCCGCCCTTTTGCCCGTCGCTGGGCTGAATATGTGATGCAGATTTTTAACGTCGGCAATACCCTGCCACCGCTGGCGGTGCTGGCATTAGCGATGGTCATTATCGGCATCGGTGACCGTCCGGCGCTGATCGCGCTGTTTCTCGCCTCGCTGCTGCCTATCGTGCGTAACACCTTCTCCGGTCTGAGCGCAGTGCCCTCCTCGCTGATCGAAGCCGCCAACGGCATTGGCATGACCAAAATGCAGCGTCTGCGCCAGGTCGAAATCCCGAATGCGCTGCCGGTAATCCTCACCGGGGTGCGCATCGCGACCGCTATCAATGTCGGCACCGCGCCGCTGGCGTTTCTGATTGGTGCCAGCAGCTTCGGCGAGCTGATCTTTCCCGGCATCTACCTCAATGACTTCCCGACGCTGATTCTCGGCGCGGTGGCAACGGCACTGGTGGCCCTGGTGCTGGATATGCTGCTGGCCGCCCTGGGCCGCGTTCTCAGTCCGCACGCTGCGGCATAACGATAAGGAATTTTGCGATGCTAACGCGCTGGATTAAACAGAGTGCTCTTGCGGTGATGGCGACGCTGGCCCTGAGCCAGACGGCCCAGGCCGCCGCTCCGCTGGTGATGGCGACCAAGAGCTTTACCGAGCAGCATATCCTGTCGGCCATGACGGTGATGTGGTTAGAGAAAAAGGGCTTTGAGGTGATCCCGAAGCGCAATATCGCCACCACCATCGGCCGTAATGCGCTGCTGAATAAGCAGATCGACATGACCTGGGAGTACACCGGCACTTCGTTGATCATCTTCAACCATATCAGCCAGCCGATGTCCTCTGAGCAGGCGTATGAAACGGTGAAGAAACTCGATGCGAAGCTGGGGCTGGTATGGCTTAACCCGGCCCCGATGAACAACACCTATGCCTTTGCCATGACCCGGCAGCGGGCGGAAAAAGAGGGGATCACCACCCTGTCGCAGCTGGTGACGAAGCTGGAGCAGGTGCGTAAACAGGACCCGGAGCACAACTGGCGACTGGGGCTGGATCTGGAGTTCTCCGGCCGCTCAGACGGCATGAAGCCGTTGCAGAAGACCTATAACATGGCGCTGGATCGGCCGCAGATCCGTCAGATGGACCCCGGCTTAGTTTATAACGCTATCCGTGATGGCTTCGTCGATGCCGGTCTGATCTATACCACCGACGGCCGGGTGAAAGGCTTCGACCTGAAAGTGCTGGAGGATGATAAGCACTTCTTCCCGAGCTATAACGTCACGCCGGTGGTGCGTAAAGATGTGCTGGAGAGCCATCCGGGGCTGGAAGCGGCGCTGAATCAGCTATCACCGCTGATTACCGATGAGTCGATCACCGAAATGAACAAGCGGGTCGATATCGATCACCAGTCACCGGAACAGGTGGCGCGTGATTTCCTTAAATCCAAAAACATGCTGTAAGGAGGCACTGTGGATACCCTTCACTACATCATGGATAACTGGAACAGCCTGCTGACGCTCAGCTGGCAGCACACCTGGCTGGTGCTAGTCGCGGTTGGGCTGGCGATTGTGATTGGCGTGCCGCTCGGCATTCTGATCGTCCGGGTTCGCTGGCTGGCGACGCCGATCCTCGGTATCGCCACCGTGGTGCTGACTATACCGACTATCGCGCTGTTTGGCCTGATGATCCCGCTGTTCTCCATCATCGGTCAGGGCATTGGCGCCCTGCCAGCGATTACCGCGGTGTTTCTCTACTCGCTGCTGCCAATTGTGCGTAATACCCATACCGCGCTGGAGAACCTGCCCGACGGCCTGCGCGAAGCCGGTCGTGGCATCGGCATGACCTTCTGGCAACGGTTACGTTGGGTTGAAATCCCGATGGCCCTGCCGGTGATCTTCGGCGGTATCCGCACCGCAGTGGTAATGAACGTCGGCGTGATGGCGATCGCGGCGGTGATTGGCGCAGGCGGCCTGGGTCAGCTGTTGCTCGACGGCATCAGCGGCAGTGATATTCGTATGTTGATAGCCGGGGCGTTAATGATTTGCCTGCTGGCGATTGTTCTTGACTGGCTGCTGCACCGTTTGCAGCAGGCGCTGACTCCTAAGGGAATTCGATAATGATTACACTGGAAAACCTGACGAAAACCTTTACCCAGAAAAACGGCACCACCATGAAAGCGGTGGATAACGTTAGCCTGGAAGTGCCGGCCGGTGAGATGTGCGTGCTGCTGGGGCCATCGGGCTGCGGCAAAACCACCACCCTGAAGATGATTAACCGGCTGATCCCCGCCACCAGCGGCCGTATTCTGATCAATGGCGAAGACACCAGCACTCAGGACACCACCACGCTGCGCCGTAACATCGGCTATGTGATCCAGCAGATTGGCCTGTTTCCCAACATGACCATCGAAGAGAACATTACCGTGGTGCCGCGCATGCTGGGCTGGGATAAGAAACGCTGCCGGGAGCGCGCCACCGAGTTGATGAGTATGGTGGCGCTCGACCCGGGTAAGTTCCTGCATCGCTACCCGCGTGAAATGTCGGGCGGCCAGCAGCAGCGTATCGGCGTAATCCGGGCGCTGGCGGCTGATCCACCGGTGCTGCTGATGGATGAACCCTTTGGTGCGGTGGACCCGATTAACCGTGAAGTGATCCAGAACGAATTTCTCGATATGCAGCGTCAGCTGAAGAAAACCGTGATGCTGGTGAGTCATGACATCGATGAAGCACTGAAACTCGGCGACCGAATCGCGGTGTTTGGTCAGGGCAAAATCGTGCAGTGCGCCAGCCCGGACGAGCTGCTGGCGACCCCAGCCAACGACTTTGTCGGATCCTTTGTCGGTCAGGACCGGACGCTGAAGCGCCTGCTGCTGGTTCAGGCGGGCGACGTTACCGATCAGCAGCCGACCATCACCGTACAGCGCTCAACCTCACTGGAAGAGGCCTTCGGCACCATGGATGAAAATGATATGCGCTCGATTACCGTGGTGGATGAAGATGGCAAACCGCTCGGCTTTGTGAAGCGGCGTGAGGCACGTAACGCCAGCGGCCGCTGCGAAGAGCGCCTGCACACCTTTAAGGTAACCGGAAAAGCGGAAGAGAACCTGCGCGTGGTGCTGTCAAAACTGTATGAGCACAACACCGTCTGGATGCCGATTGTCGATGAAGAAGGTCGCTACAGCGGAGAGATCTCCCAGGATTATATCGCCGATTACCTCAGTTCAGGCCGTACCCGCCGCCGCCTGAACCCGTAATCGCGCTGACCGCTAATTGAAAAAGGGCCAAAATGGCCCTTTTTTTATGCCTGCTCTTCGCTGCTGTTGAGCACCTGGGTCGGTACGACGGCCACGGCGCGCGCCTCCTCCGGCAACACCATATTCAGCAGAATAGCCAGCAAACCACCGGTAGTCACCGCATGACCAAACAGCGTGTTGATCAGCGGGGGTAACTGTTTCAGCACCTCCGGCACCGCTTCAACGCCCAGGCCGACGCCAAACGAAACCGCGACGATCAGCATCTCACGGCGACCTAACGGCGTCTGCGTCATCACCCGGATGCCTGCGGCAACCACGCTGCCGAACATCACGATAGTCGCTCCGCCCAGCACCGGCGGCGGGATTTGCTGCAACAGGGAGCCGACCGCCGGGAACAACCCGAGCAGCGCCAGCATTAACCCCAGCACCATCCCGACGTAGCGGCTGGCCACGCCGGTCATCTGGATCACCCCGTTGTTTTGCGCAAAGGTGGTGTTGGGAAATGCCGAGAAAACGGCCGCCAGCAGACAGCTGACGCCATCTGCCATAATACCGCCCTGCAGCCGCTGCTGAAACGATGCGCCGCCGATCGGCTGTTGTGATATCAGGCAATTGGCGGTGAGATCGCCCACCGCTTCAATCACCGCAATCACCGACACCAGCGCAATTGGCAAGAAAATGGTCCAGTCAAAGGCAAAGCCGAACTTAAACAGCGCAGGCAGCACCAGCGCCGCGCTGTGGTCCGGCGCTTTCAGTTGCAGATGGCCGGTTAACGCTGCCGCGATGCAGCCCACTACAATTCCGACCACCACCGCCATCAGTCTGGCCCAGCGGTTACGCGCACGGTTAAGCGCCACAATCACCAGCAGCGTTAGCGCTCCCAGCGCCAGGTTACCGGGGGCACCAAAATCACGGGCGTTGTGTCCACCGGCCCAGTCGGTGATGCTGACTTTAATCAGGCTGATGCCAATCAGGGTGATCACCGTACCGGTGACTACCGGGGTCAGCACTTTACGCAACGGACCGACACAGCGGCTAATCAGGATCGGGATCAGCGCCGCCACCAGATTGCAGCCAAACAGCATCGCCATGATCTCCTCGGGCGATCCGCCGCGCGCCTTTACCATCAGGCCGCCTGATAGCAGCACGCCGAGAAACGCGAAGCTGGTGCCCTGCAGGCAGATCATTCCGGCTCCGATGCCGAACAGGCGCCGCGCCTGTATAAAGGTACCGAGGCCCGAAACCAATAGTGACATGCTGATCAGGTAGGGAATATAGGCCTGTAGCCCCAATACTGAACCGATAATCAGCGGCGGCGTGATGATGCCGACGACGCTGGCCAGCAGATGCTGCAGGGCGGCGAAAAACGCCGGGACGGGACCAATACGGGCATCCAGCCCATATAACAAACCTTTCTCGTGTGATTGCGACATGACGGTGCTCCGGCAACAGTGATTAGCCGGACTAATGCATTTTTTGCGCCATCAGCGCTGCGTCACCTCGCCTTGCAGACCAGGTGACTGAAAAGTAACGTTATAATTCCACGACGCGGCCGGTGGCAAGGGTGCAACTTTACATTCACCACCGGCGCAGATGAGTTATTTTGTTTCATGATCAGGCGATCTTTGCACTCACAGAGTGCAGGCCTGGCTGCTCCAGCAGTGAGATATCGAAGTAGGCCGTCAGATCGCGCTGTTCGGCGCGCGGCAGATACGGCAGTTCACCCAGCAGCGGTGCCGGGATTTTTGCCCGCAGCACTTCGATGATGTTGCTGTATTGCGCCAGGCCCGGATTAATGCGGTTGGCGACCCATCCGACCAGCGGTAACCCGTCCTGTTGAATCGCTTCGGCGGTGAGCAGCGCATGGCTGATACAGCCAGTCTGAATACCGACCACCAGCACCACCGGTAACTGCTGCTCAATCACCCAGCCGGAAAGCGGACGCGCATCATTCATCAGGCTGCGCCAGCCGCCGGTGCCCTCTACTATCACCCGATCCGCCTGTTCGGTCAGGTTGTTCAGGCCCTGGGTCAGTAATTCATACTGAATCACCTGACCGCTGTGGGTGGCGATCTCCTGCTCCTCAAACAACAGCGGGTTGATGGCCTGATACGGCAGTGCGACAGAAGATGCGCTTTGCAGCAGCTGCGCATCTTTATTGCGCAGGCCGTCAGCGGTTTTCACTGCGCAGCGCGCCACGGGTTTGTATCCGACCGCGCTGAGGTTTGCTTTGATAAAACTTTGCAACAGCGCACGCGATACTACGGTTTTACCGACAGCGGTATCGGTGCCGGTAACAAATAGTCTCTTCACTCTACTTCTCCTCTTAAACCGGTTGCGGCTAATCGGCGATTAACCCTACTAATACTCCGCATTTTAAGGAATCGAAGATGAGAACAGATTGCGTTAGCGCAAGATTAGTCAGGCTTAACCTTGCAATAACTTCACTAAAAGGTAACCGCTGTAGAGCGAATCTTTGATCAGCGCCGCGCCGCCCAGCGTTCCCGGCTCACTAAACGCAGTGGGTGCCAGCTGTATACTGGCACTGTAGGCCGGCAGCGACTGTTGCAGAATGGTGTTGCTGACCGCCGGAAACAGCACATCTGCCGCGGCATTGAGCGGTGAACCGATAAGAATATGTTGCGGATTAAAGATATTCACCATCATCGCCAGAATCCGCCCGACGTGATGACCCACGCTGGCAATGGTGTCGCGTGCCAGGCGATCGCCGGACTGCGCCGCGGCACAGAGCGAGGCCAGCGTCAGCGGCTGATGGTGCAGCAGGCTGTCAGGCTGGGTCGGCAGTCGCTGCGCAGCCAGCGCCAGCAGGCTACCGATACTGGCCACCGTCTCGAGGCAGCCGTGATTGCCGCAATAACACTGCTGGCCGTAGGGATCGATCTGAGTATGGCCGATTTCCACCAGCGCCCGGCCGCGTTTATGCAGCAGTTGCCCACCGCTGATCACCCCAGCTCCGACCGTTTCATCAATTACAATCTGAATCACATCTTCTGCGCCACGTGAGGCACCAAACAGCGATTCGGCCAGTGTCCAGGCGGAAATATCGTGCTGTACAAACACCGGTACGCCGGTTCGGGCCGCCAGCGCGTCGCCGAGCGGCATGTCGCGCACCTGATATCCCGGCAGCCGGTGTACTACGCCAGAGGCGGCATTAATCAGTCCTGGCAGGGTCACGGCGATGGCGGTCAGGCGTTCCAGCCGCTGCTGATGACGAATAAAGAAGGCGTCAACCTGGTCGATCAGCGCGGTTAGCAGCGGCTGAGCCGATTCATCCGGCAGCGGCAGGCTATCCTCCACCAGTTCCCGGCTGCTGAGGTCGCGCAGGGTAAAGGTCATGGCACCACGGTGCAGGCGAATCGCCAGATAGTGCCAGGCGTCGGTGTCGAGTATCAGGCCAATGGCCGGACGGCCGCGGCTGCCTGGCTCCTGAAACTCCGTCTCCTGCACCAGATGGGCATCCAGCATTTCACGGACGATTTTGGTGATGCTGGCGGGCGCGAGCTGGGCGCGTCGGGAAAGTTCGATACGCGAAATAGGACCGAATTGATCAATTAATCGATATACGACGCCTGCATTGGTTTGCTTAATTTGGTCAATATGGCCAGGTTGACTGTCCAGATTCACAACCCTGCTCCCGGTTATTTTCGCGCTTCTAAATAAACATGCGCCATGGTGAGGCAGATCAGGCAGCAGCGTCAAATATTTGATTAGAAATGTGATTTATCGCACACATTGTCGTCGGGACCGGCCAGACTTACGCCTTTTTTTGCTGCAGTAAAGTCATCATATGGCGCATCTGCTCATTTATTTCGCGCTCTGCGGACCAGACTAACCACAGCTCTGAAATAGCATCACTTTCTGCCAGCGGCAGCCAGATAACATCAGCCAGCTGCGCCCGGCGAAAAGAGGCGGGCAAGATGGATACGCCGAGCCCGGTCGCTACCAGACCGAGAATGGTCATCGCCTCACCCACTTCCTGAGTGATGTAGGGCTTAATCTGATAACGGTGGAGCAGCGCCAGAATGTCGCTGTAGAGTGCGGTCCCGACCTGCGGATCGAAAAAGACAAACGGCTCCGCCGCCAGCGCGCTGACCGAAATTCTCTCTGCCGAGGCCAGCGGATGCGCCCAGTGCACCACCGCATACAGCGGTTCGCTCAGCAGCAGCTGGTGACGCAAATCCGCTGGCAGTGGCGTATTGCGCATCACGCCGAGATCGAGCCGTCCGTCATGCAGCGGGGCCAGTTGCTGGCGGGTGTTGATCTCCTGCATCTGGATATGCACCTGTGGCCAGCGCTGGCGAAACTGGTACAGCGCATCGGACACCACGGCAGTAAACGGCGCTGAGGAGGTAAAGCCGATGCGCAGCTCTCCTTGTTCTCCGCGATGCAGCCGCGCCGCCCGGTCAGCCGCCTGTTCCACCTGCAACAGAATGGCACGCGCATCCTGCAGTAACTGCTGACCGGCAGCCGTCAGCTGCACGCTGCGGTTGGTGCGATTAAACAGCCGGGCATCGGTTGCCGTTTCCAGCTGAATGATCTGCTGACTGAGCGGCGGCTGAGAAATATTCAGCCGCAGCGCCGCCCGGCCGAAATGCAATTCCTCGGCGACCGCAATGAAATAACGCAGATGGCGCAGCTCGATATTCATATCTTTAACGTCTTATTTGAGATTATTAATATATTATACATCATAATCAGCCTTTTCTAAGCTGACGACAGGTTTTTTAACACTAAGGAAAGATTGTGGGTCGCACTACTCAGGCAGGAACCGTTGCGGATGACGTGGGATGCAGATCGCCAGAATCGCTGGCTGCATCGGGCTGGATTACCCGTGGAACGCCGCAGTTTATGCGCGTCACGCTGGCCCTGTTTTCAGCCGGTCTCGCCACCTTTGCCCTGCTCTACTGTGTCCAGCCAATATTGCCGGTGCTGTCGCAGCAGTTTGGCGTATCACCCGCCGCCAGCAGCCTGTCGCTCTCAATTTCTACCGGGCTGATGGCGCTGGGCCTGTTGGTGACCGGCCCGCTGTCTGATGCGGTCGGGCGCAAATCTGTGATGGTTACCGCGCTGATGCTGGCCGCCATCTGTACCCTGATCTCCGCTACTATGACCAGCTGGCACGGCATTCTGATCATGCGCGCATTGATGGGCCTGGCGCTGAGCGGGGTCGCCGCAGTCGGCATGACCTGGCTGAGTGAAGAGATGGACCCGCGGGTGGTGGCGTTCTCAATGGGGCTGTACATCAGCGGTAATTCCATCGGCGGCATGAGTGGCCGCCTGCTGAGCGGCGTGCTGACCGACTTCTTTTCATGGCGGGTGGCGATTGCGGTTATCGGCTGCTTTTCTCTGGCTTCGGCGGTGATGTTCTGGAAAATCCTGCCGGCGTCGCGCCATTTCCGCGCCACCTCGCTGCGTCCCCGCAACCTGCTGATTAATTTTCGTCTGCACTGGCGCGATGAAGGGCTGCCGTGGCTGTTTGCAGAAGGCTTTCTGCTGATGGGGGCCTTTGTCACGCTGTTTAACTACATCGGCTACCGTTTGCTGGCTGCGCCCTGGCATCTCAGTCAGGCGGTGGTCGGTCTGCTGTCGGTGGTCTATCTCACCGGTTCATGGAGTTCGCCGAAAGCGGGCGCGTTAACCAGCCGGCTGGGACGCGGGCCGGTGATGTTCGGTGCCACCGCGATTATGCTGGCTGGCCTGTTGTTCACCGCCTTTAATTCACTGTGGCTGATTTTGCCCGGCATGATGCTGTTCACCGCTGGCTTTTTTGCCGCCCATGCGGTGGCCAGCAGCTGGATTGGCCTGCGGGCCCGTCGCGCCCGCGGTCAGGCTTCTTCACTCTATCTGTTCAGCTATTACGTCGGGTCAAGCGTCGCCGGGACGCTGGGCGGGGTGTTCTGGCATAACTACGGCTGGATCGGTATCACGCTGTTTATCAGCGCCCTGCTGCTGCTGGCTCTGCTGGTGGCCTGGCGGTTGCAGTGTAAAAAGCTTTGATCCCCTGTTCCCTCTGAATTGCTGGCCCGGCCACTGTGCCGGGCCTTTTTTATCGCCGCCGGTGAGACAACTTTCAGGTCCAGCCGCAACATATGGTATTTTTCCCGCTATAATCGGTCTGATTGTGACATCTGCACCCTTCTGTCGCCTGACACAGCAAAAAGGATCGCCTGTGGCTCTCTACTATTACGTCAACAAACAATCAGGTTACAACCATAACCATGTGGTACATGCGGCGGGCTGTCCCTTTCTGCCCGCGCCAGCCGAACGGCTGTTTCTCGGCAGTTTTTACCACGTCAATGCGGCTATCCTGCAGGCGAAAAAGTATTATTCTGGCGCAATGGGCTGTGAAACCTGCTGCTCACTCATTAGCCACACCGGGGACGACCCGCAGCCGGCTGTGGCCCTGAAACATACTTTTACCTCACGTTAGCCTGACCGCGATTGAGCAAGGCTTCCGCTGCGCTAATTTGTTAAGATTTTCCGCTATTTTCGGTTATGTTAGAACGCCTGATTCTTATTAACGGGTTTTACCATGCGGGAAAAGTTTGCGGGTTCACAGATCGCCCTTCACTGGCTGACTTTTTTACTGGTGGCGACCGCCTATGCCACTATTGAACTGCGTGGTTTTGCTCAGCGCGGTTCGTGGCAGGGTTATGCGATGATCATCACCCATTTCAGCGCAGGCGCGTCGGTACTGGTGTTGATGATTGCCCGCCTGGTGCTGCGCACCCGTCATCGTTCGCCGCCGATTGTTCCTGCCGCGCCGCGCTGGCAAACCGGGCTGGCACATCTGACTCATACTATGATCTATGCGCTGTTTATTGCCCTGCCGATACTGGGTCTGACATCACGCTATCTGAAAGGCCGTGAATGGTGGCTGTTTGGTATCAGCATGCCGGTGGCGGCGGAACCCAATTTCGATCTGGCGGATATGCTGATTGACTGGCATGAGACGCTGGCTCCGCTTGGCTACTGGTTAATCGGCCTGCACGCGGCGGCGGCGCTGTTTCATCATTATCTGCTGAAAGACAACACCCTGCTGCGGATGATGCCGGCGCGGCGGCGCGGTCAATAACCTCAGGCTATCGCCCTGGCGCAGGGCGATAAAAAATATTCAGGATTAAAAACGGTTTATAAGGTTCCCCTTCCCGGTTTATTCACTACAATAGTCACTAATTTGTGACGCAGGTCACTTTCGCTGGATGTTTCTGCCACATCCGATTTCGCTGCTCTGACTGATTTGACTCCTCATGCAATCAACAACTGTTTCACGTAAAACGGCCTGGCTTCGCGTGGTGTTGCTGGCTATTGCCGCGTTTGTTTTCAACACCACCGAATTTGTGCCGGTGGGTCTGCTATCGGATATCGCCGCTGATTTCTCGATGCAGACCGCGGATGTCGGCATCATGCTCACCATCTATGCCTGGGTGGTGGCGCTGCTCTCGCTGCCGCTGATGCTGCTGACCCGCAATATTGAACGACGTATGCTGCTCGGCGTGCTGTTCCTGATCTTTATCATCAGCCATGTGCTGTCAACCGTGGCGTGGGACTTCCGTTCGCTGATCGTCTCGCGTATTGGTATCGCGCTGTCGCACGCGGTGTTCTGGTCGATCACCGCATCGCTGGCGATCCGCGTCGCCCCGGCGGGCAAGAAAACCCAGGCGCTGAGCATGCTGGCAACCGGTACGGCGCTTGCGATGGTGCTGGGCGTGCCGATTGGCCGCGTGGTGGGTCAGTATCTCGGCTGGCGTACCACCTTTGGTGCGATTGGCCTCTCGGCGCTGGTGCTGATGATTATGCTGGTGCGCATTCTGCCGCGTCTGCCGAGTGAACATACCGGTTCACTGAGCAGCGTACCGATGCTGTTCCGTCGCCCGGCGTTAGTCAGTATGTATCTGCTGGTGACGCTGGTGGTGACCGCGCACTACACCGCTTACAGCTACATCGAACCCTTTATGCAGGCGGTGGCGCATTCGGGTGAGAACTTCACCACCCTGCTGCTGCTACTGTTCGGATCGGCCGGCATTATCGGCAGCATCCTGTTCAGTTCGCTGGGCAATAAATTCCCGTCGGGTCTGCTGATCGCCGCCATTGCGCTGATTACACTCTGCATGGGACTGCTGATTTTTGCTGCGGTCCGTCCTGCTGCCATCTCCACCCTGTGTGTCATCTGGGGCATGGCGATGATGATGATTGGCCTCGGTATGCAGGTGCGGGTGCTGTCACTGGCACCTGATGCCACAGACGTTGCGATGTCGCTGATGTCGGGTATTTACAATATCGGGATTGGCGCGGGCGCGCTGCTGGGTAATCAGGTCAGTCTGCATCTGCAGATGGCCGATGTGGGCAATGTCGGCGGGATGATCGGTCTGGTCGCGCTGTTATGGTGTGTCTATATCTTCCGTCGCTACCCGCAGTTACGCAGTAACGGCTAGAAAAAAGGCTTCAGATAAGCGGTTATCTGAAGCCTGTTTCATCTTACTTATAGATGACTGCGGTGCCATGCAGGTTGTTGTTGCCAGAGGTCGAAGTGATGCGGAAAGACTTTGCACCGACATCGCTGGCCCGGTCTGACAGTTGCTGTTCCAGCGAGGTCAGGTTGGTGCTGCCCGTCGCGCTGATCACGCCAATTTTTTGCTGGTCGAGCGGCGATTGAGTGACCTGCTGAGCCGCCACGCTGGCAAAGGAGAGGCCGCCGAGTAGCGCAGCCACCACCATCATACTGATACTTTTCATAACGAACCCCTTCTCAACATTTAATTACTGATAAATCACGGCGGTGCCGTGCAATTTGTTCTGACCACTGGTTGAGGTGATACGGAAGGATTTGGCACCCGCTTCATCCGCTTTGGCATTTAACTGCGCTTCAAGGGAGTTGAGGTTGCTGCCGCCCTGGACAGAAATGGTGCCGACCGGCTGCTGATTGATTGGGTCGCTGCTGACCTGATCTGCGGCGAATGCACCAAAGGTCAGGGTAGAAAGTGCCAGCGCGGCCAGACTCAGTTTGATGTTTTTCATAGGTTGCTCTCTCAATATTCGGTAGTGGGAAAATGTGTGTCGCTATTTAATTAACGATCATTAATTAAATGATAGGCCCGATTGTGGTCTGCCGTCAATATTTATTTAATGAGCGTTATTTTATTCGCGAAGTGGCGTGATTATGGGCTTCAGCCCCCTTTTTCACTTAACCTTAGGGGCGATTTCCGCCCGTCGTCGCACAAAATGGCAACAGCCCTGAACGCGGAATGCACCAGCCCTTGCACAATTTATTAATGATCGGTAATTTAATGGGGTGTTTCACAACCCGTGAGGATATATGAGCCAGGTTCAGGATTGCGATGTGAAGAAGTGCCGCGGTCGGCCAAAAGTTTTCGACCGTGAAGCTGCGCTCGATAAAGCGCTGACCCTGTTCTGGACCCACGGTTATGAGGGAACCTCGTTGGCCGATCTGGTGGCGGCAACCGGGGCGAAAGCGCCCACGCTCTACGCTGAATTCGTCAATAAAGAGGGATTGTTCCGGGCTGCGATGGAGCGCTACGTGGAGAAATTCAGCGCCTGGCGTGACGCGGCGCTCGGCAATGATGCGTTGCCGGTCGACCAGGCGATTGAAGGTTACTTCCGCGCAACCGCCGCCTGCTTTACCGATGGCGATTCGCCCGGCGGCTGTTTCTTTATCTGCACCTCCACCACCCTGTCAGCGGCCTCTGCCGAGATCGCCAGCATGTTGCAGCAGCAGCATCAGTCACAGGAGAGTACGCTTAGCGACTTTCTGCTGTGCCGCCAGCAGCGTGGTGAACTGAGCGAATCGGTGAATATCGCGGCGCTGGCGCGCTATCTGGGCTGTATGCTGCAAGGCATGTCGGTGCGGGCGCGTGAGGGTGTGCAGCGGGACGATCTCGACAGCATCATTGATACGCTGATGGCGATGTGGCCGACGCTGACCGGACTCTGTCAGCACAAGCCGTAGATACAGCTAAAGCGTAAATAAAATCAGGGCGGCGATTGCCGCCCTTGTTGCCTTTCAGGCCGACCTCATTCGAGGAAGAAAACCGGCTTTAACGGCTGACTGACCGGACTGTTGTCCTGATTTGAGGGCATCAGATCTTTCATTGATGCCCACCAGCGCTGACACACTTCAGTGCGGGCCACCGCCTCCCAGCGCGCTTCCGACTCAATCTCAACGCTGGCAAACAACAGATTACGCTCCGCATCCAGCCAGATAGCATAGTTGTGCGCGCCGTGCGCCTTCAGCGTTGCTGCCAGCTCCGGCCAGATCGGCGAGTGGCGTCGCTGATATTCGGCGTGGCAGTCCGCATTCACCTGCATCACAAAGGCTCTACGAAGCATTGGCAGGCCCCACATCCAGCGCAGCCTGCCACGGATGAACCCCGAAGCGCTCACCCAGCGCCACCAGCTGTTCGGTGGTGATACTCTGGCGGATGCCGCCCATTGACAGCACCTTGACCATCACTTCAGAGGATTTTTCTGCGGTATCGATCAGGCCAAAGGTTTCATCCAGGGTCGGCCCGCTGCCAAAGATACCGTGGAACGGCCACATCACCAGGCTATGCGACTGCATCTGCTCCGCCGTGGCAGCGCCGATACCGTCAGTGCCGGGCACCATCCACGGCAGAATGCCGACCCCATCCGGGAACACCACCAGACATTCGGTGCTGCCTTCCCACAGTAAGCGGGTAAAGCGCGCTGAATCCAGCTCGACCACATAACTTAACGCCATAAAATTAGTGGCGTGGCAGTGCATGATCACCCGGTCAACGCCGTTGCTGACCGCTTTGCGCACCCCGTGTGACTGGAAATGTGAAGCGAGTTCAGAGGTGGGCAGGCCCCCATTCGACAGCCCCCAGTGAATTTTGAATGACAGTCCTTTGTCATCAACCTGCAGCAGCGCCAGGCAATCGGCAGGATCGAGTTGCACGTTGCGGAAGAACTTGCCCGATCCGGTCACCAGGAACCAGCAGTTTGCCAGCGCAGGCGCCGGCTGGGTTAGTTCAATGCAGCGTGGCTCCGGATAGAAATCGGCGGCAAAAGGTTTCACCTCCTCCTCCAGCAGACGCAGGCTGACGTTGCCGCCGTTACGCTCATCCCAGCCCTTCAGCCACATATCACTGGTGGCTTTAACCATTCCCTTTACAAACCAGGAAGAAAGAATGCTTTGCATATGAATTCCTTAACGTTGGCTCAAGATGTGTTGTTCGTAGTGACGGACATCGCTCAACCAGCTGGCATCGGCTGGCACGTCGTGGCGCAGGCACCAGGCTTCCCAGATCGCCTGCCACGGCAGAGATTTCTGCTCTTCCAGCAGCGCCAGTCGCGCGGTGTAATCGCCGGCCACCTCGGCCTGCCGCAGGCGATCGATCGGTTCCAGCAGGGCGCGCAGCAGCGCTTTTTTGGCGTTGCGGGTGCCGATGACCCAGGCCGCAATGCGGTTGATCGAGGCATCAAAGAAGTCGAGCCCGATGTGCACTTTGTCAAACAGCTGATGGCGAACAATCTCACTGGCGATCGCCTGGGTTTCATCATCGAGCAGCACCACGTGATCGCTGTCCCAGCGCACCGGCCGGCTGACGTGCAGTAACAGACGCGGCACATAGAGCATGGCGGCGGAGATTTTGTCGGAGATCACTTCAGTCGGATGGAAGTGGCCGGCATCCAGCGTTAGCGCGGTCTGACGGCTGGCCGCGTAACCGAGGAAAAACTCGTTGGAGCCAACGGTGTAGCTTTCAGCGCCAATGCCAAACAGCTTGCTCTCCACCGCATCGATGTGATGTTGCGGATTCAGTTTTTCGGCGATGATTTCATCCAGCGCGCTCATCAGTCTCTGGCGCGGTGCCAGCCGATCGACGGTGATATCTTTCATGCCGTCGGGCACCCAGATATTCATCACCGACGGGGTGCCCAGCTGCTCACCAAACGAGGCGGAAACCCGGCGGCTGGCTTTGCAGTGATCGATCCAGAACTGACGAATAGTTTTATCAGCATGTGACAGGGTAAAACCGTCGGCGCTCAGCGGATGCGAAAAGCAGCTGGGATTGAAGTCGAGTCCCAGCTGGTGCTCTTTGGCCCAGCTGACCCAGTTGGCGAAGTGTTGCGGCTCAATCTCATCACGCGCCACCGGTTTGTCACTTTCCAGATAGATGGCGTGCAGGTTGAGGCGTTTCGCGCCGGGGATCAGCGACATCGCTTTGTCGATATCGTTACGCAACTCATCCGCATTACGGGCGCGTCCCGGATAGTTGCCGGTTGCCTGAATTCCGCCGGTTAATGCGCCCTGCGGGTTTTCGAAGCCCCGCACATCATCGCCCTGCCAGCAGTGCATTGAGACCGGAATCGCATCCAGCTGACGGATGGCCTGTTCAACATCCACCCCAATCTCGGCATAACGTTGTTTAGCCAGTTCAAAAGCCTGTTCTATCTGCTTAGTCATAAGCGAGTTCCTTAGCGGGTTGGCTCAGCGCCGTGAAGCGTGCCTGGCTGGCAGCAAAGACGCTGGTGGTTTGCGGTTCAAAGGTTTTGAGCGGGAAGTTGTTGATCACGCAGCAGCGGAAATCGGCCACATCGGTCAGTTCGCCGAGCGCGATCAGCTGACATCCCACGTTGCCGAGGGTTGAGGCTTCAACCGGCCCGGCCAGCACCGGTATCTGACAGGCGTCGGCGCACAGTTGATTGAGAAAGTGGTTCTGGCTGCCGCCGCCGACCACATGCAGCTGGCGGAAAGGTTTACCGCGCAGCTGCGCCAGTTCGGCGATCACTTCACGGTAGAGCAGCGCCAGGCTGTCAAAAATGCAGCGTGCCAGCGCGGCGGCGGATTGCGGCACCGGCATGCCCTGCTCTGCACAGGCGTTCTGGATTTCATTGACCATGCTGTCCGGATTGATAAAGCGCGCATCGTTCGGACTGATCAGCGACACACAGGCCGGTTGCCGTTCGGTTTCGGCGATCAGCTGGCTGAGATCGTCAATATGGAGCTCATCGCAGACGCGCTGCAGTAACCATAATCCCATGATGTTTTTCAGCACGCGGTAGCCTTCAGCGCCGCCTTCATTGGTGATGTTAGCGCGCAGCGCCGCCTCCGACGCGTAAGGCTGCAGGCTTTCAAAGCCCATTAATGACCAGGTGCCGGAACTGAGATAGGCGGCATCCTCCTGCATCAGCGGGGTCGCCACTACCGCGCTGGCGGTGTCGTGGGTGGCGACGGCAATCACCGGAATTGCCGCGCCGTGGGCGTTATGCCAGTGGCCGACCGTATTGCCAGGCGCGCGAGGCTGGCCGAACCAGGCCACATCGACTCCGGCCCAGCCCAGCAGCTCGCGATCCCATTCGCCGCTGTCGATATTCAGCATCTGCGTGGTGGTGGCGTTGGTGTATTCCCAGTTGAGATTGCCGGTGAGGCGATAGTGCAGATAGTCCGGGATCATCAGCGCATGCGCGACGCGGGCCTGCCAGTCGGGCTGCTGCTGATGCAGTGCGCGCATTTGATACAGCGTATTAAACGGCAGGAACTGAATGCCGGTGCGGGCATAGATCGCGCTGTGGCTGAGGTCGCGCTGCGCCTGCTCCATCAGGCCGTGGGTGCGGGCATCACGGTAGCTGACGGCTTGACCGACCTGCTCGCCGTGCGCATCCAGCAGCACCATATCCACCCCCCAGGTATCAATCCCGATGCTGTCCGCCACCACGCCTTCTGCATCCAGCTGCGCCAGCCCGGCTCGGATTTCCTGCTCCAGCAGCGCCAGATCCCAGCAGTCATAACCGGCACGCCGCTGACGGGTATTAGCGAAACGCCGGACCTGCCGCAGACTGAGGTGGCGCTGTACGGCATCCCAGTGTGCGAGCATTACCCGTCCGCTGGATGCGCCGAGATCGATAGCAACAATATTTCGCGTGGTCATGGCAGCATTTTTTCCTGTGATTTGATGGTCACAGAGTAGAAATCTTGCCGGGCGGCTACCTTCCCGACAGTGCCAGCGGGCCCCCTGCGCTGGCAGACTTGCAAAGAACTTCGTGAGAGAGATCACAGAGACGGCAGCCAGGGGGATGTGACTCCTGCCGCAAATTTATTAACTGCTGAGGATTTCTTGAATAATCAGCAGGATTCCTGCTGAGATAAGCGGAAAATTCAAGGTAAGGTAGCCACGTCCTGTTTAGACTCCGTTACAGATTTGTTAACAGTAGCGAGAGGCGATGATGACCATTTTGCACAGTGCGGATTTCTTTCCGGAAGGCGATTACGCGATAGCCATTGAACCGCGTGTGCCGCAGCAGGCCTTCCCGGAACATCATCATGATTTTCATGAAATTGTGCTGGTTGAGCACGGGTCGGGCATTCACGTGTTTAACGGTCAGCCGCAAACGCTGTGCGCCGGCTGCGTCTGTTTTGTCCGCGACCACGACCGTCACCTGTATGAGCAGACCGAGAATCTCTGCCTGACTAATGTGCTGTACCGCAGTCCCGGCGCTTTTCGTTTTCTTTCCGGACTGCAGGCGCTGCTGCCCGGTGACCAGGATGGACAGTATGCTTCGCACTGGCGCATTAATCATAAAGTGATGAGCCAGGCGCTGAGCGTGGCAAGTCAGATGCGGCAGGATGATGCCTGGTCGCTGGAGAAGCAGGCGCGCCAGGAGCAGCTATTTTTACAACTGCTGGTGCTGTTACGTGAGGCGTGCCGTGATGAGCAGAGTCAGGATCAGGAAGCGCGACTGCATCGCTTGCTTGACTGGCTGAACGACCATTACAGCGATGAGATCGTCTGGGATCAGCTGGCCGATCGTTTCTCCCTGTCGCTGCGCACGCTGCATCGGCAGATGAAGCAGCAAACCGGCAGCACACCGCAGCGTTATCTGAACCGGCTGCGGTTGTTGCAGGCGCGGCATTTACTGCGTCACAGTGATATACGCATTACGGATATCGCCTTTCAGTGTGGATTCGGTGACAGTAACCACTTCTCCACCCTGTTCAGGCGCGAATTTGGCTGCGCGCCGCGCGCGGAGCGCCAGCAGATGGGGTAAAGGAGCACAGTATGACGTTGATACTCAGCCGGGATGATTATTTTCCTGCCACCAGTTTACCGGTGGCGGTAGCCGAACGGATGCCCCAACCCTCTTTCCCGCCGCACCGACACGAATTCAGCGAAATCGTGATTGTCTGGCGCGGCAACGGCCTGCACGTCCTCAACGATCGCCCGTGGCTGATTACCTGCGGCGACGTTTTTTATATCCGCGACAGTGACTGCCACAGCTATGACAGCGTCAACGATCTGGTGCTGGACAATATCCTCTACTGCCGTGATCGCTTTGGCCTCGGGCTTGACTGGAATCAGCTGTTGCCGCCGCAAGGCGCCGATGCGCCTGGCTGCTGGCGTCTGACCACGCGCGGCATGGCGCTGGCCCGCGGGGTGATTAGTCAGCTGGAGCGTGAAAGCCGCAAAAGCGATCCGCTGTCGGTGCAGCTATCAGAAGCGCTGTTTTTACAGCTGGCGCTGATCCTGCGCCGTCATGGCTATGCCGCCGATCGCCCGTGGGCATTGCCGGAAGGTGAACAGTTAGATTTGCTGATGTCGGCATTACAGGGCGCGATTGCCCGTCCGTTCGATCTGGCCGAATTTTGCCAGCATAATCAGTTAAATGAACGGGCACTCAGGCAGCTGTTTCGTCAGCAGACCGGCATGACGATTGGGCATTATCTGCGTCAGCTGCAGCTTTGCCAGGCGAAGTATTTGCTGCGCACCCAGGATTGTCTGATTGGTGAAGTGGCCGCCCGCTGCGGCTTTGATGACAGTAACTATTTTTCGGTGGTGTTTACCCGTGATACCGGCCTGACCCCCAGCGCCTGGCGTCAGCGTTTTATCTCATCCGGGCAGACGCTGAAAAACACCGACACCGAATCGCAATAATGCGAGCCTGGGATGCAGGCTCGCATTGTGCAGTTTTCCGCTGAACCGATCAGGCGGCCATGCCGAGCCCAACGATGTTGGCTGCGATAATGATCACTACACAACCAATCGATAACACCCCGACCGGCCGACGCCCCACTGACTTCCACTCTTTCATCAGTAAGCCGACCAGCCCGCCGCACAGCACGTAAAGGCTCATGTGCAGCATCCAGCTGACGTAATCATACTGCGCCGGAATACGCGCATGGCCCCAGGCGTAGAAGAAGAATTGCAGATACCACATGGTGCCACCGAGCACCGCAAAGGCGACGTTCGCCAGCAGCAGCGGTTTCGCCACCGAGAGATCCTTGCGCACTGACAGCTCAGGTCGGGTTGCCAGCCGGTAGAAACAGAAGGCCAGATTGACCAGCGCCCCGCCGCCCATAATCACCACGTAGCTCGGCAGCGCGACATACAGCGGATCGATACCCAGCTGTGCCGCCGCCTGGTGCATCGGCTTCGCGGCATCCATAGCGAATGACATCCCGGCGGAGAAGATGCCGCACATTACCGCCAGCACCAGCCCTTTCTTCAGGTTAAACTCCTGCGCGTTAATCCCCAGCGCCCGCTCTTTCAGCAGGCCAGCACGCGAGACGATCGCCACGCCAATCAGCGCCACCAGCACGCCCAGCAGGGTTAAGCGTCCGCCGGCAGAGGCAAACAGCTCACCAAACCGGCCCTGCAGCAGCGGCGTCATCAGGGTGCCGACCACCAGCGTGATGCCAATGGCGATGCCGATCCCCATCGACATCCCAAGATAGCGCATGGTCAGACCGTAGTTGATATTGCCCACGCCCCACATGGCACCAAACAGAAACACCGGCAGCAATTGCGCCAGGCTGAAGCTACTGTAATAGGCGCGGAAGTCGGGCAGCAAAATTGCACTCACCGCCCACGGCAGGATCAGCCACGACATCAGGCCACCGACCGACCACATGGTTTCCCATGACCATCTTTTCACCTGTTTAAACGGCGCGTAGAAACACGCGGCACTGGCAGCTCCGACAAAATGCCAGAAGATGCCGGCAATAATGGCACTGTTCATTGTTTTTTCCTGGTTAGGTTGAGGCCTGACGGAAACCCAACGATTTCCGCTTAGCAGGCAGTCTACGTTTTGCAGGAATTCCTCAGCCTTTGAATGAATGCCGGATGCTGCCGCCTGTTGGCAAAATCTCCGCGTTATTCCCGTTAAGGATCACAAATTCATCTTTGTCAGGTTACCGGACGGCTTTCCGCTTAAGTGGTTTATTATTCTATCTTTTTTATTATTTTGCTGTGTAGCGCAGCACATTATCGATCTGGCTGCCATGCGCACGATCAATTTGGCAAAACAACAAAGAAGCCTTTCCTTACGGCGGCCGGGGTCGTATAAACTGGGGAAAATTGATCGAATTCAGGGATTGGCATGACGACTAAGTGGTTAACGCTGTTTCTTTCACGTTCAGTCAGTCAGGTAATGCTGGATGACCTGCGGGCGATTCTGCCGGCTGAGGCGATAAAGGTGTTTGTAAATGGGCTGGAGGATGCGCAGTACGCCACCCTGGAATGCGTTCAGGCTGAACAGCATTGTGCGCTGATCGCTTCGGCGATCGTGGTGTGGCGTCAGCTGGGTCACATTCACCACATCGTATTCAACAAGGGCGAACTGCTACGTGAGGTGAATGACGCCACCCAGTTCCAGCTGTTTACCCTGCTGAAAACCCACCGCGCAGTCCTGCACCTGTCGTGATAAGATCGCCCGCCTTACTCCTCTCTGTTTGCAACAGGAAAATCATGAGAATTGGAATCCTCTTTCCTATCGCTATTATCGTGGCGGGCGTCGGCTTTCTGGCGTGGTTTATTGGCAGCGGCCTGGCCATGCCAGGGTCCTGACATCTAACGTAACTGGCTGTCTTTACTGCCACGACGGTTATATAAACTGCTGCTCTGCTGCTGTTTGTCGATTTTCTGCTGACAGGAAACACAGTAGCGCACGCCTTTCAGCGCCTGACGTCGCGCCTCGGGTATCGGTTCGCCACAGAGTTCACATTCGGTGGCGCTTTCGCCGTGGCCGATTGACTGCCGGACACGTTCAATGCCGTCGTTAACGGTACTGTCGATCTGCTCCTGCACGGCGCCTTCAGACGCCCATCCGTTTGCCATGATGTCCCCCTCTTTTTACGTCTTCGCTCTGTTAAATCTACAACAATTTGCCGTTTTTGCCGTAAAACGCGCCGATATCTGTGATTGGTTGCCAGCCGTCTTATGCCCGTGGCAATCAGCAAAAGGTCGCTCCGCCGGATCTGCTTCACTCTTCAACCACATTATTGCAACGCACCGAGAGCGGAGAAACCTGCGAATGACAACACATCATCAACATTACATTAATGGCGAGTTTGTCGCCGACCACAACGATAAGTGGATTGAGGTGATTAATCCGGCCACCGAAGCGCTGCTGTCGCGTATTCCGCAGGGCAGCGCCGCAGATGCACAGCGCGCGATCCTCGCCGCCGAAGCGGCACAGCCGCAGTGGGAAGCGTTGCCTGCGGTTGAACGTGGCGTCTGGCTGCACCAAATCGCCACCGCGATCCGCGCGCGTGAACCGCAACTGACCGCCACCATTGTGGCTGAAGGCGGCAAAACCCAGGGTCTGGCGCAGACAGAAGTGTTGTTTACTGCGGATTACCTCGACTATATGGCTGAGTGGGCGCGACGCTATGAGGGTGAGATCATCAACAGCGATCGGCCAAACGAAAATATCTTCCTGTTTAAAAAGGCCATCGGCGTCACCACCGGCATTTTACCGTGGAACTTTCCGTTCTTCCTGATTGCACGCAAAGCGGCACCGGCACTGATCACCGGCAACACCATTGTGATCAAACCCAGCGAACTGACGCCGAATAACGCCGCGATCTTTGCCGATATTTTACACACCCTTGGCCTGCCCGCCGGCGTGATAAACTTCGTTTATGGCTACGGTCCGGAAGTCGGACAGGAGCTGGCGGCGAATCCTAAAGTCGGACTGGTCAGCCTGACCGGCAGCGTCGGAGCCGGTGTTGCTACCATGCAGGCTGCGGCGAAAAATGTGACTAAAGTGTCGCTGGAGCTGGGAGGAAAAGCCCCGGCGATTGTGATGGATGATGCCGATATCGACCTGGCGGTGCGGGCAATCGTCAGCTCAAGGATGATCAACAGCGGCCAGGTGTGTAACTGTGCGGAGCGCGTCTATGTGCAGGACGGCATTTACGACCGCTTTATCACCGCGCTGACCGCCGCCTTTCGTCAGGTGAAGCTGGGCGATCCGGCTCAGCACAGTGATATTGATATGGGACCGCTGATTAACGCCGCGGCCCTGCAGCGCGTCGAACAGAAAGTGGCCAATGCGGTGGCGGCTGGCGCAACGGTGGTGCTGGGCGGCAAACGGGTCGGCGATCAGGGCTTCTTTTTTGAGCCGACGCTGATCACCGGAGTTCGTCAGGAGATGGAGATCATGCAGGAGGAGATTTTTGGTCCGGTGCTGCCGGTGATGCGCTTCAAAACGCTGGACGAGGCGATCGCGCTGGCTAACGACTGCCAATATGGCCTGACCTCTTCGCTCTATACCCGGGATATCAACACCACCATGAAGGCGCTGCGTCAGCTGAAGTTTGGCGAAACCTACGTTAACCGCGAAAACTTCGAGGCGATGCAGGGCTTCCATGCTGGCTGGCGTAAATCAGGCGTTGGCGGGGCCGACGGCAAACATGGGCTGGAAGAGTTCCTGCAGACCCACGTTGCCTATCTGCAGTTCAGCTAAGCCGGTAAAACGGGCCGCAGTGACGGCCCGTTTTGTTATCCCAGCCGCTTACTGCTGCGCAACAGCGCAATTCCACTCAGCACCGCGACCGCCATCAGGTAATAGCCCGGTGCCAGGCTGCTGCCGGTGACCTGGATCAGCAGGCTGCAAATCAACGGTGCAAAGCCACCGAACACCGTCACCGCCACGTTATAACTGATCGCCATGCCGCTGGCCCGGGTGGTGGCAGGAAACAGATCGGCCATCACCGACGGCACCGTCGAGAAGTAAACCGACTTCAGCAGCGCCATCCACGCCACCAGCAAAATCAGCGTGGTCGGTGTGGTGTGATCGACCATCGCTTTAAACGCCGGATAGATGGTGACCATCAGCAGTAACAGCGATCCCCACATCAAAGGCAGCCGCCCCACCCGTTCGGCCCACAATCCCATTATCGGGGTGACGACCGTCAGGATGATCCCGGCCACCAGAGTTGCGGTAAACGCCACCGAGCCCGATAAATGCAGCGTTTTGGTGGCATAGGTCGGGATGTAGTTCAGCATGTAGTTGATGGCGGTCGAAATGACCATCAGCCCAATCGCCAGGGTGATCAGCGCCTTCTGGCGGCCAAACAGAGTCTTCAGCGGCGCGGCATGTTTCTCCTGCGCGACGAAACTGGCGGGCTCGTGCACGTGGCGGCGAATATAGACCCCCAGCGGACCAATCAACAAGCCAAAGGCGAACGGAATGCGCCAGCCCCACGCCTGAATTTCACTTTCGCTGAGCCACTGCGTCAGGCCGAGGCCAAACGCCGACGCCATCAGCGTGCTGGCTCCCTGCGTGGCGAACTGCCAGCTGGCAATAAACGCCTTACGCTCCGGGAAATGCTCCACCAGAAAAGCGGTGGAACTGCCAAATTCGCCGCCGGCGGAGAAACCCTGAATCAGCCGCGCCAGGATGATCAGTAGCGGCGCGGCCAGTCCGATCGTAGCGTAACCCGGCATAAAGGTAATGATCGCCCCACCCAGCATCATCAGATTGATCGACAGCAGCAGCGCCTTTTTACGGCCATGACGGTCGGCGTAGTTGCCTAACACCAGCGCCCCCAGCGGACGGATAAGAAAGGCGATGCCGAAGCTGCCAAAGGTCAGCAGCAGTGAGACCGACGGATCGCTGACCGGAAAGAACGCGTGGGCGATGTAACTGGCGAAAAAGCCGTAGACGGCGATATCAAACCACTCCAGCGCGTTACCGATACAGGTGGCAAACAGCGTTTTATGCAGGCTCGGCCTGAGCTGTGGACGGCTTTGCGCGATACTGCTCATTGTTCACGCTCCTGCCAGTCGCGGTGGCGGGCGAGCAGCAGCTGGCCCTCTTCGCCCAGCTGCCAGAACAGACGGGTCATGAGCGCCAGTCCTTCGCGGGCAATCGAGGTCAGCATGTGTTCATTGACGCCGTGCTGGCCACAGGCCGGATAGGAGTGCGGCACCCACAGGGTTGGCAGACCAAGGATATCGGCAAACACCTCATTGGGCAGCGATCCGCCGAGGTTAGGCAGCAGCGCCGGTTTTTTGCCGCTGCTGCGCGCCAGACTGTTGAGCGCCCACTCCACCAGCGGGTCCTGCGGATTGAGCCGGGTAGCCGGCGAGCCGCGCAGAAACTCCACGCTGACATTGTCGAAACCGTGCTGGCGCAAATGCTGGTCAACGTGCTGCACCAGGTTCTGCCAGTCGGTGCCGACCACAAAGCGCAGCTGACAGACCGCCGTGGCGCGGCCAGGAATCGCATTCATCGGCTGGGCCGGGTTCCCGGTTTCAAACGCCAGGACTTCCAGCGTGTTCCAGCCATACAACCGTTCAGCCGCGGTTAAACCGGGTTCACCCCAGTTTTCAGCCAGCGCCGGATCGCCTGGCATGCCGCCGACGTCGATATCGCTGAGGATGTCGCGCACCGCCGGGGTCAGGGAGTCAGGTTTGAGCGCCGCCACCTGCAACACGCCCTGCGCATTTACCAGCGATGCCAGCGCATTCGCCAGCTGGGTGCCGGGGTTGCTTAACAGCCCGCCCCAGTTACCTGAGTGGTAGGCGTTGTCGCGCGCGGTAATGGTCAGGCGAAAGTTGGCCGCGCCGCGTGAACCGAGGAACAGCGTCGGCCGCACGGCGTTGAGCCGCGGGCCGTCTGAAGCGATAAACAGATCGGCCGCCAGCAGCGTCTGCTGCTGCTGACAAATTTGCGCCAGCCCCGGTGAGCTGATCTCTTCACCCATCTCAAACAGAATTTTGCAGTTAAAGCCCAGCCGGCCGCCCCGCGCCGCCATCACCTGTTCCAGCGCCGCCAGGTTGATGCAGTGCTGGCCTTTGTTGTCTGCGCTGCCGCGGCCATACCAGCGATCGCCTTCCACGGTCAGCTGCCACGGTGACAGCCCGGGACGCCAGTTCTCTTCGTCGCCATACACCACATCGCCATGCCCGTAACAGAGCAGCGTCGGCTGGGTCGGGTCCTCGATACGCACCGCGATCAAAAACGGCGGGCTGCCCGGCTGGGGATTATCGAAAGGATGCAGCGTAAAACCCAGCGCCTCAAGCTGCGGTCCAATCTCAGCCTGCAGATAGTGCTGCAGCCCGGCCTGACGCTGCGGATGCTGGCTCTCCGTTACACAGGCGATGCGTCGGGCCAGCAGCTGCTGAAACGCCCCGCTGTCGAAATAGTTCATCGCCTGGTCTACCGCCTGTTGCTCTGTCATGTTTGCCCTGTCTGTTTTTTTTTATCGTCAGTTATCTTTGACAAACTTCGGGCTTTGCCACAATTATCAATTTATCGAGTTAGCTTTGCTTTTAAAGCAACAAAGGTCTGCCCGATCCTGAGGCATGCCCCTTTTTAATGCGCCCCTGAGGCCGAGGAGTCTCCATGTTGAGCAGTGAAATCCGCTATTTTCTGGCGGTGGTGAATTGCGGATCGCTCAGCGCCGCCAGTGAACAGCTGTTTGTCGCGGTGTCGGCCATCAGCCGTCAGATTCAGCGGCTGGAGGCGCAGGTGGGCGCGCCGCTGTTTGAGCGGCATGCGCGCGGCATGGTGCTGAATGAAGCCGGTGAAATTTTCGCGCATCATGTGTGCAAGAGTCAGCTGGATATGGAATATGCGCTGGCGGAGATTAAGGGTCTGAAAGCGGTGCGCCGCACCCGGATCCGTATCGCCTGTACCGATGGCATGGCGTTCAGCCTGCTGCCGGGTCTGCTGTCCGAGTTTCGTCAGGCGAATCCTGGCGTGCTGTTTGCTCTGAATGTGACCCACTCGCAGGGCGTGGCCGAAGCGGTGCGGGCCGGCGAATGTGACGTTGCGTTGCAGTTCAGCCTGCATCCGGAGCGCAGCGTTGAAGTGCTCGGCTCATGGCCGGCGCCGGTGCTGCTGGCGATGCATCAGAGTCACCCGCTGGCGTCACGCCAGGTGACGCTGGCCGATCTGCCACGCTGGCCGCTGGCACTGCCGGGCCAGCACACCACGGTGCGGCAACTGTTTGACCTCTCCTGTCAGATGAACGGTTGCGTGGTCGAGCCGGTGCTGACCTGCGATTACTTCGCCACGCTATATCATTTTTTGCTGCGCACGCCGCAGGCGGTCACCATCTGTAGCGCCTTTACCCTGCTGTTTGAGCACCAGACACAGCAGCTGGTGTTACGGTCGATGGGCGTCGATCAGCTCAGCCAGCGGACGCTGCAACTGCAGACGGTGTCGGGTCGTCAGCGCACCGCAGCCCTGACGCTGTTTATGGAGTTTTTACAGCAGCGGTTAACTGAAATCGATCGGCAACTGCGCGCGATTGGCGGCTAAGGCAGTAACGCCCACCGTCTGGCGGGCGTTACGCGGTAAAGCCGGATGGCTTTCGTCTTACTGTTTGATATCGACCTGGTAGAAAATGTGTTTGCCAAACGGATCGACCTGATAACCGCTGACCGATTTGCGCACCGGCTCAAAAATGGTCGAGTGGGCAATCATCACGGCCGGCATTTGGTCGTGCATCATCTGCTGCGCCTGCAGATACATCGCGGTGCGCTTACCCTGATCCGGTTCGGCGCGGGCGGCGGTGATTAACTTCTCAAACGGCTGATAGCACCATTTTGACGAGTTCGAACCGCCCTGCGCCGAGGTGCAGCTGTAAAGCGGGCCGAAGAAGTTGTCCGGGTCGCCGGTAGCGGTGGTCCAGCCCATCAATGCCGCCTGATGCTCACCGCTGCGGACCCGTTTCAGGTATTCGCCCCACTCATAGCTGACGATATTGGCTTTGATACCGACCTTCGCCCAGTCCGACTGGATCATCTCGGCCATGCGGCGGGCATTGGGATTGTAAGGCCGCTGGACCGGCATCGCCCACAGCGCAATCTCGGTGCCCGGTTTGACCCCGGCCTGTTGCAGTAACGCTTTGGCTTTTTCCGGATCGTAGTCGTAATCCTTCAGGTCTTTGTCGGCGCTCCAGACGCCCGGCGGCAGAATATTTTTTGCTACCGTGCCGGTGCCTTTAAAAATCGCCTCGATGATCGCCGGTTTGTTGATCGCCATCGCCAGCGCCTGGCGGACTTCGACCTTGTCGGTCGGCGCTTTGGTGGTATTAAATGCCAGGAAACCGGTATTCAGCCCGGCTTTCTGCTGCAGGGTGATATCCGGGTTGGCGCGCATTTTTTCCAGATCGGCCGGATTGGGGAACGGCATCACCTGGCATTCGTTCTTCTCCAGCTTGGCATAACGCACCGAGGCATCCGGCGTAATGCTGAACACCAGCCGATCCAGCTTTGCCTTGCCCTGCCAGTATTGTGGGAAGGCCCGGTAAAGAATGCGTGAGTCCTTCTGGTACTGCACCAGCTCAAACGGCCCGGTGCCGATGGGGTTCATGTCGACCTTCTCCGGCGTTCCGGCTTTCAGCATGCTATCGGCATATTCAGCCGAGTGAATCGAGGCAAAGTACCAGCCAAGATCGGCCAGAAACGGCGCTTCCGGGTGCGACAGCGTGAAGCGCACCGTATGGTCATCCACCCGTTCAATCTGTTTAATCAGTGTCGACAGCTCCAGGCTTTCGAAGTTGGAATAGGTGCCGCCCGAGACGTTGTGGTAGGGATTTTTCGGGTCCATCTGGCGCATAAAAGAGAAGATGACATCGTCTGCGTTGAAGTCGCGCGTCGGTTTAAACTGTTTGTTGCTCTGGAATTTGACGTTTTTACGCAGATGGAAGGTATAAACCGTGCCGTCGGGGCTGATCTGCCAGCTTTCCGCCAGGCTGGGGATCAGTTCCGTGGTGCCGACTTTGAAGTCCACCAGCCGGTTAAATACCGGCACCGCGCTGGCGTCTACGCTGGTGCCTGAGGTATAGAGTTGCGGGTTAAAATTCTCTGGCGATCCTTCCGAGCAGAAGACCAGCGTTTTGGCGTTCACGCTGGCCGCCAGCGTCATCCCAGCCGTAACAAGCGCTAAGGTGGCTATCTTCATTTTCATTATCATCCTCGCTTTGTATTGACTTCCGGTGATCAGAATACCTAAATGAATCATTCAGATGCTTCATTGATAGCACGATTCGGCACCATAGCGAACCCTGCCCGTAGCTGACTAATAAGGAATAGTGATGACCGACAAACTTGAGACGCAACTTACCGAACGCTTTTTCCGTTACCTCGCCGTCAGCAGTCAGAGCGATGCGAAATCGACCACTCTGCCCAGTACCCCAAGCCAGCACGCGATGGCGGAACTGCTGGCGGCGGAGCTGCGTGCGCTGGGGCTGGAACAGGTGGTGATTGACCAGCATGCGACGGTCACGGCGGTGAAACCGGGTAATCGTCCCGATGCGCCGCGTATCGGCTTTATCACCCATATCGATACCGTTGACGTCGGTCTGTCACCCGATATCAAACCGCAGATACTGCGCTGGCAGGATCAGGATCTCTGCCTGAATGCCGACCAGGATATCTGGCTGCGCCGCGATCGGCATCCGGAGATCGCTCCCTATATCGGTCAGGAGATCATTTTCAGCGACGGCACCAGCGTACTGGGCGCGGATAACAAAGCGGCGGTGACGGTGGTGATGACGCTGATGGAGAACCTCAACGGCGATCACGGCGATATCGTGGTGGCGTTTGTGCCCGATGAAGAAATTGGCCTGCGCGGAGCCAAAGCGCTCGATCTGGAAACGCGATTTAATGTCGATTTCGCCTGGACCATCGACTGCTGCGAACTGGGCGAAGTGGTGTATGAGAACTTCAACGGTGCCGCCGCCGAAATCCGCTTTACCGGCGTACCGGCGCATCCGATGTCGGGTAAAGGGGTGCTGGTCAATCCGCTGCTGATGGCACATGACTACATCAGCCAGTTTGATCGCCAGCAGACCCCGGAACAGACCGAGGGCCGTGAAGGCTATATCTGGTTCAATGAGATCCAGGCCAACGCCAGCCAGGCGATCCTGAAAGCCTCTATTCGCGATTTTGATCTGGCCAGCTTTGCCGAGCGTAAGCAGCAGCTACAGCAGCAGGCGCAGGCGATTGCTACCCGCTACCCGACCGGCAAGGTAGAGATCACCATTACCGATATCTACAGCAATATCAGCAATGCGCTGGGCGAGGATCGTCGGGCCATTGACCTGATTTTCAAAGCGTTCAGCGCGCTGGATATCGAACCGAAAGTGATTCCGATGCGGGGCGGCACTGACGGTGCGGCGCTGTCGGCTAAGGGCTTACTGACGCCGAACTTTTTCACCGGTGCGCACAACTTCCATTCGCGCTTTGAGTTCTTACCGCTGCCGTCGTTTGTGAAATCCTATCAGGTGGCGGAAAAACTCTGCTACCTGGCAGCGGAGTAACAATTAAATCGGGCGCAGCACGCGCCCGATTGTCACTTATGGCTTCACGCTGACATCAATGCCCGGAAAATATTTCTCCGCCAGCTTCTTCAGGGTGCCATCGGTCTGGACTTTGGCGATCGCCGTATCCAGCGACTGTTTGAGTTGCGTGTCATCTTTACGCAGGCCAAAGCCGATGCCCGACCCGAGAATTGCATCATCCTCGACCGGCTTACCGATGAAGCCGAAGCCTTTACCCTGTGGCTTGTCAAGGAAGCCCGACTGACCGGCGGCTGACATCACCAGTGTGCCGTCCAGACGCCCGGCGACCATGTCGTTGTAGACCTGGTTCTGATCCTGATAAGAGGTCACGGTTACGCCCTGCGACTCCCAGTGTTTTTTAGCGTAGGTTTCCTGAATTGATCCCTGCAACACGCCGATGTTTTTGCCCTTCAGCGCGTCGGCGGTGGGCGCCAGCTTCTCACCGGTTTTCGCTACCAGCATGGTCGGAATACGGTAGATCGGCTGGGTGAAGCCAATGCTTTTCGCCCGCGCTTCGGTGATATTCATCGCCGAGTTGATCGCATCGAACTTTTTCGCCTGCAGCGCCGGGATCAGCGCATCGAAGCTGCTCTCCACCCAGTGACAGTTAAACTTACCGGCCTGGCAGATCGCGTTACCCAGTTCGATATCAAAACCTTCCAGTTCCCCCTGGGCGTTACGGCTTTCAAATGGCGGATACTGTGACTCCAGGCCATAACGTAAATCCTGCGCCAGCGCCGATACCGAAGTCATCATGCCGAGTGCCAGAAACAGTGCGTTGCGTTTTTTCATCATTTACCCCGAAATTATTGTTTTTAACCGATCGCTACCCTGCTTTACCGTGCGTCAGTCGGGCAACCTTGTGTCCGCCAGTTGCTTACTGCCGGAACGCCGACAGCGCAGCCGCGCCAGCCTCTAATGTTGCCTCGTCTTTGGCAAAGGAAAGACGGATCAGTTTGTTGTCGGTGCCATCCATATAAAACGCCGACAGCGGGATGGTGGCCACCCGGTGATCGACGATAAGACGTTTTACCATCTCGCTGTCCGGTTCGTCACTGAAATGTCCGTAGCTGGCCAGCATAAAGAACGAGCCGGCGCACGGCAGCAGCTTAAACGGTGAATCCTGCATCAGCGCAATCAGCCGATCGCGCTTTTGCTGGTAGAAGGATGACAGTGACAGATAGTGTTGCGGCGTCTGCAGATAATGGGCAAATCCCACCTGCATCGGCGTGTCTGCGGCGTACATCATAAACTGATGCACTTTCACCAGCTCGGTCATCAGCTCGGCCGGTGCCAGGCAGTAGCCCACCCGCCAGCCGGTGACGTGGAAGGTTTTGCCAAACGAAGAGACGATGACGCTGCGCGCCGCCAGCTCCGGATGGGTCGCCATGCCGCAGTGCGGACGACCATCAAACAGAATATGTTCATACACCTCGTCGGATAACACCACGATGTCAGTGTTGCGGATCAGGGCCGCCAGCTGATTAAGGTCCTCCGGCGTCAGCACCTGGGCGCTGGGATTATGCGGGGTATTAATGATGATCATCCGGGTACGCGGCGTAATGGCGGCGCGCAACTGCTGCCAGTCGATGGCGAAAGCCGGCACCTGCAGCTTTAGGCCAATCGGCTTGCCGCCCTGCAACCGGACCACCGGAGCATAGCTGTCGAATGCCGGTTCAAAGAAAATCACCTCATCCCCCGGATGCACCAGCGCGGAAATCGCCATATAAATGCCCTGACTGGCGCTGCCGGTGATCAGCACTTCACTGGCCGGATCGTATTTCTGGCCGTAGAGCGATTCGACCTTGCTGGCTAAAACGTCCCGCAGTGCCGGCAAGCCGGTCATCGACGCGTACTGGTTATGGCCGTCGCGCATCGCCTGGCTGACACTTTCAACCAGCAGCGGATCGCAGGGGAAATTCGGTGCGCCCTGCGACAGGTTGATCGCCTGATGCTGCGCCGAAAGCTGACCGATAACGCTGAAAATGGTGGTGCCGACATCGGGCAACTTTGAGGTGACTGCGACAGGCGTTTTCAGGGACATGTTCTCTCCGTCAGTGACATAGCGTGCGGAATGCAATTAAGCGCTATTCAACGGGCTGTGACTTGAGTCGGCAAGCGAAATGTCGTCATAATAGCCATGATTAAAATGCATAGCTGAGGTGCTCTGTGTCACGTTCAACCCTGCCGCTCAATGCGATTCACGCTTTTCTGGTGACCGCCCGCCACCTTAACCTGACCCATGCGGCCCGGGAACTGTGCATTACCCAGGGCGCAGTCAGCCGCAAAATTGCTGCGCTGGAGCACTGGCTCGGCCTGACGTTGTTTGATCGGCATGCTCGTGGTTTACGTCTGACGCCGCAGGGCGCGGCGCTGCTGCCGGAACTGCGTCAGGGCTATGAACTGATGGTGCAGGCCAGCGAAAAAGCGCGTCGCAGCCAGGTCAGTGTCCGCCTGAAAGCACCGACCTGTGCAATGCGCTGGCTGGTGCCGCGCCTGGTGGCGCTGGAGCAGCTGCGGCCAGAACTGCATGTGGCACTCACCACCACGCTGGATCACGCCTCACAGCTCGATAATTTTGACGCCGCCATCGTCTATGGCAAACCGCGTGCTGACGCACTGACGCTGTTTGAAGAGTCGCTGACGCCGGTAATCGCCGCCGGGCAGCCGATTCCCGATTCGCCGCAAAACCTGGCGGGCATGACTTTTCTGCATCCCACCGACGATATGCGTGACTGGCAATGCTGGCTGAAAGGCCAGGGCGTGGCGGTTACGATGCAACGCAACCAGCATTTTGCCACCATGGACTTAGCGATTAGCGCAGCGATTCAGGGATTTGGCGTGGCGATTGCTGACAGCAATCTGCTGGAAAGTGATATTGCCAGCGGCCGGCTGATTAAACCGTTCGCTGGCGAGGTAAAAACCGGGGCGACTTACAGCTTACTGCAGCGCTCGCCCGCGGATGCGCCACCGCTGCTGGCGGCGCTGGTGGCGTGGTTAAGTCAGGATCAGAACGTCACCCAGTCACCGTTTTCGGCTGGCGTAGCCTGACCGGACGTCCGGCCAGGCGCTTTCGGAGCGTTCGGCTTGAGAGGTGCGGCAGGCGGAATTTGTGTGCCGTTGTCGGAGAGGCGGAACTTCGCCACCGAGGCCTGTAACGCTTCGGTTTGTAAAGCCAGCGCGCTGGCGGCGGCGGAGACTTCTTCGACCAGGGAGGCGTTTTGCTGGGTCACGCTATCCATTTCGGTCACCGCGGCGCCGACCTGAGAGATGCCTTTACTCTGCTCTTCCGAGGCGGCAGCAATCTGCTTCATGATCGCGTCGACATCCTGCACCGATTTCAGAATATTATTCATGGTGCCGCCGGTGGTGCCCACCAGCTCCGCCCCTTTTCCGACCCGCTGAACCGAATCTTCAATCAGGGTGGCGATCTCTTTGGCGGCGTTGGCGCTGCGCTGGGCCAGATTACGCACTTCTGACGCCACCACGGCAAAACCGCGTCCCTGTTCCCCGGCGCGGGCGGCTTCAACCGCCGCGTTCAGCGCCAGGATGTTGGTCTGGAAGGCGATGCCGTTAATCACGTTGGTGATCTCAGCAATTTTCTTCGAACTGCCGGAAATTCCGTTCATGGTGCTGACCACTTCGCTCACCAGCTGGCCGCCCTGTTGCGCGGTGGTGGTGGCGGTTTCAGCCAGCAGGCTGGCCTGACGCGCATTGTCGGCGTTGAATTTCACCGTGGCGGTCAGCTGCTCCATACTGGCAGCGGTCTGTTCCAGCGCGGCGGCCTGCTCTTCAGTTCGCGAAGAGAGATCGTTGTTGCCGGCCGAAATCTCTGCTGCGCCGCGCGAGATATTCTCGGTGCCGCTGCGGATTGCACTCACCGCTTCACGCAAGCTTTCCTGCATCGCACTCAGCAACGGCACCAGCTTACCGACGCAGTTGCGGCCAAAGTCCGCCACCGGCTGGCTCAGATCGCCGGTAGCGATGGTGGCGAAATGGTTGCGGATGGTTTCCAGCGGCCGCACCAGCATCGCCACCAGGTAGCGATCGGTAAACAGCAGAATAAACAGGCCAATAATCACCGTTACGGTAATGATCATTTTGGTCAGGGCGGTTAAGCGGTCAACTTCAACCCGGGTATGATCGAGGATCTGTGCGGCATTCTGATTAAATTTTTCAGCGCTGGCACCAAACGCCCGGCTGAGCTGTGGCGTGATATTATTAGCCTGCTGCCGATAGGCGTCGGCTGAATCCTGCCGGGCCAGCCGCAGCTGCGGCGTGACGCCCTCATCCAGCAGTTTCTGCCAGCTTTGAATCACGCTGTCTACCGTATCCGGGTTCATCGGACCCGGCGCCAGCTGTTTAAACGTCGCCAGCTGCTGAGTCATGTTATCCAGCGCCTGCTGAACCGGCGCATAGGCGTCGTCAGTCAGCGTTTTGCCCGCCGCTTTGCTGTCTATTACGCGTGACAGACGAGTGATGACGCGGAAATATTGATCGTTGCCTTTACTGAGCACCGTCATTTGCTCGACCAGATGGCGGTCAACATTATTCCCTTCGCTCAGCGCGCCGAGAGAATGAATGCTGAACAGCCCGACTCCGCTCCAGAGTAAGCAGAACAGGCCCAGAATGGTGAGCATCACAGCGCGGATGGTGAAATTTTTGAGCATTCCCATACAAAAATCCTATACACGTTGACCCGTAAGTGTCGGGCATAGGAGATCTATCGGCAGTGGATAGTGAAGATGTAACACTTTTGTTAGCTATAGTTTTACAGCGTCGATAGCGGGGGCTGGTGATAATAATGCTAATTTTCAATGAAATATGCGCGAATGGCCGCAATAATTCCATTCGCGCAATTTAATGGTTAGCGGACTAATTAAAGACGCACCATTTTACTCATCAGCAGGCGGAACAGGCGCATCCTGGCACGCATAAAGTTCCGTTTCAGGACTAAACCACTCAGGTGATTTTCTCCGAGTGACATTGTCACATCGTCAGCTGGATGCCACGCGGGCCACACCACTTCACCGTCCAGCTGCTGCTTGTATTCGCTGGCATCGCGGGCGAATCTGAACCAGTAGTCGCTGACGCGTGAGGCAAATGCCCGATCGCCATCGCTGAAAGGCCGATTTTCATTGGGATCCGGCATCTGGCTCAGGCTGTTAAGCACATAGGGTACTTCATTGCCATGCCAGGTGCCGTCCGGATAGAGGTCGCGCGCATTCTCAGAGACATAATCAAACCAGTAGCGCCAGCCCGGCATGCCAACATTATGCTGGGCGCGCATCACCAGCCACGGCACCACGCTGAAAGCCATATCGCGCGCCACCGCACGACCGAGGCGCCGATCGTCATGGATGTCATACATCCACTTCAGCATTCGGTAGATCACCCGATTTTTGTCGCGCAGCTGGTGCAGCATCGCGGTGGCATCCACACCAAAATAGTCCAGCACGCTGGCTTCATCGCTATTGCTGCCCGCCATTAACGGCAGGCGGTGCTGTCGGGCCGCGAAGAAGGTTTTTAGCATCGGTTCCGGTAGCACCACATCGCCAGAAATCGGCACCGGCTGGATCGCCAGCGGGCCGTCCAGCGACCAGAAGGCGTCGGCGGGTAAGGCCCGCAGCGCCTCAGCACTGGCATCGGGCGGCAGCCCCAGATGCTTTGCGACCGCCATGCCCTGCTGACGCGCTTTCTTCAGCGGGGTATCCGGTAAGCTGTAGGCGCTCTGCACAATCCCCTTGTGAAACAGCCCTTCGGCCAGCGGCGAACAGCAGAGCGACAGTACGCTACGTGCGCCAGAGGATTCACCAAACAGAGTGACATTACGGCGATCGCCGCCAAACGCCGGAATGTTGCGCTGAACCCACTGCAGGGCCGCGATCTGATCGAGCAGACCAAAATTATTAATGGTGCTGGCAACCGGATATTGCGCATCTAAAGCCGGATGGGAGAAGAAACCGAGATGGCCGAGTCGGTAGTTAATGGTGACCACCACCGCGCCACGCGAGGCCAGCGATTTACCGCTGTAAGGGGCCAGGCCGCCTGCGCCGATGGTGTAGCCACCGCCGTGTAACCAGACCATCACCGGCAGCGGTTTAGTCGGTTCGACGTCCGGCGTCCAGACGTTAAGGTAAAGACAATCTTCACTGAATTCGCCGGGATCGCCACCGCCAACTGCCCGGCAATAATCACGGTTTTGCCAGGCTGAAGCCGAAAATTGGGTAGCATCGCGCAGATCGCTCCACGGCGTGACCGGCTGCGGCGGACGCCAGCGCAGTGCGCCTTGCGGGGCAGCGGCATAAGGTATGCCTTTGAATACGAAAAGGTCGTCATCCATGCATCCACGCAACTCACCCTCTGCAGTCATAATCCGCAGACCTGTTTCGTTTTTCATTCCTGTATCCCTGTTCTTACGACACTCCATTATTTGCAGGCCTTGAGACAAAGTCTATGTCTGAGGCGGATTTGCAGATTATGCCGAAGGTTGCAGCAAAGCACTGAACAACTTCATCAAAAGGTTTGAATAGGCAGCAGAGGTTTTTTTGATTATATTTGTTAACGCTTTCCAGCCAGCACCAGAGCCTGCTGGTTCTATTAAGATCAGGACGGACAGCAAAAAAGAAGACTGCACACAGACAATTACAACAAATCATAACGGCGTAGCGCAGATCCTCTTCTGCTGCTCATCGACCGTATCGTTAATTTAAATTTATTAGTTTCGCACCAGCATCAGGGAACACCTCTCCGATTACTGCGCGCCAGTCCGGCTCAGCTTATTAAGCCCGGCGCGCACATAATTCTATCCCGTTTCGCACTAACACCCTTCAGTGGCGATAATATAATCGCCGCTGAAGGAGGCTATTATCTGGCGGGATAGTTGCCCGGTTGCGACGGCATGGGCGATAACGTCTCTACGCCACAGCGTGCCAGCGATCGTTGCTGACGTTCCGCATACAGTGCCATCTCATCAATCACCGCACAGCCCAGTGCAGTTTCAAACGCTTCCCGACTGGCCTGGCCTGCCGACCGGACCTGCGCGTGATCGCCCAGGTTTGACTGAAAGATGCCCGCAGCGCTGACCGGCAAAAAATCCTCATAGATAATCGGTTCGGCAATGATCCGTCCGTCAGCAATCAGGCTTTCGAGCGTCTCACCACGGGCTGGCGGTGACGCCATCCCCTTTTCGCTGAGCCGATAATCGAACCACGCCAGCGCCTGCTGACGCAGCGTCTGCTCATCGTCCGGGAAGTCCCGGAACACCCCGGCCAGATGCTGCTGATGCTGCTGGTTATCCTGACCGCTGCCCGCCTGCTGCAGCAAACGGTCATACAGCGCCCGGCCCTTCGGCGTCAGCGCCGCACCACGCTGCTCGATTTCACCAAAGCGGGCGGTATGAGTTCCCTGATGACCATCGCGGAAAACGATCGCTTCCTCCAGCGCCTTGAAACTGGTCTGGCGTAACAGAATCGGCACCTGACGACGCGGCGGTCCTTCAATCAGAGTTTTCGGTTCGATGCCGCGCGACGGCATCAGCTGCTGCACCCGGTCGATATCCAGCGTGCGGGGCGTCAGGTGGTTAATGTGACAGCCGGGGAAACAGACCACGTCAGCAATCAGCCGGTGTTGCTGATTCAATGCCTGATAGGTCTGACTATCGACGCTGCTGTGGGCGTGCCAGCGGAAGGTTTCCAGTGCTTCGGTGACAAACTCCGCCGCCTGCGGGGCGGTGAATCCGCCCTGCTGCTGATGCAGTTGCAGCAGTTGCCGACAGCGCGGCGTGAAGATGTCGCGCGCCGCCAGAATCGCCGCCGCCTTTTCACGCAGCTCAGCCTCTTCAATCAGCTCAAGCCGTAACAGTGAGGTAAAGACGCGGAAAGGATTACGTCGCAGGGCCGCCTCGTCGACCGGACGGAACGCGGTGGAATGCACCGGCACGCCGGCCTGGGAGAGATCGTAGTAGCCGACCGGATACATCCCCATCACCGAAAACATCTGCCGCAGCGTGGCAAGTTCGCTGGCGCTGCCGACCCGGATGGCACCGTGACGTTCAATATTGAGCCGGCTGAGTTCATCCGCCGCGGCCAGACGATCTTTTAATGCGGGTTCGGATTCCAGCGTGCGGTCGTTAACCGCCATCACCAGCTGCATCAGCGTGCCGTATTGCGGCACTTCCTGCTGATACATGGCGGACATCGCCTGAGAGAAGCGGGTGCGGATGGCATCCGCAGTGAGAAAGTTGTCCATCTGTTCCACCTGACACCGTGAGCGTTGCTGCTACTGTAATGCAACGGATTGGCGCCAGCGGAAAAAATCACGAATTTGTGATCGACTTAAAGCCGTAGCGGTTTTTGAGCAGCAGCATCAGGGTGGTGATCACCGCCGGGATCGCCAGCAGCAGGAAGATAACGCTGAATGACCAGCCGAGCGACAGCATTTCTGCACCGACAAAGGCGCTGAGAATCGCGCCGACGCGGCCGACGCCGTGCATCCAGCTGGAGCCGGTGGCGCGGGCATGTGTCGGATAATAGCTGGCAGACAGCGCATTCATCCCGGTATTGGCACCGTTGAAACAGAAGCCGCTACAGAAGGCGATGCCGCTCATGATGCCCACTTCTGCGGGTGAATACCCCAGCGCCACGATAAATAGCCCACCACAAAAGTAGATCGCCGCCAGTGCCAGGTTGGCATTGAAGCGATCCATCAGCCAGCCGGCAAACAGCGAGCCCAGCGTTCCGCCGGCCTGATACATCGCGGTGATAATTGCCGCTTCAGTGACCGACATTCCCAGCGTATTGACCAGCGACGGCAGCCAGCTGCCAATCAGGTAGACCAGGAACAGCCCCATAAAGTAACCGCCCCACAGCATGGTGCTGCCAAACAGGTAGCGGCGCGACAGCACGGTGGCGATCGCCCCGCGCGTGGCAACGCTGGCTTCAGGCGCATGAAACGCGCTATCCGGCTGCGTGACGCCCGGCATCATCCGGTCAACGATGGCGTGAATGCGGGCCGCAGGCGCGCCGCGGCTAATCAGGAAGCGCACCGATTCCGGCAGCCCACGGATCAGAAAAGGCAGCACCAGCAGCGGCAGGATCCCGCCGAGCAGCAGCACCGAGTGCCAGTCGTAGCGCGGTAACAGCCACGAGGCGGCAAATCCCCCGCTGGCCGCACCAAAGGTGAAACCGCAAAACACCACGGTGATGATGAATGCACGCCGCCGCTCTGGCGCGTACTCAGCCACCAGCGTACCCACATTTGGCATCGCTGCGCCCAGACCCAGTCCGGTGAGGAAGCGGAACAGCATCATCTGTTCGACGTTTTGTGACAGCGCGGTTGCCAGCGTCCAGAGGCCAAAAAAGAAAACGCTAAGAATAATCATCATCCGGCGACCGTAGCGGTCGGCCAGCGGTCCAGCCACCATTGCGCCGAGCGCCAGACCAATCAGTGCCGCGCTGATCACCATCCCCAGCTGATGGTTGCTGACGCCCCACGCAGTTTTGAGGGTCGGGGCAATAAAGCCCATAATTGCGATATCCATACCATCCAGCGCCACCACAATAAAGCAGAGCGCGATTAACCGCTTTTGCCAGCGACTCAGCGCCTGCTGGTTAATGAGCTGGCGTACATCTACCGCCTCTACGCTGGTCAATGAAAACTCCTTTCGGGCACCCGGCATCGGACATCAGAATTAGTAAAAAAAACGGCGCCAATAATAGCCGATCGTTAACGTTAAGACGTCAGATTTTTATATGATATTGAGAATTATTCAACTTTTAATCGCTAAGCCGTTGATTTGTGGTTGCCCTGTTCTGCGGCCTGCTGACCGCATTGTCATATGACACGTTTATTTTCAGCGGTTTAATCGTTGAGGCGGTTAGATGGCGACGTTTGTTAAAATAATTTTGCAGCTAAGTTAACAAAATCCATTTTAAATGGTTGCCTGATACCGGTGATCCTCATTAAGTTTAACGGATGGAAAAAAATATCCTTTTCAATCAGCGCATTCGCTTGCGCCACTTACATACCTTTGTTGCGGTTGCGCAGCAAGGCACGCTGGGCCGGGCGGCCGAAACGCTTAGCCTGAGCCAGCCTGCACTGTCAAAAACCCTGAACGAGCTGGAAGAGCTGACCGGCGTCAGGCTGTTTGAGCGTGGCCGGCTCGGTGCGCAACTCACCACCATGGGTGAACAGTTTCTGACGCATGCGGTGCGGGTGCTTGATGCGCTCAACCATGCCGGACAGAGTTTTAATGAGCAGCCTGCCGATCAGCCCGCCATTATCCGGCTGGGGGCGTTAACTACCGCCGCAATGGGCATGTTGCCGCAGATCCTGGATCGCTTTCATCAGCTGCAACCCAATACCACCATTCAGGTGGCGACCTTACATAACAATGTGCTGCTGGCGGGTTTACGGGCCGGTGAGTTCGACATTGGCGTTGGCCGGATGGCCGACAGTGAAATGATGACCGGGCTGACTTATGAACTGCTGTTTCTCGAATCACTCAAGCTGGTGGTCCGGCCGGAACACCCGCTATTAAGTGACAACGTCACCCTGTCGCGCGCGATGCAGTGGCCGGTGGTGATTTCACCTGAAGGCACCGCCCCGCGCCGTATTGCGCAGCAGATGCTCGACGAACAGGGCTGCTCGCTGCCGCCGCACTGTATCGAGACCTCTTCGACCTCACTGGCGCGACAGCTGGCGTTGCGTTACGACTACATCTGGTTTGTGCCTTCCGGCGCGATCAAGGAAGACCTGAACCACAATGCGGTCTGTGCCCTGCCGATTAACTCATCCGGTCCGGGCGAGCCGGTGGGTATTATTACCCGCACCGGCAGTCAGCTTAGCCTGAGCGCCGACGTACTGATGTCAACGATGCGAAAATTTCACAGCTAGCGGCTGCGTTTTGCATGCCGCTCACGGTTATCCAGCCGCGCTTTATCGGTTTTACGCAGCCCGACGTATAGCGCCCCCGCGCCGCCATGCTGAGCCTGGGCGACGCAGAAGGTCTGAACATCGTCAAACTGGGTCAGCCAGCGCGCCAGATAGCTGCGTACAATATTGGCATGTGACTCGTCGTCACGGCCTTTGCCATGAATGATCAGCAGATTGCGCAGTCCCTGCTTGTGCGCCTGCACCATAAAATTGAACAGCGCCTGGCGACAGGTTTCCACCGGCTGCCGCAGCAGATTCAGGCTGGCATCCAGCCGGTACTCCCCTTTGCGTAGTTTATCCAGCACGCCCTGCTGAATGCCGTCGGCTTTGTATTCCAGCGGCGTGTTCAGCGGCACAATATCCAGATAACCCCGGGTCAGAAAATTCTCCTGTTCAGGATCGTGCGGCGGATGGCGCGGCGCTTTGGTTGAGGGCGATTTGAGCCATAAGGTGCTGGTGGTGTCTTTTAACGGAGTGACATCTCCCATGGCGTCTCGAAAAAGATCGTTATCATCAAGGTTCATGGTTTTCTCACACCTGATTAAAATTGATGGAGGGCAAAACAGGCTTAGGGTGAAAGCGTAGCAAAGGGTGACGGCCTTGCGCTAACCCTGTTTTTGGTGATTTTTTGTATCAGACAATTCAGGTTTTAGATCAAAAAGCGGAAACTTTTCGTGACAGCTGACGTTTTGGCATTCTGAGAACCGCGTCACAGCTATGTTTGCTGCCCGGTCTGACATCCGTACTTTTTGTGCGCCTAAAACTGCTCGGATGAGTTCCCTTCAGCACAAAAAATGTTAAAATTGACACCAGTCAATTATCGTCGAGCAAACCATTATGATCCCTGAAAAACGCAGCATTCGTCGTATTCAGTCGGGCGGTTGTGCCATTCACTGCCAGGATTGCAGCATCAGTCAGCTCTGCATCCCGTTTACGCTAAATGAACATGAGCTGGACCAGCTCGACAATATCATTGAGCGTAAAAAACCTATTCAGAAAGGGCAAACCCTTTTCAAAGCGGGTGACGAGCTTAAGTCACTTTATGCCATCCGTTCCGGTACCATTAAAAGCTATACCATCACCGAACAGGGCGATGAGCAGATTACCGGTTTCCATCTGGCCGGTGACCTGGTCGGCTTTGATGCGATCATGGGTGCCAGCCATCCGAGCTTTGCTCAGGCGCTGGAAACGGCCATGGTCTGTGAAATTCCGTTCGAAACGCTGGACGATCTGTCAGGCAAAATGCCGGCCCTGCGTCAGCAGATGATGCGTCTGATGAGCGGTGAGATCAAAGGCGATCAGGACATGATTTTACTGCTGTCGAAGAAAAATGCCGAAGAGCGCCTGGCCGCCTTTATCTGGAATCTGTCACGCCGCTTTGGCCAGCGTGGTTTCTCCCAGCGCGAATTCCGCCTCACCATGACCCGTGGCGATATCGGTAATTACCTCGGCTTAACGGTCGAAACCATCAGCCGTCTGCTGGGCCGTTTCCAGAAATCGGGCATGCTGGCGGTGAAAGGTAAATATATTACCATTGAGAACCACGCCTTACTGGAAGAGTTAGCGGGTCAGAGCCATCAGGCTGCCTGATCGCCAGCCGGATTAATAATTGTTATTTTATTGATCCGGCAGCAACTTTTTCACTTCTTCCGCTGTGCAACATAGGCTATCTTTAATCCAGTCGCTTTGGTTTAAGGAGAGTTCCTCATGTCCCAGTACCAAAATATTCTGGTCGCAATCGATGCCCAGCAAGACGACCAGCCTGCGCTGCGGCGTGCGGTCTATCTCAATCAATTCATCGGCGGCAAAATCAAAGCTTTTCTGCCTATCTATGATTTCTCCTATGAGATGACCACCCTGCTGTCACCTGATGAACGCGCCTCAATGCGTCAGGGGGTGATCAGCCAGCGCACCGAGTGGATCCGCGAACAGGCACACGCTTATCTTGATGCCGGTGTCGAAATCGAAATCAAGGTGATCTGGCACAACCGTCCGTATGAAGCCATCATTCAGGAAGTGTTAGCTCACCAGCATGATTTAGTACTGAAAATGGCACACCAGCACGACCGGCTTGAGTCGGTGATTTTCACCCCGACCGACTGGCATCTGCTGCGTAAATGCCCGTGCGCGGTGTGGATGGTGAAAGATCAGCCGTGGCCGGAAGGCGGTAAAGCGATTGTGGCGGTGAACCTCGCCAGTGAAGAGCCGCATCATGATGGCCTGAATCAGAAGCTGATCCGTGAAACGGTTAAGCTGGCCGAAACCGTCAATCATACTGAAGTCCATCTGGTGGGTGCCTACCCTATCACCCCGATCAATATTGCTATCGAGCTGCCCGATTTTGACCCCAGCGTCTACAACGACGCCATTCGCGGCCAGCATCTGGTGGCGATGAAGGCGCTGCGACAGAAGTTTTCCATTGGTGAAGAGTTCACCCATGTTGCTAAAGGTTTGCCTGAAGAGGTGATTCCTGACCTGGCGGTACACCTCGGCGCGGGCGTTGTGGTGCTGGGCACCATCGGACGTACCGGTTTGTCGGCCGCGTTTCTCGGCAATACGGCAGAACAGGTGATTGATCATCTGCGTTGCGATCTGCTGGCAATCAAACCTGATGATTTCAAATCGCCGATCGATCTGGATGATGAAGAGGATGAGGAGGATTAATCCTGCTCAGAAAAAAGGGCGGCTCATCAGCCGCCCTTTTTTATTACAACGCTTTCAGAATCGCTTCGACGCTGGCTTTGGCATCGCCAAACAGCATCTGGGTATTCTCTTTAAAGAACAGCGGATTCTGCACCCCGGCATAGCCGGTGTTCATTGAGCGTTTAAACACGATGACGTTGTGCGCTTTCCACACTTCCAGTACCGGCATGCCGGCAATCGGACTGCGCGGATCCTCCTGCGCTGCCGGGTTGACGGTATCGTTAGCGCCAATCACCAGCACCGTGTCGGTTTCACTGAAGTCATCGTTGATCTCATCCATCTCCAGCACCACGTCATACGGCACTTTAGCTTCGGCCAGCAGTACGTTCATGTGGCCAGGCAAGCGACCGGCAACCGGATGAATGCCAAAACGTACCTTGATACCCAGCGCACGCAGCCTGGCGGTGATTTCCGCCACCGGATACTGTGCCTGGGCCACCGCCATACCGTAGCCGGGAGTGATGATCACCGACGAAGAGGCTTTCAGCATCTCTGCGGTCTCTTCTGCGCTGATTTCACGGTGTTCACCGGCCGCGTCACTGTCTTCACCGCTGCTGATCTCACTGCCAAAACCGCCAGCGATCACGCTGATAAACGAACGGTTCATCGCCTTACACATAATGTAAGAGAGGATCGCACCGGAGGAGCCGACCAGCGCCCCGGTGACAATCAGCAGGTCGTTGCTCAGCATAAAGCCGGCTGCAGCGGCTGCCCAGCCGGAGTAAGAGTTGAGCATCGACACCACCACCGGCATGTCTGCCCCGCCGATCGACGCCACCAGATGCCAGCCAAACGCCAGCGCAATCAGGGTCATCAGCAGCAGTGCAAATACCTGCGCCGCGGTGCTGCTGGTGTTAACGAACCACAGCAATAGCAGGAACGACACCACCAGCGCCAGCAGGTTAAGCTTATGGCGATGCGGCAACGCCAGCGGCCGCGAGGAGATCTTGCCGCACAGCTTGCCAAACGCCACCAGCGAACCGGTAAAGGTCACCGCGCCAATGAAGATGCCGATAAACACTTCGCTCAGATGGATATTCTCCATCACCGCCGGCAGGCCAGGCGCATGATCGATATAGCTGTTGATGCCGACCAGCACCGCCGCCAGACCAACAAAGCTGTGCAGAATCGCCACCAGCTCCGGCATTTCGGTCATTTCGACCTTCTTCGCCAGACGCACGCCAATTGCCCCGCCGATCACCATCGCCACCAGGATCCACACCACGTTGCCGCTGTCGGGTCCAAAAATGGTGGCCACCAGCGCGATCGCCATGCCGCTGATACCAAAAATATTGCCCTGCTTAGAGGTCTCATGTCGCGAGAGACCGGCGAGGCTACAAATAAACAAAATGGCAGCGACAATATAGGCTGCAGTTACTAATCCGCCAGACATGAATTACCCCTTACGAAACATTTTTAGCATGCGCTGGGTGACGGTAAAGCCACCAAAGATATTGATGCTGGCAATCAGCACGGCAATAAAGGAGATAAACGTCACCCAGCCACCGTGCCCCATCTGCAACACCGCGCCGATGACGATGATGCCGGAAATGGCATTGGTGACCGACATCAGCGGCGTATGCAGCGCATGGCTGACGTTCCACACCACGTAGTAGCCGACCACGCAGGAGAGCGCGAAGACGGTAAAGTGCGACAGGAAATCCGCCGGCGCCACGTTGGCCAGGCAGGCAAACAGCACTATCGCCAGCGCGATCAGCAAATACTTACGCCATACCGCAACCGGTTTTTTCTCGACTGGCTGCACCGCTTTTGCCGCAGCCGGTGCGGCCTGCGGCGCAGCGGAGACCTGAATCGGCGGCGCAGGCCAGGTCACTTCGCCCTCACGGATCACCGTCACGCCGCGCACCACCACATCGTCGAAATCAAGGGTAATTTCGCCGTTTTTCTGTTTGCATAACAGCTTCATCAGGTTGACCAGATTGGTTCCATAGAGCTGCGATGACTGGGTCGGTAACCGGCTGGGCAAGTCGGTATAACCGATAATCTTCACCCCGTTCGGGGTAACGGTAACCTGATCGGCGACCGTCAGGGCGCAGTTGCCGCCGTTTTGCGCCGCCAGATCGACAATCACGCTGCCCGGTTTCATGCTGGCAACCATCTCTTCGGTAATCAGCGTCGGAGCCGGTTTACCGGGGATCAGCGCGGTGGTGACGATGATGTCCACTTCCTGCGCCTGGCTGGCAAACAGTGCCATCTCGGCTTTGATGAAGGCTTCAGACATCACTTTGGCGTAGCCATCGCCGCTGCCCGCTTCCTCTTCAAAATCGAGTTCGAGGAATTCGGCGCCCATACTCTGCACCTGCTCTTTCACTTCCGGCCGGGTATCGAACGCCCGGACGATCGCGCCGAGGCTGCCCGCCGCGCCGATTGCCGCCAGTCCGGCTACGCCGGCCCCAATCACCATCACTTTGGCCGGTGGAACTTTACCGGCTGCGGTAATCTGACCGGTAAAGAAGCGGCCAAACTGGTGAGCCGCTTCGACAATCGCCCGATAACCGGCAATGTTGGCCATCGAACTCAGGGCATCCAGTGACTGCGCCCGTGAGATACGCGGAACAGAATCCATCGCCATCACCGTCACCTGACGCGCCGCCAGTTTCTCCAGCAGCGCGGGGTTCTGCGCCGGCCAGATGAAACTGACCAGGGTGCTGCCGGCCCGCGTCAGCGCAATCTCTTCATCGAGCGGCGCATTCACTTTCAGCACGATATCGGATTGCCAGACCTGCCGGGCGTCACTCAGGGTGGCCCCTGCCGCAAGGTAGCTGTCGTCATCAAAACTGGCGTTGAGGCCCGCGTCATGCTCCAGTGTGACGCTAAACCCCAGCTTGATCAGTTGCCCAACGGTCTGTGGCGTGGCGGCCACTCGTGACTCGCCAGGCAATCGCTCTTTGGGTATTCCAATTAACATAGTGTTTCCTTTCATCGGTTAAAGGATGATGGCAAGAAGTCTGCACGACGACAGCGCAACTGAAACAGTGTTTCAGCTGCTTATGAACGAAATGCACTTATTTCAAAGTGTTTATAACCTACTGAAAATGTGACGGGCGATCCAGTTCAGCCTGGCTGAGTAGAGACATTCACCCAATTATTCAGTGTTAAAGATAAAAACCCGTGTTATCCCACTACTAAAGCCGGTCATCAGCAGATAATCTGCTATGACTAATCGTGTCAGGGCGCAGATATGATTAATAAAAACCTTTATTTAACAATGCATTAACTGTTATGGTAATAAGTCTTACCGGCTTTAACGATAACCCGCCGCAAAAACGGGCTATAAAGCCGCTTCATGACAATCACATGAAGTAAGCCCGGTTGAATAACGCGAGTTGACGCAAAAAATCGCTGCGACAGTCTGTTTATAACATGCAATAATCAGCGGCTAATCTGTTATACATCAAGAGTCCAGCACGTTTTCGTACTCATTTTTGCGTAAGGCGAAGGATTATTTTTATGAAGCTGAAGAACACTATTCTGGCATCCACCTTGTTATCCCTGCTGGCAGCTAACGCATTCGCTGCGCAGGAGTTGACGCCAGAAAAAGCGGCCGCGTTGAAGCCATTCGAACGTATTAATATCACCGGCCGTTTCAACGCAATTGGCGACGCCGCCGATGCGGTGTCTAAGCGTGCTGATGAAATGGGTGCCGACTCTTACTACATCCAGGGCATTAACGACACCAATGGCAACAGCGGCAACTGGCGCGTCACCGCCGACCTTTATAAAGCCGATGCGCCTGAAGCGACCTCCTCCACCAGCTACCGTCGCTTCAACGGTATCAACGAGCTTCCTAAAGCGGAAGCCTATAAACTCGAACCTTTCGATACGGTATCGGTGAGCGGCTTCTTTGCCAGTCAGCCGGACGTTAACGATGCGATCGCCAAAGCGGCAAAAGAGAAAGGCGCAGCCTCATTCTTTATTGTCCGCCAGATTGATGCCAACAACGGCGGCAATCAGTACGTGACCGCCTACGTCTATAAGGCTGACGCGAAAGAGCGTAAGGTCCAGACACCAAACGCCATTCCGGCTGATTCAGAAGCCGGTAAAGCTGCTCTCGCCGCGGGCGGTGCAGCCGCAGCCAACGTTGAAATCCCGGGCGTGGCCTCTTCTGAGACCCCAAGTAAAAGTGTAGGCCGTTTCTATGAGACGCAAAGCTCAACCGGCAAACGCTATACGGTCAATCTGCCAAACGGCAAGTCCGTACAGGAAGTCAACGCGATTACTGCCGCCCAGATGCAGCCGTTCGGCACTGTGACCTTCACCGGACACTTCGGTACTCCGACCGAAATCTCTGAAGAAGTGGCCAAGCGTGCTGCGGATAAAGGTGCTAAGTACTACCACGTAACCCGTCAGTGGCAGAACCAGAGCGGCGGTAACCTGACCGTGACCGCAGACATCTTTAAGTAATCCCCTCAGGGCGGCGCCCGCCGCCCTGCTATTTGCATAATTCCTGTGCTGTTTTGCATATTCACGCATTGCCATCTCCCGCCGCACTCCGTAAAATCTTGCGCCTGTTTCACCGGACATTCTCATCGTTATTTGCCTCACGGCTACCATATACCTGTGATGAAATCCGGTTTACCCAGCCATATATGCTAGCGGGAAGGTTGTTTTGGAGAAAAAATTAGGTCTCGGTGCCCTGACAGCGCTGGTGCTGAGCTCAATGCTCGGCGCAGGCGTGTTTAGCCTGCCGCAAAATATGGCCGCCGTAGCCGGTCCGGCCGCTTTGCTGATTGGCTGGCTGATTACCGGCGTAGGGATTATCTTTCTGTCGCTGGCGATACTGCTGCTGACCCGTCTCAAACCCGATCTGGACGGCGGCATCTTTACCTACGCGCGCGCCGGCTTCGGCGAGCTGATGGGCTTCTGTTCGGCTTGGGGCTACTGGCTGTGCGCGGTGATCGCCAATGTCTCCTATCTGGTGATCGTCTTCTCCGCGCTGAGCTTTTTCACTGACAGCCCGGGCCATGTTGTGTTTGGCGACGGCAATACCTGGCAGGCGATGCTCGGTGCATCGGTGCTGCTGTGGCTGGTGCACTGGCTGGTGCTGCGTGGGGTGCAAACCGCCGCCAGCATCAACCTGATGGCGACGCTGGGCAAACTGGTGCCGCTTCTGCTGTTTATCGTGCTGGCGGTGCTGGCGTTTAACTACGATCGGTTCCGCTTCGATTTCTCCGGCGTCACGCTGGGACAACCGCTGTGGGAACAGATTAAGCAGACCATGCTGATCACCCTGTGGGTGTTTATCGGGGTGGAAGGCGCAGTGGTGGTATCAGCGCGCGCCCGTCAGAAAAAGGATGTCGGTCGCGCCACGCTGCTGGCGGTGCTGGCGGCACTGCTGGTCTATCTGCTGGTGACGCTACTGTCGCTGGGTGTGGTGCCGCGTGCTGAGCTGGCAGAGATGCGCAATCCCTCCATGGCCGGACTCATGACTCGCCTGATGGGGCACTGGGGCGATGCAGTGATCGCCGTTGGCCTGATCATTTCGGTGTGTGGCGCCTATCTCAGCTGGACCATTATGGCGGCTGAGGTGCCGCTGATCGCCGCGCAGCTCGGTGCCTTCCCGCGCAGTATTGCCCGGCAGAACGTACACAATGCGCCAGCCGCCTCACTGTGGCTGACCAACGGCAGCATTCAGCTCTGTCTGATCCTGATTGCGCTTACCGGGGCCAACTACAACAACCTGCTGACTATCGCCTCAGAGATGATTCTGGTGCCCTATCTGCTGGTCGGGCTTTATCTGATCAAAGTGGTTCGCGGTCAGCGCAAACCGCTGGCGATGGCGGTGGGCATCGGTGCCAGCCTGTACGGTATCTGGCTGCTCTACGCGTCAGGTCCGTTACACCTGATGACCTCAGTAGTGCTGTATGCACCGGGGCTGCTGCTGTTTATGTTTGCCCGCCGCGGCGGCCGCGCGGATATTGCGCTGACCTCACTGGAGCGGATTGCGATGGGGGTGCTGATTGCGGCGACGCTGCCGGCGGTATGGCAGCTGACGACTTAATGTGACTGCAGCGGGATGGAGACGCACAGCAGGTCATCCTGCTGTGTCAGATTCAGCGGCTTGCGGTATTCCTGATGAATGGCGTCCAGCTGCTCGGGCGAGAGCGGATATGGCAACTGGATATCAAAGCGGCCGATCTGTTGCTGTTCAGCAAGCGTGATCAGGCGGGCGATGTTAATTTCGTCGCTGACCTGAGTAGAAATGATTTGTAATGCTAATTCTTTAAGCGGGTCGCCGCTGGCTTGTAAGCGGTGCGCAGATTTGCGTGTCACCATGCCAAAAATCGGCATCACACCATAGATCGCATCGACGAAGCTCCAGCGTTTTTTACAGGAAGCGGAAAGAAAAGCACTGTAATTGAAGCAGATGCGGTCACTGTATATGGCTGATGCCAGCTCTTTATCAGACACACTCACGCTCCTCATAGTAATCATTACGGTTCCGAACCTGGCGCAAAAAGGCCGCGGTTATGATGGCACATTTTGCCGGTTATATACCAGTGAGATAGGGATATTTCGTGCGATAGCGTAGAGCTCAGGACCAGGAAAAGATATGCTTTCGTTCATCCTTATTCTGCGCATTGAACTATGAACAAAATCGTTTATGTGGAAGACGAACCGGAAGTGGGCGAACTGATTGCCGCTTATCTGGGACGTCATGATATTGAAGTGATTGTTGAGACCCGCGGCGATCGTGCCGAAGCGGTGATTGCTGAACAACAGCCGGACCTGGTGATGCTGGATATTATGTTGCCAGGTAAAGATGGCATGACGATTTGCCGTGATCTGCGGGCCAACTGGCAGGGTCCGATTGTGTTGCTGACCTCACTCGACAGCGACATGAACCATATTCTGGCGCTGGAGATGGGCGGGCAGGATTACATACTGAAAACCACCCCACCGGCGGTGCTGCTGGCGCGCCTGCGCCTGCATCTGCGCCAGTCGCAGCAAGGACAGCCGGAAGATATCGCGCCTGCGGCAGCGGCTAATCGGATGCTGCGGTTCGGCTCGCTGAGCATCGATGCGCTTAATCGTCAGGTCACGCTGTTTGACGAGCAGATCGCCCTCTCCACCGCCGATTTCGATCTGCTATGGGTGCTGGCCAGCCACGCCGGACAGACCCTTAATCGCGATGCACTGCTCAAAACGCTGCGCGGCGTCAGCTATGACGGCCTCGACCGTAGCATTGACGTGGCGATATCGCGCCTGCGTAAAAAACTGCACGACAGCGCCACCGAGCCGTTCCGCATCAAAACGATTCGTAACAAAGGCTATCTGTTTGCGCCACAGGCCTGGGACACCCGCGTGATATGAGAAAGCTTTTTATACAGTTCTACCTGCTGCTGTTTGTCTGCTTTCTGGTGATGACGCTGCTGGTCGGCCTGGTCTACAAGTTCACCGCTGAACGGGCCGGCCGCCAGTCGATGAACGACCTGATGGCCAGTTCACTCTATCTGATTCGCAGTGAACTGCGCGAGATCCCACCGCGCGACTGGAATAAAACCATCAAGAGCCTCGATCTCGGGCTGTCGTTTGATCTGCACATCGAGCCAATGAGCAAGTATCAGCTCGATGACGGCAATATGCGCCGGTTACGCGCCGGTGAAATCGTGGCGCTCGACGATCAGTACACCTTTTTGCAGCATATTCCGCGCAGCCATTATGTGCTGTCGGTCGGACCGATCCCCTACCTGTTCTACCTGCATCAGATGCGGCTGCTGGATATTGCGCTGCTGGTGTTTATTGGCATGTCGCTGGCGCTGCCGGTGTTTATCTGGATGCGTCCGCACTGGAAAGAGATGCAGCGGCTGGAAAAAGCGGCGCAGCGCTTTGGCCGGGGCGAACTCGACGTGCGTACTCATTTTGACAGCACCTCCAGCCTGTTCCGGCTCGGCATCGCCTTTAATCAGATGGCGGAAAATATCAACACGCTGGTCGCCAGTAAAAAGCAGTTAATTGATGGCATCGCCCATGAGTTACGTACGCCGCTGGTCCGCCTGCGATACCGGCTGGAGATGAGCGATAACCTGACCGATGGCGAGCGACTGGCGCTTAACCGCGATATCGGCCAGCTGGAAAGCCTTATTGAAGAGCTGCTGACCTATGCCCGGCTCGATCGACCGCGCGTTGACCTTAATCTGCGCTCGCTCGATCTGGCCAACTGGCTGCGTGAGCGGCTCGACGACTTTCGCGCCATCAATCCGCAGGTTCAGCTCGATCTTGACCTGCCACAGCGGGAAAACACCGGCGTTTCGGATACCCGGCTGATGGAACGGGTGCTGGATAATCTGGTGAATAACGCGCTGCGCTACGCCAATCAGCGGCTGCGTATCAGCCTGTGGTTCGATGGCCCGGTTGGATGCCTGCAGGTTGAAGATGACGGTCCGGGTATTCCGGCCGAAGAGCGGCAACGGGTGTTTGAACCCTTTGTCCGGCTCGATCCCAGTCGCGATCGGGCAACCGGTGGATGCGGACTGGGGCTGGCGATTGTTCACTCTATTGCCCAGGCGCTCAGCGGCCAGGTGACGATTGAGTCCAGCCCGCTCGGCGGGGCCAGCGTTCGCTTTTGCTGGCCGGTTGATCTACCCTTGCGGGAAATTCCGCTACGTTAACTATTACAAGGAGTCTTGCGTGACCTCAGCGTATCAACAACTTAGCGCGACTTTCCAGCGCCTGTCGCGTTTTAATCACGTTACCGCCATCGCCGGCTGCGATATGCAAACCACCATGCCACCCGGCGGCAGCCGCGCTCGCGGTGAGGCGCTGGCTGAGATGAGCGTGTTGCAGCACCAGATTCTGACCGCACCGCAGATCGGCGAACTGCTGCAACAGGCAGATCAGCAGGACCTGAATGATGTGGAGCGCGCCAACCTCAATGAAATGAAGCGTGCTTATCAGCAGGCCAGCCTGCTGCCTGACGCCTTCGTTGAGGCCAAATCACTGGCCGGTTCGGTGTGTGAACACGCCTGGCGCAGCCAGCGTCCGGCCAATGACTGGCAGGGCTTTGCCGCCAACCTAAAAGAGGTGGTGCGCCTGAGTCGTGAAGAAGCGCAACTGCGCGCTGATGCGACCGGCAGCTCCCGCTACGATGCGTTGCTGGACCTGTATGAGCCTGGCATGACCCGCGCCCGACTGGATAAAACCTTTGGCGACCTGAAAAGCTGGCTGCCGCAGCTGTTGCAGCAGGTGGTCGAAAAGCAGGCGCAGCAGCCGGTTGCGCCGCCGCAGGGGCCTTTTGCCCTGCCCGCACAGCGCCAGCTTGGCCTCAGCATTATGGAAACGCTGGGTTTCGACTTTAACCACGGCCGGCTGGATGTCAGTGCGCATCCGTTCTGCGGCGGCGTGCCGGAAGATGTGCGGATCACCACCCGCTACAATGAGCAGGAGTTTCTCAGCGCCCTGATGGGGGTGATCCACGAAACCGGCCATGCGCGCTATGAGCAAAATCTGCCGCAACAGTGGCGGGGACAGCCGGTGGCGCTGGCCCGATCAACGGCGATTCACGAGTCGCAGAGCCTGTTTATGGAGATGCAGCTGGGACGCAGCCGCGAATTCCTGCAGCGTATTCTGCCGCAAATCATCGCCCGCTTCGGCGACCAGCCCGCGCTGCAGGCGGATAATTTCGTCCGGCTGGCGCAGCAGGTTAAACCGGGACTGATTCGGGTCGACGCAGATGAACTGAGCTACCCGGCGCATGTGATCCTGCGTTATGAGATTGAACAGGCGCTGATCGAAGGCGAGATTGAGGTTGATGATATTCCGGCGCTGTGGGATGAGAAGATGCAGCAGTCGCTGGGGCTTGATACCCGTGGCAACTACCGTGACGGCTGTATGCAGGATATTCACTGGACCGACGGTGCCTTCGGCTACTTCCCGACCTACACGCTGGGTGCCATGTACGCGGCTCAGCTGTTCCAGGCGGTGAAGCAGGCGATTCCGCAGCTCAGCGAGCTGATCCAGCACGGCGAGCTGCAACCGGTGTTTGACTGGCTGCAACAGAATATCTGGCAGCATGGCAGCCGCTTCTCTACCGACCAGCTGCTGATCAATGCCACCGGCGAATCGCTGAATCCGGCCTTTTTCCGTCAGCATCTTGAACAACGCTATCTGAATAACTAAACTGCGCGGCGGTCATCTGACCGCCCTTTTCCCGCGTTGTACAATCGGTTACACGCCGATACCAAACACCCACGGACACCCTGCGACGATTTCCCTATAGTCTCTTCACCGGCCCCGCAGTGGGCTACACATGAAAAAAATGTCCGAGGAATTTGCAATGAAAAAATTATTTGCACTGGTTGTCGCCGCTGCTATGGGTATCTCTTCTGTTGCCTTCGCTGCTGAAACCACGGCTGCTCCTGCCGCTGCGCCAGCTGCGACTTCAACTACCGCAGCAGCACCAGCGAAAACTGCACACAAAACTGAACACAAGAAACACAAAAAAGTGATGAAGAAAGACGCAGCCCAGAAAGCGCAGGCGGCTAAAAAAGTTCACCACAAGAAAGCAGTGAAACCGGCTGCGCAGAAAGCGCAGGCGGCTAAGAAAGTGCACCACAAGAAAGCAGCCAAGCCAGCGGCACAGAAAGCCCAGGCGGCTAAGAAAGTGCACCACAAGAAAGTAACCAAGCCAGCGGCACAGAAAGCCCAGGCCGCTAAAAAAGTTCACCACAAGAAAGTAACCAAGCCAGCGGCACAGAAAGCCCAGGCTGCTAAAAAAGTTCACCACAAGAAAGTAACCAAGCCAGCGGCACAGAAAGCCCAGGCTGCTAAAAAAGTTCACCACAAAAAAGTCGTTAAACCAGCGGCTAAGAACTAAGGTCGCCGAAGCGCGCCCGACCACGCGTTAATGAATAAAAACACCCGGTTATGCCGGGTGTTTCTTTACTGGAGTGGATGAAATGGTGCGTCGCTATCGCTTCGAAATTATTCTGCTGATTATGATCCTGTGTGGCATTGTGGCAGCCAGCTTTTTTATTTAACGGTTGTAGCGTACTGATTAACCAATAAAACTCCCTTTTTTAGCGCTCACAGACTATAGTTATCGCAGTTGCTTGATAACAATAACGTCAATTTTTCTCGTCATTGAGAGTTCTATGCGCCTGGCTATCTTGTTAATGGTTGGACTTTTCAGCTTTACCTCCTTTGCTCACGCCGATGATGATGACGACACGCCAACGCCTGACGAAATCAAAATGCTGTTTTTCGGCAAAGACCAACGCAAAGCGATCACCGATATTACCGCGGCCCCCTGGGATGCCATTGGCCAGCTGGAAACCGAAAGCGGTAATCTCTGCACCGCCACGCTGATCTCACCGCATCTGGCCCTGACGGCCGGACACTGCTTACTTGCGCCACCGGGTAATTTTGATAAGCCGGTTGCGCTGCGCTTTATGGCCAGTGATAAAGGCTGGCGTTATGAAATCCACGACATTGATGCCCGCGTCGAACCGTCGCTGGCCTCAAAGCTGAAAGCGGACGGTGAAGGCTGGATCGTGCCGAGCAACGCCGCGCCGTTTGATTATGGCATCGTAATTTTGCGTAATCCCCCTTCTGCCATTACGCCGATTCCGCTGTTTGATGGCTCACGCAGTGAGTTAACGGCGGCGCTGAAACAGACCGGTCGTAAAGTGACCCAGGCGGGTTATCCGGCCGATCATCTTGATACGCTGTATTCTCACAGTGACTGTCTGATTACCGGCTGGGCGCAACGCGCCGTGCTGTCGCATCAGTGTGATACGCTGCCCGGCGACAGTGGTTCGCCGCTGCTGCTGAACAGTGATAAAGGCTGGCAGTTGATTGCGGTGCAAAGCTCAGCGCCCGCCGCGAAAGATCGTTATCTGGCCGACAACCGGGCGATTGCCGTTACCTCGTTCAGAGACGAGCTGGAAGCGTTAGCGCAGTAATCGGCCAGGTGCTGCAAACAGAAGCCGGGGCGCGTCATCACTGACGCGCCCCGATTTTTTATCAGCCCGCAATCTGCTCCATGGTTTGCAGAATGCGCTTATCAGAGATGGGATAAGGCGTGCCGAGCTGCTGAGCAAAGTAGCTGATCCGCAGCTCTTCGATCATCCAGCGAATCGCCTGCACTTCTTCATCGTCCTGACGCTGCGGCGGCAATTTATTGCGCCACGCCTGATACGCCTGCTCCACCGCCTGCACTTTCAGCATCCGCGCCCGATCGCTGTGCGGATCGGCGGGCAGTTTTTCCAGCCGCCGTTCGATGCCATGCAGATAGCGCAGGCTGTCGCCCAGCCGCTGCCAGCCGTTGCCGGTGACAAAACCGCGATAGACCAGGCCACTGAGCTGCGCTTTGATATCGGATAACGCCAGCGCCATCGTCATGTCGACCCGCCCTTTCAGGCGCTTATTGATGTTGAACACCGCCGTCAGGATCTGTTCGACCTGCTTAGCAATGGTCACCACAGTCTCATTCAGTTCGCCGCGCACCTTGTCCCGCAGCGCCTCGAACCCGGCCTGATCCCAGGCCGGTCCGCCCGCTTCGGCAATCAGCTTGTCAATACCGCAGGCGATACAGTCGTCGATTAACTCCAGCACTTTGCCATACGGGTTAAAGTAGAGCCCGAGCTTGGCTTTGTTCGGCAGTTTTTCGTGCAGGTACTTCACCGGCGACGGCACGTTGAGCAGCAGCAGACGGCGCTGTCCGCGCCACATCATCTTCTGCTGCTCCTGCTCGCTGTCGAACAGCCGAATCGCGACGCTCTCTTTCTCATCAACCAGCGCCGGCCAGGCTTTCACCTGATAGCTGCCGCGCTTCTGCTCGTAGCTGCGCGGCAGGTCGCCGAAGCTCCAGATATGCAAGCCACTCTGTTCCAGCCCGTCGTCCGCCACTTTTGACAGGGTTTCCTGCACTTTGCCTTTCAGCTGCGCCTTGAGGGCGGTCAGATCTTTGCCTTCCAGCAGTTTGCGGTTGTGTTCATCCACCACCCGGAAGGTCATTTTCAGATGATCGGGCACCTGATCCCACTGCCAGTTTTCCCGCTCCAGCGTGACGCCGGTCATGCGGCGAAACTCCCGTGACAGCGCATCCAGCAGCGGCATCTCCATTGCCGTGACCCGACCCTGAAACGCTTCGGCGTAGTTCGGTGCCGGCACCAGATTGCGCCGCAGCGGCTTAGGCAGCGACTTAATCAGCGCAATAATCAGTTCGCGCCGCACGCCCGGAATCTGCCACTCAAAGCCACTCTCTTCCACCTGGTTAAGCAGCGGCAGCGGGATATGCACCGTCACGCCGTCGGCATCAGCACCCGGTTCAAACTGGTAGCTGAGCTTCAGCTTGAGGTTGCCCTGATGCCAGAAGTTGGGATAGTCGAGCTGGCTGACCTTGTCCGCACCCTCCTTGATCAGCATCTGCTTATCAAAGTTAAGCAATTCCGGGTTGTCGCGGCTGGCCTGTTTCCACCAGCTATCAAAGTGCTTCGCCGACACCACCTCTTTACCGATACGCCGATCGTAAAAGGCGAACAGGGTTTCGTCATCGACCAGAATGTCGCGACGACGCGATTTATGCTCCAGATCTTCGACTTCGCTGCGCAGCTTCTGATTGTTGCGGAAGAAGGCGTGACGCGTCTGCCAGTCGCCCTCTACCAGCGCATGACGGATAAACAGCTCGCGGCTCAGGGTCGGATCAATGCCACCATAATTAACTTTGCGCGCCGCCACAATCGGCAGGCCATACAGCGTTACTTTCTCGGTGGCCATCACCGCGCCCTGCAATTTCTCCCAGTGCGGTTCGCTGTAGCTGCGCTTGATCAGGTGCTGGGCCAGCGGCTCAATCCACTCCGGTTCGATGCGCCCGGCGGTGCGGCCCCACAGCCGGCTGGTCTCCACCAGTTCCGCCACCATGGTCCACTTCGGCGGCTTCTTAAACAGCCCGGAGCCGGGGAAGATGGCGAAGCGGGTATTACGCGCGCCGGTAAACTCCTGCTTATCCGCATCTTTCTGGCCGATATGCGACAGCAGGCCGCTTAACAGCGCGCAGTGAACTTCGCGCATGCCTGCCGGCTCACTGTTGACCGGAATGCCCAGCTCGCGCACCACCTGCCGCAACTGGGTGTAGATATCCTGCCATTCCCGCACCCGCAGATAGTTGAGGAAATCGCTTTTGCACTGGCGGCGGAACAGGTTACCCGACAGCGCTTTCTGCTGCTCCGCCAGGTAATTCCACAGGTTAACGAAGGCGAGGAAGTCGGAATCTTTATCAGCAAATCGCCGATGTTTTTCGTCAGACGCCTGCTTTTTCTCGGCCGGACGCTCGCGCGGGTCCTGAATTGATAAGCCGGCGGTGATGATCATCACTTCACGCACGCAGCCGAATTTCTGCGCTTCCAGCACCATTCGCGCCAGTCTTGGATCGACCGGCAACTGCGCCAGCTGACGGCCGGAACCGGTCAGCCGATAATGGCCGTCCTCTTCGTTCAGGGTCAGCGCGCCCAGCTCTTCCAGCAGGCGTACCCCATCCTGAATGTTGCGCTTATCCGGCGCTTCAACAAACGGGAACGCGGCGATATCGCCCAGCCCCAGCGCGGTCATCTGCAGAATCACCGACGCCAGGTTGGTGCGCAGGATTTCAGGATCGGTAAACGCCGGACGACTGAGGAAGTCATCTTCGGAATAGAGCCGGATACAGATCCCTTCTGACACACGTCCACAGCGCCCTTTACGCTGATTGGCCGACGCCTGTGAAATCGGCTCAATCGGCAGCCGCTGCACTTTGGTGCGGAAGCTGTAGCGGCTGATGCGCGCGGTTCCGGGATCGATAACATATTTGATGCCGGGCACCGTTAGCGAGGTTTCCGCCACGTTGGTGGCCAGCACAATCCGCCGGCCGCTGTGTGACTGGAATACCCGGTTCTGCTCGGCATTTGACAGCCGGGCGTAGAGCGGCAGAATCTCGGTATGCGGCAGATCGCGTTTGATCAGCGCGTCTGCGGTATCACGGATTTCACGTTCACCGCTCATGAATATCAGGATGTCGCCGCGGCTCTCATGGCTCAGTTCATCCACCGCGTCAAAGATCGCCTGCAGCTGATCGCGATCGCCGTCATCCGCCTCTTCCACTACCGGTCGGTAACGCACTTCCACCGGATAGGTGCGACCCGAGACCTCAATCACCGGCGCATTATTAAAATGCCGCGAAAACCGCTGCGGATCGATGGTGGCTGAGGTGATGATCACTTTCAGATCGGGCCGACGCGGCAGCAGTTCACGCAGGTAGCCCAGCAGGAAGTCGATGTTCAGGCTGCGCTCATGCGCCTCATCGATAATGATGGTGTCATACTGCATCAGCAGGCGGTCCTGCTGAATTTCCGCCAGCAAAATCCCGTCGGTCATCAATTTAATCTGGGTCAGATCGCTGACCTGATCGTTGAAACGCACTTTGTAACCGACGCAACCGCCGAGCGAGGTATCCAGCTCGTCGGCAATGCGGTTCGCCACGGTGCGCGCCGCCAGGCGACGCGGCTGGGTATGACCAATCAGCCCGGTCACGCCACGCCCCAGCGCCAGACAGATCTTCGGCAGCTGGGTGGTTTTACCGGAGCCGGTTTCACCCGCCACAATCACCACCTGATGATCGCGAATCGCCGCAGCAATATCCTGCTGTTTCTGGCTGACCGGCAGATTTTCCGGGAAGGTGATGGCCGGCGTGGCGGCGCGACGCTGGGCCACCTTCTGCTCGGCGGCGCTAAAATCCTGCTCCAGTTCGCTGGCGATGCCCTGCTGAGCGGCCGGGTTTTTCACTTTCCTGGCACCCTGTAAGCGACGTTGCAGGCGCTGGCGGTCGCGCAGCATTAACCCGTCAAGTCGTGACCAGAGCGAAGCCAGTGGGGAGGTATCGGGAGATGACATAATAATGACGTACCTTACTCAGACGCTGTCGCTGCCGGTAGCAGCGCGCTGCAAGCCGGGTTAACCGGCTGATTCAATAAAATAATTGTGCGCATCATAGCACATTTCGACCTGTGCCGGAGGGCGGCGCACGTTACGCTTATTCAATAAATTCGAACATTGACCTCGAAATATTGCGCTTTCACCGCGCCATTGATAACCGTAGAGTGTAAACCATTGAGCGGAAAGCCTTCCGCGTTACAGACAGGAAATCACCATGAGCAAAGTTTTAGTTCTGAAATCAAGCATCCTCGCAGGCTATTCACAATCCAGCCAACTGGCTGACTTCTATGTTGAACAGGCAAAATCTCAGGGCAAAGAAGTGACGGTACGCGATCTGGCGGCTAACCCGATTCCGGTACTGGATGGTGAGCTGGTCGGTGCGCTGCGTCCGTCTGATGCGCCACTGTCGCCACGTCAGCAGGAAGCGCTGGCGCTGTCGGATGAACTGATTGCAGAACTGCAGGCACATGATGAAATCGTGATTGCTGCGCCAATGTATAACTTCAACATCCCGACTCAGCTGAAGAACTACTTCGATCTGATCGCCCGTGCTGGCGTGACGTTCCGCTACACCGAAGCAGGTCCGGAAGGTCTGGTGAAAGGCAAACGTGCGGTGGTGATCTCCAGCCGCGGCGGCATTCACAAAGACACCGCGTCCGATCTGCTGACGCCATACGTGAAGCTGTTCCTGGGCTTTATCGGTATCACCGATGTTGAGTTCGTGTTCGCTGAAGGTATCGCTTACGGTCCGGAAGTGGCTAACAAAGCGACCGCTGAAGCTAAAGACGCTATCCAGCAGATCGTCACTGCATAATCTTTTGATGCCGTTGTACTTGCCGGGCCTTGTGCCCGGCTTTTTTTCGCCTGCCGTTACTCTTTTTTCAGCCACTGACCGTTGATGCCGCGCACATACTCCCCCGCTGCGGCCCGGCTGACCAGCTTCTGTCCGGCGATGCTGGCGACCTCGTCGGTGGTTAAATGGTTCTGCTCTGCCACTCGCTGATACTGCTGCTGCCGTCCGGCGTTAATGCGTTCGGTCAGTGCCAGAGTTTCGCTGTCCTGCGCCCGGGCGGCCAGATAGCCCGATAGGGTCTCGCCCACCCGGCCCGACTGGCGGGCCTCGTCCAGCGTCAGCGCCCAGGCAGGCTGGGCCATCACCAGGGCGAGTAACAGGGCCACGCTGATGCGTTTCATACTCGCTCTCCTCAGAACAGATCGCTCTGGTTTTTCAATAACGCTTCCACGTCTTTATCCACTTTGATGTGAATCTCATGCTCGATTTTCACGTTCATATTGATGGTGATCGGATCTTTAGGTGCCGTCACTTCAATGCGCGGCACACAGCCGATCAGCGGCAGCCCGGCTGCCAGAACCAGTAATGCCCTGAGGCTCATGGTGAGGTGTCCTTGTTCGATGGCAGAGTGGCATGTTGCTCCACCCAGGATTGCAAATTATCGCCAAAGCGCAGGCTGCGCCACAGCTGAAACAAATTTTCCTGATGATGATAGTTGAGGTTGACGGTCTGCCGACGGTTGCTGAAGCGGCTAACGCCCTGCACCTGCGCCTCCATGGTGAGATCGCCGAGATTATTCAGGTTGATGGTGGCCCACGAGCGGGAGATCTCCATGTAGCGCAGCCAGTCCAGCGCCGCGCCGGTCGCCACGTTATTGCGGGTGATCGCATCCGCCATATCTTTATCGAGCCGGAAGGTCAGCGGCCCACTGTTGGCGATCCACCCTTTCTCAATCAGCCAGCGCGGATTATTCAGCCACAGCGGCAGCTCGCCGTTTACCCGGCCGGACATGGCAAACTGTTTCGGTTTGATCGCCGTCACCAGCTCGCTCAGGCTGATATTACGCAGTGAAACCCGCGCCGGCTGATGCTGCGGCATCTGTAAGGATGGTAAGCTGATCTGCCCGCCCAACAGATCGAGGCTGACATCCTGCAGGGTCAGCGGTGCCTGTTCGCTCCACGGCCAGGCCCCTTGCAGATCGGCACGGATGTTCTGCATCGCAAACTGATTTTTGACCTCGGCGATGCGCAGCGAAACCGGACCGTGCTGTCCAAACTGCCACTGCTGATCTTTCAGCCGGAACGGCAGCGAGAAATCAACGCCGTTAATCTGGCTGTCAGGAGTCCAGAGACTGCCCGCTTTGACCGTCCAGTGCCCGCCGGCCTGGAATCCCTGATCGCGCGCCGCTGAAAATGCCACCTGCGCCTGCAGCTCGCCGCTGCGGATCTGCATTTTCAGATCCGGACTGAGAAGCGGCTGGAATACGGTTAGTGATTGAGTTGGCCACCAGGCTTCGCCCCGCAGCCGTTCACCATCCCAGCGACCGTGGACCCGCAGCGGCCCCACCTCACCGGCGTTAAGCGCGCCACGCCAGATGAAATTCCCCGGGTCGCGGCCGGTGGCGTCGAAGTCGAGCGTCGCGTCCGCCAGCCTGCCGCCATAGCTGAAACGGGTTGGCCCCGCCTGCAGCCTGAAGCCGCCATTAAACGCCGGATGCGCCTCAGCGCGCTGCCAGTTGACCGGCGCGGTCAACGTCAGACGCGGCTTTTCCACCTGAACGCTACCGTAAGCGAGGTGGTTGAAGCCGGTGGAGAGCGTATCGAGATGAATCAGCGTGTCCCGCCAGCCGCCGGTGCCTTTAACATCCCAGCGCGCCTGCAGCGGCCGCATCTCACCTCCGCCCCAGTAGCGCCAGTTCCATTCGCCTTTATCCGGCCAGAAATCCGTGGCGCGCCCGTCCAGGTGCAGCCGGAAACGGCCAAAACTGGCGTCGTGCGCATTGAGGATCGCCTGCAGCCGGCCATCAATCCCCTGGGTGGAGATCCGGACGCCGGCCAGCGGCCAGCGCGCCTCATCCACCTCCAGCGTCGAGAGCAGACGGCCGCGCAGTCGCAGCAGCGATTTAGGTTGCAGCAGAAGTTGTGGGTCGAGCAATGAGCCGCTAAGGAGGCCCGGAATCGAGCCGTAAAGCTGCAGGTCAGAGAGCTTGCTTTCGCCCGTTAGCTGAAACGGCAGGTGGCTGTCGGTCAAACTCAGATGACCCGGACCGATACCCAGCACCACGTTGCCTTTGCCGCCGCGTCCCTGGGTCAGCAGGTTAACCCGGCCGCTAATCTGGCTGGCGTCGAGGCCCGCCTGCCAGTTGTCCAGCGTCAGATTAATGAAACCTGACAGCGGCTGGCCAGCCAGCGGCCAGAAGTACTGACCGTGCCGGATGTGAATCTGATCGTGGCTCGCCTGCCACGGCAGTCGCAGCAGTGGCTGTGCGGTATCCGGCATCGCCACGCTCAGCACGCCCTGCTGCTGCTGCCAGTTAAGAGTCAGTTGCAGCGGATGCGGCAGCGCGGACAGCGCCAGTTGCCCGGCCACCTCACCGTTGACCGGCAGCCCGTTAGCGAAGGTCGGAAGTTCGAGGTGACCGCTCAGCGTGACCGGCTCAGGTAACGCGGCATGATTAAGCGTCAGGCGACTGATGGCAAGCTGCTGGCCGGTCAGCGTTGCCGCCAGCTGCAGATTCTCCCCCTGATAACCGAGTTGCTGACGCTGTTTTTCCAGCGTCAGATCCAGCGCGCCGGCGTAAGTCTGCCACGGCGTGACGACCAGCTTCGCCAGATGAATGTCGGCCCCCGGCAGCATCGCCTGCCACTCAGCCAGCGTTTTCGGCGCTGGCGACGGGCCGTCACCGGCAGGCAATTTTTGCAGGCATTCGCTGTTCAGCGTCAGCCGGGCGGCATTCAGCTTCCAGCGCGAATCATGCCAGCCGAGCGAGGCCGACTGGATCTCCGCCAGCGGACAATCCTGGGCCAGATAGCGAATGCCGGGGAACCACAGGCCGCCATCCCGCCAGCGCGGCGAACCGGCGAGCGCAATGCGGGTTTCTGCCGGCAGCCAGATACCGACTAACCGTGGCAGCCATTGGGTGATCGTCAGCAGCACGCCCAGCAGCAGCAGAATCAGCGCCAGAAGGGCCGCCAGCCGTCGCCGGAAAATCCGTGGCATCACAGCCATAATCCTTTTCCTTACAGTATCCTGACAACGATGATGGCATGTAACGCCCGGAAGGTGAAGGTCCGGCCAGCGCGTAAATCAGCGGTTAGAGCAAAGTCAGTCAGAAAACGTTATTCTTGATCCACACCCGTATGCAGGAGTACAACGATGAAGATCGCGGTTTACAGCACCAAACATTACGATCAGAAGTACCTCGAACAGGTTAATCAGCAGTTCGGTTTTGAGCTGGTCTTTTTTGACTTTTTGCTGACCGAGAGCACGGCGAAAAACGCCGTCGGCTGTGATGCCGTCTGTATCTTTGTCAATGATGATGGCAGCCGCCCGGTACTGGAAGAGCTGGCGTCGCTGGGCGTGAAGTACATCGCCCTGCGCTGTGCCGGATTTAACAATGTCGATTTGGACGCCGCGAAGGAGCTGGGTCTGCCGGTTGTCAGAGTGCCCGCCTATTCGCCGGAAGCGGTGGCAGAACATACGGTCGGTCTGATGCTCACCCTGAACCGCCGCATCCATCGCGCCTATCAACGCACCCGTGACGCCAACTTCTCACTCGACGGCCTGACCGGATTTAATATGCACGGTAAAACCGCTGGCGTCATTGGCACCGGCAAAATTGGTATCGCGACAATGCGGATCCTCAAGGGATTAGGCATGCGCCTGCTGGCGTTTGATCCCTATCCCAGCGATGCGGCGCTGGCGTTGGGGGCTGAATATGTCGACCTGAAAACGCTGTTTGCAGAATCGCACGTGATTACCCTGCACTGCCCACTGACGCCGGAAAACCATCATCTGCTTAACGCCGAGGCGTTCAGCCAGATGCGTGATGGCGTGATGATCATCAACACCAGCCGCGGTAGCCTGATTGATTCACAGGCGGCGATTGACGCGCTGAAGCAGCAGAAGATTGGGTCGCTCGGCATGGACGTGTATGAGAATGAACGCGATCTGTTCTTTGAAGATAAGTCGAATGATGTGATTCAGGACGATATATTCCGCCGGCTCTCGGCCTGCCACAACGTGCTGTTTACCGGTCATCAGGCGTTCTTAACCGCCGAAGCGCTGACCGCCATCTCTGAAACGACTCTGAATAATCTTCGCCAGCTCGACCGCGGCGAAAATTGCCCGAATTGCCTCTCTGCCTGAAAATGCGGGCCGGAAATCTCCGGCCTGTCACGTAACGGGCGTAGCGTCTGACTTAACGGGCGCAGCGTCCGCCAATCAATGCCTGTTCATCACAACGACGACCGTTCACTAACTGACACATGCCAACCCGGGAACCGTCAAGCTGATGGGAAAAAGCCAGCGTGCCGCCTGCATTCGAACAGGTGCTTTCGGCCAGCGAGGACATCACCACCCGTGGCTGAATATGGGCGGCTGTCGCCTGTTGCGGTGGCTCGTTGTCATCACTGTTGCTGCTACAGGCAGAGAGGATCAGCGCGGCACCGGCCAGCAAAAAGGTGGCTGCTTTCATCAGTCAGACTCCGGGGGTTGGGGTTAAAGGCTAAGCCAGCATATGTCAGGCAGCGCAAGGGGTCGAGGGGTGAAACAGCTTTTTACAAAATTCTCCAGCGGCATTTTCAAGCAGAATTATCTTGTTTACCTGCTATCAGGGAATCTTCAGACTTTCCCGGCGTTTATTAAATCGGAGTAATGCCATGTTAATGGACATGTTAATTCGCATCGCGCTGGCGGGCGTGCTGGGCGGTCTGATCGGAATGGAACGTCAGATGCGGGCCAAAGAGGCGGGACTGCGCACCCACATTCTGGTGGCAATTGGCAGCGCGATGTTTATGCTGGTGTCGAAATATGGTTTTGCCGATATGCTGAGTAATGAGCACGTCGCGCTGGACCCGAGTCGCGTAGCGGCCCAGGTGGTCAGCGGTATGGGCTTCCTCGGCGCGGGCACCATTATGATTCAGAAACAGGTGGTGAAAGGATTAACCACCGCCGCGGGTCTGTGGGTTACCGCAGCGATTGGCCTGGTGATCGGCAGCGGGATGTACGAGATCGGTATCTACGGCACGGTGCTGGCGCTGGTGGTGCTGGAAGTGTTTCGCCGTCTCAGCCATTTTTTGATTGGCAAACATCATACCCTGCTGGTGTTTCTCAAACCCAAAAGCGTCCCGCTGGTGCTGCTGGTGATGCAGCGGGAAAGAATACGCTACGGCAACGTGACGGTGATCAATCGCGATGAAGAGAGCGGCCTGTGCGAACTCAGCGTTCAGGTGACGTTGTCACGCAAATCAAATGATGCACATCTGTACGATAAGGTGATGGAAATCAAAGGCGTGCAATCGCTGGAGATGATGTAATCAGCTTTATTGCAGGCAGGCCAGCTTTTGCCCCTGCCCGCCGCCAATTGGCACTGGTATTTCAGCGCACATTAAGTACCATACGCAGCAAAAGTTATTTCTATTGTCAGCCGTGACGCTGACGTCTCTGTTTACAGGCCAGGAATCACGTGACCAGTTCAAAAGAACAGTATAATTTCAACAAATTACAGAAACGCCTGCGTCGCCATGTCGGCGAAGCGATTGCTGATTTTAATATGATCGAAGAAGGCGACCGCATCATGGTCTGCCTGTCAGGCGGTAAAGACAGTTACACCATGCTGGAAATCCTGCGCAGCCTGCAAAAGAGCGCGCCGGTCAATTTCAGCCTGATTGCGGTTAACCTCGATCAGAAGCAGCCGGGATTCCCGGAGCACATTCTGCCAGAATATCTGGCGTCGCAAGGTGTCGACTACCGCATCATCGAAGAAGATACCTACTCGATTGTTAAAGATAAGATCCCGGAAGGCAAAACCACCTGCTCACTCTGTTCTCGTCTGCGCCGCGGTATTCTTTATCGTGTCGCCAGCGAGCTGGGTTGCACCAAAATTGCGCTGGGCCACCACCGTGATGACATCCTGCAAACCCTGTTCCTGAACATGTTCTACGGCGGCAAAATGAAAGGCATGCCACCAAAACTGATGAGCGATGATGGCAAGCACATTGTGATTCGCCCGCTGGCCTACTGCCGCGAGAAAGATATCATCCGCTTCTCTGAAGCCCGTCAGTTCCCGATTATTCCCTGCAACCTGTGTGGCTCGCAGCCGAACCTGCAGCGTCAGGTGGTGGCCGATATGCTGCGTGACTGGGACAAGCGTTATCCGGGCCGTATCGAAACCATGTTCAGCGCAGTGCAGAACGTGGTGCCTTCACACCTGGCGGACATTAACCTGTTCGATTTTAAAGGGATTAAGCACGGCGATGCGGTGGTGGATGGTGGCGATCTGGCGTTTGACCGTGAAACCCTGCCGCTGCAGCCAGCGGGCTGGCGGGTAGAGGAAGAAGACGCGCCGGATGTCAGCGCGCGGCTGGATGTGGTGCAGATTAAATAACGCCACTTCACCATGATTAAGGGCGTGCTGCTGACAGCACGCCCTTTTTTTATATGTTTCGGTGCGGTGGCGGATCCATTACCGGCGGAAACTCCGGGTCCGGTGGCGGATCGGGTTGCGGTTGTGGCTGGGGAATCGGGTCAGGAATCGGGGTCGGATCCGTGGGGATCGGCTCGCTGTTAAGAATCGCGTTCATGCCGTACTCCTTTTCTTGCGAATGAAGTTTAAGCATAGGAAAGGAAACGCATCACAGCCAGGCGGCAAAAAAAAGCCGGCACAGTGGCCGGCGTGTTTCGAATTAAATGTGCTATGCATTAATTCTAAATCAGGAAGTAAGACAATATGGAGCGCAACGCCCATCGCTTGACGTTGCATTCACCTGCGGGAGAGAGTTTGCGTCAGTCGCGCTTAAGGGTTATTGATATCGATCAGCTTTTTTTCGCTTAACGCGTTCAGCGGGTATTCAGCGCCGCTTTTCACACCGGACTGCGCTGCTGGTGATGCACTACAGCCAGCGCCGCCTGCGCAGATAGCCCGCCACGCTGAGCGCCAGCACCACCAGCAGCAGACAGAAGATCGAAAATCCGTACCGCCACTCCCCGCCCGGGATGCCGCCCAGATTGACGCCGAATAAACCGGTCAGAAAGGTAGCGGGCAGGAAAATCATCGCCATCAGTGACATGGTATAGGTGCGGCGATTCATCGACTCCGCCATCTGCGAGGCGACTTCATCGGCCAGAATGGCGGTCCGCGCCACGCCAGCGTCGAGGTCATCCAGCCCGCGTCCGAGGCGATCGGCAATCTCCTGCATCCGTCGCCGTTCGCTGTCGTCCATCCACGCCAGCTTCTCGCTGGCCAGCCGGGCATAGACGTCGCGCTGCGGTGCCATATAACGCCGCATGACGATCAGCTGCTTGCGCAGTAAGCCCAGTTCGCCGCGCGCCGGCATCCGCTGGTCCAGCAGCGCATCTTCCATTTCGATGATTTTGTCGTGCAGCTGTTCGATAAATTCGCTGGTGTGATCGGTCAGCGCATCGCAAACGTCCACCAGCCAGCTGCCACAGTCGATCGGCCCGTTACCGTTTTGCAGATCGGTCAGCACCTCATCCACCGCGAACACTTTGCGCCGCCGGGTCGAGACAATCAGTTTATCGTTGATGAACACCCGCATCGCCACCAGCTGGTCGGGACGCGCATCGCTGTTATGGTTAACGCTGCGCAGCACAATCATAAACCCGTCGCCCAGCCGGCTGACGCGCGGACGCATGCTGTCGCCGGCTAACGCGTCACGCACCGCATCAGGGATTTGCGGCGTCGATTGCAGCCATTCCGCACTCTGACGATGGGTATAATTCAGGTGCAGCCAGCAGGGCCGCTCGCAGTGGATCACTTCATCTTCTGCAATCGGGATTAACCCGCCCTTTCCATCCAGCTGGCAGGAAATGATGGCGTCTGAAACCTGCAATGCTTTTCCGTCTATTACATCCACAACCTTGCCTCACTATCAAAATCAATACGATACAGTCTAGCGTGGCGGCGTTGAGTTGCAATTACCGGGCTGGGTGGAAAGATGTCACTCTGCGGCCTGACAGCAGGCCGCAAACGGCTTAGTGCTTTTCAATCCACAGTTCGCGGCTGTAGGCCACATCTTCCGGGTTAGTGATCGGATAGCCTTTGACCCAGGGTTTGATCAGACGACCGTTAGTGTACTGATAAATCGGCGCGATTGGTGCCTGCTCAGCCAGAATCTGCTCGGCACGGTTGTAATCGCTGTTGCGTGCCTGGTCGCTGGTCTCTTTGCTGGCCTTGGCAAGCACCGCGTCATAGTCCGCATTGCTGAAGCGCGCGATATTGCTGCTGTTACCCGAGGTCAGCAGATTGAGAAAGGTGGAAGGCTCGTTGTAATCGCCAACCCAGGAAGCGCGGATCACATCGAAATTGCCGCTGTTGCGGCTGTCGATGTAGGTTTTCCACTCCTGATTCTCCAGTGTGACATCAACGCCAAGGTTCTTTTTCCACATCGAGGCCACCGCAATCGCGATTTTCTGATGGCTCTCAGAGGTGTTGTACAGCAGCTTGAGGCGCAGCGGCTTGCCCGGTCCATAGCCGGCAGAGGCCAGCAGCGCTTTGGCCTGGGCATTCAGACTGTTCTGGTCATGCTGTTGCAGGAAAGACGGCAGCGGCTTAAAGCCGGCGGTAACGTCTGGCGTAAAGTGCCACGCGGGCTTTTCGCCGGTTCCCAGCACCTTATCGGCAATAATCTGGCGGTCAATCGACCATGACAGCGCTTTACGCACCCGCACATCCGCAGTCGGGCCTTTTTGGGTATTGAACGCGTAGTAATAGGTGCCGAGCTGGTCCGGGGTATACACCTGTCCCGGCAGGGTTTTCTTCAGCAGCGCATACATGTTTTTAGGGAAGGATTCGGTAATGTCGATATCGTTTGAGCGATAGCGTTTGGTGGCGCTCGACTCTTCGTTGATTGGTACGAAGGTGACTTTGGTCAGCACCGAGTGGGCGTCGTCCCAGTAGTGCGGGTTGCGCGTCAGCACTATCTTTTCATTCACCACTCGCTCACTCAACTGATAAGCGCCGTTACCCACCAGCTTGCCTGGCGCAGTCCAGCTGTCGCCCTGCTGTGCGATCACCTGCTGCGGAACCGGAAACAGCGCCACGTTGGCGACCAGCGCCGGGAACCACGGCACCGGGCGGTCAAGGGTGACCTTCAGCCGGCTGTTGTCCTGGGCCACCACGCCCAGCTTGTCGGGCGTCATCTCGCCTTTGGTGATCGCTGCTGCATTTTCAATGCCGCTTAAGCCGGCAAACCAGGCAAAGGCCGAACTGTTTTTAGGATCAACCAGACGCTGCCAGCTGTAGACGAAATCCTGTGCGGTGACCGGCTCGCCGTTGGACCAGCGGGCGTTGTTGCGCAGGGTAAAGATCCAGGTTTTGTTATCGCTGCTGCTCCAGCTTTGCGCCACGCCGGGGACGATTTTGCCGTGCGCATCCTGATTAGTCAGTCCTTCAAACAGATCGCGGATAACCTGAATTTCCGGCAGCCCGACCGCTTTGAGCGGATCGAGCGAGGCGGGCTCATCTTTGATATGACGGACAATCTGTTGCTGGTCAGCGAGTTGCGCGCCGGCGGGCAGCGTCGCCGCCATCGCGGGTGTGAGTACGCTGCTCAGGCTGAGCGCCGCCAGCGTCATGCGAAAGGTCTTAACCATCATCACTCCTTTACCCCAAAGAAGCGCTGCCCCGGTCCGATGCCGACGCAGCTTGTCTTGCGGCACTTTATCGCAAATTGCTGATTGATAAATAGCTATTTTCCGCGCGCCGCTTTTCCGCTACTTTTAGGAAAACCCTTTCAAAGGAAATCACCATGTCGTCATTACACCCACGACCGCTGCGCGGCAAACTGGACGTTCCGTATCAGCAGTATGGCCGCTCAGTGCTGGGCGCGCCGCTGCTGTGGTTTCCGGCTCCGCTGGGCGATGCCGACAGCGGACTGATCCTGGCGGGCACCCACGGCGACGAAAATGCGGCGATCGCCACGCTTTCTGCCGCGCTTCGCAGCTTGCCGGATGCGCTGCGCCGCCATCACGTGGTGCTGGCGGTCAACCCGGATGGCTGTCAGCTGGGATTGCGCGCTAACGCCAACGGCGTCGATCTCAACCGCAATTTCCCGGCGGCGAACTGGCAATCAGGCGACACGGTCTATCGCTGGAACAGCGTGGCGGATGCGCGTGACGTCGCCTTATCCACCGGCAGCCATCCGGCTTCTGAACCGGAAACCCAGGCGCTGTGCGCCCTGATTCATCAGCTCAAGCCGCGCTGGATTGTTTCGTGGCACGAGCCGCTCGGCTGCATTGACGATCCGCATCAGGCGGAGATCGGCGGCTGGCTGGCGCAACAGACCGGCCTGCCGCGCGTCAGCAGCGTCGGTTATGACACGCCAGGCTCGTTTGGTAGCTGGTGTAAGGATCTCAGCCTGCCGTGCGTCACGGCAGAAATGCCGGTGATTTCAGTCGATGAAGCCACGGAAACCTATCTGGAGATGATGATTAATCTGCTGCGCTGGCAGCAATGATCAGCTGACCGTTCTGCACCTTAATGGCCGGTTCAGCGTCGACCGCCAGCCAGGTCGGCCCGTCTAAGTCAGCAAAGCGGGTTTGCGGCACCAGCGGCAATGCGGCGCGAATGGCGCGTGAGGTACAGAGCATGCAGCCAAGCATCAGCGCAAAGCCTTGCTGCCGGGCGGCGGCGGCCAGCGCCAGCGCCTCGGTCAGTCCACCGGCTTTATCCAGCTTGATGTTGACCATCTCATAACGACCGCGCAGCGCGGCCAGGCTGTCACGGGTGTGGCAGCTTTCATCGGCGCAGATCGGCAACGGATGAATAAAGTTCTCCAGCGCCGCATCTTCTCCGGCCGGCAGCGGCTGCTCCAGCATCGCCACCCCGATATCGGCCAGCAGCTGACAGCGCGCCGCCAGTCCCTCCGCATGCCACGATTCGTTAGCGTCGACGATTAACGTCGCCTGCGGCACCGCGGCGCGGATCGCCATCAGTCGTTCGGTAATAAAATTGTTATCCAGCTTAATTTTCAGCAGCGTCGCCCCGTGCTGCCACAGCGCCTGGGCGCTGCTGGCCATCGCTTCCGGCGTATCAATGCTGACGGTCTGGGCGGTGACCACACCCTCGGGTGCCACCACGCCGCTGAGCTGCCACAGGCTGCTCCGTTGCTGGCGGGCCGCCAGATCCCATAACGCGCTATCGATGGCGTTGCGCGCCGCGCCGGCGGGCAGTGCCTGTTGCAGCGCTGCGCGCGTCATTCCCTGCTGTAAGGCAGGCAGCAGCGAGGCGATTTGTGTCAGTACCGAGGCTTCGGTTTCACCGTAGCGTGCATAAGGCGTCGCTTCACCGACGCCTTTCACGCCCGCCTCTTCAATTTCAACCACCACCACTTTTACTTCAGTGCGTGTTCCACGGGCAATGACAAACGGCGTATGTAGCGGCCAGGCTTCGGGATAACTTTTTACCGTTCTCATTTACTCTCCAGAATCTGCAACGCAATGGCAGGCTGCCTGCGCTAAACTCAATAATTGAACTCGTAAACCCTTAAATTTTATGTCATAAACAACCACTATAGTGCGTTTTTAGCCGTTTATAAGTCAGATCTCTTCACCATCAAAAAGGAATCAGTATGTCTCAGACTGTTCATTTTCAGGGTAACGCAGTACCGGTTGCGGGTCAGTTTCCTCAGGCTGGCGATAAAGCCAAAGCATTCACGCTGGTGGCAAAAAACCTGGTCAACGTTGCGCTCTCTGAGTATGCAGGAAAACGTAAAATTCTGAACATTTTCCCCAGCATTGATACCGGCGTCTGTGCAACTTCAGTTCGCAAGTTTAATCAGGCGGCGGGTGAACTGAGTAACACGGTTGTGCTGTGCATCTCTGCTGATTTGCCGTTTGCCCAGTCGCGCTTTTGTGGCGCAGAGAACCTCAGCAACGTGGTGACGCTGTCGACCCTGCGCGGTTCAGAGTTTAAGTATGACTACGGGGTGGAAATTGCCGATGGCGCGCTGGAAGGCCTGACGGCCCGCGCGGTGATCGTGCTGGATGAAGACGACAAGGTGATCTACAGCCAGCTGGTGGATGAAATTACCACTGAGCCGGATTATGACGCGGCGCTGGCAGCGCTGAAGTAAAAAAAAAGCGGATAACCCGGTTATCCGCTTTATTATCACCTTCGCAGCTCACCTACTCGCTTTCGGTCCGCTTCTGCCCCAGACCATACTCACGCAGCTTATTGGCAATCGCGGTGTGCGATACGCCGAGCCGTTTAGCCAGCTTGCGGGTGCTGGGATAAGAGAGATAGAGCCGGGTCAGAATCGAGCGCTCAAAACGGCTGGTAATCTGATCCAGCGTGCCTTCCAGTGCCTCATCGCCTAACGACACATCCAGCGCCTGCTCCGGTAACACAATATCCTGGGGACGCAGTTCATAGCCTTCCAGCTGGGTCAGCGCGCGGTAGAGTGCATTTTTCAACTGACGCACGTTACCTGGCCAGGCATAGCGGGTTAAAAAGGCATTAAGCTGCGGCGACAGGCGTGGACGAGGCATGCCCTGTTCGTCGGCGAAGCGGGCGACAAACATCTCGGTCAGCGGCAGGATATCCTGCGGACGATCGCGCAGCGGTGGCAGATGCAGAGTCAGGACGTTCAGCCGGTAAAACAGATCCTCACGGAATTCGCCGCGCTGCACCAGCTCAATCAGGTTCTTCTGGGTGGCGCAGATGACGCGCACATTGACATGCACTTCATGCTCTTCGCCGACCCGGCGGAAGGTCCCATCATTGAGGAAACGCAGCAGTTTGGTCTGCATTCTTGGCGACATCTCGCCGATCTCATCCAGCAAGACTGAGCCGCCATTGGCCTGTTCAAAGAAGCCTTTCTTGCCTTCTAACGCATTCGGGTAGGCACCGGCGGCATGACCAAACAGTTCGCTCTCGGCAACGTCATCCGGCAGCGAGGCGCAGTTCAGCGCCAGGAACGGCTTTTTACCGCGCGCACTGCGCAGATGACAGGCGCGGGCCAGCATATCTTTACCGGTGCCAGTGTCACCAATGATCAGCAACGGCGCATCGTGCATCGCCAGCTTGCGCGCCTGTTCTACCACCTGACGCATTTTTGGCGTCACCGCGACGATGTGATCAAACTCCGATTCGTCGGTTACCACCAGGTTCTGTAACTGCTGGCCCATGCGCGCGGTCGATTTCAGCATCACCATGGCACCGACCGGCTGATCGTTCTGGCCCTCTTCACCGGAGAGATAGATCGGGCGCGCTTCCATCAGGAAATCTCGCCCTTCAATCACCACGTGCTGCGCCTGCGCTTCCACCCGCTCGCTTTCCAGCCAGCGCATGAAATTGAAACCGTTAATCAGGTTTCCGGCACTGAAATTACGCATCTTCTGTTCATCGAGATTGAACAGGTTCTGCGCCGCCGGGTTCGCCAGTTCCACCTTACTTTTCAGATCGATAGAGAAGACCGGTTCCGGCATCGCCACCAGCAGCGCACTCAACGCACGATGCTCACGTTCCGACGGCATGTACGCCACGGTGCGCACATCTGTTACGCCCGGTGTACGCCGAATTTCTGCCATCAGGCTGCTGAAAGCATCAAATTCCAGCGCGGAAAAGTTGAGGTAGATGCGGCCTAACGCCGCGATTTCGATACCGCGCAGATCGATATTGCGCGCAACCAACAGGTCGAGCAGTTCACGCGTCAGACCGATTCGGTCCTGACAGAACACTTCCAGACGCATTGTGATGGCCTTAATCAGCTTCAGATGGGCCGATGATACGCTAAGAGATGCGGCCGCAGAAAGGGCTCTGTCAGGAAAAGTTGACACTCACCCGGCGTTTGGCTGCCTTTTATACTGCCTGCCACCGATTTGTGCAGGAAGCTGGGACTGTCAGTCTTTGTCAGTATGAAACTTTTGATCGTTGCTGACTTGCTGTATATTTCACTCAACCCATTAATAACGATTATAAAATGCTTATCTTCTTTGCTAAATACCTGACCGTTGGCGTGTTGAATACTCTGATCCACTGGATCACATTTTTTATCTGTATCAGTCAGGGCTTTCTGCAATCCACCGCGAATCTTATTGCCTTTGGTCTGGCGGTGACTTTTTCATTCTTTGTTAATGCACGCTGGACCTTTAATCAGCAAGCCACTCCTTTTCGCTATATTCTGTTTGTGATTTTTATGGGGGCGATGGCCTTTGGTGTTGGCTACCTGGCGGACCGGATCGGCCTTTACCCGATCGTTACGCTGATAACCTCTTCGGCCCTGAGCCTGGCCTGTGGCTTTATCTTTTCCCACTTTATTGTGTTTAAAGGAAAGAAATGAAGATTTCTCTGGTGGTGCCGGTTTTCAATGAGGAGCAGGTGATTCCTCTTTTTTACGATGCCGTCAGGAAATATGCCGCATTTGCCGAGTGGCAGGTTGAAATTGTTATTATTGATGATGGCAGTACGGATGCCACACGGGCAGTGGTCACCCAGCTTAGCCAGCGCGATCCGCTGGTGCGCACCCTCTCCTTTATCCGTAATTTTGGCAAAGAGGCGGCGCTGTTCGCCGGGCTGGAAGCCGCCACAGGGGAGGCCATCATCCCGATTGACGTTGATTTGCAGGACCCGATTACGCTGATTCCGCAAATGGTCAGCAAGTGGCAGGCGGGTGCTGATATCGTCTTAGCCAAGCGTATTGACCGCAGCGCCGATGGCCATCTGAAACGTAAGACCGCGCACTGGTTTTATAAGCTGCATAACTGCATCAGCCATCCCCGGATAGAAGAGAACGTGGGTGATTTCCGGCTAATGTCACGGGAAGTGGTGGAAAATATTAAGCTGCTGCCTGAAAAAAATTTATTCATGAAAGGTATTCTTAGCTGGGTTGGCGGGCAGACAGAGATTGTGGAATATGTCCGTACTGAACGAATAGCGGGCAACAGTAAATTCAGCGGCTGGAAGCTGTGGAATCTGGCGCTGGAGGGAGTGACCTCATTCTCGACCGTCCCGCTTCGTATCTGGTCGTATATTGGATTTCTGGTCGCCTCATTAGCCTTTCTTTATGGCCTGTGGCTGATTATCGACAAACTGCTGTTTGGCAATCCGGTGCCGGGCTATCCCTCGATCCTGGTTTCAGTGCTGTTTCTGGGCGGCGTCCAGCTTATCGGCATTGGCGTGCTCGGCGAATATATCGGCCGCATCTATATCGAGACCAAAAACCGGCCTCGTTATATTTTGCGAAACAGCGATAAGTTAAAAAATACCCGCACTGAAAGATGATGAATTATGCCACTGCGTGGCAACAGCAGCGTGCCAATAACAAAGGATGAAAGATGATGATCGGTAAACAGGGCCTGAGCCGTGGCAACGTGTTTGCGCTCTTTATAGTGGTGTTTCTTTTTGCATACTATCCGGCTTATTTAACCCATTATGCCTATACCGATGACTGGACCAACCTCTACTGGGCCAACTTCGATCAGCTGAGTATTTTAAACTGGGATACATTATCAGGCCGGCCGGTGTACGGAATCATCCAGTATGCCGCCTCTTTTATGGTCGATAGCGTAGCAAAACTGGCGCTGCTGCGTTCAGTGGCAATTATTCTGCTTATTTTTACCGGCTATTATATTTATACCCTGACTCAGAAATACGCGCTGATGGAAAGCCAGGCGCAGCGCATAACCTTTTCACTGTTGCTCTGCCTGCTGCCCTCTTTCCAGGTTTATATCGCCTGGGCTTCCTGCTTTCCCTATATCACCGCGATTCTGCTGGCTGGCGCGAGCTATCGATGGTCAGTGAAGCCCGGCCTGGCAGGGCCACTATTGGCGATCGTTCTGCTGACCATCGCCTTCTGTATTTATCAGCCAGCCGCGATGAGCTTTACCTTTTTTGCCATGCTGGATTTGTGCCTCTCAGCGCGCAGAATCGATAAAAAACGGGCGGTGATTTCGCTGATGGTACTGGGCGCAGGCATGTTTGCCGCTTTGATTGCGTCGAAGGTGCTGCCAGTCCAGCTTTATGGCCATGCGCTGCCGCGTTCGGCTTTTAGCTACGATCTGCTGAATAAGGTGAAATGGTTCTTTTCAGAGTATCTTAAAAACATCATCTGCCATTTTGATCTCGGGGCTAAAACCGTCTCGGTGATTCTCTCTTTAATCGTCATTGGCTTTGGGCTGAAGAAAATTAAAGCCGCCGGCAATGATAAGTTTTACCTGGTCTTTTTCTTACTGCTGATCGCCGCGCTGCCCAATCTTATTGTCAGTGAAAGCATGGCAGCTTACCGTACCCTGATTGCTGGCTCCCTGATCTCAACCAGCGTTTTTATTCTGGGTCTGTTTGAGATCGGCCAAAAATTTAAGTGGAAAAAAACCTTATATGCCGCGCTGGTGCTGGCGGCGGCGGCACTGGCCATTAGTCATCTGAACAACGGCTATTCGGTTCCGGCGCGCAAAGAGTTTGCGCTGCTTAATCAGGCTATTACTACTCAGGTGCCAAAAGATTTTCAGGGCGCACTCTATTATCGTCTGACCGGAGAATATCTGCCGAAAGTGGCGACATTGCGGAAATATGATGATTTTGGCGGGCTGGGATTAAGCATGTCATGGACCTTTGCCGGCATGGCGCATTTTATCCGGCAACAAAATGCCATGGCGTTTACGCTGCCGGCGAATCCGATCATCACCGATGAAGCCGGTTGTCCGGGTGACTGTCTGGTTATTGATTCGCGCGCGGTGCTGCGCCAGCCTCATTAAACAAAAGAAAAGGCGGCAAGGCCGCCCTGGATGATGGTGTCACAGCACCGCTAGGCAGACTTATTGCCGCCCTTCTGCAACGCCTCTTTCATCTGTCCTAACAGCTCGCGACGGAAATCACCCAGTCGCGGCTTATCCTGCTCCAGCCACGGCAACGGGCGACACAGTTCCATCGCCTTTATGCCCAGTCGCGCGGTCAGCAAACCGGCGCCAATACCCTGCGCTGCCCGGGTGGAGAGGCGCGCGGCGATATCCTGCGACATCCAGTCCATTCCCACTTCACGCACCAGTTCTGAGGCACCGGCAAACGCCATATTGAGCAGCACCAGCCGGAACAGGCGGATACGACTGAAGTAGCCCAGCTCAATGCCGTAAATCGCGGCGATGCGATTGACCAGCCGCAGGTTACGCCAGGCAATAAAAGCCATATCAACCAGCGCCAGCGGACTGACGGCGATCATCAGCGTGGCTTCTGCCGCGTGACGGCTGATTTCACGTCGCGCCTGACGATCCAGCACCGGCTGCACCAGCTGAGCATATAAGCGAACAACTTCGCTGTCGTTATGGGTTTCATGAAGCGAGGCGTGCCAGCGCTGTAACGCCGGATGCGCCTGATCCAGCTCGGCCTGCTGCGCCAGCTTTTCGCAAAATGCCCGGCCTTTACCCATGCTGTGACTGTGCAGCAGTTCGCGGCCAATGTCGCGTTCTTCGGCACGCTGGCGAAGCTGGTAAAGGCGACGCCATTCACCGGCCAGCGCGCCGACGCCCGCCAGCACAATCAGGCCGCCCGCTACGCCGCTGCCGAGTGAAAACCAGTCGCGGGCCAGCCAGGCATCGTGGGTCCACTGCACGCCCTGCGCCACGACGCTGACGCCAAACAGTGCCACGCCGGCCATCACCAGTTTGCGCCACAGACTGCGCTTCGGTTTCAGCGCCGCTTCCACTGCGCGCTCACCTGCGCCCTCTTCCTCGACGGCGGCTTCATCATCCTGCACCGCCAGAAACGCCGCCTGCGCCTGCGCGTCAAAGGTCTGCGCGGGCCGTAACGGCACCTCTGTTGCCTCATCCAGCGGACGGGCAAAATCGATACGGGGCTTCAGCGGATCACTCATCGCAATTTATCTCCTAATAAAAATTCCAGCGCAGCATCCATGCGGATATGCGGCAGCGGGCGATCAACGTCCAGCTGCTGTGGGCGGAATTGTTCAAACTGGAAACCCTGCTGCTGCCAGAAAGCATTACCCGGCAGCCGTGGAGGCACTTCACCGGGATAGACGGTCAGCGGTTCGCCATCACTCAGCCGATTGCCGCGCAGCGCCGGGATCTTCTCACCCCGGTGGTCCACCAGCCCGCTCTGCGTCGCCTGCACCGAGGCCAGCCCGATGCAGTCCATGCTGATCCCCTCGAATGCGGCGTTCTGCCAGGCATCCTGCACCAGCTGCTGCAACAGTGACACCATATTGCCGTGCTGATCGCTGGTGATGTGATCCGCTTTGGTGGCGGCAAACAGTAATTTATCGATAACCGGTGAAAACAGCCGGCGGAACAGCGTCCGCTGACCATAATGAAAGCTTTGCATCAGCTGGGTCAGTGCCAGCCGCATATCGTTGAAGGCCTGCGGCCCGCTGTTGAGCGGCTGCAGGCAATCGACCAGCACGATCTGACGATCGAAGCGCAGGAAATGATTTTTATAAAATCCCTTGACCACATGCTGGCAGTAGTAGTTAAACCGCTGTTGCAGCATGCTGAAGTTGCTGCCTTTGTCGGCCTGAGCCAGTTTGCTGAGCTGCCCGTCGTCGGTAACCGGCCACGGAAAAAACTGCAGTGCCGGTGCGCCCGCCATGTCGCCCGGCAGGACAAACCGGCCCGGCTGGATGAAGTGCAATCCTTCAGCCTTACAACGGTGCAGATAATCGGTCCACGCCGCGGCAATTTCCGCCAGCCGGTTTTCATCGGCAGGCGCAAGCGGGTCGAGTTGCTGGCAGAGCGTGCGCCACGGCGTTGCCCATTCAGCACGATCGCCCTGCAGCAGCCCGTTCATCTGCCGCGACCAGGCCAGATAATCCTGCGCCAGCATCGGCAGATCGAGCAGCCATTCACCGGGATAATCCACGATCTCCAGATAGAGCGTGGCGGTCTCTTTCAGATGCCGCAGCAATGATTCATTGGGCCGGTAGCGCAGAGCCAGCCGCATTTCACTGACGCCGCGGGTTGGTGTCGGCCAGGCGGGTGGCGTACTGTAAAGCTGCGCCAGCCCTTCATCGTAGGTAAAGCGCGCCGTTCCCATATCGCGCTGCGGTACCCGCTTTACCCCGAGCAGGCGCTCATCCCGCACCACGGAAAACAGCGGCAATCGTGCGCCGCTGTGGACCGTCAGAAGTTGATTAACCAGCGAGGTGATAAACGCGGTTTTTCCGCTGCGGCTTAAGCCGGTAACCGCCAGGCGCAGGTGCCGGTCGACGCCGCGGTTCATTAACGCGGCAAATTCAGTTTGCAGTCTTTTCATCTTTCTCCCTGATGAAGCGCGACGCCGCGCGATTCATTACGCGTTTCAGCAATGGCTCCAGCGCCATCGCCAGTAAAAGACGTAACGGACGGCGTGCTACCGATTTCACTGCCCAGCCGGTGACGCCAGCAGGACCGTAAGTGACAGCATTAATAATGATGAATTTAGCCGCCGACTTCAACGCGGGTGCCGCGCGGTGGCGAAAAGCAGTGGATCGCGAGAAAGACATCGACACCTCCGAAGGGTCAGCGAAAGGGCCTGTAACAGGCCCGGATAAGCAAAATTAAAGCTGGCGGAAGCGGCTGCGCACGCTAAAAGTTTCAGACGTTACGTAACGTTCCACATCGCGCACGCTGCGTTCATCGCGCTGCAGTGCGCTTTCTAACTGATCCAGCAGTTCACTGGCGCTGGGCTGACGCGGGATGTCAGCGGCATCGGCCGGTTTGACATCCAGTACAAAGCCGAGCACGAAATAGGCGACCACGGTAAACATAAACAGGCCGAAAAACAGTGACAGCACCATGATGACGCGCAGTAACCGCACCGGAATATCGAGATACTCCGCCAGACCTGCGCAGACGCCCATCAATTTTCCTTCGTCAGGTTTACGCCATAACTTACGGCCCTTCATCATGGTTGCCTCCAGTTAGGGTGTTCTGCGTCCAGAATCGCCTCCAGCGCATCAATGCGTTCGCGCATCCGCTGCGCGTCCTGAGCAACACGCTGCAGGCGCTGGATTTCGCTTTGCGACAGTTCCGAACCGCCGTTGCGTTTGTTGCTGTAATGCAGCCATAGCCAGATCGGTGCCACAAATAACACGAAGATCGTTAGCGGTATGGCAAGAAAAAGTGCGCTCATTGACTCTCCTTAATCACTCATCGCAACGTCGATAATTATTCACTGCGGTTCATTTTGGCTTTCAGCGCATTCAGTTGCTGGCTGATTTCATCATCCGCTTTCAGATCGGTGAACTGCTGATCCAGCGTTTTAGGTTTGCCAAAACCGTGACTTTCCGCTTCCGCTTCCATGTGATCGATGCGACGTTCAAACGATTCAAAACGCGCCATCGCTTCATCAATTTTACCGCTGTCCAGCTGACGACGAACGTCACGTGAAGAGGAAGCCGCCTGATGACGCAGCGTTAACGCCTGCTGACGCGCCCGCGTTTCGCTCAGTTTTTTCTCCAGCTCGCTGATTTCGCCTTTCATGCGTTCCAGCGTCTCTTCTACCTGGCTCACTTCCTGTTTCAGGGCGGCGATCAGGTCAGTCAGTTTCTGTTTTTCGATCAGCGCTGAGCGGGCTAAATCGTCTTTATCTTTACGCAGAGCCAGCTCGGCTTTTTCCTGCCATTCGGCCTGCTGAATCTCTGCCTGCTCAATCCGGCGTGTCAGCTGTTTCTTTTCAGCCAGCGCCCGTGCAGAGGTTGAGCGGACTTCAACTAAGGTGTCTTCCATTTCCTGAATCATCAAACGGACCAGTTTCTGCGGATCTTCCGCACGCTCCAGCAGCGAATTGATGTTGGCATTTACGATGTCGGCGAAACGAGAAAAAATACCCATAATGATGTTCCTCTTTAAATGTGTCATGGCGTGTTGCGCTGTATGGCTAATACAAGATGCGTGCCAATTTTATAATTCTTTGATTATTATCAATTTTTAAATTTTACAGCCCTTTTGGCTTGTTCTAATATAGTCAAAATGATTAAGGGGTGGCGAAATTCATCATGACTGGAAACAACGACAACCTTCTCGGTGAGTCCAATAATTTTCTTGAAGTGCTGGAGCAGGTGTCGAAGCTGGCTCCGCTGGAAAAGCCGGTATTAGTGATTGGCGAGCGCGGTACCGGTAAAGAGCTGATCGCCAGCCGCTTACACTATCTTTCTGACCGCTGGCAGGGGCCGTTTATCTCGCTGAACTGCGCCGCGCTGAATGAAAACCTGCTCGATTCTGAGCTGTTCGGCCATGAAGCCGGGGCCTTTACCGGCGCTCAGAAGCGACATCTGGGCCGCTTTGAACGGGCGGATGGCGGCACGCTGTTTCTTGATGAGCTGGCGACGGCACCGATGCTGGTTCAGGAAAAACTGCTGCGGGTAATCGAATATGGGCAGCTGGAGCGCGTCGGCGGTAATCACTCATTGCAGGTTAATGTGCGGCTGGTCTGCGCCACCAACGAAGACCTGCCTGCCCTGGCGGCCGCCGGAAAATTCCGCGCCGACCTGCTTGATCGTCTGGCGTTTGACGTGGTTCAGCTGCCGCCACTGCGTGAACGACGTAGCGACATTCTGGTGATGGCTGAGCATTTTGCTATCCAGATGTGCCGTGAACTTGGCCTGCTGTTGTTCCCTGGCTTTACCGCGCAGGCGCAGCAGACGCTGTTGAGTTACCACTGGCCCGGCAACGTTCGTGAGCTGAAGAATGTGGTGGAACGGTCGGTTTATCGCCACAACAGCAGCGAGCAGCCGCTGGATAACGTGATTATTAATCCGTTCGCTCGCCGGCCTGAGCCGGTCGATACCCTGCCGGTGAGCCGTCCCGCGCCCGAGGGCGACCTGCCGGCGCTGCCGCTCGATCTGCGTCAGTGGCAAAATCAGCAGGAACGAGAGCTGGTGGAAACCAGCCTGCAACAGGCACGATACAATCAGCGCCGCGCCGCGGGGTTATTGGGCGTTACCTACCACCAGCTCCGCGCCATGATGAAAAAGCACGGTATCACAAACGAACATTAAAACTTAACAATCAAAGACTTATCAGAGGAAGGCCGGTCAGAGCTCGCATCTTTAAGATACTTCATAACGCATTGTTTTCTCACCAGATACCATTGCATTTTGGAGAACAGATTTGGCCGGTTTTAACGTCAGATAGCAGGAGTTTACGACTCATATACTGACAGCACCGTAGCGGTAACTCGCCCGAATACCACCACGTCACCCAGCTCTCTAAATTTCAGTGGTCTTTAATCAGGGTTTTTAAAACATTTTTGATGCAAATCGGTGTCATTATCTCTTTAAAAAAGCTTCTGGCTTCATCATAGGGAGTGGTCATTTCACTCAGCATAGTTCTGAAGCTCCTGGCACCCTCAGTGGAGACTTTTATAAAGTCGGTCTCATCTATCGAATAGTCAGACAAGGAATACCCTGCTGCTTTAAAAGCGGCCACTTCACCCTATACGATTTCGTTTACATCAGTATCGGTTGAACCGGTCCTGTCCGTGATACGTAATTCGATTCACATAAATAATCAGCTTAATGCAGCTGATTATTTTCTACGGTATGGGATGACGCCGTTAGCAGCGTACAAATGTATTTTTGTGCTTCCTCCCTGAAAAGAGGAATACTAACCTCATGCTTTTTTAAAAAAGGCCTGAACTAACTGTAGATCATTATAAATCAATCAGATAATGATTCAAAGTAAATAAAAATCCGCTCAATAGTAAATTACATTGTCTCGATTAACAGTGACGGAATGATATAAAACATCAGCCAAATAAGACCCTTTTAGTTGCAGTTTGCAAGATCATTTTCACATGTTGTACAGCATGCAAGTTATTTGAATTCTCTGATGACTATCTTCACCTCCCATCCAAACAAAATTATTGCAGGAGTGAATGAAGATCTGCAGATTGCTATCCGCCAGCTGGCTCACGCACTCAGTGCCTCTCACCTCCCAATTCAGCGAATCTTTTCAAGTCAGATTGCTGTTTCTACCCATATTTTCAGTAGTTTATTAACAACCATGAGCAAATTAACCAAAAAAAAATAGCCTTGGAAATAATTTATTGATTTTTCTTGCCGGAACACCAATCTATAAGTTAATTTAAATTGCCTTAAATTAGTCTTCAGGAAATAATAAAGCACGGTGCTTAACGCATCACTTATTCTCATAGCTTTCTAAAAAGGAATTTTATATGCCTGGGTTCAATTATGGTGGTCACGGCGATGGTACAGGCTGGAGTTCAGAGAGTGGAGGTCCTGCACCAGGTGGTGGTAGCACGGGAAATGCGGGGAATCATAATAGTTCCGGTTCAGGAGGTGGCAGTAGCGGTAATAGAAGCCCTCTACTTCAATCATATTCAATAATTACAAAAACCATTGGCGATGCTGCAGCACAAGCCAATGGCATGCAGCCAGGTTTATATTTCGGTTATATAGTTGATGATTATGGTAATATAGTAGGCCTGTTTTCCGTTGGAGCGGATGATGCTAACGGGCAGGATCTTGGTCTTATATCAGCGCGTGGTAATAATGGTGGGATGAAAAAAGATGCACCATTACAGGGTCCAGGACCTGGTTTTACAGGTGATCAGTCTGATGCGCGCATTGCTCAACTTAAAGAGACTATTCGCAAAAACTACAACCTGGTGCATAGCGGTCAAAGCGGCAACCGCATCTATAAAGCAAAGCAAGATACCCTGAAAGCACAGCAAGAGTTGGCATCAATTAACTATTCTCGCCAGCAAAAAGCTCAGGAAGCTGTAGATCTGCGAGATGGTATTAAACTTGTAGCTGACTTCTACAGCGAACTTACACGAAAATACGGACAGCAGGCAACATCACTTTCTCAGGAGCTTGCAGAACAAGCCAGGGGGAAAACCATCCGGAATGTTGACGAGGCTCTGGCTGCTTATGAACGCTATCGTTCATATTTAGGGGCGAAATTCAGTGCTGCAGATAGAGCTGCAATCGTTAATGCATTAAATTCAGTAGATATGGCTCGAATGGCCTCTCAGCTTTCTAAAATGAGCAAGGCTTTTGGGTATTACGGTAAAGCAACTGACGCATATGGTGTTTTCCAGGAAGTTAAAAAAAGTTTTGAGACCGATAACTGGCGTCCTGCATTAGTCAAAATCGAAGCGCTTACTGCTGGAAGGGTTGCCACCGCGGTTACTGCATTTGCCTTCTCAGCTATGTTTGGTTTGCCATTAGGTATCATAGGTTTTGCTTTGATCATGGCATTAGTTGGGTCGCTGGTTAATGAGAAACTTATGGAAAAAATCAATGGGCGTTTAGGAATATAAATTCCCGAAGGTGTTGTAAAAGGCTGGGGATCCTTCAGCCTTTTTTTAAAAACGGGATTGATATCAATGAGAGAGGTATCGCAAAAAAGAAGCAAAATACCCAATAGATTGCTACCAAACCATTCTTCCCGATGTCATCCTTAAAAAAACCTCGATGCCAGAAACCTTCTTCAGTAAACTTTAAAGCAATGCTCTCAACAGCAAACTTTGCAAAGGGAAAAGCCAACCAGGAAACTACGGTATAAATCATCCAGAGCTGGTTTTTTGGGTCACCGGGGTTTTCATACCATCCTGTTCCGAGCGCTAAAACACCAACCACTCCAAAAAGTAAATTGATCATGTAGTATTTAACTCTCATCGTCTTTAGCTCCATGAAAGCAATATTTTTACGTATGGATGTGCACGCCTAAGTTCAGGTACTGCTCCCATTATACATATGTAGGTTAAAGTAACCTCAGCTTTTCATTAATATCATGAGCGTTAACTTTTATCCGGCCAGTAATTTGATTTTACTGTAACCTCTTAGTCAGTCATCCAGGCGATGATGTATTTTCCTGGGCATCATTGAACGCCCTTTCATCCCACCTCCGAACTAACACTTTCAACGCATCCCAGTACGGAAATAATTTCGGGACCCGCCTGAACGCGATACGCCCAGCCTTGACGCCAGTAACACATCGGCATACTTCTAAAATGCGCAGCGCGTTACGAACATGCAACCTCCTGCACTTCGACCCAAACCAGCGTTTAAAGCCGATTCTGCTTTTTACTGATTAATGCTGGAGGTAAACGGATTGAAATTTACTTCAGACGTATTCACACAGGGTGATCTGATGGCGACAATCCAGATCATATCCCTGGCAATTTCGTAGCCAGGCCTGTTTATGCTCTGGAAACTGATTAACAGCGCGCCGCCACGTTAACGCAGCGAAAACCTCATTACTTACAGGCGACATTGGTTTGCAACTACTGTGAGTCTCTAAAGCGTAAACAGCGGTATTCTCCGCCTTAACCTTGCTTTGCCGCCCTTACCATCGTGCAGCTCAACGCTATGGAGAGGATTGCATAACAGCCGTTTTTTTATCAGCCGGCGGATTCTTGTTTAATGCCTCCAGTTACCGTTTAGTCTTCCCTGAGTAATCAAACAGCACACGACTGATTTCGGTGGCTGCTTACTCCAGATCCTGCGCCCTCATGAAATAATTTCCTCACGTTCCCAGCCATCGAGCGTGCATCGTACGCCCTCAGCATCTATCAGGTGTCATTCATCATGGGTGTATCCCTGCCGTCTCAGGCGCTTATCCGGCCAGCCGTCCGCTTCGCGTTGACCATTTCAGGCAAAAAAAAGCCCGCCATCAGGCGGGCAACAATACTGGAAGCAATGTGAGCAATGTCGTGCTCTTCTTCGGTAGAGCCACCGTCGAAGTGCAGATGAATAATAATCATTCTTATTATCATCTGTAAAGTGCTAATTGAGAATATTTCTCATTACCACACTCTCTGTACGTTTTTTCTGCCGCCGGCTGGATGAATATCAAGTCGGGCAGCGTCGCAGATTTTGGGACAACGCCCGCTTTGCGATACACTCTATCTAATGCCTCAAAATCGTTGAGTTCTATGTCAAAACTAATATGTTCGCTGTTGTTCAGCCTCAGCGTGTTGAGTTCGCCTGCGTGGTCGGCCCCCGCCGGTGATATTCGCCAGACCGGCTTTGTCTATTGCGTAAGCGGCACGCTGAACACCTTCAATCCTCAAATGGTCAGCAGCGGGTTAACCGTCGATACCCTGGCGGCGCAACTGTACGATCGCCTGCTGGATGTCGATCCCTATACCTACCGTCTGAAGCCCGATCTGGCCGCCAGCTGGGAGGTGCGTGACAATGGCGCGACCTATCGTTTTCACCTGCGCAGCGGCGTGCAGTTCCAGCAGACCAACCAGTTCAAACCGACACGTACTCTGAATGCGGATGATGTGGTATTCAGCTTCGCCCGGATGTTCGATCGCCATCATCCGTGGCATAACGTCAACGGCGGGAACTATCCCTACTTCGATAGCCTGCAGTTTGCCGATTCAGTGCAGAGCGTGAAAAAGCTGGATCACAATACGGTTGAGTTCCGGCTGAACAGTCCGGACGCTTCCTTCCTCTGGCACATGGCGACCCACTATGCGCCGGTGCTGTCTAAAGAGTACGCCGATCAACTGACGGCTGAGGGCCGCCAGGAAGAGCTGGATCGGCAGCCGGTGGGCACCGGCCCTTACCAGCTGAGTGAATATCGCACCGGCCAGTACATTCGCCTGGCGCGCAATCCGCATTACTGGAAAGGCGTGCCGCGTCTGCAGCAGGCGGTGATCGATTTAGGCGCCGGCGGCACCGGCCGTTTGTCGAAACTGCTGACCGGCGAATGCGACGTGCTGGCTTATCCGGCTGCCAGTCAGCTCAGTATTTTGCGCGATGATCCGCGCCTGCGAATGACGCTGCGGCCCGGGATGAATATCGCCTATCTGGCGTTTAATACCCGCAAGCCGCCGCTCGATCGCCCCGAAGTACGGCATGCGCTGGCGCTGGCAATCAATAATGAGCGGCTGATGGAGTCGATTTATTACGGTACCGCTGAAACCGCGGCCTCTATATTACCGCGCGCCTCGTGGGCTTATGACAGTGATGCCAGGGTGACCGAATACGATCCTGAAAAGTCTCGCGCCGCGCTGGCAGCGCTGGGCCTGACTGACCTGCATCTGCGGCTGGTGGTGCCGTCGGCCTCGCAGTCGTGGAACCCCAGCCCGCTTAAAACCGCCGAGTTATTGCAGGCCGATCTGGCGCAGGTGGGCGTTCGCCTGACCATTGTGCCGGTCGAGGGACGTTTTCAGGAGGCGCAGCTGATGTCGATGAATCACGACCTGACCCTGGCGGGCTGGGCGACCGACAGCAACGATCCGGACAGCTTCTTCCGTCCGCTGCTCAGCTGCGCGGCGATCCGTTCCCAGACCAACTATGCGCACTGGTGCTCGCCGGCCTTTGATGAAACATTGCAGAATGCTCTGCTGACACAGCAGCTGTCGGGGCGCATCGACAGTTACGACAAAGCGCAGCAGATTCTGGCTCAGGAGCTGCCGGTCTTGCCGCTGGCATCGTCGCTGCGTCTGCAGGCGTTTCGCCATGACATTAAAGGGCTGGTGCTGAGTCCGTTTGGCAACGCCTCTTTTGCCGGGGTTTATCGTGAAGAGGCTGAGGAAAAGTAAGTGATCATCTATATTTTGCGCCGCCTGCTGCTGCTGCTGATTACGCTGTTTTTGCTGTCGCTGGTTAGCTTCAGCCTCAGTTACTTTACTCCCAACGCGCCGCTGGAAGGCGCGGCCCTGTCTGACGCCTGGTGGTTCTGGTTCAAAGGAATGCTGCAGTTTGATTTCGGCGTCTCCAGCACCAACGGTCAGGAAATTGGCCTGCAGCTGCGCGAAGTTTTTCCCGCCACCATGGAGCTGTGCATTCTGGCCTTTGTGTTTGCCCTGCTGGTGGGTATTCCGCTCGGCATCTGCGCCGGAGTGATGCGCAACAAGTGGCAGGATAAGACTATCAGTGCGCTGGCGCTGCTCGGCTTTTCAGCGCCGATTTTCTGGCTGGCCCTGCTGCTCACGCTGTTTTTCTCGCTGACGCTTGGCTGGCTGCCCGTGTCGGGACGGCACGATCTGCTCTATCCGGTGCAAAACGTGTCAGGCTTTGCGCTGATTGATGCCTGGCTTAGCCGCTCACCGTGGCGGCACGAGATGATCATCAGCGCCCTGACCCACCTGATTTTGCCGGTGCTGGTACTGGCGATGGCACCGACTACCGAAGTGATCCGCCTGCTGCGCAACAGCACCAGCGAGGTGATGGAAAAAAATTATGTTAAAGCCGCCGCCACCCGTGGACTGTCACAACTGACGGTGATCCGACGTCACGTGCTGCATAACGCCTTACCGCCGGTGATCCCGCGTCTTGGCCTGCAATTTTCAACCATGCTGACGCTGGCGATGATCACTGAAATGGTCTTCAACTGGCCCGGCCTTGGCCGCTGGTTGATCAATGCGATTCGCCAGCAGGATTATGCGGCCATCTCGGCCGGCGTGATGGTGATTGGTGGACTGGTGATTCTGGTTAACGTCGTCTCCGATGTGATTGGCGCAGCGATGAATCCGTTGAAACATAAGGAATGGTATGCCCTCCGATAGCGCTTAAGCTGAGTTAAATAAATCGATTAAAATCAATAATATACCATATGAATACTAGGTAAAAACCAATTCAGGCACCCTTTGGTGTACGCTTTTTTATTTGGCAGCTGCGACGGGAAGTGACTAATCTCAAATCACCCACCGCGCAGCCTGCTGATACTGGCGCGATCTGTACCTGTCCCGTCGCCGGGGCTTTTTACGCTTCACCATCTGAGGGGGGTGTCTTCAGTCACTTCGTCTGGAGATGAGACGGGAGGGTTAAGCAAAGCCCACTCCATTCGCATATCTGTTTCGTTCGCGTCATCTGTCGACGTGTTAATAGCGCCAACCAGTTCTGTAAGTTTGGCCCTGGCTGAATCGGGGTCAGTCAGACACTCGAGCATCAACTTGACCACATCTTTTAATGCCTCAGTATTCAATGCCGTAATCCCGGCATAATCCAGAGAGAGCTGATCGTTAATTATTTCTCCATCTTCTAAAACTATTTCTTCACCGCCAACGGTCACAGATTCTGGAAGTATTTTTTGTACGTCTTGTGCAATAACACCCGCTTTTGTCTCGCCCTGAATCTGGTAGGTCATACCCCTTAATGTCATTGACCTGGAAAGCGCATCACCAATGAACCGCTTGTTAAATTTGAGCCTTGAATCGGATGTCGGGTTGAATGAGACCGCATAGCAAGAACCATTAGACCTCACGCTGAGCGATATTATGCCGTTCTGTACAGAGCGCCAGGAGTGGTACTGCCCTTTTACAAGGTAGTATTGGTGGTAGACATCATAGTTACGATCAAGGGCATACGCGCGCATGAATGTCGATGTAGCATCATTGGTTGTGTCGCTAACATTGTCGCAAAAAAAACCACTGCCAGTAGCCACAATAGGTCCATTGCAGCCCAGCGTACCCGCTGAAAGCTGAACGCTTGACGATATTACTCCCCCAGTTTTACCATTTACCGTATTCAACCGCGAATCATCACCTGCGGCCACTGTCCCGCTCGTTGTTCCTACATTGCGCGTGGCTGAATTTCCAAGTCCTGCAAGGGACGTTGCCAGGCTTTTCCATGATGGGCCACTGTACTGAGTACCGTCTGGAAGCGTAACGGTTACATTGCCGCTTGCACTATAAACTTGCTGCCAGTTCGCCTTTTCCTGAATCATGCCGCGTGCATTCGTTCCGACGTCGTTCAGGGTTTGCTGAGTGATAGCAATTTTCAGCGAAGCCGGCACGGCGTACCAGGCTAAGCCAGTGGCGCTCGGACCATTAAATGGCACGCTTAATGCAAGCTGAGTGTTGGATACAACAGAAGCGACAATCATTGTGTATGGTGCACCACCCACTACAACACCTACAAAATCACCGACCTTAAATTCGGTGGTGAAACTTGTTCCTGTGCCTTTAACTGCTGCTGAGTTGTTAGTTAGTGCAATAGTGCCTGCTGGCATAGCTTTCTCCGGGCAATAAAAAACCGGCGCGGTGGCCGGTTATATAGTTATACGGGGGTTTTTCAAAAATAATATGATGCTTCGATGCAAGGAAGCTGGCACGCCGCCTGTACCGCTTTAGGGTACTGGTAAACAACCACCTCCCGTCCTGTAGTCTTGGCTCTTGCTGTTGAAATAGCGTTGCCATTCATCTTTAGGCCAGACTCTAAGCACTTTCTGAAGCTGTACCCGTTATTATCCCTGCTGTAATCGCCGCGCTGCAGGCCGAGGCTACAAAGCGGAACCATTGGTTGGGATACAGCACCAGTGGGGTTAACCCATGACAGCACCTCACCCGAAGAGCCGTCATAGCTCTCATAAAACCCGAAATCGTAGTAGGCGTCAGGCCACATTACGGGTGGATATTTGCTGGAATACGTGACTTGATTTGAGGCGTTTCGAATAACCATCCCATAACCAGAAACGGGAAGTGAGGGGGAGAATCCGCAGGAGACAATCACCACCTGAACATTATTAACTATACCACCCTCCATTGACCCTTCGATGCTTCCAAATGCCGTATATGACTTAATGGCATTACTTGCTCTGTCCAGATATAGCGGGTTGTTAGTATTTGACCATCGCGCAAATACAATATAATTCCCGAGATTTACAATTTCTGACGGGATGCTCCACGACCCATTTATATTGATGACGGCTCTGTAGGTTACAAACCCAAGATACGATGTGTCGCCTATTTCCATAAAGTTTGAACCGTTGGTGATTCTCGCTCCATATTCCACTGAAGGGTTTTCAGCGTATGAGACAGAAAATACATCAGAAAACCCCGCCTCATCGGTAGGTAATGGTTTGCCGCCATCCGGATCGGTGAACTTTGCATCGTAAACAAGAGCGCTGCCGTTAAAAGACATGCTGCGAACATATGCCATAGGCGGTCCGGCAGGATTGCTTCCTGGATACACCCGAACCAGATTTCGTGGCACTATCAGCGCCTTGCTGTTGGCGGGCTGAGGCTTAAACCCACCCACTGACCCGGTGTTTGCCAGCATGGACGCGCTACCAAGATATGATGCGTAACGCATTGAGGCGTCCAGTATGATTTGTTTGCCTCCATCGTCGGGAGTGATACGAACTCCATAAATATCAGCCATCAGTTGAGTTTCCCTGCCTTGAATCGCTCTACGCCGTTTGTGTCATATACCGCTAAACCATCGGCATTGAGAACGGAGCCACCACCTGCGCCATTGTTGCTGTTGATCTCCAGCCCACCCCCTTTATCCAGGCGCCATCCCGCACGCCTGGCAACATAGTTATTGGATTGAATGAAGTTTCCGATCATCGCATTTGTGATAGTCCCTTCCTGGATAAAGGCGCTGTTCATGAAAACCTGCCCGCCCACAACCGCGAACGGAGAAAAACGGTTATCACCAGAGCCACTCATCACAACAAACTGGTTAGCATTCACCGCAACCCGCGTTTGTACCTGCCCGTTTGTAACTGTCGTAGCCACTGACAGCCCGGCGTCATAATTCACGCCGTTGTAGCGGATGCCGGTTTTCAGCGTCCAGACGGCGTATGGATTATCTATGTCTGCATAAGCGGTGAATTTTTCCTGAATCGCCGCCTGATTAGCAGCAACGGCTGCATTCGTTGACTGGAAGCTGGCAATTACGTCTGTCTGAAGTTGAGCTATAGAGCTATGCGCATCGGCGGCAACCTTCTTAGCTTCAATGATACCGGCGCGGTTATCTCCGTACTGCGCCCACTGCTGCTCAACGGCGTCGTAGTTGGCAAGAATATCTTTGAGTAGCGTATCAGGGTCGGTAATAATCGGTTCAAGCAGTGCCTGACCATCTTCTGATTTGAAAAAGTCCTCTGCAATATCCTCCAGATAGTCGGAGGCCTGGTCGTTAGCCATGCCGCGCACCCAGTCTGTAAATCCGGATTCGTTACCCGATTTATCCACTAACTGAGCCCGATACCAGAAAACCTGACCGGCCCGCAGGCCGAGCTGGGTATAGGTAGACTGAGGATAAGGAACATCCGCAAGCAGAATTGGATCGGACTGGTCGTCATTGGCTGTGTACTGAATTTCCGTCATCAGCGTATCTGAGGTGTTTGCCGGAAATCCCCAGGTCAGCGTGATACCCCAGTTAATTCCTAGTGCAGTCAGCCCGACCGGTTTTGGCGGATTGCCTACTTTTCCGGTAAGCGTCTTTTCCTGAGAGTATCCCCAGCCAGATGAAATCTCCGCGGCGTTGATAGCCCGGACACGCACCAGATATCGACCTGAGTAAATACTTGGCACCTCAAAGGAGGTGGTCGAGCTGCGTGCTACATTAACCCAGTTGCCATCGTTGCGACGCCATTGAGCCTCGTAGCTGATTGCATTAGCCACCGCATCCCACTGGACCCGCATCGTCTCGAGACTGATACCCTGCTGAACGACAGAATAAGAATCGATAACGATGTTAGTGGGTGCAGCCTGATTGCCCGGAGGGATCACGCTGATTGGGCGATCATCAATTACCGCGCCGGTATCAATGCGGGCATACTTATCCGGATCGTGCGCGGCTGCAGTAATGGTGAAAGTACCATCATCATTTTCCGCAACAGAGGTGACGCGATACTGCTGAGCGTATAAATCCGTTGATTCAACCACCCATATGCTTTCAGCCTGAGGCGTCTGCGTGTAAGCAGTGGTGACGGTCACGATATTATCGTTAACGCTTTGGATAGTCCTGGCCTGCGAAATCCCGCTCGGCAGGTTAACCTGAAGGCGATCTCCTGCCTTTGCATCTGGCGCACGATCCAGTGTAATGGCTCTGCCGTTTACCGAACTGATACGTCCGCCCGCCACGCGGCCAGAAAGGTACTCATCAGCAACAGCGATAACATATCCCGGCATCGGGATATCACCATCAAGCCCAACAGAAAACGCGACAACACGGTCTTTGTTGTTGGTAAGAATCCCCCAGCGCCCTTTCCGATTGGCCTCTGACTGGCGGGTACAGCCAATCGCCGTTACTTCCAGCTGGTTATATACCTTGTAGCGTGACACCAGGTCCTTTTCAAAAACCGGCTCCATGGCATCGGCATAGCCATTTGAGGGATCGGAATATGAGACCAGCGCAGAGGTGTAGCGCGTTTTGGTGGTGCTGCTGGAATAGGCAAAATCACCGTCTACCACGTTGGCATTTGTGAAATTGTAATCGACGTCACGCGGCATGTCCGCCAGCGCGACTATCTGATCGCCGCCCCAGTACGTCATGCCTCTGAAAATTGCTGCAAAGTCACGCATGACCGTATAAGCGTCATTACGAGTCTGAACGTAAACGTCACATTTATAGCGCGGCTCGGTGCCGTTTCCTCCTTTGCCGTCAGGTACAAGCTGATCGCAATACTGCGCCACTTGATACAAGGTCCACTTGTCAATATTGGCAGCCGTCAAACGGTCACCCAGGCCAAAGCGGTCTGTTACTACCAGATCGTAAAAAATCCAAGCTGGGTTATCCGTCCACGCCCATTTGAAGGTGCCTTGCCAGGTACCGGCGTAAGAGCGGGTGACCGGGTCGTAATTATCAGGCACGCGGATAACGCGCCCTTTTGGTTCGCACGTGATCTGCGGGATACTGCCGTTGAACTGGCTGGAATCGAACTCGATATATAGCAACGCGGTGTTTGGATAACGCAGTTTGGCGTCGATGACTTCTGTATAGCTTTCTAGGTTCATCGTATCGCCAATTTTGGCGCTGTTGGCATCCTGCGTTATTTTACGAAGGCGGATAGTCCAGGTGCTTCCTGATTGTGGCAAATCTATGCGATGGCTACGCTCGTAACCGGTAGTTGTTTTTCCGGTCACAGCGGTATTTAAAACAGTCTGCCATGTTCCACCATCAGCCTGTAAATCGACAGCATAGTTAATGCTGTAACCTACCAGATCGCCATCATCCTCTTGTTTGAAAAGAGCTGGCCATTTTAAGCGAAGGCGGATTGCTGATAGCTGCGTGTTGGTATAGGTGTGAATCCAGGCTGTTTTAGATGAGATGTCGGTGCCAACAGCTATTTCATTCTCAGTTCCCGGGATGCCCTGAATATAACTCTGCGCTTGCGAGCCTGAGCGGAATTCCCACGCTACTCCGCTGAAGTTCTGTGTGCCGTTATCATTCTCGATTGCTGTGCCATCAAGAAAAATTTGCTTTCCTGTGAGCCCACCAGAGAATTCACCTTCACCCAGTGCCAGCAAAATTTTTGCTTTGGCAACAGACTGCAGGTCATCAGGTTGTTCAGTCGGAGTGCGTGATTCAGACGAGCCGCCTTTGCGGCCTTTGATAGCGAGTGCTGTAGCCATATTGCGCCCATAAAAAAAGGCCGCCGTAGCGACCTTTTTGGTGGTGAAAACCGGATTGAATTACTGCTGATCTTCTACATAGATTCCCGCAGAGATAATTGCGCCACCAATGCGGCGCTGGCCGTAAAGCAGTGGGACAGGGTAGCCCTGAGCGGCTGTATTGGTCGGACTGCCAAAAGCATATGACGCCTGGTTGTCAGCATCCTGTTTGCTCGCTATACCCGGCGTCTGAGGAGACAGCATTTGCACCACACCACCGAGCATCATTGCGGCACCGATTTTAGCCACACCGTAGCCGACAGCTGAGAGAGTTCCCCCTGTGAAATAGCCGATTGCCACGCCAACGACAACAAGCACAGCCCCCAAAATAGTCTGTAGCGCACCTGCCCTTTTGCTTCCGATGATCACCGGCGCGATTCGTATTTCTCCCTTGCTGCGATCAGCTTCCAGTTCTTCAACTTGGAGATTTTGCTTCCCATTGAAAACGGCATAAGTTATCCCCCGCTTTTTGCTGGTATTCAGAAATCTTTCAAATCCTGGAATTACAACGCACATGGCACGAATTGCCTCTCGGGGAGTTTCGACAGCCAAATGATGAACGCGACCAAAGGTAGCGCCCAAAACGCCATATAGACGTATCGTTCTTATGGTGTTTTCCATATTGCGCCCATAAAAAAACCGCCATCGGCGGCTTTATTAAAATAAGATGATTTACATGCATGAACGAACAGCGGTAGCCCAATGATCATTAAATCCTCTGGCTACGGCATAGACTTTCACATCAGATCCACCATTGTTAGATGTATCAATTCTGGCTATAGCTAAAGCTCCAAAAAGATCTTCTGAGGATAAAACCCTGTATCCAGTTTCAGTTGGCGCTGAGTTCGTTGTTGGCTTCAGTTCTTGCCACTTTGGAGTGATACAGCGATTTAACTGGTCAGTGTTCTTAGTTGAATGACCTTCATAGATTGGAATCTGAGTTTCTAGTGAATCCGCCATGCATCCAGCAAGAGCCAAAGCTGAAAAGAGTACGATGATTTTTTTCATTACCATTCCTTAATTTAGTCAAGAATTGATAATAGCTTTCATCTCATTTTTTCTAAAACATTTCCTTATGACGGACGATTTTCATCGTTCTTTCCTGCCAGTAGCCTCCGTATGGGATTCGGTTACTGACGCGGCCATAAAGATGATGAAGCAACATGTTATCTTCCAGTAGTACGCCGGCATGGTTCCACTTGTTGGATTGGACCTGCATAATCACCAGATCTCCAGCCTGTGGCGGTCCGTCAAATTCCCGGAAGCCACACTCATACCAGCAATCATGGTAAAAGTTGTCGGCATGGTCGTCTTCCCACCATGGATAATCGACCCGGTAATCGTTCAGCTCAATACCGCGCTCCTGGCGGAAGTAGCTCATTACCAGCCCCCAACAGTCGCTATGCCCCAGCACGAACGGCCGGCCAATCAGCGGTAACTCGTCACGCGGCTGAATCGTCCGCAAGTCACCCTCCGGCCAGCTGACGATATGCCAGGGAACGCCGCTGGCGTCACACATAGCCTCATCGAGCGGGCTTGGTCGGGTTGTTGCGTCAGGATGGCTGTGCGCAATTGCTATGACCGTTCCCCATTCTTCCGCGGACGCATAGTCTTCAGGTGAAAGATGGAATTGTTCAGTTGGTTCTGCTGCCAGATTACGGCACGGAAAGTAACGCTCCACGCGGCTTTTCTGCACCACCACGCCGCAACACTCGCGAGGGTATTCGGATTCAGCATGCGCCAGCAGAGCATCTATGGTTTTTTGACGCATGATTAACTCCTTATAAGCGACGTTCCCGGGAAGCCACCAAACGACAGCTCTTCATTTTCACCGAAGCGCAGCTTACAGCCGGTGAGTGTACCGCTGCATTCGTCCAGAGACGGATCATCAACGGCATTATTAAATTTGTCGAAGTATCGCGTGCCAGCATAATCGCAGCCATCACCTGACCGGTACTTCCCCCGAATGCACCATGTGCAGAGTGAATGCAGCTGGCGCGTGGGTATCATCAGCCCCTGCAGATCCATCGGGCTGCTTAGCGTGAACTCAACCTGCGTTTTGGTTTCAGTGCTTTTGCTGTCGATGTAGAAAACCTTCAGCTTTTCCTGTGTTGGATCAGCGGAAGAGTTGCCACCTTCGAAATTTCGCGCATCAAGATACTTAGCCAGCGTGTCGTGGATAGACACTTTCGCCTGAAGCATGTCATCGTAAGCTAGACAGAGCGCAGTAATAGAACCATCAAGGTTACCCACGGTCAGTTTTGGCTGTGATGAGCTGCCGGTTGTGGATGATTCCATCCCTTCAATCTTGCACGGCCATGCAGAATATTCATTGCCCTGCCACCAGATTGATTTGGCCGGAAGCTTCAACTCATCGCCACCAGCTGCGATGATCTCCGCTTCGGTGTGTGGGATGTTATAGGAATGAAATCGCAGAACCTCGCCAGTTCCGAAAGCTGTACCATCTACCTCAAAAAGCCTGACCAGATTACCTGGTTCTAGCTTCTGATAATCACTGTTTAGACTCATGGTTTAAATGCCTGCACGAAGGTTGCATCCAGATTGAACTTGTTGTTGCCCAACGCGGTTGGTTTATAGGTATCGCAGCGATAAAGACCGATATCTTCCAGCGGCGGTTTCCACTGAAAAGCTCGGGTGCCACCATGTGCATCAAGGAAGTCTTTGATGGATTTTATGTATGCCTCCGCGCCGGTAAAACTCAGCGTCCATTCCTGACTTCGCGGATTTAATCCATTACCAGCCACCTGAGTGTAACCGTCACCAAACTGCACTTTTCGTGTATTAAATTTGGTGTCAGCTTCGGCATTCAGGCGCGGACACCATGAGAAAGTTTCAATAGCCATCATGATCTTCCTTTTGCCATATTCCAGATATCCCCGCCCGGCCTGATATCCCGCAACTTAAGCTGCTGGTAGCGCTGGTCAACAAAGCGACCAATTTCCGCGCCAAAATCTTCCCAGCCAGTGGAAGTTTGTGTGGAGGTGTTGCCACTGTCCGCAATGCTGATATACACCTGTGGTGCCCCGGATGCTCCGCCGGAACTCACCCCACCCACAGCCCGAACACCTAACGAACCATCAGGCGCACGAGTAAGCGGCATAATCGCCTCAGGTCCGGCCTCACCCATCAAGCCAGCACCTTTAGCGAATGCGAACATTGTTGGGGTGCTTACAACGCTGTTACTGAAAGCGCTAAGTGATGGGGAGTTATACACACCCCCTTTTGCATTGAGGGTCAGGTTGTCATATGCGCCGGTCGAAAATGCGTTAGCTGAGGATGCTCCACCATCAGAGGCTGCGCCAAACAGGCTTACCGCACCACCAATGAGGGAACCAAATATTCCAGAAGAGGAAGATCCCCCGCCCATCGCATTAACGACAGCCATCTGAAGAGCAACTTTCTCGATGATCTGCAGAATCGATAGTCCCCATGATTTCCAGCTCACCTTATTTCCTTCCAGCATGGAAGTTACATTGGTAAATGCGGAATCCAGGGTGCTATACACTCCATCAGATACCGTGGCGGATACATTACTGGCCTCTTCGAGCCAGCGGTTGTAGCCTCGGGAGGCGCCTGATAGCCAGTCTGCTTCTGATGAAGCAATAGCTTTATATTTGCTGTCGAGAGCATCGAGCGCGCGCTGTCTTTCCGCTACCGCCGCACTGCCCTTATCCGTTTTATCGAAAACCCGGTCAATCTGCTGTTGCTCATCAAAACGGCTGCGCTGGCGGTCACTCATTCCAGCGGTTTCGGTGGTTTGCGTAGCTTCATCGCGGTATTTACGCGCGGCATCGGTCAGATCTTTGAGCGCATCTGCCTGCTCGCGCTGCTTCTTCACATTTGCGTCAGCAAGATGCGTCCACTTCTCGAGTTCAGTTGAATTATCGCGGATTGCTTTGCGCTGCTCTTCGGTCCACTTTGTGCCAGCTTGGTGAGAGGCCGCGTAAAGCTCTGCTGCTTTCTCACCATCCGTTGCCCTGACCTTCTGGACCTCTATCGCAACGCTTAGATCTGCAATCTTCCGCGCATAGTTTTCAGCCTGAGTTGCCGCTTCACGCTCCGCTTTGTTCTGCGCATTGGTCGCTGCCGTACCGGATTTTTTGGCTTCAGCCGCGGCAGCATCCTTTTTCGCAGCCTGATCTTTGTTGTAAATGTACTGGGTGTAGAGTGCGCCAGTCAGTTTAAGATCTTCAGCTTCATACTTATGCTGAGCGTGCAGCTTCTGCAATCCGCTCAGGCTGGAAAGCTCGTTATCGCGGCGGGCCTTTTCAAGTGCGGTTTGCTGCTGTGGCGTAGCGCTCGCTACATTGACAACCGGCCCGGCATACTGAGGCGGCTTTGCACCGGCAGTAGCAGACATTGAACGGTTCAGAAGGTCATAGGCACCCTTCAGTATCGAAACCGCGCCAGCCTGCTCAACGGCCTTCTGAGTTGCCAGATCGCTCGCATCGTTGACCAGCTTTTGCGTGCTGGCGACTTTTGCCGCGGCTTGCTCACGCTGATACTCCAGCCTGTTCAGCTTATCGGTGAGTTCCACGTTCTTAGCCGTGATATCGGCCTGGTCCATGAACGTGTTGATGTAGGTCAGCGTCGGATGCTTGTTGTAATCCTGCTGAATCTGGTCAAGACCACTTAAACTGCTTTTAACCTTCTGAATCTGCGTATCGAGATCGCTTAGATCCTGCTTCTGCGCCTGCAGGGATGTGCGGGCATCAGCTGCAGTGGATTTCAGGCCCAGCACGGACATCTGCTGGAGCTTGCCGTTAATCTTATCGAGGTTATTGGCAAAGCTAACCGCTTCTTTGTGAACCTGCTGGGTGTGCTGATAGAGACCGTACATTGCAGTGCCGGCGCCAATAATCACACCCGGCCAGCCGCCAAGGATTCCAAGCACACCACTACCTAAGCGTGACATAACAGAGGCAGTATTGGTGAGGTTGTTGATGGCCGAAGTTCTGCCAGCGATAGCGTTATTGAGTCCAGACTGAGCAGCGGTCAGGTTGCGCTCTGCCAAAATCTGCGCCTCAATCGACGCGGCAGCGGCTTTGGCCTGTTGAGCGCGATAGAGTGTCTGACGCGCTGCAGCAACACTGACCTGAGCACCCCGCACCTGAGCCTGTGCAAGCGCCACCTCTGCTGCAGTACTTGAAACGACTGCGGCAGTTGATTGTGCAACGTTGCCAACCATATTACCGAAGTAACGGGCAAGTCCGATCCCGACCAGAACGCCAGCGGCGTTTGCAACGTTATCAATATTTTTTGCCAGGCTATCCAGAACACCCGCCAGAGATGACGAAGCGCCAACCGCGCTATCTGCACCACCTACCCAGGCGAGGAAGGCATTTTGCACCTTCTGCGCCGATCCGCTTACAGAGGCAGGCAGGCTCTCAAACTCTTTGCGGAGCACTTCGACATTCGTCAGAAGCGGCACAATCTTGTCTGTTGTCAGCTGGCCGTTATTAGCCATATTTCGCAGACCGCCGACCGTAACACCTAAGCCATCAGCCAGAAGCTTAGCCAGCCGGCCGCCGTTTTCCATAATGGCGTTAAACTCTTCGCCACGTAAGACACCTGAGCCCAAAGCCTGACTGAGCTGAGTGATAACCGAACTGGCTTCCTCTGTGCTCGCACCGGAAAGCTTCAGTGAGGTGGCGACCGTCTCAGTTACCCTGGCAACATCAGAAGATGCATAGCCAGCAGCTCGCAGTGACTGTGCAATACGGCTGTAGAGCGTGGAGTTTGCCTCAAGGGAAGTGCCGGTACGCTGGCTGATTTCCATCAAAGTGCGCTGTGCTGTAGCAAAATCATCCGTGGATGTGGACGCCAGTTTCAGGCGCCCGTTCATCTGATTCCACGTATCCGCAAATTCAATCAGCTGATGAGTAGCGAACGCACCAGCCCATGCGCCGGCGAGACCGGCTGCCGATGATTTTACTGTTGCCAGCTCTGAATTCAGCTCTGACAGTGATCGCCGGGTTTCACGCGTGGCCGCCGCCGCCTTTTTGCCTCCCTGCTCCATTGTTTTGTAATAATCGGCACCCATTCGTGAGGCGCGGGAAATTTCAGACTGAAAAGAACTGGAATTGGCGGAGATTTTGATAATCAGTTCGCGCAGCGTTGCCATATGTCACCTGTTGAAACCCCGCCGGCGCGGGTTATTAAAGACCACCCATCCATTCTTCAAGGCCGCTGATTTCTGCCTCTTCGTCTTTCTCACCCCATTTCAGGAGCATTTCACTGATGGTCGCTTTACCGCCCTGAGCTTTCAGGATGGCGGTTGATACCTGAGCTGCCTGAATATCACCGCGCCAGTCACCGATCGGACTCAGGCGGTCATAGGCGATCCACATTTTCAGTTCAGACGCGGAAAGGGTTTCGCGAATTTCGTGAAAGGTGCGCCCCAGCCGAAGGGCCAGCGTCATAAGGAAGAAGGTCAGCGGCTCTTTTACTTTGCTTCAGCGGCTTCCTGTGACATGCCAAGGTTCAGGGCCTGAGAAAGCAGGCGGGAATGAACCGGTCCGTAAATTTCAGACACTGTAGCTTCGTCCTGATCGCTAAAGACGCGATTGCCGTCTTCATCCAGCAGTACATCCATAAACATCACTACGTCCGCTTTTTTATTACGAATGTAGGTTTCCTGCTGGGTCAGTTTTGGCGCGTCTTCGCCTTCAGCCAGACCCGGGGTCATGATTTCCCGGAAACGCAGCCATGCTTCACCAGACGGCTCGCGAAGCATGACTTTTGCCCCGTTCCACTCAGGCACCTCAATTACTTTTGAGCGAAATCCGGACGATGGAGCAAGCGCCAGATCGCGAAGTGCAGACGGTGATGTTTTGGTTTTTTTAGTTGGCGACATTTCATGATCTCTGTGGTCTGTAATAACAGAGTGACCATAGGCCACTCAGTGAAAGAAAAGCGGCCGTAGCCGCTTATGAACCTGACGCAACGATGCGCTTAGGTTTGCCACGCACGCGCAGCGAGTAAGTGGCGCTGACAACAGATGAAGTGGTCGCACCCCACGAGCTCTGACGCACCTCTACCAGCACGTAAAAACCGTTGCCGGACGGGAAAACCACACGCAACGCGCGAAGCTCATCGTTTTCATATGCCGTCTGCAGCGCCGCCTGTGCCTCTTCATTACCAACCCAGTTTCGGCTGATGCTCATCTCTGCCGGCGCGGCCAGACCGTTGGTCTGCTCCTGCTCGGTTGAGCAAAGTGTGGTAACGTCAATGTCACCCTTCTGGCCGCCGGTATAGGTAATTTCCTTCGTTGCACAGGCCGCCTCTAGCCAATTAACGCCTGCAGAAGGAAAACCCGCCGCATCGAAATCTTCTGGTGTCACCGGCGCGTCAGAGACGGCAAACGTCATCCCCTTCGTTACTTCATATTTACTGGTCATGTTTTCTCCAGACGAAAAAAAACCGCCTTGTGGCGGTGGTGATATTGATGAGGGAAGCGATTACTGCTGGCTCTGAATTTCCAGCGTAGCCCGGAACAGGCCGGTATCGGATTCGTAGCCGTTAGTTTTGTTCATTTGGGTGAACTTCAGCGGCGACAATGCAGCACTGGCTTGCTCTCTGATGGTTCGTGCCTCATCCGGAGTCGATGCGTATACATCAACCTGCAGTGTGCCGCTCTCCTCTGCCGGACCACAGAGCGTATCCCCATACACTTCACTGACCACAGCAAACACAACCCATGGCGGCGAAACGGATGGTTGCCCCTGCGGGTTTAACGGTACCACGTAGGGATAAACCTTCCCGCCAGACAGCTCACTGAGCAGAGGATAAATCTGTGATTCCGTCATTTTGTTAGCGCCTCATCAATGGCCTGATTGGCACGGGCAAACGCGGCATTTGCGGCCTCTTCTTGCCTGGCATCATAAGCTGGCCGAACAAAAGGGATAGCCGGCATATTCGACGTGCCTAACTCAACAAACCGCCAGTAAAAAGCGTTCCGTGAGTCTTTGGTTTTCAGCTTGCTGTCGCTGTTGCCTGTGCGCGGATTCGTGCCTCGAATGTGAACGCCAGAGGAAATGTCGCCGTTACGCGTCCGCTGGGTCATTACAACGATATTCTTTTTCAGCTTGCCCGTTCTTACCGGGGCCCGCTTGATAACTTCGTCCTGAAAAACCGTGGCAGCGGCGCGGGTTGCATCACGCATGACCTTACGATTTTCGGCTTTACTGAGCGCCTTGAGGTCATCGCTCAAATCTAATAAGCCTGCAAAATCCAGTTTGGTATCGATCACGTTTTTACCCCCTGCTTACAGAGAATTTCCAACCGTGTTCCGTTGCTGTTGGGTACGGGGGTGCCGGCAACGTCCAGAATCATGCCTTTTAACGGTCCATTGGTGCAGATAAGGCGTGTCCCGGCGGTAATGTCCGCCCGAAACCGCATCCAGACACGAATGGTCGCCTCGGCTTTCTCGGCGCCAGAAGTCAGCAACTCCCGACCGCTAATCGCTTTGACTTCTGCAGGGCAGCCTACAGCCACATCATGCCATTCGTTTTTGGGCTGACCCGAAGGTGTCCTGACCTGAAGTGAATTCTGTATTGTCACCCGATGGCGAAAGCGTCCAGGTTCCATCAGCTACCTTCCTCCGGGTTTACATCCTCTTTCCCGCGCCAGTTGCGATGGATGAACATCATCCTCTCAGCCGCGGCATTTTCATAAAGCTGCGCTTCACTCTGCGCTGTACGGTGTTCGAACATATCCGCAAAGCAAAGCAGCACTGCACCCTTTACGGCAGCCGGTATATCCCCTGCTACTTTCCATGCGGGTTCATCGCACCACCGGTAGCAGTAGTCGAAAGCAGCCTGCGCAAAGAGAGTGATCAGCTCGTCGCGATCATCTCCCTCAAACTCAATCTGCTGTTTCAGAAGATTCAGGCTTAATACGTCCAGTACATCTATCGCCATGCGTTAAAAGGGCGGGTTTCCCCGCCCTCCCTCATCAGGAACCAGAAGCAAAGGTGCCCTTGATGATCGCTGTCGGGCGGTAGTGGGCCAGAGCAAGGCGCTCTTCGCACAGGATGGTCAGCATGTTTTTGATGAAGTTATCGCGATCCTGATTACTGATCTCGATAGTTGCATCCATGCGGTCCCAAACCTGAGAAGCCAAGTCAAAACCACCAACGGTGAAGGTGCCTGACGCCTGCGCACGGGTAGGAACAACCGGCAGACCCCACATGATGTTGCTGGTAAACGCCTGCGGACCACCGAAGATGTAGCGGCCTTCACCATCTTTCAGCAACGCGATGTTGTGCCAGTCACGTGGGTTAAGGATGATGCCTGATGCGCTGTATTCGGACTCGGTCACCTGGTAAATAGCATGAGCGATAATGTCTGCGCGGGTGTCACCCGTTGCATTCAGCGTGGTGTCATACGCTGTAGCAACATGGTTGATACCTTCCAGATCATCACCGGTGCCGTCACCATTCAGAAGCTGATCTTCTTCTTTCAGAGCCAAGCCATACAGCAGGCGGGTGTTGACGTAGGACTGCAGCATTGGCGCATCGTCCATAACCTGACGAGATGCCTGAATCCAGTGAGCGATGGTCTTCACGTTGGCGGTTTGTTTGCTGAATGTGATATCAGATTCTGGCTTCTGCGCCTTCTCTGCAACAATATCAGCGTTGTTGGTGAACACATCTTCACGCATATATTCCAGTGAGTTACTGGAAATGCGACCCTGAGCCAGCAGATCTCGGATGGTCAGACGGCGCAGGCCCGGAGCAACAATCCCCGGCACCTGCATCGGCTGGATCAGCGCACCTGCAGATGCAGCGTCACTACCGAGAGACTTGTTAAAAGTTTTAGCTTCGAAGCTGCCTCGATTGCCGTTCCATGACTTCTTCAGTTCTTCGGCGGCGCGTTCAGAGAAGGACTTCTTCTCACCCGGATTTTCAGCGCCAGATGCTAGCTTCTGCTCCAGGTCAAAGAGACGGGCACCGGATTTCTGCAACTCTTCGTTTACTTTTACAAGATCATCCTGCAGTTGCTTTGACACTTTACCGGTGCTTTCGATTTCTGCTTTCTGCGCATCGAAAAGCTGGGTCATTTTTGACTGTGAGTCTTCGATGGCTTTCTGAATTTGTGCAAGTTCGGACATGTTATTTACCTAAATGAGAGGGGAATGATTTGATGCTCTCTAAAAGAGCACTGATTTGCGTTTTGTTCGCGTCATCCTCGGACTCGCTCCGAATTGCTGACTTAAACCGGGATATAAACCCTACTGCCTGTGATTTGGTCAGGCCGACTGAATCCCTCAGCCAGCTCTCCACATCACGAATGGTTTCGATACCATCCAAACTTTTCATAGCTGCCACACCGGCAAGCTCATTGGCCGGGAATGTGCAGACGCTGATTTCACGTAACAGCGGGATGTTTTTGAAGATGCGACCGCTGGTACCGACCGAGTAATCGTCTTTATTAACTGAGAAGCCAACCGACATACCCTCCACCGTGCCGTGCTGCATGGCCGCGCGCAGGTCAGTTGCGCCGCTGTGGCCGGGCGTAAGCTGTCCGCGCACATACAGCCCTTTTTCGTCTTCCGCAATGCTGTCCCACTTCCCGACAGGCAGCTCCCATGTTTTATGATTGAAAAACATGGCTACTTTTCGCGTCTGGCTGGATAGCGCACTTTTAAACGCGCCGGGTAGAATAATGTCGCCGTCAGAGTCGGTGTTGTTGAACACGGACGCATAGCCTTCGAAAATCCCCTGCTTGCCGTCACCGGTAAACTTGATTTCCGTTTTATCAAACGACAGCGTTTTTACGATCTCAGGCATCACGGCCCCCATAAAAATTAAGCCCCGACATCGCGGGGCTCTTTGTTGGTTCCTAAATCAGTAATTGGCACGTACTGCGCCTGGCGCATCGCCACATCACCACCCGGCAGAGGCGGCATATTATCTGTCCGCCGCATTTCGTTGATCGTTCTGAGACCTGCCTCACCCATCGCTTTCATAAAGGCAGCGCGTGAAGCGGAATCGCCGCGCAGGAGCCCATCAAGGTTGTGCTCTGCGTGATACCGGCCGACATCCGCCGGCGGGATCAGCCAGCGCTGAATGCTGTTTTCCCAGCGGGATATGTAAGGCTGCAGCGTGTACTGAAGAAAGCCGAGGTTTTGCTGTTCAATGCCCGTCCCCCAGCTCGTAGACTTCTCAACGTCGCCGACGAGGTGAGGTGGAACGCCGAAGAATCGCGCCAGCTCACTGACCTGAAACTTCCGCGACGCCATCATCTCTGCGTCCTGCGGCGTCACGCCGATTGCCGAGGTTGAAAAGCCAGCTTCCAGAATCCAGAGCCGCTTTTTGACCGGTCCGCCGGCTATTTCCTTAAAATTCTCTTCTACCTGCGAGCGCTGAGCCTCTGTCAGCACTTTTTCGCCAGTAGAGAGGATTTGGGGTGATTTGGCGCCGTTCGCGAAGAAGTCACGCTGCTGATCTTCCATCGCCACCGCTACGCCAGCCGATTTGCAGGCAAATGCGATTGGTGACAGCCCGGTCAGGCCAGTGAAGCCGAACCCTTTAAGATGAAAAATTTCTTTTTGCGCAAAGTCCGCGTAGCTGCCATCGCGCTGATAGCGATAGACCAGCCTTTTGCCGTCCATCCGCACATCCATGTTGGCAGACTGCAGGGGCAGCAGGCTGATGACATCACCCGCGCCATTCCTCTCAACCAGTGCATACGCATTCCCGTAGAAACACAGCTGCATCGTCATAGCCTCCCGAAATTCCTGGGCGGTCATGTACTGGTTAGGAGAGAACCGTAGCAATCGGGCCAGCGGGTTATCCATGCCAACCTTACTGCGGTTATCGTCTTTGTCAGTTTCAAAAACATCGAGCGGAAGGCAGGCTGTAAGCGTTGAAATCAGGCTCACGCAGCGCCACACCGTCGAGATCTGGAGGATACGCTCATCATTTACGGATGAATCGCCGAGGTGTCCGTGTGCCGACACCGGGCCAGATTGCGATCCCTGATTGGGAGTGACTAACCGCCCGCCGACAAACCACGACTGCAGGCGCGCCCACATCCCGTTATTGGTTCGCAGGTCTATCGAGTATTTTTGTTCTTCCATCACATGCTCAGCGGTCTGAAAATGAAGTCTTCAAAGTCACCACCTTGCACAGTGACCTCCCCATTTGCCGCACCGACTGACATAGTCATCGCGACCATGCCATCAATACGGCCTGTTGCTTTGGATTTATCGAGTTTCCGGTTGCCGGCGGCGTCTTTTACTACCACTGCGTTAACGGCGCACATTGTCAGTACCGGATGCATGCCATGCCTGACGCGTCCGTTCAGCATCAGTGACTCCAGCGTATCGACCGCGGGGCCCATGTCTTTGAACCCCTGTCCAAACTCCACCAGTGGCAGTGAAAGGCCGATCGCGTCAGCATCCTTCCTGAACTGGTCGATTCGCCAGCGGTCAAATGCCATAGACGTCAGGTCGAATTCGCTGATGATTTCAGCGATATCGCTCACTACAAATGAGTAATCTACGGATGCTCCTGGGGTGGTTCTTAGCAGCCCATCCCTTACCCATACGTCATACGGCGCCCGATCTGTCCTGGTACGCTCTTCAAGCGTTTTTTCCGGGGTCCAGAAGAACGGGAATACGTCCCATATCCCATCAGATGATTCGCCAGCAATAACCAGCGCGGTTAAGTCATTTCGGGCTGAAAGGTCAAGGCCGGCATACCATTTACGTGGAGTGTTCAGAGGTTGCTCACCACAGGATTCCCACACGCCGCGGGAAATGAAAGGTGACACCGTCGAAACGCGCTGGTTAAGGTTCAGGTTGCGGAAGGTGTTTTCAAAGCTGGGCATGCGGCCGGCCTTTTCAGCCTGGCGGGCCATGTCTTTCTCTGATCTGAAGGTGCCTAGCGCGGGGTTTGCCGCCAGCCAGGACTCATGCTTGCTGATGTCCGCCTCTTTCGGCGCCTCATAAACATGGCAGACGATATGCGGGTCTTTTGACTTCACCGCGTCATCAATCCAGATGCTAAGCAGGTCCGCGTCATTCGCTGCCTGGGTACTGATCACAATCAGCAACGGGTTTTCATGGGCACCCTGTGCCGTAGTAATGGCATCAATGAAGTCATCCTGCGGTCCGCGCACCTGCCCGGTTTCGTCGAGAATTGCCAGAACCGGTGACAGGCCGTGCGTTGTCTTACCCTCAGCAGACAGCGCTTTATATTCAACATTGCACGGCAAGCCAATGAGCTTTTTACCGCTCGGCGTGATGCGCACTATTTCCTGCAGCGCAGGATTAAGGTTCACCATCTTTACCGCGAGGTTAAAAACTATCGATGCCTGTTCGCGGCTCAGCGCCCCACTAACGATCTGCGTGTTTTGTACCGCCTCCGGCCCAACCAGGTGAGCAAGCAGAATCCCGGCGATAAGCCCGGTCTTGCCGTTTTTTCGGGCGATACTCAGGATAGCCATGTCAGTGCCGGCGGGGTTGTCGTAAACCGCCAGAATGAACTCTTTCTGAAAAGGGTCCAGCCGCATAGGCTGACCAATAAGCTTGCCTTCAGGCACAATGCAAAAGCGTTCGATGAACGCTATTACACGCTCACCTCGCGTCATAGGTTGTTATCCGTGTTTGGGGAAGGCGATCAGATTGTCTTCTTCTGACTGGTGCTGTTTAGCAACGTCACGCGCTGTCTTGTCGTTCTGGTTACGCTTCTTCTGATCGCGCGTCTCACCGTTAGTGGCATGCGAATGAATTTGCAGGTCCCGGCGCTGGGCCAGAATGGTTCGCTGAAGCTCAGGAACCTGTTTTCTCAGATCTTTGATAAGCGCTTCGTTGCGTTCCTCGCCCAATACTTTTTCCTGCCTTCTTAGCTCTTTACGCAGGGCAATGACATAGAGCTGATTGTTTGCCAGTTCTGCCGCAGCCAGCAGGTCCGCGGGAGTCCAGCTGTCGAGCGCTTTGGATCGGATGTTGTCATGCCAGAATGGTTCGGCGCCGGCTTCAAGCCCTGCATAATCCGGGGGCTGAATGGTGTCCTCGGCTGCGTTTTTCATGGCCTGAATCGCCGCCGTAGAACTGTCTGAGCGGGTTCGTCTGTCTGCCATATGTCAATGCCTAAAGTGGAAAAAATCGGGTTAGCGTTAAAATAAAACTTTGGCGGCGGTCATTTGGAGCAAAGGGTTTGAAGATTTACCCTCCCCCCCTGCTCTGATGAGATTCATTCTCATTTGATATAGTTGCAAATGAAATGATTTCACAGTTGCATCAATCATGCAGCATCGTCTGGCGGGTTAGGTTGGTCGGTATCATCATATTTGTGAGGATGTCTGAGAGCGCACGGGAGGCCACCGAAAGGAATCTGACCTTCACCGAATCGCTTCGTTACTGATTCAAGTGTCTTCCGATCAATGTCTGGCGCTATCAGCGTCTCTTTGCTTGATACCTTCGTAGTGATCGTCAGCGTTGGCAGATCACTGCCCTCATGGATCAAATGTAATGACGACAGACATTCAACCAGTACGCCATCAACACGGCACTCCAGCAACTTGCCATCGCAGTATTCAATCTTCAGCGACTTCATTACTTACTCCAGTGAGACGCGGGGTCGAGCGGGTAGCCGTTAGCATCGCAGCCAATGACTGTGCCACTCTTCTCCATTCTCTGTTTGGTTGAGTCGTGATGCGCTTTGCACAGTGGCTGCCAGTTCTCTTTACTCCAGAACAGGTGCTGTGCTTTCGATATCGCCAGCGGATTGCCAGACTTCAGCGCGTCTTTAAGTTTGTGGGGTTCGATATGATCAACAACTGTGGCCGCTGTGATTCTCCCCTGCTGTTCGCACATCACGCATAGCGGGTGCTGCTGCAGGAATCGAAGGCGTGCTTTATCCCATCTGCTGCCATAAACGCGAGGTTCTTTAATCATGCCAGCCTCCATGCCCTGCGACGCTCTGTCCTCGGTTCATTGTCCGGGTGTCGCTCAACTGTGGGCGTGTCAGCGTGATCCACCAGCGAGTAACACGGATAGATAACGCGGCTACCAAATGCATCACCTACTGCGTAATCAGCAGCCAGCGTTTGATTCCATCTGCTTAATACCTGCTGCACTTTATTCACTGGCAGGCTATAGCAGACGCCGTGAATGAGCTTGCTCATGGCTATGTAATCGCCGTTTGTTCGGTCAGCTTCCACCAGCATTCCGGCAATCTCGTTCTGATACTGAGGCGGTCTGCCGGTACCGAGATAGAAGCTGATAAGCTCATTGGGGAAACGGCTGAGCCAGGCTGTTACCTTCTCAGTGAAGCCGTTAACCAGAACCGCATCATCCTCCAGTATCACTACCCGGCAATCCTGCTGGCTGGCCCACTCGATTGCACGACGATGATTCCAGTTAGCGCCGTGCTGCCCTTCGTCAATAAGCAGGTGAGCACGCATCGACCAAGCAAGTTGTTCTGCCTGATGCTGGCGTGCGTGATGACCAACCACCACGAACTTAATCTCGCCACTCATGTGCTTCCTCGGATACTGATCAAATATCAGGATATTTATTTTGATAGGCCACATATAAAGTGAGGATTAAACGAAAAAGACAAAATCCGTTTCACTTTTTTTTCTGAGGCAGCAATGGCAAATGAAAAAGCTTTAGTTCCAAATCGAGTTTGCGGTGAATGTACCGTATGTTGCACATCACTGCGCATTGATACACCTGAACTGAAAAAAAGATCGGATGTACCTTGTCCACATCTTTCTCCCGTGAAGGGCTGCTCAATATACGATTCAAGGCCGCAAGTATGCCGTAACTGGTACTGTGGCTGGAGAATAATGCCTTTTCTCGGAGATGACATGCGGCCGGACCGTGCAAAGGTTTTGATTAAAATAGATGGCTCAAAATTTACTTTCATGCCCATACAAAGAGACGGTGCTTCTAATTTGCTGGCGATGAACGTAATGAATGCTCTGGCAACGCTGGTCTCGGGTGATGTAAAGGTGCAGGTATCTGTTCCAACAAGGCCTGGATACACTAATTCTTTAGCACCCGTGAATGATGCGTTGAAGCCATCGCTCAAAACGATGGATTTTGAAGAAGGAATCAAAGCAATGAATAACGTTATTTTCTTTGCTTCACGGACTCTGACCCTTCAAGAGCGTGATTGAAATTTACCTTTTCAGAGTCGATATATTTGAGGTTTACGTTTTTGATATTTTTAAAAACCTCATTTATATCGGCTGGAATTTCACACTCGTCCATGCTGTTTTTATCGCTACTTATACCTTTCGGTATCACTTGTGTTTCCACCAGGCAAACTCCTTACCGATTCCGTCTGACTTGAACACTGTGTGGATGCGCGGACCGGTAATAACACGATCACCGAAAGACTTAGCCGCAATCCCGAAGGCTCCCATATCAACCAGAGTGGCGGGTGCCGTCTCCATCTTCCAGAAGCGGTGGCTTTCGATGAGATAATGTTGCCTGATAATACGGTGAGCAAACTCCATTACATCTTCACGGCTGGCGCCCAACAGACCAGCATTGAGCAGAGGTTCATTCCGGTGCTGTTCGAGAAACTCGCTATACGCTTTCCCGTGGTGATTTGCCTTCATCCATTGCTCGGCGTATGTCTTGTGCTCAGAGCCTACATAGATTTTGCCTGACTCCATCTCGTCCCATGGTGCATGCAGCATCTCAACGTCAGTGCCATCGGTACACCAGACCCGTCGATACTCTGGGTGAGCACGGAGGTATTGGTAGATATGGAGCCAGCGGGCGAAATAGGGACTCATCTGAAGCGCAGGTACATGAATCAGACATGCATCGCCCGGGGCAGTGGTTAGCTCATCGGCCAGAACAACAGCATCTGCACCGCGGACTGACGCAGCCCACGCCTGCAACAAATCGGCAGCGGGAGCAAGTTTAGTCCCGCGCTGTGGATCAGGCTGACTGGTCAGCAGTGTGGTGATAACAACATCTCGCTGCTGCCGGAATGGTACATAAGCCGTGTAACCGCTGTCGCGCCGGACGCTGTAGATAACAGCATTAGCCTTTGCCAGTGCTTCACGCTCAGGACGTGGAATAGAGCGCGTACCTTCTTCGTGCTCATCCATAGAGTGGATCAGCTTTTTCGAGCCAACCACATCAGCAAAGGCCCAGGTAGTTAATCCTGCATTGTGAATGCGTAACGCTAAATCAGGATGCTCATACATGCCGCGACCGTATACCGGATCGAAGCCACCCAGCTGCTCAATTGCGCTGCGGTGGTAATAGAGCATCACGCCGCGCTGACCGGTATACGCGATGTGCTTATCATCACGGTACAGCACCGTCATATCGTTCAGCTTATTTCGGCCAGCCAGGTCGAGGAACTGATACGCCAGATGTGGCTCAGGCGATTCGATGTATGGCTGTTCCCAGCCACCAGCAATCGGCCAGGCATCATCGTCCCACAGGAAGAGATGCTCACACCCGGCATCAATCAGCGCCTCAAGGCTCGCATTTTTAGCGGCCACGATACCGCGTGAAACATCATGACGAATAACCCTGACACCTTCAGGCGCTGTCACTGGTTTGGCTGAACCGTCATCAATAACAACCACCAGCGCGCCGGCCGGCAGAAACTTCAGATGGTGATCCAGTGCGCTGGATATGACGTCATGGCGGTTATGGGTGCTGATGGCGATACCAATATTTGATGCCCGCTCAGTTACCGGTGCGTACCGCACACCATCAATCATAACGTCCATATTGACCCCATAAAAAAACCTCCCGAAGGAGGTCATCGTTTGTGAAGTAAGCCGCCTGGCTGGCTTTCTGCCTTGATGCGCTGGCGAACTTGCTCGCTGATAAGTGTTGCAAGCTTGGTGTAGGCGCTTTCTTTCTCAATAAATGATTTCAGCTCACCCACCAGTTCATCTTCATACTGAGTGGCTTCGCCTGTCAGATAACGGGAAACAATCTCACGAATTTTATCAGCATAGGTGTCCGCTTTGTCAGAATTGACCTTGATGCAGGTATTCAATTTGTATGTTTTAGTGCCAGAAAGCAGCGCCTCATTGATGAATGCTTGCCCGTTGTTAAACATAAACGGCTGCTGTTCAGAAACGAAATCTGCTGTAACTTTAAGGTTAGGCAGGTCTGGCCGGTTATGAACTGCGACTAACTCACCATATGTTGCTTTCACCACTACAACGCGTGTGAACTGATGCGTCGCTTTACCTGAGAACGCTTCACTGTGAATTACCTTTCCGTCCTGAATGATCTCTACATTTGCTGTAGCACCAGAGACAATGCCATCTTTCCATTGCTCAAGCCCGGAGATGGTGATTCCAACCTTTCTGTCAAATTCAGGGCAACCGCCCATTGGTAAACTGGAAGTCATCAGAGTTTCCTGCTGGCTGGATGTGTTTAACCCTCGGCAATGGTGAGACCACCAGCCGATGATTCATTGTGTTTATGCTGAAAGTTGAACTCAGTGAATGCAGTTTTCAGCACAAAATAAATTACTCCATCCCGAGCAAGATTAATGACTTTTACTCAAATGTAATTTATGTATATTTGTGCCGATGCCTTCGCATCTCACACAGCCAATTAAAGGAAATAAAAATGAAGCTATCCAAGCACCATATCAAAACGATACTTGATAAGTTAGAAAGCGTTTACCCCCTCATGCTTGAGTCGGACGGTTATCGTGAGCTTGTTGAAGAAATCGGAGACGATGTAACTCTCGATGCTCATCTGCTGTATCTATATGAGAAAGGCCTGATTGAGACTGAAATGAAGTACGACCCTTATACTCCTGGCTGGACGGTCAGCGCTCATCAGACGCGTATAAACAGTAGCGGCATTGATTTAATCGCTAACGCAAATGCCTAATAGTGATGTTTTAGAAGCCGCTAATCAGCGGCTTTTTCTTTCAGCTTCGCAGCGCTTCACAGCGTGGCTAACCGCTATCCCTTGTCGGAGAGATTCATCATCAGGCGCACTCGCAAATGCGCCTTGTGATGGTCACTTAACCAAGTGAGCGGCGTATTCGATGAGGTAGAGCTTTGGTGCCAGCCAGATTTTTAACCACGTCAGGTTCAGCCATCCAAGCGGAATCAGGGTAATCAGCCAAAGCATAAGCAGGAAAATAGCCTCGGGATGCTGAATAAAATCATCTCCCGCCCATTCTTTGCGAAGATATTTAATCCCTCTCCACGTGCCATATTGCGCAGCCACAAATAAAGCTGCACCAAAAAAGCTGAAGATGATGCTCACTGCGAAGTTCCACACCAGTAGCTGATGTACCACATCCGGAATCTGAGCCTGACTGAATGACACGGCGGCATCAATGCCGTTACTGGCCTTCTGCAACAGGTCAGCAAGAATTTTATTGGCTTGTTCGTTCATGTTTTCCCTTGTTCTGGTTACTTAAACCCTTCAGCAATCATCATGAGGACAAAGACAATGAACGATGACAATGCAATGCCTTTAGCCATTTCAATGAGATTCTTCATTTTGTTTGCCTACTACTGCTGGGGTCTGGATGATTCGATGCGCCGAATGGCTGCCCGGTCGATATTGCACTGCCCCAGCACGCCATAAAGCTCTGCATTTAACGCCACGCTGTCACCGAACGTCATGAGCGCCGGCGGCTGCGGCGCTTCAATCTGGCTGGTCAGTTCAGCCGGCAGGTTTAACCGGGGCTGCTTTACTGTCCGGTACTCCACCGGCGGCTTTTGCTGCGTCCCGCAACCGGTCAACAGCATCAGGGGGAACAGGAGCAACAGCGCACTTATCCGCCGCAAGATAACGTTTGATTTCATTCTGTAGTTTCCGGTTCTGCTGTGCCGTCACTGCGCGTTGCTCGGTAACCTGTGTCATCACCGCATTCTGCTGGTTAACTGCTTTGACCAGGTCATTTACGCTGGCGGCCAGGTCATCGTTTTTGGAGCGCAGATCGTTTATCTGACTGTCTTTACTGTTTGCCAGCTGCTCCAGCCGGTCATTAGTGGCGCTCAGCTGTGAATTACGGGCGTTAAGCCCCCACAGGCAGACGCAGATAAGGCCGATGATGATGAGATGCGAATAATTTCGGATAAAGCCGATTACGTTGAACATAGAATCCCCTTAGCTTTGATTAAGCGGGATTTCCGATCTTCAAGACCATTGGTGCCACCGTTAATAATTCTGGTGATGCGGGTAACATCATCAGAGTCTGCAATCTCATTAAGTCCGTGAGCCTTCCACCATGCAGCCGCTGATGCGGCCGCCATCTGATAGCCCGTCAGTAGCTCAGGTTTTGCGACAACATCGGCTTCCAGCGCATCCACCAGCGCCGCATAATTGCTTTTTCCGGTTATCTGAATCAGCCCGCGTCCGCGATAGCGGTAGCCATCTCCTGACTGCGCATTACCATTACCGTTCCGGCTGGCATAGATAATGCTGGCGATCATCTTCTGGTTTGCCGGGTGCTGACTGTTACGCCCGTACATTCGCGCCTGCTCTACGCTGATACGTTTGCCAAACATCGACTTAAGCGCGCCCTCGCTGTAATTCAGCCCTTCTTCCAGCTTCTGGAACCCGGCAGACTCATGGCCGGTTTGTGCCAGAAAGTGAGATTGCCTCAGCGCGGTGGTGATCCCAAACTTAATCATCGCAGCGGCGATATGGGGATACCAGGTATCACGCAGCGCGTTACTGACGCCGGTTGCCTTCTGAAAGTCACTGGCTGTCAGCATTGCTGTCTCCTAACCGCTTATCAATCAACCGGCGCAGCTTTGAAGAAAGCCAGTCCACGCCAAGGAAGCCGAGAAACACCGCAACCACACGCGTTGTGTCGTCGCTGAAGTTCCAGTTAAAGACCGAGCCAATCACCTGCAGCGTCGGCTGGAGAAAAAAGGCAAAGACGCTGCACATCGCTGCATCGAGCAGGCGACGGGGCCATGTGTCTTTGCCGATATAAGTGGCGCGAAGAATGGCCATCACGCCTGCCAGCCCGGCATAACCGGATTCATTTTTGTGGGCATATAGCCAGGCAAGTAGGCTTGCCCAGAAGCCCGGATCTTTTTCTGGCATTCGTTTCATCCTCACCTCCCTAATGGTCGGTGCCGTTCGTAGTCATAGAAAAATGGCGTGCCTCCCCTACAGCAACGGGGAAATCTCAAAGTTTCGGGAGGACGCCAGAAGAAGTCCGGGTATGCCGGATCATTTGAATTCTTTCTGTCAAAGGCACCCAAAGATGCCTTTTGCAGAAAGCTATTTGTTTGCTTTAACCAGAGGCCAGAGAAGAGCAGTCACTACACAGATGATTGCGCCATCCGCAATTACTGACATCATCCGGCTGGTGAAATCGATGGCGATAACCAGGAACAGCAGAACGGCAATTGCCAGCCACCGCAGTCGGGCCATCAGAGATGATTTTCCAGACGCAGACCGAGAACATTGGCGATTTGCTCCAGAACCTTCTGCTCTTCCGGCTCCAGCTCGCCATCAGCCATTGCGATTGTTACTGCCACATCAAGTACGTCTTCACATTCACGCTGATCGCCTTTTACATCTTCGATTTCACGCAAGGCAGCACGACGACCAATACGAATATCAGTGTCCAGTTGGGCAATGATGCGAGTAGAGATATCGTTGATTTCACTGCTGAATGCCGAAAGCGTCGGGTTTGAGCGCAATACCTGCTCAATCTTTGCTTTCTCAGACGGCTCACACTCCCCATCGGCATAGGCCACCAGATAAGCAGCGTTTACTACAGCCTGTGCCAGATCGCGCTTCTCAAACTTTTTGATATCGCTGACAGCACGACGGGCATTCTTTTTGAACATACCGAACATAGTGACTTTCCTTTTAGGGGGTGAGCCAGCGCTCAGAAATGGTCAGCCCACAGAGATAGTCACACCGACCATCACTCTGGCTCACCTTCCGAAAGGCTCTGTGGTTGAAATGCGTCGAGCGTGACGCCTGATGAATATGTTACGCAAAAAATAAATACACATCATACATACTGTTTATTGCACATAGTGTGTATGGTGTGTATACTTGTCTCATCAGTTAACGAGACGGAGGAAGATTGAAAAGTTCGGAACTGATAAAGCTGTTAGAGAAAAATGGCTGGCAACTAGACAGAGTGAAAGGAAGTCATCACCAGTTCAGCCACCCGGATTTCACTAACATAGTAACGGTTCCGCACCCTAAGAAAGATTTGAAGACTGGTACAGCTCACCAAATCATGAAGGATGCGAAACTTAAATAATCAGGAGCCGCCCGCAAGGGCGCTCTTTATGCGTGAGGTGAATGCATGTTGTATTACGGCGTCGTTGAAATCGACCAAGACAAAACAGCCAGCGGTTACTTTCCCGGCATTACCGGCTGCATTTTCGCAGGCGATAATATGCGTGAAGCACTGCAGGATGCTGAGTCGGCGCTTAACGCTCACTTTGAGCTGATGGCCGAAAAGGGTCTTTCCATTCCTGAAGCGAACGATATACCCGATATCGATTCAGGTGATTACGGAGAGAGCGGCCTGAAGGTAGTGATGATCTGCGTTGATATCGATATCACCAAATATCTCGGCAAGTCAGAGAGGATCAACATCACCATGCCGCACCTACTGATTGAGAAGATCGACAGGGCTGTGGGACAGGACTCCCGCTATACCAGCCGCAGCCAGTTTATTGCAGAAGCCGCACGCAAAGAGCTGTCTCACCGCTAACTCTCTCTTCCTTCGTCTCAGGCCGCACATAGCGGCCTTTTTTATTATCCCTGACGCAAACGCGGTAAGTGCCTGGCTCGTCAACCACAGGGATAATCTGGTGCAAACTGGTGGTAACGATCCACCCTCTCAACCTCTTCAGGGAAGCGCTAATCCTTCTCAGCTAAGTTTGCATATGTGGCGGGCAAGGCAGGATTCGAACCTGCGACCAATCGGTTAACAGCCGAACGCACAACCTCTGTGCTTCTCACCCTGAATATGAGACATAAAAAAACCCCGCCGAAGCGAGGTTTAGAATTTATTTAGTGGCGTATGCGTATAAATATCCCACTATTTGGCTAGAATACGCCAGTTTTATGCAAAGTCAATTATTTTGTTACCTTTCTGAACATTGCATCAGCATGACTTTCCTCGATCTCACACTTAGCTACCAGCTTTTCAAAGAATGGCTTCCAGTTACGCGACCATGATGATTGAGTGAGATCCGGAACCAGCACATTAATGGCCCTGAATGCAGTGCTCGATGGCATCCGGCGATAACCACGGCCGGTGCAGCGCTCACACTCTTTATCGACCGGCGCTCCCCGGCGGGCTGATTCCGCCAAATCCCGCACCCGGCCTGTTCCATTACAGCGACAGCGCGATGAAATGCGCCCCTTCCCATCGCAATGCTGGCATTTCGCCCGCACTATCTGCATTTCCGTGCGGGGCGCAATCACCTGCTCACCTGACGCGCTGAATTTCCCAGCGTACTTAACTACTTCCGTTTCTGATTCGATGAATCCGGTGCCGTTGCAGTGCTCGCATGACTCTGTTGTAGCGGCAGAACGTACATACTCATCAAAGGCCAGCTTCGACAGAATTACCAGACAGCTTCCCAGCTTTGGACCAGCCGCTTTACGGAGCAGCTTTGGCGCGTTGCGGTTAGCGTACTGCATCAGCTGCTGAACTGTCCTGATGGTGTCCTGCTCACTGTTGCCCGTCTTTGCCATCACTGCAGAAATGCCGAAAGGCGATTTTGACTGGCAGAATCCGATGGCACCCATCAGATCGGTTCCGGTCAGTGATTCGCTTCCTGTTGCGCGCGAAGAGTCGGTGAAGCTCTGGCTTTTCGGATTGAAATACTTCAATGCTGATTCAATTTTCACGCTGCACGCCCCTTCGAATAACGCTTATTGCCAGTGTGTGATTCTTCCCGTTCCGTGCTGCGGACTCGGGCTTCTGCCTGGTCGATATGGTGGAAATGGCCGTTCCAGAACCGGCGATAAACGGTACCCAGTGGCCCGTTACGGTTCTTGGTGATGTTGATTTCAGCAATGCCCGCGGCTGGCGACTCCGGGTTATAAACCTCATCCCGGTACAACATCATGATGATGTCAGCGTCGGCTTCGATTTCGCCTGAGTCCTTAAGGTCAGCGTTTACCGGACGTTTGTTCGGGCGACTCTCCACGCTGCGAGAAAGCTGGCTGAGTGCCACTACAGGCACCCGGTTAGCCTTAGCCAGGGATTTCAGCCCCTTTGATACCTCGCCCACTGCCAGATCGTGACGGCTTGCGCTCTGCAGCTTAATCAGGCGCAGGTAGTCGATAGCCACCAGCGCGGTCTCCGGGTGCTGCTGAATGTGGCGGGTAGCGATGTGCTGAATCTGGTCAACAGTCAGGTTGTTGGCGTCGACGATCCAGATATTGCGCCCGGTCATCTGCCCGATCCCGTTGCTGATTCGCGCCCAGTCTTCGTCTTTCAGCTTGTCCGGTGACTTGAGGCGTGAGGCTGAGATACCGCCCGCCGCTGCAACGTGACGCTCTGCGATCTGGATGTCGCTCATTTCCATGCTGAAGAACAGCACCCCAGCGCCGCTGGCGGTCAGGTTTTCGGTGATATCCAGAATCATTTCCGTTTTACCCATCGATGGCCTCGCCGCCAGCAGGATCAGGTCGGTCTGGTCAAAGCCGCCGGTGACCTCGTCCAGCTCCTCGATCCCGGTCATAACCGAACGGCCGGCACTGTCGGACGCCATCCGCTCATCAATTCGGTTGATGATGGTTGGAAGAAGTTCATCGATTGAAACGGGACGGATTGCATCGGATTCCGTCTGTATCGCTCCTACAGCCGCTTTCACCTCTTCCAGAATGCGAATCCCCGCATCGCTGTTAGGTGCTTTCTGGAGGCTGTTAAGGGCAACAGATAGTGCCTGAAAAGCATCACGAAGCGCTGCGTTGCGAACCAGTTGCTGTGAGTAGGACTTGAGTGAAGACCTTGCCCACGCAATCCGGCCGGTCTCATCAATAAGCGCCTGGTGCTGAGGAAGTTGCTCACCAATCAGGATCGGGTCGATAACACCTTTGCCGCGTGCCTGTACAGTGATCGCCCGGTAGATATCCCGGTACTGAGGAAAGTTAAACGCAGAGTCCGGCAGCGAGCTGATGACCTCCATCACCTCAGCTTCAGCGCCGCGCAGGAACATCGCCCCCAGTACGGCCGCTTCCATATCCTGATCCCGCCACTGTGCATCACTCATACTGCCGGCGCTCCCTTCTGGCTGCGATAGCTGGGCCAGTCAAATACCAGCGTTGCCCCGCCCCCCTCAACCATGCGGTCTGTCAGGCGGTCACCGATAACCTGGGAAATCTGAGGCAGCGCCAGATTGCTGATGAGCACGGTTGGCAGCATGCGTTCATAGCGGGTGTTCAGGATGTCGAACAGGATGATCATCTCTGACTCTGAACCGTACTGAATACCTACCTCATCGATAATCAGCAGGTCCATGCCGGTGTACAGAGCGATCACGTCCTCTTCGCTGCGTTCACTGCCCTTATCCCAGGTACTACGGACGGCGCGGATGATGCGCATCACGGAGGTCAGCAACACTGTTGCCTGATGCTGCTCAATGATGTTTTTCGCCAGCGCCACTGCCAGATGGTTTTTACCGGTGCCCGGCCTGCCGGTCAAAATGAGGCTGGTACCGGCGTCGAGCATCTGCGGCCACGCACTGGCGTAGTCACGAAGGATCGACAGATTGTTTTGAGCGGATTTGTTCACGGCCTGATAGTTTTCGAAGCTGCAGGCCGCGAACCGCTCAGGGATGTTCGCACGCTCGGTCAGCATTTCGGTCTGGATAGCACGCAATTTGTTCTGTGCGGCTTCCAGCTCTGAGGCAATGCATTTCGGGCAGCGGGAAAACTTTTCAGCCACGCGACCACTGTATTCAGTCCAGATGCGCTGCTGCTGAAAATTACCGTGCGTCTCACAGATGCCGGCAACAGTTTCCTGTCGGTCAAAGCAGCGGTCCAGCATAGAGACCTTGCCACCAGCAAAGCTCAATTCTTCCTGAAGCGCTGAGATAGTGGTTTTCAGTGACTGAATATTTGCGCCGCGCTGTGTAGGTACATAGCTCATTCTGCTGCTCCTTTTGCCCAGGATGGTTTGGTGGTGGTGCCGTAGTCGCGCTCTGAGAATCCGCTATGGCGGCTCTGTGCTGGCGAATTGCGCTGCGAGCTGGCGGGTGCAACCCAGCTTTCAGCAAAGTGGTGATCAGGACCAAAGAACGTCGCTGCCTGCTTCACGTACTCGCTATTTGCTTTGCCTGTTGCAGTGATGTAGGCCGCATATCGCTGTACGCCTGCCAGCATGTCAGCGGGTTTAACGCCTTCACGGATGCGGGCAGACCAGCTCTTCCATGCTGAAGGCTTAGGATTGCCACCAGCACGCTTCGGATATGCCTGCCAGGCTTCTTCAAATTCAGATGAGTAATCCTGCTTAGCATTACGTGACGGCTCAGCGGCTTTAGCCGATGTGCCAATAGATTTAGATTCATTGACTGGTTCAATGACTGGTTCTAAAGAGTGACTGATTCTGGGGTCAGCTCCTGCCCCACCCCCTAGGTCAGCTCCTGCCCCACCCTCGGTCAGCTCCTGCCCCACCTCAGTCACCTGCTGACCTAGGTCAGCTCCTGCCCCACCCTTTGAAGGCTGCTTGTATTCTTTTTCATCAAGGCGCAAATGAAATAAATTGGACTGATTCAGCTCGCCCTTGCGCCGATATTCCCGGCGTAGCATCCCCATTTCTTCCAGTGCACGAACATGACCTTTAACAGTCGATCTTCCGATTTCACACTGGTCAGCGATGTGCTGATATGACGGCCAGCATTCACCCTGGTCGTTAGCGTTATCGGCCAGTTTCAGAAGAACCAGTTTGCGTAGCGGATTGCCGACTTTCAGCTTCATGGCTTTTACCATCAATTCCATACTCATTCTGAAACCCTCCGAAGAAGCTGATGCAATGATTTACTGGGCTGCACGGTCGGACACCTCAAGCTCAGGCCAAATCTTGCTCCAGTTGGACGGGCGTAGTGACTTTCGGGTTACTTGTCCGCCGCTGTGAACCTCAATCTGCGCACACAGCTCAGGTCCGATCGGCTTTCCGGTGCTCATGACCTTGCGGAGATAATTGATGGTTGTTCCACACTTGATTGCGAATTGCTTTTTTTCTTCTGGCGAAAGCTCAGACATAAAGGCGTTTAAGGTTTTCATGATGCCCCCTGTATAAATATCAGCATTGATATTACCCATAGGTAACAGGATAATCAATACCCACAGGGCATTTACCGACAGGTAACAAAGATTAAAATGGCAGGCATGGACAAATACGAAAAACGTCGTTTACGACTCATCCAGTTGCGGGATGACTTTTGCAATGGCAACGCATCAGAACTCGCTCGTAAAATCGATCGAGAACCTTCTTATGTATCAAGAATGTTATGGCCGGAGGGTAAGTCAGGCAGAAAAAGAATTGCTGACGATATGATGGAAGTTATTGAAAAGTCTTTCAAACTTCCTAGAGGCTGGATGGATGGGATTGCATCAGAGAATTCTAATGTTGAACTAATGCAGCAACCAATTTTAAGGAAGAAATATCCCGTGATTAGTTGGGTTAGCGCAGGAGCATGGGCTGAGGCATTAGAACCATATAGCCTTGATGACGTTGAAGAATGGTGTGAATCAGATGCACATGTAGAGGGTGAAGGCTTTTGGCTCAAGATTAAAGGCGACTCGATGACGTCACCGTCAGGGTTGAGCATTCCCGAAGGTATGATGGTGCTTTTTGATACAGGAAAAGAGTGGTGCCATGGTGCGCTGGTGCTAGCAAAGCTGGTAGATGCCAATGAGGCCACCTTCAAAAAGCTCATAGTTGATGGTGGCGATCATTACCTGAAACCCCTCAATCCATCCTATCCGCTACTCCCGATAGATGGGAACTGTAAGATTATCGGTGTAGCAGTTGAAGCTCGCATGAAACTCTGATTTCCCCCCAAATTATTTAACCCGCCTCGGCGGGTTTTTTTATACCTGTAATCAAAGACATAAAATAAAAACCAAAATATTTGTACCCATAGGTATTGACGAGACTTATTACCCACGGGTATTCTCAACTCATCGGCAAACATGGAGCCATAGAGATGAGTATCTTTTGCATTCACACCAAACTTAAAGAGCAGCAAAGCTCGATTAATTATTTATTCATCGCAAGTGACCGCGAGAGTGACTTTAAAAACAAGCTCATCACTTCATATGATCAAAATGACAATATGGAGCACGCGCTTTATAAGCGAGATGGCCAGTACTTTATCTTGGTTGACTTTTTTAAGGAAATTTCCGAAGCATGCCCGGAAGCCGTGAATATTATTAAGAACTCCCGATTCAGAAATCAATTCTTTTAATTTAATTGCAAATATACACAGCGCCCGCGCTGGGTCTAAACACATCCAGATAATCTTTGAGGTGAATTATGAGTCAGGTAATAGCTTTATCAGATAGCAAGATTTCCACTACCAAAGAAGTTGCCGGAATTAGCATTTCTAACTCTTCTGACACCTCAAAGGCGGCGCTGATGTATGCCGAACAGCTACAGCGGGAATACCTGGAGTTGCTGCATAGCCCGCTGGCCCGCGTGGATGCCAGCGTTGCGGGTCGATTCCACTCTCTGATTCATGAATTGGCATTCATGGTCGAACGAACAGAAAAAAACGTAGAGGCGGGCCGCTAATGTCTCCTTCAATTAATAAACAAAAGTTTCGTCAGGCTTTGCTAATGCGAGACAGTGGCCAGTGGCATCTGGCTGTTTTATTCCTCAAGGCTGCTTATGGGGTGGTGTGATGAAGTCTGAAATGATTATTTGCGAAGCGTCTGAATTGTCGGGCCAGCTAACATCGTTGCTTGAGCTTTTATATGAAAAAGGAACCGGAACTGGTCTTCCAGTTAATGACAACGTAATTGGGCTTGCTTACAGCATGGCTACAAGAGTCAGAATCTTCTTAATGGAAGAAGAGAAGAAACAGGATGAAGAGGAATTAAAAAATGCCAAGCCTCGTTGAAATTAACCGCACCCGCCTGGTGAATATTTATCTTGCAAATAAAGTCGCTAAAACAGGCGTGATGATGACGACCGCCAAATTACCGGACGGCTCAATCACTACCGTGCAGCTGGATGCCGAAATACTGAATAAAGCGCTTATTAAATTATTCGAAACCGCAGTGCGGAAAGTAACGCCTGCCGCAGCTGCTGACCGGGAAATAGCCGAGACGTATGGCGACTGCGTGAAGATTAAATCCGGGAAGCTATCGCACATCGGTGAGGGGTTTATGGAGGAGCTGGTTTCCAACCTGGTCGAACAGGCATTTGATCGGCGGGGTGTGAAATGACGCTGACAGCGCTCCGCGCTCCTGAATGGGTGATCGGCCAGGCAACACGAAAGCTGGCTCAGTACCGCAAGCGCCGAATCTATCCCTGCCGCATCCGTGGCACCGGCTATCTGAGCCTGAAGGTTAACCCGCGCTGGCGTCTGCTTTCGCAGAACGGCGGTAAAGACTGGCAGTTAATGACGCATGAGCGGTACAACTCCGCTAAGGATGGAAAATGATTCAAGTGACAAAAATTCTTGCCGGTGCTGAAGAAGCTTTCTGCCAGGTTGAAGCCCCTGTTTATATTGTGACACGTCACGGACGCCGCCGGCGCTTTCTGAGCCGCAGCGCTGCGATTAATAACCTGGTGCATTTCATGGTGACCGGCACCTTCGATAAAGCAGGTATTCCGACGCATAGCGAGACCCGCCAGGCGTGGAGCGAGACTCTGGGAGCAATGGTCCATAAGCGCGGTGAACTGACCGAGCAGTACTGGAACGCACATCACCGCACCTATCGCCGTGTTCAGAAGCTGATGACCCGCCGCCGTGAAATCGCAAAGTGGCAGAAAAACTATGACGCCGCCACCAGAAATATCGCTCAACTGTTAAGCCAGAAACCTTATTGAGGAAAGCGCCGATGAAAACGGTCACCATTTATAATACTCAGCTTCCGGTAGTAGTCCTTCGCGGTCAGCGTGTCGTTTCAACTGAAACGCTTGCAGAGGGCTACGGTACCGAAGCGACTAACATCCGCACCAATCTTTCTGCACACAAACACCGCTTCGTTGAAGGTGAGCACTACTTCATCATTTCAGGTGAGGAACTCTCCGATTTGCGAGTCAGTAATCCTGACGCACAAATTTCATCCAAAGTCAGGAGCATGGCGTTTTATACAGAGCGTGGGGCTTCCCGCATGTCAAAAATTGTCGACACGGATGAAGCGTGGGATTTTTTCGGCAAGCTGGAGAATGCCTATTTCCACCCTGCTCAGATGCAGCCGAAAACCCAGAATGAAATTATTGCTGCTATGGCGCTCGCCAATGTCGAGCAGGAACGCCGGATCAACCACGTGGAAAGTAAGGTGGATGAGGTTGCTGAGACCGTAGAGAAAATCAAGCGCGGTTCAATTCCTTCGGGCTGGGCCGGATTCTCTGTGCTGCGAGTTAAATGCGGGATGACTGACGCCAAATGCCGGACGCTGGTTAAAAGCTACGACATTCCAACCAACACGATCACCATCATGACACCGGAAGGCCAACCCCGCCCGATGAAGATCGTTCTGGAGGCAGATTTCATGGCGACTTTTCGCGGAATGATGAGCGAAGCGGAACAGCGAAACACCAAATGGTTCCATCCGAATATGGGGCTGTTTCAGGTCATCGGCTGGGAGGCTAAATAATGTTCATTCATACCGATCTGCTCCGTGCCGCGCTGTGCTGCGTGGCTGACCAGAAAGAAGAACGCCGCTACCTGCAGGGCGTCAACATCACCAGTACGCACATTCAGGCCACTAACGGTCATGCCTACGTCTCGATGGAGCATGGATGCACCGTCAAAACTGAAGGTGTGTTCATTATCCACGGTGAAATCCCTGATTCAGCAGAAGGAACTCTGTTCCAGCTGGTCAACAGTCAGTGGATCGCCTCGCATGTAGATGAAGAAGAAACACTGGTAGGACATAACGAAGTGGAATTCATCAAGGTGGATTTCCCTGACGTGTCAAAGCTGCTGGATGGCGAGCCGGAACCATGCGACACGATCCCTACTTTCCAGGCTAAATATCTCGCCCTGCCGCATCTGATGTTTGGGCGGTTTGCCAGCTTCGTACCAATGCAGATCAGGTCATGGGGAAAGGGAAAGCCGTGCCAGATTATCTTCGACAAAACCCTCAGCTATATGTACGGCAATCCACTGCTGATCATCATGCCAATGACGGATGACACCTTCGAGAAGCTGGAGCAGGCATTCGATGAACAGAGTGAGTGACATGGCCCAGGGCATCGTTGCGGTAATCCTGTTCGTGGCTCTGCTGACTGCTGGCCTGATTATTGGGTATCTGGGAACAAAGCAGGTGCTGCAATTTTTGTGGGAGGTGATTGGATGAAGTTTGAATTTAAGGATCACGGTGCCGTGGCAACGCTGACCATCACCAGCAGCCTGTTTGAGCTGCGCAAACACACCCGGGCAGTTGATGCTGCCCTTCTTTCCGCTGATGTGATTGCCAGAACGTCAGGCATCTTCATCCGTAAAACGGTAATCAGCGGACCGGTTAAACGTGGACTGCGTGCATACCGTGCGGCCACAAGGGAGGCGGCTAAATGACTCAGCCAAATGTATTCTCACTGGCGCAGGTTATCAAAGCGGCAGGTACCGACCCCAGCGAAGTTACCGATACTGTATGGGCTGCTGGTTATCGTCGGCCTGCCCGTACAGTAGAAGAAGCCGTAACGCTGACGCTGGACATCATCGCCGGTTTTGATGGTAACGATTTGCCATGGGCAGTCTGGCCCAAAAGCTATGACGACATTCTCAGGTGTGAGCTGAATGAAATTATCGAAGAAGCGCTCCACGCATACAAAACGGCACACAGCATCGCCAGCAATCTTCTGATTGCCGGTTACGACAAGGTACTGACCAATGACGCAGCATGAAATGGCAGACCTCAACGACGCGCTGGTACAGGCCAGCGTCAAAATCGATGACGGGTGCGACCACACACAGCGAATCGTGTGGCAGATGAACCAGAAGCGCTATATGCGTAATGGTCAAAGCCCTGCCCGGCCACCAGCACTGCAGGTAGCGCCGGTGAAGATTGAGCCGAAGAAGAAGCCACGCAAGCGCGGTTACAAAATTGTCCAGCAAGCGATAGGTGCGGTGTGATGACTAAGTGCAATGCTCTTCTCTACGCAATGGTAATCGGATTCGGCTTCGTAGCTGGAGTCCATACATACCTAGCATGGTCAAGTTTGCTCGAAGCTATCTTCAATTTCATTAAAGCGGCGGTGCTGAATGCTTAATTATAAAAAGATGACAGACGGTGAAATTAGTGTGCTGGTCTGCAGGCTGGAAAATCCAAAGTACGAGGCGGAGGTGCACCCCCATAATCCAAAGGGTGCTCAGTACACGCGGAGCTTCGGCAGCATCAGCCATAAGTACACCTTCTGCCCGTGCTCACGAAGTGAAGACGGCTTTCAGATTATCGTCCGTAACCGGATCGCTATTGCGCCGGCATCAAAAACAACGTGGGAAGCAAGACATGAAAGCGGCGCTGCTGCCCGTCACAAAAACCCGCTAAGAGCAGCAATGATCGTGTATCTGATGATTAGAGATTTTGAGGAGGGCAACAATGCAAGCTGATGAAATCATGCTCACACCTGACGTTCTGAAGCGTTACAAGATTTCTCGCAGCACACTTTACTTCTGGAGTACGCCAGAGAGAATGCCAGCATGCTTCAGTCGCCCTTTCCCCAAGCCAACGATCGGGGGAAGCCCTAAGCGCTGGCGAGGAGCGGACCTGCTTAAATGGGAAGAGGAAGTTAATATTATGCCAGCCGGCACGCAATCACCTTCTCCAGATGCCTGACCCAGACATCTAACCAGATGTGTTGATCCTCAAGGTAGTCATGAAGGTTATAACGTGCCATGACTCCTCCCATCTGATGCCCGAGCAGCTTCTCAATCACATGTGGCGGCGCGCCGAGTTCAGAAAGGCGCGTTGCTACAGTTCTCCGCAGGTCATGTAGCGACCATTCCTTCATCCCAGTCTTCATGATTATTTGTTGTGAGAAGAAAGCAATATTTGGCTGGGCCGGTGGCTTATCGTCTTCGGGTGATTTGTAACGGGACCGAGTAATTACATGCTTCGTTATGGACTGCTTTTGGTGTTGCTGAAGCATTAGTACTGCTGGCTCTGGAAGCGCCCTTCTTATAGTTTTACCGGTTTTATATTCACTGGATGGCACGGTCCATGTCCTTTCCTTAAAGTTGAACCAATCCCATTTCGCCACCCTGATCTCATTACTGCGGCAACCAGTCATCATCAGAAACCGCATGATGATTTGCTGGCGAACCGGCATTTCATTCAGCGTGTCCCAGACAAGCCGGATTTCATCATCAGAAAGGACCCTGTCTTTCATTGCTGCAGCTATTGCTACATCCGATCGCCGCAGGTCAACCAGCGGGTTGACGTCTATCACGCCCCTGTTGTGACAGAAGCGAAAGGCCCTTTGCATCAGACTGAGAATCTGGCCGGTAACGACCCTCCTCCCCATGCCATCGAACAGGCTGAGCCAGTGGCTTTTCGTCGTGTGATTAACAATCATCTGACCTAATACCGGCTTAACATGGTTCTGGAAGTTCTGTCGGTTTTTATGGATCTTAATAAGGCCCTCTGGTTTGCAGTAATGCTCCTCCCAGTAAACAAAAGCCTCTTCTACAGTCATGGCCTCGACTTTTTTTAACCGGTCCAGAGCTACCTGCCGGCGAGGATCTAGCCCCTCAGTAATCCACAACCTAAATTGCTGCCGCCGTTCCCTTGCCTGCGACAGTGATATCGACGGATAATCCCCTATAGTTAGCTGGATGGGCTTGCCCTCCCAGCGATACCGGTAAAAAAATGTCACGCCCCCTGAGATGGTCAGTCTGACATTGAGACCGTGTGAGTCAGAAATGATCTCTATTTTGTCGCGGCGCTTTCCCAGCGCTTTCCTGAGTTTGGTATCTGTAAGCAATGTGTACATCCCCCTTGGCGTATACGCAAGAGTGTACACAAAGTGCATAAATTAAAGCTAATCAGATTAAACCATAGTAAAGCATCATAAAGCACAAATGCGAGATAACCACCTGATATGAATTGTTTTTTTAAATCGAAGTTGCACAAAGTAAACCACATTAAAGCGGATACATATGCCCTCCGATAGCGCGTACGGATAGAATTAATAGTTATTAAAATTCATGCAGTTGGCAGTTTTATAGCTATTAAAAGGTTTCAGGCACGCTTTGATGTAAACAAATTTTATTGTGTCTTTATGAATAAGCAGCCGTAATGGCTGCTTAGATGAAAAATTTTTATAAAGTACAGGTCATCACCGATATGGCTCATAAACAGCCAGCACTTCGGCGATGACTTATCCCCGCACTATGACGCCATCAAGCCTGCTGCCATCGATCGTCTCGCCGTACCGAGTGATTATTTCTGACGGGAACAACTTCTCCAGTTGCAGGTATTCTTCTGACTGGTATGCCACAACATCACCCGGCCTTATTTGGCGGACCGATTCACCAGCAAAAATCCTTCCAGCCGGATGCACTTTAAGCCCGCCAGTGCCGCCGACGTCAGTTAATCCGGGATCGGCTATTACCTGATCGGCATCACATACCGTTTGAAACGCCATGCAAGACATCATCAGGGAGTGAGCATCTTCCGGCTCAAATATCACGCGTTCGATCAGCATCCCGGATGCCGATTTAGCAACAAAACCAACACCAAATACATCCGCCGCGTATTCAAAAAGAAAATATCCAAAAATTTGTATTCGCGCCACATCGCTGGCTGCGACGATAAAACATATCGACCCGGCAATCGCTTCGAACGCTATTGAAAAATTCACAGAGGTTATAAACCTCACCAGCGCAGACGTGACAATGCTCCCGCTGCTACCGTTCCGACAGTAGCGCTGGTTCTCAATGGCTCTGGTATTATTTACCCCTAAAGTCATTAGATTATCAGAAACAAAAAAAGCTCGCAGAAGCGAGCTTATTTTATCAGACGGTGTTACTCTCCTTTTCCACTCATGAAGTAAAGCGTCAAGTCTTTGAGCAGGGAAATACCGCCATAAAAACAAAATAAAATCACAAAAAATTTTGCAATTTCACACGGCAGAAAACCCATCAATCCATCATGAGGAAAAATATTTACTGAGGTTAAAAATACTGCAGCCAACAGGATGCCTGGTATAATGCAGGCGCTTTTAACTTTTTTTTCTCTACCAGGTGCATTGTCCACCATAATTACTCCCCGAACCGCCGCCGTTTCCATTTCCGCCAGCAAAGCACCCAGTTAGCGCCCCTCCGGCAATCCCCTTTGCCATAGCTGGCAATGAACCTGCACCAGATATAGCACCGGCAATAATACCCGTTGCACAGGGGTGATCTCTGATGATCGAACCCAAATCCAATCCACATGAGTTTGTACCAACGAACCCGTTGGCCTGTCCGCCATAACCTCCATGCTGGCTTCGACGGGCACTGGCTCCAGCATAGGCAGGATCATATGCACCGCTTGCACCAGCAGTCATTATTAACTGTGCTTTATTCAACATTTCCATATTCTATCTCCAACAGTCTTATCCATAAGTAACCCTGAGCAGCGCTGCGAATTTGTTATAACACTTACAGGTAAAATTATCAAAAACCACTACCGGAGATTAAAAACTAAATAAATAAACAATACAAACAGCCACTTACTTTAAGCCGAGATATTTTTATTAGGGCGGCGCGTTAAAAGAATTCAACAAAAAACCATTCAATTTTATTAACTGTGAGATTAATCTCGTTATTTTTAAAGTCTGCGTTAATTACATTAACAATGATTATATTTTAATAATGGAATCCGGCAACTGATTTATTTTTACATCATCTTTCGTGTTAAATTAAATGCCGTTCCTACATATTCTTTCATCTCTATTGCTGTCTGCAGAAAGTTTTCCCTCTCCAGCTTAACACCCATCACTCGTCGGCCCAGCTTCATGGCCGCTTTCAATGTTGAGCCTGACTCCATGAAAAAATCAGCAACCACATCACCCGGCCTGCTGCTGGCATTGATAGCCTGCGCCAGCATAACGGCGGGTTGTTCACACGGATGTTTGCCGGGATAAAACTGAACCGGTTTAGATGTTCACACGTCTGTAGAGGGAATCGTTACCGAGAGAGCAAAATATCTGCGGAGCGATCTATATTCCTGCTGCGGGCTAAATATGCATCACGGAAATGATCAACCAGCGGTTCTTCCGGTTATTTGTAACGGGGGCGTGTAAGGATATGCTGCGTGATAGACTGTTCCTGATGCCTCTTAACCATGACGCTAGCTGCATCAGGTAAAGCCCTCCTTTTTGTCTTACCGGTTTTATATTCACTGGCAGGAACCGTCCATGTTCTGTCTTCATAGTTAAACCATTCCCCTTTCGCCGTCCTGATTTCAGTACTACGGCAACCTGTCACCATCAAAAATCGCATATAAGCCAGTGGCTCCGGGTTGTGTGATTTCCCCCCCTTTGCCCCAGCACCGGCTTAACGTGGTTCCGGACGTTCTGCCGGTTCATGTGAATTTTTATCATGCCTTCGGGTTTGCAGTGATGCTCTTCCCAATAGTCATACGCCTCTTCGACCGTCATTGCCTCACATTTTTCAATCTGCTAAGCACAACCTGCCGACGAGGATCGTAACCCTTAGAAAGCCATAAGCGAAATTGCTGACGCCGTTCCCTTGCCTGAGACAGGGATATCGAAGGATAATCCCCTATAGTTAGCTGAATGGGTCTACCTTCCCGGCGATACCGGTAAAAAATGTCACGCCCCTGAGAGGGTCAGCCTGACATTCAGTCCATGTGAATCAGAAATGATCTCAACTTTGTCGCGGCGCTTACCCAGCGATTTCCTGAGTGTGGTATCTGTGAGCAATGTGTACATCCTCTTAGCGCATACGCATAGATGGACAAAAAATGCACAAATTAAAGTCGATCAGCTGAAGCGACAGTCGAACATCATAAAGCACAAATACGAGATAACCACCTGATATGATTTATTTTTTTAAATCAAAGCTGCACAAAGTAAACCACATTAAAGCGGATACCTATGCCCTCCGATAATATCTACGCCGAAAAACGCTTGCCGAGCGCTTTTCGTCAGAGCTGGCACCATTTTTATGGCGATACTCCGGCGATGGTCGGTCTGTACGGCTTCGGCGCGCTGCTGTTGCTGTGCATTTTTGGCGGGCTGATGGCGCCTTACGGCATTGATCAGCAGTTCCTCGGCTATCAGTTGCTACCGCCGTCGTGGTCGCGCTATGGCGATGTCTCTTTCTTCCTCGGCACCGACGATTTAGGCCGCGATGTGCTGAGCCGCCTGTTGAGCGGTGCCGGTCCGACCGTTGGTTCAGCGATTCTGGTGACGCTGTTTGCCACATTCTGGGCGCTGGTGCTGGGTATTCTGGCCGGCATGACCCACGGCGTGCGATCGGCGGTGATGAACCACGTGCTGGATACGCTGCTCTCGATTCCGTCACTGCTGCTGGCAATCATCGTGGTGGCGTTTCTCGGGCCCAGGCTGGAGCACGCGCTGCTGGCGGTCTGGCTGGCACTGATGCCGCGACTGGTGCGCGAAATTTACAGCGCGGTGCATGATGAGCTGGAAAAAGAGTATGTGGTCGCGGCGCGGCTGGACGGTGCCAGCAGCCGCAATATCCTGCGCTACGCCATCCTGCCCAACGTTCTGCCATTATTAATCAGTGAAATTACCCGCGCCCTGTCGATGGCGATTCTGGACATTGCCGCGCTGGGCTTTCTCGACCTGGGCGCACAGCTGCCCTCGCCGGAATGGGGTGCGATGCTGGGTGATTCGCTTGAACTGATCTATGTCGCGCCGTGGACGGTGATGCTGCCTGGCGTGGCGCTGATGGTCAGCGTATTAATTGTTAACCTGCTCGGTGACGGCCTCCGTCGCGCCGTCGAAGCGGGAGTGGAATAGATGCCGTTACTCGATATTCGTAATCTCACCATTGAATTTATGACTGCCGACGGGCCGGTCAAAGCGGTCGATCGCGTTAATCTGACCCTGAGCGAAGGTGAAGTTCGCGGCCTGGTAGGTGAGTCAGGTTCGGGCAAGAGCCTGGTGGCAAAAGCGATCTGCGGCGTGACCAAAGATAACTGGCGCGTGACCGCCGACCGGATGGTTTTTGATGATGTCGATCTGCTGCGCCTGTCACCCCGCGAGCGCCGCCGCATCATTGGCCATAACGTCTCGATGATTTTTCAGGAGCCGCAGTCCTGTCTCGATCCGTCAGAAAGTATTGGCCGGCAGCTGATGCAGGCGATCCCGCGCTGGACCTATAAAGGCCCGTGGCTGAAGCGCTTCTGGTTCTGGCGCAAAACCCGCGCCATAGAGCTGCTGCATCGCGTCGGCATTAAAGATCACAAAGATATCATGCGCAGCTTTCCTTATGAGCTGACCGAAGGTGAATGCCAGAAAGTGATGATCGCCATCGCGCTGGCGAATCAGCCGCGCCTGCTGATTGCTGATGAGCCGACTAACGCCATGGAGCCGACCACTCAGGCGCAAATTTTCCGTCTGCTGAGTCGTCTCAATCAGAATAACAACACCACGATTCTGCTGATCAGTCACGACCTGCGTACCATGAGCCAATGGGCCAATCGGATTAACGTGATGTACTGCGGGCAGACGGTTGAGACCGCCCAGAGTGACGATCTGATGAGCACCCCGCATCACCCTTATACCCAGGCGCTGATCCGCGCCATGCCCGACTTTGGCCGCGCCCTGCCGCATAAAAGCCGGCTGAATACGCTGTCGGGCGCAATTCCGTCGCTGGAGAGTTTGCCGATCGGCTGCCGGCTGGGGCCACGCTGTCCCTATGCGCAGCGCAAATGCGTTGAAACGCCACGGCTGGCGGGCGGCAAATCGCACCTGTATGCCTGCCATTTCCCGCTGAACATGGAGAGCCAGTAAGATGGAAACCCTGCTGGAAGTGCGCAACCTGAGTAAAACCTTCCGCTATCGCACCGGCCTGTTTCGTCGTCAGCACGTTGAAGCGGTGAAATCGGTCAGCTTTACCCTGCGCGAACGGCAAACGCTGGCGATTATCGGCGAAAACGGCTCCGGCAAGTCGACGCTGGCAAAAATGCTCAGCGGCATGGTCGCGCCGACCGAAGGCGAGATCCTGATTGACGATCATCCGCTTAGCTTTGGTGATTACGGCTATCGCAGTCAGCGCATCCGGATGATTTTTCAGGACCCTTCGACCTCGCTTAATCCGCGTCAGCGGGTCAGTCAGATCCTTGATTTTCCGCTGCGGCTCAATACCGATCTGACGGCAGAGGCGCGCGAAAAGCGCATTATCGCCACGCTGCGTCAGGTCGGGCTGTTACGCGATCACGCCGGCTATTATCCGCATATGCTGGCCCCAGGCCAGAAACAGCGTCTGGGTCTGGCGCGTGCGCTGATCCTGCAACCGAAAGTGATTGTGGCGGATGAGGCGCTGGCCTCGCTCGACATGACCATGCGCTCCCAGCTGGTTAATCTGATGCTGGAGCTGCAGGAAAAACACGGCATCGCCTACATATATGTCACCCAGCATCTGGGTATGATGAAGCACATCAGCGATCAGGTGCTGGTGATGCATCAGGGCGAAGTGGTGGAGCGCGGCGGCACCGCCGATGTGCTGGCCTCGCCGCTGCACGATCTGACCCGACGGCTGATCAGCAGCCACTTTGGTGAGGCGTTAACCGCCGAAGCCTGGCGGCGTGAGCACTGATTATTGCTGCATATCCCGGAAATTGCGGGCTGATTTACCTGATCTCTGACAGACGTGCTAGAATCCGCACGTCGATCAACGTCGGTCGCCTACTTTTTAAACACTGCGACCGCCAACTACAATGACCATAAGGATTACAGCTATGGGTTTTCTTTCCGGTAAGCGCATTCTGATTACTGGCGTTGCCAGTAAACTTTCCATCGCCTACGGTATTGCACAGGCGATGCACAAACAGGGCGCAGAACTGGCTTTCACCTACCAGAACGACAAATTAAAAGGTCGTGTGGAAGAGTTTGCTAAAGATTTGGGTTCAGACATCGTTCTGCCGTGTGACGTAGCCGAAGATGAAAGCATCAAATCCCTGTTCACTGAACTGGCAAAAACCTGGCCGAAATTTGACGGTTTCGTTCACTCCATCGGCTTCGCCCCTGGCGACCAGCTGGATGGTGATTATGTGAATGCCGTAACCCGCGAAGGCTTTAAAATCGCCCATGACATCAGTGCCTACAGCTTCGTTGCGATGGCCAAAGAGTGCCGTGCGATGCTGAATCCACACTCTGCGCTGCTGACCCTCTCTTACCTGGGTGCTGAGCGCGCCATTCCGAACTATAACGTGATGGGCCTGGCGAAAGCGTCGCTGGAAGCTAACGTGCGTTATATGGCCAATGCGATGGGGCCGGAAGGCGTCCGTGTGAACGCCGTTTCTGCTGGTCCAATCCGTACACTGGCGGCATCAGGCATTAAAGATTTCCGTAAGATGCTGGCGCACTGCGAAGCGGTTACCCCGATTCGTCGTACCGTCACCATTGAAGATGTCGGCAACTCAGCCGCCTTCCTTTGCTCCGATCTGGCGGGCGGCATCACCGGTGAAATCGTTCACGTTGATGGCGGCTTCAGCATCGCCGCAATGAATGAACTGGAACTGAAATAAGTTCTCAAGGGCGAGTCTGACTCGCCCTTCTCTTTCCTGCCTCTTGCCCCTTCCTGCCTGATTTTCCTCTCGTTATACCGTAACGCTATTAATTATCACCGATCATTCTTTTGCCCAGGCCTGGCCTTCGGCGACGATACGTCTGCCCTTCGGTTTATGCATTTTTTCAGATTCTGCCGCCTGCATGCCGAACCAGAATTTTGCAAAAGGATTGATCATGGAACAACGCCGCTATCCGGGCCATAACCACTGGTTTTACGAGAGCCAGACCAGTCCACGTACCTCGCAGGCCGCGCCGCTGGTCCCTGAAGCCGCCGATATCGATGACCGTTTTCTGCTGGGATGTGTTAACGATCAGCTGCCGTCACTGTTACGCGCTAACCAGCCCGCCTTGCTGGCGGCGCGCGATCTGGCCCAGCTGCTGTTCCCCGACCGCGTTGTGACCTCGCTGACCCACACGCTGACCCTTTACGATCGCCTGAGTACCGCCCTGACCGTCGCCCAGGTGGCGGGCGTCCAGCGCCTGTGTAATCACTACTCGGCGCGCCTCAATCCCCTGCCGGGGCCGGATTCATCCCGTGAGAGCAATAACCGCCTGACCCAGATTACCCAGTATGCTCGTCAGCTGGCGATGCAGCCGGAGCTGATTACCGCCAGTGCCATTACCGCGCTTGATGCGGTGGGACTGACCGAGCCGGACATCGTGACGCTCAATCAGCTGATCGGCTTTGTCAGCTATCAGGCACGAGTGGTCGCCGGACTGCAGGCGCTGCAGGCCCAGCCGGTACGCTGGCTGCCCGGCACTACGCCGCCGCCGGATGCGGATGCGGCGGGCTTTGGCAAACCAACCGTCTGGCGTCCGGCGCTGAAACCGCTGGAGCTGCGCTACGCCAGTGCCGAACAGCTGGCGGCGGTGACCCGCAGTCAGGCGCTGGCCGGCATGCAGGATGCGGTGTGGTTGCTGGCGCATGATGCCCCGGTATTGTATGGCTGGGTAATGCTGCGTCGGCAGCTGTCTGCTGGTCAGCCGCTGGCCGAAGCGACCGCTGCGCGTATCCTTGGCAGTCGCTGGGCTTTCCAGCAACTGTCAGGCGTCGAGGCGTTAATAGCGGGCGTGGATGAGGCGGAAGCGCCTGAGATTGAGCGGCAAATTATCGCCCTGGCTGCCCAGCTGACTCGTGCGCCGGAGCGGTTCAGTGCCGCACATCTGCAACCGCTGGCGGAGGCAGGCTGGTCAGCCGATGCCCTGTTTGATCTGATTCAGTCGGTGGCGATCGGTAACTGGAACAGCCGTCTCTGTTATGCGCTGGGCGAGGCGCAGTAAGCGACTTAAACCGGTAATTGCCCGCGCGCTTCGTCGAAAAAGTGCTGCGCCAGAGGCGTCGCGCGTCCCGGTTCGGCAATCACCAGCGCCGCTTCGCGCGCCATCGGCGGCAGCGTAATCGGCCGCTGCTGTAATCCCTGCAGGGAAGCAGGCAGCAAATGGCCGACCGGTGAGACCAGTAATCCCAGCCCGACCTGCGCGCACTGCATTAGCTGCATCACCGAGGCACTTTCGACAATTACCCGCGGCACCAGCGACGCTTCGCGAAACGCCATGTCGAGATAGCGGCGAAAGTAACGCGTCTGTTCGGCCAGGCAGAGCGGCTGCTGCGCCAGTTCACTGAGCGTGAGCGGCTCAGCAGAGACCAGATCGGGAAAATGATCGGGATGGAAGATCGCCTCGACCCCACGATCGGCCAGCATTGCCGTCTGAAAATGGAGTTCGCGCAGCGTAGCCATCTCAAAAAAGCCGATGCCAACATCCACGGTGTGGCTGTTAAGCGCCTCCAGCAGCTGGTCGGCGCTCAGCACCGCGATCCGGTAATCAAGCTGCGGATAACGCGCCTGCACCGCCTTTAGCAGCAGCGGCAACGCCACGCTGCACTGTGGCACCACCCCGAGTCGCAGGGTGCCATTGACCCCATGCTTCAGCGACTCTACTTCCAGCTTCAGTCCCTGGTAAACCGAGACGATTTCCCGCGCCCACGCCAGCACCCGATCGCCTTCCGGGGTAAAACCGGCAAAGTTATTGCTGCGATTAATCAGCGACAGGCCCAGCTCACGCTCCAGATTTTTCAGGCGCATCGACAGGGTCGGCTGGGTGACAAAACTGGCTTCGGCGGCCCGGCCAAAATGGCGTTCGCGTTCGAGATTACACAGGTAAATTAATTGTTTGATGTCGATATTCTTTTACCATCAATGACTTAGGTGGCTTCATTTTGCATGAATCTATTTTTATGTACTAGTTGCTGTACTAAATAAAATTTCGCTATGTTTTTTATCGCCGGGATTGGGAGCATCTTATGCCTAATATAGCCACGCTTCAAACAGCTGGAAACATGTCTCATCAGATAGTCGGCCGGTAAGGCTCATATACAGCCAAAACCTCGGCCGTGACCTTTCCCAGCACCACTACCTCCTCAAGCCCCTGACCGTCGATCGTCTCGCCATCCTGCGTGATGATGCCGCTGGGGAACAATTTCCCAATCTGCGGGTAATCCTCAAGCTGATATGCGACGGTGTCGCCTGGTCTGGGTGGGATAGAACGGTCTACCAGTACGAATCCTTCCGGCGTTTCAATGCGCATCATGTTGGCCGGGTTCGGCATCAGAATGCTGTTCAGGTTAAGCCGGTGCTCAATATGGTCCTGCGCAGGAGATGGAAAGCCCATATTTACCTCACATATCCCATGTTCATCAGTGCGTAAGTACGGTTGTCGCCGCCATCAGTTACCAGTTCCCTGAACATGTTCTGTTCGCGACGTATCCACTGGTTGCACTGTTGCAGCGTCCATATATGATTGACCGCCTCAAGGCTTCGCTGGAATGCGCCGGTGGTTACTACCTGCCGCCCCCTGCCGTCTCTGCTTATGGCCTGTAAAAATGCGCCTTTGATATCGCTGTTGCGCGCCATGATGAAAATCCTCCCTTGATAAATACTGTATGGATAAACAGTAATATCGATCGGTGGTTTTGATCAAGGCGGAGCGATTGAAGGAATTGTAAAGCTGTTGGTAGGAAAAGAATTTTAGTTTTCGGTGGACTTGATATGAGGTGAAACTGGATTAATGCACAGATGTGAAAAAATACAGCAGTTAAGCTGATCTTTTTATTGAGGTTTTTGTGCTGCCTGGATATTATCCCGATATTGTGCGGTCAAATAGTGATCTGCACATAAGGGAAGGCCCCTAACTGCGTCAACAGTTAAGGGCCAATAAAAACAGTCAGTGCTTGAATGTTTTCTTGAGATCTCGCCAAAGAGACTATCTCAAGCGAGATCCCGTGTAAAGCGTTCGGCGCCTAATTTTAGGTGCGCTTTATGAAGAAAATTTGTAAACAGAGTCATCGCTGCAACCAGATGTTTGAGGTTCTTCCAGAGAACCAGGGGCAGACAGGTCGTCACAAATGCGCTGGATGTGCATATGATTTAGGTAAATGGCACGCAATGATTGGCGTTCCTAAATCCAGTGACGATTGCGTACTTAGCGAACTTGCTGAGAGCCAAGCAAGCTATGTTCGCCACAAGGATGCCTTCACAGCATACCTTATGGGCTACGATGATGGCTTAAAGATGCGAAGTGTTGCTTAACCTTTTAACCCGGCCACCGCGCCGGGTTTTTTGTGTCACACGTTCAGCAGCACTACACAAAAAAAACTTACCGCTTACGCTTGTTGTTGAATTCATTATCAATAGACTTTCTGAAGATAGGTGGAAACGGATAGTTCTGCCAATCTGACGCAAGAAGGGAAATCCACCCCACTCCCTTCTTGTGTGCACTGTAGAGAGGCCGATAACAACAGAGCACCCATGCGCGCTCTAGCGCTTCACCTCACTTTGTACCTGCCCTGTTCATTGGGGGGCGGGTATTTTTTTGCCCACAGTTTCAGTGATGACTAATATCAAATTACCCACCCCGCAACCTGCTCAGACAGGAGCGGCTGAGTCATTGCCCGGTCGCCGGGCTTTTTTATGCCTGCCTCATACGTTTATTAACTGGCATTGATAGAAGAAACCTCAGCTTTCAATGGCCTTGAGTCAGTGAGCCTATTCTATATCTCATCTCAGAGGTTACTAATTGTGCAACTAAAGCCTATGATGCTCTTCGCACACAGCAGTATATATAACCAGAAACAACAACATCCGAATGATTGGCCCGCTTCAGGCGGGCTTTTTTAATGGTCAGCATTAGGTGAGTCTGTCGCTGGTTGCTCTGGTGGCGTTTCAGACTGATTGACTAAAGCCCACTCCATTCGCATATCAGTTTCGTTCGCGTCATCTGTTGATGCGTTGATAGAATCAACCAGTTCTGTAAGTTTGGCCCTGGCTGAATCGGGGTCAGTCAGACACTCTAGCATCAACTTAACTACATCTTTTAATGCCTCAGTATTCAATGCCGTAATCCCGGCATAATCCAGAGACAGCTGATCGTTAATTATTTCTCCATCTTCTAATACTATTTCTTCACCGCCGACAGTGACGGATTCTGGAAGTATTTTTTGTGCGTCTTGCGCTATAACACCTGCCCGAGCCTCTCCCTGAATCTGGTAGGTCATACCCCTTAGCGTCATGGACCTGGAAAGCGCATTACCAATGAAACGCTTGTTAAACTTAAGTCTTGAATCGGATGTCGGGTTGAATGAGGCCGCATAACAAGCCCCGTTACTGTTAGCCCGGAATATCTCCGTGCTGTTCTGGATAAAGCGCACGCAGTGATACTGGAGGTCAACAAGTCGGTAGTGGATTTGCACATCGTAAGAAGTAGAAGACCCTCTAATCAGCATTCCACGAGCAGTCTGACCCGTCGCGTCAGCGGCTGTAGTGGCTGCAACAAAACCATAATTGCCAGAAACAGTTGAGTTAAATGGCTGGTCACATGTCACGGAACCACTTATTAATCCGCCACTTTTACCATTTACCGTATTAAGCCGCGAATCATCACCTGCGGCCACTGTCCCTGACGTTGTTCCCACATTGCGCGTTGCTGAATTCCCAAGTCCTGCAAGGGAAGTTGCCAGGCTTTTCCATGATGGGCCACTGTACTGAGTACCGTCTGGCAGCGTAACGGTGATATTGCCGGCAGTGCTGTATACCTGCTGCCAGTTAGCCTTGTCGAGATTGAGCCCGCGAATAGCCCTGGCAACATCCGCTGCTACCTGAGCAGTAATCCCAACCAGCGCCGCATTAGGAACCGCCGTCCATGCCAGCCCTGAAGTTGTCGGCCCATTGTATGCCGTAGTCAGTGTCACGCTGGTCGCTGAGTTAACTGACTGCACGCCAAGTGTGTAAGTCACCCCGCCCACAATGGCTACCAGGAAATCGTTAGCCTTCAGCTCAGAGGAAAAATTAGTGCCTGAGCCGGTAACTGCGGTTGAGTTGTTAGTTAGTGCAATAGTGCCTGCTGGCATAGCTTTCTCCGGGCAATAAAAAACCCGGCGCAATGGCCGGGTGTTATTTGGAATGGTTTCCAGTTTTTTCAATTAAGCAAAATAAAGCCAAGCTTCTTTTCAATTTACTTAATCACACAGTCAGTGCATGATCTAAAATCTGCACATAATCAAAAAAGGATATTTAAATGAAAAAGGTAATGACTATCATTTGTGTTGCAATGACTCTTTCAGCTTGCGTCTCTAACTCGCCCCCCATCTGCTATAACGAAGCTGTTATCTATAAACAAAAGTACGACATTGCAGTTTTTAAAGTCGAGGAAGGAAAGTACCTTGCTGGCAAGCCTTTTTATACATGGACAGACAAATCACAGTTTACCGACACGGCAGCATGCGATCGATTAAACCCCTAGCGCCTGACGGTAATATGAGTCATATACATTGCAGTATATAAATCCCGGAGGGCCGCATGAATAAGCCGGCGGCCTACCCTGTGGGACCTGATAGTTAGAAGATGCAAATAGATCGCCACCGCTAGCCTCGTAGTTGCCAGAGCTATTCACTCCCCCGCTATAGCAGTTGTAAAGCGTTACTCCTGTATTTGGGAAGGCTGGGTCAAAAGGCTGACTAACTACTACCGAAACACCGCTGGTAGATGCAACCGGCTGACCGGCGTTGGTTGTTGAGCCAGTCTGCATCTGCAAGGGAAGGCAATTGCTGTGCCAGACCATCTGACCATTGTTGTACATGAAGAAGCCACCTGAAGGTACGTTTACCATCATCTTGGCAAAAACATAAATTCGGGTTGCGGTCATCGGGTAGCCAAAGTTAGGCCTGAACTGAATCGCCCAATACCCATTCTGATTAATCTCATTCCACCACACGTGATTGAATCCAGATGCCGCCAGGCTCCTGTGAAATGCTATCAAGGGAGTACTGACCGGAACGTTGGTCTGCACAATCTGACTAAAGGATGGTGTAAGATCGATTACCTGAACAAGGTTAAATGGCGTGAATGTCGGTGCAAGTTTGAATATCGGCGGATTGACTGAGTAGTCGTTATATACGAATCCTGCATAGCTCAACGTTGTAGTTGGTGTAGCGGTTACGATTAACTTTGAGACTATATCAACCCCTGCCCATGAGACAGTCTGGCCGGAAACAGATACCGTGTAAGTTATATTGCTTGTTCCCGCTGAAGTTCTTCCGCCAATTATCGCTGCGCTTATTGAGAACCCCGGCAAACTATAACTTTTGCTGCCCGTTCCTGATACTGACGCCACGTCAGCAATAAAATTGTATGACATGGCGTTTACAGCATCGAAAGAGGTTCCGTTAATAAAAGCCTGAAATCCTGCCATTACCTCTGAATCCCCATTGAGCACACCAACTGACCGCTAGCGTTGTACCAGGCGGCCCCTCTGTTATCCACTACAAACTTGCCCTGACCTGAAACTGGCCCGTTTAGCTCAAATGAACCATCGGAACGCATGATCGTCCCTGTCTGACCGGCGACGTAATTCGACGAATACCACGAGCCAACCTTGGCAAGCGTAATCGAGGCATAGTTAATGAAGGCATCCCGCATAAACACCTGTCCGTTAACGGCGGTGAATGCGAGCTGATAGGTGCCGTTGGTGGTGTTGTAGATGCCAAAGTTATCGGCACTGAACAGGGCAAATGATTGGGTTGTACCGCCATTCCCCTCCACACCAAGCTGCATGCCAGCAACATATTTGTTGCCGTTATTGTCTACCTGCACCTTCACGCCCCATTGGGCAGAAAGTTTGCCGCTGAGGTCAGAGTAAGCGCTGGAGACCTGTTGCACAGATGCTGTGTTCTGGTCTGACTGCGCCTGAATTTGCTCAAACTTCTGAGCGTAGGCGCTGTTATTGTCTGCAACCGTCTGGCTTACAGAGATGATATCGGCGCGATTGCGTCCGTAAGCTTCGAATTGGTGATCGACAGATGCATCAAGGTTCAGGGCGTTCTGCAGTATCCCCTCAATGTTCGTATCAATGTTGGAAGTAAGACGGTCGAATGCTTCCGACTCTCTTATCGCCTTATCGATGTAATCAATCATACCAGGGATGTCGGAAGATGCCTGACCCGATACCTGCACGAAAGGCGACACGCCAAACGCGTTTTTGGTCCTGACGTACATGTAGTAGGTTTTATCAGCCTTCAGGCCATGCAGTGTCCACTGTGAAGCCCTTCCGAGAAACTGCGCCTCCGTCTCCACGGCACCGATTGAGCTGGCCGGCACCTCCCCTGTGTACCAAAATTCGAATGTAGTATCTGTTGTTGCGCTGACATTCATCACCGGCACGATATCGGCCGAGAAGATGCCTGGTGTCCACTGTATGAACGAAGGTGCAGAAGGTGCGCCAATCACCAGGCTGACCTGAGTTTCGGCACCCTTCATGCCGTTTTCATTACGGCCACGCACGCCCAGCGTATAGATACCGGCATCCAGTCCATAGAAGTCATAGCGAAACTGGTCTGTTTCGTACTGAGCAACCACCTTCCCGTCCGCGTTATAAACATAGAGTTCGAACACGATCTTCTTGGTCAGCGTCGCTGTCTGCCAGGTTGCTGTGACCTGAATAGTCTCGCTGTTTACATTAATAATCCGCAGGTTTTCGATGTTCGGGACACGATATCCATTCAGGGTATCGTTAGGCGTTTCGAATACAGCGCCATCATCCACAACCGCCTGCTTGTTCGGGTCATAGAGCGTTGCTGAGATGCTGTAGACAGAGTTATTTTCGTCTTCAGAGACTCCCATAACGCGAAACAGGCGCGTTGCCACGTCACCAGTAGAGATGACGAATATCGTTCCGTCTTTAACCCAATTCGGCGCAGTGCGCAGGGTGATGATTCGACCAGAAACTGATGCGATCGGATAGCGGGTGAATTTGCCATTCGAGCCCATCAGCGACATTGTGTCGCCGCCGCCGGCCAGAGATGAAACATCGGCATCCACTGTTATCACGGCTCCGCTATGAGAAATGATGCGGCCGCCAAGCCGGGTGGCGGCATAGTCATTATCCATGACCTCAATGACATCGCCCGGAATGAAGGCGATAGCATCTCGCGCCATCTTGAAAGTGACTTTTTTGGTCTCTCTCTTGCAGGTTTCCAGCAGCCATTTCCCGGCCCGGAAAGCTTGCCCGCGGGAGGTGCAACCGAAGGCTTCCAGCGTCGTTTCGTTATAGCCGTAACGGTCAATCATCTGGTCATCAGAGACGTATTCTTTGACCTGCTCCCATCCGTTGTTTGGGTCAGTCCAGGACACTACCACGGCGTTAAAGCGCTCTGAGCGTTTCATGGAGCTGTAAGTAAACAGCCCATCCACAACGCTGGCGTTGGTTACAGCTGCCACCGGGTCCTGCGGGTTGTCCAGCATGATTGAGAAGCGCATGCCGTCCCACAGAGCAATGCCTCGGAACATGCCTGCAATCTTGTCGAGAATGTCGCGGGCGCTGGATTGCTCAGTGATATAAGCATTCAGGGTGAAGCGTGGTTCTTTGCCGCCATAGCCATCATCAACAAGCTGATCGCAGAACTGAGACAGGATATAAAGGCTGCCATCATCAACGTCGATGTAGCCTGCCCGGCGGGCAAGCCCATAACGCGTATTTTTCACTAAAGCGCGAAACAGCCATGCGGGATTATTGGTCCATGCGGATTTAAACCCGCCGGTCCAGATGCCAGTGTATGTTCTGGCGATCGGGTCATAGTTATCCGGCACATCGACAATCAAACCTCGCAGATGATATGTGCGGGTAGGCGTGTCGGTGTACTGGTCCCGGTCAATCACTGCGCCGGCTACGGCCGAATATGGGTATGACAGGCTATCGTCGGTGATTTCAGTAAAGCTGTTCCAGATCGTTCCATTAGTAAGCAGGTCGCTGGAGCTGTCAGCAGTGACGCGGCGCAGACGGATATCAAATGGCTTCTGCACCGGAGCATCAATGATATGCGCCTCAAGGTACTCGCCTGATATTTTCCCGCTGATAGTCACTGTCTTCTGGATATTCCATGAGCCGGCCGAACCGTTGCGCGTCTCGATCACCATGGTCACCGAGGTTTCGTGCTGGTTGCCTTTGGTATCCTGCTCTACCAGACCGGTTACACCGATGTTCATTCGCACGCGAGTCACGTCAGTATCAGTTACCGTGCGCACCAGCGGCGTGCTCTGCGTTACGTCCGTATTAACGATAGTGGTTGATTCAATCGCATCAAAGCCGGTGATCGGGGACTGATTTGCAGAGCCTGGCCGCCATGCCACGCTGACTCCGTTGATTGTTACGTTACCAGCTGCATCAGTAACGGGCGTCTTATTCAGCATGAACGAGGAAAGGTGGTTCTGGTCTACCGGGCCGTAAATCGGTCCTTCTGAAATGAGATCGAGGACTTTGAGAAATTGCTTTGATTTGAGGTTGTCGTCGATAAGTTTTGGAGTGCTTCCGCCACCGCCGCCTGAGCTCATGCTTTCACCTTAACTGATAGAAATATCCCAGTCCTGATTGTTGCTGGTATCAATACCGAGAGAGGTAACGTTACTGCCAACCACCATTTCGCCAAGCAGTATTGGAACCGCCCGGCCCTGGCCGATTCGGTTCTCTGCGCTGGTGAAAGAGTTGTTGGTTATGGAGTTTGTGTCCTGGTCTGCAGCGCTCTGCGTCTTCATGTGTGAGGTCATATAGAGCGAGTAAGCAACCGAGGCGACCGTGACGGCCACCATGATCCAGACTGCAGCTACGGCGCTGATTGCCCCTTCAACAATCGGCACGAATAGGACTGTCGCACCGTATTTCAGGTGCCGGTTCATGTGGAATTCGAGGTTATCCAGTGACACGTCACCGCCATCGATGCGAAGCCGCAGGCGGGTTTTATAGAAATCGCGTTTGAATTCGGGGCATTGAGCAAGCAGAAGGCGCAGGCCTTGCGAGGGTGTATCGACGTTCAGAGTGATTTGGCGGAAATGTCGTCGGAGATTCCCCGCAAATCTAAAGATGAGCATTGTTCATGCCTCCATATAGAGTGCGTCAGGGTTACATAGGCTTGCCGGTAAGGCTCGCGGCGGCTGAGGCGCCCGGCCAGTTCGTGATGGATTACGGTGTTGTCCCCGAGCCAGAGCATTGCATGGCAAGGGTCTGACTCAGGGAATGCGCGCCGAATGATGACGTCCCCCGGCAGAATGTCGGCCGGAGTAACTTCGTAAAATCCGTTGACAGCCATATTCTTCAGGTAGAGGTTCTCAGCCCTCACCCACCATCCGTTAGTGCGATCGAAGTCTGGCAGGTCGATACCGCACAGGTGGTAGGCGTCCCGGAAAAGCGTGTAGCAATCCATCACGCCATGTTCGAACCGGCGGCCCAGTAAATACGGTACCGGTCGGAACTTTCGAAGCCTGCCGGCGCTTGCCAGCCACCACTCAATGCCGGTAGATATCTGCGCCACCCTGTCGGCAGCCGAAAGAACGAGTTTTGGCTCCGGATGGGAATGAAAAACGGCGGTGATTTCTCCCGCCGCCTCTGCTCTCATCCAATCTGTATCGCTTATGCGAAAGTTTCGCCCCGGGTCCGGGTGCTGGTTATCACAACGCATGAACCGAGCGTCATCAATAATCAGGCCACACACTTCATCCCGGGATAACGCTGCATATGCCAGGCATTCATCTTCAATCATCAGGAGACCTTGGCAGAGCCGGGATAGCCGCCATAGGGCAGCGGCTCAGGTTTAGGGAATCGCATGCGGCAGCCGGTGAGATGCTTTGAGCATTTATCCCGTGACATGTCAGAGGTTGGATTATCTTTCTCATCAGCAACCGGACCGCCTGAATAGCCACAGCCGTCGCCGCGGTAAACCCACTGGCAGACATCCGCCAGAATGGTTCGAGCCGGTATAATGGCGTTATCGCAGTCAACAGGTGTCGCGAGGTTGTATGTCACGGTCTCGAATGTCTCTTCCGCCATCTCCTCGATGACGTAACGAGACACGGCTTCCATAGTCGGATCTGCATCTGCATTACCATTCGGGAAGTTCACCGCGTCGAGATGCTTCACCAGCACCTGCCGGCGCGTAACTACCGCCCCCAGTGCATCATCGAAGTCGTGGTTGATACCGGTGATAAGCCCGGTGATGTTCGCTACCTTCATCGTCGGGCGAGAGTATGTGCCTTCGGACTTGGTTTCGAATCCCTCAACCGCGATCGGATAGGCTGAGTACTGTCGGCCCTGCCAGATGACGTCGCCGTAATAGCCGTTCGTGCCTGCATGAAAGCGAATTACATCGCCGCCGAATGACTGAAGGTCCACTTCGAAAAGGTCGAGCATCGCGCCAACACCCGAGTCAGTGCTTTCGATGATTAGTTCTGCTGGTATGTCTCTCATCGTGGCACCTGCTCAAACGTGGCCATCAGTTCATGCTGATTGCCGGTCTTCTTCAGCGACCATGACCGGCACACATACAGTCTTTGCACGCCGGTATCCGATGGCGTCCAGTAGAACGCTTCAACAGCCATCCTTGCTTTCAGGAACGCATCGGCCGCTTTAGCTGCATTAGGTCGGGAGCATTTAGCATCGTCGAAGCCTGCGAACGTCAGTTGGTACCGCCCCATTAACGGGTTGATACCCTTAACCTGCCGTTGCTCATAACCATCGCCCAGCTTTACTACGGCTACATCAGGCGTACGGTCGCCCGTGAAGCCCTTTTGTGGGCTCCATGTGAAAGTTTCTGGCATGGGTTATCTACCTTTACTGAGTAAACCTGAAGGGCGCTGCTGGTCTTTGATAGTCCGAATGGCAACGGCCTGCATCATTTGCGCCATCTGCTTCTGCGTGGCTTCGTCAACGCCGCCAGTGGTTTGAATGTCGAAGTTGAAATTCATCACAAGCCCACCGCCGGCACCGCCCCCACCGCCAATATCCCGGTTGCTGATTACAGATCCATTGTCGCCGGGGATCATGTACTGGCTGCCATTGCTGGCTTTGAAGATTTCAGGCTTTCCGCCTTCGCCTACCTGATACATGCTGCTGGCATTGACGGGCCCGCCGTGCTCACGAGCGCCAGCGATTGCCAAGCCTTTAGATGCAAGTAGTGAGGTTGAATAGGCCGTAGTGCCTACAGTAGAGGCAGCACCCATGGTTGCTATTGATGCGCTAACAGCCGCAGGCGCCCACATTCCAGCTGCCGCCGTTGCTTGCGCCGCGGTTGCAGCAAGCGCTGCAGTCGCCGCCGCCTGACCTACAATCATGTTTTTTACATATTGAAGGCCCATCTCAACCAGCCCGCTAACTACGCTGTTTAGAATCGTGCTACCTATATTTGCAAATGCTTCGCTTAAGCTTTGGGTTCCATTAAGCAGCCCAGTTATGGCATTTGAAGCTCCTCCCTGCAAAGAGTCGATCGCATCTGCAAGAAGGCTGTTTGAGGCGCTCTGGTTACGATAAATTTCCCACTGAGCAGCGATTCTCTGCTGCTCATAGTGAGCATTAGCATCATTGCGTAATGCCAGCCCCTGCTCCTCCGTCAATGTTCTTTGCTGCTCGAACTGCTGAATAAGGGCTAGTTTTTGAGCGTTCTCATTCGCCAGCGCTTGTACAGGATCAATAGCTCCAGTGGCAGTCTGCTGAGGGGTGACTGCAGACTTTGCGTTGGCCTGAGCTATAAACTCTGAGTACGTCGCCGCAATGTCTGCTCGTCGCTTTTGGCTTTGCTCGAAGCTGATATCTCCGGCTGCAAGCTGCCTTTGAACCTGAGCTAAATCCTGATCTCTCTGCCTTGCTGCATTCACAAAAGCATCTTGCTCAAGAGCAGCTTTTCTATCTGCCGCTTTCTGTTGAATGTCGAATATTTGCCCGGCTTGCTGAGCGGCTTGCTTAATTTGGGTGGAAGTAGCACCAGCTCCCAGATCCTGAATTGCAGCCAGTTGAGCCGCCTCCCTGTTGAGCCCCTTGTACTGAAGCTCTGCAACAGCTACCTGATCTGTCAGCTCCTGCAGAGACTTCTGCCGGCGCTTTTCAGCCTGCTCAGCTTGTGTCTCTGCTTTTGCAGTTTCCTTGGTTGCCTTGGTTCTGCTTGACTCTGCCTGCTGGAGATCGTACTGAGCAGCAGCTAATTCCCCTGCGGTATTAATTTGGTTAGCGTTACCACCCTTGCTGGAGGCATCCATGCGAGCCTGAGTAACTGCTCGCAGACGCTTGTCGGTTATGGCGAGTAGTTTATTTTCATCTTCAAGTTGCTGATTGTACTTGTCAGCATCTGCGCTGCGAGGAATTTGCAGGCTTGAGGAATTGAACTTCTCTTTAGCAGTAGCAGCTAGGTTAACTGACTGTGCAAAGTGGTTCATCATGCCGGCAGCATCGCCCGCAGCCTTTGATTCACGGCCAAGCAAATCAATACCCGTCTTCAGCCCGGTGGTTAGCTGGGCCTGACCAAGTGTGATTGCGCTCTGAGTCTGACTGAGGCGCCGTTGTGCCTTTTCAAGGGTTTCAGCGGCGATGTTCTGCTGGTCCATTGCACCAGACAGCGCCTCTGACGCCTGCCGGCCTCGGGTGGTGTTCACTCCCCAGTTGTCGATTTCTTTGCGCAAATCCCTTACGCGATACATTGCGTTATTAAAAGCCTTCTCAGCATTTTCAACGCCGTCGGTCAGTGAAGGTAGTGCCTCTCTCAACCGCGCGATGGATGCGCCAACTTCAGTCGCAGACATTTCACGGAATTTGCTGACCAGGCCGCTGACGCTATCAGCGAGATCATTAGCTTCCTGTTTCGCCTGTTGGGCCTTCTGATAAAAATAGAATATCGCTGCGGCGGCAAGCGTGGCGACTCCTGCTGGTCCGCCGACCAAAGCCATTACACCGCGAAGGCCTGCCGACGCTGCCGATAGTGCGCCCTGAGCGGTTGCAGCGCTGTATGCGCTGGCGGCTAGGGTTAGCTGCTTCTGAGTGGCAAGAACAAGCGCCGCTACATAGCGCGATCCCATCACAGCGGTTACGGCCAGAATTACAGTCGATACTACGTCAAGGTTTTCGCTCAGGGTAATCACTGCATCATTGAAGATAGCCACGCCAGCTTTAACCGTTGCCGAACTTCCGACGAACTGAGTGATATTGTTCCCGGCTGCTTGGAATGCCTGACCTATCGTCTGCGTTGTATTGGCAAACTCGCGACCAATTGCATCGCCTTGACCCAGCAGGCCATTAACCACTACGTCTGTTGTTAACTTTCCTTGGGCCGCCATGGCTCGCATCTGGCCTATGCTGACGCCCATTGAATCAGCCAGGGCAACAATTAGCCGGTTGCCTTGCTCGTTTACTGAGTTAAATTCCTCACCCCGCAGCGCCCCTGAAGCTAAGCCCTGAGACAACTGGATGATGGCATTCTCAGCCTCCTGAGCAGTTGCGCCCGATACAACAAATCCCTGATTTATGATTGTAGTTAGCTTCGCTACATTCTCAGCGCTTGTGCCATATTCACGAGTAGCGCGCTCGAGGCGGGCATATAGGGATGCTGTTGCGTCCAGGCTTGAGCGCGTAGATTGGGTTATGTCGAAGACGCGCTGGGTAACTTCTGCGAGGCTTTCACCAGTTCGGATAGAGTTGGCAAGTTTGTTATTCAGCGTCGTCCAAGCGTCTGCATAGTTTGCAACCTGCTGGATAGAAAGAGCTGCCGTCAAAGCGCTGGCGACTTTGGATAATGAAGAAAATGACTTTTCAGCGCCAGAAACAGACTTAGACGTGCTATCGAAGCTGCCTTGCAGCTTATCCAGGCGATCATTTACCTGCTTTTGATTCTCCAGCAACTTCGCGACGTTCATTTCTACTTCATAAACGATGTTGCCAACCTGCTGCTCGCTCGCCATTCATCTATCTCCGGGCATAAAAAAACCCCGCCGTGGCGAGGTGTTTTTTTACTTTTCTTGTCAGTTACAGTTTATAGGGCGACCACGGAAGATGATTGTCCCATATGCATCATTGGTACTTTTTATTCTGAGCACTTTGTTATCTCTAATGAAGGCCCAGTAAAGTTGTTTGCCGGTGTACCCACCATATGAGTTCTTGGCATTAACAAACACGCAAGTGGAATAGCCATAGATGAACTTTCTCTGGTCAACCATTACCTCTCTACGAGGAGTGGTGAACCCAGAGAATCTAGCAGAGTCTGGGTCTTTCAGTTGCTCTCGAATTGCCCCTTCAACTAAGGACTGATAATCAGTGGGTTTGCTACCCACGTCGGCAGTTTCTAAGTTGATGTTTTTTACCGACTGCTCAAACTCTGCATCTCTTTTTTTTGCTTCTTGCATCTGTTGACTTGGTGCGCATGCAGATAAAAAGAATACCCCAGCTAACAGTGCGCCAATTGAAAATCGACTATTCATATCCCTATCCCCAAACAAAAAGATGAGATAAATCCTAGCTGGGATGCATCGCAATGGGAAGCAACAAAACTATCGAGCTTGTGTTATGACGCCTTCGCCAGTCTCTTCGCCTTTTTAGAAAGGTAGTCATCTGCAACCTGATCGTACTCTTCCCGCGTGAATCCCTTCTGGTCAGGGTATTTGGCTGCAAGCATGTGCTGAAACTCGGTCATCGTTAGTTGCTCTGCTTCTGAGCGCGCCATATTGAAATGATTTCTGGCCGCACTGACGTAATCAAAGGCATTAAACTCTGTCGTCGCCTTACCGCTTTCATGGCGCTGCAGCTGGCGTACTTTCGCTTTGCCGATGATGCCGTGTGTTATCAGGGACTGAGCGATTAGCAGCAGCTCAAAGTCCCCAATCAGGCCCATGCGGCGCTTAAATGGCCTGCCTTTTGTTCTGGCCGGACGGAGCTCACCGATAAGATCCGACAAATCATCCTCACAGCACGCCTGCATTACAGTCATGGCAGCCATAAGCGCTCTCTTGCCATAACTGCAGCTGCGGATGTGTTCGATTAGCCAGGCGGGAACGTGTCCATATGCGTCTGTTGCTCGCTCTATAAGCGGTGTCAGCTCATCGTGGTGCAGGTCTGCAAAGGTCTGAACAATTTCCTGCGGCTCACCGATTCGGCTCATTGCTGCAAATGACGGCCGGAAGAAGTATTCATCCTCACCAACCGTGATGAGGCATTCACCAATCTCTTTATACGGCGTCATGTGGTCTCCATAATCATTATCAATGGGCTGAATTCAGCCCATTTGGAATGGTTACGAAGCAGTAACCGTTACAGCCGTAGTTCCGGTAAAGTTACCATCATTCGACTTGAATGTGATCGTCGCGGTGCCAGCGGCCACACCAGTAACCAGTCCGGTGCTGTTAACGGTTGCTTTCGTAGCATCTGAGGTTGTCCATGTGCCGGACTTGTCAGTTGCATCAGCCGGTAACACGGCGCCGGTCAGCTGGCGAGTTGCACCAACTACGACGGAGGTAGTCGCTGGAGTTACGGTAACGCCTGTAGCAGGAACGCTGTCATCGGTATCTACCACCTGGATGGTATCGGCTGCCGCCACCTTAAACTCGGTGGAGAAAGTGATGATGTCGTTAGTGCCGCCATCAGAACTCAATGCGTTGATCAGCATGTACCCTTGGAAGGTGATCGGCCCGAACTCCATACGAACCCAGAGGGTGGGCTGTCGAGCTGCCTGAATTTCAGTGTTGAAATACTTAATCAGGCGACCAACACCATACTGGTCGAGCTTATCGTTACGGCGAACCTCACCCTCAAACGAGATAGTGAAGTCAGCGTTTGTAACGATGTTCTCTACGTAGCCTTTGGTGTCATCGGCATCTGACGTCACGCTGTTCGGCGAGAAGTCGAAGCCTTTACTGGTGCCGGCAGCCAAAGCCTTCCACTCTGACTCCTGCGGCACTGTATCGGCGCAACCATCAGCTACTTCGAGCACAATGGCGCGGCCAAACAACTTTGTGTTGTCCGTTGGGCAATTTGCTGCCATGGGTAATTCCTCTTTTGATTAACTTTCGCCGTAAGAACAGGCAAATTGCAGGCGCCAGACCATACGCCCCTCTGCCGTGGGGATTGGTGATGGTATGCCACCCATATTGGTGATTTGGCCGACGCAGGGGTCGCTGATAGGGTTTTGCTGCACGTAGTCGATGATTGCCTGCACGTCAGACTCTGACTTTGCGTAATCTCCTGCAGACTTGCCGGTGATCAGGTCAACAAGCACGTAATGGTCGGAACCGATATCTCTGTCTACCGGCGTGCCGCCATTCGGCCGGAATACGATGAACCGCTGCTTCAGGTCACCCGTATCAGTCCAGATGAGTGACTGAACCGTGTATCCGGAAGTCAGGCCGGCACCGATAAGAAGATTTTTAACGCGCTGATGCATCGGAGGATTCACAAGCTCATCTCCTTTTTAATGGTTCGGTCGATGAGGTCCCGAGTATCCTCGAAGCCTTTGGTCAAAAACTCCTTCTGGGCTGTCGCCCGGCGGAAGGTCTGCGGCACATTCGGGTCGTGAACATAAACCGCATAGTTTGCTGAGTAGCCAACCCGCCCGGTTAACCTCGTACCTTTGATGTCGAGCTCTCGATACTGGCTGTTGATGAGCGTGGACGTGTCGATAGGCGTATACAGCGCTGCCTGTGATGAACCGATGATTAATGCGCTCTGAATAGCTCTGACAGCCTTCCTGCCCTGAATGTCACCAATCAGTGCGTTGAGGTTCTGCTGAGCCTGTCGGATACCGCGGACTTTTACTCCCATATCAGGCCCCCGTCAGGATTGCGTAATCATCAGCCACCCGCTCAAAGGTGTCCGCATAGCGAATTGCCTGCATAACCTCATCAGCGCCCGCTGCGATCGGGTCTGGATTGCTCGACGCACCAATCAGGATGTAATCACCGGTATCTGCCAGTGCGTACTCCGTCCATATGGTGTTCTTAACTACCTTCTCGCCGCCAATCACCCCTAACCGCTTGCTCAGTCCACCCTGATAGTCGCAGGCAATCACCATCGGCTCAGACCAGCCTAGAGAATCTCCGTACTCATCCAGCCCTAAAGGCTTCCAGATGGTCGCCTGAGCTGTGTATGACCAACTGGCTAAAGATGACATGTCATTCCTCGAGGACTTTTTTTATGCAGATAGATTCAATGGTTTTAATGCTGATATAGCGGTCATCACCCACCGGGATGAATGTGCATGATGGATTGCCGCTTGTGATGCTCAGCAAGCCCTCAATTGCATAGAGGTTCATAGTTTCGCCCGAGTAGTTTTCGGCAACTCCCGCGAGATTGCATTTGATGTCGAAAATTACTGCTTTGAGCCTTTTGGCTTGAGTTGCCATCTCATCCCCTCCAGCTGATTACAGTGGGCTTTTCAGCAGCGATGCGAGGGCAGTTAATGCGCCACTCGCCAGCCTCGTTAACGTATCCGGTAGCCTGCGCGCCGGTATCGGTTTTCACCCACACCCGGCTGAATGCCCTGGGTAGCCTTTCTGCTACAGGAATCCACATCAGCAGCCTCCCACAACGTCAAAGAAACCAACGCTGCTGCCTACATCAATTGGTAGTGCTGACGTACAGCCAGACGTATCCAGCGCGGCGAGAGTGTTGCGCATAGTCTTCACATCACCGCTGTAATCGAATGACCGGGACGCCCCTGAAGGCGCTGACTGTGATTTGATGCGCTGGCTGTATGCGGTGATAGCCATCAACGTCACGGCGTACACCTGAATCAGCATCAGATCGCATTCATCGTAGCCAGCCGCCTCCAGGCACATGCTGATACCGCCTAACTTGCACAGGTAGGCGTCAATCATGAAGTCCGGGACGGAGTATCCCAGCGCAGATAACTGCTGTTTAACCTGCGCTGCCGTTATCTGCACTGCCATGGTTACTTATCCTTTTTGGTTGCGGCTGCCAGCGCTGCTTCGGCATCGTCAGCTCGCTTGGTTTCTGGTTCCAGAGCTGCTGCGTGCTCTTTCTCTTTGCTCACAGCGGCATCCTGCAGAGATTTAATCTGCGCATTCGCATCGTCGAGCTTCGATTGCAGCACCGATGTGTCAGTGCTTACAGGTGCAGACGGTGTAGCCACTTCGAAGGTCAGCTTCTCACCTTTCTTCTCGTTGGTTTTCTCCACCTTACCCTGTGCGATCCACTTTTCAGCGACCGAATCCTCTACGTCATAAACCTGGCCAGCCTCCAGTTTCTGGAAGCCGGCACCGGCAAAGAGGTTTGAAACCAATACCTTTACGAGTGCCATATTTTTTCCTTAGCTCGACGCGTGAATGACGGAGTATTTGTTGTTGATGTCCTGCTTAACCATCAGACCCATTGCACCCCATGTACGCCAGATGTAATCGCTGTTGTAGAACGGGCGCGGGTCGGCAACGGTGCCGATAGCCTGACCGACGATCGGAGCGATGACGCCTGCAGTCAGTGGCACAATCAGGATTTCGTTACCTGACAGCTGCGCATCTTCTTTGATGGCCGCGATACCAGACAGCTTCAGAAGCTCTTCCAGAACGGTGCGGGTTGCGTTCACGTCGAAGTAACGCTCAAGGTTCGACATGACCTCTGCCGACACGTACCACGTCTGCGGTGCGTACTGGCTGTTGGTCACACGGACCACATCACGCAGGGCGATCGCATTGGTGCGCAGCGCTACCGGATCGGTGCTGATTGCAAAGTTGAAGGTCAGAGTCACCTGAGCAACGCGCTCGTCAGCCTTCAGGCCTTTCCAGGTCAGGCCGTCAAACTTAACGTAGTTGCCTTCTGAATCTCGGAAGCCGTTGAACATATAGTCAACGTACTGACGCTGAACGTCTTCAACAGAGCCGCTTTGCGCATCAGCCTGAGACTGGAGTGCTGACGGGCTGTTAAAGATTGGGTCACGCCAGGTGAACTTGAAGCCTGAGTCATGCACCGGAACCATGGTGCCGTCAAAGGTGTAGCTCTTAGCATCCAGCGCCGCGCCGATCTGACCGGACATGGATGTGTGCGCCCAGCCGCGGCCACCGGTACGAGCGTAATCGTAGCGTGACTGTTCAATGCGCACTGAGCGAGACAGCGGCATCAGGTCATTCAGCAGGGTGAACTGAGTGGTTGGCTCGAACTGAGCCAGAACGGTGGTATCGAAGGCGCGGTAAAGGCGGCGGATATCGTCAACAGCATTGACGGCATCGAGGCGTCCGGCATCTTCACGAATGCCACGCACGCGACCGAGGAAATCGGCAGCAGCCTGAGCACCCGCATTACGCGCCATTTGTAGTTCGGCAAACTGCGACTGGTTAACCTCGAGGTTTCCAGTGCGCTCGCCCAGGGAACGGGAAAATACAAACATTCAGGTGCTCCTTACTTGATCACAACGCGCAGCAGGTCACCTGCAGCGGCGGTATAGGCTTTGTCTTCTTCGACATAGCAGCGAACGGACTCATCAGCGGCGTGCGCTTTGACCTGCCCGTTAGCGATTGAAAGCGGCTGGCCTTTTTTGTAGGTGCCGGCCGCAGCGCGTACGTTCAGGAACATGCCCTGCATTGGCTGGATACCCACGACCAGTTCGCCAGCCGGAATGCTGTCATCAACAGTCAGGCAGCGTAGGTAGTCGTAGTTGGCGACATAAAGAATCGCTTCTTCATTACCATCAACCGATGCAGTGAATTTGCCCGCATCAAAGAAACCGATAGTGCCAGGCTTGGTGGCTGCTGCCGCGGCACCTTCACGATTCAGGAGCGGATTAGGGAATACACCGCCCGCGTGAATTACATGCTTTCCAACTTTAGCCATCATTTACTCCGGCATTTCGCTGAGGGTTTTATCTGAGTTGACCTGACGGAAAGAACCGTTGAGGCCGGTAGTGGTCTGGCACTGTGCATACAAGCCATCCAGCGCAGCACCATCGAGAGCATTGACGGCCAGATCGTCCAGACCAAATTTCGCTTTCACGGCGCTACGTTTTTCGCCCTTTTCTTTGTCTGCGTTAACCGCCAGGCCGCTTTCAATGGTGCTCAGTTTGTCGGCAAATGGCTTGAACCATGCCGGGGCCTGCTCGCTGTTCGTTGCTGTCTCTTTGGCTTTCTTATCAGCCTCTTCTTTCTCTTTCTTGGCCTTTTCATCGGCTTCGGCTTTCGCTTTAGCGTCATCAGCTGCCATCTGGTTGTAAGCGTCCATCAGCTCAGCATCGGACTTGCCTTCAACGTCGATGCCTTTCGCTTTCAGCGCATTGGTGATGAGTTCTTTCATCGGGTTTTCTTCCTCTTTGACGGAATTGCTGTTGGCGCTGAAAAACGCCTTTAGCTGGTTGAAAAGTGTTTTAAGGGCGGGGTCTTGCGGTAAATCAGGGTCTGGCGTCTCGGCTTCAGCCAGGTTCACCACTTCCAGTTCCTGCTCGGAGCCATCGGAGTTGACGAAGATGCCGACGCCCTCCTCTGGTGTGCCGGCGCCCGGCTCGTCAAGCAAGTTGGCCACATGGTCAAACATCATGTTGGTGACGATTTCGCGGTACTTCTTGCCCTTCGACTCGCCATTAGCGGCGATGCCGGAGTAAAGAAGCCCTGTAGAAATGTGGATTGGCTCAACATTTTTACGCGCTGCCATATCATCAAGTCGATTGACCAGCCGCTGGCCTTTCTCAGTTGATTCGGCATAACGGCGATCAACGTACATGTCGCCAGAAACCTTGCCATCCTTGTGTTCTACATCCTGCAGCCATGCGCCTACGTGGTATTCATTGACCGCCTGAACATCGCGGGCTGAGACGTGTTTGCCATCAACTTTTGGATGCCCCAAAGGCATAGGGGTGCGCTCAAGGGTTTTGTAGCCCTTAGCGATTTCTGCTGCCGTATACAACTTGCCGTTCATCACGATGTCGTCAACGATAGGCGTGACGCCACGGACCACAATGTGTGGCCTGCCGTTGATGATTTCTGTTGTGATGTTTGACGCAGAGTTGACGACGGACAGCACGTTAACGCGATTGCGTTTCATGCTGTGTCCTTGTTGGATGATTTAAGGCAATAAAAAAGGCCGCCTTAGCGACCTACTTTAGAAATTTAAACTCCCATCTAAAGGAGCTATAAACATACTCCCCACCATCCTCCCTGTCGGTGAGCTTGGCGCAAATTTCAAACTGACTACCTAAAGGATAAACCGTCAAGTCAGATAGCTTTTTTGAGCACTCAACGGCTAGAGATTCTGAAGCCCACTGACCGCCAAGCGGCCTGATATGCACTTTCCCTTTCCTCCCTGACATCTTCTCAGGAAGATAGCTTTCCACCTTCAGCATGCGATATGGTTCGTCTGGTTTTGCCATAAAATCCTCTTTGCAAAACCATTCTTTTATCACGATGCATCGAATGATTTCCATCGCTTACGCTCTTCGGTCAACCTGCTGACCAAGCCTTCATTAACTACCTTGCCCGAATCGTCGAGAATGACCGGTATCTGGCTGCAGTAGCAGTGATAGCGGTTGCCATTTTCGGCGTAAAAAGCCTCAACCTCTTCAGTGGTGTAGGTCCTGCCATGCCTGGCTGCGTGCCACGATCGCGTCGTAGGCTTTAGCGCCGACAGCCAGAGAACTGCAGTATTCAGTCCCAGCCGTTCACGTGCCCAGTCAGTTTCCTGCCACTGAGCCTTACGAAGCGCACCAACCTGCTCGGTCTGCGCCATGTTCTTGGCCCGAGCCATTGAGACGTCGAGCCTCTGGCTGATGATTCGCGCCGTTTCTTTTGGGTTGATGCCGCGACCTATCGAATCGGCTATCACATTAGCCAGGTCACCACGCGCCCGGTCAGACTCAAGCAGCCAGTCGCTGTACGTCGATACGTACGCTGCTGCCACCTGATTCTGGTATGCGGCCGAGTTGAGTAGCTGCTGAAGCGTCGTCTGCTGCTCGTAGATGGGCGACTGCACCGACAGATTGGTGAAGGCTTGATGAGTACCGCGCTCATATTCTGCCGCGACGTACTGAAGCGCCCACAAGCTGTTGCTACCGCCTTCCAGCAGGTAATCATCAAGGATGAGCTGGACACGCTGCAGCAGGTCAGCCAGTTGAGGTGCCGACATGTCGTAGATGTGCGCGCCGGCATTCACCTGATAAATCACGTTGCCATGCACCGCATAGCTCTGCGTGTTGCTCGCCCTCTCCTGCCCGGTCAGGCGCTCATCGAATAGCCTCTTCAGTGCTACCTTAATCTGGTAGTAGCGATTCTCGATGTCGCGGAACATCCGGTTAACAGGCCGGGCGGATTGCGTCGGGTCAGCTTTGTTTCGGGGTACTATTGGCGTCCCGATTCGGGTTTTCGCTGTCATCGTCATCTGTCAGCGGGTCCTTATCGGTTAATTTTTTGTTTGGGTCAGGCGTGGCTGGCGCTTTGCGTGGCTCAAGTTCGCCAACTGTCCGCACCTCATTTTCGTCAACGGCTGGAGTGCCAAAGGCCGCCTGAGTATCTTTCGCCACGGTAGCCATTGCCTGCATATTGGCGATCTTCTCTTTCTCACTTGGGGCTAGCAAGTCAGACCACGCCAGCGTGACTTCACCTGACTTAGGAGCCTCAATTACACCCAGCGCCCAGAATCGTTCCAGCAGCGTCTGCACAACAGAGCTCATGAAACCCCATCGGCGCGCATTGCATCGTTTAGCCCAGTCTGCTTTATCCTGGTCTGATGCCAGCCGGCCAGTCTGCTGACCAAACAGAATGGTGAACGGGCACTGAATTGATGCTGCGAACTCGTTAGCGGTAACTTCCCACGTTGGCTTTGGGTCTGCCGGGGCAACGGAGAGCACAGAAGGCGTTCCTGCCTGCATCACCAGCGCCGCATCTGTCCCTCGATTCATCTTAGCGACCTTGTCGTTAAGTGCCTCGCCCAGGTCTTTGAATCCAGCATCGGTGGCCGCCCTTTTTAGCGAGTCCATGTCGGTTTCTTTATCGAAAGCGATGCCTAGTTGACGGCTGGCATTCTTCAGGAATCCCTCAGAGCTACCACCTGATACCTTTTCAAGGTCTAGCAGCTTGTTGTACCCGGCTCGGAGATAAGGAACGCCCGAAAGCATGTTTTCGTCTTCTGAACCTTCGCAGAGGATGATGACGCGATCTGGATGCACCGTTACGCCGCGCACCGGTCCGTATGTGCCGTCATCACCAACAGGCTGCTCATTGAAGTTGTAGGACACCGGCTGACCGTAGGTTTCGGATAGCGTGTCGGTATCAAAATTTCCGGGCCTAACCTGAGACTCCCACGCGGGGATAAGCTTCACGATCGCCTTATCAGCAAGCCGGCCAACAACAACGCGATCAACTGGCTGGCTCCATTCCCTGCCATCTCTGAACTGAATCAGGATCGCCGAGTACCGGCCGATGAGGTTGCGTCGGTCAGCATCCTTAATCTTCGGCCAATGCTTTTTCAGCAATTTCGTTACTGTCTTTTCCCACGCTGTGGTTTCGGTAGACTCTTTGTTTTCTTCACCGTCAATAATGGTCGGGTTATCCACCCAGCAGGAGTCGAGAAGCTTGTGTACGGCGGCATAGCCAACGGCATTACGCTCATAGGCGCGGTAGTAACGGTCAAATTCAAGATTTTCCGGGTAACCGAACTCATCCCAAAGCTTTGTGCGCTTGGTGTTCCCGGGTCGACCCGCATACATCATTCGCTGGCGCCCTATCTCATGAGCGAGGGCGTTCACAAGGAATTGTTCCCCGTTGCTTAGTTCACTCACTGATGAGCTCCTTAGAAGAATATTGCGCCGGTCTGTTTGTGATTCGTTTTCGCCACAGCAAAGTAGCGGAACGCATCAGCGCCGTGCGATGTGAAGTCGTGCAAAGGCTTGTCTTTCCAGCAGCCGCGTTTGTCGTCCCACTCCTTGCGGTACCCCTCAAGGTGAGAGATGCCCTGCTCGCATTTGGATGCGTCAAATGCGCACTTAGGAAGAATTTCGCGCACAGAGTCGATGCCGGTATCAACACCAAGCTTTGGTGCGACCTTGAAGCGGATTGAATAAACCCGGCCGTCGATTTCAAAGCCTTCTGCCGCTATCTGCCTACGGCTCTTGCCATCACCGGCAAACTCACGGTTATCGATATCGTGCGGCGCCCAGTGATCGCCATACTCATAGCCGCGGTCTTTCAGCACCTTCATGTAATGCCGTAGACCTTCACCGCTGTTCTCGTAGTAGTCGATGACGTGGAATTCATCGCCGACTTCACGGATGAACCATATAGCTGTCGAGTCGCCTACCCCGATATCCCAGAAGGTGTGAACCAGCTGATGAGAGTTATCAAGTAACTCACCAACTCTTTTATTTGTGTAGAGCCAGCGGAATTGCTTGGCGTAATAAGCACCCTCTACCGACTGCTCGAATGCTTCAGCAGGTATTGACGGATACTCGCGCTTCATATCATCGCCGAGCGTCTTCTCTTTGGCGTAATACCAGGCTTTCTGGCGATCATTGAGAATGACGCCGTGCTTCTGCTCAATATCGTCAAAGTAATCGTCGAGGCGTTGCGGTAGAGGCTCTACGGGGTCGATTGCATACAGGGGATTCTTCCACCAGGAGAAGAAGAAAAACTTCCAGTCCAGACTCGAAAGCGTCTTTCCCTGCAACTGGGCTTTCTCAGCGGTCTGGCAATAATCAAAGAAGTAACTGGCCCGCCCTTCTGCTGTGCTCTCAATAGTGGTGAAGCAATCGCTGGATACAGCCTCAAACGCACCAGTGACAATCTCACGGGCTTTGTCGGGGAACTTAGCGCATATCTTCCCAAACTCGGAAACGTGCAGGAAACGCAGCGTTCCGCCACGGAATGACGTGCTGACGTAAAGTGACCCGCCCTTTCTGAATACCAACTCACCCGCCGAATCATTGCTCGCCGGATTGGCAGCCCTGATTTCTGCCGGCAGCCGGTCATAGGCGTACTTCACCTTTTCCCGGAACAGGCGCTTAGCATCGTTGAGGGTGTGGGCGATCAGGGCGCACTTGGCAGCCTCGAACAAAGCCGCATCCAACTGGATAATGCAGACTTCTGTGGTGAAACCAAGCTGACGTGCTTTAAGGATGATGTTGCGTGTGTGCATGCCCTCGAAGTACTCGAGCTGCTCCGGTGTCATTTTGAACCGGACTGGCTTGCCTTCTTTGTCGGTAATCCAGTAGAGATTATTCAGACGCCAGAGCTTTTCACGCAGAAGCGCGATGTGTTCAGGCTTCATGATTACCCCTTGGCTAAATCATCCATCAAATCGGAAAGTTTCTTCGTTGATTCGTCGCCGGTCGGGCCGTCGATGTCATATGCCTGACGCTCAAGGCCAATCAGAGTTTTCAGCGTGTCGGATAAATCTTTCATCGACTTAACCCGACCAGGCATGCTGATAACCTTGTGGTAGATTTCGTTGAGCTTGTCCTGCCCTTTGTCGTCAGGGCTAAGCATCAGTTCGCCAAGCTGTTCCAGTGCGCCTACGTCAGCGCACTGCGCTTCGAGTTCACCAAACAATGAGCTGGAGATGTTACGTGCTCGGCGAATGTCCCCACGATGCTCCATGCGGACATTGGCGATTACCTCAGCGTTGGCCTCGATAAGTATCCGCTCGTTGGTAGCCGTTTCAGTGGATACCTGTTTGGATACCTCACGTTTGGATACCAATGCGTCAGCCTTGGCTTTTATCTTCGCCTTGAGGTCTCGCTCCCATCCGTCACGTTTTGCACGCTTGTTTATCGCGCCGTGAGTGATGCCATGCTGTGAAGCTATTTCACGGATAGACATCAAGCCAGCCCGGTAAGCCGACTCGATGGCCTCCCAATCTGGTGTTGCCATAGTTATCTGTGCCTTAATGGTGTGGTTAATATCAATTGGAATGCATTCATGAAAAGCAAAGACGAAAGATATCTTGAGTTAATGAAAGAACTAGATCGTGCAGATGAAGAGATTAAATGCCTGTTCTTAAATATGGCTAACAAGGACTTTAGTTATGATTTCTTTATGGCTATAGGTATTGCAAGAAGAAGTTGCGCTTTAACTTCCGGCTTCAAGGCAATGCTTAGGGACCGAAACTCTTTATGTGCATTAGCTTTAGTGCGGATGCAATTAGACAACTCGCTACGCCTTTACGCTGGCTTCTTCTCCAAAGATAGAATCAAATTTTCTAAGGATGTCTTGAATGGAAAGATTATCAGCAAGATGAAGGCAGATGATAACCAGCCAATGACAGATAATTATCTTGCTCGGCGGGTGAGTAGAGTTAACCCTTGGGTTATCAATGTCTATAAGAAGACTAGTGGTTACATACATTTTTCAGAAGAGCACATCAAAGAAGCCCTTCGGCATAGAGGCGGCGAAAACTTCGAGCTTATTATCGGGCCAAACGATTTTGACAGAGAAGATGTGCACTTCCTTGAGCCTTTGGAGTGCTTCACCCACATTACATCTATGATAAAAGTCCAGCTTGAAGACTGGCTGGGGTTGCTGGATAGGTCTCAGATTTAAAGCTCATCATCAGGCGCACTCGCAAATGCGCCTTGTGATGGTCACTTTGGTAGTCCGGGGATGGTGATCTGCCCATGCTGATCGATTCGCTCAATGCGAGCGAGCAATTGAGGCTTTTTAACCCTTCCCCAGCGGTTAAGTAATCTGCCGGACATGCTGGCAACATCCTTCTCTTTCATAAACTCAAGCACAGCAGCATTTCTCTCTGCCTCAAGGTTTGCAACGCCCTGCCGGATCATGTCGGTCATCCAGTTGAAAGCTGCGATGTAAGCCTCTTTGAATGCCATTGCCGCCTTGCCGGTAAAGCTGAATACCAGCATCGTCCATCCATCTCGGGTCATCTGATAAAATGGCTGTGGCTTACCATTCTGTAACTCATTGTTTTCATGGCAAAGCGTAAAATTGCGCTCTGCGAACTCTGTTGAGCACTGACTGATAACGCTTCGTGTTTTTCGCAGGACGTCTTTGTGATCCTTGCCAAAAGCCTTCGCCACTTTGAAAGTGTCAGTTGATGACTCCGCGCCGGTCAGGAACACCAGCTCACGGAAGTCCATACCATTAACTACAGTTGGATATGTCATTGCGTTTCTACCTTTTAGAAAGTGAGCCTGTTCGCACAGAAAAGCCGCCCGAGAGAGGTCGCCACCTATAACGGCTGTTCTCAGGCTCGCTTACTGAAAGGCTCTCGTTGAGATGCGCATGCGACTGCGCTGTGGGTTACTTCAGACGTAAAAAAAGCCGCACCATCACTGGCGCAGCTCTCATTTCTTACAGCTTAAATTACTTTTTGCGGACCGCGTGAACACTACCTCAGGCATTGCTCTCTGATGTACTGCTGCAATCCAGCTATTTGCTTTCCGGCAACTTCGATTCGCTCTCTGAGGGTGAAATAATCCCGTTGAGCGGCGTCAGTAAGTCGGGCGCTGGCTGCATCATCCATGCCGGCGGCTCCGGATGAAGATTGTTTCTGGCAGGTGGCGTTGAGCTGCAACCGACGCTTGCCAGTAGCAACATCATCATGCAGCTGATCGATAGTCGCTTTAGCATCAGCTAGCTCCTTCGTGTATTTCTCATCGAGTGCCGCCACATCGCGCTGGCGCGTCTGCATGTCGGTGATGGTGTCATGAGCCAGCTTGAGATTGCTGGTTGCGGTGTCACGCTGTGCCTTGTAGTCAATGGCATTGCCGCGGTAATAAAGCGCGAAAGCTACCGAGGTGGCTAATAGCAGCAGAGCTAGCAGGATGAGCGCAGTGAGCACTTTAGCCTTTGAGGTCATCTGCACTCTCCGCCAGGCACATGGTCCGCTCCATATCCCGGCGGTTCATCAGTCCACGCCATTTCTGGCCGCCCGCATAAATCCAGCGGCGTAATTCTTCACATGCGCCATCTACATCACCGGCATTCAGACGCTTAAGCAGTGTCGATTTCGAGAACGCGTTTGTGCCAACGTTATAGGTGAAGCTGTACAGTGCGGCCCGCTGATATTCACCCAGTGGAATTTTGACCATTCCATCAACCGCCTTCTTGACTGGCTGCAGATCGTTCCACATCAGGCGGTCGCATTCGCGGTCGGTGTACTTCTTACCCTTTATGATGTCGGTGCCAGTGTGGCCGTCGCAGACAGTCCAGACGCCCGCCACATCTTTGTAAGGCTCGTATACCCTTCCCTCTACTCCATCCTTTCCGCCGAGGAATACCGTGGCGATAGCCATAGCTCCGCCACCCGCGACAGCAATAAGCTTATTGCGCAGGCTGTTTGACATAGCCATGGGTTAATCCTCGTTGATGTCCGGAGCAGTAGGCCAGCGCTGAAGGGCTTTAATCTGCGCTATCGTTGTTTTACGCTTGTAATACCAGTTGATGCCGAGCGTGAAGAGCGCGACCAGAATACCGGCCAGTACGCCCACAGCACTCCATTCATCGGGACTTAACCGGGTCAGCAGACCATTGGCAATCGTCCCGGCAGATGCGCCATATGCTGCGCCTGATGCCAGTTTGCTCATATCAATACTCATGTGACCCCCGGTTACGGGGACAGGCTCAATTAGGAATTGTCTACTTTCTGAACTGAGCAAGTCCGGTTAGTCTTTTCTTGTCGAGAGAAAACACCGCACCGCCGTTGGGTAGCCAATAAGAAATAATCCGCCATTGTGCGGATTTTTTTATGCGTAAAAGATCGCCCGCTGCCACTTAGGGAAATCTGTGAGGTCGCAGTGATTGGCAGGGGCGAAAACAGAAAAGGCCAGCTCTATGGCTGACCTTTGAAATAGTTTAGTAGCGTTACTTATCCGCAATAGGGTATGCGGTGAATCTTATCCCCAGGAGGGTATAGAAATAAAAAAACGCCCTCGCAGTTGGTGAGACCGCAGGGCGCTTTGACTATCACAAATCGATGGAACTGACTTAATTCTGTTGCTCAACGACTTCTGTCCCGAGCATAACAGAAATGTACCAGGTCCACGTCTCGTTATCAAATAGATTTTACGACTTTTTGCATTTAAGCAGCATTTTTGTGATTTATCCCATTCAGTTCCTGCTTTATAGCGTGATATAGGGATGCTTCCAGTAACTCACGGCACCACCTAATTCGCTTTCGGCTGGTCTCAATATGGATTCCAGTAAGGCGGGATAGCTCAAAGGCAATATCTTGCGCGCATTTGCGTTCGCAGTAGTATTTAATTGCCACATGTCGGATCGGATTGTTTGGCGCAAAGATACGGCAGATAACAGATTCAACTAAGTCGGCGTCTTCCTGTTCGTTGGCGCGGTCGAGAAGATTGCTGACTGAATTCTGTGGATTGATGATTTGCTTTGCCTTGATGAATAACTCATCGCCGCGGTATCCCTGCTTATGGAGGTTTTCGACGACTTCCATAATTCGCTCTGACTCCCGGTCATTCCATTCCTTGCGGATCATTAGTCGGCCGATAACGCTCACCTTCCCGACGTCAGGCCCCACATAGCCGCCATACTTCTCGCCCCACATATCGAGCAGGCATCTTACCCAGGCTGATTGAAGCGGAGTGATAAGCTTTACCGGCTTCAGGTATTGTTTCTTCAGGTCTGATTTACGCATGACCAGTGCAAGCTGAGCTAAGGTGTCAGACTGCATGCTTCACCCCCATCATCTTCGCCGTGTTCCGGATTATCCGGTAGTTGATCTCGTACATGCCGCGCATCTTGAGAATGCGAAGACGTAGCCACTTCTCTCTTAGGTATTCGGTCATGATGACCTCCCGGTTAGCGCCTTTATGGCCTTGTATTTCTGCTTAAATCGATGGCCCTTGTTCATTGCCCTTAGTGATGACATTCGCTTGCGGTGCAGAGCGTGTTTGCGAGGAAGCCAGATGAAAAGAAATGTCACCCACACGGCGATTACGAAAACTGCGTCCCAGTTCATGCTGCTTCCCCCTGCTTAACCAATTCGCGCAGCAAAGCTCTGTAACGCGCCCTGAGGCCGCCAAGTTCTTCTCTGGTGTATCGGTGAGGTTCGTTGTTTGATTCGAGCGCCAGAACGCGCTGAAGGCCGATTCTGGTGATGAGGTTGATACGGTACTGCTGTTGATTGCCGGATAGCTGGACGTTACAGCGATGACACTGTTTTGCCAGATTGTCTTCGTTGTAGCGGAGTTGTGATGCCGCGCCGCGTGACCGGTAATGCCCCGCTTCCCACTGAACCGTCTCCCAAGTGCCGCAACTTATGCACGGTAAGTCCCTGTCCCTTCCCTTTGTGATGTAGTCGTTAACAGCTCGCTGGGTTAAGTCTTCCCAGTGCTTTAGCGGCTTCAGGTCTGACTTGCGCTTATTCCAGGCACGACGGGCTTCAGCGTCAGTTTCCTTCTGCTGCTTATCTTTCTGTCGTTGCTGGTATTGGTATGCGCAGGATGGGGTGCAGATGTACTGGAGAGGTCTGGCTGGGATGAATTTGGTTTTGCAGTGCTTACAGGTTTTCGGCTTAGGGGGTTTCGGCTGCGTGCCTTTAGCCATCACTTTCTCCTGTCATGTCGAAGTTCGGATCGCTTACCACCCATGAATCTACGCACGCCGAGCAACAGTAAACTTCCTCCGTGGTGAGCAATGCTGGACAGCCAACGCACTTGATAGCAAAGGTATCTCCAGGCGCATCGCAACGGGAAGTAGTCGAAGTGTTCTGCATACCAGTAGTCCTCGTTACAGGCTTCACAGTTAGCCCCGTAGTGATACTTGTCTTCTGAGGTGAGTGTTATGTGACAGCGGCAGCAGCGTTCTTTCATCGCGTCTTCCTCAGTCGATTCCATTTGGCCTGCACCAGTCCACCGACGTAATCGAAGGTGCTGACCTGGCTTGCTGCGGGGATTGTGGTTGGCTTCCTGCGGCGTGATTTGGTGTGGTAGATAGCGTGGTTCTCCATTCTCTCCCACAGCGATTTAGTGCGGCGCATGTTGCCCCCTTGCAGTCTTCAGTAACTCATTGAGGCTTGCCATCTGTGGACTGGAACCAAAGCCGGCCGAGGTGTCTTTCATGCGGTAGCGGCAACCGTGATATCGCCCATCAACATGCTCTTTGACGATATGGTGCCCGCCAGACAAGGTGTTAATGACGTTTTGCACGTTGTGTTTGTTGGTGCGGCATTGCTTACACACTCTCTCTACCAGTTCCGCCATCAGGTGCCACTGGCCGTCCGATAAAACATCCAGTACTGCTGTTTTGATTTTGCTCATGCTGCTTTACTCCCCATCAGAACGCGGCCGTACTTCATCAGAAAATCACGATCTACAAAGCTGACAGCACAGCGAGCCAGCATGTGTGGATTCCAGATAATCAGCATCGAGCCTTTATTGTTGCCATTGACTGGTTTTCCGGTATCAGCGCGAACGAAGGACAGCCGGCCGCCGGTTATGAAACGCACTTCACTGCATGTCCTCTGTGCATCTGCGAACCAGCCAACTGATGTGTCAGCAGGAACCAGCATCACCACGCCGTGTACATCGCTATCAATGGAAGATGCCTTTTCCACCCAAGGGCCAATGTCGCTGTAAGGCGGGTTTAGCCAGATGTAGCCAGGAGGAAAATAAAATTCCCAGACTTCCTCCAGTGCGTTCTGCTGCTCTGTCAGATATTTCGGGTGAAGATGATTGAGATCGCTTGCGGCTGCATCACCAATGAAGTTGAACTCCCGGTTTAGAGCGGCGTAGATTTCGGGCGGCGTCTGCCAGAGGTTTCGTATGTCGATCGGAGTGTTGCTTCCTGTGTAATCACTCATTCTGCTTGTCCTTCAGTTTCTGGTACTCAGAGTCAGCGGGGATAGTCAGCCGGCAGCCAACGTTAAGCGCCCAACCTTCAACCTGAGTGAGATAGTGGTGCATGTCAGCAGTGTCGAGGCTCGACGTGTGCCGCAGCGTCTGGATTTGGGTTCTGTCACCGGTTATCACATCGACCATTTCCCGCGTCTCATATCCGAGATAGGTGTGCTTCATCGCATCCTTCACCCATTCAGGCGTAGCAAAGGCTTTGCCGCGCTTAATGAGGTAAGCGCTCAGCTCTGCGTACCACATGTGCTGAAGAGAGTTCTGAGGGATGCTGCGCTGGTCACGCCATTCGGAGAATTTGATGCGGTATTTCTTGCCGGAAGATACGAGGTCGAAGATGAGTCTGGTGAATTGCCCGAGAGTCGTTGTGTGCAAACAGAAGTCCTGCACTGTTACCTCCCTTCGATTGTCTCCACGTAGTCATGGATGTTGTCGGCTGCTGCGCTCAACAACAGGTCAATACTCTGCACACTATGGCCTCCTTCACGAAGCATCTTGAGGGCTGTTAGTAACGCTGAGTGTGAGTCTTTGAGGGGTTGATGCTTAGGTCTGAGGGGGATCACGTTGTTCATGGCTGCCTCCGGTGTTCATCTGTTTCCGGGATCGGGAATTCGCCAGTTGGTGATGCCTCGCAGCGAATGCACCACTTATTCCAGTACGGAAGGCTAGCCCGGAACCGGTCTGGAGGTTTGGGTATGCCGCAGCGGTCACAGCGACACAGCCGCTCCCTTTCCATCTCATCGTTGTTTGTCATGATTTCTCCGGTGCGTCTGGTATCTTTATCCAGTGAGTGAAATCACGCTCATTCAGCGACCGATTAGTAATGCGGATAACTGCCGGAAAGCCGCCTGCGTACCACACAAGGCAGTTCCATCCTAGCGATGGTTCTCTCTTCTCCACGCTAATCCAGTCACCCATATCACTGCTCTCCGTTCTGATTGGTGGGCCGCCCCATCGACATCTCGGCAATTTTCAGAAGCTCCCGCCCATCATTTACCCATTGGCCTGACACGCCCGAATATCTGTAAGTGACTACATCGTAGGTAGCACCTTCATTCATGTTGTAAAGCTGCCCCAAATAATCCTCAAGGTCTCCGACTGGCCGCTTTATTACTGGCATGCATCCAGGCTTTCTCATTACGATGAAGATATCTTCGCTATCATCACCCCGCTCCTGCTGCTCCAGTATGGGGAGTGCAATCCGGTAAGCCTGGAGGTGTGACTCGCCAGCAATACTTATGGCATCGTCTTTCTCAAGCTCACTAAAAATATCAATCCATTCCCTACATTTATCAGCTGTTAGGTTCTTCACGATTTAACCTCCGTAGCGCCAGTCGTTGGCCGGCTGCTCTTTGTTTTTGTTGTCGGAATACTGCTGAGCCACATCGGTCTGGTCGATGTTGATGAAGTGACCATTCTTCCAGCCCATGTAAAACGTCTGCGGCTGGCCGGAGCGGTACTTGCCGACAATAATTTCCGCAATCCCCTTCATGTCGCTGTTTTCGTGATAAACCTCGTCCCGGTACGGGAAGATAATCACGTCAGCATCCTGCTCAATGGCACCTGATTCGCGCAGGTCTGACATCGTTGGTCGCTTGTCAGCGCGTGCCTCTACGCCGCGGTTAAGCTGCGACAGGAGGATTACAGGGACTTTGTTGCGAAGGCAGAACTGTTTCAGCTTGCGGGTGATTTCGGCAATCGCCAGGTCGTTACGTTCAGCCTTTGGTTTCTTCATCAGGCCAAGGTAGTCGATCGACACGAAGCTAAGCCCGCCATCCATGTTCATGCGCTCTGCATGGGCGATGATTTCGTCAACGCTGAGCGTTTCATCCAGCACGTAGTTGTCTTCATCCTGAAGCTGTGCGGATGCGTTTGTCAGGCGGGTGTATTGCTCATCAATCATGTCCAGCGGGTTACGCAGTGAACCGAGTGCAATGCCTCCACGGTCTGCGACGAAGCGCTCAACAACCTGCATGTCTGACATCTCCATCGAAATCATCAGGCCCTTGCCCTTCTGACGGCCGATTGAGTTACCGATGTTGATTGCCAACTCTGTTTTACCCATGCCCGGCCGCCCAGCGATGACAATCAGGTCAGTGCGATCGAACCCGCCGTAAGCTTCGTCCATCGCCTCGATGCCGGTTTTCAGGTAGAGGCCCGATTCCTGCCCTTCCATGCGTTTTTCCAGCACCTGCATGTAATCCGTCAGCATGTCGCCAATGCGGCGTGGCAGCCGGTCAGTGGTTTCGAACTGAAGCTTTGAGATGATGCCGGTTGCTTCGGCAATGCTCTCGTTGATGTTCTGCGTATTGGCGTTAGCAAGCATCTCAGCGGCCTTCGTGAGGTCTGCTGCGCCCTTGCGAAGCATCCAGCACTGGCGAACCAGCTTGGCCCACGCTTTGATATTTGCCGCGGTCTTGCACTTGAAGCCAACGGTCATGACGTGATCACGCGTGTCTTCCGGTACCGCCGCGCTAACGGTGAACGGGTCAATCGGTTCGCATTTGTCGATGAACCGGCAGATGACGGTGTAAATCTGGCGCAGGTGGTGATTCGAGAACGCCTCAGCGGGAAGCTTTGCGGCGATGTCACGGCAGTCGATGTGATCGCCTTTGACCATCATCGAACCAACCAGCTGCTGCTCGAAGTCTAAACTGTCCATTTCAGGCCTCCTGGCTGATGATTTCGTCGATTTTCTTCTGGGTCAGCGCCGTGTCGATGCCGTAACGCTTTCCGCCAGGATTCGCACCGCAGGCCCACTCAGTTGGCTGATAGCCAAACTCGATGTAGCCGTTCACGAAGGTGTCGATTTGCTGGGCCGGTCGCCCGGTCTCTTTGCAGTGCTTCAGGTGGGAGTCGTACAAACGCTTGATGCCCTTCTCGGTCGTTGCGCTGATGCTGAGGATTTTCGGCAGGCCGAAGGTTTCGGCTTTGCGGTTCCATGTGTCTTTCAGGCGGTCACGGTCGAATTGGTATTTGCTGACTGTCTGGCGCTTTGGCTTTTCTTCAGCAACCGACAAATTCCCCTCTGGGGATATAGGGGTTTCTTTTTTCTTTAAAGAGTTTCTTTTGTGTGTCTCTAGATTCGAGACATCATTTGTCTCTAACTTAGAGACTTTATTTGTCTCTGGTTTAGAGACAAGGTTGCTAACCTGGAGACTCTTACTGAAATTCCATGCAGAGACTTCCTTGTTGATGCCGATTTTGCTTCCTTCCATGAGAAGGCAATTCATTGAAAGCAGTTCTTTTTTCGCCTTGTTGACGTTCTGCCGGGACAGGCCTGTGATGCTGGCAATCTGCTCATCAGCAATGCGATCTACTTTCTTACCGAAGCCATAGGTTTTCCGTGTTACTGCCAGGAGAACTTTTAACTGGCGAGCGGTTAAATCGGCGCTAGCAATTGATTCCAGTAGCTCGTTAGCGATGCGGGTATATCCATCATCGGTATCGGCCACTCTACGCTCCACGGGCTGCTGAACAGCCCCGAATGTTGCATACGCTACGTTGCTCATTTGCCCTTCTCCTGAGTCTTTGCTTCTTTCAGGCACTGGCTTAACTTGCTGGCACCAAGCTGAGAAATGCTGCGATAAAACTGCTCTCTGGCCTGCTCTTTGAGTCGGGCAAATCTTTCATGTTTATCGGGTTTCATGTATTATTACTCCTGTGAATTGATCCAGTCATTTCGCATCAGGCGTCGAATGTTCCCGCATTCGGCGCTTTTTCTTTTCCCATCGCAGCAGCTACCGCTTGTCGGGCAACCTCTGCTATCAGGCTCGTTTCCCACACCTTCTCCAGCAGCACGAAAACCGTCGCCATATCGCGCAGGTTTAAGCGGCTTACCTTCGATTCATGCCATCCGGCCTCATCAGCCAGAACACGCTGCCCTTTGTGAGTCAGTCGACTGCGTAATTCGGTTTCTACTTCGTTGATCAACTTGTTGTTTCTTGCTTGTTCCATGATTGATAATTTCCTTGTAGGTAAATGATTGCGTGACATTGCGGTGAGCAAGTCACTTGAGTTTTGAAGTGTCCGCGTTGTCGGCGGCTTAGATTGTGTAAAGAGCGGTGGAAATCAGGCGGCGGTATTGACGCCGTTTCCGTATTGCAGCCAGACAGGATCACATTGCAGAGCTACAGCGATTTCGAAGATCTTCCGTGGGCGCTTGGTGATACCAGCTTCAATCTGTTGGATTGATTGCTGCTTCACACCTGCCTTAAGCGCCAATTCGGTCTGAGTCATCTTCAGCTCTGCTCGTTTCTGCTTGAGGCGCTGGGAGATAGTTTGCATATAGCCTCCTTGACAAACTTTCTTGTATTTTAAATACAAACTACCTTGTTTGTCAATTACAGCTTTTCTTGTGAACATCTCTTTTTTGATGAGGTGTTAAATGACAATTGCGGCAAGGGTGCTTTCAAAAAGGACTGAGCTGGGTTTGACTCAGACAGAGCTAGCGGAAAAGGCCGGCACAACGCAGCAGGCGATTGTCCAGCTTGAGAGCGGTAAAACTAAAAGACCAAGGTATTTGCCTGAGCTAGCTAAGGCGTTAAATTGCGACATCCAATGGCTTCTTGATGGAACAGGGGCAACCTTAGACAGCAATGTGTCTAACCCTCGGGACTACAAGCCGACTGCGCGCTACCCCGTTTTAAGCAAGGTTCAGGCTGGCGCATGGGATGAAGCCTGTGAACCCTATACGATTAAGGATGTCGATATGTGGCTTGAATCTGACGCACATACGCAGGGAGATGCATTCTGGCTGCAGGTGGAAGGCGATTCAATGACTGCGCCGATTGGGCTGAGTATTCCGGCAGGAACCTATGTGCTGTTCGATACCGGACGTGAAGCAGTCAATGGAAGCCTGGTCGTTGCGAAGCTAACCGACGATAACGAAGCGACATTCAAGAAGCTCATCATTGATGGCAGCCAGAAGTACCTGAAGGGGCTGAACCCACAGTGGCCTATGGTGCCGGTGAACGGTAACTGCAAAGTGCTTGGAGTAGCGATCGAGACGAAGATGAGGCTGGTTTGAGACTCGATAGCAGGAAGAGACTTTTGGCTAAGGAGATGGCATGTCAGTTTTTGCGAAGATAGCGATTCCGATGTTCTGCATTGCGTTCGCGATGTTCTACCTGGCCCGTAAGAAGCGGGACAAAAATTACCTGATTCCAGGCTTTGTTCTGTTGGCGGCTGGAGTAGTGAATGCTGTGATAGCGATTACTGCAGGTTAGTAGCCGGATGAGACGTTTGGATGATTCATGCAAAGTGAAGTAGTAGCCATACAGTTCGCCGCGATAGCATTGATCCTTATGGCTGTGGTGTGGCGAAGGATTGATTCAGGATTGCACAGGTTCCTGCTTATCATGATGGTGCTTGCGGCCTTCTGCGCCGGTTCCGCCGCATTTAACTAGTGGCTGGGAAAGGCGATAGATTAGACTAAAGTGACAACCTAAAGCGAAATCATGCTACAATCTGTATATACAAAAAATGACCCTAAAGATATTCTCAAAAGCTACCGATAAGCTAAATGGAAGGAAAATATTACCTTTTCAACCTTGATAAAATTACTTTAACATCATATTTTGTATATACACGGGCATCACGGAGGGTCTGCAAAAGAGAATGAATCTCATTATTTCTCCTGCGATTCGGCAAAAACTGTCGAAAAAGCAACCACCGGTCAACGAAGAAGACATCATGCAATGTTTCTCTAACCGTTCCGGTGCATTCCTTGAAGATGATAGAGAAGAGCATAGGACGGACCCTCCTACTAAGTGGTTCATTTCTGAAACTGACTATGGTGTGAAGCTGAAAGTGATCTTCATCTTCCGGCCCGGAAAAGGTGTCTTTATCAGAAGTGCATATAGTCCCAACAGCGATGAAATTCGCATCTATGATAAATATGGAAAAGAAGGTTAATTATGAGCAAAGCCGTTGAAAAACAAGCCGAAAGCGTAAATCTCATTGCTTCTACAGATGAAGCGTGGGAAAACCGTGAGCTTGGTTGCAGCGAGGCTCACGTTAAAGTGTCTAGTGAACTCCTCGAAGAGGAAATTAATGAGGCGCTTGAACTGCATCCGATCTCAATCCGACTGAACAAATCTCTGATTGAAGATCTAAAAATGATAGCCGACCTTAATGGTCTAGGATATCAACCACTGATTAGGCAGGTCCTGACTAGGTTCGCTGACTGTGAGAAAAAGCGAATCCTTCAGGAAGTTCACTCGAAGGAAGTGAAAAGAACAAAGCGACCAGCTAAGCCTAAGCAAAAGCAAGCAGCCTAATCTGACAAAAGCCTAGCTCATGCTGCTGGGCTTTTTTATGTCTGAAATCCTAAGAGCCCGCCACCGAGCGGGCTTTTTTGTGCCTGAAATGTCGTGTAATGCAAATTGTTGAATGGTTATTTCCTTAATCATCACAGACCACGTATCCTCACTGTCGTCAGTTGCTGCTGACAGATGGTTTGCCCCACTTGAACAAATTCATACCCGTGTAACGCGGGCTTTTTTGTGCCTGCAGATCCCACTTCGCAAAAATAAATCCCCTTTAAAAACAAAGCTATTTGTATTCTTCGCCACCAAATACAATATTTATTGTTTACAGCCTACAAACTTTATTGTAATTTTATCCCATCAGCAGGACGCACTACTCACCAGGACGGTGATGCTCTTTAACAACATTGCAGCGCTGACAAAGCGCCAACTAACCAAACGAGATGGGTTTGGACTGTCTATCGGGTAACTAGTCGACAGCACCAAAACCACTTCAGGAGGCAACCATGACAGTTATCACTTACGGCACATCCGTTAAAGAGAACGCCAAATCACGCCGCCATGCTCGTCGCCGTGCGGTGGCAATGGATCGTGATCGCATCGAATCAATCATCGACACGGCTTTCGGCATTGAGCCAGAGGTTGTGGCGATTCAGGTTAAGCACATCAGCCGCATTGAGAAAGCAGTTATCTCCCCTTCTCTGCGTGACAGGCATGAGAGCACATCACAGTGCTTACCAGAAATCGCGATATTCGCTGCAGGGTATCGCAACTCAAAAGACATCGTAACGGCGAGGTGAACGTGTCAGCGACATTAATCACTGAGCATGGCATCTCGCCATGCCCATTCTGTGGAGCACGAGCGCAGCTGAAGCGCTGGGCAATGACTCCTGCAGGAAGCAATGCATCTGAAATCAGTTATGGCATTCAGTGCGTCGGCTGCACAGCAAAGATATACATGCTGGACACGCCTGAATCAGCACTGAGTAGATGGAATAGCCGAGAAGCGGCGGGAGGTGAGCGTGGGTGAAGACGAATTTGAAGAGCATCCTGATGACGACATGAGTCAGTATCAGGATTATCCATTTGATTACGACTACTGAGGCTGCCTAACCCGCAGCCTTTTTTATTGGAGGCTCCATGATAAGCACTGGAAATTACATAGTCATTTGGTTGGTGACTGGTGTGTTGATGGGGCTGGGGTTTATAGCAGGAGGTTGAGATGCAGGAGTTTGAATTCTTTGTCATGGATGGCAGGGCGAGGTTTGATACCGAGCGAGCAGCAGTCTTTGCGTCGCTTGGAAGAACGCCGCCTAAGCAGTGGAAGCTGAGTCGCGACTGGGGCGGGATGGATGCCGTTTTAGTACGCGCGCCAGTCCAGTCGGAGTCCAGTGAAGGAACCACCTCATGTGGAGATTTTGAATATCTCTGTGACATTGAGTGACACCGTAAAGCCGCCTACTCAGACGGCTTTGAGGTGCTACGCACCAACGCTAAGACGTTTCAAATGACAGGATAGATAACCAGAACGTATCACCCCTATGGGAGCCGCAATGGCTCCCTTCTTTTTGAGGGAATAGAAAAGTGAAGCCATTAGACATGAGCGCCCACCTTTCTTGGGATGAGCTCACAAAGAACTTTCAATATGACCCTGATACTGGGTTGTTCACAAAGAAAGCACTCACCAAATACCAAAAAGAAAGGCCGGCAGGCTCAAATAGCGGCTCTGATTACACTCGGATATGCATAAACAGGCGCATTTACTTCGCCCACAGGCTCGCCTGGTATTACATGACCGGCAAGCCACCAGAAAAACTCATTGACCACATAAATGGCGATAAGCGCGACAATCGATTCTCCAATCTAAGGGAGGCTGATTACTCCCAGAACATGATGAACAGCAAGCTCTCTTGCGCCAACACGTCTGGCTGCAAAGGCGTTGATTGGGTTAAGCGGAAGCGCAGATGGAGAGCCACTGGCAAGCTAGATGGAAAGAAAATTTATCTAGGTTTATTCGCCAAAAAGGAAGATGCAATAAAAAAATATCAAGAATTCGCTCAAGAAAACCACGGCGAATTTTTCCTAAAAACCAATTAATCCATTCACACAAAGGAATAAGCCATGCAACAGCTCGCAGTTGCAGGGTGGCCTGTTGCTGGCTGCTCTGAATCCCTCCTCGACACCATTACCCGCCGCCTCCGCACTAGCTGGCGCAACCTTATCGACACCCTGAATCAAAGAGGTCAGCCATGAAATCACGTTACTTCACGAAAGCTCAGGAGCTTTCAAGAGAGGCTCATCTGTTTGGTGACCGTGCCAAGTGGGCGATGGCGATGCAGCTTCTGCGGAGGGCTTTGCAATGAGACTGAACAGAACAGCCCGGCATGAGGTGCTGGATATCGCCGATAACCTGCCGGAGAGCGAACTTGAGTTCATCGCTGCAGAAGTCGATGCGCGGATGAACCAGCACAAGACGAACCCGCTAATGCCTGCCCTGTGCGCCTTCCTGACGCGACATTACGACTATCCCGCCATCGAGATGCTGGATGAGGATGACGACATGCATGAAGCGGCTGAAGAGCTTCTACGCAAGGTCATGGTTAAGGTTGCTCAGAATGAAATTGCGATCGGGATTTACCGCAACAAACATGGAAATCAGGAGGCGGCGTAATGCAGCCTGGCATCTATTACGACATCAGCAACGAGGATTATCACCGCGGTGCTGGCATCAGCAAATCGCAGCTGGACGACATCGCCATTAACCCGGCCATCTTCCAGTGGCGCAAAGAAGCGCCGGAAGACGATGAGAAGAAGGCGGCGCTGGACATGGGAACGGCGCTGCACTGCCTCCTGCTGGAGCCTGAAGAGTTCGATAAGCGGTTCATCATTGCTCCGGCATTCAACCGGCGAACCAATGAAGGCAAGGCCGATGAGCAGCGGTTCCTTAAAGACTGCGAAAGCACTGGAATGACGGTCATGGATGCCGAGCAGGGCCGGAAGCTGCAACTGATGCGTGCCAGCGCCCTCGCCCATCCGGCGGCACGCTGGCTGCTTGAAGCTGAAGGTCATCAGGAAGCGTCAATCTACTGGAATGACGATCAGACAGGCGAACTTTGCCGTATCCGTCCGGACAAGTTCCTGTCGGGACAGCCCGTCATCGTCGACGTGAAGAAGGTGGCTGATATGTCGCGCTTCGCGCGGCACGTTGAAGAGTTCCGATATCACGTTCAGGACGCCTATTACCGCGAAGGCTTCAGCAAGCACTTCGGTGAATATCCACTTTTCGTTTTCATCGCAGTCAGCGAGGCGATCGACTGCGGCCGGTACCCGGTGCGCACCTTCCAGCTGCAGGAGGACGATGTTTCCGTGGGCTACGACCTGTTCTGCCGCAACCTCGATACCTATCACGAATGCATGCTGTCCGGTAACTGGGGCGGCATCGAAGAAATTACACGCCCGGACTGGGCCAAGAGAAAGGATTACGCATGAGTAACGAAATCATCACCTCGCCGGTCAATGAGGCTGACACCAAAGCGGCAATCTTCAGCCCAAGCGGATTGCAGAAGCTGCAGGCATTTGCGGAAGTCATGGCGCAGGGTAAAGCAACGGTGCCTGCTCACCTGTCCGGCAAGCCTGCTGACTGTCTGGCGATCGCATTACAGGCTGCCCAGTGGGGAATGAACCCTTACGCAGTGGCGCAGAAAACGCACCTGGTAAACGGCACGCTGGGTTATGAGGCTCAGCTGGTCAATGCGGTCATCACCAGCTCAACTGCCGTTCAGGGGCGCTTTAAATACGAATACGGCGGCGACTGGGAGAAGTTTAAGCCTGGTGCGGCCAATGCATCTAATGAGCGCGGCCTGTCTGTACGCGTCGGCGCAGTACTGCGCGGTGAAACAGAGATTACGTGGGGCGAGCCGCTTTACATGGAGTATGTCACCACGCGCAACTCCCCTCTGTGGAAGACAGCACCAAAGCAGCAACTGGCATATCTGGCTGTTAAGTACTGGGCGCGCCTTTACTGCCCTGACGTGATTCTCGGCGTTTACACGCCGGACGAGTTTGAACCGGCGCAGCGATCGGAACGCGACGTAACCCCGGCACGCAGCCGCGCTGACCTGAACAACCTGATTAACAGTAAGCCTGAAACGCAGCAGCCCGAGCGCGAAATTAACCCGGCGACGAATACCAGTGCACCAGCGCGCACGCCGGATGAGCTGCTTGCCGACTTCACTGAAGCTTCTGCTAACGCTGATTCTATTGCGAGCCTGGATCGCTTCTACAAATACGCGGCGCGCATGCTGGCAAGCGAGGCTGAAACTCTCGAAAAGGCCACTGACGTTTACCTGCTTCGCAAAGCGGAGATTGAAGAGACGCTTAGCTAATAACAGGAGACGACATGCAATCACCAGAATACCAGCGTCGTGGCAATCAGTTAACTCTTGGCCGCCGCTGGTCACCCGATGAGATAGGCCTTCTGAAAGAACTCGCAGCAACCATCCCACCCAAACTTATAGCCCGGCAACTCAACCGATCCTACGAATCCGTTCGCCAGCGTGCCAGTCGCAGCCGGATACGTTTTCTGGAAGAGCGCAGTAAACGCATAAGTGGCACTAAGCCAAATTTATGACACAAATATACTGTACATATAAACAGTATTTTTCTGTTCTTTATCAGGCTGTGCGCGTAAGGTGGCTGAGTGAATTCACGGCCTAACTCACTCTACTGAAATAGGATTTACCATGGAACATACCGACCAGGAATTTGAAGACCTGCAAGACCTCAATACCCTGTATCGCTCTGCGATTCTGGACACCACCGAAGCCGTCGGCTGGGGTATCGAAATTCTGACCAAAGTTGTAGCGGCGATTAACGCAGGTACGGCTGGCTCCCTGTCTCCAGCCGATCAGTATCAGGCTAAGCAGACCCTGATGTATCTGAAAAGCCGCAAAGACGACAACGCCCAGTACCGCAAGCCCGGCGACCCGGTACCGCGCACGTTTGCGCAGTACGATCACCCGTAACGGGTTGTGCAGAGAATCAAAGAGCCGCCTTCGGGCGGTTTTTTGTTACCTGCAATCTGACTATTTTCGCCGCGGCATTGAGCCTGACAGCGGCATAAGGGGTAAGAGAATGGCAATTTATAAAATAGGCGACTTAGTAAATCTCGGCGTTACTGGTTCAGGTACGAAGCTACTCGTTATGCCAGTGGTTCGAGTAACAAAGACAATGGCAATCTGCCGGGTAGGGACGCGAATTGAGCGCGTCAATAACAATAAGGGCAACCTACTCGGGTCAGGATGCTGGATTCCCACAAAGCTATGGGATGGCATCGAGACCAAACCTCTTTTTTATCCTGAAATTAAAGGAGAGCCATCGTGAAATTCGACCTGAACCATTTAATGGATTTGGCAGGAAAGCTGGACTACAAGCCGGATTGCCAAATTCACAGAGACAATCTAGCTGGATATTTAACTTCAGATCGAGCTATTGCCATTGCCGAAGCACTCCGGGCGCTGGAGCAGCGCGCAGAAGCAGCAGAGGCGAAGCTGGCAGCGCTGGCGAAGCAGGAGCCGGTTCACTTTAGACTTTTCGGAACGGATGGTGAAACTTACGTTAAATGCTCACCTGATCATATTGATGCAATGGCTTTTTGGCAGCACCCCGCGCCCGCCGCTGACCTGGCTGCACTGGTGCCGGCTGAAAAGCCCGTTACTCATGACAAGCTGCTTTGCGACAACATTGAAAATAATGGCTGGAATCTTTGCCGTGCGGCCATCCTGCGCAAAATTGAGGAAGCGAAAAAATGATTAGTGATGAGAGGCTTAATGAGCTGGCTGATAAAAACACGATATGCAAAGTCAGCTGGGACGAGAGGGTAGCAATGGCAAAGGAGCTGCAGGCGCTGCGTAAGGCGTTCAGTGAGCCAGTGGTTTGGGCTCTCGTTGACGAACTGGATAAGGCAGTGAAAGTTAACGGTGATGGGATGATGTGCGGGTTTGGCTATGTCACCAAAGACTGGACGGCGCCTAACACTATCCTCCTCTACCGCAAGCCCCAGAACAGCACCACTTGAGTCACCTACCGATAGCAATAAGATTTCAGGATAGCGTGATGATTGTATATGCTAAATAAAACAATCATCACGAGGTGAAATATGGAAGTTGATATTCTGCTATTTGAGGTTTCAAACAAGGTAGTTGTGTACCCAAGCAAAATCGATTTTGTTAACGGTACGACATTTCCTCATCAGTTCACTAGTAACGGAGTCCGTTATGATCTGAGCAAATTCGATTACAAAGACTCTGCGTTTCTGATTGGCTGTAGCGCTTACGTATCAAAGGACGAAATCAAAGCAGCAATAGATGAGTTTCAACCATCTAAACTCTACTAGCTATCTTTTGCGGTGCTTCGATTTTCTCAGTGGTTTTGCTATCTAGCTTCACAGTCAAGACAACAGAGGCATTCATGCCACACAACTTAGCAGCACGCAGCAGAGAAGAGCGCGACAGGATTAACGTGGATTTAGCCGCGTCAGGAGTAGCGTACAAGGAGCGTATGAATATGCCGGTTATCGCCATGGAGGTGGAGATGCAGCAGTCGGAAGCGCTGAGGGAGTACTTCAGGGACAGGCTCAAGTTTTACCGCGAAGAGTCGATGAAGTTTCCACGGGGATCGGACCCGGTTTATCAGAAGGAGGAGAAGTTATGACCGAACAAAAAAATATGAGAAGAGAGCCTCGTCCAGCCAAGTGCCCGAATTGTGGGTCTGACAGAGTAGCCAAAGAAAGGATTATGGGAAGTCAGACGGGCGACTGGATCTGTGGTGCCTGTAAAGAAACATGGTCAATAAAATATACACCTACTGATTAAACAAAATCTTCTTTAAACAGACCTCGCCTCGGCGGGGTTTTTTATTGCCTGAAATATGGAGCTATCCATGACCGCATACATGTTGATGCGCATACCAACGAGAAATTACCGAGGCTATGAGGCTGAGTTAGTGGACATCTATCTCAGCAAGGATTCTGCCGAGAGCGAAGTGGTGAGAAGAAATTCCTACACGCGTGAAGGCAGGAAGTTTGATTACATATTGCGAGTAAAAAAGGTTAAGGAGTGAGCCATGAATTTTGCAGATCCGATAGATGAAGCAGCAGAACGCGAATTGCAGATGATTGAGATTGCCCTGGCTAACAGGCCTAAGCCGAGTATGCAGTTTACCGGCACTTGTCAGAATGGTGATTGCGGCGAGAAAGTCGATAAAGGCTTCTTCTGCTGTAGCGAATGCAGGGAAGACTATGAGCGCATTAAGCGCGCTAAGCAGCAAAGGAGAGTGGCATGACGATGATTGATTTGTTAGTGCAGGAGTTACCGAAGCGTGGTGGATGGCCTGCAGGGGTCGTGGAGGCAATGTCCTTCAACCATAACTCTGGCATGATTCACTTCTTTGATGAGGAAGAAAATAAGGTTATCGATGCTATCAAAATTGATGGCTACAAAGCGCCATTCATCGATACCGTTACAGCTGAGCAGTACGAAGCCGCCTTTGCAGCATCAAATAAAGTTGAGTGGAATGGGTTTGGTGTTCCTCCAGTGGGTCAAAAGTGCAAGAGGTCTGCGTTTGGTGATGACTGGGCGGAGTGCGAGGTTTTATATGTCGGGCCTGAAGTTATCGTTGTAAGCGTGGAGGGCAGAGAAAAGGTTTATAAAACTGGGAGCGTAAAATTCCATCCATTGCTCACTGAAGCAGAGCGCAAGCGTGATGAGGCAAGGGATGCCATTGCGGAACTGTGCAGATCATCTGCCAGTAACGGACACAGCGCCGACCTGATTTACGACGCCATCGCCGCTGGCAAAATTCCCCACATCACCCTTAAGTAACCCCCACCCACCCTATTCACTATCGCGCTCTGCGTGAGGATTTGTTATGTCTGATGATCCACTTTATGCCTGGCTAAAAAGCGGAGATTACATGCCGCGTGAGTTTCGCGACTTCCATGACCAGAAAGACCTGTTTAAAGCGATGCACAATACAATTCAGAACGCTAACGACAATGGGAATGCTCGCGATGGTCACATCTATGTTGTCGACACTTTTCTTTGGTACATGGCCCGCTGCGGATACACGCTACAGCGAAGCCGAAAGCAAGTGCCATTCAGAAGCATGGATGACGACATTGAGCGTTATAAAAATGAGGTGTCGGAAAAGTTTTCAATCATGCTGTCAGCAGAATGACCACCACCTGCGACGACATCACCCCGGGCGAGCTCTTAACTGACCTCGCCCTTTTCATTTTGCTAATCATCGCATTTATCCGCGGTAAGCCGCCCAAGGAGTAGATATGGAATCGCCATACATGACATTTGAGGAAACGGCGGCCTTTTTTCGCCGTTCAGTGAAAACTATCCGTAACTGGAACAGCCGTGATCGGCGCACAGGTGAAAAGCGCATGTGCGGATTTCCAGACCCCGCACATCACGGGCTGTTCCTGAAAAGCGACATTGAGAAGTTTGGTAAGCTAGTTTGTCACGATTGAGCGAACTTTCGACTCACCATTCACTATCTTCATTACCAGCGCCCACCAGGCGGTATAGGCCTTCCTCTGCTCATCCAGATAATCGTTATGGTCGTATACCGCCCAGATGCCCGGTAATGCATGCCCCATCATTACTTCACAGATATGCGGTGGCGCAATGGAAGCCCACCGCGTCCTCGCCGTTCTCCTTAAGTCATGGATCGACCAGTGAGGCATCAGCTCTCCTCTGGTTCGAAGGTAATATGACATTACTGTTTTTGGCAGACCAAGCGCAGAAGCACTGTTGAGCGCCCTTTCCCTGTCCTTTTTCAGTGCGCTCTGGAAAATAAATTCTTTATGGGTGCTCAGCCCCATGGCTTCCTCGATCATGGCCTTTGCTGCCGGTATTATAGGCCTTCTCAACGACTTACCGCTTTTCCCACCCTTATGGTGCTCAGGGGGGACTGTCCATACACCCGACTCAAAATCAAAATGCTCTCTTTTACTCTGTATCATCTCGCCGGAACGACACCCGAAAAGTAAAATAAGCTGCATCAACAGTGCGTTTTTCCTTCGCATCCCGGTGTTTTCAAAGGTTTCATAGAGCACTCTGATTTCATCGTCGGACAGAACGCGCTTGGTCACGTTAATTTTCATGCCGAAGTCATGTGGCTTGATTCCTTCAACCGGTACCGTTTCAACCATCTTCCGACGCAATGCCCAGGAATGCGCCTGCTTTGCGCTTGTGAGCAATCTCCGGGCGATGCCGGGCTTTTTGCTTTGTACGCCCTCGATTATTTCTATCCAGGTGTGCGTGTTGACTGAATCATGCGGAAGGTGGCCTACCCTGGGAAAGATGTGTAACTCAAACGACCGGATAATGTCAGCAGCATTCTTTATATTGCCGCTTGCGTAGACCCGCCCCCATTCCCTGATAACACTCTCGACGGTAATAGCACTCAGGTTCTTTTCATACCTTGAGGCAAGATAAAGCTGCGGGTCGATGCCCTCATCAAGCGAGCGGCGGATTTTAAGGATCTCATCACGCGCCTCTCTTAGACCCAGCGAGGGGTAACTGCCAATGTCCACACGCCGCTGCTTGCCGGCGAACATGTAGCGCATCTGGAAAACCACCTTGCCCTTTTTTGACACCCGGACAGAAAGGCCATCCCTGTCCGCCTTCTCAAACACCTTTTCATGCTCCCGCCCAAGAACGGAACGAAGGTAGCTGTCAGTGAGCGCCATACAATCCTCATTAGTACATAAAAAAGAGAGGATCGCAGACTAACCGATTTTCTGTACTAACACATGTACATAAATCACAGGGTCGTTTCGGGATGTTTGGTGATTGCATGTGAGCATGCAGGACTTAGATTAGTTGTTTGGTATTGGTATGCGGGGAAATTATGGGATGGATTGGGATTCGTCAGGATGGCAAGTTATCTAACCAATTATTCCACAGGTAAATTAATTGTTTGATGTCGATGTTAATGACCCGTTAGCAGGTTGAAGTTGAATCAACGATGTTTTTTTGATTGCGGGCTTAAGCCCGTTTATGGCTGTTAATTTTAGCGCCATCCGGCGTTTTATTGTTAACCGCAATGTGCATTCTGGCATTGCATTTATCATCGGCGTCGGCGAGCCATCAGCGCGTTACACCGCGCCTTTTCGATCCACCGCCGGCCTGAATATCGCCTTCAGCGCCAGCGCGATTAACCCGACCCCGACCGGCAGCAAAAAACCATATCCCAGCCCTTTATACAGCCATATGCCCGCTACGCCGCCCGCGAGAAATGAGAGCAGCGTCAGGCCATGCAGCCGCAGACGATCCAGATAAAGCGGTGCCTCTTTAGGTGAGACTTTGCGCCGTAACACCTCATACAGCATCGCCAGCTCAATACCGATATCGGTGGCGGTACCGGAGACGTGCGTGGTGCGCACCCGGGCATTTGAGATCCGCGTCACCACCGCATTTTGCAAACCCATCAAAAAACTCAGGCTCATGATCAGCACCACCCCCGGCGAGTCCGGAGTGAAAAAGCGTTCGGCCACGCCGAGAAAAACCAGCGCTAAGCCTTCGGCCAGAATGACGAACGCATAGATGCTGCGAATATTGCGGCGGCGGCCTGAATTAATCACCAGCGTTGAGATCAGCGAACCGGTAATGAACAGACAAACGACCGACAGGAAAAACAGCCCCGCGCCGAGATTGGCTTTTGCCAGATGATCGGACAGTGATGAGACGTTGCCAGTCATGTTAGCGGAGAAAAAGCCGACAATCTCAAATGCGGCGGCATTTAGCGCGCCTGCGGCGGCGGCCAGGGTGCAGGCCAGTCGGCTATCGGCGCTGTGGCTGCGTGCATCCTCAGTGGTAATCAGCATGGAACCTACGAATCCGGGTCATTATTGCGGGTATAATCCGCCGATTTTTTATCGCAAACAAGTTACCGGTTCGGACAAAACAGATTTACCCTGCGCCGCGTCAGCCAACCGCCAGAATCTGTCGTTCGCTTGCCGCCGTCCGATTACCGCCGCCATACTACCGCTGCTAAAGTACCACCGCGAGAGTATCGCCGCGCCAGTGCCGCCCTGCATCCAGCACGGCTCTGCCGGTTAGCTGGCTGACAGGCGGAAGGTGGAAACCGACTGCGTCAGATAGCGCACCTGCTCTTCAAGCGAAGCCGAGGCAGCGGCCGATTCCTGCACCAGCGCGGCGTTCTGCTGCGTCACGCTGTCCATCTCAGTCACCGCCTGTTCGATCTGTCCGATGCCGCGACTCTGTTCGTCTGATGCGGTGGAGATGTGCTCCATCAGCTGATTAACCCGGCTGACTGAGGAGATGATGGCGTTCATGGCATCACCGGTGCGGCTGACCTGATCGGAACCGGCATGAATAATCGCCACCGATTCAGCGATCAGCGTTTCTATCTCTTTCGCCGCCACGGCGCTGCGCTGGGCCAGATTACGCACCTCACCTGCCACCACCGCAAAACCGCGCCCCTGTTCTCCGGCTCTGGCCGCTTCAACCGCCGCATTCAGCGCCAGAATGTTGGTCTGGAAAGCGATGCTGTCGATCACGGTAGTGATCTCTTCAATCTTCTTCGAGCTGGCGTTAATCAGCTCCATTGATACCACCACTTCCTGCGACACTTTCTCACCGCTTTCGGCATTTTTGACCGCTTCACTGGTCAGGCGGCAGGCTTCAAACACGTTTTCGGTATTCTGTTTTACCGTGGCGCCCAGCTGCTCCATGCTGGCGGCAGTCTCAGTCAGCGCCGCTGCCTGTTGTTCAGTGCGCGAGGCCAGATCGATATTACCGGCGGCGATCTCCTGTGACGCGCCAGAGACCGAGCGGGTGGAGTCACGCACCTGCAGAATAATCGCGGTCAGGGCGCTGCGCATCTGCTCCAGCGAGGCCATCAGCTGCTGGATTTCGCTACGGGAACCGGCTTTCACCGGCACCGCGCTATCAAGCACACCGGCAGCAATTAGCTTACAGTGCGCCTGCGCATCGTTAAGCGGTGACAGCACATAGCGTTTCATGAACAGATAGATCGCCATGATGATGGCAAAAAACAGAATGCCAAAGATAGCCAGCAGCGTGATGCCTGAGGTGAAGTGGCTTTGCGCATCGGTGTTGAGCTTTTTCGCATAGGCTTCATGCTGGGCCAGTACCCGATCGAGGATAATTTCATACTGGCGATCCAGCCGCACCACGTTAGCGATCTGGTTTTTGAACCGCTGCTGATCGTGCGCTTCAGCGGCCTCAATCAGCGGCTGAAGCCCCTGCTGGCGGTATGCCTGATAAGCCTGGCGATAAGCATCGGCCTCTGCGTCTTCACCCGGCAGGCGTGGCGCGTTCATGTAGGCGTTAAAGGCAGCATCAGCTTTGCCGGCAACGGTCCTTACGCTCTCTAAGGCAGCCGGATTATTTGCCTCGCTGCCCTCAATCTCTTTCATGTATTCCATCAGACGCACGCGCAGCGTGCGGCTGTGGTTAATCGGGTCGATAACTGACAACACCACGCGGATCTCTTTGTTAACCGCATTTAACGACTGATTGCTCTGAATCAACAGCCAGGTACTGATGGCCACGCTGGTGAGAAACAGCGCCAGCAGGAAAGAGAAGATCAGCAGAGAAGATTTTTTTAACGACATAGCAACGTTCCAAAGTGTAAAAGGATTAATAGCTATATCGGCCTGAAAAGTAACCCCATTAGGGTACGACTTTTTATAGTGACAATAAGTCAGACAGCTGTCGGGTAAATAGCTGAAAAAACAGCGTGTTACAGCCCGATAAGATCGGGCTGTAAACCGGTAATTGGCGCAGCGGCTGCTACGCCACGCCGAGCGCCATTTTCACCTGATTGGCGATTTTTTCTACCTGCGGGCCATAAATCACCTGCACGTCGTTATCGCTGACCCGATTTACACCGTTGGCACCGGTGCTCAGCAGGGTTTGATCGACCACTTCTTTCATATCTTTTACCCGCACCCGCAGCCGGGTGAAGCAGCAATCGACATCCTCGATATTGGCCTGACCGCCCAGCCCGCTGATGATCACCTGCGTGCGTTCGTCACCAGACACCTGCTGGGGTTTCTCATCCTCCGTTTCACGTCCCGGCGTCTCGACATTCATCCGGGTGATCACCAGGCGGAAAGCGTAGTAGTAGACCGGCGCGTAAATCACACCCAGCACCAGCGTCCACCACCAGTAGGTTTTTGCGCCGCCCAGCACGCCGAATACCACCAGATCGATAATCCCGCCCTGCACGTTGCCGATCATCAGATGCAGCATCGACATCAGCATAAATGACAGCCCGGAGAGAAACGCGTGCAGCAGGTAGAGCACCGGTGAAACGAAGATAAAACAGAACTCCAGCGGCTCGGTGATGCCGGTGGTGAATGAGGTTAACGCCCCGGCCAGCACCAGCGCTTTGACCCGCTGCTTATGTTCGGGCCGCGCAGTATGGTAGATCGCCAGCGCGGCCGCTGGCAGGCCGAACATCATTACCGGAATTTTGCCCTGCGCCAGAAACTGGGTAGCGGTGCGCAGCGTTTCGTCCGGGATCAGCCCCGGATGGGTCAGTGAGGTGTTGAAGATATTCAGCGCGCCGACGATGGTCTGGCCGTCAACTATTGCCATACCGCCAATCGGCGTAAAGCGCACCGTTTCATTGAGGATATGGTGCAGACCGGTGGGGATCAGGATGCGTTCAAACGCTCCGAGCAGAAAAGCGCCGTACTGGCCGCTTTTGCCGATCATCTGGCCAATCCACGCAATGCCGTTGCCGATGGTCGGCCAGATCATCGCCAGCAGCACCCCAATCAGTGGCAGACAGACCACGGTGACGATCGGCACAAAGCGTCGTCCGCCGAAGAAACTGATCGCCGTCGGCAACTGCTGGGTGTAGAAGCGATTATGCAGCGCCACCGTCGCCAGCCCGGCAATCACCCCGCCCAGCACGCTCATGTTGTAGGTGAACACACCCAGCATCTCAATATATTCCGCGGAGGTCATCATCGCGCTGGTCTGATCCAGACCGGCCTGCTGTAACGCCTGCGGCGTGGTGGTGGCCGCCGTGATGCCTTTGGCCGCCAGCGTGGCGTTAATGCCGACGTTCATAGCGATATAGCCGATAACGGCGGCAAAGGCGGCGGTCGGTTTTTCCGCCTTTGCCAGTCCGATGGCGCTGGCAACCGCAAAGAACACCGGCAGGTTCGCGAACAGCGCCCCCGCCACCTTGCGAATAAAGCCGATAATTAACTGCGGCACCTGCATCTGTGCAAAGGCATCGCCGGTGACAGCCGGGTTTTGCATTGCCGCCGCCAGACCGAGAAAGATCCCCGCCGCGGCGATCACCGAGATTGGCATCATTAACGCTTTGCCGAACGCATGAATCTGGCTGGTCAGCTGTTTCATCGTGTCGCGCCCTCTTATGTTGTGAACAGCAAGTATTAGCGCGTTGTGAAAAGAACTCCCGTTATCGGCTGGTTACAGGCGGGTAAAATTTGAGCAGCATCACAATTCTGGCCGATGCATGATAAACGCCAGCTATCGCACCATTAAGTCAATCAATTAGACAAGGTTTGATGATAATTGCACACTCCCCTTCACCATCAGGCCATAACCTGATAACAAACTATCTACAATACTTCCTACTATAAAAAAGCCTGCACTCAATATGAAATTTAAACGCCAAATCAAACCCTATCGCGCGGCTGCGGGCGGCTGGGGTTCACTGGAAGCCACCACGCGTTTCGTTCTTGACAGCAAAGCGGCCCTGAAAAATATGCGCAACCTGATGCGCATGAATAAAGCTCGCGGTTTTGACTGTCCGGGCTGTGCCTGGGGCGATGACAATAAGAGTACCTTCAGCTTCTGCGAAAACGGCGCCAAAGCGGTGACCTGGGAAGCGACCCGCCGGGTGGTTGACAGTGAATTCTTTGCCCGTCACAGCGTGACTACGCTCTATACCCAGAGCGACTATTTTCTCGAATATCAGGGTCGTCTGACCCATCCGCTGCGCTACAACGCCGAAACCGACCACTATGAGCCAATCAGCTGGGATGATGCGTTTGCATTGATCGCCCGCCACATTAAGGCGATGGACAACCCGGATCAGATGGAGCTCTACACTTCCGGTCGTGCCAGTAATGAAGCGTCGTGGCTCTATCAACTGTTTGGCCGCCTGATGGGCACCAACAACTTCCCTGACTGCTCCAACATGTGTCATGAAGCGAGCGGGACCGGCCTGAAGCGCAGTATCGGCGTCGGTAAAGGCACCATTCGTCTGGATGACTTTGACCATGCGGATGCCATTTTCGTCTTCGGTCAGAACCCCGGCACTAACCATCCGCGCATGCTGCACAGCCTGCGTCATGCTGCCGACCACGGCGCGAAAATCGTCACGTTTAATACCCTGCGTGAGCGCGGCCTGGAACGTTTTGCCGATCCGCAAAAACCGCTGGAAGTGGTGACCTCGATGGCGGGCACCATCAGCTCCTCCTATTACCAGCCTAACCTCGGCGGCGATATGGCGGCGGTGCGCGGCATGGTGAAATGCCTGCTGGAAACGCATCGCGCCCGGCTGGCCGCCGGTGAAAGCGGCCTGTTCGATCAGACCTTTATTAATGCCAAAACCAACGGCATTGAAGCCTATATTGAGGCGGTTGATAACACCGACTGGATGCAGATTGTGGCGCAGTCAGGGCTGACCCAGGCGCAAATCCGCGAAGCCGCAGCGATTTACCAGAGTGCCGACCGGGTGATCTGCACCTGGGCGATGGGCATTACCCAGCATAAGCATTCGGTTGATACGGTGCGTGAAATCACTAACCTGCAGCTGCTGTTCGGCCAGCTGGGCAAAAAAGGCGCAGGCCTGTGCCCGGTGCGTGGTCACAGTAACGTGCAGGGCAACCGCACCATGGGCATTGATGAAAAACCGTCGCCGGCGTTTCTTGATGCGCTGGGTAACCACTTCAACTTTGAACCGCCACGCGCCCACGGTCACAACACCGTGGAAGCGCTGAATGCGATGCTGCGTGACGAAGTGAAAGTGCTGATCGCGCTGGGAGGTAACCTGGCCGCCGCTGCGCCGGACTCGCCGCGCACCGAGGAAGCCTTGTCACGCTGTGGACTGACGGTTCACATCAGCACCAAACTGAACCGCAGCCATCTGGTGCCGGGTCACGAAGGGTTAATCCTGCCGACGCTGGGCCGTACCGAGCGTGACCGTCAGGCCACCGGCAACCAGTTCATCACGGTGGAAGATTCATTCAGTATGGTGCACGCCTCTGAGGGGATTGGTATTCCGCTGGCAGAGACTCAGCGTTCTGAAACCGCGATTGTGGCCGGTATCGCCCATGCGGTGCTGGGTGATGAGAAAGTGAAGTGGCTGGCGCTGGCAGGCGATTACAACCTGATCCGCGAGCACATCGCCGCCACTATTCCAGGCTTTGCTGACTTTAACGCTAAATGCGATATCCCGGGCGGCTTTTACCTTGGTAACGCAGCGGCGGAACTGCGCTTCAATACCGCCAGTGGCAAAGCCGAGTTCAGCGCTGCGGCGCTGCCGGCCTCGCTGTTCCCGAATCTGGATCAGGAAGTGCCATTCACCCTGCAGACCCTGCGTTCACACGATCAGTACAACACCACCATTTACGGCCTTGATGACCGTTATCGCGGGGTGTTTGGTCAGCGTGAAGTGGTGTTTATCAACCCGGACGACATGGCAGATTTAGGCTTCACGGAAGGCCAGAATGTCGATATTGAAACCCTGTGGAATGATGGCATCACCCGCCGCGTCAGCGGATTTAAGCTGGTGCCGTACAATATTCCACGCGGCAATCTGGCGGCCTATTATCCGGAAACTAACCCGCTGGTGCCGCTGAACAGCTTTGGCGATGGCAGCGGTACGCCGACCTCGAAATCGGTGCCGGTTAAACTTGAACTGTCATCGGCGCTGGCCGACCAACGCATTGCCTGATCGCGGTCAGTTCTGCCCCCTTAAAAGCCGGCTTGCCCGGCTTTTTGCCTTGCCGCGCGGCGTCGATTCGCGTAAAACTGTCAGCCGCTAATAGGCCACGAAACGTAAAAATTATGTTCCAGGATAACCCGCTGCTCGCGCAGCTGAAAGAGAAGCTCCACTCGCAAACGCCTCGCGCTGAAGGCGTCGTTAAAGGCACCGAAAAAGGCTTCGGCTTCCTGGAAGTCGATGCACAAAAAAGCTACTTCATCCCGCCCCCGCAGATGAAGAAAGTGATGCACGGTGACCGTATCGTTGCCGTGATCCACAGCGATAAAGATCGTGAAAGCGCTGAGCCAGAAACGCTGGTTGAGCCGTTCCTGAGCCGCTTTGTTGGCCGGGTACAGAAAAAAGACGATCGCCTGTCCATCGTGCCGGATCATCCGCTGCTGAAGGACGCCATTCAGTGCCGTCCGGTGCGTGGACTGACGCATGAGTTTGAGAATGGTGACTGGGCCGTCGCTGAGATGCGCCGCCATCCGCTGAAAGGCGATCGCGGTTTTTATGCCGAACTGACCGATTTCATTGTTAAAGCTGACGATCACCTCGCGCCATGGTGGGTGACGCTGTCGCGTCATAACCTTGAGCGTGAAGCGCCTGATGTCAGCTTTGGCGAAATGCTGGATGAAGATCTGACGCGTGAAGATCTGACCGCGCTGGATTTTGTCACCATCGACAGTGCCAGCACCGAAGATATGGATGATGCGCTCTACGTAGAAGCGCTGGAAGATGGGGCGTTGCGCCTGACCGTGGCTATCGCCGATCCTACCGCCTACGTGCCGGAAGGTAGTCAGCTGGATAAACTGGCGGCGCAGCGTGCCTTCACCAACTATCTGCCGGGCTTTAATATTCCGATGCTGCCGCGTCAGCTTTCCGATGACGTCTGCTCGCTGCGTCCGCATGCGCGTCGTCCCGCGCTGGCCTGCCGCGTCAACGTCAGCCCGGATGGCAGCCTGGCTGATGATCCACAGTTCTTTGCTGCCTGGATCGAGTCCAAAGCCAAACTGGCATATGACGAGGTGTCTGACTGGCTGGAAAACAGCGGTGAGTGGCAGCCGGAAAGCGAGGCAATTGCTGAGCAAATCCGTCTGCTGCACCGTCTCTGTCTGGCACGCAGCGAATGGCGTCAGACCCATGCGCTGGTGTTCAAAGATCGCCCTGACTACCGCTTCCTGCTGGGTGAGAAAGGCGAAGTGCTGGAGATCGTAGCTGAGCCTCGCCGCATCGCCAATCGTATCGTTGAAGAGTCGATGATTCTGGCTAACGTCTGCGCGGCTAAAGTGCTGCGTGATACGCTCGGTTTCGGTATCTATAACGTGCATGCCGGTTTCGATAGCACCAACGCCGAACAGGCTGCCGCCGTGCTGGCTAACCACGGTATCAGCGTCGATGCTCAGGCGATTACCACGCTGGAAGGTTTCCGCGTGCTGCGCCGTGAGCTGGATGCCCAGCCGACCCAGTTCCTTGACAGCCGCATCCGTCGCTTCCAGACCTTTGCTGAGATCAGCACCGAGCCGGGTCCGCACTTTGGTCTCGGCCTTGAAGCCTACGCCACCTGGACCTCACCGATCCGTAAGTTCGGCGATATGATCAACCATCGCCTGCTGAAAGCGATCATTCGTGGCGATCAGATCGCCCGTCCGGATGAAGCGCTGACCGTCACCATGAGTGAACGTCGTCGCCTCAACCGCATGGCGGAGCGCGATGTCGGTGACTGGCTATATGCCCGCTACCTGGCACCGTTCGCGGCAACCGACCGTCGCTTTAGCGCGGAGATCATCGACGTGTCGCGCGGCGGCATGCGGGTGCGCCTGCTGGAGTTCGGTGCGGTCGCGTTTATCCCGGCCCCGTTCATCCACGCGGTGCGTGATGAACTGGTCTGCAGCCAGGAAAATGGCACCGTGCAGATCAAAGGCGAAGTGGTTTACCGTGTCACTGACGTTATCGATGTCACCATTGCGGAAGTCCGGATGGAAACCCGTAGCGTGGTGGCTCGCCCCGCCGTTTAAGTCTGAAATCTGACGGGATAACCCTGGTTATCCCGTCCATTCCCACCGCCTCTGCTTTGCAAAAATGTTAAATTTGTACCCCGCTTCACACTTCTTCCTCGATTAACTTTCACTTACATTCCATTACATTAAGTTTGACTCGTTGTTTTCGATCGCATCTCTCTCGATCCTCACAAGGAGTTAGTCATGAAAAACGTCAAAACCGGCGCGATCTGGTTAGTGGTGGCGTTAATCGGCGCGGGCGCTTTCGCTATGCTGGCACTCAGCCGCGGCGAACACGTCAACGCAGTCTGGCTGGTGATTGCGGCGGTGGCCTGCTACAGCATCGCCTATCGCTTCTACAGCCTGTTTATTGCCCGCAATATTTTTGAACTGGATGATCGCCGCCTGACACCCGCCGAGCGGCTGAATGACGGTCTCGATTATGTGCCGACCAACAAATGGGTGCTGTTTGGTCACCACTTCGCGGCCATTGCCGGGGCCGGTCCGCTGGTCGGGCCGATTCTGGCAGCACAAATGGGCTTCCTGCCCGGCACCATATGGATTCTGGTCGGGGTGATGCTGGCCGGTGCGGTACAGGACTTTCTGATCCTGTTTATCTCTACCCGCCGCGATGGCCGCTCGCTGGGCGAGATGGCACGGCAGGAACTGGGTGCCTTTGCCGGTGTGGTCACCATGCTCGGCGCGCTTGGCGTGATGATCATCATTCTGTCGGCGCTGGCGCTGGTGGTGGTTAAGGCGCTAGCCAACAGCCCGTGGGGACTGTTTACCATCGCCGCCACCATTCCTATCGCGCTGTTTATGGGCGTTTACATGCGCTTTATCCGCCCCGGAAAAATCGCTGAAGTGTCGCTGATTGGCTTTGTGCTGATGATGGCGGCGATTATCTATGGCGGCGACGTAGCGCAGCATCCTTACTGGGGGCCGTTTTTCACCCTGAAAGGTACTTCGCTCACCTGGGTTCTGGTGATTTACGGCTTCATTGCCTCGGTCCTGCCGGTCTGGCTGCTGCTGGCTCCGCGTGATTACCTGTCTACCTTCCTCAAAATTGGCGTGATTGTCGGGCTGGCGATTGGCATCGTGTTTGCCATGCCTGAGATGAAAATGCCGGCGGTGACCAAATTTATCGACGGCAGCGGCCCGGTCTTCTCCGGCGCAATGTTCCCGTTCCTGTTTATCACTATTGCCTGTGGTGCCATCTCCGGCTTCCATGCGCTGGTGTCGAGCGGCACCACACCGAAACTGGTGGAGCGTGAAAGCCATATTCGCTTCATTGGTTACGGGGCGATGCTGATGGAGTCTTTCGTGGCGATCATGGCGCTGATTTGCGCCTCGGTGCTGGACCCAGGCGTCTATTTCGCCATGAACTCACCGGCTGCGCTGATCGGCACCACCGTTGAGAGCGCCTCACAGGTGATCAACGGCTGGGGCTTTGTGGTGACGCCAGAGATGCTGAGCGGCATTGCCCGCGATGTGGGTGAAGGCTCTATCCTGTCGCGTGCCGGTGGCGCACCAACCTTTGCCGTCGGGATGGCGCACATCATTACCGACATTTTTAACAGCCGGGCGATGATGGCGTTCTGGTATCACTTCGCCATTCTGTTTGAAGCGCTGTTTATCCTGACCGCGGTGGATGCGGGTACCCGCGCCTGCCGTTTTATGGTGCAGGATCTGGTCGGCACCGTGGTGCCTTCGCTGGCAAATAACCGCTCGTGGCTCGGTAACATGGCCGGTACCACAGTCGCGGTGGCGGGCTGGGGCTTCTTTGTCTATCAGGGCGTGGTCGATCCGCTGGGCGGCATTAACACCCTGTGGCCGCTGTTTGGCATCGGCAACCAGATGCTGGCGTCAATGGCACTGATCCTCGGTACCGTGGTGCTGTTCAAAATGAAAAAGCAGCGCTACGCCTGGGTCACCATCCTGCCAACTATCTGGCTGTTCATTACCTCAATGACCGCCGGATGGCAGAAAATTTTCCATGAAAAACCGTCAATCGGCTTTCTGGCTCAGGCCAGCAAGTTCCGTAAAGGGCTGGATGAAGGCGTATTGATTGCCCCGGCGAAAACCGTGGCCGATATGCAGACCATCGTCTTCAGCAACCAGATCAATGCGGCGCTGTGCGGCTTCTTCATGCTGGTGGCGGTGACAATGCTGATTGCCGCCTTCTTTGTCATCCGTAAGGCACTGCGCAGTAACCTGCCGACCACGCATGAGTCGACGGTCGCGCTGCGTAATAAGGAGGTGCGTCATGTCTGATGCGATTCATCCGGTGCGTCGTCCGCAGGGCAAGTGGCAGATTCATCACTGCCAGTTTGTCGCGGCCCGCGAGGCGGCCCCCTTTCGCTGGCGGACCCTGTGGCGCGGCCTGCAACAGTGCTTTCGCTTAATGGTCGGGGTGCAGGATTATCAAACATACCTGCAGCATATGCGACTGCATCACCCTGAACAGCCGCCAATGAATGAGCGCGATTTTCACCGTTACTGCCTGGATGCCCGCTTCCCAAGCCAGGCCGGTAAGCTGGGGAAATGTCCCTGCTGATGAGCGTAATAAGCCCCACAGAAGTGGGGCTTTTTTGTGCCATTCTTATCTTGATAGCAAAATATATTTGGTTTGTGCCTTGTACTAAGGTCGGATGATGAATACTGTTGCTAAAATAATGAGATAACGCCTGCAGAGCACTCCCCGGAGGAAGTTTCCATGACCGATGAACAAGGGCAAACGTTGTTGTACACCTTGTTTGGTACAACCAGCCCTCATTGGCGTCTGACCGCGGACAGCGATGCGCTGAATTTTGCCGAAGATGAGTCGTCACTAACCAACATAGCCCTGCCGCTAACCCCCGGCCAGGCTGCGATGATACGGGCCATGCCGGTCATTACCTCAAGTATTAATCTGACGCTGCCGTTACAGGGTGTTGCGGTTCCGCTGCATCTGGTCGGTCGCAAAGTTAACCAATCTTCATGGGCCGGAACCGCCTCCGCCTGGGGCGATACCGCCGCGGTCGCGCGCGATTTGACATTGGGCCTTTCATTCGCCGAACAGGTGGTTTCCGAAGCCAATTCGGTGATCGTCATTCTCGACCAGCGTGGCAACATCCAGCGTTTTAACCGCCTGAGTGAAGAATATACCGGTCTGAATGAACATGAGGTGATAGGCCGGAATGTCTTTCAGCTGTTTATGACCAAACAGGAAGCCGCAGCCTCGCGACGTAACATTGCCGGCTTCTTCCGGGATGGTAACTCCTATGAGGTCGAGCGCTGGGTGAAAACCAGAAAAGGCCAGCGACTGTTCTTGTTTCGTAATAAGTTCGTTCACAGCGGCAGTGGCAAAAATGAAATTTTCCTCATCTGTTCAGGCACGGACATAACCGAGGAGCGCCGCGCCCAGGAACGCCTGCGGGTGCTGGCCAACACCGATACGGTGACCGGATTACCCAATCGCAACGCGATTCATCAGCAAATGAGCCAGGCGCTGGAGCAGGCCGGTGACGATCAGACCGGCGTGGTCTATCTCGATCTCGACAATTTCAAGAAAGTGAATGACGCCTACGGTCATATGTTTGGCGATCAGCTACTGCAGGCGGTGTCGCTGGCGATCCTGAGCTGTCTCGGCAAAGATCAGACCCTGGGTCGTTTAGGCGGCGATGAATTTGTAGTGCTGGCCGAACATACCAGCCAGGCGGCACTGGAGGCGATGTCTTCCCGCATCCTCGAGCGGCTGCGTCAGCCGTTCCGCATCGGGCTGATTGAAGTCTACAGCGGCTGCTCGATCGGTATCGCCCTCGCCCCGATGCATGGCGAAGATCGCGAAAGCCTGATCCGCAACGCCGATACCGCCATGTACCATGCGAAAGAGAACGGCCGCGGCAAGTTTTGCGTGTTTGCGGCTGAGATGAATCAGCGGGTGTTTGAGTATCTGTGGCTCGACACCAACCTGCGTAAAGCGCTCGAGCTGGATCACCTGATTGTTCACTATCAGCCGAAGATCGACAGCGACGGTAAAGTGCGCAGCGCCGAAGCGCTGGTTCGCTGGATTTCCCCGGAGCGCGGGCTGGTCTCGCCGGGCGACTTTATTCCCTACGCCGAAGAGTCTGGTCTGATTGTGCCGCTGGGTCGCTGGGTGATGCTTAACGTGCTGAAGCAAATTATCGCCTGGCGTCAGGACGGCGTGTATCTGCGGGTGGCCGTCAACGTCTCTGCCCGCCAGCTGATCGATCAAAGTATCTACAGCGATTTGAAACAGGCGCTGACCGAGGCCGGTCTGACCGATTGCCCAATCGACATTGAGCTGACCGAAAGTTGCCTGATCGAAAATGAGACCGAAGCGCTGAAGCTGATGAAACAATTTCAGGATTTGGGGGCTCAGGTGCATCTGGATGACTTTGGTACCGGCTATTCTTCGCTGTCACAACTGGCGCGGGTCCCGATTAACGCCATCAAGCTCGATCAAAGTTTTATCCGTAATATCAATAAGCAGCCGGTTTCACAATCGCTGGTGCGTGCCATCGTCGCCGTCGCCAAGGCGCTTGACCTGCTGGTGATTGCCGAGGGTATTGAAACCCGGGATGAAGAGAAGTTTATCCTTAAAAGTGGTGTTGACGGGCGTCAGGGCTATCTCTACGCAAAACCAATGCCCGCGGAGCAATTTGGGCATTGGCTGGCTAAGCATCCTGCCCGCGTTTAACGCTGATAATTACTAGCCCGCTTTACGCAGTGATGCGCTGTGGCGGTTTTGTAACTGTACCAGACGTTCCATATAAGCAATGTCTTTGGGTTCGATGGTAAAGGCGTAATCCACCCAGTCTTCGGTAATGTCCATCAGCTCAGCGCGTGACAATTGCAGCACGCGCTGACGCGCTTTCAGCATTGCCCGCACGCCGTTGAGTTTCGGACGTAAGGTATCGATAAAGGTTCGGGTGGCGCGATAGCTGTCACCTGGCTGAAACACTTTATCCACCAGACCGCGTGTTTCGTACCATTCCGCGCTGTGCGACTCCCCTTCACAGATCAGCTCTTCGGCCAGCTTCATGCCGGCACGACGTGCCACCAGCGAATAGCCGCCCATGCCCGGGAACAGGTTAAAGGCAATTTCCGGGAAGCCCATCCGCGCGTTGTTCTGCGCCAGAATGAAGTGGTGCGCCAGCGCGGCTTCAAAGCCACCGCCTAAAGCACTGCCCTCAATCATCGCCAGCGTGACCGCGCCGGTGTCAAAGCCGCGAGCTGCTGAATGGATGCAGTCAACGCAGGCCCGGGCATAAGCCCGCAGCGCTTCGCGCCGGTTATTGCGAATGCACTCAACAAAGAAGCGCAGGTCACCTCCGGCGTTAAACATCTGCGGCACCAGCGAACCCGTCACCCAGAAGTCGATTGGCAAACCGGAACGCTGCGCGGCATAGCTCAGGTTCATGATCTCCTCAATCAGTTCGTGGTTGAAGCTGGGACGCGGCTGAGCACGCAACATCATCCACATGGTGCGTCGTCCTTCCTCGTAATAGGCGACTAACTGGGTGGTGTTGCCGACTTCGGTAAATAATCTGCACGTTGCTTGGTTAATAACTGTCATTGTCTCATCCTCTGTTTATATTTGATGCGCTTAACACGCCACATCAGCGTAATGCAGAGTGAGTCCAGACCAAATGAGAGATTGATTTACAACACAAAATCCAGAGTGATCCCCGACAGGCCTGTCGGGGATTGATTAGGCGGGTTACTTGATGGCAGCGCGTTGATCGATGGCGACATGCATACGCTTAACGCGTTTTGAATAAATGGCGGTGATGATCGGCACCAGCACCGAGGTGACAATCACCGAGGTCGCCACCAGCGCGGTTGCCGCCGGCGCAACCGCTTTAAACTGCGGCAGCATTTCAGCAATCAACACCGGCGTTGCTACTGCAGCCCCGGCAGTACTGGACGCGGCCACGCCCGCCGTGCCGTCACCGCCGCCAATCAGTCGATCGGTGAGAATCAGCGGGATGCCGGTAATGATGATCACCGCGACGCCCAGCATGATGCCCAGCAGGCCGGTTTCGACGATCACCGCCAGATTGATAGTGTTACCCAGCGCAAATGCGAAGAACGGGATCAGGGTGTGCACCGCTTTGCCGAAGAATTCCCGCAGTTCAGGATCAAGGTTCCCTAATGCAAATCCCACCACAAACGGCAGCACCGCCCCGACAAACACATGCGGCTCGAATGACGCAATTCCTGCCGTCCCGAGAATCACCATGGTCATCAGCGGACCGGATTCAAGCGACATCAGCACAAATGCCCCCGCTTCCTCTTTGGAACCGTATTGCTGCATGATCGAGGCATAAAGTCCGCCGTTGGTCATATCCATCGCCGCCACCAGCGCCAGGGTGGATAAACCGGCAAACATGCCGACCTCAACCCCGTTCTCCGGCATCACGCGCGACGCAATAGCCGCCACCACCCAGGCCACTGCAATTTTGGTCAGCACCAGCGTGCCGGACTTGCGTAACACCGTGCCGGTGGCGCTTAGCTTGATCGACGCCCCCATACAGAAAAACCACACTGCCAGAATCGGCACGGTGCCGGTCATTAAGCCGTTGGTGAAAGAGCCAAAGTACTTTCCGGCACCAGGAGAGAAGGTATGACAGAGCGCGCCGATAAACAGCGGAATCAACATCATGCCGCCAGGAATTTTGTCTATTGCACGTTTGATATGCATATTGATGTCACCTTTGCTATGCCAGTGGGAGCTGCGAAAAGTGCCCGAAGGCGATGCAAGCAAAATAGTGACTGAGCGTAACGAAAACAGTGATCTCCTCGATAAAATGAAACAGTGTTTTATTTTTATTGATTGATTGTTTTGATAAGTATGATCACGATCGCCATACCAGTTGCAGCTGAGCTAAAAAAAACGGGACGCAGCAGGCGTCCCGACGATTATTTCTGCCCGTACCAGGCGTTGTCGCCATGCTTGCGCAGGTAGTGCAGGTCAAGCAGGGTTTGCTGAATCGGCGGCAGATTTGCCGTCAGTTGCTGGCTGAACAGCCCCATGTAGGCTACCTCTTCCAGCACCACCGCGCTGTGCACCGCCGCATGGGCATCTTTACCCCAGGCAAAGGGTCCGTGTGAATTAACCAGCACCGCCGGTATCGCTGAAGGTGACAGGCCGCGCCGGGCAAAGGTTTCAATAATCACTTCACCGGTATTCCATTCATACTGCTGCTGGATCTCGTCATCGCGCATCGCCCGGGTACAGGGGATCTCGCCGTAGAAATCATCGGCATGAGTGGTGCCCCAGGCGGGAATCGCTCGCCCTGCCTGCGCCCAGATGGTCGCGTGGCGGGAATGGGTATGGACGATACCGCCGACCTCAGGCCAGGCCAGATAGAGTGCTCGATGGGTGGCCGTGTCGGACGAAGGACGTTTATCGCCTTCCACCACCTTGCCGCTCGCCAGTTCAACCACCACCATATCGTCGCGCGTCATCTCTTCATAACGCACGCCCGAGGGTTTAATCACCAGTAAGCCCCGCTCGCGGTCTACCGCGCTGACATTTCCCCAGGTGAAAGTCACCAGGTTGTATTTAGGTAGATCCAGATTCGCGTCCAGAACCTGTTGTTTAAGCTGTTCCAGCATGCCTTTTCTCCTGCCGACAATTGTCCTTAAATTCTGCGGATTACGACGCAAAAAGGTTATGGAGCAAATGGCTATAAACGCAGAGGGAAATGGCTGTGAATGCAAAAATGTGTCGTAATTTCAGAATTGTCTATCTTCGTAATTGGCGCAGAATGCATAGAATTCCCTCAGGCAATGCGTGGTCCTGATGGTCCGGCGTTGTCACTCACCCGCTACAGACAGTGTGTCGATGGTGAATCCTGTTTCGATGCCGACAGGGAAGCGGCAATAATGGGCGCACAAGCGGGTTGAGGAAATATCGGAGCTATACTTAAGGTGTTGCCTCTGTGAGCACATTAAAGGAGAAGTTTATGACAATTAAAATGAAACGAATCACCGCAGTTGTACTGGCTACCACATTAGTTGTCGCATTAAGCGGCTGTTCTAACTGGTCTAAACGCGACCGTAATACCGCGATTGGCGCGGGTGCGGGTGCGATTGGGGGTTCAGTACTGACTAACGGTAGCGCGCTCGGCACGGTCGGCGGCGCTGCGGTAGGTGGTATTATCGGTCATCAGGTCCATTAATGACCGTATTAAAATAATAATCGGCTACGCTAAGCATCTACCTGTCAATCGGGCTACTTCTGTAGCCCGATTTTTTATTCAGCCGCCTGCCAGTTTGACCTTCATGCCTTTGGCTTCCAGCAGCGTTTTCAGCAGGTCGCGTTTGTCGCCCTGAATTTCAATCACGCCCTCTTTCAGCGAGCCGCCACAGCCGCATTTCTTTTTCAGCTCAGCCGCCAGCTGCGTTAACCCGGCATCATCCATATCGATACCGCTAATCAGGCAGACGCCTTTGCCTTTACGCCCGCTGGTCTGGCGCTGAATGCGGACAATACCATCACCTTTTGGCCGTTCAGCCTTTTGCTCAGGCTGCGTGATGCGGCCGCTGTCGGTTGAATATACCAGTGGATTATCATTTGCCATTACTTCTCCTCCAGGCTGTGCAGAATGGCCTGCAGTGCCGCTGCCGGATCGGCAGATTGGGTAATCGGACGGCCGATAACCATATAATCGACCCCCGCCTGTTTCGCCTGCAGCGGCGTCATAATGCGACGCTGATCGCCGGCATCACTGCCCGCCGGACGAATACCCGGCGTAACCAGCGCAAAATCCTGACCGATCACCTGTTTGAAGCGGACCGCCTCCTGCGCCGAACAGACCACCCCATCAAGGCCGCATTCGCGGGTCAGCTTTGCCAGTCGTTCAGCCTGTTCGGCCGGCGAGAGGGTGATGCCGAGGCCTCTCAGATCCTCTTCATCCATACTGGTCAGCACGGTGACGGCTATCAACAGCGGTGCCTCTTTACCATAGGGTAGCAGCGCTTCACGGGCGGCGTTCATCATGCGCGCCCCACCGCTGGCGTGGACATTGACCATCCATACCCCTAAATCGGCAGCAGCGGCCACCGCATGCGCGGTGGTGTTGGGGATGTCGTGGAATTTAAGATCGAGAAACACCTCAAATCCGCGCTGCTGCAACGTGGTGACCAGCGAGGGGCCAAACAGCGTAAACATCTCTTTGCCCACTTTCAGCCGGCAGCTGCGCGGATCGATCTGATCGACAAAGCGCAGCGCGCTGTTGATGTCATGATAATCAAGTGCCACCAGAATCGGCGAAGCGGTCACGGTGTGGGGTGAAGACATGTCATTTCCTCTGCAGTGGGCACCCGCGGGCGCGATAGACAAACGGCAAGCATTCTACCTGCGGCCTCGGGTCATCACAATCGCCATTCTCGCCCTGCCTGACTTCGCGCGCACTGTCTCCGTGCTGGATTGTAGTAAACTCTCTTTAGTATGTTGTAACTATTAACCGAGCTGGCAACTCACTGCAAGGCGCGCTCATTACTGGCCGTCAAGACCCCGAATCGGCTTAACTGATGACCAGGTGCGGCACGACGGGCAATGCCAGTAAAGCGCATGAGCCGTGAAGCCACACTTCTGGCAGCGATAGCGCGGTTTGGTGCGAATCTGCTCGCCGACCATGTCGCGCAGCACCATCAGGCTCTCTTTGGCGCGGCCGTCCTCCGCTTCGTGCAGGTGGAAATCCATCAGGCGATGGAAGACCCGCATAGTGGGATGGCGCTGAAGCTGGCGGTTGATGTAGTTCTGCGCCGCTTCCGGCCCCTGCTGCTGTTCAAGGATATCTGACAGATAGAGTTCGGCAGCAGCACCGGTATTCTCTTCAACGCAGCGTTGCAGGAATTCAGCCCAGGCTTCCGGTTGATTGAGCCGCTGGAAGCAGGTTTCGAGCATCGACAGCGTTTCGCTTACCAGCTCTTTGTCCTGATCCAGCACCCGCTGCAGGTGGCCGACGGCTTTGGCGTAGTCGCCTTTTTCCATCAGAATACGCCCCATCATAATCGAGACGCGTGCGCTCTGACGATCGGCCGCCTCCCCTTTCTTCAGCAGGCTCATGGCGCGATCGAGGTCGTCACTGCTCATCGCCTGAAGCGCCAGTTCGCAGTAGAAATGGGCGATTTCACCTTTCTGCTTATCCTTGCCCAGTTTGACCAGCCGCTCAGCTACGTCAATCGCCTGCTGCCAGTCGCTGGTCGCCTGATGGATCAGCAACAGCTGCTGCAGCGCACCGATGCGGAAATCGGTTTCATCCGTCAGCTGCTTAAACATATCCTCTGCGCGGTCATACAGCCCGGCCGCCATGTAGTCACGGCCCAGCTGCTGGATCGCCAACAGACGCTGTTCATAACTGAGGGAGGCACTTTCCATTAACGCCTGATGGATGCGGATGGCGCGATCGACTTCACCGCGCGAGCGAAACAGGTTACCCAGCGTCAGGTGAGCTTCAACGGTGCCACTGTCCTCTTTCAGCATATCGAGGAACAGGTCGACCGCTTTATCCTGCTGATTGGAGAGCAGGAAGTTGACGCCAGCGACATATTCGCGTGACAGACGGTTGGCTTCCTGTTGCTTGTCCTGTTGCGCACTGCGGCGGCCCATGTACCAGCCATACGCAGCCGCAACCGGCAGTAACAGAAACAGCAGCTCAAGCATCGATGTTTATTCCCGGCCAGCCGGTGAGGATGGCGCTGTCGCTACCACGGTGCTCTGCTCAATCTGCGCCTGCATACGCTTAATTTTTCGATTGGCATTGGCCAGCGAAACGCGGGTGCGTAACCAGAACAGACCGCAGATTACCCAGCCGAGCACGAAACCCGCACCAAACAAGGTTGCCAGTAAGGTCGAAATGCTGAACTCACCCTGCGCCAGCAGGTAGTTGAAGGTAATAACCTGGTCGTTGTGCGCGCCTAACGTGACGGAGATAATGAAAATGACCAATACCACTAAAAAAATCAGCAAATATTTCACAGTGCATCCTGTTGTGAGGTTGTCAGGTAGAATTATGCCAAAACTCCGGCAAAAATGCTGCTCCCAGCAGCATCGTACGGCCCGCTTTTACGCCAGCCCGATCAATAATATGGGGACTTTATGGCGAATTACAATCAGGGTTCCCGCTGCGCCACCTCTTTTTGCTCGGCTGGCGGCAGGCTTAGCGGACCACAGACGCGCTGGGCCAGCCAGGTCGCGACGGTGACCAGCAGCCACGACAGCACGGTTGCCATGGCCAGATCGCGCGGCCAGTGCATCCCCAGCAGCAGACGACTGCCCATGACGCCCATCGCCCAGAGAAAGATGATAACCACCGTTTTGTAGTGGCGACGTGGCCACAGCAAACCGATCGCCAGCAGGGCCCAGCTGGCGGCAAACATGGTGTGGCCCGACGGAAAGGCGAAACCGGTTTCGAAGGCCCAGTGGCGTTTCAGCCAGCCGGGAATCTGGTTCTCATCGGCAATTAACGCGGTGACCATTTCGCCACGCTGCTTGCGCTTCAGTTGGTAGAACGCTTTGTCGTCCAGTCCATGATGCTGTTCAAGCCAGATCACATACGGACGCGGCTCCTGCACCTGCTCTTTAATGAACGATTTGGTGTACTGACCGGCCAGAATAGTGGCATTCATGATCAGCAACAGCAGGATGGCCGGCTTGAGACGAAAACGCAGGCACCATAATACCCAGGCACTCAGCAGCACGCTGGTCACAATCCCCCATGGATTGGTCACCGTTTCGGTCATCCAGAACAGGCCTTTCAGCATCGCGTTGCTTTCACCCGGTTGCCATTGCCAGCCCGATAACCAGACGCCGATCGGCATAATTAACAGCAGTAACATCCCGAAGGTGGTACGACGCGAAATTTTATACATCCTTTTCCCTTATATCGGTGACAAACAGCGAAACCAGCATAACTTTAGCTTAAAAAAGAATAACATAAGCGCTTTAGATTAGATAATTGTGCTTTATCACACCAATTGTTCTGACAGATTACCAGCGCGCCGCTGGGTTGTGGCACAATATTGCACGTTTGTCAGGCCACACTGGCCTGTGCGCTATCATGATGATAGTGCATCCTCTGAAGGTTCTGGAGAGTCACATGCAGCTTAAACGGGTGGCAGAAGCCAAACTGCCCACGCCATGGGGAGATTTCCTGATGGTCGGTTTCGAAGAATTGGCAACCGGACATGACCATGTTGCTCTGGTCTTTGGCGATATTAATGACAACGAGCCGGTACTGGCGCGCGTTCATTCCGAATGCCTGACCGGCGATGCGCTATTCAGCCTGCGCTGCGACTGTGGCTTCCAGCTGGAAGCGGCGTTGAATGCCATCGCTGAAGAGGGTCGCGGCGCGTTGCTCTATCATCGTCAGGAAGGACGCAACATCGGCCTGCTGAATAAGATCCGCGCCTACGCGTTGCAGGATAAAGGTTACGACACAGTAGAAGCGAACCATCAACTCGGTTTTGCCGCCGATGAACGCGACTTCACGCTGTGCGCTGATATGTTTAAATTGCTCGGCGTCAATGAAGTGCGGCTGCTGACTAACAATCCGCGCAAAGTTGAAATCCTCAGCGAAGCCGGCATTAACATTGTTGAACGGGTGCCGCTGGTAGTGGGTCGCAATCCTAAGAATGCGCACTATCTGGACACCAAAGCGGAAAAGATGGGGCACATACTGCCGAAGTCATAATTGAAAAAGCCGGGTTTCCCCGGCTTTTTTGTTAGTCCAGCATATTACGGATCACGTAATGCAGGATGCCGTCGTTACGGTAATAGGTCAGCTCGTTGCCGGTATCGATGCGGCAACGCGTATCCAGCTCCTCTTTACTGCCATCGGCGCGGGTCAGCGTGACTTTAACCGTACAGCCCGGCGTCAGCGCGCTCAGGTTCTCGACGTCAATCTGCTCTTCCCCGGTCAGTCCCAGCGTTTTACGGCTTACGCCCTGCGGGAATTCCAGCGGCAGTATCCCCATACCAATCAGATTCGAACGGTGAATACGTTCAAAGGATTCGGCGATCACCACCCGCACGCCCTGCAGGCGCGGACCTTTCGCCGCCCAGTCACGACTCGATCCCGATCCATACTCTTTACCGGCGATCACCGCCAGCGGCACGCCTTCCGCCTGATACTTCATCGCTGCGTCGTAAATAGCCAGTTGCTCGCCGCTCGGATAGTGACAGGTGTAGCCGCCCTCGACGCCCGGCACCATCTCATTGCGAATACGGATATTGGCGAAGGTACCGCGCATCATCACTTCGTGGTTACCGCGACGGGAACCGTAAGAGTTGAAGTCGTTGCGCTCTACCCCATGCGCCAGCAGATAACGCCCCGCCGGACTTTCAGCCTTGATACTGCCGGCCGGGGAGATGTGGTCGGTGGTAACCGAGTCGCCCAGTATCGCCAGCACCCGCGCGCCGCGAATATCCTGCACCGGCTTAGGCTCTTTCTCCATGTCATCAAAGAACGGCGACAGGCGAATGTAGGTTGAGCCTTCGTCCCATTCGTAGGTCGCGGCTTCGCTCACCTTGATCTGCTGCCATTCTGGCGTGCCGTCAAACACCTCAGCGTACTCTTTGTGGAACATGTCGCTGGTGACCTGCTGCACCGCAGTAGAGATCTCCTCTGGCGATGGCCAGATATCCTTCAGATAAACCGGCTGGCCGTTTCGATCGTGGCCGAGCGGATCGGTTTGCAGGTTGATCTTCATGTTGCCCGCCAGCGCGTAAGCCACCACCAGCGGCGGTGATGCCAGCCAGTTGGTTTTGATCAGCGGATGGATACGGCCTTCAAAATTTCGGTTACCTGAAAGCACCGCTCCAACCGTCAGATCGCCCTGCTTAATCGCCGATTCAATCTCATCTTTCAGCGGCCCGGAGTTGCCGATACAGGTGGTGCAGCCGTAGCCGACCAGATTAAAGCCGAGCTGATCCAGATAAGAGGTGAGCTGCGCCACCGCCAGATAGTCGGATACCACCTTCGAACCCGGAGCCAGCGAGGCTTTCACCCAGGGTTGTCGTTTCAGGCCCCGCTCAACCGCTTTTTTCGCCAGCAGTCCGGCGGCCATCAGTACGCTGGGGTTGGAGGTATTAGTACAAGAGGTAATCGCGCTGATCACCACTGCGCCATCGGTCAGGGTGTGGGTCAGTCCGGTATCACTGTCGGTATAGTCGACCGCTTTATGCGGTTTCTGAGCGTGGTTGACCTCCAGTTCATTACTGGCGTCAAAGGCGGCGGGAACGTCACCGAGTGAAACGCGGTCCTGCGGGCGCTTAGGTCCGGCGAGGCTCGATTCCACTTCGTTCATATCCAGCGCCAGGGTACTGGTGAAGCGTGGCTCATCGCCCGGGTTGCGCCACAGGCCTTGCGCTTTGGCATAAGCCTCAACCAGCGCCACCTGTTCAGCATCACGCCCGGTCAGCGTCATATAACTCAGGGTCACTTCATCGACCGGGAAGAAACCACAGGTTGCACCATATTCGGGTGCCATATTCGCAATAGTTGCGCGGTCAGCCAGCGGCAAATCGGCCAGCCCGTCGCCATAGAACTCAACGAATTTACCTACCACGCCGTGCTTACGCAGCATCTGGGTAACCGTCAGCACCAGATCGGTAGCGGTGATCCCCGGACGTAATTTGCCAGTGAGTTTAAAGCCCACTACATCCGGAATCAGCATCGAGACCGGCTGGCCGAGCATCGCCGCTTCCGCTTCAATGCCGCCGACGCCCCACCCCAGCACGCCGAGCGCATTAATCATCGTGGTATGCGAATCAGTCCCGACCAGCGTGTCGGGCCAGGCATACTCTTCGCCGTTCAGGGTTTCGTGCCAGATCGCTTTGCCAAGGTACTCCAGGTTAACCTGGTGGCAGATACCGGTGCCGGGCGGAACCACGCGGAATTTATCAAAGGCTTTCTGGCCCCAGCGTAAAAAGACGTAACGTTCGTGATTACGCTCCATCTCCAGCCGGACGTTCTCTTCGAACGCGTCGTCATCACCGAAATGGTCTACGGTGACCGAGTGGTCAATCACCAGATCAACCGGCGACAGGGGATTTACCTTCGCGACATCGCCGCCCAGCCGGTTGACGGCTTCGCGCATTGCCGCCAGGTCAACCACCGCTGGCACGCCGGTAAAGTCCTGCATGAGTACCCGCGCAGGACGGTAAGCGATTTCCCGATCGGCATGGGCATCTTTTTGCCAGTCAACCAGCGCCTGGATATCTTCCGCGGTCACGGAGTCGCCATCCTGCCAGCGCAACAGGTTCTCCAGCAAAACCTTCAGGGATTTGGGTAAGCGATCAATGTTACCGAGGTGTTGAGCAGCGCGGGGAAGACTGAAGATGTGATAGTTTTGATTGTCGACCTGCAGTATTTCCTGACTCTGCTCGCGTAGGGTAGACGACATAGCTCCTCCTTTATAATCGTGGTCTTTAAACCTCAGAGAGTTAAAGGTTTATGTTAAAGATAGACCACAAATTCGTTAACGTTTTGATTACAACACAAATTGCTACAATCGGCCGAAACGAAAATGCCCCGTCCGGAGACGAGGCATCAGAAAGAGGTGATTTAATTCAAATCAGAGCGTGATCCACACCGCCGCAGACCAGAACGCAAAGCTAAAGGCATAAGCGCTAAGCCAGGACATTTTTATGATATTCATTGCGTTCACTCCTTCGCCTGAATTGGGCGTACAAAGGCCTGCGATCATCCGTTAAGGATCAATCCCGTTTGTGTTACTGAGTGTGGAGTTGGGCTTTTAACCTGCCCGCCGGAGAAACCGGAAAGAAGAGCAAAGAGCAGTAAAAATAATAAACGGTACAGCGAACAGCGTTATTTAGTTTTAGGGTCCAGGAACGACTCGATAAAGTGTCGCTGGTTATCACTCAAATCCCAGGAATCAGGGATAGACACTTTTTCGTCCTTTGCAAGCGGCTCTTTCCCTTTACAGGAAGCGGGCTTGTGCTGACGCGCAGTCAAAGAACGTTTATGGCTGAGTGTATTTGCCCACATGGCTTTAGCCCCAGATACGCCAGATCATCAAAGCAACAACTACCCAGAACAGCGCTGAGGCAGCGAATACGGTCAGCCAGGCTTTGCGGCGGGTGTTGCCAGTGCGCTCAACCTTGGTGCTTTTTGCCGGGAAACCCGGTTGTACAGTCAGTCGTGTATTCATAGTTTTTGATAATCACTCTCAACAAAATGATTGATAACAACGATTAAGATTTAGGACGAATCCTAAACGCGTTAAGGCCAAAAATCCAGTTATTTTTATTGAGTAAAACGATTAACGCTATTAATCAATAAGGCCTAATCACGTCAGAAATCATTAACCGTGGAACAAACTTTTAATTAAACGATCACATTATAAATTTGACTTAATTTACATTTAGGACCATTCAAAACTAAAGAGCAGATTAAAGAACCTGATTTCAACTGGCTTCTCATCAGGTCTTAACTGGAGTATGGGAATATTCCTGGCGTCCCGCAAAGCGGCAAGGCAAAAAATGTGTAGTAATTCGCATTTAAGAAAGACCAAACCGAAAACATGTGATCGATGTTTCATTTACAAAAAAATAATAAAAACTTTTGATTCTCATCTGGCGCTAACATCTGGCAATAAAAAAAGGCCGCCCAGAGCAGCCTTTATCATCATTAATGCGTATCAGGCTCATTTAAACGGCAGTTTAATGTCCTTAAACATGGCTTCAATATCTTCGTTCGAACGCAACGCCACCGCAGTATCAACCACATCACGCGTCAGGTGCGGCGCAAAACGTTGGATAAAATCATACATATAGCTGCGCAGGAAGGTGCTGCGGCGGAAGCCTATTTTGGTGGTGCTGTTGGTGAAAATGTCCGCCGCTTCGATACGAATCAGGTCAGGGTCGGAGACCGGATCCACCGCCATGCTGGCAATCACCCCAACGCCAAGACCTAATCTTACGTAAGTTTTGATAACGTCAGCGTCGGTGGCGGTGAAAACAATGCGCGGCGTTAATCCGGCACGGTTAAACGCGGTATCAAGCTCTGACCGCCCGGTAAAGCCAAAGGTGTAGGTCACCAGCGGGTATTCAGCCAGCTCTTCAATCGTCACCTGCCCTTTTCCGGCCAGCGGATGGTCGGCCGTCACCACAATCGCCCGGTTCCAGTGATAGCACGGCAACATAATCAAATCGTCGTACAGATGCAGTGCTTCGGTAGCAATGGCGAAGTCCGCATTGCCCTTGGACACCGCTTCGGCAATTTGCGTCGGCGACCCCTGATGCATATGCAGCGATACCCGCGGATAGCGCTCAATGAAGCCTTTAATTACGCCTGGCAGTGCATAGCGCGCCTGAGTATGGGTGGTTGCCACATACAGCGACCCTTTGTCTGGCCAGGTATGTTCACCGGCTACCGATTTAATCGCATCTACTTTGGAAAGCACCTCACGCGCAATGCGGATAATCTCTTCACCGGCTGGCGTCACCTGAGTCAGGTGTTTACCGCTGCGGGCAAAAATCTGTACCCCCAGCTCATCTTCCAGCATCCGGACCTGTTTACTGATGCCAGGCTGCGAGGTGTAGAGTCCTTCCGCCGTCGAAGAGACATTAAGGTTGTGATTAACCACTTCGACGATATAGCGCAACTGCTGTAATTTCATATCTGTTCCATCCCGGTAAGTTACAGAGTCGCATCCCCGGTTGACGTATTGTCGCCTTAACAGGGTGAAGAAAAGCCATGCATCAGGAAAGGTCGGAAATGCTATAACAACTATATCATTTTAAGTGTGAATGTAGAACGGATTGATATAAGGCTCAGAAAAAGGCCAGCGAGCGCTGGCCTGATAGGATTACTTCTTCACTTCCTGCCATTTGCCATCAATATAGAAGGCGGACCAGCCGGTTGCTTTGCCCTCTTTTTCAGAGGAGACGTACTGCTGTTTGGTTTTGCGGCTGAAACGGACCAGCGTTTTATTGCCTTCCGGATCGGCAGCCGGTGCCTCGGCCAGGTACTTCAGCTTCTCTGGCAGACGGTCGCTGAAGCGCTGTAACTCTTCAACCAGTGGCGCCCGGGTTTCGCGCGATTTCGGGAAGGTATTAGCCGCCAGAAAGACCCCGGCAGCGCCGTCGCGCAGCACGAAGTAGGCATCCGACTTTTCGCACGCCAGTTCAGGCAGCGGGACCGGATCTTCTTTCGGCGGTGCTACTTCACCGTTACGCAGAATCTTACGGGTGTTTTTACACTCTTCGTTGGTACAGGCCATGTACTTGCCGAAGCGCCCCATTTTCAGGTGCATCTCGGAACCACACTTCTCGCACTCAACCACCGGGCCATCATAACCTTTAATGCGGAACTCACCCTGTTCGATTTCGTAGCCGTCGCATTCCGGGTTGTTACCACAGACGTGCAGCTTACGTTCGTTATCGATCAGATAGCTGTCCATCGCGGTGCCACACTTCTGGCAACGACGACGGGCGCGCAGGGCGTTGGTTTCAGCATCATCCCCTTCCAGAATATTCAGAACTTCGTTTTCCGGAATCAGGTTGATGGTCTGCTTACAACGCTCTTTCGGCGGTAACGCATAGCCTGAACAGCCGAGGAATACCCCGGTACTGGCGGTACGAATCCCCATTTTGCGGCCACAGGTCGGGCAGTCAATCGAGGTCAGCACCATCTGGTTAGGCTGCATACCGCCCTCTTCAGGGTCTTTCTCTGCCCGCTCAAGCTGCTGAGTAAAGTCGCTGAAGAAGTTATCCAGCACCGCTTTCCACTGCGCCTGGTTGTTAGCCACCTGATCGAGGCTGTTTTCCATATGCGCGGTAAAATCGTAGTTCATCAGCTCACGGAAATTCTCTTCCAGCCGATCGGTGACAATTTCACCCATTTTTTCCGCATAGAAGCGGCGGTTCTCAACCCGCACATAACCGCGATCCTGAATGGTCGAGGTAATCGCAGCGTAGGTCGATGGACGGCCAATACCGCGTTTTTCCAGCTCACGCACCAGTGAAGCTTCGCTGAAGCGCGCCGGTGGCTTGGTGAAGTGCTGGCCAGGCAGCAGCTGTTGCAGATCCAGCACATCACCTACGCTGACCGCAGGCAAGGTACGATCTTCATCATTCTTACGCAGCGCCGGCATCACTTTAGTCCAGCCGTCGAAGCGCAGCGTACGGCCTTTGGCTTTAAGCTTAAAATCACCGGCGGTGGCGGTAATGGTGCTGGAGTCGTACTGCGCTGGCACCATCTGACAGGCGACAAACTGACGCCAGATCAGCTGATAAAGTTTCTGCGCATCCGCTTCCATATCTTTTAACTGTTCCGCCACCACTTCCACATCAGAAGGACGAATCGCTTCGTGCGCTTCCTGCGAATTCTCTTTGCTGGCGTAAGTGTTGGCGGCTTCAGGCAGATATTTCTTGCCGAATTGGCTTTCAATGTAACCACGTGCCATAGCGACCGCATCCTGACTCAGGTTGGTCGAGTCGGTACGCATATAGGTAATGTGACCGGCTTCGTACAAGCGCTGCGCCATCATCATGGTTTTCTTCACGCCAAAGCCGAGGCGGGTACTGGCGGCCTGCTGTAGCGTCGAGGTTATATAAGGCGCGCCCGGCTTGCTGCTGGTCGGCTTATCTTCACGATCGACAATCTCGTAGCGCGCTTTTTCCAGCAGTGCAACGGCGGCATAGGTTTCGTCGCGATTGACCGGCCGGAACGCCTTGTCCCCTTTGTGGGTGACGTCCATCGACAGTTCGTCGCCCTTCGGCGTGGTCAGCGCGGCGTTAACTTCCCAGTACTCTTCCGGCACGAACGCTTTAATTTCACGCTCACGCTCCACCACCAGCCGCACCGCAACCGACTGCACGCGTCCGGCGGAGAGGCCACGGGCGATTTTTTTCCACAGCAGCGGTGACACCATATAGCCCACCACGCGGTCCATAAAGCGGCGCGCCTGCTGAGCGTTAACCCGGTCAATGTTCAGTTCGCCCGGCTTTTCAAACGCCTGACGAATCGCATTTTTGGTGATTTCGTTAAACACCACCCGGCTGAAACGCTTATCGTCGCCACCGATCACTTCCCGCAGGTGCCAGGCAATGGCTTCCCCTTCGCGGTCAAGGTCGGTTGCGAGATAGATGTGGTCAGCGCTGGCGGCTAGCGCCTTAAGCTCGGCAACCACTTTTTCTTTGCCAGGCAGGATTTGATAGTCCGCTTCCCAACCGTGATAAGGGTCAACGCCCATCCGGCTGACAAGTGCTGCTTTCTCATCTTTTTTGACTTTTTTGACTTTTTTATCTGTCGAGGCGTCAGCACTTTTCTTGGCGGTTGAACCACTGGTCGGCAGATCCCGGATATGACCGACGCTGGATTTAACCACGTAGTCACTGCCGAGGTATTTATTGATTGTTTTGGCCTTTGCCGGGGACTCAACAATAACGAGTGCTTTACCCATATTTACCTTTACCTAATGAAAACATCCTGCTTAACGGGAGAGGATTGGATGCCCAAAAACCCATCGGGTTCAATATTGCTGCGCCTGTTTAACATTTCAAGGCGGAGGGGTCAATCTCAGATCAGACGACGTGGCGATATGCAACTGCATGATAAAAAGCGCTTTTTCCATCTGAAATAATCACACATCCCGGTGCAAAATCCCTGAAATCGGAATCGCCCACACTCTACCTGATAAAATCTGTTACGCAACTTAATTAGCACTCAGGTTAAATTTCCGCCAATTTTTCCGCCGTTACGCCGATTTGTCACACAATGCGACACGCAAGTAATATAGAAAGGATTATGGTGCTGTCAAAAAAGGAGCAAACAATGAAGACATTAACCCAACCTATTTCACGCCAGGAATTGCTGGAAAAAGCCAATGCGTTAATCAAACAGCATGACGATTATTTTGCCGGTATGCAGGCGGATGAGGTGATTCAGCAAGGCGACGTGCTGGTGTTTCGCGGCCCGTTTTTCCTTGATGCAGATGAGTTGCCCACCGCCAGAACCACCACGGTGTTCAACGTGTTCAAACATCTTGCCGTCGTGTTGTCACCGCTTTACCACCTGGAATAAAAAAACCCGGCACAGGCCGGGTTGTGTTATGTCGTGTCAGCGCTTAAAGCAGCGGCTTTTCGCCACGCTGCCAGAGCTTAAGCAGCAGGCGCTCGGCAACCGATCCGGCACTGTGTGTCATACGGTCAATCATCTTACGACGACGGGCGTAATGCACGCCCAGCACGTTGAACCGATCCATCTGACGGATAATCAGATCGTCACTGGTGCCGACTTCGTCAATCAGACCGAGATCCAGCGCCTGCCGGCCATACCAGTGTTCGCCGGTCGCCACTTTATCGATGTCGAGTGAAGGACGCATCTGATGAACGAACTGCTTAAACAGCAGGTGGGTTTCGTTCAGGTCTTCCTGAAATTTTTCACGTCCCTCATCGGTGTTTTCGCCAAACAGGGTCAGGGTGCGCTTGTACTGTCCGGCAGTATGTAATTCCACGTCGATATCGTTGCGCTTCAGCAGACGATTAAAGTTAGGGACCTGCGCCACCACCCCAATTGAACCGATAATTGAAAACGGTGCCGCCACGATACGATCGGCCACACACGCCATCATATAGCCGCCACTGGCCGCCACTTTATCCACCGCAGCGGTAATCTGCAGCCCGCGATCGCGCAGGCGCTGCAGCTGGGATGCGGCCAGGCCATAGCCGTGCACCACGCCGCCAGGACTTTCAAGCCGTAACAGCACTTCATCGCCCGGCTGGGTGACGGCCAGCACCGCCGACACTTCTTCGCGCAGCGAGGTGACCTCACTGGCATCCATACTGCCTTTGAAGTCCAGCACGTAAAGCGTCGGTTTATTCACCTCGTTTTCGCCCTGCTTCGCGGCCCGCTTTTCCGCCTTCGCTTTGAGCTTCTCCGATTTTTTATGATTTTTCAGCCACACTTTTTGCGCCTGCGGTTTCATCTTCGCCAGCTGCAGGTCCTCTTTCATCTGTTGATAGTCATCACCCAGATGCGTCAGTCGCAGCTGACCGCTCTGACCCCGTTTGCGCAACGCGGCATTCATCACAATCAGCACAATTGCAGCGATCGCCACCACCAGCGTCACTACTTTTGCTAAAAACAGTCCATAACTCGAAAGAAGATCCATTGTGTCGCCTTAGTAAACAGAGAATTAGAGACAATGGGCTAGTTTAGCCGTTTTGCCCCTATGCGTCGCCTGAAATGCCGGCAGCTGGCACAGAATGTGCCGGTTGACGATTGCGCCAATTCGTAATTTCAGGCATAAAGCGGAATCATGCTGTTTTCGCTGGAGGATCCCACCGTGCATTATCAACCGAAAAGCGACCTGCTTAATCATCGCATCATCCTGGTCACCGGCGCATCAGAGGGGATTGGTCGTGAAGCGGCGCTGACTTATGCCCGCTATGGCGCTGAAGTGATCCTGCTGGGACGCAATGCTGACAAGCTGCAACAGGTCGGGCAGACCATTAATCAACTTAATAAACGCCCCGCCCACCCGCTGGTGTTTGACCTGGCCGAAGCCACACCTGAACGCTGCCAGCAGCTGGCACACCAACTGGCGCAGCAGTTTTCTCACCTGGATGGTGTGCTGCACAACGCCGGGATTCTCGGTGAGATTGTGCCGCTGGCCGAACTGGATCCGCAGATCTGGCAGCAGGTAATGAAAATCAATCTCGATGCCACCTTTTATCTGACGCAGGCGCTGTTACCGCTGCTGCTGAAGTCGGAATCCGGTTCACTGGTGTTTACCACCTCGAGCGTCGGCCGCACCGGCCGGGCCGGCTGGGGAGCCTATGCGGTCTCCAAGTTTGCCACGGAAGGGATGATGCAGGTGCTGGCTGACGAGTATAAAAATCATGCGCTGCGGGTTAACTGCATTAATCCTGGCGGCACCCGTACAAAAATGCGTGCCAGCGCGTTTCCGCAGGAAGATGCGAATAAACTGAAAACCCCCGCTGATTTGATGCCGCTCTACCTCTATTTAATGGGCGACGACAGCCGTCGTAAAACCGGTATCAGTTTCGATGCTCAGCCAGGCAGGAAACCGGGAGCAGCAGAATAATGGCCGACGATCGCCATCAGCAACGCCAGCAACGGTTAAAAGAGCAGGTCGATGCACGCATCGCCGCGGCCAATGAGGTACGCGGCATCCTGATGGTGTTTACCGGCAACGGCAAAGGCAAAACCACCGCCGCCTTTGGCACCGTCCTGCGCGCTTGTGGTCACGGTAAACGAGCGGGCGCTATTCAGTTTATCAAAGGCGACTGGCCGAACGGTGAGCGTAACCTGCTCGAGCAGCACGGCGTTGAGTTTCAGGTGATGGCCACCGGTTTCACCTGGGAAACCCAGAATCGGGAAACCGACACCGCGGCCTGTCTGGCGGTCTGGCAGCACGCCAGACGGATGCTGGCCGATGAGACGCTGGATTTGGTGGTGCTGGATGAGATCACTTACATGATCAGCATGGATTATCTGCCGCTGGAGGAGCTGGTTGATGCTCTGCGTCAGCGTCCGGCACGGCAAAGCGTGATCGTCACCGGTCGTGGTTGTCACCGCAGCTTGCTGGAGATGGCTGATACCGTTACCGAGATGCGGCCGGTAAAGCATGCATTTGATGCCGGCATTCAGGCACAGCAGGGAATCGACTGGTAGGCAAAAAAAAACGCAGCCCGGGGCTGCGTTTTTAGCGATATTGACGTGGTTAGCCGGAGTTGCGTTTGCTGCCCGGATTACGACGTGGGGTGCTGCTCACTTTACTGTGCCGCTTCACCGCACGGCGGATCTGGTTCGCTTTGGTACGGCGGCGATCTTTCTCCACCACCAGCTTGGTCACCGTCTCGTCATCCATACCGACCAGGTTGCGCAGGTAGTTAACCGCCGGCAGGTCCAGTTCGGTCCAGCCGCCGCGAGGCAGCCCTTTCGGCAGGGTAATATCACCGTAGCGCACGCGCATCAGACGACTCACCTGCACACCGACCGCTTCCCATAAACGACGCACTTCACGGTTACGGCCTTCGGTCAGGGTCACGTTGTACCACTGGTTGATCCCTTCACCGCCGCCGAAACGCAGGGTTTTAAAGGCGGCCGGGCCATCTTCCAGCTGCACGCCCTTACTCAGCTGACGAATTTTATCATCGTCAACCTGACCAAACACCCGCACTGCATATTCACGTTCTACTTCACGGCTCGGATGCATTAAACGGTTCGCCAGTTCACCGTCGGTGGTGAACAGCATCAGGCCGCAGGTATTTACATCCAGACGACCTACTGCAATCCAGCGCGATCCACGCAGGCGCGGCAGTCGGTCAAATACCGTCGGGCGTCCTTCCGGGTCGCTACGCGTACACAGCTCACCTTCCGGTTTGTAATAGGCCAGCACCCGGCAGACTTCCGCCGCCGACTCGGCGATGGAAACCAGATGGCCATCAATACGGATTTTCAGGGATTTGCTGCTTTCGACGCGGTCGCCGAGGGTGGCAATTTTGCCATCGACGCTGACACGGCCGGCGGCAATCATAGATTCGATTTCACGACGCGAGCCATGACCGGCACGCGCTAAAACTTTCTGTAACTTCTCGCTCATTGAGCTTCCTCTTTGTCGCCTTCCCAGGCGTCACGGTAGGGTGGAAAATCTTTTTAAATCAATAGGTTAACTTAAAAAGTTTGGCCCATTATACAGACATTTACCCCTGATGTAACGCGCTTTGTGGTTTTCGGAGTCAATTTAAGGATAGCCGGTCCGGCTGACTTTTTCCGCCGTTCAGCCAGACACACCGGCCAGTGCATCGTGGGCGATATAATTAATAAAGATGCTGAATAAAATGCGATTTCCAAAAACTTTATAGTGCCTGGCATTTAAATTTTCTGAACTGTGACCTGCACCGATGCAATCTGTCAGCCATAAAAATATTCACGCTATCTTACACTTCCACCACTTTCATCCTGCTGTATTTCATCTACCCTTTCTCAACAAGGCAGTATAAAATACTGTTTAGTTGCTTTTATTCGTCACAACCCCGGTGTTAAATAAAAATTTGCAGCGTAACTCTGTTGCAGATTTGTTTATCACCTTATTTTTCGGGGTATTTTCTTAATATTAGTTTTAATTAATTGTGCATAACAATAGGCGGTGTAAACTCTGACGCTGAAGCACCAATAAACGCAGCGCCCGCAGTTAAAATCGGCGCGCGTAGAAAAATAAAACTTTAAAGATTCATTAACAAAAATAGTGTTTTTACATTAATCCAATAAACCGGCGCATCCGGAGTTGTTGCGTTAATACGGTTCAGTGATGAACCTTGATTGCATGTCAGAAGCCTTCACCAGGGATTTTCACGACATGCCTGAAAAAGAATACCAACATGAGAAACCTCTTTCTGTGCCCAGCGCTTGCCGCGCTGGCGTTGACCGGGTGTTCCGTGGGTCATACCGAGTACAGTCGTACCGCAATGCAGCACGTTGATATGAGCGTGACCGGCATTCCGACGATCCTCGGTCTTGGTACCCTTGGCACCAGTATCCCCCTGACGCCAGAATATAGTCTGACCGCTGCCCACGTCGCGAAAACCGCCGTCCAACGCGTGAAGTCTTATCATCCCTATTGCGATCTGGCGATTATCTACCACAAAAATGACGCCAAAACATTAGCCCAATTCCGCAGCAGCGATATTGGCGATCCGGTTAAAATGTACGGCTACAGTTTTATTTCCGCACTGCCGGTCGAATCCTCAGGAGTTAATTTAGCCCGTACCGCTATTCGTAATGGCTGGAATAAAAGCCCGTGCATAGCCATGGCATCTAATGCTGGCGTGGTTCAGGGTATGTCGGGCGGCGGAGTGTATAACAACGATGAAACCCTGGGTGGCGTAATTGTTGGTTATTCTGATGCAATAAAAAATGGCCGTAATGGAAAAGTGATCCTGAAAGATGTTTCACTCTATATTCCTTACGGCCAGTTTAAGAACTGGTTGCAGGCCAATCTGGCCCAGACACCGACACGCGGTGCCTGAACCGCTCTGGTTACAGGAACGGGCGGGTATCGCCCACGCCTTCGCGCACAATTTCCGGCGAATCGGTGGTCAAATCGACCACCGTGGTTGGCTGTTGTCCCAGCGTGCCGCCGTCAATAATCAGATCAACCAGCTTGCCGATGCTGTGCTGGATCTCTTCCGGGTCGGACTCGGTGAAGTCGTTCCCCGGCAGAATCAATGAGGTCGACATCATCGGCTGGTTCAGCGCCTCCAGCAGCGCCAGCGCCACCGGATTAGACGGCACGCGCAGCCCGATGGTTTTCCGCTTGTCATTCATCAGACGACGCGGAACCTCTTTGGTCGCCTTGAGAATAAAGGTGTAGTTACCCGGGGTGTTGTTTTTCAGCAAACGGAAGGCTGAATTTCCTACCTGAGAATAAACAGAAAGCTCAGAGAGATCCCGGCACATCAGGGTGAAATTATGGTGCCCATCCAGCTGACGAATGCGGCAGATACGCTCCATCGCGCCCTTCTCTTCCAGCCGACAGCCCAGCGCATAGCCGGAATCGGTCGGATAGACGATCACACTGCCTTTATTAAGGTAATCCACCGCCTGGTTAATCAGACGGGGTTGCGGGTTATCCGGGTGGATGTGAAACAATTGACTCATAGAAACCTCGTGTCACCTTTCCGTGCATAAATCGCCGGGAGCCAGCTGCGGGAAGCGTTCCCAGACCGGCTCAACCGCCGCGGGCAGCCACAATTTGCGGCCCAGCTCAATCCACGGGCAGGGTTGATGAAAATCAGAACCTTGTGATGCGGCCAGCGCATTGTCTCTGGCGTATTGCGCCAGCTGCGTACGCTCATTCGGCGCCTGCTGACACTGGGCGACCTCCATGGCATCACCACCGACTTCGCGGAAATGAGCGACCAGCCGCTTGAGCCACTTCGCCGATAAGCCATAGCGCCCGGGGTGCGCCAGCACCGCGCAACCGCCAGAATGATGAATCGCATCAATAGCTTGTTCAATTGTACACCATTGTGGCGGCACGTAGCCGGTTTTGCCACGCGCCAGATAATTTTTGAACACCTGCGCCATATTATCCGCCTTGCCCTGCTCCATCAGGAAGCGCGCGAAGTGGCCGCGGGTGATCACCCCGCCATCGGCCAGCCGCAGTGCACCAGCCAGCGCGCCCGGAATGCGGGCTTTCTCCAGCCGCTCGGCAATCTGTTCCGCCCGCGCCTGCCGACAGGCATGCTGTCCGGCGAGAAAACTGACCAGCGTCGGATGATGGATATCGATATTTAATCCCACGATATGAATTTCGTGATTTTCCCACAGGGTGGAAACCTCAACGCCCGCCAGCACCTTGATCGGCAAAGCCTGATCGATGACCGTTTGACGGGCTTCATCCACCCCCGCGACGCTATCGTGATCGGTAATCGCCAGTACGCCTACGCGCATCTCAACCGCACGCTGTACCAGCGCGGCCGGCGTCAGCAAGCCATCCGAGGCCCGCGTGTGGCTGTGTAAATCATAAACCGGGAAACGGGCGATATCGCTCAAGAGAACTCCTGCTGGAAACTAAACCGGCCAGCATGATAACGATTTTAACCGTCGGTGAAAAAGTGTATTGACATTTCCGTCTTGAACCCGTTAACTAGTACACAAGTTCACACGTAACGGGTATTCAATCATGGCTGTTGTAATCACGCATTTTAACGGTTGGTGGCGCGATGTTCCCGAACACGGGCGACGTGGTCGTGCACATTTTGCGTAAACGCTGTGCAGATACCTGAGCCCGCCACCGAGCGGGCTTTTTTTTGAGCGAAATTCAGAGAAATCATCATGCCAATTGCGAAACCTACAGTGAAGTTGATTACCGGCAACGCGCCTTATCGCGAAGATCCGGCCGCGGTGTTTCATCAGTTATGCGGCGCACGTCCGGCAACCCTGCTGCTCGAATCTGCCGATATCGACAGCAAAAAGAATCTTAAAAGCCTGTTGATTGTCGACAGCGCACTGCGTATCAGCGCGCTGGACAACCAGGTGACTATTCAGGCGCTGTCAGAAAATGGCCGTGCGCTGCTGCCGCTGCTGGACGCCGCGCTGCCCGGCACCGTCGAAAATCAGGTACGTCCCGATGGCCGCGAACTGACTTTCCCGCCGAACAGCGGCCAGCAGGATGAGGATTCACGTCTGCAGGCGCTGTCGGTATTTGACGCGCTGCGTCTGATTCCCCAGCTGGTCAATTCGCCTGCCGATGAGCGTGAAGCCGTGCTGTTAGGCGGACTGTTTGCCTACGATCTGGTGGCGGGCTTCGAAACCCTGCCGCCGCTGGAAAATCAGCAGCGCTGCCCGGACTACTGTTTTTATCTGGCTGAAACGCTGCTGGTGATCTATCACCAGACCCGCAGCGCGCGACTGCAGGCCAGCCTGTTCTGCCCGTCGACCAATGAATTCCAGCGTCTGCAACGCCGGATTGAGCAACTGCATGGCCAGATGCTGCAGCCGGCTCCGGCGCTGCCGGTCCAGACGGTAGAGCAGATGTCCCTGACCACCAGCCAGAGCGATGAAGAGTATTGCGAGGTGGTGCGCACCATGCAGCAGGCGATTCGCATCGGCGAAATCTTCCAGGTGGTGCCTTCACGACGCTTCTCACTGCCATGCCCTTCGCCGCTGGCAGCCTACGACACGCTGAAAAACAGCAATCCCAGCCCGTATATGTTTTTTATGCAGGACCAGGATTTCGCACTGTTTGGTGCCTCACCGGAAAGTTCGCTGAAGTATGACGCCAGCTCACGTCAGATTGAGATCTACCCGATTGCCGGTACCCGTCCACGCGGACGTCAAGCGGACGGTTCGCTGGATCGCGACCTGGACAGCCGGATTGAACTGGAGATGCGCACCGACCATAAAGAGCTGGCAGAGCATCTGATGCTGGTCGATCTGGCGCGTAACGATCTGGCGCGCATCTGCGTGCCGGGCAGCCGCTACGTCGCCGATCTGACCAAGGTTGATCGCTACTCGTTTGTGATGCATCTGGTGTCACGCGTGGTCGGCACCCTGCGCGCCGATCTTGATGTGCTGCACGCCTATCGCGCCTGCATGAACATGGGCACCCTGAGCGGTGCGCCGAAAGTACGCGCCATGCAGCTGATCGCCGGTGCTGAAGGCACCCGCCGCGGCAGCTACGGTGGTGCGGTCGGCTATTTCACCGCCAATGGCGACCTGGATACCTGCATCGTTATCCGCTCTGCGTATGTAGAAGACGGGGTAGCAACCGTACAGGCGGGTGCCGGTGTGGTTCTGGACTCGAATCCGCAGGCGGAAGCCGACGAGAGCCGCAATAAAGCCCGCGCGGTGCTGCGCGCCATTGCAACTGCCCATCACTGCAAGGAGATCTTCTGATGGCCGATATTCTGCTGCTCGATAACATCGACTCATTTACCTATAACCTGGTCGATCAACTGCGGACCTTTGGTCACAACGTGGTGATCTACCGCAATAACCTGCCGGCGGCACTGTTAATTGAGCAGCTGCAGCAGATGGAGAACCCGGTGCTGATGCTGTCGCCAGGCCCGGGCGCGCCGAAAGATGCCGGCTGCATGCCTGAACTGCTGCGTACGATGCGCGGCCGGTTACCGATTATCGGTATCTGCCTCGGCCATCAGGCGATTGTGGAAGAATATGGCGGCCACGTCGGTCAGGCTGGCGAGATCCTGCACGGGAAAGCCTCCGCGGTGGTTCATGATGGCGAGGCGATGTTTGCCGGCCTGAGCAACCCGCTACCGGTAGCGCGCTATCACTCACTGGTTGGCAGCAATACGCCGGATGAACTTACCGTCAATGCCAGCTACAACGGCATGGTGATGGCGGTTCGCCACGAAACTGACCGGGTATGCGGATTCCAGTTCCATCCTGAATCCATCCTGACCACTCAGGGCGCGCGACTGCTTGAGCAGACGCTGGCCTGGGCGCTGGCGAAGTAACAGGGAGAATGACTATGCAACAGACACTGGAAAAACTTTACCAGGCGCAGACGCTGAATCAGGCTGAGAGTCATCAGCTGTTCAGCGCGATTATTACCGGTCAGCTGGAGCCGACCCAACTGGCGGCAGCCCTGATTGCGATGAAAGTCCGGGGCGAAACGCCGGAAGAGATCGCCGGTGCGGCTACCGCACTGCTGGAAGATGCCAAACCCTTCCCGCGTCCCGACTATGCTTTTGCCGATATCGTCGGAACCGGCGGTGACGGCAGCAACAGCATTAACATTTCAACTGCCAGTGCGTTTGTCGCAGCAACCTGCGGCCTGAAAGTGGCCAAGCACGGTAACCGCAGCGTCTCCAGCAAGTCCGGTTCTTCCGATCTGCTGGCGGCGTTTGGCATTAATCTGGATATGCCGGCTCCGCAGGCACGTCAGGCACTGGACGATCTCAACGTCTGCTTCCTGTTTGCGCCGCAGTACCACACCGGATTTCGCCACGCGATGCCGGTGCGCCAGCAGCTCAAAACCCGGACGCTGTTTAATGTCCTTGGCCCGCTGATTAATCCGGCCCGACCACCGCTGGCGGTGATTGGCGTGTACAGCCCGGAGCTGGTGATGCCGATTGCGCAGACCCTGAAAGTACTGGGCTATCAGCGTGCAGCGGTAGTACATGGCGGCGGGATGGATGAAGTGGCGCTGCACGACGTGACTCATGTGGCAGAGCTGCGTGACGGGGAAATCACCCGCTATCAGCTGTCGCCGGAAGACTTCGGTTTTGGCTTCCATCCGAAGGAAGCGCTGGCTGGCGGCACCCCGGAAGAAAATCGTGACATTCTTACGGCTTTACTCCAGGGTAATGGCCAGCAGGCCCATGAGGAAGCGGTCGCCGTCAATGTGGCGATGCTGCTTAAAGTATTCGGTCATGAAGATCTGCGTGAAAACGCACAGCGTGCGCTCAACGCTATCCGTAGTGGACAGGCTTACGAGCGCGTGGTCGCTCTGGCAGCAAGAGGATAACCATGCAAGGTACCGTGTTAGAAAAAATTGTGCAGGACAAAGCGATTTGGGTTGCAGCGCGTCAGCAGCAGCAGCCTCTTTCTACCTTTCAGAACAGCATTGAGCCTGCCAGCCGTCATTTTTATGATGCGCTCCAGGGTGCGCGCACCGCGTTTATCCTCGAGTGTAAGAAAGCATCGCCCTCGAAAGGGATTATCCGCGCCGATTTTGATCCGGCGGCGATTGCCGGGGTTTATCGTCACTACGCTTCGGCAGTGTCGGTGCTGACCGATGAAAAATACTTTCAGGGCGACTTTGCTTTTCTGCCGATCGTCAGTGCCGCTATCACCCAGCCGGTGTTGTGCAAAGACTTTATCATCGACCCGTATCAGATCTATCTGGCACGTTACTATCAGGCAGACGCCATTCTGCTGATGCTGTCGGTGCTGGATGATGAGCAGTATCGTCAGCTGGCCGCCGTCGCCCACAGCCTGAAAATGGGCATCCTGACCGAAGTCAGTAATGAGCAGGAGCTGGAGCGCGCCATTGCGCTGCAGGCCAGAGTGGTCGGGATCAATAACCGCGACCTGCGCGATCTGTCGATCGATCTGAACCGCACCCGCCAGCTGGCCCCACGCCTGTCGCACGGCGTCACGGTGATCAGCGAATCGGGCATCAACAGCTATGCAGACATTCGAGAGCTGAGCCACTTTGCCAACGGCTTCCTGATCGGCTCCGCCCTGATGGAAGAACCCGACCTGACCGCAGCGGTGCGCCGGGTGACGCTGGGGGCCAATAAAGTCTGTGGCCTGACCCGGGCGGAAGACGCGCGTGCCGCCTATGAAGCCGGTGCCCTCTACGGCGGGCTGATCTTTGCCGAAGGTTCGCCGCGTTACATCGAAACTGAAGCCGCCCGTACGCTGATGGCCGCCGCGCCGTTGCGTTACGTTGGCGTGTTCCGCAATAACGCCGTTAGTGACGTTGTCACCAAAGCCACCGCGCTTTCGCTCGCCGCCGTTCAGCTGCACGGCAATGAAAACCCGGATTATGTTAGCGAACTGCGCGCGGCCCTGCCTGCCAGCGTTGAGATCTGGAAAGCGCTGCGCGTTGAAGGCGCGTTACCGGCGCGCAACTGGCCGCACATCGATCGTTACGTGTTTGATAATGGCGACGGCGGAACCGGTCAGCGCTTTGACTGGTCACTGTTACAGGGCCAGACGCTGAACGACGTGCTGCTGGCCGGTGGCCTGAGCGCGGATAACTGTGTTGAAGCAGCGCAGCTGGGCTGTGCCGGCCTTGATTTCAACTCTGGGGTGGAAAGCGCGCCCGGTATCAAAGATGCCCGTAAAATCGCGGCGGTGTTCCAGACACTGCGCGCCTACTGATTTGCCTGGCCTGCTCTACGGCGGGCCCGAAAAAGGAAGCTAAAAATGACGTTACTGAACCCCTACTTTGGCGAATTTGGCGGAATGTATGTTCCGCAGATCCTGATGCCAGCGCTGCGCCAGCTGGAAGAGGCGTTTGTCGACGCGCAGAAAGATCCTGAGTTTCAGGCGGAATTCATGGACCTGCTGAAGAACTATGCCGGTCGTCCTACCGCCCTGACGCTGTGTAAGAACCTGACCAAAGGCACCAAAACCCGACTCTACCTGAAGCGCGAAGATCTGCTGCACGGCGGCGCGCACAAAACCAATCAGGTGCTGGGCCAGGCGCTGCTGGCTAAACGCATGGGCAAGAACGAAATTATCGCAGAAACCGGTGCCGGACAGCACGGTGTCGCCTCTGCGCTGGCCTGCGCGCTGCTGGGAATGAAGTGCCGCATCTACATGGGTGCCAAAGACGTTGAACGTCAGTCTCCCAACGTATTCCGTATGCGTCTGATGGGTGCCGAAGTGATCCCGGTACACAGTGGATCAGCCACGCTGAAGGATGCCTGTAACGAGGCGCTGCGCGACTGGTCTGGCAGCTATGAAACTGCACACTATATGCTGGGCACCGCGGCTGGCCCGCATCCGTTCCCGACCATCGTGCGTGAGTTTCAGCGGATGATCGGCGAAGAGACCAAAAAGCAGATTCTGGAAAAAGAGGGTCGCCTGCCGGACGCGATTATCGCCTGCGTTGGCGGAGGCTCTAACGCCATCGGCATGTTCGCGGACTTTATCGATGAAAGCAGCGTTAAGCTGATTGGCGTTGAGCCAGCGGGACACGGCATTGAAACTGGCGAGCATGGCGCGCCGCTGAAGCATGGCCGCGTTGGTATCTACTTCGGCATGAAAGCTCCGATGATGCAGACTGAGGATGGGCAGATTGAAGAGTCTTACTCGATCTCTGCCGGCCTCGATTTTCCGTCAGTCGGACCGCAGCATGCGCATCTCAACAGCATTGGCCGCGCCGAATATGTTTCGATTACCGATAACGAAGCGCTGTCCGCCTTCAAACAGCTGTGCCGTGCTGAAGGCATCATTCCGGCACTGGAATCATCCCATGCGCTGGCGTACGCCCTGAAGATGATTCAGGCCGAGCCGGAGAAAGAGCAGCTGGTGGTGGTTAACCTTTCTGGCCGCGGCGATAAAGATATTTTCACCGTTCACGACATTCTGACCGCGCAGGGAGAAATCTGATGGAACGTTACGATCAACTGTTTAAACGCCTCTCTGCCCGCAACGAAGGCGCATTTGTGCCTTTCGTGACGCTGGGCGATCCGTCGCCGGAACTCTCGCTGCAGGTGATTGACGCCCTGGTGGAAGGCGGCGCAGATGCGCTGGAATTAGGCATCCCCTTCTCCGATCCGCTGGCCGATGGCCCGACCATTCAGAACGCGACGCTGCGCGCCTTTGCGGCGGGCACCAACACCAGCCAGTGCTTTGAAATGCTGGCGACCATCCGGCGCAAATACCCGGATCTGCCAATCGGTTTACTGATGTATGCCAATCTGGTGTTCACCAACGGCGTGGATGCGTTTTACGCACGTTGTGCTGAAGCCGGTGTCGATTCGGTGCTGGTGGCAGATGTGCCGGTAGAAGAGTCTGCCCCGTTCCGTCAGGCGGCGCTGCGTCATGGTATCGCACCGATTTTCATCTGCCCGCCGAACGCCAGTGATACCCTGCTGCGGGAGATCGCCTCACACGGACGCGGTTATACCTACCTGCTCTCCCGTGCTGGCGTGACCGGCGCTGAAAACCGCGCCAGCCTGCCGCTGCAGCATCTGATCGACAAGCTGCGGGAATACAATGCGGCCCCGCCGCTGCAGGGATTCGGTATCTCTGAACCGTCGCAGGTGAAGGAAGCCATCGCGGCCGGCGCGGCCGGTGCGATCTCTGGCTCCGCCATTGTGCGAATCATTGAAAAAAATCACGCCGAACCGGAGGTGATGCTGCGCGAACTGAAAAATTTCGTCAGCAGCCTCAAAGCCGCCAGCCGTTAATTCTGCCAGCATGCCTTATCAGGTGATAAGGCATGATTTCTTTCCATTTTTTACATCCCGCCATTTGCCCTTTTTGCAAAATCTGCACCACAATGTCAGAGCGCCGTTACGGTAACGTCGCATCCAATTTGTGACAGGGAGAGAAAGCAATGAAATTATTTAAACTGCTGGCGGGTGCGTTGATGGCGGGCGTGGTTGCGCTGACACTGAGCGCCTGTGCGCCAACCGCGACCAAAGAGGGAACCGGTGGCTATATCGACGACACCGTGGTGACCACCAAAGTGAAAGGTGAACTGCTGAAAGATGACTCGCTGAAATCGACTGAAATCAACGTAGAAACCTTTAAAGGTAAAGTTCAGCTGAGCGGTTTTGTCTCATCACCACAGATGGCCAATCGCGCGGTGCAGGTTACGCGCAGCGTGCCAGGCGTGAAATCCGTTGTTAACAATATGCAAATCAAATAATTGCTGCTGTGCTTAACAGAAAGGCCGCGTTAACAGCGGCCTTTTTCTCATCAGAAGCGGTAACCCGCGCCAAAAAAGAAAACCCAGGGATCGATGCGCATATTGATGTTCTGCTGCTCGCCCGCTGCCTTGAACTTCACTTCAGTATCAATATCCATGTACCACACTGACGCATTCAGCATCCAGTCGCGGTTAATCTGGTAATCCAGACCAACCTGTCCCGCTACGCCCCAGGAATCTTTCACGCTCAGATCGCTGAGACCCGCATCACGGCCGGTCTGGTTGAAGTCAGCGTCATAAAAGGTGGTGTAGTTGATACCGACCCCGACATACGGGCGCGCTTTGCTTTGGCTGTCGAAGAAATAGTATTGTGCCATCAGTGTTGGCGGCAGCTGACGTACCGTCGCCAGCGTACCGGTCGGACCCAGCCCCACTTTGTGGCGGAACGGCGTGGCGGCCAGCAGTTCGACCCCGATATTATCGGTCGCCATATAGGTAAAGGTTAGTCCAAGCTGGGTATCGTTACTGGCGCTGAACTCGCCCATCCCGAGCACGTTGTCGGAACCTTCAGTTGGCCGCACCGTGGCGCTGCCGGCGCGCATAAAAAAATCGCCCGCCTGATGTGCCATCGCCAGTTGGGGTAGAGCCAGAGCCAGTAACATTGCGCATTTTGCCAGTTTCATCGTCACTCCTTTGCTAAAGGGAAAAAACTCTCAGGTCATCAATTTTTTGTTAGCAAAGATTTAACGTGATTTACATAAAATTGCACTCTGCCCGGCTGAATTAAATTAATTAAAAAACAATGGGTTGATGTAGATCAATTTTAGCCAGTGCCGTTGCTGAAAAAATCCCCTTGCCGAAATATTTTGCCCGGCTTATTTTGCTGATCCAGATTGTTGATTTTGGTTCGATGCCTCAGGAGTGGCGGGTGATCAAATGAGCGAAACTTCTAATCCTTGTGTCAGCTGTGGCGCCTGCTGCGCCCATTTCCGTGTCTCTTTCTACTGGGCTGAAGCCGATGATGCCGGCGGTCCGGTGCCGACTGAATTAACCGAGCCGCTAAGCCTGCTGATGCGCAATATGCGCGGCACTAACGATCGCGCTCCACGCTGTGTTGCCCTGCAGGGCGAGATTGGTGGCTGCGTCTCGTGTGGAATTTATCAACAACGTCCGACGCCCTGTCGCGAATTTGCGATGTCGGGTGAAGAAGGCGTCGCCAATGAAGCCTGCGATCGCGCCCGCGCCCGCTACGGTCTTCCCGCCCTTTTTCACCCATCTTTACCTGTTATGACAGAAAGTTATGCCGCGGCGGGTGCCCGCGAGCTGCCAGAACATGTACAATCGCCGGGTTAATTAACCCGGTTCCTCCAAGGAGTGTACATGTCTATCACGGCAAGCTCGTTATACCGTGACACTGGAAATTTTGCCCGCCATCAGCTGGTTACTTTACTGTTGATGTCGCTGTTGACCGCTTTCATCACCGTAATGCTGGTACATGTGCTGACCCCAGGCGCCGATCAAATGGCGATCCTGCAGCAGGGTGACGACAGTGCCAGTTCGTTGTTTGAGATGGTGCAGAATATGTCACCTGAACAGCAGCAGGTGTTGCTGCGCGCTTCTGCAGCGGGCACCTTCGCCGCGCTGGTCGGCAATACGCTGTTGCTCGGCGGGATGTTGTGTCTGATACCGATGGTCTCTTCTGGCCAGCGGGTCAGTGCGCTGCGTGCCATTGGCACAGCGGCACCGTTACTGCCGAAGCTGTTACTGCTGACCTTCCTGATTACGCTGGTAGCGCAGCTCGGCTTTATGATTCTGGTGGTGCCCGGTATTCTGCTGACTATTCTGCTGTCACTGGCGCCGGTGATGCTGGCTAGCGAGAAGATCGGCGTGTTCGCTGCGATGCGCGCCAGCATGCGGATGGCCTGGAAGAACGTGAAACTGATCGCGCCAGCCATTATTCTCTGGCTGCTGGCGAAAGTAGTGGTCATGCTGTTTTTCTCCTCGCTGACCGTTCTGCCGATGAATGTCTCCTCGGTGATTTTTACCGCTGCAGGTAATCTGGTTTCGGCCATGTTAATTATCTATCTGTATCGGCTTTATATGCTGTTACGTTGATGGCTGATGCGCCTTCGGGCGCATCCGTCCCCAATTCAGCTCTGACTGGAATGACTATGAAGCAGTTACTCGACTTTCTCCCTTTGGTAGTTTTTTTCATTTTCTACAAGCTGTACGACATCTTTGTTGCCTCTGGCGCGTTGATTGTCGCAACCGGTCTGGCATTAGTCGTCAGCTGGGTGCTCTACCGTAAACTGGAGAAGATGACGATTTTCACCTTTGTGCTGGTGGCGGTATTTGGCACGCTGACGCTGGTTTTCCACAACGATGAGTTTATTAAGTGGAAAGTGACGGTGATCTACAGCCTGTTTGCCGTGGCGCTGCTCTACAGCCAGTGGTTTATGAAACAAACGCTGATCCAGAGCATGCTGGGCAAAGAGTTACAGCTGCCGGACCCAATCTGGCGTCGGCTGAACACCGCCTGGGCGCTGTTTTTCCTGGTCTGCGGTCTGGTCAATATCTATGTCGCCTTTTGGTTATCTCAGGCGTTCTGGGTTAACTTTAAGGTGTTTGGTCTGACCGGCCTCACCCTACTGTTTACCCTGATCAGCGGGCTCTACATCTGGCGACAGATGCCGCAACAACAACAAAAATAATTACGCTGCCCGGTCCTGCCGGGCATTTTTTAGCGATCATCTGCAGAAGAATGAAAGCAATGGACGAAAAACATAAGTTGCCGCAAGGCGAAATGGTGTTACGTACGTTAGCCATGCCAGCAGATACCAACGCCAACGGTGATATTTTTGGCGGCTGGTTGATGTCTCAGATGGATATGGGCGGTGCGATCCTGGCCAAAGAGATTGCCGAAGGCCGGGTGGTTACGGTGCGGGTTGATGGCATGTCATTTATGAAACCGGTGGCGGTGGGTGATGTGGTCAGTTGCCACGCTCGCTGCATCCGCACCGGCAACAGTTCCATGACCATCAATGTCGAGGTGTGGATCAAGAAGGTGTCGTCAGAGCCGATTGGGCAGACCTACTGTGCGACCGATGCGGTATTTATCTACGTCGCGGTCGACAATGACGGTAATTCACGTCCGTTGCCTGCCGGACGGGCCAATCAGCAACCCAGCGATTAGCCGGTCGACTGGCGGTCAGGCAAGGGTGTTACCTGACCGCCAGTTTACTATTCGATACTGGCTCCGCCACTGAGCTTAAACACAACGTTCATGGTCAGACCCTGCCCCGGACGCCCGCTCTGGTAACGCCACTGCTTCATTGCCTGTTTGACAGTACGTTCAAACATATTGCGCGGCTCGGCGGAGAGTATCTGGATGTTATCCACCCGCCCTTCGCTGTCCACATCAAATTTCACCCGCACTCGTCCTTCGACGCGTAATGCTAATGCTCGCGGTGGATAGCCCGGCTTGCTGACGCTCAGCGCTTTTGGCCCATTTGACACCGTCTGACTCGGTGCTGGCGTCGACTTCGGCGCGGCGGTTGGCTTGTTCTGCGTGGCCGGTGCCTCCTGCTTAAACGGATTGGCCTGCGGCTTGCTCTCCTGCCGCGGTTTGACTTCGCGTTTAGGCTGCTCACGCTTGTGTTCCGGCTTCGGCTTAGGTTTGGGCTTCGGTTCCGGCTTAGGAATGGGCACCGGCTCGGGCTTCGGTGGCTCCGGGGCCGGCTGAGGTTCTGGCACCGGTTCAGGTTCTGGCTGCGGTTCTGGCTGTGGGGCGGGTGGCTCAACCACTGCCGGGGCCGGCTCAGGCTGAACTTCAGGAGCGACCATGGTTACGCTGATAGGCTGCGACGCTTTAGGAACTTCGAGTACCTGATGGAATGAGGCGTAAAGAATTCCGGCAATTACGGCACCATGTAAAGCGACAGACAATAACATGGAGACAGGCGTGCGTTTTGGTAATGGCATAGTCAGCGTGGTCATAACGGTCGCGGTCATTGAATGAAGAGCCGATTTTAAATGCAAATAGCAATCAGTTTCAATAACTCCCGCCATCCAGCCGAAAGAAAAGCGTTTTTTAGCCCATTATGCTGAGCACCGAAGTGGTCAGAGGTTTCATTTGCACTCTGATCGGCAATCCCTTAACGTGTTGCGAAATTCTGAAGAGTTAATGGGAGCTCCCAAGTGCTTTACGTCATTTATGCAGAAGACAACGCAGATTCACTGGAAAAACGTAACGCGGTGCGCCCTGCTCATCTGGCTCGGCTGAAACTACTGCATGAAGAAGGACGCCTGATTATTGCGGGTCCGATGCCTGCTGTCGACAGCAACGATCCGGGCGTGGCGGGCTTCACCGGTTCTACCGTGATTGCCGAGTTCCCGTCATTAGAAGCGGCGCAGTCGTGGGCAGAAGATGACCCCTATATTGCTGCTGGCGTCTACAAACAGGTCTCCGTGAAACCGTTTAAACGCGTTTTCTGATCGCGCGTACCAGGTTAAGAAATGGCTTCGGTGCGGCGCACGGAAGCCATTTTTGTTTTGGGTGAAGTAACGATGCAAGTGATGATTCTGGCGCTGCTGGTGCCGATCCTGGCGCTGATTGGGGCCGCACTCTATTTATGGCGGGCCCACGGCTGGCGTAACAAAAAACAGCTGATTGTGATGTGCGTGGTGCTGGCTGCGGCGCTGCAGCTGGTGAACGTAACCCTGCTGTTGACCGCGCAGGCGCGGCTGGCCGGTTAGCCCTCTCGCCCGCAGAATTCAAAAAAACCGCCTTCCTGAACTGCCCGCTGAACCCGGCCCCACAACCGGGTAAGGTGCCGTTTTTATCAATTCATTAAGCCCGCTAAGCTTAATCGAAGACGTTACTGATAATTGCCGTCACCACCGCAGTACTGAGCGCGATCAGCACCAGGTTATCCCCGACAATCTTCCATTGATAACCCGGATAATAGGGCAGGCTGTCCAGCATGGAAGATGGCACCGACCGTTTGGCAATACCGGGTGGCAAAGGTTTACCTCGCGCAAGATTCTTCGCAATACCCGGTGGCAGCGATGAATAACCGGTCAGCCCATGCTGTCTGGCCAGATCGCGGGCGAACGCATAGCCGATCTCGGATTCCGCCCGATAAGGATCGCCGCCCTGCTTCTTTTTACCCTGAGACGAATGATCTTTAGCGTTTTTGCCCTCACCTTTACCACCATGGTCGGCGGAATGTCCATGACCATTACCATTGCCATTACCATTGCCATTGCCCGGATTGGCCAGTAAGACTGGCGAGGTGAACAGCAGACAGCAGGCCAAAGCGATGACGCCACCGTTTGATTTCTTATTCATTGACTGACTCCCAAAGGTATTTCTTCTCAATTTATAGCCGGATCTGAAAAGCAGCAATCTGGCATGCTCTTAAAAAGCACGCTGCAAATATCTTCGATCTGCATCGACTCTCAGCGGTTTAGCGCAGCGTCAGTTTTGGCGCCTGCTGACAGGCGTCTGAACAATCCGCTGGCGTAGCCTGTAAACCACCCAGCAACGCTTAGTCCTGCTAAACAATAGCCGCAGCGATAAATGACAGGTTTTACTATTTTACAGTATGTTATTTAATAAGACTGGCATCTCCACCGCGTCCTGACCGGTATAAATGTAAATTTTTTTGACCAATCAGCCAGCGTGTTCTTGACTGAAAGGACCGTTCAACACAACAGGAGAGGCCGTCATGACCGAATTGCTGCATATCATGTCTGTCAGCGCGATTGTTGCGGGCATCTATTTACTGGATTGACCATGAGCGGATTGTTGCGGGAAAAACAAAAGCCCTGCCGGTCTGGCAGGGCTTCGATCTTCCGTGAAAGATGAATGATTGGACAACGAAAAACGATCACGAAAGATGGCTAATTTCTACAAAAACACTGACACCTTGTCAATATGGCCGACCCGCTTGCGCGGTGCCTGTGGCGTATCTTCCCCGCCAGCGATCGGAGTGTGGTGAGCTGAACTTTCTGCTGAACTATCTGCTGAACTTGTTTCTGCACTTTCCGGTGCTCTTTTCTTAGCACCTGTTCCCCTGCAAACGTCCGCTGTGCAGAGTGCTATAAGCGTGCGGGCAACCCCAGCCACAGCGCAAATGCTATCACCGGCGCATTAATTGCGTTCCAGCAGCAAGCTAATCAGGGCATGGTAATGGTGCTCTTCTTCCGCACTGGTCAAATCCTGTAAGCGGCTAATCAAGCGGGTACAGATCGCCTTACGATTGAGACTGCGTCCTGAACGCATAATCTCGGTTACCACTGACCCCAGAATCGCCTGCTGTGACGGCAGAGCGGCACTGCTAAGATAAGCCGAAATATCTGAAATGGAGGCCGGAATTCGTACGTTGGTTTGCATCGTTAACCCTCATAGAGTTCGTTTAATTTTTCAACCGATGCAGTAAAGCTATACAACTCCAATAAAGTTGTACAGATATTTATGGTATAATTTGCCCTGCAACAGCAACCAATGAAATAAATTACTATCAAACAGTCACTTGCGTTATTGTAAAGTTGTACAGAGTTGGCTGCGTCCGCCAGAGGCGTCGTCCGCACGCAGTTAGCGCATAACCGTCTTCGCGTGGCGCGACACCGACAGTAAAAAACGCGCGATGGATTTTTTTTATCCTGGAGAGGAATTATTATCCATCACTGTCTACATTTATGACTTCTTTATTACACTTCGAAGTTCAGAACGGACGCTACATCACAGTCGCAGGCTCATTATGCATAAAACATATAATATTCAGGGCGCCTCAACTCTGTTCAATCAGCTGTTATTGCGGATGCAGGCGATTGCCGATCCAAAAACAGAAGTGCTGAGCGGCTACCCGGCAAATTGCTCTGCCTGGCTGACCATTTATTATCATCGCAAAACAGATAAGTGGTCTTTTGAATGGTATGACCGTGCCGGTTATCGACGTCCGATGGGCGTGGGCAGCCCGGCCGATTGCCTGATGAGTGAAGTGAAGGATCGCGGCGCGTCGCAACAGGAGCATCTGCAGGCGCGCCACTTTCTGGCGGAGATGGGCTTTTTCGAAGCCTGAGCCGGCATCGGACTGGCGGGAAGGTGCCGGGGATTCTCCCCAGCCGGCTGCCCGGTTGCCCGGTTGCACGCCTGAACCGTCAGAACTGGCGACGGCGATTACATATTTTGCGTAATAAACAGAATGGAGCGACGCTGCTGCTGCGCCAGCTGATGGCGGATGCTGTGGATACGCTTATAACGGCGTGACTGCCCTTCCAGCCAGCGTGAACGGCGGCGGTGCACCTGACGTAACATTCTCCAGCGCGCCACTTCATTTCTGCTTCGTCTCATTACTTCCTCTCTGACATCGAATTCACGCGCACGTATTATAAAGATCTTATCGCCAATGCCAAATCTGATCTGAACAGATGGCGCAGGCCAGGGGGTTTCGCTGACCCGCAACAGCACGTAAACTTGCCAGACGAAAGCGCGAACGGGATGTCCACTTAATGACCACTTTTTACACCCTGATCAGTTGGATGCTGCTGTTTGGCTACTGGCTGCTGATCGCCGGTGTCACCTTGCGAATACTGATGAAGCGCCGCGCCGTCACTTCGGCGATGGCCTGGCTGCTGATTATCTATATTCTGCCGCTGGTGGGTATTATCGCCTACCTCTCCTTTGGCGAACTGCACCTGGGTAAACGGCGTGCCGAACGCGCCCGCACCATGTGGCCATCAACGGCGCGCTGGCTGAACGACCTGAAGCAGTGCCGTGAAATCTTTGCCACTGAACACAGCGACGTTGCGCGCTCGCTGTTCGAGCTTTGTTATCACCGTCAGGGCATCGCCGGCGTCAAAGGCAACCAGCTGCAACTGCTGACCAGCTCGGATGATGTGATGCAGGCGCTGATCCGCGACATCCAGCTGGCGCGTCACAACATCGAGATGGTGTTCTATATCTGGCACCCTGGTGGACTGGCGGATGAAGTGGCAGAGTCGCTGATGGCGGCCTCACGTCGCGGCGTACATTGCCGTTTGCTGCTCGACTCGGCCGGCAGCGTCACCTTCTTCCGCAGCCAGTGGGTGGGCATGATGCGCAATGCCGGTATTGATGTGGTGGAAGCGTTGCAGGTCAGCCTGCTGCGCGTTTTCCTGCGCCGGATGGATCTGCGTCAGCACCGAAAAATCGTGTTAATCGATAACTATATTGCCTACACCGGCAGCATGAATCTGGTGGATCCGCGTTTCTTCAAACAGAACGCCGGGGTCGGACAATGGATCGATCTGATGGCGCGGATGGAAGGTCCGGTGGCCACCGCGATGGGGATTGTCTTCAGCTGCGACTGGGAGATTGAAACCGGTAAACGTATTCTGCCGCCGCCGCCCGACCGCAATATCATGCCGTTTGAGCAGGAGAGCGGCCACACGGTGCAGGTTATCGCCTCGGGTCCTGGCTTTCCGGAAGATATGATCCATCAGGCGCTGCTGACGGCGGTCTATTCCGCCCGTGAACAGCTGATCATGACCACGCCCTACTTCGTGCCAAGCGACGATCTGCTGCATGCCATCTGCACCGCGGCGCAGCGCGGCGTGAATGTCAGCATTATTGTCCCGCGCCATAACGACTCCTTGCTGGTGGGCTGGGCCAGCCGGGCGTTTTTCAGTGAGCTGCTGGAGGCGGGCGTTAAAATTTACCAGTTTGAAGATGGCCTGCTGCATACCAAAAGCGTTCTGGTTGATGGACAGCTCAGCCTGGTCGGCACGGTAAATCTTGATATGCGCAGCCTGTGGCTCAATTTTGAGATTACACTGGTGGTAGACGATGCCGGATTTGGCAGCGATCTGGCCTGCGTGCAGGATGACTATATTGCCCGCTCACGCCTGCTGGACGGTAAGCGCTGGTCAAAACGTGCCTGGTGGCAACGCATCGTCGAACGACTGTTTTACTTCTTTAGCCCTTTACTGTAAAACGAGCCAAATTGTGTAAACGCCCGCAGGGCAGACAGGACAGACCATGGATTTAAATAATCGCCTTACTGAAGACGAAACGCTGGAACAGGCTTACGATATTTTTCTTGAGCTGGCAGGCGATAATCTCGATCCGGCAGACATCATCCTTTTTAATCTGCAGTTCGAAGAACGCGGCGGCGCCGAGCTGTTCGATCCTTCTGATGACTGGCAGGAACATGTTGATTTCGATCTGAATCCTGACTTTTTCGCGGAAGTGGTGATTGGGCTGGGTGAAGCGGATGGTGAACCGATTACCGACGTCTTTGCACGCGTCCTGCTGTGCCGTGAAAAAGACCACAAGCTGTGTCATATCCTGTGGCGTGAATAGCCGTCGCCGCGATAAAAAACGCCGGGCCTCTGCCCGGCGTTTTGCATTATAACGGATCGACCTTCAGGCAGGAGACCGCATGGCGGAAACTGCCTTCCAGCAGCGGCCGGGTTTTAGCGCACTCCGGTCCGGCAATCGGGCAGCGGGTGCGGAACACGCAGCCGGACGGCGGATTGATCGGAGACGGTAACTCGCCTTCCAGCAGCTGAATCTGCTTGTTCTTTTCCAGATCCGGATCGGGAATCGGCACCGCTGACATCAGCGCTTTGGTGTACGGATGCTGCGGATTGCTGTAGACCTCGCTGTAGGTGCCCAACTCGACCGCATGACCGAGGTACATCACCAGCACCCGATCGGAGATGTGTTTCACCACCGCCAGATCGTGGGCGATAAAGATCAGCGACAGCCCCATTTCGCGCTGCAACTGCTGCAACAGGTTTACCACCTGCGCCTGAATCGAGACGTCAAGGGCGGAGACCGGTTCATCACAGATAATCAGCTTAGGCTCGAGGATCAGCGCACGCGCGATACCGATACGCTGGCACTGGCCGCCAGAGAACTCATGCGGATAGCGGTTGATCAGGTTCGGCAGCAGGCCGACCTTCATCATCATATTTTTGACGCGATCTTTGACTTCCTGACGCGCCATTTTCGGATGATAAGTGCGCAACGGTTCGGCAATGATATCGCCGATGGTCATACGCGGATTGAGCGAAGCCAGCGGATCCTGAAAGATCATCTGGATGTCACTGCGCGCCTTGCGCCACTCCTCTTCACTCTGCCCCAGCAGATCGCGCCCCAGCCACGCCACCCGACCTTCGGTGGCTTTCACCAGGCCGATGATCGCCCGGGCCAGCGTCGATTTGCCGCAGCCCGATTCGCCGACCACGCCCAGCGTCTCCCCTTCGTACAGGCGCAGGCTGACGCCATCCACCGCTTTCAGGGTCTTTGACGGCTGCCAGAACCACTGCTTGCCATCTTTGATATCGAAATGCACCTTGAGGTCGGCGATTTCCAGTAACACTCTTTTTTCGGCTACGGCGCTCATACTAATTCCTCCACCGGCTTAAAGCAGGCACGTAAACGCCCATCCCCGAACGGTTCCAGCGGCGGCGCTTTGGCACAGATATCCATCGCATGTGGACAACGCGGCTGGAACGGGCAGCCCGCCGGCAGACGCAGCAGGTTAGGCGGATTGCCGGGAATGGTGGTCAGGCTCTCGCCTTCAGCATCCAGACGCGGCACCGCATTCAGCAGGCCGATTGAATACGGGTGTGCCGGCTGATAGAAAACGTCACGGGCGCGGCCATATTCCATGGTGCGTCCGGCATACATCACCAGCACTTTGTCGCAGATCCCGGCGACGACGCCCAGATCGTGGGTGATCATAATAATGGCGGTGTTGAATTCGCGTTTGAGATCGTTGAGCAGCGTCATAATCTGCGCCTGCACCGTCACGTCGAGCGCCGTGGTCGGCTCATCAGCAATCAGCAGTTTTGGCCGGCACAGCAGCGCCATGGCGATCATCACACGCTGCCGCATCCCGCCGGAGAACTCATGCGGATACATTCTCATCCGCTTGCGCGCTTCAGGCATTTTCACCGCGTCCAGCATCCTGACCGACTCTTCGAAGGCCTGGGCGCTGTTCATGCCCTTGTGCAGCTTCAGCACTTCCATTAACTGTTCGCCGACCCGCATGTAGGGGTTAAGCGAGGTCATCGGGTCCTGGAAGATCATGGCAATCTGCTCGGCGCGCAGCCGGTTAAGCTGGTGCTCGGGCAGGTTGAGGATCTCCTTGCCGTTGAACAGTGCCGAGCCGCCGATACGGCCATTTTTTGCCAGCAGCCCCATCAGGGCGAAGGCGGTCTGTGATTTGCCGGAACCGGATTCGCCTACAATACCCAGCGTCTCACCGGCGCGCAGCGAAAAGTTAAGATCGTTCACGGCCGTCACATCGCCGTCGTGAGTGCCGAAGGTGACGCGCAAATCCTTCACCTGCAGTAACTGTTCGCTTCCCGCGCGGGCCGCCATTGCTGGCTGGAATTCATGAATGGTCATCGGGAAACTCCTTAACGATCTTTCGGGTCGAGGGCATCACGCAGGCCATCGCCGATAAAGTTGAAACAGAACAGCGTGACCACCAGAAAACCCGCCGGATAGAGCAGCAACCACGGCGACACTTCCATCGAGTTCGCCCCATCGCTCAGCAGCGCGCCCCAGCTGCTGAGCGGCTCCTGCGTCCCGAGGCCAAGGAAGCTCAAAAAGGATTCAAACAGGATCATGCTGGGCACCAGCAGGGAGGCGTAAACCACCACCACGCCCAGCACGTTCGGCACAATGTGACGCACCACGATCTTCCAGGTGGAAACGCCGCCAACGTGAGCGGCTTCAATAAACTCTTTGCGCTTCAGGCTCAGGGTTTGTCCACGCACGATACGCGCCATATCCAGCCACGACACCATGCCGATGGCGGCAAAGATCAGCAGGATATTACGGCCAAAGAAGGTCACCAGCAGAATGACGAAGAACATAAACGGGAACGAGTTGAGGATTTCCAGAATACGCATCATCACCGAGTCGGTTTTGCCGCCGAGGTAACCGGCAACGGAACCGTACAGGGTACCGACGATCACCGCAATCAACGCGGAAGCCACACCCACCATCAGTGAAATCCGGCCGCCAATTGCCACCCTCACCAGCAGATCGCGCCCCGACGAGTCGGTGCCAAACCAGTGGCCGGAGGTGGTATCCGGCGCAGAGGACATCATGCCCCAGTCGGTATCGTCATAGGTGAACTGCGACAGCATCGGCGCAACAATCACAAACAGCGTAATCAGCAGCAGCACCAGCAGGCTGAATGAGGCTGCACGGTTATGAATAAAACGACGGCGGGCGTCCTGCCACAAACTGCGCCCTTCCACTTCCAGCTTCTCACTGAACGCATCCAGAGCTTCGCTGTTTTTCTTACTTAACATCATGGCGAACTCCGCAATCAGTAACGAATTTTCGGATCGATAACGGCATACAGCACGTCAACAACCGCGTTAAACAGAATGGTTAACAAACCCACCAGAATGGTCAGGCTCATCACCAGCGAGTAGTCACGGTTCAGAGCGCCGTTAACAAACAGCTGACCGATACCCGGCAGGCCGTAGATCGACTCAATCACCATTGAGCCGGTGATGATGCCGACAAACGCCGGCCCCATATAGGAGATCACCGGCAGCAGCGCCGGCTTTAGCGCATGGCGCAGCACGATACGGCGCAATGGCAGCCCTTTGGCACGCGCGGTGCGGATAAAGTTGGAGTGCATGACTTCAATCATCGATCCGCGGGTGATACGCGCGATACTGGCGATATAGGCCAGCGACAGCGCCACCATCGGCAGCAGCATGTAGTTCCACTGCCCGCCATTCCAGCCGCCGCCGGGTAGCCATTTCAGCGTAATGGCGAATACCAGAACCAGCAGCGGTGCGACCACGAAACTCGGTATCACCACGCCGGTCATTGCCACCCCCATTACCGCGAAATCCCACAAACTGTTCTGCTTAAGCGCGGCGATCACCCCAGCAGCCACGCCGAGTACCACCGCCAGCAGAAAGGCGGCCAGCCCGAGTTTGGCTGAAACCGGGAACGCATGGCCAACCAGATAGTTAACCGAATAATCTTTATATTTAAATGAGGGGCCGAAATCGCCGTGCGCCAGCTGCACCAGGTAATCGACATACTGCTTACCAATCGGGTCGTTGAGGTGATATTTCGCCTCAATGTTGGCCATGACTTCCGGCGCCAGGGTGCGCTCGCCGGTAAACGGACTGCCGGGTGCCAGTCGCATCATAAAGAAGGAGATGGTAATCAGGACGAACAGCGTCGGGACCGCTTCAAGCAAGCGACGCAGGATGAATTTTAACATTGCCGTACCTACCAGGCTGTTGCTTCACAACAAATAAATAAAACGTAAAGGCGGCGCAGACGCGCCGCCGCTGTCGATAGCCTGTGTGCTATTAGTGTTTAATGATGTAGAAGTTCTTATCCTGCGATTTATCCAGCGGATCTTTGCCGGTATAACCGCCAACGTAAGGTTTTACCAGACGCGCGTTAACGTAGTAGTAGACCGGGACGATGGTGCTATCTTTATCCAGAATCTGCTCGGCACGCTGATAATCGGCGGCACGGGCTTTTTCGTCTGGGGCTTTGATGGCATCACGCAGTACCTGATCGAATGCCTCGCTCTTATAGTGAGAGGTGTTACTGCTGCTGTTCGACAGCATGATGTTCAGGAATGAGGTCGGTTCGTTATAGTCAGCACACCAGGCGGCACGCGAAACGTCAAAGTTGCCCTGATGACGGGTGTCGAGGAAGGTTTTCCACTCCTGGTTTTCCAGCTTGATGTTCACCCCGATGTTTTTCTTCCAGATCGACGAGGCGGCAATCGCCAGCTTCTTATGCAAATCGGAGGTGTTGTACAGCAGGTTGAAGGTCAGCGGCTTATCGGCGGTATAACCGGCTTCAGCCAGCAATTTTTTCGCCTCTTCATTACGTTTTTCCTGCGTCCATTTGAACCAGTCTGGCGGCAGAATATCCATGCCGTCGGTTGATGGCGGCGTGAAGCTGTAAGCAGGCACCTGACCCTGGGCCAGCACTTTATTCACCATGATGTCGCGATCGAGGCCGAGCTTCAGCGCGGCGCGCACGCGAGGATCGGTGAATGGCGCTTTCTGGTTATTGATTTCGTAGTAATAGGTGCAGAGATAGGGATCAACGTGCAGTTCTTTGCCGTTATCGCGCTGCAGCTTTTTGAACAGCTCAATCGGCATGTTGTTGTAGGTCATGTCGCTGCCGTTCTCAGAGAAATAACGGTTAACGTCACTGACTTCTGAATTGATCGGCAGGAAGGTCACTTTGTTCAGAATGGTGTTGGCGTTATCCCAGTACTGCGGGTTCCGCACCAGGGTGATGCGTTCGTTGATGACGTGCGCATCCAGTTTAAACGCGCCGTTGCCGACCCAGTTCTGTGGCTGAGTCCACTGATCGCCGAACTTCTCAATCGCGGGCTTATACACCGGCGACATCACTGAGTTGATCATCAGCTTGTCGAAATAAGGAACCGGCTCACTCAGGGTCACTTCCAGCGTATGATCATCAATCGCCTTCACGCCCAGATCGGAGGTCGGTTTTTTGCCGGCGATGATCTCATCAACGTTAAGGATATGACCATACTGTGGGTAGCTGGCGTAAGGTGACGCGGTTTTCGGATCCACCAGGCGCTGCCAGCTGTAGACGAAGTCCTGCGCGGTGACCGGCTCGCCGTTCGACCATTTGGCATTCTTACGTAAGTGGAAAGTCCACACTTTGAAATCTTTGTTTTCGTAACTTTCCGCTACGCCCGGCACCGGGTGACCGTTGCTGTCACTGACCAGCAGACCTTCGTAGAGATCGCGCGCCACGTTATCTTCCGGCACGCCTTCAATTTTGTGCGGATCAAGCGACTGCACTTCATCGCCATTGCCGCGTACCAGTTCCTGTTTTGCTGCCAGCTCAACGCCAGCTGGCACTGTAGCCGCCAGAACTGCATTCCCTGCCAGGGCACTGATTGCAGCAAAAACGCCCGCTGCAATCAGGCTTTTTTTCGTGATGTTGTTCATTATTACACTCCAGTTTTATTATCGTCGCCGGGGCGATTGACTGCCCCGGCGTCCCCCGTCTCGGGATCCCCGGCTGGTTAACCTGAGGATAGTGACCGCGTACTGTGGTCTGCACGGACGCGCGCTCCCCGACTGTCTCGCCAGGTAAGCACGCGGCTCAGTGTTGTTTGATGAAATAGTATTTCAGGTCTGTCATGTCCTGCGGGTCTTTGCCCGTAAAGCCGCCAACCCAGGGCTTCACCAGGCGCACACTCACGCGGTAGTAAACTGGCACAATTGGTGAGTCTTTGTCGAGTTGTGTTTCAGCCTGCTGATAGAGGCTGGCGCGTTGCGCTTCACTGCCGGCGGTCAGGGTCTCTGACATCAGGCGATCAAACGTCGGGCTGCGGTAAAAGGCGGTATTGATTGAGGCGTTACCGATCAGCATGTTGAGAAAGGTCGACGGCTCGTTGTAATCCGCGCACCAGGTGGCGCGAACCACGTCATACTGCGCCTGATGACGGGTCTCCAGCAGGGTTTTCCACTCCTGATTCTGTAATGTGACCTTCGCACCGAGATTCTTCTGCCACATTGACGCCGCCGCGATCGCCTGACGTTTATTCTGATCGGAGGTGTTATAGAGCAGCGTGAAGGTTAACGGATGACTGGCATCAAATCCCGCCTCTGCCAGTAACTTCTTCGCCGCCTGATTGCGCTGCGCCTGGGTCTGTCTGAACCATTCCGGTGGGGTTAAGTTGATCCCGGCGGTAAACGGTGGCGTCAGGCTGTAGGCCGGAATCTGTCCCTGCCCCATGATCTTGTTGGCAATCACCTCACGGTCGAGGGTCATCTTGATCGCAGCGCGTACGCGCGGGTCGGTAAACGGCGGCTTTTTATTATTAATTTCATAATAGAAAGTGCAAAGTAGCGGACTGACTTTGACCTGCTCGCCCAACTCCTGACGCAGTTTGCCGAACATTTCTGGCGGGATTGCGCTGTTGGTAATGTCGGTGCCGCCGCTGCGATAGCGATTAATATCGCTGTTTTCAGAGGCGATCGGCAGGAAAGTGCCCTGCTCGATCACCGTATGGCTGTTATCCCAGTAATGTGGATTACGCTGCAGGACGATTTTTTCATTGACTACCCAGTCGCTCAGCGTATACGCACCGTTGCCGACATAGTGACCCGGCCGGGTCCAGGCCTCGCCCCACTGCTTGATCGCCGGGGCATAAACCGGCTTCAACGCGGTATGCGCCAGCATGGCGACCAGATAAGGCACCGGTTCACTCAGAGTGATTTGCAGATGATGGGCATCAAGCGCCTTCACACCGAGCCGATCGGGTGACATTTTGCCGGCCAGAATGGCATCAATATTGGCGAAATGGGCAGCCTGCAGATAGCTCGAATAAGGGGAAGCCGTCGCAGGATCGGCCAGTCGACGCCAGCTATAGACGAAATCATCGGCGGTTACCGGTTCGCCGTTGCTCCATTTTGCGTCATCCCGCAGGGTAAAGGTCCACTGGGTGCCCTGCTGGTTTTGCCAGCTCTCCGCTACGCCAGGCACCACCTTGCCGCTGTTATCGGTGTTAACCAGCCCATCAAGCAGATTAAGAATAATATTCGATTCCGGCACGCCTTCAACTTTATGTGGGTCGAGCGACGCCACCTCAGTGCCGTTATTAATGACGATTTGCTGCTGCGGCGCCAGCGTTGTCCCGGCTGGCACCACGGCGCCATAGGCCGGTGAAAGGGCGATTAACAGACATAATGCAATTTTACACCGCTGTTGCTGCAAGTTTTTCATCCCAGTCATCCGAAAGCGCCAACCTTAATTAAGTATCCCGATAGGCTTAAGCAAAAAGCGTTCTCACTTTGGGCTGTCGGAGAAAAATTTTTACGTTGCGCCAAAAATTATCAGAAGCAGCAGAAGCGCGCCAAAGTAAAATAGCTAAAATGTTAACTAATTCTCTTTTATCATGAGAAGTCAGGCAGCGGAAGTGTTAATTTTTGACCTGAAAATATCTTATCGCTATGAAAAATAGCGATTTTAGATAAAAACGAACTTTTTCTGTGGCCAGTAGCGGGATAAAAACACTTTTTTGGCAATTATGCCGGAGATGCGTCATCAGACGTGATGAAAGCGCGCCCGCTGGCAACAGGGGCGCGATTTGTCAGGCTAAGAACGAATAAGAAAGCAGATTATCATGTGAAAATCGTGACATTGCTGTGGCTAAAAACGGGCAAATTCCGATCGGCAGTAATGAAAGTGATAATCCGCTGAATCTATTAAGCGGGATGAATAATTGCATTTTTATGGTGCAGTATTTCAGCGCTTTGCACCATTATGATTCACAACTTCGCTTCGGCCCCTGAATTAAGTCGGGTCGTTAATTGAGTAAGCCGGGGAAAATTGATTTCATTCCGGTCACCACGAACTCAATACCCAGCGCCATCAGCAACAGCCCCATAATACGGGTAATGACGTTAATCCCGGTCTGGCCTAACACCCGCACCATTAATGGCGCGGCCCGAAACAACAGCCAGCAGCAGAAGGCAAAAAGCGCAATCGCCAGGCTAAAACCCAGCAGATTAACCCAGCTGTGGTAGCGCGTGCTCCAGACAATGGTCGAACTGATAGCACCCGGTCCGGCCATCAGCGGCAGTGCCAACGGTACCACCCCAACGCTTTCACGAATTGCGGTCTCTGATTTTTCCTGTTTGTTCTGCTTATCTTCGCCCAGCTTACCGCTGATCATCGACATGGCGATGGTCACCACCAGAATCCCCCCGGCGATGCGGAATGAGTCAATTGAGATGCCGAAAATATGCAGGATCCCGTCACCGAGAAACAGTGAGGTCCACAAAATGATGGCGACCGCGAGGTTAGCCGTCAGATTGGTTTTATTACGCTCGGCAACACCCTGATAGCGGGTCATGCTGATAAATACCGGAATAATGCCTACCGGATTGACCAGCGCAAAAAGCCCGACAAAAAATTTTATATAGCCTGATAAATCTAATAGCGCAGGGTTCACGACAGACTCCGTACTGCTGGGGGGAGGAAAACGCGCCTAATGTAAGGGAAAAAGCGCCCTGACGCCAGATGCGCGCGCAGCTATTTATTCTCCCGATCTGCGCCCGATTCAGCGCTTTTCGCCAGACATTAAAATGCAGCTGGTTTTAGCCGCTATAAGCCTGGCCTTCAGAGGCGAATGCCGTTTCAACAGCCGGCTTCCAAAAAGTGCGGCTGAAAGGTGTCAGCTTGCGTTCAAATTGATCTGTATCAAAATTGCCGTACCTCAAACCAGGTAATCTTTTCGCAACGGAAGTATTAGCAGTATCAAGGTTCAACCGCGGTACTGCCAGAGCAGACTAGTTTAGTAAACATTTGAAAATCCGGGTGTTCTGACCCAAACTAACGTCCCTGCCAGGCGCGACTATACTCAGGACGCAGGATTGTTTACTAAAAAAGTTTAACTTCCTTCAGGAGAACACCATGGCCGTTACTAATGTCGCTGAACTTAATGCACTGGTCGAACGTGTAAAAAAAGCCCAGCGTGAATACGCCAACTTTTCCCAACAACAGGTTGACGCCATTTTCCGTGCTGCCGCGCTTGCCGCCGCAGATGCCCGAATTCCTCTTGCTAAGATGGCCGTTGCTGAATCCGGCATGGGCATCGTCGAAGATAAAGTGATCAAAAATCATTTTGCTTCTGAATATATCTATAACGCCTACAAAGATGAAAAGACCTGCGGTGTGTTAGCAACCGACGACACCTTCGGGACTATCACTATCGCAGAACCGATTGGCCTGATTTGCGGCATCGTGCCGACCACCAACCCAACCTCTACCGCCATCTTCAAAGCGCTGATCAGTCTTAAAACCCGTAACGGTATTATCTTCTCGCCACACCCACGTGCGAAAGACGCTACCAATAAAGCGGCGGATATCGTGTTGCAGGCAGCGATTGCCGCCGGTGCGCCAAAAGATATTATCGGCTGGATTGACGCGCCTTCTGTAGAGCTGTCTAACCAGTTAATGCATCACCCTGACATCAACCTGATTCTGGCTACCGGCGGACCCGGTATGGTGAAAGCTGCTTACAGCTCAGGTAAACCGGCTATCGGTGTGGGTGCCGGTAATACGCCGGTGGTGATTGATGAAACGGCCGACGTGAAACGCGCCGTGGCTTCTATCCTGATGTCAAAAACCTTCGATAACGGCGTGATTTGTGCCTCTGAGCAGTCCGTGATTGTGGTGGATTCTGCCTATGACGCGGTGCGCGAACGTTTTGCCAGCCATGGCGGCTACCTGCTGCAGGGCGCTGAGCTGAACGCAGTACAGAATATCATTCTGAAAAACGGCGGCCTGAACGCGGCGATTGTCGGTCAGCCAGCGTTTAAAATTGCTGAGATGGCGGGCATCACCGTACCGCCAAGCACCAAGATTCTGATTGGTGAAGTGCAGCTGGTGGATGAATCTGAGCCGTTTGCTCACGAAAAGCTCTCCCCGACCCTTGCGATGTATCGGGCCAAAGATTTCCAGGATGCCGTCGATAAAGCGGAAAAACTGGTGGCGATGGGCGGTATCGGACACACCTCCTGCCTGTATACCGACCAGGACAACCAGACCGAGCGCGTTCACTACTTCGGCGACAAAATGAAAACCGCGCGTATTCTGATCAATACCCCGGCTTCACAGGGTGGTATCGGTGACCTCTACAACTTTAAACTGGCCCCTTCTCTGACGCTGGGTTGTGGTTCATGGGGCGGTAACTCCATCTCTGAAAACGTCGGACCGAAACACCTGATCAATACCAAAACTGTCGCCAAGCGAGCTGAAAATATGTTGTGGCATAAACTTCCTAAATCCATCTACTTCCGTCGCGGCTCTCTGCCAATTGCACTGGAAGAGGTGGCTTCGGATGGCGCCAAACGTGCGTTCATCGTTACTGACCGCTTCCTGTTTAACAACGGTTATGCCGACCAGGTGACTCGCGTGCTGAAAGCACACGGCGTTGAAACAGAAGTGTTCTTCGAAGTTGAGGCAGACCCTACGCTGAGCATCGTGCGTAAAGGCGCTGAGCAGATGAACAGCTTCAAACCTGACGTGATTATCGCCCTCGGCGGTGGTTCACCGATGGATGCCGCGAAAATCATGTGGGTGATGTACGAACATCCTGAAACCCATTTCGAAGAACTGGCGTTACGCTTTATGGATATCCGTAAACGTATCTACAAATTCCCGAAAATGGGCGTCAAAGCGCGCATGGTAGCGATCACCACCACCTCCGGTACCGGTTCAGAAGTGACGCCGTTTGCGGTGGTTACCGATGATGCCACCGGCCAGAAATACCCACTGGCTGACTATGCGTTAACCCCGGACATGGCGATTGTCGATGCCAATCTGGTAATGGATATGCCGCGCTCCCTGTGCGCCTTTGGCGGCCTGGATGCGGTAACCCACGCGCTGGAAGCCTATGTGTCAGTGCTGGCTAACGAATACTCTGACGGTCAGGCGCTGCAGGCACTTAAACTGCTGAAAGAGAACCTGCCAGCCAGCTACGCCGAAGGTGCTAAAAATCCGGTGGCGCGTGAACGGGTACACAATGCGGCAACCATCGCCGGTATCGCCTTTGCCAACGCCTTCCTTGGGGTTTGTCACTCCATGGCGCATAAACTGGGTTCAGAGTTCCATATCCCACACGGCCTGGCTAACTCACTGTTAATCGCCAACGTCATTCGTTATAACGCGAACGACAACCCGACTAAACAGACCGCGTTCAGCCAGTATGACCGTCCGCAGGCACGTCGTCGCTACGCAGAAGTCGCAGACCACTTAGGCCTGACGGCCCCAGGCGACCGCACCGCGCAGAAAATTGAAAAACTGCTGGCGTGGCTGGAAGAGATTAAAACTCAACTGGGTATCCCAACCTCTATCCGCGAAGCGGGTGTGGCGGAAGCGGACTTCCTGGCGAAAGTCGATAAGCTGGCAGATGATGCATTCGATGACCAGTGTACCGGCGCTAACCCACGTTATCCGCTGATTGCTGAGCTGAAACAAATTATGCTGGACACCTATTATGGCCGCGAATTTGTTGAACCCTTCTCCAGCGTCGCTGAAGCCGTGGCTGAGCAACCGGTAAAAGGTGTTAAGGTCGAGAAGAAAGCGAAAAACGTCTAATCGGCTGACAAACAAAAAACCCGCCTCGGCGGGTTTTTTTATTTATGGCGCAGCGTTGTCAGTTCAGCGGTGTTTGTGCGCCGTATATCGCCTGCAATGACCCCTGCTCAATCGCCTGCTTGTAATGCTTGCGGCACACTGAGATATAGCGTTCATTGCCGCCTATCACCACCTGCTCACCTTCACTGAACGGTTTACCCTCGCTGTCGAGCCGCAGCACCATGCTGGCTTTGCGGCCACAGTGACAGATGGTCTTCAGTTCTACCAGCTTGTCAGCCCACGCCAGCAGATACTGGCTGCCGGTAAACAGCTCACCACGGAAGTCGGTTCTCAGGCCATAGCAGAGCACCGGGATATCCAGGTTGTCGACCACGTCTGACAACGCCTTCACCTGCTCACGGGTCAGGAACTGACTTTCATCGACCAGCACGCAGTGAATCGGCTGAGCAGCGTGCTCCGTGGCGATATCGCGGTAAAGCGCCGTTTCTGCGTTATACAGCAAGGCAGGCGAAGAGAGGCCAATACGCGAGCTTACGGTACCTGCACCAAAGCGATCGTCAATTTCAGCGGTGTAGACCAGGGTTCGCATTCCCCGTTCCTGGTAGTTATAGGAGGACTGCAGCAAAGCGGTGGATTTACCCGCATTCATTGCAGAGTAGTAGAAATAGAGTTGGGCCATAGCAGCGGGTTCTTCATCAGGACTTAACGGAATGGCGCGCATATTAGCATAAAGCGCCGCTAAAACTGAGCGGGTAGCCGCTGAATAATGTTCGGCACTGGCCGCCCTGCACGGCCAAAACTCAGCTCGATCCGCTGCCTGCCTGAGCAGGCCGCCTGAATAGTAACCCCAACAACAGCCAGTCTATTCCCGGCGGTAATTAATGTATTAAATTTACGTCTTTTAAAAAATGAGACAAAAATAGGCATTAACTGGCTAAAAAGTAAATTTTTCTGAAGAATAATCTTTGCGCTCTTTTATTTTCCCGTCGCGCTTTAATATTAATTTGTGTTGAAGTTATTTATTACCGCCTCTACTATTGTCGGGCAAAACAACTTTTTTATTATTCAGAGACCAGGACAATGAGCGAAGCACTAAAAGTTCTTAATAATATCCGTACGCTGCGTGCTCAGGCCAGAGAGTATCCGATTGACTCGCTGGAAGAGATGCTGGAAAAACTTGAAGTGGTGGTAAAAGAACGCCGCGAAGAGGAGTCACTGACTCAGGCAGAGAATGCCGAGCGTGCACGTAAACTGGAACAGTATCGTGAAATGCTGCTGGCGGACGGCATCGATCCGAATGAATTGCTTGGCTCCCTGTCAGACAACAAAGTTGCCGGTAAAGGTAACCGTTCAGTTCGTCCGGCAAAATATAAGTATGTCGATGAAAAAGGCGAAACCAGAACCTGGACGGGTCAGGGTCGCACACCGGCAGTGATTAAAAAAGCTCTGGAAGAGCAAGGTAAACAGTTAGACGATTTTCTGCTCTGATAACCGGTTGAACTTCGCTTCTGCCTACTGATTACCCGCAGAGATAACAAAAAAAAAGGAAGCCTGCGCTTCCTTTTTAATTTTATCAATCAGACCTGATAGAAGTCCCGATACCAGTCAACAAAGCGCTTAACGCCCTCTTCTACACCGGTTTGCGGTTTAAACCCGATTGCCTTAAACAGCGCTTCGGTGTCGGCGCTGGTTTCCAGCACATCACCAGGCTGCATTGGCATCAGATTCTTAACCGCCGTAATACCCAATGCTTTCTCAATGGCTTCGATATAGTTAATCAGCGTGACCGGCTGACTGTTACCAATATTATAAACCCGATAAGGCGCTGAACTGGTGGCTGGCGATCCCGCCTCTACCGTCCAGTTTTCATCCGCCTGCGGAATAACATCCTGCAAACGAACAATCGCTTCCGCAATGTCATCAATATAGGTGAAATCGCGTTTCATCTGGCCCTGGTTATAAACATCAATCGCTTCACCAGCAATCATTGCCCGGGTGAATTTGAATAATGCCATATCCGGCCGGCCCCACGGACCATAAACGGTAAAGAACCGCAGTCCGGTGGTCGGCAACTGGTAAAGATGCGAGTAAGTATGTGACATTAACTCGTTAGCTTTCTTGGTCGCCGCATATAACGAAACCGGATGGTCAACGCTATCTTCGGTGGAGAAAGGCATTTTACGATTCAGGCCATAAACCGAACTGGAGGATGCATAAAGCAGATGTTCGATTTTATGATGACGGCAGCCCTCAAGAATGTTGAGGTGGCCAATCAGATTTGCGTCGGCGTAGGCGTGTGGATTCTCTATAGAATAGCGAACACCCGCCTGGGCGCCTAAATGAATCACGCGCTGGAACTGCTGTTGCTTAAACAGTGACGCGATTGCGTCACGGTCAGCCAGATCCATCTCAATAAAGGTAAAAGCTGGATCGGATTTAATCAGATTCAGACGGGCATGCTTAAGATTTACGTCGTAATAATCATTCAGGTTGTCGATACCGACAACCTGGTGACCGGCGGCCAGCAGACGTTGGCTAACGTGAAAACCAATAAAGCCTGCGGCACCGGTGACCAGAAAGTTCATAAATCCCTCGTTAATTACGCAATTTGAATAGACGCTCCGCGGCCGATTGCATAATAAACGAATCCGCGTTTGCTGGTACGCTCTGGATCATACAGGTTACGACCATCAAAAATCACGGGTTCTTTCAGTGCATTTTTGATGACGTCAAAGTCAGGTGCACGGAAGTTTTGCCACTCCGTACAAATGACCAGGCCATCAGCGCCCTGCAGTGCCGCTTCTTTGGTTCCCATCAGCTTAAGATCGCTGCGGTGACCATAGATGCGCTGCGCTTCATCCATCGCTTCAGGGTCAAACGCCTGGACAGAAGCACCTGCTTCCCACAGGGTTTCCATCAGCACGCGGCTGGAGGCTTCACGCATATCGTCGGTATTCGGCTTGAATGACAGACCCCAAAGAGCAAAGGTCTTGCCGCTCAGATCGTCGCCGAAATGACGCTTAATGAAGGTCGGCAGCTTGGTCTTCTGGCTGTCATTGACATCTTCCACCGCCTGTAACAGGCGAGGCTTATAACCGATAGACTCAGCGGTACGGATCAGCGCCTGCACATCTTTCGGGAAGCAGGAACCACCGTAGCCACAGCCCGGATAGATGAAGTGGTAGCCAATGCGGGGATCGGAGCCGATACCCTGGCGTACTTTTTCAATATCCGCGCCTAAGCGCTCAGCCAGATTGGAGATCTCGTTCATAAAGCTGATTTTGGTCGCCAACATGCAGTTTGCAGCATACTTGGTCAGCTCTGCGCTGCGGATATCCATCATGATCATACGATCGTGGTTGCGGTTAAACGGCTCATAGAGCTCGCGTAACAGTTCAACCACTTCATCGTTATCGGTGCCGACAACGATGCGCTCTGGACGCATGCAGTCATTAACCGCCGCGCCTTCCTTGAGGAACTCAGGGTTAGAGACCACATCGAAAGTGATGTTCGCGTCACGCGCTTTAAGCGCTTCCGTCATCACTGCACGCACTTTGTCTGCTGTGCCAACCGGAACGGTTGATTTGTCGATAACCACTTTGTGATCGTTCATGTATTGCGCAATGGTGCGCGCTACAGCGGTCACATATTTCAGATCGGCAGAGCCGTCTTCATCCGGGGGTGTACCGACTGCAATAAACTGCATAACACCATGGTTTACGCCCAGCTCAGCATCGGTGCTGAACTTCAGACGACCCGCTTCGTAATTGGACATTACCAGCGGCGTTAAACCTGGTTCGAAAATAGGAATGATGCCTTTTTTCAGATTTTCGACTTTCTTTTCGTCGACATCAATGCAGAGAACGTCATGTCCGACTTCGGCCAACACCGCAGCCTGAACCAGACCGACATAGCCGATACCAAATACAGTGACTTTCATCGAGTTATCCTGTGTTTATGAATTACTTTTTGTTGCCAACCGCGCCATCGAGCCATTCAGAAAAATCTTTGCCCAATACCGGATGACGAACACCGTACTCAACGAAAGCCTGCATGTAGCCCAGTTTGTTACCACAGTCATGGCTCACGCCTTTCAGGTGATAGGCTTCAACGGTCTCTTTTTCCATCAGCATCGCGATAGAGTCAGTTAACTGAACTTCGCCGCCTGCACCTGGAGGCGTTTTCGCCAGCAGTGGCCAGATATCAGCTGAAAGAACATAACGACCTACAACGGCCAGGTTAGATGGCGCTTCTGCCGCTTTTGGCTTCTCAACCACACCCACCATTGGAGCGCTGTCGCCTGGGTTCAGTTCTGCGCCCTGGCAATCGACAACACCGTAGGCAGTTACATCAGCAACCGGCTCAACCATGATCTGGCTGCGGCCAGACTCTTCATAACGGCTCAGCATTTCTGCCAGGTTATCTTTGGTTGGGTTAGATTCGTATTCATCGATGATCACGTCTGGCAGGATCACAGCAACAGGCTCATCACCCACTAATGGATGCGCGCACATTACCGCGTGGCCCAGGCCTTTAGCGATGCCCTGACGAACCTGCATGATGGTAACGTGTGGCGGGCAGATTGACTGGATTTCGTCCAGCAGCTGACGCTTAACGCGTTTTTCCAGCATAGATTCCAGTTCGAAGCTGGTATCGAAGTGGTTTTCGATGGCGTTTTTAGAAGAGTGAGTGACCAGCACAATTTCGTTGATGCCGGCAGCAATGCACTCGTTAACGACATACTGGATTAACGGCTTATCAACCAGCGGTAACATCTCTTTCGGAATCGCTTTAGTGGCTGGGAGCATGCGCGTACCCAGACCCGCTACCGGGATTACCGCTTTTTTTACTTTGGACTTATAGGCAGACATTAAGATACCTCTCTTATAGGCCGTTCAAGTTAATACTTGATATGTCGGTTTAAATTCGGAAATGAGTATATCAGTTAGTATCGAACGGATTTATCCTGGAAGAACTGAAACCGTCGAAATTAAGACTATTACCCAAGTGTAAAGCTAACTTCTGGCCCTGTCTCCAGCGCCAGATTAAATTAATTTTTGTTGTTTATTCTTCAGCCGATAGCATCAGTCGAATGCGTCCGCCCGCGCCCCAGACGTGGCATTGCCAGTTTTCGGCACGCTGACTGATCTGATTAAGATGGGTGCTTCCCATGGTGCCCAGAGGCACGCCGTTGCTGAGTTGAATCTGATGGGCATGAACGTGAAGCGTGGCGTTTAAACCGGCTGAAACCAGGATGAGATTTTTTAAACCGCGGTGATAATACCCTACCAGTAACGGGAACTGGCCACTGAGGTTGGCCTGACGTAACAGCAAATTGACCTGTCTGAGCAGGCCATTGAGTTCCGGTAAGCGCTGTTTTTGCCCCGACAGCTGCTCCTGCAGCAGGCCGTTAAACAGCGCACGCAACAGCAACGCGGCCAGTACCCCATTGTCGCCTGCCCGGGTGACGTCCAGACAGTAAAATGCCAGGTCTTTATCAGAGAGGGCAGCGATATCCAGCACCAGGCCCGGCTGCTCGGCCATGGTGAGCTGCCGATAGTTGACCCGACAGTTAGCGATGGTTTGCTGCACCGGCGGCTGAAGCTGCTTAAGCAACTTGGCGGCCGCTTTCGGATCGCGCACCAGCGCATCCCAGTCCTGAAACAGCTGTTCGTCCTCCTCCACTTTAGAAGTGAACATTGAGGGATAAAGACACTCATAGACCGCTTCACGGAAGCGCTCAAAGTTTTTCAGCGGTTTAAGCAGCACATCCTGCACCCCGAGGCGCAGCACGTGGGCGATATCAGACATGTTTTCGGTTGCCGAGATGATCAAAATCGGCACCGCATTGCCACGGGTACGAATATGTTCAACGAACTGGATACCGCTCATGCGCGGCATCTCCAGATCGCAAATTATCAGGTCGACAGTATGCTGTTGTAATTGTGCAATTGCTTCCAGACCATCTTCCGCTTGTAACGTCACAGCACCCATCGATAACAAAAATTGGTCCAGCAACGAACGGAAAACAGCCTCATCTTCGACAATGAGTATCTTTTTGCCGATTAGTGGTTTTTCCATTCTTTCCCCCTGCGCACCAGATATTTCAATAGTGGTTCATAAAACGCAGTTGCGCCTTTCAGAATTGCCCGAAGTAACATCTGAGAATGAACAACCTGATTATCTGCCACGGACCAGTGGTAACAGTTCATCCATTTTCTTCTCAACGGCGGCCTTGCCTGCCTCGATAGCCTCTTCAGCACGATGAAAGTCCAGCGTCGAAATTTGCGGACAGACGGGCTGAATCAGGACATCGGGCGGATCGCCTGCCATACGATTTCGCTTCAGGCGATTTTCCAGTACCTGGATAGAGGTGGTCATGATCTCCATCGCTCCGGGTGTCTGGGACGCACGACGCTGGCTGAAATTTACCAGACGCTGGCGTAGCTTTCCGCTCCAGCTCAATGCCACCGCGGCGGCTTCTTCTTCACTGTTCTGGGGTGTCACGGAAAACAGGTCCTGCTGCATCAGATGCGCGTCATGCTGTAGGTCAACGGCGATAACAATGTCAGCGCCCAGGGCACGCGTTAATGAAATCGGCACCGGATTAACCACGGCACCATCCACCAGCCAATACCCATTGTAGCCCACGGGCGGTAATAAACCTGGCATACTGCAGGATGCCCGCACCGCCTGGTGCAAATCGCCCTCGGTCAGCCACAGCTCACGGCCGGTACTGAGGTTGGTCGCGACCACGCCAAAGGGTTTACCGCAGGTTTCAATGGTGTCATTGGGAATTAACTGCCGGACATGATTGAACACCCGCTCGCCGCGCAATAAGCCCCCGCGCTGCCACGAAACATCCATCAGGCGAATGACATCCCAGTAACGAAACGCGCTGACCCATTTTTCCATCAGCGGCAAGCGGTTATTAACATAGGCCGAGCCGACCAGCGCGCCGACTGAACATCCCGCCACCACATCGACTTCAATTCCGGCGTGCTCAAGCGCCTTAATTACGCCGATATGTGCCCATCCTTTGGCTGCTCCAGAACCCAGAGCCAATCCAATTTTTACCTTTCTCATCTGTGTCTGGTCCTGCCGTCAATACATAGCGTCACAACGTAGGGTCAGCTAACATAGCGCGCTGGTTTATATCGACTCATCACCCTCAGGAGATCACGTGTCAGACACCTGCCCATGTTGTAGCGGAGAGCAGTATAGCGTATGTTGCGAGCCCTTTCTTAAGGGTACCCAAATTCCTGATACAGCTGAACAACTTATGCGTTCACGTTATTGCGCTTATGTTCAGCAGAATGCAGATTATCTGGTTTCTACCTGGCATCCTGCCAAACGTCAGCCCGCGCTGGCAGGGCTTTTATCTGAAAGTTTTCAGGGCACTGAATGGCTAAGCCTGAATGTAACCCGTTGTAATCATGGAAGCCATGAGAATGAAGCTTTCGTCACCTTTTTTGCGCGATACCGCGAGAAAATGACCATTCAGGCCATTCATGAGTGTTCACGCTTTCTTCGTGAGGATCAACGCTGGTACTATGTCGATGGAACGGCGCCACAGGTCGGCCGTAACGATCGGTGCCCCTGCGGCTCCGACAAAAAATACAAAAAATGTTGTGGCTGAGCCAAAGGCAACCGCAACGGTTCTACCCCTAATGCTTTGACAGGACTCTGATTGAGATGCAAGCGCAAACCATGCAAAGAAAAGTTTTACGTACCATTTGTCCCGATGCAAAAGGTCTGATCGCCAAAATCACCAATATTTGTTACAAGCACGAGCTGAACATTGTGCAAAACAATGAGTTTGTTGATCATCGCACCGGGCGTTTTTTTATGCGCACAGAGCTGGAAGGGATTTTTAACGACAACACCCTGCTTGCCGATCTCGATAGCGCCCTGCCACAGGGTTCAGTCCGTGAACTGCACAGCGCCGGCCGCCGCCGCGTGGTTATCCTGGTGACCAAAGAGGCACATTGCCTTGGCGATCTGCTGATGAAGAGCGCCTTTGGCGGTCTGGATATGGAAATTGCTGCGGTGATCGGTAACCATGACACGCTGCGTTCGCTGGTTGAGCGTTTCGATATTCCTTTCGTGCTGGTCAGCCATGAAGGCCTGACGCGTGAAGAACACGATAACCGGATGGTTGAAGAGATCGATCGCTATCAGCCTGACTATGTGGTGCTGGCTAAATATATGCGCGTGCTGACCCCGGCTTTCGTGCAGCGCTACCCTAATCAGATCATCAATATCCACCACTCATTCCTGCCCGCCTTTATCGGCGCCCGTCCTTATCATCAGGCGTATGAACGCGGCGTGAAAATTATCGGCGCGACCGCGCACTACGTAAATGACAACCTGGATGAAGGTCCGATCATTATGCAGGACGTGATTAATGTTGATCACAGCTACACCGCTGAAGAGATGATGCGTGCTGGTCGTGACGTAGAAAAGAACGTGTTAAGCCGCGCACTGTATAAAGTGCTGGGTCAGCGCGTGTTTGTTTACGGGAACCGAACGATTATTCTTTAATCACGCCAGTGGCTGAATTGCCTGCAGATTCAGCGCTACGGGCAAAAAGTGGGCAAACAGATGCTGTTTTGCCGATGGGCGCTTTACACCTTTATCGCATTTGGTATGATGCGCCCCGCTTTAAGACATAAAGATTCAGGCCATGGTGGGATTCCCGAGCGGCCAAAGGGAGCAGACTGTAAATCTGCCGTCACAGACTTCGAAGGTTCGAATCCTTCTCCCACCACCATCTGAATCGTCTTGTTGCCAGCATACCGTAATCCCTGGTGGGATTCCCGAGCGGCCAAAGGGAGCAGACTGTAAATCTGCCGTCACAGACTTCGAAGGTTCGAATCCTTCTCCCACCACCATCTCGCATATCGCACAAAATTCCCTACTAATACTTTAGCTTCCTGTTCTGCGGGGAGAGGGATGAGAACCTTCGTTTAAGGTTCGGGTCGAGCTTTGCGAGACAACGCGCTTCAGCGCGGCCCGAAGGGTGAGGCGCAGCGCGCCGAATAATCCTTCTCCCACCACCATCTCGCATATCGTACAAATTCCCAAACTAATACCTAAGCTTCCTGTTCTGCGGGGAGAGGGATGAGAACCTTCGATTAAGGTTCGGGTCGAGCTTTGCGAGACAACGCGCTTCAGCGCGGCCCGAAGGGTGAGGCGCAGCGCGCCGAATAATCCTTCTCCCACCACCCTCTCGCATATCGCACAAAATTCCCAAACTAATACCTAAGCTTCCTGTTCTGCGGGGAGAGGGATGAGAACCTTCGATTAAGGTTCGGGTCGAGTTTTGCGAGACAACGCGCTTCAGCGCGGCCCGAAGGGTGAGGCGCAGCGCGCCGAATAATCCTTCTCCCACCACCCTCTCGCATATCGCACAAAATTCCCAAACTAATACCTAAGCTTCCTGTTCTGCGGGGAGAGGGATGAGAACCTTCGATTGCTGTTCTATCCTGCTGTTTTTGCTAACTACTCCTGCTGTTACTGCTTATCTCCCCCTGCTCTGTTGGTCTGTCCCTGCCCTGTGGTCTAATCTTCCGCGCTTCGGTCATGACTTTTTCAGTAAAAATCGCTACCATCCCAGCCTATTACTCGCTGAACGATTTACTCGCTGAACAATGGTCGATTCCATGAAATTTGTTTCATTCAACATCAATGGGTTGCGCGCCCGTCCGCATCAGCTACAGGCACTGGTTGAACAACACAGTCCGGACGTCATCGGCCTGCAGGAAACCAAAGTCCACGATGACATGTTCCCGCTGGAAGAGGTGGCGAAGCTTGGTTACAACGTCTTTTATCATGGCCAGAAAGGCCATTACGGTGTAGCGCTGCTGACGAAGGTTCAGCCGGTCGCGGTGCGCCGTGGCTTTCCCGGTGATGATGACGATGCACAACGCCGCCTGATTATGGCCGAAATCCCCAGCCCGATTGGCGACATCACGGTGATTAACGGCTATTTCCCACAGGGCGAAAGCCGCGACCATCCGACCAAGTTTCCGGCCAAAGAGAAATTTTATCGCGACCTGCAACATTTTCTGACCGACGATCTGCCCGCCGACAAACCGGTGCTGATCATGGGAGACATGAATATCAGCAGCACCGATCTGGATATTGGAATTGGTGAAGAGAGCCGCAAGCGCTGGCTGCGTACCGGCAAATGTTCATTCCTGCCGGAAGAGCGTGAGTGGATGGATCGGCTGCTGGGCTGGGGACTGGTGGACACCTGGCGTGAACATAATCCTGAAACCGCCGATCGCTTTTCGTGGTTCGACTATCGCTCAAAGGGATTCGATGATAACCGCGGTTTACGTATCGATCTGGTTCTGGCGAGTAAAAACCTGGCGGCCCACTGCGTAGAGAGCGGCATTGATTATGCTATCCGCGGCATGGAAAAACCGTCGGATCACGCGCCGATCTGGTCCACCTTCCGCTTCTGATCGACGCGCGTTAACTGAAGGTCGCGTGGCCGGCTGCCACGCGACCGCTATTTGACTATTTTCCAGATCAGATTATTGGTGCCCAGCGAGTGTTCATCACGCGCGCACTGCAGTAACACCCCTTCCGATTTCACCACCGACCCTTCGCTGTAGTTACGATTATCAAAAATACAACAGCGCAGACAGTCCGGCTGACGCCGTTGTCCCTGGGTCCAGACTTCCGGCGGCAGGTCGACCACCACGTCGGTGTTGACGCCATTGTCGCTGTCTGGCGGCGGCTGATGTCGGCTGTTGGCCTCTGCGGCACCGGCAGCCAGCGACAGGGCAAGCACGATTAATAGTGAAAAACGCCTCATTCCGTCTCCTTGACTTTACGCTTGGTTTTGCGCACCGGACGTTTTTGTCCGGTGGACGGTAATCCCCGAAAGGCATGCACTGCAGGCTGTTGCCGCGCCTGATAAATCAGTCCGGTCAGGGTCTGCACCAGCGGCTGCATGAACTCATCATAGCGGCAGGCCTTTTCGCTGATCCGGGTCAGCGTTGATTCCCACTGCGCGGTCATATCCGGGCGTGCAGCCAGATCGGGTAACGAGTGAATCAGGGCACGACCAGCCTCGGTTGAGTGAATATAACGGCCCTTTTTCACCAGGAAGCCACGACGAAACAGCAATTCGATAATGCCGGCACGGGTCGCTTCCGTTCCTAAACCATCGGTCGCACGCAGCACTTTCTTTAATTCTTTATCCTGAACGAAGCGGGCTATCCCGGTCATCGCCGAAAGGATAGTCGCGTCGGTAAACGGGCGCGGTGGCTGAGTCTGCTTCGCCAGTACTTCACCGCGCTCACACAATAGCTCATCGCCTTTGGCGACCACCGGTAGCGGCATACCATCATTCTCTTCATCCCGCTCTTTGTTACCGAGCAGCGCCCGCCAGCCCGCTTCTGCCAGGAAACGCGCTTTGGCGACGAATTTACCGCCCGCGATTTCCAGTTCAATGACGCATTTACGGAACACCGCATCCGGACAAAACTGCATCAGATACTGGCGCGCCACAAGCGCATAGATATTTTGCTCGTTCTCACTCAGTTTCACCGAACCGGCGCGGGCAGTCGGGATAATCGCATGGTGCGCATCGACCTTTTTGTCATCCCAGCAGCGGTTACGGCGATCGGCATCAAAATCGGCCGGCGGCGTCAGCTGCGGCTGATGAGCCTGAATGGCGTTCAGTACCGCATGCCGGCCGGCGAAATGCTCCTCCGGCAGATACCGGCTATCCGAACGCGGATAGGTGATCAGCTTGTGGGTTTCATACAGCCGCTGGCAGGTATCCAGCACCGTCTGGGCACTCAGCCCGTAACGCTTCGCTGCCTCAATCTGCAGGCTGGATAAGGAGAAGGGTAACGGTGCGCCTTCGTTTTCGCGTTTATCGCTGTAGGCGGTCACCGCCGCCGGCTGGCCGGTGATACGCGCTACGACGTGATCGGCCAGCGCCCGCTTCAGCAAACGCCCCTCTTCATCCTGCCACGGCTCGCAGGCTTCGCTCGGTACCCAGCTGGCGACGAACCGCACCTGATCCGGGGTGATGATGTGGGCTTTCACCTCGAAGTAATCCTTCGGCAGAAAGTTTTCAATCTCTTCGTCGCGCCGCACCACCAGCCCGAGCACCGGCGTCTGCACCCGCCCGACTGACAGCACGCCATCGTAGCCGGCACTGCGCCCCAGCAGCGTCCAGGCACGGGTCATATTGATGCCGTACAGCCAGTCGGCACGGGCGCGGGCCAGCGCCGAAACGCACAGCGGAATAAACTCCCGGTTTTCCCGCAGGCGATTGACCGCGCGATCTACCGCCTGCGGATTAAGATCGTTGATCAGGCAGCGCTGCACCCGGCTGCGCTTTTCTGCCGGCAGGTTGAGATAGTCCAGCACCTCATCGACCAGCAGCTGTCCTTCGCGATCGGGGTCACCGGCATGCACGATCTCACTGGCCTGGGCCAGCAATCCTTCCACCACTTTCAGCTGTTTGGCGACTGACGGCCGCGGCTTAAGCTGCCACTTTTGCGGAACGATCGGCAGGTCGGCTAACGACCAGCGCGCATAACGGCTGTCGTAGCTGTCGGGTTGCGCCTGCTCCAGCAGATGGCCGACACACCAGGTCACCACCTGATCGTTGCCGCAGGCGATAAATCCATCGCCGCGTCGATGGGGTTTTGGCAGCACATCGGCAATGGCCCGCCCAAGACTGGGTTTTTCCGCAATAAACAAACGCATTGAATCAGGTAATCCTTAACATCAGGGAATAACAGTGATAACCGGTTGTTCGCTGTTGGCTGCAAATATGGCGGCTATGTTAGCCTGGCAAGGCGTCTGGCGTAAGCGTCACGGGCCGGGATAGCGATCATTCGCACAGGAAGCGTTCAATTTGCAGGGCCAGAAGATGCCCTGCCGGCAGGTTGAGAAAAAGGATCAGAAATAGCTGACGAACGGCGCGGTGTCGGGCGGCAGCACGGTGGTGCTGGACTTCAGCTGCGGCGTGCCTAAATAGAGGAAGCCGACAATCGCATCCTGCTCGCGGCAGCCAAATGCCTGACGAACACTCTCATCGTCAGTCCACGGGCCGCTGCGCCAGATACCGTTATAGCCCTGCGCGGCTGCCGCCATCTGCATCGCCATCACCGCACAGCTGGCCGATGCAATCTGCTCCCAGCGCGGCACTTTCGGGTGGGGTTCACAGTGGGCTACCACGGTAATGATCATCGGTGCGCGGAACGGTGACTGACTGGCCTTGTTGATCGCCTTCTCATCCAGTTGCTTATCACGTGCCGCCTGCTCCAGCAGTTGACTCAGCCGATCGCGGCCCTCATTTTCCACAATAATAAAGCGCCAGGGTTGCAGCGTGCCGTGATCCGGTGCGCGCATAGCGGCGCGCAGTATATTTTCCAGCGCCTCGCCGGCAGGCGCCGGGTCGGTCAGACGTGATGCCGAACGACGGTTAACCAGTAACTCCAGTGCATCCATGTTTTTTCTCCCACTCGCATTGATGTTGCAGTAATCCTGGCACAGTCAGATTTTTTGTAACAGTCGGCGGTGAATTCCTGCTGACTTTTAGCACGCCGCTCTTTAGGATGAGCTCGTCGGGGAAGCCTGGTACGCGCGGCGGCCACTTCCGGCTACATGAATATGGAGAGTCTGATGCGCACATTGTGGCGAATTATTGCAGGTCTGTTTCGCTGGACCTGGCGGGTATTAAATTTTATCAGGGAATTCATTCTGAATATTTTCCTGATTTTGTTGATTGTGGCAGGTGTCGGGATCTGGCTGCAGGTGAGCGGTTCGGGCGGCAGTTCAGCGCCGATGCAGCAAGGTGCGCTGCGGGTCGACCTTAGTGGTGTACTGGTCGATAAGCCTTCGGTCAGTAATCGCCTGAGCAAAATTGGCCGTCAGTTGCTGGGTGCCAGCAGCGATCGGCTGCAGGAAAATTCGCTGTTTGACGTCGTCGATGCGATTCGACAGGCTAAAACAGACAGTAACATTAAAGGTATGGTGCTGGATTTACGCGACTTTGCCGGCGGCGATCAGCCTTCGCTGCAGTATGTGGGCAAAGCACTGCGCGAATTCCGCGACAGCGGCAAGCCGATCTATGCGCTGGGCGACAGTTACAGCCAGGCGCAATATTATCTCGCCAGCTACGCCAGCAAAATCTACCTGTCGCCGCAGGGCACGGTCGATCTGCACGGTTTCGCTACCAACGGTCTCTATTACAAAACCCTGCTGGAAAAACTGAAAGTCACTTCCCATGTATTCCGGGTCGGGACCTACAAATCCGCAGTCGAGCCGTTCCTGCGTGACGATATGTCACCTGCCGCCCGCGACGCTGACAGCCGCTGGGTAGGGCAGCTGTGGCAGAACTACCTGAATACCGTATCCGCTAACCGTCAGATTACCCCTGAGCAGCTGTTCCCGGGTGCGGCGGCGGTGATTGCCGGTCTGAATGCGGTTAAAGGCGATACTGCGCAGTACGCGCTGGATAACAAGCTGGTGGATGTGCTGGGTTCCCGTGCCGCCGCCGATCAGGAGTTGGTGAAAACCTTCGGCCTTGATAAGCAGAGTAATGATTATCGCAGCGTCAGCATCTACGACTATGCGGTTAAACCGGCCCCGGCGCAGGATGGCAACATTGCCGTGGTGCTCGCCAGCGGCGCGATCATGGACGGTGAAGAGACGCCAGGCAACGTCGGTGGCGATACCACTGCCGCACAGATTCGCGATGCGCGTCTCGATCCGAAAATCAAAGCCATTATCCTGCGGGTCAACAGTCCAGGCGGCAGCGTAACGGCCTCTGAAGCGATTCGCGAAGAGCTGGCGGCGGCGCATGCTGCCGGTAAGCCGATTGTGGTTTCGATGGGCGGCATGGCGGCATCCGGCGGTTACTGGATTTCGACGCCGGCCAACTACATCGTGGCCAACCCCAGTACCCTGACCGGCTCTATCGGTATTTTCGGCGTGATCAATACGCTGGAAAACAGTCTGGATGCGATTGGTGTGCACACTGACGGTGTGGCTACCTCACCGCTGGCCGATATCTCCAGCACCAAAGCGCTGCCAACAGAAGTTCAGCAGCTGATGCAGCTGACCATCGAAAATGGTTATCGCAACTTTGTGGGGCTGGTGGCGAAGTCACGCAACAAAACGCCAGAGCAGATTGATGCCATCGCGCAGGGCCACGTCTGGACCGGTAGCGACGCCAAAGCCAATGGCCTGGTCGATGCGCTGGGTGACTTTGACGATGCGGTGAAGAAAGCCGGTGAGCTGGCAAAAGTGAGCAAACCGCAGCTGAGCTGGTATCAGGATGACCCGAGCTTCCTCGATATGATGCTAAACCAGGTCAACGCCTCGGTACAGGCGGTGCTGCCGGATCCGCTCAAGGCCTGGCTGCCTGCCCCGATGCTGGATGTGATGAGCGCGATGAAAGCGCAACCTGGTCTGTTTGATCATCTTAACGATCCGCAAAACCGTTACGCCTTCTGCCTGAACTGCGGCGACGTGCGATAAACTGTGCGATAAACCTCGCAGCCCGGCCGCTGGTCGGGCTGCTTTTCCCGGTCTTTCCCCTTATACTGCGCGTTTTACGGCAAGTCTGAGTTCTCTAATGCAAAAGAAAAACATCTACGTAGCCTACACCGGCGGTACCATCGGTATGCAGCGATCGGCACAGGGTTACATTCCGGTTTCCGGCCATCTGCAGCAGCAGCTGGCTAACATGCCTGAATTCCACCGTCCCGAGATGCCCGATTTCACCATTCATGAGTATCAGCCGCTGATCGATTCGTCCGATATGACGCCGCAGGACTGGCAGTCAATCGCCGAGGATATCCGTCAGAATTACGATCGCTATGATGGTTTTGTGATTCTGCATGGTACCGATACCATGGCGTTTACCGCGTCGGCCCTCTCCTTCATGCTGGAGAATCTGGCTAAACCGGTTATCGTCACCGGCTCGCAGATTCCGCTGGCGGAGCTACGTTCGGATGGGCAGCAAAACTTATTGAACTCGCTGTATGTGGCGGCCAATTATCCGATCAGCGAAGTGTCGCTGTTCTTCAACAATACCCTCTACCGCGGCAACCGGACCACCAAAGCGCACGCCGATGGTTTTAATGCTTTCGCTTCGCCTAACCTTTCCGCGCTGCTGGAAGCCGGTATTCATATTCGCCGCCTGAATACCCCGCCCGCGCCGCAGGGCCAGGGCGGGCTGATTGTGCACACCATTACGCCGCAGCCGATTGGTGTGGTGACCATTTATCCAGGCATCTCCGCCGATGTGGTGCGCAACTTCCTGCGTCAGCCGGTAAAAGCGCTGATTCTGTGCTCTTACGGGGTCGGCAATGCACCGCAGAATGCGGAGTTCCTGGCTGAACTGCAGCAGGCGAGCGAGCGCGGTATCGTGGTGGTCAATCTGACCCAATGCATTTCGGGCAAGGTTAATATGGGCGGCTACGCCACCGGCAACGCGCTGGAACATGCTGGCGTCATCAGCGGTTTTGATCTGACCGTTGAGGCAGCACTGACTAAGTTGCACTTCTTACTTAGCCAGAACCTCTCCGCCGATGAAATACGCAGCAAAATGCAGCAGAATCTGCGCGGTGAACTGACAGAAGATTGAGACGGAGCGACTTGTAATGAAACGCGCACTGATCATTATTGATATCCAGAATGATTTTTGTCCGGGCGGCCCAATGGCCGTCCACGAAGGCGACCAGACCGTTGAGGTTGCCAACCGCTATGCACGCACCTTTATCCAGAATGGTGAACCGGTGGTCGCGCTGCAGGACTGGCATCCGGCCGATCACGGCAGTTTTGCCTCGGTCTCCGGCGAGCCGGTCTACACCCTTGGCGAATTAAACGGTCTGGCGCAGATCTGGTGGCCGGATCACGGCATTCAGGGCAGCCAGGGGGCCGATTTCCATCCTGACCTCGATCGTTCGCTGTTTGATGCGGTGTTCCATAAGGGGCAGGATCAGGATGTTGACAGCTACAGCGCCTTCTTCGATAACGGCCATCGCCGCAAAACCGAACTCGACAGCTGGTTACGCGAACGCGAGATTACCCATCTGGTAGTGCTGGGGCTGGCGACCGACTACTGCGTGAAATACAGCGTACTGGACGCGCTCGAGCTGGGCTACCAGGTTGAAGTGGTCAAAGAAGGCTGTCGCGGCGTGAACCTGAATCCCGAAGACAGTGAGATCGCCTTCGCGCAAATGACCGCCCAGGGCGCGGTGCTGATATAAAAAAAGCTGGCGCTAAGCCAGCTTTTTTTTGCCCGGTGAAGACAGATCACCCCCTGACGGTGAACATGGCTCACTCAGTGCAGGTTGAGGCGGGTCACGTCTGAGTCGATACCGAACTCTTCCTTAAGCTGCTTTTTCGACTTCGTCACCATCTCGCCGTCTTTGCCGATAGTCATGTGCTGCGGGCTGTCGTTATGCCGCGCCTGCCACAGCATCACCAGCTGCAGACAATTGTCGCGCTGTTCCTGGGTTAGCGCCACGCCATCCGGCCATTTACCAATCTCTACCGCCGTTGCCAGTCGCTGATAGACTTCTGGCGTCATTGCGGCGAGCATCGCTTCAAGTTGCTGCTTCATCGCCCTTATCCTTTGGTCTGTTCGCCCTGCTCGTCGGTAAAATTCAGTGAGGCGGAATTGACGCAATAGCGTTCTCCGGTCGGCTGCGGGCCATCAGGGAAGACGTGTCCCAGATGTGCGTCACATTGACCACAGCGAATCTCAATGCGCTGCATGCCGTGTGAATCATCTTCAATATAACGAATCGCGTCGTCGCTCACCGGCTGGTAAAAGCTCGGCCAGCCACAACCTGAATCATATTTGGTCTCAGACAGAAACAGCGGCGCGTTACAAACCAGACAGTGGTAAATGCCGTCTTGCTTGTTGTGCAGCAGTGCGCCACTGTAAGGCGGCTCCGTTCCGCGATGCTGGGTCACATACCGCTGCATTTCTGTCAGCTGCGCAATTTTTGCTTCGGGTGCGGTGTCTTTAGCCATTTTTAAGATTCCGGAAGGTGCCATTCTGAAAATTTCGACTACTATTCTAACAAATGATCAACATAAGACGGGTCTTTTTTCGTGCTCACCCTTTCAGTCCGACGTCTGCAACCCGGATTTGTGACTTTGATCACCTTTTATCCGGGGCATCCCTATATATTCGGCGATTGATTAAACGAAGCGCGATATCATTGGCGGTCCGCAAGCGATTGCGCATCGAATAATTCCTTTCAGGCGAATTGACCTGTCGCAACAATTGACACGATTCCGCTTGACGCCTGGTAAGGTTTTTGTAATTTTACAGGCAACCTTTTATTCACTAACAAATAGCTGGTGGAATATATGACTATCAAAGTAGGTATCAACGGTTTTGGCCGTATCGGTCGCATCGTTTTCCGTGCTGCTCAACAGCGTTCTGACATCGAAATCGTTGCAATCAACGACCTGCTGGACGCCGATTACATGGCGTACATGCTGAAGTATGACTCTACTCACGGTCGTTTCGACGGCACCGTAGAAGTTCAGGACGGCGCACTGGTTGTTAACGGCAAGAAAATCCGTGTTACCTCTGAGAGAGATCCGGCTAACCTGAAGTGGGACGAAGTCGGCGTTGACGTTGTTGCTGAAGCAACCGGTATTTTCCTGACTGACGAAACTGCACGTAAACACATCACTGCAGGCGCGAAGAAAGTTGTTCTGACCGGTCCATCGAAAGATGACACCCCAATGTTTGTTCGTGGTGCAAACTTCGACAAATACCAGGGTCAGGATATCGTTTCTAACGCATCGTGCACCACTAACTGCCTGGCTCCACTGGCAAAAGTGATCAACGACAAGTTTGGTATCGTTGAAGGTCTGATGACCACTGTTCACGCAACTACCGCTACTCAGAAAACCGTTGATGGCCCGTCTCACAAAGACTGGCGCGGCGGCCGCGGCGCATCTCAGAACATCATCCCTTCATCAACTGGCGCAGCGAAAGCAGTCGGTAAAGTTCTGCCAGAGCTGAACGGCAAACTGACCGGTATGGCTTTCCGCGTACCAACCCCTAACGTTTCCGTGGTTGACCTGACTGTACGTCTGGAAAAAGCGGCCTCTTACAAAGAAATCTGTGCTGCTATCAAAGCTGCTGCAGAAGGCGAGATGAAAGACGTGCTGGGCTATGTTGAAGATGACGTAGTTTCTACTGACTTCAACGGCGAAATCCTGACTTCAGTGTTTGACGCTAAAGCCGGTATCGCGCTGAACGACAACTTTGTGAAACTGGTTTCCTGGTACGACAACGAAACTGGCTACTCAAACAAAGTTCTCGACCTGATTGCGCTGGTTTCTGCTAAATAAGGCAGCCAGACATCACTGAGAATAAGGGCGACTTCGGTCGCCCTTTTTTTGATCCGCTCAGGAAGGAATCGAACATGCAAGATAAACTGTTTTCTCTGCCGGTGGTGACGCAGATCTCCCCTTACCTGTCGCAGCGTCAGGTTGGAGAACTGCCGGCGATTATCGTCAGTCATCCCAAAGTGCGCGCCGCCCTGACTCTGCAGGGTGCCCATCTGATTGCCTGGCAGCCTAGCGGTGAGCAGCCGGTGCTGTGGCTCAGCGACAAGAGCCAGTTTGCCCCCGGTAAAGCGATTCGCGGTGGCGTGCCGATCTGCTGGCCATGGTTTGGCCCGGCAGGCGAACCGGCGCACGGCTTTGCCCGTAATCAGCCGTGGACGCTGTCAGCGCATGATGAAAATGAAGATGGCGTGATGCTGACGCTGGTGCTGGAAAGCAATGCTCAGACGCTGAAGCTGTGGCCGCATGAATTCACCTTAATTGCCCGCTTCCGGCTCGGCCAGCACTGCGAAATCGAACTGGAAGCGCACGGTGACATCGAAGCAACCGCTGCCCTGCACAGTTATTTCACCGTCAGCGATATCAGCGGAGTTGAAGTGTCAGGACTGGGAAACAGCTATATCGACAAGGTAAATCAGGGTGAGATCGGCAGCAGTGACGGAAAGCAGCGCTATCCGGGCCGAATTGACCGCATCTTTACCGCAGCCGAAGATTGCTCAGTGATCAACGATCCGGCTGCTCAGCGGCAGATTGAAGTCTATCACCACCATCACAGTGACGTTGTGACGTGGAATCCAGGGGTTGAGCTCTCCTGCAGCATGGCCGATATGCCGAATGAGGGCTACAAGACCATGGTTTGCGTGGAAACGGCCCGTATCAACCAGCCACTGCGCAGCGCAGGCGAAAAGCCGGCCCGTCTGGCGACCACCTTCCGCCTGAAGAAAAAAATCAGCGGCGAGGCGGTTAAAGCTTAAACCACGTCGAGCGGCAACTTGTGCTGCGGTGCCGGATAGCGCTGGTTAATCAGGGTGAGATCGTCCTCTGTCAGCACCACCTCCAGCGCCGCAGCATTTTCCTGCACATGGGCGACAGAACTGGCTTTGGGAATGGCGATAACCCCAGGCTGACGGATCACCCAGGCCAGCAGCAGCTGCGCCACGCTGATGCCCTTTTGCTGTGCAAGTCGGGTCAGTTGAGGATCGCTGAACAGGCTTTCGCGCAGTCGTCCGGCCTGCGCCAGCGGGCAATAAGCCATGATCGGCAGGTTTCGCTGCTGGCAGGCTGGCAACAGATCGTATTCAATGCCGCGTGAGCCGAGATGGTAAAGCACCTGATTGGTCGCGCACTGCGCCCCACCCGCTTCATCCCACAGCTCAGCCATATCATCGGTATCGAAATTAGAGACGCCCCAGTAGCGGATTTTACCCTGCTGCTGCAGACATTCCATCGCCCGTATCGTCTCTTCCAGCGGAATGTTACCGCGCCAGTGCAGCAGGTAGAGATCGAGGTAATCGGTTCTCAGGCGGCGCAGGCTGCGCTCGCAGGCTTCAATGGCATCCTGCTCACCGGCATTCCACGGATAGACTTTAGACACCACCAGCGCCTGGTCACGACGCCCCTGCAGCGCTTCACCCACCACCTCTTCGGCCGCGCCGTCAGCGTACATTTCTGCCGTGTCGATCAGGCGCAGACCGCACGCCAGTCCGGCCTGCAGCGCAGCGACTTCGGTTGCACGCTGCGCCGGGTTTTCGCCCATATACCAGCTGCCCTGGCCGATCACCGGCAGAGAGTGATGGCCGGCAAAATTGATGAGGTTACGCATTCCGCTCTCCCGCCCCATTATGAGGCCCCATAAAAGAACAGAGGGCATAAAATGCCCTCGTTTAGTGCGTTATCAGAAGGTGTAACTGACGCCGGTCCAGAGTGTCGCCTGGCTGCTTTTATCAATCATCGGGCTGTCTTTGATTTCGCTGTCGAAACGGGTATAGCGTCCGACGACGCCAACGTTCCACTGCGGCGAAATCTGATAGCTGGCGCTCAGCTCGACGTAAGGTGACCAGCTGTCATCCGGATTGTAGCGGCTGATGCCGGTACGGGCGCTTTCATGGCCGGAAACACCGTAGTAATAACGGTTTTGATTGGCACTGTTCCACATCGCACCGATACCGGGCGTCAGGCTGAAATCACCCATTTCGAAACGATAAAGGTAGGTTAAGTCCCAGATCATACCGTTGCTGTTGTTCAGCACGTCACCTAGTAAGGCGGTGCGGACAATACCCCAGTCGGCAGTATGACGGTAGGTGGCACCCGCCATCAGGGTCATTCGACGCTTATCCAGACCTTTCATATCGCCCAGATCGTTGTCGCTGGGCTTGTACTCCTGCGGGGAACCGAGCAGCGTCAGTGACAGCTGGTTCTGCGGATCTTTCCACAGGTAGTAACCGCCCTGCAGGCTGCGGAACCAGAAGTTTTCACCTTCGTAATTAATCACCGGAACCGGCAGATAACGGTCCTGACCACCACGATAAGGGGACTCGGCATAAATCACTGAAGCACCGACAGAAAGCGGTGCGGCATGAGCGCCGCCAGAGAGCAAATAACAAGGTAAAAGTGCGACAAGCGCCTTAAATTTGAATTGGTTCACAATTTATTCATTCCATAAATATAACAATCAAACATGAAGTCTAACGTTTTTTTGCGACTGGATTAACTTATATCGAATTCCTTTAAGCGACCAGCCGCTGAAAGTGGCATTAAAGGTTAAAATCACGTTAAGTTAAGTCAACAGAGGCGCATACCGGCCTTACATCAAACCGATTATGTTGTTGATCTCACCCTCACCTATCCACAGCCATGGAGGAAATTTCTTAGAAGCCATCTACAGTTAGAAGTAAGACCAGACATATTGTACGAGCAGAGTAACCATAAAAGTTGTGTATCCCGATAAAAACGATCAGGTTGGCATAAGGGTTGCTGTACTCAATAGAGAATATCTTCCGGGAGCTGCATGAGCCTCTAATTACGCTCCTTACCTGTGCTAAAAACGAAAGGACGGGCATCGCTATGAATATATTCGATCACTATCGTCAGCGTTATGAAGCTGCCAAGGACGAAGAGTTCACACTGCAGGAATTTCTTGCTATCTGTAAGCAGGATCGCAGTGCATACGCCAACGCTGCAGAGCGACTGTTAATGGCTATTGGTGAGCCAGTAATGGTTGACACTGCTCAGGAGCCACGCCTTTCCAGAATATTCTCCAACCGTGTGATGGGACGCTATCCGGCGTTCGAGGAGTTTTACGGCATGGAGGAAGCGATTGAACAAATCGTCTCCTACCTGAAACATGCCGCTCAGGGACTTGAAGAGAAGAAACAGATCCTCTATCTGCTGGGTCCGGTCGGCGGCGGTAAATCCTCGCTGGCTGAGCGGCTTAAATCGCTGATGCAGCGCGTACCGATCTACGTGCTGAGCGCCGATGGCGAACGCAGCCCGGTCAATGACCATCCGCTCTGCCTGTTTAACCCGCAGGAAGATGCCCATATCCTTGAAAAAGAGTACGGCGTGCCGCGTCGCTACCTCGGCACCATTATGTCGCCGTGGGCGGCCAAACGTCTGCACGATTTCGGTGGCGATATCTCACGCTTTAAAGTGGTTAAGGTCTGGCCATCGATTCTGGAACAGCTGGCGATTGCCAAAACCGAACCCGGCGATGAGAACAACCAGGATATCTCGGCGCTGGTGGGTAAAGTGGACATCCGTAAACTGGAGAATCACGCGCAAAACGATCCTGATGCCTACGGCTACTCCGGCGCACTGTGCCGCGCTAACCAGGGCATCATGGAGTTCGTCGAGATGTTTAAGGCGCCAATTAAGGTACTGCATCCTTTACTGACCGCTACCCAGGAAGGTAACTATAACGGGACTGAGGGCATTTCGGCCCTGCCGTTCAACGGCATCATTCTGGCGCACTCCAACGAGTCAGAATGGGTCACCTTCCGTAATAACAAAAACAATGAGGCGTTCCTTGACCGTGTTTACATCGTCAAAGTGCCTTATTGCCTGCGGGTCTCGGAAGAGATCAAAATTTATGAAAAACTGCTGAATCACAGTGAGCTGGCCACCTCGCCTTGTGCACCCGGCACGCTGGAAACCCTGGCTCGCTTCTCGATTCTGTCGCGGCTGAAAGATCCGGAAAACTCCAGCATCTACTCCAAAATGCGGGTTTATGACGGTGAAAGCCTGAAAGATACCGATCCTAAAGCCAAATCGTGGCAGGAGTATCATGACTACGCGGGCGTGGATGAAGGGATGAACGGTCTGTCGACCCGTTTTGCCTTTAAGATCCTGTCGCGCGTCTTCAACTTTGACCATGCCGAAGTGGCGGCCAACCCGGTGCACCTGTTCTACGTGCTTGAGCAGCAGATTGAACGTGAGCAGTTCCCGCAGGACCAGGCGGAAAAATACCTCGAGCACCTGAAAGGCTATCTGATCCCGAAATACGCCGAGTTCATTGGCAAAGAGATTCAGACCGCTTACCTGGAATCCTATTCCGAGTATGGTCAGAACATCTTCGACCGCTACGTGACCTACGCCGACTTCTGGATCCAGGATCAGGAGTATCGCGATCCCGATACCGGTCAGCTGTTCGATCGGGAATCGCTGAATGCGGAACTGGAGAAGATTGAGAAACCTGCTGGCATCAGTAACCCGAAAGATTTCCGTAACGAGATCGTCAACTTTGTGCTGCGCGCCCGGGCACACAACAACGGTCGCAATCCGAACTGGACCAGTTACGAGAAATTACGCACCGTGATTGAGAAGAAAATGTTCTCAAACACCGAAGAGTTGCTGCCGGTAATCTCCTTCAATACCAAGACCTCTACTGATGAGCAGAAGAAACACGACGATTTCGTCGACCGCATGATGGAAAAAGGCTATACCCGCAAACAGGTTCGCCTGCTGTGTGAATGGTATTTGCGTGTGCGTAAATCGTCCTGATTAAGGTAAGCAAGCCGGTATTGCGATACCGGCCGTCTCAAGGTCGGGCATGCCCGACCTGCTTGCAATGTAGTTTGGGGGAACACTATGGCCTATTTCATCGATCGCCGGCTTAACGGTAAAAACAAGAGCGCGGTCAACCGCCAGCGCTTCTTGCGCCGTTACAAGTCGCAAATCAAGCAGTCGATCTCCGAGGCCATTAATAAACGCTCGGTTACCGACGTCAGCAGCGGTGAATCTGTTTCGATACCTATTGATGACATCAATGAGCCGATTTTTCACCAGGGACGCGGCGGTAATCGCCATCGCGTGCATCCTGGAAACGACCATTTTGTGCAGAATGACCGCATCGAGCGGCCGCAGGGCGGCGGTGGTGGCGGCAGTGGTCAGGGCAATGCCAGTCAGGATGGCGAAGGTCAGGATGAATTCGTCTTTCAGATTTCTAAGGATGAGTATCTCGATCTGCTGTTTGAAGATCTGGCGCTGCCCAACCTTCGCCGCAACCAGCATCGTCAGCTGAATGAGTACAAAACGCACCGTGCCGGCTACACCTCTAACGGGGTTCCCGCCAACATCAGCGTGGTGCGCTCGTTACAAAATTCACTGGCGCGCCGAACGGCGATGACCGCAGGTAAACGGCGTATGCTGCATGAGCTGGAAGAGACGCTCAGCATCGTGGAAAAATCGGAACCGGCTCAGCTGCTGGAAGAGGAACGCCTGCGCAAAGATATCGCCGAGCTGCGCGCACGCATCGAACGGGTGCCGTTTATCGACACCTTTGACCTGCGCTACAAAAACTTTGAGAAACGCCCGGAACCCTCCAGCCAGGCGGTGATGTTCTGCTTAATGGATGTCTCGGGTTCGATGGATCAGGCCACTAAAGATATGGCCAAGCGTTTCTATATTCTGCTCTATCTGTTCCTGAGCCGGACCTACAAGAATGTCGATGTGGTCTATATCCGCCACCATACTCAGGCTAAAGAGGTCGACGAACAGGAGTTCTTCTACTCGCAGGAGACCGGCGGTACTATCGTCTCCAGCGCCCTGAAACTGATGGATGAGGTGGTCAAAGAACGTTATGACCCGGCACAGTGGAATATCTACGCTGCGCAGGCGTCCGATGGCGACAACTGGGCCGATGACTCACCGCTTTGTCACGAAATTCTGGCGAAGAATATCCTGCCGGTAGTGCGTTACTACAGTTATATTGAGATCACCCGCCGTGCCCACCAGACGCTGTGGCGCGAGTATGAGCATCTGCAGGCGATGTTCGATAACTTCGCGATAGAGCATATTCGCGAACCGGAAGATATCTATCCGGTGTTCCGATCTCTGTTCCATAAACAGGCAACCGAAGCCTGATCAACCAAGCCGGCTTATCACCGGCTTGTTTTTTATCTGCCGAATAACCTGATAAAACAGTCGGTTTTCTGCCGCTTGCCTGCCAACTCCCTCATTCTTCACATTAATCTGATACCATTTGCCACTAAGCAATTCGTATAATTTTCATTTTGACCATGACAACTCCTTGATAAAACATTATCTTTCAGACATAGCATGGACATTTGTCATGATTTGATGCAACTCAACGCCATATCTCAGGAGCCCGGGTTTGAACCACACCATTGTTTACAGTCTGTTTATCATCGGTTCTGTGCTGGTAGCCTCAAGCATTTTGCTCAGCTCTTTCTCCTCGCGTCTCGGCATTCCTATCCTGGTTATCTTCCTGGCACTGGGCATGCTGACCGGAATTGATGGCATCGGCGGCATCGCCTTTGATAACTATCCCGCTGCGTATCTGATCTCTAACCTGGCGCTGGCCATCATCCTGTTGGATGGCGGCATGCGAACCAAAGCCAGCTCGTTTAAGGTGGCGCTGGGGCCCGCCCTGTCGCTGGCGACCATCGGCGTGATGATTACCGCCGGCTTAACCGGCGTGGTGGCCGCCTGGCTGTTTAATCTGGATATGATGCAGGGCTTCCTGATTGGCGCAATTATCGGTTCAACCGACGCGGCGGCGGTGTTCTCACTGCTGGGCGATAAGGGCCTGAATGAGCGCGTCAGTTCAACCCTTGAGATAGAGTCCGGCAGTAACGATCCGATGGCGGTGTTTCTGACCATTACCCTTATTGAGATGATTGAGCAGGGCCAGACCGGGCTCGACTGGATGTTCCTGGTGCATCTGGTGCAGCAGTTTGGACTGGGCATTGTGTTAGGCCTGGGCGGCGGCTGGGCGTTACAGCAGTTAATTAACCGCATCAGCCTGGCCGGTGGACTTTATCCGCTGTTGGCGTTGAGTGGCGGCATTCTGGTTTTTGCCCTGACTACGGTGTTAGAAGGCAGCGGCATCCTCGCGGTCTACCTGTGCGGTTTTCTGCTGGGTAACAGCCCAATCCGTAACCGTCACGGCATTTTGCAGACCTTCGACGGCATGGCCTGGCTGAGTCAGATTGGGATGTTTATCGTGCTGGGCCTGCTGGTTACGCCGTCAGACCTGTGGCATATCGCGGTGCCAGCGATGATTCTGTCGCTGTGGCTGATTCTGGTAGCGCGTCCGCTGTCAGTGTTTATCGGCCTGCTGCCATTCCGCAGTTTCACCACCCGCGAACGTTTCTTCATCAGCTGGGTGGGCTTACGTGGAGCGGTGCCGATTATCCTGGCGGTATTCCCGATGATGGCGGGGTTAGAAAATGCCTCGCTCTACTTCAATATTGCCTTCTTCGTGGTGCTGGTTTCGCTGATGCTGCAGGGCACCTCGCTGGGCTTTGCCGCCAAAAAAGCCAAAGTGGTAGTGCCGCCGACCGCCTCGCCAATCAGCCGGGTGGGTCTGGATATTCATCCGGAGAATCCGTGGGAGCAGTTTGTTTATCAGCTCAGCGCCGATAAATGGTGTGTCGGTGCCGCGCTGCGCGATTTGCAGATGCCGCGTGAAACCCGGATCGCGGCACTGTTCCGCGATAACGTGCTGATGCACCCCAATGGCGGGACGCGCCTGAAAGAGAACGATGTGATCTGCGTGATTGGCCGTGAGCGCGATCTGCCAGCGCTCGGCAAGATGTTCAGCCAGTCGCCGCCGGTGTCGCTCGATCAGCGCTTCTTCGGAGACTTCATTCTGGATGCAGAAGCCCGTCTGCGCGATGTGGCGCAAATCTACGGCCTTGAGCTGGACGAAGCGACCAATGACCAGCAATCGCTGGGGCAACTGATGCTCAGCATGCTGGGCGGCGCGCCGGTGGTTGGCGATCAGGTGGAATGGAATCAGCTAACCTGGACCGTCGCCGAGAAAGAAGATAACCGGATCGTGAAGATTGGCGTACGTCCGGCTGAAGAGAAGGAATAATCCTAATCATTCAGCCACGTTAATTTCTGCTGATGCACTAAGCTAATAGTTCAAGCCAGCACAAACGGGAGAAATGAATGGGACACGTGGTTAAAATTGGACGTTATGAGATTGTGGATGCCGATCTTGACAGTGAGAACCCCGACACCGTCAGTATCCCCTGTGATACCAATCCCGGCTTAATTACGCAACTTGACGGCTGGGATCGTGATACCAGCGTTCCGGCCTGGATCGACGGCGAACCGGTTAATCTGCAAATCGGGCATTACGATAAACAGCAGGACCGCTGGATTTTAAAGAAGCCAGCCTGAGTTGCTCACCCGACCGCCAGTCAAATCAACTGGCGGTAATTCCTAAAAATAGTCTTAAACAGTTTGGTTATAACCGCCCCTTCTCTTATTTTATCCTTCTAAAACAATCGGTTACCCCTTTAAAACTTTAATCAATTTTCATGTTTTCAGATTTTTTCCGTATTAACTCTGTCAAATAACTCCTGCATACTCCTTCTCAACGCTGCAATATTTCGTGAGTGACATCACGCTTTTCCGGTCGCTCTTTTCGCAGCTTCGTTTGGCTGTACTGACTGCAACAGACTGAAAATTATTTTTTAATTTTTTCAGTAGCCCACTCCTGAACGCGTACTTGATTCTGGTCAGGCCATCTTTTACTTAAGAAAGAGAGCAGGTTTTATGGCAAGTACATTGATAATGAATAACCCGATCCGCTCGTGGAGCGGAACGCGTAAAAATATCATCGTGAAGTTCGCCCTGAGTTTTTCTGATTTGATTGCACTTAATCTGGCGTTGTTTTTATCGGCCGCCACTATTCAGGGTATTTGGGGAGAGCTGGATACATTTATTCCCCCGCAACAAATTGAATACCGCTTTGTCGCGCAGTTTATTATGTCCGTCATGTGTACCGGTTGGTTTTGGGTACGCCTGCGCCACTACACCTATCGCAAACCCTTTTGGTTCGAGCTGAAAGAAATCGTTAAAACGCTTTTCGTTTTCTCCTTGCTCGATCTCGCCCTGATTGCTTTCTCTAAGTGGGATTTTTCCCGCATGGTGTGGGTGTTCAGCTGGACCTACGCGCTGCTGCTGCTGCCATTAATGCGCGCGTTGGTTAAGCGCGCCATTAACAAAGCCGGTCAGTGGCAGAAAGAGACCATTATTATTGGTTCGGGCCGCAACGCCACCGAAGCTTACGCCGCGCTGCAAAGCGAGGAGATCCTCGGTTATAACGTACAGGCATTTATCTCAGTAGATGACGTGCCGACGCAGCAGACGGTGAATGGCGTGCCGGTGATTACCTGGAAGGATATCAACTGGCAAACCATCGACCGCGACAACGTGCAGTTTATTGTGGCGATGGAATATGAGCAGCAACCGATGCGCGACCGCTGGCTGAAGTTCCTGTCGAAGATGAACTGTCGCTCAGTCTCGGTGATCCCGACCCTGCGCGGTGTGCCGCTCTACGGTACCGACATGTCGTTTATCTTCAGTCATGAAGTGATGATCCTGCGGGTCAGCAACAATCTGGCCAAACATTCGTCGCGGTTCCTGAAGCGCGCCTTTGACCTGATTGTCGCTTCAATGCTGCTGCTGTTCCTCGGTCCGATTTTCGCCCTGCTCTGCTACATGGTGAAACGCGACGGCGGCAACGCTATCTACGGCCATGAGCGCGTCGGCCAGGATGGTAAGAAGTTTAAATGCCTTAAATTCCGTTCTATGGTCACCAACTCGAAAGAGGTGCTGGAGAATCTGCTGGCGACCAGCGAAGCGGCGCGTATTGAGTGGGATAAGGACTTTAAACTGAAGAACGATCCGCGCATCACTAAGATTGGTGGCTTCCTGCGTAAAACCAGCCTGGATGAGCTGCCGCAGCTGTGGAACGTGATCCGCGGCGAAATGAGCCTGGTGGGGCCGCGTCCGGTGATTGAGGCGGAGCTGGAGCGTTATGCCGGTGATGTTGATTACTATCTGATGGCGAAGCCCGGCATGACCGGCTTGTGGCAGGTCAGCGGACGTAATGACATCGACTATGACACCCGCGTCTACTTTGACTCCTGGTATGTCAAAAACTGGGCGTTGTGGACCGATATCGCTATCCTGTTTAAAACCGCCGGTGTAGTACTGCGCCGCGACGGCGCTTACTAAACCTGTTATGCGATGCCTGTTTACAGCAGGCATCGCAACTTCCGCACGTTCCCCTCTATCTTTTTTCGCGCTGAATCATTACCCTCTGCGGCTCGTTTTTTAACAGAACGTTTACCCTCTGGTCGATATGCAAAAATTTACTCTACTGTTATTGAGCCTGGTACTGCTGGCACCTTTAGGCATCGATCTCTATTTGCCCACGCTGCCGCAGATTGCAGCAGGGCTGAATACTCCGGTCAATCTGGTGCAGACCACTATTCCTCTGTTTCTGCTGGTGATGGGACTGGGACAGCTGGTCACCGGCCCGCTGGTGGATAACTACGGTCGCAAGCCGATCGCCCTGCTCGGGCTGGCGCTCTATATTACAGGCAGCGTCATCGCCGCTACGGCCACCTCGTTTCCGCTGTTCCTGATTGCCCGCCTGGTGCAGGGCTGTGGCGTCTGCTGTAGCGCAGTGGTCGCCTTCAGCGGCGTACGTGACCGTCTGAGCGGTGATGACGCAGCACGCGCCTACGGCTTTCTGAATGGCGCGTTAAACATCGTGCCGGCGCTGGCACCGCTGCTGGGTGGCCTGCTGGCCAGCGCTTTTGACTGGCGCGCGCCCTTCTGGTTCCTGTGCGGCTACGGCGCGCTGATCATGCTGCTGGTGATTATCTGGCTGCCGGAAACGCGTCCGGCCGATACTTTGCGGGTCAAAGGTCTGCCGATTGCCCAGTATGCTGCCATTCTGCGTCAGCCACGCTTTCTCGCTTTTGCCTTTGCTAATGCGGGCGCTCTGGGCATGGTGCTGACCTATGTCTCACTGGCTCCGCAGGTTTTGATGACCGAGGGTGGCTTATCGCCAATTCAGTTCTCCTTTGCCTTTGGTGCCAACGGCTTCTGGATTATGTTTGTCAGCGTGTTCGTCAATAAAACCATCCGCAAAGCGGGACGGCCGTTCTGCCTGGCGATGGGCTTTATTACCATGCTGCTGGGGGCGCTGCTGCTGCTGGCGGGAATGATGCTGTTCCCGGCGTCGATGCAGACTCACTGGGCCCTGTATATGTTTCCGGTGGCGGTATCGGTAGCCGGTCTGGCGTTTACCGTCGGTCCGGCCACCAGCTATGCGCTGGAGCCGTATCAGCAACAGGCGGGGGTAGCCTCCGCATTACAGGGATTTATCCAGATGGCGGGCGGTGCGGCAGGCAGCCTGATTATCGTGGCGCTGCCGATGGCTGAAAAGCTGTCACTGAGTCTGATGATGTTGCTGGGTGCCGTGCTGGCGTTGATCGCCTGGCGCTGCAGCAGGAAGATGCGCGGCCGGGTGACCGCGCTGAGCTGACCTTAACTTAGCTGAACCGGAACGCGCGGAGCCAGTGCGCACATCAGTTCGTACCCCACCGTTCCGGCCGCTTTTGCCACCTGATCGATCTTCACCTGTTCGCCCCATAATTCCACCCGCGAGCCGATTCCGGCCTGCGGACAGGGGGTCAGATCGACAGTGATCATGTCCATCGACACCGCACCCACCACCTGGGTCTGTATCCCATCGACGCTGACCGGCGTACCGGTTGGAGCATGGCGCGGATAACCATCCGCATAGCCACAGGCCACCACCCCTATCCGCTGCGCCTGCGTCGCATGATAACGGTAGCCATAGCCGACGCCATCGCCCGCCTGTAGCTGCTGAATGCCGATAATCTCACTGCTCAGCGTCATTACCGGTTGCAGACCGCTGCTGGCAATATCCTGCCAGTCGCCGCTCGGTGACGCGCCATACAGAATAATGCCGGGCCGCACCCAGTCATAATGCGCTTCAGGGTGCCACAGGGTACAGGCGGAGTTGGACAGCGATCGCGGGCAGCTCAATCCTTCGGCCGCCTGCTTAATCCGCTGTAGCGGAACGATAATGCCGTCGGGATTCTCGGCATCCGCAAAATGGGCCATCAGCGTCATTTCAGCGACGTTGTTAAGCGCACGCAGTTTCTGCCATGCCGCGTTCACCTGTTCGGGCCGGAAACCGAGCCGGTTCATTCCGCTGTTGACCTTGAGATAGATATCAATCGGTGCCGACAGCGTCGCGTTAGCCAGCGCTTTAATCTGCCAGTTACTGTGCACGCTGGTGGTCAGGCGATAGCGATCGATCAGCTGCAGATCCTCTGGCTGAAAAAACCCCTCCAGCAGCAGGATCGGTTTTTTCCAGCCCTGCTCGCGCAACAGAATCGCCTCTTCCAGATTAAGCAGGGCAAAGCCGTCGGTGGTGGCCAGACTTTCCCAGACGCGGGCAAGTCCATGGCCGTAAGCGTTAGCCTTAACCACCGACCAGACGCGGGACGCAGGTGCGGCCTGGCGAACCACCGCCAGGTTATGTCGCAATGCCTGCTGATTGATGGTGGCGACAATCGGACGTGACATCCTTCCTCTCCCTGAGAGCTTAACGAGTAGCGTTGGCGTTACGCAGTGGCGAAGCACTCGCCACGAAACCGGGTAAGTAGCGGAACACCGATAAGTCATCGGCGGCGATCGACGGTTTTTTACCGCTGATCAAATCGGCCAGCAGTTGACCCGAACCGCAGGCCATCGTCCAGCCCAGCGTTCCATGACCGGTGTTAAGCCAGAGGTTAGCCACCGGGGTGGCGCCGACAATTGGCGTACCGTCGGGCGTCATGGGACGTAAGCCGGTCCAGAAGCTGGCCTGCGCCAGATGACCGCCTTCAGGATAGAGATCACTGACCACCATCTCCAGCGTTTCCCGCCGTGCTTCGGTCAGTCTGGTGTTAAAACCAACAATTTCCGCCATGCCGCCCACCCGGATACGATCGTCAAAGCGGGTCACCGCGACTTTGTAAGTTTCGTCGAGAATGGTTGAGACCGGTGCAGCATCCGGATTTTTAATCGGGATGGTGAGTGAATAACCTTTCAGCGGATAGACCGGGATATCGACCACGTTGCGCAGCAGCGCGGTGGAATAGGAGCCCAGCGCCACCACATACTGATCCGCTTTAACGATCTCCTCACCGCACTTCACGCCGTAGATACGATTACCGTCGCGCAGCAGGTGGTCGATCGGGGTATTAAAGCGGAACACCACGCCGGCCTGTTCTGCCATTTTGGCCAGCCGCTGGGTAAACAGCTGGCAGTCGCCGGTTTCATCATTCGGCAGGCGTAAACCGCCGGTCAGTTTATGCTGCGTAGCCGCCAGCGCCGGTTCAACCCGCGCCAGCTGATGGGCTTCCAGCAATTCGTAGGGCACGCCCGCTTCGCGCAGCACCGCGATATCTTTGCTGGCGCTGTCGTATTGCTGTTGGGTGCGGAACAGTTGCAGGGTGCCGCCCTGCCGGCCTTCATAGGCGATGCCGGTTTCGGCGCGCAGCGCTTTCAGGCAATCACGGCTGTATTCCGCAATCCGCACCATCCGGCTTTTGTTCTGCTGATAGTGGTTGATATCGCAGTTACGTAACATCTGCCACATCCACTCCAGCTGGAAGCTGCTGCCATCCAGCCGCACCGCCAGCGGGGCATGCCGCTGAAACATCCACTTCACCGCTTTTAGCGGCACGCCCGGCGCCGCCCAGGGCGCTGCATAGCCTGGCGAAATCTGACCGGCATTGCCTGCGCTGGTCTCCAGCGCCACGGCAGGCTGACGATCAATCACCGTCACCTGATGTCCAGCCCGCGCCAGATACCACGCGCTCGCCACACCTACCACACCACTTCCCAGAATCACAACGTGCATATGTCCCCCACCCGGCATGTAAAAGCATAATTCACTGTTCATCAGGCGACATTCAGCGGATTCACTCAGCGGATATCACCCCGAAATTTCAGCAACTATTTCACATCTTTTTTACTTAACAGGTAACTAAAATCATATCACCGCGAAAAATTCAGAGATTTATCCGCCTTATCGGGCCAATTCAGAAATAAATGACAACGAAGCCAGTTAAATCTGCTTTTGGCAGGAGAATCATTCAACCCCATACAAAGCGCTTATAAACAGGATTATATTCCACATTTTAAATTCACGGTCGAGTTAAAGGCTATTAAATTCCACACTAATCCACTCTGAATGATTTTCTGCCAAAGAATTCATTTGAGTTCGCATTTCGGATAGGCGACAGTGGACTATCATTGTTGTGTTCGCTCAGTTTTTTTCGGGTTCCCTTTCTCAGGATGAAGCCTTAAATAACCGGAACGGGTTGCCTTTCGGGTCAGCCAGTTTGCAAAAAAAGAGGTGCGCTATGACGACAATCTTTGACGATCCCATCAAGGACAGCAAACGACTCAATGACGGACCAGACTGGACATTCGAACTGCTGGATGTCTACTTAGCCGAGATCGACCGTGTGGCGAAACTCTACCGGCTCGATACCTATCCGCACCAAATCGAAGTGATCACCTCTGAACAGATGATGGACGCCTATTCCAGCGTCGGTATGCCGATCAATTATTCACACTGGTCATTCGGTAAAAAGTTCATTGAAACCGAACAGCGCTACAAGCATGGTCAGCAGGGTCTGGCCTACGAGATTGTGATCAACTCCAATCCCTGCATCGCCTATCTGATGGAAGAGAACACCATGACCATGCAGGCGCTGGTGATGGCACACGCCTGTTACGGTCATAACTCTTTCTTCAAAAATAACTACCTGTTCCGCAGCTGGACCGATGCCGGTTCGATTGTTGATTACCTGCTGTTTGCCAAAAATTACATCAGTGATTGCGAGGAGCGCTACGGCGTTGAGGAAGTCGAACGACTGCTCGACTCCTGCCACGCGCTGATGAATTACGGCGTTGACCGTTATAAACGGCCGCAGAAGATTTCGCTGCAGGAGGAGAAAGCGCGACAGAAGAGTCGTGAAGAGTATCTGCAGAGCCAGGTGAATACCCTGTGGCGTACGCTGCCACGGCGTGAAAAAGAGACGGTGCAGGTTGAAGCGGCGCGTTATCCGTCTGAACCGCAGGAAAACCTGCTCTATTTTATGGAGAAGAACGCGCCGCTGCTGGAGCCGTGGCAGCGTGAGATCCTGCGCATCGTGCGTAAGGTGAGCCAGTATTTCTATCCGCAAAAGCAGACCCAGGTGATGAACGAAGGCTGGGCCACCTTCTGGCACTACACTATCCTTAACCATTTGTATGACGAAGGCAAAGTGTCGGAACGTTTCATGATGGAGTTTCTGCACAGCCACACCAACGTGGTGTTTCAGCCACCGTACAACAGCCAGTGGTACAACGGCATCAATCCTTATGCCTTAGGGTTTGCGATGTTCCAGGACATCAAGCGCATCTGCCAGTCACCCACCGAAGAGGATCGCTACTGGTTCCCGGATATTGCCGGTTCGGACTGGCTGGAAACCCTGCACTTTGCGATGCGTGAATTCAAGGATGAGAGCTTCATCAGTCAGTTCCTGTCGCCGAAAGTGATGCGTGACTTCCGGCTGTTTACCGTGCTGGATGATGACCGCAACAATTACCTTGAGATTGCGGCTATCCATGACGAAGCGGGCTACCGGGCAATTCGCCAGCAGCTTTCGGCGCAGTACAACCTGAGCAATCTGGAGCCTAACATTCAGGTCTATAACGTGGACTTACGTGGCGATCGCTCGCTGACGTTGCGCTATGTACCGCAGAGCCGTACCCCGCTGGATAAAAGCCGCCGCGAGGTGCTGAAGCATGTGCATCGTCTGTGGGGATTTGATGTGATTCTGGAACAGCAGAATGAAGATGGCAGCGTCGAACTGCTCGATCGCACGCCCTCACGTGGCTCACCACTCTGACCTGAGTATAAAAAAACCGGACGCGATGTCCGGTTTTTTGTTAGCGTTTACTGCCGAGGTCATCCGGCATGCTTTTTTGCATGCTGTGCCAGATTTCACCGCTGCGACGGCCGTAATGGCGCACCGCATCAACAATCTCATCCTGGCTCGGCTCTTTGTCGCACAGCGCCAGCAGTCCAATATAGAAGTCACGCGCCACCTGACGCGCTTCCGGGTTAGAAAAGTAGTGACGCCCGACCCGGGTGTAGAGTCCTTTCAGCCCATTCAGGATCAAACCATAGATTGGGTTGCCGGAGGCAAACGCCAGACCACGGAATATCCGGTAATCGAGTTCGGTATAGGCATCAGCCTGATCATCCGCACTGGCCACGGTTTCCAGCACTTCACGTGCTTTTTCCGGATGATGACGCAGCGCGCGACTGATAAAAATTGACGATATATTGGTACGAACCGACAGCAGATTATCGATCAACACCGGCACGCTGTCGTGATCGAGACGCGCCAGGGTTTCCAGAATATTCAGTCCGGAGGTCTCCCAGAAGTCATTCACCCGGGTCGGTTTACCGTGCTGAATGGTCAGCCAGCCATCACGTGCCAGACGCTGTAACACTTCCCGCAGGGTGGTGCGTGTTACCCCAATCAATTCAGAAAGCTCACGTTCAGCAGGAAGAATCGACCCTGGCGGAAAGCGGCTGTTCCAGATGCTTTCAATAATATACTCTTCAGCAAATCCCGCTGGGCTCTGAGCCTTAATTACCATAGCAGTGTGTTCTCGTTGCTTTCTTAATCGTGATGGGCACTCATCATACCAGACGCCCTATAGCGGATATAGCCTGCGCAACACTTTAAACCGGACGCGGATGCAATTTTCCGGGCTGACTCACGGTGAAACCGCGCTAATTTGCGCCCGGCACCGCTAAGGATTATTCTTTGCGGCAGAAATCCATACACAACAACAGGATACTTATTCAGATGGAGATGACATACGGGCAAGCGTTAAAACGGAATTTTCTCGGCCAGTCGCCCGACTGGTATAAAGCATTAATGCTGGTTTTCCTGATCGTGAATCCGTTGATTTATGCGTTTGTCAGCCCGTTTGCCGCCGGCTGGTTGCTGGTAGCAGAATTTATTTTTACCCTCGGCATGGCGCTTAAATGCCATCCGCTGTTGCCAGGCGGCCTGCTGGCGGTTGAGGCGATAATTATCGGCATGGCCAGCGCCGATCAGGTCAAAACCGAGCTGGCAAATAATCTGGAAGTGCTGTTGCTGCTGATCTTTATGGTGGCAGGCATCTTCTTCATGAAGCAGCTGTTGCTGTTTGTCTTTACTCGCCTGCTGCTGTCAATCCGCTCAAAAGTGCTGCTCGGCGTGACGTTCTGTCTGGCCGCCGCCTTTCTTTCCGCCTTCCTCGACGCGCTGACGGTACTGGCCGTGGTAATCAGCGTGGCCGTCAGCTTTTATGAGATCTATCACCGGGTCGCCTCCGATCCGCAATTCCAGCAGCATCCGCTGGCACAGCGTGAGACGCTGGAACAGTTCCGCGCCTTTCTGCGCAGCCTGATGATGCAGGCCGGCGTCGGTACCGCACTGGGTGGCGTGATGACCATGGTGGGAGAACCGCAAAACCTGATTATTGCCCATGCTGCCAGCTGGGACTTCGTCCAGTTCTTTCTGCGGATGGCGCCGGTCACGGTCCCGGTGCTGATCTTCGGCATCGTCACCAGCGTGCTGGTCGAAAAATTCCGCTGGTTTGGCTATGGTGCCACTCTGCCGGCCAGCGTGCGTCAACTGCTGGAAGAGAGTGAACAGCAGAATGCTGCACAGCGTACCCGCCAGGAGAAGCTGAAACTGTGGATTCAGGCGGCGATTGGCCTCTGGTTAATTGTCGCGCTGGCGTTTCATCTGGCAGAGGTCGGTCTGATTGGGCTGTCGGTGATTATTATGGCCACGGCGCTGTGCGGCATCACCGATGAGCACGCGATTGGTCAGGCGTTCACCGAAGCGCTGCCGTTTACCGCCTTGCTGACGGTGTTTTTTGCCATCGTGGCGGTGATCATTGAGCAGCAGCTGTTTGCACCGCTGGTCACCTTTGTGCTCAGCACGGAGCCCGACGCCCAGCTTAAGTGGTTCTACGTTTTCAACGGCCTGCTCTCCTCCATTTCAGATAACGTCTTCGTCGGATCGGTTTATATCAATGAAGCGCGTCATGCCTTTGATCGTGGCGCGATTGACGCCCGGCAGTTTGAGTTGCTGGCGGTGGCGATCAACACCGGTACCAATCTGCCGTCGGTCGCCACTCCGAATGGCCAGGCGGCATTCCTGTTCCTGCTGACCTCGGCGCTGGCACCACTGATTCGTCTGTCGTACGGACGGATGGTGTGGATGGCACTGCCGTTTACCGTGGTACTGTCGCTGGTTGGCTATCTGGCAATCCACTTTCTGCTGGTGCCGTATACCGACAGCCTGCTCAGTCTCGGATGGCTTTCACCGCCGCACCTGTAAACCTTTTAGCCGGTCTGGATCAGGTTCAGGTCATATTTGAACATGATTTTTCCCTGCGCCAGGCTGGTTTGGCGGCGCTTATGGTTTACACTGCGAGGCATTAACGTTTACAGGGAATGCAATATGTTACGATATCTGAATCAATGTTCTCGTGGTCGCGGAGCCTGGTTATTACTGGCCCTGACAGCGCTGGCGCTGGAACTTACGGCGTTATGGTTCCAGCATGTCATGGGACTCAAGCCCTGCGTAATGTGTATCTATGAACGCAATGCGTTATTCGGCGTGATGGGTGCCGGTCTGATCGGCGCCATAGCGCCAAAAACGCCGTTACGGTTGGTGGCGCTGGCATTGTGGTTATACAGCGCATGGCAAGGTCTGCGCCTCTCCTATGAACACACCATGATTCAGCTGCATCCCAATCCTTTTACCACCTGTGACTTTGCGGCACATTTCCCCAGTGGCTTACCGCTGGATAAATGGCTGCCGTCGGTGTTTCTCGCCAGCGGCGATTGTGCAGACCGCAGCTGGACCTTCCTGACCTTCAGCATGCCGCAGTGGATGATCGTGGTGTTCGCCGCTTACCTGCTGGTCGCGCTGCTGGTGCTGATCGCCCAGCCGTTTAAAGCGAAACGCCGCGATCTGTTCAGTCGCTGATAACAAACTGTTGCGTCGCTGATAGCAAAAAGGCTGCCACTGGCAGCCTTTTTTGATGATTACTCCGGCGCTTAGCCGTTACGGTCAGGTCGATCGATAATGTGATCTTCCCAGTCGCGCACTTCACTCTCCCGCACCGCAATGTAACGCACTGAAATCCGCTGGGCGTGCATCTCTTTTTTTGAGCCGGCACGCAGCGGATGCCAGGCTGGCAGCGGCTTGCCCTCACCCAACAGGCGATAGGCGCAGGTGCGCGGCAGCCAGTCGAAGGTGGTGAGGTTCTCGCGCGTCAGCTTGATGCAATCCTCTTCAAGTTCGAAGCGACGTTCATAATTGCGGCACTGGCAGGTTTTGATATTCAGCTGATTACAGGCGACGTTGGTGAAGTAGATCTCATCGGTGTCGGCATCCTGCAGCTTATTCAGACAGCACTGCCCACAACCATCACACAAGGATTCCCATTCCTCATCGCTCATTTGTGCCAGGCGTTTGTGTTGCCAGAAAGGGGTGTCAGTCATGATGATTGTCCGGGTTTAGCGTAAACCGCACCTTATAAAGCCTCTGGTGCGGCGATGCAAGTTTTACAGTACGCGCGTGCTGATGCCGTGTCCGGCCAGTGACACTTCCAGCTGATCGCCAGAGCGCATCGGACCGACCCCTTCCGGGGTTCCGGTCAGGATCACATCACCGGCACGCAGAGTGAAATACTGGCTCATATGGGCAATCAGCGGCAGGATTTTATGGATCATATCCGCAGTGGAACCGTGCTGACGCACCTCACCATTCACCCGCAGCTTAAGTTCGGTATTCTGCGGGTCGTCACTGAATTCAGCGGCCGGGATAAAACCGGAAATCGGACAGGAATTATCGAAGCCTTTCGATTTTTCCCATGGCTGGCCCGCTTTCTTCAGCCCCGCCTGCAGGTCACGCAGCGTCAAATCAAGCGCCACGCCATAGCCGGCAATCGCCTGCGCCACATGCGCTTCAGTCGCCTGCTTCAGGGTTGCGCCAATCAGGACCGCCAGCTCAACCTCATGATGTACTTCGCCAAACGCATCCGGAATCGACAGCGGCTGGCGCAAATCACACAGCGAGGTTTCCGGCTTGATGAAAATCACCGGTTCGGTGGGCGTGGCGCTGCCCATCTCTTTAATGTGTTTCGCATAGTTGCTGCCGACGCAAACCACTTTGCTGACCGGAAAGTCCAACAGAGCGCCTTGCCAGTTACGATGCTGATACATGCTTATCCCCTGCGTAGGTTAGGTGTGATGCCAGCGTGGCTGGCGGGTCGATGTTTGCGGCTGTGTTGATCGAAATGCCAACCTCATCGCCTGATAATAAGACGCTTTTAGCTCTCCGGGGGGAAGAATTTGTCAAAAAGCGTGAATCAGCGCGCTGAACTGATGAATAAACGTACAAATGACGTTAAATATCAGGCAGGCAATTTAAAATAACTGGATAGATAAGCAGTAGGTTTAATTTTAGCGGGGTAGGAAAAATATTAATCCTGACGGCATCAGCGCGACAGGATTAATATTTACAGATGAATCTGAATTAAACTTTTTTATCTGTCTGCAGATGAACAGTAAGCAGACTTTCTATCGGCGGCGGCAGCTGTAAATAATAGCCCTGCTCACTCAATCCCTGCTTTACTTTATTGATATCTGCATTAGCCAGCCTGTCGCGGCCCGCCAGCTTAAGCACCATTGCCAGCTGCGGCTTGCCAAACCCTTTCAGCAACTCTGGCGGAACGCGAGAGAAATCGTCTTTTTTTTCAACATAAAGATAAGTCTGGTCGCGCAGCGGGCTTCTGTAGATCACACAAAACATATTTTTTACTCGAATTAACCAGCGTTGAGGCTTGTCTGAATATAGCTGTAACTATAACATGCTTGCAGAACTTCGAATATTCACCGTTGGCGCTTTAATGATGATTTTATCATCGCTTAGCCAGCGGTAGTGAAAACAGGACTGAGTCGGGACAGATGTCGCAAACGCCAATCGAATTCAAAGGTAGCAGTTTCACCCTATCTGTCGTCCATCTGCATCACCACGATCCCGCGGTGATTCGTAAGGCACTTCAGGACAAGATTGACCAGGCTCCGGATTTTCTGAAAAACGCGCCGGTAGTGCTGAACGTTGCGGCCTTAAGTGCCGATATTAACTGGAAGCAGCTACAGCAGGCGATTATCGCCACCGGTTTGCGGATTGTCGGCGTCAGCGGCTGTAAAGATGATGCGCTGAAACGCATGATTTCCCGCGCTGGCTTGCCGGTGCTGGCAGAGGGTAAAGAGGCGAAAACGCGCAGTGATGTTGCTGCTCCCGCGCCGGAACCTCAGCCGATGGCCGCTGAACCGACAATGGCAGCAAAAACCCGCATCGTGAATACCCCGGTGCGTTCGGGTCAGCAAATTTATGCGCGTGACGCTGATTTAATCATCACCAGCAGCGTCAGTGCTGGCGCCGAACTGGTTGCCGACGGCAACATTCATATTTACGGCATGATGCGCGGTCGCGCGCTCGCCGGTGCCAGCGGAGACCGCAACTGTCAGATTTTCTGTACCAATCTGGCAGCAGAGCTGGTCTCGATTGCGGGCGAATACTGGATCATGGATCAGATCCCCGAAGCATATTTTGGTAAAGCTGCGCGCCTTTGCCTGCAGGATGGCGCGCTCACCATCCAGACACTTAATTAGGCCCCTTTTCTTTTGTTAAGGAAATCAACATTTATGGCACGCATTATTGTAGTTACATCCGGTAAAGGGGGCGTTGGTAAGACCACGTCAAGCGCGGCCATCGCCACCGGTTTAGCGCAGAAAGGCAAAAAAACGGTTGTTATCGATTTTGATATCGGCCTGCGTAACCTCGATTTGATCATGGGTTGTGAACGACGCGTGGTCTACGACTTCGTCAACGTGATTCAGGGCGATGCGTCGCTGAATCAGGCGTTGATTCGCGATAAACGTACCGAGCAGCTCTACATTCTGCCTGCGTCACAGACCCGCGACAAAGATGCGCTGACCCGTGAAGGCGTCGAAAAAGTACTGAACGATTTAGCGGCGATGGAGTTCGATTTTATCGTCTGTGACTCGCCAGCAGGGATTGAAACCGGTGCACTGATGGCGCTGTACTTCGCTGATGAAGCGATCATCACCACTAACCCGGAAGTCTCTTCGGTACGTGACTCAGACCGTATTCTCGGGATCATCTCGTCAAAATCCCGTCGCGCTGAAAACAGCCAGGAGCCGGTCAAGGAGCATCTGCTGCTGACCCGTTACAATCCGGGCCGTGTTAATCGTGGCGACATGCTGAGTATGGAAGACGTGCTGGAAATTTTACGCATTCCTCTGGTCGGCGTGATCCCGGAAGATCAATCGGTGTTACGTGCCTCTAACCAGGGCGAGCCGGTGATCCTTGATGGTGAATCTGATGCTGGCAAAGCCTATGCCGATACCGTTGAACGGTTGCTCGGTGAAGTACGCCCCTTCCGCTTTATTGAAGAAGAGAAGAAGGGTTTCCTGAAACGCCTGTTCGGGGGATAAACCATGGCATTACTTGATTTCTTTTTATCCCGGAAGAAGAACACTGCCAACATAGCCAAGGAAAGGCTGCAGATTATCGTGGCAGAACGCAGAAGGGGCGACAGTGAGCCCCACTATCTTCCGCAACTTAAGCGCGACATTCTGGAAGTGATTTGCAAATATGTGAAAATCGATCCGGAAATGGTCACAGTTCAGCTCGATCAGAAAGGTGACGACATCTCAATTCTGGAGCTGAACGTTACGCTACCGGAAACGGAAGAAGTGACTAAATGACGCTGACCGTTTCCTGAATTTCCCCTGCGCTGTTGCAGGGGAAATTTTATCGGTCACACCTCGGCCAGAATCTTTTCTATGCCGGGTTTAAGTAATTCGCCGCGCCATCCGGTCAGTAACTCTGGCTGACGTCCCTGTGGCTTCAATCCCCAGTGCTGGCTCAGAACCTGATTAATCTGTCGCCGTGACGCCAGTAATTCCTGACTGAATCCGCTCTGCTCACTCACCTGCTGCACCAGCGCTTTCATCGCTTTAAACACCTGCTTGTAATGCGGATGGTCAATCAGGTTGCCGAGCGCCGCAGGCAATTCATTCTCATCCAGCGCCTGGGCTTCTGCCACCAGCGCCACCAGCATTTTACCGTGGAAACGGATCTCATGACCGGAGAGGCCAAGATGGTCCAGTTCGCCCAGCGAACCCGGCAGGAAGCGCGCCACTTTCCACAGATGCTCTTCGCGCACCACAAAGTTAACCGCCATATCTTTTTCACGCGCCAGCTTCAGACGCCATGCAGCCAGCCGCTGCAGCGCTGCCAGCTGACGCGGACGCAGTTGCCAGGCGTTGGTGATCTCACGCCACGCTTCTTCAGGCGCTAAGCTATCGAGGCGACGCTGGCACAGGTTTTCACACTCACTGAGTGCCGCCGCCATGTTGCCTGCCGCCTCAGTCTGCACCATCAGCTGATGGGCAATCGGCAGCAGATAATGCACATCCGCCGCGGCATACTGACATTGACGCTCGGTCAGCGGGCGCGCCAGCCAGTCGGTGCGGGACTCACTCTTATCCAGTTCGACCTGGGTAAAATGCGCCACCATCGAGGCAAAGCCCCACGACAGCGGCTGGCCGGAGAACGCCGCCAGAATCTGGGTATCGATCATCGGCTGTGGCAGGACGCCAAAACGGTGCAGGAAGACTTCCAGATCTTCGCCGCCAGCGTGCAGGAATTTAGTCACTGCGGTATCGGTCAGCAACGCGATAAACGGTGACCAGTCACGAATTGCAAGAGGATCGATTAGCACTAACTGGTGATCGTCGAACAGCTGGATCAATCCGAGTTGCGGGTAGTAGGTCCGGGTGCGGACGAATTCAGTATCCAGTGCCACTGCCGTATGCTGGCGCGCTTTCTGGCACACTTCAGCCAGTTGTTCATCCTGGTCGATCAAAGAGTAATTCACGTCTCATTTTTCACCGCAGCTAACAACGTGCGGTGCTCCATGTTAAACACAATAAAAACGCCGGACATGCCGGCGTCTAACCTGAATCCTTGCCAAAACTCAGCCTGCGCTGGCTTTCACTTCGTCGCGCAATTCGCGTCGCAGAATCTTGCCGACGTTGGTTTTTGGCAGCTCATCACGAAACTCGATAATTTTCGGCACTTTGTATCCGGTCAGCTGACGGCGACAGTGGTCGAGCAGCTCTTCTTTAGTCAGTGAGGCATCTTTTTTCACCACGCAGACTTTTACCGCCTCGCCGGAAAGATCGCTGGGGACGCCGATAGCGGCCGCTTCACGAACTTTCGGATGCTGCATCAGCACATCTTCGATCTCGTTGGGATAAACATTGAAGCCGGAGACCAGAATCATATCCTTCTTACGATCGACGATGCGAATAAAGCCTTCCTGATCAACGGTAACAATATCGCCGCTGTGGAGCCAGCCATTTTTCAGCACTTCCTCCGTGGCATCCGGACGCTGCCAATAGCCGAGCATCACCTGTGGACCGCTGATACACAGCTCGCCCGGTTCACCCGGCGCAACTTCATTGCCATTATCATCCACAATCAACACATCGGTTGAGGGAACCGGCAAGCCAATGCTGCCGGTGTGGCAGCTGATATCGTAAGGATTGACCGACACCAGCGGCGAGCATTCAGTCAGCCCATAGCCTTCCAGCAGATAGTGACCGGTCAGCTTTTCCCAGCGTTCTGCCACCGCTTTCTGCACCGCCATTCCGCCGCCGGCGGACAGTCGCAGCGTACTGAAGTCGAGCTTATTGAACTGCTCATCATTCAGCAGAGCGTTGAACAGCGTGTTCACGCCGGTGATGGCGGTAAACGGAAACTTCGCCAGCTCTTTAACAAAGCCAGGGATGTCACGCGGATTGGTGATCAACAGATTCTGACCACCCAGCTCCAGGAACAGCAGGCCATTCACCGTTAAGGCAAAGATGTGATAGAGCGGCAGCGCCGTAACCACGCACTCTTTGCCGTCGCGCAGAACTTTACCGTAGGTGGCTTTGGTCTGTTCCAGATTGGCCTGCATATTGCGATGCGTCAGCATCGCGCCTTTGGCGATGCCGGTGGTGCCGCCGGTATACTGCAGGAAAGCGAGATCGTCATTGCTGACCGTTGGTCGCTGATACGTCAGCGTGGCCCCCTGCTCCATCACCTGACGAAACGAAATTGCGCCGGGCAAATGGTATTTCGGTACCAGACGCTTGACGTATTTGACCACGAAATTAACCAGCGTCGCTTTGACCGGAGCCAGCTGATCGCCCATTCGGGTCAGAATCACATGGCGCACAGCGGTTTCCGCCACCACTTTTTCCAGCGTATGGGCGAAGTTGGACACGATAACGATGGCGCTGGCACCGCTGTCATTTAGCTGGTGTTTGAGTTCGCGCGGCGTATAGAGCGGATTCACATTCACCACCACCATGCCGGCGCGCAGTACGCCAAACAGCGCCACCGGATACTGCAGCAGGTTTGGCATCATCAGCGCCACCCGATCGCCGGCTTTTAGGCCCAGCTGCTGTTGCAGATAAGCCGCAAACGCGCGGCTTTTCTCTTCCAGCTGGCGATAGGTCATCTTCTGACCCATATTCCAGAATGCAGGTTGATCGGCGTAGCGTTTGGCGGCCTGCTCAAACAGATCCACCAGCGACGTATAACGATCTGCACTTATTTCGGCTGGCACATCAGCCGGGTAGCGTTTAAGCCAAACCTTATTCAAGGATCCACCCCGATAATCATGTTGTATTTCCATCGCTGCCTCAGCCAACCTGGTTTGTTAACAATATTTTAACTGATTGTACCAGTTTGCCGGTTTCGGCATGTTGAGGTTGCGAAGTCCATCACTAAATTTCGTGCTGTTAAACAGACAAATAAAAAGCCCGGCGGCGACCAGCGCTACCGGGCCAAAAAAGTGTCACTGTCGGGTCACTCAGTCAGAATGGTTTCGACCTGTGCCGGACCGCTGCTGTACATTCCCCAGTAAGGATTGGGTCCCCAGTAGCCGGGACGATGACGCGTCGGACCATACCAGATCCACGGATCGATCGGCTGCGGCGGCGACATTACCTGTCGGGTCAGATGCCAGCGCTGATAGCCTCGCACATTAATCACCACAAACTTGTAGTTCGCCTCGCCAATCTTGCCGGGCTCCGTGCCTTTGATGGTGCCCAGCACCGTGACAAACTGATCTTTCACATCCACCGGATCGACGAAGCCGTGAATATCGGCATAGATACGGCCCACCGAGGCCGCGCCCAGTCGTGGACGGGCACTCTCATCCAGCGGCTGCGTGGCGATCTCCAGCCGGGTTTTGCCGTTGAGGTTGGTGACATTCACCACCTTACCGCCAAAACGCGACTCCTGGCCGGTGTAAATGGCCGGATCGTTCATGACCCGCAACAAATCCTGCTGCGGCTGCGGTGAACTGCCCTGCAGGCTGGCCGGAATCGAGACACAACCAGTTAAAACCAGCGTACAGGTCAGCAACAAACCTGTTAGCCCTTTCGCGCACATTGACATAGGCGTCCTCCCGTTACGTAAAGACTTAGACTGGACGCATAACAATAAGTTGCGTGCGATCTAGCGGCCCGGCAACTTTTTCCATGCCACCTCATTACGCAGATAGGTAGGCTCAGCATTTTCCGGTTGCAGGGTGTTCCCCTGGCGTAAAGCAATCACCGCCAGCGGTAACATATCTTCAGCGGCGGGTAAGCTGACCTCACTGGCGTGCAGCGTCAGGGAATGACCCTGCTGCAGTTCGGGATAAGCCTGCCAGCCGGTGCCGGCGGTCATCCACTCGCCCGACAGCGCCTGCATCCGTGCCTGCGCGGCGGCGGGTGACAGCACGCTTTCGCTGGCTTCACCCTGCCAGACACCCTGCTCATCGCGCTGGTATTCGGCCCAGTAGACCTCACCCATCCGCGCATCAATGGCGGTTAACACGCGGGTGGCGCGCTGCAGGCGCCAGGCGCCCTCTGCCAGCGTGGCCAGCGTCGAGACACCGATCATCGGCAGCGCCGCACCAAGCGCCAGGCCCTGGGCAATTCCAATCCCGATACGCACGCCGGTAAAACTGCCGGGACCGCGACCAAAGGCCAGCGCGTCGAGATCGGTCAGGTCGAGCTGCTGCGCCAGCAGTAACTCTTCGATCAGCGGCAAAATGCGCTGAGTATGATCGCGCGGGGCAATCTCAAATCGGGCATCAATCTGTTGCTGATTCAGCAAGGCGGCTGAACAGGCTTCTGTCGCCGTATCCAGCACTAAAATTCGGGCTGACATGACCACCTCAGGAGAATGAAAACGGCGCGCATCTTAGCATAAAATCAGGCGTCAGGTTGCTGCCGTATAAAGGCGATGGCGCGGGCGATGTCGCGGGTGCGCGGCGTCGGCGGCAGGCTGTTGAGAAACAGCGCGCCATAAGGACGCGAAACCAGCCGCTGATCGCAAATCACCAGCACGCCGCGGTCGTCGGTATCGCGGATCAGCCGCCCGACGCCCTGCTTCAGAGTGATCACCGCATCCGGCAGCTGCACATCGGTAAACGGATCGCCACCGCGGATACGGCAATCTTCCATTCGCGCCTTGAGTAACGGATCTTCCGGTGAGGTGAACGGCAGCTTATCGATGATAACCAGCGAAAGTGCATCGCCGCGCACGTCGACCCCTTCCCAGAAACTACTGGTCGCGACCAGTAAGGCATTGCCTTTATCGATAAACTGTTTCAGCAACTGACCTTTGCTGGTTTCGCCCTGTACCAGCACCGGTAACGTCATTGAGGCCCGGAATTCTGCCGCCAGCTCACGCATCATCAGGTGCGAGGTACAGAGGAAGAAACAGCGCCCTTTGTTGGCGTCAATCAGCGGCTTCATCATGGCGGCAAGCTGCCGTGCGCCGCCGGGACGGTTGGGTTCAGGCAGGTTGCGCGGCACGCATAACAGGGCCTGCTGCGCATAATCGAACGGACTGTTCAGAATCAAACTTTTTGCTGCGTTCACGCCCAGCCGCTCAGCAAAGTGCTCCATCTTCTCATCCACCGCCAGCGTGGCGGAGGTGAAAATCCAGGCTGCTTTGCGGTTATCCATCACTTCGCGGAAGCGTTCCGCTACCGACAGCGGCGTCAGCGCCAGAATAAAGTGGCGTGAGGTGCATTCATACCAGTAGCTGTAGCCCGGCTCATTGATCGCCCGCAGCCGCTTCAGTCGGCCACGGTAGAGGGCCGCCCGCTCAAACGCCGCATCCAGCAACGCTGAACGGCCAAGGGAGAGTTTGATCACGTCGTAACAGAGTTCAAGCGCATCATCCAGCAGCGTAAACATCCGCAGGATGTTGTTATCGCTTAGCAGTTCCCGCAGATTACCGCGGTAACCCGGGTCGCCGAGCGACAAACGAAAATCCTGAGCACACTGCGCCAGGCGATCGGCGGACTTCTGCAGTTGCTGGACGTCGCGCACTTCGGTGCGGTAGGCGGTAATAATATCTTTGGCGAGGTCGAGCAGTTGCCGGCTGGAGAGCTGTTGGCCGAAATACTGGCTGGCGATATCGGGAAGCTGATGGGCCTCATCAAAGATCATCACGTCCGCTTCGGGAATCAGTTCGCCGAACCCACCCTCTTTGACCACCAGATCCGCCAGAAACAGGTGATGGTTTACCACCACCACATCCGCGTCCATCGCACGCTTGCGCGCTTTGACTACGAAGCACTCTTTATAACGCGGGCAGTCGGTGCCGAGGCAGTTATCGTTGGTGCTGGTGACCAGCGGCCAGACCGGGCTATCTTCAGTGACGCCGGCACAGCTGCTGATATCGCCATCAGCGGTCTGCGATGACCAGCTCCGCAACGTCACCAGATCAGTCAGCGCCTGTACCGCCAGATCGCCGCCCGCCATCGACTGCTGCTCCAGCCGCTCCAGGCAGAGATAGTTGGATCGCCCTTTCAGTAAGGCAGTCTTTCCTTTGTATTTCAGTGCGCCGATCATGGTCGGCAGATCGCGGCCGTAAAGCTGATCCTGCAGCGCTTTCGATCCGGTAGAGACGATCACTTTCTTGCCGGCCCGCAGCGCGGGAGCCAGATAAGCATAGGTTTTCCCGGTGCCGGTACCGGCTTCTACCACCAGTTCACCCTGCTGTTTTACGGCTTCAGAAACCGCCTGCGCCATTTCACGCTGCGCTTCACGCGGCTTAAAGCCAGCTATCGCCAGCGCCAGCGCGCCATCAACTGCAAAATCGTCTGCCACATACCCTCTCAAAGAACGGCAAAAACACTGTAATTATGTCAGTATTAAATTCACAAAGCAAAATAGAGGGTAATCAGTAGGTTAACTATTATCAGCGCGAAGTGCAGCCGATTTTGCGATGGTCGTTATTGCTCCGCAATGAAGAACAGCGGCGCATGGCCGCCTGATAGGAACGGATAGCCATGCCGATACGCCTGGCGGCGCAGCGGCCATTAGCACAGCCAGACCAAAAGCGGTTACTGAACGATCATCCGACCGTTAAGATGCTGCAAAGGACGATTATTGGTGCTTTTCAGTGCCTGTTTAAACGCGTCGAGCTGAGCCTGAGAAAGCGTTACCGGCTGTTTTAGCACCAGCCAGCGTATGCCTTCAGTGCAGGGTGGCGTGGTCAGTGATCCGCTAAAGCGATAGTAATGCAGGTCTTGCGGGAAGAGTGCCCGTAAATCGACTTCGCTTTCAATTTTCTTCTGTTGGTTTTCGTCTGCTGGCATAGAAGCAATCAACGGCAGCAGCGCTGGATTCTCTTTACCCACCTCAAACATCACCGCCACAACGGCCAGATCACCATCGTCTTTGCTGTGTACAAAGTGGGCTTCCAGGGGAAAGGTGTGGCCGTTAATCTGGTTTTCGCTCGGCGTGTGGAAGTGGTACTGCTTAAGGATGAATTTTTCACCATCAAGAACAAAGGTATCTTCATCATCAACGGTGACCTGGATAGTGTGGCCATTATTGATTACCTTCTCTGCGGAGATAAGGTAGTGCAGGTTGAGTGGTGGTAAATGTCCTTCGATAGCATCTTTAATGTTGATCGGTGACTGAGCTTTGCCTTCATGGCAGATGTGATAGTCGTGGCTTAATTGACTCCAGTGCTCCGGACCCGCTTTCCCTTCATAGGTCCAGTGCGGTGCATCCGCTCCTGCTGCGCTGAGAGTCGACAGCGCCAGAACCAGACTGAGTACCCCGGTTATTTTCATTTTCAATCCCTGTTTAGTGGTCTTAATGCCAGAGCGAAAAGCATATTACTGATAACTCTGAAGCAACAAGGCAATAGCAGTGTCAGGGCGGGTTACAGCCGATATAGTCGGTCCCGAATGCTCATTAAGGTTAATTTTGTTAACGATTCACGCAGAAACAGTCTGGCAGGATACGGTAAGGGGCGATCAACAGTGAAACGGATGGTATCGGCGCGTTATTTCAATACTCGTTCAGAAAAAACGTTCAGCCGCTCAAACAATCCGGCGGCCCGCTCTGCTGCTGAAACTTTAACCGAAACAACAAAACCGCCTGAATGACGGTTTTGTTGGGGTGACGCGTTAAGTGCGTCGTGTGATAACAGCCGGTATATTAACAAGCCCGTTAGCTATCGAGGATCAGGCTGGCAGGAAAGGTTAAATATCCTTTTCTAACGGATCCTGGCCGGGTTCTTCATCCTCTTCTTCATCTTCCGGATAGATTTCAGCGTCATCAGGCAGCGGTTCATCGTAATCAGGACGTTCAGACATAATTACCTCCGGTGATAAATAGCAGTGCTGCTATTTCATCTCAGCATAGTTAACCCCCACTTCCGCCCGCCCGTTTTTGGTTAAAAGTGTGAGTTAAGCGGTAATAATCCTGCTGCCGTGCCCCTGACTGCCGTGGCCGCTAATGATGCAGGTAAAAGGCCCCCGCCAGCATGATGACGAACAGAACGGCAAAGGTGATAAAACCCTGCTTTGCACCACGCGACAGACCGACGAACGCCGATACCACAATAAACAGCAGCGTCAGTGCGCCTGCCATTACCCAAAACAGATACTGCGTATTCGCCATGCTTTCATCCTCATCCTGTGGCGTCATTTATCGGCTGATTTATATCATTTTTTGCTGCGGGGTGCGCCACTTCTGTTGCCCGGCGTGCCGCTTACTTTTCGCCACCGCCTGAGACAGTGTGATGCCGCTATCAAATGCGACAGATTGCTGCGAGGAACCAGGCGCACTGATTATAATCATTACATCACCTTATCGTTGAGATCGGGCATTCGTAAGGTGACGCGCGGTCAGCACAGTGGCGCAGACCGCCTCTACCGCACTGCCTGCCTCAGGCGGAGGAACGTTATGAATCATTCCCGCATCGGATCGCTTATCGGCGTGCTGCTGGTCTGTGGCTGCCAGGCACCGACCCCTGAACAGGCACGCCTCGGTCAGCCGGTGTTTCAGGCCCAGAGCGCCCGCACCGTCCCGCAGCTTAGTGACTGTATATATCGTGGCTGGTCTACCACCGAGGTGATTGCCAGGGACAATACTACGCATACGCAACCGCAGGGTGAGCAGATCACCGTCCTGACGTGGGAAGATTCGATTTTCGCCGACGTGACGCCACAGCGACACGGTGCCGGGGTAAAATTCTTTACCACCTTTAATATGTGGCCGCAGGTGATGGCCGATCGTCAGGCTATCGTCAAACGCTGCCTGTAAGGTGGAAGAGATGACAGCGGCATAAGGAATGTGCCAGGCTAATGCCCATCAAACCAGGGAGAAAAAGATGAGTATTACCCGCATCGATCCGGAACATCGTATGTCCGAAGCCGTGATTCACAATGACACCATCTATTACACCAGCGTGCCAGAGAATCTGGATCAGGATGCTGAAGCGCAGACGGCCAATGCACTGGCGGTGATTGACAGATTGCTGACGCGACTCGGCAGCGATAAGAGCAAAATTCTTGATGCCACCCTGTTTCTGGTGGACAAAGCGGACCTGCCCGCAATGAACCGCGCCTGGGACGCCTGGGTTTCCCCGGATAACGCGCCAGTACGCTGCACGGTTCAGGCAGGTCTGATGAACCCGCAATACAAAATCGAAATCAAAATCATCGCAGCACGTTAAGCCTGCCGGGCGCTATTCTTCTTCATCCTCATCGTCGAACAGCGCCCGGATGTGCTCGCCTTTATGATTCTGGCGAATTTCCTGCGCCACCTGGGCGATAGCTTCGCCACTCGATAGGCCACCCGCCATCAGTTCCTGAATACGCTCGACGGCCTGCTGTTGCTGCTCATGAGAGAGAGCCGGTAATCCTATAGCCATGTTTCACTCCTGCGTTGGGGGCAGCGATTATCACACGCCGAACAAACAGGTGCCAGTCAGGAAAAAATATGTCAGTCTGACGACCTCTTTGCTCTCTGATTTGTCTGCCTGATGATTGTTGAAACCCTCAGTCTTGATTATACCCCGGATGCGCTTATTCAGCGTTTCGCCCCGATTGCCAGCCTGCCGTGGGCAATGCTGCTCTCTTCCGCCCATGCCGACCATAGCGACAATCGTTTTGATATTCTGACCGCCGATCCGCGCGCCACGCTGGTGACCCGCGGTGACGTTACCCACATCACCGATGCCGGCGGCTACAGCGAATCTGGTGCAGATCCGCTGCAACTGGTCCAGCAGCAGTGCGATGCGCTGGGCGTCACGCCGCGCAGTGATGACAATCTGCCGTTTCAGGGCGGCGCGCTTGGCCTGTTTGGTTACGATCTCGGTCGCCGCTTTGAGCGGTTGCCGCAGCTGGCACAGGCCGATCTCACCACGCCGGATATGGCGGTCGGCATCTACGACTGGGCATTGATTGCCGATCATCATCGTCAGACCCTGACGCTGCTGGCATTGAATGATGTTCAAGCCCGCGCCGCCTGGCTGGCGCAGTGGCCTGAACGTGAAGCGGTGCCGTTCAGCCTTACCAGCCGGTGGCAATCCAGCCTCAGTTACGCTGACTATGCGGCACGCTTTGCTGCGGTTCAGGTCTATATTCAGGCAGGTGACTGCTATCAGGTGAACCTGGCTCAGCGTTTTCAGGCCGGTTATCAGGGTGATGAGTGGCAGGCTTTTTGTGCCCTCAATCAGGCCAACCGCGCGCCGTTCAGCGCCTTTCTGCGCCTGCCGCACAGTGCGATCCTCAGCCTGTCACCGGAGCGCTTTCTGTCATTGAATGATAAACAGATCGAAACCCGCCCGATCAAAGGAACCCGTCCCCGCTGTGCCGATCCGATCGCCGATCGGCAACAGGCAGATGCTCTGCAAAACGCAGAAAAAGATCGCGCCGAAAATCTGATGATTGTCGATTTGCTGCGTAACGACATTGGCCGCGTGGCGGTGCCGGGTTCGGTCAGCGTGCCTGAGCTGTTTGTGGTCGAGCCCTTTCCCGCCGTTCATCATCTGGTCAGCACGGTGCGGGCGCAGCTTCCCGACAATCTACAGGCCACCGATCTGCTGCGCGCCTGTTTCCCTGGTGGCTCAATCACCGGCGCGCCCAAAATCCGGGCAATGGAAATTATTGATCAGCTGGAGCCGCAGCGCCGCAATGCCTGGTGCGGCAGCATTGGCTATCTCAGCCTGTGTGGCCGTATGGATACCAGTATCACCATCCGCACCCTGATTGCTGAAGGTCAGCAGCTCTACTGCGCGGCGGGCGGCGGCATTGTCGCCGACAGCGAAGTACAGGCGGAATATCAGGAGACGCTGGATAAAGTCAGCCGCATTCTGCCGGCGCTGGAACAGGGGGTCTGAATGGCGCTCACGCTTGACGCCTTCCGCAGCCGCTTCCTGCTGCAGCCACCGCAACACAATACCCACCGTCTCGCCGGACGGCATGCCGCAGTGCTGGTGCCGATTGTGGCGCGACCGGAACCGGGTCTGTTGCTGACCCAGCGCTCTCATGCGCTGCGTAAACATGCCGGACAGGTCGCCTTCCCCGGCGGCATGCAGGATGATACCGATGCCTCGCTGATTGCGACCGCTCTGCGGGAAGCACAGGAGGAAGTGGGCATCGATCCACAGCAGGTTGAAGTGTTAGGCGTGCTGCCTGCCGTCACCAGCAGCACCGGCTTTCAGGTGACGCCGGTGCTGGCGATCATCCCGCCGGATCTGCCGCTACGAATCAACCCGGACGAGGTGCGCAGCGCCTTTGAGATGCCGCTGGCCGAAGCGTTACGGCTCAGCCGCTATAGCGCGCTGGAGATACACCGCGCTGGCGTGCGTCATCCGGTCTGGCTGTCACGCTATCAGGATTACCTGGTCTGGGGCATGACCGCTGGCATTATCCGCTCACTCAGCGAGCAAATTGCGTTCTGACGCCCACTTTTGCCATTAACCTGTTGCTTTCCAGCCTGCTGAGCGGCGGGCCGGGCTATAATTTTTTCTATCGGTTTTAATAAGTTTATTTCATGCGAAAAGCTGCTCTTTTCTCCGGCATGACTATTACTATTAGCGCCATAAACTGCCCCGGCAGACTGAGAATAATTTGTGAGGAGTGTCACCTGTGATTAGTGTTTTCGACATGTTCAAAGTGGGCATTGGCCCATCAAGTTCGCATACTGTCGGCCCGATGAAAGCGGGTAAGCAGTTTGTGGATTTGTTATCCGAACAGGGAAAGCTGCAGGAGGTGACCCGCATTGCGGTAGATGTTTACGGCTCCCTGTCGCTGACCGGTAAGGGCCACCATACCGACATCGCTATTATTATGGGACTGGCGGGCGAATCTCCCGACACGGTCGATATTGATGCCATCCCGGCCTTTATTAAAGATGTCGCCCAGCGTGAACGTCTGCTGCTGGCCAAAGGAGCGCATGAAGTCGACTTCCCGCGTGAGGGCGGTATGGTGTTCCGCAGTGAAAACCTCTCGCTGCATGAAAACGGTCTGCGTCTGCTGGCGTTCGCTGGCGATCTGCTGATTCTGTCGAAAACCTACTACTCCGTCGGTGGCGGCTTTATCGTCGATGAAGAGCATTTCGGTCAGTCGGCGCTGGATGAAGTTTCGGTGCCGTGGCCGTTCCACTCCGCCAAAGATCTGCTGGCGCACTGCCGCGAAACCGGACTCTCGTTATCCGGTCTGGTGATGAAAAACGAACTGGCGCTGCACAGCCGCGATGAGATCCACGCCTACTTCGCCAACATCTGGCAGACCATGCAGGCCTGCATCGATCGCGGCCTGAATACCGAAGGCGTGCTGCCGGGTCCGCTGCGGGTGCCGCGCCGCGCCGCCTCGCTGCGTCGACTGCTGATCTCCTCGTCTAAGCACTCTAACGATCCGATGATCGTCATCGACTGGATCAATATGTTCGCGCTGGCGGTGAATGAGGAAAATGCCGCCGGCGGACGGGTTGTCACCGCGCCAACCAACGGCGCCTGTGGCATCGTGCCGGCGGTGCTGGCCTATTACGACCACTTTATTGAGCCGGTAACGCCGGATATTTTCCTGCGCTACTTCCTCGCCTCCGGTGCCATCGGCGTGCTGTATAAAATGAACGCGTCGATTTCGGGCGCGGAAGTGGGATGTCAGGGCGAAGTCGGCGTCGCCTGTTCGATGGCGGCAGCCGGTCTGGCAGAACTGCTGGGCGGCAGCCCGGAACAGGTTTGCGTCGCCGCCGAGATCGGCATGGAGCATAACCTGGGGCTGACCTGCGACCCGGTCGCTGGCCAGGTTCAGGTGCCGTGCATTGAGCGAAACGCTATCGCCTCGGTCAAAGCGATCAATGCGGCGCGTATGGCCCTGCGTCGCACCAGTGAACCGCGCGTCTCACTGGATAAGGTGATCGAGACGATGTATGAAACCGGCAAGGACATGAACGCCAAATACCGTGAAACCTCGCGCGGCGGTCTGGCGATTAAAGTACAGTGCGATTAATCGAAACGTTTGATTGTTTAATTAATGTGCAATCGTAATGAAATCCGCATCCTGCGCTATCTCAGCGCAGGCTAAACCGGTAGAGTGATTTCCGCGCGACTATCCTGGTCGTGCAACTTTCCAGCACCGCTTTTCTGCATTCCGGCCTCAATATTGATCGGGCCGTGCCGATAACAACCCCGTTATTTTTGGCTTTTTTCTGGTTTTTTGGGAAGGTGGTACTGATGCTCATGGCCCAGCAATTTGTTGGACAATTCAGACGCAAGCGTTTGCTGATTGCGCTGGCAATCGCCACCGTGGTACTGATTCTGACGCTGGCATTTCGTTATATTGAAGAGAAGTCGCGTATTGAACAGCAGGCGATGGATTTCGCCGATAAAGCGATTATGCGGTTTGACCGGATGTTTTCACCGCTGGATGTTTCCGCTAATAACACGCTCGGACTGGTCGGCGTGCCCTGCCGCGACGTGCGTTTTCCGCTGATTGAGAAAATTTCCGCGCTGCAAACGGTGCGCGCCATTCTGCTGGTCGATAATGACGCGATCTACTGTTCCAGTATCTTTGGTCCGCGTGCGATCCCGTTTAGCGAGACCTATCCCGAACTGGCCTTTACCGGTCAGCGCATGACGCTCGCCACCGACAATTACCTGTTAAAAGGGTCGCCGGTATTATTACTCTGGACGCCAAGAAGCCTGGATAATCGCTCCGGTATTTTGCAGGTAATTAACATCGAAATGATGAGTAATTATCTGCTGGAACCGCAGTTGCCGTGGGTGGAACGGGCGGTCTTCAACGTCAACGGCGAAAGCCTGGAGTATGGCAATCCGCTGATTGAACCGACGCTGCCGTCGGAAGATGAGGTGAGTTACTATCAGGCCTCGCTGCGTTATCCCTACACCCTGACGCTGTACGGTCCCTCCCCAGCCCGGCTGGCCATGCACACGCTGCCCTCGCAGCTGCCGCTGGCGCTTCTGCTCAGCCTGCTGATGGGCTATATCGTCTGGCTGGCGACCGCCAACCGCATGAGCCTGAGCTGGCAAATCAGCTACGGCATCACCGCTAACGAGTTCATGGTCTACTGCCAGCCGCTGATTAACGCCAGAAGCGGCCAGTGCGATGGTATTGAGCTGCTGCTGCGCTGGCATAATGCGCGTCAGGGCTGGGTGGCACCCGATGTGTTTATTCCGCTGGCCGAACGACAGAATCTGATTAAGCCGCTGACCCGCTTCGTGCTGAATGAAGTGGTAAAGCAGCTCCCTCACCTGCCGGCCTGTCCGGGTTTCCATATCGCTATTAACGTTGCCGCCAGCCATTTCCGCGACCGCGCGATTTTGCAGGATCTGCAGAACCTCTGGTGGCCGGCCAATCCGGTGCCGAAGCTGGTGGTTGAGTTAACTGAACGCGACGCCCTGCCGGTGGTCGATCAGTCGGTTATCGCCCAGCTGCATGAGATTGGCGTGCAGCTGGCGATTGATGATTTTGGCACCGGCCACAGCTCGCTCTCCTACCTGAAGGATTTAAAGCCCGACGTCCTGAAGATCGACAAAATCTTTACCGCCGCCATCGGTACCGATGCGATTAACGCCACTGTTACCGACATGGTCATTTCACTGGCGCAGCGCCTGAATATCAGTCTGGTGGCGGAAGGGGTTGAAACCGCAGAACAGGCCGCCTATCTGCGCGGGCGCGGCGTCGATCATCTGCAGGGCTATTATTATGCCCGTCCGATGCCGATCGGCGATTTCCCTGGCTGGCTGGCAAAGCACAAGCCGGACGTTGAACCGTTCCCCACCTGACCGCAGATGATGCGTCGGTGGTAACATCAGGCTAAAAAAAAGCCGCTGCATCAGGGCAGCGGCGTTCTACAACCTCAGACAATCAGTGGGCGACTCAGCCGCCCGCTATTTGCCTGCCACGCCTTAGCGTTCTTCCTCTTCATCCTGCGGCTGATCTTTGGTAACCCGCACCAGATCGATACGGTAATCGGTCGCTTCGATAATCTGAAAGTGCAGCGGCGTGATATCAATCACCTCTCCCGGCTGCGGCAACTGCCCTTTCTGGGCAATCAGCAGGCCCGCCAGCGAGGCGTGATCTTCATCCGGATCAACCAGCTGATGGAAGTCGAGCAGCTGTTGCAGCGAGTGCAAATCGGTGCCGCCTTTCACTAACCAGCCGTCGCCATCGGCGATGATATCCGGCGTTTCATCCTCATCCGGGAATTCACCGGCGATCGCTTCCAGCACGTCAAGTGGCGTAATCAAACCCTGCACCACGCCAAATTCGTTGGTGACGATAACAAAACTGCCTTTGGCACGACGCAGCACGCCGAGCAGATTGATCGGGTCCAGCGTTTCCGGCACCACAATGGTCGGGGTATTGGCGGCAAAGGTCGCTACATCAACGCCGTGTTCCAGCGCCACCAGCAGCTCTTTCGCCCGCACCACGCCGACAATTTCGTCCAGCTCACCGCGACAGACCGGGAACAGGCTGTGCGGCGTATCCAGCAGCTGAATACGAATCTCATCGACCGGACGGTTGGCATCCACCCACGAGATTTCACCGCGTGGCGTCATAATGCTGCGAATCGAACGGGACGCCAGCGTCAGCACGCCATTAATCATATAGCGCTCTTCATCTTTAAACGCTTCCTGCGGCATCGCTTCAGTCAACGCGGACTCTTCATTACTGCTGCTGTTAGCCGTCTGGGCGCGATTGCGGCCGCCCATCAGCCGCAGGATCGCTTCGGCAGTACGCTCACGCATCGGTCGATGCGACTGATGTCGGATAAAGTTTCGACGGGCAATCTGGTTAAACAGCTCAATCAGGATCGAGAAGCCGATCGCCGCGTAGAGATAACCTTTCGGAATATGGAAACCAAAGCCTTCGGCCACCAGCGACAGACCAATCATCAACAGGAAGCTCAGACAGAGCACCACCACCGTTGGATGTGCATTGACAAAGTTGGTTAACGGCTTAGAGGCCAGCAGCATCACACCCATTGCAATCACTACGGCGGTCATCATCACCGGCAGATGGTTCACCATGCCGACCGCGGTAATGACCGCATCAAGTGAGAACACCGCATCCAGCACCACAATCTGCGTCACCACCGCCCAGAAACTGGCGTAACCCCGGTTGCCGGAACCATCCAGCTGACGGTTCTCCAGCCTTTCATGCAGCTCCATGGTCGCCTTGAATAACAGGAACAGACCACCCGCCAGCAGAATTAAATCTCGTCCGGCAAAGCTGAAATCACCTACGCTGAATAGGGGCGTGGTGAGCGTCACCATCCACGAGATCAGCGACAGCAGGCCCAGACGCATCACCAGCGCAAGCGACAGGCCGATCAGACGCGCTTTATCACGCTGCTTCGGCGGCAGCTTGTCCGCCAGGATGGCGATGAAGACCAGGTTATCGATGCCCAGCACGATTTCCAGCACCACAAGCGTCAGTAAACCCGCCCAGATTGAGGGGTCGAATAGAAATTCCATTAATGACTCCTGAACGAGGAACAGTGTGAACCGATGCGTGTCAGCGCGTTAAAGCGTGACAGAGTGACGATCGGGGAAGCAGTGAATACGCCGTCAGGCGAAAGATGACGCGCCAGCAGGCGCAAAGAACAGGTTAAGCGACGTCGGTGACGATCCATATAGGTGGGCTGAGGCCCGTTACTCCTGAATAATAAACAGATCGTTAATGTATCAGGTCGCGCTTTGGCGTCAAAAAATTTTCTTATTTTTACAATCTGTCATTCAAATGACGGAGCGCAATAAATTGCAGGTTCGGTTAATCAGGCTGCGAATAGCAGACAGCCATCACATAATTTATTTTTTCGATCACTAAAATAAATCGCGACTTTACGGCCTTATCGCAGTTACCCGATGATTTTTCGGCACTATCCGGATGATTCGGTAAACAGAATTTTCACAAAACCGAAGCGATAACTTATACGGTTCATTGACTCAGATGAGCTTCTCAAGCGAACGGAGGTAGCAAGTGACCATTGCGATTGTAATTGGTACACATGGCTGGGCAGCGGAACAACTGCTAAAGACAGCAGAAATGCTGTTGGGCGAGCAGGAAAATGTCGGATGGATCGACTTTGTGCCCGGCGAAAATGCAGAAACGCTGATTGAAAAGTACCAGGCGCGGCTGGCGGAACTCGATACCGCCCAGGGTGTGCTGTTTTTGGTCGATACCTGGGGAGGCAGTCCGTTTAACGCGGCCAGCCGCATCGTGGTAGATAAGCCTGATTATGATGTGGTGGCGGGCGTCAATATCCCGATGCTGGTCGAAACCCTGATGGCGCGCGACGACAACCCCAGTTTTGATCAGCTGATTGCGGTGGCGGTCGAAACCGGCCGTGAAGGGGTTAAAGCGCTGAAAGCCAAAGAGGCTGCGCCTGAGCCGGTTGCGGCGGCAAAACCGGTGGCTGCTCCGGCGCAGCCGGCGAAACCGATGGCACCGGGTGACCACATGAAAATCGGCCTGGCCCGTATCGATGACCGCCTGATCCATGGTCAGGTCGCGACACGCTGGACCAAGGAAACCAACGTTCAGCGCATTATCGTGGTCAGTGATGAGGTGGCTAACGATCACGTGCGTAAAACCCTGCTGACGCAGGTTGCGCCGCCGGGCGTAACCGCGCACGTAGTCGATGTCGATAAGATGGTACGGGTGTGGAATAACCCGAAATATGGTCAGGATCGGGTGATGCTGCTGTTTACCAACCCGACCGATGTGCTGCGGGTGGTGGAACAGGGCGTCGATATTAAAACCGTCAATATCGGCGGCATGGCTTTCCGCCAGGGCAAAACTCAGGTGAACAACGCCGTCTCGGTCGATGAAAAAGATATTGCGGCGTTTCGCAAATTAAATGAGCGCAATATTGAACTGGAAGTCCGCAAGGTTTCCAGCGACCAGAAACTGAAAATGATGGACCTGATTGCGAAGGTTAATTCGTAACGGCGTGCCGTCTGCGCCTGCTTTGCCAGGCTCATTTTCGTTATCCTGCTGAGGACAAGAAGTATGATGGAAATAACCTCGCTACAAATCATTTTGATCTTTATTGTCGCCTGTATTGCCGGTATGGGGTCGATCCTGGATGAGTTCCAGTTTCACCGCCCGCTGGTCGCCTGTACCCTGATTGGTGCGGTGCTGGGTGATATGAAAACCGGGATTATCATCGGCGGTACGCTGGAGATGATCGCACTGGGCTGGATGAACATCGGTGCGGCTGTCGCCCCGGATGCGGCGCTGGCTTCAATCATCTCAACCATTCTGGTCATCGCGGGCGGTCAAAGCGTCGGTGCCGGTATTGCGCTGGCGATTCCGCTGGCGGCAGCCGGTCAGGTGCTGACCATTATCGTTCGTACTATCACCGTGGCGTTTCAGCACGCGGCCGATAAAGCGGCCGAGAAAGGCAACCTGACCGCGATCTCCTGGATTCACGTCTCTGCCCTGCTGCTACAGGCGATGCGTATCGCCATTCCGGCGCTGATTGTGGCGATTTCGGTCGGCACCAGTGCGGTTCACGCCTTACTCAGTTCGATTCCGGATGTGGTCACCAACGGCCTCAACATCGCCGGCGGCATGATCGTGGTAGTCGGTTATGCGATGGTCATCAATATGATGCGCGCAGGCTACCTGATGCCGTTCTTCTATCTGGGCTTCGTCACCGCTGCCTTCACCGACTTCAACCTGGTCGCGCTCGGCGTGATCGGTGTGGTAATGGCGGTGCTCTACATCCAGCTCAGTCCGAAATATAACCGGGTCGCGGGTGCGCCTGCAGGTCCTGCCAGCGCTAACGATCTCGATAACGAACTCGATTAAGGAACAGGTGAGAACATGGTTGATATTACCAAAGTCGAAAAGAAACTAACGCCGGGCGACGTACGTGCTGTCTTTATGCGCTCCAACCTGTTTCAGGGATCGTGGAACTTTGAACGTATGCAGGCGCTGGGTTTCTGTTTCTCAATGGTGCCGGTGATCCGCCGTCTCTATCCGGAGAACAATGACGAACGCAAACAGGCGATTAAGCGTCACCTCGAGTTCTTCAACACCCACCCTTATGTGGCAGCGCCGGTACTGGGCGTCACCATGGCGATGGAAGAGCAGCGTGCCAACGGTGCAGCGATTGATGATGGTGCGATTAACGGCATTAAAGTCGGTTTAATGGGCCCGCTGGCCGGTGTCGGTGACCCGATTTTCTGGGGCACGGTTCGTCCGGTGTTTGCCGCACTGGGTGCTGGCATCGCCATGAGCGGCAGCCTGCTGGGTCCGCTGCTGTTCTTCGTGCTGTTTAACCTGGCGCGTCTGCTGACCCGTTACTACGGTGTGGCGTATGGCTATCGCAAAGGAATCGATATCGTTAGCGATATGGGCGGCGGCTTCCTGCAAAAACTGACGGAGGGCGCCTCAATACTGGGCCTGTTTGTCATGGGGGCGCTGGTCAACAAGTGGACCCACGTCAACATCCCGCTGGTGGTGTCACGCATTACCGATTCAACCGGCAAAACCACCGTTACCACAGTACAGTCGATTCTCGATCAGCTGATGCCGGGTGTGGTCCCGCTGCTACTGACCTTCGCCTGTATGTGGCTGCTGCGCCGTAAGGTCAATGCGCTGTGGATCATCGTTGGCTTCTTCGCCATCGGTATCTTCGGTTACTGGATTGGTCTGCTCGGACTGTAATACTCTGAGGTCGGGAGCACAGGCTCCCGACTTTTTTGTGCTGAGCGTGGTGAGCTGAGCCCTGACGGGCTGATCTCACCCTGTTTGAGGAGGTTCCATGTCATTGACCGACATGTTGATAGCAGGCTGTATTGCCGCCCTGCTGCTGTTTGCGATTTACGATGAGGCGATTCTGCCGCGTCGTCATGGGCCGACCCGTTTGCGGGTGGCACTGCAGCGGCGGCATAAAATCGACAGCCTGATTTTCATCGGCCTGCTGCTGATTCTGCTGTGGAATAACGTCACCCATCATGGTCCGCAGCTCACCACTTCGCTGCTGATGGTGTTGAGTTTTCTCGCCTTCTGGCTCTTCTGGTTGCGGCGGCCAAAGCTGCTGATGAAAAACAACGGCTTGTTTTATGCCGGCATCTGGATCGATTACCGGCGGATCCAGGGGATGAACCTCTCGGAAGATGGCATTCTGGTGATTCAGCTTGAACAGCGCCGGCTGTTAATCGCGGTGCAGCAGCTTGACGATCTGGAACGCATCTATAACACCCTGGTGGAGGCGCGTTAGTCGCGCTGCCACAGCGTCAGGGTAAAATCGGCGTCGCAGTTGAACAGTTCGCTCTGCTGCAGGGTTTGCCAGACTTCGTCACGCGCCCGCCAGGCAAAAGGGGTCATCTGTAACAGCGTGACGGCCGCGGCCCCGGTCAGTGCCATCGGGTAACGCAGCGAATGCCGGGCAATCTGGTGAAATTCGGGATAGGTTTTTTGCTCCGCTGCGTGTAACTGCACCTCACGGTAGATCAGTGCCTTAAACTGCTGCAGATGGTGCGGACCGGGCGTCACGGTGAGCACGATGCCGCCGGGCTTGAGTACCCGCGCCAGCTCCGCTTCATTACAGGGTGCGTAAATCCGCACTATTGCATCCAGCGACTGGCTGGCAAAGGGTAAACGCTGGCTGGAGGCAACGCAGAACAGCACCTCAGCGTAGCGCTTCGCCGCCAGCCGGATCGCCATTCTGGCAACGTCCAGACCATAAACCTGTCCCGTCTCGCTGTTGGCTGCGGCCAGCGCCGCCGTGTAGTAGCCTTCGCCACAGCCAATATCAAGAATCTGGCTGCCCGGCCGGGAGAGCGCCGCGTCCAGCAGGCTGACTACCCGATCGCGCAGCGGCTGATAGTAGCCCGCCTCGAGGAATTCGCGCCGTGCCTGCATCATCTCCGCGCTGTCACCCGGCTCCCGTGAGCGTTTATGCTGAACGGGCAGCAAATTGACGTAGCCCTCTTTCGCCTGATCAAACTGATGACGATTTTCGCAGCGCCAGCTGCGTGCAGTCAGGACGAGAGGAGTATGGCAAAGGGGGCAGATCAACGACATGAGGGGCTCCGGCAGCAGGTAACGCGGCGCAGTGTACCCTTAACGTTTGCTCATCGGAAGCATAAAGAAAGCCCCGGCTAATTAGCCAGGGCTTTAAGATTCCGTGTCGAGGTGCAGTGCACCGAGTCGGAGTCGAATCAGATTGCAGTAACGTTTACTGCAGCCGGGCCTTTCTGGCCGTCCTGAATTTCGAACTCAACGCTTTGGCCTTCGGCCAGGGTTTTGAAACCATTGCCCTGGATAGCGGAGAAGTGTACGAACACATCTTTGCTACCGTCAGCAGGAGTAATGAAGCCAAAACCTTTAGACTCGTTGAACCACTTAACCTGACCTTTAATCTTTGCCATTTTGCAAATTCCTTTGAATGTTTATTTAGCCCGAAGGCTGACCTACAGAGAAACCAGAGACGTTACTGAATGAGGCACTAATTAAGGTTCGGCAAGGAAGCGGTATTCAACGTCAACGTCTTTACTCGTAACTTCTTTACTGAAGATGCCATGCATAAACAGAACTGTACCTCGTTTAACCCACGAATTGTTATCACATATCCTCAAAATAATGGCAAGCCATTTTTAAACGCAAAGAGAAGCTTTGCGCACAATTGCCAGAGTGCTCACAATGAATGTTCCGTTTGGTTCACAAGTCGCCCATTTCTGCCCGCTGAAATAAAGCGTTTCGCTATTCCGCACCGCGCGATGGCGGGCCAAGCCACCGGCATCACTGTGCTTCGCCACCATTAAGTCAATGGATGACATAAGAAATTAATATTTCACAAATATGGCAAAAGCGAAAAGAATAAACGAAGCGGCAAGCGTATAGAGATGATTAACGCAGCGCCAATCCTGTACAACACACTTTATTAAGTACAAAAATAAAAGCACTTTGCACCAAAAACAGGAGCAATAGCTCAGGGTTGCTCCAAATAAAAGCAGCGGTTAGGATTTTGCTTATTAAGAATTTTGCTTTTGAACTGAAAAATTGATGTCAGATAAAACAGAGTCTGATTTAAATCATTCCACTCGCTTTAGGATTATTCCTGGTCGATATTATCCAGTCCCCGACTTTCCCCTATTCGCCAGGCCGTAAACCGGAGGTTATCCTCCCCTGCCCGCTGTAGCGCCTGCTCAAGTTCGGCCGGCGGCGCGTCCAGCGATTCATCCGCCAGTTCGAACACCCCCCAGTGGATCGGTACCGTCAGCGGCCTGCCTGCCCCACGCCATAATTCTACCGCCTGATCCGGGTCCATATGCTGACTGGCCATAAACCATTTGGGTGCCCAGGCCCCAATCGGTAAGGCGGCGAGATTGAACGGGCCGAGCCGGGTCACCACCTCGCGTAAATTCTCGCTGAAGCCACTATCGCCCGAAAACCAGAAGCGCAGCCTGGGCGATCGCACCACCCAGCCGCACCACAGTGAACGGTTTCGATCGCGCGGAGTGCGCATGCTCCAGTGACGTGCCGGCACCGCATCGATACAGAGATTGTCGAGCCGGAGCGACTGCCACCAGTCCAGTTGCTCCACCCTGGCGACACCCTGACGGGTGAACCAGCTGGTCAGACCGAGCGGGACAATAAACCTCGCCTCGGGAAAGTGGCGGACAATCTGCTTTACGGTCGGCCTGTCAAGATGGTCGTAATGGTTGTGCGATACCAGCACCAGATCGAGCCGCGGCAGATCGCGGATAGTCAGCGGAGCCGGGGTTTTACGCTGCGGGCCGGCAAACGGCAACGGCGATGCCCGTGAAGATAAGGCGGGATCGATCAGAATATAGCGCTGGTTAAGCCGCAGTAGCAGAGCAGCATGTCCCAGCCACCAGACGCGGTCATCGCTGCCGCTCAGATCGGCCGGCTGCCACCACTGCGCGGTAAAGGCTGCGTAACCTTCCCGGGGCGGTAATGGCAGCCCCTGCGCTTTACGCTCGCGCCGCCAGCGTTGCAGATCGCCCGGCTGACGGAGATCGGGTTCAGGATTGCGGAAGCCTTCAGGCGTGTGATGCGTTTTACTGCTGTCGTACCACGGGTTTTTCCAGGCCATCCAGCCTCCATGCGGGGATTAACGTTCCGGTATCAGGCGGATAAAATCACGTTTGTCCTGATCTTCATCGCTCTTTTTGGTTTCCGCGCCAGGCTGCGCCTCAACCAGACGACGTAACAGAATAGTCTGTTTTTTCTGCTCTTCCAGCAGCGATTCGAGTAACTGAATCTGTTCACCGGCCCGCACGCTGGCCCGGTTTACAAAGAACCAGACAATAAATGCCACAATCAAAATAATCACCAGCAGACCATAGCTGACCAGTGGTCCCGAATTTGCGGCTAACTCATTCATAACTGCCTCATAAACCTTAGTGGAATGTCCCAAACGCTGTAACCGCTCATTCTACCCTTAGCCCTGGCAAAAGATAATGGGGTTAGCATCAATGCAGAATTTACCGTTTCAGTTATCTCTGATCGATCCCGCCGGAAAAGCGAGGCATGCTGGTACAATAATGGCCAGCAGCAATACGTGGAGCGCTGCGTTATCTGTCACAAGGAGACAAAATGAAACTGTTTATTCGGGCGATTGGGTTACTGGCGGTGATCTGGCTGGCAATGCTTTTTACCGGCTACGGCGTGTTAACCGGCAGCACCAAAAATGCCGCGGGGCTGGGTCTGCAGTGCAGTTACCTTACGGCACGTGGCCTTATCAGCGCACAATACCTGCATACTGACAGTGGCGTGGTCGGGGTGACCGATTGTCCGTTACTGAAGAAGAGCGGAGAAGTGATCGATAATTAATTCTCATCCAGCGGGCGCAGTGGCCCGCTGTTTTCAGAATTCGTAGTGATGAAAGCCCATTTCCGCTGACAGGGTACGCGCTGCGCGGTGCAGCATCGCCACATAATCCTGGCGGGCGTCTTCCGAGAATCGAATGGTCGGGAATGAGATGCTCAGTCCGGCGATCACCACGCCAAAGCGGTCAAATACCGGTACCGCGATGCAGCGTAATCCCTCTTCCTGCTCTTCGTTATCTTCGCCGTAACCCTGAATTTTGACCTGATCCAGCGCCTCCAGCAGCGCCTCTGCGCTGACCAGCGTATTGGCAGTACTGCGCTTAAATTCAACGTCCCGCAGGATCTCTTTCACTTCCTGACGATCGCGCCAGGCGAGCAGCACTTTACCAATGGCGGTGGTGTGCAGCGGGTTACGTCGCCCGATGCGGGAATACATGCGCAGGTTATACAGCGAATCGATTTTATGGATGTAGACAATGCTGTCCTCTTCCAGCGCGCCGAGATGGATCGTCTCTTTGGTCAGACGCGACAGCTCCCGCATCTGCACATCCGCGCTGCGAATCAGATCGACGTTCTGCAACGCTTTCGCGCCAAGCTCAAACAGTTTCAGGGTCAGCGAATACTTTTCACTCTCCCCTTCCTGGGTCACGTAACCCAGCGACTTCATGGTTTGCAGAAAGCGGTAAACGGTACTTTTTGACATCATCACGCGCTGCGCGAGCTCGGTAATACCGTGATCGCGCTCTTCGCCCAGTGCCTGCAAAATACCGAACACTTTAAGGACCGAGGAGACTGAATCGGGCTGTTTGTCATTTTCAGCAGAGGACATCGCGCACCTTGTTAAACCTGTTTCAAAAAAAATGGAACGGACTGTCAGTATAGAGCGAGGCTGACGGCGGCGGCAATGCTTTACGTCGCGCTGTGCGGTTTATCCCGCTGAATCGTGACCGGGAATAGCGTGGAGCGGTGCACCTGCAGACCGGTCTGAGTGGCTGGCGCGCCGTCGCGCTGACGGCTAAGCAGACAACGCAGCGGCAGCCATGCGCCGTTTCAGGCGGACAGCCAGCGCAGGCGATTGCGGCTAAGACATATTTTAAGACAACTTTTTGTCATCGCCCGCGCTGCTTTTTGGCGGCAATTTCATTAGCATGATGATATTCACCCTCTTTAGCAAATACACCATGTCACTCTCTTCTCCGCAGGACGGACTGCCGGTCGCCCAGCGCTACTGGGCCATTCTGACTATCGCTCTCGGCATCACCATGGCGGTGCTGGATGGCGCAATTGCCAACGTGGCGCTGCCGACCATTGCACGTGAACTGAATGCCAGCCCGGCACAGTCAGTGTGGATCGTTAACGCCTACCAGATTGCTATCATTGTTTCGCTGCTGTCGCTGTCGTTTCTCGGCGATATGCTGGGTTATCGTCGGGTGTATCAGGCGGGCCTGGCGCTGTTTATCGCCACCTCGCTGTTTTGCGCCCTCTCCACCTCACTTAACATGCTGACCTTCGCCCGGGTGTTACAGGGCTTTGGCGGCGCGGCGCTGATGAGCGTTAATACGGCGCTGATACGCATTATCTATCCGCAGCGTTACCTTGGCCGGGGTATGGCGATCAACTCGCTGATTGTGGCGGTATCAACCGCGGCTGGACCGACGGTAGCGGCGGCGATTCTGTCGGTGGCCAGCTGGAAATGGCTGTTCCTGATCAACGTCCCTCTCGGGGCGATTGCGCTATGGCTGGCGCTGAGAACCCTGCCGGACAACCCGCAAAAAGCGACCGCCCAGCGGTTCGATATTCCCAGCGCCATCATGAATGCACTGTTTTTTGGCCTGCTGATTTCCGCCCTGAGCGGTTTTGCTCAGGGTCAGAATGGCTGGCTGGTGCTGGCAGAGTTGCTGGCGTTGCTGGTGGTCGGCTGGTTCTTTATTCGCCGTCAGCTGAATATGGCGGTGCCGCTGCTGCCGGTGGATCTGCTGCGCATTCCGATTTTCAGCCTGTCGATGGGCACCTCGGTCTGCTCGTTCTGCGCGCAGATGCTGGCGATGGTGTCGCTGCCATTCTTCCTGCAGAACGTGCTGGGCCGTGATGAGGTCACCACCGGCTTGCTGCTGACGCCCTGGCCGCTGGCGACCATGGTATTCGCGCCGATTGCCGGCCGGTTAATTGAGCGGGTCCATGCCGGGCTGCTGGGCGGTATTGGTCTGGCGATGTTTGCTGCCGGGCTGTTTCTATTGGCGCTGTTGCCGGCCCAGCCGGGCGATGGCGATATTATCTGGCGGATGATGCTGTGCGGCGCCGGCTTTGGCCTGTTCCAGTCACCGAATAATCACACCATCATCACCTCTGCACCGCGTCACCGCAGCGGCGGTGCCAGTGGCATGCTCGGCACCGCCCGTCTGCTGGGCCAGAGCGTCGGCGCGGCGCTGGTGGCGCTGATGTTCAATCTGTTTGACCAGAGCGGCACCCACGCCTCACTGCTGCTGGCGGGTGGCTTCTCGACGGTGGCAGCGATTGTCAGCCTGTCCCGCATGACCCAGAGCCGCGCCACAGCCTGATCGCAGCCATAAAAAAAGGCGACCACACAGGTCGCCTTTCTGCTGTTATCTCGCTTACTTCAGATACTGACCGCTGCGCAGCGCTTCAATACGTTTGTCTAACGGCGGGTGCGACATAAACAGCTCGCTGAACGACTTGCCTTTACCGTTAATACAGAACGCCATCATGCTGCTCGGTTCCTGCGGTTCGTAGCTGGTTTTCAGCCGCTGTAACGCCGCAATCATCTTCTCACGGCCTACCAGCTTCGCAGAGCCTGCGTCGGCATGGAATTCGCGATGACGTGAAAACCACATGGTGATGATGCTGGCAAGAATACCAAACACCAGTTCCAGCACCATCGACACCGCAAAATAGACCAGCGGATTGCCGTTGCTGCTCTCTTCGCCATCACGGTTGCCGGACATAAAGCCCGCCGCAATTTGTGCCAGAATGCGTGAAACAAAGATCACGAAGGTGTTCACGATACCCTGAATCAGCGTCATGGTAATCATGTCGCCGTTGGCGATGTGCGACACTTCGTGTGCCAGTACCGCTTCCGCTTCGTCACGACTCATGTTCTGCAGTAAGCCGGTTGAAACGGCCACCAGCGAGGCATCACGCCGGGCACCGGTCGCAAAGGCGTTGATGTCGGGTGCGTGATAGATCGCAACCTGCGGCATCGCAATCCCGGCCTGCTGCGCCTGACGTCCAATGGTATCCACCAGCCAGCGCTCCGTTTCATTACGTGGCTGTTCAATCACTTCACCGCCAACCGAGCGCAGTGCCATCCACTTCGACATCAGCAGTGAAACAAACGCACCGCCGAAGCCAAACAGACCCGCCATGATCATCAGGCCCTGAACACTGCTTGACTGGATCCCTGTCAGGCTGAGAATCAGCCCGAATACCAACATCACAGCCAGGTTGGTCATCAGGAAAAGAGCAATACGCATCATATTTGTTAATCTTCCTCAGTGGTTCACGCGCTTATGCGCGGATACATATCCTATGAGCATTGTGCGGGTTTTCAAGCGACCTTAACGTTTAAGTGCCTAAAAAGACATAACTTTACATTTTGCCACGCCCGCTGGCCTGCCCGACCTGCCTGCAGGTTTATCGCCGCTTATCAATGCTCACCGCCGGCGCTTTGCTGGCAAAAAAAAAGCACCGCTGAACGGTGCTTTTTCATCGCGTCGGCGACCTATTTAGCCGCTGGCGTGTCCGGCTGAGACTTGTCGAGTTGCGCCAGATCGTTAGCAATCTTCACCGTCTCATCAAGATACGGATCCGGTTCTTTATAATCTTTCGGCAGCTCATCCAGGTTCTTCAGCGGTTTTTTGCCTTCGGCCTGATAGCGGGCATTGATCCGCTCCAGACGCGACGCATCATCTTCGTGGTTCTCTTTCTCACGCTGAGCCAGATTGAGCGACACGATGTTGCGCTTATCCTTCAGGGCATTGAAACGGGCAATGTCCTTCATGATGTACTGGAACTCGCGGTCCTGCGCAATGCGATCGGCATGCTGACGGGTCAGCTGCGGCACCAGCGGTTTCACATCACCGGATTTGACGTAGGTCGCCGCATTGATGCTGTCCCACGGCAGCGCATTGTCTTCGAACTTCTCACCGGTTTCTGCCGCTTCGACGCCGGTTGGCATCAGCAGGTCTGGCGTGACGCCTTTACGCTGGGTACTGCCGCCGTTGATGCGATAGAACTTCTGAATGGTGTACTGTACCGACCCCAACGCTGGCCATTCCGGACGCAGCATCTGATCGTAGATACGGTTCAGAGAACGATACTGCTGCACGGTGCCTTTACCAAAGGTCGGCTCACCGACAATCACTGCGCGACCGTAATCCTGCATCGCCGCGGCGAAAATCTCAGAAGCGGAGGCACTGAAGCGATCGACCAGCACCACCAGCGGGCCTTTGTAGTAGACCACGCCATCGTTATCGCTGTCCTGACGCACCCGACCATTGTTGTCACGCACCTGCACCACCGGGCCACTCGGAATAAACAGCCCGGAGAGTGACACCGCTTCAGTCAGCGCGCCGCCGCCGTTGGTACGCAGATCGATCACCACGCTATCCACGTTCTGCTTTTGCAGTTTCTGCAGCTGCACTTTGACGTCATCGGTCAGGCCAACATAGAAGCCCGGAATATCCAGTACGCCCACTTTTTGTTTGCCGACATTTCTGACGCTCATTTTGACCGCCCGATCTTCCAGACGGATCTTCTCACGCGTCAGCGTTACGGTGCGGGTTTTGGTTCCTTTACCGGCCGGCAATACTTCAAGTCGGACTTTGCTGCCTTTCGGCCCTTTGATTTTTGCCACCACGTCATCCAGACGCCAGCCAATCACATCTTCCATTGGCTTGCCTGGCTGACCAACGCCGACGATGCGATCGCCAACGGTAATGGCTTTACTTTTCGCTGCCGGACCGCCTGCCACCATCGAATTGATCACGGTGTAGTCGTCATCCATCTGCAGCACTGCCCCGATACCTTCCAGCGACAGGCTCATTTCGGTGTTGAACTGTTCAGTGTTGCGCGGCGACAGGTAGTTGGTGTGCGGATCGATTTCGTGCGCAAACGCGTTCATCGCCAGCTGGAACACATCTTCGCTGTTGCTCTGTGCCAGACGACGGATCGCGAAGTTGTAGCGCTTGGTCAGCACTTCGCGGATCTCTTTCTCATCTTTGCCGGCCAGTTTCAGGCTCAGCTGATCATATTTTACCTTGGCATCCCACAGCGCATTCAGCTCAGACTGATCTTTCGGCCATGGGGCTTTGGCCCGGTCAATGTCGATAGTGTCATTGCCGGTAAAATTCATCGGACGATCCAGCACCGTCAGCGCATACTGATAGCGCTCAAAACGGCGTTTCTGCGCCAGATTGTAGAGATCGTAAAACAGGTCCAGCTTACCGCTGCGCAGCTCATCGCCGACAAGGGTCTTTTTGCTGGCAAACTGAGCCACATCTGAGGCCAGCAGCACGTTATGGCTGTAATCGAGCATGTTCAGGTAGCGATCAAAAATTTTCGCTGAAAAGTCCTGATTCAGATCGAACTGGCGATAGTGGGAACGGGTAAAACGCGAAGTGACACGCTCGCTGACCGTCGGGTCCTGCGGATCTTCGTGGAGCTGCGGAATCTGGTCGGCGCGGGTAATGTTCTCCGCGCCAAAGGAAGGGCCTGACAACAGCAGGCCCGCAATAAGTCCAATTTTAAAAAGGGTGTTCATGCCGGGGTCAGCCTCCGTTTCAGAACTGCAAGTGTTCTGCGCGCACAATCATTGCCATGCCGGAAGCGAGCTGGACCCGAACGCCGTCTTTTGATACTTCAAGAACGGTAGCGTCCATCGCACTTTTGCCTGCTTTAACTTTAATACTCTGGCCGGGCTGCAAAGTTGAGGTATCAGTGATGGGTCGGGCTTGCTGCTCCGGGCGTGGGGCCGGTTTGCGGTGCTGTGAGGCGGTCGGGCGTTCTGCTGCGGCCTGCGGACGCGGTTTACGCGCGGCATCGCCTTCAGCAGGTTTACGCGCAGCCGGCTTGCGTGGACGACGCGGTGCCGCGCCCTCTTCGCTTTCGCCTGCTTCACGACGGGCGGCACGTTGCTGATCACGCTGCGCCTGAACACGCGCTTTGGCGTCTTCCAGTTGCTTGCGTGCGTGCTCGACGTGCTGCTCGTCCAGCACGCCACAGGCGTTACCGTCGAGATCGACACGGGTCGCACCGGCTTTGATGCCGTACAGATAACGCCAGCTTGAGGTATAGAGGCGTAAGGCAGAACGCAGCTGCGTTTTGCTCAGATTCATTTCGCCCTGAACACGCTCGACCAGATCCTGAAAGATACCGATCTTGAGCGGACGCGCTTCACCTTCAGCGCTAAAGCAGTGCGGAAAGCGCTCCGCCAGAAAGCTGATGACTTCTTTACTGCTATTCAACTTAGGTTGATTTTCCATGAAATTTCCTGATTACAACGGGTTTGCCGACCAGCGCAGGCATGAACAGGCGACATTATAATGACAACATCGCTAAATGCCATGTGATCCAGTCGATTAGCTGCGCGTCAGCTGCAGATATTTTTCTAAGTCGCTGTTCGCAAGCACTTCACAAAGCCCATCAGTAAGTGTGACCAGCCCCGATTCGTCGTCGCTGTCAAAGCGATTGTACTCTACACTGTCGATGTCCAGCACCCCAACCACAGTGCCATTCACTTTCAGAGGAATCACAATCTCAGCATTACTGGCTGCGTCGCAGGCGATGTGACCGGGGAAAGCATGCACATCATCAACGCGTTGCACTTTATCTTCTGCCAGCGCGGTGCCGCACACGCCTTTACCCACCGGAATGCGCACGCAGGCGATTTTGCCCTGGAACGGGCCCAGCACCAGCGTATCTGCTTCCGTCAGCAGGTAAAAACCTGCCCAGTTCACGCCTTCGAGACGTTCATACAACAGCGCGCTAAAGTTACCCATTGCGGCGAGGAACGCCGTTTCTCCCGCCAGTAAGGCGCGCATATCGCGATTCAAATCGGCGTAAAAGGCAGTTTTGTTCATTATTTAACCGTTACCAATGACATCTGAGCGGGGTTATTTCACCGCTTGTTAAAAATAAGCACTAAATATCCAGAGCCACAAGGTGAATCATAGCGTTAGTTACTATACCCTTAGCATTCTGTGGATCGAAGCGTGATGCCCGAGACAGGCACACAGGCGCTGTCTTAACGACCGATATGTGTTACTTACGATGAGCGAATATTGCATCACCCTATGAAAATTCACGCTATCAGCCAGACATTGCCTCACGCACGTTATCAGCGTTGCCCGCAATGCGATACCCTTTTTTCCTTACCGGATGTGAAATCGCACCAGTCGGCTCATTGCCCGCGCTGCAACGCACAAATTCTCAGCGGCCGCGACTGGCCGATGACCCGATTGATGGCGATGGCCGCCACCATGATGGTGTTAATGCCGTTTGCGTTTTCCCTGCCGCTGGTCGATATCCGGCTGCTCGGTATGCGCATTAATGCCAGCGTGCTGGAAGGCGTGATTCAGATGACCCAGCAGGGCGATGTGCTGACCGCCTCGATGGTGGCGTTTTGCACCATTGGCGCACCGGTTACCCTGGTCGCCGGCATCTGCTATCTCGGCATTGGACATCGGTTGGGGATGAACTTACGTCCGGTGCTGTTGATGCTGGAGAAGCTCAAAGAGTGGGTGATGCTGGATATCTACCTGATCGGCATTGCCGTCGCCTCGATTAAAGTGCAGGACTACGCCTCGCTGGAACTCGGCTACGGGCTAGTGGCCTATATTGCGCTGACGGTGCTGAGCGTGCTGACGCTGATCCATCTCAATATGGAGCAGCTGTGGGATCATTTCTATCCGCAAAGCCCCGGCAATGTGGCGCGTGACGACCTGCAGGTCTGCCTGAACTGCCACAACACCGGCGTACCGGATGCGCGAGGCCGCTGCCCGCGCTGTCACACCCCGCTCGACTTCCGTCGCCGTCACAGCCTGCAAAAATCCTGGGCGGCGCTGATCGCTTCAATCGTGCTGCTGATCCCGGCTAATCTGATGCCGATTTCCATCGTCTATCTCAACGGGTCGCGGCGCGAAGACACTATTTTTTCCGGCATCGTCTCGCTGGGTTCCGGCAATATTCCCATCGCCGCCATCGTGTTTATCGCCAGTATTCTGGTGCCGTTTACCAAAGTGCTGGTGATGCTGACGCTGCTGTTAAGCATCCATTTCCGCTGCGAACAGGGTCTGAAAACCCGCATCCGCCTGTTGCGGGTGGTGAACTGGGTTGGCCGCTGGTCAATGCTCGATCTGTTTGTCATTTCGTTAACCATGTCGCTGGTCAACCGTGATCAGCTGCTGGCTTTTACCATGGGACCGGCAGCGCTGTTTTTTGGCGCCGCCGTGATCCTGACCATTATGTCTGTTGAGTGGCTGGACAGCCGCCTGCTCTGGGATGCACATGCAACAGGAAACGCCGACTACACCGACTAACGCCACGCTGCGCAACAAGCGCAAAATCTCGCCCTTCTGGCTGCTGCCGATCATTGCGATGCTGATCGCCTGCTGGCTGTTGTGGACCAATTACCAGGAGCGCGGCACCACCATCACCATCAATTTCCAGACGGCGGATGGCATTGTGCCGGGCCGCACACCGATCCGCTACCAGGGCGTGGAAGTGGGCACCGTGCAGGGCATCAATCTGAGCGATGATTATCGCAGCATTCAGATCAAAGCCAGCATCAAGAGCGATATGCGTGATGCGCTGCGGGAAGATACCCAGTTCTGGCTGGTGACGCCTAAAGCCTCACTGGCGGGCGTTTCGGGGCTGGATGCGCTGGTCGGCGGTAACTACATCGGCATGATGCCCGGTAAAGGTAAACCGAGCGAGGCCTTTACCGCGCTGGATACCCAACCCAAATATCGGGTCAACACCGGGGAACTGTTGATCCATCTCTATGCGCCTGATTTAGGGTCGCTGAGCACCGGATCGCTGGTCTACTATCGCAAAATCCCGGTCGGTCGGGTCTATGACTACAGCATCAATAACAAAAACGATGGCGTAGCGATTGATGTGCTGATCGACCGTCGCTTTACCAACCTGGTGAAAACCAACAGCCGTTTCTGGAACGTGTCGGGAGTGAATGCCGATGTCAGCCTGAGCGGGGCCAAAGTCCAGCTTGAGAGCCTTGCCGCGCTGGTCAACGGCGCAGTGGCGTTTGACTCGCCCGAAGAGGGCGAACCGGCTAAAGCCGAGCAGAATTACCGGCTCTATCCCGATCTGGCGCACAGCCAGCGAGGCGTGCAGATTACGCTTGATCTGCCAGACGGTAAAAACCTTAAAGCGGGCAGTACGCCGCTGATGTATCAGGGGCTGGAAGTCGGCACCCTGACCAAACTTAATTTGCAGGACGGCGGCAAGGTGACCGGCGAGCTGACGATCGATCCGTCGGTGGTCGGTCTGATGCGCAGCGGTACCCGCATTGAGATGCGCAGCCCGAAAATCAGCCTGACCGATACCAGCCTCAGCGCGCTGCTGACCGGCAATACTCTTGAACTGGTGCCTGGTGAAGGCCCGCCGCAGCAGCACTTCACCGTGCTGGCATCCAGTGAAACTCTGCTGCAGAAACCCAACGTGCTGACGGTGAAGCTCAGCGCGCCTGAGAGCTATGGCATCGATCAGGGCCAGCCGCTGATGCTGCACGGCATGCAGATTGGTCAGGTGATGTCGCGTTCGCTGGATGAAAATGGCGTCAACTTTGTGGTGGCGGTTAACCCGGAACACCGCGAACTGGTGCACGGCGACAGCAAGTTTATTGTCAACAGCCGCCTTGACGTGAAGTTCGGTCTGGATGGCATGCAGGTGCTCGGGGCCAGCGCCCGCGAGTGGGTGGATGGCGGCATTCGCCTTGAACCGGGCAAAAAAGGCCAGCCGAAAAACAGCTATCCGCTGTTTGCCGACGCGGAAAAAGCGGAAGAAGGAATTGTTGGCGATGCACCGTCAACCACCCTCACCCTGACCGCTACCAGCCTGCCGGATGTGCAGGCCGGCTCCATCGTGCTCTACCGGAAATATCAGGTCGGGGAGATCGTTAAAGTCACGCCACGCGCCGATGCGTTTGATATTGCAGTGCATATCCAGCCGGAATACCGCAAGTTGCTGACCAGCGAAAGCGTGTTCTGGGCCGAAGGCGGCGCACGGGTTCAGCTTAACGGCAGCGGCCTGACGGTGCAGGCTTCCCCGCTCAACCGCGCGCTGAAAGGCGCTATCAGCTTCGACAACATGAGCGGCGCACTGTCGGCCAAAGGCGATAAGCGCATTCTCTATCCGTCGGAAACCGCCGCTCGCGCCGTGGGTAGCCAGATCACGCTGCATACCTACGACGCCAGCAAACTGTCAGCCGGGATGCCAATCCGCTATCTGGGGATTAACGTCGGCCAGGTCGAATCGCTGTCGTTAAGCAGCGATAACAATCAGGTGGTGGCGAAAGCGGTGCTCTATCCGGAATACGTAGAGGATTTCGCCCGTCTCGGCAGCCGTTTCTCGGTGGTGTCACCGGAAATCTCCGCCACCGGGGTGAATCACCTTGAAACCCTGTTGCAGCCTTACGTCAACGTCGATCCCGGCAAGGGACGCGCGGCGCGCATCTTTGAACTGCAGGAGAGCACCATTACCGATTCACGCTACCTGAACGGCCTGAATATCTACGTTGATGCCGCCGAAGCCGGTTCGCTGTCGCTGGGTACGCCGGTGCTGTTCCGTGGGGTTGAAGTCGGTACCGTCACCGGCACCTCGCTGGGTAATATGGCCGACCGGGTGCAGATTGCGCTGCGCATCAGTAAAAAATATCAGCATCTGGTGCGTAACAATTCGGTATTCTGGCTGGCATCAGGCTATAACCTCGACTTTGGCCTGATTGGCGGCGTGGTGAAAACCGGGACCTTCCAGCAGTTTATTCGCGGTGGCATTCAGTTTGCGACCCCGCCAACCGTGCCGCTGGCGCCGCAGGCCAATCCGGATAAACATTTCCTGCTGCAGGATGAACCGCCGAAAGAGTGGCGCAACTGGGGCACGGCGATCCCGTCTCCGCGCTAAGTTAATGCCAGCGGGCAGCCAGACTGCCCGCTGGCGAAGGTTCTAACCTGCTCGCTCAGGGCACATGCGGCTTACGCAAAGACGCAAAAAGCGTCATCCCTGACAGCTCAGCGCGGGCCATCCATGGCCCGCGATGCTTTGCTACAGCCGCATGCGCCCATCGCTTTATCCGTACCCACGGGTTGAAGCAGGCTGCCAGGCTGCCCGTTTGCTTTCTGCATGATACACTGCCGCCTTTGCCTTAACTGGAATGTACCTGTGTCAGACTCCTCTCTGCTTTTCCCCGCTGATTTTCTTGCCCTGATGCGCCAGGCCCTGCCGGATGAGGCCAGCCTCGAAGCATTTATCACCGTCAGTCAGCAACCGCTGCGCCGCAGTCTGCGCGTCAACACGCTGAAAATCAGCGTGGCCGATTTCCTCGCTCAGACTGCGCAGTATGGCTGGCAACTGACGCCGGTGCCGTGGTGTGTCGAAGGATTCTGGATCAGCCGGGAAGATGAGAGCCTGCCGCTCGGCAGCGTCGCTGAGCACCTGAGCGGCCTGTTTTACATTCAGGAAGCCAGCTCGATGCTGCCGGTGACTGCGCTGTTTGACGCGCAGTCTAAGGTGACAGCGGTGATGGACATGGCCGCTGCACCAGGTTCTAAAACCACCCAGATTGCGGCCCGGATGAATAACCACGGGATCATCCTGGCTAACGAGTTTTCCGCCAGCCGGGTCAAAGTGCTGCATGCCAATATCAGCCGCTGCGGCGTCAGTAACAGCGCCCTGACCCACTTTGATGCCAGGGTATTCGGCCCGGCGCTGCCGGAGCAGTTCGATGCGATCCTGCTGGATGCACCCTGTTCAGGCGAAGGGGTGATCCGTAAAGATGCCGATGCCCTGAAAAACTGGTCGCTGGCAACTACCGCAGCGATCGCCGCCACCCAGCGCGACCTGATTGACAGTGCCTTTCACGCGCTAAAGCCCGGCGGAACGCTGGTCTATTCGACCTGCACCCTGAATCAGATCGAAAATCAGCAGGTGATTGACTGGCTGCTGCAGCGCTATCCCGGCGCGGCAGAAGTGGAGCCGCTCGATCGGTTATTTGACGGTGCCGATCAGGCCGCAACGCCAGAAGGTTATCTGCACGTCTTCCCGCAGCTGTTCGACAGTGAAGGCTTCTTTGTTGCACGGCTGCGTAAAACGGCGTCGGTTGAACCGCTGCCGGCCCCGACGTACAAGGTCGGCAAGCTGCCGTTCTCACACCTGAGCCGCAAGCTGGAAGGCGAAATCAGGCAAGCGGCGGCGGCGGTCTCACTGACCTGGGATGACTCACTGGAACTGTGGCAGCGCGATAAAGAGATCTGGCTGTTTCCGGCCGCCGTCACGCCGCTGTTAGGCAAAGTGCGCTTCTCACGGATTGGCCTGAAACTGGCTGAGACCTTTGCCAAAGGCTATCGCTGGCAGCATGAAGCGGTGATCGCGCTGGCCCGGCCAACCCCGGAACAGGTGTTTGAGCTCAGCGCCGCCGAAGCGGAAGAGTGGTATCGCGGCCGGGATATCTATCCTGAACCGGCTCCGACGCGTGATGAGATGATTGTCACTTATCAACAGCAGCCGCTGGGGCTGGCGAAGAAGGTCGGCAGCCGGATCAAAAACAGCTATCCGCGCGAACTGGTGCGTGACGGACGCCTGTTCCGCTGAGTCACTGCAACTGCCGCAGCGTCAGGTGATTACCAAACACCGCGCCGGTATCAATGTAATGCAGGTTCTCCACCTCCAGCGGCTGCTGGAGCGGCGTATGACCAAAATAGAACGCGTCTGCGCCGTGGATCGCACTGTGCTGCCCCGACTGAATCGCCTGCAGTCGGCGGCGGCTCCACACCACATCCTGCCAGTTAAGCGATTTTTCCCAGCTATAGCCGTCTGCCGGATAATCGGCATGCGCCACCACGATAATTTGCTGGTCGAGTTGCAGATGCAGAATCAGCGGCAGTTCCCGGCAGCGTTGCAGCGCATGCCGGGCGCTGATCAGCGCGGCACCGCGCAGCTGCCAGAACCACTCTCCCCCGTTCATCTGCCAGAGATCCATTTCGTGACCCTGTAACGCCGCCAGCGCCATCTCTTCATGATTGCCACGCACGCAGCGGAACCACGGCTCATCCATCAGCGCCAGGCAACCGGGACTGTCAGGGCCACGATCGATTAAATCGCCGGTTGATATCAGTAAATCCTGCTGCGGATTGAACTGGTGCTGCAGTAACAGCGCATCGAGTTCGCGACGACAGCCGTGCAGATCCCCGACAATCCAGATCCGCTCCCAGTTTTCACCGTTGAGATAGTGATAGTGCATGGTGTGACCTTCAGCGTGTTGAGGCAGTAGCTGAAGTATAGATCGGATGGCAGCGTGCTCACTCCTGGCGGCGGAACAGGCGAATAGCGCGCATCGGCCGTCGCCTGGCGCTGATCGTCGCACCCGCTGGCCGGCATGATACGCCTGTTCCGGCCGCCTCTGTTTATGAGGGTTGCGCCCACGCCCGCGCGGTGCTTTTGCCGCACGCCCGTCAGGCGCGACCTTTCGCCGGATAGTTAATCAGCTTTTCTGCCGGCCGGATCGGCCGCCGCACCAGCTCGCCGCCACAGTTCGGGCAAAGATGCTGAAAATGCTGCTCTGCGCAGTCAGCGCAAAAGGTGCACTCAAATGAACAGATGCGTGCTTCGGTTGAGGCCGGCGGTAAATCAGTATCGCAGTGCTCACAGTTGGGGCGAAGTTCTAACATGGCGGCAGTCCTGAAGAAAAGGTGTGCTCCAGCTTCGCCTGAGCGGGCCGGATTGTCGAGACGTCAATCAGACAAGAAACTGCCAGATCCGGCCAGGTTGTTATGGCAGCGCATGCGCAAGTTGATGCAGCGGCGAGCGCCATCGCGCCCGCCGCCCGCGTTAATGGGTCGACCGGTGTTCCGCCGCGTCCGGTTGCTGCTGATCCTCGTCTGGATGCAAATCATCCGGCTCCGGCTCCGGCTCGCCGCTGCCCATCGATGCCTGAATCACCTCTTCTTCCAGGGTGGGAATCAACGCAGCACCCAGCGGTGACGTGGCAAGGCTGTCCGGCATCACCACGTGCGGCAACGGCACTTCGGTGGTCGGCAACGGCCCCGGTGCTTTAACGTAGCTCAGGCCGGCAATCATCAGTGCGCAGAGGGTAAAGAACAGATAGAGCATATTACTGCCCAGCGGCTGTATCAGCGCCCCGACCACCAGCGGTCCGATACTAGCCCCAATGCCAAACGCCATCAGCAGACAGGCAGTTAACGACACCCTCCGTTCAGGAGCCACCTGATCGTTTGCCAGCGCCACCTGCAGCGGATAGAGCGAGAACTGCATCATGCTGGCAACAAAGGCGATGCCAATCATCCAGTTAAACGTCAGGTGCGGCAGCAGCACCAGCGGCACGCAGGCCACGGCAAACAGCAGCGCCATAATGAACAACAACCGCTGGCGATCGTAACGGTCCGACAGCCAGCTAAGCGGAAACTGCGACACCAGCCCGGCAAAGATGGTCAGACTCATAAAGTAGCCGGTCTGGCTGGTAGTAAAGCCTTTGCTGCTGCCGTAGACCGGCGCCAGGCCATAAAATGCCCCAATCACCATCCCGGTCACCAGCGTGGTGCCGAGCAGTTTCGGAATGGTGCGAATGAAGTAACTCAGCTCCATTGGTGCTGGCGACATCGGCTGCACATGGGTGCGGGTGGTAAGTGCAATCGGCACCAGGCAAAGGGCGAAGCAGAGCGCCACGATCAGCAGTGTGCTGACGTCAAAACCACTTTGCAGGCTGAGCACCACCTGCCCGCCGCTCAGGCCCAGGTAGGTCGCGACCATATAGAAGCCAAAAATCACCCCCCGCTGCGACGACTCCGCCTGATCGTTGAGCCAGCTCTCCAGCACCATGTACTGACACATCATGCACAGCCCGATAATCAGGCGCAGAAACACCCACAGCGGAATGAAATCGGTCAGGCCGTGGCCAATCACCGAGGCGGTGATAATCCCGGCACAGGCGACGTAGGCACGGATATGGCCGACCCGGGCAATCAGGTTGTGCCCGACTTTGCCGCCAATCACCAGACCGATGTAGTTCGCGGCAATAATCGCGCCGATCAGCGCGCCATTGACCTGCTCGCTGGCCAGCCGCAGCGAAACATAGGTGGTTAACAAGCCCGACCCCAGCAGCATCAGCAGTGTGGTGGTGTACAGCGGCAGAAAAGTACTGAATATTTTACGCATACGACTCCCTGTCTACATCTGGCAGGTTTCAGGCCAGTAACGCCCTAAAGATAGTCGAATTAATCGCGCTACGGCGCCGGATCGTCGTTGTCAGCCGCCGCGGCAATAAAAAAAGCCCGCAAACATCTGCATGTTTACGGGCCGGTTGTTACACGCTCGGGAAGGTGATGTTGCTACCTGGCGCCTCACGATTGAGATGGATAAAGTTCAGGTGGCGCTCATACTGGTCGAGTATGTCGATAATCACCTGCTCTTTGCTGTAATCCATTAAATCGTTGCCCTGACTGCCTTCCAGCAGGAAGGTTTCCAGCCGGTAATAGGTCGATTTACCGCTGCGGGCGCGATAGGTAAAGCCCGGAACAGAGTATTGCTGTGGCCAGACCTGATAGACAAAGTCCTGCTCTTCGCCGAGGTGGACGCGCAGATCCAGATAACCAATAGGATTGGCCTCATCCGGTGCCACGCTTTCCAGCGTCACCCCGCCACCGCGCAGCTCCAGCTCTTTCGCCACTTCCTGCATCGCCGGATAGATGGTGTTCTCCATCATCTGTTGGGTATAACGCGAGCCAGGATAGTTCATCAGGCGCGACAGCCGTTTTTTCCAGGTCAGACGGTCGGTCGCGTGCGCCAGGTACGGTGCGGTATCTCGTGTGGCGCTGGCGCGGCGATAGTCTTCAATCTTCAGCGATTTATACAGTCCCGCCATCACAAAGAAGATCACGAAACTGAACGGCAGCCCCATGATCACCGTGGTGTTCTGCAGGGCAGAAATACCGTTGGTCATCAGCATACTCAGGGTCAGGACACCAATCGCAATCGACCAGAAGATGCGCAGCCAGTTAGGCGCATCGCTGTTGATATCCTTCAGCTTCGAGGTGAAGTTACCCAGCACCAGCGAACCGGAATCAGCTGACGTCACGTAGAACAGCATACCGGTGATGGTGGCGACCGAGGCACTGAGTTTAAACGCCGGATACTGCGCCAGCAGGCTGTAGAAACCGCGTTCCGCATGGGCCATCACTTCCTGGGCGAAACCGGCATTGCCGTGAATAATCTGATAAAGCGCGGCGTTACCAAACACCGACAGCCACAGCAGCGTAAAGGTGAACGGAATGATCAGCGTACCGAGCACGAACTCACGGATAGTACGGCCACGGGAGATACGCGCCAGGAACAGCCCGACGAACGGTGACCAGGCAACCCACCACGCCCAGAAGAACAGCGTCCAGCTATTCATCCATTGGGTCGGACGATCAAAGGCGAAGGTATTCAGCGTCATCCCCATGAAGCGGTTGATGTAATCGCCGACGTTCAGCACCAGCGCATTCAGCAGGAATTCGGTATTGCCGAAGAACAGCACAAACAGGATCAGTCCCAGCGCCAGCACCACGTTCAGCTCCGACAGGATACGGATCCCCTTATCGACGCCGGAGGTGACGGAGATGGTCGCGATCACCACCGACAGCACAATCAACGCGGTCTGGGCGGTCAGGCCTTCCGGAATATCAAATAGCACCTTCAGACCGTAATTGAGCTGCACCACCCCTATTCCCAGCGTGGTGGCGATACCAAAAATGGTGCCGACCACCGCAGCGATATCGACGGTGTGACCAATCGGACCGTAAATGCGTTTACCAAAAATCGGGTAGAGCGCGGAACGGATGGTTAAAGGCAGGTTGTAGCGATAGCTGAAGTAGCCGAGCGCAATCCCCATCAGGGCATACATCGACCAGCCGGTCAGACCGTAGTGGAACAGCGTCCAGACCATCGCCTGACGGGCGGCTTCCAGCGTCTGCCCCGCCCCTTCCGGCGGCTGCATGTACTGCGTCACCGGCTCGGCGACCGAGAAGAACATCAGGTCGATGCCAATCCCGGCGGCAAACAGCATCGCCGACCAGCTCAGCACGCTGAATTCGGGTTTGGACTGCTCCGGTCCCAGCTTGATCGAGCCAAAGCGTGAGCAGGCCATGTAGAGCACGAACACAATGTAGAGCGTGGCAGCCAGCATGTAGTACCAGCCGAAGGTGGCGGAGACCCAGTTAACCGCCGTGAGGATCCAGCCGGCGGCCAGATCGCTGTAGAGAATCGTCACGAGTGAAAACGTCAGAATCAATCCGGCAGAGGTGTAGAACACAACGGGATTGAGTCTGTCTTTTTCACCGGCAGGTGGATTATTCATCGATTACCTCTGGTTAGTTTTCCTGAAAATATGCAATGGATAAATGTCGCCGCCTGCGGCTGACGCACCGCGCGGCCTGATATTGTTGTCTCTCTTCCTGATTTGTCGCTTCGGCAATCCGGTCTGTTTTAGCACTCAATACCGTTTCGCTTTCGCTACATTTAAAGAACAGCATCCTAACAACTTTTCTTTTTATATTGAACGTGCAATCAAAAAAAGTTTTAATAGACCCTCGATTTGAGGGTGGAGCTGGAGCTATGCCAAAGGTGGGGATGCAGCCGATACGACGTCGGCAACTGATTGATGCGACCCTGAGCACGATTAACGAAGTGGGGATTAACGATGCCACCATCGCCCAGATTGCTCGCCGGGCGGGTGTCTCGACCGGCATCATCAGTCACTACTTCAAAGACAAGAACGGCCTGCTGGAAGCGACGATGCGCGATGTGACGCGTCAGCTGCGCGATGCGGTTGCAAGCCGGCTGCAGCCGCTGGCCGATGCCTCAGCAGAAGAACGTCTGCGGGCGATCGTCGACGGTAATTTTGATGAAACCCAGGTGCACAGCGCCGCGATGAAAGCCTGGCTCGATTTCTGGGCCAGCAGCATGCACCAGCCCCAACTGAATCGCCTTGAGCGGGTCAGCAGTCGACGACTTTTCTCGACGCTGGTCGCTGAATTTCGCCGCGAGCTGCCGCTGGAACAGGCACGCCTCGCCGCACACGGGCTGGCCGCCCTGATCGATGGCTTATGGCTACGCGCCGCGCTGAGCGGTGAGCCGTTTAAGCCGGTGGTGGCCCGCACACTGACGACCCAATTCATCCGTCAGCAACTGGCTGGCGAGCACGAATAACGGAAGGAGAAACCATGTCCCGATTCACCGAGCAGAAACTCTACATTGATGGCGCTTACGTTGCCGCGGCGTCTGGCGAGACGTTCCAGACCATCAACCCGGTCAACGGCGAAGTGCTGGCAGAGGTCCACGCTGCCGGCCAGCAGGATGTCGATCGCGCCGTTGTCGCCGCCCGTAAAGGCCAGAAAGTCTGGGCCGCGATGACCGCAATGGAGCGTTCACGCATTCTGCGCCGCGCCGTCGATATTCTGCGTGAGCGCAACGATGAACTGGCTGAGCTGGAGATGCTGGATACCGGTAAACCGCTGAGCGAAACCGCCAGCGTCGACATTGTTACCGGTGCTGACGTGCTGGAGTACTATGCCGGGCTGGTGCCGGCCCTTGAAGGCCAGCAGATCCCGCTGCGTGACACTTCCTTCGTCTATACCCGCCGCGAACCGCTGGGCGTGGTGGCCGGCATTGGTGCCTGGAACTACCCGATTCAGATCGCGCTGTGGAAATCAGCACCGGCGCTGGCGGCCGGAAACGCGATGATTTTTAAACCCAGCGAAATCACGCCGCTTACCGCCCTGAAACTGGCGGAGATCTACACCGAAGCGGGCCTGCCGGACGGCGTGTTCAACGTGCTGCCGGGCATCGGTTCGGTCACTGGCCAGCTGCTGACCGAACATCCAGGCATCGACAAAGTGTCGTTCACCGGTGGCGTTGTCAGCGGCAAAAAAGTGATGGCCAACGCCGCCGGTTCAACCCTGAAAGAGGTCACCATGGAGCTGGGCGGCAAATCACCGCTGATCATCTTTGATGACGCCGATCTCGATCTGGCGGCTGACATCGCCATGATGGCCAACTTCTACAGCTCAGGCCAGGTCTGCACCAACGGTACCCGGGTATTTATTCCGGCAAAACTGCAGGCGGCGTTCGAAGACAAAATCAGCGAGCGCGTGGCCCGCATCCGGGCGGGCGATCTGCGTCAGCCAGAGACCAACTTTGGCCCGATGGTCAGCTTCAGCCATCGCGATAACGTGATGCGCTACATCGAATCCGGCATTGCCGAAGGCGCACGCCTGCTGTGCGGCGGAAAACGTCTGACCGGTGGCGAGTTCGATCAGGGCGCCTGGGTAGCACCCACGGTGTTCACCGACTGCCGCGATGAGATGAAGATCGTCCGTGAAGAGATCTTCGGACCGGTGATGTCAATTCTGAGCTACGACAGCGAAGAAGAAGTGATCCGCCGCGCCAACGACACCGACTTTGGTCTGGCTGCCGGTCTGGTCACCCAGGACCTGAACCGGGCGCACCGCGTGATCCATCAGATTGAAGCCGGCATTTGCTGGATCAACACCTGGGGTGAATCGGCAGCGGAAATGCCGGTTGGCGGCTACAAGCACTCCGGGATTGGACGCGAAAATGGCCTGATGACGCTACAGAGCTACACCCAGGTGAAGTCAGTGCAGGTTGAGCTGTCGCGTTTTCAGTCGGTATTTTAATCATTAAAACCTGAGGAACGATGAATGGAATTTGATTACATCATTATTGGAGCCGGATCCGCAGGGAACGTTTTGGCCACCCGTCTGACCGAGGACAGCAACGTCAATGTACTGCTGCTGGAAGCGGGCGGCCCGGATTATCGATTTGATTTCAGGACCCAGATGCCTGCGGCACTGGCCTATCCATTGCAGGGAAAACGCTATAACTGGGCCTACGAAACTGAGCCAGAGCCTTACATGAACAATCGCCGCATGGAGTGTGGTCGCGGCAAAGGCCTGGGCGGTTCGTCGCTGATTAACGGCATGTGCTACATCCGCGGCAACGCCATGGATCTGGATAACTGGGCCACCGCGCCTGGGCTGGAGCACTGGAGTTATCTTGACTGCCTGCCCTACTATCGCAAAGCAGAAACCCGTGATATCGGTCCGAATGACTTCCACGGCGGCGACGGTCCGGTATGCGTAGCGACGCCGAAAGCCGGCAATAATGTGCTGTTTGAAGCGATGATCGAAGCGGGAATACAGGCCGGTTATCCGAGCACTGACGACCTCAACGGTTTCCAGCAGGAAGGTTTTGGTCCGATGGACCGCACCGTGACGCCGCAGGGCCGCCGTTCCAGCACCGCCCGTGGCTATCTTGACCAGGCCAAAGGCCGGCCGAACCTGAAGATCATCACCCATGCCACCACCGACCGCATCGTTTTTGACGGTAAACGTGCGGTCGGCGTGGAGTATCTGCAGGGTGACAGCAACAGCATCAATAAAGTCACGGCTCGCCGCGAAGTGCTGCTGTGCGCCGGTGCTATTGCCTCTCCACAGATCCTGCAACGCTCGGGCGTCGGCTCACCGGAACTGCTGAAGCAGTTTGATATCCCGCTGGTACACGACCTGCCGGGCGTTGGTGAGAACCTGCAGGACCATCTGGAGATGTATCTGCAGTACGAATGTAAAGAGCCGGTGTCGCTCTACCCGGCGCTAAAATGGTGGAACCAGCCGAAAATCGGTGCCGAGTGGATGTTCAACGGCAGCGGGATTGGTGCCAGCAACCAGTTCGAAGCGGGCGGCTTTATCCGCAGCCGTGAAGAGTTCAGCTGGCCGAATATTCAGTACCACTTTCTGCCGGTGGCGATTAACTACAACGGTTCGAACGCGGTCGATGCGCACGGCTTCCAGTGTCACGTCGGCTCAATGCGCTCACCGAGCCGCGGCCATGTCCGGCTGAAGTCACGCGATCCACGTCGTCATCCGGCGATTCTGTTTAACTACATGTCACATGAGCAGGACTGGCATGAGTTCCGCGATGCGATTCGTATTACGCGCGAAATCATCAATCAGCCCGCGCTGGATAAATATCGCGGCCGTGAGATCAGCCCAGGGCTGGAGTGCCAGACCGACGAACAGCTGGATGAGTTTGTGCGTAACCATGGCGAAACCGCTTATCACCCGTGCGGCACCTGTAAAATGGGTAACGACGAGATGTCGGTGGTCGACGGTGAAGGCCGGGTACATGGCCTGCAAGGGCTACGCGTGGTCGATGCGTCGATCATGCCGCTGATCATCACCGGTAACCTCAACGCCACCACCATCATGATTGGCGAAAAGATTGCTGACCTGATCCGTGGTCGCGATCCGTTGCCGCGCAGCACTGCCCGCTATTACGTTGCCGGCGATGCCCCGGTGCGTAAGGTACCGCAGCGCGCTGACTAATCAGTGACGTTGTCACTTAATCACAGCCGGGCACTCTGTTGTCCGGCTGTTTTTTATATTCACCTTTGATTAACACATCTTTCCTGATTAACCACTGTTTGCATTGTGATAGACCTAAATGAAGTTAAAACGAAGCATAATATGCTGTTGATTTCCAATCAGGCGAAATGCTATAAATCTGGCGTGTTTATAACCGGAGTCACTATTCGTCCACTGATGAGAAGCAACAATGTGGATGCGTCGTTAATATTATGAGCAGAATGTTCATTTCAATCCCTGTCACCTTTACCCCTTTCCTCTCTGGCTGGAACGCCGCCGATCAGCACTGGCGCAGCGCCCTGTAGTCCCCTTTCCGCTTCGACATCTCTGCTGAATCTGCTGACACATTGTGTGATGCAGGAACTGTTATCGTTGCTGGAGAACAACCATGCGTGCATGGATCTTATTATCACTCGCTATTGTTACTGAAATTATCGGCACTCTGTTTATGAAGTGGTCCAGCCTCAACGGCAGCCAGTCGGGCTACCTGATGATGCTGGCCATGATTGCCTGTTCTTATATTTTTCTGAGTTTCGCGATTAAACGTATCGCGCTGGGCGTGGCCTACGCGCTGTGGGAAGGGATTGGCATCATGCTGATTACCCTGTTCAGCGTGCAGCTGTTTGGCGAAACCCTGTCAGTGCTGAAACTTTGTGGCCTGATGACGCTGGTGGTCGGCATCGTGCTGATTAAAACCGGCACCCGCGCAACGCCGGAGGTGAATCATGGTCATCGCTGATCTGATTCACGCCGCATGGCTGGCGCTGGCTATCGTGCTGGAGATTGCCGCCAACATCTTCCTTAAATACTCCAATGGTTTTAAGAAACCGCTGTATGGCGTGCTCTCGCTGGCCTGTGTGCTGCTGGCATTCAGTGCGCTGGCACAAGCGGTCAAAGGCATCGATTTGTCGATAGCCTATGCGGTCTGGGGTGGTTTTGGGATTATCGCCACGGTCACTGCAGGCTGGGTGTTATTTGGTCAGCGTCTGAACAGGAAAGGCTGGGCCGGATTAACCCTGCTGCTGGCCGGTATGATCCTGTTAAAACTGGCCTGATGGTGCCTGACTGATGATTTAGGTGGGTTAACGGCAGACCGTTAACCCCCAGCATCTTCTTGCCTGTTCCTCCTGGTTTTTGCTGTTAGACCTCGCTCAGAATGTTCCCACTTTGTTGCCGCCCCGTTTACATAAGCGCAGCCTTAAGGCTAAGTGAGCGCCCAAAGACGGATAAAACGAAAAACGAGGAATTTTTCATGTCTGCAACACGAGGATGGTCAACGGAACTGGAGGGGTTACGCGGCATTGCCTCTCTTTGGGTGCTGGTCGGCCACATCAGTCTGCTGGTGCATTGCCATATCACGCTTATTTCATCCCCTGGCATCGGGGTCGATCTGTTTATTCTGTTATCGGGTTATCTGATGGCGAAAAACTACGTCGAGCGTCAGCAGAAAGAGCCGTGGCAGAGCACAGAGACCATTAAGAAGTTCTGGATCCGACGCTTTTTCCGCATCGCCCCGCTCTACTATCTGTTGCTGATCATCGCCCTGATCTACGGCCCGTGGTTTGGCGAAATGCGTGACACCATAGCCCATTTCTACTCCGGCACCGCCACTGAGTCATCCCGTTACACCGACCAGTCGCTGGCCAATATTGTTACCCACTTCAGTTTCCTGTTTGGCCTGTTGCCGGAGTATGGCTTCAATACCGTGCTGCCAGACTGGAGTATTGGGCTGGAGATGCAGTTCTATCTGCTGTTCCCGTTCATCATGCTGGTGACGCTGCGCTTTGGCTATGCGGCTTCGCTGATTGGCATTATAGCGCTGTGCTGCGCCGGACGTTATCTGCTGGCGGATTATTATGAAGCCTTCGAGATGCCGTCGATGATCCTGATTAAGCTCAACATGTTCCTGTCGGGTATGCTGCTGGCCGAAGCGATTCGCCGTAAATCGCTGCTCTACGTGGCTTATGCGCTACTGGGCCCGGTCGCCAGCGTGGCGATAGGACTGGAAGCGATTAAGCTGCAGGTGATTATGGAAGCGCTGATGATCGTCGGGATGACCGCCATCCTGTGGCAATATCAGGAAAACAGCCTGATGGCACGACTGATTATACTGCCGCGTAAGTTACTGAATAACCGCCTGAGCACTTGGCTGGGCGACGTGTCGTTTTCGGTTTACCTGCTGCATCTGCTGATTGTGATCCCGCTGATCGCCCTGCTGCTCACCCATACCGACATCGAGTTCAAAAGCGATCTGGTGCGTTTCCTGACCGTCTGCGTTACCGCTATTCCGGTGACCTACGCGCTGGCGTCGCTGCTGTATAAATATGTTGAGAAGCCCGGTATTCAGATCGGCAAACGCGTTTTGAGACCTAAACTGGCGAACCAGGCGGGCTAATCGGTTACATCGCCTCTGCATCAAAGCCCCCTTGTGGGGCTTTTTTTATGCCTGAAGCCCGGCTCACGCCTGCACTTGCCGCACCCTGACAGCCTTGCGCTACACTTTTCCCGATACCCCATGACAGATCAACACAGGAGAGACTATGAGCGTTCAGCATCTGCTGCTTTCCAGCGACGGTGGTCATCTGATCATCGAGGCTGATGAGCTGGAAACTGAGCTGGTGATCCCGCCGCACCTGCGCCCCGCTGGCGGCGATGAAGCGGACGGTGAGACCGGTCATCGGGTTGCCGTAACCCGGCACTACTGTAAAGGGCGCTATTACGCTGTGGCACTGGATCGCCATGCGGCCAGCAATGAAATCGATGATGTGATCGACCTGCTGCATCCGGCGCCGATCGATTAGCGGGCTGCGGTGGTACCCAGTCCGGCAGGAATAAGTGCCACATTATTTGACATTGAGATTTAACACTGAGAAAGAGGATGGTTATGCAGAATAAGAAGTGGTTCGTTTCCTATGTGATTAAGCCAAAAGGTGAGGATCACGTGACCGCGCATGCTTTCATCGAGGGCAATGAGGTTGAAGAGGCACTGGAGGCGTATATGTTTGAAATTAAAAAGAACATGGAGCTGCAAACCGAAGAGATCACCCTGCTCTCCGTCAGCCTGGTGTAAACCGGCCCGATCAATTAACCTCGCTGCGGCGGGGTTTTTTCTGGCTGAATAATGTGAACGCTGTAGCTGAGTGGAAATTCAGGCTGCGAGCACGCTCACTCTTCCACTGAGGAAGCAGCCTGAACCTGTTGTTAGCCGTTAACCCCTTTGGCATTTAATAATGAAAGGCAATTAAAGCTGTTTAGTTTAAAAAGATTATCATTATGTTGTTCAGGAAACTGGAAACAGATTTTATTGACTTCTGCGCGCTCTGTATTTCTAAAGTTTATTTTCCCTCTGTGTTTATCCTTTTAAAGTGATAACAATATTACCGATGCCGCCAGTCTGTATCAGTCTCATTCAGAACAGCTTGTATCATTACGGCCACTGGCTGGTCAGAAATGAAAACAATACGCACCTCATATTCTAAAAAATATCTGGAGCGCGCCAGCACATGTAACTCAGGGCATTGATAAAGAAACAAAAGCTGACGGTTATGCTGATTTTTATAGCGATAGTTTTATACCGGCATCTGGCATAGTACGCTGAATTTATCGACCGTAAAAAATATTTATTTTTCACATCATGAAGGACCGACCACTAACATGCGGGTCTGAGCCACCATCCTTAACTGCCTTGATTACAACAGAGAATCAAGGCTTTTCCGCTGGATAACTGGAAGTGTCCTTCTCACTTAAGGAAATTTGCCTGTGTTTGTCCCTGGTCTTGTCAGCATTGTTATTCCTGCGTGGAAAGCGACGTGGTTCGGGGCTGCGCTGCAAAGCGCCCTCGATCAGGATTACGAGGCTTGTGAAATTATCATCGGGGATGACAGTCAGGATGACGAAATTGCACGCATTGTAGCGAAACATCGGCAACGTTCTCGCTGGCCTGTTGACTATGATCGCAATAGCCCGTCACGGGGGGAGATGGAAAACACCGCCTGTTGTCTGAGTCGGGCCCGCGGAGAATATATAAAGTTCCTGCATGATGATGACATGCTTAAACCCGACTGTGTCAGTAAGCTAGTAGCAGCCATTAATCAGCATCCTGATATTGTCATGGCCACCTCTCACCGTGAAATGATTGATGTGCGAGGACGTCGTCTGCCGGACCACGAAGGGTCAGCCCCGCTATTTAATAGTGATAGCGTACTTCATGGGCAGGATGTAATTAATTTTGAAGCCGGACAGCCGCTTAACTTCATCGGTGAGCCGAGCGTGGTGCTTATCCGCGCCACTGTACTGCACACTATTCTCGCCGAAGGGGAGCCGTTGTCAGTACTCGGCGGCCAATCAATGCCCTTTCTCGGCGATCTAGCCATGTATCTTAAGGTCCTGCGCTATGGCCATCTGGCAATGGTGACTCAGACACTGGCTCAGTACCGCATTTCTCGCAGCCAGTCACTTTCTACGGTTAACGATCATGCAGAGCTGGTCAATGCTACCCATAGAAATATGCCTGCGGTGTTAAAAGCGTCCGGCTGGCACGATCCGGCCCGGACATACAGTCAAATCCGCGTTGCTCCGCTCACCCATCCAGACCAGTTTAGCGAGCACAATATACTCCATGAAATTGGCGCTTCGCTCGCCAGCAGCAGAGTGAATATGTGGTTAGGCGAGCGAAGCTTACGCCCGGCTCAGCAACGCTTATTACGTGAATATCTCACCACTCAGGTCACCGCTTCCCGCTGTACGGTGTTTATTGATGCACGAAACGGAGACTGGCAGGCCTGGGATACCACCCTGCAGAGCCTCAAGCTGAGCGTTGCCGGACTATGCTGGCAGGTTATCGCCCTGACAGACAGTCAGGTCAATTATCTGCCTGCCGGAACGGCACAGTTGCGCCTGGATCTGACAGAAGGCCTGGCTGCGCTGAACAACCACATCCGTGAATCAGCGAGTGACTGGCTGCTGTTTATTGACGCAGGTTACCAGTTGCTGCCTTCTGGCCTTCACGCACTCTCCACCACCTTACATCAGGCCAGCCAGTATAATGCCTTGTATACCGACATCATTTATCGGCTCGGCGGTAAACCGCGAAGCACACTTTTCCGGCCAGATTTCAATCCGGACTTTTTTTTAAGTTCTCCTGACCAGATGTCCCGCGGTTGGATCTTTAAGCGTGAATGGGTCATTGCGGCTGGCGGATTAAATCTGACCTGCGCAGAAGCGTTTGAATTTGAGTTACAGCTACGGCTGATCGAATCCGCGGGCATTGACACCATTGGCCACCTGAGCGAGCCGCTGTTGCAGGCAGCGAGGACCAGCAGAAATCATTCAGCAGATCAGCGGTTGCTGCTGGCGCACCTGCATCGCCGTGGTTTTCTGCAGGCAGAGGTGTTGCCCACCCGTCAGGGTCCTTGGCAGCTTAAATATCATCATCAGGGTAAACCGCTGGTCACTATTGCCATACTGGCACGGCAGTTCGACAGCGTCAGTCGCTGTGTGATGGCGGTACTGGAATCCACGAGTTATCCAAATTATGAACTGCTGATTGTGGCAGATAAACGTGAAGATGAGGAAAGAGCAGCGTGGCTGGCGGGTATATCCGGTCTCGCATCCCAGCGCATCAGAGTATTGCACTACCCCGCAGCCTGGCAGCGGGCGGGAATGGCCAATCTGGCTATTCTTAACGCTCAGGGTGATTATTTGCTGTTGTTAAACAGCGATATTCAGGTGGCCGATGCAGAGTGGCTGGATAATATGCTGAATCATGCCCGGCGGCCTGAGGTTGCCATTGTCGGTGGCAAGCAACGCTATGCCAATAATCTGATTCGCCATGCCGGCTATGTTTTAGGTTTAAAAGGGGGCATAGCAGGCGAACCTTTTTACGGTACTGACGATAATAATAACGGCTACCTGTCACGCCTGCACGCCGACCAAAATTACTCGGCGGTTTCCGGCGATTTTATGCTGGTACGCAAGGATATCTGTTATGCCGTCAATGGCTTTGACGCCGACTTAACGTGTTATGACGATATCGACTTTTGCCTGCGCGTAGGCCAACTCGGTGGGCTGGTGGTCTGGACACCCTATGCCTGCGGCTGCCGACAGCCAGAAAAAACCCTCTCTGATATGCCCGTGTCACAGCGTGATAAAGAAGAAAATATCATGTTTGAACGCTGGTTAGTGCAAATCAGTCAGGATCCTGCCTATAACAAGAATTTATCGTTAACGACGCCGTTTGAGCTGCAAAACAGCAATCAGCATCACTGGCTACCCTTGTGCTGGCATCCCTTGCCGGTGGTCATGCCAGTGACCGGTGAGCCAGAGAGAATGAATGCTTACAGAGTGACTGAACCGTTTACTGCACTGCGCGATGCCGGAGTAATTGAGGGTAAGCAGATGACGTCGCTGCCCGCGTTACCTGAGGTGACCCGCTACAATCCTGACGTAATAGTAATTGAACAGCAGACCGGCGCAGACTTTAATTCATGGATAGCAAAATTATCGCGCTTCAATTCAGCTTTCAAAGTTGGCATGATTAACGCAACATTGTCGAAGGATTTACTTTTACATCCGGAATCGCAAGATGCCAGACAACATTTCATCAACACGATAAGAGGAAATCTTGGTTATATTGACCGTCTTATCGTTAACAACGAAACAGAGGCTGAGTTATTTTCCGGCCTTCACTCTGATATTATCATTATGCCCACCTGTTTGCCGCAGGCAGACTGGGGTCAAATAAGCAGCCTGCGCAGGCAGGGAAAAAAACCGCGTATTGGTCTGCCAGGAAGACTCTGTCATAAAGATATGCAACAAATCATCGCCCGACTGATTAACGCCTTTGCAGATCAGGTTGAATGGTTAATTTTTGGCGCCTGCCCGCCGGCGCTGCGGCCGTTAATTAATAGTGTAATTCGTGAGACCGATAGCGAGATTTATCATAAGGAATTGATGCAAGTGCATCCTGACCTTGCTCTGATCCCACACGACGGGCATCCGCTAACAGACGCTGTGGCTTATCTGTACCTGATTGAATATGGAGCCTGTGGAATACCTTTAATTTGCAGTGAATCTGTCGGCACCGGCAGCAATACGTTGACAACCACACGCGTAGCCAACCAGTATGCTGAATGGCACAATGCAATAAATGCCCATCTGCACGACGCTGAAAACAGTGAAAGTATGGGCAAGGGTTTGCAAAATGAAGTGCGCCAGCACTGCCTGGCAGATGATGCATGGATGAAGAAATGGTCAGCAGTATGTTGCAGCACCTGATCTCGCTTCAGTGACCGACATTACTGATGGCTCAGATAAGATTTATGCAAATCAACATGCACAATCTGATGTAGTGAATCCCGCTGGTCGGGTATTGGCGGGACACGGTAATCTCCATAGACTTGTTGCAGGATGCGATCGTAAGCGGCAGGAGCAAAACAGTGAAGTTCTTCGAAACAGACTTCGATTCTCTCCAGATAATGCCCGGTCCGCTGATGAGTTTTGTCTCCAGCCATGCTCACAACCCGCGCTGATATTTCAGAAAGGATCTTTCAAAGTCGCCAGCCGCAGTTGTGCCCGTATCAGACATTTTTTTCCTGCCATCCGGCTCAGAATACCGTAAAGATAGTATTTACATTGTGTTCGCCCGGGGAGTGGTTTACTGACATAAGCCCCCATCAGATGGGTTACTTAACAACAAGATTAATTATTAACAGGCCGGTGATAAATGGTGAGCGTGATTTTTATGGGTTTCTTTGGTGCTGGCAACATCTTTCATATCAAAATAAGATGGCGGGAAAGTAATCTGCTTTATGCTAAAGATATCCGTACATCCTGTCACTGTCTGGCAGCAAGCGGACAAGAGCTTACATGTTAGCGCCATTCGCTGCGAAAGCGCCTGCCTGTAAATGCCGTCAAAAATTTACTATGCAATCAGATTTTATTAACTCTCATTTTTTACTGACTGAAGGCGAAAAACATTTTTATCATCATTACTTCTCATCACGCGGGCTGGATTTCCTGATGCAATGATATTTTCTTCAATGTCATTAACAACCACCGCTCCCATGCCAATAATCACACTATTACCTACGCCTTTATTTTCTTTAATGCAGGCATTCATCCCTATAAATACACCACTGCCAATTTTACAGTTTCCACCCAGCATCACGCCTGGAGAAATTACGCTACTCTCCCCAATATGACAATCATGGCCAACATAGACCTGCGGCTGTATAAAGGCATTATTACTTATCACACAATCGCAGGAGATAAAAGCCTGTTTGCAAACTACAACGCCCTCCCCTAAAAAAGTTGAGGTGCTTATATCCACATCAGGATGTACCAGCGTAGCCAACGGAATACCACTGGCCTTTAATTTTTTTATTAATTCATTCCTGAGCATTGGTTCGCCTACTGCAACCACGCATTCAATATCTTTAATATCAACTGCTGCGCTGAACTCGATAACAGAAACATTATTCAATAGCCGATTGGGGTGAATGTCATCAATAAAAAAAATACTCGTCCAGCGCTGATCTTTTGCATTAATCACGCTGGCCAGCGCGAAAACTTCTCGCCCTAACCCTCCTGCGCCATAAATTCCGAGTTTCATACTGTTACTCGCTGTTTAACGCTATCGGAGCGAAGCTTAGCGGCCACGTTGAGAACAACGTTAATCACGCGCTGTTGATCCTCCGCAGCTAAACCTGCATAGATTGGCAGGCAAAGCACCTGGTTTGCCAGTCGCCGTGCTACCGGTAGATTGTCCGGATTCGCGCTTGCCAGGCCGGAGTAAACCGGAAAATCGCTGATCAGGGGAAAGAAATAACGGCGAGCCATTATTCCCTGATTTTTTAAAGCGGCATAAAGCTCATCGCGACTGCAGTTTAAGTCCGCACCAATAAATAACGGAAAATAAGCATAGTTCCAGCTGACATGTGCATCAGGTTGAATAATTTTCACACCTTCGAGGTGAGCAAAGGCTTGTCTGTATCGCTGGTAACACGCTTTCCTCTGTAAAAGCGCATGATCAATATGCTTAAGCTGTAGCAATCCAAAAGCGGCTTGCAATTCGTTCATCTTGGCATTTATACCAATAGCATCTACTGTGGTTTCACTTGAAAAACCAAAGTTTTTTAAACGATCAATATGACGTTTGGTTTCCAGATCGGGACATATTATAGCGCCACCTTCAACTGTATTAAAAACTTTAGTCGCATGAAAACTCAGGATTGATAAATCACCCTGTTGCAAAATTGAATTGCCTTCACAGGTTACGCCAAAAGCATGTGCTGCATCATAAATCACTTTTAAACCGTGCTTCCTCGCCAGCGCATCAATTTTGTCTACGTCCGCAGGGATACCATAACAGTGAACCGGCAAAATTGCCGTTGTCTGAGGTGTAATGGCCTGCTCGATTTTATCGGGGTCCAGATTGCCGGTAAGCGGATCAATATCAACAAATACCGGTTTCAGGCCGCTCCAGGAGAGCGAATGTGAGGTGGCCACAAAAGAATACGGTGTTGTAATGACCTCTCCCGTGATCCCCAAAGCACGAATCGCACACAACAATGCTAGGGTGCCATTCGAAAACAATGAAATGTGTTGGCAGCCTAAATAGTTTTCCAGAGATAGTTCGAGCTGGCGATGGAAAGGACCATTGTTGGTCAGTTGTTTATTTTCCCAGATCTGTTCCAGATATGGATAGAATTCTGACAGCGGAGGTAACAGGGGGCTGGTTACATAAATATCGTTACTTACACCCATCCTGATAAACTCCTGGAGAATTATTATTTGTTTTAACCCATACTTCCTGATGACTCTCATACCTGAGAGGCAATGGATTATAGCAATATTGCTTAATCACTTATAACCCGAAAAGGCAACGCTATCAGACGTATTAAGAGCATTTGACCAGACAGGCCTGGCCGCGTTTTGGCGGTAATTATCGTTGATTTATTATCTGTTTTTTATTCTGATTAAGGATACAGATTCTCCTGGTTTTTAGCAGAATTAGAATACAGGCAATGCCTGAGGCCTCATTCAGCAGAGGTTTTTTACTTAAATATGATTCTTTATACAACAATCATTGGGTGTGTTCTTACAGTTAATACTTTGTCAGACAATCAGAGACGTGCTCTTTTAAACTCAACTTAACCCATTATGGCGTGATGTTCGGGAAAAATCCGTTCGGAAAAGAACGTCTCAGCTAAATCACCGGCTGGCAGGAATGATTCATTGTCATCAATCCCGTTTTCCTGACACCTGGAACATACAGCAGAACTGATTAATTAGTGAGGGATACTGGTGGAGTGCGATGACTGGCCGTCACCGTTCTACCGGCACGCCGACGTAAAAAAGCCCGCACTGCGCGGGCTTGAATACGGATTGATGACGATGATCAGGCGGACTGACCGGTAAAGTCGATCACCATTCTTCCACGGATTTTGCCGTGGATCATCTCATCGAAAATGGTATTGATCTCACCGATTTTCCTTTTGGTCACTTTCGGCACCACTTTTCCTTCGGCAGCAAACTGGAAAGCTTCAGCCAGGTCGTTACGGGTACCGACCAGCGAGCCGACCACCTGAATGCCGTCGAGCACCAGTCGCGGTATATTCAGGCTCATCTCTTCAGGCGGCAGCCCGACAGCCACTACCCGGCCTCCGGCTCTGACCGCATCCACCGCCGAGTTAAATGCCGCTTTGGCAACGGCAGTGACTACCGCTGCGTGTGCGCCACCGGTTTTTTCCTGAATCACCGCAGCTGCATCTTCAGTGGCGGAGTTAACCACCAGATCGGCACCCATCTGTTTTGCCAGTTCAAGCTGCGCATCACTGATGTCGATAGCAATAACTTTGGCGTTGAACACATTCTTCGCGTACTGCAATGCGAGGTTACCCAGTCCGCCAAGGCCATAGATGGCAATCCATTGACCCGGTTTCACCTCTGAGACTTTCACCGCTTTATAAGTGGTGACGCCAGCGCAGGTAACACTACTGGCGGCGTAGGGATCAAGTCCTTCCGGCACTTTAACCGAATAATCCGCTACCACAATGCACTCTTCAGCCATGCCGCCGTCAACGGTATAACCGGCATTCACCACATCGCGACAGAGTGTTTCATTTCCTGAATTACAGTATTCGCAGTGGCCGCAGCCCTTGAAGAACCACGCCACGCTGGCGCGATCGCCCGGCTTAAGCGAGGTGACATCGGGTGCCACTTCCTCAACGATACCAATACCTTCATGCCCGAGCGTCACGCCCGTTTTGTCGCCAAAGTCACCGTTTTTGACGTGCAAATCGGTATGGCAAACCCCACAGCACTCCATCCGCAGCCGTGCCTCGCCATTCTTCAGCGGGCGCAGAGTTTTCTCTACAACATCAACCTGGTGCTCACTATTAGCAATTGCAGCCTTCATAAACATACCTCCCTTTGATTAAGCCTTAAGGATAAGCCAAACGCCTGTGAGCACAAGTTTGCGGGCGGACTGGGATGGGTGGCGTTGAGGGGATGTGGAGTACAAGCTGATGGTGATTGATTAACGCGCTGAAATTCTGCGTCCGTATGCCATAAGCTCGATCGGCGGCTGATGAATTCACGCTGGATTAAAGCGGCACTGGTTCCGGCAAAGCAGAACAGAGGGCAACAGGATGGGGTCTGACTGATTGATTTTTCGATAAAATATTGATCAGGAACACCAGACAAAAAAAGACCGAATACGATTCCTATATTCGGTCCAGGGAAATGGCTCTCAGTGAGCCGTGCGCTAAAAGTTGGCATTCTTGCAGGCGGTTTCGCCTTGCAAGTTAAGATTAGAACAGCGCGCGGGTTTTGCCAGTCAGCGCGAGGCTTAGGGCCGGAAACTGAAACAGTTTGTGATCGCAACGGCAGAAAACAGCAGAATTCAGGTGCAGCGCAGCGCTGCACCCGGCGGGTTTATTTACCGCACAGCGCCTGGGTGCGCTCAACAATCGGCTGCAGGCTCATCATATGGCCTGGATTGGCTTTATCTTCGCTCTGAATCACGCTGATCGGCTGAGCTTTTACCTGTTTGGTTTTGAACAGCTGATCCGCTTTGTCATTCAACGGATATTGCATCAGAGTGCTGGGGTTGATGGCAAACAGTGAACCGTCTTTCTCACAGGTCAGCATCACCTCTTCGCGGTTAAACGGCCACTTGTCTTTGCCGATTTCAAAGCGGCTGACGGTAATGATCTGCGCCGCCAGCGCCTGGCCGCATACGGATAACAACAGGACTGCGGGAATCACTTTCTTCAGCAACATAACTTACCTTTACGCATTTCTTAATAATATTCAGGCTGGCGACAGCGTGGCAAAAACGCTGACCAGCCCAACCACTCCACATGCCAGCAGCAGTTCAAGCTGGGTCATGCGGATAAATTTTTGCTGCGTCCCACTGCCCGCCAGACGGAAGCGTGGCACCAGCCAGTAACGGTTAATCAGCGCCACCAGCACCATCAATGCCACCAGCACTACTTTCCACAGCAATAAAGCCACGTAACGTGAATCGGGCCACGCCAGCGGCCAGCCGAGGATCAGCAGGCTGTTGATCATCCCGGTCAGCAGGGTTAACGCCACGGCCAGATGACCATAACGGGAAAAACGCATCATGGTGCGGATGGCGTCAGTACGGCGATCGATCTGACGCGCTTCGCGCATCAACAGCAGCAGCGGTAATAAACCGCCGGCCCAGAACGCCGCGCCAGTCAGATGCAACGCCTGATTGGTCTGCTGCAGCGCGCCAGGCCAGCCTTCGCGCATCGCTGCGTGTCCGGTTAAAGCCAGAGCGGCCAGTTGCAGCACGCCCGCCAGCAGCAGTGTCTGCACGCGCAATCGGCCCTTCAGCCACAGCCCAGCGACGGCCAGCACGCCGAATAGCATTTCCCACTGCCACACCGCGCCGAAACGGGTGCCGAGCACCGCCAGCCAGATCGCGCCATCGGTCAGATTGGCACTGTCGCCGCTCATCAATACGTTCTGACAGCCCAGCATTGCCAGTGCGCTCAGCAGCGCCAGCCACGCGCTCCACTGCAACAACGGATTTAAGCAGATCGTCAACCGTGGACGATAGCGCGCCGGTGCCAGCAGCGCGCAATAACATGCGCTGGCGGTTAGCAGCATCAGGGCGGCAAAATGCAACCCGCGCAGCATCAGCCAGACGAAGTCCACCACGATTATTTCACGCTGAAGCGGTAGCTTCCTGAGGTTTTATGCCCATCGACCGACAGCACATGCCAGTTAACCCGGTAACTACCGGCGTTAAGTGGCTGAGGCAGATCGACAATCAGACGACTGGCGTGCTGTGGCTCGACACGCACTTTACCGGTTGCCACCGGCTGTTGGGCCGCATCCAGCAAGGTCACGCCGCTGAACGCCGCCTCGATATCTTCGCTAAAATTGAGCGTCAGCGCATCGGTTGAATGGGTCAACTGCGCGTCAGCCACCGGGCTTGATGACTGAAGATGCGCATGGGCCAGCGCAGACTGACTAAAGGCGAAGCCTGCGGCCACCGCTAGCGCAATCATCATGCGGGAAACAGGTTTTTTCTGCATAAGATCATCCTTTTAACAACCGTTGACGCGACAAACGTGGCGAAAGGATACGCTGCTCTATTTGTGGTGTCGAGGCCAGCGATGCGATCCTTAACCCTTGATTCAGGCCGGCGAAAACATTACTTTTGCCCCACATCATCAGGAGAACACTATGAGCCATAACCTTGCCCAGCTATCCCGGGAAGAGAAAGACAAAATCAATGTCGATCTGGCGGCAGCGGGCGTGGCGTTCAAAGAGCGCTATAACATGCCGGTGGTCGCAGAGATGGTCGCACAGGAACAACCAGAAGCCCTGCGCGACTGGTTTCGCCAGCGTCTGATGCACTATCGCCAGGCCTCACTCAGCCTGTCGCGTCTGCCTTATGAACCGAAGATGAAACAATGATATTACGCGTAATTGATACTGAAACCTGCGGCCTGCAGGGCGGCGTGGTGGAAGTGGCCTCGGTCGACGTGATCAACGGTCAGATAGTCAATCCGATGAGCGACCTGATCCTGCCCGACCGCCCTATCAGCCGTCAGGCGATGGCGGTGCATCGCATTACCGAAGCGATGGTGGCCGACAAGCCGACCATTGAACAGGCGATCTCCCGCTACCACGGCAGCGCGTTCTACGTGGCGCATAACGCCAGTTTTGACCGCCGCATGCTGCCGGAAATGTACGGAGAGTGGATCTGCACCATGCAGCTGGCGCGTCAGCTGTGGCCAGGGATTAAATATGGCAACCAGGCGCTACGGCACTCGCTGAAGCTGGACGTGACGCCACCGGCGGATCTGCATGCGCACCGCGCGCTGTATGACTGTTATGTTACCGCCGCGCTGTTGATTCGCATCATGGAGACCTCGGGCTGGAGCGCCTCCGAAATGATTGTGCGGTCGCAACCGGCAGCCCAGCGCGACGATATTCTGCCGTTCGGCAAATACCGCGGCCAGGCGATTGCGGTGATCGCCCGTAAAGATCCGGGCTACCTGAAATGGATGCTGGATAACGTGACCGATCTGCGCCCGCCATTACGGCAGGCGCTGCGTAAATACCTCAGTGAGGCTCAGTAATCCCCGGTCGGCGGTAGCGTGCCCTGTGCCAGCCCGAGAATAAACGTGTACTCCATCGCCACCCCTTCATAGGCTTTATAGCGACCGGACTTGCCGCCGTGGCCGGCATCCATGTCGGTACACAGCAGCAGCAGGTTATTATCGGTTTTCAGCGACCTCAGCTTCGCCACCCATTTGGCCGGTTCCCAGTACTGCACCTGCGAGTCGTGCAGGCCGGTGGTCACCAGCAGATGCGGATAGGCTTTGGCTTCAATATTGTCGTAGGGGCTGTACTGGCGGATGTAGTGATAATATTCCGCCTGCTCAGGATTGCCCCACTCGTCATATTCTCCGGTGGTGAGCGGGATCGACTCATCCAGCATGGTGGTCACCACATCGACAAACGGTACCTGCGCCACCACGCCATGGAAACGCTGCGGTGCCATGTTGATCACCGCGCCCATCAGCAGGCCACCGGCGCTGCCGCCCATCGCGTAGAGTCTTTCAGGATGACCGAATCCACGCGCCACCAGCGCGTTAGTCACGTCGATAAAATCGGTGAAGCTGTTCATCTTCTTCAGCAGGCGGCCCGCGTCATACCATTGCTGGCCTAACTCGCCGCCGCCGCGTACCTGAACCAGCGCGTAGACAAAACCGCGATCCAGCAGACTCAGGCGGCTGACGCTGAAATCGGCGTCCATGCTGCTGCCATAGGCCCCGTAGCCATACACCAGCATCGGATTCTGACCAGGCTGATAATATTTGCGGTGATACACCAGCGAGACCGGCACTTCCGTACCATCAGTGACTTTAATCCAGTGATGCTCACTTTTATAATCGTCCGCATTGAAGCCTTTGACCGCGCTCTGCTTGAGGATGCGGCGCTCGCCGGTATCCATATCCAGCTCAAACAGCGTGGTCGGCGTGGTCATTGAGGAGTAGCCGTAGCGCAGTTTACTGGTGCGTGGCGTCGGGTTGTAGGCCAGCCAGGTGACATAGGTCGGATCGTCAAAGGCGATGCCGCTGTTTTCGCCGCTGGCCCAGTTGATCTGCCGCAGGCTGGTCAGCCCGCGCTGCCGCTCCTCCACCACCAGCCAGTCGCGGAACAGCTGGAAATCTTCCATTACCACATGATCGCGCGCCGGGATCAGCGTCTCCCAGCGGGATTCCGCCAGATAACGGGTGCGATAAAGCCCGAAGTTCTTGCCGTCACGGTTGGACCGGATAAAAAACTGATGATCGTAGTGATCGAGGCTGTACTCATGATCGCGGCGGCGCGGCAGGAATACGTGCGGCTGCGCATCCGGAAAGTTAGCGTCAATCAGCTGAATTTCGCTGGTGGTGGTGCTGTATAGCGCGATCAGGATGAACTGCTTAGAGGTAGTTTTGTGCACGCTGAGGTGATAAGTATCATCCTGCTCTTCATACACCAGCTGGTCGTCGGACTGCGGCGTACCCAGTTCATGCCGCCACACCTGATAAGAGAGCAGCGTCTGCGGATGTTTCTGCACATAGTAGACGGTACGGGAGTCGTTGCCCCAGGCGAAGCTGGATGAGGCATTGCTCAGCACTTCGGGATACCAGCTGCCGCTCAGCAGATTGCGGAAGCGAATGCCATATTGCCGCCGCGACAGGAAATCTTCGGCCAGCGCCATTACCTGATTATCCGGGCTGATGTGCAGTGCGCCCATGGTGTAGAACTCACTGTGGGAGGCGCGCTGATTGGCATCCAGCAGCAGCGTCCACTCATCCGACGCCCCGCTGGCGGCGGGCTGGCGATAATAAGCCGGATATTCATTGCCGCTCTGATAGCGACTCTGATAACGATACCCGTTCTTCACATAGGGCACCGAATGGTCTTCCGGCGGCAGACGGTCAATGATCTCCTTCAGCACCCGCTCCTGCAGCGGTTGCTGAGTGGACATGATTTTGCGGCCATAGTTATTTTCAGCCCGCAGGTAATCAAGTACCTCGCTATCTTCACGTTTGTCGTCGCGTAGCCAGTAGTAGTTATCGACGCGCGTTTCACCATGCAGCGTCATCTCATGCGGTATTTTCTTTGCGATGGGTGCTTTCATGACATCCGTCTCCGTGAAAGTAATGATCTGTAAGCGTGGCACCAAAGGCGCAGGAAGCCAAGCATCAGCTGGTACGGAAACAGCAAGCTGGCCACCGGCAGTGGCCAGTGGGGGGTTAACTGGCAGGCAGGCGGGCCTTCTCCGCCACGATATCCTGTTGGATCCCATCACGGACATCCTGCGGGATTTTAAGCGCGTCGCCGAGCGCTGACAGATAGCTGCGTTCCATGAAGTGGTCGACGTCAATCGCAGCGCAGCTCAGGAAATAGAGTTCCAGTGCCTCTTCTTCGTTCTTTACGCCAGCCGCCAGCCACTGCGGATCGAGCGGTCGGCTCATCGCTTGCTGGATCAGCTGTTCGGCATCTTTGCCGTAGCCGGACTGCTGAATGTTCTGCTCAATCGCCGCGCGTTCCTGATCGTCGATGTGACCGTCGCTCTTGGCAGCAAACACCAGCGCGGTGACCAGCCGCTCCGCCCGCAGGTCGACCGGGGTCTGCGCCACGCCAAAGTCAGGCTCGTCCTGATGCGTTTCGCGCACCCGCTGTTTGTATTTATTCCACAGCAGCGCGCCAGCGGCGGCACCGCCGCCGATAATCAGCGCTTTGCCGCCATACTGAGTTAACAGTTTGCGTGACGATTTACTGGAAATCAGCATACCCGCCAGACCGCCTAACGCGCCCGGTGCCAGCATATCGCTTAAGCCCCCGCCAGACTGACTGTTACCGCCCTTCTTTGCCAGTACCGACTGAATCTGTTGTAACCAGTTATTCATCTTCCACTCCTGTTTTAGATGGTAGTCAGCCATCCTGACGAAAAAGATGTCAGGAAACGTCAGAGCGGGAAAAGTACGGCAAAACAGCCGCCAGCGGGCAGGAAAGATGAGAACGCAAACGTTTTCGTTTATACTGCGCGCGCATTTTGACTGCTTAGGTGAATTTATGACGACTCTCGGAACAGCGCTGCGCCCTGCGGCCACGCGCGTGATGTTATTAGGTTCAGGTGAACTGGGTAAAGAAGTGGCGCTGGAGTGTCAGCGTCTGGGTGTGGAAGTGATTGCTGTCGATCGCTATGCCGATGCCCCGGCGATGCACGTGGCGCATCGCAGCCATGTGATCAACATGCTGGATGGCGACGCGCTGGCCGCGCTGATCGCCCAGGAGAAGCCTGACTTCGTGGTGCCGGAAATCGAAGCCATCGCCACCGATAAACTGGTTGAGCTGGAGCAGCAAGGCCAGCGTGTGGTGCCAACCGCACGCGCCGCGCAGCTGACCATGAACCGCGAAGGCATTCGCCGTCTGGCAGCCGAAGAGCTGTCGCTGCCGACCTCCCGTTACCGCTTCGCCGACAGTAAAGCGCGTTTCGATCAGGCTGCCGCAGAGATCGGTTTTCCCTGCATCGTAAAACCGGTGATGAGTTCATCCGGCAAAGGCCAGAGCTTTATCCGCGATGCCAGTCAGCTGGACCGTGCATGGGAATATGCGCAGCAAGGCGGTCGTGCCGGTGCCGGTCGGGTCATCGTCGAAGGGGTGGTGGCGTTTGATTTTGAAATTACCCTGCTGACCATCAGTGCAGTCGATGGCATTCATTTCTGCGCGCCGATTGGTCATCGTCAGGAAGACGGCGATTACCGTGAGTCCTGGCAGCCGCAGCAGATGAGCGATCTGGCGCTGCAGCGGGCGCAGACGATTGCGGCTCAGGTGGTGAAGGCGCTGGGCGGCTACGGTCTGTTTGGCGTTGAGCTGTTCGTCTGTGGCGATGAGGTGGTGTTCAGCGAGGTGTCGCCACGTCCGCATGATACCGGTATGGTCACCCTGATTTCGCAGGATCTGTCGGAGTTTGCACTGCACGTGCGCGCTTTTCTTGGCTTACCGATTGGCGGCATCCGCCAGTATGGTCCGGCTGCGTCGGCGGTGATCCTGCCGCAGCTGACCAGCCAGAATGTGCAGTTCGTCAACGTCGACGCGGCGCTGGGTGCCGGTCTGCAACTGCGACTGTTCGGCAAGCCGGAGATCAGCGGTCAGCGTCGGTTAGGCGTGGCGCTTGCCAGCGGTGAGACCACCGACCAGGCGATTGCGCGCGCCGTTGCCAGCGCGGCTGCGGTGACGGTCGAGGGATAACTCCACGGCGGTGAGCCGGTGCTCACCGCCTGCTCTTACTTCGCCCCTTCCACTGCCTCACGCGCCAGTCGGGAAATCCGATCCCAGTCGCCGGTTTCCAGCGCATCGTTTGGCACCAGCCAAGACCCGCCAATACACAGCACGCTTTTCAGCGCCAGATAGTCACGGTAGTTGGCCGGAGAAATGCCACCGGTCGGGCAGAAACGCACCTGCGGGAAAGGCCCGCCAATCGCCTGCAGCGCTTTCACGCCACCGTTGGCTTCCGCCGGGAAGAATTTGAATTCACGCAGGCCGTAATCCATACCGGTCATCAGTTCAGAAACGGTGCTGATGCCAGGAATTAACGGCACCGGCCCTTCGACGGCGGCTTTGAGTAATGATTCGGTGACGCCAGGGCTGATAATAAACTGCGCGCCCGCATCGGTTACTTCCTGCAACTGCTGGGGATTGATCACCGTACCGGCACCGACAATCGCCTCAGGCACCTGTTTGATCATCGCCCGCAGTGCATCCATCGCTACCGGGGTGCGCAGCGTCACTTCCAGCACCCTGACGCCGCCCGCGACCAGCGCTTTCGCCATCGGAACCGCGTGTTCCAGCTTGTTTACCACGATCACCGGCACGACCGGTCCGGTGGTCAGAATCTGTTCGGCACTCGTTTTCCAGTTTTTCATCACTTCCCCTTGCTTGATAACACCGGGATTAGCGGCCCGGTCATGGAGCATCGGCTCCTGCCCTGTAATTGCGCCACTACCATACAGGATCCGCTTCCTGAGCGTCTATCGCCTCAAACGATTTTTGAAACGCCAGTTCACTTTTCCATAATCGCGCCGGACAAAAAAAAGGCCCGCACGGTGCGGGCCTTAAACGTTCAGTTATTCAAACTCGTTCCACGAACGACCATCGCGGGTGATCATCGCCACTGAGGCAACCGGGCCCCAGGTCCCGGCCTGATACGGTTTGGAGGAATCGCCATCCGCCGCCCAGGCTTCAATGATCGAATCGACATAGGTCCAGGCCGCTTCGACTTCATCACGACGGACAAACAGCGCCTGAATGCCGCGCATGCTTTCCAGCAGCAGGCGTTCATACGCGTCGGCCAGATGTGACTGGTTAAAGGTTTCGGAGTAGCTTAAATCGAGTTTGGTGGTCTGCAGCTTATGCTTGTGATCGAGGCCTGGCACTTTGTTCAGGATTTCGATATCCACCCCTTCGTCCGGCTGCAGACGAATGGTCAGCTTGTTCTGTGGCAGTTCTGAGTAAGAATCTTTGAACAGGTTCATCTCAGGGTTTTTGAAGTAGACCACCACTTCAGAACATTTGGTCGGTAAACGCTTACCGGTGCGCAGATAGAACGGCACGCCCGCCCAGCGCCAGTTGTCGATATCCACGCGGATGGCGACGAAGGTTTCAGTGGCGCTCGATTTGTTCGCGCCCTCTTCTTCCAGGTAGCCCGGCACTTTTTTGCCCTGCACGAAGCCGGCGGTGTACTGGCCACGTACGGTTTTCTCACGCACGTTGGTCTGATCGATACGGCGCAGTGAACGCAGCACCTTCACTTTTTCATCACGGATGCTGTCAGCGCTGAGATCGGAAGGCGGCGACATGGCGATCATGGTCAGAATCTGCAGCAGGTGGTTCTGGATCATGTCACGCATCTGGCCCGCTTTGTCGAAGTAACCCCAGCGACCTTCAATCCCCACCTCTTCCGCCACGGTGATCTGTACGTGGTCAATGGTGCGGTTATCCCAGTTATTGACGAAAATCGAGTTGGCAAAGCGCAGGGCTAACAGATTCAGTACCGTCTCTTTGCCCAGATAGTGGTCAATACGGAACACCTGGCTCTCATCGAAATATTCGCCGACGCTGTCGTTAATTTCCTGTGAGGTTTCCAGTGAGGTGCCGAGCGGCTTCTCCATTACCACGCGCGCCGGTTTGGCATTCAGCTTCGCAGTACCCAAACCCTGACAAATGGCGCCGAAGGTGCTGGGTGGCATAGCAAAATAGTTGATGGTGGTGCGTTTTTTCTGATCCAGCATCTTGCCCAGTTTCGGGAAGTGCGTGGTGTCGTTGACATCGAGGTTGCAGAAGTCGAGACGGCCGCTGAGCTTATCCCACAGCGCTTCGTCAATCTTCTCCTTCATGAAGGTTTCCAGCGCTTCACGTACCACTTTGGTGTATTCCGCTTTGTCCCACTCGGCACGGCCTACGCCAATGATGCGGGTCTCTTCGTGAATCTGACCCGCTTTTTCTAACTGATACAGTGAAGGCAACAGTTTACGGCGTGCAAGATCGCCTTTGGCACCGAAAATCACCAGATCGCATGCCTGGGCTGTTTGTGTAACCGCCATTTTCCTCTCCTCGTTGCAGGATAATCCGATGGTGATGCATCCTCTGCCACCGGGTCCAGGTTGTTATTTTCTTTCAGCACAATGTACTTTTTTCCCCGCGCCAGGTAAACCGACGCGCCGGGTCAACCGCATTAACTCTGTACCGGATAGCCTCAGCGCGTGTGATGACACGTGCGCATTTCAGCTTTTTTTCTGTGTCTGATGTTGTCAGCGAAAATCCGGCCGCCGTCAAAGTATGCCAAAAAAAGCCGTACCCGACTTATCCGGCCTTGCGCCCGACCGGCGCTAACGCGATATAGTCTCTGTTAATGGCTGCCGACGACAGCAATAATTGAAATTGATAAAAGTGATAATGGTCATCCACTTATGAATATGCTGGAAAAGATTGAGGCGCAGCAGGCTGCGCTGAGTAAAGCGGAACAGAAAGTCGCCGGGCAGATTCTGGCTGCACCGCAGGCCGCAATGCACTCCAGCATCGCCACCCTCGCGCGGGCAGCGGGCGTGAGCGAACCCACGGTCAACCGCTTCTGTCACCGGCTGGGCGCACGCGGCTTTCCCGACCTCAAACTGCAACTGGCGCAGAGTCTGGTAAAAGGCAGCAACTGGGTCAGTCGTGGCGTGGAGCAGCACGACAACGTGGAGAACTACAGCCACAAAATCTTCGATTCGGCGCTGGCGGGTTTGCAGCAGGTGCGCGACCAGCTGGATACCGAACGCCTGCAGCAGGCGGTGACGCTGCTGACCGGCGCCAGTAAGCTGGCGTTTTTTGGCCTTGGCGCCTCGGCGGTGGTGGCGCATGACGCCTTCACCAAATTTCTGCGCTTTGATTTACCGGTCATCTGGTCGGACGATATTGTGATCCAGCGCATGAGTTGTATAAATAGTCGAGCCGGTGACGTTTTTGTTCTCATTTCACATACTGGCCGCACAAAAAATATGGTAGAACTGGCTCGCCTGGCCCGTGTAAACGGTTCCACCGTTATTGCCATCACCTCTCCCGATTCGCCCCTTGCCGATGAAGCCGCGCTGGCTTTAGTGCTTGATGTGCCGGAAGACACTGATGTCTATCTACCGATGGTGTCGCGCCTGGCGCAGTTAACCGTGATCGATGTGCTGGCGACCGGTTTTACCCTGGAACGCGGGACGCCTTTTCGGGAAAACCTCAAACGCGTAAAACAGGCGTTAAAAGCGTCGCGTTACGAAAAGCACGCCCTTCGGGAAGCCGATACACAACAAAATAATTAACATCACATTTACAATGTGAGTCGTATCACAGCCCATCGATCATATAGAATAGCTAACCATGCCGTGTCCGCCGACCAGGACCGGCTTATTTGTTAACGGAGTCCTTCATGTCAAGACGTCTCAGAAGAACCAAGATCGTAACAACCCTCGGCCCGGCTACCGATCGTGATAATAACCTTGAAAAAATCATCGCGGCCGGCGCAAACGTTGTGCGACTCAACTTCTCCCACGGCACGCCAGAAGATCACCAGATTCGTGCAGATAAAGTGCGTGAGATTGCGGCAAAACTGGGTCGCCATGTGGCGATCCTCGGTGACCTGCAGGGTCCAAAAATTCGCGTATCGACCTTCAAAGAAGGCAAAGTTTTCCTCAACATCGGCGATCGCTTCCTGCTGGATGCCAGCCTCGGTAAAGGCGAAGGCGACAAAGAGCGCGTCGGTATCGACTACAAAGGCCTGCCGGCAGATGTGGTGCCGGGCGACATCCTGCTGCTGGATGATGGTCGCGTGCAGCTGAAAGTGCTGGAAGTTCAGGAGATGAAAGTGTTCACCGAAGTCACCGTCGGTGGCCCGCTGTCGAACAATAAAGGGATTAACAAGCTGGGCGGCGGCCTGTCGGCCGAAGCGCTGACCGAAAAAGACAAAGCGGACATTATCACCGCGGCGAAAATTAAGGTCGACTATCTGGCGGTCTCCTTCCCACGCTGCGGCGAAGACATGAACTATGCCCGCCGTCTGGCTCGTGAAGCGGGTTGTGATGCGAAGCTGGTGGCGAAAGTTGAACGTGCCGAAGCGGTCGCCAGTCAGGAAGCGATGGATGACATTATTCTCGCCTCGGATGTGGTGATGGTCGCGCGTGGCGACCTCGGCGTTGAGATTGGCGATCCGGAACTGGTCGGCATTCAGAAGGCGTTAATTCGTCGCGCCCGCCAGCTCAACCGCACCATCATCACCGCCACCCAGATGATGGAGTCGATGATTACCAACCCGATGCCGACCCGCGCGGAAGTGATGGACGTGGCGAACGCGGTGCTGGACGGGACCGATGCGGTGATGCTGTCAGCAGAAACCGCTGCCGGTCAGTATCCGGCAGAAACCGTCTCGGCGATGGCCAAAGTTTGCCTCGGCGCGGAGAAGATCCCGAGTGTTAACGTCTCTAAACACCGTCTCGACGTGCAGTTCGACAACGTAGAAGAAGCGATTGCGATGTCGTCGATGTATGCCGCTAACCACCTGCAGGGTGTAACCGCCATCATCACCATGACCGAATCTGGCCGCACCCCGCTGATGACTTCACGTATCACCTCGGGCCTGCCGATTTTTGCCATGTCGCGTCATGAGCGCACTCTCAACCTGACTGCGCTGTATCGTGGCGTGACGCCGGTGTTCTTTGACAGCAACAATGACGGCGTGGCCGCCGCGCACGATGCAGTCAACCTGCTGCGCGATAAGGGCTTCCTGGTATCAGGTGACCTGGTTATCGTCACTCAGGGCGACGTAATGGGCGCCACCGGCACCACCAATACCACGCGCGTGCTGCGCGTGGATTAATTGCCCCCCGGGTTAACATTGCCGGTGTAGAATAGAAGACGCGACTGCCTGCCAGTCGCGTTTTTCTTTTCTGACAAGGAGGCCAGATGGCCCGTTTCCACCCCATCAGCCAGCTTACCGGCCGAATTTTGTTGTTTCCTCTGGCGTTAGTCCTGTTCGAATTCGCAACCTACATTGCCCACGACATGATCCAGCCCGGCATGCTGATCGTCACGGCGGAATTTGATGTCGGCCCGGAATGGGTATCGACCTCGCTGACCGCCTACCTGATTGGCGGCGTGGTGCTGCAGTGGCTGCTCGGTCCGCTCTCCGATAAGTTTGGTCGCCGGCCGGTGATGCTTGCCGGCATTCTGTTTTTTGCCGCCGCCTGCATTCTCACCCACTGGGTCAGCTCGATTGAGGAGTTTGTCAGCCTGCGCTTTGTGCAGGGGATCAGCCTGTGCTTTATCGGCGCGGTCGGCTATGCCGCGATTCAGGAGGCGTTTGATGAAGCACTGGCGGTGAGGATGATGGCGCTGATGGCTAACGTTGCGCTGCTGGCCCCGCTGGCCGGTCCGCTGGCGGGCGCGGCGTGGCTGACCGTGGGCAGCTGGCGCAGCATGTTCTGGCTGTTCGCCGGCTGTAGCCTGCTGGCCTTTGTGGTGCTGTGGCGAGTGATGCCGGAAACTGCCGGCGACCGCAGTCATTCCATCGCCCTGCCGAATCTGGCCCGTAACTACGGACGACTGATGAAAGATCGGCTGGTAATGACTGGATCGTTCGCCATCGGGCTGGTGTTTATCCCGATCCTCACCTGGGTTGCGCTGTCGCCGGTGATCCTGATGCACGACGAAGGGCTGTCGCGCATGCAGTACGCGCTGCTGCAGCTGCCGGTGTTCCTGGCGATGATTGCCGGTAACCTGACGCTGAGCAAGCTGGCGGGACGGGTGCCGATTGAGCAGCCGGTAAAGTTTGCTGCCTGGCCGATTCTGATCGGACTGAGCCTGGCGCTGCTGGCCAGTCTGCTCAACAGCCACGGCTATCTGCTGATTACCGCCGGTCTCAGCCTGTACGCCTTTGGTGCGGGCATGGTAAACGCCGGACTCTACCGCCTGACGCTCTACGCCAGCAATGAAGGCAAAGGCAGCGTAGCGGCGATGCTGGGGATGATCAGCATTCTGACGCTGGCAATCGGCATTGAACTGGCGAAAAGCGGCTACTTCAGCGGCGGTACGCTGTGGTTCTGTCTGATTAACTTTATCAGCGGCGTACTGTGGTTTGGTCTGGTGATCCTGTTTATGCGGGAACGCAAACGGCGTAGCAGGCTGGAAGCGTTATAACAAGGCCGCAACCAGGGGTTTGCCTTGCGCAGCCAGCTGAGAAACGTTAAGCAATGAGGCATACGCCGGGAAAGCATAGCGGGCGATGGACAAAAACGTCGGAAGCATTTTTGAACAACGCAAAGCGTTGGCCCGGTGCGGGCGCACCCAGGGGATGAGGTGCGTCATTGCCCGCGCTGAGCCTGCCGTGGCTGGCGGGTTTTGCGTCTTTGCGGGGCGTATACTCCCTGAGCCTGCTGTGTGCGATCTGAGCCTGCTGCCTGAGCATTCTCCGTTTCACAGCTGAGTGGCGCGAACTTCAGGATCAAAAAAGGCCGCTTTCGCGGCCTTTTTACTATTTGCGTGGGTAGAGCTCTTTCCGTGAATAGGGCTCGATGTCCCCTTCTTTGCGCGTTTTCAGCAGCTTCAGGATCCAGGTGTACTGTTCCGGATGCGGGCGCACAAATATCTCTACCTCTTCATTCATCCGGCGCGCCAGCTGATGGTCATCCGCGTCCAGCAGATCGTCCATTGGTGGCCGCACATAGATTTCCAGCTTATGCGTGTCGCTGTTATAGACCGGAAACAGCGGCACAACGCGGGCGCGGCACACTTTCATCAGTCGGCCGACCGCGGGCAGTGTCGCTTTATAGGTAGCGAAAAAGTCGACGAACTCGCTGTGTTCAGCACCGTGATCCTGATCGGGCAGATAGTAGCCCCAGTAGCCCTGACGAATCGAACTGATAAACGGTTTAATGCCGTCATTACGGGCATGCAGCCGGCCGCCATAGCGGCGACGCGCGGTGTTCCAGGCATAGTCCATCAGCGGATCGCTTTGGTTGTGGAACATCGCTGCCATCTTCTGTCCTTCTGACGCCAGCAGCATGGCGGGAATATCCACCGCCCAGCCGTGGGGGACCAAAAAAATGACGTTGTGCTGCTCTGCCTGCATCTGGTCAATAATTTCACGGCCGTGCCACTCTACGCGCTCGCGAATTCGCGCCGGATCGCGCAGCACTAATTCGGTCATCATTGCCATCGCCTGCGGTGCCGTGGCAAACATCTCATCAACCAGCGTGGCACGCTGGGTTTCACTCAGTTCCGGCAGGCAATAGTAGAGGTTAATCAGGGCGCGTCGACGGGCGCCTTTTGCCAGTTTGCCGGCAAAGCGGCCTAACCGACCCAGCAGCGGATCGCGCACTTTCGGCGGTAACATCGCCATCGCGGCCAGTCCACCAATCGCCAGCCAGCTTCCCCAGTATTTAGGTTTGAGAAATGAACGTTCAAAAACGGGAATAAATTCAGCGTTATTTTTTTTTCGGGTTTCCATGCACTCGCCTCAAGCAATGACCGGCTAATGATAGTGACGACAGGCAAATTTGCAATCATCGTGCGCCAGATATAAAAAAACCGACGGGATTGCCGTCGGTTTTTGCGCGATGTGACGAAATTCGCTTATTTCAGACCCAGCTGAGGCAGCCAGGATTTCACCTGCGCCATATATTCGCTGCGTTCTTTGCCGGTCAGTCCTTCCATCCGCGGCAGCTTAGCCGTTAACGGGTTAACCGCCTGATTGTTGATCCAGATTTCAAAGTGCAGATGTGGCCCGGTTGAACGTCCGGTGTTGCCAGACAGCCCGATGCGGTCGCCACGCTTCACTTTCTGGCCCGGCTTCACCAGCACCTTCTTCATGTGCATATAGCGCGTCATGTACTGACGTCCGTGACGGATCGCCACGTAGTTACCCGCCGCTCCGCCGTTCTTCGCCACCACGATTTCACCGTCGCCCACCGCCAGCACCGGGGTGCCGATCGGCAGCGCAAAGTCGACGCCTTTATGCGGCGCAATGCGCCCGGTCACCGGGTTCAGACGGCGCGGATTGAAGTTAGAGGAGACGCGATACTGTTTCACCGTCGGGAAGCGCATAAAGCCGCGCGCCAGACCGGAGCCGTTGCGATCGTAGAATTTCCCGTCTTCGGCGCGGAAGGCATAATAGTCTTTGCCGCCGCTGCGCAGGCGTACGCCGAGCAGCTGGCTTTGCGCGCTTTTACCGTCGAGCATTTCACGCGACATTAAGACGCTGAACCGATCGCCGGCCCGCAGCTTGCGGAAATCCATCTGCCACTGCAGCGCTTTAATCACGCTGCTGGCTTCTGCACTGGTTAACCCGGCCCGCTGGGCGCTGGCGGCAAAACTGCCGCGCACTTCACCCTGCAGGACGCTGTTGCGCCACTCGCCCTTCTGCATCTCCGCTTCCATTTTAAAGCCACCTTTATCGGTACGCTCATAGGTGCGGGTTTCGCGGCGGGAGATCTCCCAGCTCAGGGTTTTCAGGCTGCCATCATCGGCCAGGGTCCAGCTCAGCTGCTGCCCGACCTGCAGGTTACGTAAATCACGATCGCTGACCACCAGCGAATTGATGTCGCCGATGTCGATGCCATACTGATTCAGCGCACTGCTCAGCGTGTCGCCTGAGGAGACGGTATATTCGTGGACGCCCGGCGTGTCAGGCACGCCAGTATCGACATCATCTGCCGGCAGCTCTTCGTCCGGTTCCGGTGTGCTCTGATCAATCGGCTCACTGGCTTCCGGCAGCAAAGTGCGGAGTTCATTTTTATCCAGCTCGATGGTTTTGACGATAGGCGTCACATCATCGGTAGGATGGTAGACGTAAGGCCGCCAGACGGCGACGGCCAGAGTTACAACGGTTAAAGAACCCAGCATAACGCGGTGGGGGCGCGGCAAATTATTAAATGCGAGGGCGACAGAGCGGGCTATCTGCTGCACTTTTACCTATTCCTCATGCTCCATTCAGGCAGCTTGCATACTGGCTCGACAGCTGTGAGAGGAATTTCACATAGCTATCTTTAGCTAAGCTGATGTCTGTTCCCAGCGGATCGAGCGTACCTTTACGCACCTGCGTTCCGCGGGCGACAGCATCGATGACTGCTGGCCTGAATTGTGGTTCAGCAAAGACGCATACCGCCTTCTGCTCAACCAACTGTGTTCGTATCTGGTGTAAACGCTGGGCGCCCGGCTGAATCTCAGGATTAACGGTAAAATGCCCGGCAGGCGAGAGACCGTAGTGTTTTTCAAAGTACGTGTAAGCGTCGTGAAAAACGAAATATCCTTTGTTTCTGACCGGTGCGAGTTGTGCGTTAACGCGTTTGTCCGTGTCCGCCAAAGTTACCTCAAACTGCTGGAGGTTGGCGTCAAGTTTGGCTTTATCTTGCGGCATAAGTTCCAATAATTTTTCATGGATTGCAACCGCGGTTTTGCGTGCGATCTCTGGCGACAACCACAGGTGCATATTAAATTCGCCGTGATGATGATGATGGGCATCGGCATCCGGCTGTTCGGATTTTTCCGCTGTATGTTCATCTTCATCTTCACCGCCGCTAATCAATAACGGTTTCACCCCATTAATATCGGCAATTGCCAGATTTTTTTTCGCTGGCAGTTCAGCTGCCGACTTCGCCATAAAGGCTTCCATTTCAGGCCCGACCCACACCACTAAGTCCGCGTTTTTTAAGCGTTTTGCATCGGATGGACGCAGGGCGTAATCATGCTCAGAGGCACCGTCTGGCAACAGCACATCTACCGGCGTTACCCCATCCGCAATCGCGGCCGCGATAAAACCGACCGGTTTGAGTGAAGCGACCACATTTGCCTGTGCAGGAAAGGTTAAAGAAGCTGTAGCGGAGAAAGCAGTTAAGGCGAAAAGTGCGCCCTTTTTAATATGTAACATTATGCGTCATTCCATCGTGACCTTGGTGTGGGATGTGATATTATAACATTCGAAATTCTGTGCAACCTGTAAATACTATGACCTCACTTGTTACACTCGAAAACGTTTCGATTAAATTTGACCAGCGCAATGTGCTGTCTGGCGTCAGTCTGTCGCTGCAGCCGGGCCGTATTCTGACGTTGCTGGGGCCAAACGGTGCGGGTAAGTCGACCCTGGTGCGGGTGGTGCTGGGCCTGCTCGCGCCGACCAGCGGCACGCTCAGGCGTGATCCGTCACTGCGTATCGGCTATGTACCGCAGAAACTGCACATCGACCCGACGCTGCCGGTCACGGTTGAACGCTTTATGCGCCTGTCGCGTGGCAGTAAAAGCGCGGAGATCCTGCCCGCCCTGAAGCGTGTTCAGGCCGGGCACCTGCTCAATGCACCGCTGCAAAAACTCTCCGGTGGGGAAACCCAGCGGGTGTTACTGGCGCGCGCCCTGCTCAATCAGCCCCAGTTACTGGTGCTCGACGAGCCGACTCAGGGGGTTGACGTCAATGGCCAGGTGGCGCTGTACGACCTGATCGACCAGCTGCGTCATGAACTGAACTGTGGCGTGCTGATGGTTTCCCACGATCTGCACCTGGTGATGGCCAAAACCGACGAGGTGCTGTGCCTTAATCACCATATTTGCTGCTCCGGAACCCCGGAAGCGGTGTCGCAGCATCCCGAATTTATCGCGATGTTCGGTCCGCGCGGCGCGCAGCAACTGGCCATTTATCGTCATCATCATAATCACCGTCACGACCTGCAGGGACGAATCGTTTTACGCAAAGGACAGGGTTCATCATGATTGAGTTGTTATTACCGGGCTGGATAGGTGGCGTGATGTTAGCGCTGGCTGCGGGCCCGCTGGGGTCGTTTGTCGTCTGGCGCAAAATGTCCTACTTCGGCGATACGCTGGCCCATGCCTCGCTGCTCGGCGTCGCGTTTGGCCTGCTGTTCAACGTTAATCCCTATTACGCAGTGATCCTGGTGACGGTCTGCCTGGCACTCGGGCTGGTGTGGCTGGAACGCCGCCCGCATCTGGCGATCGATACCCTGCTCGGCATCATGGCGCACAGCGCGCTGTCGCTGGGCCTGGTGGTGGTCAGCCTGATGAAGAACGTGCGCGTCGACCTGATGGCCTATCTGTTTGGTGATTTGCTGGCGGTGACGCCGGACGATCTGTGGATGATGGGCGGCGGCGTGGTGGTGGTGTTACTGGTGATGGCATGGCAGTGGCGTTCGCTGCTGTCGATGACCATTAGCCCGGAGCTGGCGCAGGTGGATGGCGTCAATATTCAGCGAACCCGCCTGATTCTGATGCTGGTCACCGCGCTGACTATCGGGGTGGCGATGAAATTTGTCGGCGCGCTGATCATTACCTCGCTGCTGATTATCCCGGCCGCCACCGCACGACGTTTTGTCCGTTCACCCGAGGGGATGGCTGGCGTGGCGGTGGTTATTGGCGTGCTGGCCGTCACCGGCGGCCTGACCTTCTCCGCCTTCTACGACACGCCCGCCGGTCCGTCGGTGGTACTGTGCGCCGCCATCCTGTTTATTATCAGCATGGTGCGCAAACCGGCGGTCTGATCAGACCTCGCGGGTGATGCCAAAATGACGATAAGCATGCTGCGTGGCCATCCGGCCGCGCGGTGTGCGCTGAATGAACCCTTGCTGGATCAAAAACGGTTCGATCACATCTTCAATGGTTTCACGCTCTTCGCCAATCGCAGCGGCCAGGTTATCCAGTCCGACCGGTCCGCCCATAAACTTATCGATAATCGCCAGCAGCAGCTTGCGGTCCATATAATCGAACCCTTCACTGTCGACGTTCAGCATATCGAGTGCGCTGGAAGAGACCTCGCCGCTCAGCTCACCGTTAGCCCGCACTTCGGCAAAATCCCGCACCCGGCGCAGCAGGCGGTTGGCGATACGCGGCGTACCGCGTGCGCGACGGGCAATTTCTAACGCACCCTCTTCGCTCAGCGCCAGCCCCAGACAGGCGGCACTGCGGCCGACAATGTGCTGCAGATCTTTCACCTGATAGAATTCCAGCCGCTGCACAATGCCGAAGCGATCGCGTAACGGCGAAGTGAGTGAACCGGCGCGGGTGGTGGCACCAATCAGGGTAAACGGCGGCAGATCGAGCTTAATCGAACGGGCGGCCGGACCTTCACCAATCATGATATCCAGCTGATAATCTTCCATTGCCGGATAAAGCACTTCCTCTACCACCGGCGACAGACGGTGAATTTCATCGATAAACAGCACGTCATGCGGTTCAAGGTTGGTCAGCATCGCCGCCAGGTCACCGGCTTTTTCCAGCACCGGACCAGAGGTGGTGCGCAGGTTAACCCCCATTTCATTGGCGACGATGTTCGCCAGGGTGGTTTTGCCGAGTCCCGGCGGACCAAAAATCAGCAGATGATCGAGCGCATCGCCGCGCAGCTGCGCTGCCTTGATGAAAATCTCCATCTGCTCACGCACCTGCGGCTGGCCGACATACTCGGTCAGCATTTTCGGGCGAATGGCGCGATCGAGACTCTCTTCTTCGTTAACGCTTACAGCAGAGACCAGGCGGTCGGCTTCTATCATGACTTACCTCAAATGGCGGCGCGTAGCGCTTCGCGGATCAGCGTTTCGCAATCCGCATCCGGTCGACCGACTTTACTGATCATCCGACTGGCTTCCTGCGGTTTATAACCCAGCGACACCAGCGCTGCAACCGCTTCGGCTTCGGCATCGTTGGTTTCCGGTTCGGCATTCGGCGTGGTAAGCGTAAAGGCCGAATCGCCGCCAAACAGATCGCCATGCATCCCTTTGAAGCGGTCCTTCATCTCGACCACCAGACGCTCGGCGGTCTTCTTGCCCACGCCCGGCAGTTTCACCAGCGAGGCGATCTCCTCTTTCTCGACCGCGGTAACGAACTGCTGCGCCGACATGCCGGAAAGAATCGCTAACGCCAGTTTCGGGCCGACGCCATTCACCTTAATCAACTCACGAAACAGCGCACGTTCCTGCTTGCTGTTGAAGCCGAACAGCAGCTGCGCATCTTCGCGCACCACGAAGTGGGTAAAAATCACCGCTTCGTGATTCAGTTCCGGCAGCTCATAAAAACAGGTCATTGGCATATGGACTTCATACCCTACGCCGTGTGCCTCAAGCAGCACCAGCGGCGGCTGCTTTTCCAGAATATTGCCCCGTAAACGACCTATCACCTGAATGCTTCCTTAACCAACCAATGTGGCGGATTTTATAACATAAAAAAGGCTGGATGAATATCCAGCCTGTGCGTGTGCCGGCAACCGCGCGGCTAACCTGAACGTAAACGCCCGCGGGTCAGCACCAGCTTGCTGTCGCTCATCCGTGCGGCATTCTGCGACACGTGGCAATGAGTAATGGCGATTGCCAGCGCATCGGCAGCATCGGCCTGCGGGTTGGCGGGCAGCTTCAGCAGGGTGCGCACCATGTGCTGCACCTGGCTTTTTTCGGCGCTGCCAATCCCGACTACCGTCTGTTTAACCTGACGCGCGGCGTACTCAAACACCGGCAGATCGTGATTGACCGCGGCGACAATGGCCGCGCCACGTGCCTGGCCCAGTTTCAGCGCAGAATCCGCGTTCTTCGCCATGAACACCTGTTCGATGGCGAAGTAATCGGGCGAAAACTGGGTGATGATCTCGCAGACGCCCGCATAAATTAACTTCAGACGGGCGGGCAACTCAGTGGTGTTAGTGCGGATACAGCCGCTGCCCAGATAGGTGAGCTGGCGGCCGGTCTGACGAATGACACCATAACCGGTGATGCGCGAACCGGGATCGATACCCAGAATAATCGACATTAAGCCTCTCCGGTTAAGGAGGTGCGGGTCAGCGCCATTACAGCGTTTCCGCCACCTCGTCGGAGATCTCACCGTTGTGATAAACCTCCTGCACATCGTCGCAATCTTCCAGCATGTCGATCAGACGCAGCAGTTTCGGTGCCGTTTCCGCATCCATTTCCGCTTTAGTAGACGGGATCATCGACACTTCAGCGGTATCCGCTTTCAGGCCGACCGCTTCCAGCGCATCACGCACCGCGCCCATCTCTTCCCAGGCTGTGAAAACGTCAATCGCGCCATCGTCGTAGCTGACCACATCTTCAGCTCCGGCTTCCAGCGCCGCTTCCATCACCGCATCTTCATCCTGACCCGGCGCATAGGAGATCACCCCTTTTTTGCTGAACAGGTAGGCAACAGAGCCGTCAGTACCGAGGTTTCCGCCGGTTTTGGTGAAGGCGTGACGCACTTCGCCCACGGTACGGTTGCGGTTGTCGCTCAGGCACTCGATCATGATGGCAGAGCCGCCCGGACCGTAGCCTTCATAGATGATGGTTTCCATGTTGGCGTTGTCATCACCGCCGACGCCGCGCGCGATGGCGCGATCCATGGTTTCACGCGTCATGTTGTTGGAGAGCGCTTTGTCCATTGCGGCACGCAGGCGTGGGTTCGAGCCCGGATCGCCGCCGCCCAGTTTGGCCGCCGTCACCAGTTCACGAATGATCTTGGTGAAAATTTTGCCCCGCTTCGCGTCCTGTGCCGCTTTACGGTGCTTGGTATTTGCCCACTTACTATGTCCTGCCATGTTACTTTTTCTCCGAACTTAGCATGGTGCAGGCTATCCTGCCGCCGGGCTTGTCCCGCTGGCCGGCTCGCAACTCACGTACACAGTACGCTGGCTACGTCGCGCTGGCGGTGAACAACCTCACGGCACCGGGTACGCCTGACTGTTCAATACGTTGGTGTAGTCCTGTTAAAACTCACCAGACTCATAAATTTAATCGATTCGCCGCCGGAAAAATGCGCGGCAGCAGCGATTCAGGTAAATTCTTCAATCGCCTGGCGATTACTCCAGGACTTGGTGAGCGCAGCCGCTTCTGCCGGTGCCAGCCAGCGAAACGCCAGATGCTCGGTCAGCGCAATTGCCCGCTCTGCCGGCAACCGCAGCCGGAACCAGTGTTCGTGATTATGGGTGACACCGGGTGCGTAGCGATGGCGATAGTGCGGAAAGATTTCAAAGTCGATCTGACGCTGACAATCTTCCACCTCCAGCCGTTCCGCCAGCACGTCGATGCCCAACTCCTCGCCCACTTCACGCCGGGCAGCGGCCAGCGGCGTTTCATCCGCCTCCAGGCTGCCGGTTACCGACTGCCAGAAGGCCGGATCGTCCTGCCGCTGCAGCATTAACACCCGGCCAGTGTCGCGCGCCACAATGACCACCAGCACTGAAACCGGATGTTTATAGCCCATTATTTAGTCTCAGGCTTTTCTTTTTTTACCACCTGAATGCCCAGCTCCAGCAGCGAGGCGGGATTCGCTTCGCTTGGGGCTTCGGTCATCAGGCAGGCCGCAGCGGTGGTTTTCGGGAACGCAATCACGTCACGAATGTTATCGGTACCGGTCAGCAGCATGGTCAGACGATCCAGACCAAATGCCAGGCCCGCGTGCGGCGGCGTACCGAACTTCAGCGCATCCAGCAGGAAGCCAAACTTCTCGCGCTGCTCATGCTCTTCAATACCCAGAATGCTGAACACCGTCTGCTGCATTTTGCCGTTGTGGATACGCACCGAGCCGCCGCCGACCTCATAGCCGTTGATCACCATGTCATAGGCGTTAGCCACTGCACGGGTCGGATCGGCCGCCAGCTCATCGGCGCTCATCTCTTTCGGTGCGGTGAACGGATGGTGCATCGCCGCCAGGCCGCCCTCTTCGTCCTCTTCGAACATCGGGAAGTCGATTACCCACAGCGGGGCCCAGGCTTTCTCGTCGGTGATGCTCAGATCGCGGCCCACTTTGAGACGCAGCGCACCCAGCGCATCGGCCACCACTTTAGCGCGATCGGCACCAAAGAAGATGATGTCGCCATCCTGCGCACCGGTACGGCTCAGAATGCCTTCCACGATTTCTGCATTAAGGAACTTCGCGACCGGACTCTGTACACCCTCAAGCCCATCAGCACGCTGGTTGACTTTCATCCACGCCAGACCTTTAGCGCCATAAATCTCAACGAACTTGCCGTATTCATCAATCTGCTTACGGCTCAGCTGCGCGCCGCCCGGCACGCGCAGTGCCGCCACGCGGCCTTTGGCATCGTTCGCCGGACCCGCGAAGACCTGGAATTCGACATTTTTCAGCAGTTCGCCAACGTCCACCAGCTCCATCGGGTTACGCAGGTCGGGCTTATCGGAGCCGTAACGGTGCATCGCTTCGGCAAAGGTCATCTGCGGGAACTCACCGAGATCGACACCCTGCACCTCCTGCCACAGATTACGGATTAATCGCTCCATCACCTCACGCACCTGCGGCGCGGTCATGAAGGAGGTTTCAACGTCGATCTGGGTAAATTCGGGCTGACGGTCAGCACGCAAATCTTCGTCACGGAAGCATTTAACAATCTGGTAGTAGCGATCGAAGCCCGACATCATCAGCAGCTGTTTGAACAGCTGTGGCGACTGAGGCAGCGCATAGAACTTGCCTTTATGAACCCGGCTTGGCACCAGATAGTCGCGCGCGCCTTCTGGCGTGGCTTTGGTCAGCATCGGGGTTTCGATATCGAGGAACCCTTCATCGTCCATAAAACGGCGCACGAAGCTGGTGATTTTCGCGCGGGTTTTCAGGCGGGTCACCATCTCCGGACGACGCAGGTCCAGATAGCGATATTTCAGGCGCGCTTCTTCGCTGTTGTTCTGGTTAGCATCCAGCGGCAGCGGTTCAGAACGGTTGATGATGTTCAGCGCATGGGCAAATACTTCGACTTCGCCGGTCGCCATCTCGCTGTTTTTATTCTTATCGTCACGGGCACGCACGGTACCGGTGATCTGGATACAGAATTCGTTACGCAGTTCAGAAGCCAGCTTAAACGCGTCCTGACGATCGGGATCAAAAAATACCTGCACGATGCCTTCACGGTCGCGCATATCGATAAAAATCAGGCTTCCCAGATCGCGACGGCGGTTTACCCAGCCGCAAAGAGTGACTTGCTGACCCACATGAGACAGATTGAGCTGTCCGCAATATTCTGTACGCATAACACTATCCTTTTAACTTCGCCGCTGCAGCTGACAGCATCCGGCCGCGTAACCTGATGCGATGCTGTCGCAAAAATGGCGGTCATTATAATGGAAAAAGGCAAACAGGATAAGTAGAGCCGCGCCAAAGCGGCGATTTCATCGGCAGCGGGCCTGTTTGCACCGGGGCGTGACCTTAGAGGATAATCGCAAATCGTAACTCAGAGCCAGGAGAGAGGGTGTGACACTTCGTATCGGCCTGCCCCAGTGGCAGCATTCGCACTGGAAGCGCTGGGGCATTGAGAGCCTGGCGGATTATGCCCGCTATTTTCACTGCGTCGAAGGCAATACCACACTGTACGCGCTGCCGTCGCCCGACACCGTGCTGCGCTGGCGGGAGATGACCCACGACGACTTTCGCTTCTGCTTTAAGTTTCCCAATACCATCAGTCATCAGGCGGCGCTGCAGCACAGCGACGATCTGCTGACCGACTTTCTGCGACTGATGGAGCCGCTGGCCGATCGTATTGGTCAGTACTGGCTGCAGCTGCCTGCCACCTTTTCGCCGGCGCAGCTTAACGATCTCTGGCGCTTTCTGGACAGCCTGCCGGCGCGTTTCGAATATGGGGTCGAAGTGCGTCACGCGGCGTTTTTTGCTAAAGGTGAAGCCGAGCGGGCGCTGAATCGCGGCCTGCTGGCGCGCGGCGTTAACCGGGTGGTGCTGGACAGCCGCCCGGTCCACGCCTCAACCTCGCAAAACCCGGCGGCGCTGGCGGCACGCGCGCAGAAGCCCCGGGTGCCGCCGCATGCTGTGCGTACCGGCTCGCAGCCGATGGTGCGGTTTATCGGCAGCGACAGCGTTGAGGAGAGCGTGCCGCTGTTTCAGATCTGGCGGACAAAGTTAACTGAATGGCTGCAACAGGGCGACGCAATGCTGTTTCTGCACACCCCGGATATGGGCCAGGTATTTCCACTGGTGCAGGCGCTATGGCCGCAGCTGCAACAGATTGATGCGCGGATTGGCAGCGGTCCCGACTGGCCGCAGCAGGAATCACTGTTTTAATCAGTGGACAGGACAGCGCCCTGCGCGCTGGTTAGAATAGCCGCCTTACTGATGCTGATGGAGTCACAATGGTTAGCGCGTTATACGTGGTGTGGGGTGCGTTGCTGGTCATGAAGTTTACGCTGGATGTGGTGCGTTACCGCCGTTTCTATCGGGTGGCGTACGGCGACGGGGGTTATCATGATCTGAAAATGGCGATACGCATTCACGGCAACGCCATCGAAACCATCCCGCTGGCCTTGCTGTTGCTGGTGATGATGGAGATGAACGGTGCCGATATCTGGATGGTGCACCTCACCGCCCTGCTGTTCTTTATCAGCCGCCTGCTGCACGCCTGGGGTCTGCGGCACAGCGCCATGCCGGGCCGCAAATATGGCATGCTGCTGACGCTGTTTTCGTTGTGCGGCATGGTGATTTTTAACCTGATCTATCTGCCATGGGAACTGGTGGTGACGCTACACTGAGTGTTGCCGGGTTAAGGGGTGCAGCCCGCCCCACTTTCTGCCAGAATAGCGCCCTTTCCGTCGTCTCTTCGGATTTTCGATATGTCTGACCGCGATCAACTCTTCTCAGCGCCCATTGCAAAACTGGGCGACTGGACTTTTGACGAGCGCGTAGCTGAAGTCTTTCCCGACATGATTCAGCGCTCGGTGCCGGGCTATTCCAACATCATCTCGATGATTGGCATGCTGGCAGAACGTTTTGTGACGCCCGACAGTCAGGTTTATGACCTTGGCTGCTCACTCGGCGCGGCCACCCTCTCGGTGCGCCGCAATATTCAGGTGCCCGGCTGCCAGATCATTGCGGTGGATAACTCCCCGGCCATGGTTGAGCGCTGCCGTCGTCACATTGATGCCTTTCGCGCTGACACGCCGGTAACGGTGCTGGAAGCGGATATCCGCGATATTGCGATTGAAAACGCCTCGCTGGTGGTGCTCAACTTCACGCTGCAATTTCTTGAGCCACCGGCGCGGCTAGCGCTGCTGGAGAAGATCTGGCACGGGCTGAAGCCTGGCGGTGCGCTGGTACTGTCGGAGAAATTCAGCTTTGAAGATGCCGAGGTCGGTGAACTGTTGTTTAACATGCACCATGACTTCAAGCGCGCCAATGGCTACAGCGAGCTGGAGATCAGTCAGAAGCGCAGCATGCTGGAAAATGTGATGCTGACCGACAGCGTAGAAGCACACAAAGCCCGCCTGAAACAGGCCGGTTTCTCGCACGCCGAACTCTGGTTCCAGTGCTTTAACTTTGGTTCTCTGGTGGCATTGAAATGATCGACTTTGGCCGTTTTTATCAGCAAATTGCCGTCGGTCCGCTGGCGAAGTGGCTGGAAGTGTTGCCGGCGCAAATCAGCGAATGGCAACGGGAAAACCTGCATGGACACTTCCGCGACTGGTATAAGTCGCTGGAATATCTGCCGCTGCTCGAACCGCAGCGGCTTGACCTGTTACACAGCGTCAGTGCTGACCGCGATGACATCAGCGATCGCCACCGTCAGGGCATTGAGAAACTGCTGCGCAATCTGATGCCGTGGCGCAAAGGGCCTTATTCACTCTACGGCACCGAAATCAATACTGAATGGCGCTCCGACTGGAAATGGGATCGCGTGTTGCCGCATATCTCCTCGCTGGCGGGTCGGACGGTGCTGGATGTCGGCTGCGGCAGCGGTTACCACATGTGGCGGATGATCGGCGCCGGTGCGCATCTGGTAGTCGGTATCGATCCGATGCAGCTGTTTCTCTGCCAGTTTGAGGCGGTGCGCAAGCTGCTGAATGACGATCGCCGCGCCCATCTGTTGCCGCTCGGCATCGAGCAGCTGCCGGCGCTGCAGGCGTTCGACACCGTGTTTTCAATGGGCGTGCTCTACCATCGTCGTTCCCCGCTCGACCATCTGCTGCAGCTAAAAAATCAGCTGGTGAGCGGCGGCGAACTGGTGCTGGAAACGCTGGTGATCGAAGGTGATGTGAATCAGGTGCTGGTGCCCGGTGAACGCTATGCGCAGATGCGCAACGTGTTCTTTATTCCGTCGGCCGAGGCGCTGAAAAGCTGGCTGGAGAAGAGCGGTTTTGTCGATGTCCGCATCGTCGATTTCGCCCGCACCACTACCGAAGAGCAGCGTCGTACCGACTGGATGACCAGTGAATCGCTGGCCGAGTTCCTCGATCCTGACGACGCCAGCAAAACGGTCGAAGGTTATCCCGCCCCGCTGCGCGCGGTGCTGGTTGCCACCAAACCTTAAGCCCCTTCCCTCAAGCTTAGCGGCGGGACAAAGCCAGTTTCGCCGCAAAGCCAATGAACACACAGCCGGTCAGGCGATCCATCACTTTCAGCACCCGTGGCTGGCGCAGATGGCGGGCGAAATAGTGGCTGCCGCCAATCAGCACCGCATTCCACACCAGTCCCAGCAGCATGTGCGTCAGCGCCATCAGGCTACACCACAGCGCCACCGACGCCCCGGCCGGAATAAACTGCGGCAGAAAGCTGACATAAAAGATCCCCACTTTTGGATTCAGCAGGTTGCCCAGCAAACCGCGGCTGAAGCAGGCAAGATAGCCCTGTTGCAGCAGCGGTTGCCCGCTCTGAATCATCGGCTGCTGACGCGGTTTCAGCAGCAGTTTCAGTCCCAGATAAAGTAACCACGCTGCGCCCAGCCACTTCAGCAGGTTGTAGGCCATTTCAGACGCCAGCAGCAGCGCGCCTAACCCGAATCCCACCGCGACGCCCCACACCAGGCACCCGAGCGTCACGCCCAGCGCCGTTACGCTGGCGCGCTTCGCGCCCTGGGCCACCGCCGAGCGCAACACCAGCGCGGTATCAAAGCCCGGCGTCAGGGTCAGAACAGTAATCGCAAACAGAAAAGAAAACAGCGTGGTGCTCATCAGGATCTCCTGGAAGATGGCGGGCTGGCCTTAGCTTAACAGGCTTGCAGCGGCATCTCATTCGACAATACGCCGCCCATCTGCCGACTTTGTGCCAGGCTAACAGCGGTTTATCTTCATATTAAGGAGTTGTGATTATGAGTAAATTTATCTTCTCTTCACCCCGTAAATATGTGCAGGGCGCTGGCGTACTGGATGAGCTGGGGCCTTACATCGCCGAACTGGGCGACAACGCTTTTCTGGTGGCGGATGAAATTGTCTGGAACCTGATTGGCGAGCGCACGCAGCAGGCACTGCAAACGGCGGACGTAAAGTTTAACTGGCAGCAGTTTAATGGCGAAGCCTCCAGCAATGAAATTAGCCGACTGAGCCAGCTGGCGAAAAATCAGGGCTGTAATGTGGTGGTCGGGCTGGGCGGCGGTAAAACGCTGGATACGGTAAAGGCAGTGGCGGATGAGCTGAAACAGCCGGTGGCGATCGTGCCAACTATTGCCTCAACGGATGCGCCCTGCAGCGCGCTATCGGTGATCTATACCGACAGCGGCGTGTTTGAGAGCTACCGTTTTTACAGTAAAAATCCGGACCTGGTGCTGGTGGATACCGCGGTGTGTGCCAGCGCGCCGGCGCGGCTGTTTGCGTCCGGTATCGCCGATGGCCTGGCAACCTGGGTCGAAGCGCAGGCGGTGGCCCGTTCACACGCTAAATCGATGGTAAACGGTGATCCTACCCTCGCCGGTCTGGCGATTGCCCGCGCCTGTGAAGAGACGCTGCTGACCTGGGGCTACAGCGCCTTCGTGGCGGTAAGCGAAAAACGGGTCACGCCAGCGGTCGAGGCGGTGGTAGAGGCCAACACCCTGCTCTCCGGTCTGGGCTTCGAAAATGGCGGGCTGGCGGCGGCTCATGCCATCCACAATGGCTTTACCGCGATTGATGGCGATATCCATCACCTGACGCACGGTGAAAAAGTCGCTTACGGTACGCTGACCCAGATGGTGCTGGAGCGCCGTCCGGACGACGAAATTGCGCGCTACATTCGTTTCTATCGCGCCATCAACATGCCGACCACCCTGAAGGAGCTGCATCTGGAGAATGAGAGCTGGGAAAACCTGGTCAAAATAGGCGCGCTGGCTAACAGCGAGGGGGATACGCTGAAGAACCTGAACCCGAACCTGTCGCCGGAAGATATTGCCAACGCCCTGCTGGCGCTGGATGCGTTTAGTAAGACGGTCGAATAACATCCGGCGGGCGATTGATAGCGCGATCGCCCGCTACTCTTCTGCTACCGGCTGGTCCCAGTACTCATATTTATAGGCTGAGCTGAGATGACGCTCAATGGTGCCGCGGGTAAACACTTCGGTTTCGTGCAGGTAGCTCAGGGTACAGTTGCCAACCTGATCCCACGACTGGCATTCATCGACGGTGCGTATGGTACTCAGCGGCGTGGTCGCGGTGCCGTTCAGGCGCAGTTCCCGCCACTGATTGTCGTAGGTGTAGCTATCGGTGCTGCGGGTTGAGGTGGTACGGGTCACCAGTCCCTGCGGATTCCAGCGGTAGTGAGACTCGCCGTTGGTCAGCTGATCGCTGCCGCGCGCTACGCTCTTTTGCAGCCGGAACTGCGGATCGTAACGATAGGTGGTGTCCGTAAAGCCGCGGGTGCCCATGCTGGTAAATTTATCCGAGGCGCTGGTGATGTTGCCGTTCTTGCCCTTCTGCCAGTTGATTGTCCCCTGCCGGTTATCGACCACCACCTCTTTTCCCTCTTTCAGCACCTTCACCAGCCAGGCATATTCCGCCACCCAGCCGCCCTGCACCCGGGCAATGTGCTGCTCCATACTGAGGATCACGTTGCGCTCATTCTTGTCGTAAGTGACATCGGCCACCAGCAGATCGCCGCAGGCATCGAACTGACCCAGCACTCGCTTTTGCGAATTAACGTCTTTGCCAAACTCTCCGGCAATCACCTGCTTAACCGCGCCTTTAGCGCTGCCGCCCAGCAGGATCCAATTATTACTGCTGGCAATAGCACCACTGTGCGGGCCGCACTGGCTGGCCGCCACCCACGGAGTAATCAAACCAGCCAGTAACAGGCTTACGGCAACACTCGGTTCGCATTTCATAAGGTAAGTTCCAGACAACGTTGAGTTAAGTGTAAACGCTGCGGCGGCGAATGGCGGCGTGCGGCAAAAATTTCAGCTGGCAGCCCGCACCGCCTCTTGCGCTGGCAGCAGCCGCTGCTGCCGATACTGATACCGGTAATGGCGGGCGTTCAGGACTTAAGACAGACGGCACAAGGGCTGCAGGCCGGTTGACCCTACGGCAGAATGATTTCCACGCGATATACTTTTTCACTCTGAAAGTCGTCAATAGGGGTACGGTGAGTCATGAAGCAGGATGAAATCGTGTTATCCGACATTGCACGTCTGGTTTTTGGTCAGAATCCACCGACGTTACTGCTGGAGGTTATTGGGCGTGCAGTGATCTGCTTTGTGCTGATTATTATCGCATTACGCCTGCTGGGTCGTCGCGTCGCTTCACAATATACGCTGTTCGAACTGTCCGCGGTGGTTACTCTGGCCGGTACCATGGGCGTCCCGTTGCTGGATGACAAGCGCGGGCTGTTGCCACCGCTGGTGATTATTATCAGCCTGCTGGCGCTGCAGCATCTGGCTGGCCATCTCAGCCTGCGTTCCCGCGGCGTCGATCGTCTGCTGACGGGCCGCGAACGGGTGGTGCTGGATGAGGGCCGCCTGAGGCTGGAAACGCTGCGCGCCACCGTGCTGTCGCGCGAAAAACTGTTCTCTCTGCTGCGCGGCCGTGGCGTTCAGCATCTGGGGCAGCTTAGCCGGATATACATCGAGCCTTCGGGTGCGTTAACCCTGGTGTGGAGCGACACCCCGCGCCCCGGACTGGCGATTGTGCCTCGCAGCGATAAGGCCCTGATCGCGGCGATGGCAACCGAAGCGCATCAGGTCTGCTTATCCTGCGGTAATCTGGCGGACCGCAATACGCCCGTCGATAGCGCCTGCCACTGTTGCCATGCGCACCATTGGCTCCCTGCCTCAACGGCGCTGGAGGACTGACGATGCGTGACATTATCCAGCGCTGGCTGATCGGTGAAGCGCCCTGGACCTTTGCCGGTGAAGTGCTGCTGCGTTTTTTGTTTATCTATCTGATATTACTGCTGGTGCTGCGGCTGATGGGCCGTCGTTTTGCCGGTCAGTTAAGCATTATCGATCTGGCGATTATGATCATGCTGGGCGCCGCGATTGGTGCGCCATTGCAGACACCTGACAAAGGTATTCTGACCACCATCGTGTTGCTGATTACGTTGCTCGGCTGTTTTCGCCTGCTCTCCTGGAGTACCTTTTTCTCACATCGGCTCGAAGTGCTGACCCAGGGCGATGCCACGCTGCTGGTGATAGATGGACGGCTGGCGCTGGAGCATCTGCACCACGCTGAATTTTCGCGCGATCGGGCATTCTCGGAACTGCGTTCAATGGGCGTTCAGCATCTGGGTGAGGTCCGGCGCGCCTGGCTGGAACCGTCGGGCCGGGTCAGCCTGTTGCTCTATCAACAGCCGCGTAGCGGACTGTGGCTGCTGCCCGAACAGAACGAAACCTTTAACCAGCATATTGCGGTGGAGGGCTGTTTCGCCTGTGGTCATTGCGGTTACGTGGTGCAGCGTGAGCAACAGCCTGATCAGCAGTGCGACTACTGCGGCCAGCGGGCGTGGCGTCAGGCCGTGAAGCGACTGGGCGTGGAGAAAATCTACCCCCCGCATCAGAAGGAGCATCCGCGCGAAGCCGGTGAATAGAAGCCGGTGAATAAAGGAAAAAAGAGGAACTGCAGGCAAAAAGAACCCCAGCAAGCATACTGGGGTTTGGTACTTGCAAACATCACGTCAATGATCGGCGTGCTGCGCGGCAAAATCGGAAGTGATTCAGGCCACCCGGACGGTGCTCATCTGCATCACGCTTTTCATCGCCTCTACCACATCGCCATCAACGCAATAGCGGCTGAACTCATCGGTTTCGGCTTCAGAACACATGGAAACACCCGCTTTGCGGTAGCGCATTGGCGAAGCGACTAACCGGCTTGCCGAGCTGTGGACTTCACGTATTCCCATGTCGAGGAACTTTTGCAGGTTACTCAGACGAACACCGGCACCTGCCATAATGATAGGACCCGTGCTCACTTCATTAAGTTCCTTCAGCAGTGCAATTCCATTCTCCGCACTCTGCTGCTGACCGGAAGTCAGAATGCGGGCCACGCCGAGATCGGTCAACTCCTCCAGCGTGCGTTTCGGACTATGGCAAAGGTCGAAGGCACGGTGAAAGGTCACCGCCAGGCCGTCGCACAGCGCCATGATTTGCCGCATCTGCCCACGATGGATATGCGCATCTTCGTCCAGCATGCCGATCACCAGGCCCGGGAAGCCAAGTTCGCGAATCAGGGCTACGTCAGATTTCATCGCCTCAAACTCGCGTGTGGTATAGCAAAAGTCGCCGCCGCGCGGCCGGACAATGGGATGAACCGGAATTGACACTTCACGCCGGGCAGCATTCAGCATGCCGGCAGACGGGGTTAAGCCCCCTTCACGTGGCGCGGCACAGAGTTCAACCCGATCGGCGCCGGCCTGCTGCGCGGTCACTGCGCAATCCACGCCATAGCAGCAAATTTCCAGTGTGGTCATTCTTTTCTCCTTTACATGACTCTGGTTCAAGGCAGATTCATCAGTTAGTCTGACTGCTGGAATGAGTTTACCGGGAAAGTTAACTATGGCATTCAATTTCGACCAACGGATAGACCGTCGTCACAGCGATAGCCTTAAATGGAACAAATATGCGGACCAGGACATTCTGCCGTTGTGGGTGGCAGATACCGATTTTCGATCGCCTGATTGCGTAATCGAAGCGATAAAAGCCCGTGCCGAACATGGCATTTTTGGTTATGGCGATAAGCCCACTGGTTTTATCAACAGCGCCGTTGAATGGCTGGCCTCGCGCTATAACTGGCACGTTAATCCCGAGTGGATCGTGGTACTGCCGGGCGTGGTGAGCGGGTTAAATCTGGCAGTACGGGCTTTCACCGCACCGGATCAGCTGACCATCGCCCCTGTGCCGATTTATCCCCCTTTTCGTGGCGCAGCAAAAATGGCTGAGCGCGGGCAGCTTAATCTGCCGCTGAGCCTGCAACAGGGACGCTGGGTGCTGGATCTGGCGGCGGCCGACGGCCAGATGACCGGTAAAGAGCGGCTGCTGATGCTGTGCAATCCGCAAAATCCGGGTGGAACGGTCTATCGCCATGACGAACTGCAGGCGCAGCTGGAATTTGCCCGGCAGCATGACCTGATTGTCTGTTCCGATGAGATCCACAGTGATTTGCTGCTGGAGCCCGGCGTGCAGCATATTCCGTTCGCCAGCCTGAGTGAGGATGCGGCCCAGCGCTCTGTTACGCTGATGTCACCGTCCAAAAGCTTTAATATCGCCGGTCTGGGCGCCTCGATGGCGGTCATTCCCAACGCTGAACTGCGCGCCCGCTTTAATAAGATGAGACGAGGCATCGTACCCGAGGTCGATATTCTGGCCTTAGCGGCGGCGGAAGCCGCCTGGCGCGACGGCAGTGCCTGGCTCAGCGCGCAGAATGCTTACCTGCGCAGCAACCGTGACTGGCTGGTGTCGCAGGTCAACAAGCTGCCCGTCTTATCCGTGGCGGCACCGGAGGCGAGCTATCTCGCCTGGATCGATGCGCGCGGCCTCGGCGTGGCCAGTCCGGCGCTCTACTTTGAAAAACACGGACTGGGACTCTCTGCCGGGCGCGAGTTTGGCGACGACCAGTGTGTTCGCCTCAACTTTGGCTGTACCCGCGCCCTGCTCGATGAAGCGGTCGCCCGACTACAGCGCGCCGTTGCCGCCCGCCCTTAGTCCTGCTCGCTGGCGACAATCTCCTCCAGTCGCCATGGATGAAATTTAATCGTCGTCTGCCCATCCGTTACCGCCAGGGTCGGATTGGGCAGACGCTCATTCTCGCCCTTCGGCGAGCTGGTCTTGAACGAAATGCCCGGCTGCGTCAGCGCGTCATCCGATAATAACGCCATGGCACGCACGCCCAGCGTCTGATGATCGCCGCGCAACACCACCTCAATGTGCTCCCATCCCTCATGACGGTAACGCTTTTCGCCGGGCCACGGCAGTTCAACCACATCCAGCGCTAAACCCGCCACCTGTAACGGCTGATGCAGCTTAAACAGGCATATTGGCCGACCGTTAATCATCGCCTGAGAAAACAGATGGCCGATCTGCTGTAGTCCTTGCTGCCAGCGCGCGGCAGTCGCGTCCTGATGACAACGCAGCGCGATGTGGTCGACTTCAAGATGGTTAAGGGATAAACCCAGCCTGTCAGCAAAATTTTGCAACGATTCTTCAAACCGTCGTAAATCCGTCTTTAAATCGTCCAATTCTGTGGGAAAAGGTCTGTTCACAACGGGTATTCCTCTTAATTTGTTTAATAACTTTTAACTTTAAAACCTATTGGCTGCTCTGCCTTGCGCGCCACAAAATCATAAGATTCATCCTATTTAGCCAAAAAATTGGCGCAAAAGCCTATAAGAACAGCTTTCAATTCGGATTAATCCCCTCTTTAGGTCCATGAGTTAATTGATGAAAGTACCTTAAACGACTGAAAATATTAGCCTTCTTTAATACAATAAGATAACTCTTATTTGGCAGCCAAACAATTGCAGCCATCCCGGGTTTCTTATAAATTTGACCTAACACAACCAAAAGGAATGGCTCTATGTCTATGCTCATCGTTGTCGCTGTCCTGATCGCACTGATGGGATTTGCAATCTCCCGCCATTGGAAGGTGCGTGAAGATAAAAGCGTCAAGAACCCTCGCCGTCATCTGCGACGTCGTTAAAGCCACCGGGAAACATCTTCGGCTCTGTTTCCCCGCTTCATCCAACTGCTGACGCCCACCGACATTTCACGTATACTTTTCCCCTCATTTTTTTCCATTTTGTCTGTGCGCTCCATTGCTATTGCGCCGTTGCGCAAGGCTGCCAGACAAGATGATGACGGCTCGGATCAACAGGTTCGGGCGTTGTTCAGCACATGAAGGTAACCCGGTGAATATTCAGTCTCTTCTTTCCGCAAAAGTCAGTCAGGCAATGGTTTTAGCCGGCGCTCCCGCCGATTGCGAACCGCAGGTTCGTCAGTCCGCCAGGGTCCAGTTTGGTGATTATCAGGCCAACGGTATTATGGCCGTGGCGAAAAAGCTGGGGCAAGCACCGCGACAATTAGCGGAAGCAGTGATTCAGCATCTCGACCTGACCGGCATCGCCAGTAAAGTTGAAATTGCCGGACCGGGCTTCATCAACATTTTCCTCGACCACCAGTGGCTGGCGGCCCACGCCCGTGAAGCGCTGAGTCTGCCGCGCCTCGGCGTACAGCAGGTTGAACCGCAGACCATCGTGGTTGACTACTCTGCCCCGAACGTCGCCAAAGAGATGCATGTCGGCCATGTTCGCTCCACGATTATCGGTGATGCCGCAGTCCGTACGCTGGAGTTTCTCGGCCATCGGGTGATTCGCGCTAACCACGTCGGCGACTGGGGTACGCAGTTCGGTATGCTGATCGCTTTCCTTGAGAAACAGCAGAACGAGCATCACGCCGAAATGGCGCTGGCCGATCTTGAAGCCTTCTACCGCGAAGCCAAACGGACCTACGACGAAGACCCGGCGTTTGCGGAGCGCGCACGCAGCTACGTGGTCAAACTGCAGGGCGGCGACGAATATTGCCGTCAGATGTGGAAAAAGCTGGTCGACATTACCATGAGTCAGAACCAGAAAATTTATGACCGCATGAATGTCACCCTGACGCGCAAGGATGTGATGGGTGAAAGCCTCTACAACGACATGCTGCCAGGCATTGTCGCAGACCTGAAGCAAAAAGGGTTAGCGGTAGAAAGTGAAGGCGCTACCGTGGTGTTCCTGGATGAGTTCCAGAACAAAGAAGGTGAACCGATGGGCGTGATCATCCAGAAAAAGGATGGCGGCTATCTCTATACCACCACTGATATCGCCTGTGCTAAATACCGCTATGAAACCCTGAAAGCCGATCGGGTGCTCTACTACATCGACTCGCGTCAGCATCAGCACCTGATGCAGGCCTGGACCATTGTGCGCAAAGCGGGTTATGTCCCGGAGTCGGTCCCGCTGGAGCACCACGCGTTCGGCATGATGCTGGGCAAAGATGGTCGTCCTTTCAAAACCCGCAGCGGCGGCACCATCAAGCTGGCCGATCTGCTTGATGAAGCCTATCAGCGCGCCTATAGCCTGGTGCGTGAAAAGAATCCGGAGATGAGCGAAGCGGAAGTGAAAGCACTGGCAGAAGTGGTGGGCATCAGTGCCGTGAAGTATGCCGATCTGTCAAAAAGCCGCACCACCGACTACATCTTTGACTGGGATAACATGCTGGCGTTTGAAGGTAATACCGCCCCTTACATGCAGTACGCCTATACCCGCGTCCTGTCGGTATTCCGTAAAGCGGGCATTGATGCCGCAGCGCTGGATGCAGAGATTGTGATCAGCGAAGAACGTGAAGCGCAGCTGGCAACCCGTCTGTTGCAGTTCGAAGAGGTGATCACCCAGGTTGCGCGTGACGGCACACCACACGTGATGTGCGCCTATCTGTACGATCTGGCCGGTCTGTTCTCCGGTTTCTACGAGCACTGCCCGATCCTGACCGCCGAATCGGACGCAACGCGCCTGAGCCGCTTGCAGCTGGCGGCGCTGACCGCGAAGACGCTGAAACAGGGTCTGGATACGCTCGGTATTGATACCGTCGAGCGCATGTAAATCCCCGGCGGCGCGGAGGCGACGGCTCTCGTCCGCCTCCGCGCCGAGTTCCAATCCGGCTGCGTCCTTTATCGGCTATTCAGGCTTAAACAGCCGCCTTTGATCGGCAGGATGACGCAATGAGTATGCCCGCGCACCTTATCAGCACCCATCTTCCCAGCGTTAAGCAACTGCAATGTTTCCTTGCGGTAGCCCATGAACTCAACTTTCGCCGGGCGGCGGAACGCCTGCGGATGACCCAGCCGCCGTTAACCCGGCAGATTCAGTGCCTTGAAGCGGTGCTGGAACAGCAATTATTTCACCGTACCACTCACGATGTCAGCCTGACCGACGCCGGACGTGACCTTATGCTAAAGGCTGAAGCTATCCTCAGACAACTCAGCGAACTGAAAACTGACGCCACCATGACGCCAGGCCGTTTACGCATCGGCCTGACGCGGACGCTGAATTTCGACTTTATCGAGGCGGTCAGTGCCCGGCTCCGCCAGTTGAAGGGGGAAGATGAGATCGAAACGCCCGATCTGAGCTCGGCGCAGCTGCTGCAGTGCCTGGCAAAAAACAGCCTCGATCTGATTATTACCGGCGAACAAGGGCCGGATTCAGACCAGACGGCAAGCTATGCATGGATCTGTCGCGAACCGCTGCGGGTAGCGCTGCCGACCCTGCACCCGGCCAGCCGGCAATCACAGGTTGCGCTGGCAGACATCGCCGATTTACCGCTTTTCTGGTTCCCGCGCAGTGCTAACCCGCTGTTCTACGATAAGTGCGAACGCTACTTTTCACAGTTGCCGGTGACGCTTAAACGGATCAAAGAGCCTGACGATTCGCTGGTGATGCTGTCACACATCGCCCGGGGCAAGGGCTTCGCACTACTGCCCCAGTCTAAATGCACCTTCAATCAGCAAGGACTCTGTTATCGGGAACTGACCGATACTGCCGCGCAGCAGTTAAATATCGATCTGTATGCGGTGATCCGCGCCGATGAAAAGCGTCAGGCGGTCCGCGACGCTCAGGCCTTACTCTGTCACCCACTTCCACCGCAATAAGCCCTGGCTGCGATAAAGCATCATGGCAACTGCTGATCCTGCGGATGTGAACCCTGCCGGCAGCGTTTGCCTGCATTGATGACGATTCCCCTTCAGCCTGAATCCCTTGCGCAACCTCTCCTGCTTTTCGATAAAACTCACCTGCTCTGCTCGCTGTGGTGATCTCGCTGATACCTTTACTGGATAACCAAAATGCGAATTCATTAACTAAAAAGGCGGTGGAATAATCGGGTCAACTTAACAGGAGACATGATGAAAACCCGAAACCTCACGCAGGATTTGAACGTCAGTGCAATTGGCTATGGTGCAATGGGACTGAGTGAATTTTATGGCAAGACCGACGACAGCAGCGCGCTGCAACTGCTTAATTCTCTCATCGATCTGGATATCAATTTTATCGACACCGCAGACCTGTATGGCCGCGGCCACAATGAGCAGCTAATCGGTGAGTTCCTTGCCCGGCTGGATACCCGCAGCCGGCAGCAGATTAAGGTCGCCACCAAATGCGGTATTGAGCGGGCTGCCGATCAGGCCTATGCCCGCGTCATCAATAATCAGCCCGATTACCTCATTCAGTGCTGCAACGCCTCGCTGAAAAGGCTGGGCGTCGAGCAGATCGATCTGTTCTACCTGCATCGCGTCAGCGAGTCGACGCCCATTGAGCAGAGCATGGACTGTCTGAGCCAGCTGGTTAAGCAAGGGAAGATTCGACATATCGGTTTGTGTGAAGTGTCAGCAGCCACTCTGCAGCGAGCGCATGCGGTTCATCCGGTCGCCGTGCTGCAGACAGAATATTCTTTATGGACCCGGGATATTGAAGCGGAGATTTTGCCAATGGTGAAAAAACTCGATATCGGACTGGTACCCTACTCGCCGCTCGGCCGTGGCTTTCTGACCGGCAAATACCTTAACAACAGTGATTTTGCCGCAGACGACTTCCGTAAAAATAATGACCGCTTCCAGCAGGCCAGCCTCGATCATAACGCGCAGTTGCTGGAGGTGGTGCGGCCGCTAAGCCAGAAGTATCAATGTACCGTGGGCCAGATTGCGCTGGCGTGGCTGCTGGCGCAGTATCAAAGGATTGTGCCGATTCCGGGTACCAAACGGCTGGCTTATCTGACCGAAAATGCGCAGGCCGGTGACGTGGTACTGGAGGCGGCTGATGTCGCGTTACTGAACCAGATTCATCAGCAGGTGGAGATTAAAGGCGGCAGGTATTCAGCCGAAGGGATGAAAGGCGTCAATGCCTGATACGCCCGCCGCTACTGGTAATTCACCATGACTTCGCTGCTGACCACCCGCAGGCCCGGCGGCAGCGCCCCGCTGCCGGCAAAACCAAACACCATATGCAGCGTTTCATCGGCGCTGAGATGCGCCAGGCCACGGGTGGTGCCGCTGGCGCCTTCCAGCGTAGTGCAGCGTTGCGCGCCGCACAACCGCACTTCCAGTCCGGACGGGGCCGGTTTGCTCAGCTGATAGCGCCAGTTAACCACGCTGATCTCGCCGCTGAGGTTAGCCGGTGCCGTCAGCGGCTGGCTGCGCTGCCAGCTGCCGCGGTTAGCCAGCAGTGGACCACTGGCGCTGGCCTGCCACGCGCCACCAGCTGCCTGAACCAGCAGCGGCAGCATTAATCCAAACGTCATCATCCAGCGCATTATTTGCCTCCGATGGTGGCGGTCATACGAATCTGACGGTTGTCACTCAGTTCGAGGTTAGACAGCACCACCAGCTGCGGCAGATTGCGGCGCAGGAAGCGAGCCAGTAAGGCGCGTAGCGGATGATTGACCAGCAGCACCGGCGGTGCGCCAAGCATTTCCTGACGCTGTAACGCCGCCTGCGCCTGGCTTAACAGCCGATCGGCCAGGCCTGGCTCCAGTCCGCCACCGCCCTGCAACGCCTGCAGCAGCAAGCGTTCCAGCGTGGCATCCAGTCCTATTACCTGCACTTCATCATTGCCCGGGAACCACTGCTGAGTAATGGCGCGACCCAGCGCCACGCGCACCACGCTGGTCAGCTCCTGCGGATCGCTTTGTACCGGCGCATGCTCGGCCAGAGTTTCGATAATGGTGCGCATATCGCGAATCGACACCCGCTCCACCAGCAGATTTTGCAGCACCTTGTGCAGCGTGGTCAGGCTGATCACCCCCGGCACCAGATCTTCGGTCAGCTTCGGCATCTCCTGCGTCACGCGATCCAGCAACTGCTGTGCTTCCTGACGGCCAAACAGCTCACTGGCGTATTGTCCAATCAGGTGATTCAGGTGAGTTGCCACCACGGTACTGGCTTCAACCACGGTAAAGCCCTGAATTTGCGCCTGCTCTTTGAGGGCGCTGTCGATCCAGACGGCCGCCAGACCGAATGCCGGATCGACGGTTGCCTCCCCCGGCAAACTGCCCGCTGCGGTGCCCGGGTTGATCGCCATCCAGCGGCCCGGATAGGCATCGCCGCTGCCAATTTCGACCCCTTTCATCAGAATGCGGTAGCGCGCCGGCGGCAGTTCCATGTTGTCACGGATATGCACCACCGGCGGCAGGAAGCCGACATCCTGCGCCACCTTTTTACGGATACTGCGGATACGTCCCAGCAGCTCACCATTTTGCAGATGATCGACCATCGGAATCAGGCGGTAACCCACTTCCATCCCCAGCGTATCTTCCAGTTGCACATCGGTCCACGAGGCTTCGGCAGTAGCCGGCGTTTCCGGGGTTTTGCTCATGCTGCCCAGAGACACTTCCGACTTCTTGTTGTTCGGCTGCATTTCCCGGCCGCGCAGCCACCAGGCCAGACCGAGTAAGGCGGCGGTAAACAGCAGGAAGACGAAGTTTGGCATGCCCGGCACCAGCCCGAGCAGGCCGATGACGCCGGCGCTCAGCATCAGCACGCGCGGATCTTTGAACAGCTGGGTCACCATCTGCTCGCCAACGTCCTGATCGGTTGCTACGCGCGTGACGATAACGCCCGCGGCGGTGGAGATCACCAGCGCCGGGATCTGCGCCACCAGGCCATCACCGATGGTCAGCAGGGTGTAGGTTTCCGCCGCGTGCCCCACGTCCATACCGTGTTGCACCACGCCGACCAGCAGGCCGCCGATGACGTTGATCACCATGATCATGATACCGGCGATGGCGTCACCGCGGACGAACTTACTGGCACCGTCCATCGAGCCGTAGAAGTCCGCTTCCTGAGTCACTTCTGAACGGCGACGTTTAGCTTCATCTTCGCCGATTAAACCGGCGTTGAGGTCGGCATCGATCGCCATCTGCTTACCGGGCATCCCGTCAAGCACAAAGCGCGCGCCCACTTCGGCGATACGGCCAGCACCCTTGGTAATAACCATAAAGTTGATGATGACCAGGATGATGAATACCACGATACCGATAGCAAAGTTGCCGCCGACCAGGAAGTGGCCAAAAGCCTCAACCACCTGACCTGCTGCGGCCGCACCGGTATGTCCTTCCATCAGGATGATACGAGTCGAGGCGACGTTCAGCGCCAGACGCAGCAAGGTGGAGAACAGCAGAATGGTCGGGAATGCCGCAAACTCCAGGGTTCGCTGGGTGAACATCGCCACCAGCAGCACCATGATCGACAGCGCAATGTTAAAGGTGAACAGTAGATCAAGGATGAACGGCGGTAACGGCAGCACCATCATCGACAGGATCATCAGGATCAGCACCGGACCCGCCAGCACCTGCCACTGCATATCTTTAAAGTTGCCCGGTAAACGTAGTTTTGCGGCCAGGTTATTAGCCATCGTTTTTGCTCTCTCCTGCAAAGTCCATCTCTGCCGGGACCGGCAGGTTTTTCGGTTTGGCCGGGATCAGGCCGCCTTCGCGCTTCCAGCGGCGTGACTGCCAGACCCAGGCCAGCACTTCCGCCACGGCCGCATAGAGCGCGCCCGGAATGTGCTGTCCAATTTCAGTGTGTCGGTATAGCGCACGCGCCAGCGGCGGTGCTTCCAGAACCGGAATGCGGTGTTCGGCACCCAGTTCACGAATTCGCAGAGCAATCTCGCCCGCGCCCTTGGCAATCACCTTCGGCGCGCTCATCTTCTTCTCGTTGTACTGCAGCGCCACCGAATAGTGCGTCGGGTTAGTGACGATCACGTCGGCTTTCGGCACGTCGGCCATCATCCGGCGGCGGGCGGCGGCGCGCATCTGCTGGCGGATACGCCCTTTGACGTGCGGGTCACCCTCCTGCTGCTTGTGTTCGTCGCGGATTTCCTGACGCGACATGCGCAGCTTTTTGTAATAGCTGTAGAGCTGCCAGAAAACGTCGTATCCGACCATCGGCACCAGACCCAGCATCACCAGCGTGCAGCAGATGGCAATCATATCCATGCCGTGCACCAGCGCGTTGATCGGGGATTCACTGATCAGCCGCAGCATCTCCGGCCAGTGAGCCCAGATGTACCAGCAGGCAACACAGCCCACCAGCACGGTTTTGAGGATGCCTTTGAACAGCTCCGTCCAGGCCTGGCCAGCAAACATCCGCTTGAAACCGGCCAGCGGGCTGAGCTTGGTGAAATCGACCTTGATCGACTTGCCGCTGATCACAATACCGCCCAGCAGCATCGGCGCCGCAATCGCCACCAGCACCAGTCCGCCCATCAGCGGCAGCAGCGCCATTAACGCCTGGCCAATCAGGCTGCCGATATGGCTGATGATGATTTTGTCGTCGGTCACCATGCCGTGATCAAAACGCAGACCGGTCGCCACCATGCCCGCCAGACGGTGCGCCATCATGGTGCCGCCCATCCACAGGATCATAATGCCGGCCAGCAGCATCAGTAATGAGGTCAGTTCGCGCGAACGCGGGATCTGCCCATCTTCTCGCGCCTTTTCAAGTCGGTGCGCGGTGGGCGATTCTGTTTTGTCCTCGTCGCTTTCTTCAGCCACGACAAACCTCGGTTGGCAGGAATTCTGAGCATAGAATGCCAAAACTGGCTGGGGTTAAAGCGCAGATAAAACGGGAAAAACAGGCGTTCTTTGGCGGATGAGTTTGATAAAGCAGAGCGGGCCCACCGTCTGGTGGCCCCGTGAGAGAAAGGGACGGCAACGCATCCCGCCAGCCCGCAGGCTGACGGGGGCGATTAAAATCCTAAGCTGTCCAGCAGGTCATCAACCTGATCCTGGTTCGCCACCACGCCCGGTGCATCGGTGTGGATCTGCGGACCGTTCAGCAGGCTGGTACCTTCCTGACGCTTCTCGGCACTGACTTCCGGCATGTTTTCCAGCAGCACCATCAACAGCTGGCGCTCAATTTCCTGGATAACATCCATCATGCGTTTGATCACCTGACCGGTCAGGTCCTGGAAATCCTGCGCCATCATAATTTCAAGCAGCTGCTTGTTGGTAAAGGACGTGTGATCCGGCACGGCAGCAAGGTATTCGCGAGTATCCGTCACCAACTCACGCGCATCGGCCAGTTCAATTGGGTTTTCAAACCATTGGTCCCAACGCCCTTTCAGCTGGGTTGCCCCGGCTTCCATCTTATCCTGATGCGGTTGTGCCGCTTCAACGCAGTTCAACGCACGGTCGGCGGCCTGCGCCGTCATCTGCACCACATAATCCAGACGATCACGGGCATCAGGAATGGCTTCAGCCGCATCGGCAATGGCTTTATCCAGCCCCAGCTCGCGCAGGCTGTCGCGCAGCATACGCGTCAGAGAGCCGATGCGGGTAATGATGTCGTGTGCCGAGGCATCCTCAGTTGGTTTCGGAAGGTCGCTCATCACATCTCCTTACATGCCCAGTTTTTCGAAAATTTTGCCCAGCTTTTCTTCCAGCGTCGCAGCAGTAAATGGTTTCACTACGTAGCCACTGGCGCCGGCCTGGGCGGCAGCAATAATGTTCTCTTTCTTCGCTTCCGCGGTCACCATCAATACCGGCAGGCTGCTCATCGCAGCATCGGCACGAATGGTTTGCAGCAGCTGCAGGCCATCCATGTTCGGCATATTCCAGTCGGAAATGACGAAGTCAAAACCCCCTGCTTTCAGCTTTGACAGCGCATCCACACCATCTTCTGCTTCTTCTACGTTATTGAAGCCCAGCTCTTTCAGTAAGTTACGTACAATACGACGCATCGTATTGAAGTCGTCTACTACCAAAAAGCGCATGTTTTTATCAGCCATATCTACTCCTGTGTTGTCTCGCCCGGCAGGACGGGCCTGTTAAATACGCAATGCCTGTCCGGCGCTAATTTTCGCCAGCATGTGCTGGCTGATGTTGCTTAAATCCACCACTTCGCTCACGCCGCCGGTGGCAATCGCCTCTCGCGGCATGCCAAATACCACACAGCTGGCTTCATTCTGGGCAATGGTCCAGGCGCCGGCCCGATGCATTTCCAGCATCCCGGCCGCGCCGTCGTTGCCCATGCCGGTGAGGATCACGCCGACCGCATTTCGTCCGGCGTTGATCGCCACCGATTTGAACAGCACATCCACCGAAGGCTTGTGCCGGTTGACCGGCGGGCCTTCATTCAGTTTCACCACATAGTTGGCGCCGCTACGTCCCAGTTCCATGTGCATCGCACCTGGCGCGATGTAAGCGTGTCCCGGCAGAATACGTTCACCGTCTTCCGCTTCTTTCACCGTAATCTGACACAGTTTGTTCAGACGCTCGGCAAAGGAGCGGGTAAAACCTGGCGGCATATGCTGGGTAATCAGCAGCGCCGGACTGGTCGCAGGCAGCGGCTGCAGCACATGGCGAATCGCCTCGGTGCCGCCGGTAGAGGAGCCAATCGCGATCAGCTTCTCACTACTCAGCAGCGGACCCGCCTTCAGCGTGACCGGCACCGGCATCGCCGCCCGGTTGTGCAGTCGGGCGCGCGCCGCCGCACGAATTTTGTCGCCAATCATCTGGCTGTACGCCAGCATCCCTTCACGGATGCCGAGCTGGGGTTTGGTGACGAAGTCCACCGCGCCCAGCTCCAGCGCCCGCAGGGTAATTTCCGAACCTTTGCCGGTCAGCGAGGAGACCATCACCACCGGCATCGGCCGTAAACGCATCAGTTTTTCGAGGAAATCGAGGCCATCCATGCGCGGCATTTCAACATCCAGCGTCAGCACCTGCGGATTAAACTGCTTAATCAGATCGCGGGCGACTAACGGATCGGGCGCCGTAGCGACCATCTCCATATCCGGATGGCTATTGATGATTTCCGTCATCAGTTGCCGCATCAGCGCAGAGTCATCTACGCACATCACGGTGATTTTGCTCATCATCTTTCCTTCGTCAGTCCATAGACGGTTTGTCCACGCAGCCAGAACTCTTTACTGATCTGACTGAAGTTCTCGGAGTGACCGGCAAACAGAATGCCGCCGGGCTTAAGCAGAGGAACAAACCGACGCAGAATTTTCTCCTGCGTCTCTTTATCGAAATAGATCATCACATTGCGGCAGAAAATGGCGTCGAACTGGCCCGGCAGCGCCCAGTCATTGGCCAGCAGATTGAGCTGGGCAAAGCTGACCATGCTGGCCAGTTCGGAACGCACCCGCACCATCCCGGCGTGAGGACCGGTGCCGCGCAGGAAGAAGCGTTGCAGCTGCGCCGGTGACAGCGTGCGCAACTCCTCCTGGCGATAAACACCGGCCACCGCTTTCTCCAGCACCTGGGTGTCGATATCGCTGGCGTGAACCTGGAACTTACCCGGTCCGGTACCCAGCGTTTCGGCCAGCGTCATGGCGATCGAGTAAGGTTCTTCACCGGTTGACGCAGCGGTACTCCAGACGCTGAAATTCCCCTGGCGCTTGCGGGCATGCTCCGCGAGAATTGGAAAGTGGTGTGCCTCGCGGAAAAACGCCGTCAGGTTGGTGGTCAGGGCATTGATAAACGCCTGCCACTCCGCACTGTTAGGATCGTGTTCCAGCAGCGCGAGGTAACGACCGAAATCATCAATATTCAGCGTACGCAGACGACGAACCAGACGGTTGTAAACCATCTCGCGCTTGTGATCGGCCAGCACGATACCGGCACGCTGATAGATCAGCTGACTGATGCGACGGAAATGCGTATCCGAGAGCGGTAAGCGCTGCACCATTTGCGACAGCAGCGTTGTCGTCTCATTTTGCTCGAATGTCGATTTTTTCATTTCTGCACCTGGCCTGAACTAAAACACATTAATTTTCTGCTGCGATGCCCGACTGCCACAGGGTGGTCGGGCTTTCCAGGCGATTAAAAGGTTTCCCAGTTGTCGTCACCGCGCGAGGCAGACTGACGGGCAACGGTTAACGGCGCATCCAGCTGAAGGCTTTTTGTCGCCGTTGTCTTGTTAACGGCCTGGGCGACAAATTCTTTACCAATATTGAACACTGAGACCGCTTGTTTTAAGTGGCTGGCCTGATCTTCCAGTGCCGCCGCCGCCGCCGCCGACTCTTCAACCAGCGAGGCGTTCTGTTGCGTAACCCGATCCATCTCGGTCACGGCCAGACCGACCTGATCGATACCGCGGCTCTGCTCATCCGACGCCGAGGCGATTTCGCCCATGATGTCGGTCACGCGCGTCACCGCGCTGACGATGTTGCTCATGGTGTCGCCGGCGCTCTCTACCAGCACCGAGCCGGTATTGACGCGGCTGACCGAGTCCTCAATCAGGCCCTTGATCTCTTTCGCGGCCTGCGCGCTGCGCTGTGCCAGGCTGCGCACTTCACCCGCCACTACCGCAAAACCACGGCCTTGTTCACCGGCACGGGCCGCTTCCACCGCGGCGTTCAGCGCCAGGATATTGGTCTGGAAAGCGATGCCGTCGATCACGCTGGTGATATCAGCAATTTTCTTCGAGCTGCCGGCAATCTCTTTCATGGTGGTGACCACGCCATCCACCACTTTGCCGCCCTGCTGCGCGGTTTCTGAGGCGTTGAGCGCCAGCTGCGATGCCTGACGGGCGTTTTCGGCATTCTGCTTCACCGTGGCGGTCAGCTGCTCCATGCTGGCGGCGGTCTGCTCCAGCGAGGCGGCCTGCTGTTCGGTTCGCGAAGAGAGATCGTTATTGCCGATGGCGATTTCGCTGGCACCGGTATAAATGGCGTCAGACCCGTCGCGCACGGTACGCACGGTGCGCACCAGCTCCTGCTGCATGTGCTGTAATGAGGTCAGCAACTCGCCGATTTCGTTACGCACTGAAAGGTCAATCGGCTGGGTTAAATCGCCGCGCGCAATATGCTGGATATGCTCAATGCTCTGACGCAACGGGCGAATCAGTACGCTGCGCATCACGTTCCACACCAGGATAATCATCAGCAGGGTGACGGCCAGCGTGGCGATCACGATGGTGATGGAGCGGGTGTAGGCCTGTTCATTAGCCTGAACGCCCCGCTTCGCCAGCACCAGGTTGTATTCCAGCCAGGCGTTGTAATCTTTCTGGAACTTGTCCTGATAACTCTGGGTCGGCTGATCGACAAAGCCTTTGAAGTTGCCGCTGTTAAAAAACACCATCAGCTCCGCCAGGGCGTCGTGATAGGCCTGATAATTGGCCTGCAGCGCTTTGACGTTATCGGCATTTTTACCTTTCTCTGACAGGTTGGCGTTGAACTGCTGATAGCCGATCTCGGCCTGTTTCAGCTCCTCGCCTGCCAGCGCCACCAGCTCTTTCACCGTGGCGCCCGATCCCGACATCTGCGCATCCTGCAGAAAGCGAATTCCGGCGCGGTTAAGGGTGTTACGCGCCTGAACCAGCGAAACCCATGAGGTGCCCATCGCCTGCTGCAGCGTGTTTAAACGCTGGTTATAAGCAAAATTTTCTTTATCTGAACTAACGGTTTTGAAAAACATTCCGCCGGAAAACAGCTGCAGCAGCGCAAACAGCGCCAGCACGCACAGCAGACCGGTCACAACACGTACACGACTAAACATACACACCTCATTGGTTGGCGATTCGCTACTGTTTATCGGCGCATCCGGGGGGAACTTTATGCACGGCGGCGGCTTTACCGCGGCCGCCGTGAGGAGAGGAGAGAAATTACGCGCGGGAGACTTTAAAAACCGAGACGGCTTGGGTCAGCACGCTGGCCTGCTGCTCCAGTGCGGCAGCAGCAGCGGCGGATTGCTCAACCAGCGAGGCGTTCTGCTGGGTGACGCGATCCATCTCGGTGACCGCCTGGCCGACCTGCTCGATGCCACGGCTCTGCTCATCAGACGCAGAGGCGATCTCGCCCATGATGTCGGTCACGCGGGTCACCGCCCCGACGATATCGTTCATGGTGCTGCCGGCGCTTTCGACCTGCAGTGAGCCGCTGTTAACGCGCGCCACCGAATCTTCGATCAACCCTTTGATCTCTTTGGCTGCCTGAGCACTGCGCTGCGCCAGGTTACGCACTTCACCGGCCACCACCGCAAATCCGCGACCCTGCTCACCGGCCCGGGCGGCTTCCACCGCAGCGTTGAGCGCCAGGATGTTGGTCTGGAAGGCGATGCCATCAATCACGCTGATGATGTCGGCAATCTTCTTCGAGCTGCCGGCGATCTCTTTCATGGTGCTGACCACGCCATCAACCACTTTGCCGCCCTGCTGGGCGGTTTCTGACGCGGTCAGCGCCAGCTGTGATGCCTGACGCGCATTGTCGGCGTTCTGTTTCACCGTCGCGGTCAGCTGCTCCATGCTGGCGGCGGTCTGCTCCAGTGAAGCGGCCTGCTCTTCGGTACGGGCGGAGAGATCGTTATTGCCGGCGGCGATCTCACTGGCACCGGTAAAGATGGCGTCAGATCCGTCACGCACGTTGCTGACGGTCATCACCAGCGACTGCTGCATTTCCTGAATGCCAGCCGCCAGCTGACTCATTTCATTGCGTCCTTCCACCAGGATAGGCTGCGTCAAATCACCGGAAGCGATCGCCCGGATATGTGCCAGCAGCTGTTGCAGCGGCTGAATCAATACCTGACGCAGGCCGAACCAGCAGGCGACGATCACCACCAGTACCGACACGGCAATCACGCCCAGCAGCCACATCATTTGAGTAAAGGCCTGCTGGTTCTGGGCAATGCCCTGCTCAGCCAGCGCGGTCTGACGGGCGCGCCACTCACCGTAGCTGCCCTGCATCGCCACCTGTTTCTGTTCAATATTCTGTTTAAACATCCCTTCCAGATCGCGCGCCTGCAGACTTTTGACCATCTCTTTCAGGCCGCTGTCGTAGCGGGCGTAATCGGCTTCCAGCCGGTCGCGCAGCGATACCTCCATGCCTGCGGTGCCCGGCAGATTGTAATAAACCTGGAAGTGACGATCGGCTTCGGCTAACTGCGCGTTGGCTTTGTTCATCAGATCGTCGAGCTGGCCGCCATTCATCTGCGAAGCCATGCTGGTTTGCAGTCGCAGCATGGCGCGGTTCAGCGTGGTCCGGCTGTTGTTGAGTGAAATATAGGCGTCGGTCATCGCCGTGACGTTACGATTGGCGACTTGCGACAGGGCAAACGCCGCTTTGTCGGTGTTCAGCGCCGACCAGAACAGGCTGCCGGACAGCAGCTGGAGCGCGCCAAAGATCACCAGTACCGCGATCAGACTGGTCACCACTTTTATTCTTTTTAACATCTTGTTCCCCTGCAGGTTGATTAAGGTGCAGCGGCTATATCGGCGGTTAGTGGCGATGTGTTAACGCTTTTCGCCGCTTTTCAGCGACAATCGGCTTTTGTAATTAATGATATTGCGGCAGGACGGTGGGTTTGGCTTTAGTCAGGCTGGCGGGAGAAAAAGCGCGGGTGCGCGCCCCGGCTATGCAGACGGGGCGCGCGCGTGATCAGAACGTTTCCCAGTGGGTATCGCTGACCGGTGCGGTCAGTGCTTTACGCGGCGCCAGCGCCGTCACCGGTGCGGCAATCGGCAGATGTTTAGTCAACGCCTGGCCCGCAGCGGCGCGCTGGATCTTAAACACCGCCACCGACTGGCTGAGGCGACTGGCCTGATCTTCCAGCGAGGCCGCCGCGGCAGCGGACTCTTCCACCAGCGAGGCGTTCTGCTGAGTCACGCGATCCATTTCGGTGACCGCCTGGCCGACCTGGTCGATACCGCGACTCTGCTCATCCGACGCCGAGGCAATCTCGCCCATGATATCGGTCACGCGGGTCACCGCATTGACGATATCGTTCATGGTTTCACCGGCGGTGCCGACCAGCTGGGAGCCGGTGTTCACCCGATTAACCGAATCTTCAATCAGCCCTTTAATCTCTTTGGCGGCCTGGGCGCTGCGCTGGGCCAGATTACGCACTTCACCGGCCACTACGGCAAAACCGCGACCCTGTTCACCGGCGCGTGCGGCTTCTACCGCGGCGTTGAGCGCCAGGATGTTGGTCTGGAAGGCGATGCCGTCAATCACGCTGGTGATATCGGCAATTTTCTTCGAGCTGCCGGCGATGTCACGCATGGTTTTCACCACTCCATCGACCACATTGCCGCCTTTCTGCGCCGTTTCCGACGCGCTTAACGCCAGCTGCGACGCCTGACGCGCGTTTTCGGCATTCTGTTTCACCGTGGCGGTCAGCTGTTCCATGCTGGCAGCGGTCTGCTCCAGCGAAGCCGCCTGCTGTTCAGTGCGGGCCGAGAGGTCATTGTTACCGGCAGAAATTTCGCTGGCGCCGGTGAAAATGGCGTCAGAACCTTCGCGTACGTTGCTCACGGTGCGCACCAGCGACTGCTGCATATCGTGCAGGCTGGCCGCCAACTGGGTCATCTCATTACGGCCTTCAACCGCGATCGGCTGGGTCAGGTCGCCCTGAGCGATGTGCTGAATATGAGTAATGTTGGTGTTGAGTGGGGTAATTAATACCTTACGCAGACCGAACCAGCACAGCATGATCACTGCTGCCACCACCGCCATGATGGTGCCGAGTATCCACAGCATCCGACTGTAGGCAGAACTGTTCTCGTCAACACCGATGGTGGTCAGGCGGTTCTGATCGGTACGCCAGTCGTTATATAACTTCAGAAACGCACTCTGGCTGGGTGCCACCGGGGCGTTACCGGCCGCCACCAGATCGTCAGACTGCAACGCGACCTGCAGCGCAGTCAGCGCATCGGCATAGGCGCTGTAGCGCTGATCCAGCTGCTGGTTAAGCTGCAGATTTTGTCCCGGCGTATCGGGCGTCTCTTTGAACACCTTGTAAAAACCGGCCGCCGCCTGCTGGAAGCCTTTGCTGTCGTCAAACAGTCCGGCTACGTCCGCCGGTTTGCCTTCCAGTTTACTGGTGGCGAAACGCAGCTGAATGCGGGTCAGTAACACCCGACTCTGGTTAAGACTCATATAGGCATCATTGAGCGCCTGGGTGTTCTGCATCGCCAGCTGGGAAACGGCAAAACTTTGTTTGTCGTGGCTAAGGGCGGAATAAAAAACGGAGCCGGAAAAGGCCTGTAACAGCCCAAACATCAGCAACACCAGCAGCAAACTGGTGACAACGCGGATTTTCGTTAACATGATTAACCCTGAAAAATGTAAGTGGTAAAGCAGCAAGGTGATTATCGGCAGGCGATAGCGGGAAATTAGGCCAGACAGAATTTTATTGATTGAAAAATAAAGAAATTATTCAGCAATGAAACGGTCACAGGCCGGGCATATCCGGCCTGTGACGTTGGGATTACGCGCTACGCAGATTATCCACCAGCGCCATTTCGTCGCTGCTCAGCAGCTTCTCAATGTCCACCAGAATCAGCATCCGCTCGCCGAGTGCGCCCAGCCCGGTCAGGTACTCGGTCGACATAGTGACCGCGAACTCCGGTGAAGGACGAATCTGATCCTGAGTCAGTGATAGCACATCAGAGACGCCATCCACCACGATACCGACCACGCGGTTCTCAAGATTCAGTACGATCACCACGGTGTTGTCGTTGTATTCAACATCGGGCTGCGAAAACTTCACCCGCAGGTCGATAATCGGCACGATCACGCCACGCAGGTTGGTGACGCCGCGAATAAATTCAGGCGTATTGGCGATACGCGTTACCTGATCGTAACCGCGAATTTCCTGAACTTTGAGAATATCGATGCCGTACTCTTCGTCGCCCAGCGTGAAGACCAGAAACTCCTGACCCACAGTTTCGCCAGCGATTTTTGTCACGGTTGCCATTCCATTCATGTTATTTACCCTTTCGTTATCAATCAGGCGGCAGCGCCGGCCACACGTTTTTCACGGTTAAGTGATTGCAGTGCTGATACATCAACAATCAGCGCTACGCTACCATCGCCAAGAATGGTGGCGGCGGAGATGCCCGGCACTTTGCGATAGTTACTTTCCAGGTTCTTCACCACCACCTGATGTTGACCAATCAGCTGATCGACCAGCAGCGCGTAACGCTTGCCCGCGCTTTGCAGAATGACGACGATGCCTTGCGTGGCTTCGGTTTTCGCCCCCTGCACATCAAAGACGTTCCACAGCTCGACCAGCGGCAGATATTCTCCACGCACTTCGAGAACGCACTCGCCACCGGCCAGCGGTTTCAGCTCTTCGGCGCGCGGTTGCAGTGACTCCATCACCGCATTCAGCGGCAGGATAAACACTTCATCCGCCACGCGAACCGACATGCCGTCGAGGATCGCCAGCGTCAGCGGCAGCAGAATGCGAATGGTGGTGCCTTTGCCCTGCTTCGACGAGATTTCGACGTGACCGCCCATCTCCTGGATATTTCGTTTCACCACGTCCATGCCAACGCCACGGCCGGAGACATCGGTCACCTGCTCGGCGGTTGAGAAGCCAGGCGCGAAAATCAGCATGCCGACATCTTCGTCGCTCATGTTTTCGCTGACCGGCAGGCCGGATGAGAGCGCTTTCGCCAGAATACGCTCACGGTTCAGGCCGGCACCGTCATCGGACACTTCGATGCAGATGTTGCCGCCCTGATGTTCCGCTGACAGCGTCAGGTTACCGGTCGCCACTTTACCGGCCGCCAGACGTTTGTCGGGTGATTCGATGCCGTGGTCGAGGCTGTTACGCACCAGGTGAGTTAACGGATCGATGATGCGTTCAATCAGGCTCTTATCGAGTTCGGTTGAGCTGCCCAGCAGCGTCAGTTCCACCTCTTTGCCGAGCTTGCTCGCCAGGTCACGCACCAGACGCGGGAAGCGGCTGAAGACATATTCCATTGGCATCATTCGAATCGACATCACCGATTCCTGCAGATCGCGGGCGTTACGCTCCAGCTGTCCCATGCTGTTCAGCAGGTCGCCGTGGGCCACCGGATCGAGTTCGCCGGAACGCTGAGCCAGCATCGACTGGGTAATCACCAGCTCGCCAACCAGGTTGATCAGCTGATCGACCTTTTCCACCGCCACGCGAATGCTGGTCGATTCGCTTGATTTGGCCGGGGCCGCCACGCGCTTGCTTTCGCGTTTCACCGCGGCGACCGGCAGTTCAGTGACGCTGGCGCTCTGTACTTCGGCTGCCACTGGCGCTTCTGGCAGCACAACCGCCGCTGCCGCTGCGTTTTCTTCAGCCTGCGGGAAGCGAATCTGGGCTTCATCAATCACGAAGCAGAGCACCGCAACGATGTCATCTTTACCGACGCCATCAATGCAGACGTCGAGCGTGTTGCTGCCCTTCTGCACGTTGGTCAGAGTGCCGAGATTGCCCATCTCTTCCAGCATCAGATCGACTTCTTTCTCTTTCAGGTCGATCAGCTGCACCCGCAGCGCACTGCTGCTGGCGGCGGGCGCGCTGGCAGCGGGCGCGGCACTGGCGGACGCTTCAACCGGCAGGCCTTTAGCCTCTAACGCCAGCTGACGCAGCGCTTCACAGATATATTTAAAGCTCTCCGCGTTTGGCTCTTGCGCGGTTTTATAAGCATCGAGCTGTTCCTGCATAATATCTTTGGTTTCCAAAAACAGGTTGATGATGTCGGTGCTGAGCTGCATCTCGCCGCGACGAGCACCATCCAGAATGTTTTCCAGGATGTGAGTGGTTTCCTGTAATACCGTAAAACCAAAGGTTCCGGCGCCACCCTTAATCGAGTGGGCGGCGCGGAAGATGGCGTTAAGCTGTTCAGAGTCTGGTTCCTGCGGGTCGAGACCCAGCAGGTGTTGTTCCATATCCGCTAACAGTTCATCGGCTTCATCAAAAAACGTCTGGTAAAAATCGCTGATGTCCATACTCACGGGGATCACCTCGGCTGTGAGGGGGCTGCTGTATTCACCGCGCTGCCTGGTGGTGCAGGTGCGGTAATCTGTTCAATCGCCGCCGGATCGCTGATCTGGACGGCATCACTTTCTGCGTTCTCTTTTTCTATTGCCGCTTCGGTGTCGTGGTTCAACACCAGCAGGCTGATACGGCGGTTAACCGCATCATTCCCGCCGCGATTTTTCAGGCGCATGGTGTCGGCCATGCCTAACACCCGCAAAATTTTGCCGCTGTCTAAGCCGCCAATCACCAGTTCACGCCGCGAGGCGTTGGCGCGATCGGCCGATAACTCCCAGTTGCTGTAGCCTTTGTCACCGCTGGCATACTGAAAATCATCGGTATGACCCGCCAGGCTGATGCGGTTAGGAATGCCGTTCAGGATCGGCGCAATGGCGCGCAGAATGTCGCGCATATAAGGCTCGACTTCGGCTCTGCCGGTCTTAAACATCGGGCGATTCTGGCTGTCGATAATCTGGATACGCAGCCCCTCTTCCACCATGTTGATGATCAGATGCGGGCGCAGCGCTTTCAGACGCGGATCGGCTTCAATCAGCTGATCGAGTTTTTCCCGCAGCCGGTTGAGACGGATCTCGTCCAGCTTGCGTTTCTGCTCATCCATATCGACCACTTTCTTCACTTCGCCGATCTTTTGCGTCGGATCGTCACCGCCGCCAGGGATCGGGCTTTCACTGTCGCTGCTGCGCTGTCCACCGGTTATCGCCACTTTAAGCGGCGTTTTAAAGTAGTCAGCGATCTGCACCAGCTGCTGCGGGTTAGCGATAGAGAGCAGCCACATCACCATAAAAAACGCCATCATCGCCGTCATAAAGTCGGCATAGGCGATTTTCCATGAGCCGTGGCTGCCTTCATGTCCTTTATGTTTGCGCTTTTTGATCAGCACAATTGGGCGATTGCCGTGCTTCATGAGGTCTCGTCCGAAGTCTGTTTAGCCGGGTTTTTCGCGTTACGTACGTGCTCTTCCAGTTCGCTGAAAGAGGGACGCTCTGCCGAGTAGAGCGTTTTACGGCCAAATTCCACGGCAATCTGCGGCGCATAGCCATTCAGGCTGGAGAGCAGCGTTACCTTGATGCACTGCATCATCTTGGTGGTTTCAGCACACTTCTGCCGCAGGACTGACGCCAGCGGTGAGATAAAGCCATACGCCAGCAGAATACCGAGGAAGGTACCGACCATCGCATGGGCCACCAGCGCACCTAATTCCGCCGCCGGGCGATCGGCCGAGGCCAGTGCGTGCACCACCCCCATTACCGCCGCCACGATACCGAAAGCCGGCAGGCCATCACCCACCGCTGCTATACTTTGCGCCGGTACGTCACACTCGTGTTCGTAGGTCTCAATCTCTTCATCCATCAACGCTTCAATCTCGAAGGCGTTCATGTTGCCGCTGACCATCAGGCGCAAATAATCGGTAATAAAATCGACTAACTGCTTATCGGCAAGAATACGCGGATAATTAGCAAAAATTTCGCTCTGGCTGGGATCTTCAATATCGCGTTCCAGCGATAACATCCCCTGCTGACGCGACTTAGCCATCAGGCGATAAAGCAGCGCCATCAGGTCCATGTAAACGGCTTTGTTATATTTTGACCCGCGAAATAACAGCGGCAACGCTTTCAGCGTTTTTTTAATCGACTTGCCGTTGTTACCCACTAAAAATGCACCAGCGCCGGCCCCGCCGATCATTAATAATTCGGCTGGCTGATACAGCGCGCCGAGATGGCCGCCCACCAGCGCATATCCGCCCAACACGGAGCCTAAAACAATCAAATAACCTACAATTATTAGCACAAGAAATCCTTACGTCCGTAACGTGTTGGTGGAAGTTAAGCCAGAGAGCCGCAGGTGTTATTCGTAAAACGGAAGCAAAAAAAAAGCAGCGGTATTAACCGCTGCTGGATGGCTTCCACAGTGCGAACAAACTTAAACGGCGCGTTTAACCTGTTCATCCAGCAGTTGTGGAAACATATCGGCAGAATCTGCAGAAAGTTTACGTCTTTTTACGGCACGTGATGGCGGCTGGCACAGGCTGCAGACAAAGCTGCCGACTGGCTGATGGGCATGATTAATAAAGCTGCCATTACAGCTTTTGCAATCGGCCAGTTCCAGCATGCCACTTTCAACGAATCGCACCAGGGTCCATGCACGCGTTAGCGCCAACAGCGGGCCCTCGTCCGATTGCGGACACTGTTCGAGATATAACCGGTAGGCTTTAATCACGGCATCAACGCCGCTGCACAGTCCGGTTTTCAGTAAAAATTTCCAGGCGTTACAGAACATGGAAGCATGAATGTTCTGCTCCCAAGTCATAAACCAGTCGGTCGAAAAAGGCAGCATGCCTTTCGGTGGCGGGCTGCCACGCAACTCTTTATACAGCTTAATCAGACGGCCACGGCTCAGCTGGGTTTCGCTTTCTAACATCTGTAAGCGCGCGCCCAGGGTAATCAGCTCCATCGCGAGCTGAATATCACGCGCTTCCTGAACAATACTTTTCTCAGTCATCACATCGCCCTCTTTTTAGCAGGCGCGTCATCTTTAGACGCGTTACGCAGTAAACGGCTGGATAATAAAATGCCGGTGTGGATTTGCTGTAAATCATCCACGCGTGATTCCTGCGTCAGGCGATTAATTGTGCTGCTGTCGGTAAAACGAAACTGGCAAACCAATTGATTGGTTTCCGCCATTTTTACCATTTCAGGCAGAGTTAATTCAGATAATGCATCCGCCATCTTCTCATCAATACCGAGGCGAAACATTGCAGATGCTTTTTCCTGGTTAATTAATCGCTGCGCAAGCAGTAAATATGACAAGTTGAGATCGTAAATATGTTTTAGTAATTCAGATGTACCCATTTTTCCATCCTGAGAGACGCGACGTAACTTCACCACAGATTATTATCTGCGTATCGAGCTGCTGATTGGTAAATCTAAAGATGGCAAAAAAAATAGTGTGTCGTGCAAATGTCACTGCTTTTTGCCTTCATCTTATGTGCGGGTTACAGGCCCGCTGAAAGTCAAAAATCCAGGCCATTTTATTTTCGAGTTGTAACCATCTTCCGTGACGTCTTCTTACATTTTTTAAGACTAATCCGAAAACAAGGCAAATCTATATCGTCTGATTTCCACATACAACGACAGTAATGTGAAATTTTAGATAAAGTGTGATGCAGATCACACTTTTAAGGCAAATTTCTTCAGCAACCCTTTACGATCATTTGTCTGTTGCTCATTTTTTAAGCAAAAATTAACGATTTTAAGTCGAATTGGTCCTGAGAAAGGTTTAATAGGGGGTAAAACAGGCTCTATTCCACGGTTTGATAGCCGACCGATCTAATGTCGGTGTTAATCGATTTAACACACTATTTAGAACCATTTAAAACAGGCGCATCAGAATATTATGCTACTGAATGGCGTAACCAATCGCTTTTAAATTAGTTACTTAAGGTAAGTATCGCAGAGGGTGAGTAATGAAAGCGTTAAGGTTTTTACGGCAGTATTGGCACTCACTGGCAACCTGACGTTAACAGTTGCAGTCGTCTGTTTAGTATACGACACCAGATGTAACAATGGGTTACATAAGCAAGTTGAATGAATCGGCGAGAGTTTTAATCAGCCTGACAAGTATCGGCAGGCGGCAGCTAAACTTGAGTTAAGAAGGTAAAGAAAGCAGGCTAAGCCTCTTATCAGTCGTTTTTTCGCGCATTTGATTTTTTTTGGCCGATCTGCCAGCGGTTCAGGCATCAGGCGAACACCGCGCGAGGCAAAGGTAACGGCAGCGAAGGTGTCTGAATGTAACGGAAGGATACAGCGCGCGCTGGCTGTAAAAAAGGCCACGACATCCGACGATGTCGTGGCCTGGCAGCGGCTAATCAGGCGAGTTTTGGAAAGGTCGCGACTTTATTTACCGTGCCGTGGTCAGCACTGCGTGGCGCAATGCGTTCCAGGTCTTTCAGGAAGTTCTCGCGCCAGGCGGTAATATCGTTTTTACGCAGTACCGCCATCATGTCGTTGTAGCGTGAAATTCTTTCGGTACGCGGCATGGTAATCGCTTTGTCGAGCGCTGCCGCCACTTCGTCGCGGTCATACGGGTTGACGATCAGCGCTGAGGTCAGCTCATTGGCCGCACCGGCAAAGCGCGACAGCACCAGCACACCCGGATCGTCCGGGTCCTGCGCCGCCACATACTCTTTCGCCACCAGGTTCATGCCGTCACGCAACGGCGTCACCAGACCCACATCGGTCAGGCGAAAGATTTTCATCAGCAGTCGGCGGTCGAAATGCTGGTTAAGGTAGTAGAGCGGCGTCCAGCCCAGCGTGCCGTATTTACCGTTGATGCGCCCTGCTTCGGTTTCCAGCTGGTGACGAATATCCTGATAGGCCTGCACATCGCTGCGCGAAGTCGGCGCAATCTGCGAATAGCGAATTTTACCGCGGTGCTGCGGGAAGTTCTCCAGCAGCGCTTCGTAGGCCAGGAAGCGTTCCGGCAGTCCTTTAGAATAGTCGAGACGCTCACAGGCAATAATATTGCGCGCGTCACCCAACTCTTTTTTCATCGCCGCCATCTTCGGTGGCAACGGCCCTTCCGCCATCTCTTTAATGCTGTCAGGTTCAATCCCGATAGGGTAAACCTCAGTCATAAAGGTATTGCCGAAAGCGCGATGCTTTTTATCACCTTTATTCTGCAACTGCGTAAGCTGGCTAACGCTGTCGAGGAAGGCGACCCGATCCGACTCGGTCTGGAAGCCAAGCAGGTCATACTCGCACAGCATTTCCAGCAGTTCCTGATGCGGCGGCAGGGCGTTGAAGATTTCTGGCGTCGGGAACGGAATATGCAGGAAGAAACCGATACGGTTATTAATGCCGGCGCGACGCAGTGCCGCCGCAAAAGGCAGGAAATGATAATCGTGGATCCACAGAATATCATCCGGCTTAATCAGCGGTTTTAACCGCTGAGCTACCGCGTCGTTAACTTCGCAGTAGCCTTCCCAGGCTTCACGCTGGAACTTAACCAGATCAAGACGATAATGGAAGGCGGGCCAGATAACCGTATTTGAGAACTGGCAGTAGTAGAGATCGTATTCGTTCTGGCTTAACGGGAAGGAGGCGTATTCGATACCCTCGTGCTGCTGGACCGAAACATCATCTTCTTCTTCACCGGAGAACTCGCTGATTTCACCGTTCCAGCCAAACCACAATCCGCCTGTGCTTTTCAACGCGTCCAGAATGCCGACGGCGAGACCGCCTGCGCTGGTTTTAGCCCCATTTGGAATGGCGATACGGTTAGATACAACCACTAAACGACTCATAACCTAAACTCCTTACCGACGTTGTCTTGCTTTAATCGTAATAATGTTCGTTCCAGCCAGTGATATACCGCCTCGACGTTATTCAGCCGAAAGCGTGCCTGACTGGAACCTTCGCCGACCTTAATCGAAATGCCCTGCATGGCGTTTACCACCGCAAAGCCTTTCTCGTCTGTCAGGTCGTCTCCAATAAATACCGGAATGCATCCGGCAAAAGGCGCTTGTTGCATAAAATCACGAATGGCGGCGCCCTTATCAATACCTAAGGGTTTTATCTCCACCACACATTTGCCCGGCTGAAGCGCCAGCCCCGGAAATCGTTTCACTGACTGTTCAGCCAGTCGCATCACATCCTGTTCATGCTGCATTGCCTGACGATAGTGAAGCGCAAAGGCCATGCCTTTGATCTCCAGCTGGGTGCCAGGCCATAACGCCATCGCGTTTTGCAGTTCCGTCCTGAGTTCCTGTTCAACCTCGACCGGCAGGCTAATGCGGTGCATCTCCCCGTCGGCATCACGGCGTTCTGCACCGTGGACACCAGCGGCAGGACCGCGCCACGGCGCAGCCAGGGCGTCGAGTTGCGCAATCGGCCGACCAGAAACCAGCGCCAGCGCACCGTGACTAACATCAGAGAGTTGCAGCAACTGCGCGACAACCTGTTCAGGAATAAACACCGCTTCGGGACGGGACTGTATCGCTGCCAGCGTGCCATCGACATCAAAAAAGAAGGCGTAACGTCCGCCTTCCAGCGTCGGGAACGTGTCAGAGCTGTTTACCGCTTGGGTCACGTCACTTCTCCTGAATTTCGAAATTTGAGTTCAAATCAAGGATGTCCTGACGCAGTAGGGTCAGCAAGAGGGAAATTCTGATAACGTGGCGATTGAGGGGCAAAACAGGGCGATTTAACAGGTCACTCTCCTCAAACTTGCAAGCTCATTACTGACAATACTGGCTGACTGAGAACATCTACCGATTAAGTGTAGACGGAAATAGGGTTTATGCCAGAAAGATGCATGTTTCATGCCAGCCGCTGCGGTTAAGTAAGCACAACCCGCCTGAGGTGTTCGGTTGCCCGCCGGCGCCGCTGCGGTGTTTTCGCGCCAGCGCCGGCTGGAGCCTGACCAGCTGAGCCAGCCTGAACCGCTGAAACCGGAGAAAGCTTAAGCTTCTTAAGGTATTCCTAATATTGAAAGTGCACTCTCAGCACACTTTTGATATTCGGACTTTTTTGATCATGGCATTTTCACTGAACAGGCCGGTCATCAGCCGCCTTACTCTGCTGATCCTTGCTGCGGTTTATATCGCGGTTTTCCTTAATCTGGCCTATTACCGTCAGGTGCTGGCCCTGATGCCGCTGACCAGCCTGCACGCCACGCTGGTCTTCCTGTCGATGCCGCTGGTGGCGTTCAGCGTGATCAACATTGTGATCACCCTTGCCTCGTTTCTCTGGCTCGATCGGGTACTGATGGCGCTGTTTATTCTGCTCTCAGCCACCGCTCAGTTTTTTATCCAGACCTATAACATCGTGGTCGATCGTTCGATGATCACCAATATGATGGACACCACCGCCTCTGAATCGTTTGCCCTGATCACGCCGCAGCTGCTGTTTACCCTGCTGACCTCCGGCGTTCTGATGGCGCTGCTGGTATTCTGGCCACGGCTGAAAAAGCAAAACTGGCGCGGTGTGGTGCAGCGTTTGCTCAGCATAGCGATCTCGGTGGCGATCATTCTGCTGGTCGCCCTGCTGTTTTATAAAGATTACGCCTCGCTGTTTCGCAATAATCGCGAACTGGTGAAGGCGCTGAGTCCGTCCAACAGCATCGCCGCCAGCCTGTCGTGGTATAAGCATCAGCAGCTGGAGAACCTGCCGCTGGTGCGAATCGGCGAAGATGCCCATCAGTTGCCTGAGCGGCTTAACGGCGGTAAACAGAATCTGACCATCCTGATCGTTGGCGAAACATCGCGGGCGCAGAATTTCTCGCTGGGCGGCTATGCCCGCCAGACCAATCCGCTGCTGGCTAAAGATAATGTGATCTATTTCCCGCATACTATCTCGTGCGGTACGGCGACGGCGGTGTCCGTGCCCTGCATGTTTTCGAATATGCCGCGCGCCCATTACGACGACGTGCTGGCCGCCCATCAGGAAGGATTGCTGGATATCATTCAGCGCGCCGGCATCAGCGTGTTATGGAATGAAAATGATGGCGGCTGTAAGGGCGCCTGCGACCGCGTGCCGCATCAGGATATGACCAGCCTGAACCTGCCCGGCATGTGCATTAACGGTGAGTGTTACGATGACGTGCTGTTTCACGGCCTGGATGACTACATTAATCAGCTCAAGGGTAATGCGGTGATCGTGCTGCACACCATCGGCAGCCACGGCCCGACCTACAGTCATCGCTATCCGCCGCAGCTGCGTCAGTTTGTCCCGACCTGTGACACTAATCAGATCCAGGATTGTTCACAGCAGCAGCTGGTCAATACCTACGACAACACCTTATTAAATGTCGATCACATCGTCGACAAGGCGATTGGCGTGCTGCGTGCCCATCAGGACCGTTTTACCACCAGCCTGGTCTATCTGTCCGATCACGGCGAATCGCTGGGCGAAAATGGCGAATACCTGCATGGTCTGCCCTACGCTATCGCCCCCGATACCCAGAAACATGTGCCGATGCTGATCTGGCTGTCCGATGATTATCAGCAGCGTTATGCGGTGAATCGTGGTTGTCTGACTAAACTGGCGGCGACAGACGATTTTTCGCAGGATAATCTGTTTTCCACCATGCTGGGTTTAACCGGCACCGCGACCCATGAATATCTGCCCGCGGATGACATTTTGACGATGTGTCGGAGCCGACCACAATGAAAATTCTGATTGTAGAAGATGATGCGCTGCTGCTGCAGGGCCTGATGCTGGCGCTGGAGGGCGAAGGCTACGTCTGTGATGGCGTCACCACGGTGCGGGATGCCGAAGCGCATTTTTCCACTGGCCTGTATAGCCTGGTGGTGCTGGATTTGGGTTTGCCGGATGAAGACGGACTGCATTTTCTGCTGCGCCTGCGCCGGCAGAAGAAAATGACGCCGGTGTTGATCCTTACCGCCCGCGACACCATCAGCGAACGTATCGCCGGGCTGGACGCCGGTGCCGACGATTACCTGATCAAGCCCTTCTCGCTGGATGAACTGCTGGCGCGCATTCGCGCCCTGATCCGCCGTCACGTGAACCAGGGCGACAGCCAGCTGATGGTCGGCGCACTGGCGCTGGATATGACACATCGCCAGATAACGCTGGGCGGCACGCTGCTGGACCTGACGCCGAAAGAGTATGCGATTCTCTCCCGCCTGATGCTGAAAGCGGGCAATCCGGTGCACCGCGAAATCCTCTATCAGGATATCTATAACTGGGAAACCGAGCCGTCTACCAATACGCTGGAGGTTCATATTCACAACCTGCGTGACAAAATTGGCAAAAGCGCCATCCGCACGGTGCGCGGCTTTGGCTATGCGCTGGTGACGGCTGACGTGATTCGCGAGGTACCATGAAATCCCGCATTGACCATCGCAGTATGCGCTTTCGCCTGATCCTGACCATTGGCCTGATTCTGCTGGTGTTCCAGGTGATTAGCGTCGCCTGGCTGTGGCATGAGAGCAAAGAGCAAATTCAGTTTCTGGTCGAAGCGCAGCTGCAAAAGCGCAACATGGATCGTCACGTCGAACGCGAGGTGCATGAAGCGGTGGCCAGCCTGGCGGTGCCCAGCCTGGTGATGATCAGCCTGACGCTACTGCTCTGCTATCAGGCGGTAAAATGGATTACCCGCCCGCTGTATCAGCTGCAGCGTGAGCTGGAAAACCGCAGCGAAGAGAACCTCGACCCGATAGCCTGCCACAGTCCGGTACAGGAGATTGATGCGGTGACCCAGGCGATTAACCAGCTGGTGGCGCGGCTGAATAACAGTCTGGAGCGCGAACGGCTGTTTACCGCCGATGTGGCGCACGAGCTGCGTACGCCACTGGCCGGCCTGCGGCTGCATCTGGAACTGATTGAACGCAACAGCGACGTCAGGGTTCAGCCATTACTGCAACGGCTCGATCAGATGACCAACAGCGTGTCGCAGCTGCTCCAGCTGGCGCGCGCCGGACAGTCCTTCACCTCCGGCACCTATCAGAACGTGGCGCTGATTGAAGATGTGATTTTGCCGATGGAAGCGGAACTGAGCAGCATGCTGGATGCACACCAGCAAACCCTGACGCTCGATCTGCCAGAGGACGTGTTTGTGCGCGGTGACGCAACGCTGCTGAAAATGTTGCTGCGTAACCTGGTCGAGAACGCCCATCGCTACAGCCCTAAAAACAGTGCAATCACTTTGCGGCTGGCATCGGGCGAACAACCGACCCTGACGGTAGAAGATGAAGGTCCTGGCATTGACGAAAGTAAAAGTGGTGAACTGAGTAAAGCGTTTATCCGCATGGACAGTCGTTACGGCGGGATTGGGCTGGGATTAAGCATCGTCAGCCGCATTGTGCAGCTGCATCGTTTTCAGTTCTTTTTAGAGAACCGCCGCGACCGCAGTGGCTGCCGGGCGGTCATTAAATTCTGATAGCTGCCGAATCAGGCGCTAAACCATGCCGCCAGAAACAGGATCACCGTCGTCGCGGCGATCAGCAGCGCGGCATATTCACTGACAGGCCGGACAGGGGCAGTAATTACCGCAGTGGTAGCAGATTTCATGGCATTCTCCTCATGTTGAAACCGGAGTATCCTCGCGCCACATTAAGGAAACCTTAAGCTCGTGTTGATCGCATCAGATAAACGCCCTCTCCCCGGCTATTTATGAGCAGTGCTCATAAACCCATCTCTTTTTAAGCCACTAATCAGCCCGCCCGCCGTGCTCTATTCTCAGGCATTCCCCGCAACGTTTTCAGAGGAGAGCAACGGTGCAAATCCGCAAATTAGGTCAGTCAGGGCTTGAAGTCTCCAGCCTCGGTCTCGGCTGCATGGGACTGAGCCACGGTTACGGTCCGGCAACCGATAAGCAGCAGGCGATTGCGCTAATCCGCGCCGCCGTCGATCAGGGCGTCACTTTTTTCGATACCGCTGAAGTTTATGGCCCGTGGCTGAATGAAGAGGTGGTCGGCGAGGCGCTGGCTCCGGTTCGCGATCGGGTGGTCATCGCCACTAAGTTTGGCTTCACCTTTGGCGAGGATAACAAACAGCAGATCCTTAACAGCCGGCCGGAGCAGATTCGCCTGGCAATAGAAGGATCGCTACGCCGATTAAAAACCGAGGTGATCGATCTCTATTATCAGCACCGGGTTGATCCCGAAGTGCCGATTGAAGATGTCGCGGGCACCATCCGCGATCTGATCGCTGAAGGCAAGGTGAAACACTTTGGCTTATCCGAAGCCGGGGTGCAGACCGTGCGACGTGCTCATGCGGTCCAGCCGGTTACCGCGCTACAAAGTGAATATTCGATGTGGTGGCGTGAGCCGGAAGCAGAGATGATCCCAACGCTGGAGGCGCTGGGTATCGGCTTTGTGCCGTTCAGCCCGCTGGGAAAAGGCTACCTGACCGGCGCGATTCAGCCTGACAGCACCTTTGGCAGCGACGATTTCCGCAGTCAGGTTCCGCGCTTTTCTCCTGAGGCGCTGGCCGCCAATCAGGCTCTGATCGATCTGCTCGCCACTATCGCTCAGGATAAAGCCGTCACCCCGGCACAGATCGCGCTCGCCTGGCTGCTGGCGCAAAAACCGTGGATTGTACCGATTCCGGGCACCACCAAACTGCACCGCCTGAAGGAAAACCTGCAGGCTGCGGCGCTGCAACTTAGCGCCGAAGATCTGCAGCGCATCAACCAGGCGCTGGCTGCTGTTGAGGTACAAGGCGACCGCTATCCTGCGGCGCTACAGGCGCGGGTTGGCCGTTAAGAGCCGCGGCTGCCGGGCGCTGAACCGCGTCCGGCAGCGCTTTTGCTGATTCTGCGGACTGACACCCGCGCTGCGTCGGCGTGGTGCTCTACACTTAATGGCTACATTCCGTTCAGGGAGCTCCGCCATGAGTCAACGCATGCACAAATACGCTTTTCCGGTCAGCAAAGCGCGTAAATATCTCGAGCCGGGCCCGGTGCTGCTGCTCAGCTCGCAGTTTGAGGATCGGCACGACATCATGACCCTCGGCTGGCACACCGTGCTTGAATTTTCCCCGTCACTGGTCGGCTGTATGATTGCCGGCATGAACTTCAGCCATGAGCTGATACGCAACAGCGGACAGTGCGTGCTCAACGTGCCTTCGGCCTCGCTGATTGATCAGGTGGTGGCGATTGGTAACAGCCACGGCGACCAGCTGGATAAATTTGAGGCTTTTGGCCTGACAGCTGAACCGGCGCAGGTGGTACGCGCACCGATGATCGCCGAATGTTTCGCCAGCTTCGAATGCCAACTGTATGACGATTCAATGGTCGATAATTACAACCTGTTCATCTTTGAAATTGTCAAAGCCCACGTCGCTGAACAGCCGGAATATCCCACTACGCTGCACTACACCGGTGAAGGCCGCTTCAGCGTGATGAGCGATAAACTGCTGGATAAAAGCAAAGACTTTAAACCAGAGATGCTGATTTAGTTGAAAGCGGCGGGTTTCGTCCCCATTTTCCTCTTTCGACCTGACAGGAGTAAATCATTATGGCAATCGAATATGCAGTGATCGCGGGTGGCTGTTTCTGGTGCACCGAAGCGGTATTTAAGGATGTGATCGGCGTGGAGTCGGTTGAAAGCGGTTATACCGGCGGTGCCCGTCCTAATCCGACCTACGAACAGGTCTGCAGCGGTGCCACCGGCCACGCAGAAGCGATCCGCATCGGCTTTGATCCGGAGAAAGTCAGCTATGGCGATTTACTGGATATCAGCTTTGTGACCCACGATCCGACCCAGCTTAATCGTCAGGGCAACGATATTGGCACCCAGTATCGCTCAGCGATTTTCCCGGCTAATGCCGAACAGGAAGCAGAAGCCCGTGCGGCGATTCAACGCGCCCAGGCCGATCACGATGTGCCGGTGGTGACCACCATCGAGCCGCTGAAAGAGTGGTATCCGGCCGAAGCCTATCATCAGGATTACTGGGACGGTGCCGGTCAGCGTAACGGTTACTGCCTGGCAGTGATCCCACCGAAATTGCAAAAGCTGCGCAAAAGCTTCGCCAATAAAGTGAAGAGCTAAGGTTGTGTGCGGGGTGGCGTCAACCGCCCCGCAACGGCTTTTACTGGCCAGGCAGCTTCAGCCCCATGGCATTGCCTAAGGTAAAGAACAGATCGGTTTGATCGGTCAGTCCCACCACGTTACCCGCATGCGGGCCATAGGCTGCAATCCGCAACTGCGATCCGGTATGTTCCTGCGAATCCTCTTCTGAATTACCGTAGCTGATGGTCATTACCGCGCCGTCTTTGGTGGTCAGCGCCTGCGTCAGCCCCGGCGCTTTGGTGCCGTTCTCGACAATCTGACTGCTGTGGGCATGATCTGCCGTCACCACCACCAGGGTATTGCCCTCTTCACGGGCAAAAGCCAGCGCCTGCTGGACCGCTTCATCCAGATCCACCGTTTCGCCAATCTGACCACAAGGATTGGCCGCGTGATCCTGCTTATCAATCGAGGCGCCTTCTACCTGCAGGAAGAAGCCATTTGGATTGTTACGCAGCAGGTCGATCGCTTTGGCGGTCATCTGCGCCAGCGTAGGCGTTGACAGCGGGCGATCTTTATTCACTTCGCAGGTCACCACTGGCTTATCAATATTACCGTGATAGCTGGCTTTCGGCCCCTGCCAGCGCACCGGCATATTGCCTGCAGAGAACAGACCCAGCAGCGGTTTTTGCTGATCGGCCACGGTAACGGCGTTAAGCCCCTGCCAGTCGCTGACCAGCTGGTAGCCCAGTGCCTGCGCCTGCTCATTCAGCGTTTTACCCTGATACTCGCCGGCTTTCGCTACCTCGGCGAACGATTTTGCCCCGCCTCCTAAGGTTACGTCGGGACGGGTTTTCAGTAACTGTTCGCTAATCGATCCCTTACCGCCCTGCTCTGCGGCGTTGGTCGGGCAGAGTTCGCTGGTCTTCTCCGGTCCGTAGCATTTACGCGAGGTTACGTGCGAGAACAGCACTGCGGGCGTCGCATCCTGCAGTTCAGCGGTTGAGACATCGCCGGTGGCTTTGCCCGCTGCTTTCGCCAGCTCCAGCAGCGTCATCTGATCCTGACCATTAACATCGACGCTGATGGCACCGTTATAACTTTTGGTGCCGGTTGCCCAGGCCGTGGCTGACGCGGCCGAGTCGGTGACGTAATTAGGTTTGTGGGTTTTCTTATCTAACGAATAATGGGTGTACTGGCCGGTCAGGGGCAGCGCATCGATACCTTTAAAAAAGCCGCCTGCGCCTTCTGCTAGATTACGCGCCGCGGTGATTTCAGAGTCACCCATGCCATCACCAATCAGGAGGATGACGTTTTTGGCGGTGCTATTGCGTAGCGAGGCTTTTAACGCCTCAGTCTGGTCACCGGTCAGCCGACGTGCTCCGCCGTGCTGGCTGAGATCGCCCTGCGCCGCACGGGAAACGAGGTCGGTATCCGCCAGGGCCGGGGTGGCGATCACGGAGGCGAGCAGAGAGAGGGTAAACAGAGGAAGCTTTTTCATTATTCGATCCTTGTAAGCAAAAAATACCAATGATTTCAGGCGTTAATTTTGCGACGATCGGGTGATGTTTTTGTGTCACTGAGATTTCAGTTTGATGACAAAACCGGCGGAGTGGGCAACGCTAAATCGATTCGTTCAGAGCTTAAGCGAATAGAACAAAAGAGAAAAATAGTGCTTGACCCTTTTCAGCCGACTCCCTATAGTAGCGCCCCGTTGACCCGGCGCGGTCAATGGAAAAAATGTGGTGAGGTGTCCGAGTGGCTGAAGGAGCACGCCTGGAAAGTGTGTATACGGCAACGTATCGGGGGTTCGAATCCCCCTCTCACCGCCACATTCAAAGAAGAGCCTGAACGAAAGTTCAGGCTTTTTTTTATGCATAGTTTTGTGCAGAGTTTTGTGCAGAGTTCAGCGACGGTAAGAAGCCCCGCCCCACCATAAGAAAACCCGGCCGAAGCCGGGTTTGGGCGCTACACTGCTACTCAATCAAACGCTAGCTATAGGCGTGCAGGGTGCGCTGACACAGCGCAGAACGCACACAATCTTCTTTGCCGAAACGTACGATGCCAACCATCTCGTCCTCTTCGAAACGCGCCAGCGCGTCTGCGAGACCGGAAGGCACCCCAGCGGGCAAGTCGCACTGGGTAATATCACCATTCACAATGACCGTGACGTTTTCGCCCAGTCGGGTCAGGAACATTTTCATCTGGGCGGCGGTCACGTTTTGCGCCTCATCCAGAATAACCACGGCATTTTCAAAGGTCCGGCCGCGCATATAGGCGAACGGGGCGATTTCGACCTTGGCGATTTCCGGACGCAGACAGTACTGCATAAAAGACGCGCCAAGACGTTTAACCAGAATGTCGTAAACCGGTCGGAAATAAGGCGCGAATTTCTCGGAGATATCACCGGGCAGGAATCCCAGATCCTCATCGGCCTGTAACACCGGGCGCGTAACGATAATCCTGTCAATATCCTTATGAATCAGGGCCTCTGCCGCTTTCGCAGCGCTGATCCAGGTTTTGCCGCAACCGGCTTCACCGGTGGCAAAGATCAGCTGTTTCGTTTCTATGGCGGTGAGATAGTGTGCCTGAGCTTCATTACGGGCTTCTATCGGTCCCCGGTCACGCACATCGCGCGCCATGCCAATCGAGTCCAGCCCACCCATTTGCACCAGCGAAGTGACCGATTCTTCTTCACGCTGACGATGACTCCGGGAGTCATTGCGAAGCACTCGTCTTGCTTCCCGACGCGCTTTGATCACTGCTTTCTGTCTTCCCATAGTGGCACCTTACAGTTGGTTTCATTTCCCGCGTCAGGCCAGTGGCCCGTTGCGATTACGTGAACGCTTTAGAGGTTTCAGTTGGCTTCCTTTAGAGCCGTGACAGGCCATGAAATCAGGCATGCAGCAGCAGCACAGCGTTGCTGTATACCGGTAAAAAAGGGATGCGAAATGACCAGAGAGAACGTTGGAGAGAGGAGGATGTTACGAGGCAGAATAGCCCTCGCGGTTAAGCGCAATCTATTTACTGAGACAGACTTTCCATAAAAGAATCGACCCATGCGCGAACTCCAGTGTGATACATCAACACGTCTGATTACGCTTACTGGATAAAGTGCACCATTTTATTGGCGCTTTGCAACAGTAATTTTACTTCATGGCAAAGTAATTGCGAATCGGGTGTTAACTCCTCAGCAGAGAAACACCAATTATTGATTATTTTTCAATAATTTATTTTATTTTGTCACACTTAAAATCGCGTTAAAATTTCAGCTAAAACTGAGCAAAAAAATGCTTCTGGCCGCTATCAGACCAAAAAAACGCTCCGCCCGAGGCCAGGCAGAGCGAAGTGGATGAAATTTAATCAGGCTTCGAGTAACGGCTGGGCTAAATAATGGCTGGCATCGGCGACGCCGGGCAGAACAAAAAAGTATCCCCCGCCAAACGGCCGGATATATTCTTCCAGCGCTTCACCATTCAGACGCTGCTGGACGGTAATAAAGCCTTTTTCCAGGTCGTGCTGATAACAGACAAACAGCAGCCCCATCTCCAGCTGCCCTGAGGCGGAAATCCCTGCCGAATAGCTGTAGCCGCGACGCAGCATCAGGCTGCTGGCGGTTTCCGGGGTTCGCGGGTTGGCGAGACGAATGTGCGAATCCAGCGCGATCACTTCACCATCCGGGTCGTTGTGGTAATCCGGGATATCACGTTCATGCTGCATACCCAGCGGCGCCCCGCTCAGCTTATCGCGACCAAAAATGGTTTGCTGCTCGCCCAGCGGCGTGCGGTCCCACATCTCAACGTGAAAACGAATCAGCCGCACCGCCTGATAGCTGCCGTTCCGCGCCCAGGCCGGTTCATCCTGATCGTCCGTCACCCATAACAGCTGATTCATCAGGGCGCGATCGTGGGTATCCGGATTGGCCGTCCCATCTTTGAATCCCAGCAGGTTGATCGGCGTCTCCGCCCCCTGACTGCGCGCCGCGTGATCGGAAATAAACCCTTCTCGCCGCCAGCGTACGCCCAGCAGATCGGGCGTATGCTTGATGATGTCACGCAGGGCATGAATCACCGTATCCTGGGTATTGGCGCACAGCTGCAACAGCAGGTCACCATGGCAGGCGTCAGCATCCAGTGAATCGTTGGGAAAACGGGTCATCCGCTGCAGTTTTTTCGGCTTATGCGCTGCCAGACCAAAACGTTCATCGAACAGCGAATCCCCCACTGACACGGTAATTGTCAGGTTATCCGGGGCGATAGTGGCACCCAGAATGCCGGAGTCCATCGGCGGCAGACGCGGATTGGTCACCTGCGGCGCAGGACCGCCAGCGGTCAGAAAAGCGATGCGCTGGGTCAGCAGACGAAACAGCCGCTCCAGCTCTGCTTTGTCACTGCTCAGCAGATCAAACGCCACCAGCATCATTGACGCCTGCTGTGGCGTCACGATGCCCGCCTGATGCAGTCCATAAAAGGGCTGCGCCTGTTGTCGCGCCTGCGGCGTTACCGTGCCCGGTGAAAAGCTGTCGGCGGCGGCCGCATGAAAGGGACAACCGCCACCCAGTGCGGCCGCCCCACCCAGCAGTCCCAGACCTTTTAGTAAACGACGACGCGCCGGCTGCGCGTCATCTTCCTGACGACTCATGATTAATCCAGACCCAGGGTGCCACGCAGTAATGAAAGATCTTCCGCCAGGGCGGTAATCGGTCCTTTCAGCGCATTACGATCGGCGCTGGTCAGTTTCTCATACGATTCGAAACCGGTTTTAGTGCGATATTTGCTCAGGATCGCATCCACTTTCTTAAAGTTGCCGTCGATTTTCGCCAGTAACTGCGGGTTAGCCTGACTGACCATCGGCCGCAGCAGTTCGACAATTTTCTGGGCACCATCAACGTTGGCCTGGAAGTCCCACAGGTCGGTACGGCTGTAGCGATCTTCTTCACCTGAAATTTTGCTGGAGGCGACCTCTTCAATCAGCCCTGCCGCGCCGCCGACCACTTTGGCTGGCGGGAAGGCCAGCTCGCTGATGCGGGTCTGCAAATCTTTAACGTCTTTATTCAGCTGATCCGCGTAGCCCGCCATCCCTTCGGTGCTGTGATCGGCAAACAGCGCTTTTTCCAGCCGGTGGAAACCGGTGAATTTTGGATCTTCCGCTTTCTTCTCATAATCATCTTCGCGGGCATCAATGCTGCCGTCGAGATCGGAGAACAGTTCAGCAATCGGCTCGATGCGCTCATAATACTGACGCGTCGGGGCAAACAGCGCTTTGGCTTTTTCAACATCGCCAGCTTTAACCGCATCGGTAAAGGCCTGAGTCCCGCTCACCAGCTGATTCACCTGCTCAGTGACATAGACTTTATAGGCGCTGATTGGGCCGACCAGCTGCATCCGCTCGGACGGTGCGCTTTTCGCTGCGGCGTCACCGGCCTCAACCACCAGCTTACCTTTCGGGTTACTCAGCAGGCCGCAGGTCATCTCATATTCGCCTGCCGGCAGAGTGGCGGTCAGCTTCTGGCTGAAGCCGGGTGCGATGTTTTCGCGCTCTTCAACCACCATCACCCCTTTCAGGATCTCCCACTCCAGCGCTTTCTGACTGTTGTTTTTGATCAGGAACTGAGTTTTACCGGCCTTAACGGTTAAGGTCATCGGTTCACACTGCTTGTCGTTAACGCTGACGGTCACCTGAGGCACCGCCGCGGCAGCGGAGGCAGAGATCGCCAGCAAAGGAACCAGCAGTGCCTTGCGGCGGAAACGCATTGTCATGTTTCTTTCCCTATCACGTTGTTGAGCGCGGCAGGCGCGCCCGATAAATGGCTTAGCGCACAGTGGCCGACGCGGTGGGACGCGCGGGCATAAAAAACAGAATCAGAGCGGGGACCAGATAGAGGCCCCAGACCACCACCTCGCTGACGCTGGGGGCTTCCTGATAGCCGAGCACCCCTTCCAGCAGCGTACCGAACAGCGAATGGGTCGATAAGGTGTTGCTGAGATCAAACGCCACATCCTGAAAGCGATTCCACAGTCCTGCTTCATGGAAAGCCCGAATTGCTCCGGCCGCCAGGCCCGCCGCAACAAACAGAATGAAAATGCTGGTCCAGCGGAAAAAATGGGCCATGTTAAGGCGAATGCCGCCCCAGTAAAGCAGCATGCCCAGCACCACGGCGGTCGCCAGCCCCAGCACCGCGCCAATCGGCGGCGCATAGCCAACGTCCTGGGTAAAAGCCGCCAGCAGAAAGAACACCGACTCCAGCCCTTCGCGCGCCACCGCCAGAAACACCATGACTACCAGTGCCAGCCCGCCGCGCCCTGAGCGCTGCAGCGCCTGGTCTACCGCCTGCTCCAGCTCCACTTTGATATTGCGCGCCACTTTGCGCATCCAGAACACCATTGAGGTGAGGATAACCACCGCCACCAGCGCCACCAGCCCTTCAAACAGTTCCTGCTGTTTCTGCGGAAACTCGCCGGTGGTAGCGTTGATGAACAGCCCCAGCCCGAGGCAGAGCGCCGCAGCGATAACCACCCCGGCCCACATGGCAGGAAACCATTGGGTGCGCTGGGTGCGCTTCAGGTAGCTGGCTATCAGGCTGACAATCAGTGCGGCTTCTAAGCCTTCGCGCAGCATGATGAGAAACGGAACGAACATCGCCAACCTCTTGAATGTTAAGCAGCGTCAATAAAAGTAAAATCAGGTAAAATGTAAACGATACCGATTATCATTATCGCCACGAAAAAAACAAGTTGCCGGATGAGATAATTTCGCATTTGAGTGGTTTATCTTTGTAACAAAAAAAAGCCCGCCACGATTAACGGGCGGGCTTTTCTGACGGCAGCCGGATTATTTAGTCTGGAACTCCGCTTCCGCTGCGGCAAAACGCTGTTGCGCTGCGGCTGAAGGTTCACGTCCCAGCAGGCTGAACACCACGATGGCGATACTGGCGAACAAAAAGCCCGGGATGATTTCATACAGACCCAGCCAGCCATACTGCTTCCACACCAGCACGGTTAACGCGCCGATGATCATGCCTGCCAGTGCGCCGTTGCGGTTCATGCGCTTCCAGCACACCCCGAACAGCACCACCGGACCAAACGCTGCCCCGAAGCCCGCCCAGGCGTAGCTTACCAGGCCCAGCACCCGGTTCTCCGGATTAGATGCCAGCGCGATAGCGATTAACGCCACCAGCAGCACCATCAGACGTCCGACCCACACCAGCTCTTTCTGGCTGGCGTTTTTACGCAGCAAACCTTTATACAGATCTTCCGTCAGGGCGCTGGAGCAGACCAGCAGCTGACAGCTCAGGGTCGACATCACCGCCGCCAGAATCGCTGACAGCAGGATACCGGCCACCCACGGGTTAAACAGGATCCGCGCCAGTTCGATAAATACCCGCTCCGCGTTGTCATTGACGCCCGCCGCCAGGGGCGGGTTGTTCTGGAAATAAGCGATACCGAAGAAACCCACGCCGACCGCACCGGCCAGGCAGAGGATCATCCAGGTCATACCGATACGGCGTGCGGTGCGGATTGAGCGGTGGGAGTCGGCCGCCATAAAGCGCGCCAGGATATGCGGCTGGCCAAAGTAGCCCAGTCCCCAGCCCAGCAGTGAAATCACCGCGACAAAGTTCAGACCTTTCAGCATATCGAGATTTTCGAGGCTTTTTGCCTCAATCACCGCCAATGAATCGGACCAGCCGCCGACTGCGATAATGACAAACACCGGCGTCAGGATCAGCGCAAAAATCATCAGGCTGGCCTGTACCGTGTCAGTCCAGCTCACCGCAAGGAAACCGCCAACCAGCGTATACAGAATGGTCGCAGCCGCGCCCGCCCACAGCGCCGTCTGGTAACTCATGCCAAAGGTGCTTTCAAACAAACGTGCGCCGGCCACCACGCCAGAAGCACAATAGATGGTGAAGAACACCAGGATCACCATGGCCGAAATGATGCGCAGGATTTTACTGTGATCTTCAAAGCGGCTGGTGAAGAAGTCCGGCAGCGTCAGCGCGTTATTGTGATGCTCAGTCTGTACCCGCAGGCGACCGGCAACAATTTTCCAGTTCAGCCAGGCACCAATCGTCAGGCCGATGGCAATCCAGCTCTCGGAGATGCCGGAGATGAAAATGGCACCGGGTAATCCCATCAGCAGCCAGCCGCTCATGTCTGACGCACCGGCAGACAGCGCCGTAACCACGCTGCCGAGACTGCGGCCGCCGAGGATATAGTCATCAAAGTTTTTGGTTGAGCGGTATGCCACAAAACCAATCAGCACCATCCCAAGAATATAAACTACAAAGGTCACCAGCATCGGTGTACTTAGACTCATCTGTCTCTCCACTTATTATTTGATATCCCAGAGAAATCGCCAGCTGCCTGCTTGCCGGAACGGGGCAAAACGGACCGATTATCCTCGTCAGGGCGTTAGCCATTTCCCTGCGGCGCGGTATCCTGCCGGAAAGGCGTTCGGCGCACAATGGATTTAACACAGGCGTTACAGCGATTTCACTAACCGATTGCGAAAAAGTGTTCAGAGGTTGCACTCGCTCACATAACGTCGGTTGCAACCCGGCGCAACCTCACATAAACCGCGCATTGCCAGGCCCGTCAGGTTGGCGAGGATCTTGCAGCAATATCCGTGCCGCATTGCAAAAATTAACAATTGACGGCGTTAAAAGGGTGTTAACTGGCTCACATTTAACACGGTTGCACAAAGTTGCAACTTAAGTGATAGTGCAGCCACGCCGTATCGAACCACTATAAGGAGCACTGGAGTCATGGGTACAACCACCATGGGGGTAAAACTGGATGACGCGACACGTGAGCGCATCAAACTGGCTGCGCAGCGTATCGATCGCACGCCACACTGGCTGATTAAACAGGCGATCTTTAACTACCTCGGCCAGCTTGAGTCGGGCGATTCGCTGCCTGAAATCCCGTTATCCAGCCTGGCGACAGTGGAGGCTGATGAGGCGCTGACCGACGAGACGCATCAGCCGTTCCTTGACTTCGCAGAGCAGATTTTGCCGCAGTCGGTGACCCGTTCGACCGTGACCGCCGCCTGGCGTCGCCCGGAGACCGACGCGGTGCCGATGCTGCTGGAGCAGGCACGCCTGCCTGCGGGGCTGGCGGAGAAAACCCATCAGCTGGCTTATCAGCTGGCCGACAAGCTGCGGCACCAAAAAGGAGCAACCGGACGCGCTGGCATGGTGCAAAGCCTGCTGCAGGAGTTCTCTTTATCCTCGCAGGAAGGCGTGGCGCTGATGTGCCTCGCCGAAGCGTTATTGCGTATCCCTGACAAGCCGACCCGCGATGCGCTGATCCGCGATAAGATCAGCAACGGCAACTGGCAGTCGCATCTCGGTCGCAGCCCGTCGCTGTTCGTTAACGCCGCCACCTGGGGCCTGCTGTTCACCGGCCGTCTGGTCTCAACCCATAACGAAGCCAATCTGTCGCGATCGCTGAACCGCATTATTGGCAAGAGTGGCGAGCCGCTAATCCGTAAAGGCGTGGATATGGCGATGCGCCTGATGGGCGAGCAGTTCGTCACCGGCGAAACCATTGCTGAAGCGCTGGCTAACGCCCGCAAGCTGGAAGAGAAAGGATTCCGTTACTCTTACGACATGCTGGGTGAAGCAGCGCTGACCGCCAGCGATGCCAAAGCCTATCTGGTCTCCTACCAGCAGGCGATCCACGCGATTGGCAAAGCGTCCAATGGCCGCGGCATTTATGAAGGTCCGGGCATCTCGATCAAGCTGTCGGCGCTGCATCCGCGCTACAGCCGCGCTCAGTATGAGCGGGTGATGGAGGAGCTCTACCCTATTCTGAAATCGCTGACGCTGCTGGCTCGCTCCTATGACATCGGCATCAACATTGATGCCGAAGAAGCTGACCGGCTGGAGCTGTCGCTCGACCTGCTGGAAAAACTCTGTTTCGAGCCGGAACTGGAAGGCTGGAACGGTATCGGCTTTGTCATCCAGGCCTACATGAAGCGCTGTCCGTTTGTGATTGACGAACTGATCGACCTGGCGCAACGGAGCCGCCGTCGCCTGATGATCCGTCTGGTTAAAGGTGCCTACTGGGACAGCGAAATCAAACGCGCCCAGATGGAGGGGCTGGAGGGCTATCCGGTTTATACCCGCAAGGTCTACACCGACATCTCTTATCTGGCCTGCGCCCGTAAACTGCTGGCGGTGCCGAACCTGATCTACCCGCAGTTTGCCACCCACAATGCCCATACGCTGGCGGCGATTTATCAGCTGGCCGGCAACAATTACTATCCGGGGCAGTATGAGTTCCAGTGCCTGCACGGCATGGGCGAACCGCTGTATGAGCAGGTGGTGGGCAAAGTGGCGGACGGCAAACTTAACCGTCCCTGCCGTATTTATGCGCCGGTCGGTACGCACGAAACGCTGCTGGCTTATCTGGTGCGTCGCCTGCTGGAAAACGGTGCCAACACCTCTTTCGTTAACCGTATCGCCGATACCTCGCTGCCGATTGATGAGCTGGTCGCCGATCCGGTGACGGCGGTGGAGAAGCTGGGTGCCAGCGAAGGGGCGATTGGCCTGCCGCATCCTAAAATTCCGCTGCCGCGCGATTTGTATGGGGCTAACCGCGTCAACTCGGCCGGTCTGGATATGGCCAATGAACACCGTCTGGCCTCACTGTCCAGCGCCCTGCTGAGCAGTGCCGCGCAGCCATTGCTGGCCCAGCCAATGATTGAAGGTGAGCTGGGCGAAGGCGAAAGCCGCACTCTGGTTAACCCCGCTGCGCCGAACGATATTGTCGGACAGGTACGCGAAGCGACTGAGCAGGAAGTCTCTCAGGCGCTGGACGCGGCGGTTAACAGCGGCCCGATCTGGTTCGCCACGCCGCCTCAGGAGCGTGCTGCAATTCTGGAACGCGCGGCACAAATCATGGAAGGCCAGATGCAGCAGCTGATTGGCATTCTGGTGCGTGAAGCCGGTAAGACCTACAACAACGCCATCGCTGAAGTGCGCGAAGCGGTCGATTTCCTCTATTACTATGCTGGCATGGTGCGGGATGATTTCGATAACGAAACCCATCGCCCACTGGGTCCGGTGGTCTGTATCAGCCCGTGGAACTTCCCGCTGGCGATCTTTACCGGTCAGATTGCTGCGGCGCTGGCTGCGGGTAACAGCGTGCTGGCCAAACCGGCGGAGCAGACACCGCTGATTGCGGCGCAGGCGGTACAGATTCTGCTGGATGCGGGTGTGCCTGCTGGCGTGCTGCAACTGCTGCCGGGTCTGGGTGAAACGGTTGGCGCGCAGCTGACCGGCGACGATCGGGTGCGCGGCGTCATGTTCACCGGTTCAACCGCGGTTGCGACGCTGCTGCAACGTAATCTGGCCGGTCGTCTCGATCCGCAGGGTCGCCCGACGCCGCTGATTGCTGAAACCGGCGGAATGAATGCGATGATCGTCGACTCTTCCGCGCTGACTGAGCAGGTGGTGATTGATATCGTCGCGTCGGCCTTCGACAGCGCCGGTCAACGCTGTTCTGCCCTGCGTCTGCTGTGCATTCAGGAAGATGTTGCCGACCACACCCTGAAGATGTTGCGCGGTGCGATGGCGGAATGCCGGATGGGTAATCCGGAGCGCCTGTCGACCGATATTGGTCCGGTGATCGATGCTGAAGCCAAAGCCAATATTGAGCGTCACATTCAGGCGATGCGCAATAAAGGCTTCACGGTCTATCAGGCGGTGCAGGAGAATCCACACGACAGCAAAGAGTGGAGCAGCGGCACCTTCATCAAGCCGACCCTGATTGAACTGGATCAGGTTAAAGATCTGGATAAAGAGGTGTTCGGCCCGGTACTGCACGTGGTGCGTTTCACCCGCAATAATCTGCCGCAGTTAATTGAACAGATTAACGCTTCGGGTTACGGCCTGACGCTGGGTGTACATACCCGCATCGACGAGACCATTGCTCAGGTGACGGCCAATGCCAGAGTCGGCAACCTCTACGTCAACCGGAATATGGTGGGCGCGGTAGTGGGCGTGCAGCCTTTTGGCGGCGAAGGATTATCCGGCACCGGCCCGAAAGCTGGCGGACCGCTCTATCTCTATCGTCTGCTGGCGCATCGTCCGGACGGCGCGCTGCGACTGACGTTTGATCGTCAGGATGCCGATCGCCCTGCCGACAGCACCCTGCGTCAGGCGCTGCTGGCGCCTCATCAGGCGCTGACGGGCTGGGCTAAAGAGAAGCCTGAACTGGCGGCGTTATGTCAGCACTATGCCGATCTGGCACAGGCGGGCGTGGTGCGGTTGCTGCCCGGTCCGACCGGCGAGCGCAACACCTTCTCACTGTTGCCGCGTGATCAGGTGCTCTGTCTTGCTGACAATGAGCAGGATGCATTAGTGCAGCTGGCCGCCGTTACCAGCGTGGGCAGCAAAGCGCTGTGGCAGGATGATGAGTTGCATCGTCGCCTGCTGACTTCGCTGCCAGACGCGGTGAAAGCGCGTATTACCCTGGCACGCGATCCGTTAGCGGCAGAATTTGATGCGGTGATTTATCACGGTGATGCCGATCAGCTGCGCACCCTGTGTGAGCAGATTGCCGCACGTGAAGGCGCGATTGTTTCGGTGCAGGGCTTTGCCCGCGGTGAGACCAATCTGCTGCTGGAGCGGTTGCTGATTGAGCGTTCGCTGAGTGTGAATACCGCCGCTGCCGGCGGGAATGCCAGTCTGATGACGATCGGGTAAGGGGCTGCCCTGGCAGCGGGCTGGGGGTTCGCTGCGCGAACCGGCGCTGAGAAGGTTTCGTTCGCTGGCCTGTCAGGGCTGGATATTCGCTCGCCGGCCCGTCAGGGCTGGGGTTCGCTGCGCGAACGGGCGTTGAGAAGGTTTCGTTCGCCAGCACGCAGCGGCAGTTTCAGTTTCGCCGCTGCCGGCGACCGACAAGGGGCCGCCAGTCGCCGCGCCCCCTTGACCCCGGGCTCCGGCCTGCTTCACCGCCGCTTCGCGGTCCCTTCACCTCTTCCGGATTTCCTACGGACCGCCAGGACGCGCCATCCCTGGCGCGATCCCGCCTCTTCGCGACATCCCTGTCGCTCGTCCTGAAATCCCTCATCGGCTCAGCGGTTCTGACGGCCTCCCCAACCCCTCGCTGTTATTTCTTTTTTTCTTTGTTTGGTGCTTCGTCGCTGTGATGAGTGAGCACTATCACTGTTAGCGCTTTTTCTGCATTCAGGACCGTTAGTCGTGAGAAAAAAGAAAGTATCCATACAGCCGTCAGGCGTAATCCCAGCCACCAGCCATCAGCCATCAGCCATCAGCCATCAGCCACCTGCCTCAGGCAAAACCAGTCCATATACAAGAAAGAAAGTTTGCAGTCAGGGGTTTTACCAGAGGCGTCCGCAGCGCTGAGGAGTGAGCGGAGGCCAGGAGAGCCGACAGGAGGTCGGCGAAAGGATGGATCGCGCCAGGGAAGGCGCGTCCGGCCGGTCCGTCGGCCGCAGGGAGTGACGAAGGCACCGCGCGAAGCGTGGCGCGCAGGCCGCCGGACGCCGGGATTGTTAAGGGGCGGGCGTTCGCCCCTTGACGCGTCCGCCTGCTCAGGCAGGCTGAAACTCCCCACCGCCTGGCGGACGTAACCCTCTCCATACCAGCCCGCCGCCAGGCGGAAACTTTCTCTTTGCCAGACTACAGCAGGCCAGTGCAAGCGCACCTCCGCCAGGCGTACTCCACCAGCCACCAGACGACACTAAGCCCTGTAACAAGAAAGAAAGCTTACAGACGAGGTTTTACCAGAGGCGTCCGCAGCGCTGAGGAGTGAGCGGAGGCCAGGAGAGCCGACAGGAGGTCGGCGAAAGGATGGATCGCGCCAGGGAAGGCGCGTCCGGCCGGTCCGTCGGCCGCAGGGAGTGACGAAGGCACCGCGCGAAGCGTGGCGCGCAGGCCGCCGGACGCCGGGATTGTTAAGGGGCGGGCGTCCGCCCCTTAACGCGTCCGCCTGCTCAGGCAACCTGAAACTCCCCACCGCCTGGCGGACGTAACCCGCTCAGTGCCAGCCCGCCGCCCGGCGTAACCCGCTCTATGTCAGCCCGCAGCAAGCGTAACTCGCTCAATGCCAGCCCGCCGCCAGGCGTAATCCCCTCTGCACCGCCCGTGCCGGCTGCGAGACTTAGCCGCCAGGCGCACCCTCTCCCCCTGCTAAGCGCATTCATCAAGCCCCACTGGCCCGCTCCCGCTTCATCAGCGTCGGGAACACAAACAGCGACTGCCCCAATCCACGATTAGTCAGCGACCAGAGCGCTACCGAACAGAGCGAACAGATCCCGACAATCGCCACCGGATAGAAACAGGCCCAGAGGAACGAAAACCACGCCTGATTAAACAGGTGGTGACGCTGGGCGAACAGAATCGCTGACATGCCGAAAAACTCAATGAAAATGCGGTGTATCACATAAATCTGCAGGGTATTGCGGCCGATCCAGTTCATATAACGCATGCTGAAATGCTGATTAAGCCAGCGACAGGCCGCAATACTGAACAGCACCGCCAGAATACACAGGAACAGGCTCTTATCCAGACCAAAAATAATGTGAATACCCGCCAGTGCGGCCAGCACAGCCCACGGCATCAGATTTTCACGCCGCCACTCGCTGAGGCGCAGCATGGCCTGACTCCAGAAAGCCCCCAACAGGAAGAACAGGAAGTATTGCGCCAGACTTTGTGGTCCCCAGTAGGGGATTATTTTTTCAACCGCCAGATAGTTCAGCACAATCGCCGCCACCATCAGCACCAGTTTATATTGGCGAAACAGTTTGGCGCAGAGGAAATAGAGGCCAAGCCCGTACAGATACCATGAAGTACTCATGGCCATAAACGTCAGTTTAAGGAATTCAAATAGCGAGCCGGCATAGGCCGCATTCAGGTTCTGAGAAATACGCTGACCGGTAATTTCGGTGGAGATGCCAAGAATTGACCACCACTGAATAAAACCCCACAAAATATAGAGATAAAAGAGATTGGTGATCCGGCTGGTAAATACCTGCTTCCACGGTCGGTTAATAATACCGTTAGTAGCCAGCAGGCCTGAAACAAAGAAAAACGCTGGCATACGTAATGGCGACAGGACCGTATTAAACTGCACCCATATTTCAGCGGGTAGCCATCCGGCAGAGAGATACTTCAGCGTCCCTTCAAAACCCGGCAGCACCGTGTGGTACAGGACCACCAGTAATATACAGGCCCCCTTCAGGGTATTCACCCACATTATTTGCTCTGGCTTGGTGTTGTTCATTCAATGACTCCTGCTGTGTAGGTCTGAATGCTGAAAGTAAAAGCGAGGAAATCAGTATTGCTTTTATGGTTATCCAGCGATTATTCGTCATTGAACCGATGGTGAATGTAGCGAAAGTCTTAAAAAATAGCGCATGGCCCTGATGCTACAGTTATTTACCGAGCCGAACGTTTCCTTACACTTATCAATAAAGCCCCAGCCAGTGGATTTATTTACCCCGACAGAGCCGTAAAAGATAATATTACTGGAGAGTCATAGAGACTTAAATAAGAGGAAGTGGCAATCATAAAAACCATTTAATAAACGATGAATGGAAAAGTTTTGTCAGATGTGGCAAAAGGTTTAACGGAGATTTTAAAATATATGCTAGCGATTAATTTCAGCGCGAAAAAAAACCTTAGCTGTGGCTTATTTAGCTGAAAAAACCCGTTTTTTAAGCAGGTTAACGCCGCCTTCCTGCAGGAAGGCGGCGGATTTACTGACTCAGAAATTTATCGAGGAACTGACGGGTTCGCGGCTGTTGCGGGTTACTGAACAACGCTTTCGCCTCACCCTGCTCCACAATGCGGCCCTGGTCCATGAAGATAGCGCGGTCAGCCACGTCGCGGGCAAAGCTCATCTCATGCGTGACGATCACCATGGTGCGTTGCTCCTCGGCCAGGGCGCGGATGGTGTTAAGCACCTCGCCAACCAGCTCCGGATCCAGCGCCGAGGTCGGCTCATCAAACAGGATCACTTCCGGCCGCATTGCCAGCGCACGGGCGATGGCCACCCGCTGCTGCTGACCGCCTGACAAACGGCGCGGGTAACTCTGTTCTTTGCCATGCAGTCCGACTTTCTCCAGCAACTCACGGGCGCGTGCCACCGCATCCGCTTTGTCTTCGCGCTTGACGATCACCGGCCCTTCAATAATGTTCTCCATCACCGAACGGTGGGGAAACAGATTGAAGTTCTGGAAAACAAAGCCAACCTGCTGACGCAGACGGCGCACCTGCTCTTTCTGTTTACTCTGCGCCAGCGCCGCATCGACGGTAATATCCCCCACCCGGATGGTGCCGCTGTCCGGCACTTCCAGCAGGTTGATACTGCGCAGCAGCGTGGTTTTCCCCGAACCGCTGGGACCGATAATCGCCACCACTTCGCCTGCCGCTACGTCGAGATCGATGCCATGCAGCACCGTCTGGCCATTGAAGGATTTCACCAGCTTTCTGACTTCGATGGCACTCATTTCGACTCCTGATCCTGACGATTAACATGCTGTTCCAGCCGGTTCTGCAGGGCAGACAGCACCGTCGCCATCACCCAGTAGATCAGCGAGGCAGCCAGATACATGGTGAACACTTCCAGCGTACGCGAGGTGATCAGCTGCGCCTGACGGAACAGCTCCGGCACCTGGATGGTCGCCGCCAGCGAGGTATCTTTGACCAGGCTGATAAAGCTGTTACCCAGCGGCGGCAGCGCGGTGCGTGCCGCCTGCGGCAATATCACCCGGCGCAGCGTTTGCCAGCGCGTCATGCCAATACTGGCCGCCGCTTCCCACTGGCCGCGCTCAATCGCCGAGATCGCGCCACGCAGTGATTCCGACGCATAAGCCGCGGTATTCAGCGACAGGCCAATCATGGCGGAGGGAATCGGGTCCAGCTCGATACCAAACTGCGGTAAGCCGTAGTAGATCATAAACAGCTGGGCGATCAACGGCGTACCGCGGAAGATCGAAACGTAGATCCGCGACAGCCAGCTAACCGGCCAGAAGCGTGACAGCCGCATCAGTGCCAGAATGAACCCCAGCACCAGGCCGAAGAACATTCCGCCGATGCTGAGTTGCAGCGTAAACAGCGCGCCTTTTAATAAAAAAGGTGCTGAATCCAGCACCAGTTGAAGACTTTCCTGCATTATTTAGTCACGTCCGCGCCAAACCATTTTTCAGACAGTTTGCTCAGTGAGCCATCTTTCTGCATCTCTGCAATAGCCTGGTCAATCGCTTTCAGCAGGTCGTCATTGCCTTTACGCACCGCCACGCCAGACTCCTGACGGGAGAAAGCGTTACCCGCGACGGCCATGGTATCGCCGGTTTTCTTCACCAGATCCAGTGCCGCCAGGCGGTCAACCAGAATGGCGTTCAGACGACCTGAGCGCAGATCCTGATACTTAGTCGGGTCATCATCATAGGTACGGACATCAACGCCCTTCACGTTCTCACGCAGCCACTGTTCGTAGTTGGTTCCCAGACCGACGCCGACCTTTTTGCCTGCCAGATCTTCAGGTTTGGTGATGCTAGCGGCGTTGGCTTTCATGGTCAGCGCCTGAATGCCCGAGATGGTGTACGGCGTAGAGAAGTCATATTTCTTCTTGCGCTCGTCAGAGATGGTGACCTGGTTAATCACCACATCAATCCGTTTCGCATCCAGCGAGGCTAGCATGCCGTCCCACTTGGTGGGTTTCAGGCTGGCTTTAACGCCCATATGCTGCGCCAGTTGTTGCGCGAACTCCGCTTCAAAGCCGGTCAGCTTGCCGTTCTCATCCTGGAAGCTGAACGGCGGATAGGTGCCTTCCAGTCCCACCAGCAGCGTGCCGCGCTCTTTGATTTTATTCAGCAGGTTTTCAGCTGCGAAGGTTTTAACGTTGACGCCCGCGACCAGCGCCACGGCCATTACGCCCATTACCAACTGGCGACGTACCAGAGAAAAGGTCATATTCACCCCATTATTGATTGTGTTGTGTGTATTTTATAACGGCAACGCCGCTACATTACTGCCGGTCCATCGTGATAACGGCAAGATTATAAACTGTTTTTTTTGCTTGTCTCAGACCGAAGGATGATAAGCAAATAACGCCGGTGCGCCACCGGTATGAATAAACAGCAGCGGGCCTTCCCGGCGGAAACGGTTCTGGCTGATGCCGTCCAGCAGCCCCGCCATCGCCTTACCGGTATAGACCGGGTCCAGCAGAATGCCTTCCAGCTGTGCCAGCAGCTTCACCGCCGCCATGCCCTCGTCGTTCGGTTCACCGTAGCGTGGTGCATAATATTCATCCCACAACGTAATCGGCGCGGTAGCGGGCACTTCAAGCTGGGTCGCCAGCGACTGGCGCAGGCGCTCCACCAGCGGCAACTGGGCCTCAGCCTGACGGGAAACGGTCACCCCGACCAGCTCGGTATCCGGCAACAGCTGTTCAAGTCCAACCGCCAGCCCGGCATGGGTGCCAGCGCTGCCTGAGGCGACGATAACGGCGGCAAAATCGACCACCTCTTCGCTCTGATGGGCGATTTCCTGCGCGCAGCCGACATAGCCTAGCGCACCCAGCGTATTCGAGCCGCCGACCGGCACGATATAAGGCCGGAAACCCTGCGCCTCAAGACGTGTTGCCTGTTCCGCCAGCTGTTCAGCCGGATTGTACAGCGCCTCGACCATAATCACCTCGGCGTCCATCAGATCCAGCAGCAGCCGGTTACCGTTGCTCAGGTAGTTTTCCGCATGAGTACCAATCGGGTTTTCCAGCAGAGCCACGCATTTCAGGCCCAGACGGGCCGCGACGGCTGCGGTCTGGCGCACATGGTTGGACTGAATCGCCCCGGCAGTCAGCAGCACATCGGCCCCTTCGCGCAGCGCGTCGGCCGCCAGATACTCCAGCTTGCGCAGCTTGTTGCCGCCCATCGCCACCGGCGTGACATCATCGCGCTTGATGAAAATATCGCGGCCGAGATAGTCGGAGAGTCGTGGCAGATGCTCTAACGGGGTTGGCGCGCCCAGCAGTTCAAGGCGGGGAAACTGGTGTAAAAGATGTAAAGACAACGCTGCCTCCATTCGGGCATTGGAAATTATCCTTACAGTGTTGCAGAAGATGCGAAAAGGATCACCCTGATTCAGGTGGCGGGAGATGCGGTGACGGGTAAAACAGGCGTGCTCCCCCGCCCCGCCCTTTTCAGCAGCGTGAAAATGGCGGGGACGTACCAACGGTACGCGGGGGAGCAATGGGTGCACAGCGGGGCGTTAGCCCTGTTGCCACCCTAAGAACTGATCGTATTTGCGCAGGGCAATACGGTAATTATTATTGCCCGCATCCGGCAGGTCGCTTTCCAGACATTGATGCCAGCTATTGCCCTGCAGCCGATCGGCCGGGAAATTTTTCGCTTTCAGCATGTCGTCCAGCCGACGCAGCCGCACCACGTATTCCCGTATGGTGCTGGGGCTCATCTCTGTCTGTTCGAACAAATACTGTTTGAACGCCATAATGTCGAAGTAATTAGGATGGGTATTACAAAAAATATCGCTACAGAAGCGACAGAGCGCAGTCAGTTCTGGCTGAAGTTTCAGCCACAGTTGCTCATCAATCATCTGGTCCATCCGCGCGATGGCCTCTTTATTGATGATCTGGCCGCGAAAAACGAGCGCCATTCGATCTAATACCTTGCCACAGTGTGAACAGTTGCTCTGGCTGTGTTTATAGTCTTTAAGATAACGACTTAACGGTCTGGCCTTGGTCTTGGCTCCCATTGCTGAGTCCCCGGTTTCTTATATTTTTGAATCGCCAGGAACTGATACTGCTAGCGCGCTCCCGTAAGCCGGGCCCGCAGGCGTTTAATCGCCTGACTGTGCAGCTGGCTGACACGGGATTCCCCCACATCAAGCACCGCGCCAATCTCTTTCAGGTTCAGTTCTTCCTGGTAGTACAGTGTCAGCACCATCTTTTCGCGATCGGGTAACGCTTCGATCGCTTCAATGACGCGCTCACGCAGACTCCCTTCCATCAACTGATGAAGCGGGTTGGCCTCTTCATGCCCTTCCGTCACCAGTTCCGCACTGTCGCCATGTTCTTCCCGATACTCGTCGTAGGAAAAGAGCTGACTATTGTTGGTGTCCAGCAGGATCTGCCGGTACTCCTCCATCGAAACATTCAACTGCTGCGCGACTTCCTGCTCGGAGGCAGCACGACCCAGCGTCTGTTCCACCTTATGCATTGCCCCGGCCACCTCGCGCGCGTTACGACGAACGCTGCGTGGTGCCCAGTCCCGGCTGCGAAGCTCATCCAGCATTGCGCCGCGAATACGCTGCACGGCATAGGTGGTAAAGGCTGTCCCCTGGAGCGCGTCATAACGCTCCACGGCATTTAACAGACCGATACCTCCGGCTTGCAGCAAATCGTCCAGCTCAACGCTGGCTGGCAGACGGACCTGCAGGCGCAGCGCTTCATGGCGCACCAGCGGCACGTAGCGCTGCCAGAGCGAATGCTTGTCCATCACGCCTTCGGCGGTATAGAGATCGTTCACGTTGACTACCCTGCGTTAATGAAGTTATCGGCATGATTATCCAATTCTGTAGGGTTATTGATTGGGGGAATAGGCGGGGTAAAACGAGGTTATTTCATTTTTGTGATGTCAGGGGAGCCGATCCTTCGCCTCCCTTCACCATGGCTAACGTCGCGCCCGCAGCCGTTGGCGCGTCGCGGGTGGCACCGCCGACCACAGGCTACAGATACGGCCATTTAACTCCTGATAATAAGGGCTTATGTTGGCCTGCGCCTCGTCGCCGGGGTGCACCTGGATCTGCCCTGACTCACCATCAATGCTTATCAGTCGGTTGAGGAAAAGCCGTTGCAGGTCGCTACGCAAAAATAAGCCGTTGTCGATGCTGTTATCCGCCAGCCCCCCTTCATCGTTCTCCTGCGTATCGATATGACAGGCTTCTACCCACGGCCAGTTATGCCGATCGGTCAGCCGGGTTCCGGTCATCACGCAGGCACCATAGCGCGCTTTGACGCCGGCGCTAAACTCCGCCTGCCCGGCGCGTTGCAGTACTCTTGCCTTCACCCGCCGTCCCACTTCGGTGCCCGGCATCACTGCGGCCGGCACTTTGTGCTGCGGCGTACTCAGCACCACGATGAACTGGATGCGACGTGACTGGGGAAAACAGGGATTAGCCTGCGGGTTGAACAGCTGCCAGTAGGCCTCTTCCTCATCCTGATACATCAGCACCAGCTTATAGCCGCGGCTGTTGAGCAGGTTCTGGGCGGTAGCAGAATGGGGATCGATCATCGCGAACACCTGACTGCTGCCCATCACCTTCCACAGATTGTCGCGTTTCTCCTTTTCGCTTCGGCGAAAATAGAGGAAAGAGAGGTTTTGCTTGAGGTAGTGCTCAAAGCGGCGCAGGTAATTTTTACGTTCGTTATCATTGGCGATGAACAGCAGATCCTCCAGCGGACTGTTGCTCTCTTCCTGCGCGAACACCGCACGGATTTTCAGGGTGCGAAAGCTGGTTGACGGGCTGAGCAGCGCGCGCGCCGTCAGCTCCTTCTCCTCAGGATATTGCTGGGCATAGCGCAGCGCGATCTCCTCAAAGGTCAGCCGCTCACCCGGTAACAAGTCATAATTGAAGCGCATAGACACTCCACAAAATAAGGAAAATGGATCAAAAGTGATGTTGTTCTGCAAGGAGTTATCGGCAGGCTGGAGGGGAACTGTAACGGGGGGGTGAATAAGCGCAGCGCAGAACAATGAGTTGTGCCGCGCTGCGGTGGAGCCGGGATTATTTCAGCAGGTAGAGAAGTGATAAGTCATCATTAACTTTGGTTTTGTTGATCTCCGCGATAAAGGCAGCAACAGACTGCGCACTGTGCTTGGTAACGGAATGGTAGCTGTATATGATATTGATAATATCATCTTCATTAATCTTTCCGACCAGTGCCACATTGGCGGTAATCAGTGACTTGATTAAAAACCATTCAGCCGTCAGCAGATAGAGGCTGAGTAACGGGCTGCGTCCCTCGGCGTTAGGGAAAAAATCATCATAAATACGGTATTGAACATAGTTGTTCATTATCCATGGACGCTCGGCAAGCCACGGCATCACCTCGTGTTGCCAGACGCTTTCCAGCTGAATCATCGACTGATGCACATTATCGGTTTTTGCTCCCTCCGCCTGAATATAGATTAGCTTATTAACGTAATGATGCAGTGTGGGCCAGCCACGCTTATTGGTCATGCCGCTGAACCAGGTTTGCAGACGTAATAACAATGACCACTGCAGGTTATGATCCGGCTTTATCTGCGCAAGTTGCTGTCTGATTTCACCCTGCTCTAATCCGTTAAGCGTCTGAGAATAATAATTCTCTATCTGCTCAACCCGATCTTCATGAGCGCTGAGCCTCTCCACCCCGAGCAGGAAACTGGCCAGCGCATAAAACGCTTCATCTACCTGAACGTCGCTTAACTTAACAATGTTCAGGCACATTAAATTAAGCAGCTTCTTTTCCTGATCAAGATCTTTCGCCTGGTTAGCGTCCGGCTGTAGCCTGATGGTTTGCTCAAACAGCATCGCATCGGGGGAGGCGATGAGCTGCCGGGCGGCTTCCGGGCAGGATAAGGTTAAGCTCTTTTGCTGCTCGTATTTAAAGGTGGTGGCGCTGCGGGGATAAGTGGCACAGGTATGGCTCAGCGCGGCAGCACCTAGCGTCGAATGAACCTTGCATAAGCGATTTTCATCCATAAAGACACAGCTGCCGGATGCATTCAGCTTCATGGTTCCCCAGCTGGCGTAATTTTTACGGGTCATGATGATGTTTTCAGCCGCCAGAGTTTTAATTTCTATCCGGGTGGACTTCAAATAGCGATTGACCGTGGGCTTATCGAGGGTAATCTCCCAACCCTTACAGCAGTGATCGCGGCATTCGCTGCCAATACATTTAAAAGCGCTGACAAACAGCGGTTCAACGACAGTGATATTTTTCATTATTTACCTGCTCAACAGAAGCACTTAAAAAAAGCGGCACATTGTCAGGATAATAAATCAGCAGGTAACGTTTGATGGGCGGATAAAGCGCTAAAAAACCGGCTAATCGCAGGCATAAAAAAACCCCGCCGAAGCGGGGTTTCACGTTCAGAGTTAAGGCGATTAGCCCTGCAGCAGTGACAGAACCTGCTGTGGAACCTGGTTAGCTTTCGCCAACACTGAGTTGCCCGCCTGCTGTACGATCTGTGCTTTAGACATGTTTGAAACTTCGGTCGCGTAGTCAGCATCCTGAATACGAGACTGTGCTTCAGACAGGTTAGTGGTGGTGTTGTTCAGGTTAGTTACCGCTGAATCCAGACGGTTCTGAATCGCACCCAATGAAGAACGGAACTTATCAACGCTGGCGATGGCTTCGTCCAGTTTGGCCAGTGGGTCGGTAGTAGCACCAGTGGTCAGGTTCGAAAGACTCATGTTAGCTGTGTCTAACTTGAACGTTGCTGTATCTGTTGCAGTTGTGGCTGACTGAGCGTCAACAGCAATATAAAAATCTTGACCAGTTGCCCCCTGAGCAATATCGAAGCCATTTGCTTTTAAGTTATTAACTTCAGCAGGCGTAGTTGCCTTAACGTTTACTTTTGCAAATAAATTTCCATCTTTGTCGGCAAAAACTTTGTTGTCAGTAACTGTAACATTTGCTGCATCAACTCCCAGACGAGTGGCGAGCGAATCGCCAGTAGTTTCTTCAACTGCAGCTTTGGTGATCTGAGTGGTTGCGCCATAGTAAGGTGTAAAATCTGTAGCTTCGGCAATAGTACCCTGTGGACCATTAACATTGAAGGTGTCCAGTTTCAGGGTAGAAGAGTCAATTTTCTTCAGGTCAATGGTGATAGTTTCGCCATCGTTCGCGCCAACCTGGATTTTCATGCTGCCATCTTTCGCCAGTACGTTCACGCCGTTGAACTGAGTCTGACCAGAAACGCGGTCAATCTCGTCCAGACGTGATTTGATTTCGTCCTGGATGGAAGATTTGTCAGAAGCAGAGTTAGTGCCGTTCTGAGCCTGAACAGTCAGCTCACGGATACGCTGTAAGTTGTTGTTGATTTCTGACAGCGCGCCTTCAGTTGTCTGCGCAGCAGAGATACCGTCGTTGGCGTTACGCGCAGCCTGAGTCAGGCCCTTGATGTTAGAGGTGAAACGGTTGGCAATTGCCTGACCAGCAGCGTCATCTTTTGCGCTGTTGATACGTAAACCAGAAGACAGACGCTCGATAGAAGTAGACAGAGCTGACTGGTTCTTGTTGATGTTGTTCTGAGTGATCAGCGAGAGGCTGTTGGTATTAATGACTTGGGCCATGATAAATTTTCCTGTTAATCAAGTCTTTCGGTTAAGGTGTGGGCTTCAACCCGCCGGCTTCAGCGCCGTCAAAGTTGTTATCGTCTGCCGTTAAACAACCTTTAGAATTTTTTTAGTACCAGGCGAATTTTTTTGCTTCAACCTGTCACGCTTTTGGTTATCGCCACCCTGTCGCAGTTCTTTAGACTTAATTGATTAATTTTCTAGTCGTTGAAATACCCTTCTCTATATGCCCTATTTACCTCATTACCCTAAGGCAAATAATTTTAAACTTTAGTAAATCAAGGCCGATAACTCAGGTATTCAAACTCCGTGTCGACCATATAAAGGAAACAACATGGCTAGCGTCTCTAACCTGGGTGTCGGTTCAGGTCTGCAATTAAGTGATATTCTTGACAGTCTGCAGACAGCAGAAAAAGCCACCTTAAAACCGATCTCTACGCAGCAAAGCGCCTATACCGCAAAGCTCAGCGCTTACGGTACGCTCTCAAGTGCATTGACGACCTTCCAGACCGCTAACACCGCGCTGAACAGCGCCGATCTGTTTAGCTCCACCACCGCCACCAGTACTGGCAGCGCATTTAGCGCCACCACCACTGCCGGTGCCGTTGCCGGAAGCTACACTATTAGCGTGTCGAAGCTGGCTCAGGCACAGACTCTGACCTCCGGCGTGCAAAGCAGCAATACAGCCATACTCGGCGACAGCTCAGCGGCCAACCGTACGCTCTCTATCAAGCTGGCAGATGGCACCAGTAAAGACATTACGCTGACCAGCGATCAGACCTCATTGACCGGTATGCGTGACGCGATTAACAAAGCGGGTGCCGGTGTAAACGCCAGCATCATTAAGTCGGGTGATGGTGAATATCGTCTCTCATTAACAGCGGCGAAAACCGGCGAGAAATTTGCGGTCTCTTCTGTCACCGTGACCGGCGACGATACGCTGCAAAGCATTGTCGGCTTCGATGCCAGCAAAAGCGATGCAGACAATCCAATGGATCTGAGCGTGGCGGCGCAGGATGCTCAACTGACGGTGAATAATGTTGCCATCACCAGCAGCAGCAACACCATTAGTGATGCATTAGAAGGCATTACCCTTAATCTCAAGGATGTCACCAGCAGCAGCCAGACCCTGAACGTCGCCAAAGACACCAGCAAGGTGACGACGGCGCTGTCTAACTTTGTTGATGCGTACAATACTCTGCTCGATCAGTTCAACAGCCTGACCAAATATACTGCCGTCGATGTCGGTGCTGACGCGCAGGATTCCAGCAACGGCGCGCTGGTCGGCGACAGTACGCTGCGCACCATTCAGACACAGTTAAAAGGTCTGCTGACTAACGCAGCGAGTTCATCCAACTATAAAACCCTGTCGCAGATTGGTATCTCTTCTGATCCAACAACGGGCGAACTGAAACTTGACTCTGCGGTACTGAAAACCGCGCTGGATAAAGATCCTGAAGGCATTAAAGAGATGATGATCGGCGACGGCAAGACCACCGGTATCACCACCAAAATCGCCACCAACCTGACCGGCTGGTTGTCATCGACCGGCATTATCCAGGCGGCAAAGGATGGGGTGAGCAAGACGCTCAACAATCTGACCGATCAGTACAACAAGATGAGCACCCGCATTGATAATCTGATTGCGCGCTACAAGGCACAGTTCACCCAGCTTGATGTGACGATGAGTTCACTCAACAGCACCAGCAGCTATCTGACCCAGCAGTTTGACAATATGTCGTCAAGCAGTTCGAAATAGTAAGGAGTGACCATGTACAGTGCTACAGGCACCAAAGCCTATGCAAAAATCGGCGTGGAAAGCGCCGTGATGAGCGCCAGCCAGCAGCAGCTGGTGGTGATGTTGTTCGACGGCGCGCTCAGCGCGCTGATTCGCGCTCGTCTGTTTATGCAGGATGGCAATATTGAAGGCAAAGGTAATTCCATCTCTAAAGCCATCAATATCATTGAAGGAGGTCTGAAACAGGGCCTCAGTGAAAACAGTGGTGACGAACTGGCAGATAACCTGCTGGGTCTTTACAACTACATGACGCGCCGCTTGTTGCAGGCCAACCTGCACAACGATGTTGAAGCTGTCGAAGAAGTCGAAGGCTTACTGCGCAACATCGCGGACGCGTGGAAAGAAGTGGTTCAACCTAACCTGATTCAGGACGCCGTTTAATGATTATTGCACCGCATCTGATTGCCGTTTACCAACAGTTACTCGATCTCAGCCAGGGAATGCTGCGTCACGCGGCGCAGGGCGAATGGGATGAATTGATCAGCCGGGAGATGGAGTATGTCAGCGCGGTGCAATCATTAGCGCAATCGACAGAGGCTGCCGCCCCATCGGTTCAGGTTCAGGAGCAACTTCGCCCGGTCTTGCGCCATATTCTGGATAACGAAAGTGAAGTGAAACGCCTGCTGCAGGCGCGGATGGATGAACTGGCTTCGCTGGTCGGCCAGAACGCCCGCCAGAAATCGGTGCTTTCCGCCTACGGTAACCAGGGCGGTGTGGTGATGGTGCCACGCGAAACCCTCTCCTGATAATCTGCCCTCTCCCGCCGCGTTGAGATTTATTTTTCAGCGCGGCGTCTCTTTTTTGCCGCTTACTCCATACTTGATTCTCATCATTCCCCTGGAGTGCAGTAGATGCAAAACCCGACGTTATTACAGTTTTTCCATTGGTATTACCCGGATGGCGGCAAACTGTGGCCGGAAATCGCCGATCGTGCGGCCTGGCTCAGTGAAATTGGCATAACCATGGCCTGGCTGCCGCCCTGCTATAAAGGGGAATCGGGTGGCTATTCTGTCGGTTACGACAGCTATGACCTGTTTGACCTCGGTGAATTTGAGCAGAAAGGCAGCGTTGCCACCAAATATGGCGACAGGCAGCAGTTACTGGCAGCCGCCGAGGCGCTGCGCAGCCACAACGTCGGGGTAGTGCTGGACGTGGTGCTTAACCATAAAATGGGTGCCGATGAAAAAGAGCAGATCAGCATCAACCGCGTCAACCCGGACAATCGCGACGAAATCTATGACGAGGAGGTCGAATGTGAAGCCTGGACCAAATTCACCTTTCCGGTGCGCAACGGAAAATATTCAAAATTCGTCTGGGATCATAAATGCTTTAGCGGCGTAGACCATATTGAAAACCCGGATGAAAACGGCGTCTTCAAAATCATCAACGATTACACCGCCGAAGGCTGGAACGATCAGGTCGATAATGAGCTGGGCAACTTCGACTATCTGATGGGCGCGAACATCGATTTCCGTAATAACGCGGTAAGCGAAGAGCTGAAGTACTGGGCGCGCTGGGTGATGGAACAGGTGCCGTGCACCGGCTTCCGGCTTGATGCGGTTAAACACATTCCGGCCTGGTTCTATAAAGACTGGATCGATCACATACAGGAAGTGGCTGAAGAGCCGATGTTTATCGTCGCTGAATACTGGTCGTTCGAAACCGATAAACTGCAGGAGTATGTGCATCAGGTGGAAGGCAAAACCATGCTGTTTGATGCCCCACTGCACATGAACTTCCATCAGGCCTCCACCGCCGGCAGCGCTTACGACCTGAGCCAGATCTTTGCTAACTCGCTGGTGGTCGCCGACCCCTGGCATGCGGTAACGATCGTCGCCAACCACGATACGCAACCGCTGCAGTCGCTGGAAGCGCCGGTAGAAGCCTGGTTTAAACCGCTGGCCTACGCGCTGATTCTGCTGCGTGAACAGGGAGTGCCGACCATTTTCTATCCCGATCTGTTCGGTGCCAGTTATGAAGATACCGGCGGCGACGGCGAGAAACATAAGATTGAGATGCCGGTGATCCCGGAGCTGGAAGGATTGATCCGCGCGCGTCAGCAGTATGGCTGGGGCGCACAGACCGACTATTTCGACCATCCCAACTGCGTCGCCTTTAGCCGTAGCGGCACCGAAACCCAGCCGGGCTGTGTGGTGATTATGTCGAATGGCGATGCGGGTGAGAAAAGCGTGGCGATGGGCGAAGGCTATGCCGGTAAGGTGTGGCGCGATTATCTGGCGAACCGCGAAGAGACCATTACCGCCGATGATCAGGGTAATGCGGTGTTTGTCTGTAACGCCGGCAGCGTCAGCGTCTGGGTGGTCGCAGACTAAGACTTAAAACAGAGGATCTGGCAGGGCTGACGCCCTGCCAGCGTCATTTATTGCGCTAATGCCGCCGCATTGTTTTCAGTGATGCGGGTGTGCAACAGCTGAGGCTCAATATTCTGAATCACACTGGCCTTGGGTTGCTTCGCCACTTCATCCAGCGCCTGCTGGCACTCCACGGTTGGACGTGCCACTTTACGCAGCGTCAGCCCGTCATAATTCAGTTCACCGTTATCAACCACCAGCGGCATCACCCGAACCTGACGCGTGACGTTGACATAATCGCCGCTCAGCAAGGTCAGTTTGCCCGGCTTGGCGATAACCCGCTGCCATTGACGGCAATCCAGTGTGCTGCCATCCGCGTTGATAATCAGGCTGCCTGTCGCCTGATCGCTAATCAGGCCACGCTGCGGGCCGACCGTTTGCCAGTTACCCTGCAGATTAGCCGGTGCCGGGGTTTGAACCGCACTGTCATAGTCGTTGATTTGTGCACATCCGCTCAGCGCCAGCGCGGCCATCAGCATCCACTTTTTCATGTTTAATCCCTAAGATCGCATCAATGGCGGCTACGTTATAATTTTTCCCCTGAGGTGCGCAAGGTATCTGGCTGATCCAACCGCGCCGGGCGCGGTTTTTTTAGCGCTGCCGCGCAACTCACGCAATCTCAGCCGATGATAAGCGACATTTATCCGCTAACGCGCCTGTCTGCTTGCGCGCGTCCTGACAAGTCAGGCGCAACCCGCTACACTGGCGCGCTGCAACAGACATTCAGGAACCTGGCTATGAAAACTCCGGAAGCGTATTACGCGCAGGCGCGCGAAATGTTCTTTACCGCCCACCCCGATTTCCAGGCGGCGCTTGATGAGCTGACCGAAAGCGATGCCCGCGCTGCCAATCTTTCCCTGCGCCAGCTGCGTGAATGGCACGCTGAACGCATCTATGCGGCCTTTTTACGTCAGAAGAATCTGGATGGGATGATCTTTTCGATTCAGCTGGCTGAGCCCGACAAAGCCGTGGCGGCCGAGGCAATCGAGAGCTATCTCAAAGCACATGCTGAATCGCTGGGGATGAGCTGGGAAGAGTTTTGCATTAAAAACGAACTCTGACCGGCTGGAACCGTAAGGTGTATTTTTCATACACCTCCAACCAGTGGTTTTACCACCAATAAAGTTGTACAAGGACGAGGAAAGTGTATAACTTCATTCTACGACTTCGGTCGTGATTGTCCTTGAACGAATAGTGCTTTTGCACTGCCTCTGGAGGTGTTGCTGGATTTCCACCTCCAGAGGCGATTTTTTTTCCCGTCGCTACTCTTCTTCTGCCATCTTTCCTTTAACTTCCACATACTGCGCCACCGCCAGCAGACGATTAATGTGCGTCAGCAGCAGGTCAACGTCGGACTGCAAAAACTCGGTCGATGAACGTGAAGCGGTGACAATCGCATCCTGTACCGTCTCGGTAATGGTCAGCGTATTGTCCTGTTTGGCCTGCACCAGCAACGCAGCAACCAGCAGCGATTGCGCTTCAAGCTGCGCGGTCAGCTCTTTCGCGTCGACGTCCATTTTTGCCAGTTTTAGCAGAATATCAATGACCAGTTGTCGCATCGCACTTCTCCTGATGTATGGAGTGCCATTATGTCGCGATGATGCCGAAATAAGCCAGAGCAGGATGCAGTCCGGCGTGACATAAAAAAATTAGCCAGAATCGGGCGCACCGCCTTGCCACTGTTTTTATTTACAGTATTATATCCCTGCGATTTTGCCCTGAATGGATTGCCATCATGTTTGTTGAGTTAATTTATGACAAGCGAAACGTAGCCGGTTTGCCGGGTGCTCGCGAGATGATTCTCGAAGAGCTGGAAAAACGGGTGCATCGGGTGTTCCCTGACATTGAAGTTAAGGTCAAGCCGATGGAACGTAACGCGATTGATACTGATTTGAGTAAGAACGATAAAGCGACGATTGCGCGGATAGTTGAAGAGATGTTCGACGAAGCGGAAATGTGGCTGGTGGCCGATTAATCCCTTAACGGCCACCGCATCAGTTAGCGGGAGGTCAATTAACTCTCCTGCTCACTGTGATTAATTTCGATCTCGATGTCCTGAATAGCGGCATCCAGATCTTCCAGCATCTTACCCTGCTTGTTGAGTAGCGCATCGATACGATCGGCGTTGACCTTATCTTTGTATTCACCCGCATCGAAGGCTAACCAATGCGTTGAAAGGGTCTCGGTGTTGGTTTGCGCGTAGTGTCGCATCTCTTTTAGCTGAGAGGTCACGTCACGCAGATAATCGTTTTTGGTCTTGGTTTCTGTTGAATCGCTCATGCTAAATGTCCTTCTGGTCAGTTATCCAAAGTGATTTGGCGTAGCGGTTCATCAACCGGCCAACCTGCGGGCGCCTTTCCTGCGAAAACCTCGAAAGAAAATGTCGCCCGGAGATTTAAATCTAGTCGATAATAGCGAAGCCGCACTAAGAATAATCGGAAGTTACGGTTTACGTCCGGAATGCGTCGCAGGCCCCTCACTTTCAATCACCACTTCCTTCACCTTATCGACCGTTTTGATCGCGGTGCGGTCCGGTAACGCATCAAGCTTATGCTGTAAAGCACTCACCTGATCGGTCAGCAAATCGACCCGGGCATCACGCTTAGCGGCGACATTGCGGTAATCCTTGCGGATCTCCTCCACCCGCTTGTTGGCGGCATTATTCACGTAGAGAAAAAGAATCGTCATCAGCACGCAGATCATTGAGCAGCCCAGCATCACGCTGCCGAGAATAACCTTGCGCTTGTGTAGCATGGGTGTCACCGGACTATTTATCGTTACCATCGCTGCGATCCTCCAGAGTTGAGATAAGGCGATCGACTTCATTACGGAACTTATCGCTATGATCGGTCTCGGTCATGGCCAGCAAAATGCCTAACGCATTTTTGATCAGCCGAAGGTCGGTTTCGAGCATTGAGATACGCCGCAAATTTTTATCGTGTCGCTCGCGTAGTTCATCATTTTCCTCACGTATCAACAGGTTGCTCTCCTTTAACAACACCACCTGCTCTTTGTAACTGGTTATAATTTCGCCGCCGGCCCGATTACTGGTCACGATTGACGCAATGCCCGCCAATAACGGCTTCCAGAACAGTGCCGCCGCGCCCCCACCCAAAACCAACGCACCCATACTGGTAATTAAACTACTTTCCATGCCGCACCCCTCTACCCGGTAAGGTCACTGGAACACCACGGCGTGCTACAACAGGCACGTCCCCTGCCTGAAATTTAAGATTGCTTAAATACCAGGGTTAAGTATACTTAAGCCACTCTTAACCTGAATGTCAAGCAGATGAAAAACGAAACGCTGGGCGACCGCATTCGCCATCGAAGGAAAAACCTGGGATTAACGCAGAAGCAGTTGGCGGAACAGGTAAAAGTGTCCCATGTGGCAATCTCGCAATGGGAGAAAGATGAGACCTTACCGCGCGGTGAGAATTTGCTGCGGCTATCAGAATCGCTGGGCTGCGCACCGGCCTATCTGATTGATGGCGATGGACCTGTTTTCAGCGAAAGCGGATTTGCCGGACTGCATCAGATTCCGTTGCTGAACCAGCACGACGTGGTGTCGTGGCTAAAAGATGCCAGCACGGTGAAATGCGATTTTCTGATGCATAACGATATGGCACTTTCTCAGCGCAGTTTTGCTGTGCGGGTCGGGGAGCTGGCAATGGCACCTGCCATTGTGCGTGACGATGTGGTGATCGTTGATCCGGCGGTGTCACCTTTGCCCGGTGACAGCGTACTGGCGCTGCAGCAGAACGTTGCGCTGCTGCGCACTTACCGGCAGCGCGCGCCTCAAGGCAATATTATGCAGTTTGAGCTGGCACCGGTTAACGTCGATTTTCCCCTGCTGCATTCCGGTCGCGATGGCATCAGGCTGGCCGGCACGCTGGTTGAACTTCGCCGTTACCGTCAGCGCTGAATAAAAAAACCCGCTGCGAGGCGGGTCAATCCATTCAAATCAGGCTCTTAACTTCACCAATCACTACAGCAAATAACTACGGCAAATAACTACGGCGAATAACTACGGCGAAAGTCAGGCAACTTACAATGCGTCAGTCAGCTTATCCACTACCACGTTGCCGTGCAGATCGGTCTGTGTGATGCGATAGCCGACACACCATGAGCGGCGGTTGCTCAGTTTGTCGAACAGGGTCACGCCGCCTTTTTTAACCCCGTGCGGGTTAACGATGGTCCACTCGGTCACGTCTTCCTGTCCGCGATTTTTCAGGCTCACAGTGCCGTTTTTAATCAGTCGATCTTCAGCTTCAATCTTTAAATAGTCTCGTAACATAATTTCTATCTCCTGGTAACGCAGGTCACTATATGCCTTTTATTAATCCGTTCAATCGAATTCATTAATCGATTATTTTGTGACCTGCCGCACGCGAGATAACAGAATTGTCCATTCACGCCTTCGGCTGGCACCGTTAGCATGGTCCTGCTACACACAGACACGCAACGAATAATGACGTGCACTACACGAGAGAAAACTCCGATTCAGCCCGCCTCGCGCGGGCTTTTTTTATTTCAGAAACCTCAGCCCTGCCGGGTTGCGTCGGCTGGTCTAGACTTAAGACACTGAACAAAAGGAGTTAACCATGTTTAAACATAAAACCAATGAAGAACGTAAACACGAAGGTGAAGTGAGCAAAAGCCTGCCGGAAGCGGCCCCGCACGTTGGCAATGCGTATGAAGAGGATGATCATCCCGCCACAGACGCGCCAAAAGATCACGGCGAAGTGCCACGCAAGAATGACGACAGTCAGGATGATAAAAAAGATCCGTATAAAGCGAGTTAATTTGCGGCAACGCGCCCCACTCAGGGGCGCACTGCTATCGTGACCCCGTTACAGCGTATCGAGGTAATTTTCCGGGAATGGCACACCAGAATGTTCTAAACGCGACAGCTTCTGCGTGATGTCGTTTCTTATCGTCTCATCGCCGTCCTGCCAGTACGATTTTACTACCGCTAACACCCGCTCAGCGGTTTGCTCAGTGAATCCGGACGGTTCGTCAGCCTGCAGCACCTGATGAATTTTCTCATTCATCTCTCGAAGATTGATCATATCGCCCTCCTGTCAGAAAAAAAGATAAGTATAGTTCAGACTACCCTGAGCGGAATTCGCGCCGTGGCGGGCACGCTTATTTTCGCGCCGCATGTCGCTTGCGGATCGTCCTGTAAAAAGAAATGAGATGTTTAAGAAACTGACAGGGTTTGAGTCGATGAAGAAAATTATATTACTGCTCATATTGGTCGTGACAGCCGGCTGCGTCGATACCGGCCGGGTTGGTTTACAGCCGCATCTGCAAACCGCCTATTTTGATGCGCAGCCTTCTCAGGTGCAGTCCTGCCTGTTTTCAGCCGCGATTAATCAGCATCTTTCGCTTGAGCGGGATGATCCGCTGCCCGGCGGCGCGCAACGCTATAACCTTGAGCAAGGTGATGGAACAGTTATCGCCTGGATCGAAACAGATAAATTCAATCATCGCGAAACCAGCGTGAATTTTTACTATGACGTACAGGCGACAAATATCCGCGCTGCAGTAGCGACGATGATTGCTGAGTGTAAAAACGCTGTCTGATTTCACTACGCCATTCGCCCTGTTGCTGGCGGATCAGCGGCTGTTTGCTAAAAAAGCGTAAGGTTACGATCAAGAATTTATCTTTTTGTGCTTCAGTTTATCAGACTGCTCTGATAGGTTAGCCCCGTTTATTCTTTGGTGCGTTGTTACCCTGATGATTTATGACTGTTTTTTATACTACGACGAAGACCTGCTGCTGGAAATGCGTTTAAACACCCTGCAGCATGTGGTTGACCGGTTTGTTATTGTTGAATCGCTTTATACCTTCACCGGTAAGAAACGCGAGAAACTCCATTTTGATATCGAAAAGTTCAGCCACTTCCGCGATAAAATCATTTATGTGGTGAATGATGCGGTACCCACTTTTCATCAGCAGGCGTTTAAATCAAACAGCTCTATGGTCAGGGCGGGCGAAACCGACCCGTGGGAGAATGAAACCATTGCACGTAACACAATCATGCGCGGCCTGACGGAAGCGCAGGACGACGACATTATTATTGTGTCTGACGTGGATGAAATCCCATTACCCAAGGCGATTGAGCAATTCAGCCACCGTCATTTATGCACCACGCTATATCAGCAATATTTTAATTTTAAATTTAATGTGCGGGTATTAAATGATGACGGCACACCGCGCTGCGCCACCCTGGCAAAGATGGTGACCTATAAAACCCTGTGTCAGTTCTTCTACGGACAACCGGAACTGCTACGCAACGTTAAACGCCGTGGCACGCCGATTCGTGAAAGCTGGTTTCGCTGGAAATGGCTCAACTATCGCACCAAAGTCATAAAGCAAGGTGGCTGGCATTTTTCATGGGTGATGAGCGATGCGCGCATCAGTGAAAAAATGTCCTGCATTTCCCACACGGAGCACGATCGGCCAGAATTTAACAATCCGGACCACATTCGACGCTGTGTCGAGAACAATATTGATATCTGGAACCGCCCGCGCAAAATGCAGATTCTGCCGGTGACAAGTGAGCATTTCCCGCAGTGGCTGGTTGATAATCAACACCGCTTACGTGATTTGATTAAGTAACGCAGCGCCGCATTCAGTCGGCGCGCTTCAGTGACCGCACTTTGACCGACGGCGTTAGCGAGGAACCGCTCACCGGATACGCATTCCACAGGCGGTTATTGCAGGTGGCGAATAAAGCCCTGCCGCCCCGTTATTTCTTTTCGCAATCGTAGCTGCCGCGGATCCTTATCTGACTCTGACTGGTGCGGACAATCTCCGCATCCAGTAACGATTTGCCCTCACGAGTCACCAGATCCATATCGATCATGCCTGGCGCTTTGGCGTTTTTGACCCGCCAGTGCTGCTTCACGTTATCGTAATCGTCTTTAGCCTTGAGAAAGGTAGTGCTGTTAATCTTCGCACTGTTGCCGTTAACCGTAACCGTCCCCTTCAGGTCGGCTTTCAGGTCGAACGGTCCGCATTGCAGTGTGGTAAATGCCGAAGCAGAAAGAGATGTTAATGAAAGTAACCAGATGAACGTTTTTATCATTGTCGCGGCGACCTGCTGATGGCTGATGAAATCTGAACGCTGGGAAGCAGCAGGCAGTGGGTTTGCGCATACTGTCGACTCGCTCCTCGTCTGCCAGCAGTATAACTGATGAATGTTATTGTGGATGTCGCGGTTACACATCGACTCGCCACGCGATCCGCTACAGCATCTGCTCCGCCCGACAGCCGTCAGCATGCGATAATAGCTGTGAGCAGGTCAGCGCGCTTAGCGCCCTGCTCCATCCTGCCAGCCTTATGGTGCCCACGATTGCAGCTTCAATCAGCATATTCATAATGCGCTGGTAGTTATTTTAGAGCTAACACAGAGATAGCCAGGATGGCGTACCAACAGAGCATGGCCGCAATTCATTACTGCTTCGCTGGCGCAGATTAAGTAAGATTGCGGCAATTTTTTGTCCCATAGGTGTCCCATAGACAGAGTTTAGATAGTCGGCCGGTATAGCTCATGAACAGCCAGCACTTCCGTCGTCACCTTCCCGGGCACCACTGCCCCATCAAGCTCCTGACTGTCGATCGTCGCGCCGTCCTGAGTGATAATGCCCGAGGGGAAGAGTTTCCCAATCTGCAGGTAATCCTCAAGCTGGTACGCAACTGTGTCGCCTGGGCTGGGCGTTATAGAACGATCAACAGCACAAATCCTTCCGGCGTTTCGATGCGCATCATATTGGCCGGGTTCGGCATCAGAATGTCGTTCAGGTTAAGCCGCTGCTCAATATGGTCCTGCGCAGGAGATGGAAAGCCCATAGTTACCTCACATATCCCATGTTCATCAGTGCGTAAGTGCGGTTGTCGCCGCCATCAGTTACCTGTTCTCTGAACATGTTCTGTTCGTGACGTATCCACTGATTGCACTATTACAGTGTCCATATGTGGTTGAACGCCTCAAGTTTTCGCTGGAATGTTCCGGTGGTGACTACTCGCCGGCCCATGCCGACTCTGATTATGACCTGTAAAAAGGCACCTTTGATTGCGTAGTCGTGTGGCATGATGCCCCTGATGAATACTGTATTTATACACAACGGTATCGATCGGCGAATTCGACCAAAACAGACGGAAAAGACATAAGCTAAGATGTTGATATGGAAGGAGGTTGCTTTGATGGATGCCGCGGAAAGTGGCTATGCTTTAGGCATACCCCGCAGCCTACGGAGAGAGGTGCGGGTTACCTCAGCCCCGTCGCCGGGGCTTTTTTATGCTGTTACATATCTTATCAATACTTGCCTTAGCTTTAACTGGATGACAAGATCCGGCGCATTCTGAAATATAGGTCATCACATGATTAAGCTTTTTGCCCGATACGCCTCTGTAGGTGTGGTAAACACACTAATCCATTGGGTTGTATTCACTGCTTTCTACACTCATGGGCAGTCTCAGTCGCTGTCGAATTTTGCCGCTTTCTGCTGCGCCGTCACTTTTTCCTTCTTCGCAAACGCAAAATGGACCTTCAATGCTGAAGCAACCACTATTCGTTACCTGCTTTACCTCTTCTTCATGGGTGGCATGGCGTCAGCTGTCGGCCTGTATGCAGATCGCACCAAAGCAAACCCCATCATGACGCTGGTTGTTTTCTCCTTCATAAGTCTTTTGTGCGGATTCATATATTCGAAATTTATTGTTTTTAAGGAAAAATCATGAAAATTTCTCTTGTGGTTCCAGTTTTTAACGAGGAAGAAGCAATTCCAATTTTTTATCGAGAAGTCCGGAACTCTCTTGAAGAATGGGATGTTGAAATCGTTTTCGTGAATGATGGAAGCAGTGATGGCACAGAGGCAATAATCAATGCACTCGCAATATCTGATCCTTCTGTGAAGCCAATATCTTTCACACGAAACTTTGGAAAAGAACCCGCTCTTTTTGCCGGGCTAGAATACGCGACTGGTGATGCAGTCATCCCTATTGACGTTGATTTGCAGGACCCTATCAATGTTATTCCTCGCATGATAGAGGCGTGGAAAAATGGGGCCGATATGGTTTTAGCGAAACGAACTGATCGTACAAGTGATGGTCATCTTAAAAGAAAAAGTGCGGAGTGGTTCTATCACCTTCACAATAAAATAAGCTCCCCGAAAATTGAAGAAAATGTAGGGGACTTCCGTCTCATGTCCCGTGATGTCGTTGAGAGCATAAAACTGCTTCAAGAGAGAAACCTTTTCATGAAAGGTATTCTTTCTTGGGTTGGTGGCAAAGTAGACGTCGTAGAATACACGCGAGCAGAACGTGTTGCTGGAACTTCAAAATTTAATGGCTGGAAGCTATGGAATCTGGCACTGGAAGGGATCACATCATTCTCGACGTTCCCTCTAAGAGTATGGACTTATTTAGGTTTAATCATAGCTGGGATATCTTTTATTTATGCTTCCTACTTGATTGCCGACACATTAATTTTTGGAAACCCAGTCAGAGGATACCCATCAATAATGGCGTCAATATTATTCTTAGGCGGTGTACAGTTAATTGGGGTCGGTGTATTGGGAGAATATGTCGGCAGAATTTACATTGAGATCAAACAAAGACCGAGATATATTTTAAAAAATGGAAAATAATTCAATATTAAGAAAGCCTTGTACTCCACCTGATTACAAAAGTTCTCACAGAATTAAATTTATGAATTTTATACCTGTACTACTTGGTGTTTTTTTCTTTTTGTATATCTATGGCTTTAGGCCGCTAGGCGTTACAAACATATCCTGGCTTGGTGGGGGTGACGGGCTTCAAAACTATATAGGCTGGGAGTTCTTTAGGTATTCAGGCTGGAATTTTCCGGTTATTGGTTTGTCAAAGAACTATGGCTTAGATGTTAGTAGCTCAATAGTTTTTACGGACTCCAACCCACTACTTTCAATATTTTTTAAAATATTTTCAGGCATACTCCCAGACACATTTCAGTTTTTCGGAGTGTGGCTATTAACTTGCTGCTTACTTCAATCCTTGTTTGCATGGAATATAATAAAGATCTATACATCCAGTAATGCTATATGCATAGCTGGAACTTTTATTTTTATGTTTACTCCAGCATGGATTAATCGTGTTGCGCACATAAATCTTATGGCTCATTTCTTATTGCTTGCTGCTTTATATTTAACACTGAAAAGGAATAAAAATAATCTTTTTGAGTGGCCTTTACTGATTTGCCTGGCATGCAGCATACATTTTTATTTAGCAATGATGGTTATGATCATATGGTTTTACAACCTAATTTCAAAATTAGCTTTTAAGGAGACATCCTTAAAGCCAGTAGCAATAGAAGCGCTTTTAACCTTTGTGATGGTAGCGCTAACTTTGTTTACATTGGGTTACTTTACGGTTGATGATGTTTCTGATCGTGGAGGTTTTGGTGCATATAACAATAATTTACTCTCGCCAATCATGACCTCTGGTTGGTCATTATTCCTTTCAACTAACAAGCTAGGTTCATCGCCTTTTGAGTCAATGAATTATTGGGGTTTGGGCGTTATACTGCTAGCTTTAACAGCATTTTTTTTAATACTGCCAGAGGTGAAGAGAACCAAATTAAACAGGAAGAAAGCCGCATTATCTGCATCTTGCTTTACACTTATAGTTATAGCAACAACAAATAATATTGAATTGGGAAAATATTCTTTTTTTGTCCCACTCCCTTACAAACTACTAGATTCTCTTTCCATATTGCGGGGTTCTGCACGTTTTTTTTGGGGCGTCACTTATATTGCGATATCAGCTTCAATGATCGTTATTCTTAAGAAATGTAGTCATAAGACTGCCATGATTCTTTTTACATCGTTTGCTCTACTACAAATTGTAGACATTAGTAAGGGTTATTCCCGCGAAAACTTTTACTTTCATCGCGAGCATGGTTCAGAACAAAACCTATCCAATAGCTTTTGGAAAGAAGGTATTAAATCTTACAAAGCCATAAGGTATGTGCCCTTTGAAAACAGAGGTCGTCACTGGCAAACTGTGTCATTGATTGCTTTAGAAAACAAGATCCCGACAGACGCAGTTTACATGGCGCGCTTTAGCAATTTTAAAGCGGATGAAATGAATGAATCTATTATTCATGATATTGTATATGGCGAGTATGATGATGATACTGTATATATTATCCGGGATGATATTGTAAATATGGTTCACCTAAAAAAGGGTGACAATGTGTATAGGATAGATGGATTAAATGTCCTTGCTCCTCATTTGAAAAATTGCGAAAAATGCCAATTAATCAAACCGAAAAATTTAAATTCATATGTTATATTCCCGAGGTTCTGGGGAGTTTCCGAGCCATTAGGCTATTGGAATGGAGCCAGATTCACCACTGTGCTTATTAATAGCAAAACGGAAACAAATAAAGTATCATTAAAATATAATGTATTTACTACTTCAAAAAACCCAACACAACGAGTTATATTCAAAGTTGATGGGGAGCTAATAAAAGAAAAGATTTCAAGTGGAATCGATGAAGTAAATCTTGAGTGGGCAAACAAGGCAACCCAAAAGGTTTCCATGTTAACTATTGAGACCCCTGATGCGATTACACCTCGTAGCGTAGGATTAAACAACGATGCCCGAATAATTGGCATTGGAATTTTATCTATAAAAAATAGCGCCCAAGATCATTCTCATTATTCTCTCTAAAATACTCCCCTCATGGAGGGGAGTATTCATCATGGCAACGTAGCAGTATCAAATAGCATTTGTTTTGTTGCCACATTGGCCGCGATTAACTGTTCTTTGTTCTGCTGCTGTTCTAATTGGGTCGGCGGTGGTGCGACAAACTCACTGTTGCTGAAGGTGAATCCCGTTCTGATATATGCACCTTAAGGAACTTCAACAGCAGTCAACTCATCGCCAAAATCAACCTGGGTTCACCATCCCAAATCACCCGATTTTCAACAATATTTGTTTTTTTGCTAATCAGCGCCCAATTTCGCACTTATGCTTCATCACCCATTTCAATCACCATTCAATAATTACAATCCCGCCTGAACCAGCGCTGCCATTACCATCAGTCGTGCTGTCTGAAGTGGTATACCGCCCGCCACCTCAATAACCATAAGCCGACCTGCCGTCGGCGGCGGTTGCTTCAGCATTGCTGGATCGTGCAGCCCCGCCACCGAATGGGCCTGACGCGCCGGCACCACCGGAACCACCAGGCGTTCCTGCAATGACATCCTGACCTGATGTGCCCCCAGGCGCACCAGCGCCAGAGTCGCCGCCTGCCGCGGCTTTGCCAGCTCCAGCAGTTGCGTTAGCGCCTCCGCTACCGTTTGCACCGCCGGTGAATGCGACAAGACTACCGACTATTATATTGCCACCATGGCCTCCAGTGCCGCCCGATGAACTTCTAGCCCCCGCCGTTCCCGCCAAACCAACAGTAACAGAAATAGCCTGATCGGGTGTTACGTTGTAAGGAACCTTGATATTTTCTTGCCCAGCGCCACCACCTGCGCAGCCAGAGTCATAGATTGTTTTGATGCCAGCAGGAACCGTAAAAGAGCCATTGCCGGTGAAAGTTTCTTGTGATCAGCTACCCCATCAAGGCGCGAATTGCTGACAGAAATCGCCACAGTAACTGCCGGCACTGTCTGCTTGTATAATGACTGCCCTGATCGCAGTGGAACATCACGCCGTCTGGCTTGCCGCGAGTTTTCCAGCGCTTTAGCCGTCAGTTTGCTATCCGGAGAGAACGATATTGCCAGCCCACCGGTTTCCTCGCGAACAGATCGAGAATAATTGCAAGGTATGCCCAGCGCTTACCTGTCCAGATATACGTCACGTCACCGCACCTGATTTGATTCTGTCACTGCGAACTGCCGCTCGGGATGATTCGGGATAGCGAGGTGTTCATGACCCGTTTATATCGATGAGTCAGCTGCTGGCAACTGACCAGCCCCTTCGGCATCGTAGAAAGGCCAACGTGCATGACCTCGCTGCCTGAGCGGCTGGGTAATTTTGATCGATAACCAACTGGGCTGATGCACGTCTGAATTCTGGACTACAACTTTTTCTTTTCATTAGTGCACCTGTGTTGTTCTGGGATGAGAAAATCACCTCTGTTCAGATGGCCAAATTCAGTGTGCCACTACACCTGGCTTCATCCGGGCGGAACGGTCAATCAGCACGAACCCCTCCGGCGTTTCAATACGTATCATATTGGCCGGGTTCGGCATCAGAATATCGTTCAGGTTAAGCCGCTGCTCAACATAGTCCTGCGCAGGAGATGGAAAGCCCATAGTTACCTCACATATCCCATGTTTATCAGTGCGTAAGTGCGGTTATCGCCGCCAATAGTTACCAGCTCTCTGAACATGTGCTGTTCGCGCCGTATCCACTGATTGCACTGTTGCAGCGTCCATATGTGGCTGAACGCCTCAAGTTTTCGCAGGAATGTTCCGGTGGTTACTACCTGCCGGCCCCTGCCGTCTCTGCTTATGGCCTGTAAAAAGGCACCTTTGATTTCGTAGTCGCGTGGCATGCTAAATCCTACCTTAACAAACACTGTATGGATAAACAGCAATATCAATCAGTGGTTTTGATCAAGCCGATTAAGGTAGGTTTTTGCAAAGAGATTGGCGGGGAAAAAGTTTTAATGGGTTTTGTATGGAATGCTTAAAAGAAACTGTCATATACTCATGCCCGGCAAGGCATACAATCAGATAAAGGCTAATCAGCCACGTGAATGGATTAAGCAATGTTAAGTGAAGTTAATAACGCAAAGACGGTAAAAGCTTACCGTGGTGACATTGATGGACTACGTGCTATAGCAGTGATTTCGGTAATGATGTATCACTTCTCTGTCTGGCCGTTCACTGGTGGCTTTGTTGGAGTGGATGTCTTTTTTGTTATCAGTGGATATTTGATAACGGGTGGGATATTAAAAGAAAACTCACATCATGATTTTAGCTTCTCTGAATTCTATACCCGAAGAGCAAGGCGGCTGTTCCCGGCGCTGTTAACCACCATCGCTATTTCATATGCAGTCGCTTTTTTGGCGTTTTCGCCTACAGATTTTGAAAAGATGTCGGCATCGACTGTCTTTGCGCTGACAGGAATTTCAAATTTTTATTTCTGGATGAGCGCTGACTATTTCGATTCAGCATCAATCCTGAAGCCTTTGCTGCACACCTGGTCGTTAAGCGTAGAATTGCAGTTTTACCTTGTCTGGCCTATTGCGATCATTCTGCTGGCCAAATTAGGTCGTATAGCAGTAGCAACAGGTGTGATACTTTTGACGGCGGCTGGCTTTGCACTTTCTTTATACGCCATAATGTACGACTCTACTGGTGCTTATTATTTAACTCAGTATCGTTTTTGGGAGTTTGCAGCTGGTGGTCTGGCATTCCTTTTCAGACGTTCCGATTTTTTTAACAGGCTGTCATCGCTTCATGGATTGATCTGTCTGATGGGCATCGCCCTCGTTCTGTATCCAGTATTTACATACTCCACCAGTACGACATTTCCTGGATTAAATGCCATTATGCCAGTGATTGGATCAATGATGATAATACTGTCTGGTGATAGAACATTGGCCGGGAATGTGCTGGCATCACGTCCGGCAAGCTATATTGGCGAAATCAGTTACTCGCTTTATCTTGTTCACTGGCCTGTTGTTGTATTTTCCCAGTATATTCTCGTTAAAGAATTCTCTGGTGCTTCAGGTTTACTGCTTATTGCAGCCTCCTTCGTTCTCGCAATTCCTATGCACCGTTTCATTGAAAAACCATTGCGCAAGCCTGATGCCTTGAAGTTATCGGGCGCGGCGTTCTGTCTGTCATGTTCAGGTATAGCAATGGCCTTTATGGTGCCGGCTTCAACAAGTTGGGCTGACAAAGGTTGGGTATGGCGTCTTCCTGAGCAAATACAGAAAATCAACAGTCTGGACATTACTTCAATGCAACAATATGTTGCCAGCACTGAAAATGTGCTGAAAGCACATAGTGATTTTGCAAACAATGGGAAACCAAGATTGCTCATTATTGGTGATTCACAGTCTGCTGACATTTCAAACATCATGAAAGAGAACGGTTTTCTCGATAAATTTGATGCAATCACCCGACCGGTCAATACGCGATGTAGGGCAATTTTCGTAAATCAAAATGAGAGAGAAAGGTATTGGAATGAAGAGAATGGAGGGACAATGGCTCTTCCGGAGTTCATTCCGATGTGCGACAAACAAATGAACGAAGCGACAGATCCTCATATATTAAAGGAATCTGATGTGATCTTCATTGCTATGAAATGGCGAGATGAGTCATTACCAAAAATGAAGGAAGCTATTGAAGTTATAACAAAAAGATCTAACGCAAAAATATTCCTGTTTGGTAATAAAAACCTGGCAAAAAGCAGTATTGATTTAGTCAATACATTTGGAAGAGTGAGTGGCATAAGTGAATTTGCTGCACAAAACAGAGATTTTATATCGGAAGAGATAAATAAAAAAATCTCTCAAATGAGTGGATATACATTCGTCGACATGATGAAAGTTGTTTGTCAGAAAAAAAACTCTTGTGAAGTTGTTACTGATAAATTCGATCCTATTTTCTTTGATCAGGTTCACCTTACGCGTGAGGGTGCCATTTACTTAGGACCAAAATTTAAGAAGGTATTGTCGCAATCAGGATTAGAGATGAAGTAACAATGATTGGATTGCCCGCTTTGCCGCGGGCGTATTTTTGGGAAATATCAGTCATTTAAATTTATGGCATGATTGGCCACTCGATTTTGTCAGGCGTATTGGCGTCGCTCCGGCTTAGCAAAGCTCTAAACTTCTCCCATTCTGTTAGTGCTTCGACTTCTTCCGACGTTGCCATATCCAGATCAACCGCACCCTGCAAAAAGCTGATACGTAAGACGGCTTCTTCGATCATATTTTTGTTAAGACCTAAGTTTGACGTAATTAACTGTTGTTCTGTCTGCTGCTGTTTTTCTTCGGTAGCCGCAGGAGCGGCAAACCCTCCGTTACTCTATGTAAATCCTGTATTAATAAACATTCCTTCTTGCACTTCAACGGCAGTTACTTCTTCGCCAAAATTAACTGAAGAACTACCATCCCAAACTAACAAGCTCCAGACAGTATTTTTTTGTTAATTAGTGCATAACTTTTAATTCTTTAGTCATCTTTATCATCATTAAATTATCGCAATTCCACAAGAGCCTGCGCCGCCATTTCCTCCATTCGCTCCGGCATAGGTATAGGTATAAATACCACCACCGCCATCTGACAGGAGTGGCCCCCAACAAGAACCACCTGAGAATCTGGTTCATGTATGAGCGGCAAAGAAGGTGGGAGACGATCGGCGTTCCTGATACACCCAAAAACAGAAAGATGGCTGGCGAGTTGCGTAGCAATATCGTCTACCGCTTTAAGACAGGGACGTTTGATTACCGAAGTGAGTTTCCGGATTCATCATTATTTAAGAACCAGACTGGCTCGTTAAAGTCGCTAGCTATCAGGGAGGTTGCTGATTTATGACTGAAGCTCAAAAAGCCGGATTGGGCCAATAGCTCTTATGTCACGACAGAACGCCGTGTCAGAGTGACGCTGGATATCATCGGCAGCGGAAAGGAGATCAGGTCAATTATGCAGAAGGACCTGCTTAATCTGCGTATTGAGCTTCTCAGCGGCAGCTACTTTACCGGCAGGAAGATGAATATAGAAAAGAAAGGCAGGACGGCGGCCACGGTGAACTCCAGCATGGCTGACCTGAAAGCCATTTTCGCCTTTGCTCACGGTAATGGGTATAGAGGCAAACCCGATGACCGGCATCAAGCCGCTGAAGAAGTCAAATAAGCGGCCGGACCCGATAACGCGGGAGGAGTACCCTCGCCTCATCGCAGCATGCTCAACGCGTCAGACGGCCAACATGTGGTCACTCGCTATCCTGACGGGGTTTACATCACGGGGAGATATGCGCGCTGGCATGGGAGGACATTGACCTTGAAGCGAAGAAGCTGACAGTCTGCCGCAACCTCACACCACAGGGTTTATTCACGCCGCCGAAGACGGAAGCGGGAAACCGTGTCATATGCCTGATAGATGCAGCCGTTGCTATTCTGCGTGATCAAAGGGAGCTGACCCGAATGCACCCTCAGACCTCATTCACCTTTCACACCAGGGAATATGGTGAGCGGATAGAGGAGCAGAAGACGTTCGTGTTCAACCCCAGCGTGAACGCTGTCAATGGCCGGTCGGGCGCACATTACTCTACAGAGTCTCTCGGTCAGATATGGACTGGCGCACTTAGGCGTGCAGGCCTGCGTCACCGGAAAGCCTATCAGTCACGTCATACGTTCGCCTGCTGGGCTCTCTCAGCAGGCGCAAACCCGAACTACGTCGCATCACAAATGGGCCACTCCGATGCGCAGAGGGTGTACCGGGTTTATGGCGCCTGGATGTCAGAGAACAACACGGACCAGCTATCACTCATCACCACGAAAATGAGCGATGTTGTGCTATATACGTGCTCCACCAAAGTGGCAGCATGATAAACATCAACAACTTCAGACAGTTACCCACTAAACCTGCATATTCATAATATCGCTGTACGCCGACACCAGCTTGTTCCTGACCTGAATCCCCATCTGCATTGAGATAGACGATTTCTGCAGATCGACCATCACATCGTTCAGCGCGATACCGGGTTTCCCCATCTCAAAATCCTGCGCCTGGCTACGGGCGGTGGTTTGCGTCTCGCTGATCTTATCCAGCGCGGCTTTCATGGTGGCGCCGAAATCGATCTGGTTTGGGGCTTCGCTGCTGCGGTTGCTCGCCTGCAGCGAGGTGATCTGAAGCTGTTGCAGTACGCCGTCGATTGCCTGAATGGACATTAACGATACCTCATATAAACGGGTGGGTTTTTCTCTGTTCAAAAATCTAACACGTTGTCAATGAGACAAAGGCGCTAAATGACAGCAAAAAACCCGGCTTATCCAGCCATCGAATTTTTGGTTTCAACAAATAATGCCTGGCATTGAAGTGGAAATTTTATCTACGCAGGTCAGGGAGTCTGTTTTGCCATCTCAACTAACCCGGTCAATTACGTCAGGCAGGAATCGGTCATGAATGCGAGTGCAGCCGCCACACAAGATCAAGAAAAGAAAGGCTTCGGTGACCTTCTCGCTCGCCTGCGCGCAAATCCGCGTATTCCTTTAGTCGTCGCCGCCGCCGCCGTTATCGCTATCGTGATTGCGATGGTGCTGTGGGCCAAAGCGCCCAGCTACAGCGTTCTCTATAACAATCTGTCGAATGAAGATGGCGGTGAAATCGTCACGCAGCTGACGCAGATGAACATCCCCTATCGCTTCGCCGAGAATGGTGGTGCGCTGATGGTGCCGGATGAGAAGGTGCATGAGCTGCGTCTGCGTCTGGCACAGCAGGGTCTGCCGAAAGGCGGCTCGGTCGGTTTCGAACTGCTGGATAAAGAGAAGTTCGGTATCAGCCAGTTCAGCGAGCAGGTCAACTATCAGCGCGCGCTGGAAGGCGAACTGGCGCGCACCATCGAATCGCTGGGTCCGGTAAAAATCGCCCGCGTCCACCTGGCGATGCCCAAACCCACCTTATTTGTCCGTGAGCAGAAAGCGCCGTCGGCGTCGGTCACCTTAACCCTGCAGCCTGGACGTGCGCTGGATGAAGGCCAGATTCAGGCCATCGCCCACATGGTGTCGAGCAGCGTGGCCGGTTTACCGCCGGGTAACGTTACCGTGGTCGATCAAACCGGTCGCCTGCTGACCCGTTCCGACAGCGTCGGCCGCGATCTGAACGATGCCCAGCTGAAGTATGCCTCGGATGTTGAAACCCGTTATCAGCAACGTATCGAAGCGATCCTGAATCCGATTCTGGGCCAGGGCAACGTGCATGCGCAGGTTACCGCGCAGATCAACTTCGACACCAGCGAGCAGACGGATGAGAAATATCAGCCAAATGCTAATCCGTCTGCTACCGCGATTCGCTCGCGTCAGACCAGCACCAGCGATCAATCAGGCAGCCCTTATCCGGGCGGCGTGCCGGGTGCATTGTCCAACCAGCCTGCGCCAGCCAACACCGCGCCGGTCAATACAGCAGCGGCTAACGGCCAGAATGCTAACGGGCAGAACGCCAATGGTCAGAATGCTAACGGCCAGAATAATGCCGGCCAGACCACCAGCACCGCCGCGGCCAGCAGCACGCCGACCAACTCACGTCGTGATGACACGGTTAACTATGAGCTGGACCGCACCATTCGTCATACCAAGCTCAACGTCGGCGATGTCCAGCGTCTGTCGGTGGCGGTGGTGGTCAACTATCGCGAAGACGATAAAGGTAAAGCGGTTGCGCTGAACGAACAGCAGCTGAAGCAGATTGAAGACCTGACCCGTGAGGCGATGGGCTACTCCCAGACCCGCGGCGACAGCGTGAACGTGGTGAACTCGCAGTTCAATACCACCGAACCGACGACCGGTGACCTGCCCTTCTGGCAGCAGCAAGCGTTCTTTGATCAGCTGATGAATGCCGGTAAGTGGCTGCTGGTTGCCCTGGTCGCCTTCATTCTGTATCGCAAGCTGGTCCGTCCGCATCTGGTGCGTAAGCAGGCTGCGGAGAAAGCCGCTGCGGAAGCCGCTGCTGCCCGTGCCGCTGAACCGGCAGAAGAAGAAGCCTATAGCGTTCAGCTCAGTAAAGATGAGCTGGATCAGGAACGTAAGTCTAACAACCGCATGAGCGCAGAAGTGATGAGTCAACGCATCCGCGACATGTCTGAAAACGATCCGCGCGTTGTTGCGCTGGTAATTCGCGAATGGATGAGTAAAGAGCTATGAGTCTGACCGGAACCGAAAAAAGCGCCATCCTGATGATGACCATCGGCGAAGAGCGCGCAGCGGAAGTTTTCAAACACCTGAACCAGCGTGAAGTGCAGCACCTGAGCGCCGCGATGGCCAATATGCGTCAGGTCTCGCACAAACAGCTGACTGAAGTGTTACGCGAGTTTGAAGCCGATGCCGAGCAGTTTGCGGCGCTGAGCCTCAACTCCAACGATTATCTGCGTTCGGTGCTGATCAAAGCGCTGGGCGAAGAGCGCGCCTCCAGCCTGCTGGAAGATATTCTCGAAACCCGCGAAACCACCAGCGGCATGGAGACGCTCAACTTTATGGAGCCGCAGGCGGCTGCCGACCTGATCCGCGACGAGCATCCGCAGATCATCGCCACCATCCTGGTCCACCTCAAGCGTGGCCAGGCGGCGGATATTCTGGCGCTGTTCGACGAGCGTCTGCGTCACGATGTAATGCTGCGTATCGCGACCTTCGGCGGTGTTCAGCCAGCAGCGCTGGCCGAACTGACCGAAGTGCTCAACGGCCTGCTGGACGGTACCAACCTCAAGCGCGCGAAGATGGGCGGCGTGAGAACCGCAGCCGAGATCATCAACCTGATGAAAACACAGCAGGAAGAAGCGGTCATCGAAGCGGTACGCGATTTCGACGGCGAACTGGCGCAGAAAATTATCGACGAAATGTTCCTGTTCGAAAACCTGGTGGAAGTGGACGACCGCAGCATCCAGCGCCTGTTGCAGGAAGTGGAGTCCGAGCAGCTGCTGGTTGCACTGAAAGGTGCCGAACAGCCGCTGCGCGAAAAATTCCTCAAAAACATGTCAGCCCGTGCGGCCGATATCCTGCGCGACGATCTGGCCAACCGTGGCCCGGTGCGGATGTCGGCAGTGGAAAACGAGCAGAAAGCGATCCTGCTGGTGGTGCGCCGCTTAGCCGAATCGGGCGAGATGGTGATTGGTGGTGGCGAGGAAACTTATGTCTGATGCATTTTCTGCTCGCCCATGGCAACTGTGGCAGCCGACCGATTTAGGCCGCTTCGACCAGCCTGAACCGGAGCCGCTGCCCGAGATCACCGAACCTGATTCCGGGGTGGACGAGCAGCAGTTGCTGCTTGAGCGCCAGCAACAGCAGATGCGTAAAGAGGCGCAGGCCCAGGGCTTTAACGAAGGTCAGCAGCAGGGTTTTGCCGAAGGTCAGAAAAGCGGTTATGAAGCCGGATTTCAGCAGGGGCTGGCCGATGCTCAGCAGCAGCAGGCGCCGTTACAGGCGCGGATGCAGCAGCTGGTCACCGAGTTCCAGAACACGCTGGAGTCGCTGGACAGCGTTATCGCCTCGCGCCTGATGCAGCTGGCGCTTGAAGCTGCCCGCTCGGTGATTGGCCAGGCGACCGCGGTCGATGGCAGCGCCCTGCTGCGTCAGATTCAGGGATTACTGCAGCAGGAACCGATGTTCAACGGCAAGCCGCAGTTGCGGGTGCATCCGGACGATCTGCAACGTATCGAGCAGACGCTCGGCCCGACGCTTGACCTGCACGGCTGGCGCTTGCTGGCGGACAGCACCCTGCATCCTGGCGGCTGTAAACTCAGCGCCGAAGATGGCGATCTGGATGCCAGCGTGGCGACGCGCTGGCAGGAACTGTGCCGCCTTGCCGCGCCAGGAGAAGTGTAATGACCACTCGCCTCAACCGCTGGCTGGGCGCGCTCGACGCGTTTGAAAAGCGAATTGCTCAGGTTCAGCCGGTGCGCCGCTATGGTCGCCTGACCCGCGCAACCGGTCTGGTGCTGGAAGCAACGGGCCTGCAGTTACCGCTCGGCGCAACCTGCATCATTGAACGTAATAATGGCAATACCATCAGCGAGATTGAAAGCGAAGTGGTGGGATTCAACGGACAAAAGCTGTTGATGATGCCGCTGGAAGAAGTCGACGGCATTTTACCCGGCGCGCGGGTATACGCACTGCAGAACGGTGAAAACCCGCAGGCCGGTAAGCAACTGCTGCTGGGTCCGCAGCTGCTGGGCCGGGTGCTGGACGGCAGTGGCCGCCCGCTGGATGGCCTGCCGTCACCGGATACCGGTTACCGCGCGCCGCTGATCACCCCGCCGTTCAACCCGCTGCAGCGGACCCCGATTACCGATGTGCTGGACACCGGCGTGCGCGCCATTAACGCCCTGCTGACGGTGGGACGCGGCCAGCGTATGGGCCTGTTCGCCGGTTCGGGCGTTGGTAAAAGCGTACTGCTCGGCATGATGGCGCGCTACACCGAAGCCGACGTGATCGTGGTCGGGCTGATCGGCGAACGTGGTCGCGAAGTAAAAGATTTTATCGAAAACATTCTCGGCGCCGAAGGCCGTGCCCGTTCGGTGGTCATCGCCGCGCCGGCTGACGTTTCGCCGCTGCTGCGTATGCAGGGCGCCGCCTACGCCACCCGCATCGCCGAAGATTTTCGCGATCGCGGCAAACATGTGCTGCTGATCATGGATTCGCTGACCCGCTACGCCATGGCGCAGCGTGAGATCGCGCTGGCGATCGGTGAGCCGCCGGCCACCAAAGGCTATCCACCGTCGGTGTTCGCCAAGCTGCCGGCGCTGGTGGAACGCGCCGGTAACGGCATCGACGGCGGCGGCTCGATTACCGCCTTCTATACCGTGCTGACCGAAGGCGACGATCAGCAGGACCCGATTGCTGACTCAGCGCGCGCCATCCTCGACGGCCACATCGTGCTGTCGCGGCGGCTGGCTGAAGCGGGTCACTATCCGGCGATCGACATTGAAGCCTCAATCAGCCGGGCGATGACCTCGCTGATTGATGAAAACCACTATGCGCGCGTGCGCCAGTTTAAGCAGTTGCTGTCCAGCTTCCAGCGTAACCGCGATCTGGTCAGCGTGGGCGCTTATGCCGCAGGCAGCGACCCGATGCTGGATAAAGCCATCAAACTCTATCCGCAGATGGAAGCCTTTTTGCAACAGGGCATTTTCGAACGCAGCGATTATGACGACGCCTGCCTGCATCTGCATGCGCTGTTCGGCTAATCGACGCGATTAACGCGAGGTAACGGCAATGAAAACTGCAAATGCCATCGACACGCTACGCGACTTAGCGGAACAGGATCTGGAACGCGCCGCCATCTACCTGGGCGATATGCGTCGCGGTCAGCAGGCCGCCAATGAGCAGCTGACCATGCTGCTCGACTACCAGGATGAATATCGCAACAAGCTGAATGACGATATGTCGACCGGCATCGCCAGCACCCGCTGGACCAACTACCACCAGTTTATTCAGACGCTGGAAAAAGCGATCGATCAGCATCGCAACCAGCTCAATAACTGGAACCAGCGTCTTGAGCAGGCGCTGATCAACTGGCGTGAGAAACAGCAGCGGCTCAACGCCTATCAGACGCTGATCACCCGGGCAGCGGAAAACGCATTACGACAGGAAAACCGTCTCGACCAGAAACGGATGGATGAATTTGCCCAACGGGCCGCATTGAGGAGAGGCGAATGATTACGCTGCCAAACATTGCCATGAAAGCGGCGGTAAAAACCGACGCCGATACATCAGTTTCAACCGATGCAGCTGCCGGCACCGATGCGCTGCCTCAGGACTTCCTGACTGCGCTGGGAAACCAGCTGCTGAGTCTGGCGAAACAGCAGGGAAAAGCGGCGCAATCGGCTGATCTCAAAACGGAAAGCGACAGTGATTCGCAGCCTGCCACGCCCCTGAATGCGCTGATCGCCGCCCTGGATAATCCGGCGGCGCTAAGCGCACTGTTTAAGCCGGAAAATATTAAAGCCGGCACAAAATCAGCCGATGATAAAGACAAGCCGGAAGCCGCGCCCTTAAGTGCCAGCGATATGCAAAATGTGCAGGCGCTGTTCGCCATGTTACCGACCACGCCGGCCGCCACCAGCGCAGCCGTCAGCCCGGTCAGTGAGGCGCAGGGTGAACTGGCTGTCCAGAACGACAGCGCGCGCAAAAGCCTGACCTCACTGGCACAGATGCTCACCGGCAGCGATCAGGCGAGCAAAGAACCCGGCGCGGAGAGTTCGCCTGGGGTTAAAAATGCCGCGCTGAATGCGCCGGCGGTGAGTAGCACAGCCGGCCAGAGCAGCACGGCTGCGGTGAACAGTAACAGCCTCAGCCCCGCGCAGACGCTGGATAGCAGTTTTCAGCAAGTGCTGAGCACGGTAACCCGACAGGACGATCAGGCCGCCATCAAAGCCAGTGCCAGTGATAATTCGCTGATCGCCAGCACGCCGATCTCCAGCGCCAGCAGCCTGGCGCCGCCAATGATGGCGTCATCGACCACCAGTACGCCCTCGACCCCAATGCTGAATGCGCAGCTGGGCAGCGATGAGTGGCAGCAGGCGTTAAGCCAGCAGATTGTGATGTTCAGCCGCAACGGTCAGCAAAACGCTGAATTGCGCTTACATCCGGCAGACCTTGGGGCGATCCAGATCAGCCTGAAACTGGATAACGACCAGGCACAAATTAATCTGGTTTCCGGCCACAGCCACGTCAGAGCGGCGCTGGAAGCCGCGATTCCGCAGCTGCGCAGTGCGCTGGCAGAGAGCGGAATCCACCTGGGTGAGAGTCAGGTCAGCAGTGACAGTTCCGCGCAAGGCCAGCACTTCCAGCAACAGCAGGAGGCGCGCCGCGATGGACAGCATGGCCGCTTCTCTCTCGCTCAGGATAGTGACACCGACATCACGCCAATTGCCGTTCCCGCCGCCCTGCAGGCGCGGGTAAACGGTAATGGCGCGGTCGACACTTTTGCCTGATAGCGACAAACGCTGAAGGTAAGCGTAAAACCCGCGTCTTTTCTTCCCATTGTTTGACTTAAGACGCGGGATAATCTGTCCAGGTGAGCCGAGAGGCTTATCCATAATTCACAGGAAGTAACTGCAAACATGTCTGATAACGCGAAAGCTAAAGGCCGCAAACGTAAACTCTTAATTCCGGTGTTGCTCATTGTGACGCTGGCCGCTTGCAGCGTGGCAGGCTATGCAGTCTGGCGAATGATGAATAAACATGAGGGCGATAAGCCGGAGGTGGCGAAAGTCGAACCGCCTCCCGCCCCGGTCTTTTTTGCACTTGATACATTTACGGTTAACCTGGTCAATCCCGACAACGATCCTGACCGCGTGCTGTACGTAGGCTTTACCCTGCGTCTGGCCGATGAGGATACACGGCGTCGGTTAAATGACTATCTGCCTGAGGTGCGCAGTCGTCTGCTGCTGCTGCTCTCGCGTCAGAGCGCTGCGGCGCTGGCGACGGAGCAAGGAAAGCAAGCGCTTGTTGAACAAATCAAACAGGCGCTGGCACCACCACTGGTAAAAGGTCAACCTCCGCAGGCGGTGAACGATGTGCTGTTTACTGCCTTCATTTTGAGGTGAATCAATGGGCGATAGCATTCTCTCCCAGGCTGAAATTGACGCCCTTTTAAACGGCGACAGTGGCAGCGCGGAAGAAGAAAAGAAACAAAACGGGCCGGAAGGCGATATTCGTCCTTACGACCCGAATACCCAGCGCCGCGTAGTGCGCGAGCGTTTGCAGGCGCTGGAAATTATTAACGAGCGTTTTGCCCGTAGCTTCCGTATGGCGCTGTTTAACCTGCTGCGTCGTAGCCCGGATATCAGTGTTGGCGCGATCAAGATTCAGCCGTATCACGAGTTTGCCCGCAACCTGCCGGTGCCGACCAACCTGAATCTGATCCACCTGAAGCCGCTGCGCGGCACTGCGCTGGTGGTGTTTTCACCCAGCCTGGTGTTTATCGCGGTTGATAACCTGTTCGGTGGCGATGGTCGCTTTCCGACCAAAGTAGAAGGTCGCGAGTTTACCCATACCGAGCAGCGCGTGATCCGCCGCATGCTGAAGCTGGCGCTGGATGGGTACAGCGACGCATGGAAAGCTATTTATCCGCTGGACGTCGAGTATGTGCGTTCAGAGATGCAGGTGAAGTTCACCAACATCACCACTTCGCCGAACGATATCGTGGTTAACACGCCGTTCCAGGTGGAGATTGGTAACCTGGTGGGTGAATTTAATATCTGCATTCCGTTTTCAATGATTGAGCCGCTGCGCGAGCTGCTGGTGAATCCGCCGCTCGAGAACTCCCGCCAGGAAGATAACCACTGGCGTGACAACCTGGTAAAACAGGTGCAGCACTCCGAGCTGGAACTGATTGCACACTTTGCCGAAACCTCGCTGCGTCTGTCACGGATTTTGCAGCTGAAACCCGGCGACGTGCTGCCGATTGAGAAACCGGAACGCATTATCGCCCATGTCGATGGCGTACCGGTCTTAACCAGCCAATATGGCACGATGAATGGGCAGTATGCTCTGCGTGTCGAACACCTGATTAACCCGATTTTGAATTCGCTGAACGAGGAACAGCCCCATGAGTGACAGTAATAAGCCGTCTGACGATATCTCTGCGGACGATCTGTGGGCTGAAGCAATGAATGAACAGGTCGGCAGCAGCAGCGCCCCGCAAACCGATGACGTGTTTAAGTCATTCGAGAGCAGTAACGTTTCAGGCTCACTGCAGGATATCGATCTGATCATGGATATCCCGGTCAAACTGACCGTGGAGCTGGGCCGTACCAAGATGACCATTAAAGAGCTGCTGCGTCTGGCGCAGGGTTCGGTGGTGTCACTCGACGGTCTGGCGGGCGAACCGCTGGATATATTGATCAACGGTTACCTGATTGCTCAGGGTGAAGTGGTGGTGGTCAACGACAAATATGGCGTGCGCATCACTGACATTATTACCCCGTCCGAACGTATGCGTCGTCTGAGTCGCTGAAAATGACTAGCCAGAATCAAAGTCTGCAACCCGCTGCGCCGCACGCTCAGCCGATTTCCACCGGCTCAATGGTGGTGCAGGTCAGCAGCATGTTAGCGGTGATTATTTTATTGATTCTGGCCTGCGCCTGGCTGGCACGCCGCTTTGGCTTCGCGCCGAAGAAGGTGAGCGGCCAGGAGCTTAAACTGACCGCCAGTGTGCAGGTCGGCCAGCGTGAGCGGGTGGTGATTGTCGATACCGCCGATGCGCGTCTGGTGCTCGGCGTGACCGCGCAGCAGATTACCCATCTGCATACGCTACCGCCGGGTGCGCCGCTGGAAACCACGCCAGCGCAGGCTGCCCCACAGGATTTTCGTCAGCTGTTACAGAACCTGGTTAAACGTCCCGGAAAACCCCAATGATGCGTCGACTGCTTCCTTTATTGCCACTGCTGTTGCTGGCACCGGTTGCCCATGCCCAGCTTCCGGGCCTGGTGAGTCATGCGCTGCCAAACGGCGGCCAGAGCTGGTCGCTGCCGGTGCAGACGCTGGTGTTTATCACCGCGCTGACCTTTATTCCGGCGGTGCTGCTGATGATGACCAGCTTTACCCGCATCATTATTGTGTTTGGTTTGCTGCGTAACGCACTGGGAACGCCCTCTGCGCCGCCGAACCAGGTTCTGCTGGGGCTGTCGCTGTTTCTGACCTTCTTTATTATGGCGCCGACCTTCGACAAGATTTATCAGGACGCCTATCTGCCGTTCAGCCAGGACAAAATCAGCATGGATGTGGCAATCGAGAAAGGTGCCCAGCCGCTGCGTGAGTTTATGCTGCGTCAGACCCGTGAAGCGGATCTGGCTCTGTTCGCCCGCCTGGCGAATACCGCGCCGATTGCCGGCCCGGAAGCGGTGCCGATGCGCATTCTGCTGCCCGCTTACGTCACCAGCGAGCTGAAGACCGCTTTCCAGATTGGCTTTACGGTGTTTATCCCGTTTCTGATTATTGACCTGGTGGTGGCCAGCGTGCTGATGGCGCTGGGGATGATGATGGTGCCACCGGCAACAATCTCACTGCCGTTTAAGCTGATGCTGTTTGTACTGGTCGATGGCTGGCAACTGCTGGTCGGCTCACTGGCGCAAAGCTTCTACTCCTGATCCCCCCTATTCCCGGAGCACAACAATGACACCCGAATCAGTAATGGTAATGGGCCAGGAAGCGATGCGCGTCGCGCTGATGCTGGCCGCTCCGATGCTGCTGGCCGCGCTGGTGAGTGGACTACTTATCAGCCTGTTGCAGGCCGCCACTCAGGTCAATGAACAGACCCTGTCGTTCATTCCGAAAATTCTGGCGGTGGCGACCACCGGGATTATTGCCGGCCCGTGGATGCTGAATCTGCTGCTCGACTATATCCGCACCGTCTTTTCCAACCTGCCTTACATCATCGGCTGATGATTACTCTCGACAGCAGCCAGCTGGTACATTGGGTGAGCCAGTTCTTCTGGCCACTGGTGCGTATTCTGGCGCTGCTGGCCTCTGCGCCGCTGCTTAATGAACGATCTATCAGTCACCGGGTCAAAATTGGTCTGGCAGTGATGATCACCTGGCTGTTAATGCCGCTGCTGCCGCCGGTTAACGTGACGCTGTTTTCGCCGGTCGGCTTCTGGCTGCTGATCCAGCAGATGCTGATTGGCATCGCGCTCGGCTTTACCATGCAGTTTGCTTTTGCCGCGGTGCGGACCGCCGGGGAAGTAATTGGCTTACAGATGGGCCTGTCGTTCGCCACCTTTTTTGATCCCGGCAGCCGTCTTAACATGCCGGTTCTGGCGCGTTTTTTAGACATGCTGGCGATGTTACTGTTCCTGACCTTCAACGGACACCTGTGGTTGATCTCGCTGCTGGCGGACAGTTTTCACACCTTGCCGATTGGCGGACATCCGCTAAATGCCAATGCGTTTATGGCACTGGTGAAATCGGGCGGATTAATTTTCCTTAATGGCATGATGTTAGCGCTACCGTTAATCGTTTTGCTCCTCATGCTAAATCTGGTACTAGGTTTGTTAAACCGTGTTTCACCACAGTTATCAATCTTCGCAATTGGCTTCCCGATCACCTTATCAGTAGGCATTTTGACTATCAGTATGCTGATGCCACTGCTCGCCCCGTTCTGTGAGCATTTGTTCGGTGAAGTGTTTGATTTACTCGCCCTGTTCCTGACAGAACTATCCCGCCCCTGAACATTAAGTTTCTAACTATCTTTGCTAACCAATACTTAAGTAACGCAAAACCATCCGTGCATTTTTCAAACCATATTTTCCAGAATGCAACTAAGGAAAATCTGATAAATGTGCTGATAGTCTGAAAATAATTCTTATTAAACCGGGCTTCGCGTATTTTAGTTGGGCGGTTCACAGCAGCGGTTAGACTGTGAATTTGTTGACAAAAACGGCAATCCATTGAATTTGAACAAAAAAAATTCTTTAGTGATTTTTCTTGTTAAAAAATGTATTTTCCGGCATTGTCAACACACGCTGAGACATCACACTTTCGTAAAACAAATGTTTTTAAGATTTGTCCTATCAGAAAACTCCGGGTTTTCAGCGATAGTGACAGCGCTCCCAAAAACAGAGTCTTACTTAACCTCCGGTTTTTCACTGGCATTCCCCGCCATAACCGGAGAATGTGTGACGTCAAAGCAGCACAATATTTTTGCAGAACGGGTCAGGGATGAAGACTTTTACAGGCGTTTGCCTGTTACCACACTGCACGAGCAGAATAAAAAAGTGCCTTAGAAATCTCTCTCGTACCGCAACGCGTAATTCATCGTTGATTTAAACGGATAACAAATTGGTGAGGGTCGCTATTATGCCAACGATTATTATGGATTCCTGCAACTACACACGCCTGGGATTATCGGACTACATGTCTTTTAAAGGAGTTAAGAAGAAAAACATCACTTCTGCCTCCGATATTGAGCAACTACAGCAAAAATGTGAACAATTAAAACCTGGTGTCGTCTTTATTAATGAAGACTGCTTTATTCATGAACCCGACTCCAGCGAACGTATCCGCAGCATTATTATGCAGCACCCTGATACGCTGTTCTTTATATTCATGGCGATAAGCAACATCCATTTTGAGGAATACCTCTACGTTCGTAAGAACCTGATTATTACGTCAAAATCGATAAAGACATCGACACTGGATTCGTTACTGGGCACCTATTTGCAGAAGAAACTCAACCAGTCTGCGCGTATCTCTTCCGGCATGGATGTTCATCCATTAACGCTGAGCCAGACCGAGTCAAATATGCTGAAGATGTGGATGTCAGGTCACGACACCATTCAGATCTCAGATAAAATGCAAATTAAGGCGAAAACCGTTTCGTCACATAAAGGTAATATTAAACGCAAAATCAAAACCCATAATAAGCAGGTTATTTATCATGTGGTGCGTTTAACTGATAACGTCACGTCGGGTATTTACGTTAACGTAAGATAACGTCCCGCAATGAAAACCGGCCGCCCTGGCCGGTTTTTTTTTGCTTCAAACTGAGAGCCAGATCTCACTCCTGCCGCTAAGCCTTTCCGCTCTTCTGCCGATGTTAAGCCTTATAACAACAGCCTCAAGAGAGCAAGGATATGAACACTGCATTGGTTAATGATGGACAGAACACCTCGGGTATATGGCAGAACCTCCGCCTTGTCCCGCTGTTTAGCCTGATCTTCGGCGGCATTCTGCTGCTGTTCGCACTCTGTATTGGTGTCGCCAGTTACTTTCTTATTTCAGGTAATCACTCGCTCAGTGACGCCACTGACGAAATTCAGGTGCGGATGGGTATCTCGAACAGTTCAAACCACTTACGTACTGCCCGTCTGACGGTTATTCAGGCCGGCGCCGCGGCGCGTATCGGTGAGATGGATGAGTTTCGCGCTAACCTCGCGTCGGCTGAGAAACGTATTCAGCAGGCTAAAGACGGGTTTAAGGTCTACGCCGACCGCAAAGTGAAGTCGCCCGAGGATGTCGCTCTGGATGCCACGCTGCAGGCGCGCTTTAACGACTACATTGAAAAAGGCCTGATACCGATGATTAACGCCGGTAAACAAGGCAGCTTCGAAGGTATTATCGCGCAGGAAACCGAGGTTACCCGCAAACTGGATGCTGACTACAATGCGGTGCTGCTGAAGGCGATCAAAATCCGTACCGATCGCGCCAATGCAATTACCGCAGAAGCGAACCATCAGTCGCGTATTGGCTTCATTGCAATGGCGGTGGCCTTTGGCGCTGCGCTGGTGCTGGTGCTGCTGACCTTCGTCTTCCTGCGTCGGGTGGTGATTAATCCGCTGCGTCAGTCGGTGTCACGCATTGAGCGTATCGCCCAGGGCGACCTGACCGCCCCGCCGCTGCCCCATGGTCGCAGCGAGATAGGCACCCTGATCCATAATTTGCAGTTAATGCAGCAGTCGCTGGTGAAAACCGTCGGCACGGTGCGTGAAGGTGCGGTTGCTATCTATCAGGGCTCCAGCGAAATCTCCGCCGGCAACACCGACCTCTCCTCACGTACTGAACAGCAGGCGGCAGCGCTGGAACAGACGGCTGCCAGCATGGAACAGCTCACCGCCACGGTGAAGCAGAACGCTGATAACGCCCATCACGCCAGCCAGCTGGCCGCCGATGCCTCCGGTAAAGCCCGCAGCGGCGGTGAACTGGTCAGCGGCGTAGTGAAAACCATGACCAACATTTCCGGCAGCTCGAAAAAGATTGCTGAGATCACCAATGTCATCAACAGCATCGCTTTTCAGACCAACATTCTGGCCCTGAACGCGGCGGTCGAAGCCGCGCGTGCCGGTGAACAGGGTCGGGGATTTGCCGTGGTGGCGAGTGAAGTGCGTAACCTGGCACAGCGCAGTGCGCAGGCGGCGAAAGAGATTGAATCGCTGATTGCCGAGTCGGTCACGCTGATTAAAGATGGTTCACAGCAGGTCGGCGATGCCGGAACCACCATGGGAGAAATTGTCGAAGCGGTCCGTCGGGTTACCGATATCATGGCAGAGATTGCCGCCGCCTCTGACGAACAGAGCCGAGGGATCCAGCAGGTCAGCCAGGCGGTTACCGAAATGGATAACGTCACCCAGCAGAACGCCTCACTGGTCGAGGAAGCCTCTGCGGCGGCGGCTTCACTCGAAGACCAGGCCGGTAAACTGACTCAGGCGGTATCGGCTTTCCGCCTGCAGGATACGCCGCTGCTGGCGGCTACCGCCAGCCGCGCTACCGCGCCGGTGAAAACCCCTGCTCTTGCGCCTCGTCCGGCTCTGGCAAGCGGTAATGATAACTGGGAAACGTTCTAAGCGCTGAATGTAGTGCGGAGGGTAGAGAGCGCGGACAGAGAGTGCAGACAGAGAGTGCGGACAGAGAGTGCAGACAGAGAGTGCGGACATCCAGCGCAAATTGAGAGTGCAAACAGAGAACGCAGACAGGACGTTAATAAGCGATAAAAAGTGACGCAGCCGGAACAGTAATGGCGGTCTGACTTCCTCCTCCCCATCACGGGGAGGAGGATCACGTCAGCCGCGTTGCGCGGTTGCGGCCGGTTTACTCTGTGCTGTAGGGCTCAACAAAAATCCCCTCCGGATGACCATCTTCGTTAAAAAACCAGATGCCTAACGGGTAATCTTCCAGCGCCACCAGAAACATAGTGCCCTCATTAAACGGCTCCATGGCCAGAATGGTTCCGACGCGGCGCGGGCCACCATCGGTTTTAACGCTGACGCGGTCATTCACCTTCATTTCGGTTCTCCTGATTATTTCCTGTTGCACAGTCTAAACGAAGAACCGCAGTGATACCGAGCGTTAGCGACGGGCAATTACCCATACGGCGTGCACGATACCGGGAATGTAGCCGCACAGCGTCAGCAGGATATTCAGCCAGAAGGCACCTCCGAAACCAACCTGCATAAAGACGCCCAGTGGCGGTAACAGGATTGCGATAATAATTCTTAAGATGTCCATAACCATTCCTTTAGGTATTGATAAAAATCAGCTTTATCTCGAACTATAGCCGATTCTGCTCTCAATGAGCGAAAAGTCAGGTAAATCTGAGTAAGCCTGCGCTTTTTCAATTCCTTAACATTTCGCCGCAAGACTTCTGACGCAGGCTCGCCTTACACTCTCTCTACTGCACCAACCCCATAGGCGCAGTCAACCTAAAAGTAACAAGGATTTTGCCCGCGCAGCGCGGGCTTTTTTTTGCCGTGATCGGCCCCTCACCCCTTTCTGCGCCAGCCACTATACTGATGATACTGTCCGCGCGCGGGAGTCAGAAAATGTCAGGCGAAAAACAGGTTACCGGCCTGTCTCAGTCAGCGATGAATGTTGATGTTGATCGTTTGCTGGAGTCAATACAGGCGGGGAATGCAGCTGAGATGCAGGAATCTATGACGCAGCCGCCAGTGGCTGATGGACGGCTAGCCCCGCAGCGGTTGCCGCGCGGCACTGAACTGGCCGATGCTTTTGAAATGGATATCTGTGACTGTCGTTCCTGTGAGGCAAACCGCTGAAAACGATTTCAAAAAAATACCCGGCGGGATGGCCGGGTAAAAAATTCAATTCGTTACACCAGGGAATTCTTAACACCCCTGCAGACTACGCCTTCCCTTTTTTAAGACAAGTCTCTGATATGCACATTTCTGCAACGTAGCGGTGAATAATGCGCCGTATGTTACCGAAAACACCGCAGCAGACAGCCACTTAGCGGCTGCACACTTCATGCATCACCGCGATCCATAACGTTTCGATTTAAGATTAATCCTGGATTTATCCGGTGGTCGCATAACAAAAAAGTGTGAGCCATATTCAACTATAATATTGAAAAATCGCCGCTTTAGCCGTGCTGACAGGAGCTGACCGATGCCCGACCTTCACCAGCCGTTAATGATTATTACCGATCTCGACGGATCGCTGCTCGACCATCACAGCTATCGCTGGGATGCCGCTACGCCGTGGCTCACCACCCTGAAACAGCATGACATCCCGCTGGTGATCTGTTCCAGCAAAACGGCAGCGGAGATTATCCCGCTACAGAAAAGGCTTGGCATTGCGGGTGCGCCGTTTATTGCCGAAAACGGTGCGGTGGTCCAGACCGGGGATCAGCAGATTCATCTGCCCGACGATAGCCTGAACTATGCGGCGATCTGTAACCGGCTGGCGGTGCTACAGACCCGGTTCCGGTTTACCGGCTTTCATGACTTTACCGATCAGGCAGTTTCGTCGATGACCGGCCTGAGTGAAGCGGATGCCGCCCTGTCACGTCAGCGCGATGCCTCTGAAGTGGTGGTGTGGCGTGACAGTGACGAGGCATTCGACAGCTTTCGGGCTGCGCTGACCGCTGAAGGACTGGCGCTGACCCAGGGCGGTCGTTTCTGGCACGTGATGCCAGCCGGCAGCGGCAAAGGCGAGGCGGTGCGCTGGCTACTGTCGCAACAGTCTGATGCCGCCTTTACCACCATCGGTCTGGGCGACGGACCGAATGACGCGCCGATGCTGGACGCCGTCGACTACGCCGTAGTGATTAAAGGCTACAGTAAAACACCGGTCACCCTCAGCCGGACCGATCAGCAGCAGGTCTATCATACGGCGCACTATGGCCCTGAAGGCTGGCGTGAAGGGCTGGACTATTTTTTGACTCAACCTCTGTAAGTGGCCCACGGGCATTAAAAGGATGGTGCGATGAGTGATTTTTTTCAGAACGGCGTGATTACCAATTTTCATAATCTCACCCACCGCAGTGTGGAATCGCTGGAAAAGGAGATGGTGCGCTTTGCCCGCAAACGCAAGATGGGGCTGATCCTGCCGTCGCTGTTTTCTGAACTGGAAGGCCCGGCGCTGACAAAAATTGTCGATGAGCTGGCAAAGGTGCCCTATCTCGATGAGATCGTGATTGGCCTCGATCGTGCTGACCGCGATCAGTTTCTGTTTGCCCGCGAGTTTTTCTCGCGCCTGCCGCAGCGGCACCGCATCCTGTGGAACGACGGCCCGCGCCTTAAAGCGATTGATGCCGAACTGGATAAAGAAGGCTTATCGCCGACCAATCCCGGCAAGGGGCGCAACGTCTGGTTCTGCACCGGCTATACGCTGGCTTCTGACCGCACCAGCTGCGTGGCGCTGCATGACTGCGACATCGTCACCTATGAGCGCGGTATGCTGGCGCGCCTGCTCTATCCGCTGGCTAATCCGGCGTTTCAGTATGAATTCTGTAAGGGCTTCTATGCCCGCGTCGCTGACGGCAAGCTGAACGGCCGCGTCGGGCGTCTGCTGGTCGGTCCGCTGCTGCGCTCGCTGCAAAAAGTCTATGGCCATTCGGAATATCTCGATTACCTCTCCAGCTTCCGTTATCCACTGTCGGGTGAGTTCGCGATGCGCACCCACGTGCTAAACGGCATCAAAATTCCGGGCGACTGGGGTCTGGAGATTGGCGTACTCTCAGAGATCTATCGCAACTACACCACCCGGCAATCCTGTCAGGTGGAGATTGCAGATAACTATGACCACAAGCATCAGCCGCTGGCGGAAGAGGATGGCACCGGCGGGCTGAAACGCATGAGTAGCGACATTGTGCAGTCGCTGCTGCGAAAGCTGGCCACCATGGGCGTGCCGCTGACCAGCGACTCGTTCCGGGTGCTGAAAGCCACCTACTACCGTAATGCGCTGGATATGATGGAGATCTACAACCATGAGGCGGCGATGAACGGACTGAAGTTTGATCAGCACGTTGAGGAGGCTGCGGTGGAAATGTTTACCCAGTCAATTCTGGAGGCCGGTCAGGCATTTATTGAACGACCAAACGATAAGCCGTTTATTCCAAGCTGGAGTCGGGTGCAGTCGGCCTTTCCGGATATTCTGCAGCGCATCTATCAGGCGGTAGAAGAGGATAATGACGGCAACGTCTGAGAAGAATCAGGCACAGGGAGCGTGCCGGAAAAAGCAAACGGAATGCGCTAACGCGGGGCCTGTCAGATCACGCGACCTACAGGCCTGATCGCAGGCCGCTTAACTGGCAAGCTGTTGGGCGGGATTTGAGGCGCTAAGCTCTTCGCTGCGAAACGCTTCACGGCGCACCGCGTAGCCATCGTACCAGCGACATTCGACCATTCCGCTGGCGTAGCCGGTCACCACCATCGTCTGTCCGTCTTTCTTGTGCTGAACTTCTTCACTGATTGCAAACACCATGTTGCGCCCTCCTGGTTGACCCTGTGATTTGATTATTTTCTTTATAGCAGTCAAAAAAGATTTCTGCCTGTTAAGGCACGCAAATAAGCGGCAAATTCAGAATTAAGCAGTTGGATATGTTGAAAATAAAAAAAGCGGATAATAATTATTATCCGCTTTGAAAGGGGTTCAGGCTGGAATCAGATTTTGCAGCCTTCGCAATCCGCTTCGTCGCTCAGATCGTCCGGCACTTCGCTGGCCTTTTTCTCTGCTTTCGCTTCAGCCTGCTCAAGTTGCGCGTCGATATCAAATTCAAACATGTCGTCGTTCATCATCATTCTCCTGACCGTAATAACAGTGCGCTTTATACCGATTTCCCGCGCAGTTTGGCAATAAGGTTCACCACCAACAGCACGATCGACCCAATGATAAAACCAAGCACCAGATTGGCACCGTTGCTCAGCAGCGTGGCAATCCAGCCGCTGAAACCGCTACTGACTTCTTCAATCAGATGATGCAGCGGCGTAATGCCATGCACCACAATGCCGCCACCGACCAGGAACATCGCGATGGTGCCGACCACCGACAGAATCTTCATCAGCCACGGTGCTGCCGCCAGTAATACGCTGCCGATGCCCTGAGCGATACGTGAGGGCTTTTCGCGCAGCCAGAAGCCGAGGTCGTCGATTTTAACAATCGCCGCCACAATGCCGTAAACGCCAACGGTGACCAGAATGGCGATGCCGGCCAGAATAATCACCTGATTGAGCAGTGGCGATTCCGACACGATACCCAGCGTAATGGCCACAATCTCTGCTGACAGAATAAAGTCGGTGCGGATCGCGCCTTTAATTTTCTTCTTTTCAAACTCCGCCGCATCCTGCTTTGCCAGCGACTCGAGGCGCTGCTGACGGGCTTCCGGCGATTTGTGCTGCTTGTCGTGTTGCAGGCTGTGCATCACTTTTTCCACGCCTTCGTAGCAGAGATAAGCGCCGCCGATCATCAGCAGCGGCGTGATCAGCCACGGCGCAAAGGCGGAAATAATCAGCGCCAGCGGCACCAGGATCAGTTTATTCAGAAACGATCCTTTGGCGACGCCCCATACCACCGGCAGTTCGCGGTTGGCTTTTACGCCGGTCACCTGCTGGGCATTCAGCGACAGATCGTCACCCAGTACGCCAGCGGTTTTTTTTGCCGCCAGTTTCCCCATAACGGAAATATCGTCCAGAAGTGTTGCAATATCATCAAGTAAAGTCAGTAAGCTGGTTCCCGCCAAAATTTTATCCTTAGTCTGGTTCGTTATGTTGACAACATGGGCAGCGCTCGATTTCCGTTACCGTCATTTCGGCGATGCCCTCACAATCCCACTCCACCCGCACTGCTTCACCCGCAGCACCTTCAGCATGTAAGTACTTACTGACCGGGCTTTCTGTCATGCCGGTAATCTCTTCCGTGGCGATCAGCCTGTCGCCGAGGTAAACGCGCGCGGTCGCTTTGGTGTTCACCATGCGCTCGTCGCGCAGCTGGTAGAGGCGTTTAACCGTCAGTTTAATGCTGCTCATGTCAGGCTCCTGGCCACGGAGAAAGCGCAGATCTAACCAATTATGTTGCTGATTAGCAAGGCTCACTCGTCGCGATAATGATGAATACCCTGATGGTCAATCTCGGCGCTCTGCGTCATCGCCAGCAGCCACTCTTCCAGCCGCTCCAGCAGATCGTCATCCGCCAGCCGCAGTTTGCCGCGCAGGGCGCACTCCCAGATGATCAGCACCTTCCAGCCGCTCTCCTGCAGCTGGCGCACATAACGCCGGTCCCGTTCGACATTGCTGTTAATCTTGCCGGTCCAGAATTCAGTGCGGGTGGCCGGCAGTTTGAAAAGATAGCAGTGATGCCGATGCCAGAAGCAGCCGTGGACAAAAATAATCGCCTGCTGCTCCAGCAGTACAAAATCGGGTCGGCCCGGCAGATTTTTATCCTGTACCCGAAAGCTGAATCCGCGATCCTTCAGCAACAGCGCCACACGCTGCTCAATGGCAGTATCCTGCGCGCGAATGGCACGCATATTTTTGCTGCGTGTTTCACTGGAGTGAACGTCAGCCATAAATTCTCCTTTTTTGCTGGTCCTTCAACTTTAGCCTGCGCCACGAAAAGCGAAAGCAGCAGAGGCGTGCTATCAGATTGCTGCCGTAAAAAATGTCATTGCGGCCAATCTCTGCGGTGGCACACGCCGCCAATTTCCTCGCTGCGTCAGGAGTGATAGCATAGGCGGCTCACTGTTAAGGAAAAACGCATGCACCCCGCCGCCATTGCTGAACCCCTCTCTGCTGCTCTTTCAACGCCTGATGCGTCGCAACTGTTACAGCAAGTGCTAACCATCTATTCGGTCCGGGATGTGACCAGCCGTCTGCATCAGGCTGGCTTCCTCAGCTGGACGCCGGCGTTGCTCAACCGGGTGCGGCAGGGCAAAAGCACTCTGCCGCCGCTGTGTGACGCTGAACTGGCGCTGTTACAAAGCCTGCTGCCCAGCCGACCGGCCCATTATGATGCGCCTGAGTTTCGCTTTGTCGATCTGTTCGCCGGTATTGGCGGCATTCGTAAAGGCTTCGAGGCTATCGGTGGCAAATGTGTGTTCACCAGCGAGTGGAATAAAGAAGCGGTGCGCACCTATAAGGCCAATCACTACAGCGACCCGCTGGAACATCACTTCAACACCGATATCCGCCAGGTGACGCAGCCGGAAGGTCTCAGCGATGACGCCGACATTTATCGCGCGATTGATGCGGCGATCCCCGATCATCAGGTGCTGCTGGCCGGTTTTCCCTGCCAGCCGTTTTCACTGGCCGGCGTTAGCAAGAAAAATGCGCTGGGCCGCGCGCACGGATTTGAGTGCCAGGTACAGGGCACGCTCTTTTTTGATGTCGCCCGCATTCTGGCCGCGAAAAAACCGCCGTTCTTCGTGCTGGAAAATGTGAAAAACCTCAAGAGCCACGATAAGGGCCGGACCTTCGCCATTATCATGGAGACGCTGGATGAGCTGGGCTATGAAGTGGCCGATGCCGCCGCCAGCGGCCCGGATGCGAAGGTGATTGATGCGCGCCATTTTCTGCCACAGCATCGCGAACGCATTGTGCTGGTCGGCATTCGTCGTGATATCAAAGGCTGTCAGGAGTTCACCCTGCGCGATATCAAAAAGTTCTTTCCGCCGCAGGTACCGAGCCTGCAAAGCCTGCTGGAACCGCAGCCGGACGAGAAATATATCCTGTCACCGGTGCTGTGGCGCTATCTCTATCAGTACGCCAAAAAGCACAAGGCTAAAGGCAATGGCTTTGGCTTCGGGCTAAACGACCCGCGAAATCCCGACTGCTGCGTGCGTACCCTGTCGGCGCGTTACTACAAGGATGGTTCGGAAATTCTGATCGATCGCGGCTGGGACAGCGCACTGGGCGAAAAGGAGTTTCATCATCCGGACAATATGGCGCGCCGTCCGCGCCGTCTGTCACCGCGCGAGTGCGCCCGCCTGATGGGCTTCGACGTGCCGGGCAGCGAACCGTTCCGTATCCCGGTGTCGGATACTCAGGCGTATAAGCAATTTGGTAATTCGGTGGTGGTGCCGGTATTTGCGGCGGTCGCTCAGCTTTTGCTGCCTCATATTCGTCGGTTACGCACTGATTAAAGTGCGCGGTTTCCGTTAAGAAAACCGATTCTGCTGTTCTGCCGTCATCAGGCGGGATTGTCACAAAGATGTCATGTAACCCCTTAATACTGCGGCTTTTCTTATTTCGGGTTGCCTGATGTCACTGCTTACTTTATTGCCACTGCGCGGTCGTAATCGCCGGTTTTCCCCTACGCTGCCGGGCTGGCTGACCAGCCTGCGCGGCCATTTTATTCTGTTCGTGGTGCTGTTCTGCCTGCTGCAATCGGCCGGTATTGTGCTGCTGACCGCCCAGGTCAGTCAGGCCCAGCACAGCCTGGCGCAGACCCACGCCCTGCGTGAGCGGCTGACGCTGCTCGATCGCGCCCGCATTGAACTGCTGACCGCCAGCGACAACAGTCACCGCGCCGGCATTTATCTGATGCAGGACCAGCAGAGCGGATCGGTCGACAGCTGGAAAAGCCTGGCGGAGAGCGCCAGCGCGTCGCTGAGCGAAGCCGAACGGCTGTTCAGCCGCTATCAGGCGGCCCCTGACAGCGCGCTGCAACAAAGCTTCATCCTGCTGAGCCAGGGGCTGACCGAGCAGCTGAAAGGTCTGGCCGCCGGCAGTATCGACGCCTTTTTTATGGTGCCGATGCAAGCCTATCAACAACAGTTTAACGAGGCCTGGTTCGGGGAAATCGGCCAGGCGAATCGCCAGCTGGCCGCCGTCAATCGCAGTTCGCTGGCGAGCTTAACCGGCACCCGCAATGTGTCGCTGCTGGTCACCGGACTGCTGTTCGGGTTGCTGGTGGCGGGCGGCCTGCTGCTGCTGCGCGGGGTGATTACGCCGTTACAGCAGGCCAGCCGCCAGCTACAGGCTATTGCCACCGGCGATCTGGTGGCGTCTGCCGCCCCACTCCGCCTGCAGTCGCGTGAGACGTTACAGCTGTTCAATGCAATGGATGAGATGCGCCAGGGCCTGCGCCACATTATTCATGAGATTGACGTGGTGGCCGTCAGCGTGGCCGCCGCCGCGGGTGAGATGCAGCACGCTAACCAGCAGGCGCGCGAGCAGCATCAGGCGCAGAATGCCAGCTTCAGTCATCTGTCACAGCGCCTGCATCGGGTCTCTGAAGAGGTGGAGAACAGCACCCGCTTCTCGCTGCAGGCCACCGATCAGGCGCAGTTCGCCGACCGCTTAATGCAGCAGTGCGCCGGCCAGGTCGATCAGATGGAAAGTCAGATGCGGCACATCGTGCAGGCGTCGGGTGACATCGCCGGCATCGTCGATTTGCTGGATAGCCTGTCGCTGCAGACCCGCCTGCTGGCCCTGAACGCCGCCATTGAATCGGCGCATGCGGGGGTCTATGGCCGCAGCTTCTCGGTGGTGGCGAAAGAGATTGGCTTACTCTCCACTAAAAGCGGCCACTCGACGCGCCAGATTGATCAGCTGATCCAGCATACCCGCCACCATGTTGATAGCGGCTTTAGCAAAGTGAAATCACTCGAAGCGTTGTTCGGGCAGATTAGTCAGGCAGTCAGCGCAGTAGTGACGCGCCTGAATGAGCTGCAACACAACGCCAGCGCGCAGAGCGCACGGGTGTCGCACATTGCCGCCGAGGTGGTGGCGCTTAATCAGCAGTTGCAGACCAATGAAGGGTTAAGTGTGCAGCAGAGCAGCGCGGCAGATGCGCTGCACCAGCAGGCCAGCCGGCTGGCGCAGGCGGTGCAGCAGTTCCGCCATGGCGGTCAGGCGGGTTAAAATAAAAAACCCGTCAGGCGACGGGTTTAGCTTTATTTCTTCTTCTTGCCCTGCTTCTTCAGCAGCAGGCGAATCTGTTTCACTTCAGCACTGGTCAGCCCGTCGGGTGACGCTTCAGTCAGATCCTGATTATCAATTGCCGGATGCGGATGCGTTTCCAGACTGGCCTGCAAACGCTGCACAATTTCCTGGCTCATCGAAATCTGGTTCTCCAGCGCTAACTGTTTAATCTGTTCTTTCAGTGCGGGATCAATTTTAATCGTCAAATTAACGGTTTCGGTCATCGTGCTGCTCCTTTTTGTTATTGCTTCCACGCTACCGGATGACCGTTTCGATTAACAGACTGTCACAAAAATTTAATATTCGGTCCGTAATGGCGTGAAGTCCCGCAGCACGCCTTCGTCCATCCCGGTCAGATTGCCCTGTAACTCCGCATACAGCTTGGCCATATAACGCACCAGGAAGTCAGCATTATGCTCAGCCAGCAGGCGGCCGGTCTCGGTGTGCATGGTTTCCGGCAGCCGCAGCAGCTTCTTCTGGAAGTGATCCAGCGTCCACTTCACATCATTCAGCTCGCGATCTTTTCCCAGCGGATCGGCGCTGTCGAACAGCGGACGATTCAATGCCCCGGCGGTGTAGAACACCCGCGCCAGGCCAATGGCTCCGAGCGACTCCAGCCGGTCGGCATCCTGAACGATTTTGGCTTCCAGCGTCTGCGGCGGGATGCCGGCACTGAAACTGTGAGTTTTGACGGCATGCATCACCGCCTCAATCAGCTCTGCCGGGAAGTCGGTAAAATCCTGCAGCAGGATCCGCTGCGTTTCCGTGGCGGCATAGGTTGAGGCCAGATGGCGTTCAGGGTGATTTTTCGGCAGATTGACCACATCGTGAAAATAGCAGGCGGTTAACACCACCAGTGGATTGGCGGCGCTGCCGGCCATGATGCGTTGTGCGCTCATCCATACGCGACGTAAATGCGCAATATCGTGGGCGCCGTCATCATGGATCCAGTTGGCCTGAAACCAGCTTTCATAGCGAGATTGCCAGAGTGTGAGTGACATAATTTATCTCCCTGTAGTAATCGATGCGCAAACCTGGGTCGCGATCGGTGCGCAAACGGCAAGCCATCATAGCGAATGGCTAATGACACTTTTCTTTCAGTGCTGAGGAAAAGAGCGGCGCTGCCAGGGTTTTTCGGCAGGAAAATGAGATCTGGATCATTTTTATAGCACCTCTGATACAAAATAACCGCAATTTCAGTGCTTTTCGGGCTTTCCTTATCAAATCGCAGCTAAGCGAATTAGTTTAATGGGTGTAATGTTTGTTCCAGCAGAAAAAAATATGGCTGGCCGCATTGCGCGCGATCAAATTCCTTAAAAAAACGTAAAACTGTCAATAATCACAGGTGCACAATTCCTAAAAGGTTCCTATTTTTACCGTTATAACGTACTGTATCCGGGCTATTCAGCGCTTTAACGACGTTGCATGATAAGCTTTGGTGCGGTTTTTGCATTTTAGCGGTTTTTAACACCAAAAGCGGCCATTATCGCCTGCAGACCCGTCGACAAATTATTAAGCAAAATGATTTATACCCTTTATGATAATCCCTGAAGTGAAGCAAAGAGATGTTTACAGCAGTAACCGGGTTCTACTAATAAAAAGAGGTAATCCATGAAAGAACGGCCGATTCTTTTTTCCGAACAGCGTGTTCGTGCCCTGTTGGTTGGCCAGCAAACGCAAACCCGGCGCATTATGAAAACTCAGGCTTTCGGCCCGGGGCAGGATCATCACGAAGGTGTGCATGCTTTCGATGTGAGTGCTAACCATCTGCATGGCTACAAAATGATGTCGATGACCGATATCAGTTATCACTGTCCGTATGGCAAACCCGGCGATGTGCTGTGGGTGCGTGAAACCTGGCGTGGTCCGCTGGTGCCCGAAGATGCGCTGGCCGACTATGAGCGTGATCCGACGCCATTCCGCCAGCCGGCCTACTGCCAGTATCGTGCGGACAGTAACGAGCTGGGACAGCATGTGATGAGCACTCCGGAAGCCGAGCAGTTTGGCTGGCAGACCGCCATCCACATGCCGCGCTGGGCCAGCCGCATCAACCTGGAAATAACCGGGGTGCGGGCCGAGAAGATTCAGGACATCAGTGAAGATGACATTATGGCCGAAGGGGTGCAGACCGATTCGCACTTCCTCAATAACTTCTTCACCATGAACGTTAATTCGGAATCGCCTAAAGAGGCGTATCGCAAAGCGTGGCAAAAGCAGTACGGAGCCACCAGCTGGGAAGTTAACCCGTGGGTCTGGGTGATTGAGTTCCAGCGTATTGAGCGTAAGTAACACCTCAGGCCTGCGCTTTGCGGGTTGAATCACAGACAACGGTTGCGCTAACGGGTTGAATAGACAGCCTTAAGCCCTGCAGCCAGATCGATGGTGCCAGCATGCTGTTTTCGATGCTGGCATTTTTATATCTGGCGCGCCAGGATAGCGAGATAGTCCGGTTCTGCGCGGGAGTGACGATGTTTAAATGGCCGTGGAAAACGCATAACGACTCTGCACTGGCCGCGCTGCCGTGGCAGCCGGGTCTGGCGCAGCCAATTTTTACGCTGCTCAGCGACGAGGAGCAGCAGGCGCTGGTGCAACTGGCGCAACGTTTCCTGCAACAGAAAAAGCTGGTGCCGCTCGGAGGCGTTCAGCTGGATGAACTGCGCAGCGTGCGCATCGCCCTGCTGTTCTGTCTGCCGGTGCTGAAACTGGGGCTGGAGTGGCTGGACGGCTTTCACGATGTGCTGATTTATCCGGAGCCGTTTGAAGTTGACGACCTGTGGCAGGACGAAGCGGGCCTGGTGCACAACGCTCCCGCGGTGCATGCCGGTCAGAGCTGGACCCAGGGCCCGGTGGTACTCAACTGGCTGGATATTCAGGACTCGTTCGATCTCTCTGGCTACAACCTGGTGATCCACGAAGTGGCGCATAAACTGGATGCGCGCGGCGGCGGCTACACCAGTGGGATCCCGGTGATACCGCTGCGTGAGGTGGCGCTGTGGGAGAAAGATCTGCGGGCAGCGATGGCGGCGATTGAAAGCGAGGTAGAACTGGTGGGTGAACAGGCGGCGAGTATCGATCCCTACGCAGCCAGCGACCCGGCCGAGTGCTTTGCCGTGCTGTCGGAATATTTCTTTACCGCGCCGGACCTGCTGGCTGAACGCTTCCCGGCGATGTACCAGCATCTGCGCCAGTTTTACCAGCAGGACCCGCTGACAAGGATCGCCGCACTCTCCGCGCAAACTGCTTAAATCGCGATCGCTTTGCGCTAAAGCTAGCCAGTTGAATGATAATGTATTTTTTGCTGTTGACACCTTCGGGCGACGCCGTTAATATTCGCCTCGTTCAAACGATTCCTCTGTAGTTCAGTCGGTAGAACGGCGGACTGTTAATCCGTATGTCACTGGTTCGAGTCCAGTCAGAGGAGCCAAATTTAGAGAAGCCCGCTCAGGGAAACCTGAGCGGGCTTTTTGCATTCAGTCCCACCGCCTTTATGTCTCCTGCCCCAGCAGGACGAATACGCTCTCCTGAAGGTATCGCTGCACCAGTCATGGCATTTTTACTTGTCCTGACACCCTGGCTCTTACCCTGTTCATCAGCTTGTGCGCCGCGACAGCTGATAGAAATAGCCCTGTAAAACCAGCCGGGTAAATAGCGACAACCCGTCAACTGCTCGTCAGACTTCAAAAAACATCACGCACTGCCACAGATTTCATATTAAAACGACAGGCTTCCTGTTTTATTAAACTGATTTATCCGCCGGTACTTGCGCCTGTGATTATCAAATCGCTGGTTAAAAAAACGAATAATTTCCCTCTCTTTTCCGCCCAGGCAAATTAACCGCCCGTCGCTGAAAAACATTAATATGCAACATTATTCTTTATTTCCTTTAACATTTCTTTATTAATATTTTTATGCTTTCCAAAATGCTCATCATTGATACGCTTTAGTCAGTGTGTTTTTAACTTCAGCTAATTGCCAGAGCGATATTATTCAGCGTACGATACGCCTGATTTTATTGCATAAATTAAGCAATTTTTATTGGCTTTCGTTATAAAACCAGCAAGAGGACTGTTATAGATGGGCATATTGTCATGGGTGTTATTTGGTTTGCTGGCGGGCGTTATTGCCAGAGGAATTATGCCTGGCAAACAAAATATGGGGATGTTTATGACCATCATCACTGGCGTCGCTGGCGCTCTGGTGGGGGGTGCCATCAGCACAGCTTTAGGCTTTGGAAAAGTCACTGGCTTCAATATTTACAGCGTTGCCATTGCTACTGCAGGTGCAGTTGCTGTGTTGTTCGCTTTCTACAAAATCAGAGCCTGTAAGCAGTTCTGAAATAATGACATTAAAAGGGTAGTTTTATGAGTTTGCTAAAAAAATTGTTGGGAATGTTTGGCTTTAATGACAATGTCGGCCAGGAAATCCAGGGTATTCTGGCCTGGATTGAGCAGCAAGGAGGCCTGCTCGCGTTGGTTAACCGTCTCAGGAGCGGTGAGTTCGGTCAGGTAGTTAATTCATGGTTGAGTGACGAAGCCAATATTGCTCTCAATATAGATATGGTTGAAAAAATGATGAGTTCAGAGGCGATTCAACAACTGGCTAACCGCATGGGTCTCAATACTCAGGACGCGATGAATCTGCTGGTAAAATATTTACCGCAACTGGCAGATAAAGCCTCTTCTGCTGGCTCGGTGGATACAAAAGCCGATCTCACATCAATACTGAACCAGTTAACGCGCTAAATCGCCGCAGTAAAAAGATAAAAGCCTGATAACTTTCCGCAAGGCTTTTATCTTTTAATAAAGCAACGACTGTTGTAGCAGCAGGGTATTCTCCCGGTTATCGATCATTGAGCGACAGTAACACTTCTCACTTCACCGTAGCCGTGTGCTGAAGCATTCTATTGTTACCCGGGATTTCCCGCTGCTCCCTATAATTAAAATGGCTGGGTAGCAATAGCGTCTGTCGTTCTTTAGCGCTGAACAGCGCGGCAATCGCCTTTCGTCAGTTAAAATACAGCCGCCGGTTAAAGCACAACAGCTGCTATTTTTCATGGTAGCGATGCAGCGCCGGATAATACTCCATGCCGTAAAGCTGGCTGAGAGGAAACAGCAATTCAATATTGATATCGCGTTCCGCCGCAACCGGCGCAGATCCACTCAGCAGTTGTTCAAACCAGGCTTTCAGTTTCTGTTTCATGTTACGCGCTCCGTCGGGGTTGATGAGACGAGTAAACCCGCTCTGGCGCGTAAACTGAACCAAAAATTTCTGCGCTGCTATGCCAGAAATTATCTATGCGATCCGCCCGGCCATGGTTTCAGCATCGCCACGCTGCCTTAGCCGGCAATCAAGGTGACCCAGTTAGCACCCTTGCCGACGGGCGCTTCCGCCACCCGCTTAAGTTCACCACTGGCCGCATCGATGGCATAACTGCCGATCACCGCGCTCTTCTCGCCGCTGGCAATCAGCCATTTTCCGCTGGCATCAATCGCAATACTGCGCGGCTGCTTTTCAACCCGCCAGCTGCCGATCAGCGTCAGCGCCCCGGACGACGGATCGACCCGATAGCCGCTCACCGTACTGGAGGTCCGCTCGGTGACATACAGAAACCGGCCGTCGGGCGTGATTTTAATGTCCGCTGCCCAGATGCGCGGCGTCGGATCGCTGTAGCCGGCCGGACGCTGCTCGCCATGCTGCAGACCATATTTGCCGGCCACCGCATTCGGCCAGCGCTTCAGCTCGCTCAGAGATCCATCGGCCGCGCGCCGGAACTGGGTAATGGTGCCGCTCATCTCCGCCAGGTTATACAGGAAGCGATTATCCGGCGAGATCACCGAGTGGCGCGCGCCGCTGTTTTTCTCGCCCTGCACATAGCCGGTGCCGATCGGGGTGATAGCGCCGTTGTCGGCGAAGCGATATTGCAGCACCCGATCGGCGCCGAGGTTGCCAACGTAAAGCGACTGGTTGCTGACATCGGTGATCACCGAATGAGCATGCGGCCCGGTCTTAATCCGGCCGGTCACCTGCGGTGTCACCACGCCCTGCGCATCGATTCGGTTGCTGGTAACGATATCGCTGTCATACGAAGCGGCGAGCAGATAGCGGCCGCTTTTGTCGGTGGTGATCCACGGAAAGCTGGCTTCTACCGGGGTGACCGCCAGCCGCTGCAGGTCGCCCTGCCGTGCCGTAACCCGCCAGCTGATGATCGAATAAGGCGGGCTGCGCAGCGCGCCGTACAGCCGCTTGCCATCCGGGCTGGCGGCCAGCGGCATAATCTTTTTACCGGCTGACGTATCGCCGCGCCACTGCAGGCTGCCGGTGGTGTCGTTGAGGTGATAGCGGGAAACGGTGCCGGAGTCGGCGTTAGAGACATAAACATAGCTTGTCGCCCACAGCGGACTACTGCACAGCAGCGGCAGCAAGGCCAGCGTCGGTTTGAGACGGATCATAGGGTCACCTTCAGCATCGTTATTATTATCTGCTTCAGTCGGCAGGAGAGTAACGCTAACGGCAGAAATGCCGGCTGGCTTTGTGCAATTGACTGAAGATTGCCCCTGAAGCCTGGAGATGTGACGAGGATAGGATTTTTGACGGTGGCGCAACTCGCCGTGACACCTTCCCCCGGCTGAGGGAAGGCGTTATTCGCTGCTAACCGGATTTGGCGATCATCCGGCGGTAGTTATTCAGCCATTTACCGCTGTTGAGTCGCCACCAGAAAAAGACGCCGCGCACCGTCCAGTCGAGGAACATCCCCAGCCAGACGCCGATGACGCCCATTCCCAGCTCAATGCCGAGCAGATAACCGGCCACCACGCGCGCGCCCCACATGCTGAACATCGAAACGTACATGGTGTAGCGTGCATCGCGCGCGCCCTTCAGACCGGCAGGCAGCACCCACGAGGCGGCCCACAGCGGCATAAACAGCGCGTTAAGCCAGATCAGCTGTTTCGTCACGTTAATCACCTCCGGATCGCTGGTGTAAAAGCGCGCCAGCAAACCGGCCAGCGGCACCGTCAGCAACGCCATCGCGGTCAGACAAATCGTCGCCAGCCAGAACACGTGCCGCACCTGCCGTTCCGCCTGAAACACCTGATTCTTACCCAGTCGGGTGCCGGTAATGATGGTCGACGCCGAACCGAGCGCGTTGCCCGGCAGGTTAATCAGTGAGGCGATGGAAAAGGCGATGAAGTTACCGGCGATCTCACTGGTTCCCATCCCGGCGACGAACACCTGGGTCAGTAATTTCCCGCCGTTGAACAGCACCGACTCGATGCTGGCAGGCACGCCGATACTGAGTACTTCCAGCAAAATGCTGCTGTTCCAGCGCCGGAAATAGCTCGACAGGGTGATCTTCAGCGAGGCGTTAAAGCCAATCATCAGCACGTAAATCACCGCGATCGCCCCGATATAGCGGGTGATGGTCAGCCCCAGTCCAGCCCCGATAAAGCCTAAACCATCCCAGGAGAAGCAGCCGTAAATCAATACGCTACTGATGATGATGTTGAGGATGTTCATCCCGCCGTTAATCAGCATCGGAATTTTGGTATTGCCCGCGCCCCGCAGCGCGCCGCTGCCGATCAGGGTAATGGCCGCCGCCGGATAGCTCCACGCCGAGGTTTGCAGATAGCTCAGCGCCAGCTCTTTCACTTTGGGATCGGCGGCCCCGGCTATCGCATCAATGATCAGATGGCCCCAGAACTCAATGGCGATCACCAGCACAAACGACAGCACCGTCATCATCCCCAGCGACTGTCGCGTGGCGGCGCGGGCGCGTTTGCCGTTGCGTTTTGCCAGGCTGAACGCCACCACCACCGTGGTGCCGAGGTCGATGGCGGCAAAGAAGGAGATGATCACCATATTGAAGCTGTCTGCCAGGCCTACGCCCGCCATCGCCTCTTTTCCCAGCCAGCTGACCAGGAAGGTGCTCAACACGCCCATCAGTAACACACAGGCGTTCTCGAAAAAGATAGGCACGGCTAATGGCGATATCTCACGCCAGTAGAGCGTGCGGTAAGCGCGACGTTTCGGATACCACGCCGTGCGCTTGATCGCCTGCATCACTGCTACGCCAGGATTTTGCAAAGGATTACCAAATCAGAAGAGTCGGGACAGGAGATCTAATGATGATAGTGGGCAGAGAAATATGCAAAGTCTTTCCTGCCCAAATTAATCATCGTTACAAACTTTTTATTCCGCCGACGGCAGGGGCTGCTGCGCCGCCCAGATACGCACTACGAACCTCTTCATTGTTCAGCAGTTCTGCCCCGCTGCCGCTTAAGCGAATTTCGCCATTCACCATCACATAACCGCGGTCGGCCAGCTTCAGCGCATGCCGCGCATTCTGCTCCACCAGAAACAGCGTCATCCCCTGGGTCGTCAGCTCGCGCAGAATAGTGAAGATTTGCTTAACCACCAGCGGGGCGAGACCGAGGCTGGGTTCATCCAGCAACAGCAGTGCTGGCCGGCTCATCAGCGCCCGGGCAATCGCCAGCATCTGCTGCTCACCGCCGGAGAGCGTCATCGCACGCTGCCGACGCCGCTCCAGCAGGCGGGGAAACAGGCTGTACATTCGCGCCAGATCCTCTTGCTGATAACGATTGCCAATGGCGATGGTGCCCATCTGCAAATTCTCTTCCACCGTCATGTCGGCGAAGATACGGCGTCCCTCCGGTGCCTGAGCGATGCCGCTGGCGGCAATGAAATGGGTCGACTTCTGGCTGATCGGCTGCCCGCGAAAATAGATTTCCCCGCTGGCAATGCGTGGCTGACCAAAAATCGACATCAGCAGGCTCGATTTACCGGCACCGTTGGCACCAATCAGCGCCACCGTCTCACCGGCACTGACCGTCAGCGAGACGCTTTTCAGCGCCTGTAACGGGCCATAAAACAGATCGACTGCGTCAAACTGCAACAGCGGTTCAGCCATGGTTTACTCCTCTTCGTCACTGCCGAGATACGCAGCAATCACCCGCGGGTCGTGGCGAATTTGCTGCGGCGTGCCCTCGGCAATAACTTCGCCGTGGTCCAGCACCACAATCTGATCGGAGATACTCATCACCATCGGCATATCGTGCTCAATCAGCAGTACGCTGATGCGGTGATCGGCGCGCAGACGATGCAGAATGGCGCTCAGCGCCTCGGTTTCCACCGGGTTCAGCCCGGCGGCGGGCTCATCCAGACAGATTAGTTCCGGCTGGGTACACATGGCTCGCGCAATTTCCAGTCGCCGCTGCTGACCGTAAGAGAGCGTCCCGGCCAGCCGGTTAGCGCTGCTCGCCAGATCCACCGTTTCCAGCCAGTAGAAAGCGCGATCGAGCGCGCGGTTTTCCGCCGCCCGGTAGCTGCGGGTATTGAACACCCCCGCCAGCAGGTTACGGTTCACCAGCATGTGCTGCGCCACCAGCAGGTTCTCAATCACCGACATCTCACGAAACAGCCGGATATTCTGGAAGGTGCGCGCCAGCCCGGCGCGGTTAACCAGATGCGCGCCGCCAAACATTTTGTACCAGAGACGGGACCCGAGCTGAGCCGGATGAAGCCAGTCAGCGGCGTGGATTTTTTCGCCCAGCACCTGAATCACATCGGTCGAGCGCTGGTTGGCGTTGAGCTGTATGCGCCCGCCGCTGGCGCGATAAAAGCCGGTCAGACAGTTAAACACGGTGGTTTTACCGGCACCGTTCGGGCCGATTAAGGCGGTGACCGATCCGCGTTCAACCTTGAGGCTGACCTCGTTTAGCGCCCGAATACCGCCGAAGCGCATCATCAGCTTTTCGACCTGCAAGATGGCATCACTCATGGCGGGCTCCCTGGCGCAGCGGGACACCGACCCGGCTGGTGCGCACCAGTCCACGCGGTCGCCAAATCATCATCAGCACCATCAGCATGCCAAACAGCAGCACGCGATATTCGGCAAAACTGCGCAGCAGTTCCGGTGCCACGGTCAGCACAAAGGCTGCCAGAACCACGCCCAGCGTTGATCCCATGCCGCCCAGCACCACAATCGCCAGGATCAGCGCCGACTCAAAAAAGGTGAACGAGGTGGGATTAACAAATCCCTGATAGCTGGCGAAGAAGACGCCGGCGATACCGGCCGTCGACGCCCCCAGCATAAAGGCCGACAGCTTGACCAGCACGTGATTCAGCCCCATCGCCCGACAGGCGATTTCATCTTCACGTAACGCTTCCCAGGCGCGTCCGACCGGCATGCGCGTCAGGCGATGCTTGATAAACAGCACCAGCAGCACCACCAACACCAGCACCGTGTAGATAAAGATAAACTTCATGTTGGGGTTATAGCTGAGGTGGAAAAACTCGTGGAACGGCACGCCGCCTTCGCGCGCACGGCGGCCAAACTCCAGCCCGAGAAAGGTTGGTGCCGGCACCGAGACGCCATTCGGTCCACCAGTAAACGACAGCCAGTTATTCAGCACCAGCCGGATAATTTCACCAAAGCCGAGCGTCACAATCGCCAGATAGTCGCCGTGCATTCGCAATACCGGAAATCCCAGCAGCGCCCCGGCGCCGGCCGCCATCAGCGCCGCAATCGGCAGCATGCTCCAGAATCCCAGCCCCAGATATTGATAACCCAACGCCAGCCCATAAGCCCCGATGGCATAGAACGCCACGTAACCGAGGTCCAGCAATCCGGCCAGTCCCACCACAATGTTCAGTCCGAGGCCGAGCAGCACATAAATCAGCCCGAGAATGGCCACTGTCAGCAGGTATTTGGTTGAAAACAGCGGGAACAGACAAGCGGCGATCAGCAGCAGCGGGATGATCCAGCGCAGCCGCGAACGGTAACCGGGTTCACGCACGTATACCCCGCCGCCCTCGCCGTCAAATTTACGCAGTAGCGCCTTACCGCTGCGGGTTTGCAGAAACAGGCTGAACAGCAGGCGTCCCGCCATCACGATAGCGACCAGCACCGCCACCCGCAGCGGCTCAGGCCGGAACTGGTAGCCCTCCAGCACGATGCCGACAATTGGGCCAAATACCACCAGTGCGATTAACCCGGCCAGCACCGTTTCCCGCAGCGTTTGGCCCAGATTCACTCCCTGATTGGTTTGATTCATCTCAGCGTCCTCACACTTTTGCCACCAGCGGGCGACCCAGTAATCCCTGCGGGCGGAAGATTAAGATCACCACCAGTAACGCAAAGGAGAACACATCTTTGTAATCAGAATTCACCAGCCCGGCGAACTGCGCCTCCGCCACGCCGAGCAGCAGGCCGCCCAGCATCGCGCCCGGCAGCGAACCGATACCGCCGAGTACCGCCGCGGTGAACGCTTTGATGCCAATAATGAAGCCGGCGTAAAAATCGAAGGTGCCGTAGTTCATCGTCACCAGCACCCCGGCCAGACCGGCCATCGACGCGCCAATCATAAACACCAGGGAAATCACCCGATCGGTATTAATCCCGAGGATCGCCGCCATCCGCCGATCCTGCTGCACCGCCCGGCAAATGCGTCCCAGCCGGGTATACTGGATGATCCAGGTCAGCAGCGCCATGCCGCAGGCCGCCGCCAGCAGAATAAATATCTTGGTCCAGGTGATCTGCACCACGCCGCTCGCCAGCTCCAGCCGCAATACGCCGCTCAACAGCGTGGGTACGCCCTGCTGATTAGGTCCCTGGCTGAGCTGCACATAGTTTTGCAGGATCAGCGACATGCCGATGGCGGAGATCAACGGGGCCAGCCGGGTGGAGTTGCGCAGCGGACGATAGGCGATGCGTTCGATGGTCCAGCCATAGACGGCGGTGATGACGATGGTGAACAGCAGCGTCCCGAAGATCAGCAGCGGAAACGAGTGAATACCGAATGCCGAGAGCAGCGCCAGACCGATGGCGCACAGATAAGCGGACAGCATGTAGACCTCGCCGTGGGCGAAGTTGATCATGCCGATAATGCCGTAAACCATGGTATAGCCAATGGCAATCAGGCCATAAACTGCGCCCAGCGTCAGGCCATTCACCATTTGCTGTAAAAAGAAGGCATCCATAGCAAAAGTCTCACTGCGGGAGCCCGTCGCACCGGCTCCGGAAAAGGTATGCCTGAGTGACGCGTTGCCGCGTCCCCCGGCTGTCGCCCGACTGTGTCAGGCCGTAATCACCGGGATTACAGCCTGGCGGTTTACTCAGAGCTGATGATATTTTCCTTTGTCATCCCACTGATACACCACGTAGTCAGAGACTTTTAAATCCCCTTTGCTATCCCAGGACTTTTTGCCCATCACGGTATCAACGCTATTGGCTTTGAGCCATTCGCTGGCTTTTTCGTTATCCTTGCCGGCGCCTTTGTAGGCCGCAGCAATCGCCTGAATCGAGGCATAGGCATAAAGGGTATAGCCTTCAGGTTCGAAACCGCCGGCACGGAATTTTTCAATCACCGCTTTGCCATCGGCAATCTGGCGTGGATCGTTGCCAAAGGTCATATAGACCCCTTTGGTGTATTGCGGCCCACCGGCGGCGGTCACCATCTCTTCGGTTACGATACAGTCACCGGAGAAGAAGTCGGCTTTCACTCCCTGCTCACGCATCTGACGCACCAGCGGCCCCGCTTCCGGGTGACAACCGCCAAAGTAGACCACGTCAGGTTTTAACTGGCCGATTTTGGTCACCAGCGCGTTAAAATCTTTCTCGCCGCGCGATAAACCTTCATACATCGCCTCTTTGACGCCGCGTTTCTCCAGTGCGGCTTTGGTGGCATCCGCCAGCCCCTGGCCGTAGGTATCTTTATCGTGGATCACCACGACTTTCTTCGCCTTCAGTTTGTCGAGGATGAAATTCGCCGCGATTGCACCCTGCTGGTCGTCACGTCCACACATGCGGAACATGGTTTTCATGCCCCGTTCGGTGATTTTCGGATTGGTGGAGCCGGGCGTAATCGCCAGCACGCCCGCTTCGTCATACACCTCGGAGGCAGGCATGGTGGAAGAAGAACAGAAGTGGCCGACTACCGCATTCACTTTGTCCTGATCCACCAGACGGTTGGCGACGGACACCGCCTGCTTCGGTTCACAGGCATCATCGCCCTGAACCAGCACGATTTTCTCGCCGTTAATGCCGCCCGCCGCGTTGATATCGGCCGCAGCCTGCGAGGCACCTTTCCAGTACTGTGCACCATAGGTGGCGTTCGGACCGGAGAAAGGTCCGGCGACGCCAATTTTAATATCGGCGTGCGCCGATAACGCGGTCATTAAACATCCGGCCATGACGAGCTTGATAGGGAACTTGATCACTTTCACAGACATGCGGTCATCCTCAACAGGGTTAAGAGCCAATGCAAATCAGGAGAAATCAGTTTCTGAACAGAGTGTGGAAAGCGGTATTACCGGATGCGGCCAGCCGCACCACGGAAGATCTAAGCAATAATCTCGCCATAAAAGCTGCGGCGGTGAAAATAATCCGCACGGCGGATGAAGGCGACCTGGCACCTGAATGTCGGGTCACCGATCACTAACAATAGAGCGGCGCGGCCAACACACCAGCACCAGGTTGGTGCAAAATGCGGTCGATCACAGATTCTTCACCAATCTCTGCAACAAACCCGCTAAGCTTGGGCAAAACACGGTAACAAATGGAAGGAGAAACCATGCCGACACAACGGAAAAACCTGACCAGCCAGCAAGCGCTGGATGAACTTGAGCGCTTGTATGAGGGCGCGGTCGATGCGCTGCGCACGGCAATCAAAGCCTTCACCGAGGATGGCACGTTGCCGGATGCGGCAGAACGCGCCCAGGGGTTATTCGTTTACCCCGAGTTGCGCATTACCTGGCACGGCGAAGGACCGCAGCAGAACCGCACCCGCGCATGGGGACGTTTTACCCACACCGGCAGCTACAGCACCACCATCACCCGCCCTGCGCTGCTGCGGCACTATATTGCTGAACAGCTGGCGATGCTGGAGAAAGAGTATCGGCTGGAGATTGATGTCGGGCCTTCCACTCAGGAGATCCCTTATCCTTACGTGATTGACGGTTCCGACCTGTCGCTGGATCGCACCATGAGCGCCGGGATTGCCCGCCACTTTCCGACCACCGAACTGTCGCAGATTGGCGATGAGACCGCCGATGGCCTGTTCCATGCCGACGCCCGCTTTCCACTGTCGCACTTCGACGCGCTGAGAACCGACTTCTCACTGGCCCGTCTGCGCCACTACACCGGCACCGCCGTCGATCATTTCCAGCCGTTTGTGCTGTTCACCAACTACACCCGTTATGTTGACGAGTTCGTGCGCTGGGCGATTGAGCAGGTCCGCGATCCCAACACGCCGTATGACAGCCTGGCCTGTGCCGGAGACGTGGTGCTGACGGCCGATACCGCCAACAGCGAATCGATGCTTTCCGACCTCGCCTGGAAAAAACATCAGATGCCCGCCTGGCATCTCACCTCGCCCAACCGCCGCGGTATTACGCTGATCAATATTGGCGTCGGCCCGTCGAATGCTAAAACCATCTGCGATCATCTGGCGGTAATGCGCCCACACGCCTGGCTGATGATTGGTCACTGTGGCGGCCTGCGCGAAAGTCAGCGGATTGGCGACTACGTGCTGGCGCACGCGTATCTGCGCGACGATCACGTTCTCGACAGCGTGCTGCCGCCGGACATCCCGGTGCCGAGCATTGCGGAAGTGCAGCGTGCCTTGTATGACGCCACCAAGACGGTGAGCGGCATGCCGGGCGAAGAGGTGAAACAGCGCCTGCGTACCGGCACCGTCGTCACCACCGATGACCGAAACTGGGAGTTGCGCTATTCAGCCTCGGCACTGCGTTTCAACCTGAGCCGCGCGGTGGCGGTCGATATGGAGAGCGCCACCATCGCGGCGCAGGGTTATCGCTTCCGCGTTCCTTACGGCACCCTGCTCTGCGTCTCGGATAAGCCGCTGCACGGTGAAATTAAGCTGCCGGGCCAGGCGAACCGTTTTTATGAAGGGGCCATCTCGGAGCATCTGCAGATCGGCATTCATGCGGTTGAGTTGCTGCGTGCCGAAGGCGATAAGCTGCATTCGCGTAAGTTGCGGACGTTTAATGAGCCGCCTTTCCGTTAAGATTCGACGCCTGTCGGCGGGAGGGTTCGCGGCGCGAACGGGCTTTCGCTTGAGAGCCAGCGTGCGGCGTTTTTAGGTTCGCTGGGCGAACGGGCTGGGAGCAGGTTTCGTTCGCCTGCCGGTAGCGGGCTGCGGTTCGCTGCGCGAATTGGCTATGAGCAGGTTTCGTTCGCCGGCCGGCTGAAGGCTGGGGTTCGCTGCGCGAACGGGCTATGAGCAGGTTTCGTTCGCTGGCTGGCAGCGGGCTGGGGTTCGCTGCGCGAATTGGCTATGAGCAGGTTTCGTTCGCCTGCCGGTAGCGGGCTGGGGTTCGCTGCGCGAATTGGCTATGAGCAGGTTTCGTTCGCTGGCCGGCAGCGGGCTGGGGTTCGCTGCGCGAATTGGCTATGAGCAGGTTTCGTTCGCCTGCTGGCTGCGGGCTGGGGTTCGCTGCGCGAATTGGCTATGAGCAGGTTTCGTTCGCTGGCTGGTAGCGGCAGTTTCAGTTTCGCCGCTGCCGGCGACCGACAAGGGGCCGCCAGTCGCCGCGCCCCCTTGACCCCGGGCTCCGGCCTGCTTCACCGCCGCTTCGCGGTCCCTTCGCCTCTTCCGGATTTCTTACGGAACACCGGGACGCGCCATCCCTGGCGCGATCCCGCCTCTTCGCGACATCCCTGTCGCTCGTCCTGAAATCCCTCATCCGCTCAGCGCTTCAGATGGCCTTACAAAACCCTCGCTGTGATTTCTTTTTTTCTTTGTTTGGTGCTGCGTTGCTGTGGGGCGTGAGCAATATTACTTTCAGCGTTGCTGTTACGTTCAGGGACGTTAGCCGCCAGAAAAAAGAAAGTATCCCTGCCACCAGCCATCATGCAAAACCAGTCCATATACAAGAAAGAAAGCTTACAGACGAGGTTTTACCAGAGGCGTCCGCAGCGCTGAGGAGTGAGCGGAGGCCAGGAGAGCCGACAGGAGGTCGGCGAAAGGACGGATCGCGCCACGGATGGCGCGTCCGGCCGGTCCGTCGGCCGCAGGGAGTGACGAAGGCACCGCGCGCAGCGTGGCGCGCAGGCCGCCGGACGCCGGGATTGTTAAGGGGCGGGCGTCCGCCCCTTGACGCGTCCGCCTGCTCAGGCAGGCTGAAACTCCCCACCGCCTGGCGGGCGTAACCTGCTCTATGTCAGCCCGCCGCCAGACGTAACCCGCTCCATACCAGCCCGCCGCCAGACGTAACCCGCTCTATGTCAGCCCGCCGCCAGACGTAACCCGCTCCATTTGCAAGACCACAGCAGGCGTACCGCTGCACAGTGTATACCCAGTGCAAAGCGCACCTCCGCCAGGCGTACTCCACCAGCCACCAGACGACACTAAGCCCTGTAACAAGAAAGAAAGCTTACAGACGAGGTTTTACCAGAGGCGTCCGCAGCGCTGAGGAGTGAGCGGAGGCCAGGAGAGCCGACAGGAGGTCGGCGAAAGGACGGATCGCGCCACGGATGGCGCGTCCGGCCGGTCCGTCGGCCGCAGGGAGTGACGAAGGCACCGCGCGCAGCGTGGCGCGCAGGCCGCCGGGATTGTTAAGGGGCGGGCGTCCGCCCCTTGACGCGTCCGCCTGTTAGGACAGGCTGAAACTCCCCACCGCCTGGCGGACGTAACCCGCTCAATGTCAGCCCGACGCCAGACGTAACCCTCTCAATGCCAGCCCGACGCCAGACGTAACCCGCTCCATACCAGCCCGCCGCCAGGCGTAACCCGCTCAATGCCAGCCCACAGCACACGCTGCACAGCGTTAAACCACTGCCAGCCGGCCGCTGCGCATTCAGGCGCTCAGCCACCCCAACTTAATCACAAACAGAATCGACAGGATCACCAGCGCCGCGTTGACCTCTTTGGTGCGGCCACTCAGCAGCTTCACCAGCGTCCAGGTAATAAAACCAAACGCAATACCGTTGGCGATCGAATAAGTCAGCGGCATCGCCAGCGCTGTAACGGTGACCGGTGCGGCGGTGGTGATATCTTTCCAGTCAATCTCTGCCAGACCCGAGGCCATCAGCACGGCGACAAACAGTAAGGCAGGCGCAGTCGCATAGACCGGCACGCTGGAGGCGAGCGGCGAGAAGAACAGCGCCAGCAGGAACAGCACTGCGACCACAATCGCCGTCAGACCGGTACGGCCGCCCGCGCTGACGCCCGCCGCAGATTCCACATAGCTGGTGGTGGTCGAGGTGCCCAGCAGCGAACCAAACAGCGCAGCCGCGCTGTCAGCGATCAGCGCCCGGCCCATCTTCGGAACGTTGCCCTGCTCATCCGCCAGGCCGGCACGTTTGGTCACGCCCAGCAGCGTACCGGTATTGTCGAACACATCAACAAACAGGAAGGCGAAAATCACGCTCACCAGGCCAACGTTAAAGGCACCGGCAATGTCCAGCTGCATAAAGGTCGGCGCGATCGACGGCGGTGCAGAGAACACGCCAGCAAACGGCGACAGGCCGATACCCATCGAAATAAAGGTCACCAGTAAGATACCGATCAGCACCGCGCCGGTTACACGACGCGCTTCCAGCACCACAATCACGATAAACCCCAGCATGGCCAGCAGCGGCCCAGGCTTAGTCAGATCGCCAATCCCCACCAGGGTGGCCGGGTTATCAACCACAATGCCCGCCCCTTCCAGCGCAATCAGCGCCAGAAACAGCCCGATACCGGCACCAATACCGGCGCGCAGCGGCAGCGGAATGCTGGCAATGATCCATTCGCGGATTTTAAAAATCGACAGCGCAAAGAAGATCACCGCTGACAGGAATACCGCGCCCAGCGCCACCTGCCAGGTGTAGCCCATGTGCAGCACCACGGTATAGGTAAAGAAGGCGTTCAGCCCCATGCCCGGTGCCAGTGCAATCGGATAGTTAGCGATCAGCCCCATCAGCACGCAGCCAATCGCCGCCGCCAGACAGGTGGCCACAAACACCGCGCCTTTATCCATGCCGGTGGCACCCAGAATGCTCGGGTTGACAAACAGAATGTAAGCCATCGCCAGGAAGGTGGTGATCCCGGCGATAATCTCGGTGCGAACCGTAGTGTTGTGTGCTTTGAGTTTGAATAATTTTTCTAACATCATCATCTCTCGATACAGGAGACGTCACGAATGTGCGTTCTCACTTGCCAAAGGGGTTTGCATGCTGATTATTCTGTTTCCGGTACAGCGAAACGGGCTGCTGCATACTCGCTAGCCTGAATTCGGTGAAAAACGTCTATTGACCCACAGCCCAAAGCAATTGCCATGCCACAAGCTGACGCAATCGATTACCTGGCGGGCCGCACGACGGCTAAGACAATTCCGAACCAAAACAAGGCGCGATTATGGTGCAATGCACTGATTGTGCGCAATCGTTTTCCTGCGGCGACATTGAGGGGCGGAAAAACTCTGCGCCAGCGCACGATTCCGCACTCTGCCAGGCGAAGCTGGTCACGTTTCAGCAGGCTCAGACAGCAACCGTTGTTAGCCTGTGTACACTCCAGAATTAACTCTTTCGTAACATTGGGGCCGCGCAATGAAGCCAGCGATTTTGGTGGTGGATGATGATCTGGCCGTCTGCGACGTGTTGCAGGACGCGCTAAGTGAACATGTGTTCAATGTCTTCAGCTGTCATCAGGGCAAAGAGGCCCTGACGATGCTCCATCAGCACCCGGAGATTGGGCTGGTGATGCTGGATATGATGCTGCCGGATACCAATGGCCTGCTGGTGTTACAGCAGTTACAGCGCCAGCGGCCCGATGTGCTGGTGATTATGCTGACCGGAATGGGATCGGAAGCTGAAATGGTGGTCGGGCTGGAGATGGGCGCGGATGATTATATTGCCAAACCGTTTAATCCACGGGTGGTAGTGGCACGCGCGCGGGCGGCCCTGCGCCGGGGAGGACGCCTGCTGCCGGCCGAACAGGAACAGGAAGGCTGGCGCTTTAACGGCTGGCAACTCGACGAGAGCCGCTGCCAGTTATTTAATCCGCAACGTGAACTGGTGCCGCTGACGCAGGGCGAATATAGCCTGTTGCGTGCGCTGGTGCGTCATGCCCGCAAGGTGCTGACCCGCGATCAGCTGCTGGAGCTGACCCACAGCGAAACGCTCGACGTATTTGATCGCACCATCGACGTACTGATCATGCGGCTGCGGCGTAAGATCGAAACCAATCCACATCAGCCTAACCTGATCCGCACCATTCGCGGCCTCGGCTATGTTTTTTCCGCCGATGTGGCCAAACCCGATACGCTGGCCCGCGCCAGCCAGATTGCCTGACTGAGCGCGCCGCGTCTGCCCTGCTCACGGCAGCCAGTGCGCATAATCGTTGCACAGCAGCCAGCGCGGCGTCTCATCCTCCTGCAGTGGATTGAAACGTGCCAGCGGCGTCAGAAACACGTTGTCATTTTCGTCATCATTCGGCATCGACACTTCGCCCACCAGCACGTCGCCGAAGCCGTTCTCGCCCCAAAAACTGTGCCAGATGCCCGCGTCCAGCGTCACGCTTTCACCCGGCGACAGCCGCAGCTGCGAGCCGGCAGCGTGCAACTGACGCATGCCGTCGAGCGTCACCGCGACCGCCGAATGCGCCAGTCCGTCGCCGTCACGGTTATGTATTTCGATAATCAGATTGCCGCCGCCGCGATTGATAATGTCTTCCATTTTCTGCGGATGATAGTGCATTGGCGTCCGCTGACCTTCACGCACGTGCATCACCTTTTCGGCATAGGGTTTGTGCCACGGATGCCCGCCCGGTGAACCGTTACGCAGGGTAAACAGCGTCAGACCGGTGTGCAGAAAGTCAGCCGCGCCAAAACTGGTCAGATCCCAGCCCAGCCGCAGCGCCAGAATTTCCTGCGCCTGCTGGCGATCCTGAGCGCGCCACTGGCTGAGGCTGAAATCGGCCCACGGCGGCAGATGCACATCCTGACGCATCAGAAATTCGCGGGTCAGTTGCAGGTAGTGATTCACCTCTGAACGTTGCATTGTGGCCTCCTGTGGGCGGCACCCGACGGTGCCGCCGGTGGCTTATTTCACCGTCCAGCCCTGATAGCTGCCGATGTTGTTACGATCGATCAGCTTCACCGGAATCAGCACCGGCTTATCGGGTGCCGGTTTGCCCTGCAGAATGTCATAGCCGATCTCCACCGCTTTGGCCGCCATCACCTGCGGGTCCTGCGCCGGCGTAGCGACGAACAGCGAGTTCTTACGTTTCAGCGCCTCTTCACCGTCCGGCGATCCATCGACGCCGACAATAAAGAATTCGTTACGCTGCGCCTGTTTGGCCGCCAGATCGGCTCCAATCGCCGTTGGATCGTTGATGGCGAATACCGCATCGATCTTCGGATTAGCTGACAGCAGACCGGTCATCACTTCCAGCCCCCCTTCGCGGCTGCCTTTGGCGTTCTGGTTGTAAGAGAGCAGCTTGATATCCGGATGGCGCTTCAGCTCGGTCATACAGCCCTCAACGCGGTTCTGTACCGCTGAGACCGGCGGCCCGTTGATGATTACCACGTTGCCTTTGGCTTTCAGACGGTCAGAAATATATTTACACGCCATCACCCCGGCCTCGGTGTTATCCGAGGTGATGGTGGCGTTGGCACCATCGGCCGCCACGTCAACCGCCACCACCACGATGCCGGCGTCCCGCGCCCGTTTCACCGCCGGGGCGATGCCTTTGGAGTCGGCGGCGTTGAGGATGATCATATCGACTTTCGCCGCGATAAAGTTATCGATCTGGCCGACCTGCTGACCGAGATCGTAGCCGCTGGAGACCAGCGTCACGTTAACCTTATCCCCCGCCAGTTCCCGCGCTTTCATCTCCGCACCTTTGGTAATCTGCACGAAAAACGGGTTCGCTAGATCGCCGACCGTCACGCCGATAGATTTGAGTTCTTTTGCCTGAGCCATGCCGGTACTGAACAGCGTCGCCGCCAGCAGTCCGGTTACAATCGGATTAAAACGCATAGACCTTCTCCTGCGGTTATCAAAGTGCCAACGACTAAATGGCGTTTTTATGGCGGCGGACGCGCCACTGCGCATCCCCCCTTCCAGTCTTAACTCACGTGATGGCGGGTGCGATATTTGTCGATCAGCACCGCAATAATGATCACCGCGCCCTTGATCACCAGCTGCCAGAAATAGGAGACACCCATCAGCGTCATGCCGTTATTCAGGGTGGCGATAATCAGCGCGCCAATCAGCGTACCGGTAATGGTGCCGATGCCGCCGACGAAACTGGTGCCGCCGAGGATCACCGCAGCAATGGCATCCAGCTCATAGCCGACGCCGAGGTTACCGTTGGCGCTGTAGAGCCGTGAGGCGCTCATTAAACCGCCCAGCCCCGACAGCAGGCCGCTCATGCCGTAGACAAAAATCAGCACCATGCCAACCTTGATGCCGGTAAGGCGGGCCGCCTGCATGTTGCCGCCCACCGCGTAGATATGCACCCCAAGCGTGGTACGGCGCAGGATAAACCAGCAGATAGCGATGACGGCGAATGCGATCACAATCAGCCACGGCACCGGGCCGAGATAGCCGTTGCCGATCCATTCAAAATTATTATCGGAGTTGATTACCGTGGTGCCGTCCGCCAGCAGATAGGCCGCTCCGCGCAGCGCGGTATAGGTGCCGAGCGTGACGATAAACGGCGGCAGTCCGGCCCACGCCACCAGCACCCCGTTGAACAGCCCCATCACCAGTCCGGCCCCCAGCGCCATCGGAATGGTCATTGAGGCCAGCATCGGATCGAGCGACGCCACCAGCGCCACCACCGCGGTGGTGCCCAGCATCGATCCGACCGACAAATCGATGCCGCCGGTCAGGATGACAAAGGTCATGCCCGCCGCCAGCACGATATTGATTGAGGCCTGGCGGGTAATGTTCAGCAGGTTCGCTTCGGTGAAAAAGTTCGGCGTAACAAAGCCAAACACCGCCACGATCAGGATCAGAATCGGCAGGATACCGACGGTTTGCAGCAGATCGCCCATCAGCGCGCGTTTCAGCGTCGGGGCTTTGGTCCGGGCCAGTTGTGTCATGATGGTATCCTTATACCTCGAGCGGTGACGCGCTGTGCGCACCGGTTGCCAGCGTCATAATATTTTCCTGACTGATGTTGCTGCCTTCCAGCTCACCGACAATGGTGCCTTCGTGCATCACGTAAACGCGGTCGCTCATCCCGACCACCTCCGGCAGTTCGCTGGAGATCATTAAAATCGCCACGCCCTGCCGCGCCATCTGCTGCATCATGCGATAAATTTCGCTCTTCGCGCCGACATCGACGCCGCGCGTCGGCTCGTCAAGGATCAGAATGCGCGGGCCAATCGCCACCCAGCGCGATATCAACAGCTTCTGCTGATTACCGCCGGAGAGTCCGCCAGCCCGAACCTGGGCATGCGGCACCCGGATATTGAGTGAAGCGATCGCCTCATTGGCAATCGACTGCCCTTTGCGACGGTCGAGCATGCCGTAGCTGGCATCACGTTCCAGCGTCGCCATCACGATGTTTTCCTGCGCCGCCATCTCCAGAAACAGCCCCTGCTCTTTGCGGTTCTCGGTCAGAAAACCGATGCCGCGCGCAATCGCCTCACGGGGTGAGCGGATCGTGACTTTTTCGCCATCGATCCAGATTTCGCCATCTTTCGGTGAATGTACGCCAAAAATCAGCTGCGCCAGTTCGCTGCGTCCTGCACCGACCAGCCCGGCCAGCGCCACGATTTCACCGGCCCGCACCGCCAGACTGCAGGGATGAATTTTGCCGCCGTCGGTGAGGTGATTCACCGCCAGTCGGATATCGCCGAGCGGAATGGCGCGGTCCTTATTGAACAGATCGCTGAGCGGCCGCCCGACCATCATCCGCACCAGTTCGCTGGCGTTGAGCTGTTCGCGGGTCAGGCTGCCGACATACTGGCCGTCGCGCAGCACGCTGACCCGGTCGGACAGCTCATAGACTTCGGCCATTCGATGACTGATGTAGATGATCGCCATCCCTTCGCTGCGCAGCCGTTTAATCAGCGCAAACAGCTGTTCGGTCTCACGGTTGGATAGCGCCGCGGTTGGCTCATCCATCACCAGAATGCGGCTGTTACGTTGCAGCGCACGGGCAATTTCTACCTGTTGCTGCTCGGCAATGCTCAGCCGGCTGACCAAATCCCAGGCGCTGAACTGCGCGCCCAGCCGGTCGATAACCCGCTGCGCCTGCTCCGCCATCTGCCGCCGCTTCACCAGCCCACCGGGCGCAATTTCGCTGCCGAGGAAGATGTTCTCCGCCACCGTCAGATTGGGTGCCAGATTGATCTCCTGATAGATCAGGGTAATCCCTGCGGCCAGCGCCTCTTTGGGCCCCTTAAGCGCATAGGGTTTACCTTCGATTAAAATTTCCCCGCTGCTGGCGGTATAGGCACCGGCCAGAATCTTCATCAGCGTACTTTTACCGGCACCGTTCTCGCCCATCAGGGCGTGAACTTCGCCGGGATAGACGGTGAGATCGACCCCTTTGAGGGCATAAAAACTGCCGAAGCGCCGGGTGATCTCCCGCATTTCCAGTATCGGTGTGGCTGTCATCGGCCGGCTCCTGCTGATTATGAAGAGCCGCCAGTTAAGCAACGCCAGATAAATGGAAAATGTCAGGACCCGTTCATATTTGTCATATTGGTCCGCCTGCGCGCTCCTATACTCGGCCCATCGTTGCAATGATGATGAGGTCGTGGGATGCAGCGCAGTTATCCGTGGCAGGCCGGGGCGCGAGGCCGCCTGTTACTGTTCAATCTGCTGGTGGTGTTGGTCACGCTGATGGTGAGCGTGGTGGCGATCTTTGGCTTTCGTCATGCTGGCGCGATTCAGGAACAGGCCCAGGCGCAGACGCTGGCCGACATGAACGGCAGCCTGGCGCTGGCGCGCGATACCGCCAACGTGGCCACGGCGGCGGTGCGGCTGTCGCAGGTGGTCGGGGCGCTGGAGTACCAGAGCGAATCACAACGCCTGAAACAGAATCAACAGGCGCTGCAGCATTCGCTGACGCTGCTGGCCAGTGCGCCGCTGGCAGCGCGCCAGCCGGAACGCATCGCCCGCATCCGCGCCCGCAGCCTGATGCTGGAGCAGTCAATTAACCAGTTACTGCTGACCGGCCATCAGCGCCACCTGCAGCGTAACAACATGCTGAGCGACCTGTGGCAGGCGCAGCTGTTGCTCAGCCATATCGACCAGCTGGTGCGGCGTGAACAGCAGACCCAACCGGACGCCGCGCTGCGCCAGCAGACCGAGCGGCTGATCGGAATCGCCATTCGTACCCCCTCGCCCGTTGCGGTGATCGATCAGTTACAGCAGGTGATGCTGCAGTGGCGCGCGGTGCCGTTGCAGGGCGTCACCGGCGAGAAAGTGCAGCGCCTGCTGGCGACTCAGCAGCGCCTGCTGCCGCTGGCCGATGCGCTGGAACAGAGCGATCTGGCGATTGCCTACGCCACCTATCGCATCAAAGCACTGGTGGCAATGCTCAATGAGGACATCAGTGCCTCAGTGCAGCAGGTAGCGTTGCAGAGTGAGGCGCGGACACTCGCCACCCACCGCGAACTGGATTCGATAATCGGCTTTATTGCGCTGTTTGCGCTGCTGGCGCTGGCGATCACCGGTTACGCCGGCATCTATATCTACCGCAATCTCGGTTCCAGCCTGACGGCGATTGCCGGGGCGATGACCCGGCTGGCACAGGGTGAACAGAATGTCAGCGTGCCAGGACTGCAGCGGCGGGATGAGCTGGGCGAGCTGGCGCGGGCCTTCAACGTCTTCGCCCGCAATACCGCCTCGCTGGCCCACACTTCACGGCTGCTGAAAGAGAAGAGCAACCAGCTGGAATCGACTTTTCTGGCGATGCGCGACGGGTTTGCGCTGTTTGATAATGACGGTCAGCTGGTGGTGTGGAATGCACAATATGCCGAGCTGCTGGGCATCCCGCCACGTGAACTGCACCGGGGCGTGCCGTGGCAGCAGCTGCTGCAACCGCTGGCGGTTGATCTGCATGGACCCGGTGAACCGCAGGAGATCCGGCTGGCGGATGGGCGGACGCTGGAACTGCGCTTCAGCCCGATCCCCCGACGCGGCATGGTCAATACGGTGCTGGAACGCACCACCCGCAAAGCGCTGGAAGAAGCGCTGCTGCACAGCCAGAAGATGAAAGCGGTCGGTCAGCTGACCGGCGGCCTGGCGCACGACTTTAATAATCTGCTGGCGGTGATCATCGGCAGCCTGGCGCTGACCGAAGGCCAGCTGACGCCTGGCCCCCTCGCCAGCCGGATTGAGCGGGCGCGCCAGGCGGCCGATCGCGCTGCCCAGCTGACTCAGCGTTTGCTGGCCTTCTCACGCAAACAGGCGCTGTTTCCGCGCGCGGTCTCGGTGGTGACGCTGGTGGATAATCTGCAGGGACTGTTGCAGCACTCGCTGCTGCCCGGTCAGCAACTGGTTATTGATGCGCAGCGCCCCGGCTGGCCCGCCTGGATCGATGCCGGCCAGCTGGAGAACGCGCTGATGAATCTGGTGGTCAACGCCCGGGATGCGATGCAGCAGCAGAGCGGTGAAATCCGCATCCGCATCTGGAATCAGCGGCGGCTGGAGCAGGATGAAAAACGTGACCGCGTCACAATCGAGGTAATTGACCACGGTTGCGGCATGTCGGCCGCGGTGCGCGAGCAGGTATTTGAGCCGTTCTTCACCACCAAAGCCACCGGCAGTGGCAGCGGGCTGGGGCTGTCGATGGTGTATGGCTTTGTCCGCCAGTCCGGCGGTCAGATTGAACTGGAGACGGCTCCGGAACAGGGAACCACGGTGCGGCTGCTGTTGCCGCGCGCGCCCGAGATGGCGGCCACCGCCCCGCTCCCGCAGGTCCAGCCAACCCCACCCAACGCGGCCAACGATCGGCTGGTGCTGGTGCTGGATGATGAACCGGCGGTGCGCCAGACGCTGTGTGAGCATCTGCACCAGCTAGGCTACCTGACGCTGGAGTGCGGCGACGGCGAACAGGCGCTGGCGCTGCTGCGTCAGACGCCCGATATCGATCTGCTGATCAGCGATCTGATGCTGCCGGGCGAGATCAACGGCGCTGAGGTGATCCGCCAGGCGCAGCAAAACTGGCCGCAGCTGGCGACCCTGTTGATCAGTGGTCAGGACCTGCGCCACCAGCCGGTCACCTTACCGCTGTGCGAACGGCTGGCGAAGCCCTGGCAGCAGGCGCAGCTGGTGCAGGCGCTGCAGCGCGCCTGGCAGCGTAGCGAACGGCTTAATCGCGCCCAGCAGGCTGCCACAGCGGCACCGGGGTCCCGCTGATGTAGCGCTTACGCAGACGACTGGAGAGCGCATCCATCGCCATCACCACCACCACCAGAATCAGCGTCAGGAACATCACCACGTCCCAGTTCCACAGCCGCATGTTCTCGGCATACACCAGGCCGACGCCACCGGCACCGACAAAGCCCAGCACCGCCGCTGAGCGGGTATTGGACTCAATCTGATAGAGGCTGAGCGCCAGAAACTGCGGGAACGACTGGGTAAAGATGCCGAAACGGTGCTTCTGCAGGCTGTTGGCACCGACGGCACCCAGGCCGCGGCTCGGCGAGCGCTCAACCGATTCGTGCCCTTCAGCATACAGTTTGCCCAGCAACCCGACATCCTGCAGGATAATCGCCAGAACCCCGGCCAGTGGCCCCATGCCGACCGCCCGGACGAAAATCAGCCCCCAGATCGCCATATCGATGCCGCGCAGCAGGTCAAACAGCCGACGCATCAGAATGGCAACCGGTCGGGTTGCCCGGCTGTGCATCACGTTACGCGCCGCCAGAAATGACAGCGGCAGCGCCAGCAGCGTGGCGGTCAGGGTGCCGGCAAACACGATGCCCAGCGTAATCCCGACCTGCGAGAAGTAGTAGCCAAACGGCCAGTTGGCAAAATCCTGCCAGACAAACATCCGCAGAAAGTAGCGCCCCAGCTGCTGACAGCCGTTCAGCAGGCGCGACCACTCAATGCCATAGACCGAAAAGAAGAACAGATAGTAGAGCAGCACCGCCAGCGCCAGCAGCCCAAGGCGGCGCAGATAGCGCGGTTGCGCGGCAAACAGCGCGCGGTGCTGCGCTTTGAGATGCGTAATATCCGCTACGACGCTGATCATGCGGTTTCTCCCACGACGCGACGGCGCAACTGGCCGGAGAGCGTATCCAGCAGCGACACCACAATCAGGATCAGCAGCAAGGTGATGCTCACCTGGTCATAGCGATCAAGTTTGATATTGGTCATCAGCTCCTGGCCGATGCCGCCCGCGCCCACCAGCCCGAGGATGGTTGAGGAGCGGAAGTTGATCTCCAGCCGCATAAAGCTGTAGGAGAGAAAGATCGGTTTCACCTGCGGCCAGAAGGCGAAGCGCATCCGCTGCAGGATGGTGGCACCACAGGCCGCCAGGCCGCGCACCGGCTTATCAGACGCCGATTCAATCGCCTCGTAAAACAGTTTGGTCAGGCTACCTATCGTGTGCAGCGCCAGCGCCAGAAAGCCGGGGATTGCGCCGATGCCAAACGCCATCACGAACATCACCGCCCACGCCAGCTCCGGCATGGTGCGCAGAAAGGCGACAAAGGCGCGAATCGCCAGTCGCAGGCTGGCGGGGGTGCGGGTATTGTCCGCAGCAAAAAAGGCCAGCACCGCCGCCAGCGCCACCGCCAGCAGGGTGGAGGCCAGCGCCAGCTGCAGCGTTTCCCAGATCAGCGGCAGCTGGATCGGCAGACGGTAGCCCCAGTAAGCCAGCGACCCTTCGGTTTTGCCATCCGCGAACAGCAGCGGCAGATGCAGCACCGGCATAATTTCATGCAGATAGTCGAAGAAGTGAGGCAGCGACTGCCAGACGGTCAGCAGATTGAACTCCGCCACGTTGCCCGCCGCCAGATAAAGGGCGACCAGCAGCAGTGACCAGAGCAGCGTGTCGCGCTTCTGCTGGCGTCGGATGCGTTGGTAATAACGTTCGAATTCGGTCAAGAGGGGATCTCCGGAGCTGAAGCAGCGGGACGCCGGCGGGTTTGCCGCGTCCTCCTTCCCCGGATAGCCAGGGAAGGAGGTGATGAGATTGCCGTCGCAGCGTTAGCCGCGGCTGCCTTTCATCAGGTCGCGCTTCATATCAATGATGTTCTGATAATCTGCCACGGTGGCATTACCGATATGCTGCTCACCGCCGACCGCTTTGACGAAACAGGCGTGGTCTTCTTTATCCAGCTTCTTAATCGCCGCCACCACTTTGGCTTTAAAATCCGCCGGCAGTTTGTTGCTGACCAGCACCGGACCGTTGGGGATCAGCGGCGACTGCCAGATAATGCGGATCTGCTTCATCAGATCCGGATGGTCCATACGGATCAGCCGGACAAATGCGCCAGAGGTATAGCCGCTGTTATAATCACCGACCAGTGAGGTCCAGGTCACTGCGCCGTCGAACTGGTTATTCAGCACGCCGAGAATGTCCTGCTCATGACCGCCGGAGAAGGTCACGCTGGAGAAGAAATTGTTGTATTTATCGTCTACCGTGCCGCCAAACTGTTTCTTAAACGCCTGGTTCGGCATCAGAAAGCCGGAGGTCGAATCGGGATCGGCCATACCAAACGATTTGCCTTTCAGGTCTTCCAGTTTTTTATACGGGCTGTCAGCTTTGACGATCACTACCGAGTGATAGCCGCGTGATTGATCTTTGTCATCCACCACAATGCCGACCACATCGACCGCTTTCGGGTCCTGCAGGTAAACCGAGGCAAACGAGGCCGGTGACATGCTCAGCACCATATCAATTTTGCCGCCCAGCAATCCCTGGATCACCCCGGAGTAGTCAGAGGCGTTACGCATCTGCGTATCCACGCCCAGCTCTTTATCAAAGAAGGTCTTCACACACTGGTTATCACCAATCTGCTGGGTGGCGTTTTGTCCGCCCATAATACCGAGGTTAAGTTGTTTCGGCGCATCCGCTGCGTTAACACCAAAAGCCATTACACCCGTCAGTAGCGCTAAAGAAGTCAGTTTCATTCGAGGTTGTTCTCTTGCCGTGGAAGTTAGTGGATCTGATTAAGTTCATCGCCGTACAACTGATGCAGCAGGCTGTCGGTAAGCTGCGACGGATGGCCATCGAACAGCACCACCCCGCGCTGAATACCAATCACCCGAGTGCAGTAACTTTTTACCAGTTCGATTGAGTGCAGATTCACCATCACGCTGATGCCCTGCTCGCTCACCTGACGCAGCACATCCATGATGCGTTTGGTGTTTTTCGGGTCGAGTGACGCCACCGGCTCATCGGCCAGCAGGATTTTGGGGTTCTGCATCAGCGCCCGGCAGATCGCCACGCGCTGCATCTGACCGCCCGACAGGTTTTCCGCCCGTTGCAGCGCCTGCGGCAGCATGTTCATCCACTGCAGCAGTTCAATTGCGTGGGCGCGGTCGTGGTCAGAAAAAATTTTAAACAACGATTTCAGCGTACTGGTCTGGCTCAGCCGGCCCAGCAGCACGTTGGTCAGCACATCGAGACGCGGCACCAGACAGAAATCCTGAAAGATCATGCCGCACTGACTGCGCCACTCCCGCAGCTGGCGGCTGCTGAGTGCGACCACGTTGCGGTCCACTTCGCCCTGATGCAGGCTGATAATCGCGCCGGAGCTGGCGGCAATGGTGCCGTTGAGCATGTGCAGCAGGGTCGATTTTCCTGCGCCGGAACGGCCAATCACCGCCACCAGTTCCCCGGCGTGCAGATCGAAGCTGACCTTATCCAGCACCTTGCTGTCGCCGTACGCTTTGCTCAGACTCTGCACCGACAACACTTTTTGTCCGCCGAGACTGGCCGGTGGCAGGTCGTTATCGACCACCGTTTTCAGAAGTGCCTGTGCCATATTGTTCTCCGTCCTCACTGATTACGTTCTGCCGGTTATTAAGGCGTGGCGGCATGAAGGCGGCATGACAGCCAGATGATCAAACTGTGACAGGCCAGCCGGAACCCGATGACAGGATCAGACCATCGCGCGCCGGCTGAACCGCCTCTGGCAGCGGGTGATCGGCTAACCAGTTGTCCATCTCGTGGCTGAGGTGGGTTAGCCAGGCCTGACGCGGCTGAAGCCGGTCTATAATCGCCAGCGCCAGGTTGAGATCGTTGTGATTGCGCGGCGCGGTCTGCGGCGGATCGTTACAGTCGATCACCAGCCGATCGAGCGGCTGACCACGCAGAAAATCTTCGGTATCGGGCGGCAGGCCACAGGTGTCGCACAGCCAGGCCAGCCGGCTACCCTGCCAGTCGAACAAGTAGCCATGGGTCAGTCGTGAATGCTGCAACGGCAGCGGCGTGACCCGCAGTTCACCAAACGACTGGGCGACAAACGGGGTTAATGAGGGCCGGAAATCGAGCAGGCCAGGATGCTTAAACAGGTCATCGCTGCCGCGGGTGTCGGGCGGCCCCCACACCGGAATAGAGGCACCTTTACCCCAGCGCAGCGCAAACAGCCCCTGCACGTGATCCATATGGTAGTGCGTCAGCAGAATGCGGGTCAGCTCACCGGGCTGGAAACGCGTGGCCAGCAGCGGCAGACCGGCGTCGAGCAGAATCCGCTCGTTGCCCGCCTCTATCAGCGCACTGCACGGCGCACGATGATAACGCCGGTCCTGCTGCGCGCGCTGACAGGCACGGCAGTCACAGCCAAACAGTGGCGCGGCGGTGACGCCACCGGTGCCGAGAAAAGTGAGTTTCATTGATACGCCTCCGGTCGCTGAAGTCGATGCCGGACTGTCGCCGCGCTACCGGAAAAAGTGAATTTCATTGATACGCCTCCAGCAGCTGTCGAAGTTGCTGTACCGTGCGGTCCAGCGCCCCGTCATTATTGAGCAGCAGACACCCATCCGGCTGGGGCTGGGCAGCACGCGCCAGCCGCAGGGCGATCTCCGCGTCATCTTCCCGTCCCCGCTGACGCAGCCGCGCCGCCAGCACCGACGGCGTCACCTGCAGACAGAGCGGCAGCAGCTGCGGCCCGAATCGCGCCTGTGCCTGCGCCAGATGCAGCCGCGAGCCGTTAACCACCACGTTCTGACCGCGCTGCAGCCAGCTCTCCACTTCAGTGCCGATGCCGTAATAAAACCCGTGCGCCTGCCAGCTGACCGCGAACAGCCCCAGCGCGGCGCGCCGGGCGAACTCCGCCTCGCTCAGCGCCACATGGTTTTCACCGCCGGCATCGGCGGCGCGGGTGATGTAGCGATGGGCAATCAGCAGCCGTGCCGGCGGGGCAGCGCGCAGCGCATTCAGCAGGCTATCCTTGCCCGATCCGGACGGCCCGATTAACCAGATAAGGCGCGCCATTAATAGACCTGCCGGCCTTTGCTCCAGACGTGGCGCACGTGCGGGTGACCGTGGGCGGTATGCGCCAGCACCAGATCGGCGCGGCAGCCTTCCGCAATCACACCGCGATCTTCCAGCCCCAGCGCCCGCGCCGGATTACAGGTCACCAGCGCGATGGCCTGCGCCATGCCAAGGCTGTTGCGCTCATCCGCCGCCAGCCGGAACGCCGCATCCAGCAGGCTGGCCGGGTAGTAATCTGACGACAGGATATTCAGCAACCCGTGTGACGCCAGCTCCCAGGCAGCGACGTTGCCGGAGTGCGATCCGCCGCGCACGATGTTTGGCGCGCCCATCAGCACCTGCATATTGCGATAACGCGAGGCGCGGGCCGCCTCCAGCGTGGTCGGAAACTCGGCGATACGGCTGCCCGCCGCATGCGACTCCTCAACGTGCGCCGCGGTGGCGTCGTCGTGGCTGGCGATGGCGATGCCATGCTCACGGCACAGCGCAGCAATCGCCTGGCGGTTAGGCTGAGACCAGGCGGCCGCCAGCGTGAGCTGGTCATGCTCGAACAGGTGCATCTCCCGATCGTTGAGCTGATATTTGCCCTGATAGTATTCGCGGTATTTTTCCAGCGAGGCGTACTGACGCTGCCCCGGTGAGTGATCCATCAGCGAAACCAGCGCCAGTTCCGGTGTCCCCATCAGCGCCTCAAACAGCGGCACGGTGGTCGGATGCGGCAACTCACAGCGCAGGTGCAGCAGATGCTCGGCGCGGTTCAGCCCTTTACGGTTGCTGTCGCGGATGGCGTCGATCATCTTGCTGAGATTCTCCAGCCGGTGGCCGCCGTCGCGCACGTCTCCGACGCCAATCGCATCCAGCACGGTGGTAATGCCGCTGGAAACCATCAGCGCATCGTGGCTGCTCATCGCCGAATGAGCCGGCCAGTCCACTTTGGGCCGGGGAGTGAAAAACTTGTCGAGGTTATCGGTGTGCAGCTCCACCAGCCCCGGCAGCAGCCAGGCACCCTCGCCGTCCAGCGCGCCCGGTTGCTGACTGGCGGTTTCGCTGAAGCTGCTGATGCGGTCGTCACGGAACTCCAGCGATCCGGCGACCACCTCGTTTTCCAGCACCAGTCGGACGTTATTAATGATCATGCTTGTGCTCCTGTGGCGATCGGTTGCATCAGGTGCAGCCGATCGGCCACCCGGTCGCGCACCGCTTCATCGTGGAAAATGCCGACAATGGCGGCACCGCGGGCGCGCGCCTGTTCAATCAGTCCGACCACCGCGTCACGGTTAACACTGTCGAGTGAGGCAGTCGGTTCATCCAGCAGCAGCACCGGATAGTCGGCGATAAAGCCGCGCGCGATGTTAACCCGCTGCTGCTCACCGCCGGAAAAGGTCGACGGGGCCAGCGACCAGAGACGCTCCGGCACGTTAAGCCGGCTCAGCAGCTCACGGGCGCGCTTTTCACAGAAGGCGCGCTCGACGCCGCGCTCCAGCAGCGGCTGCATCACAATCTCCAGCGTCGGCACCCGCGGAATAACCCGCAGGAACTGGCTGACCCAGCCGACCGTATCCCGCCGGATGGCGATGATCTGCCGCGCCGTCGCCTGCGCCATATCGATCAATTCGCCCTGATGCTGCAGCCGGATATGGCCGCTGTTGGGCTGATAGTTGCCGTACAGCGCCCGCAGCAGAGTCGATTTACCGCTGCCGGAGTGGCCCTGCAGCACCACACATTCGCCCTGACTGACCGTCAGGCTGGCGTTCTGCAATACCGGCAGCGCAGCGCCGTTCTGGTTATGCAGCACAAAGGTTTTACACAGATTCTCAACCTGCAACATGGGGGTGTGAGTCATCATTTAATTGAGCACCGAAGAGACCAGCAATTGCGTGTAAGGATGATGGGGATCGTCAAGCACCCGGTCGGTTAATCCGCTCTCCACCACCCGCCCCTGCTTCATCACCAGCAGCCGGTGCGCCAGCAGTCGCGCTACTCCGAGATCGTGGGTGACAATCACCACCGCCAGATTGAGTTCCCGCACCAGCGTGCGTAGCAGATCCAACAGTCGCGCCTGTACCGACACATCCAGCCCGCCGGTTGGCTCATCCATAAACATCAGGCGCGGCTGGGTCACCAGGTTACGGGCGATCTGCAGACGCTGCTGCATCCCGCCGGAAAAAGTGGTCGGCAGATCGTCGATACGGTTAGCGGCAATCTCTACCGCCTGCAGCCAGCGGCTGGCTTCGGCGCGGATATCGCCATAGTGGCGCTGGCCGACCGCCATCAGCCGTTCGCCGATATTGCCGCCGGCGCTGACCTGTGGCCGCAATCCGTCCAGCGGATGCTGATGCACCACGCCCCATTCGGTGCGCAGCAGACGACGGCGATCGCTTTCACTCATCTGATAGAGGTTGCGTCCCTGATAAAGAATGCTGCCCTGCTGCGGCGTCAGACGCGCCGACAGGCTGTGCAGCAGTGTGGTTTTGCCGGAGCCGGACTCGCCGACAATGCCCAGCACTTCGCCCGGATAAAGATCGAAACTGACCTGTTCGAACCCTTTGCCCGGCGCATAAAGATGGGTGAGCTGGCTGACCGCAAGCAGCGGCTGATCACTGTGCATGTTGCTGTTCCTGCTGCTGATGGCAAAAGTCGGTGTCGGAGCAGACAAACATCCGCGTTCCCTGATCGTCCATCACCACCTCATCGAGATAGCTGTGACGCGAGCCGCACAGCGCACAGGGTTCTTCCCACTGCTGAACGGTGAACGGATGGTCATCGAAGTCGAGACTTTCCACTTTGGTATAGGGCGGTAAGGCGTAAATGCGCTTTTCGCGGCCGGCACCGAACAGTTGCAGGGCCGGTATCATGTGCATTTTCGGGTTATCGAATTTGGGGATCGGCGATGGGTCCATCACATAGCGTTCGTTGACCCTGACCGGATAGGCATAGGTGGTGGCAATATGGCCGTAGCGGGCAATATCTTCATACAGTTTCACCTGCATGATGCCGTACTCCTCCAGCGCGTGCATGGTCCGGGTTTCGGTTTCACGCGGCTCAATAAAGCGCAGCGGCTCCGGGATCGGCACCTGGAAGATCAGAATCTGGTCCTCTTCCAGCGGCGTTTCCGGAATGCGATGCCGGGTCTGGATCAGCGTGGCATCGGCGGTGCGTTCGGTGGTCGCCGCCCCGCTGACCCGCTGAAAGAAGCGACGAATCGACACTGCATTGGTGGTGTCATCCGCGCCCTGATCGATCACCTTCAGCACATCCTGATCGCCAATCACGCTGGCGGTGAGCTGAATGCCGCCGGTGCCCCAGCCGTAAGGCATCGGCATTTCCCGTCCGGCAAACGGCACCTGATAGCCAGGGATCGCCACCGCTTTGAGGATCGCGCGGCGGATGGTGCGTTTGGTTTGCTCATCCAGATAGCCGTTGTTATAACCGTGGAGTTCAGCCATGGTTGCGCTCCTGATGATCCTGTCGCAGCCGTTTCAGCAGTTCCAGCTCGGCCTGGAAATCGACGTAGTGCGGCAGTTTAAGGTGGGAAACGAAGCCCGCCGCTTCGACGTTATCGGCGTGCGACAGCACAAACTCTTCATCCTGCGCCGGGCTGGTGATGCGTTCCTGCTGCTCACCGCTCTGCAGCGCCCGGTCAACCAGCGCCATCGCCATCGCTTTACGTTCGGCGCGACCAAACACCAGACCGTAACCGCGGGTGAAATGCGGCGCGCTGTCGTCACGGTGGGCGAAGCCGTTGACCATTTCACACTCGGTCAGCAGCAGTTCACCGATCTCCAGTTCAAACCCCAGCTCTTCCGGGCAGATGCTGACGCTGAGATAGCCGGTACGGATCTCACCGGCAAACGGGTGGGTGCGACCATAGCCGCGCTGGGTTGAATAACCGAGCGCCAGCAAAAACCCCTCATCACCGCGCACCAGCTGCTGTAATCGGGCGGCGCGTGAGGCGGGAAAGCTCATCGGCTCGCGGGTGATATCGGTCGGTTCGCTGCCGTCGTCTTCTTCGCGCATCGCCAGCCCTTCGTCGCTCATCATGCTGAACATGTGCGGACACTGAGCATCCAGCGCCCGATCGTCGCGTGGCGATGCCGGCGTGTCACCGTTGGCCAGCAGCGTAAAGTCGAGCAGACGGTGGCTGTAGTCATAGGTCGGTCCCAGCACCTGGCCGCCCGGCAGATCTTTGTAAACCGCCGAGATACGCCGCTCGATACGCATCGATCCGGTCGCCAGCGGTTGGCTCTCCGCCAGTCGTGGCAGCGTGGTGCGATAGGCGCGCAGCAGGAAGATCGCCTCCACCAGATCGCCGCTGGCCTGTTTGATCGCCAGCGCCGCCAGTTCCGGATCGTAAATTCCACCTTCAGTCATCACCCGATCGACCGCCAGACCGAGCTGCTGTGCCACCTGATCGCAGCCCAGTTCGGCGACATCCCGATCGCCGCGCCGCAGATCGGCCTGCAGCTGATGGGCGTGGGCAATCGCCTTTTCGCCCCCTTTCACCGCAACGTACATCAGCACACCTCCACAAGCGTGGTGCGCGGCACCGCCATCATCGCTTCGCCACAGGTAAAAATCAGATCGACGCCCTGCGGGAACGGATGAGGCCGGCTGCGCAGATAGGCCAGCACGCTTTCCGGCAGCTGCGGCGCAATGGCGCGGGTTTCACGCAGGCCCGGTCCGGAGAGGCGCAGCGTCAGGCCGCCATTCAGCGACGGCACTTCAATAATCAGGGTGGTGCTCTTTTCCGGTGCCAGATTATCACCGGCGGCAAAATGGGCCGGATCGGGATGTGAGCTGGCATGACTGAGCGCGAAAGGCGCATCCTGTTGCGCAGTAATCGGCGCACCAGTATGGAAGCGCAGGTTATTGCGCAACTGTTCGTTATCGATCTGCGCATCCAGCCAGACCGGGCTTTCCTGATCGACCAGCGTCAGTAACAGTGCGGTGGCGGCAGGCGACAGTGCGCCCCAGCCCTGTTGCAGCGGCAGCGACACCATCACGCCAGGTTCGCTCATCGCCTTGAGGATGCGACGAAATGCGCGCTGTGCATCCGCCACCGGATGGTTAAAACTTGCCAGTAAAGTCATCAGTTATCTCCGCGTACCAGCGTAAAGAAGTCCACTTTGCTGCTGGCAATTTCACGCGCGCGCAGCTGACGCTGCTCATCACGCCATGCCGCCAGCGGGGTAATAATTTTCTCTTCCAGCAGCGTCCGGGTTTCCGGCTGCTGTAACAGGGCATCGAGTAAGGCGCAGCGCTCGGCATGGGCTTTGTCACGTCCCAGGATGTAGCTGTAGCCCAGCGTGCCGTCGCTGAGCTGCACCACCGCGCGCGTCACCGTCGCATCCCCCATCACAAAGCGTTTACCGGTCGCGCCCATCCGCGCCTGCAGCCGGGTCAGGCCGATCTCTGCCGGACGAATCAGAGTGAACGCTGGCTGGAGGTTAAGCGCCTGCCAGTGCGCGTTAAGCTGTGTCGCGCTGCTGTGTGCCAGCACGGAAAGCCAGCGCTGGCGGGCCGTTTGCTGTTCCATTAATGCTCCAGAGTCAGTTCAATCATGTCGCCGCGCGTCAGGCTGACCGAGTATTCGGCCATCGCACCGTCACGGGTTTTATTCAGCGTCCGCACGCAGAGCAGCGGCGAATGCAGCGCGATTTCCAGCTGCTTACACTCTTTCGCCTGCGCCCGCCGGGTGCTGATGCGGGTCTGGGTGCGCACCAGCTGTTTGCCGGTGTGCTTATCGAGGTAATCGTGCAGCGAACCGCTGTTAAAATGCTGCAACTGCGGCCACCAGCTGAGATCGGCGAGGAAGTGGTTGATGACACACAACGGCACGCCGTTGGCACGCCGCAGGGTGCGCAGGTGAATGACGTTGTCGCCCTCTTTGACGCCCAGCGCGCTGGCGACGTCCTGGCTGGCCGGACGCAACACCGCCAGCAGCCGCTCGCTGGTCGGGTGACTGCCCTGCTCCATCAGGTTCTGGCTAAAGCGCGCCTGAGCGTGCAGCGGATAGTCATAAGGGCGCATCAGCACCAGAATGCCGACGCCATGACGGCGTTGCAGCAGCCCTTTGTTCACCAGTTCATCCACCGCCCGGCGTAAGGTGTGGCGGTTAACTTCATAGTGATCGGCCAGTTGTTGCTCGGAGGGAAGATAGTCGCCACAGCGGTAGCGTTGCTGTAGCGCCTGTTCGAGTTGTGCAGCGACCGCCTGATAAACAGTGGTCGGATGTCTGGATAACTCCATCACGATGAAATCCTCACGGGTTACAGAGTGGGGACGCAGCGAAAAGCACTGCGGGATGGCATTACCTTGACCGGATCAGATGACAGAACCGTGACGAAGGAGTGAAGGAGAGGTGAATTTGGCTGATGCGAGGCACATCAAAAAACCCATCACCCATAAGCCTGACTGAATTAAGGTATCTTTTCCTTTCTGTCACACCTGCTCCTGCTCCCCTCACCTTCACCGCAAAAAACCATCGCCGGCTTCACTGTGCGTGAAGGTTTGTGTGGAAGACCCGTTACCGTCTGCTAGTTTTTAAGCTGTACTCCTGCTGCAGAGAAAAAATAAAAATGATAAACAGCCTTAAACTTTCTGGTGATTTTCGCCGTAGTTTTCTGCGTGAAGTGCTGGTGCCGCTGGTGGCGATTCTGCTGCTGACCTTTGGCGGCGCGGGCACGGCGCTGTACATTGGCACCTCGCTGACCAACGCCGAGGCCCGGCAACAGCAGCAGCGGATGATTGAAGCCTCATTCACCCAGAGCCTGAACGAACATCTGCGTCAGCTGCGTAGTCTGTCGCGCTGGCAGCCGCTTCAGCAGCATCTGCTGGATCAGGACGTGGCCTCAGGCTGGCTGGATGAGAACATTGGCAACTGGCTGTTTGAGATGTTCGGCCATCAGCTGATCCTGGTAATGGATCAGCAAAATCAGATCGTCAGGGTTTGGCGTGACGGTCAGCCGGTCTCGCCACAGCAGCAAGCCACGCAGATCGACGATATCCTGCTAAGCCCGCTGATCCGCAATCAGGGCCGCGAGGATAAGGTCGACTATGCCCGGATCGCTGGCCGGACTGCCGCACTGGCGGTCGGTAATATTCAGCGCGACAGTGACGCCCTGCCGCGTTTCCGGCTGGTCAGCCTGAAATTTCTCGACGATGGCTATCTGGCCAGCCTGGCCGAGCGCAACCAGCTGGAGGGACTGCACTTCTCAGACGGGAATCCGCAGCCCGGAACCGAGGCGCGCTACCTGCTGATCGCGCAATCCGGTGATGCGGTCGGCTACCTCAACTGGGTGCCAGCCCGCCCCGGCGCGCAGATGCTCCGCACTATCGGCCCGTCAACCGGTCTGGCGGTGCTGGCGATCTCCCTGCTCTGCCTGTATATGGTGCGCCGTCTCTGGACCTCGTCGATCAATCTGTCGCAGTCGATGCTGAAGCTGGGCGCGTCTGAGGCGCAGGCGCAGCATCTGGCATTTCACGATGTGCTGACCGGTCTGCCCAATCGTGCGCTGGTAGAAGATCGTCTGACTCAGGCTCTGGCGCTGGCCACGCGTCACGATCAGCGAGTGGCGCTGCTGCTGATCGATCTGGATCGTTTTAAAGCGATCAACGATACCCATGGCCATCATGCCGGCGACGAGCTGATCATTGCCGTGGCGCAGCGCCTGAGCCGGATGGTGCGCGCCAGCGATACTGTCGGGCGGATCGGCGGCGATGAGTTTATCGTGGTGATGCCAGAAGTAGAGACGCTTTCTCAGGCGCAGGGGCTGGCGCAGCGCATCATCGACCAGCTCAGCCAGCCGTTTACGCTGTTTGGCAGTGAGGTCTGGAGCGGTGCCAGCATCGGTCTGGCGCTGGCCCCCAAAGATGGCGTTGATCGGCTGGAATTAATGCGCAAAGCGGACATTGCGCTGTACGAAGCCAAAAGCGGCGGACGCGGCAAATATCGACAGTTTGAACGGGCGATGGATGAGTCGGTGCGCACCCGCCAGACCATCGCCGCCGATTTGCGCAGTGCGCTGCAAAACCAGCAGGGGCTGGAAGTCTGGTACCAGCCGCTGATGGACATTGGCGGCCAGCAGATGGTCGGCGTTGAGGCGCTGCTGCGCTGGCATCATCCAACCCGTGGGCTGATTGCTCCCGGCGAATTTATTGCCATTGCCGAAGAGACCGGGCTGATTATTCCGCTCGGAGAGTGGGTGCTGGCGGAAGCCTGCGCCACCCAGCAGCGTTTTCCTGGCCTGATGGTGGCGGTCAACGTCTCGCCGGTGCAGTTTCGTGCCACCGGCTTTGTTGAACGGATGACTGAAATTGTCCGGCAGCACGGCGGCGACCCGATGCGAATTGAGCTGGAGATCACCGAAGGAGTGTTGATCGAAGATGAGCAAGAGGCGCGCGCCATTATTGTCGCGCTACGCGAGGCGGGTTTCCGCATCGCGCTGGATGATTTTGGTACCGGCTACTCCAGCCTGAACTATCTCAGCCACTTCCCGGTCGATAAGATCAAAATTGACCGCTCGTTTACGCAGTCGCTGGGCGTAGCGGATAATTCGGTCGCCATTATTGAGTCAGTGGTTAAGCTGGGACATGCGATGGGCCTGATGGTGACCGCCGAAGGCGTTGAGACGCCAGGCCAGATGTCAGCGCTGGCGGATGCGGGCTGTAATCAGCTACAGGGTTATCTGTTCAGTCACGCGGTTCCGGTCGATCAGCTTGCCAGTCTGGTTGAGGCCAGCCCACAGCGCGATGCGCGGCAGAGCTGACCGACTGCGGGCCGCTGTGGGTTATCCACCGAGGCTATCCAGCAAGGCAGCCGAACTGGCAACCGCGCCAAAAATCCCGCCCTGCATCTGGATCATGCTGAGCGCCGCCTCATGATGTCGCCGCTCGGTGGCGGCGCAGCAGTCGGATAACACCAGGCATTCAAATCCGCGATCGTTAGCTTCACGCAGCGTGGTATGCACGCAAACATCAGTGGTGATGCCGCTGAGGATCAGATTGCGGATATTGCGGCTGCGCAGGATCAACTCCAGATCGGTGGCGTAAAACGAGCCTTTGCCCGGTTTATCAATCACCACCTCGCCCGGTAGCGGCGCCAGCTCCGGGATAATCTCCCAGCCGGGTTCGCCGCGTACCAGAATACGGCCGCACGGCCCGACATCACCGATGCCCGCTTTCATCCGTCGCGATCGCCAGTGCTTATTGGCCGGCAAGTCGCTGAGGTCCGGCCGATGCCCTTCACGGGTGTGAATAATCGGAAACTGCCGGGCACGCATCGCCGCCAGCACCTGCTGCAACGGCGCAATCGGGGCACGGGTCAGCGCCACATCGTAACCCATGGTATCGACGTAGCCGCCGACGCCACAGAAGTCAGTTTGCATATCAATCACCACCAGCGCGGTGTCGGCCGGGCTGAAGCCGCCGTCAAACGGCCAGGCGTAGGGCACAGAGTTGACGCTGTAATCAGGCATTTTTATTCTCCATCACCGGCTGCGGCGCACGCCCCCGGCTAATCAGACTGTAACTGAGCGCGGCGGTTACCAGGCCAATCACCGCTTCACCAAATTGCGGAAAGGCCAGATGGGCGATAACCGCACACAGGCTGCCGATCGCCCAGGCTGCAAAGGCGGTGGCGCGAAAACGCTGCGCTGGCCGCTGCTCGCTGATTTTCGCCATAAAAATCAGATCAACAATCATCACTGCGCCAAATGGCGGCACCACAATGCCCAGCAGGCTGAGCCATTCAAGGAAGTAAGACCAGACGCCGGCCAGCGCCAGCACCCCGCCGATCGCCCCCAGAATCAGCGTCCAGAGGCGCATTTTACTGCTGAACAGATGGCTGAAGCCGACTGCGCCGTTATACAGGCAGTGGGTGCAGACCGAGCCGAGGTTGATAAACACGAACAGGCAGGCCACTACCGATAAAAAGGCGCTGTGTCCCATCAGCATCGGCAGAAAGTTGCCGCCGTTGGTCAGCGGATCGACCGCCGCGCCGACCGCGACGATCACCACGCCAAACAGATAGGAGATGACATTCGCCACCGGAAAGGCTGAGAATGCGGCGATCACCGCCGAACGGCCATTTTTCGACCAGCGGGTAAAGTCGGCGGTCATGGTGCCGGAGTCGGCAAAGCCAGCTACCACCATGGTGACGGCGGTGCCCATACTCATCGCGCCTGCCGCGCTGGCGCTGCCCTGCCAGTGGGTAACGGTAGTGAAGTCATGCTGCTGGCCAATCAGCCAGAGCGCCACCCCGCCCAGTACCACAAACAGCGGCGCGGCGATCATCCCCAGTACCGACAGCGCACGCACGCCAAGAAAGGTAATGGCGGTATAAAGCACCATGGCAAAGGCGGTAACCGCCAGCGCATTCCAGCCAAAGGTCTGATTAATTACCGTGCCGGTCAGCCCGGTCTGGAACGCGTACCAGCCAATCACCACGGTCGAAAGAAAGCCGGAGACCAGAATGTAACCTTTACTGCCAAAGGTGCGGCGCGCCTGTAAGGCAAAGTTCATCCCGCTGTTACCGGCGTACCAGCTCAGCGCGCCGACGTAGGCGAACAGCACCAGATTACCGAGCAGAATGGCGATCAGCGCCGGCCAGAAGCCCAGGTGCCAGGTGATGATGCCGCCGAATAGCGCATTGGTCAGGATCATCGGAAAGCCGAACCAGACTGCCGAGACGGAACGGGTGGAGTGACGGTGCGTTAGCGGCACCGGCTGATGTTCAAATTCCTGTTCTAATGCAGGTGCAGAGGCGTTTTTCATTGGGCGATTCCAGGCTGGAGGTGGTTCCACGGCTGAATGCGCTCGAAAGCCGCGCTGGCAGCCAGCACTAAAGCATCATCAAGATGCCGTCCGACAATTTGCAGTCCCACCGGCAGGCCGCTGGCGGTGAAACCGGCCGGCACCGAGGCCGCTGGCTGGCCGGTGAAGTTGAACGGGAAGCAGAACGACAGCCAGTGATCGCTGCGTACCATACGGCCATCGATGATTTCCGGCCCCTGCATACCGAGCGCGAACGGCGGCACCGCCAGCGTCGGGGTGATCAGCAGATCGTAGCGCTGCATAAAACGCCACAGGCTATTGCTGACCGCTTTGCGGGTGGTGATGGCGTCGGTAAAGGTTTCGGCCCGCCAGTCGCGCTGTAGCATGGCGACCAGGTGCGGCGACATCCGATCGCCCTGCTGCTCCATCATCCTGCGCATCCCACTAAGATCGCTTTCCATCGCCACCAGCGCACCAAATGCCGCCGAGGGATCGCTGAAACCAGGATCGGCCAGCTCCAGCTCTGCGCCGATTTCCGCCGCAAAACGCTGCGCGGCGCCACTGACCACGGCGCGGACCTCAGGATCGACCGCCACGTAGCCAAAATCGGCGCTAAAGGCGATGCGCAGTTTTTCGACCGGCTGATCGGGCGCGCCCAGCCAGTCAACGTCGCTACAGGGAATCGAGTGGCGATCGCGCATATCCGGGCCAGCCATCAGCGACATCATCAAGGCGGCGTCGCGTACCGTGCGCGTCATCGGGCCAATGTGCTCCAGCGATTCCCAGCTCGAGACGCCCGGATAACGTTCATCGCGACAGCCGGGCCACAGCGGGACGCGTCCCATTGAGGCTTTGAACCCGTAAATGCCGCAGTGAGCCGCCGGAATGCGCACCGAGCCGCCGCCATCACTGCCAAGGGCGATCGGACAGAGCCGCGCCGCCACTGCCGCGCCCGATCCGGCACTGGAGCCGCCAGGTGTCTTCGTCAGATCCCACGGATTGCGGGGCGACGGGAACAGAGGATTGTGTCCGACGCCGCTATAACCAAACTCCGGCGCGGTGGTTTTGCCCAGCAGAATGGCATCGGCTGCCAGCAGTCGCTCGACCGTAATATCGTCGTCGTCAGGAATAAAATCCTGATATGCAGCCGAACCCGAGGTGGTACGTACGCTGGCGGTGCAGATCAAATCCTTTACCGCCAGCGGCACGCCTGCCAGCGCACCCAGCGTTTCACCGCGTGCCCTGCGGGCATCCAGCGCTTTTGCCTGTGCCAGCGCCCGATCCGGCGTCGGCGTACAAAACGCCTGAATGTCAGGCTCCCGCCGCGCCATACGCGCCAGCGCGGCCTGAGTCAGTTCGCTGGCCGAAACGTCACCGCTGCGGATCATCGCCGCCAGGGTGGTCGCATCTTCATCTAATAAGGAGTCAAACATGGTCTACCTCGCCAGTAACATCGCTGATGAGTAAGTGCAGGAAGCGTGCCAGAAAGCGGTGAACGGACCGGTCTGAAACGGGGATGCCAGACGGGATACGGACTGGGATACAAGATCGAATTCTTATGATGGCCTGAGACCACTAACGGATGCGGGGGCGGATTTTTTCAGCACGGCGATAGCGCACGGATGCGCGATAACGGGGCGCATTGCTGAGATGAAGTGCGGCAAGGGTCGCAAAATAAGGTCGATGCGCAGCAACAGCGACTATCACTCTGGAATGGATAACCCTAATTTTCATATGGGTGTTTGACGAGTCCGGGCAGCTACTGAAAAATCGCGGCTTAAGGATTTACAGGCTGCATGCAGGGATGATAAGTGCGCATAGACGAAGAGGTTTTTCTCGAACACTACGACATCAGGCGAAAAAGATTCATTTACGACCGGCGGGTTCATCACAGCTACGTGTTTGTTGCCGGTAATAAGTCTTACACTGTTATCGCTGGCAACCTGATTGATGAACATATCTTTACCCGTATCGGATACCGGATGCCACAAGGCATCTCCTTTCCGGTTAACGGCCTGGCTGAGGTCTGTTTTGACGTGTTCGATGGTCTGGGGTGCCTGGGTGATTTTCGCCACATTAGCCTTGCCGGATTGGGCAGTGCTGTCGTTTTAAAGAACGTAGTACTGGCGTTAATTGCACACTATGAAAGCTGCTGTATTGGCGGTTTTGTTTTCCAGGCCGCGTCAGGAGAGATCGTTGACCGCAATCGTCCGACACCCCTGGAGGAGATTTACGATGCCATGCTTGGGTTAAAAAATGAACTACGCTACAATCGCCGAACAGGGTTGCCGAAGAAAGCACCGCAACCTTTAATCCCGGAATTTTTCCAGGCTTATAAAATAGTGACTACAGGGAGAGCTTGTTATGTCGTATTACGATAAACACGATGATACCACCGCTTTGGATCCGACTGAGGTCGGGAACCGGGAGTTAAAGGCACTGTTGATTGCTGAGTGGATGGCCAGACCCGATCTGCCCGCCATTAAAGCCCAGTTAGCTCAGGCGAAAAAACGCTCCTCCTCTGCCCTGGTGCGCCGCAAGTTGCAAGAGCTGCAGGTGCGCGAAACGCAGGAAATTTAGGCTCGCACTGCGCGATGAAAGGCCCGTTGTCCGGGCCTTTCTGTTTTACCGGCTTCGGATTCAATTCCACATTCTGACGACTTCCCGCCATCCGCAGTACAGTCACCTACTCAGGAAAATCGGTATCCACCGACGTCTGTTTCCACGCTTCAATCTGCGCCAGACGTTCTTTGAGCTTGCTGGTGACCGCCTCATAGCCCCATGCGCCCATTACCAGATGACGTGGCGGATTATCATGCTCGGTAATCGCAATCATCGCCTGAGCGGCACGGGCAGGATCGCCTTTCTGGGTGCCGCTGTATTCGGCGGTGGCTTTCATCCGGGCGGCAGCGGTATCAGCATATTCCGGCAAGGTGCTCGGAGTCTGATGCAGCGAGCGGCCAGCCCAGTCGGTGCGGAATGGGCCTGGCTCGACGCAGGTGACGTGAATACCCAGCGGACCCGCTTCCTGTGCCAGCGAGTCGGACCAGCCTTCCACCGCATGCTTGCTGGCCGAGTAGTAACCGGAGCTGGCAAAGCCGATAAAGCCCGCCACTGAGGTGATGTTAATGATGTGCCCGCTGCGCGCCTTGCGCATCGCCGGCAGCACTGCCCGGGTCAGGGCAAACAGACCGAATACGTTGGCATCGAACTGAGCGCGGATCTCCTGCTCCTCACCCTCTTCCACCGAACTCTGGTAGCCATAACCGGCATTATTCACCAGAACATCAATGGTGCCGAACGCATTCAGCGCCGCCTGCACCGCCTGATCGATGCTGGATTGCTGAGTGACATCCAGCGCCACCGCCAGCGCATTGTCATGCCCTTCAACCAGATCGGCGACTTTCGCGGTGTCACGTGCCGTGACCACCACCCTGAAACCGCGCGCGATAGTCTGCTGCGCCAGTTCGCGACCAAAACCGGTAGAGCATCCCGAAATAAACCAGACAGGGCTTGTATCAGTAGCCATGGTAAGACTCCCGTTAGTTATGCTGAAGAAGGGGGGAAACCCGGACGCGAGTGCGCCCGGGGAGAAAAGCGTAAGGGTAGCGGCGCAACATGGCCCGGCTTAACCCTTAATGCTTTTTATGCAGCAGCTGACTGGCGGTATCACTGATGATTTGCGCCGCGCCACGGTCACCTTTCACCATCGACGCCATAAACGCTTTTGCCTGCTTAAAGGTGATGTGCGGCGGCAGCGGAGCGACTTCCGGATCGGTTTTCACCTCCAGCAATACCGGGCGGTCGGCGCTCAGCGCTCGCTGCCAGGCGGCAGCCAGATTGTCAGGGTTATCGACAAAAATGCCCGTCAATCCCAGCGACTCAGCAAACTCAGCGTATTTCACATCCGGCAGCTGCTGCGAGGCGTCAAAGCGTGGATTGCCTTCCATCACCCGCTGCTCCCAGGTCACCTGGTTGAGATCCTGATTGTTGAACACGCAGACGATCAGACGCGGGTCGGCCCACTGCTGCCAGTATTTCTGAATGGTGATCAGCTCCGCCATGTTATTCATCTGCATTGCACCATCACCGACCAGCGCCACCACCGGTTTTTCCGGGTGAGCAAACTTAGCCGCGATGGCGTAAGGCACGGCGGCACCCATGCAGGCCAGTCCGCCGGAGAGCGAGGCGCGCTGTCCCTGTTTGACCCGATAATCGCGGGCAAACCAGTTGGCGCACGAGCCGGAGTCAGAGGTGACAATTGCGTTGTCCGGCAGCTGGGGGGACATCTCCCACACGACGCGCTGCGGATTGACCGGATTCGCCGGTGCCATAGCCCGCTCTTCCATCAGCGTCCACCAGTCACGGACCTGAACCGCAATATCTTCCTGCCAGCTGCGATCCTGCTTATGCTCCAGCAACGGCAACAGCGCGCGCAGGGTTTCTGCGGCATCGCCGTGCAGGTTGACTTCACAGGGATAGCGCAGGCCGAGCATCGCCGGATCGATATCGATCTGTACCGCTCGCGCCTTGCCCTCTTCCGGCAAAAATTCGGTCCACGGGAAGCCGCTGCCAATCATCAACAGGGTATCGCAGTTTTTCATTAAATCTGACGAGGGTTTGGTGCCGAGCAGGCCAATCGATCCGGTAACAAACGGCGCGTCGTCCGGCAGCACGTCTTTACCCAGCAGCGCTTTCGCCACGCCAGCACCCAGCACGTTGGCGGCCTGCACCACCTCAACCGCGGCGTTGCGCGCGCCCGCGCCAATCAGAATCGCCACTTTTTTACCGGCATTCAGTATGTCGGCAGCCCGTTGCAGATCTGCTTCATACGGAATCACTTTTGGCCGCTGATAGCCGCTGCCCGAATGGGTGAAGCCGTGCAGATGCTGCGGCGCCTGCCACTCTTCATCCTGGATATCTTTAGGGATGATCACCACCGCGACGCCGTTCTGGGCCTTCGCAATCCGCACGCCGCGATCGATCAGGTGACGAACCTGGGCCGGCGCAGCCGCTTCCTGGACGAAATTCGCCACGTCCGAGAAGATGCGATCCAGATTCATCTCCTGCTGATAGCTGGCTCCGCGGGCCGTGGCTTCCGCCTGACCGGCAATCGCCAGCACCGGCGCATGGTCCATTTTGGCGTCATACAGACCGGTCAGCAGATGGGTAGCGCCAGGCCCGCCGGTTGACAGGCAGACACCCATTTCACCGGTGAACTTAGCGTGACCGGCCGCCATAAATGCGGCCATTTCCTCGTGGCGCACCTGAATAAACTCGATGCCATCACCCTTCTCATTGGCGCGCTGAATCGCCCCCAGCACGCCGTTAATACCGTCGCCAGGGTAGCCGTAAATCCGGGTGACGCCCCACTCTTTCAGGCGCTGGACAAAAAAATCACTGGTTTTCATGCTCATCGTCGCGTTTCCCTTGGTTGTCCTTGCAGACTTAAAGCGTAGTAGACGATGCCGCATTGCCGTTAGTTGTTCGCCATTGCCGGGTATCGCTGACGCAAATCACTGAATATTTGCGCCATATCCGCCGTTTCGCCTATTTCTTCCACCGCGCGGAATACCTGGGTTTTCAGGAAGTGCCGCCAGCTGACCGGCGCTGCGGCAAGAAAAACCGTAAGCAAGTGATACCGCTGCGCTGTCCAGAGCGATTCAAAGCGCTGACGCGCCGCGCCGTGCTCAAAATGCTGGCTCGCCTGCTGTGGCATCGCGGCGCGCAACCGGGCGGTCGCCTGCTGATCCAGCTGGTTATCGACTATTGCCACGCCATACTGCTGCCGGGCCGCGTTCAGGCTGAGAAAGCCGCAGCGCACATCCTGCAGCACCGCTTGCGGGTCGCGCTGCGACGGCAAGCCATAGCCGCCTGCGCCCGGTCCGCGCACTTCCACCACGTCGCCCGGCTCTGCGCCGATCACATCGGTATTGCCGTGGTTAATCACCCTGCCGTCACGCAGCGTGCGGAAGTGCGACAGCGCCCCGCTCTGCCCGCCGACCACGCCGGCGGAGGCAAATACCGACCGGTTGCGGTTACGTGCGGTAATAGTGGTATTGGGCGAGAAAACTTCGAATGCCATTTCGGTGGCCAGTCCGCCGCGATACCGGCCGGCACCGGCGCTGTCCTGGGCCAGTCCGTAGCGGTGAAAGCGAATCGGGACTTCCGCTTCATTAATCTCAATCGGGGTATTTTTCAGGAAGGCGGAGAGGCCACCCGAGCCGTCCGGCCCGTCATGACGCGGCGTGCCGCCTGCGCCACCGCCGACCGGACCGAGCGAGGCAACCACGCTGCGGTCTTGAGTCTGGGTGCGGATATTCATGATCGAGTTACCGCCGGGCGAGTTAGCCGGCAGACGGTCCGGCATTGCCAGCGAGAAGACGCCAACAGTAGCGATTTGCGACAGCGCGCAGGTCAGTGAGCGCATGCCCACCGCCGCCGGTGCCTCACAGTTCATCACCGTGCCCGGCGGCAGTATCGCCCGGGTCGGCCGCAGCGTGCCGGCATTGAGCAGCAGCGAACGATCGAGCGTCGAGAGCACATAGGTCACGCCGACCAGCGCCAGCGGATGCCGCTCACGGCCGCCGGTCGGCATGTTCAGCGAAGAGGCCAGCTGGGGATCGCTGCCGGTGTAGTCCAGCTCCAGCCGGTCGCCCTCTACCCGCAGCGTAATCGCGATGCGACAGGGATAGCCGCCTTCGCCATCTTCATCTGCGTAGTCGGCATAAAAATAGTCGCCGTCAGGAATGGTGGCGATAATGCTGCGCGCCTGCGCTTCGGCGTAATCGAGAATCCCTTCAATGCCCTGCAGGAAATCATCAACGCCAAAGCGGGCGATAATGTCGTGAATTTTGCGCTCCCCCACGTTAACCGACGCCAGCTGCGCTTTGAAATCGCCCCAGTTCTGCTCCGGTGCCCGCACGTTGAGCCGCATAATGCTGGCCACATCGTCGTTCAGTTCGCCGTTGCTGACGATTTTGAGCGGCGGAATGCGGATCCCCTCCTGCACGATATCGGTCAGCGAACGCGACAGCGAAGCCGGTACTGCGCCCCCGACATCGGTGTTATGAATGTGGCCGACCACGAAGCAGACAATTTCGCCCTGATGAAACACCGGTTTCCAGATATGGATGTCGGGAGAATGGGTGGCGACGTTACCGGCGTAGGCATCGTTGGTGATGCAGATGTCGCCCTCGGCGTAATCCTCAATCAGCGCCAGCACCGGCGCATAGTCGATGCCGCTGTACCAGGGTGCGCCAAAGCTGCGCGGTGAGGCGAACGCCAGGCCAGTGCGGCTGACGATCTGGCAGGAGAAATCTTCGGTCTCTTTGACGAAAGTCGAGTGCGCGGTGCGCATCAGTGTAAACGCCATCGCATCGGCGGCGGCCGCGCAGTAGTTGGCGAGGATTTGCAGGTTACGTCCATCAATTGCCATATTACGCCTCGCTCGCAGTGATCAGCAGGTTACCAAACGGGTCGACATTGACCCACATGCCGGGCGGCACGCAGGTGGTGCAATCATCCTGGGCGACGATCACCGGGCCGGTCAGCTGATGCCCGGCGCGCAGTTCCATACGCAGCACCACATCCACCTGATGCCATGCGCCATCAATCCACGCCGTCACCTGCTTCAGCACCGTGACCGGTTCGGTAGCGGCTGGCAGGCGATTAATTGCTGGTTTTGGCACCGGCGAGGCGATCACCAGCCGCAGATTGATCAGCTGCACCGGCGCATCCGCGTCACAGTGGCCGAACAGCTGCTGATGCTGACGATCAAACGCCTGATGCAGCGCCGTGACGTCAGCCGTCGTCAGCCAGGTCGCCTCCAGCGGCACTTCAATTTCAAACGACTGGCCGCGATAGCGCATATCGGCGCCGAATTGCAGCAGGTACGGCGTCTCGCTGCCGTGCTCCTGCGCCAGCCAGCCACAGGCACGTTGCTGTAACGCCTGCGCTTCGCTGGCTAAGGTGTCGGCCAGCGCTGGCGTCAGGTCGCTGTAGAGAGTGCGAATAAAGTCATTGCGGATGTCGGCCACCAGCCCGCCGAGCGCCGAAAGGACGCCAGGCGTGGGCGGCACGATCACTCCTTTCATGTTCAGCTCGCGTGCCAGGAAGCAGCCCATCATCGGCCCTGCACCGCCAAAGGCGAGAAACCAGAATTCACGCGGATCAAGGCCAAACCGTGACAGCAAACCGCTGGTATCGCTGTACATGCTGGAGATCGCCAGCTGGATGGCGGTCTCTGCCGTTTCATGCACTGTCACTTTGAGCGCATCGGCCAGCGGCTGCCAGGCCGCGCAGGCCGCGGCTACATCCACGCTCACAGCGTTATAACCGAGCGCGCCGTGGCCCATCATGCCACAGGCGGCAAAGGCATCGGTGGCGGTAGGCTGCGTCCCGCCGCGCTGGAAGCAGACCGGTCCCGGCAGCGAACCGGCGCTGTCCGGTCCCATCTGCAACACGCCCTGGCCGTCGATCCATGCCAGCGAGCCGCCGCCCTGCCCGACCGAGGTCACGGCAACCGATGGGATAAAGATCGGGAAATCACCGATGATTTCGCCGTTGCCCTGCGCCACCTTGCCATCGACGATCACCGCCACGTCGGCGCTGGTGCCGCCAATATCGAGGCTAAGAATTTTGTCGAAACCGCAGGCGCTGGCGAGATAACTGGCACCGATCACTCCGGATGCGGTTCCGGAGAGCACCATCTGGACGCATTCGCGTTTCGCCTGCTCAATGCCCATTACGCCGCCATTCGATTTAGTAATGCGCGGCGGGGGCTTCACCCCAAGACGCTGCAGCGCCTGCTCAAACGATTCGAGGTAGTTGATCACCATCGGCTGGACATAGGCGTTGATGGTGGCGGTGATGGTACGTTCGTATTCACGAATGATCGGCCAGATATCGGCCGAACAGGAGGTCAGCAGCTCGGGTGCCACTTCGTCAATAATCGCTTTAACGGCGGCTTCATTGTGCCGGTTGCGGTAGCTGTGCAGCAGCGAGACCACAATGCCCTGACAGCCCGCCGCCCGCGCCTGCGCGATCGCATCCAGCACGCTCTGGCGATCGACCGGTTGCAGCACGTTGCCGTGACAGTCGCTGCGTTCGCGGATAGCAAACACCCGATCGCGGCTAATCAGCGGTGCGGGACGTCGCGAGAAGAGATCGTGGATATGCGGAATTTTCAGCCGCGCCAGCTCCAGTACATCGCAGAAGCCTTCGGTGGCAAACAGCGCCAGCCGCACGCCGCGCCGCTGGATCACCGCGTTGATTCCGACCGTGGTGCCGTGGGTGAAATAGCCAATCTCTGCCGGTTCAATGCCATCACGCTGCTGGAACCGGGTCAGCCCGGTGACGATTTCGCTGCCGGGCCGATCCGGGCGCGACAGGACTTTGAGGGTATGAATCTGATTGGTTTGCTGATCGAGCACGGCGAAATCGGTAAAAGATCCGCCAATATCCACGCCAACGCGGTATCGCATCTCAGGTTAACTCCGGAGTCAGGAGGGAGGAAATTCCATCAGCGTCTGCGGATCTTGCACCACACGCCAGCCGAGTCGCTGGTAGACCTGATGGGCATCACGGGTTGACAGCATCCAGCGGTGCACCGTTTGCAGTTCGGGATGTTCACGTACGCAGGCGGCCAGCCAGCTGCCCAGTCCGTGCCCGCGCCAGTTTTCATCGATCATCACATCACACAGCCAGCCAAAACGGGTGTAGTCAGTAATCAGCCGGGCGAAGCCGATCTGCGCCTGCTGGTGATAGAGGCCAAACGGCAATGACCCGGCAATCGCCCGCTCGGTTTTGGCCCGCGGCTGGCCCTGCGCCCAGTAGGACTTTTCCGCCAGCTGGCGATGGATCCAGTCAAGGTCAAGCTGCTGGCGCGCAGTGGATACGGTGAACGCATCACGCTGCCAGTGCTGGTCAGCAATGATTAATGAGCTCATGACAACTCCTTGTATCGGTTAAAAACAGTGTAAAAGGGTTTGCGAAACGGTTAAGACCGTAGCGCGCATCAGAAGATGTTGTAGCGCCTGAATTTCAGCCGGGAAAGAAATTTTATGCTGTGCGCCGGATTCGTGATGCTGGCGTGACCGGCCAGCGCTTTCACTGCGGCGTAAAGGCGCAGGAAATGCGGCCGACCGATCGGGGAAGATGTGCATTAACAATGGTGAATCAGAAGGTGAATTTCGGGATAAATTATCAGGCGAGTTGTGCGTTAACGGTAATCAATCAGAACGGGCAATGCGGAGAATATAGCGTTAAGCCTCAGCCATGTTCAGCGGCGGGATTAGCGCTGACAGTGTAGCTGACCACCCCCTTCCCCGATGATGAGGGAAGGCGGGGATGAGCGACCACAGACCGCCCGCTACACACCAAACTCGACCGAATTTTGTTTACCGATCAGCGATCGTAACGGCACGCTGCTTTTCATAATCGGTGACTTAATAACGATATAGCTGAAGTACTTATCGATGCCGATCTGTGCGTCGAGCATCTTCTCAATCACTTCCTGGTAATGTTCAATGCTGCGGGTAATAAAGCGCAGCAAATAGTCGTAACCGCCGGTGATCAGATGGCACTCCATCAGTTCATCAACGTCGCGCATCGCACTTTCGAATTTCATAAAGTCTTCGCGACGATGACCGGAGAGGGTCACTTCGGTAAATACTGTCACCGAATCGGTGATCCGCGTCAGGTTAATATGCGCTTCATAGCCGGTGATAAAGCCCGCCTGTTCCAGACGCTTGACCCGTTGCAGACAGGGGCTGGGGGAAAGGCCTACCGCATCGGCGAGGTTAACGTTGCTGATACGGCCATCTTTCTGGAGTTGCACCAGGATATTGATGTCGATGCGGTCAAGTTTCATTAAGCCGTTCATAGCACCCCTCATTGTCAGAGCCTATCCCAGTAGGCGTAATTGTTGCAGGCAGTCCGGACACGGACAGCGCGGAACAACCGGCGCGTGCAGGTAACGCGAGGATTGTGAGCACTGCCCAGGTTCAGACTGACAAATGAAATAGCCTAATGGGATAGGCTCTTAATCAAATGTGCAGAACCTTCCGAAGGTATAACATGCTTTACGGTCAACGCGCCAGCGCTAAGCAGTGGTTATACCAGCGGTGAGGTTTTCAAATTAATCTAACAATATCAATGAGGAAGCCAGTCTTATCCTAACCGGCCCGTGGCACGAGCCAGGGCAATATCGAAAATGTGCAGCGCTTCTTCCAGTTGCGAGTCGGTAGTAACCAGCGGTGCCAGGAAGCGAATAGTATTACGATGCAGCCCGCACTTAATCAGCAGCAAACCTTCCTGGCAGGCGCTATCAAGGATCTTCTGGGTCAGCGCTGCGTCGGGCCGGCCGGTTTCAAAGTCCAGAATCTCTACCGCCTGCATAAAGCCGACGCCGCGCACGTCACCGATGCAGGCATATTTATCCGCCAGCTGCCGCAGACGCGCATTGAGCTGTTCACCAAGCTGGCAGGATCGCTGTAGCAGGTTGTCCTGCTCAAACAGGTCCAGTACCGCCAGAGCCGCGGCACAGGCCAGCGCATTGCCGCCATAGGTGCCGCCCAGCCCGCCGGGAGTCGGCGCATCCATGATTTCTGCTTTACCCACCACGCCGGAAATCGGCAGGCCGCCGCCCAGACTTTTCGCCAGGGTGACCAGATCGGGTTTGATGTCGAGATGCTGGAAGGCGAACATCTTGCCGGTACGGCCAAAACCGGTCTGCACTTCATCACAAATCAACAAAATGCCGTGCTGAGCGGTGATGCGACGCAGCGCCTGCATAAACGCCGGACCGGCCGGCAGGAAGCCGCCGTCACCCTGCACCGGCTCGATAATAATCGCCGCCACCCGCTCCGGCAGGATCTGTACCGCAAACAGCTGATCCAGCGCTTTCAGACAGTCGACTTCACTGATGCCATGCAGCGGATTAGGAAACGGCAGGCGATAAATATCGCCGGGGAACGGACCAAAATTCTGTTTATACGGTGCAGACATGCCGGTCAGGGTGACACCCAGCAGCGTGCGGCCGTGAAAGGCGCCATCAAAGGCGATAATACCGGGGCGCTGGGTATGGGCGCGGGCGATTTTTACCGCATTTTCTACCGCTTCGGCACCGCTGGTGAAAAAGACACTTTTGTAGGCATCGTCACCGCCCACCAGCTTGTTCAGCCGCTGGGCCAGCGTAATGTAGCCCGGATAGGCGACCACCTGAAAACAGGCGTGGGAGACCATGCCCAGCTGCCGGGTGACGGCGTTGACCACCGCCGGGTGATTATGACCGACATTCAGCACGCCGATGCCGCCAACAAAATCGAGATAGCGATTGCCCTCTACATCCCACACTTCGCTGCCTTTGGCGCGTTCAATCACCAACGGATGTGCGGTGACCACGCCACGCGGCACGTTCTGCTCGCGTGCATCCAGTAACAGGCTGTTATCGGAGTATGCTTGCTGCTCTGCCATGACATTCTGCATTTTAAACCCTCATCCACGTAACGTTCGGTTGGCTCAAGTATCGCAACCCGTTGGTTTCTTACGCTGCCGTAATTCCGCAGGCAGCGGCATTTCCTGTCAAAATCCTGCTGCATTCAGCAGGGAAATTTCTCTGCCAGCGCCTGACGGATCAGCGCGACAAATACCTGAATGCCATGCGGAATCAGCGCATCATTAAAATCATAGGCAGCATGATGCAGTGGCTTACTGGGGGCCGATCCCAGCCACAGATACGCGCCGGGACGCGCCTGCAGCATGAAAGCGAAATCTTCGGAGGTGAGCGCCGGCTGCGGTGCGATCTCAGCCGGGATGCCCGCCTGACTCAGCGCCTGCAGACAGAACTGCGCTTCGGCGGCACTGTTGATGGTCGCCGGGTAATAGCGGTGATAGCTGACCTCGGCACGCAGGCCGTGGGCGGCGGTGATGTGTTCTGCCATCTGGCGCAGCCGCGCTTCCAGCGTCGCCTGTGCCGCCGGGTTGAAGGTGCGAACCGTGCCGGTCAGGCTGGCTTCGGCCGGGATCATATTGTGCGAAAAGCCGCCCTGCATCCGGGTGACGGTCAACAGCCCGGTTTCGCAGGGATCGAGCGCACGCGATACCAGGGTATTGAGCTGCACCACCAGTTCACTGGTCGCCAGCAGGGTATCGTGCGTCAGGTGCGGTTGTGCTGCATGGCCGCCCCCGCCAATCACCCGGATATCAAAGCGATCGGCCGCCGCCATAATCGGACCCGGCCGGGTTTGCACCGTGCCCAGCGGCAGTTGCGGCCAGTTATGAATGGCATAGACGGCATCACAGGGAAAACGACTGAACAGCCCGTCGTCGATCATCGCCTTTGCCCCGGCCAGTCCCTCCTCGGCTGGCTGGAAAATAAAGCAGACGCTGCCATCAAAGGCGATATCGCGTGCCAGTACTTCAGCAGCCCCCAGCAGCATCACAGTGTGACCATCGTGACCGCAGGCGTGACTGACCTGCTCCACCTGACTTTTCCACGCCGCCTCACCCTGATCCTGCATCGGCAGCGCATCCATATCGGCGCGCAGCCCGATCATGCGGGAGCTGGTGCCCTTTTTCAGCACCCCGACCACGCCGGTTTTACCGATGCCGCGATAGACTTCAATGCCCCGCTGCTCAAGAAAGGCGGCCACGATATCGCTGGTGCGTTGCTCCTGAAAACCGATCTCGGGATGAGCGTGCAAATCACGGCGCAGTGCGACTAAAGCATCCATTTTAATATCCTCGCAAGCGGTCAATCAGCCCGTGCAGCGGCTCCCCGCGCTGATAGCGACGCAGGTTATCCAGCAGGGCGACAATCGCACTTTCGTTTTGAGTCTGGCTGGCGATGTGCGGCGTCAGCCAGATCGCCGGATGACGCCAGAAGGGATGCGACGGCGGCAACGGTTCCGGATCGGTGACGTCAATCACCGCCGCACGAAGCTGACCGCTCTCCAGCGCCAGCAGCAGATCGTCATGATTGAGCTGCGGACCGCGGCCAGCCTGCACCAGCGCGGCACCGTGCGGGAGCTGGTTAAACAGCGCGCTATTGAGCAGGCCGTGAGTGGTGGCGGTCAGTGGCAGCAGGCAGACCAGGATATCGCTGTGTGCCAGAAATTCGGCCAGCTGGTCGTCGCCGTGCCAGCAGCGTACACCGCTATACTGGCGTGGGGTCCGGCTCCAGCCGGCGCAGTCAAAACCCAGCGCCACCAACTGTCGCAATGCCGCCTGGCCCAGTTCGCCCATTCCCATTACCCCAACCCGCCGCTGCGCGGCTGGCAGCGCACTGTGCGCCTGCCACTGTTGCAGGCGTTGCTGCTGGAAATAGCGCGGCATATCCCGATGCAGGCCCAGCACCGAGAAGGTGACATATTCAACCATGCCCTGCGTCAGGCCCGGTTCAATCATCCGGATGACCGGTAAATCGGGTGGCAAGATGGTCAGGTCAAACTGATCGGCCCCTGCGCCAACTGAAAACAGCAGTTTCAGATTGGGGAAACAGGCGGCTATATCGTCGGGTGGCTGCCAGGCGATCAGCGCATCAACCTGATCCGGTTCACCGGTTTCGGGCCAGATATGCAGCGTAATGTCTGGCGCATGTTGTGCCAGCCAGCGCTGCCACAGCCGGCCACGTTCCGGCTCAGATTTATAGACGAGCTGCATCAGGCCATCGCCTGCGTCATCAGGCCAAACGCCTGCATTCCCTGCGGCGTCCACGGTGTGCCGCGTACCATGGTGGTCGGCGCGTCAACCTGTTCCACTCCCAGAGTGCTGAGCCAGGCGGCCAGCGGCAGGCTGGCATCGGTATCAATGCGCAGAAACTCCCCCTGCACGCCCTGCATCAGCGCGGCGACCAGCGTCTGCGCCAGCGGGAAATCATCGGCAATCACCGGACCAATCGCCCAGCCGTGACCAAAGCGGCGCAGGCTGGCGAAACCGTGGATCTGCCGATCGGCATCCTGTAACAGTACGGTCTGCGTGTCACTGAGCAGATGATCAAACAGCGCCGGACGGTGCATCCCGTGCGCCTGATAATCCAGCGCCACCAGCGACGATTTGTCGGCTGCGCTGGCGCGGCGCAGTTCCAGTCCGGCAGGCAGGGAGACCTGCGGTACGCTGAGTAAGGCGCGAGTCTGATGCTGGCGGATCTCACCGCAGCTGACAAAGCCGAGTTTTTCATACAGTCCTTTGCCCATTTCCGTGGCGTGCAGACGCACGTTGTAGCCGGGCAGTTTTTCCAGCTGTGCCAGCATCAGCTGTTTGCCGAGCCCCCGTCCCTGCTGCTGACTGTCGACGATCACCAGACCGACGGTGGCCGCCTGTTCGCCCCAGCGCCACAGCACGGCACTGGCAATCAGTTTGCCCTGCTCCTCAATTACTGTGCCCTCGCCTAATTGCAACGCCAGCTGCCAGTCTTCGCGGCGATGCGGCCATTTCAGCGCCTGGGTCATCGCGTAGCAGTTATCGAGGTCATCTGGCGTCATTGCGCGTAGCGTTATGCTCATCGGGTCTCCTTACATCATGCCGGGGGTTTCTAAGCCGCTGCCGTCAACCAGACGGCTGTAGCGATAAGGTCTGGGATCGACGATCGGGGTGGCGTCAGTGGCGAGATCGGCGGCCAGCCGTCCGGCACCCGGCCCGATGCCGAAGCCGTGCGCGCTATAGCCGGCTGATAACACCAGCCCAGGCAGTTTTGCCACCGTCGAAATCACCGGAATCGCGTCCGGGGTGCTGTCGATCATGCCGCCCCACGACTGTGCCAGCCGCAGATTAGCCAGCGCCGGATATTCCCGACGCATCGCCGCCAGCCCCTCTTCGACGATATGCGCATCCGCCGCCGGATCGAGAATGCGCATTCGTTCAAAGGGCGACATGCGGTCAAATTCCCAGCGGCCCATCGCTTCCGGGCCGCGGAAGAACGCGGTAATGCCGAGGTTGAGGGTGAGATTTTTACGCCGGCTTTTAAAGGTCGGATAGAACTGACGGGCATAGCGCAGCCCCTGAGCTCCCGGCTCCAGCCGTCCCCGTCCGGAAACTGACACGGTGTAGCTGCCATCCAGCTGTGGCCGACAGGCGAAGCCCGGCGTGTAGAGCGGCATGGCAATCGCCTGCTCAATCGGCTGGGTGCGGAAGGCGGTGCCAATCACGTTGCCGAGCGGCAGATCGATACCGTGACGACGGCAGAACATCGAGGTCCAGGCACCCGCGGCACAGATTACCCGACTGGTTTTGATCAGGCCGCGCTCGGTCCAGACGCCGCTGACCCGGCCTGCGGCAATATCCAGTCCACGCACCGCGCATTGCTGGAACACCAGCGCGCCTTGCTTCTGCGCCCCCATCACCAGGCCTGGTGCGGCAAGACGCGGTTCGGCATGGCCATCGGTCGGCGATGAAACGCCCCCACGCCAGGCGGTGGTGCTGCCAGGCGTCATTGCTTTCGCCTGTTCGGCAGTCAGGATGTCGCTGCGAACACCATAGCTTTTCGCCATCTGACCCCACTTCTCCCATGCGGCGATATCCGCTTCAATTTGAGTGGCGTAGACCAGACCGCTGCGGCGAAAACCCAGCTCTTCACCGGTTTCGGCGTTGAGTTCCCCCCAGCGTTGCAGGGCATAGATAATCAGCGGCAATTCACGCTCATCACGGTTTTGCTGGCGACACCAGCCCCAGTTGCGGCTCGATTGCTCTGCCCCCACCAGTCCTTTTTCAATTAACACCACCTTCAGGCCCTGTTTTGCCAGCTCCCAGGTGGCGGCAGCCCCGGCGATGCCGGCGCCAATCACCACCACATCGGCGGCCTCGGGAAAGTTTGCACTGTCCTGTACATAACGAATCGGTGCAGGCATAGCATTGCTACCTCTGTTATTAGTTATCAGGCCGAACGCGATCCGGTAAACCGGCCGCCGGCCCAGCTCCGCGCCTCTGCCATCGTGGGCAGAGGCGTCTGTCAGATGTGCTTCGCTGCGCCCCGCCGCTGTCCGGCGAATAACGCAACGGGACTACTCTGCTTTCAGTATCTCTTCATGCTCATCCAGCCAGCCCTGACGCAGTTCCGGCACCGCCCGCTTCAGGCGCTCGAAGTAAAGCTCGCTGGTCGGCTTATCGTAATCATTGCGCGCCAGCTGAGTGACGATACGTCCGCTCTTCATCACCACGATTTCATCGCACACCGCACGTACCGCATGCATATCATGGCTGATAAAGATCACTGAGAGACCCAGTTCGCGGCGCAGCTCGCTGATTAAGTCCAGCACCGCTGCGGCCACCACGGTATCCAGTGCCGAGGTCACCTCATCACACAGGATCAAATCCGGCTCAGCTGCCAGTGCGCGCGCCAGATTCACCCGCTGTTTCTGCCCGCCGGACAGCGCCCATGGGCGACGCCACAACACGCTGCGCGGCAATTTGACCAGATCCAGCAGCTGCCAGAGCCGCTGTTGCCGCGCCGCACCACTCAGACCGTGAAACAGGGTCAACGGCCGCGACAGAATGCGTTCGACGCTGTGCGCTGGATTGAGTGCGGTGTCCGCCATCTGAAACACATACTGAATGCGACGCAGCTCGTTGTCAGGACGTTTTTGCATATCCCCGGCAATGTAGTGGCCGTTGAACAGAATATGGCCGTGACTCGGCGCGTTCAGCCCGGCGATGGCGTGCGCCAGCGTGGTTTTACCTGAACCCGATTCACCAATGATGCCGATTGCCTGCCCCTTCCACAGCTTGAGGTTGATCTCTTCCAGGATGCGTACTTTCGGGTGGCCGTCACTGCCGCGCGGACCGTAACCTGCATTCAGATCGCGCACCTCCAGCAGTGGCTGGACATCAGCCGCCGCCGGGCACCAGTTGCTGGGGCGCTCTTTCTGTCGTGCCGCATCCATCAGTAACCGGGTGTACTCTGCCTGCGGCGCGCCAATCAGATGGGCGGTAGTGCCGTACTCCGCCATCTGGCCGCGCAGCAGCACCAGAATCCGATCGGCCATCTGCGCCACCACCGCCAGGTCGTGGCTGACGTAAATGGCGGTGACGCCACGCTGTGCCACCACGCGGCGGAACGCTTTAAGCACCTCCACCTGGGTGGTGACGTCCAGCGCGGTGGTGGGTTCGTCGAGGATCACCACGTCCGGATCGCCAATCAGCGCCATCGCCGTCATCAGGCGTTGCAGTTGCCCACCAGAAACCTGATGTGGAAAGCGGTCGCCAATGGTGTCCGGGTCGGGCAGCGCCAGTTCGCGAAACAGGCCAATCGCCTTGGCCCTGGCCGCTTTACGGGTCATGGTGCCGTGGATCACCACCGGCTCAATGACCTGGTCAAGAATCTTCATGCCGGGGTTAAAAGATGCGGCGGCGCTCTGGGCAATATACGAGACTTTATTACCGCGAAAGGCGCGCAGCTGGCCGGGCGACAGGCTGTTGACGTCGGTGCCCGCCACGTGAATATTGCCTTCGGCGATGCGGCAGCCGCTGCGGGCATAGCCCATCAGCGCCATGGCGATGGTGGTTTTTCCCGAGCCGGATTCACCTATCAGCGCTAGCACTTCGCCTTTCTGAACGGTAAAGTGAATGTCGGAGACCAGATCGATCTCTTCGCCGCGATCGGTCTGCGCGGTAACGCGCAGCTTATCTACCGAAATCACCGGCATTGCAGTATGTGGCGTCACGTTCATGCTCCCTCCTTCGCCAGCGTCATCGGACGCATCGCCTGCAGGCTGTCGATAAACAGGTTGGCCCCGATGGTCAGGCTGGCAATCGCCAGCGCTGGCATCAGTACCGCGGGTGAGCCATCAAACAGTCCCTGGATATTTTCGCGCACCAGCGTCCCCCAGTCGGCATAGGGTGGCTGAACGCCGAGGCCAAGAAAACTCAGGCCGCTTAACAACAGCACGATGTAGACGAAGCGCAGGCCAAAATCGGTCAGCATCGGGTGCACCATGTTAGGCAGAATGTCATGAATCGCGATGTACCAGCGGCTTTCACCGCGCAGCCGCGAGGCGCGGACGTAATCCATACTGCGCAGCGTGCTGGCCATGGCGAATGCGATGCGGAATGCGCCCGGCCAGTAGGTGAAGACCGCAGTCAGGATCAGCATCGGCAGCGACGAACCGAACACCGCGACAATCATCAGCGACAGCACTTTGCCTGGCAGCACCAGCAGCGCATCGTTGACGCGTCCCAGCAGCTCCTCCAGCCAGCGGCCAGCCACCGCCGCCAGCAGCGCCAGCAGCGTGCCAATCAGGCTGGCCAGCAGCGCGGCGCTGAGCGCCAGACCGATGGAGAACTTCGCGCCGTACAGAATGCGGCTCAGCATGTCGCGCCCGAGGTAGTCGGTGCCCAGCAGGTTATCCGGCGTCAGGCCGCCCATCAGCGGTCCACCGCCGATATCATCAATGTTGTGCGGTGCCAGCTGAGTACCGAATGCCGCCATCAGCAGCCAGAACAGTGACATCAGCAATCCCAGTCGTCCCGACCAGGAGAGCGACTGAAAAAAACGTACGGGAAGCAGGAGGGTATTCATGCGCTTCTCCATTTTGGGTTAAACGCGATGGTCAGGACATCAGCCGCCAGCAGCAGCACCAGATAACAGGCAGCAAACAGCATGACGCAGAGCTGCACCACCGGCAGATCGCGGTTGCTGACCGCATCCACCAGCTGACTGGCGAGGCCGGGATAGCTGAAGATGGTTTCGATAATGATTACGCCGCCAAACAGATAGGAGAGACTGAGTGAAATGGCGTTGGCAATCGGCCCGACCGCATTGGGCAGTGCGTGACGGAGCACCGCCCGCAGAGGCGATACGCCTTTCAGCAGCGCCATCTCCAGATAGGGGCTGTCGAGCTGATTGATGATTGCCGCCCGCGTCATACGCGCCATCTGCGCCACCAGCACGCAGCACAAGGTCAGCACCGGCAGTGCGTAAGCTTTGAGGTAGCTCAGCAGATCGCTGTCCGGGCTGCCGAACGACATCGCCGACACCCAGTGCAGCTTGACGGCAAAAATCAGGACTGCCACCGTCGCCACCAGAAACTCCGGCACTGCGACCGTCGCCATGGTGCCGATCACCAGCACCCGATCAAGCCGTGAACCACGGTTCATCGCCGCGATGATGCCGATAATCAACGCCAGCGGCACGCAGATCAGGGTGGTGATGGCCGCCAGTTCAAAGGTGGCCGGAATACGCTGCGCCACCAGCTGCGAGACCGGCAAATGACTGGCAAACGAGGTGCCGAAATCACCCTGCAGCATCCCGGCCAGCCAGCTGAAGTAGCGCATCAGCAGCGGCTGATCTAAGCCCAGCTGCTGACGTAACGCTGCGACTGTTTCTGGCGTGGCGTTCTGCCCAAGGATCATCTGCGCCGCATCGCCCGGCAGCAGGCTGGTGATAAAAAACACCACCGCCGAGACGATAAGTAAAGTCAGGATGCCGGCTCCCACCCGCCGGGCAATCAGCATCATCATGTATCGGTTCATCGGCGTACTCCTTATGACGAGCCTGGTCCACCAGGCGTAATGTTTACAGGCAGTCCGGACGCGGACAGCGCGGAACAACCGGAACGTACGCCTGGTACGTGAGGATGGTCAGCACTGTGCCGGATCAGGCGGTCAGCCAGGCAAACTCATGGAAGCGATAACCCATCATCATGCCCGACGGCCAGGCTTCCACCCCTTTTACCTTTTTGTTGTAACCGTCGGTCGAGCTGATAAAGGTCGGGATAATGGTGCCGCAATGGTCATAAATCAGCGCCTGCATATCGCCATACATCTGCTTGCGCTTCGCCTGATCGCGCTCGCCACGTGCGGCAATCACCAGCTGATCGAACTGTGCATTCTTCCAGCCTGATTCGTTATTCGGTGCGCTAGAGAGATAAAACTGTGAGAACAGCATGTCGAGCGTCGGACGCGGGTTTATCGAGCCGTATCCCACCGGATCTTTAGTCCAGTGCGAAGACCAGTAACCGTCATACGGCACGCGTCGCACTTTGAAGTTGATACCCGCCCCGCGCGCCACCTGCTGAATCAGCTGGCCGCCTTCGTTGGCGCCTTCAATATTCGGGGTGGTAATGATCTCCACCGTCGAACCGGTCATGCCGGCTTTTTTGATGTGGAACTTCGCCTTTTCGACGTCGAGTGGCCGCGGTTTGAGATCGGCGTTGTAGAGCGGGTGCCACGGCGGAACCGGTGTGTCGTTGCTGACGTCGCCGTAGCCCTGCAGCACGGTTTTGACCAGCATTTCACGTGGCTGCAGGTATTTCATTGCCAGCACGAAATCTTCGTTGCTGCCCGGCTTGACGTCGGTGCGCACAATCAGGTTGGTGTACATGCCCGATTTACTCTCCAGCACGCCGAAGTCAGCGGTGGCCTTGATGCGTTTGCAATCGGCCGCCGACAGGGTGGAGACCATATGCAGATCGCCCGACATCAGCGCATTGACCCGCGCCGCATTATCGGTAACACCAATCAGCTCAACCTCATCCAGATGCGGTAAGCCGGGCTTGTAGTAGTTGGGGTTTTTGCTGCCAATCGAGCGCACGCCCGGCATAAAGGCTTTGCAGATGAACGGGCCGGTACCGATGCCCTTGCTGAAATCTTTGGTGCCATCCTGCACGATCAGGAACGGCGGCGTCGCCAGCATGTAAGGCACATCGAAGTTGGCGCTATTCAGCTCCAGCAGCACCTCATGATCGCCAGCTGCGCTGATGGTTTTGAACTGATCGGCCAGCTTGAAAGCATTGGAGGCGACGGCCGGATCTTTATGGCGGCTGAGCGAGTAGACCACATCTTTAGCGGTGAACGGTTTGCCGTCGTGGAAGGTAACGCCCTGGCGCAGTTTGATATGCCAGCTGATGCCGTCGCTGGACTCCAGCGATTCGGCCAGCGCCGGCTGCGCCATCAGGCTCTTATCCAGCTCGGTCAGGCCGCTGTAAAACATGTACTGGCGGGTGTAGTCGCCGCTGTTGTTACTTTTTGCCGGATCAAGGGTGTCCGTGGCGGAAGCGTTTGACATCGCTGCCCGCAGCTTGCCGCCTTTGACCGGCTTATCATCGGCCAGTGCCGCGCCGGAGAAGCCGATCAGGCCGCTGCTCATCACTGCGCCAGCCGAGAGAATTTTCATCAGGCTACGGCGTGACAGTGATCCTTCGGTGATCATGCGCGTCAGTGCCGGATTGACCGCGTCAGGCTCTTTATTATCAAATTTGCTCATCTGTACACCCTCAATAAACCATCAAGCGAACGTGAAGTGACTCTTCCGGGGGCCGGAGGTGGCCTGAACCCGGCGGGAATTTATGACAGGCGATCCTTTGCTTTGTAATAGAGCCCGGCGAGGGGCAAAAACCATGGCTTGCCGTGATAACCGGGCAGCGCTGGCCATGACGCACGCTGCCAGGGATTTTCAGTCTGTTTTTCGGCCAGCAGATCGGCCATCACCCGCCCCATCCACACCGACATCTGGGTGCCGTGGCCGCTGTAACCCAGCGAATAGAACAGGCCATCCTGCTCACCGGCATGCGGCAAACGATCGGCTGTCATATCGACCATGCCGCCCCAGCAGTAGGCCAGCGACGTGTTGCCGAGCTGAGGAAACATCTGTGTCATGGCGCGGCGCAGGATCTCGCCGCTGCGCGAATCGGAGGTCGGGTTGCTGACCGCAAAACGCGCCCGGCCGCCAAACACCAGTCGACGATCGGCGGTACTGCGAAAATAGTTACCGATGTTGAGTGACGTGACGTAGGTGCGATCGTGCGGCAACACCTGGCGCAGCAAGTTTTCATCCAGCGCCTCGGTCACCACGATAAAGCTGCCGACCGGCACGATGCGGCGCTGAAACCACGCAAAAGGTCCGACGTTGGAGCAGCCGGTCGCCATCAGCACTTTATCGGCCAGAATCACGCCCTGATCGGTATGCACCCGATGCTGATAGCCACTGAGTCGCTCCAGCCGGGTCACCGCATGATGCGGATAAATTTTCGCCCCGCTTCGGGCCGCGGCGTTGGCCAGTCCGACGCCAAACTTGCCCATGTGCATCTGTCCGCCGCGTTTTTGCAGCAGTCCACCGTGAAAATCATCGCTGCCGATCTCCTGCCGGACCTCTGCTTTGTCGAGCAGCTCAATCTCCGGGTCCACCGTACGGCGCATCAGCTCGGCGGCTTCACGCAGCCCGGCGAGGTGGGCCGCTTTGCTGGCCAGCTTGAGTTTGCCGCACAGGCGAAAATCGCAGTCGATCTGTTCGTCCCGCACCAGCTGTTCGACGTAGCTGACCGCGTCATCAAAGGCCCGATAGAAGCGACTGGCCTGTTCCAGCCCCTGACTCGCCACCAGCGCGGCAAAGTTGTGCGCCACCCCGGTATTGCAGTGGCCGCCGTTACGCGACGAGGCCTGACTCATCACTTCGCCGCTCTCCAGCAGCACCACGCTGAGGCCGCTGCGCGCCAGGCTGAGCGCCGCCGAGACGCCGGTAAAGCCTCCGCCAATCACCACCACATCTGCCTGTGACGGCAGCGGGTCGGTGGCGGCCCCGCTAAAGGCCGGTGCGGTGGCTTGCCAGAACGATTCCAGTTTCATGGCACTATCCTCAGAGTCCAACGACGCCTGGCAGGCCGCCGATGTCTTTAATTTCGGTGTACTGGTAGTACGGATTAGCCGGTTCGTGACCGCGGTTGACCCACACTTTGTTTTTGATGCCAAGATCGTGCGCGGTCATCAGGTCGTAGCGGAAACTGGAAGAGACATGAAGGATCTCATCCGGGCGGCAGTCGAGCTTCTCCAGCATGTATTCGAAGCCTTTCATCTGCGGCTTGTAAGCCCCCGCCTCTTCTGCGGTGATGGTCATATGGATCGGCGCACCGAGACGCGGCACGTGATGCGGGATCAGGTCGTTCATCGAGTTAGTCAGCAGCACCAGCGGAAACTCTTTCGCTACCTTTGCCAGCCCGGCCGGCACGTCGGGATGCGGTCCCCAGCTGGCGCAGTCGGTATAAATAAAGTCGCTGTCGGTTTTGTCCCAGCTGACGCCCCACTTTTTACAGGTACGCTGCAGGGCGTTGCTGACCACGTCGTAATAGGGTTTCCAGGCGCCCAGTACCTCATCCAGCCGATAGCTGGAGAAATCGATCGTGAACGCGTGCATCTGCTGTGGGGCGATGCGGTCGCTGAAGCGACGCTGCGCGGCACCGGCCATGTCGAACAGAATCAGCGTGCCGTAACAGTCGAACGTGATGTATTTCGGTTTAAACAGTGCCATGTAACAACCTCGTCATTGTCAGTTGCGCTTAGAAATCGATGAGTACGCTCTTCTGGCGCTGGCAGGCCTGAAATGCCTGACGCCCTAAATCTTTGCCGATGCCCGATCCCAGGAAGCCACCGGTCGGAATAATGAAATCGCCGGAGCGGCCATAGCGGTTGATCCAGACGGTGCCGGCGTCGATGGCGCGCATCGCCCGCAGCGCGCGCGGCAGGCTGAGGGTGTGAACCCCGGCGCACAGGCCGTAAGTGTCGTGTGCCGCCAGCGCCAGACCCTGCTCTTCATCGTCGAACTGCTGGATGGTCAGCACCGGACCAAAAATTTCCTGCTGCACCGCCGGATTGTCCTGGCTGACGTGGCTGAGTAAGGTGGGTTGCCAGAACCAGCCGCCGTCGGTATCAGCAAAGCGTTCACCGCCCACCAGCACCTCGGCCCCCTGCGCTTTGGCGGCTTCAATCACTGAACAGACCTTGTTGCCCTGACGTTCATCGATCAGCGGCGCATAGCGACTGCCTTCATGCCAGGTGACGCCCGGTGTCACTTCACGGCACAGCCGCGCCAGCCGTTCAGTCAGCGCATCGGCAATGCCGCGCTGTACGATTAAACGGGTGCCCGCCACGCAGGCCTGGCCGCCGTTGGCGGTGAAACCCCGCAAAATGCGCTGCGCCAGGATGTCCGGGTCACCGGCATCATCAAATACCAGCTGTGGACTTTTACCGCCGAGTTCCAGCGTGACTGGTTTCATGCCGAACTGCGCCGCATCGCTCATGATGCGTGCGCCGGTCAGGGTGGAGCCGGTGAAGGAGACTTTGCGCACCAGAGGATGTTTCACCAGCGCACTGCCGGTCACCGCGCCACTGCCCTGCACGATGTTGAGGATCCCGGCCGGTAAGCCAGCCTGAATCGCCAGTTCGGCCAGTCGCACGGTAGAAAACGGGGTCAGTTCAGAAGGTTTGAGCACCACGGCATTACCGGCTGCCAGCGCTGGTCCGCACTTCCATGACGCCATCGACAGCGGGAAATTCCACGGGGTGATGGCCCCGATCACCCCGTAAGGTTCGGCCACCAGCATACCGAGACTGCTGTCGCGGGTCGGAAACAGGTCACCGCTGTATTTGTCGGCGCATTCGGCATAAAAGCGAATTGCCTCGGCGGTGAACGGGATTTCGTGCAGCACCACATCACTGATTGGCCGGGTCGACCCGAGCGCTTCAAGCTGAGCCAGCAGCGGGTCCTGCTCGATCAGATCGGCCCAGCGCCGCAATACCCGACCGCGCTCACGCGGTGCGCAGCCGGACCAGCCGCTGATTTTCAGCGCCTGATGAGCCACGGTCACAGCATGGTCGACATCCTGCGGCGTGGCGTCATGCAGCGTGGCGTACACCTTGCCGTCGGAGGGACGCTTTACCGCAAAGGGCGCGCCCTGGCTCTGCAGATGCTGGCCGCCAATATAATGGCCAACCGGAAGAGAAACTTTTTCAGGGTCGAAACTTAACATGGAAGAATCCTTATTTGTTACACCCGTCATTCACTGGCTTATTAGCCTTTTAACCGTCGCTTAGTTATCGCGTTAATAAGCTAATGCAGAAAGTATGCCAGCCGGGCAAAAAATAAAAATGCGTTTAAAACTGCGCAAAAAAATTTTCTGCCGTATTGACGGAGGAATTTTTGCGGAATTGCCGAACAATTAAACAGATGATTTACTTCACAAAATTTATGCACTCCACGGGTGCAACGCGCACGGAAATTGCACCATAACGGGTATCACTGAGTCAGTGTTGCACCGGACGACAGAAATTCGCCGCCAATTTATCGACGCAGTTCACATCGTTGATAAATTTCCAGCTTTTTCAGGGTGCAGATAAATAAAAAACGGTTTAGGAAATTTTCTGTAAAAAAAACGCCAGCCCGGAATGCGGGCTGACGCGTTTTTATTCGCTGCTTATTCAGAGGCTGCCGATATGAAATGTTTTTTGTTCCAGGTACTCATCGATTCCATATCGCGAACCTTCACGACCGATGCCGGATAATTTCACCCCGCCAAACGGTGCCACTTCTAATGAAATTGCCCCGGTATTGAAGCCGACCATGCCGAACTCCAGCGCTTCCGCCACCCGCCACGCCCGGCGGATATTTTCAGTGAAGAAGTAGGCTCCCAGCCCATACGGCGTGTCATTAGCCATCGCTATTGCCTGCTCTTCATCATCAAATATAAACAGCGGCGCGACCGGACCGAAGGTTTCTTCATGGGCGATACGCATGCTGCTGGTCACGTTACCCAGCACCGTCGGTTCAACAAAGGTGCCGTTGTTGCGGCTGATCCCGCCGGTCAGCAGCGTGGCACCCTGACTCAGGGCATCGTCGATGTGTCCGTTTACTTTCTCTACCGCCCGATTGTTGATCAACGGGCCAATGGTGGTGCCTGGCGTGAAGCCATCGCCGACTTTCAGGGTGGCGACCACCTCCAGCAGTCGGGTGCTAAAGCGTGGATAGATGTCGCGCTGCACCAGAATCCGGTTGGCGCAGACGCAGGTCTGGCCGGCATTGCGAAACTTGCTGACCATTACTCCGGCCACTGCGATCTCAATATCGGCATCGTCAAATACGATCAACGGGGCATTACCGCCCAGCTCAAGGCTGAGGCGTTTGATGCTGTCAGCGCTTTGCTGCATCAGCAGTTGTCCGACCCGGGTAGAGCCGGTAAAGGAGATTTTGCGCACCGTGCGGCTGGCAGTCAGCGCTTCACCGATTTCGGTCGGCAGACCGGTAAGCACCTGCAGCACGCCAGACGGGAAGCCGGCACGCTCCGCCAGTACCGCCAGCGCCAGCGCTGAGAGCGGCGTCAGTTCAGACGGTTTGACTATGATCGGGCAGCCAGCGGCCAGCGCGGGGGCGACTTTGCGGGTGATCATCGCAATCGGGAAATTCCACGGCGTAATGGCGGCTGCCACGCCGACCGGCTGTTTCAGCACCAGAATACGGCGGTCATCGCTGGGGGCCGGAATGGTGTCGCCATAGATGCGGCGCGCCTCTTCAGCGAACCATTTAACAAAGCTGGCACCGTACAGCACCTCACCTTTGGCTTCTGCCAGCGGTTTGCCCTGCTCGGCGGTCATGATGATCGCCAGATCGTCGGCATGGTCAATAATCAGCTGGTGCCATTTCTCCAGCAGCGCCGCGCGCGTGGCATTGGGCGTTTTTCCCCAGGCAACGCGGACCGATTCGGCATGCGCAATCGCCTGCTCGGTCTCGGTTTTCCCCAGCGCCGGAATGGTGGCGATGGTTTCGCCAGTGGCAGGATCGGTAACCGGCAGCGTGGCGCCCTGCTGTGCGCCCTGCCAGCGTCCGGCGAACAACGCCTGCTGGCGCAGTAGATCGCTATCTTTCAGTTGTAGTCGCGACATAACATCCCCTTGTGATCGGCTGATTCCACTTTATCGCGGTGGCTCAGCGCAGGATGTTGTTGTCAGAGAGGAGAAAGAAGCGGAAAGGAATTTTTCGTCGCGAAAAGAAATTTTATGCCGTGCGGCGAGAAGCGCACCCTGGCGGATGCGCATCCACGTTAAATCTGGAAGTCGATTACCGGCTCATCTTCATTACCGTAGGAGAGTGCCTGACGTTTGATCTCTTCCAGCGACAGATTAGCGTTGCACAATTCGAGGAATTGCCAGACGTAGTTACGCTGTAGCTGTCCGCGCTTGAGGCCGAGCCAGACGGTGCTGGCATCAAACAGGTGCGTCGCCTCGACCCGGACCAGATCTTCGTTCTCTTCCGTTTCGCATGCCTGATCGGCCAGTATCCCGACGCCTAAACCGAGTTTAACGTAGGTTTTCACTACGTCGGAGTCCTGCGCGCTGAGCACAATGTCGGGTTTCAGTCCGGCTGACTGGAAAGCCCGGTCAACGCGTGACCGTCCGGTGATCCCCTGACGATAGGTGATCAGCGGATAGCGACTGAGGGTACTGAGCGACACCGGCTGATTCTGCACCAGCTCATGCTCTTTCGGCACCAGTAAAGCGTGATGCCAGCTGAACCATGGGAACGCCGCCAGGCTGCTGTTATTGACCAGCATTTCACTGGCAATGCCGATATCCGCCTCGCCTGCCAGCAGCATGCTGACAATTTCCTGCGGCGACCCCTGATTCAGTTCCAGCCGGACGTTGGGATAGAGCTGACGAAACGCTTTAATGATCTTCGGCAGGCTGTAGCGCGCCTGAGTATGGGTGGTGGCGATTGTCAGGATGCCGCTGGTTTCATTGGTAAAAACATCGGCCAGCCGACGCACTTTGCCGGCCTCATCGAGAATGCGTTCGGCGATAGTCAGCAATGCTTTTCCTGGCTCAGTCATGCCCAGCAGGCGTTTGCCCCGCCGGATAAAAATTTCGACCCCCAGTTCATCTTCAAGGTCACGAATATGCCTGCTCACACCCGACTGGGACGTAAATAGCGTATTGGCGACTTCCGTTAAATTAAATTCACAACGTGCCGCCTCGCGGATGATTTTAAGTTGCTGGAAATTCACGGTATTTACCTCCCTTTACGTAATCTGATGTGTTGATGGTAAGAACAATTATTGATAACCGGAAATACTAAAAAAGTTACTTATATGACAATAGAGAATAAAGGGGTGGGATGGAGGGGGGAGCGTGCTCGCTGCGCGAACGGGGCTGAGTGGGTTTCGTTTGCCGGCTGGCTGTGGGCTGGGGTTCGCTGCGCGAACGGGGCTGAGAGAAGGTTTCGTTTGCTGGCCGGTAGCGGACAGGGGTTCGCTGCGCGAATTGGCTATGAGCAGGTTTCGTTCGCCTGCCGGCTGCGGCAGTTTCAGTTTCGCCGCTGCCGGCGACCGACAAGGGGGCGCCAGTCGCCGCGCCCCCTTGACCCCGGGCTCCGGCCTGCTTCACCGCCGCTTCGCGGTCCCTTCGCCTCTTCCGGATTTCTCACGGACCGTCGGGACGCGCCATCCCTGGCGCGATCCCGCCTCTTCGCGACATCCCTGTCGCTCGTCCTGAAATCCCTCATCTGCTCAGCGCTTCAGATGGCCTCCCTAACCCCTCGCTGTTATTACTTTTTCCTTTGTTTAGTGCTTTGTCGCTGTAATGAATGAGCACCACAACTGTCAGCGTTTTTTCTGCATTCAGGATCGTTAGTCGTCAGAAAAGGAAAGTATCCATCCACCGCCAGACAACATCTGTCATGCAAATAGTTTTAGAAACCACAGACGAGGGGTTTTCCAGAGGTGCTCGCTGCGCGAGCGGGCCGGGAGCGGGTTTCGTTTGCTGGCCGGTTGCGGACAGGGGTTCGCTGCGCGAATTGGCTATGAGCAGGTTTCGTTCGCCTGCCGGCTGCGGCAGTTTCAGTTTCGCCTCTGCCGGCGACCGACAAGGGGCCGCCAGTCGCCGCGCCCCCTTGACCCCGGGCTCCGGCCTGCTTCACCGCCGCTTCGCGGTCCCTTCGCCTCTTCCGGATTTCTCACGGACCGTCGGGACGCGCCATCCCTGGCGCGATCCCGCCTCTTCGCGACATCCCTGTCGCTCGTCCTGAAATCCCTCATCTGCTCAGCGCTTCAGATGGCCTCCCTAACCCCTCGCTGTGATTTCTTTTTTTCTTTGTTTGGTGCTTTGTCGCTGTAATGAGTGAGCACCACAGCTGTCAGCGTTTTTTCTGCATTCAGGATCGTTAGTCTTCAGAAAAGGAAGTATCCATTACAGTCACCTGCCATCAGGCAACACCAGACCTTATACAAGAAAGAAGATTTACAGACGGGGGTTTTACCAGAGGCGTCCGCAGCGCTGAGGAATGAACGGAGGCCAGGAGAGCCGACAGGAGGTCGGCGAAAGGACGGATCGCGCCACGGATGGCGCGTCCGGCCGGTCCGTCGGCCGCAGGGAGTGACGAAGGCACCGCGCGCAGCGTGGCGCGCAGGCCGCCGGACGCCGGGATTGTTAAGGGGCGGGCGGCCGCCCCTTGACGCGTCCGCCTGCTCAGGCAACCTGAAACTCCCCATCGCCTGGCGGGCGAAACCTGCTCTATGTCAGCCCGCCGCCAGACGTAACCCGCTCAATGTCAGCCTACCGCCAGGCGTAACCCACTCAATACCAGCCCGCAGCCATGCGAAACCGCTCCCTTTGCAAGACTACAGCAGGCGTAACGCTGCACAGTGCATACCCAGTGCAAGCGCACCTCCGCCAGATGTAATCCCTGCCATCAGCTATCAGCCAAAACCAGTCCATATACAAGAAAGAAAGTTTACAGACGAGGTTTTACCAGAGGCGTCCGCAGCGCTGAGGAATGAACGGAGGCCAGGAGAGCCGACAGGAGGTCGGCGAAAGGACGGATCGCGCCACGGATGGCGCGTCCGGCCGGTCCGTCGGCCGCAGAGAGTGACGAAGGCACCGCGCGAAGCGTGGCGCGCAGGCCGCCGGACGCCGGGATTGTTAAGGGGCGGGCGTCCGCCCCTTGACGCGTCCGCCTGCTCAGGCAGGCTGAAACTCCCCACCGCCTGGCGGGCGTAACCTGCTCTATGTCAGCCCGCCGCCAGGCGTAACCCGCTCAATGTCAGCCTACCGCCAGGCGTAACCCGCTCAATGTCAGCCTACCGCCAGGCGTAACCCGCTCAATACCAGCCCGCAGCAAGCGTAACCTAACCCGCCCCCTTAACTCACCAACATCAACTCACGCTCTTCGCTCATCGGCTTATTCAGCAGCGACAGCAGAATATTTTTTACTGCCTGCGCCGACGGCGACAACGGTAAACGGGCGGAGATATTCAGCGACAGCGGCAGGCTGAGTGACGGACTGTTGATCCGCGCCATCCAGGCATTGGTTGAGCCAACCAGCGAACGTGCGGCGGATTCCGGCAACACCGTGACGCCCATACCGCTGGAGATTGCCGCCGTCAACGTAGAGATCGATTCGATTTCGCCGATGATACGTGCACTCAGGCGACGCAGTGAAAACGCCTCATCGACACGTTTGCGCACTGCACTGTAGTCGCGCGGCAGGAACAGGCTCATCTGTGCCACATCAGCCAGATCGACACTGGCACCCGGACAGTCGGTGGCACCGACCAGATACAGCTCCTCTTTCATCAGCGCCATGCTGTTAATTCCGGCGGTCGGCGCACGATCGTACAACACCGCCATATCCAGCTGACCGTTCATCACTTTCTCATTCAGCGAGCTGCCGCTGTTTTCATGCAGATAAACCAGCACTTCCGGGAACTGATCGCGTACCGTCTGCAACAGCGGCATGGTCAGCGATGACGCCGCCGTACCCGGAGCCAGCCCAATCGAAACCTGACCGCTTAACACCTGGCCAGCATTGATCACCGCGGTTTGTGCCTGCTCACACTGGCGCAGGATGGTCCGTGCATGCGAGTAAAGAATCTTACCGGCTTCGGTCGGTGTGACGCCGCGCTTGGTGCGAATCAACAGTTGTTGATCCAGTTCGTTCTCCAGCGTCGCAACCTGCTGACTCAGCGCAGGCTGGGCGATGTGCAGCACTTCTGCCGCCTGAGTCAGACTGCCGATATCGACGATTTTAACAAAGTACTTCAGTCGTCTTAAATTCATCTTGCCTCCGTCACTAACCCCGAATAGCTAAATTGGTCTGAGCCAACCGCGTTGTTGATAAGGAAATTGCAAGATGCAGGCCAGGTTTCATCCGGGCAGCGGTCAGTTCAACCAGAATTTTCCTAACGCGCCGGAAAATAAGCGTTTCTGATTACCTCTTAAGAGTTAATAAGCGGTAGCGATAGGCTACCCAAAGACAAAACTGCCGGCCACGCACCGCAATAGTGCAGCGACTGCGAGTCAGGCGTGCATAAAAGTGATGACCTGCAGATCAGTTTTAGTGCAGCGGTAACCAGATAAGGCGCGCAGCGCCTGGCTCCAGGCGTTGGTGAGGTGGGCTGTCATGTAAACGTTATCAGTGGGATTTCTTATCGCTGGCGGGAATTTGACGGGATCAGACTGAACATTGCCCTCTCCGCTATACAACAGAGAGGGCAATGCATGCACCGGGTTGCGGCGGCGCACTACCGGTGGCAAATCAGCGTTTTTTACGGTTGCGATGCATATCAATTGAGACCGCGGCAACGATGATGATCCCTTTGATGATGTCCTGAATATAGGCATCGACACCGACAAAGGTGAATCCGCTCTTAATCAGGCCGAGGATCACTGCACCGATCAGCGTACCGGTGATGCGGCCGACGCCGCCCATCAGGCTGCTGCCGCCGATTACGGCTGCGGCAATCGCATCCAGCTCATAAGACATCCCCATGCTTGACTGTCCGCTGCTGACACGGGCCGCCAGCACCACACCTGCCAGGCCAGAGAGCGCACCGGCAATGGTATAGACGATGATCAGGTACTTATTAACCTTGATACCCGAGACTTTGGCGGAGGTCATGTTACCGCCGATGGCGTAAACATATTTACCGTAGCGGGTGTGCTTCAGGGCGATATGGAACAGCAGCGCCACCACCAGGAAGATCACCACCGGCATCGCGCCCTGTCCGATAGAGGTAAAGCCATCGGAGAGGAAGCTGATCGGATTACCCTGGGTGTAATACTGTGCCAGACCGCGCGCCGACACCATCATACCGAGGGTGGCAATAAACGGCGGGATTCCGGTGCGGGTGATCAATACGCCATTCACCAGACCACATAGCAAGCCGACCCCGATGCCGGCGGCGATCGGGATCACCGCCGGCATATTCACCAGCGACGGATACATCGGCGACAGGCTGTCCGAGGTTTGCGCCAGGCTGGCGGCGACTACGGCGGTCAGGGCGATGACCGACCCGGATGAAAGGTCGATACCGGTGGTAATGATCACCTGGGTCACGCCTACCGCGATAATCCCGATAATCGCCACCTGCAACACAATCAGGATCAGACGGTTGGTGTTGAGCAGGAAAGACTGGTCACGCACGTACCAGCCGAACATTTCAAAAATTAACGCTATCCCCACCATCACCACAAAAATGCCGGTATCTTTCGGCAATTTGTGACGCAGACTGGCGAAAAAGGAGGGTTGCTGCGGAGTTGCCGGGGTGGCAGTGGCTTTCATGTTGCTCATAGTTGTCTCGCGCCTCACTCGGATGCCAACGACAGAATGGTTTCCTGATCGGCTTCTTCTTTATCGAGGATGCCGGTTATACGCCCGCCGTGCATGACCATTACCCGGTCGCTCATGCCGAGAATTTCCGGCAATTCAGACGACACCATGATGATGGCTACGCCACGGTTGGCGAGTTCACTGATTAAGCGGTAAATCTCCGCTTTTGCCCCGACGTCGATACCGCGCGTCGGTTCATCCAGAATCAGGATCTTGGGTTGCGCCAGCAGCCAGCGGGCAATCAGTACTTTTTGCTGGTTGCCGCCGCTGAGGTTGTTGATGATCTGATCCATGGTCGGGGTTTTGATGTTGAGCCGTCGGATTTGATCCATGCAGTCCTGCGCCATCTTCACATGGCTGACAAAACCGCTTTTTCCGCTGTACTCCGGCATGTTGACGATGCTCATGTTTTCCATCACCGACAGCACCAGAAACAGCCCGGACTTTTTGCGATCTTCGGTGAGAAACGCCATTCCCTTGTCAATCGCGGTGGACGGCGAGTCGATATTGACCGGCACGCCATCAATCAAAATTTCACCGCTATCGAAACTTTCCATCCCGAACAGGCTTTCCATTACCTCGCTGCGGCCCGCGCCCACCAGCCCGGCTACGCCGAGGATTTCGCCACGGCGAACGCTGAAGTTGATGTCGGTGAAGCGGTCTTTGCAGCTCAGATTGCGAACCGTTAGTACCTCTTCACCAATCGCATTATTAAATTTCGGGAACAGCTGGGTCAGTTCACGTCCGACCATCTGGGTGATCAAGGACTGGCGGGTATATTTCGCCGTCTGGTCGCTGCCAATCCAGCTGCCGTCGCGGAAAATACTCACTTCGTCGGTAATGGTGAAAATTTCATCCATCTTGTGACTGATATAGATGATGGCTTTGCCCTGCTCCCGCAGGTCACGGATGATGGTAAACAGATGCGCAACTTCAGTTTCAGTTAACGCAGAGGTGGGCTCATCCATGATGACGATGTCAGAATCCCACGAGACGGCTTTGGCAATTTCCACCATTTGCTGCGAGGCGATACTCAAATCGCCGACCATACGATCGGCTTTCAGGCGGATGTTCAGTCGGTTCAGCAGCGTCTGCGTCATCTGATTCAGGCGGGCGTGATCGACAAAGCCAAACTTCATCGGTTCACGACCCAGCCAGATATTCTCGGCCACCGTCATGTACGGCACCAGATTCAGCTCCTGGTGGATCATCGAGACACCGGAACGCAAGGCATCCATCGTGTCCTGAAACTGCACCGGCTCCCCTTTAATGCGAATGGTGCCCTTATCGGGACGATACATCCCGATAAGGCACTTCATTAAAGTGGATTTGCCCGCGCCATTTTCGCCCATCAAGGCATGTACCGTTCCCGGACGCACCCGCAACGAGACGTTGTCGAGTGCCTTCACCCCGGGGAAGAACTTGCTGATGCCTTCGGCTTCAAGCGCAAAAGCGGTCATACATCACCTCCGTACAGCTGGGTCGGGAACGATTATTTCAGGTTACGCTGGGTAAACTGGTCCATATTTTCTTTAGTAATCAACTGGTAAGGGATATTGATAACTTTCTGTACTTTTTCGCCCTTCGCCAGCTTCACCGCAGCCTGAACCGCGCCTTCACCCTGGCCCTGCGCATCCTGGAAGACGGTGGCGATCATCTTGCCTTGCTTCAGCATCTGTAACGCATCTGGCGTGCCGTCGACGCCAGCAATCAGGATTTTGTCGGGATTCTTGCCCAGCGCCTGTAAGGCACCGATTGCCATTTCATCGTTGTTCGAGGCGATGGCATTGATGTCGTTGCCAGCGGTCATCCAGTTGCTGACCACATCCACCGCGTCGTTACGCATGAATTTTGCGGTCTGCTTCTGCACGATTTTGATGCCGGGGAATTTTGCGGCGACTTCTTCTACGCCTTTGGTGCGGTCACGGGTCGACTCATTCGCCAGGTCGCCCATCAGAATGGCGACGTTGCCTTTGCCGTTCATCGCTTTGGCGAGTGCTTCCATTTGTAAACGTCCGGCCAGTTCGGAATCGGAACCGACGTAGGCCATTTTGTCAGTCAGTTCAGCCTGCGGACGACGGTTAACGAAGATCAGCGGAATACCGGCTTTACTGGCCTGATCCATAATCGGCTTCACCGCGTTGGTGTCGACCGGGTTGACGATAATGGCGTCAACGCCCTGGCCGATGAAGGTCTGAACCTGTTGCAGCTGCTGTGAAACGTCACCTTTGGCATCTTCTACCTGACCTTTGACGCCATCTTTCTGCATCTCTTTCTGCATTGAGGTGCGGAGAATAGTCAGAAAGTTGTCGTCAAACAGTGCCATAGAGACACCGACAGAGAGATCTTTTGCCATCACGGCGGCAGGCAACATGCAGGCTAACAGTGAGGCGACAATCGTTTTTTTGATGTTCATAGGGACCCTTCTTATTTGTTAACTTGCTCAGTGGCTGACACTGCGAATGAAAAATATCTTTTACATTCATCCAACCGGACTGGCGTCTGTTTCGGTAAATTTGAGGTAAGACTTTCGGTTCTGGCTATTTTTGTGACCGACCACTCCTTTTCACAATCACTTGATTCCCAAGTAGTTAATTTCAAAATGTTGTTTTACTTTTTCATAACAGTTGCGTCCGTGATGATAAGCAGTTTATTTATTCCATATAATCACGTTTTGAAATTTTTATCATAAAAGCACTGAAATGATTGTTTTAACATCGTCAAATAACAAAACTTTGACACGCCTCTAACATCTATGGAGAAATGCCTTCAAATTGAGATCCTGTTGGCAGTTTGAAAAGTCACCGAAAAACTTAAAAAAACGCCATTCCGCTGCTTTTACGAGCATCTGAACGCAATTCCTCAAAGAGGGCTTTGACAAGCTGAACCCGCGCCGCTAATATTCGCCCCGTTCCAGCAATTCCTCTGTAGTTCAGTCGGTAGAACGGCGGACTGTTAATCCGTATGTCACTGGTTCGAGTCCAGTCAGAGGAGCCAGAATTAGAAAAGCCCGCTCAGGGAAACCTGAGCGGGCTTTTTGCTGTTGGCTTTTAATACGCCAGCCTACCGCATCGTATTGCTTCTGCAGCGCCTGCGCGACGTAACCGGGCAGGCGCTGAGGCGATTACTTCAGCGCAATTCGCACGATTTCGTCAGTGCCTTTGGTCGACGAGTCCTTGTTAAACCCGGCCTTCAGGGTGACGTACAGCGTGGCGTTATCCGGTCCAATCAGCAGGCTGTTAGGGTTTTTATCAAACGACCAGCTCTTTTTCACCGCGTAGGTGGTGGCGTCCAGCTGCAGCACTTTTTTCGATTCACGCTGGCTGATGTAGAGTTCATTACGCTGCGGGTTGAACTTAATGCCCAGCGCATCGCCTTCGATACGTTTGATCACCTTCCCGCTGCGTTCGTCGAACACCAGCGTGGTTTTGGCTTTGGAATCGTCAGTGACAAACAGACGGCCGGTAGCCGGATCTTCGGCCATGTTAAGGAACAGGTACTCTTTGCCATCACCCGCGGTCAGGCGTTTTTCGATTTTGTGACTGCGCGGATTGATCACCAGAATTTCGCCGGAACCGTTGGCGGCATAAATGCGTTCAGTCAGCGGGGAATAGATGATGCCGGTGACCCATTTACCGGCGTTTTTAATCTCGGTTTTCAGCTTAAAGGTTTTGGTATCTACCACCGAGATATAGCCAGGCTCGGCGACCCGGCCGACGTATAATTCATTGCCGTGCCACAGCACTTCACGCGCACCGGCAGGATAACCCTCTTTGCTGATCTTGCCGGGGAAGACCAGCCGCTGCAGCACTTTGCCGCTCTGCGCATCCACTTTAGACAGCGCGCCATCCAGCGAGTTGGTGGTGTAAAACACGCTGCCCTGCTGATCGATAGCTGTACCGAAGTTTTTCAGGTCGGTATGGGTTTCACCTTTGGTGTCCAGCGTGGCCGGATCGAGGCGATAGATCATGCCGCCATTGACATCCTTAAACCCCTGAGCGCTGGCAACAAACAGTGCTTTGGACGCCGGTGAATAGGCCATCTCGTACAGTCCATCTCCCAGCGCGCGTTGCGTTACCGACGTATCAATCGGTTTTGCTGCTTCAGCAGCAGGCGCGTCGACTTTTTTGGCCGGGGCCTGACAGGCGGTCAGGCCAAAGGCAGCGGCAACGGCCAGGGCAACAGCGGCTTTGCGCGGACTTAACAACGATTTCATGCTGAACTCCATCAAGGGATGAATCGCGCCGGTCCGTGTGACCGCGCGGAAGAATGAGAATCATACGCATTAACAACCGGTAATCAACTTAGCCGGCAGATTGCGGCCCCTATTTCCCGCTTGATTGATGTCCGATTCGGCTTTTATTGCCGCTATTTAGCGTCAGCCGCCCCTTTTTACAGCCCGGAAAACCTGTAAACGTTAGTTACTATCCGGATTAAAATGCTGTTATCTGGTTGATTATCATAACCTTTACATCTTCTTACACTTGGCGTCGAATCATTTCTAAAAAATATAAAGCAAATGATTATCATTGGCATTCGCAAATAATTAACCCCTGCTGATTACACTAGGGTAAAAGCGCGCGAAGCTCACTGAAAAAGCGTAACGGCTTAAAATAATAATCATTTCTTACGGAAACTATTATGTCTTTCAACGGCATGGAATCAGGCATCAGGAAAACCTTTCGCGTTTCGTTGCTGGCAGTGGCGGTACCCGCGCTGTTCACTCCCCGGCTGGCACAGGCGGCTGAGGAGGCACAGCAGGATCTGGTGGTGAATGCCGCTCCCGGCGATGAGAGCCGCAATTCAGAGCAGGACTATGCTGTTCAGACCACCCGGGCGGGCACAAAACTGCTGTTAACACCGCGTGACGTCCCGCAATCGGTCAGCGTAGTCACCCAGCAGCGGATGAAAGATCAGGATCTGCAATCGGTTAACGATGTGCTGACCAATGCCACCGGTATCTCGACTAATCTGATCGACAGTGAACGTTCTGAATACTATTCGCGTGGCTTTAAGGTGAGTAATTTCACCTACGACGGCATCCCCACTTCGGTCAACGATGCGTGGAACTACGGTGATGCGGCCTCTGATACGGCGATTTACGATCGCATCGAAATTGTCCGTGGCGCTACCGGGCTGATGAGCGGAGCAGGCAGCCCTGCCGCCTCGATTAATATGGTGCGCAAACATGCCGACAGTAAAACCTTCAGCGGTACGCTTAATGCCAGCTACGGCAGCTGGAATAAGCAGCGTTATGTGGCGGATCTCGCGGCTCCGCTAAACAGTGATGGCAGCCTGCGCGGCCGGGTCGTCACCGGCTATACCGATCAGGACAGCTGGCTGGACCGCTATCATAAAACCAAAAAGTTTGTTTATGGCGTTATCGATGCCGATCTGAGCGAACACACTACCCTGTCGCTGGGTTACGATTATGAAGATAACAACACCGGCAATCCCACCTGGGGCGGTCTGCCGATGTTTTACAGCAACAACGCCACCACCCACTACCCTCGCAGCCTGAATTCAGCCGCCAACTGGGCGCGTTACAACACCAATGCCCGCAAAGTTTTCGCCGATATCGATCACAACTTTGATAACGGCTGGAACGTTCACTTTAACGGGACCCACGCCGAGAATACCTTCAGCGATAAGCTGCTCTACGTAATGGGCAGTGCCGATCAGGAAAGCGGCGAAGGCACTACCGGTTTCGGCAGCATGGACCGCGGAAAGCGTAAGGTGGATTCCTTCGATGGTTTCGCCAGCGGTCCGTTTGCGCTGTTGGGCCGTCAGCACCTGTTGATGGCCGGCATCAGCTACAGTCGCCAGCATAACGCGACCTGGAGTCAGGATGGGGTCAGCAATGCCGAAGCAGGCGAAATCACCGCTGAGGATATGGGCATCTTCAACAACCACTGGAGTGGCAATATTGCCGAACCTGAATGGCAGGGCTGGTATCTCAATGCCAACGACACCATCCGGCAGAAATCGGCTTATAGTGCAGCACGCTTTTCGCTAACCGATCCGCTGTCGTTGATTATTGGCGCGCGTTATACCCAATGGAGCACCGAGGGCAGCAGCGGAGATATGACCAAAAACAACACCACGCCTTATGCCGGCCTGGTGTACGACATCAACGATACCTGGTCCGCTTATGGCAGCTATACCGCAATCTTCCTGCCGCAAACCTATCGCGATACCCGCGGGAAATATCTGGCACCGGTCACCGGTAAAAGCTACGAGACCGGACTGAAATCGGCGTGGTACGACGGCCGGCTGACTGCAACCGTCGCGATCTTCCGCATTGAGCAGGACAACGTGGGTCAGGCGCTTGACGGGGTGTATCTCAGCGGCAGCGAACAGGCTTATGCGCCGGCGAAAGGCGCAGTGAGTAAAGGTGCCGAGTTCGAACTGAACGGAGCGTTGACCGAAAATCTGCAGCTGACCTTGGGCGCAACCCGCTATGTCGCGCGGGACAAGAGTGGCCGCTTCAACAGCTATCAGCCGCAAACCTCCTTTAAATTCTTCACCCGCTACCAGTTGCCAATGCTGCCCGATCTGACGCTCGGCGGCGGCCTTAACTGGCAGAACCGGGTGTTCGAAGATTCCACCAACGCCAGCGGCGATAGCGTGCGCGTTTACCAGGGCAGCTATCCGCTGGCCTCGCTGTTTGCCCGTTATCAGATTAACCGGCAGGTTGCGCTACAGGCTAACGTCGATAATCTGTTCGACCGCGAGTACTACAGCTATATGAACAGCTACGTTTACGGTGAGCCGCGCAATATCAACGTCAGCGTTTCCTGGCAGTTCTGATCCGCCGGGGTAGATACGCGCGTTACCTGGTTTGCAGGTTTAAAAACGGCCGCAGCGCATCAGGCTGCGGCCGTTGTGGCATCAGGGTTGCTGTTTACAGCGTCAAAAATTCACAAAAGATCACGTTAAGGGGTAAAACCCGCTGCAATGCGCATCATTCCAGCGCGGTCTTGCCCTGCCCCTGACTGCTGCAGGGAAGCATTATCTCTGCTGGGTTAACTGCGGAATATCACCCAGCGCGGCAATTGCCCGATCGCTATAACCGGCCTGCTGGAGCGGCTGCACAACTTCAGCAGCCAGATCCGGCACGTAGCCAATCAATACCTCGCCCGCAGGCTGCAGGGTCACTTCCTCTAACGCGGCGGGTAACAACACTGACTCCGCCCGCCCGATTTCCACCGTGACGCCATTAGCCGTTACCGTTAGCGGCTCACCGAGGTTAGAGAGAATGCGCGCGCGACTGAAACTCAGGCGTTGTGGCTGGCTAAACTGCCAGCGTTCCAGCGCAAAATAGGGCCCGGCACAGCAAAACAGCCGGGTCAGATCCGCGCTATTCAACGTCAGACCGGGCTGAGGTTCACAGCGCAGTTCGGGCCGCAGCTCCTGTAACAGCGCTTCAATATTCTTCTCCCACTCTGCCTGGCTCAGACGCGAGCCGTCTTCCATTTTCCACGGCATGGCGTGCTGCTGAATGTCGGAGGTCTGTTCGATTTCATAGATCAGCGTGTCGGGACCAAAGCTGTGCAGCATCCCGCCGGGAACGTAAAAAGTATCACCGGCTTTTACCGCTACCCGATGCATCACCGCATCGTAATCCTCTGCCAGCAGCGCCGCTTTGAGCCGATCATTGTCCACACCCGCGCGCACCCCCAACAGGCAGGTGGCATCCGGTGCCGCCGACAGAATATGCCAGGCTTCGGTTTTGCCATTCGGCTGCTGCTCCAGCCGCTGCGCCGCCTCATCATTGGCGTGCAGATGCACCGGCAGCATTCCGCTGCCATCAATAAATTTGCTCAGCAGCGGGAAGTGCGGACCGCGCCAGCCGGGTGCGACGATGTCATCGGGAAAACGGGTGATCAACTCGCGCACGCTGATGCCCGCCAGCTCGCCGTTAGTGACTGAGGCGATCATGCCGTCGACATCGCTGATCTCCCAGGTTTCGGCCACCCGTGAGTCTGGCAGTCCGGCCTTACGCAGTTGCTGCCTGATGCGCTGACCGCCAAAAATATGGCTGGCGATTGGCGTGGTCAGCTTCAATGGATACGCTTTCATCATTCCCCCTTAGCCTTAATCAGATCACTGCGACACCACCGGTAACCGCAATGGTCGCGCCGGAGATATAGCTCGCATCGTCACTGGCCAGCATCACCCAGGATGAGGCCAGCTCCGCCGGCTGGCCCATGCGCTGCAACGGCACTTCACCGCCAAAGCTTTCCACCTGCTCGGGTGGCATGGTGGCCGGAATTAACGGCGTCCAGATGGGGCCAGGCGCCACGGCGTTGGCGCGAATGCCTTTATCCGCCAGCAGCGCAGCCAGGCTACCGGAGAAGTTAATAATGGCTGCCTTGGTCGCGGAATAGGCGATGAGCTTCGGCTTTAGCTGAATCGTTACTGTTTACCTTAGTAAGTCTAGCAGCCCTCACTAAAGCGCAAGGACGATGACGTGGTGTAACAGTTTGAGTGACCAACTATTTTAGTGCTATGCGTGAATGCGCCCGGCAAAATTGAACGGCTTGAGTGCCAAACTGATTACGCTTTCTGCAATCGCGCGCAACGGGTGAAAAAGGCCATTGCGCCTGCGGCAGAAATCAGTAAACTGCGCGCCATCAACCGATTCCTCTGTAGTTCAGTCGGTAGAACGGCGGACTGTTAATCCGTATGTCACTGGTTCGAGTCCAGTCAGAGGAGCCAAATTAGAAAAGCCCGCTCAGGGAAACCCGAGCGGGCTTTTTGCTTTGGTGTCTGAATCGGATTCGGCATCTGCCTCGGCTCTCAGCTGACGTAACGCTTTGCCATAAACAGGAAGGCTACTGCTTTCTTAGTCTGTTTCGCTATCGGGCAGCGGATAGATCAATTCGATTTCAGGAGCATCCGCTAAATGCCGGCCTGACCGGGCCATCAAATAGCCTCCGATCTGTTCCGGACTCAGGTCGATAGCCATCATATCCGGGTTGCGGAACCATTCATCAGGCCAGTAGATGAGATCGGAGGGATTAGCGTCAAAATTCTTTTCCAACAGTGAAATGGCGAAATGCTGTTCAGCATCCTTACCTTCTGCGTTACAGATAAAATTGATTGTTTGCACCAGCTCATCCCAGCTGAAATCCGCGTAAAATTTTACCGGGTTAATCGCGATACGGGTAAAGTCGCTGGCATCCATCAATGAAGAAAAATCTCTGAAGTCTGAATAGCCATAAGGATGGGTTACCTGAGCGTTCCAGTCAGCGATCATCATCGTTAATTCACTCTCCTGCGTGTCTGTTCCGGCATCAATTTTCGCGAGTATCTGCTGAGCCTGGCTGGCCAGCTGTGCGATTTTTTTTCGACTTACGCTGGCGGGTTTTATACGTTCAGGTAGCGGCATTTTTACTCCTTTAAAATAGCCTGCAATAAAACAGCATAATCAGCAGATCAGGTTACTCAAAATTTAACAGTCCCGATAGTGATTCAGATATACCGACCCCGGTTTGTCTGTGTGGTATCGGCATGCCAGCGTCATTGAGTCACATCACCATTCGTCACATCAGGCAAAATTGGTTATTATCCGCCTCCCCTCACCTGCCGGTAGTCAGATGTCTGAGATAGTCGATAGTTTTGTTGCGCCGCCGTGTCATGACCCGATTGAGATTCTCTATCAGGATGAGCATCTGCTGCTGATCAATAAGCCCGGCGGGCTGCTGAGCCTGTCCGGCAAAAATCCGCTGAATCTTGATTCGGTGCATCACCGGCTGGTGAAAAGCTTCCCCGGCTGCACGCTGGTCCATCGACTGGATTTCGGTACTTCCGGGTTGATGGTGATTGCCCGCAACAAGGCGATCAATGCGGCGCTCTGCCAGCAGTTCAGCCAGCGCAACGTGCGTAAACTCTATAGCGCGCTGTTGTGTGGCCATCTGGCTGATGACGAAGGAGTGATTGAGGCGGCGATTGCCAAAGATCCGGCGCGCTTTCCGCGGATGACGATTTGCGATCGCCACGGCAAGCCTGCACGTTCACATTATCGGGTGGTTGAGCGCGTTGATTATGCGCAGCAGGATGGCAGCACGGTGCCGGTTACGCGGGTGGTGCTGACCCCGGAAACCGGGCGCACGCATCAGCTGCGGATCCACTGCCAGCTGCGCGGTCATCCGATTCTGGGCTGCGACCTGTATGGCGGGCTGCTGCTGCCGGGCAGCGAAAAAACGCCGCGACTGATGCTGCATGCCGGCGAACTGCATTTTGTTCATCCGGTCAGTGGCGAAGCGATTCACGCCCGGCACCCCAGCCCGTTCTGATTCGGCTGAGACGCAGCAGCATCAGCCTCGCCCGGCTGGCGCTGCGCTGCGCTGCATCCGCCTTAACGCGGACTTACCACATCAGATCGTCCGGCACTTTGAAGTCTGCATACGGATCGTCTTCATCCTGCGCTTCCTGACTCAACGCGCTGTTCAGTACGATGCTGCTGGCATCGCGCTGTGCAATTTTATCCGCCACGCTGGCCGGGATAATCGCATACTGATTCTCGCCACCGTTCTCCGCCACCAGACGGGCAATAGCAAGACGGCCGCTGATCAGCTGCGCCTGAATCAGCTTATCGACGTTGATTTTTTTAATCAGGTTGTTATCGGTGAAGTTAAAGCCGATATTGCCTTTTGACACATCAATCTTATTCATTTCAATCAGCTGCTTGACCTGCGCTTTATACTCTTTGGATAAAACGGCTTGTTTCTGCTGCTCATTCAACTGCCTGTCGCGCTCAAGCTGCGCTTTTTTATTTTCTTCGACCGCCGCTCTGGCTTCACGCGCCTGAACCCGTGATTTCTTAGCGGTACGCTGCACTTTGTCCATCTTCTTGCTGCTGACTAATCCCGCTTTCAGCATCTGCTCTTGTAAGGTGAGTTTGGTCATTTTGGTTTCTGAGCCTGTTACGAAATTTCAGCGATTATACCTGTAAATTCCCGGCCTGTGTCAGGTTGCGGGCGTTGATCGCCGCGCACAATTTTCGGCGCTGCCTGCCGCGCCGCGCTGTCGGTTAAACGCATCCTTCTGCCGCTGTGCTACCATTCTCCGGTCAAAACCACCCTGTTGAGCACTATGTCGGAATTAACCAAACGTAAAAATGACCCTGAAGGGCTGAAGAAACGTATTATCGCGGGCGCACTGAAAACCTTTGCCGAGTTTGGCATGCAGGGCGCACGGCTGGAGCAAATTGCCGAACATGCGCAGACCACTAAACGGATGGTGGTGTATCACTTCGGCAGCAAAGAGCAGCTCTATATTGATGTGCTGGAACAGGTTTATCAGCAGATCCGCCAGCACGAAACCGGCCTCAACCTGGCGGCGATGGAACCGGAACTGGCCATGACCCGCCTGGTCGAAGCCAGCTTTGATTACCATGTCGCCCACCCCGACTTTATGCGACTGGTGTGCAGCGAGAACCTATTACGTGGCCGCTATATCAGCCAGTCAACCCAGATTAAAACCCTTAATCGCAGCGCGCTGGACGTGCTGGATGACATTCTGGCCCGTGGTCAGCAGCAGGGGCTGTTTATCGAAGAGGTGCAGACGATAGACGTGCACCGCCTGATCAGCAGTATCTGCGTGCACCACGTCTCCAACCGCTACACCTTTAATGCGTTGTTCAGCCCGGATAACAGTGAAGAAGAGAGTATTCGCCGTAATCGTCAGCTGGCTGTAACCGCAACGTTACGTTATATCCGCAAATAATCTGGCGTCGTTCCGGCTTGGCTTAGTCATAGTCTACGCTTAGTGAATACCGTCATAAAATCGCCATAAAAGGAATGCTGTTGTGAGCAGAGACGCCCACCTTTATCCGCTTCGCCACACCGACGTTAATCCCAAAGATGACGTGCTATGGAACTGGGCGCAAAACGCACAGATCGGTAGCCGCCACCAGGTGCAGCGTCCCGCCAGTGAAGCAGAACTTCAGGCACTGCTGCGCCAGTCACAGGGCCAGATCCGGGTGATTGGCAGCAAACTCTCCCCTGGCCGTATGCTGCACGTCAGCGAACAGGATCTGCTGCTGGATCTCAGCGCATTCAGCGGTCAGACTGCCAGCGATGAACATAGCGTGACCTTTGGTGGTGCGACCCCGCTCGATCAGGTTTACCGCACCCTGACCGGGATGAACCGGATGCTGGCATCGTCGCCAGGGGTGATTGCCATTCAGACGCTGGCCGGTGCCATGGCGACCGGTACTCACGGTCAGGGTCTGCAGCAAAGTTCGATTGCCGATGAAGCGCTGTCGATTCGCATGGTGCTGACCGATGGCAGCGTGCGGGAGTTTACGCGCGGCGAACCGGACTTCCCGGCGGCGCAGGTTTCACTTGGCGCGCTGGGTATCGTGACTGCCGTGACGCTGCGAACCGAACCGTTTCGCATCTTCACCTGCCACAAAAATGCGGTTTCTGCCGATACGCTGGAGCAGGATCTGCTGTGCTGGAATGATGAATATCCGCTCAGCAAAGCCTGGTGGTTTGTCGACGATAATCGGGTCCACGTCTGGAACGCTCACCAGGCGAGTGACGACGAACGTCTGCGCTATGAACAGCAGGATCGTCAGGTGGTTGAGCATGAAGGTCAGGCTGATGACAGTCTGAACGACACCATCGATCAGACGCTGGCGCACATGCATCGTGATACCCAGATCCAGGGCAAAGGCGGTAAGCAGTTTCGCACCGTGACCCGTTTTCGCGATTTCACCGATGTTACCGGTGACATCTACCAGCTGTTTTGCCGCGGCATCGCGGTGCCGCAGATCAATGTCGAAATCGGCGTACCGCTGGCGAAAACGCCTGCCATCATCAGCCGGATCAAGCAGTGGTATGCGGCAAACCGTCCGCATATGCACTACCCGATCATCCTGCGCTGTACCGGTGCCTCCTCTGCCTGGCTGAGTCCGGCGTATGACCAGCCAACCTGCTTCTTCGGCTTCGTGGTGTACTACGCGGATGACGGCTCGCTCTCGCCCGACGGTCTGCATTTTTTGACCGAAGTAGAAAAACTGCTGGCCGATGAGGGCGGACGCCCGCACTGGGGCAAATATTACGACGAAGAACGCTATCGCTGGCGTGAGATCTACCCGCAGTGGGATGCGTTCCGTGCCCTGCGCAGCCAGCTCGATCCGCAAGGCCGATTAGGCAATGATTACATCGCCCCACTTTTTGACTGAATTAATAAGGGAAAATATGTTTGCCTGGGTAACGCTGTTAACTCAACCCGACTATCTGGTGGGCGTGAAAGCGCTGCACCATTCGCTGAAGCAGAGCAACAGCCAGTGGCCGCTGGTGGTGATGACCACCTCAGCGATTTCCGCCGAAGATTGCCAGGCTTTGCAGGCCGAAGGCTGCGTGATAGCGCCGGTTGAGCCGATCTACCCGCGCGCCGATCTGGATCAGCATTATGCTTCGGCGCAATTTGGCGAAGTGTGGACCAAGCTGCGTGCCTGGCAGCTGACTGATTATCAGCGCGTGGTGTTTCTCGATGCCGATATGCTGGTGCTGCAGAATATGGATGAGCTGTTCACGCTCGATCTCGGGGATAACCTGATGGCGGCGTGTCACGCCTGTCGCTGCAATCCGAACCAGATTGCCTCTTATCCGGCGGACTGGCAGCCCGGGCAGTGCCATTACACCTGGCAGGCGCGGGGTGAAGCCGCGCCTGCCAGCCTGGACTATTACCTGAACGGCGGTTTTCTGGTGCTGACGCCGGATAATGCGGTTTACGAGGCACTGGAACAGCGGATTGCGGCGATTGATGACCTGAGTGCGTATCCCTTCTCAGAGCAGGACCTGCTAAACGAGGCGTTCGCCGGCCGCTGGAAACCGCTCTCTTACGTTTATAATGCGCTGAAAACCTTACCGTTCCAGCACAGCGCGATCTGGCGTGACGACGAGGTGAAGAATCTGCACTTCATCCTGGCGAAGCCGTGGAAACGCGACCTGAATCAGCCGGAAAGCCAGCGCGACCGCTACTACGCGCTGGATAAGCTGTGGTGGGAAAAAAGCGGCCTCGCCTGATCTCTACCGGGCAGGAAGTCACCGCTTCCTGCCCGCTTAGTCCCCCACCGCCAGCGCTACACCGTCATCCAGCGACGCTCCAGCGCAGACAGCGCAATCGCCTCCAGCACCTTCTGCACCTGTAATCCTTCCGCAAAATCGGGCCACATACGATCGCCTGCCGCAATGCCGTTAATTAAATCGCGGATCTCAACCGTCTTCTGATCGTTGAAGCCGATGCCATGTCCGGCCGACACGCAAAAGTTGGCATAATCGGGGTGCGCTGGCCCGGTCAGCAGCGTTTTAAAGCCCTGCCGTCCGGCCGGTTCATCGTGAATATAGAGTTCCAGTTCCGCCATGCGCTCCTGGGTATAGCGCAGCGTGCCTTTGGTGCCGGTGACGACATAGGTCAGCCCCATCTTGGCACCACAGGCGATGCGGGAGGTTTCAATTACGCCATGCGCCCCGTTGTGGAAACGCAGCAGCGCACTGGCCTGATCTTCGTTTTCCACCGGCAGCTGACGGCTGAGATCTTTCGGGTCCGGGCGTGAAGTGATGACCGTCATCATGTCGCCACTGACCTCGGCGATATCCCCCACCAGATAGTGCGCCATGTTGACGATATGCGCCGCCAGATCGCCGAGCGCGCCGAGCCCGGCCAGCGCTTTCTGACAGTGCCAGTCGAGCGGCGTCTGCGGTTTTGCCAGATAATCTTCGTTATGGGTGCCGTAGAAATGCACCACCTCACCAATCTCGCCATTGGCAATAATCTCTCTCGCCAGCTGGCTGGTGGGGTTTTTCATATAGTTAAAGCCGACCAGGGTTTTGACGCCGGCGGCCGTGGCGGCGGCCACCATCTCTTCGGCATCAGCCACACTCAGCGACAGCGGCTTTTCGGAGTAGACGTGCTTACCGTGGCGGATCGCCTCCAGCGCCATCTCTTTATGCAGGAAGTTGGGGGCGCAAATGTCGACCACATCGATAGCCGGATCGCGCACCAGCTCGCGCCAGTCGCCGGTCGAACGGGCGAAACCAAAGGTTGCGGCCTGGCGGGCGGCCAGGTCCGGGTTCACTTCCGCCAGCATCTCCCGCACGATCTCGCCTTTCAGCGCAAAAACGGTGGGTGCCTGGGCATAAGCAATGGCGTGACAGCGACCAATATACCCACTGCCGATCATGCCGATTCTGACTTTGTTCATCTCAACTCCATACACGCATCTCAAGGTTGAAATGAAATCTAAATTTCATTTATGCCGTTTACAAAGCCAGAATGAAATAAATGTGACGATGGTGGAAAACAATCCGCCAGAACCACTGATTACGCCGCCTGACAAGGACTGCTCTGCGGCAAAACACCTCATAAAAACCTCACTTTTGCCGGCCCGAGCTTTTTTACTTAGCGGCGGGAAACCGGCGAAAAGCGGACATTTCAGACGCGACCACCACCGGCAGTGGCGACTATTTCAGCAGTCAGGCGATTTTGTGAAAAAGAGCTTTGACATGGCCCGGACGGGCCGTTACTATGCGCCCCGTTCCAACAATTCCTCTGTAGTTCAGTCGGTAGAACGGCGGACTGTTAATCCGTATGTCACTGGTTCGAGTCCAGTCAGAGGAGCCATATTAGAGAAGCCCGCTCAGGGAAACCTGAGCGGGCTTTTTGCTTTTGGCTTTTTTGACCGGCGGTTATGAGCGAAAAGCGGAAATTGGCAACTGTTCTAACCACTGATAATGGCATCACTAAAATCGCGGTGTGTTAATCAGCGGTGAGCAAGGCAGTCCGCTTGGAAAACCGAACTTATCCTACGCTAAGACTAACCTACGGCTTTATGACGAAATTTTTCTTAGATTAGACAGGAAGGCATGCTGTTTTATGATCTGATAATTCGTGCCCTTGTCTGCAATCACAAATCGTGCCTGAAACGATACCTCGATTCTTCCCCATAAGGCCTAAGATAAGCACCTGTTCAAATCATTTTTTCACTGCCTTCGCAATTCCCAATATTAATGAATGTTATTCATAGTCCCTATCCTCCCCTCGGTGATTATCAGCGAGCTTAAACCCGTTAATATACCCTTATCTCTTCATGTCCAACGGATCACCATGCTTAATCAACAGACACGTACACAGTCAGCTACAGCTAACAATACAGGTCTATCATTTCTACTCATTCTCAGCGCCCTGATGGCTGTTACCTCTTTATCAACCGACATCTATCTTCCGGCTATGCCCGTCATGGCGAAAGATTTGCAGGGTGATGCTGAGCTGACGATCACAGGGTTCCTTATCGGCTTTTGCATTGCGCAACTGATTTGGGGACCGATTAGCGATCGTTACGGGCGTCGTCTGCCGCTGTTTATCGGTTTAGGCCTATTCATCATCGGCTCGGTGGGCTGCGCATTATCAACAGATATCGTGCAAATTATCTTCTGGCGTGTTTTTCAGGCGTTAGGTGCCTGTACCGGGCCGATGTTGGCACGAGCAATGATCCGTGACCTGTTTAGCCGCACTCGTGCAGCACAAATGCTTTCGACCCTGATGATAATCATGGCCATCGCGCCGATTGCCGGGCCCCTGATCGGCGGGCAGATGATTAAAGTCACCTCGTGGCATGCCATTTTCTGGCTGCTGGCGATTATCGGAACATTAATGCTGATGTCTTTATTCTGGTTACCGGAGACATTACCTGTTGAGAAACGCTCGCAAGCCTCCGTAACCAGAGCCTTTCACAATTACTATGCCTTGCTCACCAACGCCAGATACATGCGGTTTACCCTGTGCCTGACTTTTTATTACGTTGCAGCCTACGCCTTTATCACCGGTTCTCCGTTTGTATACATCACGTACTTCGGTGTTGACCCGCAGCATTACGGTTGGCTGTTTGCAGTAAACATTGTGGGATTAATGGCAGTGAGCATGGTCAACAGACGCCTGGTTCACCACTATCCACTGGAAGCGTTGCTCAGGAATGCCGTATTCATCGCCACTATTGCGGCAATAGTGCTGGCGGTCACGACCGGCCTGGGTGTCGGTGGAATTACCGTGATTATCGGCGCTGTGTTCGTGTTCTTCTCTATGAATGGCATCATCGCTGCGACATCCACGGCTTGCGCACTTGACGCCGTTCCTAATGTTGCAGGCTCGGCGTCGGCGCTAATGGGCGCGTTACAATACGGTAGTGGCATCATCTCTTCACTTCTTCTCGCTCTGTTCAGTGATGGCACACCATGGACGATGGGCTGGATAATTGCGGTGTTTACGGCAGCCAGCGCCTTGATGGCATTGACTGTTCAGGTAAAAAACAACTATCCCCTGCCCGAATGATTTTATGAATTTCATTCATAGTGGCTATTAACCAGACGTAATTATCTTTCATCCCGACTCCGTTAATCTGAACGATAAATTTTGGATAAGTCGATACCCGCCGGGGTATCGACAGATGCGGATTAAATATTCTTATCGAAGAAGACGTCTAACTTTTGCAAAGCCTTGTCAACGTATTTGGGCACCCAATACGTCTCGATATGGGTAGCACCATCGATCAGGAAGAGTTCTTTGTCCTTCGTACCGGTGGCTTTCGCGAACGCACCTTCAGTCATATAGAGCGTATCCGCTTTTGTACCGGCAATCATCAGCAGTGGTTTATTGATGAGATTGATATGGTCCGTTACGTCAAAGCTCATCAAGTCTAACAGGCTGCTTGTAGTGTATTTAAACGTAGAGTTCGGATGGGCGTGGGTTTTCCAGTAATACTCGTAGCCCTGGCGATACAAGGCAAAAGGTAATTTAGCAATCTGTTCATCAGTCAGGTTGGCATCGCCGGAGTAAAGCACCTCTCCTCCGGCGGCTTCCTGAGCACGTGCGTCAGAAGCCTGCTGAAGACGCTGCTGGATAGTATCCAACTGTGAATCCTGCATACCATTGCGGCGCACAAGACCTGAATTAAACATGCTGATGGTTGCGATCGATTTGAACCGTTTGTCTGTCTCGGCGGCAACCAGTGAATAACCGCCACCACCGCAAATGCCAAGCAGACCGAGGCGGGAAGTATCAACCCCCGGATACTGGCTGATGTAGTCAGCCATGCCGTGGATATCTTCGATGCGATTAGCGGGTTTATCCACGCTGCGCGGCATCCCACCGCTAGCGCCCTGATAAGCCGCGTCGGCGGTAATCGTGATGTAGCCCTGCTCGGCGAGACGCTGGGCATATAAACCCGCGACCTGCTCTTTTACGCCACCATTAGGATGTGCGACCACCACGGTAGGATATTTTTTGGCAGGATCATAGTTAGCAGGGGTATAGACATTCGCAGCAATCTGGATGCCATGCAGATCGTATTTAACTGGATGGATGTTGACCTTGCCTTTGACGTTCTCAGTGATGGCACCGTCATAGACGAGGGTGAACGGATTTTTTTTGTAATCAGCCGCATTGACTGAGGTCACTCCGGCCATTGCCGTTATCAGCATTGCACTTATAAGTGTGAATTTCATGGTATCTCCCGAAGAGTGGCGACCTGTCCAGGCAGGCTCGCGATATCAAATATGCAGACTCAGATTAGGGAGTGAGAGCTGTCAGCATAGTGACAGGCAAATAACAATTTTGTCAGGAAGCCGCCAAGTGGCAGGTAATCATTTCTGACAATGCTGTCAGGTAACCGTCAGCTTTATGTTGGCAATCAGAAGGCAGAATGTTCTCGCTTTAATGAGATTCATGTTCAATTTTCTGAGAAAAGGAGTAATCAATGAAAAGCCAGAATGACCCAACAATGCCAGAGCGACGCAAGCTATTAGTCGCCGGGGCGGGTATTGCCGCCGCCTCGCTGATTCCCCACGTATCGGCGGCGAGCCAATCCTCTCAGGTCGATTCCTCCAGACAAACCAGCCAACGCAATGCTGCTCCGGGCAAGCGTAAACTCGGGAAGCTGGAAGTTTCTGCCGTCGGTCTGGGCGTGCAGAACATGAGTCGCAAATATGACACCTCTGTTCCCTGGCGTCCCGAGATGCTCAATGTTATCCACCGGGCCTTTGATGAAGGGGTAACGTTCTTCGACGCAGCTGAAGCCTACGGCCCGTTTGAAGTCGAAAAAATTCTCGGGGAAGGCGTCGCCCCGTTCAGGGACAAAATCGTTATCGCCACTAAGTTTGGCTGGAACATTGACCAGCAGACAGGTAAGCGACTGCCGGGTCTCAACAGCAGACCGGAGCATATCAGGCAGGTCGTCGAAAACATGCTCAAACGCCTGCGTACCGATCGTATCGATTTACTGTATCAGCACCGGGTTGACCCGCAGATCCCGATCGAAGATGTCGCCGGTGTGGTGAAAGATTTAATGGATCAAGGGAAAGTCCTGCACTGGGGGCTGTCTGAAATGGGTATCAATACGCTGAGACGCGCCCATGCGGCATTACCCGTTACTGCCGTACAAAGTGAATACTCCATGCTCTGGCGCGGCCCTGAAAAGCAGGTACTTCCGCTATGTGAAGAGCTGGGCATTGGCTTTGTGCCATGGAGCCCACTCGGCGTGCAGTTTTTAACGGGCTGGATTGATGGGAATACCCGGTTCGCTGCCGGTGATATACGTGCTATAGAAACGCGATTTTCACCCGACAATCTCCCGCACAACTTACAACTCGTTGAGCTGCTGAAAACCTGGGCGATAAGAAAAAATGCCGCGCCGGGCCAGATTGCACTGGCATGGCTACTGGCCCGTAAACCTTGGATAGTTCCCATCCCTGGCACCACCAATAAAGACCATATGCTGCAAAACACAGCGTCTACCGGCATATCGCTGACTGCCGCAGAAATGACCGAGCTCACCCGCTCACTGGATGCCATCACTATCCAGGGTCAACGTCTGCCGGATGCCGTGCAGGTTTATTCAGATGTTGAAGCTCCGTTGAAAAGTTAAGAGGAAGTCCCGTTATGCGCCTGTTGTTAGTCGAAGATGAAGAAAAAACGTCAACCTATCTCAGCCGTGCGCTGGGCGAGTCTGGATTTATGGTAGATGTTTCTGCAGATGGCGCTGAAGGTCTTCATTACGCGCTGGAGTTCGACTACGACGCGATAATCCTGGATGTGATGTTGCCAGGGATGGATGGCTACCGGGTTCTCGAGGGTGTGCGGGCAGCTAAACAGACGCCGGTGCTGATGCTCTCTGCACGAGGATCCGTCGACGAGCGCGTCAAAGGGCTTCGTCTTGGCGCGGATGATTATCTTCCAAAGCCCTTTTCGCTTATTGAGCTGGTGGCGCGCATTCAGGCACTGGTGCGTCGCCGCTCTACGGATGGCGCGGACATCACCCAACTGCAAATTCACGATCTGCACCTCGACTTACTGTCTCGCCGCGTTTTTCGCGCCGGAACGAGGCTGGAGCTGACCGCAAAAGAGTTTTCCCTGTTGAGCCTTCTGGCCCGGCATCAGGGGGAGATCCTGTCAAAGATGATGATTGCAGAGCAGATATGGGACATGAATTTTGATAGCGATGCCAATGTGGTTGAAGTCGCCATTAAACGCCTGCGTGCCAAAGTTGATGCTCCGTTCGATATCAAACTGTTACATACCGTTCGTGGCATGGGATATGTCCTCGAAGTCCGGACCGAATAAATGAAGGGGATAAGCATGCCTAAGCGTTCCATCTCCGTTCATCTGGCGCTGATGTTTGCCTTATCCGCGCTGCTGATTGTCTCCGTTATCGGCATCCTGCTCAGAAGCTCTTTGCATGACTCTTTGCAAAAGCAGATGCACAACGAACTGTTGTTCCGGGAATCATTAATGAGTCCGTGGATCACCGCACGAACCTCGGCTGAGGGCTGGTCAACGCTTGCCAATAAATTCACCGTGTTAACCAATTCTGAAGGTGAGCGAGTTCGCTACTGGATAGTAAGCGATAACCCACGCTTCAGCATCGGGGGAACACCACCAGTGGGTGTTCAGTGGTCTTCATTACAGGAGGGCTTTAATAAAGTGCCAGGTGCATCAGAAGGTGCATGCTCGCTGTTCCTGTTAGTCAAAACCATCCCCGCGAACGGAGAAAGACCTGAGCTGCGCTATGTGGTTGCCATCGACTCCACGCCATACATGGGAACACTTGATGCGTTCACGCGTACATTGCTGATCATTACCGCACTGGGCGTCGCGATTGTCGCCTTACTGGGTTACATCGTATCAAGGATCGGTCTTCGTCCGGTTAGGGCGCTCAGTAAACAGGCCCGGCAACTCGCTCCCGGGGACCATGGTCAGCGCCTGAATACCGAAGCATTACCTGACGAATTACAGCAGTTAGCATCATCTTTTAATGGCGTGCTGGAACGGCAAGAGGTCGCCTGGAGGCAGCTCGAGAGCTTCAATGCCGATGTTGCGCATGAACTCCGGACTCCGCTGACTAATCTGATCGGCCAGACGCAGCTGGGGCTCTCACGCCGACGTTCGCAAGATGAACTGGAAGAGTTATTGGGTTCCAATCTGGAAGAGCTTGAACGTATGACGTCGATAGTTAACGACATGCTGTTCCTGTCCCATGCCCATGCGGGTGAACATGCGTCCCAGCTTACGCAGGTTTCCCTGCGGGAAGAAACCCTGAAAACAGCGGAGTATGTGGAACCCTCTTTTGCGGAAAAACAGCTTTTTCTGGATGTGGAGGGGGATGTCACCGCGCATATCGACCGGCGGCTGTTCCACCGCTCACTGGCTAATTTACTGGAAAACAGCGCAAGACATTCACCCTCCAGCAGCAGGTTAACGGTGCGGTTAAGCGAAAAAGGTCATCAGGCCTGTGTTGAAGTTTCAAACCTTGGCGATCCGATATCGCCAGAGCACTTACACCGGCTTTTCGAGCGATTCTATCGCGTTGACACCTCCCGGGCCAGAAGTGATACCCATCATGGGCTGGGCCTGTCGATCGTGCGTGCTGTCGCCATTATGCACAGGGGGGATGTCTTTGCGCGTAGTGAAGGTGGCATCAATACATTTGGCCTCACCTTTGCAATACAAGCGGATAAAGCGGCGGGCAATGCTCAATCCGGCGCTGAGCCGGGACCCGGGTTAACTGACAGAATTGTCAGGGGGGCGTCAGCCTGACGTCATCACCCTCTCGATAAAATCATCGCAGGCAATCCCCTCTTCATTGATAAGGACGCTTTGCATGATCGGACATTTACGTTACCTCGGGCTGTTACTGCCCTTCTTCACCTTTTCATCCTGGGCAGCGGAGCAAAATCCCGCTGTCCATATTGCCCCAGCAGGAAGTCAGAACGCGGTGTATGGGCCAGCGGAGAATTTTACCGGTCGCGTCCGGGTTGATCCTCTCTTCAAACCTGATAACGACATCCGTGTTTCCGGGGCTTATGTCACCTTTGAACCCGGAGCCCGTTCTGCCTGGCATACGCATCCGGCAGGTCAGCGGCTTATTGTGACCTCGGGTGTTGGGCTCACACAACAAGAAGGCCAGCCGGTGCAGATTATCCGCGCGGGCGATGTTGTCTCTTGCCCTGCGGGCGTCAAACACTGGCACGGGGCGGCACCCGGCAGCGCGATGACGCATCTGGCGATAACCGGGGTTGTGGATGGTAAGAGCGTTAACTGGATGGAGAAAGTGACAGATGAACAATACCACGCCCATTAAGGCATTAACGGCAGCGGTACTGCTGACCTTTGGTTTTGGTCTCACGGCAAATGCTGCGCCCGTCAATAAAGGAGCCTCAGAAATGAACCACGAACAAACCGTTTCGGATACGCTGTCGGCTCGCCAGCAGGCCATCCCGTTGATTGCGGCATCGATGGCCAGCAGTCAGATGGATAAGCTGAATGCAGCCCTGAATCAGGGACTTGATGCAGGACTCACCATAAACGAAACCAAAGAGATTCTCGTCCAGCTTTATGCCTATACGGGCTTCCCCCGTAGCCTGAATGCGCTTAGTGAACTGATGAAGGTCGTCGAAGCACGTAAACAACGTGGCATCGAAGACGTTGAGGGTAAAGAACCGGTTGCTCCGATCCCTGTCGGGGATGAGCTTCGCCGTGTCGGTACCGCAAATCAGACTAAAATCTCAGGCGCTCCCGTTCAGGGCCCTCTGTTTGATTTTGCCCCGGTCATTAATCAATTCCTGCAAACGCATCTGTTCGGCGACATTTTCGCCCGCGATAACCTCAACTGGCAAAGCCGCGAGCTGGCAACGGTTGGCGCATTAGCGGCCACACCAGGCGTTGAAGCCCAGCTATTATCGCATACGCGAGCCAGCATGCGGGTCGGCCTGACGGCAGCGCAACTGCGCCAACTGGCACAGGTTCTGCGTGAACATGGCGAAAATGATGCGGCTACGCGAGCTGAAAAGGCGCTGCAACAGGCGCTCACAAACAATTAGGAGTTGGGTATGGAGCATGATCCTAACCGCAGAATGTTAATCACCGCGCTTGCCGGGCTCACACTGGCGAACGTCTCCCTGGCGACAGCTGCCACCGGAAACGCAAACGTGCAGGGCACAAGCCGTATTCTGGTGGCGTACTTTTCCCGCAGCGGAAATACACGGGTGATTGCGGGCGTCATTCACCGTAGCCTGAACACCGATCTGTTTGAAATTGAACCGGCCACACCTTATCCGGAAGACTATTTTCAGACCGTTGAACAGGTGAAAAATGAGCGTGAGCGAGGAGTCAAACCCGCATTAAAAAATAGCGTTGCAGATATCTCACGCTACGAGACAGTGTATTTAGGCTTTCCGATCTGGGGGACCAGCGTGCCGCCTGTAGTGCAAGCATTTCTCAGCAGCCACAACCTTGCGGGCAAATTACTCATCCCCTTCATTACTCACGGTGGCTACGGTAAAGGAGACAGCGACGACATCCTTGCCAGTCTTGCCCAAACTGCGCGTCGGGAAAAACCGCTTGTTATTGAATGCGACCAGGAGCGAAGAACAACTGAAACGGTCACCAGTTGGTTAGAGACAATACGCAGTTAATCGTCCGCATTAATGAATCTGCCAAATAAGGGCAATCAGGGGTGCTAAATAATTAACGCTAACAACTCAGATATGATTGAACGGCAAACATAACAGAGGATGTAATCTTGAAGACAATCTTAAAAACGCTGGCCATCTGCGTAATGGCGGGTGGCCTGGTGGCTCAGTCGGTCTATGCCGAGCCGCTGGTCATTCAGGAACAAGGAAGCTTTTCTGCTGGTGGCACCATCATCACCGCCCCAGGAACATTTGATGCGAAAAAGCCGCTGGAGTCTGCTGGCCAAACCTACCATGGCGATCATGCGTCTGTGTTCTACCAAATCCCGGAGAATCCGCATAAATACCCTATCGTCATGCTGCACGGCGCAGGTCAGTTCTCCCGTACCTGGGAAAGTACCCCGGATGGTCGCGAAGGGTTCCAGAACATCTTCCTGCGTCGCGGGTTCTCAACTTATCTTGTCGATCAGCCGCGTCGGGGCAGCGCCGGACGTACGACGGTAGAAGGTACTGTTACGCCTAAACCGGATGAACAGATGTGGTTCAATCAGTTCCGCGTTGGCGTGTGGCCAGAGTATTTTAAGGGCGTTCAGTTCTCTCACGACAAAGAAGCGTTGAACCAGTATTTCCGTCAGATGACCCCGAACACCGGGCCGTTTGATATCAATGTTATCTCTGATGCGATGTCCGCCGTCGTGGATAAATCCGGCCCCGCTATCCTCTTCACCCACTCTCAGGGTGGCGGACCAGGCTGGTACACGGCGATGAAAAATGACAAGGTCAAAGCCATTGTCGCCTTTGAGCCTGGCAGCAGCTTTGTCTTCCCGGAAAAAGAACTCCCAGCCCCTATGCCAAGCGCGTTCGACACGCTGAAGGGTGAGCCAGTGCCGATGGAGCAGTTTATGGCTCTGACCAAAATCCCGATTCTGATTATTTACGGCGATAATATACCGGATAAGCCTGTCACCATGCCTGCGCAGGACAGCTGGCGCGTACGTCTGGCAATGGCTCGTGAGTGGCGTGACGTGGTGAATAAGCATGGCGGGGATGTGACGGTAACGCATCTGCCAGAAGTGGGAATCAAAGGGAATACCCACTTCCCGTTCTCTGATTTAAATAATGTGCAGATTGCTGATTTGGTTAGTAAATTTTTGAAGAAAAAAGATCTGCAGTAGGAAGAGCCAATATTGAGCCTTCATTAATGAAGGCTCGATACAAACATCAGTTTTATCAAAAAAATAAAATGGAAACGTGATGCTCTGCTTTGATCGAGGAGCAGAAGTTCGCTTTTAATACTAGTCAGTAATAACCTCTAGACGATCTGTAATACATCATCGTCACGACTCTGACTATGTAAGCTCACCTGATTTCATGAACAAATACATACTACCTCGGAGTAGGTAAATGAAATCGCCATCATCCCTGACAGCTCTGTGACAGTTTTAAGCGGATTTCTCAAGCGCTTATTATAGAAGCATATTACAAAAAGATTATTGTGCTTAAATAGCACGCCGCTATGAGACACTAAATCTCCTAGAGTGCTCTCTCAACCGTAAATATTGAGCATTTTTCTCAAGATCTGGTGCTGCACTGATAATCTCATCCAGACATAAACTCAAATTCTTGGACAACCATTGCCGGTTTGTAGTTGAAATTATGGCATTAAGCAGTTCCACTACTTCGGCAGCAAATCGCTTACATAATCCAGATTCATGCAGACGGTTTAAGACGTAGCTTGGGTGTTCAATGGGTTGTAACCAAGCGAAAATCTCTTGTAAAGCTGCAGGAAATTCATCTCTGGCAGCAATGACCAATTGAGTAAGAGATACTGCAATTTTCGGTGTAGCCAACTCACGTGATTTCGGCCAGATGTTTCTCCAGAATGGTTGAACACGGTTCTTCCAGTAATCTTCTCGTTGATCGGCTGCACCATCCAGTGCCTGATAAAGCGCCTGGGCACACTTTTCAAGCCCATCATGCGGTAGCGCACCAAACGCTCTACGAAATTCCTCTACGGTGTAATCCTCTGTCGGCCCCAGAGCTGCATAAGTGAGAAAGCTTGCGTATTGCTGGCGATGTTCACCCAGTTCCTCATAGTGGTTTGCGCTGTCCAGTAGCTGATATTTGAAGGCTGTCATTAATGGCTGGTACAAGCGAGGCGACCACAGAAAGCCCTCCCATAGCGCTTTCGCCTCAATAGAATCGCCCCAGTCAAAAAATGGTAAAAGAAACTGTTCAGTCCAAGAACGATCAACTCGGAAGAGTGCTATTAATTGCGCCCCCAACACTACCCGCGCATGGATAAATTGCTCTATGGTTGGGTCGCACAGGTTTGTGAAAATAAGCTTGAGATCGTCAGGAAGCTGGTCGTTATCATTTGGGTTCCGTTTGAACCACAAATTTATCAAGGCTTGCGCAATATGACCGACGGGATGATTAATTGCGGACATAACGGGACTGTAATTTTCGATTCCATTAGTAACAAAATGAGCATCGCCCCCTCTTCCAAGCGGAAGTGCTAACACTTTTTGGGAGATAGATAGCAGTAGATATTCGTTGTGGTTTGCTGCCTTAGATACCATTTCTATCCAACGCGAGACGCTTTGAAGTATCTCCATAAGTACGTGAGCGGGTATAGCCTGAACTAGAGGTGCACAATATCTCCACGAGCGTGATACCAGCCCTTCTTCAGACCAAACTTGGAGAGCTTCACTCCATCGTTTCACGGGCCAAATATCTTTTTTTGCCAGTGCGTAAAGCGCTGACACACTGAGGAACAATCGCGTGCGGCAAACATCACGCCATGTATCTTCGTAAAAAAAGCGATCATCTGGGATTTCTTTGGTGAGCCATTCCACTAATTCCTGCCGCTTGCCAGGAGCAATGACAACTTGTCGACTGTTCTCATAATCAGGATCACCCGTGCCACTCATCCAGTGAGAGAATTCGTCGCGTTCATTATCATGTAACTGCCAGTCAGGATGGGCATTGGATAATTCTGCCAAACGCGCTGATGCTATTTCTCCCAAGGTAAGGCAAGAAAGATTAAGTTTTGCCAGATGCAACCAAATAGAATGAGCGACAAGGTACTGCCACCTCTCTTCCTCAATATCTTCACGATACATCCTACGTGGAGGCCCTTCCAGAATTACAGACTCAAGTTGCTCCTGTTCATGGCTTTTCAGACTTCGTCCCTGTAATACCAATAACCTATAAACCTCCCTTCCAGTATCACTTGACCATAACCACCACGCGTTGTCGGACAACAACCACTCAACCCACTTTTCTGAAGGAATGGAATCATCGTTGCTTGCAGCAAAAAGAGCGAGGCGTTTGAAGGTAGGGTAAGGCAAATCAAACCAGTTCAGCGCGATTAATGTTGCACGCGCACTGCTATTAGCTCTGACCGAAAGCCATGAATCTCGCAGAAGTTCAATTAAACAAGTCCAGTCGTGGAATCCTCGGTTCTGCCAGTGTGGAATAATAGAGGGAAGGTCCCAGTATGATCGGTCACTATTCTCATCAGCCTCCCCTAGTTCGCGCAGCAGGTCCAGCGCATCACGTAGTAGCTGTTGAAAATCGTCCAGCAGAGAAGGTAGGGCTGATTTCCAGACTTCACTGTCGAGTGTACCCAATGCAGAATTAACATCATCTGCAGTCAATACAAGCTCAAAGTCAACTAATTGCCTGATAGTATCTGGGTTATCAATTCTGCCCTCGTCATAACCCCAGCGAAATGGTTTCTTCAATGCGATCTTCGGAGCAAGCAATTCGCGAAGATTTAATCTCATTGTCGTCGTCATTCCCTCCCAATTTAGGCGATTAATCCACTGATAAAGATCAGCATTAAGTCCGTATGATTTCACCCTCTTGGTGAGCAGCAAATTCCATAAAGTACGCATAAGAGGCACAGGAATAGCATTAGGTGAATTTGTTCGAATATCATCAAGTTCAGAGGTTTTGCTTTCACGCTCCAGTCTACAAAGAAATTCTAACTGGTTCTCAATCATCCACTCCCAACGTTCATGTAGATGACCTCCACGTTCCGCAATCCAGATCACCAGTCTTGGGTCGTTCAGATGACGTAGCAACCAACGGCTAATGTGACCCATCACATCGTCCCACAGACTCTCAGAACGACCATTAGATGCAAGGCACATATAGGGCGCAAGGATGTAAGGCGCAGGTCGCCGCAGCATGCTAAAGCAAAGCTTTGTATCTACCACCTCGTGAGGAGGTACACCAAAGCGGATCAGATCTTCATATTTGAAACGCTCAGAGCCAAATGGCTCGAACAACCAGTCCAGAGAGGGAACTGGATTGAAATCAGCAAAACGCTTAGCTGGTAATCCCGATTTATCCGACAATACCCATAACATCCGTCCGACAAAGTTGTCCTGCCTCGTCGTGTCTTGTGGCCTGGCTAGGGCATGTTTGACAACAATAGCTTCTTTACCCTCAATCCCATCCCGGTAAGTATCTGCCCAAGCATGAAGAGTTTTATGAAGTGCGGAATGGTCATGGCTACCGGCAGGAACACTATAAAGAATAGGTGTCACCCCCTTGGCTTCCCACTCAAGGGCTTTTTTATGTTCATTGCCTGGCTCACTATCTCCCAGTGCCCAAGCTTGGGGAGTCATTTCCCCCAACATACGGTCTGCTGCTAATGCATCCATCATGTATCGCAATACTGGGTCATTAATACTATAACCCACGAAGCACACAACATAGTTTCGAAACAGTTCACTGACGAAACGGGCAGCCCAACGTTCGGTAAGATAAGCCAGTCCAAAATCCCCGCTGGTAACTACCAGACGGTTTAGTGCCGTATCATCGGTTTTTTCAGGTAGTAAACCGTGCAAAAAGACTACCCCATCCCACTTACTGCTCTTTGGAATAGGAAGCATCGGAGATGAATATGACTGGAATGGCTGACGCGTACGTTTTGCCGCTACGTGAAAGAGGCGATCAAAGTTAGTAGTAACTAGACGCAGTGCACCTTTTCGACTTCGTGATAAACGCAGCAATGCAGCCTGAGTATCAGTGGCTCCCTTGAGGCGAATCTTTGGTTTGAGCGCATTGAAAAGAGCGCGGCGAACATCCATTCTCTGGCCGGGCAAACGTCGCTCAAGAAGATCGAGTGTGGCATCATATTGATCACGTTCTAATGTAGCCTTCTCAATATCCGAAGGTTCAGTTCCGTTCAGCCGGTAAATCTCTTCGACTAACCCTTTGAAACCCGGTAGCTGCGCGGGATATGAAATACCCGCTCCGCAGAAAAATACCACACGACCTTCTTCATGAGCCTGTAGAAGTGACTCGGGGATGTCAGGGCCGTTTGTTATAAATTGCATACCTTATGTTCCCTATTCAGTTTCCTTGGCATATTTGCTAACAAAATTTCTTTAGCATCGGATATCCACTGATGGCACAAGGCCAGCTGATAGATTAGGTATTATTCAGGAAAAATTATAAATGTGATCGATCATAGACTAACAAAATGCTCATTTTATTTAGTTTTTCCTGAACCACCATATGGAAATGAAAACAATCAAATCTTTGTTTCTGGCACAGAACCTACCGTCAGCTTCTCTAAATTAATGAGCACACCTAATAAACCCTAGCTAATTACCCCATCTAATCGAATAAATCACTTTGCGTTATGCTTTTCCTACACAACAGCTAAAGGATAACGTCATGCAAACTGTAAAACTGAACAACGGTGTTGAAATGCCCCTGCTGGGCTTTGGTGTGTTTCAGATGTCTGATGCCGCTGAATGCGAAAGAGCCGTTATTGATGCCATCGATACGGGATACCGTCTGATCGATACCGCCGCGTCTTACCAGAATGAAACCCAGGTCGGGAACGCACTGAAACAGACCGGTATCGCACGTAACGAACTCTTTGTAACGACCAAGCTATGGCTGCAGGATACTAACTACGAAGGTGCTAAAGCACAGTTCGAACGCTCCCTGAATCGGCTGCAACTTGATTACGTTGACCTGTACCTGATTCACCAGCCTTACGGTGATGTCCATGGGGCATGGCGAGCTATGGAAGAACTGCAACAGGCAGGCAAAATTCGCGCCATTGGCGTCAGCAACTTCCATCCAGACCGACTGGCCGACCTTATCGCCTTCAACAAAGTGGCCCCTGCGGTAAACCAGATTGAAGTAAACCCCTTCAACCAGCAGCTGCATGCCGTTCCATGGAATCAAAGCCATGGCATTCAGCCGGAAGCCTGGGCACCGTTTGCTGAGGGTAAAAATGGTCTGTTCCAGCATCCCGTGTTAACGGCAATTGGTCAGAAGTACGGCAAAAGCGTGGGCCAGGTTGTGCTGCGTTGGATCTTCCAGCGAGGCATCATTTCACTGGCGAAATCGGTGCGCAAAGAACGCATGAAAGAGAACATCAATATTCTCGATTTTGAACTCAGCCCTGAAGATATGCTTCAGATTGCCGCCCTCGACACCGCAACCAGCGCCTTCTTCTCACACCGCGACCCGGCGATGGTGGAATGGCTGACTGGCCGCAAACTTGATGTTTAAGTCGCGATAAAAGAGGTATTCATTCAATGCAAAAACGTTATCTGGGTAAATCCCGACTCGAAGTCTCCGCACTTGGGCTCGGTTGCATGGGCTTAAACCACGGCTACGGCCCGGCGACCGATACCCGACAGGCTATCGAGCTCATCCGCGCTGCGGTTGAACGTGGCGTCACCTTCTTCGATACCGCCGAAGTGTATGGCCCCTTTCTTAATGAAGAGGTGGTCGGTGAAGCCTTAAAACCATTTCGTGACCGCGTGGTCATCGCCACTAAGTTTGGTTTTACTTTTGGCGACGACAACAAGCAGCAGATTTTAAACAGCCGTCCGGAGCATATCCGTGAAGCGGTGGAAGGATCATTACGCCGTCTTAAGACTGATGTCATTGATCTGCTGTATCAACATCGTGTCGACCCGGATGTCCCCATTGAAGATGTAGCGGGTACAGTGAAAGAGCTGATCGCGGAAGGCAAAGTCAAACATTTCGGTCTGTCCGAAGCGGGTGCGCAAACCATTCGTCGGGCACATGCTGTACAACCAGTCACTGCACTGCGAAGCGAATATTCCATGTGGTGGCGCGAGCCTGAGCAGGAGATCTTGCCGTTGCTGGAGGAACTGGATATTGGTTTTGTACCCTTCAGCCCATTAGGCAAGGGCTTCCTGACGGGATCGATTAAGCCAGGAACGACTTTTGGCAAGGATGATTACCGCAGCACCGTGCCGCGTTTCGCCGAACAGGCGATTGAAGCCAATGAAAAGCTTGTCTCATTGCTGGGTGAACTGGCGGCAGAGAAAGGCGTGACGTCTGCGCAAATCGCGCTGGCATGGCTGCTGGCACAAAAACCGTGGATTGTTCCTATCCCCGGCACCACTAAGCTGCACCGGCTGGAGGAAAACCTGGGGGCTGTTGACATCATTCTTTCGCAGGATGATTCGCATCAAATAACCCAGGCGCTTGAAACGATTAAAATCGTCGGCGAACGTTACTCTCCTGAGCATCAGGCTCGAGTAGGCCGTTAATACCCGGGCGGGTCCGCAGCGAATTGCGGACCCGTTATTCCGAGTAGCGAAGTGCATCGATCATCAGCGCAAAAGCGGGCGGATGCTGCTTACGGCTCGGGTAGTAAAGATAATATCCGGGGAAAGACGGACACCAGTCCTGCAGAACCTGAATAAGCTCTCCTGACTTTATATAATCCAGCACCCTGTCCTCAGGTATACAGGCGATGCCAAAGCCAGATAAAGCCGCATCAATCCTTTCCGCCTGCAGATTAAACGTTACCTGCCCCTCAACCCTGACCCGTAACGGTTTCCCTTCCTTCTCAAACTCCCAGTGGTACAGTCCCCCGGCAGTCGGCAGGCGCATATTGATACACCGATGATTTTGTAGCTCGTGCGGCGTTTCAGGTACAGGATTTGCAGCGAAATAAGATGGTGCTCCCACTACGGCCATTCTCATGTCCGGTCCAATTCTTACCGCAATCATGTCCTTATTCACGCTTTCGCCCAGGCGGATCCCGGCATCAAAACGCCTCTCAACAATATCGACAAAGCCGTTATCAACCACCAGTTCGAGATTAATTTCCGGATATTCCCTGAGGAAAGGTTTTAACTTCGGCCATACCAGACTTCGCGCGGCATGCTCCCCGGCAGATAAACGGATATTGCCGGAGGCGGTGCCATTAAGTTGCACAAGCGATTCCAGCTCCTGCTCAAGATCGGCGATACGCGGTTCAAGGCAGGCAATAATTCTCTCACCGGCTTCTGTGGGGGCAACGCTTCGGGTCGTGCGGGTCAGAAGGCGGATATTGAGCCTTTCCTCTAGTGCTTTCATCGCGTGGCTGAGTGCAGACTGAGAAACGCCCAATTTGCCCGCTGCTTTGGTAAAACTTCGCTCTCTCGCTACCACAAGAAAGATTTGCAGTTCGTTGAAGTTTTCTTTGAGCATCGGCGATTTCCTTATGGGGGCATTCCCTTCACCGCACACTCATGAAGGGGGTTCATAGACACAATCATTTTAGCCCCATTACTGACAATAATGATAATTGATATTCTAAATGTATCGAAAATAAGTCTGAATTATCAGAAGGTTTATCATGAAAATACTCATTGCAGGTGCGACAGGAAGTATTGGACTTCATGTCGTGAATATCGCTATCGAAATGGGTCATCAGCCTGTAGCGCTGGTTAGAAATAAGAGCAAAGTGAAATCGCTTCCTCGGGGAACAGATGTTTTTTACGGCGATGTTTCAATGCCGGAAACACTCACCGAATTGCCGAAAGATATTGATGCCATCATCTTCACTCTCGGTTCCGATGGTCAGGGCCGTATTGGTGCCAGGGCCATAGATTACGGCGGAGTGCGCAATATTTTACGAATATTCAAGGATGCACCTGTTGATATCGCCCTGATGACCACGATTGGCGTGACTGAACGACTCAGCACCTGGAATCAACGCACTGAGGTTCATGACTGGAAAAGACGTGCCGAGCGTCTGGTAAGGGCAAGTGGTCATTCCTATACCATCGTCAGGCCCGGCTGGTTTGATTACAACAATGATGATGAGCACAGAATCGTTATGCTTCAGGGAGATCGTCGCCATGCGGGAACACCGGAGGATGGTGTGATATCCCGGGAGCAAATCGCCCAGGTTCTGGTCAGTGCCCTGACCAACGATGAGGCAAAAAATAAAACGTTCGAGCTGGTGGCTGAACGAGGCGAAGCACAGCAGGATCTCACTCCGCTGTTTGCTGGCCTGCAGACTGATAGTCCTGAAAAAAATGATGGGGTTCTAGATATAGACAATATGCCTCTGCGTGAAGAACCTGAGTGCATTATTAACGAGCTGAACCTGTATTCAAAAAAATTAACCAATCTAAAACCCTGACAATTTTGTCATATAGCGGTCAGTCTTATTGTAAGCACACCCGCTTTAGTTCCAGGCACTTTTTGAGATATCCGGTTTTTCAGCCATCAGCCAGTACTTTTCCGGCGTTAGTTTATTCAGGATGAAGTTGCACCCACGAAAACTGGGAGCTGATGGGATAATCCATCGACAGAATTACGCATGAGGTACCTCTGCGCGTTTAGTATTAGGCGACTAATCTGGGGCATTCCGTTGAGCCAATACTGCTGACGATTCGAGACAGGGGAGAAAATTTTCAAGGTAGCTTTCAACACGCTAATACTATTGTTAATCAAAGCTGCCAACTGGTTGGCCCTCCTGTTACTTCCCACTGCCTTTTTTCTGCATCTACAATTGGTGCCCGCTTCTGGCGCAGAGCAGACTGCCCTTGTGGATATGGTCATAGTAACGAACAGAAAATACACGAGACCGCTCACCAGCTTCTATTGGTGGTCATTTTGGTGGTCTTGACAGCATCGCAACTCAGGTTTAGCCTATTTATTCGCCAGTTACTGGCAAAGGCGATCCCAGTCAGAGGAGCCATATTTAAGAAGCCCGCTCAGGGAAACCTGAGCGGGCTTTTTGCTTTGTGTTATTAGTGAATCAGTAACAAACTCAGTGGCTATCCATCAAATAACGATGCGCTTTGGACGCTGCACTAGCGGCCTTGAAAATATAGCGCTTGTCATTCTTCAGTGGTTTCAGCCAGGAAGCAATATCGCTTTAATGCTGCCCCTCTCCAGCGATCCCCAGATCCGCCATCAGGTACGCGCTTCCCGGCTTGGCGATCAACTCCTCAAAAGCCTAACTCGCACTGCCAAACTTCCCTTTCATTTCACGATTCAGGCGGCTTTTGCCCCAGTCCAGTGAACCAGCTCATGCAGACCGGTGGCGTGAAAATTGGCCGCATCAGAAAAAAGGTAACGCTCCGGCAACCATGTAAACATCCCGTAAAACCCGGCCACCTGATTTTAGATATCTTTCCTTAATGTGTCGTGATGTTCGCGAAGTCAGCTCCTGGCACGAGGCGGACTGACATACAGGCCAATATCCATGAGGAGTGTGGAGTGAGGAGTGTGGAGTGAGGAGTGAGGAGTGAGGAGTGAGGAGCGAGGAGCGAGGAGCGAGGAGCGAGGAGCGAGGAGCGAGGAGCGAGGAGCGAGGAGCGGAAGTTATTTCTCTGCTTACCTAAACGACATAATGCAGTGTAACTATCAGATCATGCTAAAGTATTAGCAAAATACAGGCGTTCTAAAATAAATCCTCTTATCCAGAAGCCATTTTTATAATGAAAACATTTACTAAAAAAGTTAGCGTTTTTCACTTCAGTCCTTTTCGTTATCTGTTTGCTGCTCGCCTTCTTACCGTTTTGGGCAATGGTATTGCACCGATTGCATTAGCGTTCGCAGTGCTTGATATTGGCGGATCGGTATCTGATTTAGGTCTCGTTGTTGCGTCCCGCTCCATTTTTAACGTTTTATTCTTGTTGATCGGGGGCGTATTAGCGGACCGCTACTCTCGTAACCAGGTATTGGTATCCTCTTCTGTTATTGCGGCAGTTTCACAAGCTATTGTCGCATGGTCTGTGTTGGACGGATCAGCAACTGTGATGAGTCTGGCATTACCTGGAGCTTTGAATGGAGCAGCAGCTGGCATCGCGTTACCTGCCTCCTCCGCGCTGGTCCCCCAAACTGTTCCAGTGCAGAATTTGCGAGCAGCGAATGCATTAATTCAGCTTGGTATTTATGGCGGTACGATTATCGGCACTTCGCTTGGTGGGATCCTAATCAGTTCTGTCGGACCCGGTTGGGGACTGGCAATTGATGCGATTGGTTTCGCAGCCTCTGCACCGCTTTATTTCTTAATTCGTATTACATCAATCAAAGCATGCCCACCATCAGGTAATATCCTGCAGGACTTAAAAGAAGGATGGGAAGAATTCACAAGCCGAGCTTGGGTATGGGCAATTGTGGTCCAATTCACCATTATCAATGCAGCATTTAGTGGCGTAATGATGGTACTTGGCCCTGTGATTGCTGATGCTTCTTTTGGGCGAGCTAATTGGGGAATTATGGTTGCTGCGCAAAGCGTTGGCCTTATGACAGGTTCGTTCTTCGCCCTAAGATGGCGTCCACGACGCGATCTTTTTATTGGTGCAATGCTAGTAGCACTATGCTCAGTGCCAATTTTTATGCTTAGTCAACCTGCTTCTGCAACGTGGCTTATTGCAGCTTTTTTTATTGCTGGCGTAACGTTCGGTCTATTCGGAGTCTCCTGGGCTCATTCATTACAAACTCATATTCCTCAGGAAAAATTGGCTCGCGTGTACGCCTATGACGCTGTAGGTTCGTTTGTGGCCATTCCCTTAGGTGAACTGGTCGCTGGGCCGCTGGCAATTCATTATGGCAGGAGTAATGTGCTTCTGGTTTCAGCGATAGCAGTAGTCATAGCAACTTTAGGAACCTGCCTGGTCCCTGGGATTAGACAGCTCGACAATTTTTCACAGGTGAATTCGAAAAAAGCCACCAGCTCCTCATGACAATATTCAAAAAATTACAAAATATGAAATGTAGATTATTGCTTGAGACTATATAAAACGATGAAACATTCCCAAGGGATTAGTATTCCCTGAACGCTTAAATCTCCGTTTTTGGCACACAGCGGTTGAGCTATCGAATCGGAAGGTCCGCTGTGAGCGAGAAGCGGACGTAAGTTGTACTCACGTTTTCGATTATGCCATCTTATTCATCTCGTATCGTTCAAAAAATGCGGCAACACTTTTGATAATCAAGCTATGTAATGACACATTTAAGGAATCATTATGCCTGGAATAACGCTCACATTGTCTGGTTGCAAAGATCAAAAATTAACCAAAAAGTGTGTACTTTTAGCTACTCAAATCACATGCGAGATATTGAAGAAAAACAGCTTCGAAACCATGGTCATAGTAAGACATGTGGACGATGATGACTGGTTTATTGATGGCAAGAGTCTGGCTGAATGGGGAAAAAATTCGTTCAGACTTGAAGTTACTGTCGTGGATGAAACCTGTAGCAAAGATCAGAAAGCAGCGTATCAAAAAGCAATTTACAACGCTATGGAACAAGCTATTGGTAACCTACATCCTCAGTCAAATGTGCATGTTATTGATTGTAAAGCTGCTTCATATGGATACACAGGGATAACGCAAGAATACAGATATCAGCATAAAGATGAGTTTTACTAACCAAAATTCCTTTTCTATCACCGTTAATGTGGCGCATTTTGATTGTGGACTTAAGACGCTAACGTCCGCTTCTGGCACAGAGCAGACCGTCAGAGCTCTTTGACCACCATCTCGCTTCGAGCCGACTTTTAGATGCTTGTTCTGAACACCCGTCTTTTGCAGAGAACCTCGTGGCACGATCAGCGATGAAGCGAAGTTTTAAACCTGTTTTACGTAACGAGCAACTATTAGTGGTCATTCTGGTGGTCTTGACAGAAAGATAACTCAGCTTTATCTTTCTTATCAGACAGTTACTGGCAAAGGCGAGTCCAGTCTGAGCAGCCATATTTAAGCAGCCCGCTCAGGGAAAACTGAGCGGGCTTTTTGCTATTACTGCCGCTTAGCCTTTGGCAAAGTTCGCCTGGATACGCTGTTGCAAATAATCTTCAGCGCTGATCGCCGGATACTTCGCCTGCGGGCCGAGGATCTCAACGTCTTTATTCGCCTGACAGAAGAAAGCCAGGCTGTAGCGCGCGCCCTGATATTCCCCCGGCAGCGGGCTTCTTACCCGATGGAAGTTTGACGGCAACTGGTCGTCACTCCAGCGCATCAGCATGTCGCCAATATTGCAGGTGATCACCTCTTCACGTGGTTCAATGCTGGTCCACTGCTGGCTTTCGCGATCTTTGCCGGGACAAACCTGCAGGCCGCCCTGGCCGGGGCGCTGGAACAGCAGCGTCAGGCAGTCGAAATCGGTATGCGCACCGGCGCGCCACATCCCCTGCTCCGACTGTTCGGTGGCATAGTAGTGCAGCATCCGCAGCGTGCTCTGGTAGGTTTTTCGGTCGGGATTGTGCGCCTGCTCGAAGAAGTGCTCAGGAAAACCCAGCTTAAGCGCAAAGCAGGAGAGCAGCTTCATCCCCAGCTGCCAGCACTGCGACTCAAAGCCCAGCATGGTCTGCTTAAAGGCGGGCAGCTCCTGCTCTGTCGGCCACAGCGAATCCATTAACGGACGGGTAATCTGATAGGACTCTTTCTGGTCCGGGGTTTTGGTCGAGGGACGGACCTGCGACTTATTTTCCCAGCCGGCGTTACGCGCCAGCGGATAGCGCGCTTTGACCGCTTCCGGCAGCGAGAAGAAATCTTCCGTCATGCTGAATGCCTGGCGGATATCGTCGAGGGCAATGCCGTGATTGCTGACCTGAAAGAAACCGATCTCCACCGCTGCCTGCCACAGTTGTTCGGCAATTTCCTGTTTACGCTGTTCGAAATCTGACAGGTCGATGCAGCGCACTTCGCGGGCAAAGGTCTCTTCGCCCATTGCGCCCATTGCCGCTTCTTTTTCCAGTTCCTGCAGTGCATAGCCTTGTGTCTGGGTTGATTGTGTCATGGTGTTATTCCTTTTCAGAAGAGGGTTAACCGGCGGCACGCTGTTGCAGCGTCCGGACGGCTGAGATTGCCTGATGGCGCATGGCATCCAGATCGAGACCAGGAATGTGATCGTTTTCGACAATCACCCGGCCATTAATCATCAGCGCCTTTAACGAAGCCCGACCGCCGCAGGCCACCGGTCCAATTGCCATATCATGCAGGCCGAAATAGCGCGGATCGTCCAGCCGGTACACGGCGATATCGGCCAGCATCCCGACCTGCACGGTGCCGCTCTGCGGCAGACCGAGGATCTGCGCCCCACCGGCGCTGCCCCAGCGCACCACATCTTCAATGGTTGCCGCATCGCCACCGCCTTCAAAGGTGCCGCCGTCATAGCGAGGCGTGGCGAACATGCCTTTTCTGGCGCGCTGCAACAGCCATGCCGCATGCGCTTCACTCTGCATATCGGCCGCCTCGTTCGATGCCGCGCCGTCCACGCCCAGTGAAACCGGCACCCCCGCCTGCTCCAGCGCCAGCAGATCGGCAATGCCGCTGCCCAGTCGTCCGTTACTTTGCGGGCAGTGCGCAATCCCGGTCCGGCTGTCACCCAGTAGCGTGATCTCCTGCGGCAACAGCTTCACCAGATGGGCAAACCAGACGTCATTACCCAGCCAGTCGTGTTCAGCACAAAACTGCACCGGCGTCATGTTGTAGCGGTCACGCGCTGCATCCAGATAATCCACCGTTTCCGACAGGTGACTGTGCAGCCGGATACCCAACTGACGCGCCAGCCTGGCCATTTCGCGCAGCTGCGCGCCCGGCGCTGAGTGCAGCAGCGTAGTCGGAGCCATCACCACCCGACGCAGCGAGGCTGGCCGCGGATCGTGGTAGCGTCCCACCAGCCGTTCTATGTCGGCCATATAGTGATCAAAATTCTCCGGGCGCAGCGCCTGCGGTAAATTCTGCTCAATCGTCCGCCCCTGAGTCGCACCACCCCGGCACAGCACAATCCGCATCCCCAGCGCCTCGCCTTCACTGAACAAAATGTCGGAAGGATCAAACGGCATATCTGGCCAGTAGAGATAGTTATGATCGGCGACCGTGGCGCAGCCGGAACGCAGTAACTCGATCAGGCCGATACGAACCGCCAGCCGGAACGTCTGTTCATCAAAGGTGGCGCGAAAACGATACGGCGTGGCGCTTAACCAGCCGGTCAGGCTTTTGTTCAGCCCCTGCGGCTCACCTTTCAGCAACGACTGAAACAGGTGGTGATGGGTATTGACCCAGGCGGGATAAACCACGCAGTCGCGGGCATCAATCAGCCGCTCGTCCGGCAACGCGGTCAGCGACCCAATGGCTTCGATCACGCCTTCGCGGATGCGGATATCGGGCCCGGCATGACGCGCCCGCTCGCCCGGCAGGCCGGTCAGAATGGCGTGCGCGTTTTTAATCAGTAATGATTGAGATGACATCGCAACGTTCCTCACGGTTTAACCTGCATCTGCTGAACAAACTCGGTGGTATAAGCCTGTTTCCAGTCGGTATCAGCCTTCAGCAGGCTGGCTTTGACCATGAAATCGCGGGTTTTTTGCCAGCGATTCTGCGTCATGGTGCCCCAGCCGGCTGTCGCGGCATCGCCGCCGTCAATCAGGTGGTGCTGTTTGATCTGCGTGACGCCCCAGGCCAGCAAATCATCGGTCATTTTGGGATTCTCTTTTTTAATCAGCGCGTTGCCTGCTGCCGGATTATTGAGGTAGCTGACCCAGCCCTCCATTGAGGCGCGCACAAACTTGGCCATCGCCGCGCTGCGGCTGCTGATCTGGTCCGGGCGGGTAATCAGAATGCCGCCGTAAGGCGGATAACCGTGCTCGGAAAACAGGAAGAAATTCGATTTCACCCCGGCCTTTTGCGCCTGGAAAACCTCAGAGCTGACATAAGCCTGCTGTGCCACATTCTGATCGGCGATAAACGGCTGGATATTGAAGGTATAGGGGCGCACCTGCCCATCGCTGAGCTGATACTGTGCCTTGAGCCACGGCCACCAGGTGGCTTGCCCGGAACTGGAGACCAGAATGGTTTTATCTTTCAGGCCGTCGAGGGAGGTGACGGAGGCGTGGGTCAGCAGTCCCTGCGGATCGTACTGGAACGGGGCGGCAATCGCTTTAGCCTGAAAGCCACGCTGCACCGCTTCAAGTAACTGCAGGTCATAACCGATGATCACGTCGGCGCGCTTCGATAACAGCAACTGCATGCCGTTGATCTGCGGCCCGCCGGACTGAATGCTGACGTCCAGCCCGTAGCGCTGATAGATACCGGTCGCCAGCGCCTGGTAATAGCCGCCCTGCTCAGCCTGCGCGTACCAGGAGGTAAGTAAGGCAATCTTCTCTGCAGCATCGGCCGGCAGGATCACTGCGCCAGAAATCAGCGTGCTCAGCACGCAGCCAGACAGGGGAATGCGGGATCGTAACTTCATTGCTCCTCTCCTAATCGTCACCGGAGGGAGGCTGAGCAAAGGCGACTCAGCCCCCGGCCGGTTCAACATGAACCGCGAAATGGTGGCTGAGCAATGTCCCGCGCAGTTGCCTGCACTGACCGCTTCTACTCACAGTGAGTTATACAAAAAGGATGCCAGGTTAGCCGATCGGCGCGGCTTAAGGGCTGCGCGGCGATCGGCGCGGCTTAAGGGCTGCGCGGCGATCGGCGGAGGAGGCGCTGCAACCTTTGATTCATTAAGGAGCAACCAGCACCATTCTGGTGCAGCGTCAGGGCCGCGGGTGTCCGGGCGTCTGAATCTGGCTGAACAGCATTTCCAGCTGTTTAAGCATCATCGACGCCGCCAGCGATAGCTGCCTGGCCGGAGCGACGCACAGTGACAGGGTGAAGGTTTTGAGTTGCGGATCGGTCAGCGGAATAAACTGCAGTTCGTTGCTTTCCACCTCATCCATGATATCGAGCCAGCAGAGAATACCGATGCCGATTTTCTCTTTGATCAGCGAACGGATCATGTGGATGTTATTGGAGACCGCCACCTCGTTGATCATCTCGCCATGAATGTTGATCAGCGCCTGCACCGGCTCAGCCAGCATCAGCGGAGCGGAAGGCAGGATAAACGGATACTCGCTGCACTGGTTAAACCGCACCCCGCTTTTGCTGCTGAGCGGATGGCCGGTCGGGACCACAATCCCCAGATTGATCTCGGCAAAGGCCCGCACCTGCAGCTCGCGTGACGATTGCGGGTTCAGCATTACCCCGAAATCGGCATCGCCCGACATCAGCGCCTGCTGAATATCGACGTTGTTCATGGTGGTCAGGGTGAAAGAGATATTCGGATAGTCGAGATGCACCTGCCTGAGCATTGACGAGAAAAACTGCCGGTTAATCGCGTCGATGGTGGCGATGCGCACATGGCCGCGTCGCAGTCCACGCAGGTCGTCCAGTTGTTCGCAGACCCGCGAAAAGTCTTTTTTCCAGTTACTGGCGGCGTGCAACAGCAGTTCACCAGCCGCGGTCAGCCGCAGGCCGGTGGGATGACGCTCAAACAGCGGCATCGCCAGTTCTTTCTCAACCCGCAGGATTTGCCGATCGATAGACGACGCCGCCACGTGCAGGGTTTCGGACGCCTTGCGAAACGATCCCTGACGGGCCACTTCAGTGAAATAGAGCAGAAATCGGGAGAATGCAAACATAGGCAGTGCTCTCTTTTTTGCAACGGGATGTGCGAATCAAAGCGCTGGACGCAACAGTTTTATCACAATAACGTAGATTTCATGGCAACGGGAACAATCGTTTCATCACTCAACGGGCTGCTGCTGCGCAGCGCGGAGTGATAATGCTGCTGGTCAGGTAGCAAGCACGATGACCTGATTTTTTTATCACTGCTCCCTTTAGGCAAATACGGTAAATAACCATGAAAGATTCCAGGCTTATTCCTGTCACGATCAGCGCTGTCCATATTAATGGTGTCGGCAATCTTTCATTGCAGCTTATTGCCCGGCACGGTGGTTTATTACCGGATTATTTACCGGGTGCGCACATTGATGTTTTCATTCCGCAAATCGGGCCGCGTCAGTATTCACTTTGCAGCGAAAGTCACAGCGGCGAATATTATGAGATCTGCGTGAAGCGGGCAGAATTTTCCAGCGGCGGATCGCATTTTATTCATCACCATTTCCGGCCTGGCGATGCGCTGGAAATCTCAGCACCGCGCAATCATTTCCCGCTGCCCGAAGCGGGACGCTATCTGCTGTTTGCCGGGGGAATCGGTATTACCCCACTGTTGCCGATGGCGGAACAGCTTGCCCGACAAGGGATTGACTATGAACTGCATTATTTTATCTCGTCGCCCGAACAGGCGGCGTTTGTGCCGCGATTAACCGCACCGCGATTAGCAGACCAGGTTTATTTTCATCACAGCAGCGCAAACGATTCTCTGCGTACCGCTACGCCGCCGTGTTTAGCGCAACCCGACCCGCAGACCCGGATAATAGCCTGCGGCCCGGACGGCTTTATTCAGCGTCTGCAGCACCTTATGCAGCAGCATGGCTGGCAACCGGATAAATTGATTTTTGAGCGATTCAGCAATGCAGCGCTAAATAATAGCGCCAGCGACAGCGCCTTTTATATCCAGCTCAATTCTACCGGCACCCGCTATTTAGTCAGCCCGCAGCAGACTATCGCCGAAGTCTTATTAAGCGCCCGGGTCGATATTATGCTGTCGTGCGAACAGGGAATATGCGGTTCCTGCATCACTGAGGTAATCGACGGTATTCCCGATCATCGTGACTGCGTGCTGACTGCCGAAGAGAAAGCGGAGAATACGCAGATTACCTTGTGCTGCTCCCGGTCCAGAACGCCGGTTCTGGTGCTCGACCTTTAATCTTAGCGCGGAGTCTTATCATGTCTGTTTCCCGCTCCGATGCACCGCTTGCTGGCCTTGCCGGCGTTCGCCTCCCCGCCTGGCTGCTGCCGGCGGACTGGCCGCGTGAAGCCGGTGAGCCGCTGCTGGCGGAGTTGCGTTTTGACAACGGCAAAATTGCTTCGCTGACGCCAGCCCGATCCGATCAGAGCGACCTGTGGCCGGTGGATGGCGCACTGGCGCTGCCGGGGCTGATTGAACCGCATGCTCACCTCGATAAAACCTTCACCCTCGCCCGCAGCCGTCCGTCAAAACCGGGCCTGCTGGCCGCCATTGAAACCCTGCATCAGGACCGCCAGCACTGGACGGCGTCGGACCTTCAGCAGCGTGCCGGCAAAGCTATCGGCAGGGCGGTCGCCAACGGCGTGACTCATTTGCGCAGCCATATCGACTGGTTTGACCATCGCCCTCCGCTGGCCTGGACTGAGCTGGCCGGCATGGCCCCCCCAGGCATCAGGCTGGAACGGGTGGCGCTGGTGCCGCTGAGCCTGTTCGCCAATGCTGAAGTCGCTGACCGCATCGCTCGCGCGGTGGCGCAGAGCGGCGCCAGTTGCCTGCTGGGCGGCTTTATCCACTCCTCAAACTGGGACCCGGCAGCGATGAGCCACCTGATGCGCAGCGCCGCACGCTGGAAATTGGATCTGGACCTGCATATTGATGAAGAGCTTTCGCCAGTGGCGCACGGCCTGAGCTGGCTGGCGCACTACCTGGCTGAAAACAGCTTCAGCGGCCACATCTGTTGCAGCCACGGCTGCGCGCTGGCGTCCGGCAGTGAACTGCAGGCGCAGCAGGTACTGCGGCAACTGGCTGCCCACGCCGTCACGCTGATTGCCCTGCCGATGACCAACCTGCTGTTGCAGGATGCGGTAACCGGACGCACGCCGCGTCAGCGCGGCATTACCCTGCTGAAAGAGGCGCAGACGGCCGGCGTTCCGCTGCTGATCGGCTGTGACAACGTTCAGGATGCCTTTTGTCCGGCTGGCAGTTACGACCCGCTGGATACCCTGAGCTGCGCGCAGTTCGCTTTGCAGCTGAGCAACGTTTTTGACCAGCATTCATGGCTGATTTGTGATGCCGCCGCCCTGACCGGCGCGCACTCAGCCCCACCGCCGCTGTCACCGGGCAGCGACGCTACGCTGGTGCTGTTCCCGGGCAGCGACAGCGCCAGCTGGCCGTTAAACAGCGCAGCCCGCCAGGTTATCCATCACGGCAGGCTGACCCATCAACGTATCTGGCAGCAGGAGATATCCCATGAGTCTTGAAGAGGGTGCGGGCAAACCGCTCGCCCACTATGCCGCCTGGCGTCGGGCCGGTGATTTTGTCTTTCTCTCCGGCATCATTCCGGTTAATCCGCAGAGCGGCACTATCGTGCGCGGCTTTAAGGATATCCCGGTTGAAGTCCGTCAGTTAGTTGGCGAAACCGGCGAGTTCTCGACCGACGCCAGACAGGGGCCGATCCTCGCGCAGAGCTGGTATGTGCTGGAAAGCATTCGCCACACCGTGCAACAGGCGGGCGGACAGATGAGCGATGTGATCAAGCTGGTGCAGTACTTCCGCAATCTCGATCACTTTCCCTGCTACAGCCGGGTCAGAAAGCTGTTTTATGACGGACAACCGCCGGTTTCAACCGTGGTGCAGGTCAGTGAAATGCTGCCGAGCGCCGAGGTGCTGATTGAAGTGGAAGCCACCGCCTGGTTACCGCTAACCCCCTAATCTCCGACCACGAGGCACAGCATGATTAACGGTTATATTCCTGCAGCGCGTTTTCTGCCTTTTCTGAGCTGGACGGCCATCGCGGCTCTGCCCGACAAAGCCAACACGGTGATTGTTCTGCCGACCGGCGCGATTGAGCAGCACGGTCCGCATCTGCCCTGTTCGGTCGACAGCGTGATCGCCTCCGGCGTGGCGGGCCATGCGCTGGCCAGACTGCCAAAAACCATCCCGGCTTACGCCATTCCGCCGATCACCTACGGCAAATCGGATGAACATCTGAATTTCCCCGGCACGCTGACCTTAACCGGCGACACCCTGCTGCAAACCGTGCTGGAGATCGCTGAATCGCTTTACCGCGCTGGCTTCCGCAAGCTGCTGATGATCAACGGTCACGGCGGACAGCCGCAGGTGCTGCAAATGGCGGCACGGGAAATGCGTCTGCGTCACGGCGATATGATCATCATCCCGCACGACGTGTTTCGGGTACCAAACGTTGAAAACCAGTTCCTCAGCGCTCAGGAGCAGAAAATGGCGATGCACGCCGGTCACAGCGAAACCGCGGTGATGCTGGCACTGGCACCGGAATGCGTCCACCTCGACCAGGCGGTGGCCAACTATCCGCCGGAATTCCCCTGCCCGACGCTCTCCTCCGGTCGCCCGGCGGCGGCCTGGGCCGCCTACGATTTCGGGCCAAGTGGCGTGATTGGCGATCCGACCGCGGCCACCGCAGAACAGGGCCACGCGATCCTCGATTCGCTGGCCGCAAGCTGGGCGCAGGCGATCACCGAAATCCACCAGATGAGCTGGCAGGTGCGCAGCGAACCCACCTGGGGAAAACAGCACTGGAGCGGTTTTGTGCAAACCGGCTTCACTCCTCATTCGTCTTCTTTGGCCTCTGAATAGTGGAGTCGTTACGATGAATATTGGGCGTAAATCAACTTTCTCCCTGCTTGCTCTGATGCTGACCGGGGTCTCGGCTTCCGGCATGGCGGAAGAGAAGTTTACCTTCCTGACCAACTGGTACGCGCAGGCAGAGCACGGTGGTTTTTATCAGGCTCAGGCTAGCGGCTTGTACAAAAAAGCCGGGCTGGATGTCAGCATCAACATGGGCGGTCCACAGGTGAACGTCATGCAGCTGATGGCGGCCGGACGCGCAGACTGTACGCTGGGTGACAACGGCCAGGCGCTGGAGACCTGGGAAGCCGGGGTGCACGCCGTCACGGTCGCCACGGTGTTTCAGCATTCACCGACGGTGTTTATCAGCCATGACAAAGTGGATCAGGCGCAACAGCTGAAAGACAAAACTTTCCTGCTGGCTACCGAGGCTTATAACTCGTTCTGGCCATGGGCAAAAAGCGAACTCGGACTGGAGAAGGTGAAAGTCCGCCCCTACACCTTCAGCGTCCAGCCTTTCCTTGCCGACCGCAATCTGGTGCAGCAGGGATACGTCACCTCTGAACCGTTCTCGATTGAGAAAGGCGGCAAACCGTTTTACGTCTACATGCTCAGCGACTGGGGCTACCCGCCGTATGGCAACTCGATTATCTGCATGGCCGACACGGTTAAACAACGCCCGGCAGCGGTGGCCGCCTTCGTTAAAGCCTCAATGCAGGGCTGGAAAGCTTATCTGCAGGACCCGACCGCCGGCAATGCATTGATCGCCAAAGCTAACCCGCAGATGAGCGCCGATCAGATCGCTTTTGGCATCGCGCAGATGAAGAAATATCAGCTGGTGACGGGCGGCGATGCGCAAACCGGCGGTATCGGCATCATCACCGAATCGCGGCTGAAAAAGAGCTGGGAGATGCTGGTTAAAAACAAGCTGATCGACGCGGAGAAAGTGCCGTTCGGCCAGACCTATACCCTCGATATGATTAAAGACGCGAAGGTCATGCCATGAATACTGTCCCCAACCTCACCGTGATGCGCGACGTTCGCAGCGCCACGCCGCAGGCAGAGCCGGCGATCGAAGTGCTGTCGGCAGAGAAGATTTACAGCAACGGCACCCGTGCCCTGCTGCCGGTCAATCTCACCATTCATCAGGGTGAATTTGTTACCCTGCTCGGGCCGTCGGGCTGTGGCAAAAGTACCCTGCTGAAAATGGTCGCCGGGCTGACCGAACCCAGCGACGGCAAACTGGTGTTGTGGCGTCGCGACAGCCGCGAAAGCGCCCAGGTCCCGCTCTCCTTCGTGTTCCAGGAAGCCACGCTGATGCCGTGGAGCACGGTGCAAAACAACGTCCGTCTGCCGCTGGATCTGGCGGGCGTGCCGCGGGCCGAAGCCAATACCCGCGTTGCCGAGGCGCTGGAACTGGTCGGGCTGGGTCAATTTGCCCGGGTGCTGCCGCGTGAACTCTCCGGCGGCATGCAGATGCGGGTCTCGATTGCCCGTGGTCTGGTGACGCGCCCGAAACTGCTGCTGATGGATGAACCCTTTGGCGCGCTCGACGAAATCACCCGCAATAAACTCGACAGCGACCTGCTGCGGCTGTGGCGTGAACAGGGCCTGACGGTGGTGTTCGTCACTCACTCAATTCACGAAGCGGTTTTTCTGTCGCAGCGGGTGATCATGATGGCTGCCCGGCCAGGCCGGGTGGTGGAAGATATCGCCATCAATGAGCCGTTCCCGCGCAGCGAAGATTTCCGCGTCAGTCCGGCATTTTCACGTTATGCGAAGCAACTGCAGGATAGCCTGCTGCAAGCCAGTCAATCGGGAGGGGAGTAATACCATGCAGACGCAAAAATCTTCTCCGTGGATCGCTAATCCCGGCTTTCGTAAAGTGTTTTATCCCACCGTTGTGGCGGTGGTCGTGGTGTTGCTGTGGCAGGGATGGGTGAGCTATTTCAATATCCCGCAGTTTCTGGTGCCGTCACCGCTGGTGATGCTGCAAAGCCTGTGGACCCACTTCGGCTCGCTGATGATGGCGCTGCTGTTCACCCTGAAAATCACCCTGATCTCGTTTTTACTTTCGATCATCATCGGTGCCGCCGTGGCCTTCGTGCTGGTGCAGAATCGCTTTGTCGAAACCGCCCTGTTTCCCTACATCGTCTTCCTGCAGGTGACGCCGATTGTCGCCATCGCGCCGCTGATTATTATCTGGGTCAAAGACACCACCCTGTCGCTGGTGGTCTGTTCAACACTGATGGCGGTGTTCCCGATTATCTCCAACACCACCCAGGGATTGCGCAGCGTCTCGCCGGGGCTGCTGAGCTACTTCAGGCTGAGCCGCGCCAGTCGTCTGCAGGTACTGATTCGTCTGCGCATTCCGTCCGCGCTGCCCTACTTTTTCGGTGCGCTGCGGATTTCCAGCGGGCTGTCGCTGATCGGGGCAGTGGTTGCCGAGTTCGTAGCGGGCGCTGGCGGCAATGATACCGGGCTGGCCTACCAGATCCTGCAAGCGGGCTATCAGCTGGACATTCCGCTGATGTTTGCGGCGCTACTGCTGATCTCCCTCGCCGGTATTGCGCTGTTTGGCATGATGTCGTGGATCTCCCGCCGCGCCCTCTCCGCCTGGCATGAGAGCGAAGCGGTTCAGTCTCACTAACTCACTTTATTCAGGCAGGAAAACTATGCACAGCGAACACCGTCAACACGCGCTTGCCCTGATACAGCAGGCGCTTCCCGATCTCGACTGGACTTTGCAGGCCGCCAGAGTTAAACGCCTGTCGCGCGATTTTCACTGGTTCAGCCCGCTACTGAAACGGCAACTGGAAGATAAACAGGCCGATGCGGTGGTCAGACCGCGCAGTGAAGAGGAGCTGAGCCTGCTGGTCAAAGCCTGCGTCCGCCATCAGCTACCGCTGATCCTGCGCGGCGGAGCAACCGGCAACTATGGCCAGTTGGTGCCGCTGGCGGGCGGCATTCTGGTCGATATGACCGGCTTTAATCAGCTGTGTGAACTCACCAATGGCGTGGTCCGGGCGCAGGCCGGAATGCGGCTGGCGGAGATTGAAGCCCTGACCCGTCCGACCGGCTGGGAACTGCGCTGCATGCCTTCGACCTACCGCCTCGCCACGCTGGGCGGGTTGTACGGTGGCGGCTTTGGCGGTATCGGCTCGATCAACTATGGCCCACTGGCCGCCGCCGGAAACGTACTCAGCGTGAAAGTGATGACCGTGGAAGCGGAACCGCGCATTCTGCAGGTGCCGGCACCGCAGGCGCTGCTGCTGCATCACGCTTACGGCAGCAACGGTATCGTGCTGGAGGTTGAACTGGCGCTGGCACCGGTACATAACTGGATAGAGCGGCTGGACGTGTTCGACAACTTTAGCGACGCGCTGGATTACGCCAATGCCTTCGCCCGCTCACCGGGACTGGTGAAACGTCAGCTGGCGTTATTCGCCGCGCCGATCCCCGGCTACTTCACCCACCTCAGCGGCCATTATCAGGCGGATCAGCACGCGGTGATCAGCGTGATTGGGCAGGAAAGTGACGGGTTAGCGGCGGGCCTGCTGGAAAAATATCGCGGAAAGAGTGCGCTGCGGCAGTCTGCCAGCGCCGCTCGCGATGCGAATGCGTCACTGATGGAATATTGCTGGAACCACACTACCCTGCACGCACTGAAAGTTGACAGTACCCTGACCTATTTACAGACCGCGTTTAACCCGGCCTGTTATCGCCAGCAGATTATCGACATGGCCGCTCTGCTGGGTGATGAGGTGATGTCGCATATTGAGTTTCTGCGTGACGCTGACGGCAATCTGACCGCCAGCGGCCTGCAACTGGTGCGCTACCGCAGTGAGGCGCGACTGAACGAGATCATGAACGCTTTTCGCGCCAACGGCGTCCGGATCAATAATCCGCATGTTTATCAGATTGAAGAAGGCAAACAGGGAGAGATCAAACCGGCGGTGGTCTCGGTTAAACAGTGTCTGGACCCGGATGGATTACTCAATCCCGGCAAACTTAAAGGCTGGGAACTGCGCGATACGCTGGTGCTGGATGACGATCCGCTGGCGTTGCGCCGCCCTTCACCCTGAGCGCGCCCTGATCAGCCGGCTACAACGACTTCGCTGTCATCGCTGATATAAAAAAACCCGCTTATCACTAAGCGGGTTTTTGCCTTTCCATCGTTAATCGCAAGCCATCAGAGCTCGAACCGATCCAGGTTCATCACTTTGGTCCAGGCGGCAACAAAGTCTTTAATGAATTTCTCTTTGGCATCGCTGCTGGCATAGACTTCCGCCGACGCGCGTAACACCGCATTGGAGCCGAATACCAGGTCAGCGCGGGTGGCGGTAAAGCGGACTTCACCGGTCAGGCGATCGCGTCCTTCGAACTGCTCGCTGGAGCCATCAATGGCTTTCCATTCAATGCGCATATCCAGCAGGTTGATGAAGAAATCGGCGTTCAGTTCACCGACGCTGCGGCTGAAAACGCCGTGCTGGCTACCGTCATAGTTGGTTCCCAGCGCGCGCATCCCGCCAATCAGTACCGTTAATTCCGGCACCGTCAGCGTTAGCTGCTGTGCTTTATCAATCAGCAGATGCTCGGTGGTGGTTTTGCCGTATCCGCGACCGTAGTTACGGAAACCGTCAGCGCGAGGTTTCAGCAACTCAAACGATTCGATATCGGTCTGATCCTGACGCGCATCGACCCGGCCCGGGATAAAGGGCACCTCAATCTCAACGCCGGCCGCTTTCGCCGCCTGCTCAACCCCGACCACCCCGGCCAGCACAATCAGATCGGCCAGCGAGACTTTATTGAATTCCCGCTGCAGCGCTTCCAGCTTCGGCAACACCCGGGCCGCAATGGCGTTAACCTCCCACTCGCGCTGCGGCAGCAGCGCCAGACGTGCGCCGTTGGCCCCGCCGCGTTTGTCACCGCCACGGAAGGTTGAGGCTGACGCCCAGGCAACCGAGGTCAGTTCACTGACGCTCAGGCCAGCGGCCGCGATCTTCTCTTTCAGCTGGGCGATGTCGGCGCCGGTCGGATGATAAACCGGTGTCGGCAGCGGATCCTGCCAGATCAGATCTTCTTTCGGCACTTCCGGACCGATATAACGTGCTTTCGGCCCCATATCACGGTGCGTCAGCTTGTACCAGGCGCGGGCAAAGGCTTCATTGAACGCCTGCGGATCGTGGTAAAAACGACGCGATATTTTCTCGAATTCCGGGTCGAAACGCAGGGTCAGATCGGTGACCAGCATGGTCGGTTTGCGTTTCTTCGTCTGGTCAAACGGATCAGGAATGATCTCAGGCGCGTCGATCGCTTCAAACTGGATGGCACCAGCCGGGCTGCGCGTCTGCACCCACTCATATTTGAACAGGTTCTCGAAGAAGTAGTTGCTCCACTGGGTCGGCGTCTGCGACCAGACCACTTCCAGACCCGAGGTAATCGCATCGGCACCGACGCCGGTGCCGTGGCTGCTTGCCCAGCCCAGACCCTGTGCTTCAATCGGTGCGGTTTCCGGATCAACGCCAACGTGGTCGGCCGAACCGGCACCGTGGGTTTTGCCCAGCGTATGGCCACCGGCGATCAGGGCGACGATCTCTTCATCGTTCATTCCCATATTGCCGAAGGTGGCACGAATAGCCGGTGCGGCTGAGGCCGGATCGCCGCTGTGTTCCGGGCCTTCAGGGTTAACGTAGATCAGCCCCATTTCGGTCGCGCCGAGCGGTGACTGTGCCAGCGATTCAGGATGACGGTGTTCCAGCCAGGTGCTTTCGTCGCCCCAGTTGACGTCCATATCCGGTTCCCAGACATCTTCACGTCCGGCGCCAAAACCAAAGGTGCGGAAGCCGGAATTTTCCAGCGCCACGTTACCCGCCAGGATATAGAGGTCGGCCCAGGAAATTTTCTGACCATACTTCTGCTTCACCGGCCACAGCAGACGGCGCGCTTTATCCAGGCTGACGTTATCGGGCCACGAGTTTAACGGCGCGAAGCGTTGCTGGCCGCGGCCTGAACCACCGCGACCGTCTACTGCGCGATAGGTGCCGGCGCTGTGCCATGCCATACGGATGAAGAGACCGATGTAGCTGCCCCAGTCGGCAGGCCACCAGGCTTGTGACTCAGTGAGCAAGGCTTTGAGATCGGCTTTTAGCGCAGCGTAGTCTAATTTGGCAAATTCTTTACGGTAGTCGAACGACTCGCCCAATGGGTTAGAGCGGGATGAGTGCTGGTTCAGCAGGTCGACACGCAGCTGGTTAGGCCACCAGTCACGGTTGGACGTGCCGCCGCCTGATGTCTGATTGGCCTTGCCTGCGTGGAAAGGGCATTTACCCGCCGCCGCTTCGCGATCGGCTTCGACAATAGGCTTTGCATCTTTTGCATCTTCATCAACAGAATTGCTCATGGTCACACCTCTTTTATGTATTCTCAGCGCTACTCTATAGTGGCTTTTGAAAAAGGCACACCTGTCTCATCCTATACCTTTGATAGCCTGCTCCTTTGAATATGCTTAGCTGAAAAGGTTTTAACGATGAAAAGAACCGCGCCTGCAAACAGGCACGGCGTAGCGCAGGATCGTCAGAGGGGCAGTTTTCACTGCCCGCCGGTTACTCCGCCGCTGGACGGATGCGGAACCAGATGGCATACATCGCTGGCAGGAAGACCAGAGTGATAATGGTACCGCCCAGCGTACCGCCAATCAGGGTGTAGGCCAGCGTGCCCCAGAACACCGAATGCGTCAGCGGGATAAACGCCAGAATGGCCGCCATCGCGGTGAGCAGCACCGGCCGGGCGCGCTGCACGGTCGCTTCAACCACCGCATCAAACGGTGCCAGCCCCTGCTGTTCATTATGGTGAATCTGACCAATCAGGATCAGGGTGTTACGCATCAAAATGCCCGACAGCGCAATCAGCCCGACCAGCGCATTGATACCGAACGGCTGATTAAACAGCAGCAGCGTCGGCACCACGCCGACCAGTCCAAGCGGAGCGGTTAAAAATACCATTACCATTGCCGCCAGGGATCGTACCTGCAAAATAATAATCAGCAGCGTGATGGCGATCATGATTGGGAACAGCGGCGCCATCGCCTGCGTCGCTTTACCCGACTCCTCTATCGATCCTGCCAGTTCAATCCGATAGCCATCAGGCAGCGATGCGATGATCGGCTGCAGGCTTTTACCGAGGGCAGTCGAGACGTCCGGCGGCTGCAGATGTTCAGCAATATCACCGCGTACGGTGATCACCGGCGTGCGGTCGCGTCGGCGCAGCAGCGGATCTTCCATTTGCACCCCGACCTCGCCAATCTGCGACAGCGGAATACGCTGGCCCGCCGCGCCCACCAGGGTAAAATCGCCGATCCGCGCCGGATCGAGCCGGACGGTGCCCGCCGCGCGTCCGACTACCTGCACCGAGCGGATATCTTCCCGCACCGCAGTGATCGGCACGCCTGACAGCAGAAACTGCAGCTGGCGGGCCACGGCGCTGGAAGTCAGCCCCACCGCCTGCAGCCGATCCTGATTCAGGGTGAAGTGCAGGGTCGGCACCTGCGGACCCCAGTCGGTATTAACCGTTCTCATCATCGGACTGGCCTGTAGCACCGCTTCCACCTGGTCTGCGATCGCCCGCAGCCGCGCAGGATCGGGCCCCATCACCCGCCAGGCCACCGGATAAGGTGAATAAGGGCCAAACACCAGCTGGGTTACCCGCACCCGCGCCTCGGGAGCGAGACCGCTGGCCGCGGCCGCCCGCAGCCGTAACTTCAGCGCGTCACGCGCCTGCTGGCTGTCGGTCAGCACCACCAGCTTGGCAAACGAGGGATCGGGCAATTCCGGTGCCATCGCCAGATAAAAACGCGGCGGCCCCTGACCGATATAGGCGGTGACGATTTTCGCCTCCTGCTGCTTTTCCAGCCAGGTTTCAATTTTTGCGGTTGCCGCCGCGGTCTGCTCAATCGAACTGCCGTAGGGCAGCTGGACTTCGACCAGCACTTCCGGGCGATCGGAGGTCGGGAAAAACTGCTTTTTCACCAGTCCCATGCCGAGCACCGCCACCACAAACACCGCAATTACCGTGCCCGCCACCGCCCATTTCGCGGCAATCACCCGCTGCAGCAGGTGGCGAAAGCGAGTGTAGTGCCGGGTGTTGTAGATCGCCGCATGACCGCCCTCAACGGTTTTGATGGTGGGCAGCAGCTTCACGCCGAGATAAGGCGTGAAAACCACGGCCACCACCCACGAGGCGATCAGCGCAATGCCGACAATCCAGAACATGTTGCTGGTGTACTCACCGGCGGTCGACTGGGCGAATCCGTTGGGCATAAAGCCCACCGCAGTGACCAGCGTACCGGCCAGCATCGGCGCTGCGGTGTGGCTCCAGGCGTAGGCTGAGGCTTTAATCCGGTCGTAGCCCTCTTCCATTTTGACCACCATCATTTCGATGGCGATAATCGCATCATCCACCAGCAGACCAAGCGCCAGTATCAGCGAGCCCAGCGTGATCCGGTCAAAGTTTTTCCCCGAGGCCTCCATCACCACAAACACCACCGCCAGGGTTAACGGCACGGCAGCGGCTACCACCACCCCGACGCGCCAGCCCATGCTGACGAAACAGACCACCATCACCACCAGCAGCGCCACGAAAAACTTCACCATAAACTCATCGACTGCGGAGCGGATATTCACCGACTGATCAGTCACCTGGGTCAGCGACATGCCGAGCGGCATCGCCTGGTTAATTTTAACGGTTTCCGCCGCCAGCGCCTTGCCGAGATCCAGCCCGTTCCAGCCGTCACGCATCACGATACCAAGCAACAGGGCCGGTTCGCCCTGGTTGCGCACCAGAAAGGTGGCGGGATCGTCATAACCGCGCGTGACCGACGCCACATCGGCCAGCTTCAGGCTTCTGCCCTGCACCACTATCGGTGTGTCTCGGATCTTTTCCAGCTTATCGAAAGCCCCCTCCAGCCGGATAAACACCTGTGGCCCGGCGGTCTCAATGGAGCCGGCTGGCGTCAGGGCGTTCTGGTCATTCAGGGCGGCGAAAATGTCCTGCGGTGAGATGCCAAGCGTCGCCAGTCGATCGTGGGAGAACGAGACGTAAATGCGCTCGGCCTGTTCGCCAATAATATTGACCTTTTTCACCCCGGGCAGATGCAGCAGGCGCTGACGCAGCGCTTCGGCATCACGCACCAGCAAACGCTGCGGCTCGCCTCTGGCCTTCAGGGCCAGCAGCGCAAACGTCACATCGGAGAACTCGTCATTGATCATCGGTCCGATCACCCCGGCAGGCAGGTTTCTGCTCTCATCGCCGAGTTTTTTACGCGCCTGGTAGAACTGTTCCTGCACCTGCGACGGTGGCGTTTTGTCCTGCAGCGACAGCAGGGTATAGGCCATGCCGGGGCGGGTATAGGTTTCGCTGCGGTCATACCATTTCAGCTCCTGCAGCCGTTTCTCCAGCGGTTCCGCCACCTGATCCTGCATTTCCTGCGCGGTTGCGCCCGGCCAGGCAGAGATAATCGTCATCTGTTTGACGGTAAACGGCGGGTCCTCTGCCCGACCCAGTTCAAAAAACGACAGCACCCCGGCGACGGTAATCAGGATGATCAGAAACAGCGTGATGGCACGCTCGCGTACCGCCAGCGCCGACAGGTTAAACCGTCCCTGGCTCATGGCTGGCTCCCGGCTGCGTCAGCCTGGCTGAGGCGCACGCGTTCGCCCTCATGGAGCAGATGCGCGCCCAGCGCCACAATCGGCTCTCCTGCCTTCAGTTCACCGCTGACGGTGGCCGACTCATCGCTGAGGCTGACCACCTCTACCGGCCGCCAGGCGACGGTGGCGGGCGGCCCGGCAATCTGCCAGACGCCGGGGCCTTTGCCGCCGTCGTACAGCGCGGCCAGCGGCACCTGCAGCAGCGGACGGGCCGATTGATTCGGGATCGTCAGATTCACCGTCGCACCGAGCGGCGCGGCGGCCAGCGCCCCCTCCAGCACATAGCGGGCTTCAAAGGTGCGGGTCAGCGGGTCGGCCGCATCCGCCAGCAGCCGCAACCGGGCCGGCACCGCTGCGCTGCTGCTGCCATACAGCGTCGCCATCGCCTTACTGCCCAGTGGCGGACGCAGCGTTTCAGGTAGCTGGACCTGTGCCTCACGCTGACCGGCCCGCGCCAACCGGATCACCGGTTCACCCGCGCTGACCACCTGACCCGGTTCGGCAAGGGTAGCCATCACCACGCCATCGGCATCTGCCAGCAGTAGCGCATAGCCGCTGGCGTTACGCGCCACGTCCGCCTGCGCTTCAGCCGCCCGCAGTTCGGCCTTTGCCGTTTCTGCTGCCGCGCGGATTTGATCGTAAGCCGAGGCGGAAACCGCTCCGCTGGCCAGCAGGCTGCGGTAACGCGCCTGGTCGGCCGCGGTCTGCCTGACGCGAGACTGCGCCGCCGCAACGGCCTGCTGCCGGGCCTGGACCTGCAACCGCAGATCGACCGGATCGAGCCGCATCAGCGGCTGCCCGCGTTTGACGCTTTGACCGCTATCCACCAGACGTTCAACAATTTTGCCCGCTACCCGGAACCCGGGATCGCTCTGGACCCGGGCCACCACTACCCCGCTGAAGGCGCGTGTGGCGTCAGTCGCGCTGATCACCTTCGCCACCCTGACCTGTGGCGGCTGGTTGCGCGGATCGTCATCGTTAGCGGTGTCATGACAGGCAGCCAGTGCCAGCGGCAATAGGCAAACAGCAAAAGTGGCAGGGGTAAACCTGAACATAGGTGACCTTAATCAGTGAACGGGAGTTCGCGCCATTCTCTTATCAAGTGACCAATATTGTCAATGGTCACAAACGGCGACCGATGACTGCCTGCGTGACTTGCATGCTGCTCATTGCAGGTCATCATTGAGCGGCGACAGGTCTATGTCAGCGGAGGCGGATCAGCAAAGGAATCGTTAACAGGCAGAGTGGTGACCAATGGCATTTTAGGTCACGAGACGAGAGTATGTAGATGCCAGGCGTCAACAAGGTGCGTCGCCTCGCTGGAGGCAAGCGGGCATGACCGGTGACGTCAACGGACGGCTGAAGAAAATTATGCCATACAGGCAGGAGCAGCCGAAAATCTGCACCGGATGCGCCTGGGCGCTCCCGCTGACGTCAGCGGAGAGTGAAGAGGTATACGATGGTGGTGGGAAGTATGCTGAAGACTGAATTCAGCGCCTTATCACTAAGGCGCTGTGTCGGGAACGGTTAACGCCAGCCGAGTTCCGGCGCGACATACTTCAGTATCGCCTCAATCACATGTGCGTTATACGCCACGCCAAGCTGGTTTGGCACGGTCAGCAGCAGCGTATCCGCTTCAGCAATCGCTTCGTCCTGCGCCAGTTGCTTAATTAACTGCTCCGGTTCGGCGGCGTAGCTGCGACCAAAGATGGCGCGGGTTTTTTCGTCGAGGAAACCCACCGAATCCTGGTCGCTACCGCTGCGGCCGAAGTAGGCGCGGTCCATGTCATTGACCAGCGCAAAAATGCTGCGGCTGACCGAAACCCGTGGCTCACGCTGATGGCCGGCGGCTTTCCACGCTTCACGGTAGGCGCGGATCTGCTTCGCCTGCTGAATATGGAACGGTTCGCCGGTTTCATCATCTTTCAGGGTCGAACTTTGCAGGTTCATGCCCATTTTTGCTGCCCACTCTGCGGTGGCGTTAGAGCCGGAGCCCCACCAGATGCGGTCACGCAGCCCTTCAGACAGCGGTTCGAGGCGCAGCAGGCCCGGCGGATTCGGGAACATCGGCTGTGGATTCGGTTTGGCAAAGCCTTCACCGCGCAGCACTTCCAGAAACTCTTCGGTGTGACGACGACCCATATCGGCGTCGGTCTCGCCCGCTTTTGGCTCAAAGCCAAAATAACGCCAGCCATCCACCACCTGCTCAGGCGAGCCACGGCTCAGGCCGAGCTGCAAACGACCGTTGGAAATCAAATCGGCGGAACCGGCATCTTCCACCATGTAGAGCGGATTTTCATAGCGCATGTCGATGACGCCGGTGCCAATTTCGATATTTTTGGTACGGGCACCGACCGCCGCCAGCAGCGGGAACGGCGAACTCAGCTGGCGGGCAAAATGGTGCACGCGGAAGTAAGCGCCGTCTGCGCCCAGCTCTTCGGCTGCAACCGCCAGGTCAATCGACTGCAGTAACACATCCTGTGCAGAACGGGTGGCTGACTGTGAAGAGGGCGTCCAGTGACCGAAGGATAAAAAGCCAATCTTTTTCATCTGTTACTTCTCCTGGCGGGCAAAGGTGGCCCGCTCATGCTAAGGCGGTTTTCGATAGGCAAAGGTTACGCCGTCGTCGTCGCCACTGATAGTCAATATCTTTCAGCGCCATATTCAGGATTTTCGACATAGCTAAGAAAAATAACGTCTTTGTCTTTGCGCAGCGTTTATTTCACTGTGGCTCTCTGTTCCTTTTCTGCCAGGTCGACCATGCAAAAAAGCCGTGCCGGTTACCTTCATCCGCAGCAGCGCGCCCTGCTGCAACAGCTCTCACGCAGCTGGTTATGGCGCACTGAACTGCCCACCTGGCTGCTGATCGTCGCGGTCTATGGCGGCTGGTTCGGCACGCTGCTCGGCTGGCAGATCCTCGGACGGCTGCCCGCTACCCTGCTGCTGACGGGCTTTACCGCCTGGTATATGTCGCTGCAGCATGAGCTGATCCACGGCCATCCAACACGCTGGCCGCGGGTTAATCAGCTGTTTGGCACCCTGCCGCTGGCGGTGTGGTTTCCGTTTGGCCTCTACCGTGATTCTCATCTGGCCCATCACCGCAACCACACCCTGACCGAACCGGATGACGATCCGGAAAGTTACTACCTGTCCGCCGCACGCTGGGCGCAGCTGTCGCCGTGGCAGCAGCAGCTGATCCACCTGCGGAATACCTTTTTTGGCCGCCTGCTGCTGGCTCCGCTGCTGGATATCTGCGGCACTTTCCGGGCGATGTGGCAGGCGTTTCGTCACGGTGAGCGGGCCGCTATCGGCATGTGGCTGCTGCACTGGAGCCTGCTGGCGCTGCTGTTTTACGCCATGGCGCAGTGCGGCTTCTCCCCGCTGTGGTATCTGCTGGCGGTCAGCTATCCGGCGCTGGCGCTGACCAAAGTGCGCTCCTTTTATGAACATCGCGCGGCTGACGATCCGCTGGCGCGTTCGGTCAATAATGAGGCGGCGCTGCCCTGGCGGATCCTGTTTCTGAATCTGAACTACCATTCAGTGCATCACGATCTGCCCGGCGTGCCCTGGTACGGCCTGCGTCGCCTCTATCTGCGCGACCGCGAGCACTATTACCAGCGCAACCACGGTTTTCGCGTCGCGGGCTACCGGGTCTGGCTGCGTCAGTTCTGGGCACGGCCGGTCGGGGTCAATGCCCATCCTGGGCGTTCTGAAGAGGCTCGCCATGACTGACCTGCTGGCATTACCGATGTACGACATTGCTCGCCCCGCCACTGAGGCGCTCAGCCAGGCGATAGTAACGTTACTGGCGCAGCACGGCACGGCGGCGCAGCCAGTCTGGCCCGTCGATCTGCTTGCCCACTGGCAGGATGATCGGCTGCTGCTAAGCCAGACCTGCGGCTATCCGCTGGTGACGCGACTGCCTGCGGTGCAGCTGGTCGGTGCGTTTCACTACAGCGCGCCAGGCTGCAGCGGACCCGATTATCGTAGCTGGCTGGTGGCGCGGGATAAGGACGCGACGCTGAGCGATTTTCACGCGCGGCGGGCGGTGGCCAACAGCCTCGATTCACACTCCGGCTATAATGCGCTGCGCCTGGTGGCGGCCCTGTCGGGCGTGGTGTTTTCACGACTGGTGCTGAGCGGCGGGCACCGTCAGTCACTGGCGGCGGTGCGTCAGCATCAGGCGGATATTGCCGCCATTGATTGTGTCAGCTGGGCCCTGATCGCCCGGTACGCGCCAGAGGAACTACAGGGATTGCATATTATCGGCGAAACACCGCCTGCGCCGGGGCTGCCACTCATAACCTCGGCCTCAACCTGCGCGCAGCAGCGCCAGACGCTGCAGTCGGTGCTGGGGGAACTGGTGACGAGTCCGGCGTGGCGTGAAGTCTGTGCGGCCAGCCTGATTAGTGGATTCAGCCCGCTGCGGCGCCAGGATTATCAGACGATAATCCGCTTTGAACAGCAGGCAGCAGCGCATGGGGTAACCCGGCTTTAAGCTGAAGGAAAAGCGGCTTCCCTGCCGCATCGCCCTATTTACGGGCAGCAATGATCTCATCGGCCACGTTACGCGGTGCCTGCGCGTAGTGGCTGAACTCCATGCTGTAGGTGGCGCGCCCCTGAGTCAGCGAACGCAGGCTGGTGGAGTAGCCGAACATCTCTGACAGCGGCACTTCGGCACGAATAATCCGGCCGCCAAAATGTTCATCCATGCCCTGCACCGCGCCGCGACGTGACGACAGATCGCCCATGATGCCGCCGGCATACTCTTCCGGCGTCTCCACTTCCACCTTCATTACCGGCTCCAGAATCGCCGGATCGGCCAGCTTTGCCGCGGCACGGAAACCGAGAATCGCTGCCATGCGAAACGCCATCTCCGAGGAATCGACCTCATGATAAGAGCCAAACGTCAGGGTCGCTTTGATATCGACAATCGGATAGCCCGCCAGCACGCCGCTGTTCAGCGCTTCGCGGACGCCTTTCTCCACTGACGGGATATATTCGCGCGGCACCACCCCGCCTTTGGTGGCATCTTCAAAGACAAACCCGCTGCCCGCCTCACCTGGTTGCAGGCTCAGCACCACATGGCCGTACTGCCCTTTGCCGCCCGACTGGCGCACAAACTTGCCTTCAACATCCTGCACCGCCTTGCGCAGCGTCTCACGGTAGGTGACCTGCGGCCGCCCGATATTGGCCTCTACGCCAAATTCACGTTTCAGGCGATCGACGATAATCTCCAGATGCAGTTCGCCCATGCCGGAGATAATTGACTGGCCCGACTCCTCGTCGGTGTGCAGCCGGAACGACGGATCTTCTGCCGCCAGCCGCTGTAACGCCAGCCCCATCTTCTCCTGGTCCGCTTTGGTCTTCGGTTCGATCGACAGCGAAATCACCGGTTCAGGAAACTCCATCCGCTCCAGAGTAATAATGGCGTGCGGATCGCACAGTGTTTCGCCGGTCGTCGCCTCTTTCAGCCCGACACAGGCGGCAATATCCCCGGCGCGGATTTCGTCGATTTCATGGCGGGCGTTGGCGTGCATCTGGACGATACGACCAATGCGCTCCTTTTTGCCTTTGACCGCGTTAAAGACGCTGTCGCCCTTGCGTAACACCCCCGAGTAGACCCGCACAAAAGTCAGCTGCCCGACAAAAGGATCGCTCATCAGCTTAAACGCCAGCGCCGAGAACGGTTCGTCATCATCAGCGTGCCGTTCGGCGTGGTTTCCGGCCTCATCCACGCCGCTGATCGCCGGCACATCGGCCGGTGACGGCATCAGTTCGATCACCGCATCCAGCATCCGCTGTACCCCTTTATTTTTAAACGCGCTGCCACACAGCATCGGCTGGATCTGGTTGACCAGCGTACGCTGGCGTAAACCGGCAATCACCTGCTGTTCGCTGAGATCGCCCTGCTCCAGCCAGGCTTCGGTCAGGGTTTCGTTGGCTTCTGCCGCCGCCGCGACCATTTTTTCGCGCCAGCTCTGCGCTTCGGCCAGCTGATCAGACGGAATTTCACCATAGCTGAAGGTCATCCCCTGGCTCTCTTCATCCCAGTAGATAGCCTGCATGCGGATCAGATCGATCACCCCGACGAAATGCTCTTCGCGGCCGATTGGAATGACAATCGGCACCGGATTGGCTTTCAGCCGTGACTGCATCATGGTGACGACGCGGAAAAAATCAGCGCCCTGACGATCCATTTTGTTGACGAACGCCAGCCGCGGCACATGATATTTATTCGCCTGCCGCCACACCGTCTCCGACTGCGGCTGTACGCCGCCCACCGCGTCATACACCATTACCGCGCCATCCAGCACCCGCATTGAGCGCTCGACCTCAATGGTGAAATCAACGTGGCCTGGGGTGTCGATAATATTGATGCGGTGCGGCTCAAAGCGCTTATCCATGCCCGGCCAGAAGCAGCTGACCGCGGCAGAGGTGATGGTTATGCCGCGCTCCTGCTCCTGCGCCATCCAGTCGGTTGTTGCAGCGCCATCGTGCACTTCCCCCAGCTTGTGACTCATTCCGGTATAAAACAGAATGCGCTCGGTAGTGGTGGTTTTACCGGCATCGATGTGCGCGGAGATGCCGATGTTGCGGTAACGTTCGATCGGAAGGGATCGGGGCATGATGTATCCTTAGTCAGTTTGACGGAAATGGGTGCACAGTTTTTCGGCACCCGTGTCAGCAAGCTTAGACCAATGGTACGACTCTATACGAACAGATTGAGCTATAATTAACCGGCTCATTCCCCTGACAGGAACGTTATGCTGAGTAATCACCCTGATACTGAACAGTTACGATTAGAAAATGTGTTATTTGCGCTGGGCAATCCGCTGCGGCTGGCTATTGTTGATGCGCTGGCGCGTGAAGGTGAACAGCCTTGCGGCCTGTTGCGTGGTGAGGTGGCGAAATCGACCATGACCCACCACTGGCGAGTCCTGCGTGACAGTGGTGTGATCTGGCAGCGGCCGCTGGGGCGGGAAAATCTGATTTCGCTACGCCGTGAAGATCTTGAACATCGCTTTCCTGGCTTACTCACCAGCGTGCTGACGGCTATCAGTCAGGACACCTTACCGCACGGATCGGCTGACAAGCCCGGCGATGACGTTTTAAGGTAACGGTTTTCACTTAAAGGGAAATTCTATGCGCATTCTGATAGCAGGTGCCGGCGCGACCGGTGGATATTTTGGCGCACGGCTGGCCCAGGCCGGCCAGGACGTGACCTTTCTGGTGCGCGAACGGCGTTACCGCCAGTTGCAGCAGCAGGGACTGGTGTTGCAGACCCCCAATGGCACCGAAACGCTGCAGCCGCAGCTGGTGCAGGCGGCTTCCCTGCACGGCCACTATGACCTGATTATCCTGACGGTAAAAAGCTTTGCCCTTGAGCAGGTGATGGAAGATATTGCGCCCGCCGTCGGCCCACAGACGCTGATTATGCCGATCCTTAACGGCATGCGGCACATTGAGACGCTGCAACAGCGCTTTGGCCGCGACGCGGTAATCGGTGGCCTGTGTAAAATCAACGCCACGCTGGGCGACAACGGCGAAGTGATCCAGATGACGCCACTGCATCAGCTCTATTATGGCGCGCTCGACGGTAATAACGATGCGCGCCTGCAGCGGGTCGATGCCGCGCTGCGCGACAGTCAGGTTGATACCCGCTTCAGCGACAACATCATGGATGAACTGTGGGAGAAATGGCTGCTGCTCAGCACGCTCGGCGCGGTGTGTTGTCTGGCTCGCGGCGACACCCAGCAGGTGCTGCGATCCCGTGGCGGTGAAGCGCTGTTACAGGGGATTTTTAGCGAGATCCTGACGGTCATCAGCGCGGCGGGTTACCAACCGCGCCCGGCGGTAACCGCTAAAATTTTCGAGCTGCTGAACAATCCAGCCACACCGATGACCTCCTCTATGTACCGCGATTTATGCCAGGGATTTGATATTGAAGCCGACCAGATCATCGGCGATCTGCTGCTGCGTGCCAGTCACTCCGGCCTGAGCACGCCCTTGCTGAATGCGGTATATGTCAATCTGCAGGTCTATCTGCAGAGCCGTTAAGCGTCAGCGGGCCGCATCCGCGCGGCCCGCCACTTTTCAGCGCCCCTGAATCCGCTGCTGCACGCCGGAAAGGCGCATCAGGCGCTGCCACGCCGCATCAATCTGATCAGGCAGTATGACTTCCGCGAAGAATCCTTTACCGCGCGGCCCGTAGCCCTGCTCATCGTTTCGCAGCCGCTGCACCTCTCCCATCAGCAGCGAAATAAAGCGCTCCAGCGTCCACAAACCCTGCGGCGCGGCGCCGGTGATAAGTGGCTGGCCCGCCTTCAGCCTCAGTTGCGGAATGAAAACCGGCCAGCTGATAAAGCGGGGAGCCGCCGGCCGATCGCGCCACTGCCAGCGGAAGGTGGCGTCAGTGCGCCGCTGCAGTAACGGGTCCTGAATCAGAATGACCCGCTGCGGCCGTATGCCACGGCTATCCAGTAACCGCTGACTGAACGCCGCATTTTCGCCGCAGTTGCGCGATTCTCCTTCCAGCAGCAGCTGCTGAGGCGGCAGCTCGGCCAGCCGATGCGCGATAGCCGCCAGCATCTGCGCCTCGCTCTTTCCCTGCGTATCAAGCTGGTGAAAGCGCGGATCTGCCGCCATCGCCTGGGCTAACAGCGGCGTAGCGTGGCCGACGCCACCGCTGATCAGCAGCGGCAGACCGGAGGTTTTCGCCAGCGCCACCGCGCCCTCAATATTTGGCAGCACCGCATGGCCGGCCAGAATCAGCAGATCGGCGTCGGGGTGCTGCGGATCTGTCAGCTGATCAAGCGCCAGCCAGGCGGCGATCAGGTTGATGTCATCAATATCATGGTCAGTCAGCTGCATATTTTTCTCCTTATTGCTGAGCAGTGTAGCGCGCAGCAGCAGCGCTGCAGCCGGAAAATTTGCTACAATCGCCGCTTCATCTACTGGAGAGATCAATGACTTCCCGCTCTGTGACCCTTGATGATGTCGCTCAACTGGCTGGCGTCTCTTACCAAACCGTTTCACGGGTGCTTAATCGTTCTGAACAGGTCTCGGTCCGCACCCGGCAACGGGTCGAAGCGGCGATGCAGCAGCTCAATTATGTGCCGAACCGGGTAGCACAACAGCTGGCGGGTAAAGCGACCCGCACCCTGGGTCTCGCCACCAGCGATCTGGCGCTGATGGCACCGGCACAGATTGCCTCGGCGATTCAGCGGCGCGCGGCGGCGGCAGGCTATCATCTGGTGATCGCCATGGAGAGCGGCAATGACGCTGCGGCGACCATCAATGAACTGCTGGCGCAGCGGGTGGATGGTTTACTGATCAACCTGCCGCTGCAGGCCGGGCAGGCACAGCAGATCCAGGCGCTGTGCGCTGCGAAACCGGTGCTGTTTTTAGACGTCGAGCCGCAGGCGGCCGTGGCGCAGTGTCAGTATCCGAATCATCACGGCGCGCGGGCGGCGGTAGAGCACCTGGTGGCGCTGGGACACCGGCATATCGGCTTGCTGAACGGCCCGGAGCGATCGGTGTCGGCGCGTCAGCGTGAAGCCGCCTGGCGTCAGGCGCTGGCCGATCATCAATTGACGCCGCATTGCTCACTGCGCGGCGACTGGAGTGCCCAGTCGGGTTATCAGGCGTTGCTGGCGCAGTTACCGAATGCCTTACCGCAGGCGCTGCTGGTGGCGAACGATCAGATGGCGCTGGGCGCGATGCGGGCGCTGCATCAGCACGGCGTGGCGATTCCGCGGCAGATTTCGGTGATTGGCTATGACGATACCGCCGAGAGTGCGTGGTATCAGCCGCCGCTGACCACGGTGCGACAGGATTTACAGCAGCTGGGCGTGCTCAGCGTTGAGCGACTGCTGGCGCGGTTGCAGGGCGAATCAGTCAGTGATGAAGCGCTGGAAACTGCGCTGGTGATCAGAGAAACCACCGCGCCACCCGCCGATTCACACCTCGATCTCTCCGCGCTGGCGCAGCAGCTTCAGGCGATTGCCCGCCAGCTGATAGCAAAATAATCCCCGCCCTGCCGCCAGGCAAATGCTGCGGAGCCGATCCCGGCGATAAAAAAACCCGCCCTCCTGACGGGGAGCGGGTCTTTGTTAACCGAGCGGAGCAGTCACGCTCAGTTATCAGCCTCAGGCTTTCGGGTGTTCGCCGACGCCCATAGCTTTGATCTTTTTCGACAGCTCACGACGCTCTTTCGACAGATCGGCGTTTTTGATGATGTACTCATCAACGCGGTCTTCATAATCCACCCGCATGCTGGCGATAATTTCCTGAATCGCCTCGACGCTCATGCCGGGTTTGATGTACTCGCTCAGGTTGTCTAACAGCAGGACGCGCTTCTGGTTGTCACGAATTTTCTTCTCGTTATCGACAATTTCACGCTGCAGTTTGTTTTTGCGGCGGAACATACGCACGAACTCCAGGACGTCCTGAAATGATTGCTTGGCATTTTCCATGATGGCACCTTTCTTTGAGCCTGCTGACGCAGGCAGAGAGACAAAACGATCAGCTTAGCGGCTAGCCAGCCTTATACGCAATTTTCACAGCTAATTTCGGACTGGCCCTTATCTTAGCGCAAAGAAACCCGGTTTCACATTAAGTCATTGTCTGAGGTGATTATTTGCGCAGCGCCATTCGCATCAAATCGGTCATCCGTTCCAGCTGTTTTGCCAGCTCAAGGCTTAACCAGACGTAACCGTAAATCGGCGTCTCCTCCAGTCCTTCACTGCCCGCTTCGGCAATCAGCCGCCGCAGCTCGCCGCTGATTTCGGTCAGCTCATGGCTGTTAGCCAGCACCTCGTCGGTTTCGCCTTCTATCGCCATCACCGACAGCGCACGCAGGGTGTTTTCGGTCATCTGCTGGGTCCGGCGTAACGCCGGGGCGTTGAGCAGGATCAGGTGGCTCTGACGTGAAGCCCACCACGCATCAATTTGCATCTCAATGGTGTACACCATATTACGGTTTATGGTCTGAATGGCTTCAAGCACCGATTTCGGGATGCGCGTCTCTTTACTTGACGGTTCCAGCAGCGCCCGCATTTTGATCACGCTGGTCAGCAATTTGCCCAGCGGCTTGTTAAGGCGCGGCTTCTCCACCAGGTTGGGCGAGAAACCGGCGTGGTAGATTTTCGCCATCTCCCCCAGCGTATCCGAGAGCTGAATACGCCAGTGAATATAGGCGCGCTGCGCCCAGATGGCGGTAAACAGCAGCGCCATCAGCGAACCCAGGATCACATCGCCGCCGCGCCACAGCGCTATGGCGAAATCGCCGGTCGGCGCGCCGACGACGACGCTGAGGGTGATGCCGATCAGCAGCGCCATATAGGGATGTTTACCGAGCGTCAGGTAGCCGCTGATAAACATCGCGACACCGCACCAGGCCAGCATCATCGGCATGGAGATCAGCTCCAGCTTCAGGGCAATCAGTCCTGAGATCGATCCCGCCACCGTGCCGCAAATGCGCTGCAGCGCGCGCGGAAACACATTCCCCCAGGTGGAGATCGGCCCCATCACCACCACCAGCGTAATCAGCGGCCAGGTGCCCTCAGGAATGTCCGTCGCCCGGACGAAAATAAAACAGAGCAAAAAGGCGATAGCGATGCGTACACCGTGAACGGTGCGGTAATGGCGATAGAACCAAAACTCGAGTTTTGATATGGGCTTATCAGATCGCAAAATGGTTTTCCGGTTGTTGGATCATTTCGTGCGCTATTTTAACCCCTGATGTTGCTAAGGTTTAGTGCGCCATCTACATTTCAAAACAGTTTTGACGTTCCCTTACAATTATCCACATCGCCTTTACATACGGCCCCGAACTCAAACAACAAATTGCCAACATTTTTTCACCTTTAGCTTTTGTTAGTAACACTTGAGAAGGAAGCACGATGCGAAAAAGAGCAAAAACCCTGCCGGGCGTCACGCGGCGGCAGGTTCTGACATGGTCGACGCTGGGTGTCGCAGCGACTGTCAGCCAGGTCGCCGATGCCGTTTCGCTGAAAGGCAGTCCAGGCTGGACGCCATTCTCCGATAATCCTCCAGAAACTTTCCCACAACAAGGCTGGCTGTTTTTCACCGATGCTGAAGCCAGGACCATTGAGGCGATCGTTGACCGGCTGATCCCGGCCGATGATCTTAGCGTGGGCGGCAAAGAAGCAGGCTGCGCCGTGTTTATCGATCGCCAGCTGCACGGCTCCTACGGCAGTTTTGAGCGCCTCTATATGCAAGGCCCGTTTCAGCAAGGCACTACCGAGCAGGGCGATCAGTCACCGCTGGTGCCGCGTCAGCGCTACCGCCAGGGCATCGCCGCACTTAACCGCTACGTTCAGCAGACCTCGCATAAAAACTTCACTGACCTGACGCCGCAACAGCAGGACGAACTGCTGCAGGCGATGGAAGCCGGTAAGGTGCACTTCAGCGATTTCGATGCGCAGTCCTTCTTTCTCGAAGTGCTGAATAACACCATGGAAGGCTTCTTTGCCGATCCGGTGTATGGCGGCAACCGCGAAATGGTGTCGTGGAAGATGCTCGGTTTTCCAGGTGCGCGCTATGACTATCGCGATTACATCGAACGCCATAACGAAAATCTGCACTTCGAGCCGATCAGTATTGCGCAATGGAAGGCAAAGGACTAATCATGAAAAAACTTCCCAAAACCGATGTAGTGGTAATTGGACTCGGCTGGGCCGGATCGATTATTGCCAATGAGCTGGCCGATGAAGGCCTGGAAGTGGTCGGTATTGAACGGGGTCCGTGGCGCGATACCGCTCGCGATTTCAATATCGGCACCGTAACCGATGAACTGCGTTATGTGATGCGCGAAGAGCTGATGCTGCGCACCCGCCAGAACACCTGCACCATGCGTAATAATCCGTCGCAGACCGCGTTACCGATGCGGACCTGGGGCTCGTTTCACCCCGGCAACGGCACCGGCGGCGCTGGCAACCACTGGGCCGGCATCACCTTTCGCTTCCAGCCGGAAGAATTCCGCCTGAAGAGCCACCTTACCGAACGTTACGGTGCCAGCGCCCTTCCTGATGAGCTGGTGCTGCAGGACTGGGGCACCAGCTGGGAGGAGATGGAGCCGCACTATATGCAGTTTGAACGTGTGGCTGGCACCTCAGGTCGCGCCGGCAACCTCAACGGTGAAAAACGGCCGGGCGGCAATCCGTTTGAGGGCGCGCGCTCCGGCGACTATCCGACGCCGCCGCTGCGTCAGCCTTATGGTCCGACCCTGTTTGCCGATGCGGCAAAAAACCTCGGCTATCAGCCGTTCCCGGTGCCCTCTTCGCTGGTTTCGGAGGCCTATACCAATCCGTATGGCGTCACCATGGGGCCCTGCACCTTTTGCGGCTTCTGCACTAACTACGGCTGTGCCAACTACTCTAAAGCCAGCGCCATCACCACCGTACTGCCGGCGCTGATGCGCAAGCCTAACTTCACCGCCTATACCAACAGTGAAGTGTTGCAGGTACTGACTGACTCGACCGGCAAAAAAGCCACCGGTGTCACCTACATCGACTCGTCGGGTGATGAGTGGGAACAGCCGGCCGATCTGGTGATTGTCGCCGCCTTTACCTTTGAGAACGTGCGCCTGATGCTGCTGTCGGGCATTGGCGAGGCCTACGATCCGGTGACCAACACCGGCACCACCGGGCGCAACTACGCCTACCAGACCGCCAACAACGTCACGCTGTTTTTCGATAACAAAAACTTCAATCCATTTATCGGCGCTGGCGCGGTCGGCATGGGAATCGACGAATTCAATAACGATAACTTTGACCACAGCGGCCTCGGCTTTTTCGGCGGCGGCAGTATCCGCGTCACCCCGATTGGCGCAGCGCCGATTGGGTATCGTCCGTTGCCGCCCAATACGCCGAAGTGGGGTTCGAAATGGAAACAGACGCTGAAAGATAACTATCTCAGCACCATGTCGATTGGCTGTGAAGCCAGCAGCTACACCACCCGCACCAACTATCTGTCGCTGGATCCTAACTACAAAGATCCGCATGGCCGTCCGCTGTTGCGTATTACCTTTGACTTCGCGCAGAACGACCTGAAGATGGCGCAGTACTGCACTAACAAGGTGGCCGAGATTGCGAAGGTGATGAACCCGCGCGAGATGATCGTCAAGCCAATGACCGGCCACTGGAGCAGCGTGCCCTATCAGTCCTCGCACGTGGTCGGCGGCTTCATCATGGGTGCCGATCCACGCACCAGTTCGGTGAATAAACATCTGCAGGTGTGGGATGTGCCTAATCTGTTTGTGGTGGGCGCTTCCGCCTTCCCGCAGAATCCCGGCTACAACCCGACCGGCACGGTAGGCGCGCTGGCTTTCAAAGCGGCGCACGATATCCGTCGCTACTACCTGAAACGTCCGGGGGAGATGATCAGCGCATGAAAACCTTACCGCTTCTCTCCGCCGCCGCATGGCTACTGGCCTGCAGCTTCAGCAGTCAGGCGCAACCGGAATATGATCAGATCGCCCGCGGCAGTTATATCGCCACGTTGGGCGACTGTACCGCCTGTCACACCACCGATGAGAAACAGCCTTTCGCCGGTGGCGTTAAGCTTCAGACGCCGTTTGGCGCCCTGCTCGGCGCGAATATCACCCCTGACCGTGAAACCGGGATTGGCAACTGGAGTTACGATGATTTTCGCCGCGCCATGAATACCGGTGTCGGCCATAACGGCAAGCGTTTATATGGCGCGATGCCGTTTACCGCTTACACCAAAATGTCGGAAAAGGATCTGCAGGACCTGTGGGCCTGGATGCAGACGCTGCAACCGATCAATCATCCGGTAGAAACCAACCAGCTGCCCTTTCCTTTCAACATCCGTACCAGCCTGCTGGTGTGGAACTGGATTAACTTTGATAAGGGCGAATTCAAACCGCATCCGGATAAATCGGCGGAATGGAATCGCGGGGCCTATCTGGTTGAGGGTCTCGGCCACTGCGGCACCTGCCACACGCCAAAAAATCTGCTGGGCGGCGACAAAAATGGCCGCTTCCTCGGCGGCAGCGAGGTGGAGGACTGGTATGCGCCCAATCTGGACGCCAGCGATCATACCGGACTCGGTAAATGGACCCAGCAGGATATCGTGACCTACCTGCGGACCGGCGTGAACCGCTATGCCATCGCTTCCGGCCCGATGGCCGATGCGGTGCGTCATTCAACCCAGCACTGGCGCGAGGACGATCTCAACGCAGTGGCGGTTTATCTCAAGGATGGCGATAAAAAAGCTGACGAGAAGCCAAAACCGCTGGACGCTAACGATGACAGGATGAAGCTTGGGGCGACGATCTATGAAGCCAAATGCTCGGCCTGCCACAGCCCGGGTGGCCGCGGTGAGAAGAATATCTTCCCGCAGCTGGCGGATAATCCATTGATCAATCAGCCGAATGCGACATCACTGATGCATGTGGTGCTGGCGGGCAGTCGCGGCGTGGATACCGATGCGCGACCAACGGCACCGGCGATGCCAGCCTTTGCCGGTACCCTGAGTGATGACAATATTGCGGCGGTGCTCACCTACATTCGCAACAGCTGGGGCAATGCTGCCGCGCCGGTTGAGGCCAGTGAGGTGAAGAAGATGAAGGAAGAGTTGCGTTAAGCAGTCAGGGGGCAGCCTGAAGGCTGCCCCCGGTTACGCGGCCAGCAACGCCGATCAGAACTTCTGCTTGAGATAATCGGTAATGCGGGTAATGACGCCAGCAGGCTCAACTGCGCTCAGGGCCACCAGCGGATAGTGGGCAATCTGCTGATCTTTATCCATTACCTGAATTTCACCAATCACCTCATTGGCTTTCAGCGGCGCTTCCAGATCGCTGCGGTTAATAATGTATTTCGCTTTGACGTTCTGCACTTCACTGCGCGGCAGCGACAGATAGACATCATTCGCGGTACCCACTTCGACCTGATGCGGATTGCCGTACCAGACGTTCTCGCTGCCAATTTTCTTACCGGCATGGAACAGCTGCACGGTATCAAAGGTATTCTGACCCCAGACCAGCAGTTTACGTGCCTGCTCTTCGCGCCCTTTTGGACTCTTGCCGCCCATCACCACGGCAATCAGACGATGTTTGCCCACCACGTTAGAAGCGATGATATTAAAGCCTGCGGTTTCGGTGTGACCGGTTTTCAGCCCGTCCACATGCAGGTTGTTATCCCAAAGCAGGCCGTTACGGTTGTTCTGAGTGATGCCGTTCCAGGTCAGGGTTTTCTCACTGTACATGGCATAGAAGTCGGGTTCGCCATCGATAATCGCCCGCGACAGTTTCGCCATATCCAGCGCGCTGGAGAACTGGCCTGGCGCGTCCAGCCCATGCACCGTTTCGAAGTGCGTATTTTGCAGGCCGAGCTTATCGACATAGTGATTCATCATTTTGACGAAATTGTCTTCGCTGCCCGCCACGTAGTCTGCCAGCGCCACGCAGGCGTCATTACCAGAATCGATGATTACTCCCCGGCTTAAATCACGTACGCTCAGCTTGTCGCCCGGCTTAAGGAACATCAGCGATGAGCCTTTAAATACCGGATTACCGGCTGCCCAGGCATCTTTGCCGACGGTGACCATATCGTCGCGGCTGATTTTCTTTTGATCGATAGCGCGATCGACGACGTAACCGGTCATCAGCTTGGTCAGACTGGCAGGATTGCGGCGCTCATCCGGATTACCGGCGGTCAGGACCTGGCCGGTGGTGGCATCCATCAGCACCCAGGACGCCGCATCAATCGCCGGTGGCGTCACGGGAAATGGCATGTCGTCAGCCTGTGCCAGCGAAGCCCAAAAAACAGTAGCGGTAACGGTAATCAACAGACGCCTTTTCAACACTTCATCCTTACCTGCACGGGAGAAAAATTTATTTATGAAACGAAACGGAAACAGCCGCACGTTTTACGGCAAAACCGTTGTGAAGGTTTGAATAAATTGAAAAAAAGTATGAACTGGGGCGGCTAAGACGCTGACTGGCTGTTCGATGGATCACGGCGTGCGGTGAAAGCTGTTTACTTAATGAACGTTTACGCGCACCTTTTGTACGGTTAAAAAAGGAACATCGACCTGAGGGATAAGGTTACGTATTACGCTGATGAGATTATCGATTTGTCTCAACGCCGGTGCCGGTGCCGGTGCCGGTGCCGGTGCCGGTGATAGGTTCGGTCACATTGAATACTCCGGAAAAGAAAAAGCCACGCGCCAGCCATGCGCAGGGTGCGCGATAAGATGCTGGTCGTGGCTTTTGGACATGAAAAAAGCCCGTCGAAGCGAGCTTTTTATTAGTTTTTTGAAAAAAACCGAAGGATAAGATTAACCAGGTACTTGCAGATCACTAACGTACCAATAATGCTAGTAAAATAAATAGCAAACCCAGAAAACTCTTTAGATATCTCAAAATAAGTGGAATTCAACAGGCCAACGCCATGGAGAAAAGATATATTGAGCAGAAGACCTATACCTATCACCAAAAGCTGCAATGTTTTACTGAAATATTTATTTTTTTCTAATTGCATACGCCGCCTATTCCACCAGAGCAATCACTACCTCCATTAGAGGCTTGACCAGAGCCGTTATTCGAACTACCTATACATGAATTAATTCCACCAGTTACAACTCCAGGCAACGCCGCTCCGGGGCCGCCAAAAAACCGCTCATAGCCCCAAGCCCTATAGCGGTTACGCAGCCATCGGTACCGGCATAAATATCATGACTCCCATTACTGCCAGCGCTTCCACTGGATTTACCGTGTTGACTTTGACGTGCGCTAGCACCTGCACAAGAAGGATCATATGCACCGCTTGCACCAGCAATCAACATGAACTGCGCTTTATTCAAAATTTCCATATTTTATCTCCAATAGTTTTATCCTGAGTAACCATGAGCAGCGCTGTTAAGTTGTTATAACACTCGCGGTTAAAACCATCAAAAACCGCGCCTGGAGAACAATGACCAAATAAAGTAACAATATAAACAGCCACTTGCTTCAAGCTGACATATTTTTATCAGAGCAATGCGTTAAAATAATTCAGTAAAAACCAAATAAATTTTAATAACTGTGAACTCAATCTCGTTATTTTTAAAGCCCTCAATAGCTAAATTAACAGTCATTACATTTTAATAATGGCATCCGGCAACTGATGTATTATTCTTTCAATTTCCGTGGGATATCCACTGCCGTTTCAATATATTCGCGCATCTCTTCTGCTGTCTGCAGAAACCTTTCCCTCTCCAGTTCAACACCAATCGCACAGCGGCCCAGCCTCACGGCCGCTTTCAATGTTGGCCCTGACCCCATGGAAAAATCAGCAACCACATCACCCGGCCTGCTGCTGGCATTAATGATCTGCTCAAACATGACAGTGGGTTTCTCGCATGGATGCTTTCCGGGATAAAACTGAACCGGTTTATGCATCCATACGTCGGTGTATGGCACTGACGCAGACACGGCAAAATACCGCCGGAGAGACTTAAACTCAGCAAGCAGATCAGAATACTTACGATTCAGTGACTGAGATGTTGCCACCCGCTGATGATGAGGACGCGCCAGTTCGGCTCGTCGATGCTTCTCGATAGCAATGCGGGTGAACAACCCCTTTAATTTCAGGTAATCCGCCTCACCCGGCAACTGCCACTGGCTGGAACCGAACCAGTGGGAGACCATGTTCTTTTTCCCGGTATCCGCTACGGTCGGTTTAGTGGTGGCCTTGCTGTGAGCGGCGGCGGCTTTTGGATCAATACCTTTATCAAGACTCAGGCGGAGTTCGGCGACCCTGTTTCTCGCATCATGAAGAGAGACGGCTGGGTACTTACCAATGCCAATGCGATGCTGCTTGCCCTGCCACCGATATCGATACTGAAAGTTGATAATTCCGCGCGGCGTGATCCTAACCCCAGCCCGTCTGAATCGGTTATTTCCGGCGAGCCTGAATATGGTTTACCATGTATAGAGCGGAGCTTAGTGTCGCTGATAGCCATAATAATATTTTGTACTCACTGAATTATGAATTCATGTACTCATCGTGTACTCAATGTGCCATGTACTAACGAATACACCAACATTCAACCTTGTACATACCTAATCGAATGGTTCTGGCTTTTGTAATATTTATTAGTAAAAACATAAGGATAAGCAAACAAACGTGGATACTTTGATACAGTGAAAGACAATTCAGTACAGCCAACATTCCTCTTCCACGATTACGAGACCTTCGGCACCAGCCCTTCACGCGATCGGCCGGCACAGTTCGCCGGTCTGCGTACCGACAGCGATTTTAATCCGGTTGGTGAGCCACAGGTGTTTTACTGCCGTCCGCCGGATGACTATCTGCCGCAGCCGGAAGCGGTGATGATTACCGGCATCACGCCACAGGTGGCGGTGGCGCGCGGCGTGACTGAAGCGGAGTTCGCTGAACGCATTCATGCTCTGTTTACCACCGAACAAACCTGCGTGGTCGGCTATAACAACGTGCGCTTTGATGATGAAGTGACACGCAATATCTTCTACCGCAACTTCTACGATCCCTATGGCTGGAGCTGGCAGAACGGCAACTCGCGCTGGGATCTGCTCGACGTGATGCGGGCCTGCTATGCGTTACGTCCGGAAGGGATTAACTGGCCAGAAAATGAAGAAGGCTTTCCCAGCTTCCGGCTGGAACATCTGACCAAAGCCAACGGCGTAGCGCATGAAAATGCCCATGACGCGATGTCTGATGTCTATGCCACGCTGGCAATGGCCCGGCTGGTGAAAGAGAAGCAGCCTAAGCTGTTTGAGTTTTTGTTTGCCCACCGTAACAAAAACAAGCTGATGAACCTGATTGATATCCCGCAGATGAAGCCGCTGGTGCACGTGTCCGGCATGTTCGGCGCGGCACGCGGCAACACCAGCTGGGTGGTTCCGCTGGCCTGGCACCCGGATAACCGCAATGCGCTGATTGTGGTCGATCTGGCCGGTGATATCTCACCGCTGCTGCAGCTGGATGCCGATACCCTGCGCGAGCGGCTCTATACGCCGAAAAACGATCTCGGCGATCTGCCGGCAGTGCCGGTTAAGCTGGTTCATATCAACAAGTGTCCGGTGCTGGCACCGGCCAATACGCTGCGTCCGGAGGATGCCGCCCGGCTGGGTATCGATCGTCAGCACTGTCTGGCGAATCTGGCGCTGCTGCGTCAGCAGCCAGAGGTGCGCGAAAAGCTGGTGACGCTGTTTGCTGACGCCGAACCGTTTACCCCGTCGGACGATGTTGACACCCAGCTGTACGATGGCTTTTTCAGCGATGCCGATCGCGCGGGCATGAACATTATCCGCCAGACCGCACCCGCTAATTTGCCGGCGCTGGATTTAACCTTCGACAGCGCGCGCGTGGCGAAACTGCTGTTCCGTTATCGGGCGCGTAACTTCCCCGGCACGCTGGATGATGCGGAACAGCAGCGCTGGTTGCAGCATCGGCGCGAGGTGCTCAATGCTGAGCGGGTACAGACGTTTTTGCAGGAGCTGGAGTCACTGGCGAGTCTGCATGAAGCCGATCCGGAGAAGCTGGGGCAGTTAAAAGCGCTCTATCTCTATGCGCAGGAGCTGGTTTCTTAGCCCCGAAACTGCCCGGCCGTTTCTGCTGCCGGCTAAGGTCGGGACCGCAACTGTTCGCGGTCCCGCCACGTTACCGCATTACATCATTACCCATACCAGCCAGGTCAGCGCAAAACCGCACAGTCCCATCATCGTGGTCAGTATTGTCCAGCTGCGTAACCCATCAGCAACCGACAAACCAAGATAACGGGTGACCACCCAGAAGCCGGAATCATTAACGTGTGACAGGCCCAGCGCACCAAAACAGGCTGACAGGGCGACCAGCACCAGTTGCATCTCGCCAAGCCCGGTCACGGCGGTACTTAACAATCCACAGGTTGTGACAATCGCCACCGTGGCCGACCCCTGTGAAGCACGCAGCGCCAGTGAAAGAATAAACGCAGCCGGGATCAACGGCAGATGAATCGTCTGCAATGAACTGGCCAGCGCTTTGCCTACGCCCGATTCCACCAGCACTTTGCCGAACGCGCCCCCGGCACCTGAGACTAAAATCACCCCGGCAGCGGTGGATATCGCGTTGTTTGACAGCGTTTCCAGTTTCTCTTTGGTCCAGCCACGACGCAGTCCCAGTAACCATCCTGCAAGCGCCAGGGTAATCAACAATGCCACAGCTGGCGATGCCACTAACGTCAGAATCTTCAGTGGCAGGCTATCGGGGGTAAGATGCGGCGGCAATAACGTACCCAGCATGATCAGCAGAATCGGCAATAAAATTAAGCCCGAAATCAGCAAGGCGCCCGGCGCATCTTTACCGCTGGCAGATGTCGTCTGGGCGGTGGGTTCGGTAAGCTGCAGCTGCTCCAGTACCTGAACAGAAAGATGGTATTTTTTAAGATTAAGCGCCTTAGCCACGAAATAACCGGCAATGCCTGTCGGTATCGACAGTGCTATCCCGGCCATCATTAACCAGCCAGGATCGGCATTCAGCAAACCGGCGGCGGCGGCCGGTCCTGGATGGGTGGGTACCGTAACATGCACCATCAGCATCATGCCTGCCATTGGCAAACCAAACTTCAGCGGTGAGACGCGCATCACTTTGGTAAAGCCATAAATCAGCGGGACCACGATAATAAACCCGACGTCAAAAAACACCGGCAATCCCAGAATAAAGGCTACGGTGGTTAAGGCCGCGACCATGCGCTGCGGTCCGCACAGCTGCGCGAAGCGGTTTGCCAGCCGATCAGCGCCGCCGGATGCTTCAATAATCGCGCCGAGTATCGCCCCCAGTACAATTATTGCGGCAATGCTGCCGAGCAGGCTGCCCATCCCGCCCAGGATCACTTTCATAATGTTTTCAGCCGGGATACCGGTAGTAATGGCGACAAACAGGCTGGCGATCAGTAACGCAATAAAGGGATGGACTTTGGCTTTGATTACCAGCAGCAACAGCAGAATCACGCTGACCAGCGCGATGGATAACAGCAGCGTAGTGGACATCGGCAGACCTCTTATTAATTATAATTTTCAGTAATTTATATATTTATTGATTGAACACTGGTGTGATTAAGCTGCAGCAGGACTCACACCGTTTGCCTGACAATCGGTGTGAGTAGCGGTGCAGGTGATTAACGGCGTGCACGCCAGCGGGCAAACCAGCCGAGGCCAGCGGTGGTGCTGCTTCGCGGGAAGTATTCGCAGCCGACCCAGCCCTGATAGCCGACCTCATCCAGCAGGGTAAACAGCCACGGGTAGTTAATTTCCCCCTCATCCGGCTCATGGCGATCCGGTGCTGAGGCGATCTGTACGTGACGATAGCGCCCGGCGTAGTGGCGAATCAGATGGCTGAGGTTGCCATCCACTAACTGCGCGTGGAACAGGTCGAGCTGGGTAAACACATTGGGCCGATCGATCTGCTCCACCATTTCCAGCGTCTGATACTGACTGGAATAGAGATAGTTCGGCTTAGTGGTCGGGTTCAGTGCCTCAATCAGCAGGTTGATGCCGTGCGGCGCAAAGCGTTCAGCGGCATAACGCATCGCGCTGATAAAGGTCTCAGCATAGCGCTGGCGATCGGCTCCCGGCGGCACCGTGGCCGCCATGATATGCACCTGCGGGCAGTTGAGCGCCAGCGCATACTGCAGGGCGCGATCGATATCCGCTCTGGCTTCCGCTTCACGGCCGGGAATGGCGGAAACGCCCCACTCGCCCGCGGCAATGTTGCCAGGCGCGGTGTTGAACAGCACCAGCTGGAGCTGGTTCTCATCCAGCCACTGCTGCAGCTGTTCTGCGGGATAGTCATAGGGAAACAGAAATTCCACCGCCCCAAAACCGGCGGCCGCTGCGGCAGCGAAGCGTTCAGCAAACGGCAGTTCGGTAAACTGGGTCGACAGATTGGCAGCAAACTTAGGCATTATCGGCTCCTTAACTCAGCCACTTCGGCGTCGTTGAGATAACGGATGGCGCGGTCGCCAAGGGTAAAAATCAGCCGGGCCGTCTCTTCCAGCTCCTCGGTGTTATCTGCCGCTTCACGCAATGATTTTCCCACTACCACCGGCCCATGGTTGGCCAGCAAAAAGGCGCGGTAGCGCGGTGCCAGCTGCGCCAGATCTTCCGCCAGCCGCTGATCGCCCGGCTTGTAGTACGGCACCACCGGCACATCCCCGACCCGCATCACCACATACGGCGTGAACGGACGGATGCAGTTTTCCGGGTCCAGCCCCTGTAAACAAGAGAGCGCCGTCAGGTAATGACTGTGCAGATGCACCACCGCTTTGCAGTCGGGATTGTTCAGGTAGAGCGCGCGGTGAAAGGCGATCTCTTTGGACGGTTTATCGCCGGAGAGCCACTCGCCGTCCGGGGTGACTTTAGCGAGGCGGTCACCCTGCAACTCACCGAGGCAGGAGCCGGTGGGCGTCGCCAGCAGATTACCATCTTCCAGCCGCACGGACAGATTGCCGGCCGAGCCGGTGGCGTAGCCGCGCTGAAAGAAGGAGGCGCCGAGCCGGACCATTTCGTCACGCGCCTGCTGCTCGGCTAAAGAGAAAGATTCAGACATGGGGAAACTCCGTTTGCGCGCGGCGGAAAAAGTCTTCATCGCCAAAGTTACCGGACTTCAGCGCCAGCGACAGTGGCTGCTGAATATCACGCACCCACGGCACGCCAGGCGAGATGGTCGGGCCGATATGAAACGCCGTCACCCCCAGGCTCTGAGCCACCACGCCGGAGGTTTCGCCGCCCGCCACGATAAAGCGCTGCCAGCCGCGCCGCTGCAGCTCACGGGTTACGGCGGCAAACAGCTGCTCGACCGCCTCACTGCTGCGCCGGGCACCATATTGCTGCTGAATCAGCTGCAACTGCTGCGCGTCAGCGGTCGCAAACAGCAGCGGCGCCAGTGCCTGATGACTGTTGGCTGCTACCCAGTCACACAGCTGCAGGGCGTAGCCGTCAGCATCCTGCAGGCAGCGTTCGACCTGCACTTCCTGAGCGGGTGCCAGCTGGCGATAGACACTGACCTGGCGTTGGGTCATCTGCGAGCAGGAGCCGGAAAGCACCACCGCACGATCGCCCTGCGGTCGTCCTGCCTGCTCCGCCGCCGCTGCATCCGCTCCGGCCAGCGCCCACTGGCGCGCCAGCCCGATTGCCAGCCCGGAACCGCCGGTCACCAGCCGCAGATCGCGTAGCGCCTCGCCCTGGGTCAGCAGATGTTGTTCATTCAGCGTGTCGATGACCACATAGTTAATGCCCTGCTGCGCCAGTTGGCCCAGTGCCTGACGCACTGCCTCCGCGCCTTGATCGACCTGCGCGGCAGCGATCAGCCCGGCCTGACCGGTGGCCTGCGCCGTCATCAGACGCAGCAGGTTGCTGTCGTGCATCGGGGTGACCGGGTGATGGCGCATGCCGGAGTCCGACAGCAGCCGATCGCCGACAAACAGATGCCCCTGATACACCGTGCGCCCGTTCACCGGCAGCGCCGGACAGATCACCGTCAGGCTTTCGCCCAGCGCGGCCAGCAACGCATCGGTCACCGGGCCGATATTGCCCTGCGCGGTGCTGTCGAAGGTGGAGCAGTATTTAAAGTAGAAGCGCTCACAGCCCTGCTGTTGCAGCCACGCCAGCGCCGCCAGCGACTGCGCTACCGCCTGCTCTGCCGGGCAGGATCGACTCTTCAGGCTGATCACTATCGCCTGCGCCCCGACGACCCGATCGCCGGCCGGTACGCCGTTGAACTGAATGGTGGTCAGGCCGTTTTGCGCCAGAAAACTGGCGATGTCGGTCGCACCGGTAAAATCATCGGCTATCACTCCAAGACGCATCAGGTATTCTCCTTACCCTGAGGCAGGGTGATGCCGCTGAAGATTTTAATTACCGCGCTGTCATCCTCACGGCCATAACCGGCGTTGCTGGCTTCGGTAAACATATTGAGCGCGGTCGAGGCCAGCGGCAGCGGGAAATGCAGCGATTTGGCGGTATCCGCCACCAGGTTGAGATCTTTGACGAAGATATCGACCGCCGACTTCGGACTGTAGTCACCGTCCACCACGTGGCGCATGCGGTTTTCGAACATCCACGAGTTACCGGCGGCATGGGTAACCACCTGATACATGGTTTCCAGCGGGATGCCCGCCCGTGCCGCCAGCGCCATCGCTTCTGCCCCAACAGCGATGTGCACCCCGGCCAGCAGCTGATGAATGATTTTCACCGTCGAGCCGAGGCCGATGTCGCTGCCCACCCGATAGACTTTGGCCGCCACCGCATCCAGCACCGGTTGCAGCTGCGTAAAAGCCTCTTCGCTGCCGGACGCCATTACCGTCATCTCACCGCTGGCGGCTTTGGCTGCCCCACCGGAGACCGGCGCGTCGAGCATCAGCAGCTGATGTGGTGCCAGCCGCTGTTCAATCTGCTGCGCATCCTGCGCCGAGAGCGTTGATGACACCATTACCGCCGTGCCGGGCCGTAGCTTCGCGGCCAGGCCATCGTCACCAAACAGAATGGCGTTCACCTGCTGCGCATTCACCACCAGCAGCAGCACCGCGTCGAGCTGGTCAGCAAAGGCGGCGGCGGAGGATTGCGCATCGCGTGCGCCCGCCTGGCGCAGGCTCTCCAGCGCGGCGGGATTCAGATCGACGCCCCAGGTGTTAAGACCGGCGCGGATACAGGATTGCGCGGCACCCATGCCCATGGAACCTAACCCGATAACACAGATATTTTCGACTGGCACTGTCGGCCTCCACTGTTAAATTAAGTGATTATTTGTTTGTTACTGTTAATCCTGCCAGCTTTACCCCGGCAAAAACGTGTGGCAACTCACAAAAAAACATCTGTGATGTGATCGGGAACAATTCTTAACATCTCTCATCGTCCCTGAAAACGCCGCCTTGCGGGCACTTTCAGCCGGTTTAACCGCTGGCGCAGGCTGTTATTTTTTGTTCTTCACGACCGGCAGATGCTCTACAATGTGAAAAAATGATAAAACTCAGGGAGCGAAAATGATTCCGGTTGAACGTCATCAACAGATTCTGGCGCTGGTGGCCGATCGTGGCGTGGTGAGCATTGCTGAACTGACCGAGCGGCTGGGCGTGTCGCACATGACTATCCGGCGTGATGTGCAAAAGCTGGAGGAGCAAGGCGCGGTGCTGTCGGTGTCAGGTGGCGTAAGGTCGGCGGATCGGCTGGCGGCCGAACCGTCACACCTGACCAAAAGCGCCTTGTATAACGATGAGAAGCGCGCGATTGGTCGCTATGCCGCTCAGCACATTCCGCGCAATAGCTGCATCTATCTGGATGCCGGCACCACGACGCTGGCGCTGGCGCGGGAGGTGGTAGATCGGGATGATTTGCTGGTGGTGACCAATGATTTTATGGTGGCTAACCTGCTGATGGAAGCCAGTCACTGCCGGGTGATCCACACCGGCGGTACGGTCTGCCGCGAGAACCGTTCCTGCGTCGGCGAGTCGGCAGCGCGCAGCCTGCGTCATCTGGCGATCGACATCGCCTTTATTTCCGCCTCCTGTTGGGGGCCGCGCGGGCTGTTTACGCCGGATGAAGATAAGGTGACGGTGAAGCAGACGGTCAGCGAGGTGAGCAGTAAGCGGGTGCTGTTGAGCGACAGTTCGAAATACAACAAGATTGCGACCTTTCTGGCCCTGCCGCTGGAGAAGTTTGATCTGGTGGTGACCGACAGTCAGTTGAGTGAGGCGGGACGGTTGGCATTGAACACCGGGCACTGGGAGCTGGTGCTCGCCGGTTAACACTTTCGCCGCCCTCCCGTTGTTAGCGCGGGAAGGCGGCGAGGTTTAGCGCGATTAAACCTCTTCGCTGAACTGCGGCACCGGATTACGGAAGCTGCGGGTGACGAACGCCAGATAGATAATGCCAATGGTCGCCCAGATCAGGCCCAGCACCATTGAACTCTCTTCCAGGTTCACCCACAACGCACCGACCGTCAACGCACCCAGCAGCGGCAGCACCAGATACTGGAGGTGATCTTTCAGCGTACGGTTACGCTTCTCACGGATCCAGAATTGGGCAATCACCGACAGGTTAACGAAGGTGAAGGCCACCAGCGCACCGAAGTTAATCAGCGCCGTGGCGGTTACCAGATCAAAGTTAATCGCCATCAGCGCAATCGCACCCACCAGCAGCACGTTGAGCGACGGGGTACGCCACTTCGGATGAATGTAACCGAAGAAACGCTCCGGGAACACGCCATCACGGCCCATCACATACATCAGACGTGATACGCCGGCATGCGCCGCCATACCGGATGCCAGCACCGTGACCACCGAGAAGATCAGGATGCCGACCTGCAGCGCTTTACCGGCCACAAACAGCATGATTTCAGGCTGAGAGGAGTCCGGGTCCTGGAAGCGCGTGATGTCCGGGAAGTAGAGCTGCAGGAAGTAGGAGGCGATAATAAAGATCACGCCACCAATCAGCGCGGTCAGGAAAATCGCACGCGGAATGGTACGTTCTGCATCTTTGGTCTCTTCTGACAGCGAGCTGATGCCGTCAAAGCCGAGGAACGAGAAACAGAGTATCGTCGCTCCGGTGATCATCGGCACCACGTGCGCATTCTCAGACCAGAACGGTTTACTGCTGGCCAGCGTACCGGCACCAACGCCGTTCGCCACACCGTAGATCACCATCGCCGTGATCCCGACCATCACAATCACCTGCAGCACCACGATCACGCTGTTAAAGTTGGCGACAGTTTTGATGCCCTTGAGGTTGGAGAGCGTCATAAAGCCGACCAGCAGCACCACGAATATCCACGAAGGAATGCCGGGCACCAGCGATTCGAAATAGTTTTTCGCCAGCAGGATGTTGATCATCGGCATGAACAGGTAGTCCAGCAGGGATGACCAGCCAACCATAAAGCCGACGTGCGGACTGATCGCCTTCTGAGCGTAGGTATAAGCGGAGCCCGCAGAGGGGAAGCGGCGTACCAGCTTACCGTAGCTCACGGCAGTAAACAGAATCGCAATCAGCGCGAAAGCGTAAGCCGTCGCGACGTGACCGTCGGTCAGCCCGGAAACGATGCCAAAGGTATCGAACAGCGTCATAGGCTGCATGTAGGCTAAGCCCATCATGACGACCGGAAGTAACGTTAGCGTTTTTTTCAGCTGTGCACGCTGTGGTGCAGCGGAGGTGTTAAGCGACATGCTTCAGTCCCTCCTGCGCAACAACCTGACTGGGTTGGGTCACAGGGCAACTGCGCATTAAGCGACAGGGAGTAAGGTTGGTGATCAACGCGGCGCCGTAGTCATCACGAAAACGCGCACCAGCCTGGGCTGGCAGTGTGGAAAACATCCCCATCTTTGTATCCTCAATCTCACGCTAACGCGTGTTTTCAGTGTTTATCTATCCGGGTGCGTGCCCGGCCTCGGTTAAGTCAGCGAAAAACTATTTGTTAAAACAGGATGCAAAAAAAATAACCGGCGCGGTAAGCGTCGGTTATGGTCTGATTTTGCAGGCCGCGTATTCTGCCTCATCCTGGGGCAAAAATACAAGCCACCGGGGCACCGGATGCAAAAAAAAGTGATCAGGCGTTTTTCAGCATCCAGTCAATCTCGGTGGCGGTTATCAGCCGTTCGAACTGCATCAGTTCATAATTCTTGCAGCTATACCAGACGCTGGCAAAGCGCTCGCCGAGCAATTTTTGCAGCGGATAGCTGTTGTTGAACTCATACAGGGCTTCACTCTGCCGAATCGGCAGCGCCAGACCTTCGGCGTGATGACCGTTGCCGGTCACCGGCTGCGGCAACGGCAGTTGGGTATCCAGGCCGTGCAGCATCCCGGCCAGTATCGCCGATACCACCAGATAAGGATTGGCATCCGCGCCCGCAACCCGGTATTCGATGCGATGATTATCGATATCACCGCACGGCACCCGCAATGCCACAGTGCGATTGTTATGGCCCCACGACGCCTGCAACGGCACGTAAGCCTCCGGCACAAAGCGGCGATAGGCATTAACGTTAGGTGCCAGCAGCGCCATCGAGGCGGGCATCAGGTCGATCATGCCGGCCAGCGCGCGCTTCATCAGCGGCGAGTCACTGCCGTCATCACAGGCGAAGGCGTTATGATCGGCGGCATCCAGCATACTGATATGTACATGCATGCCGCTGCCCGCATACTCCTCATACGGTTTGGCCATAAAGGTGGCGGTCATGCCGTGATTTTCGGCCACCTGGCGGATCAGCCGTTTCAGCTGCACCGCGTGATCGCAGGCGCGCAGCACGTCGCCGGTGTGATGCAGGTTGATTTCGAACTGACCCGGTGACGCTTCAGCCAGCGCACCATCGGCCGGAATGCCCTGCTGACGCGCCAGATCGTCAATATCGCGCAGCACATCGGCGAAATGATCAAGATTATCGACCGAATAGACCTGGCTCTGCATATTGCGTTCATCGCTGCCCGGCGCGCACGGCGGCTGGATGAAGCCCTCGGCATCGCGCTTTTTATCCACCAGATAGAACTCCAGCTCTACCGCTACCACCGGAAACAGACCTCGGTTACGCAGCTGTTGCCACAGCCGGTTAAGGACATTTCGGGGTTCAACGTCAAAGGGAGTGCCATCTTGGTTGCACATGGTGAGCAGCAGTTGCGCAATGTGCTGAGGATCGGAAGCGGAGGGAACTAAGGTGCCCGCGACGGGCAGACAAAGGTTATCAGGTTCGCCCAGAGACTGGCCGAGTCCGGCCTCTTCTACCGTGTTGCCGAGGATATCCATGGCGAACACTGAGGCGGGGAAGTAACAGCCCTTTTCCAGCTTTGGCAGCGCTGAGACGGGAATGCGCTTACCGCGAAAGACACCGTTTAAATCGTTTAACAGAATGTCGACATACTGCGTTCCAGGATGGCGCTCCAGCCAGGCTTTAACCTCAAGCTGGAACGCGCTGGTTCGTTTCTCTTCACTGTGAAGCGTGAAGTCTTCCATTTCTACCAGGTTAGTCATGATCTCACCCGCCCCTATTCGGTTTGCGCAATGCTCAAAATAACAGCCACTCCTCTAACATAGCGCCAACATAAAAAGTGTGCAAATGCAACAAATCTGTTTGAAGAACAAACAGCAGATTGCTAGATTGACAAAATATTGCACACTTAACCGCCAGACGTGCCCTTTCGGTAGATATTTCGAACAGCGATGCGAGGACGTGAAATGGGCATTATTTTTGACAAACCTTTGATTGGCGTAGTGATGTGCCAGAGCAACATCGGTGGCCATCCGACGCAAACGGTGCACAACAAATACCCTGACGCGGTGATCCTCGCGGGCGGCGTTCCGCTTGCCCTGCCCCACAGCCTGATGAACGCTCCCCAGCTATTAGAAAACGCTATGACGGTGCTGGATGGCCTGCTGCTGACCGGCAGTCCGAGCAATATCGAACCCTGGCATTACGGTGAAGCGGGAGAAGAGTCGCATGCCGATCCGGGTCGCGATCGTCTCGCCTTCCAGCTGATTACCTGGGCCACCAGCCGAAAGATGCCGATGCTGGGTATCTGTCGTGGAATGCAGGAGCTGGTGGTGGCTAATGGCGGTGCGCTGTGGCGCGATCTCAGCCAGCAAAAACAGTTCCAGCGCCATCATGAAGATGAGACCCAGCCGCTGGATCAGCAGTACGCCCCGGCGCATCCGGTGACGATTGAAGCCGATGGGTTGCTCAGTTCCCTGCTCGACAGCTCGCAACCGCTGCAGGTTAACTCTTTGCATCATCAGGGCATCCGCGAACCGGGCCCGCAGCTGCGGGTTGAAGCACGCGCGCCGGACGGGCTGATTGAAGCGGTCAGCCTGCGCCATCATCCCTTCGCGCTGGCGGTGCAGTGGCATCCGGAATGGCAGGCGGATCGCACAACCGGCTCGCGTCAGCTGTTTGACGGTTTTATCCAGGCCGCACTTCGCTTTCATAAGGAAAAAGATCATGAATGACGCCACGCTGGCACCCGGACGCCGGCTGTCGCAGATCCGTCAGGCGCTGGGTTTGTCGCAGCGCCGCGTGGCTGAACTGGCGGGCCTGACCCACAGCGCTATCAGCACCATTGAGCAGGATAAGGTCAGTCCGGCGGTCAGTACCTTACAGAAGCTATTAAAGGTATACGGGCTCTCACTGTCGGAATTTTTCTCGGAACCGAAAGCCGACGCCACGCCTAAAGTGATTGTCCGGCCCGACGATTTGCTGGAGATCGGCAGTCAGGGTGTCTCGCTGAAGCTGGTCGAAAACGGCAATCCGCAGCGCTCGCTGGGCATGCTGCTGGAAACTTATCAGCCCGGTGCCAGCACCGGCGAAAAACTGCGTCATCCCGGAGAAGAGACCGGCACGCTGCTGGCGGGCGAGATCACCTTAGTGATTAACGGTCAGAGCTTTCACCTGTACGCCGGTGAAAGTTACGTGATTGATACCGGACTGCCACACAGTTTTACCAATACGTCTGACGAACCCTGCCGCATTGTCAGTGCCCATACGCCTGCCAATTTCTGAGCGCATCAAGGAGGTTGTTATGAATTACGTGGAGAGTTATTACGCCGCGACCGCCAATCCGCACGCGCCGTGGCCGACGTTGCAGGAGAGCATTCAGTGTGATGTCTGCATTATTGGCGGCGGCTTTACCGGCCTGTCGGCGGCGCTGCATCTGACCGAAGCGGGTTACGAGGTGGTGGTGCTGGAAGCGGCGCGCATCGGCTTTGGTGCCAGCGGGCGCAACGGCGGTCAGGTGGTCAATTCCTACAGCCGCGATGTCGACGTGATTGAGCAGCGTTACGGTAAAGAGAGCGCGCGCATGCTGGGCAGCATGATGTTTGAGGGAGCAGAGATCATCCGCGATCGTATTGATCGTTACGCCATTGCCTGCGACTACCGGCCCGGCGGCATTTTCGCGGCGCTGAATGCCCGCCAGATGGCGCACCTGCGTAAACAGAAAGCATTATGGCAGCAGTATGGCAATTATGATCTGGAGTTGCTGGATGAGCGCGGGATTCGTCGTGAAGTGGCAACCGAGCGTTACGTCGGCGGGCTGCTGGATCGACGCGGCGGCCATTTGCATCCACTCAATCTGGCGCTGGGTGAAGCGGAAGCGATTCGGCGGCACGGCGGACGCATCTATGAACAGTCCGCCGCAGTGAAAGTGGCCTACGGTTCGCCGAATCGGGTGAAAACCGCGCACGGCGAGGTCAGCGCAAAGTTCGTGATTTTCGCCGGAAATGCCTATCTGGCCACTGAAGTTGAACCCAGACTGAGCGGTAAAAGCATGCCGTGCGGCTCGCAGATTGTGGCCACCGAGCCGCTATCACCCGATCAGGCGCTGTCGCTGTTGCCGAATAATTATTGCGTGGAAGACTGTAATTATCTGCTCGACTATTTTCGTCTGACCGCCGATAACCGGCTGCTGTATGGCGGTGGCGTGGTTTACGGCGCGCGGGAGCCGGGCGATATCGAAGCGCTGATCCGGCCAAAGCTGCGCCGCACCTTTCCGCAGTTGCAGAATGTGAAGCTGGATTTCAGCTGGAGCGGTAATTTCCTGTTAACGCTGTCGCGTATGCCGCAGTTTGGCCGGCTGGAGAATAATGTCTATTTCATGCAGGGCGACAGCGGCCACGGCGTGACCAGCACTCATCTGTCCGGCAAGCTGATCAGCGAAGTGCTGCGCGGTGATGCCGAACGCTTTGATGCCTTCGCGCGCCTGCCTCACCTGCCGTTTCCGGGCGGACGACGTTTCAAGGTGCCACTGACCGCCATGGGCGCAGTGTGGTACGCCATTCGCGATCGGTTAGGCGTGTGATCAGGCGCCTGCGCGCCCTGCCCGGCGTGCTCAGCTGAAAAGCGTGGTCGGGGCAGGCGCCGGCTGGTTGTTACTGATTAAAGTATGTTGTAACTATGAGGCATCAGAAGTGGTCTGGCTTACTGGCTGTTCCGGTGACCTGCGCCCGGAACAGCAGCCTTGCCATCTTCCTCAAGTGCTTTTTACTCCAGCGGCATCTTCACCGGGTCGTCGTAACGATATTCAAAGCCCAGCTCGGTGCAGATGCGGGAGCCATCAATCAGTTTGCCGCTTTCGTTAGCGGTTTCCGGGGCGAAGTGTGGCGGTTGCAGCCCCAGCTGGCGGGAGACTGCCGGATAAAAGGTATCGCGCGACGGATGTTTTGCGGCGCACAGGTTATAGACCCGTCCCCCTTTTGGCGTTTGCAGCAGCAGCGTAATCGCCTCAACCACGTCATCCAGATGCACCAGGTTAACGCCCTGGGAGCCATTCGCCACATCCTGCTTACCGGCCAGAAACCGGCCCGGATGGCGCTTCGGTCCCACCAGCCCGGCGAGACGGACAATATCGACGCTGGTGCCCGGCAGATCGTGCAGCCAGTTCTCCAGTTTAACCAGCGTTTTACCGGCAACGGTCTCGGCCGTCAGCGGACTGGTTTCGCGCTTGATGCCCGATCCGCTGCCGTACACCGAGGTCGAGCTGGTAAAGATGATGCGCGGCACGTTATAGACCAGTGCGCTGTCCACCACGTTCTGGACCGCCTGCAGATAGGCTTCGCCCCCCTCCGCCGTGCGGCTGGCGGGTAACGTCACCACCAGCGCATCGACGTTGAACAGTGGCTCGACGTCGGCGGAATCACAGATAAGTTCCGGCGTCAGCTCCAGCTGAAAGGCTTCGATGCCGCAGCGGCGCGCCGCATCTACTCCATCCGGCGTGGTTTTGCTGCCGGTCACCTGCCAGCCTCGCGCGGTCAACGCCGTGGCCAGCGGCATGCCTAACCAACCCAGCCCCACAATTGCGACCTTCTTCATTTTGACTCCTGGCGTAAAACATCAACCCTGACTTCAACGTAGTTTGCCCCCGGATTGCAAACCAGAACAACCTGTTTCAGTGCTTTCCGAACTGCCGGGTTAAAAAAGGGTTGCCAATCGCGGCCATCTTCGCTAGGTTAAACCTCACAAATGAATACTCATTCATCAACGGAATTTTTTATGACACGCGTTCAGTTCAACCATCACCACCACCATCATCCTGACTAGTCTTTCAGGCGATGTGTGCTGGAAGACTTTTAAGATCTTCCAGTGGTGCGAACGCAAGAGAACCCCCGGAAGATCGTCTTCCGGGGGTTTTTTTATGGGCTGACGCAAATACACCAATCAGGACAGGAATAATAGCCAATCCCATCAGGCTATTTTATTTGCCACTCTGGCCTGGGCAGTGCTCACCATCCTCACGTACTGCGTGTACGTTTCGGTTGTTGCGCGCGGTCCGTGACCAGACTGACTGCAACAATATACGCCTACCGGAATAGGCTTAAAGAGGACAGGAACCATGTTAGATAACACCCGTTTACGCATAGCTATGCAGAAATCCGGCCGTTTAAGTGATGATTCACGCGAACTGCTGGCGCGCTGCGGCGTTAAAATCAACCTTCAGCAACAGCGCCTGATTGCGTTTGCGGAGAACATGCCGATCGATATCCTGCGGGTGCGTGATGACGATATTCCTGGCCTGGTGATGGATGGCGTGGTCGACCTCGGGATTATTGGCGAGAACGTGCTGGAAGAAGAGCTGCTGTCTCGCCGTGCCCAGGGTGAAGACCCGCGCTACTTCACGCTGCGTCGCCTCGACTTTGGCGGTTGCCGTCTGTCGCTGGCGATGGCGGTTGATGATGAATATACCGGTCCGCAATGCCTCGATAATGCCCGCATCGCCACCTCTTACCCGCATCTGTTAAAGCAGTACCTCGATAAAAAAGGCGTCAGTTTCAAAACCTGTATGCTGAACGGTTCGGTTGAAGTGGCAACCCGCGCCGGGCTGGCGGATGCGATCTGCGATCTGGTCTCGACCGGTGCCACGCTGGAAGCCAACGGTCTGCGCGAAGTCGAAGTCATTTACCGCTCGAAAGCGGTGCTGATTCAGCGCGACGGCGAGATGCCTGCCGCCAAACAGGAGCTGATCGACAAGATGATGACCCGTATTCAGGGCGTGATTAAAGCGCGTGAATCGAAGTACATCATGCTGCACGCGCCAAGCGAGCGGCTGGAAGAGGTCATCAGCCTGCTGCCCGGTGCCGAGCGCCCGACCGTGCTGCCGCTGGCCGGTGACGTCAGCCGCGTGGCGATGCACATGGTAAGCAGCGAAACCCTGTTCTGGGAAACGATGGAAAAACTGAAAGCGCTGGGTGCCAGTTCAATTCTGGTGCTGCCAATTGAGAAGATGATGGAGTAAGCCATGGCCTTTTCTACCCCGATTGACTGGCAGCAATGCAGCGCAGAACAGCAGCAGGCGCTGTTGTTACGTCCGGCTATTGCCGCCTCAGAGAATGTGACCCAGACGGTACGTGAGGTGCTGGAGCAGGTAAAGGCCAACGGCGATGAGGCCCTGCGCACCTTCAGCGCCCGCTTCGATAAGGCGCAGGTTGAGAATCTGCGCGTTACGCCGCAGCAGATCAGCGACGCCAGTGCCCGGCTCAGCGATACGCTGAAACAGGCGATGGCGGTGGCGGTCGCCAACATCGAAACCTTCCACAATGCGCAGATCCTGCCGCCGGTCGATGTTGAAACCCAGCCGGGCGTACGCTGCCAGCAGATTACCCGCCCGGTTCAATCGGTCGGGCTCTACATTCCTGGCGGCTCTGCGCCGCTGTTCTCTACCGTGCTGATGCTGGCAACGCCAGCGCGCATTGCCGGATGCGGGCGCGTGGTGCTCTGCTCACCGCCGCCGATTGCTGATGAGATCCTTTATGCTGCCCAATTGTGTGGCGTTGAAGAGGTGTTTCAGGTCGGCGGCGCGCAGGCGATTGCCGCCCTCGCCTTTGGCACCGAAACGGTTCCGCGGGTAGATAAAATTTTTGGTCCGGGCAACGCCTGGGTGACGGAAGCGAAACGTCAGGTCAGTCAGCGACTGGACGGGGCGGCGATTGATATGCCGGCCGGTCCATCAGAGGTGCTGGTGATTGCCGATGAGGGCGCCACGCCCGCCTTTGTCGCTTCGGATCTGCTGTCCCAGGCCGAGCACGGTCCGGATTCGCAGGTCATCCTGCTGACACCTTCGCGGGCGCTGGCCGACGCGGTCGCTGACGCAGTCGAGCAGCAGCTGGCGCAGTTGCCACGTGCCGCCACTGCCCGTCAGGCGCTGGAGAGCAGTCGTCTGATCGTGGCGCGCGACCTGCAGCAGTGTGTAGAGATTTCAAACCAGTATGGCCCGGAGCACCTGATCCTGCAGACCCGCCAGCCGCGCGAGCTGGTGGAGTCAATTACCAGTGCCGGTTCAGTATTCCTCGGCGACTGGTCGCCGGAATCGGCGGGTGACTATGCGTCGGGAACCAATCACGTGCTGCCGACCTACGGTTATACCTCGACCTGTTCCAGCCTCGGTCTGGCTGATTTCCAGAAACGCATGACGGTACAGGAGCTGACCCCGCAGGGCTTCCTCAACCTGGCCGCCACCATTGAAACACTGGCTGCCGCCGAGCAGCTGGATGCCCACAAAAACGCCGTCACCCTGCGCGTTGCCGCACTGAAGGAGCAAGCATGAGCCAGAATATCGAGCAACTGGCGCGCGCCAACGTTCGCGCGCTGACGCCCTATCAGTCGGCACGCCGGCTGGGTGGCAACGGTGATGTCTGGCTCAATGCCAACGAGTTTCCGCTGCCGGTGCCGTTTGAGCTGTCGCAGCAGACGCTGAACCGCTACCCGGAATGCCAGCCCAAACTCGTGATTGAGCGTTACGCGGCCTATGCCGGCCTGAATCCGGAGCAGGTGCTGGTCAGCCGCGGTGCCGACGAGGCGATTGAACTGATCATGCGGGCATTCTGTGAGCCGGGCCAGGACGCGATTCTGTTCTGTCCACCGACTTACGGCATGTACAGCGTCAGCGCGGAAACCATCGGCATTGAGTATCGCACGGTGCCTGCACTGGCCGACTGGCAGCTTAATCTGCCCGCCATCGCCGACCAGCTGGAAGGCGTCAAGGTGGTTTACCTCTGCAGCCCGAACAACCCGACCGGTAACCTGATCAATCAGGATGATATCCGTCAGCTGCTGGCAATGACCGCCGGCAAAGCGCTGGTGGTGGCAGACGAAGCTTATATTGAGTTCTGCCCGCAGGCGACACTGACCGGCTGGCTGAAACAGTATCCGAACCTCGTTATCCTGCGCACCCTGTCGAAAGCCTTTGCGCTGGCTGGCCTGCGCTGTGGCTTTGCGCTGGCCAACCCGCCGGTGATTGATCTGCTGATGAAGGTGATTGCCCCCTACCCGCTGGCGACGCCGGTGGCGGATGTGGCCGGTCAGGCGCTGAGCGAGCAAGGCATCGCCCTGATGCGTGAACATGTGGCACAGCTCAACGACAACCGCAGCTGGTTACTGGCGGCGCTGGCGAAGCTGGCCTGCGTCGAGCAGGTTTTCGCCAGTGAAACCAACTACGTGCTGGCGCGGTTTACCGATTCACCAGAAGTGTTTAAAACCTTATGGGATCAGGGCATTATCCTGCGTGACCAGAACAAAAATCCGGGCCTGTCGGGATGCCTGCGCATCTCCATCGGCACGCGTGAAGAGTGCGAGCGTGTGATCGCCGCGCTGCAAGCCTTATCTGTGGAGCAAGCATGAGCCAGAAGACCCTTTTTATTGACCGCGACGGCACCCTTATCTCTGAGCCGCCTGAAGATTTTCAGGTGGATCGCATGGACAAACTGGCCTTTGAGCCGGACGTGATCCCGGCGCTGCTGGCGTTGCAGGCCGCCGGTTACCGTCTGGTGATGATCACCAATCAGGATGGACTGGGCAGCCAAAGCTTCCCGCAGGCGGACTTTGACGGCCCGCATAATCTGATGATGCAGGTGCTGACCTCGCAGGGTATCGCGTTTGATCAGGTGCTGATTTGCCCGCACCTGCCGGAGGAAAACTGTGATTGCCGCAAGCCGAAAACCAAAATGGTAGAAGCCTGGCTGGCCGAAGGCGCACTGGATACCGCCAACAGCTACGTGATTGGCGATCGCCTGACCGATGTGCAGCTGGCAGAGAACATGGGCATTCAGCCGATCCGTTACGGTGCCGAAGGGGAAAACTGGCAGACCATTCAGCAGCGTCTGACCCAGCGCGATCGCCATGCGCTGGTGCAGCGTAATACCAAAGAGACCCAGGTGCGGGTCGAGCTGTGGCTGGATCGCGAAGGCGGCAGCAAAATTAACACCGGCGTCGGCTTCTTTGATCACATGCTGGACCAGATTGCGGTACACGGCGGTTTCCGCATGCATATCGAAGTGAAAGGCGATCTTTACATCGACGATCACCACACGGTAGAAGATACCGGTCTGGCGCTGGGTGAAGCATTGCTCAAAGCGCTGGGCGACAAACGCGGCATTGGCCGGTTTGGCTTTGTGCTGCCGATGGATGAGTGTCTGGCACGCTGTGCGCTGGATATCTCCGGCCGGCCGCATATCGAATTTAAAGCGGAATTCAACTATCAGCGCGTCGGTGACCTGAGCACCGAAATGGTTGAGCACTTCTTCAGTTCGCTCTCCTACGCCATGATGAGCACCCTGCATCTTAAAACCAAGGGTAAAAACGATCATCACCGCGTCGAAAGCCTGTTTAAAGCCTTTGGCCGCACCTTGCGCCAGGCGATCCGCGTTGAAGGTAATACGCTGCCGAGCTCGAAAGGAGTGCTGTGATGAACGTGGTGATCATGGATACCGGCTGCGCCAACCTCTCATCGGTAAAGTGGGCGATTGAGCGTCTGGGGTTTACCCCGGACGTCAGCCGCGATCCCGATGTGGTGCTGCGCGCCGACAAACTGTTTTTGCCGGGAGTGGGTACGGCGCAGGCGGCGATGAATCAGCTGGAAGAGCGTGACCTGATCGATCTGGTCAAAGCCTGCACCCAGCCGGTGCTGGGCATCTGTCTCGGCATGCAGTTGCTGGGACGCGGCAGTGATGAAAACGGCGGCGTGCCGACGCTGGGTATTATCGACCAGCCGGTTTCGCTGATGGAGACGCACGGTCTGCCGTTGCCGCACATGGGCTGGAACCAGATTACCGCGCAGGCGGGCAATCACCTGTTCCGTGGCATTGACGAAGGCTGCTACTTCTACTTCGTGCACAGCTACGCGATGCCGGTCAACGCCAGCACTATCGCCCAGTGTCACTACGGTGAAGCCTTCACCGCGGCGGTGCAGAAAGATAACTTCTTCGGCGTACAGTTCCACCCGGAACGCTCGGGCAAAGCGGGCGCACAGTTGCTGAAAAACTTCCTGGAGATGTAATGATTATCCCCGCGTTAGATTTAATCGACGGCAAAGTGGTCCGTCTGCATCAGGGCGATTATGGCCAGCAGCGCGATTATGGCAGCGATCCGCTGCCGCGCCTGCAGCAGTATGCGCAGGAAGGCGCCACGGTGCTGCATCTGGTGGACTTAACCGGCGCGAAAGATCCGGCGAAGCGGCAGATTGCGCTGCTGAAAACCCTGCTCGACGGTGTCGACGTGATTGTGCAGGTCGGCGGCGGCATTCGTCATCGTGACGATGTGAAGGCGCTGCTGGACGCCGGTGCCAGCCGCGTAGTGGTCGGTTCGACCGCGGTAAAACAGCCTGACGAGGTAAAACGGTGGTTTGCCGAGTTTGGCGCAGAGGCGATTGTGCTGGCGCTGGACGTGCGTATTGATGCTGACAACCGCAAAGAAGTGGCGATCAGCGGCTGGCAGGAAGCGGCGGGCGTCACGCTGGAGCAGGTGATCGCTGATTTTCAGCCGGTCGGCCTGAAACATGTGCTGTGCACCGATATATCCCGCGACGGCACCCTGAGCGGCTCAAACGTTGCACTTTATCAGGAAGTGACCGCTCGCTTCCCGGATATTGCCTTCCAGTCGTCGGGCGGCATTGGTGAACTTAATGATATCGCGGCCCTGCGCGGCAGTGGCGTCCAGGGCGTAATCGTCGGACGTGCGCTGCTGGAAGGTAAATTCACAGTTTCGGAGGCTATCTCATGCTGGCAAAACGGATAATTCCCTGTCTTGATGTACGTGACGGCCAGGTGGTGAAAGGCGTGCAGTTTCGCAATCACGAGATCATCGGCGACATCGTGCCACTGGCGCAGCGTTATGCCGCCGAAGGGGCTGATGAGCTGGTGTTTTATGATATCACCGCCTCATCTGATGGCCGGGTGGTCGATAAAAGCTGGGTGTCGCGGGTGGCGGAAGTGATCGATATTCCATTCTGCGTGGCGGGCGGTATCAAAACCCCGGAAGACGCGGCGCGCATTCTGGAGTTCGGTGCCGACAAGATTTCGGTTAACTCACCGGCGCTGGCCGATCCCACGCTGATTACCCGACTGGCTGACCGCTTTGGCGTACAGTGCATTGTGGTCGGCATTGATACCTGGTTCGATGAAGCCAGCGGCAAGTATCAGGTCAATCAGTACACCGGCGACGAAGCCCGTACCCGGGTGACGCAGTGGGAAACGCTGGATTGGGTGCAGGAAGTGCAGAAGCTGGGTGCTGGCGAAATCGTGCTGAACATGATGAACCAGGATGGCGTGCGTAACGGTTATGACCTGGTACAGCTGAAAAAAGTGCGTGAAGTCTGTCATGTACCGCTGATCGCCTCCGGCGGCGCAGGCACTATGCCGCATTTTCTTGAGGCATTTACCGACGCCAACGTCGATGGTGCGCTGGCGGCCTCGGTGTTCCATAAGCAGATTATCAATATTGGTGAGCTGAAAAGCTTCCTGATCGACAACGGAGTGGAGATTCGCGCGTGTTAACCGAACAACAACTGGCCCAGCTCGACTGGGACAAAACGCAGGGCATGATGCCGGTAATTGTGCAGCATAACGTCTCTGGCGAAGTGCTGATGCACGGTTATATGAATCAGCCGGCGCTGGAAAAAACCCTGACCGAGGGCAACGTGACTTTTTTCTCGCGTACCAAAAACCGGTTATGGACTAAAGGCGAGACCTCCGGCAACTTTCTGCGGGTAGTCAGCATCACGCCAGACTGTGATAACGACACGCTGCTGGTGCTGGCGAACCCCATCGGTCCGACCTGCCATCTCGGCACCTCCAGCTGCTTCTCGCCGGCCGCCGCAGAGTGGACCTTTTTGTATCAGCTGGAGCAGCTGCTGGCGTCACGTAAGAGCGCCGATCCGGAAAGCTCCTACACCGCCCGGCTCTACGCCAGCGGCACCAAGCGCATCGCGCAAAAAGTGGGTGAGGAAGGGGTTGAAACCGCACTGGCTGCCACGGTTAACGATCGCCATGAGCTGACCAATGAAGCCTCCGATCTGATCTATCACCTGATGGTGCTGCTGCAGGACCAGGAGTTAGACTTCAGCGCGGTAATCAATAACCTGCGCGCCCGTCATCAGTAAAATGTGCAATAAACTGCTCAAAATCAGGCTGAATTGGTGATTTTGAGCAGTATCCTTCTCATACGCAGGGCGAGCTATTGAAGCTGCTTCGTAAAAAAGCGTTGGGGTTTTCTCAACAACGCTACGCGCTGCTGGCAGGAATTAGCCGACGGACGCTGCCCGATATTGAGCAGGATAAGGACAACACCACCTTAACTATGCTGAATCGTGCCTTTAAACCGTTCGGTCTCAGGGCAGAACTATTACCGCGTAAGCCGCATCTGCTGCAAACCCTGATCCAGCAACTCACTGCGTCCGGAGAGCACAATGACCACCCATGAAAAACTGATCGCCCTGCTCGACCAGCACCAGGCGCGCTATCGGCTGATGGAACATCAGGCCACCGGTAAGTGTGAGGCGGTGGCGGCGATCCGCGGCACCGAAGTTGGTCAGGGTGCCAAAGCGCTGGTCTGCCACGTCAAAGGCAATGGTGTTAAGCAACATGTACTGGCGGTGCTGCCCGCCGATCGGCAGGCTGACCTGAGTAAAGTGGCCGCCGCAGTCGGTGGACGCCGCGCCTCGCTGGCCAGTCCGGCAGAAACTGATGCCCTGACCGGCTGTGCGTTTGGCGCTATCCCGCCGTTTAGCTTTCATCCCGATTTAAGCCTGATGGTTGATCCACTGCTGTTTGAACGCTATCCGGAGATCGCTTTTAACGCCGGTCGGCTGGATCGCTCGGTGATCCTTAACACCGAAGATTATCGGGCGCTGTGCCGTGCTAACGTCGTGAAAATAATCCAGTAATTGCCATCAATCCGGGTCAACGTTACTCTGCGTTAACCCTCATCACGACAAAAGAAGACCTTACTATGGCAATGAACCGCTTTTCTACCCGTCTGCGTCAGACGTTAATCATGGCTGTTATGACTGGCTCCGCCTTTAGCGCACAGGCAAAAATCGACCAGGTACGCTTCGCCGTTGATCCCACCTATCCTCCGTTTGAATCCAAAACCCCGCAGGGCAAACTGGTCGGTTTCGATATCGATCTGGGCAATGCGCTTTGTGCTCAGATGCAGGCGAAATGTGTCTGGGTTGAGAGCCAGTTTGACGGCATGATCCCGGCGCTGAAGGCGCGTAAGTTCGATGCCATCCTGTCAGATATGGGCATCACGGAAGAGCGCCTGAAGCAGATCGATTTCACCGTGCCGCTGTACGACACCCACACCCAACTGATTGCCCGTAAAGGCGCTGGTGTGCTGCCGACGGCTGAATCCCTGAAAGGCAAAACGGTGGGCGTTGAGCAGGGAACGGTACAGGAGCGCTATGCGCTGGCGAAATGGCAACCGCATGGCGTCAACGTGGTGCCGTATGGCGATCAGGCACAGGTCGAGAGTGATTTAGTTGCCGGTCGTCTGGATGCGGTGTTTACCGATGCGGCGCAGGCGGCAATTGGCTTCCTCAAACATCCGCAGGGGAAAGATTTCGAGCTGGCAGGCCCGATTGTTCAGGATCCGATTATCGGTCCCGGCACCGCTATTGGCCTGCGTAAAGACGACGCGGAACTGAAAACCGCGCTGGATAATGCCTTTGCTGAAATCAAAAAGAATGGCACCTTCGACCAGATCCAGCAGCGCTATTTCGCCACCGATATCTCTATTCAGCCGTAACGGCGCGAGCCGGCTTTTCCGTCACTGACTGCGATCCGGCACTATACTCTAACCTTTTCGGGACGGCGCGCTGTCGTCCTTCGCCGACTACAGGACATTAACACGGTATGCATCAACAACATCATCCTCTGTTAAGCGCCTCTTTAGGCACCCAACGTGAAATCATCAGTTTCCATTTTGCTGAAAACCACTCGCGTCAGGTTTATATCCAGGCTGCGCTGCATGGCGACGAGTTGCCGGGCATGGCGGTGGCGTGGTTTTTAAAACAGCGGCTGCAGGCGCTGGAGTCAGCCGGCCAGCTGAGAGCCGCTTTCACGCTGGTGCCGGTCGCCAATCCGCTGGCGCTGGGCCAGCACTGGCACGGCACTCATCTTGGTCGTTTTCATACCTTATCGGGACAGGATTTTAATCGCCGCTTCCCCTCGCTGGGCGAGACGCTGGCAACCGGGCTGGCCGACAGTCTGACCCAGAGCGAAGCGCAGAATAAAACGCTGATCCGTGAGGCGATCGATCGTCACTACCGCGATACGGTGCCAAAAACCGAGCTGGATGCGCAGCGTTTTACCCTGATGCGCATGGCCAGCCAGGCGGATCTGATGATTGATCTGCACTGTGACTGGGAAGCGGTGCCGCACCTTTACACCACGCCGCACGCCTGGCCGGATATCGAGCCGCTGGCGCGCTGGTTAGGCAGTGAAGTACAACTGCTGGCGCAGATTTCAGGCGGCGAACCGTTTGATGAAGCCTGCTGTGAGCCGTGGCTGACGCTGGCCGAACGTTATGGCAAAGATTTCCCGATGCCACGCGGCTTACTGCCGGTCACGCTCGAACTGCGGGGTGTCCGTGACGTCTCACCGGAGCAGGCTGAGAAAGATGCTGATGCGATTATTTCGGCGTTACAGGAAGGCGGCTATATCGGCTACAGCGAACCGGCGGTGTCGGTGGAAGTGGCGGCTCCGGTGATTGGCGGCGATGAACTGGTATCGGTGACCACCGGCGGCGAAGATGTGGTGGCAATTGGTGAAAACGGTACCGGCCTGAGCGCGCCTGAGGTGGTCGAAGCAGCCGATGAGCAAAGCATGATTAAAGAGCGCTACAGTGAAGGTTGCGCTATGCCCTCACCTGCCCTGAAGAATCCACCGACGCCATTGGCGGCCTGTGAATACATTCATTCGCCGGTTTCAGGTTTAATTTTGCATCGCAAGCCACTGGGCGCGCGGATTCGCGCTGGCGAAGTGGTGGCAGAAATTGTTGATCCGGTCACCGATCAGATCACGCCATTAATGGCTGAGCACGGCGGCATTCTGTATGCGAGGCACTGGGTACGGTTTGCAACGGCAGGCATGCTGGTGGTGAGACTGGCGGGCGAGAGTGAGATTCGGAGCGGGGATCTGCTGGTAGGATAAAATAATTACAGAGACATAATGGAAAAGACCGGGTCAAAACCCGGTCCTGAAATGACTTATTCTAAGTCTATTAAAGAAATTTAAAGCTGATGAGTAATTAAACTCTATTAACTAGACTTGCAATATACCTCAGTCTGTTCTTAATTTTTCGGGTAAGAGTAGGCTCGGGTAAATCGATTTTGACTGAACGAGTACTATCATTTTGGTTCAAAGTTGGGACGGAAGATATCATGCTGGAATCAAGAGCAACCAGAGTTACGCGTTGCACATAAAGCCCAAGGATGCGCATATCCCCCGATCCAAAATGATAAGGAGATTTAGCGTTATCAATTTTCATACGGATAATAACGTTTTTGGATGAATCGATAGCATTTCGAGGAATTGGAAATGATAATTCCACAACCTTTCCGCCAATTGACCATTGAGCCACTCTTACAGAATTGATAAATATAGAAACTTTAACCGCTTCTCCATCGGGTGAATAACCGAAAGCCGAAAGATTAATCGCCAAATCATCAGGGGCCTCTTCATCTAATTGAAACCCAAACACAGACTCATGTCCACAGGTCCACGTTCCCATTGACTCATTATTGGACCATCCAGATAAAGTATAAGCATCACTACGAAGAGTACCCGGTTGAGGAGCGGCAGAAAAGCTAATCGTGTTACCAAATGCCAGAGAAGCGATACGCTCAGTAGATTTTACATTCTCAATAGAATCTATAACCTGGTTAACAGTTTCAATCCATGTTGTTGGTACATATTTTTTGGCTTGTTCAGTTTTTTCAGCTAACTGTTTTTCATCAAAACAATATTTTGAAATTGCATTGTACCAAGCAATGCTATCCATGGGATCAATATATTCGGCGCACCCAGGTGCCACTTCCGGTAGAGAGCCAGCATCAGAAGCCAGACAGAATTTACCGTAACAACAGCTTTCTGCAACAGGAAGACCCCATCCCTCATAACGGGAAGGATAAACAGTGAACATGCATTGCTTATATAGCCATGCTAGTGTCATGTCATCGACATCATGCAATAATAACACTTTCTCCTGCAGGTCATGATTATTTTCAATAATATGAATAGCTTCTTCACCCCCCCAGCCAACACTACCAACTAAAACAAGCTTAGGAACTGCATTGCCGTACTCCTTAATAAGACTGCGCCACAACATAAGTAATTGCGAATGATTCTTTCTTATATTAATAGTACTAACATATAAAACAAATTTTTCAGAGGGCAAAACAACATTATCAGAATTCTCACTAATCAATTCATCTTTTGCAAGTGAGATATTGTTAATTTCCTCATCACCTAGCCGGAATATAGATATAGGCCGTAGAGAGATATTATTTTCCAGGCAAAACTCAACAACATCTTTCTGAGTTTGCATTGAACATGTTATCAACTTATCAGAGATATTAATTATTTCTCGGCAGTTCCTAGAGAATTGGTTACGGCGATCCTCAGGAAACATGAACTTTAATTTATATTCTATTACATCATAAATAGCAGTAACTATTGAAACTCCAAAAACAAGCTTAAGGGTTTTAAGGCTCTTAATATAATTTAGATTTCTAATCCATGCACTGCCAAAAACTAATAAAACATCATTTTTCCTGAAGTTACATTCAAGTTCTGACTTACCACTTTTGAATTCAGATCTTTCAAATTCTGAAAGAAACTTAATACTATTATCCTCTACCATTGAGTAGTCAATGCAGAGAAATTTACGGTGATGTGAATTCCAAACGATATAATGGATTTCATCACCATATTGCTTATGCAATGCCTCGGCCATGCAAAGCTCAACGCGGGTAATCCCAGTTGGGGGCCCTTTATGGTGAGCTACAGTTGTTAAATCAACATATATGTTTTTTTTATGTTTTGTAAACTCCAATTCCTGGCTTTTCAATTGCTCGCGACTCTTAATAGCCATCTTGTAAGCATGATAAGTCTGCATGGCATAGTTTTCCCAACTATGTTCCGTTTGCATTTTTTTTCTTAGGATTTGAGCGCGCTCATCCTTTTCTGTTTCTGAATCATTCCATGCAGAAATAACTTTATTACGTATATCATCAATATCAGCAGGATCCACATATCGAGCAAGATTACCAAAATACTCTTCTTCTGAAGACCTATTGCTTAAAACCATATTACAGCCAGCAGCAGCGGCTTCAAGTGCAACTAACGGTGCACCTTCACTCCAAGAAGCAAGGCAAAAAACTTTTGCTCCAGCAAATGCTGAGGCAAGCATTGCACTATTTGAGTCAACACGGCCTGCAAAATAAACATTATCTCCCCCCCACTTTCTAATTAGATCAGCATATTCACTATCCGCTTCATGGCCAATGAAAACTAATGGGAGTTGAGTATCTTTAAGTGAGAGAGCCAGAAGGGCTTGGTTTTTTCTCGGCTCAATTCGTCCTACGCACAAAACATATTGTTCGAGACCGATTTTATCACGGAACAATTGAGGATTAGCGGAATTAAAAACCGTAGTGTCTACAGGATTTTTTACAATCGAGGTTGAGGAATGTGCGACACCAATCTGCTTAAGTAAATCTCTTTCTAATTCACTCAATAAAATTAAATGGCTCGCAAAAGATGTTAAACGACGGACTTTTGAAAAATAGCCGGGCATAGGCTCGCGTTCAATCATCGGCTTATTTCGATGTGCTAGGATTTCACTTCTTAAAGTTGAAAGTGCTTCTTTTACATCATCGATATAATCATACATTGATAAAATTAGTTTCACACGGTTATTAAAGAAATCCAACTCAGAGAGATCCAAAAATATTGGTGAAAGCACTGAAGGTCGATCATTTTTTTCAATTTGTTGTAGTAAAATTTCACATTGAGTAGGATGCCAAACATTGAGAGCATGTATAACATCATAATTATGTGCACAAAAATTGCGATCAGAGGCAAACTGAGCGTTAACGCCTAATTTTTTAAGCGCAGAAACTGTTTTAGGAGCGCGGACTGAAGGCCCACCAAGAGACTTGGTCATCTCCTGGCCATGAACAGCTACAAGGGCATTAATTCTACTTGGCATTTGTTCATCTTGAGAATCTACTTTAATAAAGTTAAATTTTACGAGTGGGTCATAGCCAAGTAATTGACAGAACAGTATATGATGTTGGTCAGCCCAGGACTGCCATGTGTAATTTTCAACACTCCTCCGTAAAGCTTGTTTCTTCTCCACAACCTCCAAAAGTACTCGTCTTAAATCATTAACATCACCAAGATTAAATTCAATATGTGGAAACTGCGGGACCCACCCCACTGGTGAAGCTATAACTTGACAGCCACTTGCCAATGCCTCAAGCACACACATCGGTCCGCCTTCAATTAAAGCTGGGACGAGAATATAATCTAGGGAGCGATAAAATTCTGGAAGAGATTCTTCTGGTATATGTTGAGCTGGACCAGGCCAGCCCTCTCCAGTAAAGTGCCATTGAATACCAGGGATATCCATAACCTGCGCAACTAGATTTTCGCCTTTCCTTCCAGTATGATAAGTTCTGCCTACTACTCCTATCCGTACATCTGCAGAATAGCGTTCAAGATCCACTCCTGGAGAAATAGTTATGACATTTTTAATGCCAATTTCGGTAAGTATTTCTTCCGTTTTCAAAGATTGTGCAACGCAAAAATCGACATCTGCCGCCACAGAATCAAATTTCTCTGCGGCTGACTGAACTTCTTCTTTATGAGTGAACAGAGCTATCTCAACAGGGGATATTCTTTCATTGCGACAACCATAAGTCATGTAATACTGTATGTCAGCAGAAGCGTCGGCAGTCAGATTGTAACTAACATAGGGTAATCGGGTAGTAATTTCCCGGGCTAGTTTTTCGAGGATCCAGCCTTGATCAGAAACTTTTATATGTACAATCTTTTTCATGTCATCCCAAGTATTTTTCCAATTATAAAAAACAAATCTTAACATTTAGTTGCAAATTAATGAAGCGTTTGTTCATTACTGCCCTATTGAAGCCTTAGCGCATCAGCCACAAAAAAAATATTAAAAACAATGTGTTATAGTTTTTCTAGGTGATTGTTACGGCCTATGCTAATCCGGAGCCACCGCTTAGGCAGCATTGATTGAATTTTCTGGGTAAAAAATAGACATTAGATAATCAGTGCAACAACCAGTGTGTAACATAAAGCTTTTAATTTTTTTAAATAAAAGAAACATCTTTTAAAGTATAAAAATGTCATGACCGCCTTATAAATAGTTTCACTTTTCATGTTTTTTGAATTAATCACAAAACATGCAAAAAAACCAAATATATGCAGTATATCCTTACGTCAATTTGGTAATACCATAGAAGAAAAATTTTTCAAAAAACCAGCCAAGCCAAATACCTACTAAGATAGTATAAGCATGAGCAAAGCTTCCCCACACTAATAACTTATGGGAAAGCTCTCATGACTACATATAAAATCCCGAAATAATTATAATTATTCTTTCCCGAAGTATTTTTCACAAATTTCTTTAACATCACCATCCATCTTTATTCTGCCATGCTCAAGCCATATAGCTCTATTACACGATTTAAGAAGCATGGTTTTAGAATGTGAAGCAATAACTAAGATATTTGTTGCCTGTACCATCTCCGATAGTCGAGTCTCTGCTTTCTTTTTGAAAGCCTCATCGCCAACAGATAACCATTCATCCATTAATAAAATTTCAGGACGGACTATTGTCGAAACAGCAAAGGCTAATCTTAAATGCATACCTGAAGAGTAAGTACGAACAGGCATATCAACAAAATCACCTAACTCAGAAAACTCAATAATTTCATCAAGCTTTTCACTAATTTCTTGTCGAGTGCGGCCTAACAGCCCTCCTCGTAAAAAAATGTTATCTCTACCGGTGGCTTCCACATCTATACCAAGTGAGATATCAATTAGCGAACCCACTTCTCCAATGCTAACAGCAGTACCGGATGAAGGCTCATATGCCCCGCTTAATAGGCGCAATAACGTACTTTTGCCTGCACCATTATGTCCAAGTAACCCCACACGATCGCCGTCTTTCAATGTAAAAGAAAGATGATCTATTGCTCGAACAACCACACGTCCCTGCGGATCAGAACCTAACTGTCCCCCTGTGGCTACTTGCATCAATCTTTTTTTGAGTGACCGACCATTAGCATTATAAATAGGAAAATCAACACATACATCTTTAAATTCGACTAACGCCATAATAAATCTTCTTATAACCAGTAAGCAATACGACGCTTATAGCGCCCATAAACCAAAATAGTTACACCCCAACCACATACTGCGATTACTATGCAAGTAATCCAGCTTGAGGTCGCTGGAATCTGGCCCAATATAGGAGCTCGGACAATTTGCATTAAATGATAAACAGGATTCAACCCTAAGATAAATTCACCTGCTCGCTGAGGTACTAAATGAGGCATCCACATAATGGGTGTAAAGTAAAAAATCACATTTATTAAGCTTGTAATAATTTGAGGTAGATCTCTATAGCGTGCACAAAGCACCCCCAATAACAGCGCAATCCATGAAAGATTGATTGTTACGAGTACGAAGCCTGGTATTGCAAGTAAAATGATAAGCGAGAGTGGCTTTCCAACAGCTAAAAACACAAGAGGCAAAATGACCATGTTATGTATCAATATAATAATATTTCGCCAGATTATTCTCATTATGTGGACAAAAAGCGGGATTGGAAGTTGCTTAATGATACGTTCTGCATTTATGAAACCTGCACAACCTTCATTGGTAACCGTGGTGAAAAAAGACCATAGAATCAACCCAGAAGCAAGGAAAGGTAAAAACTCTTCCATTGTAGTTTGAAAGATTGAACCAAATACTATACCAATTGTACCTATCATTACACCCATGCTGATTGTTAACCAGAATGGGCCTAGAGCTGAGCGACGGTAGCGTTGCTTAACGTCCTGCCAGCCCAACATACCAACTAATGAATAACGATTTATTGCCCCGAAAATATCTTTTAAGGCAACTTTAGCTGAACTACCTTGCATTATTTTATTCCATCATTGAAATTCAGACATTCTAGAGCCAAAGAGCGCACAGTCAAGCCCAACTCCAGCTTGTGGCCATCCAAAAGAGTTAAATTCAGACTAGTATGATAATAATGATCCATCATCAGCCTTTTCATTTAACATTATACTTATCGTTCAATGCGCCCGGTAGTTTGACGACGGTTGTAACGGCATCAGTCAGGGCTTCAAACGAAGTAATATCGCCAGGTGATAACACAATAATGTCGCCAGCAGTCCAGCGTTTTTCACACATAATGACTTCACCAGAAACAATACAAGTTATTTCAGTAGCAATTTTATGAAAATGCGCACCCTCTCGGTCCCCTACTTTATAATGCTTAACGGCAACTTCACAATCTTGTGTACTAAAGGCAGTCGGGTCAAATCCGCCGACAATCCAGCCCCTTTTCATATTAGATAGTTTATAGCTTTTCATTATTGCCTTTCCGGGTTTCAAATTGTGAAGCAGATTTCAGTGGGTGATACTGAGAGATGTCAATTTTTTGGACAGAAATTTTCATACCGGACAATATAAGTTCATTAAATGAAGGACAAATATAGAACATATCATCAATACGCGCATCCTTCCTGATCATTTGTTTCACCGCCTCGGTGAAAAAAGAGGTTTTCTTGAACCAGTAAACCCCAGCAGTCGCATTACGGCTAATAGGATTTTTTTCAGAAGCTTCTACAACGAGTTCATTTTCTAAAACTACATAGGAGTATCGGGGATGTACAGAATCAAAAATGATTGTGCCAGCATCATGCCCTGAGTTCTGCATATGTGAAGTAAATACCGCGTAGTCTATATCGACATACTGATTTGCACTAACTATCAGTAGCGGCTCATCCTGATTCAGACTAACCACACCGAGCAAAGCGGTACAGGCAGCACCAGCAGTGTTTTCAGGTACAGAAATAGAACTAAAGTTGCCATTCGAGAGCAGACGAACAATATTATCAAGACGATATTTTTTTATATGTTTATCCTGAAAAAGAAAGACGGAATGCCCTTTATTAAAAGCTATTTGCTCAGAAATAAGTTGAATTAAAGGCTTGCCTAAAAACTCAGAGAGACAGAAAGGATAATTTTTATCGTCGCTATCAATGTAATTTTCACCTGCAGCAAGTACTAAAATATTCATGCTTTAGTTTCCTCTACAGATTGAATGAAAGTCTTGATGTTGCGATAAATGACATCATGAACTTCACTAACCGCCAGTACATGCGTACCTGCAGCCTTAGCAGCACGAATACCATTTTCATTATCTTCGACAACTACACACTCTTCCGGTTTTAACCCTAACAGTCCGATAGTTTTTATATACATTTCTGGATCGGGCTTACCTTTTTTTACGTCCTCATTTGAAATCATCAGATCAAGGTAGGGAGTCAGAGCAGCTTTTTCCATCATAGTCGTAACAGTATTTTTGACAGAGTTTGAAGCAACTGCCAACTTGTAACCTTCCATCTTTAATCTGGATAAAGCAAATTCATGAATAAAAAGTGGCTTACATTTCGTATGTACAATTTCCATTGTATAGCTTTGCTTCATTTCATTGATAAATGAATGCAGTTCATAAGGTAAATTGTACTCAGTCGATAAGATATTAAGTTTATCTTTTGTAGGCAGACCATCAAACTTTGTTAGATGATCAAAGCGGCTGATGTTATATCCAAATAAATTTAGTGATTTATTTAAAGCTTCATAGTGCCAGTCTTTTGCTTCAATCAAAACTCCATCCATATCGAAAATGACGGCCTTTATCATTTTTTATCCTCGAAATATCTTTGCGCTTCTTCAGGAAGATCGGTGCACAAAATAAGATTTTCAGATGTTGTTAAATCAGAGTTTTTAAGCATAGCCCAAAGAGAATGGTAATCCCCACGCTTGTGAAGTTCTGAAGAAACGATACAGACTTTTTTGCCTGCCTGAAGGATATTTTTGATATATTCGGCATCGTACCAGGTTGACTCAAAAGCGTCCAACCAGACGCCATGGCACGATTCATAAAGCGAAATGACGGGTTCATATTCGCTCGCACGAGAGAAAAAATGAACACGACCATCTCGAGAGAATGTTATCTGATCCGGAACAGACATATCGAAAACAAAAGCTTTTTTTATATTAAATTTAGCAAGTTGCTCGGCAAGAAGTTTGACTAACCCATCTGATTTGATATTAAGCGCAAGCGAGAAATCTTTACCTTCAGCTAAGGAGAGCAAATCATGCAGGGTCATTTCATGACCAGAAGGAATATCATGAGATATCACTAATTTGCCATTGTAATCTCTAACATCAGTTTCTGTTCCGAAGCCGAGGTCAAACGATCTTTTAAAAGCAACAGCACTGTTTTTTTCTTCTACTGTATGCCAATAACCACGATGACTAATTATTTCCATTTTGCATTCCTTGCGTAGCGTGTTTAGAGAGCTCAAGGTTTAAGAAAATCTCTAAATCAGCAGGAATACCTAAGCCATACATTCCATTAGCTTCAGATCCTATGTTGTAAATGCCGATTTTCGCACCTGATGCGATAAGATAGTTATAGGCAGGTGCGACATAAAACTCGTTATTAACCCTGTCGTTCTTTTCCAGCATCTCTTCAGCTGCGTGTACAAAATCTGAGCCTTTAGCAAAATTATAAATACCAACCGTGGCCTCATCAGAAATGACTTTTTTTTCAACAACCCGGTTGACATTACCATCGTCATCAAAGCCGACAAATGACCACTTAGGATCGTTTGCCTTCATAGTCATGATAATGCCCTGGTAGTTATTGTCTTGCATTGTTGCAAGATAGTCATCGATTTGACAATCGACATACTGGTCACTATTTGCAATCATCAGCGGTTCATCATTATCAATTAAATCTTTAGCTAATAGAACGGTACAGGCTGCACCCTCGGTTAGTCCATCTGCATAGACGACTTCACAGGACGGCTCCCATTCTTTAAGCAATGAAGTTAAACCATACGTTTCATCATGAGCGCGTTGGATAATGAATATAAACCTGTGAGGCTGAGTTGGTTTTAAATTATTTATAACCAGTTTGACCATGGTGACGCCATGAACTTTTATAAGAGGCTTAGGATCAGCATACCCTGCTTTAGCGAAGCGGCTTCCAGCCCCGGCCATGGGAATTACGATATTCATCATTTAAAACCTCATTAATAACACTTACAGCCTAAACATCAGGAAACTTAATTCAAAATATTGCATTAATCCTGTCCGTAACGTCCTATCCTGCCCTATTTTTCAATCGATTTTTTATCGTCGAATAAAGTGACAATGGATCTGACAGGAGCAATTTTACATTGCGTTTTAAGAAAGCCCGGTATCTATCAACACGAGCATGTGGTCCCTGGAAAAGATCAATATGATGATAAAAGTTGTTAAGGTCTGGTTTTTTAAAGTCAGCGATAATTTCTTTTCTTAACTGGAGAACTCTGGCGATGGTTTTTGTGTTCAGCCGGGGAAGGTAATCAGCTGACATCAACCGTTGAGAAAGCTCGACATCCTCCGCCATATTCCATGTTCCCAGATCATTAAAGGGGAACGCAGTCAAAACATGCTTCTTGCCGATGACAAGCCCTCCGGGAACATAGAGATAAGGAGAATATTCGCCATAATTCAGCAAATAATTCGCAGTAAGACGCTGATCAGAGGCTTGCGAAACCCAGTCGGGAACTCGCTCGCCCGTGTCATTCAATATCTGCTTAACCACGCAAATATCAAAGTCATGATTAATGCGATCGAATGCCTTGATAAAATTTGCATCTAGTTTATATCTGTTGTGTGCAATGCAAATATTTTCAAATTTAGCCTGGCTTATGATGATATTTTTCTTTCTTGAAATATTGGCATATTTCTCTGTATCGTTGTCAGCCTCTACAATCGTATGATCCAGCGCTATCTCAAAAGTTGGTCGTGGACCACAGATAATTATCTCCGTTAATGCGCCTGAGTTAGCTAAATTCGCTACACTATCAACGTAGCTACGAAGATATTCCTCATTTTTCCCGTCCCATAAAATGCCGAATGACCAGTTTCTGCCAATATCAAAGCGTCGCCGCGTTGCGGTGAAGGTTACGATGAAACCGTCATTTTTTTCAGCACGCTCAAGGCTTACAAACTCTACGCTACCTGCTGAAAGGTTATGAATTTGCTTATAAAACTTAGGTGTTGAGAAAACAGGTGAGGAAACACGGAAACGAATCTTGAACGTCGTCTTTCCTTTAGATAATTTGAATAACTCGTCAATTATAAATGGCCAGTTGCCATAATTTGATATTGGCGCTTCAGTAAATACAACTTCTGAATATTTGCTGTAATGCTCTGATGATAAACGCGTATCCGGATTGTTAATAAAATGAGTACTTAAACAAGTAAATTTCTCTGGCGCATTCTTTCCAAACCATATAGCTTTATCAGCTTCACTCATTGAATTTCCTCTTCATGAATAAATATTTTCTTTATATCTGTCGAGAAATCCTTCCAGCTGCGAAGTTTGTCCTTATTAGCTGCAATATGATTAACTTGCTCATAGTAATAGGCGTCATCGCTCATTAACCTATTGAACTCTAGATTGAATTTTTTATAGTCTGGATAATCTACTGCAACCGTCAAACCATACCCTGCTTCTTTCAAAGAAGACGTATCAAAGTGTAAGCAAGGTTTTCCTAAAGCTAAAGACTCACCTAGCGGCAGACCCCACCCTTCATAATGTGACGGATAAACTGTAAAGCGACAATTACGATAAATCTCGCCGATTTCGGCGTCTGAAGCATCCTGCATAACAATGACGCTGCCAAAAACGTTTCCAGAATGATGTAACTGATGCGCGAATTCTTCAGTATCCCAAAGCCATTTTCCAGCAATAACCAATTTTTGATTTGCATACTCTGGAGAGTTAAAAAATTTAATCCAGGTCAGTATTAAATTAACATGGTTTTTCCTGGACTCAATTGAGCCCACGCAAAATGCGTACTGTTCATTTTTTAATTTTCTTACGCGCAATGGAAATTCATAATCACTTTCTTCCGGTATTTTTGCCGCGCCTTCAGGCAGTTTATGCGATAGATGAACGACCTCGATGACGGGTACGTCCGTGCCTCGCTCAAGGCAATATCTGGTTAGATCGTTTTTACAACTGTGAGAATTGACGATGATTTTATCTGCATGTTCCAATACAAAAGGAATATACTTTTTGAACATTGCCTTAAGTTCATCAGGCACATAAGGTGATACGATTGGGATCATATCGTAAACCATAAAAATTTTACGAAGATCGTACCATTTCCTTTCTATCAACTCCTGATACTTGCTCTGAAAATTCCACACACCACCAAATAATGCGACAGAAGCATTATCTTCAAATTTCTCAATTTCAGATACGGAAAGCCCCGGGTAAAGCGCAAGGCGACTTTTTAAATATCTGAAGATGGCTTTATGACTACTCTTTTTAATAACTGGAACTTTCGATAAAAGAAAATAGGTATCGCTAACCACTTTTTTCTTGCGACCAAGCGTCCGGATCTTCTCAAAGTATTTATCTATATTACCGCTGGATTTTGAAATGTAGATATCAGAATAGATCCAAAGGTTAATAAATGGCGTCAAATCATTAAGCTCGATATTTTCCAGCCCGTCGACTTTATAAGTACGGCCAGTAATAGGGCTCATGAAAAATATTGTATAATCACCATCAAGTCCTTTCAGTCCCTCAAGTACAACACGTTGAATCCCGCTAACCTTGGTCGAAAACTTTGAGTGATTAATAATATCGGTAATATCGTAGTAAATCATTTCTCGTCCTTTGCAAGCAATAGTAAGGCTATAACCTTTACTATTACGTTTTATCATCCAAACAGTAGATTCAAAGCATTAATTAAAATGAGGGTTTTGATGGAGAAAAGAATAAAGCACATCATTGATGTGCTTTTCTTTATTCAACGCTAAAATATTACCCAGATATAATGATTATCGATTAATCAAGCCATTCTGTATGGAACACACCGTCTTTATCAATGCGCTTGTAGGTATGCGCACCAAAGTAGTCACGCTGCGCCTGAATCAGGTTGGCAGGCAGCACTTCTGAACGGTAGCTGTCGTAGTAAGCAATCGCCGCAGAGAAGGTAGGCGTTGGGATACCGTTCTGAATCGCGTAAGAAACAACATCACGCAGCGCCTGCTGATACTGATCGGCGATATCTTTGAAGTACGGTGCCAACAGCAGGTTAGCAATGCTTGCATCTTCAGCGTAGGCATCGGTAATTTTCTGCAGGAACTGGGCACGGATGATGCAGCCAGCACGGAAGATCTTGGCGATTTCACCGTAGTGCAGATCCCAGTTGTTCTCTTCTGAAGCCGCACGCAATTGTGAGAAGCCCTGCGCATAAGAGACGATTTTACCGAGGTAGAGTGCGCGACGCACTTTTTCGATAAACTCCGCTTTATCACCAGTGAAGGCTTGAGCCTGTGGGCCGCTCAGAACTTTGGAAGCCGCAACACGCTGGGTTTTCAGCGAAGAGAGGTAGCGAGCAAACACTGATTCAGTGATCAGTGAAAGTGGCTCGCCCAGATCCAGTGAACTCTGGCTGGTCCATTTACCGGTACCTTTGTTGGCCGCTTCATCCAGAATCACATCAACCAGATAGTTACCCTCTTCATCTTTCTTAGTGAAGATATCTTTGGTGATGTCGATCAGGTAGCTGCTCAGCTCGCCGTTGTTCCACTCGGTGAAGGTTTCTGCCAGCTCTTCGTTGTTCAGACCCAGCGCACCTTTCAGCAACGCATAAGCTTCGGCGATCAGCTGCATATCGCCATATTCGATGCCGTTGTGCACCATCTTCACGTAGTGACCCGCACCGTCCGGACCGATGTAAGCTACGCAGGCTTCGCCATCTTCTGCACGTGCCGCAATCTTGTCCAGAATTGGAGCAACCAGCTCATAGGCTTCTTTCTGGCCGCCCGGCATAATAGATGGGCCTTTCAGCGCGCCCTCTTCACCGCCGGATACGCCGGTACCGATGAAGTTGAAGCCCTGGTCTGACAGCTCTTTGTTACGACGAATGGTGTCTTTATAGAAGGTGTTACCGCCATCGATCAGAATGTCGCCTTTATCGAGGTGTGGCGTCAGTGAGGCGATGGTTTTGTCGGTCGCTTCCCCTGCCTGAACCATCAGCAGGATACGACGTGGTTTTTCCAGCGATTCGACAAACTCTTCAACGGTGTAAAAAGGAGCAAGCTTCTTGCCCTGGTTCTCCGCGATGACTTCATCCGTCTTTTCGCGTGAACGGTTAAAGATAGAAACAGTGTAACCGCGGCTCTCAATGTTAAGAGCCAAGTTGCGGCCCATCACTGCCATACCTACAACGCCGATCTGTTGCTTGGACATTACATACTCCTGTCTGTGGTCTCGCATGGTGTTACCAGTAACACCACTTTATAAGTGAACACTATGTTAACTCAGGATAGCTGATAAAAGGTAATGAATGGTGCGATAGTCAGATGAAATAATCTGAAAAAAAATCACAATTATAACAAAGACTTATAAAGCTTTGTGTAGCTATTAATCATTTTTTCAGCGGTAAATAGCGACTCGAAACGTTCAAGAGCAGCTGCACCATAACTGCGGGCTAGTGGTGGATTGTCCCATATTTCATCCATCGCTTTACGCAGAGCAACAGGATCTGACGGGGGAACGACTAAACCGGTTATCCGATCGATATTGATAAAGGTTGTACCTGTACCTATCTCGCTTGATATGAGCGGCTTAGAATACAGAGCCCCTTCCAGTAGCGAGATCCCAAAAGCTTCTGAGCGCAGATGTGATGGAAATACCAGACAGGTAGACAGCTGAAGTAAGGCAGACTTTTCACTGTCTTCTAGCGCACCCAGGAAATGGATATTATCTACACCTAACTGTTGTGCCTGAGATTTTAACTCTGCTTCAATCGGACCTGCGCCTACCACTACGATCGGATAACGGCTATTCTTCGCCGCCTCTATCAGGATATGCAGGCCTTTGTAATAACGGAATGTGCCAATAAAAAGAAAGAAGCCGTCAGGAAATTTTGCCTGCCATTTTTGCAAAACGGCAGGATCATTATTTTGATAAAACTTTTTATCAAGACCGTACGGGATCACTTCAACTTTATCTTTAAATTGTTGCAGCACCGGGCTACTCTCAACATAATTAGGAGACGCGGCAACTATTCTGTCTACACTGGAAAGAAAGCGATTCATTAACGGAGCATAAAGCTTCAATAATAATTTTTGTTTAACAATATCGGAATGATAGCTTACTACTGAAGGTTTTTTTATTTTTGCTGTAAAATGCATTAAATCCATAAAAGGATAAGGAAAATGATAATGGATGATATCTGCTTCCTTTGCCAGCTTTTTGAATTGACTTATTGCTGCAAAAGAAAACGGTGTCGATGCATATTCACACTGCGTTTTGACCCGATAAATAAGATGGTTGTCGAGTTGCTTTTTTTTCTCTATAAAATTCGGGCTATGAGTAAACACTACTGATTGGATATTTTCCTTGATGCCACCTTCCGCAAGCTGGTATATAACTTGTTCAATGCCGCCAAAAGTATCGGGATAGTAGGTTTTATAACAGTGTAAAACTTTAATCATATAAATTTCGCGACCTGCTCGTAAGCATCAATGGTTTTATCCGCACAAAATGACCATGAAAATTGGCGGGCGCGAGCTAGTCCCGTATCTATCATGCGTTGCTTTTCATAAGCATTACCGATCATCATTTGGATAGAAGTGGTTAAGGCATCGACATCTTTTGGATCATGCATTAATGCTGCATCACCTGCAACTTCGGGAAGTGATGTTGCATTAGAGCAAATCACAGGGGTACCTGAGGCCATTGCTTCAAGTACGGGTAAACCGAATCCTTCATATATTGAAGGAAAAACAAAACTGGTAGCAGCACTGAATAAGCAAGGCAGTTCTTTACCCGGCACAAAGCCTAAATATTTTAGCCAGCCCTCTCTTTCACCCTTATCAAAAAGCCTGAATAGCTGCTCGTTTTCCCATCCTTTATAACCGCTGACGACGAGAGGAAAATTCGATTTTTCATGAGGGGTTAAACGATCATAAGCTTGCAATAATGTCAGTATGTTTTTTCTTGGTTCTATTGTACCGGTATATAGTAGATATCGACGCCAGTGAAGGTTATATTTTTCAAGAACGCTTTTGACTTCAATTTCATTCCGTGGATGAAACTCATCATTGCAGGCTAATGGGGACACGCAAATTTTATTATCTTCCAATCCAAAAAAATCCATCAACTCAGTTTTAGTATAATCAGAATCAGTTATCAACATCGCCGAGCGCGATACGGTTTTTCTTAGCTCTTTCTGCATTAAATGAACGCGCCCAGCCGGATGAAATTGCGGCCAGTGGAAAACAGAAAGATCATGGAATGTAGCCACGCAATGTTTAACACGTGGTGGTAAATAATAATTAGGACTGTGAAAAACGTGATCTTTGAATTTTCTTAACGCAATTGTTTTCATTACCGGAAAAGTGAGACGGTAAACTTCACTAACGGCTTTACTTTTTTGCAATCTGCGTTTTAAGGATTGTACCGACTGTGCTGATTCACTGGCGACTATCAGCGAATCACGCTTACTCGTACCATGAAGAAATGTTAAGGCAATTTCTTCTTTCTTCTGAAGCTGTTTAGCAAGTTCAAACGCGTAACGGCCTATCCCAGTTAAAGGATATTTAATGCAATCCGTAGAAAATACAACGTTTATTTTTTTGCTTCCAGCATCCATTTGAGCGTATCTCTAAAAGGAATTTTCAATGTATCATCACCAATCAAACTGCTTAACAGGCTGATATCACCGCAGAGTTCTTTTATTTCATTTGGTCTCACAAATGCAGGATTAACTTCGATACGAATATCGCGGCCCGTTAACTCCTGGCAAAGATCAATTACCTCACGTAATGAGTGCATCGTTCCTGAAGCAACATTGACAACCTTACCAAATGAGGACGTTTGCAATAATGCCAAATAGCATTTAACAACATTTCGCACATCAGAAAAGTCGCGCCAGACATCGATATTACCCAGTTCAATGACTTCTTTTCGTTCGCGAAAATGTTTAACAATTTTAGGAATCAGGAAATTTTCTGCCTGACCTACTCCGGTATAGTTGAATGGTCGGGTAATGACAATAGGTAGCTTTTCGTAAAACAGGCTTGCCATATACTCCATCGACAGTTTGCTTACGGCATAGTCGTTTGCTGGCCTTGCCAGAGTAGTCTCTGATAATCTTCCCGGTGTATTGTTGCCATAAACGTTAGCGCTGCTGGCAATTAATACAGCATCCAGGGATTTTTTAGATTCGATTAAAGCCTGTAGTAAATTACGAGTGCCGCCTACATTAACATTGTAAAAAGCGTTGGGATCGGCATGACCGACAAAAGCAATTGCAGCGAGATGAATGACAACGTCGGGTTGAATATCATCTACAGCATGCATTACCTGGACCAGGTTGGTAAGATCGACCTGATAATAATTTGAGGATCCCAGAGCAGGGGATGAACCGAAACCAAATACTTCATATCCGGCAGCGGATAATTCCGCTGCCATATACTGGCCGGTAAAGCCCTTGATCCCAGTGATCAATGCTTTTTTGCCATTATTCATATCAGAAGGAGAACCCTTGTTTATTGCGGCGTAGATCTTCTTCTACCATCATCGCGCACAACTCTTCGAGCGTGGTTTTAGGTTCCCAGCCCAGAATGTCTTTTGCACGCTGTGGGTTGCCAATCAACAATTCTACTTCAGCAGGACGATAGAACTTAGGATTGACCTTAACAACCACTTTATTAGTGGCTACATCGATTGCAACTTCCTGGTCATCTTTGCCTTCAAAGCGCAGTTCAATGCCAGCCGCTTTGAACGCCATTGACACGAAGTCGCGGACTGTTTCTGTGCGGTTGGTTGCCAGGACAAAAGTATCTGGCTCATCAGCCTGCAGCATGCGCCACATGCCTTCAACATATTCCTTAGCAAAACCCCAGTCACGCTTGGCGTCCATGTTACCTAACTCAAGCACATCCAGCTTGCCGAGCTTAATTTTCGCTACTGAATCGGTGATCTTACGGGTTACAAACTCCTGTCCACGCAGTGGTGATTCGTGGTTAAACAGAATGCCGCTTGATGCGAAGATGTTGTAGCTCTCACGGTAGTTAATGGTCATCCAGTGTGCATACAACTTGGCAACGCCATACGGGCTACGCGGATAGAATGGCGTGTCTTCTTTCTGTGGGATGGCCTGCACTTTACCAAACATTTCTGAAGTCGATGCCTGATAGAAGCGAATTTCAGGGTTAACAATGCGAATAGCTTCTAACAGGTTTACCGGACCAATACCTGTAATTTCAGCGGTGGTCAGTGGCTGGTCAAAAGAAACACCTACAAAGCTCTGAGCCGCAAGGTTGTAAACTTCGGTCGCTTTGCTTTCCTGAAGTAAACGAATGCTTGATGACAGGTCAGTCAGGTCATATTCGACGAGATGCAAAGAGGGGTTTGATTTGATACCCAACTCTTCAATGCGCCAGAAGTTGACCGAACTGGTACGGCGATAGGTTCCATAAACCGTATAGCCTTTATCTAAGAGTAATTCAGCAAGATAAGCGCCATCCTGCCCAGTAATTCCTGTAATAATTGCAATCTTATTCGTCATTCTTAAACCCATCATTTGGAAAATTAATATTATCAACTATAGGTGAAATTAAACTGTCGTAGCTTTAATAACAGAGTCGATTTCTTTCAATATTTTACTCAAGGCTTCAATATTGCCTTCAGTTTCGACGTTGAGTCGCAGTAAAGGTTCCGTATTGGAAGTTCTTACATTGAATCTCCAGCCCTGGCAGTCCAGGCTAATGCCGTCGGTATTATCTTCGGTTATTGCACTACTACGATATTTTTCTTTTAACGCCACGATAACTGACTTTGCATCAGACACTTTGTAGTTAATCTCACCACTGCAAGGAAACGCCTTCATTCTTTCCGAAACCAGTCCGGAAAGTGTCTCCCCTTTCACCGCCAGCAGTTCAGCCACCAGCAGCCAGGGGATCATGCCGCTATCACAGTAAGCAAAGTCACGGAAGTAGTGGTGTGCACTCATCTCGCCGCCATAAACTGCATCTTCTTCGCGCATGCGCTCTTTGATGAAAGCATGGCCGGTTTTGGACATCACCGGAATACCACCCGCCTTGGTTACCACATCAATGGTGTTCCAGGTCAGACGCGGGTCATGGATGATTTTTGCGCCAGGCTCCTTTTTAAGGAATGCCTCGGCTAACAGCCCAACGATATAATAGCCTTCGATGAATTCTGCATTCTCATCAAACAGGAAGCAACGATCGAAATCGCCGTCGAACGCAATCCCCATGTCAGCCTGATACTCACGTACTGCGTCAGAGGTATCTTTACGGCATTCCGGCAGCAATGGGTTAGGGATACCGTTCGGGAAAGTTCCATCCGCCTGATGATGCACTTTGATAAAGGTCACAGGTGCATTAGCCTGTTGAAAACGCTTCTCAATCTCATCAATAACGTGGCCAGCAGCCCCATTACCTGAGTTGATCACCAGCTTCATCGGCTTAGTGAAGTTATTCAGGTCGATGTAGCCCATCAGATGCTCAACATAGGCATCTAAAACGGTAATCTGTTTATAGCTGCCGCGTTTACTCTCATCGACCGGAGCAAAATCATTAGCTTCAGCCAGTCGCTGGACGTCACGCAGTCCGGTATCTCCGCTGATGGGACGCGCACCTTCGCGCACTAACTTCATGCCGTTATAGTTCATCGGGTTATGGCTGGCGGTCACTTCAATGCCGCCATCAATCCCTAAATGAAAAGTCGCGAAGTAGATCTCTTCCGTTCCGCTCATACCGATGTCCAGTACATCGGTACCTGCATCCCTGAGACCATTTGCCAGCGCCAGCTTGAGTGATTCACTGGTCTGACGAACATCGCCACCCACCACAATGGTTTTAGGTCGGATAAACTCGCCATAAGCGCGACCAATGCGGTAAGCAATATCGTCATTGAGTTCAGTGCCCAGCTCACCACGAATGTCATAAGCTTTAAAACAGGTCAGTGCTGCCATGATCTTGTCTGTCCTTACTTACTTACTGCAAACTGTTGTTTAATCAAAATGAGGTCGTCATCGCCAAGGTAGGATCCCGACTGAATTTCCAACAGCTCTAATGGAATTTTGCCTGGGTTTTCTAAGGTATGTGGATGACCAATTGGGATAAAGGTTGACTGATTCTCGGTCAGCAGCAGGGTTTTATCCTGGATGGTAACTTTTGCGGTACCCGACAGGATGACCCAGTGCTCAGTGCGGTGATAGTGCATCTGCAGTTCAAAGGCTTCACCTGGTTTTACGGTGATACGGTTGACGTTGAATCGACCGGTGTTCACCACCAGATCACAGCGTCCCCATGGCCAGTAGGTTTCACGGTGACGACGGTATTCGCTGCGGCATTCGCCTTTCAGGAACTCAACGACGCGCTTCACATCCTGAACCTGATCTTTACGCGCGACCAATACGGCATCCTTGGTATTCACAATCACCAGGTTTTCCACTCCGATTGCCGCGACCAGCTGGTCTTCACTGTTGATATAACAGTTTTGGGTATTGTGCAGGAAGGTATCACCTTTCAGTGAATTGCCGTAACTATCTTTATCGTTCACTTCCCACAGCGCCGACCAGGAACCGACGTCGCTCCATCCTGCTGCCAGCGGAACCACTACCGCAGCATCAGTTTGTTCCATTACTGCATAGTCAACTGACTCGTCCGGGCAGGCGATGAAGTCGTCTTTATCAATGCTGATAAAATCATTGCCTTCCTTAACGTTGTCCATCGCGCGACGACAGGCCTCAAGGATATCCGGGCGGAATTTTTCCAGCTCTTGCAGATAGCGTTTCGCGCGAAACATAAACATGCCGCTGTTCCAGTAATACTCACCAGATTCAAGGTACTCCTCAGCAGTGCTCTGGTTCGGCTTTTCGACAAAGCGCTGGACCAGATATGGACCGTTCTCGGCACCTGGCAGTGCTTCACCACGCTGAATATAGCCATATCCTGTTTCCGGGCCGGTCGGCACGATGCCAAAGGTGACCAGCTTGCCCTGTTTGGCATGGGCGGTCGCCACCTTGATCGCCTGATGGAAGGCCGCACGATCTTCAATGACGTGATCCGCAGCCAGCACCAGTAGCACCGGATCATCGCCCTGCTCCACAGCATTAAGAGCGGCAAGCGCAATGGCCGGTGCTGTGTTACGCCCGACAGGCTCAAGAATAATGTTATGAGATAGCTTGTTAATTTGTCGCAACTGCTCGGCCACCAGAAAGCGATGCTCTTCGTTGCAAATTACCATCGGTGCACGGGCTTCAATGCCCGTCAGACGTTTAACAGTCTCCTGCAGCATTGAGTGCTCGCCGTGAAGGCAAATGAACTGCTTAGGATAAAGTTCGCGGGAAAGGGGCCATAAGCGGCTGCCGGTTCCTCCGGCCATGATTACGGGAAGTAACATTCCACATCCTCTAACAAATTTAAACATGCTATTGCATATAAAGCGGGTCAATTTTTATTCATTATGAATAAACAGCCACGCTACCGCCCTTGGCTTGCAGCAACCAATATGCTGTGTGATAGCAATCATGCTTTCACAGGTTAACTTGTCAGTACGCTGATGATATTTTATTCAACCGCATACGGGTTCTGAGACCACCGCAAATAGTACAATTTGTGCGGCAAAAATAATATGCCTATTCTTTCATTGTGCCAGAAGAAACTTAAGTTTAACTAAACAATGTTCAGGATGCGCTTCAGATAAGGTAATCATTGGCAAAACAGCATAGTAGCGCCATCTACACTCTCCCTTTCCTCTGTTAATGCCATGCGCCAGCGCTCGATTGTGTTTAAAATGAACAGCTATCACGCCAGGATTAATCCGTATTAACTGCATTGGATGTCAGTAACAAATCTGCCATGGGCTAATGTTTAGCCTATATGTGCAATTCTGCTTAACGCAGACATAAAAAAACCCGGCATTAGCCGGGTTTTTTGAATTTCATCGCAGATTAATTAAACCCATTCGGGTTCTTGCTCTGCCAGTTCCAGGTATCACGCATCATCTCGTCGATGCCGCGCGTCACGCGCCAGTCGAGTTCACGGTTGGCCAGCGAGGCGTCGGCCCAGAAGGCCGGCAGGTCGCCATCGCGACGCGGTTTGATCTCGAAAGGAATCGCTTTGCCTGACGCCTTCTCAAACGCTTTGATCATCTCCAGCACCGAGAAGCCTTTACCGCCGCCGAGGTTGAAAGCGGTATAGCCTTCAACCTTGTTCAGATGGTCCAGCGCCTTCAGGTGCCCTTCCGCCAGGTCGACCACATGGATGTAGTCGCGCAGGCAGGTGCCATCTGGCGTATCGTAATCACCGCCAAACACACCCAGCTTTTCCAGACGACCAATCGCGACCTGAGCAATGTACGGCAACAGGTTGTTCGGGATGCCGGCAGGATCTTCACCAATTTCACCCGACTCGTGCGCGCCGACCGGGTTGAAGTAACGCAAGGCGATCGCCTTGAACTTCGGTTCGGCTTTAGCGAAGTCACGCATCACCAGCTCGATCATCAGCTTGGAGGTGCCATAAGGACTGGTGGTGCCGCCAATCGGCGTGGTCTCAACGTACGGTACCGGCGCATCGGCACCGTATACGGTCGCGGAAGAGCTGAAGATAAAGTTCCAGACGCCCGCTTCGCGCATCTCTTCCAGCAGCACCACGGTTCCCGCGACGTTGTTCTCGTAATACTCGAGCGGCATGCGGGTTGATTCACCCACCGCTTTCAACGCAGCGAAGTGGATCACGGCAGAAATGCTGTTTGAGGCGAACAGGTCACGCAGACAGGCGCGATCGCGGATGTCACCTTCAACGAAGGTTGCTTTCTTACCCGCCAGCTTCTCGACGCGGTTAATGGCTTCCCGCGAGGCATTGCACAGGTTATCCAGTACCACAACGTCATCACCGCGCTGCAACAGCGCCAGCACCGTGTGGGAGCCGATATACCCCGCTCCACCCGTTACCAAAATAGCCATGTGAACTCCTTTCTCTCTGCCGCGGGGTGCGCGGCGAATCTGTTAGTGTTGTTTGGCGAGAATCTTCTGAATCGCTTCGCGGAAATCACGGCCCTGAGCGTTGCTGCGCAGTCCGTAAGAGACAAACGCCTGCATGTAACCCAGTTTACGACCGCAGTCGAAGCTGTGGCCGGTCAGCAGCGAGACATCTACCGTTTTATGCTTGCTCAGGCTGGCGATCGCATCGGTCAGCTGGATACGGCCCCACGCGCCTGGCTCAGTGCGCTCCAGCTCCGCCCAGATATCAGCAGACAGCACATAGCGGCCTACTGCTGCCAGGTCAGAGTTCAGCTCAGCAGGATGCTCTGGCTTCTCAACAAAGTTAGTGATGCTGCTGATGTCGCCTGGGTGATCGATCGGCTCTTCGGTGGTGATCACCGAGTACTCAGAGAGATCGGAAGTCGGCATGTGCTGCGCCAGCACCTGGCTGTGGCCGGTCTCTTCAAAACGGGCCACCATCGCCGCAAGGTTATAACGCATATGGTCAGCGGTGGAATCATCCAGCAGCACGTCCGGCAGCACCACGACAAATGGATTGTCGCCAATCATCGGGCGGGCACACAGGATAGAGTGGCCAAGGCCCAGCGGCTGTGCCTGACGCACGTTCATGATGGTCACGCCTGGCGGGCAGATAGACTGCACTTCGCTCAGCAGCTGGCGCTTCACGCGCGCTTCAAGCAGCGCTTCCAGCTCGTAGGTGGTGTCGAAGTGGTTTTCCACCGCATTTTTAGAGGCATGGGTGACCAGCACAATCTCTTTAATGCCCGCAGCCACACACTCGTCAATGATGTACTGAATCATCGGTTTGTCGACGACAGGCAGCATCTCTTTCGGAATGGCTTTAGTCGCAGGGAGCATATGCATACCGAGACCCGCAACCGGGATTACTGCTTTAAGCTTGGTCATATTTATTCCGTTTAATAAAATGAAGATGTGGGTCGATTATGCAGGATCGGCCAGAACAGCAAGTATAATCTTTATCTGAAAATCGGACACTAACTCTCTGTCACACCATGGAAATTCGGCATTTTGCCCATTGCCAGCGACAGCAGAAACTGAATAAAGACAATCAGTAAACGTGATCGGCATTAGCTATTTCGGCTGCCGTTGCGCAACCGGCTGAGGCCAGCGATAAATGAAAACGGGCGACCCTGAGGCCGCCCGTTACTGTCACTGCTGCTGGCTTACAGCCAGCCTTCAAACCACTCAGGCATCACGAACAGATTGAAGTGATTAACCAGCATCATCACGCCGACAAACACCGCTGAAACCGCAACCCACTGGCGGGCATACGGCATAAACCGAATGCCAATCACCGGCTTGATAAAGAACGGATGCGCCAGCGCTGAGATCAGAATCTGCGAGATGGAGAGCGTCAGCGCCACGTAAAGCACGTTCGGCCAGATAAAGGTGGTCGCCAGCACCGCCAGTACCACCAGACTTGCCACGATGTTCCAGTAGAACTCGACGTTGGTGCGCCCGTTAGCCTGCGAGATCGCCCCGGTCAGGCCCCCCATCGGCCGCAGCATACCAAACAGCAGCATCAGCGGAATCAGGTGATAGACCTGCTCATGCGCCGGTCCATACAGCACCCGCACAATCACCGGCGAGAAGATGCCAATCACCAGGTACATCGCGCTGCTGAACAGCATGATCCCCAGCGTGCCTTTGAGGAACAGTTTCTTCAGCTGTTCTGCATCGTGCTGCTTCTCGGCGAAACGCGGCAGCGCCAGGCGGTTAATCACCGGCGTGACCAGCTTCAGCGGTTGCAGCACCAGCTCTTTCGCCAGCGAGTAGACACCCAGCATCTCAGCGCCCATCACCTTACCGACCACTAACGCATCGGCCTGGGTACGCAGCTGATTAATGGTCTGCGAGCCCAGCTGGTAGCTGCCGTAACGAATGGCACCAAAAAAGGTCGCTTTATCGAACTCCCAGGTCGGACGCCACGACTTCTCACCCAGCGCAATCATGCACAGGATACGGGTAAAGGCGTTGATAAACAGACCCAGAATCGCTGCGGCCACCGTCAGAGAGGTGAACTCCAGCATCGCCACTACGCAGAGAAAGGCAAACAGCTTGGTGCCCATCTCAATCTTCGCCAGCGACACCATCCGCTTGGTTTTGATGTAGTGCGCCTGATACTGCGACAGATGTCCCAGCACCAGGAAGTTGAGGCTGGTCAGCATGATCAGCCCGACCAGCTCAGGCAGATGATAGAACCAGGCGACCGGGAAGGCGATCAGCAGCATGATCAGACCGGTACACAAGCTCAGCGAGACGTTGACCCAGTAGATGGTGCTCTGCTCGCGGCGGGTGATGTTCTGGCGATGCACCAGATAGCTACTCATCCCCATATCCTGCAGCACGCCGGCCACCGCCAGAATGGCGTTGATAATCGCTAACAGCCCCAGCTCGTGGGTTTCCAGTTTGCGGGCGAGAAAGCTGAGCTGCGCTACCTGCAGCACCGCAGAAAAGCAGGTGCTGCCGAACAGCCAGATCGCCTGTGACTTAAATCCACTCACGCCAGTCGCTCCAGAATCTGTGCCAGTTCGCCGTAGGCGATATGCTGATTGAATTCAGTTTCAACTTTATGGCGCGCCGCCGCGACCACCGGGGCGACGTCAACTTCACCCTGCGACAGCTTCAGCAGCGTTTCGGCCAGCGCCTCAGGATCGTCCTCTTCCACCAGCCAGCCGGAAACGTTGTTCTCAATCAGCTCCGGGATACCGCTGTGGAAAGTCGAGACCACTGGCAGACCAACCGCCATCGCTTCCATCAGCGCTACCGGAATGCCTTCCATATCGCCATCAGCCGCGGTTTTAGACGGCAGCAGGAAGATATCCGCTTCACTTAAGGCGCGGCGGATTTCGTCCTGCGGCTTGAAGCCCGGCATGCTGACGCAGTCTTCCATTCCCTCACGGGTGATGAAATCACGCATCATCTCATCCTGATCGCCGTTACCAATAATGGTGTACTGGAACTGACCGCCACGCTGTTTCAGGATCGCACTGGCTTTCACCGCCACATCCAGCCCTTTTTTCTCGGTCAGACGTGCCACCGAGACGATACGCAACGGTGAGTGAAACGCCTGGCGTGGCTGGAAGTTAAACTTCTCCGGCTCAATTCCCATGCGCGTAACGTGAATTTTTTCCGGCGGACAGCCCATCTCGATCAGCTTGTTCTGCCACAAATGGCTGATCGGTAACATCAGCTCACTCTGGCGAAACAGATTAACGTAATCGAGCTTGTGCTCTTCCAGGATGTGACGACGGGAAATGTCCGCCCCATGGAACACGGTTGCCTGCTTGCCCTTCAGCACACCCAACTCACGCAGTTTATTCGCCAGCGCACCGGCATAGCCGAAGTGCACCAGGAAAACGTCCGCGGTGAAGGTCTGGCTGGCGTTGGCAACAATCGACGGCAGCAGCAGCTTGCTCGACTGTGCGCCATAGCGGCGCACGTTAAGCGAACGAAGCAGCGATGGCTTAGTGATCTTCGGCAGCACCAGCCGCAAACGCTGGTTTAGCTTATCAACGAGCGAGACCTTCTCTTCCGGCAGCAGATAGTGCGTCTTTGCCGCCAGGCCATACTCATCAAAGGCGGCATGCCGGTTGACTAAATCACCGGGAAAGACCGAAATAATCTCCACCTCGTAACCAGCATCAATAAAATGGGTCACCTGATTTAGTACGAATGTCTCAGAGGCAACCGGGAAACGCATGGTGAAAAAAGTCAGTTTCATCACATTACCCTAATACTTTGAGAATCTCTGCAGTGATCCGATTGCCAATTTCCCTTTCATTCGCAACGGCCGTGTCGACCTTTTGCTTGATGTTGTCGTAATCGGCGAGGACCGTCTGGACCTTGTCGATCAGCGAGCCATCCATCAGGCTTTTCACATCAGTTGCCATCTGCGGCAGACCCAACTGGTTCATCACACCCATCGACTTGTGCTCGTAGTTAATCGCCACGGCCGGGGTGCCAAAGTTCATGGAAATAATCGCGGAGTGCAGACGAGTTCCAATGGTCAGATGACAATGACTCAGCAGAATGCCCAGCTCCAGATCGTTAAATTCGTCCATGATAACGTGATAATGCTCAGGTTGAGCCACGTGGTCACGCAGCGTCAGCGCCACCATGCGGTCATCCTTGGCGTAGCTGTCGATCCCGGTACAGGTCGAGAACGCGACGACCTGATAGCCGTCGGCGATCATCGCATTGATCACCCGGCCAAAGGCGGCTTCGTACTCTTTCTGGGTGACGCCCAGACGTTTATCAAACGGCGCCAGTTCACGCACGGTGATAGCGATAGTTTTGCGACCGCTGATAATGCCCTGCCAGTGCAGCAGGTTATGGCTTGGGTTTTCCACCTCACGCGCCCGCACCAGGAAGGCGGTGTCTACCCCGGCAGCCACTTTAGAGCTGGTCACGCCATCGCGCTTCATCAGATCAAGGCTGACGGACTCACGCAGCACCAGGCTGTCGACGCGATCGAACACAAAGTTAGCCAGCGCATTCACGCGCGGGTTCTGGAACGGGCCGACGGAGTGACCAATCAGGTAGATCGGCTTTTTCGCCATCAGCGCACACAGCGCGTGGTCAAACTGGGTCACGCCATACAGGTCGACGAAGAACGATCCGCCCACCTGAATAATCGCATCATATTTCGCCAGGCTTTCGGTAAACGCCTTCAGATGTGGCGGCACGGCGAACGACTTGTACAGGCCGCCCTTGCCCAGATGCGCCATCATAATGTCGGGCATCAAACGGTTCGCCACTTTACGCTTGAACGAACCGACCAAACCTTTGGCTGACTTGCTATTGTGCAGAAACAGCGAATCCTGCTGAATATCCTGCTGCAGCAAATAACCGGAGCTGGTTGGATAACGGCTAATCACATCAATGTCTAAATCACTGCGTGCAGACTTCATTGAATCAATCAGTCCACGAAGAATCGCGCCATCCCCACGATTCCCACACGTATGGTTACCCACCAATAAAATTTTCATAACAACTCCGAATGAATTTTTTTAATTCTGCAAGCCGCCCAGATCCGCAACGGGCAAAATGAACTCTGTTTAAATAACTGCAATACGGGATAACGCACCCAAAGGGTCCTGCTCCTGTTAAGACCGGCCGCCTCCTTTATGGCGGCCGTCATGCATCGGTGATAACTGAATCGGTTACGACTTGATGGCGAAGTAAGGCAGCGCAACCTGTTTGCCGTTGATCACTACCGAGACAAAACCTTCCGGCTTGCTGGTATCAACCTGTTCGGCCGACAGCGGCCGCGACGCCATCAGCAGGTCGCCCTGCTCGTTGGCCCCGATACCGGCTTTGCCGTTGTGCAGGCTGAAGCGCTGCGGTGCCCGTTTGGTGGCATCACCAGCCGGCGGATTACCCGGCTGCATCCGGGCATTAACCCGCGCACAGCGTCCGGTAACAAAGCGGTCTTTGCCGGTGGTTTTCACCAGCACCGCCGCCGCCGGGGTCCAGCCCGCCAGTTTGATAAAGATCCGTACGTCGGTGTCATGCTCAGCCACATAGCGCACGTCGACCACCGGCGAACTGCCTTCGGCAGACCAGCTCGCTTCCGAGCGCCCTTTCTTGCGCTGAACGTGGATCACCGCGCGGCCACCGGTGGTTTTGTCGCTGATCAGGTTCATCAGCGGCTTATCGCCACTGCCGTTGCTGAACTGCGCCTGACCAAAAATTTCAATCTCCCACGAATCTCCCACCGTCGGTGAGTAGAGGCTGCCGAGATCGAACCAGGTTTCCTGATTGGTGTTGTTCTCTAACCGCCAGCGCGAGGTGATGTAGTTGTACTTCAGGCTGCCATCCAGCGCGACGCCGTACGACTCCACACGGGTTGAGCCCATCTCCCAGATGCTGAGCAGCCGATCGCCCTGGCTGGAGTTGTCAATCCAGCTGCCTGACTGCAGGCTGGTCTGACGCATATTCAGCCGGGTGTTGTGGGCGATCAGTGGATTCTTACAATCTTCAAGGCTCAGCGCATCGACGATCCACTGGCCGTTGGAGATGTCGCCCGGGTTGTCGCAGTGCTCAATCCAGCCGTTGTGAATAATCGACTGACCGCAGCGCGGCAGATTCAGCACCTTACCGCCGCGGCAGTGCTGGGCATTGAAGTTAGATAACTCAATCGCGGTACTGTGGTCCCACTTGCCCTGCTTCTGTCCTGACCAGCCGGATTTGATCACGTCACCGCTGCAGCGCGAGGCGTACCACTGGTCGATTTTACAATCCAGCGTATCCTGCAGGCTGATGGCGGTGCCGCCGACAAAATTGAAACGCAGGCAGGCACCACGGAAGTACTGACCGCCAGGACAGGTATTGTGGAAGAAGCCCTGTTTGTTCGGGTTCTTGTCACTGTTACCGTTGAAAATCAGGTTAGAAAGCTCAACCCGGCGCGCATTCATCGAGAAGATGAAGTCTGACTTACCGTCAGAGACCACGGTGGTGGCCGGGAAATAGCCGAAGTTGACCATCGCGCCTGACACGCGGAAGAAGTTCAGATATTTATCGCCAAAGTCGCAGACTGAGACAAAAAAGGTGCCGGCCGGAAACTGGACGCAGATTTGCTGGTTAGCCTGCTGCGACCAGGTAAACATCGCCATGATCGCCGGTGCGGTATCGGTTTTGCCGTCGGCAATCGCGCCGAAATCAAACAGGGTCAGGCGGTTGAAATCCTCAACCACCCGACGCCAGTGGAAACCCTGGCCGGCGAAGTTAACGCCGCCATCATCCTGCGCCGGCTGAAAGCTGCCGACAAACTCGCCGCCGCCGACTTCGAAGCCGTCGTGCCAGCTTTTCAGCTTCACTTTAGCCCCTTCAAACAGCGGACGGGTTTTACGTAACTCTTCCACTGACGGGATTTCACCAATCAGCTGGTAACCGGCAGGCTGCGCCAGACGCTGGCTGAAATCTGCCGCGCCGGGACGGCTGACGTCGGTAATGTTAAACAGCATCTGGCCGTTATTGTCTTCAACCGCCATCGAGTGCGACGGATCGGCGATCAGCGCCGCATTATCTTTAATAAACTGCGAAAAGTTGCCTTTGTTCAGCGCTACCGGCTGGGCGATCTGCGACACTTTGCCGCTGGCATCGCGCAGGTAGACCGGGATCTGGTTGCCCGGCTTGCTGGCGTCGGTGCCGGCTTTACCGATCCACAGTTTGCCTTCAAAGCCCTGCCAGAACTGCGGCGGCATGGCGTAAACGTTTTCCGGCGTCAGGATCGGCACATCACCTTTCGGTACATCGGTGGCATCAACCGGCTTTAGGGCGATACCGTTACTTTTAGCAGCGTAGCTGGAAAAGGTGCTCACGGAGAGAGCCCCCACCAGAGCGGAGGCGGCGGTCTGTAAAACTTCTCTTCTTTTCATGCATCAATTCCCGTAGTCAATAAGGCCGGATGATCGGCCATGGCGGTGTCCCTGAGGCACGTCGCAAGGGCGCTTTTCCAGCACCGAATTACACCAACGCCAGCCAGCTTTGCTTGATTTGATTACCGTCGAATTTCAGCGCGGTCTGTTTTGTTTTTTCGCTCATGGCATAGAACAGGGCGTCGTCGCTGGCGAGTTGTTCCATCCGCGCCAGAAAGGTGCTTTTGTCATTCATCGGCACCAGGAAGCCATCTTCACCGTGATTGATGATCTCCTGCGGCCCGGTCGGGCAGTCATACGCCACTACCGGCAATGACCAGGATTTGGCTTCCAGCAGCACCAGCGGCAGACCTTCATAGCGTGAAGTCATCAGCGCCATGTCGCTGTCGCGGTAGTAATCGTTAATGTTGCTGACCTTGCCGACAAACTTCACGCTGTCGGTAATGCCCAGCACCGCAGCCTGATCGTGCAACTGCTGACGCAGTTCGCCGTCACCGGCAATCACCAGCGTCCAGTCAGGATGAGAACCGGCAAAGTCGCGCCAGATATCCAGCATCAAATCAAAGCCTTTCTGATTATCCAGACGCCCCACGGCCAGCGCCTGACGATGACGCGTCTGGCGTTGATAGCCTTTATAAACCACCGGATTCGGGATTTGCTTGCTGGGAATGCGCCAGCGGTTGAACACCTGATGATCTTTTTCGGTCAGAACAATCACGCGGTCGTAGTAGCGCAGCAGCAGAAACTTGAGGAACTTGATCGGTTTGCTGAAGGAGTTAATGGCGATATGTTCGCAGGCGTAGGCTTTGCCCCGCTTTTTCTTCATCGCCAGCAGGTTCCAGAAGGCGAACATCACGCTGAGGCGACCCATGCTGATCAGGAAAACGGTGTCGAAACCCTCTTCATGAATGCGCGCCACCGCGCTCTTGATCGGGTTGCTCTGCCCTTCAAAGCTGACGATCTGTTTGACGTGCTCAAACGGATAGAAGGTTTTTCCGCTGCCTTCCAGCGAGTAAATGGTGACGTCGTGCGTTTCGCCAAGACACTCTGACATGAAGTTACAGATGTTCTCGGTGCCCGCATACGAGTAGGCATCTTTGATCACCAGGACAATTTTTTTCATGAAACGCTATCCACCTCAAATAATAAAGACAATCCTGCCGATTGGCTTAACGATGCTTCAGGGTAAACAGCACGCCATTCACCATATACCAGCCGTAATAGTAATAGATTTTTAAAGGATTGTTTTTATAGATAATTCTTAATAATTCGAGGTGCCATTTCGCCGCTTTGTTCTTATTGCGGGAAAGGGAATCACCTAATTCGTAATAATTGACCAGAATGGTCTGAATCACGCGCGCCTGCCGGTAGCGGGTGAACAGTTCATACAGAAACAGGAAGTCTTCGTGGCCCTTACGCTGGAAGAAGATGCCCTCAGGCGGACGACGGAAACAGACCGACGAAAAGCAGACGCGATACTGCTTCTTCACAAAGTTTTCCTGCTGCAGATAGGGCTTGCTGTAGGTGATATCGTGGTCGGCATTGCGGGTTTTGTAGTGATATTCGGTGATAACAAAGTTGTCACCCGCGGCGATTGCCGCCACCTGCTGCGCCAGTTTGTCGGCGTGCCATTCGTCGTCACTGTCGAGAAACGCGATGATCTCTTCGCTGGCGGCCCGCAGCCCGACGTTACGGGTTTCGGCGGCGCCCATGTTAACCGCGTTGTCCAGAATGGTTATGCGCGGGTCCTGACACTGTTCCTGCACCCAGGCGAGTGAATCGTCGGTCGACTTATCGTTGATCAGGTAAAGGTGCCAGTCGGCGTAACTTTGATTGATAACCGATTGCACGGCGCGTAATACCGTCTGACGTGCGTTATACATAGGCATGACAATGCCGACGGTTCCAACGTGATTATTCATCTTTAACCCAGAATAATAAGCAAAATAGAGAGAGAGAGCTGCTCCTGGCGTCAGGAGCAAAGAGAACCAGACTGCGCATCAGGAGAGCGCTTTTTCACCGCCAAAACGCGCCCGGAGCTTGTCTTTGACCCGGTTCATAAAGTAAGCGCGGTTATCCTGGTTGGTGAGGAAGAAGTAGCGGGCAAACGTCAGGCTCGCCATCATTCCCTTGCCGTCCATCTTATAGCGCAGCGGCAGCTTAAAGGCTTTGTAGGTGTGGATGTCACGCGGGGTCAGGTGCGGCTTCATCGCGTCGAGCCAGAACATCGAGTAATTCACCGACTCGCCTTTGTGCTTCGAGCCGAACTTCGTCACCAGATGGTAATTGGCCAGCGGCGCGGCGATCATCACGAACTCATAGCCCATGCGATCGGCACGAATACAGAAGTCGTAATCCTGATGGCGGATATAGCGGGTATCGAACTGAATTTTTGCTGCATCTTCGCGTTTCAGCACAATGGTGCTGGTCTGAATAAAGCCGTAGCAGCCGAACAGATACTCGGCGACGGTTTCATTTTTACCCGGTGGCTGCATCGGCATCACTTTCAGAAAAGCACCATCCTGATAGATGTTCACCTGGCTGAAAATCACCACGTTCTGCTTGCCCTGGGCGTCCAGCTGCGCAATTTTTTCGCTCACCTGACGCAGTTTATCGGCGTGCCACTCGTCGTCGGCGTCGAGGAAACTGACGTAATCGCCGGTTGCCAGCTCAATACCTTTGTTACGCGCGCCTGCGCCGTTGAGCTTAACCTCGGAGAGCACCAGGTTAATATTCAGGTCCTGATAGCGCTCACTGCGCACCACTTCAGCCAGAGCGGCCGCATCGGCGGACTTATCATCAACGATGATCACTTCAAAATTGCGATACGTCTGCGCTTTAACGCAATCCAGCGTCGTCACAATCGATTCTGACGCATTATAAGCAGGAATTACGATGGAGAAGCGAATGTCCTTCATTGCCAGCACCTCATTAAAAACAGTTCCAATTTCAAAGATATAACGTTTGGACGTAGCAGGGTAACCGGTGATGTCCTAATTTGTCGGCGAGGTTTCGATCGCCACTTTTTTCTTATTGCTGCTGCCGATAAACGGTTTTTCCACATACAGGTAAGTCAGTTTTGCCACGTAAAACGACACCACAAAAAACAGCGTGGAAAGCGCGGTATAAAGAACAAAATCGTGCTGCAGTGCGGGTAGCGGCAGCTGCTTAATGAAATAGAGCACCACGCCGTGCATCAGATAGAGGCTATAACTCACTTCGCCAACCGACATCAGGGTCTTATTTTCCAGCAGACCAAAAAGCGCATTGCCGCTGCTGACGATGAAAAACACCAGCGCCAGACAGCAGAGAAAGATCAGGTAGAAAAACTCGCTGCTGGTAAAGAACAGCGCCACCACGGCGAGCACAATCGCCAGACCCGCTGCCTGAGCGGAGTTGCGGCCCGCTACCCAGCGGTCGCGGTACTGCCAGGCCAGATAGCCCATCGCGAACCCGAGCACCGGACGCGGATCGGTATAGGCGGTGCCCCGCAACCGCAACGCCACCGCAACCACAAAAATCACCCCAATCGAGCCGAGGATCAGCCACGTTTTGTAGCGGCCACCGGTCACGCGGTTAAGCAGGTAATTGAGCGGAATCGACAAATAGAGCAGCCATTCCAGCCGCAGCGTCCATTCGACGCCAGCGTTAACGTTGGCGGTCATAAATGAGCCAATATGATAATTGCCGACAAACAGCAGCCACAGCAGCGCCTGCTTCAGCGACGTCAGGTTCAGCAGCAGGTCGCCGTGTAACCAGCCAATCGTCACCACCACCAGTCCCGAAAACCAGAACATTGGCGCGATGCGGCGCAAACGCGATTTCATCAGCTTGTGGGTCAGCTCGCCGGAGGTCAGACGGTCGTTATCCAGCCAGCGGTAAAACAAAAAGGCCGAGATCATAAAAAACAGCGCCACGCCAAACTTGCCGCTGTTGACAAAAAAGTTGCCCTGAGAAAGCAGGGAAAAATAGTCTTTATCAAATATCCAGTCATGATCGCGTGCGTAGACATAATGCGCGAAGTGCGAAAATGCCACGATGCTGGCCAGCAGCGCACGCAATCCGGAAATGCTTTTAATACCGCTTTCGTTGTAAATGCCACGATGGAAAGAGAAAGCCCGCAATACCAGCAGCGCCAGTCCCAGTGAAAGCACCATCATCAGTACGTACATACCGCCCTGCTCCTGAAGTCCATAAAATCATTACGTTAGCTGGTGGTTTTAAACACGCTGTCAAATTGCTGGCTGAGCAGCTCAAAAGTCTGTTCAGCTTTCTTTTTATACAGCGTTTTAGTCGGGTGAATACAGTCGGCAGACATTTCGCTGCGCCAGTCACCCTGCTGCTTAATCAGCTGATACTGTCGGACAATCGGCACCTGCTGCTGCTGTGCCACCTGGTTCAGCTGGTAAACATAGGGCCAGACGTTCCAGCGCTCCGCCCGCCCACACAGCGGATTCGGCTGTTGCAGCACCACCTGTTTATGGTGCGCTCGGGCGGTTTTAATCAGGCTGGTCAGGGTACGATTAAAATCCGCAGGGCTTTCTGCCCCGGCCGGCCGATTTTTAGCCGAGTAGACGCGCGCATCGTTAATCGCGTAATTGATCAGGATGATACGCGCATCGGACTGCGCCATGCGCTGCTCCCAGCTGACCGGCGACCTGCTCAGCTCGGTGAGCTGAGCACCGGGCGAGCCGTGATTTTCAATGCGCACCGCCGGACCATATTTCTGCTGCAACATCTGCTGCAGATAACTGATTTCGTTCTCTTTGCTGATGATGTTGCGCCCGCCTGACGAGGTCACGCCAGCGGTGGTGGAATCGCCATAGGCCGCGATAACAATCGCGGCCGGCGCGCTCGCCGCCTGCACCAGCAGCGGCGAAGCGATCAGCAACAGCGGCAGACAGCGTTTCATTGCCAGCCCCGGTTTCATCAGTGAACCAGTTTAAATTCGCGTGCCACCTCGTACCCCACCACTGCCTGCTTCAGGGAGATGGTGTTGTAGTAGAGGTAGTACATCTGGAAGAAGACAAACATGGCAAACATCGCCGGCTTCCAGACCCGTTTCGACTGGTAAATCAACAGCGTCAGAATGACCGGCTCCACCTGCAGCAGGTAGTTCGACAGACGCGCGCCGGAGGAGTAGTTATAGAAGAAGATCCTGATGCCGCCACCGATGGCAAAGGTGATGATCAACAGGTAGTTCATCCGCCACGCATCGTAGTTATCACGCTTGAGCTGGTTGCTCAGCATGAAATAAACAAAGATGAACACCAGCGCGACGTTCTTCAGGTTGGAAACCGAGAAAACGCTACCGGTGGTCGCCGCTGCAGAGTTGTCGTTGTTGTAGTTGGCTGCCCTTTCACCCAGTGCCCCGAGATGGCCGGCAATCACCGACACGAAGCCCATCCCGCCGACTTTAGAGGCCGGGATACTCAGCACAATAATCGCAATCGGCCACCAGCGACGTTCACGCATAAACAGGAACGGGATCAGCGTAACCACCATTACGGCGGTGTTGTGGCTGAGGAATGACAGCACAAAGAAGCCGGTTGCCAGCCAGTAGCGCCGCAGGTAGAGCGCCCAGATCACCCCGAGAAACAGAGCCGAGCTGAGACCAAAGCGAATCTGGTTCATATCTTTGTTAATGAAGATATGCGCCGAGTAGAGCGCCAGCGCCATCACCGGATACGGCGACAGCTTTTTGAAGAAGATTGCGTTGGTGCCCACCGCCAGGATGGAAAAAACAAACAGGAAGGTGCTGGCGTTATGGGAGATCAGGCTGGTCAGGGTGGCGATCGCAAAAATCAGCGGTTCGTAGCGGAAGAATGCCACGGTATTGAAGAAGCCGTTGACCTGGATACGCCGGATAAAATCTTCGAAGAAGTTGCGGTATTGGTAGTCATCCATCCCGGTGCCGAGACCGCGTATGCCGCCGAAGACAATCAGCGTTACGGTCGCGATGCAGAGCAGATAAGTCAGAAGATGGTTGGTTCGTTCGTCTTTTTTCAGCAGGAGTTCAACCAGCGACATCACCAGTAAAAACCCTGATACATACCAATATGGAGCCATGGTGTGATTCCTTAATTCCACAAGTTCTCATGCCAACAGTCGGCGACGCTGATTGCCTTCCCGGCTGACGTCTCAGCGTGCCCGGCGCGCTGACCCTTCCGGGCGGGCGACAGGCTGATGCCATGCTGGTGATGAATTCTGTTGAGTGACGCTCGCCATGCGATTTATACCTTCATCGCTTTTGTTGGTTATATACAGAATCACCTGTGTAAATTGATGCGTGTCGTCATTCAAAGGTGCGATAAAAAGGGGCGGTCAGACCGCCCCTGCAACTCAGTGATTAGCTTTTGGTTGGTTTACCGTATTCGTAATCGTAATAGTCATAACCATAGCCATACGCATTGGCTGCTTTACGCACCACGGCGTTGAGGATCACACCTTTAATCTCAATACCGTTCTGGGCAAAGCGTTTGAAGCTGACATCCACTTCTTTAGTGGTGTTGGCCTCGAAACGCGCCACCATCAGCGAGGTGCCGGCCAGCTTACCGATAATTGACGCATCGGTAACCGCCAGAATCGGTGGCGTATCGATTAACACCAGGTCGTAGTTCTTGCTCGCCCAATCCAGCAGCTCACCCATGCGACGATGCATCAGCAGTTCAGACGGGTTCGGCGGGACCTGGCCACGTGGCAGGAAGTCGAAACCGTAAACGCCATGCTGAATCAGCGCCGGGCTGAACTCCGTTTTACCGGACAGCACGTTGGAGAGGCCTGATTTGTTATCCGCGCCCAGCAGTTCGTGGGTGTAACCACGACGCATGTCGCCATCGATAAACAGCACGCGTTGACCCGCTTTCGCCACCAGAGTGGCCAGGTTGGCACAGATAAAGGTTTTACCAATACCCGGGCTGGCGCCGGTGATCATCAGGATGTTGTTTTTGGCTTCCATCATCGCGAAGTGCAGGCTGGTACGCAGGCTACGAATCGCTTCAATGGAGAGGTCAGTCGGATTACCCAGCGCCAGCAGCGTTTCGTGCGGATCGCTTTTCACCTTGTTACCGCGACGTGCCAGGGCTTCGGTGTCCTTCTTACGCTGCCACTCTGACAGTGGAACACTGGCGTAGACATTCATGCCCAGCTCTTCCAGCTGATCCGGGTTTTCGATGCCGTGATGCAGCAGCGCTTTCAGCAGAACCAGGCCGACCGACACGAACAGACCTAACAGCAGGCTGGCGGCGATAATCAGCATTTTCTTCGGTGCTACCGGCGAGTTAGCGGTTTCGGCGCCATCGATGATGCGAACATCACCCACGGTGCTGGCTTTGCTAATGCCCAGCTCTTGCTGACGGTTCAGCAGCTGCATGTAGATCTCCTGACCGGACTGCACGTCACGGGTCAGACGCAGGATTTCCTGCTGAGTCTGTGGCATACCAGAGATTTTCTTGTTCAGCTGAGCCTGCTCACCTTCCAGCGTTTTGCGTTTTTCCAGCAGCGCGCGGTAAGTCGGGTGATCTTTGGTGAACAGCTGAGACACTTCGGCTTCACGGAACGTCAGTTCGTTCAACTGGCTCTGCACGCTGACCGACGAGTCGAGCGCTGATTTCGCTTCCAGTGACAGGTCAACCGATTCGTTCTGACGACGGAAGGTGTTCAGCTTGTCTTCTGCTTCATCCAGTTTGGCGCGAACCTGCGGTAACTGAGTGCGTAAGAACTGCAGGCTCTTCTCTGCCTGCTCAGACTTGCGCTCAACGTTCTGCAACAGATAGTTGTTGACGATCTGGTTCAGCACTTTGCTGATCTGCTCGGGATCTTCACCCAGATACTCCAGACCCAGCACGCCGGTGTCTTTACCTTTGTCGGCAACGGTCAGGTTAGACAGCACCGAACGGATCGCCTGCAGATTGTTCAGCTTGGTCACGGTGAAGCTGGTGCCTTCATCGGCGTGAATCTCGCTCACCAGCATGGTGATATCGCCGTGCGACTCCAGCTGACCGACTTTACCTTTGAACAGTTCATCGCCATCTTTCGACACGGTGTAGCTGTCCGGACCGGTGACTTCCAGTTCAACGTTACGCTTGTCGATAGTGCGTGGGATTTCCAGCCGCGAAATCGCGATGTTTGATGGCTTGTTGCCCATCAGGCGTGACAGACCTTTACCGATCACCGGGAAGTAGTTCTGCTCAACCACGGTGTCCAGACCCAGATCGTCAACGGTTTTGCCGATCACCATGCGCGATTCAAGAATCTCGATCTCAGTATCTGAGGCAGGTGTTGGTGGCAGAATGCTGTCCAGTTCGTTCAGAACGGTGCTGGCATTCTTCTGCTCAACCTGGACTAAGGCATCGGCGCTATAAATCGGTGTCGCAAACAGTGTGTAGAGCGTGCCCGCCAGCATAAAGAAAGCGGTAACGGCAACAATGATCCAGCGATGATCAATAAGCTGTCCCACAAGATGCGCCAGATCCCATCCATTCGAATCCTCTCCCGGCGCGGTTCTAACCTTGTTTTTTATATTCATGGATAATCCCAACTATCGGCTTAATACGTTGACCCATTTCTGGGTAGCGTTTTCCAGTAACCCGTAAACCTCTTCAAAGGCCTCACGGCTTTTTCTGTACGGATCCGCAATTTCTCTCTGATTGAGCCAGTGCCCAAGCAGCATGGTTTTGCCACGCGCGGCCGGGTCAATGCGATTCACCTGTTCAATCTGACGCTTCTCCATCACCAGAATCAGGTCAACGTTGCGGCACATCTCTGCCGTCAGCTGTTGTGCCTGATGTCCTTCCAGCGACAGGCCATGTGCGGCCGCCACGTCGCTGGCGGTCTGGTCAGCCGGACGCCCTACCAGGGCGCCCAGACCGGCCGAACTGACCTGAGTATTGGGAAGCGCGCGTTTAAACAGGCGCTCTCCGGTGGGAGAGCGGCAGATGTTGCCGACGCATACGACTAACACGGACGTAATCATGGTGAAACCTTAGTTTGACCAGTTGCGGATACGCAGTGCGCTCTCGCTCACATCGTTGATACCCGCAATGGTTGGCAGTAACTGCGAGATCACACGGTTCCAGCGCGTAAGCGGCGTGGAGGTGACATAGACGATGTCGTACGGTTCCAGTTGGAATTCAGTACCCATGACCATTGATGCCGCATCTTTGGTATTCAACTGATAGATGTTGGCAATCTTGTTGCGATCGGTGCCGCGCAGTGGACGGATAACGAACACGCCGGTGGCGTCAGAGGTGGTTTGATCCATCCCGGCCGCGTTGCCCAGCGCTTCAGCCAGCGTCATGCCGCTGCGATCCATTTTCAGGGTCGCCTGCTGCTTCACTTCGCCCATCACAAACACTTTCAGATCGTCATTACGCGGAACGTAAAGGATATCGCCTGGGTAGAGCAGATGGTTCTGGCTCAGGTCGCCGTTCTGCATCAGTGCCTGCAGTGAGACGCGCTGTTCGCGACCGTTGTGCGTCAGCACCACGTTGCGCCAGTCCGCATCCGCTGCCAGACCGCCTGCGGCGTTGATGGCATCCAGAATCGTCAACGGCACGTTGGTAATCGGCTGCTGACCTGAGGTGGTCACCGAACCGGTCACGTAGGTCTTCTGCGATTTGAACGAGGCGATACTGACATCAACCTGCGGGCTTTCGATGTACTGCGCCAGGCGACGGGCGATTTCATTACGCACTTCGCCGACGGTACGGCCTGCTACGCGGACTTTACCAATGTATGGGTAGAAAATCGTACCATCTGAATGTACCCAGTTACCGGTGTCGCTGGCGCTACGGTACTGACCGGCCGGCGTGGTTAACTCAGGGTGATCCCAGACGGTTACGGTCAGAACGTCGCCGATACCGATACGGTATTCATAGTTCTGAATTTCGTTCTGCAGAGAAGGGTTCGCCTGAGCCACCAGTGGCTTAGGACGCATTTTCTCGACCAGCGTTGGGGTTAACGGAAAGACATTGACGTACTTATCGATGTCAAAGTTGCTGTCCTGCTGCTCAATGACATCTTTTCCCGATGTGGAAAGGCGCTGACCTGGTTCGATCGTACACCCGCTAAGAAAAGTGGCGGATACCAGCAAGGGTATCAATTTCATTTTGATTGTAATCATTTAGATCTTCGCTATCAGTTATTGATTGATAGAGGCGAATACGCCGCTGTGTAAGCGTCCAACAAAAAGTAAAACTAACTTAATTAAGCACTGAACCTGTCGTTCATTATCCTTTGCTCCAATTGTTATAAGTAGTAACCATCTATCAGGGCGGAATAACAGTAGCAGAGGATTACGCAACGGTAATGACAATCTACTTTCTCCCTGACGATGGTCGCTAACAACGACACGCCTGACAACGGCACCGAACCACGAGAGCGCGCGGTTAACGCGCTCTTATCGCCTCACAATCAATACGCACCGTCTCGCTTCAACACCACACCGACTGTTTTAAACAGAATGGCGATGTCATTCCACAGTGACCAGTTTTTCACGTACCACGAGTCGAAATAGACGCGGGTTTCGTAGTCAACATCATTACGACCGCTGACCTGCCACAATCCCGTCATGCCTGGCTTTGCCATCAGGTAATAATCAACATCACCGGCATAACGACAGAGTTCATCTTCAATAACCGGACGGGGACCGACCAGGCTCATGTCGCCGCGCACCACGTTCCACAGCTGCGGCAACTCATCAAGACTGGTTTTCCGGATAAAATGGCCCACTTTGGTAATGCGCGGGTCATTTTTCAGTTTGAAATCTTTGTCCCACTCCGCGCGCGCCACCGGGTCGGTACGCAGCACTTCTTCCAGCACTTCTTTAGAATTAATCACCATCGAGCGGAACTTCAGGCATTTGAATTTGCGGCCATTCATGCCGACACGCTCGTGTCCATAAATTGGCGGTCCACCGTCGCGGCCGACCAGGAAGCCCAGTACCAGCAGCGCCGGCATCAGCATCAGAATAATCGACAGAGCACCGACGATATCAAAGGCGCGCTTCAGGAAACGCGAGGTGCGTTTCGCCAGATTGTTCTGTACGCGTAAAATCATCACTTCGTGGCTGAAGATATACGCCATATCGGTGCCGTACAGCGGAACGCCGCGTAATGTCGGGATGACCGATACCGAACGGCAATTGTGCATCGCCAGCGATTTCAGCCATTTATCACGATACTGGCTCTGCTCAAACTCCACCGCCACGATAAACTGGGTTTCGCTATTGGTCAGGCTCCACAGCTCCTGCTCATCGCGCAGCACCGGCACGCCATCGAGAATGCCTTGCGGACAGGTGCCATCTACGTCGTAGAAGGCGATGACGTCAAAACCCATCACCTCTTCGCTCTGCAGCGCCTGCCAGGCTTCATGGGCATTTTTGCTGCTGCCGATAATAATGGTCTGCTTTTTCCACAACCCGTAATGGTTGAGCACTCGCTTAGAAAGCGCGCGGCAGGTCGGGATGAAAATAAGCGCCAGCAGCCAGGTCAGTAACCAGACAAAACGCGACATCTGCCACTGCGACAATGCGGTAATCGACAGATCAATAACCGAGAATATAAGAATGGTACGAAAAATTTCTTTTAATTCGAACCAGAAAGGTTTGCGGTATGTATAGTGACGCAGCCTGACCCAGAACCAGCCAATACAAATTACTGACAGGCAGATGTGGGTGGCAATTTTTAAATTCATTTCTTTTTCAGAAATATCTGCCAGTGGCGAATCCGACTGCATATTAATTAGCATCATCGCCACAAAGAACGCTGCGTTGAAACAAATTAAGTCTGAGCAAGCCAGCATTAATTTGGTGATAAGACTTTTAAACGTAAATTCTGTATCGCGCATATTTAACTCTTTATTTTATTTCCTTAAACCCGCCACGTCTCTCGCCTGTATATTTATTGAGCGGTATAAATTCTCAGGACTGAGCCGTTTCTGAGGGGAGCTCCTGCGGCCTTTACGCCAACGATCTTAACCATAAAACCAGCATTATTGTGATTAATTCCAACAGATTACTCTGACTTTAACCGACCTGAAAGGCGCTCATTTAATAAACGATAAACGCGATTCAGGCACGCTACCGCCCTTGGCTGTCGCTGCCAATACCGCTGTCATCATTCAAATTGCTCTGCACAGAGCGTCGCATTGACGCTTAATGCATCAGTTATCGGACGAGATCACAATTCACAACATTTGACGTCGATGGGTCACGCGAATTACGACATGGGCGCAGACTTTTGCAAACTCGTTGCTATACTAGTTATTACTGGCTTGTTTACAAGTAGGCCCCGCCATCCCTGGACTATTTTAGGAAAAAGACTACCAGCCATTAGTATTGACGCCTCAGCAGCAGTGCAATCCTTTCTTCATAATTCAGATTAATGCCATGTCACTACCAGGATAAATCGCATAAGCCATACAGCGGGATATCCCTGCATTTGAAAATATCACCCGTCATCTGTGCTGCTGAATCAGTGCGAATTTAATCAAATCATCTCCTGTACGGTGACAAAATTATTGCGGCTGGATTGCTGCCAGCGGTGGATCACCGCCGGCTGCGGCATTTGTACCGGGCGTCACACTCCACTATCATCAGACAAAACTCAATTAAAGACATTCAGGTAAATAACGCATGCTGGAGGTTATTGCAGATCCGTCACTGTGGGCAGGATTAGTCACGCTAATCGTTCTCGAACTGGTTTTGGGTATCGATAATCTGGTGTTCATCGCCATTCTGGTTGAGAAGCTGCCCGCGGCGTTGCGCGACCGCGCCAGGGTGATTGGCCTGCTGATGGCGCTGGTGTGCCGTTTACTGCTGCTGGCCTCGCTTTCCTGGCTGGTTACGCTGACCCAACCGTGGGTGACGCTGGCGGGTCACGCGTTTAGCGCGCGCGATCTGTTACTGCTGTCAGGCGGAATTTTCCTGCTGTTTAAAGCCACAACGGAGTTAAATTCGCGCCTTGAAGGCCATGATGATGACGCCGGTCAACAAAAAGGCGGCGCTAAATTCTGGCCAGTGGTAGCGCAAATCGTGGTTCTGGACGCCATTTTCTCGCTCGATGCGGTGATTACGGCGGTCGGAATGGTCAATGATTTGCCGGTAATGATGATTGCGGTGACCATCGCCATTCTGTTGATGCTGCTGGCCAGTAAACCCCTGACCCGCTTTGTGAACAGTCACCCGACCATTGTCATTCTCTGCTTAAGCTTTTTACTGATGATCGGCTTCAGCCTGGTAGCGGAAGGCTTTGGCTTTGCGATTCCGAAAGGTTACCTCTATGCAGCCATCGGCTTCTCGGTGCTGATTGAGGCGCTGAATCAACTGGCGCAGTTTAACCGTCGGCGGGTGCTCTCGGCTGGCCGGCCGTTACGTCAGCGCACTGCCGAAGCGGTGCTGCGGCTACTGCGCGGCGCGGCGGAACCGGCAGAGCTGGATGCGAAAACCTCTTCGCTGATTGCCGACAGTGACGCGACGATGCTGTTCAACCGCCAGGAACGGGTGATGATTGCCCGGGTACTGGGGCTGGGACAGCGCCACGTTAACAGCATTATGACCTCACGTCATGACGTTGAACATATCGACCTGAGCGACGATCCGGCTGAAATCATGGCGCGCCTCGACCGTAATCAGCACACCCGGATTCTGATGACCGACCACTCCAGCGAACCGCTTGGCGTGGTCCACGTTATCGATCTGCTGCACCAGTCGCTGCATAACAACTCCCTCGATTTGCGGGCGCTGATTCGCCAGCCGCTGGTGTTTCCTGAACGCCTGACGCTGTTGCAGGCGCTGGAGCAGTTTCGCCAGGCGCATACCCATTTTGCCTTTGTGGTGGATGAGTTTGGATCGGTTGAGGGGGTGGTCACCCTGAGTGACGTGATGGAAACCATTGCCGGTAACCTGCCAAATGAGGCGGGCGAAATCGATGCCCGCTACGATATTCAGATTCAGGGTGAAAACCACTGGATAGCCAACGGCCATATGCCGCTGGACGACCTGGCGCTGTATGTGAAATTACCGCTGGAAGAGCAGCGGGATTACCATACCCTGGCCGGCTTACTGATGGACCGGCTGCAACATATTCCGCAGGAAGGGGAAGAGCTGCAGCTGGGAGACTACCTGTTGCGGACGCTACAGGTAGAAAATCACCGGGTGCAGAAAGTCGAAATTCTGCAACAGCCGGTGATGGATTATCAGGTCTGATGCGCTGCGCCGTTTACGGGCGCAGCAGCTTCTGCATATTCTGTTTATTGTCGCTCTCTGGCTGACGTTCGATCCATTTATCTAACCGCGACTTCGCCTCGTTCTGCAGCCGGTCGCGCAATACCGCATCCACCGGTAATGAATATTGCAGATCGTTCCAGCTGCCGTACATCCGCAGCGGGATCGGTTGATCGGAGAGCGCGGCCACCAGCTCTTCATCGCCTTTCCAGCCGCTGATCTTCAGCCCCAGCGTCACGTCAAGCTGCTGCTGCACCATGTTCACTTTGCCCGCGCCCTGCAGCGCCAGATGCTGACCGTTGCCGCTCAGCTGGCTGAAGCTGAGTTCGCCGCGATTCAGCGCCAGCTGGCCGCTGATCTGATCGATGCCCTGATCCGGCTGGTCGTCACTGCTGACGCGGTTACTGGCCCGCGCCACCGCGCGCCGCACCATCTGCTGCAGATTGAGCTGTGCCAGTTTAAGATGGCTGGCGCTGATTGCCGCCCTGCCCTGCCAGCTGCGCTTCGCCTCGGCCACGCTCAGTGTGTCACCCGCCAGGCTGCCGTTCAGGCTCACCGTTCCCTGCAGGCTTTCCGGCAGTTCAAAGGCTTTAAGCAGCGGCTGAATGTCAATCTGACTCAGCTCAGGCTGCAGGCTAACGTGGGTCACTGGCTGGCGGATATCGATGCTGCCCGGAATCGAGAAACTGCCCTGCCCCAGACGGCCTTGCAGGGTGTTAAGCGTCATCAGGCCGCGTTGATTGGTGGCATCAATGGCCAGCCCGGTCAGCGGTAACCCGCGCCACAGCGCCTTATCAGCCTGAACTTTGAGTGTCAGGTCGAGGCTGTTGAGCGGTGAATCGGCGTTACTTTTCTCACGCGGCTGCGCGATTACCGGCGAACGGGTCACCGTCGCCCGCTGTGCGCCCGGCGCGTCAGCGTCCGGCGTATCGGTCAGTAGATTATCCAGATTGAGGTTGCTGGCTTTAAGGTCGAGCGCCAGCCGTTGCGGCATGGCCAGGCGACCATCGGCCTGGCCGGTCAGGGTGCTGTCGTTGGCCGTAAGCTGCAGATTACGCAGGGCGAACTGCTGGCTGTCGGCATTCCAGTCAGCCTGGCCACTCAGCCTGCCTTTGATCCCCTGCGCCGGCATATCCGCACCGGACAGGCTGTAATCGAGCTGCTCTATCTCACCGCTGAGGCGATGCGGATACTGCGCCGCATCCAGCCGGCCCTTCAGGTTCACGGTGACGTTGCGCTGATTGCGCGTCAGGCTGGAACTCAGGGTCAGCGTGGCTTGCTTACGCGCATCCTGTTCCAGATTGAGATTAAAATCGCGGAAGTTATATTCGTCGCCGCCCGGCTGTTGCCAGATCAGCAAACTGTCGGCCACCCGCAGCTGGGCGATGTCAAACGACCAGCCGCTGGACGGCGCAGAAGGCTCGGCGTTACGCGGACCCTGCGGGGCATTTTTTGCCGGTTGCGCGGCGCTGTCGGGCGTCACCCGCACCACCGCATTCTTCAGCATCACCTGGGTTACGCTCAGCTGATGTGACAGCAGCGGCCAGAGATCGACATCCAGCCGCATATTGTCCGCCGTTACCAGCGGCTGGCTGGCACCCGGCGCGGTCAGGCTCATGCGTCCGGCCAGGATGCTGAGTTGCGGCCAGACGTGCCAGCGCAGATCGCCGCTGACCTGAAGCTGATAACCACTGCGTTGTTCAACCTGTTGCACCATATAGGCACGAAAGTCGTTGGGATTTACCAGCAGCACCAGTGCGGTCATTCCCGCTACGACCACCACTAACAGGATGGCCAGCGTGGTTATCACTCTCTTCATTACATCCTCAGTAAATCAGTCTTTGTCGATACGGCTCGCGTCAGCGCCCTGCTGACCGCGGTATTTTGCATCTTCACGCCGGTTATAGGGACGCGCTGCCGGGCCGGAAAGCGGCTCGAAGCTCAGCGCGCCGATTAACATGCCGGGACGCAGCGCCAGCGGCAGTTTACCTGAGTTATAGAACTCCAGCACGATGCGTCCCTGCCAGCCAGGATCGATACGGTGTGCGGTGACATGCACCATCAGGCCGAGTCGCGCCAGTGAGGAGCGCCCGTCCAGCCAGCCGACCAGATCGTCCGGCAGCGTGACCGACTCAAGCGTCACCGCCAGCGCCAGTTCACCGGGATGCAGGAAAAAGGCTTCGCCGTCCGGCAGCACGATTTCATCGCTCATCACCCGGTCCAGCGCCGCGCTCACTTCATGTTTCGGACCACTGAGATCGATATAAGCCGCCGTGTGGCCGCTGAACGTACGAAACTGATTGCCCAGTCGTACATCGACCGTGGCACCATTAATCCGCTCGACGGGCGGGCGTGGCTCAATGGCCAGCTTGCCATTATCCAGCCAGGCTTCAATATCGCGGTCGCATAATCTCATTGCGCTAACTCCATGACGTAAGTGTAGCGAACAGGCGCCCTAGTGGGTGCCGCCTGTGCGCATCACATCCAGACAGACGTGAATTATTCAAAAAACTGATTAATTTTGGCTTTGAGAATATCAATGGCAATGCGGTTTTTCCCGCCGCGCGGCACAATGATATCGGCGTACTGTTTTGAGGGTTCGATGAACTGCAGGAACATCGGACGCACGGTTTTCTGATACTGACTCATCACTGAATCCATCGAACGGCCACGCTCATTAACGTCACGCTTCATGCGGCGCATCAGGCAGATGTCGAGCGGGGTATCAACGAAAATCGAGAAATTCAGTTCCTGACGCAGACGCGCATCGGTTAACAGCAGAATGCCTTCAAGGATAATGACCTTTTTTGGCTTCAGGTGCAGGGTTTCCGTGGTGCGGGTGTGTTCAACATAACTGTAGACCGGTAACTCAATATCCTGGCCGGCTTTAACCGCCTGCAAATGCTGCAACAGCAAATCATGATCCATCGCGCTGGGATGGTCATAATTGGTTTTAACCCTCTCTTCCATGGTGAGGTGACTTTGATCTTTGTAATAAGCATCTTCCGGGATAACCCCGATATGCTCGTCACCTACCTGATCACGGATTTCACGATAGAGCGTGCTGGCAATTAAACTTTTACCGGATGCGGAAGCGCCGGCAATGCCTACAATCACGCACTGATGAGACTTGTCAGTCATACTTTTTTAAGACCTGATAACTGGAGCCTGCCACTGGTCACGCATTACGCGTCCAGATGACGGGCCGAAATGGAGAGGGTGTGTTCGCGCTAAGTATAGGGATTTCGGCGTTTTGATGCCAGAGAAATGGCGCGGCTGACTTTTCAGACTTTCTCCTTTGGACGCCACTCATTTCACCGATAAACTAAGCACACACTGTAATATAAATAAAACCGCCGGCGCGGCGCGCTCAACGCGTGTCTGCCGGGTACGACCGACCGATCCCATCAGGAGTTGTATGCTCTGGAAGACTTTGACTTATTTTGGCGACAGCATGCTGTTGATTCCGACAGCGGTGCTTATTGCGCTGATTTTACCGTGGAAAAGCGATAACCGCCGTACGGTACTCTATTGGGTGGTCGCCTTTGGCCTCGCCGGACTGCTGGTCAGCCTGTCAAAAATTTTGTTTCTCGGCTTTGGTATTGGCAGTGCGCGCTTTAATTTTACCGGTTTCAGCGGGCATAGCGCGATGTCAGCCACCCTGTGGCCGGTGATGCTGTGGCTGATTTCTGGCCGCTGGCCCGCCCTGTGGCGCGGCCTGGCGATTGGCGTCGGCTATATGATCCCCTTGATGGTGGGCTTCTCGCGCCTGGTGATCCACGCCCATTCTAAAAGTGAAGTGGCGACCGGCCTGCTGCTCGGCTTCACGCTGAGCACCGTCTTCCTGATTTCACAGCGTGGTACCGCGCTCAAAGGGTTCAGCTGGCCGCAGGTTGGCGCCGCGCTGTTAGTGCCATTTGTCCTGTTAAGTCATGGCCGGGTAGCCACCACCCAGCAGTTCCTCGAACGGTTTTCCGCCAGCCTGGCCGGTCTGGAAAAGCCTTACACCCGCGCCGATCTTTTCCGCCAGTAATCAAAGGCTAACTTTCTCTGCCCGTCAATTCGCCGAATAACGGGCAACTTTGATTTGCCCCCTTTTTTCTTATCTGAATGTGCTAGCATGCTGAAAGAGAATGACTGGTGCCTGGTTCGCCGTTACGGAACCGCTGCGCCCTGCCGGACGTCTGCATGACCATAGAGATCCCCTACCTGCACAATCGACCGAAAAAGCGCTGGATCTCTGCGCTTTTACTCGGCTGCTCGCTGTTTGCCCTGACGCTGTTCTGCCTCGAGCTGATCGTGGTCAGCGGTAAAATTTCTCCGCTATGGTTTCCGACTGCCGCCATGACGGTGGTGGTTTTCCGCTGCCCGTCACGCCAGCTCCCGCTCTACCTGACGGCCTGCGTGCTCGGCACCGCCTGTGCCAATGCAATCATCATCGGACCGGCCCTCTCTAACATTAAATTTGCCCTGCTTAACCTGCTGCAGGCGGGTCTGGGCGGAATACTGCTGCGGGCGTTCCTCGATCGCCGTGCGCCGCTCAGTTCACTGCATGACTGGGCGCGACTGGTGCTGTCAGTCGGGATTTGTACGCCGCTGATCGGCGGGCTGATGGCGCTGTGGGTACTGCAGGTTAGTGGTCACGCCTCGTTTCCGTTCTTTTATACCTGGGTGATCTCCGAGATTATCGGCATGCTGGTGCTCGGTCCGATGCTGCTGTTGCTGCCGTGGCCGCTGCGCCGTAGCCAGCTGGGCGAACTGCACCTGACGGAATTCTTTTTGACGCTGACGGTGACGCTGGTGGCCAGCTATCTGGCCCTGCGCTATCTGCCGTGGCCGTTCACCTTTATTGTGGTGATTCTGTTCTGGTGCGCCGTCCGGCTGCCCAAACTGCAGGCGTTCGTGCTGTTTTTTCTGAACGCCAGCTTTATGTCAATGCTGCTGGCCTTTGGCCTGGTCAGCGTGGTGAACAATAACGGTGCGCTGGGACCGGTCTCCAGCTGGCTGCCGTTCCTGCTGGTGCTGATCCCCAGCCACATCATGTCGCTGGTGATGGATGCGTTTCGGCGTGAAAAAAATCATATCAGCGAAAGCGAAACCCGCTTTCGCCACGCGATGGAATACTCGGCGATTGGCATGGCGCTGGTCTCACCGCAGGGCAGCTGGCTGCAGGTTAACCACTCACTCTGCCAGACGCTGGGCTATCCGGAAGATGAACTGCGGCGGCTGACCTTTCAGCAGATCACCCATCCTGACGACCTCAGCAACGATCTGCAGCAGCTGAGTAAGCTGCTCGGCGGTGAGATTGACACCTACACGCTGGAAAAGCGTTACTTCCGCAAAGACGGTGAGATTGTCTGGACCCGGCTGACGGTATCGCTGGTGCGCGATCCCGCCCATCTGCCGCTCTACCTGATTGCCCAAATCGTGGATATCTCTGAGCTGAAACAGAGCGAGCAGGTCAACCGCCGGCTGATGGAGCGTATCACGCTGGCCAACGAGGCGGGCGGCATCGGCGTGTGGGAATGGAACCTGCTGACCGGCGAGATGCTCTGGGACAAGCGGATGTATGCGCTGTTTGGCCTGGCGCCACACGAGTCGCCCAGCTATGACTTGTGGGTGCATTTGCTGCATCCTGGCGATCGGGAGCATGCGGCGCTAACGGTGCAGCAGGCGATTGAACTGCGCAGCGCCTTCCATATGGAATACCGGATTGTTAACGCCGAGGGCCAGCGCTGGGTGCGCACGCAGGCCAACCGCATCCTCAGTAAAGAGGGACGGATTGAGCGGATGCTGGGGATTTGTCAGGACATTACCCCGTTACGCAACCTGAACGACGCGCTGTTTCAGGAAAAAGAGCGAATGGCGATCACCCTCGACTCGATCGGTGAGGCGGTGATCAGCACCGATGAAGCGATGCGCGTCGCCTTTATGAATCCGGTGGCCGAGAAGATGAGTGGCTGGTCGCAGCAGCAGGCGGCGGGTAAACCCCTTAGCGATCTGCTGCACATCACCCAGGGCCGTAACGGACCGCAGACTGAAAATCTGCTGCTGTGTCAGCTACCGCGAGAGAAAATCACCCCCGACCTGGATCAGGATCTGGTGCTGCATACGCCGGATGGCGGGCACATCGACATTCATTACAGCATCACCCCGCTACGCTCTGAGGCCGGACTGGAACAGGGTGCGGTGATGGTCATCCAGGACGTCAGTGAATCGCGCAAACTGATGAAGCGCCTGAGCTACAGTGCGCTGCACGACACCCTGACCCGCCTGCCGAACCGCGCCAGCTTCGAGCACCAGCTAAAACGGCTGCTGTATGATGCAGCGGAACATCAGCATCATCACGTGCTGGTGTTTATCGATCTCGACAGATTTAAAGCGGTTAACGATAGCGCCGGTCATGCGGCGGGCGATGCGCTGCTGCGGGAACTGTCCGACCTGATGCAGCATCATCTGCGCAGCAGTGATTTCCTGGCGCGGCTGGGCGGCGATGAATTTGCGTTGCTGATGCCCGACTGTCAGGTTGAGCAGGCCTGTGAGGTGATTCAGCGCATTGTCACCACGGTCAATGACTCCCGCTTCCAGTGGCTGGGCCGCCTCTATCAGGTGGGGGCCAGCGTCGGCGTCACCCAGATTTCACCGGACAACTGCCAGAGCAGTGATGTGCTGTCTCAGGCCGATATCGCCTGTTACAACGCCAAACGCAGCGGTCGCGGCCGCTATGTGGTGTATGAGCAGCACCGGTTGCCGCTGGCGGGCAATCATCAGGGCCTCGACGCCGCGATGATCGACTCGCTGCAGATAGAGCTGCCGGCCTGGGCTGTCGCCCCGCCGAATACGCCACAGTCGGCCTTTCTCTGGCTGCTGGAGGTACAACTGTTAACCCCGGACGGCCTGCTGATTGATGAAACGCTGCTGCGCAATAATCTGCCGGATGAAGTACTGCGCCGTCAGCTGGACAATAAAATTGTTGAGGCCTTGTTCCAGCACGATGTGCAGGGGCTGAATGAAAAAGGCATTGCGGTGGTTCTGCCGCTTAGCGCCCAGGCGTTGCTGGATGCCGATTTTGTCCAGCAGCTGTGTCACCGTTTTGTGGCGGCGGGCCTGAGTGACAGCCGCTGTGGCTTCGCCTTCCCGGCTGCCAGCGTGTTAAGTCAGGGCGATCGGCTGCACAGCGCACTGCTGCAGCTGCGTCAGAGTGGCTGCCGCATCGTGCTGCAGCACTTTGGCCGCAACCTCGACGCCTTCAATCAGCTCAGCGATGAGTGGGTCGACTGTCTGGTGCTGGCACCTGAACTGGTCTCCAATGTGCATAACAATCTGATGGATGAGATGTTGCTGACCATCATCCAGGGCCAGGCGTCGCAGCGCAATATTGCCCTGCTGGCCGGTCCGGTTTCGGTTCCGGCGGTGCTGACTACCCTCGCCAGTCTGGATGTGGACGGTGTCTGGGGCAGCGCGGTCGCCGAACGTCAGCCGCTGAGCGTGCTGGCCGAGGCGCGCTTTTTTGCCATCCGTTAAATCCACCGTTACGCGCTTGCTACCCTGCTAAAGCTGCGCTAAAGTCGCCCCCTTTTTTCCGGCATGGGGGCCAAAATGTTCATAGGATTCGATTACGGCACGGCTAACTGTTCCATAGCCGTCAGTGAAAATGGCGCGCCGCGTCTGTTAACGCTGGAAAACGGTCAGCGCCTGCTGCCGTCGATGATCTGTGCGCCTACCCGTGAGTCGGTCAGTGAATGGCTCTATCGTCATCATCAGGTGGCGACGCCCGACAGTGAAACCACCGCCCTGCTGCAGCGCGCCCTGCGTTTTAACCGCGAAGAAGATATCGAGGTACTGCCCAACAGCGTGCAGTTTGGTCTGACCGCGCTGCAGCATTACATGGTCGACCCGGAAGATGTCTGGTTCGTAAAATCCCCCAAATCCTTTCTCGGTGCCAGCGGTCTGAAACCGCAGCAGATCGCCCTGTTTGAAGATCTGGTCTGCGCCATGATGCTGCACATTCGTCAGCAGGGCGAAAGCCAGCTCGATCAGCCGATCGATCAGGCGGTGATTGGCCGTCCGATTAACTTCCAGGGCTTAGGCAGTGAAGAGGCCAACCAGCAGGCGCAGGGTATTTTACTGCGTGCCGCACAGCGGGCCGGCTTCCGCGAGGTAGAGTTTCAGTTTGAGCCAGTAGCGGCCGGTCTGGATTTTGAAGCCACCCTGCAGCAGGAGACCCGGGTGCTGGTAGTGGATATCGGCGGCGGGACCACCGACTGTTCGATGTTACTGATGGGACCGCAGTGGCGCGACAAAGCCGATCGCCGCGAAAGCCTGCTGGGCCACAGCGGCTGCCGCGTCGGCGGGAACGATCTCGACATTATGCTGGCGTTCAAAACGCTGATGCCGCTGCTCGGTCTCGGCGGTAACACCCAGAAAGGCATCGCCCTGCCCGCCCTGCCGTGGTGGAATGCGGTCGCGATCAACGATGTTCCGGCGCAAAGCGAATTTTACAGCGCCGCCTGCGGTAAGTTGCTGCGCGATTTAGTCCGTGACGCGGAACAGAGTGACGTCGTCGCTCGCCTGCTGAAAGTGTGGCAGCAGAAGCTGAGTTATCGTCTGGTTCGGGCTGCTGAAGAGAGCAAAATCGCGCTGTCAGATCGCGCGGAACATGCGGCGTCGCTCGACTTTATTGCCGGATCGCTGCAGGCCGATCTCAGCGTCAACCTGCTGCAGGAGGCGATCAACCAGCCACTGGAGAAAATCCTTGAGCAGGTCCAGCTGGCGCTGGCCACCAGCCAGATCAAGCCTGATGTGGTCTACCTGACCGGCGGCAGTGCGCGCTCGCCGCTGCTGCGTGCGGCACTGCAGCAGACGCTGCCTGACACGCCGATTGCCGGCGGCGATGATTTCGCCTCGGTAACCGCCGGTTTAGCCCGCTGGGCAGAAGTGATGTTCCGCTAAGCGTGATCTCGCAGCAAAAAAAACGGCGCCCAACGGCGCCGTTACTGTTTTGACAGCCGATCAGAACGCGATATTGGCGCTGATGCCGCCGATAAACGCATCTTTCACTTCGCTGACCGCGCCAGGCGCCACCACATACTGCAGGTTCGGGCGCAGCGACATCCAGTTGGTCACTTTTGCGTTGTAATAGACCTCGTAGTTATACTCCGAGCCATCCTGAATCGGCAGATAGGTCGGGCTGTCAAAGCTGCTCTCGCCGTTAGCCTGATTCTGCTGACGCAGCGAGCGGGTGTAGTCGCTGTTGACGTGAATACGCGCCGCGCCTACGCCAATTTCATCATCAGGACGCGCATCAAACGGCCCTTTCCAGGTAAAGGCGATCGACTGGTAGTTGTCGGTTTTAGAGGTTTTGTGATCGTTCATCACCGCCTGAACCCGCACGCCCAGACCGCGATTCACATCGCCATCCTGCGCCGTCAGCTGTTGCTGCAACAGCAGGTAGCCACCATAGGCGTGATCCTGATCCTGATACGCGCCGTTGCGCCAGCTGCCATAGACATCGCCATTAGCTGAAGAGTAGTAATAGCCGATGCGGTAGTTACCCGGCAGCTTTTGCGCGCCCAGCGTCGGTTTCCAGCCCAGTTCGACCGGCACCAGATTGCCTTCAGAATTGCTGGTATCCAGACGGAAGCCGTCGCCGCGATCGTAGTTAGCCCGGTTCTGGTTATAGAATCCCACCTGGAAGAAAACTTCCGGGGTGATATTCAGTTTGATGCGGCCGCCCCACTGGGAGACCGGCCAGTTAAACCAGCGGTCACCGCGCCAGTTACCGGCCTGGCCGCTGCCCAGCGCCAGGTTCTGGAACAGATTGCCGTCGAAGTTATCGAAGTCCTCACCGACCGTCACCCGGCCAGCTTTCAGATCGACCACGTCGTTAAACAGCCCTTTGCGCAACCAGAACTGGGTCAGACGCCAGGTCTGGCCACGACCATAAACTTCCTGCACCGAAGAGAGCATGCCGGTGCGCTTGTCCGCGACCTGGTCGGACAGGTTTTGTCCGTCACGGTTAGTGATGGTCATCTGGAATTCTGCATCCTGCCAGTCCAGCAGTTTTTCCAGATCGAAATTGGTGCCGAAGGTCCACTGATCGCTGTAACGCATAGTGGTGTTGGTATCGGCGCCGCCGCCTAAGTTGGCCGCGCTTTCCATGGTGTAATTAACGTCAAATTTAATGCCGTCGTTCTGCAACTGCGTTCGGTAACCACCCCAGTCACCAAACATCCACTCTGAATCAGGGCTCAGCGCGTCAGCGGCCATCGCCTGGCCGGTTAACATTGCCAGAATCAGACTGCCGGTTGCCACACGGCGCAGCGGAAAACGCTGCTCTGTTTGTTTGTTTTTCATCATGCTTATTCTTATGTGATTTACGGGAAAAATGACCCGCAGAGGATAGTGCTGAGGAAAGTTCAATTTTTGTAAATACGTGCGCACGATTAGTCAACTAACCAGTTTATTCGCGCAAATGTGAGCTGGATCTCAGAGTGGTTACTGTTTCAGCAGCGGAGGCGAAATATGAAGGGTTTAGCGCAAAACGGGGCGCAGCGGCCCCGTTCTGTTAGCGGCTGGCGTCGGCCAGCTGGTCAATCTGCTGCGGCGTCAGCGTAAGCCGGGTCGCCGCCGCCAGTTCGTCGAGCTGGGCCAGCGAGGTGGCGCTGACAATCGGCGCGGTGATGCTGGGACGGGCGATTTGCCACGCCAGCGCCACCTGCGTCGGCGAGACCTGATGCGCCTCAGCAATGGCATCCAGCGCCGCCAGAATCTTCAGGCCACGCGGGTTAAGGTATTTTTCCACCACGCCCTGGCCGCGCTGACTTTTGCTGGCATCAGCCGGCTGGCGGTATTTGCCGCTCAGGAAACCGCTGGCCAGCGAATAGTAGTTAATCACGCCCAGCCCGTGCTGGCTGACCACCGGCTCCAGCTCTGACTCATAAGGCTGGCGATCGTAGAGGTTATATTCCGGCTGCAGGGTGTCATAACGCGCCAGCCCTTCCGCCTCGCTGATCTCCAGCGCCTGCTGCAGGCGAGCCGCACTGTAGTTAGAGGCACCGATGGCCCGCACTTTGCCCTCTTTAATCAGGCTGTCGAAGGCGCTTAGGGTCTCGGCCAGCGGCGTGTCCTGATCGTCACGGTGCGCCTGGTAGAGATCGATATAATCGGTTTGCAGCCGACGCAGCGAGTCTTCCACCGCCTGCCGGATATACTGCGGTTTTAGTCCGGTTTTCTCCGGCGAAAGCTCCATCCCGACCTTAGTGGCCAGCACGATACTGTCGCGTTTGCCGCTTTTCTTCAGCCATTCGCCGATAATGGTTTCTGATTCGCCGCCTTTATTGCCCGGCGCCCAGCGTGAGTAAACATCGGCGGTGTCGATAAACCACAGCCCTTTTTCCACCAGCGCGTCCAGCAGCGAAAACGAAGTGGGCCGATCCACGGTCCAGCCAAACACGTTGCCACCAAACGTCAGTAGCGGCACAGCAATGCCGCTGTCGCCTAACTGTCGGGTTTCATTCTGACTCATCATCTGCTCCTTCATGGTGTCTCGAAACGGTCTGTCACTGAGCATAGCAAAGCGAAACGGTTTCTTTATGACGATTGTGGTGTGATTAATGTCAGAAAAGGCATACTTACCCCGCCCTGACAGATATCCTTATTTCCTTCAACTTTTGCCCGTCAGAGGCGACTACAATCTGTCGTTTGCAGGCTACCCGTTTGATGCCTGCGCCTGGGACTACATCACTGCTGGAGAGCAAGCAAAATAATGAGCACCCGACATCCTGTTATGAAAAAGAGCCTGATTGTGCTGGTGGTGATTGCCGCTGCCGTCGGCGGATATTACTGGTGGCAGCACTCTGCTGAGCCTCAGGCCGACCAGCAGAGTGGCGCACGCGCGCCGCGTGGCAAAGACAAAGGCGGCGCTGACGGCGCGCGTCGTCCGCTGGCCCCGGTTCAGGCCGCCAGCGCCACCAGCCAGAGCGTCCCGCAGTACCTGAGCGGATTAGGCACCGTCACCGCCGCCAATACCGCCACGGTGCGCAGCCGGGTTAACGGCGATCTGCTGGCGATTCACTTTACCGAAGGCCAGCAGGTCAAAGCAGGCGATTTGCTGGCAGAAGTCGATCCGCGCCCGTATCAGGTAGCCTTAACCCAGGCCCAGGGCCAGCTGGCTAAGGATCAGGCCACGCTGGCGAACGCCCGCCGCGACCTGGCGCGTTTCGAAAAGCTGGCGAAAAGTTCGCTGGTGTCGCAACAGGAGCTGGATACCCAGCGCTCGCTGGTCAGTGAAACCCTCGGCACCCTGAAAGCCGACCAGGGCAGCGTCGCCAGCGCCCAGCTTAATCTGACCTACAGCCGGATTACCGCACCGATCGCCGGCCGGGTCGGTCTGAAGCAGGTTGACGTCGGCAACTACGTCACCAGCGGTGATACCACCGGCATTGTGGTCATCACCCAGACCCAGCCGATTGACGTGGTGTTCACCCTCGCCGAAAACAACATCAGTCAGATTCTGCAGGCGCAGAAAAGCGGTGAGCCGCTGCTGGTTGAAGCCTGGGATCGCAGCAATCAGGCGCTGATTGCCAGCGGTAAACTGCTGAGCCTCGATAATCAGATTGATGTCACCACCGGCACCATTAAGATCAAAGCGCGCTTCGATAATCAGGACGATGCGCTGTTCCCCAATCAGTTCGTTAACGTCCGGCTGAAGGTCAATACCCTGCAGGATGCGGTGGTTATTCCGGCCGCCGCGCTGCAGATGGGCAATGAAGGCCACTTCGTCTGGGTGGTCAACAGCGATAACAAAGTCAGCAAGAAAAGCGTGATTGCCGGCTTGCAGGATAGCCAGAAAGTGGTGATCAGCGCCGGGCTGGAAGCGGGTGAACGGGTGGTGACCGATGGCCTGGATCGCCTGACCGAAGGCGCGAAAGTTGAGATTGTCGCGGCGCAAAGTACCGCACCGCGCAGTAGCCGTGCGGCGCTGCCGTCGAAGGGAGAGCGTGAGTAATGCAGGTAATGCCTCCCGATCACAGCGGTGGACCGTCGCGCCAGTTTATTCTGCGTCCGGTAGCCACCACGCTGTTGATGATTGCCATTCTGCTGGCAGGCGTGCTGGGCTATCGCTTCCTGCCGGTTTCGGCGCTGCCGGAAGTTGATTATCCGACTATTCAGGTGGTCACCCTCTATCCGGGTGCCAGTCCGGATGTCGTCACCTCATCCATTACCGCACCGCTGGAGCGTCAGTTCGGTCAGATGTCGGGCCTGAAGCAGATGGCGTCGCAGAGTTCGGGCGGCGCATCGGTAGTGACGCTGCAGTTCCAGCTCAGCCTGCCGCTCGACGTGGCGGAACAGGAAGTGCAGGCAGCGATTAACTCCGCCACCAACCTGCTGCCCAACGATCTGCCCAACCCGCCGGTCTACAGCAAAGTGAACCCGGCCGATCCGCCGATCATGACGCTGGCCGTTACCACCCGCAGCATGCCGCTGACCCAGGTTCAGGACATGGTGGAAACCCGGGTGGCGCAGAAAATTTCTCAGGTCAGCGGCGTCGGGCTGGTGACCCTGTCCGGCGGTCAGCGTCCGGCGGTGCGGGTCAAAATGAACGCCCAGGCGCTGGCGGCGCTTGGCCTGACCAGCGAGACGGTGCGTACCGCCATCAGCGACGCCAACGTCAATTCGGCTAAAGGCAGCCTGGATGGGCCGACGCGCTCGATTACCCTGTCGGCCAACGACCAGATGAAATCGGCGGAAGATTACCGTCAGTTGATCATCAGCTACAACAACGGCGCGCCGGTGCGGTTGGGTGACGTCGCCACCATTGAGCAAGGCGCAGAGAACAGCTGGCTGGGTGCCTGGGCCAACCGCGACGCCGCGATTGTGCTCAACGTGCAGCGTCAGCCAGGTGCCAACATCATTGCTACCGCCGACAATATTCGCGCCATGCTGCCCGCGCTGACGGCGGCGTTGCCAAAATCGGTCGAGGTCAAACTGCTGACCGACCGCACCACCAATATCCGCGCCTCGGTCAGCGATACCCAGTATGAGCTGATACTGGCGATGGCGCTGGTGGTGATGATCATCTACCTGTTCCTGCGCAACGTGCCCGCCACGCTGATTCCGGCAGTTGCGGTGCCGCTGTCGCTGATCGGCACCTTTGCGGCGATGTATTTTCTCGGCTTTTCGATCAACAACCTGACCTTAATGGCGCTGACCATCGCCACCGGCTTTGTGGTCGATGACGCGATTGTGGTGATTGAGAATATCTCCCGCTACATCGAAAAAGGGGAAAAACCGTTAACCGCGGCGCTGAAAGGCGCAGGCGAAATCGGTTTTACCATCATCTCCCTGACCTTCTCACTGATTGCGGTGCTGATCCCGCTGCTGTTTATGGGCGATGTGATTGGCCGCCTGTTCCGCGAGTTTGCCGTGACGCTGGCGGTGGCGATTCTGATCTCGGCGGTGGTCTCGCTGACCCTGACGCCGATGATGTGCGCCCGGATGCTGAGCGCCGACTCGCTGCGTAAGCAGAACCGTTTCTCACGCGCCAGCGAAGCGATGTTTGAGCGCATCATTGCGGTTTACGGCCGCGGTTTACGCCGGGTGCTTAATCATCGGTGGCTGACCTTATCGGTCGCGCTTGGCACCCTGGTGCTGACCGTGCTGCTGTGGATGATGATTCCGAAAGGCTTTTTCCCGCAGCAGGACAACAGCATTATTCAGGGCACGCTGCAGGCACCGCAGTCGGTCTCCTACGCCAGCATGGCCGAGCGCACCCGCGATGTAGCTTCAATCATCATGAAAGATCCGGCGGTGCAGAGCATGACCTCGTTTGTCGGGGTGGACGGCACCAACGCCTCGCTGAACAGTGCGCGTCTGCAAATCAACCTCAAGCCGCTCGACCAGCGTGAGGACCGGATCCCGGTGATTCAGCAACGGCTGCAACAGCAGGTCAGCGAGATTCCGGGGGTGCAGCTATGGCTGCAGGCGGTACAGGATCTCACCATTGATACCCAGGCGAGCCGCACGCCCTATCAGTTCACGCTGCAGTCGGGTTCGCTGGCCTCACTTTCTACCTGGGTGCCGGCGCTGCTGGCCGAGCTGAATACCCTGCCGCAACTGCGGGATGTCAGCAGCGACTGGCAGGATCAGGGGCTGGAAGCCTATATCAATGTCGATCGCGCCAGCGCCAGCCGGCTGGGTATCAGCATGGCGGACGTGGATAACGCGCTGTATAACGCCTTTGGTCAGCGCCTGATCTCCACCATTTATACCCAGGCCAATCAGTATCGCGTAGTGCTGGAGCAGGACAACCGCGCCACGCCGGGCCTGCAAAGCCTGGAGGGCATTCGTCTGGCCAGCAGCGACGGCGGCAGCGTACCGCTCAGCACCATTGCCCGGATTGAACAGCGTCATACGCCGCTCAGTATCAACCATCTCGATCAGTTCCCGTCGGCGACCTTCTCGTTCAACGTGGGTGACGGCTATTCGCTGGAAGATGCGGTCAAAGCGGTATCGCAGGCAGAAGCGCAGCTCGGTATGCCCGCCGAAATGATGACTCAGTTCCAGGGCAGCACGCTGGCGTTTGAAGCGGCGCTGAGCAGCACCGTCTGGCTGATTGTGGCGGCGATTGTAGCGATGTATATCGTGCTCGGGGTGCTGTATGAGAGCTTTATCCATCCAATCACCATACTGTCGACGCTGCCAACCGCGGGCGTCGGGGCGCTGCTGGCGCTGATGCTCAGCGGCAACGAGCTGGATATTGTGGCGATCATCGGCATCATTCTGCTGATCGGTATCGTGAAAAAGAACGCCATCATGATGATCGACTTCGCGCTGGCGGCTGAGCGTGAACAGGGGATGCAGCCTTACGATGCTATCTATCAGGCCTGCCTGCTGCGTTTCCGGCCGATTCTGATGACCACGCTGGCGGCGCTGCTGGGCGCGTTACCGCTGATGCTCAGTACCGGGGTCGGCGCGGAACTGCGTCACCCGCTGGGGATTGCGATGGTCGGCGGTCTGATTGTCAGTCAGGTGCTGACCCTGTTTACCACGCCGGTGATCTACCTGCTGTTTGATCAGCTGGCGCACGCCACCCGCCGTCGCCTCGGCCGCACGGAGGCCGCAGAGTGAAGTTTTTTGCCCTGTTCATTCATCGGCCGGTCGCCACGACCCTGCTGACGCTGGCGATTGCGCTGGCCGGCATCCTCGGTTTTCGCCTGCTGCCGGTGGCACCGCTGCCGCAGGTCGATTTTCCGGTGATCGTGATTTCGGCCTCGCTGCCTGGCGCTGCGCCGGAAACCATGGCCTCGTCGGTCGCCACGCCGCTTGAACGCTCGCTGGGCCGCATCGCCGGGGTGAGCGAAATGACCTCCACCAGCTCACTCGGCAGCACCCGCATCATTCTGGTGTTCGATTTCGACCGTGACATCAACGGCGCGGCGCGTGATGTGCAGGCAGCGATTAACGCGGCGCAAAGCCTGCTGCCTACCGGGATGCCGTCGCGCCCGACGTATCGCAAAGTGAACCCTTCAGATGCGCCGATTATGATCATGACGCTGACCTCGGACAGCTACAATCCGGGACAGCTGTATGACTACGCCTCGACGCAGCTGGCGCAGAAACTGTCGCAAATCGAGGGCGTCGGTGACGTCACGGTCGGCGGCAGCTCGCTGCCCGCGGTCCGCGTGGCCCTCAATCCACAGGCGCTGTTTAATCAGGGCGTGTCGCTGGATGCGGTGCGCACCGCCATTTCCAACGCCAATCAGCGACGGCCGCAGGGCGCACTGGATGATTCGCAGCAGCGCTGGCAGTTGCGTACCAACGATGCGCTGCAGACCGCCAGTGAGTATCAGCCGCTGATAGTGCATTACAACAACGGCGCGGCGGTCAGGCTGTCGGACGTGGCGACAGTCGAAGACTCGGTTCAGGACGTGCGCAACGCCGGGATGTCGCGCGGTAAACCGGCGGTGCTGCTGCTGATCCGCAAAACGCCTGAAGCAAACGTCATCGATACGGTGGACCGCATCCGCGCCGAAATGCCGCTGCTGCACGAGGTGATCCCGGCCGCTATCGATCTGCAGATCGCTCAGGATCGCTCACCCACCATTCGGGCCTCGCTGCATGAAGTGGAGCAATCGCTGGTGATCGCCGTCGCGCTGGTGATCCTGGTGGTGTTCGCCTTTTTACGGTCGGGTCGCGCCACGCTGATCCCGGCGGTGGCGGTGCCGGTTTCACTGATTGGCACCTTCGCCGCGATGTACCTGTGCGGCTTCAGCCTCAACAACCTGTCGCTGATGGCGCTGACCATCGCCACCGGCTTTGTGGTCGATGATGCGATTGTGGTGCTGGAGAACATCGCCCGCCACGTCGAGGCGGGAATGAAACCGCTGCCCGCGGCGCTGAAAGGGGTACGTGAAGTCGGCTTTACCGTGCTGTCGATGAGTCTGTCACTGATTGCGGTCTTCCTGCCGCTGCTGATGATTGGCGGGCTGATTGGCCGCTTCTTCTCCGAGTTTGCCATCACCCTGTCGGTGGCGATTGTGATCTCACTGTTTATCTCGGTGACCCTGACGCCGATGATGTGTGCATATCTGCTGAAACCGTCGGCACCCGGCAGCCAGCCCCGTCGGCATGGCTCGGGCCGGCTGCTGCTGGCGATTCAGCAGGGCTATGGCCGCTCGCTCAACGTGGTGCTGAACCATGCCCGCTGGGTGCTGCTACTGTTTTTCGCCACCATCGCCCTCACCGTGTGGCTGTTTATCAGCATCCCGAAAACCTTTATGCCGGAGCAGGACACCGGCCGGCTCTCCGGCTTTATCTCGGCCGACCAGAGCATTTCGTTTCAGGCGATGCGCAGTAAGCTGCAGGATTTTATGCAGATCGTCGGTGCCGATCCGGCGGTAGAGAGCGTGGTCGGCTTTACCGGTGGGATGCGCACCAACAGCGGCTCAATGTTTATCTCGCTGAAACCGCTGTCAGAGCGCAAAGAGAACGCGCAGGCGGTCATCGCCCGGCTGCGGGTTAAACTGGCGAAAGAGCCGGGTGCTAACCTCTACCTGAATGCGGTGCAGGATCTGCGGGTCGGCGGCCGTGAATCGAATGCCGGTTATCAGTACTCGCTGCTGTCGGACGATCTCGACGACCTGCGCAGCTGGGAGCCGAAAATCCGTCAGGCGTTCGCCGCCCTGCCGCAGCTGGCGGACGTCAACTCCGATCAGCAGGATAAAGGCAGCGAAATGGCCCTGACCTACGATCGTGAAAGTATGGCGCGACTCGGTATTAACGTCGCTGAAGCGAATGCCTTGCTGAATAACGCCTTTGGTCAGCGTCAGATCTCTACCATTTATCAGCCGCTTAACCAGTACAAGGTGGTGATGGAGGTCGATCCACGCTACACCCAGGATATCAGCGCCCTGTCGCAGATGTTTGTTATCAACAGCGAAGGTAAAGCGATTCCACTGTCGTGGTTTGCGCACTGGCAGCCCGCCAACGCCCCGCTGTCGGTCAATCATGAAGGGCTTTCTGCCGCCTCGACCATCTCGTTTAACCTGCCGGAAGGGGTGTCGCTGTCGCAGGCATCCGAGGCAATTGATCGCACCATGACCTCGCTCGGGGTGCCCTCCAGCGTACGCGGCAGTTTTGCCGGTACTGCCCAGGTGTTCCAGCAGTCACAGAGCAGCCAGCTGTGGCTGATGCTGGCGGCGATTGGCGCGGTCTATATCGTGCTGGGGATGCTGTATGAGAGCTATGTCCATCCGCTCACCATTCTGTCGACGCTGCCGTCGGCCGGGGTTGGCGCACTGCTGGCGCTGGAGTTGTTCGATACGCCGTTCAGCCTGATTGCGCTGATCGGCATTCTGCTGCTGATCGGCATCGTGAAAAAGAACGCTATTATGATGGTAGATTTTGCCCTTGAAGCACAACGCAACGGCCAGCTCAGCGCGCGCGAGGCGATTTTCCAGGCCTGCCTGCTGCGCTTCCGGCCGATTCTGATGACCACGCTGGCGGCGCTGTTTGGCGCGCTGCCGCTGGTGCTGACCAGCGGTGACGGCGCGGAACTGCGGCAGCCGCTCGGCATTACCATCGCCGGCGGCCTGGTGATGAGCCAGTTGCTGACGCTCTACACTACGCCGGTGGTCTACCTGATGATGGATAAGCTGCGGCGTAAAAAGCGTCCGCTGGCGCTGGCGCAACAGCAATAACGGGATGTGCGACGCCGCTGCGTCGCGCCAGGTGAAGAACGAAGCGACGCGATTTCGGGACTGAACGATGAGTACACAGAGCGCAAACGTCCGCTGGCAATTATGGATAGTCGCCATCGGCTTTTTTATGCAGACGCTGGATACCACCATTGTTAACACCGCCATTCCGGCGATGGCGCACGATTTAGGCGTCAGTCCGCTGCACATGCACTCGGTAATTGTCTATTACGTGCTGACGGTGGCGGTCATGCTGCCGGTCAGCGGCTGGCTGGCAGACCGCTTCGGCGTGCGTAACATCTTCTTTAGCGCGATTGTGTTGTTCAGCCTCGGATCGCTGCTGTGCGCGCTCTCTACCACTCTCGACCAGCTGGTGCTGTCGCGGGTGGTGCAGGGCATTGGCGGCGCGATGATGGTGCCGGTCGGTCGCCTGACGGTGATGAAAATCGTGCCGCGCGAGCAGTACATGTCGGCGATGACCTTTGTCACGCTGCCGGGGCAGATCGGTCCGCTGCTGGGGCCGGCGCTGGGCGGCGTGCTGGTGGAGTACGCCAGCTGGCACTGGATTTTCCTGATCAATATTCCGGTCGGCATTGCCGGTGCCGTCGCCACCCTGATGCTGATGCCCAACTACGCGATGCAGACCCGACGATTCGACTTCACCGGCTTTATCCTGCTGGCGGCGGGCATGGCGACCTTAACCCTGGCGCTGGATGGTCAGCGCAGCAGTGGCGGCTCACCGTTGCTGCTCGGGGCGATGATCCTGATCGGCATGTTCTCGCTGCTGTTCTATCTGATGCATGCGCGCAGCAATGACAATGCGCTGTTCAGCCTGAAGCTGTTTGATAACCGCATCTATTCGATTGGCCTGCTCGGCAGCTTTACCGGCCGCATCGGCAGCGGCATGCTACCGTTTATGACGCCGATTTTCCTGCAGGTCGGCATGGGTTACAGCCCGTTTCACGCCGGGCTGATGATGATCCCGATGGTGCTCGGCAACATGGGGATGAAGCGCATTGTGGTGCGCATCGTTAACCTGTTTGGCTATCGCAACGTGCTGGTGGTTTCGACCATTGCACTGGCGCTGGTGGTGCTGCTGTTCCCGCTGGTGGCGATCATGGGCTGGGTCTGGCTGCTGCCGCTGGTGCTGTTTCTGCAGGGGATGGTCAACGCCATTCGCTTCTCCTCAATGAACACCCTGACGCTGAAAGAGTTGCCCGATGAACTCGCCTCCAGCGGCAATAGCCTGCTGTCGATGATTATGCAGCTGTCGATGAGTATCGGCGTGACGCTGGCGGGCTTACTGCTGGGTGCGTTTGCTCAGGATGCCGCCAGCGACAGCAGTGCGGAGCACCAGATGTTTATCTATGCCTATTTGTGCATGTCACTGATCATTATCCTGCCGGCGCTGGTGTTCTGGCGCGTGCCGCAGCAGGTGAGTAAAAACGTCGACTTACGACGCCGGAGAAAGTCATGAGGATTAACCTGCGCCTCGGCATTGGCGCCAAACTGTTTATGGCGATCTTCTCGACCTGCATGCTGATATTGATCACCATGCACTGGGGCGTCCGCCTGAGCTTTGAGCACGGCTTTGTTGACTACATTAAACGCGGCAATGAGCAGCGGTTAAGCCTGCTGAGTGACGCGCTGGCCGATCAGTATCAGCAGCACGGCAACTGGGATTTCCTGCGCCATAACGATCGGCTGGTGTTCAATATTCTGCGTTCGCTGGAGCAGAATCCCGACAGCAATAATCAGCTACCACCGCACGGCTGGCGCACCCAGTTCTGGATCCTCGATCAGCAATATAAAGTGATGGTCGGCCCGCGCTCACCGGTTCCGCCTGAGGGATCGCGGCGTAATATCACCACCAGCACCGGCAAAGTGGTGGGCTGGGTGATCGGCTCGCCGCCGGAGCGGCTGACGCGCAGCACCGACATCAACTTTGATCAACAGCAGCGACGCACCAGCTGGTATATCGTCGCGCTGTCGACGTTGCTGGCCGCGCTGGTCACCTGGCTGATGGCGCGCGGCCTGCTGGCACCGGTTAAACGACTGGTTGATGGGACCCATCATCTGGCAGCCGGTAATTTTGCCACCCGGGTTGAGGTGGGCAGTCAGGATGAACTCGGTCAGCTGGCCGGTGACTTCAACCTGCTGGCCAGTTCGCTGGAAAAAAATGAAAGCATGCGCCGCGCTTTTATGGCGGACATCTCGCACGAGCTGCGCACCCCGCTGGCCATTCTGCGCGGCGAGCTGGAGGCGATGCAGGATGGCGTGCGTAAACTGACGCCGGAAGCGATCGCCTCGCTGCAGAGCGAAGTGGTGGTGCTGACCAAGCTGGTGGACGATCTGCATCAGCTGTCGCTCTCCGATGAGGGTGCCCTCGCCTACCGCAAGCAGGCGACCGATCTGGTGCAGTTGCTGGAGGTAACCGCCGGCAGCTTTGCTGAACGCTATCGCGCCTACGGCTTAAGCCTGAAACTGAGCTTACCGGATGAAGCGCCGTTCTTTGGCGACCCTGACCGGCTGATGCAGCTGTTCACCAACCTGCTGGAAAACAGCCTGCGCTATACCGACAGCGGTGGCCGGGTCGAGGTCAAACTCTGGTATGAAGCCCCTTACTGGCGCATCGATCTGGAAGACAGCGCGCCCGGCGTTGACGGTGAACATCAGAGCCAGATTTTCGAACGCTTCTTCCGCACCGAAGGGTCGCGCAACCGCGCCAGCGGCGGGTCGGGACTGGGGCTGGCGATCTGTAAAAACATCGTTGACGCACACGGCGGGCGCATCGCTGCAGAGCACTCTGATTTAGGTGGACTGAAAATCGCGCTACACTTGCGCTACGTTCCCTCTGTGTAAGCGCTTATGAGCCAGGAAAACCACGACCCGCTGATTCTGGTGGTCGAAGACGAACCCAAACTGGCGCAGTTAATGATCGATTATCTGCACGCCTCGAACTATCGCACTCACCATATTGCCGATGGCAATGCGGTACTGGACTACGTTCGCCAGTCGCCGCCCGATCTGATGCTGCTGGATTTAATGCTGCCCGGCACCGACGGGCTGACGCTGTGCCGCGAGATCCGCCGTCATTCTGAACTGCCGATCATCATGGTTACCGCCCGTACTGAAGAGATTGATCGGCTGCTCGGGCTGGAGATCGGCGCAGATGACTACATCTGCAAGCCGTTCAGCCCGCGCGAAGTGGTGGCGCGGGTGAAAACCATTCTGCGGCGGGTTAAACGCGCCACCGAAGCGGTGCCGGACAGCTCGCTGCTGACGGTGGATGAGGGCCGTTTTGTCGCCAGCTGGCGCGATCGGCCGCTGGATCTGACGCCGGCGGAATTTCGCCTGCTGAAAACCCTGTCGCTGGAGCCGGGCAAAGTCTTTTCGCGCGAGCAGCTGCTCAACCACCTGTATGACGACTATCGGGTAGTGACCGATCGGACCATCGACAGCCACATTAAAAACCTGCGCCGCAAGCTGGAGAGCCTCGACAGTGAACAACCCTTTATCCGCGCCGTCTATGGAATGGGTTATCGCTGGGAAGCTGACGTCTGTCATTTGATCTAGTTTGATCCCGATCAATTTACTTCCGTTTTCTCCCTGCCTACAATTCCGCACCTTTAGCAGGGCCATCAACCGGCCCTGCCGCTGTCGCCTGAGGCGGCATACTGACCTGACATCAGTGAGAACCCGATGAAACCCGAACTGCTTTCCCCTGCCGGCACGCTGAAAAACATGCGTTACGCCTTCGCCTACGGTGCCGATGCGGTCTACGCTGGCCAGCCGCGCTACAGCCTGCGGGTGCGCAACAACGAATTCACCCATGAAAATCTCACCAAAGGGATCGATGAAGCGCACGCGCTGGGCAAAAAGTTTTATGTGGTGGTCAACATTGCACCGCATAACGCCAAGCTGAAAACCTTTATTCGTGATTTAACCCCGGTGGTGGCGATGCAGCCCGATGCGCTGATCATGTCCGATCCGGGCCTGATCATGCTGGTGCGGCAGGCCTTTCCGCAGATGCCGATTCATCTGTCGGTACAGGCTAACGCGGTTAACTGGGCGACGGTAAAATTCTGGCAGCAGATGGGGCTGAGTCGGGTGATTCTGTCGCGCGAACTGTCGCTGGAGGAGATTGCCGAAATCCGTCAGCAGGTGCCGGAGATGGAACTGGAGGTGTTTGTCCACGGCGCGCTCTGCATGGCCTATTCAGGTCGCTGCCTGCTCTCCGGCTACATGAATAAGCGCGATCCCAATCAGGGTACCTGCACCAACGCCTGCCGCTGGGAGTATAAGGTGGCAGAAGGCCAGCAGGATGACGTGGGTAACATCGTCGGTATTCACCAGCCGATCCCGGTGCAGGATGTGACACCAACCCTCGGCCTCGGTCAGCCAACGGATAAAGTCTTTCTGCTGGAAGAGAAGATGAAGCCGGGCGAAGTGATGAGCGCCTTTGAAGATGAGCACGGCACCTACATCATGAATTCCAAAGACCTGCGCGCGGTGGCGCACGTCGAGCGTCTCAGCCAGATGGGCGTTCATTCGCTGAAGATTGAAGGCCGCACCAAGTCCTACTATTACTGCGCCCGCACCGCGCAGGTTTATCGTCGGGCGATTGACGATGCCGCCGCCGGTAAACCTTTCGATCCTTCGCTGCTGGAGACGCTGGAAGGGCTGGCGCACCGTGGCTACACCGAAGGCTTTTTGCGTCGTCACACCCACGACAGCTACCAGAACTATCAGCAGGGCTTTTCGGTCTCCGATCGTCAGCAGTTTGTCGGTGAATTCACCGGAGAGCGACGGGATGCCTGGGCGGAAGTGGCGGTGAAAAACAAGTTTATGCTGCACGATACGCTGGAGATCATGACCCCGGCCGGGAATCTGCTGTGCCAGCTGGATGCGCTGCAAAACGGCCGCGGCGAGGCGATTGACGTTGCGCCGGGCGACGGCCACCGCGTCTGGCTGCGGGTGCCGGAAGAGGTTGATTTGCGCTTTGGGCTGCTGCTGCGCAACTTCGATCACGGTCAGGACACCCGCGATCCGCATGCAAATCGTTTACCATCTGAAACATTTTGACGAAGTTAGAACAGGATCACAGACCCCTGCGCGCCACTGCCTTATAGTCCCGCCTGCTGCTAACGAGTAACAATAATCAGCAGGTTATTACTGGAACCACCTCATTCACCCGCCCGGCTCCCCCGTGCGGGTTTTCTTTTTTCTCACTTTCGCCAATAATTTTCAGCTGTCAGCTGTGTTATAACCCCCCTTCTCACTCTGGTGATCTTCAAGGAACAGATAATGGATAAAAAATCGCTTACGCTGCTGATCCTGAATGGAAAAGGCGCAGGCAATGACGATCTGCGTGACGCGATCGGCTCGCTGCGTGAAGAAGGCTTTGATATCGCCGTGCGCGTGACCTTTGAAAAAGGTGATGGCGACCGCTACGTCAAAGAGGCGATTGCACTGCAGGCCGAGACCGTGGTCGCCGGCGGCGGTGACGGCACCATCAATGAAATCGCCACCGCGCTGGCGGCATCTGACGCAGCCCATCGACCGGTACTGGGCATTCTGCCGCTCGGCACCGCCAACGATTTCGCCACCAGCGTCGGCATTCCCGAAGAGATGGAACCGGCGCTGCGGCTGGCGATCCAGGGCAAAGCCAGCAGCATCGATCTGGCGCGGGTGAATCAGACTCACTACTTCATTAATATGGCGACCGGCGGTTTTGGCACCCGCATCACCACCGAAACGCCGGAAAAGCTCAAGTCCGCCCTCGGCGGCGTCTCCTACTTTATTCACGGTCTGATGCGGATGGATACCCTGAAGCCCGATACCTGTGAAATCAGCGGACCTGACTTTCAGTGGCAGGGCGATGCGCTGGTGATCGGCATCGGCAATGGCCGTCAGGCGGGCGGCGGACAGCGCCTCTGTCCGTCAGCGCTGATTAACGATGGACGGCTGGATGTCAGCATCGTTACCGCGCAGGAGCTGCTGCCAACCCTGCTGCATTCGCTGACCGGTGATGATGATAATCCGGGTATCGTCACCACCCAGCTGGAGTCGCTGACTATCCGTTCGCCGCATGAAATGACCTTTAACCTCGATGGCGAACCGCTGTCCGGCCGCGAGTTTGTGATTGAAGTGCTGGCGGGCGCGCTGAGCTGTCGCCTGCCGCCGCAGTGCCCATTGCTGGCCTGATACACAGACAAGGGGGCGAAAGCCCCTTTCTTTTGGCAAATGTAAATGCTTTGTGATTGCCTTCACAACTCTGCCCGGCCAACTTGTATGGTAGTATTAAAGCGCGTATTTTTTCATCATTGAATGCTGACTGAAGGCTACCAGGATGAAAATTGTTAACGCTGAAGTATTTGTGACCTGCGCAGGCAGAAACTTTGTCACCGTCAAAATCACCACCGATCAGGGCCTGACCGGGATTGGTGATGCCACGCTGAATGGCCGCGAATTACCGGTCGCCTCCTACCTGAAAGATCACGTTTGCCCGCAGCTGATTGGCCGCGATGCGCATCAAATCGAAGATATCTGGCAGTACTTCTATAAAGGCGCTTACTGGCGTCGCGGTCCGGTCACCATGTCAGCCATTTCGGCGGTGGATATGGCGCTGTGGGATATCAAAGGCAAAGCCGCCAACATGCCGGTTTATCAGCTGCTGGGCGGCGCGTCGCGCACCGGCGTCATGGTCTACTGTCACACCACCGGTCATTCGATTGATGAAGTGATGGACGACTACGCGAAGCACAAAGAGCTGGGATTCAAGGCGATTCGCGCCCAGTGCGGCGTGCCGGGCATGAAAACCACCTACGGCATGGCCAAAGGCAAAGGGCTGGCCTACGAGCCGGCGACCAAAGGCAACTGGCCGGAAGAGCAGCTCTGGTCGACCGAGAAATACCTCGATTTCACGCCAAAACTGTTCGCGGCGATCCGTGACAAATTTGGCTTCGATGAACATCTGCTGCACGACATGCACCACCGCCTGACGCCAATTGAAGCGGCGCGTTTCGGCAAGAGCGTGGAAGATTATCGCCTGTTCTGGATGGAAGATCCGACGCCGGCTGAGAACCAGGAGTGCTTCCGCCTGATCCGTCAGCACACCGTGACGCCAATTGCGGTCGGTGAAGTGTTTAACAGCATCTGGGACTGTAAGCAGCTGATTGAAGAGCAGCTGATTGACTACATCCGCACCACCATCACCCATGCGGGCGGTATTACCGGCATGCGCCGCATCGCCGATTTCGCCTCACTTTACCAGGTGCGCACCGGTTCACACGGCCCGTCCGATCTCTCACCCATCTGCATGGCGGCGGCGCTGCACTTCGATCTCTGGGTACCGAACTTCGGTGTGCAGGAGTACATGGGCTTCTCTGAGCAGATGATGGAGCTGTTCGAGGCGAACTGGACCTTCGATCAGGGCTACATGCATCCTGGCGATAAACCGGGTCTGGGCATTGAGTTCAACGAGAAGCTGGCTGCGAAATATCCCTATGAACCCGCCTATCTGCCGGTGGCCCGTCTGGAAGACGGTACGCTGTGGAACTGGTAAGGAGACCCTGATGAAAAGTGTGGTGATTGAACAACCGGGCGAGCTGGTGCTGGCTGAACGTCCTCTGCCGCAACCGACGGCCGGTGAAGTCCGGGTCAAAGTGGCCTATGCCAGCATCTGCGGTTCGGATGTGCATATCTGGCACGGCCACAACCCGTTTGCTAAATATCCGCGGGTGATTGGTCATGAGTTTTTCGGCGTGATTGATGCGCTGGGTGAAGGCGTCGATCCGGCCCGGCTGGGCGAGCGCGTGGCGGTCGATCCGGTGGTCAGCTGCGGTCACTGCTACCCCTGCTCGGTGGGTCGCCCCAACGTCTGTACCTCACTGCAGGTGATTGGCGTGCATCGCGACGGCGGCTTTAGCGAATATGCGCTGGCGCCGGCCAGCAACGCTTATCATCTGCCGGATGCGATCCCCGACCGGCTGGCCAGCCTGGTCGAGCCGTTCACCATCGCGGCTAACATCACCGCTTTCCTGCAGCCGCAACCGCAGGATGTGGCGCTGATTTACGGGGCCGGTCCGATGGGACTGACCGCCATCCAGGTGCTGAAGGGCGTTTACAACGTCAGAGAGGTGATGGTGGTGGATCGTCTGCCGGAACGGCTGGAGCTGGCGCAGCAGAACGGGGCCGATCGGCTGTTTAACAACAGCGAGATCCCGCTGGCGGCGCAGCTGGAAGGCATTCAGCCGACGCTGATTATCGACGCGGCCTGCCATCCCACCATTCTGGCAGAAGCGGCCGCCCTCGCCTCTCCGGCGGCGCGCATCGGTCTGCTGGGCTTTTCCGGCGAACCCTGCAGCATTACCCAGCAAAGTCTCACCAGTAAAGAGTTGTCGCTGTTTACCTCACGTCTCAACAGCCACCGCTTTCCGCAGGTGATTGACTGGATGGAAAAAGGGTTAATCCAGCCAGAGAAGCTGGTCACCCACTATTTCCCGTTGCAGGAGATTGAACGCGCCATGACGCTGTTCGAAAAAGATCCGCGCACCTGCTGCAAAGTGATCCTTCAAATGGGCTAATGCCCACTGAACACCAGGTGTCCTCAGCCGGTGCGTACCCGCCGGCTTATTACAAAGAGAAAACAGATCACGGAGTTTTTATGTTCAAGAATCTGCGCTGGACCCTCGTTTTGCTGTTGTTCCTGGTTTACATGATCAATTACCTCGATCGTGTTGCCTTATCACTGACGGTGCCGCTGGTAGAGAAAGATCTGGCGATCAATGCTGAGCAGTTCGGCATGATCTTTGGCAGCTTCTTCTTCGGCTACGCGCTGTTTAACTTCGTCGGCGGCCTCGCCACTGACCGCTTTGGCCCAAAAATCGTGCTGGCCGTCGCGGTAGGCGCCTGGTCGATTTTCTGCGGCATGACTGCGCTGGCGACCGGTTTCTGGTCGTTGCTGATCCTGCGCGTGCTGTTCGGCATGGCTGAAGGCCCGATCTGCGCCTCGGCGAATAAAGCGATCAACGGCTGGTTTCCCAAAAAACAGGCAGCCACCGCGATGGGCTTACTCAGCGCCGGTTCGCCACTGGGTGGCGCGGTTGCCGGTCCGATCATCGGTTATCTGGCGCTGGCGTACGGCTGGCGTCCGGCCTTCATCATCGTCTGCTGCATCGGTCTGGTGTGGATGACCTTCTGGCTGTTCTTTGCCGCGGATAACCCGGCGAAAAGCAAACGGGTCAGCGAAGAGGAACGTCTCTTAATTGAACGCCTGAAAGCGGCTAACCCTAACGATGAGGCCGATCTGTCAGAAACTGCCCATCCGTTTGGCTACTACCTGCGTCAGCCAATCATCCTGGTGACCGCCTTTGCCTTCTTCTGCTACAACTACATCCTGTTCTTCTTCCTGAGCTGGTTCCCGGCCTATCTGGTGCAGGCGCATGGTCTGGATATTAAGTCGATGAGCATTACCACAATGATCCCGTGGATTGTGGGTTTCGTCGGCCTGGCGCTGGGCGGCTGGATCTCCGATAAAATCTTTAACATCACCGGCAAACTGTTGTTGTCACGTAAAATTGTGCTGGTGGTCTCACTGCTGGCGGCGGCAATTTGTGTAGCGCTGGCAGGTACGATAAAAGAGGTGGTTCCTGCGGTGATGATGATGTCGGTTTCGATCTTCTTCCTCTACATTACCGGCGCGATCTACTGGGCGATTATCCAGGATGTGGTGCACAAGAGCCGCGTCGGCAGCATCAGCGGCTTTATCCACCTGGTCGGCAGCCTTTCCGGCATCATCGGCCCGATTGTGACCGGCTTTATCGTTCAGCACACCGGTAAGTTTGACAGCGCCTTTGTGCTGGCGGGCGCTGTTGCCGCACTGGGTGCCTTCCTGGTGCTGTTTGTGATCCGCAGCCCGAAGACCCAGGATAAGCCGGTTTCGGTGTAACCCTCATTACGCAACACGATCACTGATTTCGGGGCGCCTCGCGCCCCGTTTGCCATAAGGACGGACTATGTTACAGATCGATCGCCTGCCCGCTGAGATCCAGCGCCCTGCCTATGACCGGGCCCAGCTTAAAACCCGTATGGTACATATCGGCTTTGGTGCCTTTCACCGCGCGCATCAGGCGCTGTGCAGCGATAAGCTGGCCGCCGAACACGGCAGTGACTGGGGTTACTGCGAAGTGAACCTCAACAGCGGCGAACTGATTCAGGCGCTGCGTGAACAGCAGTTGCTCTATACCCTGACCGAAATGGCGAATGATTCGCTGCAGACCCGGGTGATCGGCGTGATTACTGCGGCGCTGCACGGCAAAGGCGACGGCATTGAGGCGGTGATTAACGCCATGTGTCAGCCCGAGGTGGCGATTGTTTCAATGACCGTGACTGAGAAAGGCTATTGCCATCAGCCAGCCAGCGGCAATCTGAACCCGGATCATCCCGATATCCTGCATGACCTCGACAATCCACAGACGCCGCGTTCGTTGCCAGGGCTGATTCTGGCTGCGATTAATCGCCGTCGGCAACTCGGTCTGCCGCCCTTCAGCGTGATGTCGTGTGACAACATGCCGGAGAATGGCCACGTCACCCGCAACGTGATTGTGCAGCTGGCGCAGCGCCAGGATGCGGCGCTGGCTGAGTACATTCAGCAACATGTCACTTTCCCCTCGACCATGGTTGACCGCATCGTGCCGGCCATGACCGAGGCAGCTTTTGACGCGCTGGCCGGGCGGCTCGGCTCCCGTGACCCGGTGGCGGTTGAAGCGGAACCGTTCTTTCAGTGGGTTATTGAAGATAACTTTGTCAGCGGTCGTCCGGCGTGGGAAAAGGCGGGTGCAGAGCTGGTCAGCGACGTCTTGCCGTATGAAGAGATGAAACTGCGGATGCTGAATGGCAGCCACTCGTTTCTCGCCTACCTCGGCTATCTTGCCGGTTATCAGCACATCAGCGACTGCATGGCCGATCCGCACTTCCGCGCCGCTGCCCGTTCACTGATGGTCGATGAGCAGGCTCCCACCTTGCGCACCCAGGGCGTGGACCTTGAAGCCTATGCCGATTCGCTGATCGCCCGCTACGAAAACCGCGCCATCAAACATCGTACCTGGCAAATCGCTACTGACGGATCGCAAAAGTTACCGCAGCGTCTGCTGGACAGTCTGCGCTGGCATCTGAGCAATAACAGCCGCTGTGAACTGCTGCTGCTCGGCGTGGCTGGCTGGATGCGCTATGTCGGGGGGACCGACGAACAAGGTCAGCCGATTGAGGTTCGCGATCCGCTGAAGACGACGCTGGCAGAATGCGTGGCCAGCAGCGAAGAAGGTGAAGCGCGCGTGCGTGCGCTACTCGGCCTGCGCCAGATCTTCGGCGACGACCTGGCAGGCAACGCCGATCTGGTCGCCCGGCTGACCGCCTGTTATCAGCAGCTGACTACCCAGGGTGCGCGTGCGACGGTGCAGCAGTACATGACCCGCGCCTGATGCTGTGATGACAAAGCACTGGCGCAGACGCAGCGTGCTGATTAGACTGACTCTTTCCCTTCGGGCTGGCACCAGCCAGCCGTAATATGGATATTGCTGCATGTCGATCGCCTATACCATTACCACCAGCGAACCGGTGAATCAGCAGATTTACCGGTTTTTGCGCAAAGATATCGTGACCTGTGTGATTCAGCCGGGTTCGCTGCTGTCGGAAAAAGAGGTCTCTGCGCGTTTTAACGTCTCACGCCAGCCGGTGCGCGAAGCGTTCATCAAGCTGGCCGAAGCCGGACTGGTACAGGTATTGCCGCAGCGCGGCACCTTTGTGCGTAAAATTTCCGCCAAACGGGTGGCGGACGGCCGTTTCATCCGTGAAGCGGTGGAGGTTTCCGTGGTGCGCCGTGCGGCGCTGGAAATTGGCGAGCCGGCGCTGATGATGCTGGAACACAACCTTCAGCTGCAACGCATGTCGGCTGAGCGGCATGACAGCCAGGCGTTTCTCAGCCTTGATGATGAGTTTCACCGGCTGATTGCCGAGAGTATTGATTGCAAGCTGGCGTGGGAAACCGTCGAGAACATCAAAGCAGCGATGGACCGGGTGCGTTTTCTCACCCTGAGTGAAGTTTCACCGCCGGAAAGCCTGATTGAGCAGCATGAGGAGATTTTTTCAGCGTTGAAACATCACGACGCAGACGCCGCCGAAGCCGCGATGCGCCGTCATTTGCAGGAGATGATTTTCTCAATAACCCCTATCGCCGAGCGCAACAGCGCCTGGTTTGAAGCACCCTGACACGGTAATGTGCCGTCCCGCCGCCTCAGCGCGGGATGGCGCATCTACCGCTACCACCACTGATGAAAATGGTGCACCGGCCCGATTCCCGTACCGACCTCCAGTGTATCCGCCTGTAACAACGCCTGCTGCAGCCAGGCTTTCGCTTCGGTGATCGTATCAGCCCAGTCGGCGTGACGCGGACGCAACGCCGCCAGCGCCGCTGACAGCGTGCAGCCGGTGCCGTGAGTATGACGGGTATTGACCCGCGCGGTGCTGAACCGCTGCTGGCCCGACGGGGTGATCAGCCAGTCCGGGCTGTTATCAGCCGTCAGGTGACCGCCCTTGATCAATACTGCCTGACATCCCGCCGCCAGCAACGCCTCGCCCTGCGCCCGCATCTGCGCTTCGCTCTCCGCCACCGCGCACCCCAGCAACGCTGCTGCTTCCGGCAGATTCGGCGTAATCAGCGACACCTGCGGTAACAGCAGTTCGCGGACGCTGGCAATGGCATCGGCGGATAACAGCGGATCGCCGCTTTTCGCCACCATCACCGTATCCAGCACCACGAAAGGAATTGCGCTGCGTTTCAGCCGCGCCGCAACCTGCCCGACGATGGCGGTTTCCGACAACATGCCAATTTTAGCGCTGTCGATGCGCACATCGTCCAGCACCGAGTCGAGCTGGGCGGCCACAAAGTCTGCATCAATCCGGTAGACCGACTGAACGCCACGGGTATTTTGCGCCACCAGCGCGGTGATCACGCTGGTGCCATACGCGCCCAGCGCTGAAAAGGTTTTCAAATCAGCCTGAATCCCTGCCCCGCCGCTGGGATCGGTCCCGGCGATGGTCAGTGCATTAATGCGTTTCATGGTCAACCTCCAGCGTCCAGAGCGCATCAAGAAACGCTGTGGCAAAACTGCCGGGGCCGGCTGAGCTTGCCGCCGCCTGTTCACCGGCCCGCGCCATCACCTGACAGGCACTGGCAACGTTGAGCAGCCGATCGCCGCTCAGACTGCTGAAGCCGGCTACCACCGCCGACAGCGCACAGCCGGTGCCGACCACCCGCGTCATTAACGGGCTGCCGCCGCGAATGGCAAAGGTGCGCTGGCCGTCGGTGGCGTAGTCTACTTCGCCGGTCACAATCACCAGCGTTTGATAGTCGCGGGCCAGCTGCCGGGCAGCCTCCAGCGCTGCATCCGCCTGATGCAGGCTATCCACTCCGCGTCCGCCGCTGGCCTGTTGCGCCAGCGCCATGATCTCTGACGCGTTACCGCGGATCACCGCCGGCTGCTGGCTCAGCAGCCGCTGGCAGAAAGTGGTGCGCAGCGTCAGTGCGCCGACCGCCACCGGGTCCAGTGTCCAGGGCGTTCCCGCCTGCCTGGCGGCCATGACTGCCGCCTGCATCGCCTGCTGGCGCTCAACGGTCAGCGTTCCGACGTTTATCAGTAAGGCATCGGCAAAGCCGCTGAACTGCGCGGCTTCCTCCGCATCAATCACCATCGCTGGCGAAGCGTTGAGCGACAGCAGCACATTGGCGGTGAAGTTTTGTACCACGTCGTTGGTCATGCAGTGCACCAGCGGTGACTGACGGCGGAAACGGTGCAGAATGGGCGCGAATTGCGCAGCAGAAAGGTGTTGAGATTGATGTGTCATCATAGCTCCCAACCGGCGAACAAGAAGGCGAATGCGGTCAGGCATCAGACTTCCCTACGCTGGCATTATCCAGTTCAGGTAATACGGGTATTTCTCAGCCCTCTCCGTATGGAAAGCGGCACCCCGAGTCGTGTTACAGCCTGCAGCATAAGGAGGTGGCGCCGCGAAAGCAAGCCACAGCCACGTCACCCATCCTCGCGCCGCTGACACTTCGCATGATCCTGATCAATTCTCGCTACGGCAAAAACAGGCTTAATGCTGCGGGCCATAAAACTACCTCTTTTGAGGTAGCCATTTAAGCCAGAGCACAGGTGCTGCCCATCGCGGCATCGGGTTCCGCCCATAAGCGGTAGCCAGCCATAATAATTAGCCTGCGTAGAGCATCGCCGAAAAAACACCTCATTTCATGGAGTTAAACCACTCCAGGAGCGGAACTTCATACTATTCAGGATGTATGATGCGATTGTCAGCGCTTATTCCACACCGTCATCGATGGCAGGACATTATTATCGAACGCCGTGGCGCTATCGCGCCAAACGGCAGATACTATCTTTCCACCTATATTTCCGCCCGCTGTCTGCGCTGCGGCGAAACAATTCATCGTGTTTATTATCGGGATATCAGCGATCAACAGGCGCGCCGCTGGCTGGGATAGCGGCCCTGACGGCGAGCGGCTCAGACACAGTTAAAGTTAACAGTTAGTTAGCAATTTGTTAGTCTGGTAACTAATCATCGTCTGATCAGACTCTCTCTATGCCACTGCTGTTTGAAAGCTTAAGTCATCAAATCTATCTGTCCGCACCGCTGTTTATTCTTATCCTGCTGGGCTACGGCCTGACGCGATTGGGTAAATGGCCCGCCAGCATCAGCGAAGGGATGAACCGCTTCGTGTTCAACGTCGCGCTGCCCTGCATGCTGTTTGGCGTGATGAGCCATTTCTACCAGAGCCCGCCGGTTGACGCGCGGCTGCTGCTGGCCTTTTTTGGCAGCTGCCTGCTGGTGTTTATCGTCGGCCGGATAGTGGCAAAACGGCTGTTTAAGCTGGATGGCGTTGCTGGCTCGGTCTTCGCGCTGGGCGGCATCTTTTCCAATAACGTGATGCTCGGCATTCCGGTGGCGACGGTGCTGCTGGGGCCAGCGTCCCTGCCCTCGGTGGCGCTGGTGCTGGTGTTTAACAGCCTGATCCTCTGGACCCTGCTGACAATCTCGGTTGAGTGGGCGAAACAGGGCAGCTTCTCGCTGCAGGGGCTGGGACGCACCGCGATCGGCGTGCTGAAGAATCCGCTGATTATTGGCATTCTCAGCGGTACCGGCTGGAGCTTTTTGCAGCGTCCGCTGCCGCTGCTGGCCGCGGAACCGCTGCGGATGCTGGGATCGATCGCCGCCCCGCTGTCGCTGGTTACTCTTGGCATGAGCCTCGCTCATTACCGGGTGCGGGAAGGACTGAAAGAGAGTTATACCCTCTGCCTGCTCAAGCTGGTGCTGCAACCGATGACGGTGTGGGCCATCGCCTGGCTGACCGGCCTGCCGCCGCTGGAGAGTAAAGTGGTGGTGCTGCTGGGATCGATGGCGGTCGGGGTCAACGTCTACCTGATGTCGCAGAAGTTTAATGTGATTACCGGCCCGGCCGCTGCCAGCATGCTGTTTTCGACGCTGTTTGCTGCGGTGACCACGCCGCTGTGGATGATGCTGATGACGCTGGCGGGATATTAAAAAAAAGCCCCTCAACATCAGTCGAGGGGCTGTTGCGTGGCTATCGCAAAACTTATTCAGCCGCTTTGGTACGAATCAGGTAATCAAAGGCGCTCAGTGAGGCTTTCGCACCCTCGCCGCTGGCGATGATGATCTGCTTGTACGGAACCGTGGTACAGTCACCCGCCGCGAACACGCCTTTCAGGCTGGTTTCGCACTTGGCATCAATGATGATTTCGCCCATTTTGTTGCGCTCAACCGCGCCTTCCAGCCATGGAGTATTAGGCAGCAGGCCGATCTGAACGAAGATGCCGGACAGCGCCAGTTCGTGCGTGGTCTGGCTGGTACGGTCGATATACTGCAGACCGGTCACCTTGCTGCCGTCGCCTTTCACTTCGGTGGTCTGGGCATTCAGGATCACATCTACGTTTTTCAGGCTGCGCAGTTTATCCTGCAGCACCTGGTCAGCGCGCATTTCACCGGCAAACTCCAGCAGCGTCACATGTTCAACAATACCGGCCAGGTCAATCGCCGCTTCAACGCCGGAGTTACCGCCGCCGATAACTGCGGTGCGCTTGCCTTTAAACAACGGGCCGTCACAGTGTGGGCAGTAGGTGACGCCTTTGGTGCGATACTCTTCTTCGCCCGGCACACCCATGTTACGCCAGCGTGCGCCGGTCGCCAGGATGATGCTGCGTGATTTCAGTACCGCGCCGGAAGCAGTTTCAACCGCATGCAGGCCACCCACAGCAGCAGCCGGGATCAGCTTGATCGCGCTCTGGCTCTCAATCACATCAACATTGTAATCATCGACGTGAGCGCGCAGTGAGCCCGCCAGTTTTGCCCCTTCGGTTTTCGGCACAGAAATATAGTTTTCGATATCAACGGTGTCCAGCACCTGGCCACCGAAACGCTCGCCCATCAGACCGGTACGAATGCCTTTACGGGCAGAATAGATCGCTGCTGCTGCGCCCGCCGGGCCGCTACCGATAATCAGTACGTCATACGCATCACGCTTGTTCAGCTCTTCTGCGGCACGTTTGTCGGCGTTGGTGTCTACTTTGCTGACGATTTCCGCCAGGCTCATGCGACCCTGACCAAACTCTTTACCGTTGAGGTAAACCGCCGGCACGCCCATCACGTTGCGTTCCTGAATTTCATTCTGGAACAGGCCACCGTCAATCGCGGTGTGGCTGATGCGTGGATTCAGCACCGCCATCAGGTTCAGCGCCTGTACCACGTCAGGGCAGTTATGGCATGACAGCGAATAGTAGGTTTCGAAATGGAAATCGCCATCCAGCGCGACAACCTGATCCAGCAGGCTCTGCGCTTCTTTTGACGGATGCCCACCGGTCTGCAACAGCGCCAGCACCAATGAGGTAAATTCGTGACCCAGTGGCGAACCGGCAAAACGCGGACCGCTGTTCGAGCCTGGGTTAGTGATTAAAAACGATGGCTTGCGGACCTGACGATCGTTCTCTTCGCGGAAGCTGACCTTATCAGACAGGCCTGCGATATCGACCAACAGCTCACGGATCTCGGTTGATTTGGCACCCTCGTCCAGAGTGGCAATCAACTCAACAGGTTTGGTTAATTTCTCAAGGTAGGCCTTGAGTTGCGTCTTCAAATTTGTGTCGAGCATAGTGATATCCTGGTCAAAAAATCGGGTGCCGTGGCACCCGATGAGAGAAAGATCGAAAGGCCGAAGCGGGATTAGATTTTGCCAACCAGGTCCAGAGATGGAGCCAGTGTTGCATCACCTTCTTTCCATTTCGCCGGGCACACTTCGCCTGGGTGAGAAGCAACGTACTGTGCCGCTTTCACTTTGCGCAGCAGGTCAGACGCGTCACGGCCGATACCTTCAGCAGTGATTTCGATCGCCTGGATGATGCCTTCCGGGTCAACGATGAACGTACCACGGTCAGCCAGGCCTTCTGCTTCACGCATGATTTCGAAGTTACGGGTCAGCGCGCCAGTCGGGTCGCCGATCATTGCGTACTGGATCTTCGCGATGGTGTCTGAAGAACCGTGCCAGGCTTTGTGGGTAAAGTGGGTGTCAGTTGAAACGGAGTAGATATCTACGCCCAGTTTCTGGAACTCTTCATAGTGATCGGCCACGTCGCCCAGTTCGGTCGGGCAAACGAAAGTGAAGTCAGCCGGGTAGAAGAAGAACACACTCCATTTACCTTCAACGTCTTTCTCGGTTACGTCGATGAACTCGCCGTTTTTGAATGCTGCGTTTTTAAACGGCTTGATTTTGGTATTGATAATAGACATCTGATGGCCTCCGTTGAATTATGTGATGTACGTTACAGAATTTTCGGGCCAACATCTAATATGCAGTCGTTATCAATCAAATAAACGAAAGCTATCAAACGCGGAAAGCTGGGTGCTCTCTGGCCCGCGAGGCAGTGTACAGGGAATGCCGGGACAATTAACCCGCTTTATACTTTTCAAATCTTTTCGGCCAATCGCTGCTAGCTTTGTAAGACCGGAGATAAAGGGAGCTGACTTGTGGAGATTCGTCCGTTTACTGAAGCCGATCGGCCTTTTTTGCGTACGCTGTTTCTGGCGGCGCGGCGGCATAACTGGCGCTGGCTGGATGGCAGCGAGTGGCAGCTGGAAGATTTTGATAGTGTCATCCTCGGTGAAACCGTACTGGTGGCGGAATGTGACGGTCAGCGCGTCGGATTTGCCGGCCTGCTGGAGAATGATAATTTTCTGCACAGCCTGTATGTCGATCCCGACTGGCAGGGCCGCGGCGCAGGCAGCGCGTTGCTGGAAGCGGTTCAGGCGCGCTTTACCTCGACCGGGGCGCTGAAGTGCCTGACGAAGAACAAAGCGGCGCAGGCATTTTATCTGAAGCACGGCTGGAAGATGATTGCGCAGGGCGAAGGGGATCAGGGAGGCTATGTGCTGATGCACTACCCGCTGGCGTCTGAATACACCAGCGGGTCGGGTCGGGCTTAAAGTGCGCGGAAGGCGATGTCGCCAGGAATGACCTCGCCCTGCCAGTAAAGCTGGGCGGCGACCCGTCCGGCAAGCTGGCGGTAGAGCGCGGTGAATTCACTGTCCGGACGGCTGATCACCGTCGGCTGGCCCGCATCCAGATCTTCACGCAGGTTAATGTGCAACGGCAGCTGTGCCAGCAGCTGCGTGTGGTAATCAGCCACCAGCTTTTGCGCCCCGCCAGTGCCGAAAATCGGTTCGTGGAAGCCACACTGGCTGCAGATGTGCAGGCTCATGTTCTCGACCACGCCCAGCACCGGCACGCTGACTTTTTCAAACATCACGATGCCTTTGCGGGCGTCGATCAGCGCAATATCCTGCGGCGTGGTGACCACCAGCGCGCCGGTCACCGGGACATTCTGCGCCAGCGTCAGCTGGATATCGCCGGTGCCCGGTGGCATATCCAGCACCAGATAATCCAGCTCCGGCCACATCGTCTCGTTCAGCAGCTGCATCAGCGCTTTGCTGGCCATCGGCCCGCGCCACACCATCGCGTTATCGTCAGTCACCAGATAGCCAATCGAGTTGGTGGCCAGCCCGTGCGCCATAATCGGTGCCATGTGGGTGCCATCGGGTGAAGTTGGCCGTTCATGTTCGGTGCCCAGCATGTTGGGCACCGAGGGGCCATAGATATCGGCGTCGAGGATACCGACGCGCGCGCCCTCGGCGGCCAGCGCCAGCGCCATATTGACCGCAGTGCTGGATTTGCCCACCCCACCTTTACCTGAGCTGACGGCGATAATATTTTTCACGCCGTTAACGCCAGGCTGGTTTTTCACCCGCTTCAGAGTGGCGATATCATGGCTTAAACGCCAGTCAATCGCGCGCGTGCCGGTCAGGCGCAGCAGCTCGGCGCTGGTCTGCGCCTTCAGCTCTTCAAAGGCACTCGCCCAGGCGAACGGCATGATCAGCTCGATATGCAGCTTACCGTCCAGCTGTGCCACGTGATGCAACGCTTTCAGCGCGGTGAGATTCTGTTGCAGCGTCGGATGCTCAAAGCCTCTCAGTACGCCGACCACGATGGCGCGCAGCGCTTCAGGCGTATGCGGTTCCCGGGATTGTACTGTCATCCCCCACTCCTTTTTTATGCTGTTCTTACGCTGAGCTTCAGCGATGTATTTTCAATGATATCAGATGGCCACCGTTTCGCGGCGACTGCCGGTGGCGAATCCCTTGTGTTTACGCCAGCGGAGCCTTCGGTTACCATCTAAGCCCGTTTTTTCAATCAACAGAAAGCTACGCAAACTATGACTCAAGTCGCTAAAAAAATTCTGGTAACCTGCGCGCTGCCGTACGCGAACGGATCAATCCATCTCGGCCATATGCTCGAGCATATCCAGGCAGACATTTGGGTGCGTTACCAGCGAATGCGTGGCAATCAGGTTTACTTCATCTGCGCTGATGACGCGCACGGCACGCCGATTATGCTGAAAGCCCAGCAGCTGGGTATTGCGCCAGAGCAGATGATTGCTGAAATGAAACAAGAGCATGAAGCCGATTTTTCCGGTTTCAACGTCAGCTATGACAACTATCACTCAACCCACGGTGAAGAGAACCGCCAGCTGTCGGCGCTGATCTATGGTCGCCTGAAAGAGAACGGTTTTATTAAGAACCGCACCATTTCTCAGCTCTACGATCCGGAAAAAGGGATGTTCCTGCCGGACCGTTTTGTTAAAGGCACCTGCCCGAAATGTAAGTCTGCCGATCAGTACGGTGATAACTGTGAAGTCTGCGGCGCGACCTACAGCCCGACCGAACTGATTGATCCAAAATCGGTGGTCTCCGGTGCGACGCCGGTGCTGCGCGATTCAGAACACTTCTTCTTTGATCTGCCATCATTCAGCGCCATGCTGCAGGCCTGGACCCGTTCCGGTGCATTGCAGGATCAGGTCGCTAATAAGATGCAGGAGTGGTTCGAATCGGGCCTGCAGCAGTGGGATATCTCACGTGACGCGCCCTATTTCGGCTTTGAAATCCCGGATGCGCCAGGCAAATATTTTTACGTCTGGCTGGATGCGCCGATCGGCTACATGGGCTCGTTCAGGAACCTGTGCGACAAGCGTGGCGATATCGACTTCGACGAATTCTGGCGTAAAGATTCCACCACCGAGCTGTATCACTTTATCGGTAAAGATATCGTCTACTTCCACAGCCTGTTCTGGCCAGCGATGCTGGAAGGCAGCGACTTCCGCAAACCGAACAACCTGTTTGTCCACGGTTATGTGACGGTCAATGGCGCCAAGATGTCGAAATCGCGCGGCACCTTTATTAAAGCCAGCACCTGGCTGCAGCATCTGGATGCAGACAGCCTGCGTTACTACTACGCGGCAAAACTCTCTTCACGCATCGACGACATCGACCTGAACCTGGAAGATTTCGTTCAGCGCGTCAACGCTGACATCGTCAATAAAGTGGTGAACCTGGCGTCACGTAACGCCGGCTTTATCACCAAACGCTTTGACGGCAAGCTGGCGGCTGAACTGGCCGATCCGGTGCTCTATCAGACCTTTGTTGATGCGTCAGAGAAGATCGGTGAAGCCTGGGCGAGCCGCGAATACAGCCGCGCGATCCGCGAAATCATGGCGCTGGCTGACCTGGCAAACCGCTACGTTGATGAGCAGGCACCGTGGGTGGTCGCGAAGCAGGAAGGCCGCGACGCCGATCTGCAGGCGATCTGCTCGATGGGGATTAACCTGTTCCGCGTGCTGATGACCTGGCTGAAGCCGGTGCTGCCGTCGCTGAGCGCGCGCGCAGAAGGCTTCCTTAACTGCGAACTGAGCTGGGATGCGATTCCGCAGCCGCTGCTGGATCATCAGGTTGCGCCATTTAAAGCGCTCTACAGCCGGATTGAAATGGCGAAGGTCGAGGGTCTGATTGAGGCGTCGAAAGAGGATGCCGCCGCGGCCAGCGTCCCGGCGGTTAGCGGTCCGCTGGCAGATGCGCCGGTTGGTGACACCATCACCATCGATGACTTCGCTAAAGTCGACATGCGGGTAGCGCTGATTGAGCAGGCGGAGCTGGTCGATGGCTCAGACAAGCTGTTGCGTCTGCAACTCGACCTGGGTGGCGAGAAGCGTCAGATCTTCTCCGGCATTCGTGCGGCCTATCCCGATCCGTCGGTGCTGGTCGGCAAGATGACTATCATCGTTGCTAACCTGGCGCCGCGTAAAATGCGCTTTGGCATCTCCGAAGGGATGGTGCTGTCGGCGGGACCGGGCGGTAAAGATCTGTTTGTCCTGTCGGTAGACAGCGGTGCGGTACCGGGTATGCCGGTCAAGTAATCCCACACGCTTGACTCCCCTTACGCCAGGTTGCCGGTGCAAGGGGAGCTTCCGCTTTATCTCTGCAATTCAGCCGTCCGGTATTCCCTCCGTGCTTTTTGGTTTCTTCTCCGCTCTGCTTTGTCTGTTTAACGCTAACTCAGCCGAACCGTCGCGGCTTTTATGTGATCGCTAGCACGCTAAGCGGTTAATGCGTATGATGAAGAACAGTGAAAACAGGAGCCTGTCATGCTCACCGTGCTGTCTGTCTGCGGGCGCTACCTTCGTGCCTTTATCATCATTTATCTCTGCTTATACAGTGGCAACGGCATCGCCTCGCTGCTGCCGATAACCATTCCTGGCAGTATTCTCGGGATGCTGATTCTGTTTGCCCTGCTGGCGTCGCAAATCCTGCCGGTGAACTGGGTCAAACCGGGCTGCCATCTGATCATTCGCTATATGGCGCTGCTGTTTGTACCGATCAGCGTCGGCGTGATGAGCCACACCGATATTCTCAGCGCCCAGTTTGGTCCAATCGTCATCTCCTGCGTGGTCAGTACTTTTGTGGTGCTGGCGGTAGTCGGCGTCAGCGCCCACCAGTTGCACAGCCGCCGTCCGCTCCGGGAGCCGAACGATGAGTGATATCTGGTGGTCCCTGCCGCTGACCCTCGCGGCGTTCTTTCTGGCACGCAAGCTGGCGCTGACCCTGAAAATCTCGCTGCTTAATCCGCTGCTGGTGGCGATGGCGATCATCATCCCGATCCTGCTGCTGCTGCAGTTGCCCTACTCGCGCTACTTTGCCGGCAGTCAGATTCTTAACCAGCTGCTGCAACCGGCGGTAGTTGCGCTGGCGCTGCCGCTGTATGAGCAGATGCATCAGATTCGCGCCCGCTGGAAGTCGATCATTGGCGTCTGCTTTATCGGGAGCCTGACCGCCATGATATCAGGCACCGCTATCGCCCTGTGGCTGGGCGCCACGCCGGAAATTGCCGCCACCATTATTCCCAAATCAGTCACCACGCCCATCGCGATGGCGGTCTCCGGATCGCTGCACGGCATCCCGGCGATCAGCGCCATCTGCGTATTGATTGCCGGCGTGCTGGGGGCGGTGTTCGGGCATATGCTGCTGAACCTGCTGGGCGTCAAATCGAAAGCGGCGCGCGGTCTGGCGATCGGTAACGCCTCTCATGCGCTCGGAACCGCCCGGGCGGCCGAAGTCGATTATCAGGAAGGGGCGTTCAGTTCACTGGCGCTGGTGATTTGCGGCATCATTACTTCTTTGCTGGCACCGTTTATTTTTCCGTTACTGCTGCACTGGTTTGGCTAAAACTTTGCGATAGATCTCGCAAAGTTGAAACATGCAACACAGGTTGCATTGTCAGAGCGACGGGGATCACATATAAACCGGTGACTGGCATATCGCCCTGCTGAATTTAATGAGGCTCTCATGCATTCACGTTACCTCTCCGCCTTCGAGGCGTTGCCGTCAACCCTGCAAACCGCGCTGGCTCCGCTGCTGGACGCGCCTGACTTCCAGGCCGTGCTGCGCGCCGACCAGATCGCCTCGCTGCAGCAACAGACTCAGATGGACGCCGATGCGCTGGCGCTGGCGCTGCTGCCGCTGGCAGCGGCCTGTGCGGTGGCCACGGTGTCGCACTTTAACGTCGGGGCGATCGCCCGTGGCACCAGTGGTAACTGGTACTTTGGTGCCAACATGGAATTTGTCGGCACTCCGCTGCAACAGACGGTGCATGCTGAGCAAAGCGCGATTACCCACGCCTGGCTGCGCGGTGAACGCCAGCTGGAAACCATCACGGTTAACTACACTCCGTGCGGTCATTGCCGTCAGTTTATGAATGAACTCAACAGCGGTACCGGGATTCGTATCTCGCTGCCACAGCGCGCCATCAGTACCCTGGCTGATTATCTGCCTGACGCCTTTGGCCCGCGCGATCTCGACATCACCACCCTGCTGATGGATGCGGTCGATCACGGTTACAGCGCTGAGGGAGATGCGCTGGTGCAGGCCGCCGTAGCCGCCGCCAATGCCAGCCACGCGCCCTACAGCCAGTCACACAGCGGCGTAGCGCTGGAAACCGAGTCCGGCACCATTGTCACCGGTCGCTATGCTGAGAATGCTGCGTTTAACCCCAGCTTTCCGCCGCTTCAGGCCGCGCTGGTGCTGCTGAATATGCAGGGCGGACACAGCGGTCAGATAAAAAGAGCGGTGCTGGCAGAAGTCGAAAATGCCACGCTGAGCCAGTTTGCCGCCACGCAGGCAACCTTACAGACTTTTGGTTGCGCTGAGCTGCTGTCAGTAAAATTGCACAAAGGATAACCCACTGTCAGAAAGGCCACAGTTTTGTGACCTTTTATGAACAAATGCTGTACTTCTGCGGGAAATTTCATAGGATCTGGCGCCAGAATTCACGTCATGACAAATTACTCTGAATAATTCGGGTTGCAGGATGGCAGCAAGTACGTGAATGATTCGCAGCGGAGACCTGCCGCTGCACTGCTCCTGCAGCCTGAGCTATAACGGGTAAGTAAACTGGCGCTACCTTTCCGGCGTGACGCCAGACAACACTGCAACCGGAGCATTACTGCATGGAACTCGACTACGAAAGTAAACGCCCGCTCTACATCCCTTACGCTGGCCCGATTTTGCTGGAATTCCCCCTCCTCAATAAAGGCAGTGCCTTTAGCATCGAAGAACGTAACGAATTTAATCTCAATGGTCTGCTGCCCGAAGCGGTAGAGTCGATTGAAGAACAGGCGCAGCGTGCCTGGCGTCAGTTCCAGGACTTCAAAAACAATAACGATAAGCACGTCTACCTGCGTAACATCCAGGACACCAACGAAACGCTGTTTTATCGCCTGCTGGACAACCATCTCGAAGAGATGATGCCGATCATCTACACCCCAACCGTTGGCGCCGCCTGCGAACACTTCTCTGAAATCTATCGCCGGGCGCGCGGGGTGTTTATCTCTTACCCGAACCGCGACCGCATCGAAGATATGCTGCAGAACGCCACCAAACAGAACGTGAAGGTGATTGTGGTCACCGACGGCGAGCGCATTCTGGGTCTGGGTGACCAGGGCATCGGCGGCATGGGCATCCCGATCGGTAAGCTGTCGCTCTACACCGCCTGTGGCGGTATCAGTCCGGCCTATACCCTGCCGGTGGTGCTGGATGTCGGTACCAATAATCAGCAGCTGCTGAACGATCCGCTCTACATGGGCTGGCGTCATCCGCGTATTACCGGCGAAGAGTACGACGCTTTCGTTAATGACTTTATTCAGGCGGTTAAACGTCGCTGGCCGAAAGTGCTGTTGCAGTTCGAAGACTTCGCCCAGAAGAACGCCATGCCGTTGCTGAACCGCTATCGCGATGAAGTCTGCTGCTTTAACGACGACATTCAGGGCACCGCCGCGGTTACCGTGGGTACGCTGATCGCCGCCAGCCGCGCAGCTGGCAGCCGCCTGTGCGAACAGAAGGTGGTGTTCCTCGGTGCCGGTTCCGCCGGCTGTGGCATCGCCGAACAGATTATTGCCCAGATGAAATCGGAAGGCCTGAGCGATGAAGAAGCGCGCAGCCGGGTAATGATGGTGGATCGCTTTGGTCTGCTGACCGACAAGCTGCCTAACCTGCTCGATTTCCAGAGCAGACTGGTTCAGAAGAGCGAAAACATTCAGCACTGGGATGTCACCAGTGACGCGATTTCGCTGCTCGACGTGGTGCGCAACGCCCACCCGGATATTCTGATTGGGGTATCGGGTCAGCCAGGGCTGTTCACCGAAGAGATCATTCGCGAGATGCACAAACACTGCAAACGCCCGATTGTGATGCCGCTGTCGAACCCGACGTCACGCGTTGAAGCCACGCCAGCCGATATCATCGCCTGGACCGACGGTGCCGCGCTGGTGGCCACCGGCAGTCCGTTCTCGCCGGTCAGCTGGAACGGTAAAACCTACCCGATTGCCCAGTGCAACAACTCCTACATCTTTCCGGGAATTGGTCTGGGGGTTATCGCGTCAGGCGCCAGCCGCGTCACCGACACCATGCTGATGACCGCCAGCCGCGCGCTGGCCGACTGCTCGCCGCTGGTGAACGATGGCGAAGGTCCGGTACTGCCGGAAATCAAAGATATCCAGGGCGTGTCGAAAATCATCGCTATGGAAGTTGGCAAAGCGGCACAGCTGGCGGGTGTCGCCGTCGTCACCTCTGAAGATGTGCTGTCGCAGGCGATTGCCAACAACTTCTGGCTGCCGCAATACCGTCATTATCGTCGTACCTCGATCTAATCGTGCGCTGCCGGACCGATTCTGGTCCGGCAATGCTCAAAAAGAGACCAGCCAACCGGCACTAACTTGCTTCGCTGCGGCGGCTCAAGTAGCCTTGTGCCATCTCAAATTTCTGACATCGAGTCTCCAGGCGCATGCTGAAACGCGTTTTCATTGGACTGCTTTTCATCATCCTGCTGATGGTGGCGACGGCGCTTGGCCTTGATCGCTGGATCAGCTGGAAAACTGCGCCCTTTATCTACGAGAATGTCTCTTCACTGCCGCACCGCCAGGTGGGAGTGGTGCTGGGCACCGCCAAATATTATCGTACCGGGGTGATCAACCAGTATTACCTCTATCGGATGCAGGGTGCGCTCAACGCCTATAACAGCGGCAAAGTGAACTATCTGCTGCTGAGCGGTGACAATGCGCTGCAAAGCTACAACGAACCGATGACCATGCGCCGCGACTTAATTAAGGCAGGCGTGGATCCGGCGGATATCGTGCTGGACTATGCCGGTTTCCGGACGCTGGATTCGATTGTTCGTACCCGCAAAGTGTTCGATACCAACGACTTCATTATCATCACTCAACGCTTCCACTGTGAGCGGGCGCTGTTTATCGCCCTGCAGCTCGGCATTCAGGCGCAGTGTTATGCCGTGCCCTCGCCGAAAAACATGCTCAGCGTGCGTTTCCGTGAGGTCGGTGCGCGGCTGGGCGCGCTGGCTGACCTGTTCCTGCTGAAGCGAGAGCCACGCTTCCTTGGGCCGCTGGTGCCGATTCCGGCGGTACGTGAAGTGCCGGAAGATGCGCAAAGTTATCCGGCGGTGACGCCAGAACAGCTGCTGGATCTGGAGCAGAAGCTGCGTAAATAGCTCACGCACTGCGGCTTGTTACTATGTTGCTGGCTCCGGGAGCAGTTTCAGGCGCTCAGAAAGTCGCTTCAGACGGCTGACAGACCTGAACCAATTTCTGATTTGCCCTTATTCCCTGAGCCGTCCCGATCTCACCGTAACGACGCCAGCACTTTTTCCCATAAAAAAAGCGACCCGAAGGTCGCTCTGTTTTTCTGACTTCATCGCCTGCGCACTATTTTTTGCGCGAGTATTTCAGCGAATCCAGCGCCACGGCGAAGATGATGATGCCGCCTTTGATGATGTACTGCCAGTACGGGTTGACGCCGATATAGGTCAGGCCGTAGTTGATCACGGTGAAGATCAGTACCCCGGTCACCACGCCCGCCACGCTTCCGACGCCGCCGGCGAAGGAGACGCCGCCGACTACGCAGGCAGCAATCGCATCCAGCTCATACATAAAGCCGAGGTTGTTGGTTGCCGAGCCGATACGGCCCGCTTCCAGCATCCCGCCGAAGGCGTAGAACACGCCGGACAGCGCATAGATCATGATCAGGTTCAATGGCACGTTAACGCCAGAGACTTTCGCCGCTTCCGGGTTACCACCGATAGCAAAAATGTTTTTACCGAAGCGGGTTTTGTTCCACAGCACCCAGACAAACACAATCGCAATCACCGCGTAGAAGGTGATGAAAGAGAGTTTGAAGTCACCAAAGCGCAAAAACCCCTGGGCGAATTTCGAGAAACCGGCATCAAAACCGGCAATCGGTGAGGCGCCAACGAAATCGTAATAGAGCGAGTTAATACCGTAGACGATGATCATGGTGCCCAGAGTGGTAATAAACGGCGTCACCTTGAGGTAGGCAATGATTACGCCGTTTACCAGACCAATTACGCCGCCGATGATGCAGACGGTAAGGATCACCAGTGGAATTGGCACCGTATCCAGCGACGGGAACACCTTGTTGGCGTTGTCCATCGCCTGCAGCAGCGTGGCCGCGACCACCGCTGCCAGACCAACCTGACGACCGGCTGACAGGTCAGTACCCTGAGTGACGATCAGCCCCGCCACACCCAGTGCAATAATAATGCGCACCGAAGATTGGGTCAGGATGTTACTTAGGTTCATTAAACTTAAAAATGTCGGGTCCTGGAAAATAATAATAGCCAGCAATACCAGCAGAACGACATAAATGCCGCCCTCTTTTAACCAGGTTAGCGCATTCTTTTTTGTAGTCGCTTTCATGTTAACAGCCCTTGCTTCATTAAAGGTGTAATGACGCTAAACGCAATATTTCGTTCTGCGTGGTGGTTTTGGTATCAACAATGCCGGCAACCAGACCATTACTCATCACCAGAATACGGTCGGTAATGCCTAACAGCTCCGGCATTTCGGAAGAGATAATAATGATGCCCTTTTCTCTTTTCGCCAGCTCCGCAATCAGCTGGTAAATTTCGAATTTTGCCCCGACGTCAATTCCGCGTGTCGGTTCATCAAGCATCAGGATTTCAGGCTGGGTCAATAACCAGCGACCAATAATGACTTTTTGCTGGTTCCCACCCGAAAGCGAACCAATCTGCGTATGATGGCCCGGCGTTTTAACCCGCATAGAATCGATAACCCATTGGGTATCACTCTTCATGCGTTTATTATCCAGCAGCCCGATACTGTTTTTATATTTTTTGATATTGGAAATAAGCGAGTTAAAACCAATATCGAGAAAAGCATAAATCCCGGTCGAACGACGTTCTTCCGTTACCAGCGCAAAACCGTGGTTAATCGCTTCGTTGGCGCTGTGATTATTAATCGGTTTACCGTGCAGCTTAATGGTGCCGCCCGATTTTTCGCGAATGCCAAACAGCGTTTCGACGATATCGGTACGTTTAGCACCCACCAGCCCGGCAATGCCGAGAATCTCCCCTTTGCGCAGATCAAACGAGATGTCGCGAATTGATGGCTGACGCAAAGACGTCAGGTTACGCACCTCAAGAATGGTTTCACCCGGCACGTTGGTGCGGTCCGGAAAACGCTGGTTCAGTGAACGGCCGACCATCATCGAGATGATCTTGTCCATGTCCAGCCCGTCCAGCGGCTGGGTAGTGATCCACTGTCCGTCACGCAGAATGGTGATTTCGTCACACAGCTGGAAAATCTCTTCCATCTTGTGCGAGATATACACAATGCCGCAGCCGCGATCTTTCAGCTTACGAATAATGGTGAACAGATGATTAACCTCTTTCTCGGTTAACGAGGAGGTTGGCTCATCCATAATCACAATTTTCGCGTCATACGAGAACGCTTTGGCAATTTCAATCATCTGCATTTGCGACACGGAAAGATGCGCCACTTTGTCGCGCGGATCGATATCGATATCCAGCTCGTCAAAGATCGCCTTGGTGTCGTTATACATTTTGTCCTGATCGACAAAGAAGCCTTTACGGGGATAACGCCCCAGCCACATGTTGTCCATCACGGTACGCTGCAATACCAGGTTTAATTCCTGATGCACCATCGACACGCCGTTTTCCAGCGCCTCTTTGGAGCTTTTATAATCGATCTCTTTTCCCTGAAACAGAATACTGCCGGTATCTTTCTTATAAATACCAAACAGACATTTCAATAAGGTGGATTTACCGGCGCCGTTCTCGCCCATTAATGCATGAACAGAGTGAGGCCGCACTTTTAAATTCACATTATCTAACGCTTTAACGCCGGGAAATGATTTACTGACATTGGTCATTTCCAGCAGATATTCTCGCTGCGCGGTCGTATTATCACTGGCCATAATTTACCTGGCTAAAAAACGGTGGTGACGTAAAAAAGGCGCGACACTCGCCGCGCCCGGAATCGATATTATTTCTGGAACTGTGAGAGGTTTTCTTTATCAACCGGTACATAAGGTACGCGGACGATTTTGTCGACCATCTTGAAGTTAGTACCTTCGGTGGCGGCTTTGCCGTCAGCCAGGTTTTTCGCCATATCCAGCGTTGCTTTCGCCTGGTTTTCCGCATCATTCAGCACGGTACCGGCCAGTGCGCCCGATTTCACCAGCGCCAGCGCTTCTGGCAGTGCATCGACGCCGAACACCGGGATGGAGCTCATGTTGTGCGCTTTCAGCGCTTCAACCGCACCCATTGCCATCGCATCGTTGTTGGCGATGACCACTTCGATTTTTTTGGCATTCGGGCCTGACAGCCAGGCATCCATCTTATCTTTCGCCTGCGCGGTGTCCCACATTGCTGTGTCCATCGCTAACTGCTGGGTTTTCAGGCCATCTTTGTTCAGGGTGTCGATAACATATTTGGTACGCGCTTCAGCGTCCGGGTGGCCCGGCTCGCCTTTCAGCAGCACGAACTGAATCTGACCATCTTTGTTCAGATCCCAGGCCGGGGTCGCTTTCCAGTGCTTCTCAATCAGCTGACCCTGGATGATGCCGGACTCTTTAGAGTCGGTACCGACGTAGTAGGCTTTGTCATAACCGGCCAGCACTTTGGCGTTTGGCTCTTTGTTGAAGAACACCACCGGCACATCATTTGCGCGCGCTTTGTCTACCACTACCGCTGCTGCTGCCGGGTCAACCAGGTTAATCGCCAGCGCTTTCACGCCTTTCGCCATCAGTACGTCGATCTGGTCGTTCTGTTTAGACTGGTCGTTCTGCGAGTCATTCATCAGCAGCTGAATGCCACCGAGGGTTTTCGCTTCTTTCTCGATGTCTTTGCGCACCATCGACATGAAGTTGTCATCATATTTATAAATGGTCACGCCGATACGGGTGTCAGCTGCGTGAGCGGTTGCACCAAACATCATGCTGGCAACCAGTGCTGTGAGCGTGAAAACCTTCTTATTCATGGTATCTCCGGTTTTTTTATGCAGGGTCTTTTTAGCTCTGCCGCGCTACAGAGGCGGGAGAACAATCGGTAAAACTGATCGGGGAGGCGGAATAGACACAACGTTACGCTAAGCCGCTGAACCACCGTCCAAAATCTGACTTCCCTGTAGTCAAACGCTTCCGTAAATAGGAAATATGTTGTGAACCCTTTCATCCAGCGACTGAGACGGTGCCTGATGCGGTTAAGCGGGCGTTACATAATGTTTCAGTCCGGTAAGACGCTGCCATCATAGTGAGGGCAATGTTAATTAACTGTGAATGTAATCACAGATTGAAAACGGTTACATGGCTGAATCGCCTGAATTAGTGACGGACTCCACATTTTGCCGTTGCGCCACCGAATGACGGCGCACCAGGGTCGGCATAAAGATGTGCGTTGCGGTGTCATCCAGCAGCCCTGCCGCGCCCTGCAACGCCAGCTCAGTTGCCAGTTTTGCCATAGAAACAATGGGATAGCGCACGGTGGTCAATTGAGGATCGGTGTAACGCGAAATCGGGATGTCATCAAAGCCAATGACAGAAAAATGCTGTGGAACCTGAATGCCGTTGTCTTTCAACGCAGTGAGTGCGCCCGCCGCCATGCCGTCGTTATAGGCAAAGACTGCGCTCAGATTGAGATTACGCCCCAGCAGTTCGACCATTGCCGCTTCCCCGCCCTGCATATCCGGCTCGGCGCTGGCGATCCAGCTCTCCTGCGGCCGGATGCCCTGCTCCGCCATCGCCTGTAGCCAGCCTTCGCGGCGCTGGGCGACATCCTCAATCGGGTGGCTGGAGCAGAGGTAGCCAATCCGGCTATGTCCCTGTTGTAACAGCGTTCTTGACGCCATTAGTGCGCCGGTAACGTTGTCGAGACTGACGCTGCGATGTTCAAATCCAGGCACGATGCGGTTGATCACCACCATGCCCGGCACATGTTGCATAAACTCAGCCAGCTCGTGGTCTGAAAGCGTTTTCGCGTGTACCACCAGCGCGCTGCAACGTTGTCGGATCAGCACCTCGATTGCATGGCGCTCTTTCTCTTCCTGATGCCAGGAGTTGCTGATTAACACATGCTTGTGTACGCGCTGCGCCACGGTATCGACCGCTTTGACCAGCGCGCCAAAGAAGGGATCAGAAACATCCATCACCACCACGCCGATGGTGTCGCTGACCTGGGTGGCCAGCGCCTGGGCATTGGCGTTTGGACGATATCCCAGTGCATCAACGGCCTGTAACACCGCGTCACGGGTATCAGACGTGACGGCGCTACTGTTATTGAGTACGCGCGAGACGGTCGCCACCGACACGCCAGCCTGACGGGCAACATCACGAATCGTTATCATGCAGCAGTTCCAGAAAGGAAGAATAAGGCATCACGCCGGGTTGAACACCGGCGCTATTTTGTCAGGGGCGGGAGGCAGGCAGCGTGAATTGCGTCACATCAATGAAAACGGTTACATACAATTCTGTAACCTTTGTGATGGCGGTCATTATCTGGCGTTGTCAGTGACCGCAGGTTTACCGGCGGCCAGCAGCGTCAGACGCCGCCATAGCCACTCCAGCGGACCCTGAGCGAAGTAATGTAACCAGATGAGTGAAAACAGGATGTTAATCAGCCATACCGCGGGGACCATCATCACCAGTTGCAGGCGAGTGAAGTGCATGAACAGCCCGAAGCGATAGAACAGCGTGGTACAGATCAGGGTCTGTAGCAGATAATTGGTTAACGCCATGCGGCCAACGCACTGAATCGCATAGCAAATACGCCAGCGACTAATCCGCGACCAGTAACCAAGACAGAGTGCGGCATAGCCCAGGCTGATCAACGGGCTGGCCACATCACGCGGGGTTTGCAGATAAAAGCCGGTCCAGCGAAACTCCCAATGTAACAGCCATTGCGCTGCGACCCCGGCCACCGCAATCAACAGCCCCATCGTCAGCAGCAACGCTGCCGCCTGACGGTAATGCTGCGTTGAAAATTCGCCCGTCAGCCAGCCGCTGCGTAGCAGTGCGCCGCCAATCATCATCAGGCCGGCCAGCTGCCAGCCGTACTGCGCCGCCAGCGCCATCAGACCCGACGAGAGGTGATCGAGCCGGTTACTCACCGCTTCCCAGCCGCCGGTCAGTTTCCAGTACTGCTCATATTGCAGATCGGCCGCGCCCGGCAGCCAGGATCGGGTCGCCTGATGATCGGAAATCGATCCGAACACCAGCAATACGCCACAGCCGACCAGATAGAGCAGAATGCCGGTATTCATCAGGCTGCGGGTCGAGGGCACATCCTGCAACACCCGCCACACCACCAGGCCGATAATGCCGTAATCCAGCAGAATATCGCCTTCCCACAGCAACACCCCGTGCAGGAAACCGAAAAACACCAGCAGCGTCAGGCGTGCCGTCAGCCAGCGACTGCCGCGCGGCAGCTGCATTTGCAGGCCCGCACCAAACAGCAGCGCAAATAGGGTCAGGAATTTGAGTTGAGCCAGCGCGTCAGAAACCGCCCATGTCCAGGCGTCGGACAGCGTGACGCTGCCCTGCCAGGCAGGATTCAGGTAGGCGGCTGACGGCAGACCGAAACCGACAATATTAAGCAGCAGGATGCCGAGAATGGCACATCCACGTATGAAATCCAGCGCAAGATAGCGTTGCATGCGGCACCCTGAATTGACGATGCGGGCCGCTGAGTGCGCCCGCCGTTGACTCAACTATGGCGTACCGCGCGCAGAAATTCCTGGCGGGTATTCTGACTGGACTTGAACAGCCCACCCAGTGAGGTGGTCGTGGTGGCGCTGGTGGCATCTTTAACGCCGCGCGCTTTAACACAGTAGTGCACCGCGTCAATCGATACCGCGACGTTGTTGGTGCCCAGCAGCGTTTGCAGCGCGACCAGAACCTGCTGTGTCAGACGCTCCTGCACCTGCGGGCGCTGAGCGAAGAACTGCACGATGCGGTTAATCTTCGACAGACCAATCACCGTATCTTTCGGGATGTAAGCGACGGTCGCTTTGCCGTCGATGATCACGAAGTGATGCTCACAGGTGCTGGTCAGGGTGATATCACGCACCGTCACCATCTCATCAACCTTCATTTTGTTTTCAATGACGGTGATTTTTGGGAAGTTGGCGTAGTCGAGACCGGAGAACACCTCATCAACGTACATTTTGGCAATGCGGTGCGGGGTTTCGATCAGGCTGTCATCCTGCAGATCGAGATTCAGCAGCTGCATAATTTCGGTCATGTGGCCTGCAATCAGGCTCTTACGCGTTTCGTCATCGAGGTCGCGCGTCGGTGCACGTAACGGCGTTTCCAGGCCACGCGCTAACAGCGCTTCATGGACCAGGGCAGCTTCCTGACTTAAGGTGCTCATCGTACTCTTCTCCGGCTGGTGTTGCGCCCGCCGGTTAATGCCTGCGGGCCCTGTTACTGAGCGCGTATTGTGAAACTTTCTTTGCGGGGAATCCAGCAATCAATCAGATTGGTGATCAACCGGCATCGGCTGCGCGTCGCCAGACCAGCAGGCCGGCCCACACCAGACTGGCCCCCGCTACCCACAACGCCGGCTCCAGCCGGTGCAGCAGCGCGGTTGACAGAAACGACAGCAGCGGGCCGACCAGCTGCCCGACCGCATAACCGGTGGTCAGTAAACCGGCCATGTAACGCAAATGCTGCGGCGCCAGTTCACGTGCATAGAGCAGCGACAGCTGCACCACGCTGAGAAAGCCGCCGCCGACCAGCAGCGCGCCGATCAGCAAGCCACTGAAGCCTGGCAACAGCGCCGCCGCCAGTACACCCAGCGCCTGCGCCCACAGCACTAACGCCAGCCGCGCATGGCTGCTGCCCCAGCGCCGCGTCATAATGCCGATCACAATCCCGACCATCGCCGCCCCGCCAAATATCGGCCAGACAAACTGCGCGAACGCCCCGTCAGGAAAGCGTGCCGCCGCCATCTGCGACAGAAAGGTGGCAGGCAGAATGTAACCGAAGCCTGCCAGGCTGTAGCTCAGCACCAGCCGTTTCAGATTGCGGTTCAGCACCAGCGGTTCAGGTGCCTGATCCGGACGATGCAGTTCGCCCCGCCGCGGCAGATTACGGCTAATCAGCGCAATCAGCAGCAGCGCCAGCGCGCCGTAAGCAGCCCACGCCAGCGAGGCCGATACCTGGAAGCTGTGTAACGCCACCGCCAGCAGCCCGCTGACAAAAATACCGCAGCCCGGACCGGCAAACACTGCCGCCGATAAGCCGGCCCGGCCATGCCGGTGCAGCTGCTCATTGCTCCATGCCGCCACCAGCACCATCGCCCAGCCGCTGGCCCAGCCAATCAGGAAGCGAATCGCCCCGTGCAGCCAGGGACCGCTGACGCAGGCCGAGAGCAGCGTCAGGATCACCGCTCCCCAGACGCCAGCCAGTAACCGCAGCTCCACCCGGCGGTGCGCGCGCATCGCATCGAAGGAGCCACACAGATAGCCCAGGTAATTTAACGCCGCCACCAGACTGGCACTGGTCAGCGTCAACTGGTGCTCCTGAATCATCAGCGGAACCTGCGGCGTAAAGGCAAAGCGCCCGATGCCCATCGCCACAAATAAAGTTAAAAATGCGCTAAGCGCGACGCGTACCGCCATTGCTGAACTCCTGTCGTGATGGCCTGGGATCTTTTCTGACTTGCTTACAGCATGCAGGATGTTTAAACTCACGGAAAGTGAATAATATTAACCAAGTTGTTTACGAGAAGAGAAGATATGGATTTAGTTCAGCTACGTATGTTCTGTTCCGTCGCCGAAAGCGGTTCGCTGGCGCGCGCGGCAGAACAGCTGCATCGCGTACCCTCTAATCTGACCACGCGGCTGCGTCAACTGGAAGAAGAGTTAGGCGTTGATCTGTTTATTCGTGAGAAGCAACGCATTCGCCTGTCGCCAATGGGCCATAATTTCCTCAATTATGCGCAGCGTATCCTGGCGCTGAGTGACGAAGCGATGAGCATGACCCGCACCGGTGAACCGGCAGGTAACTTTGCGCTCGGCTCGATGGAGAGCACTGCCGCCACGCGGCTGCCCGGCCTGCTGGCAGCCTATCACCAGCGCTTTCCGAATGTGGCACTATCGCTGATCACCGGCACCTCTGGCGAGATTATCGATCGGGTGCGTGAAGGCACCTTAGCGGCTGCGCTGGTTGACGGTCCGGTTTCGCATGACGATCTCAACGGTTGCATCGCCTTCCGCGAGGAGATGGTGCTGATTACCGGACTCGATCACGCGCCGATTAACAGCGCGCGCGACGTGCAGGATGACACGCTGTTTGCCTTTCGCAACAGCTGCTCTTATCGGGTGAAGCTGGAGACCTGGTATCGCGACAGCCAGACCGCGCCCGACAACGTGATGGAGATTCAGTCCTATCACGCCATGCTGGCCTGCGTGGCGGGCGGCGCGGGGGTGGCGATGATCCCCGCCTCGGTGCTGAAGCAGATGCCGGACCGCTCACGGGTGCAGGCGCACACGCTGCCGCCGGGCTACCGCGATACCGCAACCTGGCTGATGTGGCGACGCGACGCGTTCACGCCGAATGTTGAAGCCCTGAAGTACCTGATCATCGAACAATTTGACGATCGTCCGCTCAACGATGAGCTGATCCATCCATTAGCGGCGGCGGAATAAGCGTTCCGCGCTATGTTTAAGAGCCTGGCGGGCCAGGCGTAACTGTTGCAGGCAGCCTGAACACGGCCAGCGCGGAACAACCGGAGCGTACACGGAGTACGTGAGGATTGTGAGCACTGCCCGGGTTCAGACTGGCAAATAAAATAGCCTGGAAGCCCAGGCTCTGAATCACCACCACCAACCGGACGCCTTCGCGCGTCACAATCTGACTGGAAGAGGGATTGCATGAATATGATCAAAACCCGTGCCGCTGTTGCCTGGGCTGCTGGCGAACCGCTGAAAATTGAAGAAGTGGATTTAATGCCGCCGCAGAAAGGTGAAGTACTGGTACGCATCGTGGCGACCGGCGTTTGCCATACCGATGCCTATACCCTGTCCGGCACCGATCCTGAGGGCGTTTTCCCGGCGATCCTCGGCCACGAAGGCGGCGGCATCGTTGAAGCCGTCGGCGAAGGCGTCACCAGCGTCGAAGTCGGCGACCATGTGATCCCGCTTTACACCCCGGAGTGTGGCAAATGTAAATATTGCCTGTCTGGCAAAACCAACCTCTGCCAGGCGATTCGTACCACCCAGGGCAAGGGTCTGATGCCCGACGGCACCACCCGTTTCTACAAAGACGGCAAGCCGATTTTCCACTATATGGGCACCTCAACTTTCTCTGAGTACACGGTGATCCCGGAAATTTCGCTGGCGAAGATCAGCAAAGAAGCACCGCTGGAAGAAGTCTGCCTGCTGGGCTGCGGCGTTACCACCGGCATGGGCGCGGTGATGAATACCGCCAAAGTGAAGGAAGGCGATACCGTGGCGATCTTTGGTCTCGGCGGCATTGGCCTGTCTGCGGTCATCGGTGCCAAAATGGCGAAAGCCGGTCGCATCATTGCCATCGACATCAACACCAGTAAGTTCGATCTGGCGCGCAAGCTGGGTGCCACCGATCTGATTAACCCGAAAGATTACGATAAGCCGATTCAGGAAGTGATTGTTGAGCTGACCGATGGCGGCGTCGATTATTCGTTTGAATGTATCGGTAACGTCAACGTGATGCGCTCCGCGCTGGAGTGTTGCCACAAGGGCTGGGGCGAATCCGTGATTATCGGCGTGGCCGGCGCGGGTGAAGAGATCTCAACCCGTCCTTTCCAGCTGGTGACCGGTCGCGTCTGGCGCGGTTCGGCGTTTGGCGGCGTCAAAGGCCGTTCACAGCTGCCCGGCATCGTGCAGGATTATCTCGACGGCAAGTTTGCGCTGAATGATTTCATCACCCACACCATGCCGCTGGAACAGATTAACGACGCCTTTGATTTGATGCACGAAGGAAAATCGATCCGCTCGGTAGTGCACTTTAACAAGTAATCAGGAGGCGTTATGGCATCCACTCTGGAGCTTCTGGAAGAACATCGCATTTTTGGCGGCTGGCAGCAGCGCTGGCGTCATCAGTCGGCGGTCCTCGACTGCCCGATGACCTTCAGCATCTACCTGCCGACTCCGCATGGTGATGCGCCACCGCCGGTGGTCTGGTTTCTCGCCGGGCTGACCTGTAATGATGAGAACTTCACCACCAAGGCCGGGGCGCAGCGGGTTGCCGCCGAACTGGGCCTGGTGCTGATCATGCCGGACACCAGCCCGCGCGGCGAAGGGGTGGCGAATGATGAGGGCTACGATCTCGGTCAGGGCGCGGGTTTTTATCTCAACGCAACCCAGCAGCCGTGGGCCAGCCATTTTCGGATGTTCGATTATCTGAGCAGTGAGCTGCCGGCGTTGATCGCCGATAACTTCAAGGTCAGCGAGCGTCAGTCGATTATGGGTCATTCGATGGGTGGCCATGGCGCGCTGATGCTGGCGCTGCGCCTGGGCGGCCGCTTTGCCTCGGCATCCGCCTTTGCGCCGATTGTGAATCCGATGGATGTGCCGTGGGGACAGAAAGCGTTTCAGGCTTATCTGGGCGACGATCGCGCCGCCTGGCGTGAATATGACAGCTGTCAGCTGATGGCGCAGGTCTCGCATCGGCTGCCGATGCTGATCGATCAGGGCGACAGCGATCAGTTCTTAGCCGATCAGCTGCAGCCGGAGCGGCTGGAGTCGGTGGCGCAGGAGACGGGCTTCCCGCTGACCCTGCGCATTCAGCCGGGTTACGATCACAGCTACTTCTTTATCGCCAGTTTTGTTGAAGATCACCTGCGCTTCCACGCGCAGCATCTGCTGGCCCGCTAATCTTCACCTCATCTTCCCGCGCCGGGAGGATGAGGTGCTTCTTCCTTGCTGCTGACCGCCCTCTCGCACCTGATTACACCAGCGCGTCGTGCACCAGTCCGTCGATCATCACCTGCGGCATTCCGCGGCTACAGTGCTCAATCCGTCCTTCAACACCATACACCTGAGCCAGCGTGGCCGGTGTAATCACCCGATCCGGCTGACCTTCGGCCACCAGACTGCCCTGCTTCAGCATTAACGCATGCTGAGCGTGGCGCAGCGCGATATTGATGTCGTGCACCACCACCACCGTAACCATGTTGCGCAGTGCGGTTTCGCGCCGCACCAGATCCATCACGTGGAACTGGTAATTCAGATCGAGCGCGCTAAGCGGTTCATCCAGCAGCAGCAGCGAGGGGCGACGGATCAACGACTGCGCCAGCCCGACCAGCTGCTTCTGCCCGCCCGACAGCTGATCGAGGTAGCGCATCGCCAGGTGGGCAATCCCCAGCTGTTGCAGCAGATGCATCACTTCCGCTTCGCTGTTGGCGCTGTGCAGGCCACCGGAGGCGCGCTGCGCCACGATAATCGACTCCAGCACGTGCAGATGCACCCCGGCCGGCAGCGACTGCGGCAGATAAACCACATGCTTTGCCCGCTGTGCAAACGGCTGGGTCATCAGGTTTTCGCCGTTGAGCCACAGTTCACCACGGCCTTTATTCAGGCCGGCCAGCGCCCGCAGCAGGGTCGATTTGCCGCAGCCGTTTGGCCCGAGCAGCACGGTAATCTCACCGCGCGGCAGCGGCGCGATATTCAGGTTTTCAATCACCTTGTGCTTAGGATAACCGGCGCTGAAACCGCGTAAGGTCAGACCCTGTTGCATCAGACTGTCCCCCGATGACGCAAAATAATACTCAGGAAGAACGGCACGCCAATCAGCGAAGTGACAATGCCGACCGGAATGATCACGCCGGGGATCAGGTTCTTCGAGGCGACAGACGCCAGCGACAGCACCAGCGCCCCCACCAGCGCACTGGCCGGCAGATAAAAGCGATGATCCTCACCGAACATCATGCGGGCGATATGCGGTGCTACCAGGCCAATAAAGCCGATCGGACCGACAAAGGCCACCGCCAGCGCAGAGAGAATACTGATGCGCAGTAAGGTCGCCAGCCGCAGACGGCGCACATCAATGCCAAAGCTTATCGCGCGGTCTTCGCCTAAGCGCAGCGCCGTCAGCTTCCAGCTGCTCAGCAGCGAAAACGGCAGCAGAATGGCCAGCGCCACGGTCAGCACGCCCAGCTTCTCCCACGAGGCGCGCGCCAGACTGCCCATGGTCCAGAACACCAGCCCCTGCAGCGTGTCTTCGCTGGCGATAAACTGCATCATCGAAACCAGCGCATTAAAGGTGAATACCAGCGCGATACCGAACAGCACCACGCCAGCCGAAGAAACCTGCGTCCAGCGGGTCACCGCATCCAGCATCAGGGCGGCAAACAGCGCAAACACGAAGGCGTTGGCGGAGATCAGCCACTGGTCAGGAACGCCGGGAATACCGATGCCGAGAATGATCGCCAGCGCGGCACCAAAGGCCGCCGCAGACGAGACGCCAAGGGTAAACGGACTGGCAAGCGGGTTATTCAGGATGGTCTGCATTTCTGCCCCTGCCAGGCCGAGCGACAGGCCGACCACGATCGCCATCAGCGCATACGGCAGGCGAATGTCCCAGACGATAACCCGGGTTCCGGCATCGACGCTAGCGGGGCTAAGCAGGGTATTCCACAGCGTCTGCAGTGACAGGCCCGCCGGGCCGAGAGTAAAGTCGAGGATCAGAGAGGCGAGAATCGCCAGCAGCAGTACGCCAATCCACATCATGCGACGCCGCAGTACCTGATGATAGTTTTGCACGCTGTGCTCAGGCGATTCAGTGCCTGTCAGCAGCGAAGATTCTGTCGTCATGTTTAACCCTGTTGTGACTATCCGGTCAGAAAACGCAGCCACAATAGTGCAGGTGATAATAATTATCAATTCGTGAGCATAAGCGAGGCGTGAAAAAAGCAGAAAAAAGCGCGTTAACAGGCAGGATACTGACTCAGGGAGCATACGCCTTTCGCAAAGAGGCAAAACCGCCCTTGCTGGCGGCTCAGTGCGGGCGATTACGCACCTCATCCCTGAGGTGCGCCGGTAGCCGGGCCAACGCGTTGCGCTTTTGTCCCTGGTCCGCGCTGCTTTGCTACAGGCGCAGGCTCCCCTCGCTTTATGTTTTACTTCGGTCATCCAAAACGACCGAAGGCACCACGCTTCAGCGCAGCGTTACTCTTTATGGATCGGGAATTCCATTTCGCTGTACTTCACGAAGCGGCTGCCGCGCGTCAGCTTGTAACCGAACCAGATAATCAGGAACAGCGGAATACCGATGTAGGTCGCCGCCACGCCGTACCAGTCGATACGGTCATTGAGGAACGCCTGGTAGTTCTGACCGAGGGTAATGATCAGGCAGAGCACAAAGGCGAAGATCGGACCCAGCGGGAAGAAGCCGGAACGGTAAGGCAGCGCGTTCACGTCATGCCCTTGCGCCACATAGCCGCGACGGAAGCGGTAATGGCTGATGGCGATACCGAGCCAGGCGATAAAGCCGGTCATGCCCGAGGTGTTCAGCAGCCAGAGATACACTTCCTGGTTGCCAAATTTTGAGGTCAGGAAGCACAGCCCCGCCACCACGGTAGTGGCCCACAGCGCATTGCGCGGCACGCCGCCTTTTGACAGACGGGCAAAAATCCGCGGCGCTTTGCCTTCGCTCGCCAGGTTGTAGAGCATGCGGGTGGAGGCATACATGCCGGAGTTACCGGCTGACAGCACCGCCGTCAGGATCACCGCATTCATCACCGCCGCCGCCGACAGCAGACCGGCATTACGGAACACCAGGGTGAACGGGCTGACGCTGATATCGTTGATATCATTGTGCAGCAGCTGCGGATCGGTATACGGCAGGATCAGGCTGATAATCAGAATGGCGAACACATAGAACAGCAGGATACGCCAGAAAATCTGCCGCACCGCCCGCGGGATGTTTTTGGCCGGATCTTCAGATTCGCCCGCCGCGATACCGATCAGCTCGGTGCCCTGGAAGGAGAATCCGACAATCATCGCCACCCCAATCATCGCCGCAAAGCCGCCGGCAAACGGTGCGTCACCGACCTGCCAGTTCTGCCAGCCTGCGTGCTCTGCACCGCGCATGATGCCGGTGATCATCAGCACGCCCACCACGATAAAGATAATCACGGTCGCCACTTTGATCAGCGAGAACCAGTATTCCGCCTCGCCAAAGCCCTTCACCGAGATGTAGTTCATCAGGAACATCAGGCAGAGGAACAGCGCACTCCAGATCCAGCCGGGCGTGTCGGGGAACCAGTAGTTCATCACCAGCTGCGAGGCGACCAGGTCAACCGCAATGGTCACCGCCCAGTTGTACCAGTAGTTCCAGCCGAGCGCGAAACCAAAGCCCTCTTCAACGTACTTTGCGCCGTAGGTGGCGAACGAGCCTGAGACCGGCATAAACGCTGCCAGTTCACCGAGGCTGGTCATCAGAAAATAGACCATCAGTCCGATCAGAATATAAGAGAGCAGCGCGCCGCCAGGACCAGCCTGGGCAATGGTCGCGCCGGACGCGACAAACAGGCCGGTGCCGATTGAACCGCCAATGGCGATCATCGTCAGATGACGTGCTTTTAACGCACGTCGTAACGCAGGTTGTTGTGTTGTTTTTGAGTCATTATGCATGTGTAAACGCTACGCTGGGTAAAAATGAGGCGCGATTGTAGCAGCTAAGCCCGCGCTGTATAGCGAATGCCGCACTGTTATAAGTTACGTTCATGATCGCGGCATAATTATTAGTAATCACTCGCGACAATAGGATAAAAAACGTGTCAGTGCCTTCGAGATATGTTTTTGCCGGTGGTGAATGCGGTACAGGGTGCGGGTCAGACGCGGCAGCGGCAGCGGCAGTTCCACCAGCGTGCCGGCATCCAGCAGATCGCTGATGACCCGCCGTGACAGGCAGCTGATGCCCATTCCGTGGCGCACCGCATGTTTGATCGCCTCGGAGTTGCCCAGCTCCATGCCCAGCTGAAAGGTCGGCAGATGCGACAGCAGCAGATAATCCACAATTTCACGGGTGCCGGAGCCGCGTTCACGCAGGATCCACGGCGCTGCCGCCAGCGTTTCCAGCGTCACCGGCTGTTGCAGGATCGCCGCATCCGGTGCGGCAAATACCACCAGCTCATCCTCCAGCCAGGGTTCGCTCACCAGCTCAGTCATGTGACAGGGGCCTTCAATCAACCCGACATCAACCCGGAAATCGGATACCGCATTGATCACATCCTGGCTGTTGCCGACGCTCAGCTCCAGCGGCAAACCGGGAAAATCACGCCGGTAAGCCGCCATCATGCCGGGCAGCAGATAGTTGCCGATGGTGCTGCTGGCAAAGATGCGAATCGCCCCATTGTCCTCTTTGAACAGCTGCTCAATTTCACCCGCCTGCTCCAGCAGCCCGACCGCGCGCGGATAGAGCAATCGCCCATGCTCATTCAGCACCAGCCGCTTGCCTACCCGATCAAACAGCTGTACCCCGAGCTGGTTTTCCAGATCGGCCAGCGCGGCGCTGACCGCCGACTGCGATAGCGCCAGCAGCTGCGACGCCTGGGTGGTCGAGCCGCTTTTTAACACTTCCGTGAACACTTCTATCTGCCGCAGCGTAATGTGCATCGGCGCTCCTTAAATCATTTATTGCCTGATGAGATAGATCACCACCGCCAGCCAGATCAGCGCAATCAGCGCAATCCCGCCAGCTATCTTTTTGCCGCGCGAGCGCTGGGTTTGCGCCCGCTGGCTGCTGCTGATGCGCACCTCACGCGGCAGCAGCCGCAGCAGAATCATGACCCCGGAGGGAATAATCACCGCATCATCCAGTAATCCAACAAACGGGATCACATCCGGAATGAGATCGATTGGGCTGATGCCATAGGCAACCAGTCCCAGCATCGCCAGTTTGTTCCACCACGGGGTGCGCGGATCGCGAAAGGCAAACCACAGCACCACCACGTCCCGTTTGATCAGCGTCGCCCATCGGCGCAGACGCGAAAATAGCATGATTGCCGCCTTATCGTTTATTCTGGTCAATTATAAATATATTATCAATTTCACTTTTAAGCCAGTCAGCGCGATGATCGGGCCTCAAGCAGAAGGAGGAACCACCATGACCGATCTGAGCATGACCAAAACCCATCATCCGATTCCGCGCTGGCTGCCTGGTTCGCTGCTGACCGCGCTGATTGCCGCTGCGGCCAGCTGGCTGGCCGGACAACCGGCGATTGCGTCGTGGGGGCTGGGATCGCTGACGCTGGCGATTGTGCTGGGCATCATCATCGGCAACAGCGTCTACGCGCCGCTGGCCTCCCACTGTGATGCCGGGGTGGTGCTGGCCAAGCAGAAACTGCTGCGGCTGGGGGTAATTTTATTCGGCTTTCGCATTACGCTGCAGCAGATTGCTGACGTCGGCGTCAGCGGCATCCTGATTGATGCGCTAACCCTGAGCAGCACCTTCTTTATTACCTGCCTGCTGGGGATGCGCCTGCTGAAGCTCGATCGCGATACCGTCTGGCTGATTGGTGCCGGCAGTAGCATCTGTGGCGCGGCGGCGGTACTGGCGACCGAACCGGTGGTCAAAGCGGCACCGTCAAAAGTCGCGGTCGCCATCGCGACGGTAGTGCTGTTTGGTACCCTGGCGATTTTTAGCTATCCGCTGCTGTGGCCGCTGGTGCATACCCTGCTGCCTGGTGTTGATCAGGCGCAGTTCGGCGTATTTACCGGCTCGACCATTCATGAAGTGGCTCAGGTGGTCGCGGCCGGACACAGTATCGGTCCGGATGCCGAGAACAGCGCGGTGATTGCCAAAATGCTGCGGGTGATGATGCTGGCCCCGTTCCTGCTGTGTCTCAGCGGCGTGCTGCGCCGCCAGAGCCCGGCGGCGACCGCATCGCGTCCGGTGACCTTCCCGTGGTTCGCGCTGCTGTTCATTGCCGTCGCGCTGTTTAACTCGCTGCACCTGCTCCCCGCTGGCCTGGTGGCGATGCTGAATCAACTGGCTGGCTTGCTGCTGGCGATGGCGATGGCTGCGCTGGGATTAACTACCCGTTTCAGCGCGTTACGTGAAGCGGGTGTGAAACCGCTGCTGCTGGGCGCGATGGTCGCTGTCTGGCTGATCGTCGGCGGCGGTGCCATCAATCTGCTGGTGCAACATTTCATGGGCTAACCGCATCGGGTATCATGCCTGCTCGTCAGTGCATAGCCCCTTCAGGAGAACGGCATGAAATATATCGGCGCACACGTCAGTGCGGCAGGTGGTGTGGATCAAGCAGTCATTCGCGCCCATGAAATAGACGCCACCGCCTTCGCCTTGTTTACTAAAAATCAACGGCAGTGGAAAGCCGCCCCGCTTTCCACTGAGGTGATTGATGCCTTTCGCGCCGCCTGCGAGAAATATCACTTCAGCTCGCAGCAGATCCTGCCGCATGACAGTTTTCTGATCAATCTTGGCCACCCGGTGGCTGATGCGCTGGAAAAATCCCGTGCCGCCTTTGTTGATGAACTGCAGCGCGCCGATCAGCTCGGCCTGACGCTGCTGAACTTCCATCCGGGCAGCCATCTGCATCAGATTGACGAGCAGGCCTGCCTGAAACGCATCGCCGAATCGATCAATATCGCCCTCGACCAGACTCGCAACGTTACCGCAGTGATTGAAAATACCGCCGGTCAGGGCAGCAACCTCGGTTTCCGCTTTGAACATCTGGCGGAAATTATCGACCAGGTTGAGGATAAGAGCCGCGTCGGCGTCTGTCTGGATACCTGCCACGCCTTTGCCGGCGGCTATGATCTGCGTACCGAAGCGGACTGCGTCGCCACCTTTGCTGAATTTGAGCGCATTGTCGGCTTTCGCTATCTGCGCGGCATGCACCTCAACGATGCGAAAAGCACCTTTGGCAGCCGTGTTGACCGCCATCACAGCCTTGGTGAAGGCAACATCGGCAAAACCGTATTTAGCTGGATGATGAAGGATGCGCGTTTTGACGGGATTCCGTTGATTCTCGAAACCATCAACCCGGATATCTGGAAAGATGAGATTGCCTGGCTGAAGTCAGAACAGCAGGGATAAAAAGGGAGCCAGCTGGCTTAATGCCGATCGGTTAAGGGACCGGTGATAACGCAGTCTGCTTAAAATGGCACGAGAGTAGAGGCCTGAGCGCCTCTGCTGCTGAAAGGGCTATCCGCAGCGCTGAGGCGTGACGCTTTACTCCAGGCGTATTCATCCATCGCTTTAACATTATTCACCGTCTGAAAAAGCAAGCAGGGAGCCATCTGGCTCCCTGTTTTTATACTTCAGCAGATTATGCCCTGAGCAAATCAGGCTTTGGCCAGCTGCTCTTCCGGACGTTTCAGTACCGCATAGCTCAGACCGGCAATCGCCGTACCGACCACAATCGCCACCAGATAACCGACCACCGGCGTAATCGCACCCGGGATCAGCAGGACAAACAGCCCACCGTGTGGCGCCATCAGTTTGGCACCCACCGCCATCGAGATAGCACCGGTGGTCGCGCCGCCGATGATGCAGCAAGGCAGAACGCGCATCGGGTCACGGGCCGCGAACGGAATCGCACCTTCAGAGATGAAGCACAGACCCAGCACCAGCGCCGCTTTGCCCCCTTCCTGCTGTCCTTTGTTGAACTTACGACGGGCAACCAGCGTCGCCAGACCCATCGCCAGCGGTGGCACCATACCGGCCGCCATGATCGCCGCCATCGGCGCATATGTCTGTGAACTCAGCAAACCGACACCGAATGCGTAAGCCACCTTATTGACCGGGCCACCCATATCGGTACACATCATGCCGCCCAGAATCGCGCCCAGCAGCACCGCATTAGCAGTACCCATGTTCGCCAGCCAGTGCGTCAGGCCGTTCATGATGCCGGCAACCGGTTTACCGACCACATAAATCATCAGCAGGCCGGTGATCAGACTGGCAAACAGCGGAATGATCAGTATCGGCTTCAGCGCTTCCATACTCTGCGGCAGTTTTACTTTGCCGCTGATCAGCTTCGCAGCGTAACCGGCGATGAAACCAGCGATGATCCCGCCGAGGAAGCCAGCGTTAATGCTGGTGGCGATCATGCCGCCAATCAGGCCTGGGGTCAGACCCGGACGGTCAGCAATCGAGAAAGCGATAAAGCCCGCCAGTACCGGCACCATCAGCGCAAAGGCGCTGCCACCGCCGATCTGCATCAGCGCGGCAGCCAGCGTGCCCTGCTCTTTAAATGCGGTGATACCAAAGGCAAATGACAGCGCGATACTCAGACCGCCCGCCACCACCATCGGCAGCATGTAAGAAACACCGGTCAGCAGGTGACGATAAGCGCCTGCGCCCTCTTTCTTCTCATTCTGATTGTCGCTACCTTGTCCACCCGCAGACTTATACGGTTTCGCTTCGGCAACCGCTTTGTCCAGTTCCTGAGCAGTTTTCTTCAGCGCCAGGCCGGTTGAGGTACGGTACATCGGCTTACCGGCGAATTTCGCCAGGTCGACTTCGATATCAGCCGCCACGATCACCAGATCGGCAGCTGCCACTTCTTCAGGGGTGATGGCGTTACCGGCACCGACAGAACCGCGGGTTTCAACTTTTACCCACCAGCCGCGCCGGGTCGCTTCAGCCTGAATCGCCTCGGCGGCCATAAAGGTATGTGCCACGCCGGTCGGACAGGCGGTAACCGCCACCACACGTTTCTGCGCGCCAGCCTGAGCCGCTGCAGGCGCACCTGCTGGTGCCGCAACCGGCACGGCGGCCTGCCACGGTTTAGCCTCGGCTTTGGCGCGATTGAGGAAGGTTTCTGGCTCACGGATCGCCAGCTGAACATCGCCCTGCCACAGCGGTTTGCCATTCAGCGCTGCGTCGTCCGGTACGTTTTTCCCCAGCACGATGACCTGCCCGGCCTCGGCGGGATTATCAGTCAGCGTCAGGCCAGCCGCCGCAGCGGCGGCAGCCAGGCGCTGTTGCGCCATATAAGCGGAAGCCAGTCCCAATGAAGGATCTTTTATCAGCAGCGTTTTCATTATCGCTCTCCTGCTGTCAGTTAACGGGTTGTAAGTCGACGCGCGCCATCATTGCGGCCAACTGGGTACGATCGGAAACGCCAACGTTGCTCTGGCTGACGGCCATTGCCGCCACTGCCGTGGCGAGACGCAGCGTGTGTTCACTGGATTCACGCATTAACAAGCCATAAATCAGCCCGCCGACCATCGAGTCGCCGGCACCCACGGTGCTGACCACTTCGCACACCGGCGGTTTGGCAATCCATTCGCCTGAGGCGTTAACCCACAACGCGCCTTCCGCACCCAGCGAGATCACCACATGAGCGATGCCCTGCTCGCGCAGCTGGTGCGCAGCATCAATCACATCCTGCAGGGTCGGCAGTTTGCGACCGGCCCAGATTTCCAGTTCACGACGGTTGGGTTTAACCAGCCACGGCGCGGCTTTCAGCCCGGCCACCAGCGCGTCGCGGCTGCTGTCAAAAATAATGCACGGACAATGGGTGCGCAGCTCGGTCATCCAGCGGGTGAAGGCGTCAGGATCGACTCCTTCCGGCAGGCTGCCGCTGACGCAGACCATATCGAACTGGCCCAGCCAGGTGAGTGAGTCGCTGGTAAAGCGATCCCAGTCCTGACCGTTAACCTGAAAACCGGAAAAGTTCAGGTCAGTGACATCGCCGGTCTGTTCAGTCAGTTTAACGTTGATTCGGGTACGGCCCGGCACCACCTGAAAACGGTTAGCAATGCCCAGCTCGCTGAACAGCTGCTGAAAGCCATCCTGGTTCTCTTTGCCGAGGAAGCCGCCGACGGTGACGTCGATGCCCAGATCCTTCAGCACTTTGGCCACGTTAATCCCTTTACCCGCCGCGTGCAGACCGGTGGTTTTCACCAGATTGACTTCGCCGCGTTCAATTTCAGGGGTATAACCCACCAGGTCATACGCCGGATTCAGCGTGATGGTAGCGACACGTCTGCTCATGCTGCCCCCTCGCCCAGTCCACTGGTGATCGCTTCTTCAATCGCATTCAGCGCCTGCTGTGCATCTTCACCGCTGGCGGTAAAGCGCAGGCGATGGCCTTTCTTCACGCCGAGCGCCACCACTTTCATCAGGCTGCGGCCGTTAGCGGGCTTGCCGCTGCCATCGAGGTTGGTGACGGTAATGTCGCTGTTGAATTGCTTGATCACACTGACCAGCGCGGTGCCCGGACGGGCATGCAGACCGTGTTCGTTACGGATGGTGAACTCGGCGGTCAGCACCTCGGCCTGCTCGTCAACTTCACTGGTGAGCAGCGCATAAACGCCTGCGGCATCGGCTTTCAGCAAGCGGTCTGCTTTGCCTTGCTGCAACAGGGCGCTGAGGTAACCCAGCACTTCCAGCGGACGTTCATCGACCGCGGCGACGCTGATCAACAGCGCGGCAGATTCGCCCTGATGGTCAAACGGATGAGCCGCCCGGCTAACGGCGACGCCGCTGCGCAGGTTGCCGAGGCTGCTGTCGCTCAGCCAGATCCCCTGTCCGAGACTCAGCGGCGCGTTAGAGACCACGTCAGCGACGTAGCTGGCATCGACCACGCCCGCTGACTGCAACCGACCGGCGTTCATCGCCTGTAAGGTGATTAAATCGCTGGCGGCGACGTTCAGGGTAATTAATGAGGTGTCGAAACTGAATTCGGCGGCTTGTTTCTCACCCATCAGCAACGCACGGAGATCTTCAGCAGAGGCGGTTTTAAGCTGTTCAGCGATGCTGTCATCGCTCAGAACGTGGGTTAACTGACGCAGCAGCGCCAGATGCTCATCCGATTTGGCGGCAATCCCGATCGCCACATAGGCGGTCTGATCGTCGCCCCAGCTGATGCCCTGCGGAAACTGGAACACCTGGACGCCGGTTTTCAGCACCAGATCGCGGGTATCGGTAGTGCCGTGCGGGATCGCGATGCCGTTACCAAGAAAGGTGGAGGTTTGCTGTTCACGCGCCAGCATCCCGTTGACGTAGCCTTCGGTCACATTACCGGCAGCGGTCAGCGCTGCGGCAACCTGGCGAATGGCCTCTTCTTTGTTCTGGGCGCTGGCTCCGGTATGGATGGCCTGCAATTCGAGCTGGAACATAATTCTCCTCGCTTGCTGAGATTGAATCGTTTCAGCCGATGGGGAAATTTTTACGCCATCTGTCACACAACAGGTGGCGCGGTCACCGCTGAAACGTTTCAAGGATTGTGGTACAGCCCCTTTCAGCAGGCAAGAAAATGCGCAAACGGCGTAGCAGATTTTTGACGTTACGCACATTTCATCGACGTTTCAGGATTTTGCCGCCTGCCAGCTGACGCGGTTGCTGTAAGCCTGGCATAAATTCGCCATAACGTTCAGCAACGTCAGCGCGTCAGGGGGCGGTGTCCGCTTCCAGCTGCAACAGATAGATCATCGCCTGCTGGCGCGAATCGCCGCACATGCTGTGCGACGGCTGCAGGCCGGCACAGACTGCGGGACGCAGGTCGGAGCCAAACAGCTTGCAGCGTAAGGCGTCGTCGAGCTGAACGCAGGGCGTATTGGCGGGTTTGCCGTTGGGCATGCCGGGAATCGGCGAAGAGATGGAGGGCGCCGTACAACAGGCACCGCAGTGGCTACGGCATTGCATGCTGCGCTCCAGCAGAGAAAGTCGCGGCGACAATAGCAGTCCGCCGCCACAATTACCACGTCTGCCGCCGTCCGGGCTAAAATTTCATTCTCGCCATATTGCCAGTTTTCACCGGCGCGAGTAACGTGGCGCGCACTTCACTTCAGAGATAGCGAGAACAGCAATGCCAAAAGCGAATGAAATCAAAAAAGGAATGGCCGTTACCCACAACGGAAAACTGCTGCTGGTTAAAGATATTGATGTCCAGAGCCCAAGCGCACGCGGTGCCGCCACCCTGTATAAGATGCGCTTCACCGATGTGCGCACCGGTATGAAGGTCGAAGAACGCTTCAAGGGCGATGAGATTATTGATGCGATTTCGCTCAGCCGCCGCAGCGTCACCTTTTCTTATATAGACGGTGACGAGTATGTCTTTATGGATGACGAAGATTACACCCCTTACAGCTTCAAAAAAGAGCAGATCGAAGAGGAACTGCTGTTTATTCCTGAAGGCGGCATTCCGGGCATTCAGGTGCTGACGATGGAAGGACAGGTGCTGGCGCTGGAGCTGCCGCAGACCGTCGATATGGAAATTGTCGATACGTCACCCGGCATCAAAGGTGCCTCGGCCAGCGCCCGCACCAAACCGGCAGGCATGAGTACCGGCCTGGTGGTTCAGGTGCCTGAGTACCTCAGTAACGGCGACCGCATCCGCATTCATGTCGCTGAACGCCGTTATATGGGCCGTGCCGACTAACCGCACTTCCTGAACGTTGCCGTGGCGCTGACTGTTATAAAGTAACAACTTTCACGGCAAATACTGACAGGAGCCTGACTAATGACGCGGGTGAATCTGATTACCGGATTTCTGGGCAGCGGCAAAACCACGCTGTTATGCCATCTGCTGGCCGCAAAGCCCGCTAATGAGCAGTGGGCGGTGCTGGTCAATGAATTTGGTGAGATTGGCGTCGATGGCGCGCTGCTGGCCGATCGCGGAGCCATCCTGAAAGAGATCCCCGGCGGCTGCATGTGCTGCGTCAACGGCCTGCCGATGCAGATCGGGCTGAACCGGCTGTTGCAGAACAAGCCCGATCGGCTGCTGATTGAGCCGACCGGGCTGGGCCATCCGCGCCAGCTGTTGCAGCTGCTAAGTTCGCCGACCTACCACGCCTGGCTACAGCTCAACGCCACCCTCACCCTGCTGGATGCGCGCCAGCTTGCCGATCCGCGGGTCGTTGCTAATGAAAATTTCCGCGATCAGCTGGCGGCGGCGGACATTATTATCGGCAACAAGCAGGATCGCTGGCAGCCGGAAGATCATCAGCGTCTGGCCGACTGGCAGCGTGATGCGCTGGATCAGCGGCCCTTTATCGCCACCGAATTTGGTCAGATTCCGCTGGCGCTGCTCGATACGCCACGCGGCCAGCCGCGTGAGTTGCCGGTGCCACAGCATCACCACCCTGCCGCCATCCCGGCCAGTGGCGTAGCGGCCATGCGGCTGACGCATCCGGCACGCTGGCGTCGGGCGCTGAATCAGGGACAGGACTACAGCGCCTGTGGCTGGCTGTTCGACGCCGCGACGCAGTTTGACCAGCAGGCGCTGCTGGAATGGGTACGCCAGGCGCCAGGCGATCGAATTAAAGGCGTGATGCATATTGAGGCAGGATCGCTGATGATTAATCGTCAGGGCGACGATCTGCAGATTGAAACGCGATCGCAGCCACCCGCCGACAGCCGTATCGAGATCATTGATTCGCAGCAGGCTGACTGGAATAGACTACAATCGGCGTTGTTGAAGTGCCGTTTACGCTGACACGGTTATTGTCGGCGGTTATTTTTTCAATCATGAGTTTAATTATGCGCGTAACTCGCCTTATTACCATCCTGTTGCTTAATGCATTGGGCGTGGTGCTATTCCTGTCGTGGTATCTGCCGCCTGAACATGGTTTCTGGTTCGGCATCGATAAAGCAATTTTCTTTGGCTTTAATAGTCAGATGATCATTCACTCCGGCTTTGCGCTGCTGGTGGCGATCACCAACTATCGTGGCTTTGATGCCGTCTCGCTGCTGGCGATGGGCCTGCTTTATCTGTCGATCTGGCGCAGCGAAACACCGCAGGCACGGCGTCGCATGCTGGCTATCGGCATCACCATGCTGTTAACCGCGGTAGTCCTCAACCAGCTGGGTCACCTGCTGCCGGTGAAACACTCCAGCCCGACACTGTTCTTCGACAACGTGCATCGGGTCAGTGAGCTGACCGGTATTCCGGCTAAGGATGCCTCGAAAGACAGTTTCCCTGGCGACCACGGCATGATGCTGATGATCTTCGCCTGCTTTATCTGGCGTTATTTCGGTTTCGGTCGGTTTTTAATTGCGGCGGCGATCGTGGTTATTTTCTCGCTGCCTCGCGTTATGGCTGGCGCGCACTGGTTCACCGATATTGCCGTTGGTTCACTGTCGGTAGTTTTAGTCGGATTGAGCTGGTGGTTATTAACCCCGGCCAGTGATGCGCTGGTAAATTGGTTTTATCGCAAATTGCCGGGTAAATATAAGCCGCTAAGCTGAATGATAAGCGCGGGCGTAATAATGGCATTATTCTTAACCGCCCGCGCTTATAAAAAAAGTCAGTACATTATTAGCAGGCTAATTAAATTGATTAAAAGAAAAGGTTATGACTCACCTCATCGGTTAAATAACCGCCATCTCTGTCTGTCTATAAAGAAAATTCCCAAACAGCAGGCTATAGGCGGAATTAGCGCGCTTTTTACCCCCTGCTCTCACCATCATTTCCCCACAATTGTTGCTAAAGTAGTCAGTGTGTTAAGGTTTGATTTCACATCAGAAAAACCTATAAGAATTTGACTGAAAGCACTCGCCACGGCGCTTGTAATCGGTTAACCTCAGTCGCTGTGGGGTAACAGCAGCAGCAAATTCGCTTTTTTTTACAGTAAAAATGTGTCCATTAACACATTTTAGTAATTAAGGAATTGTCTTAGTCTGTTTCGCTTATTAATCTCCCTGTTTTGTCATCTGGCTGGCGACAATCTTGTCGTAAGGACATCGAAGGAAAACCCGAATAATGGTCAAGTCTCAACCAATACTGAGATATATCTGGCGAATCGTGCCTGCAGTGGCACTGGCAACTCTCCTCTCAGCTTGTAGCAGTACCCATAACGGTCAAAACGCGAATAACGAGAATCATGAAGTTAACAACCACAATGGTTTTTTACTTCAGGCGTCTCAGGATGAGTTTGAAGAAATGGTGCGTAACGTTGACGTTAAGTCACGCATCATGGATCAATACGCCGTCTGGAAAGGTGTGCGCTATCGCCTCGGTGGCGATACCAAACGCGGTATCGATTGCTCCGCCTTTGTACAACGCACCTTCCGCGATCAATTTGGCTTAGAACTGCCGCGTTCTACCTCAGAGCAGCAGGGCACCGGTAAAGAGATTTCACGCACTAAACTGCGTCCTGGCGATCTGGTGCTGTTCCGCGCCGGTTCTACTGGCCGTCATGTTGGCATCTATCTCGGTAATGATAACTTCGTTCACGCTTCCACCAGCAGTGGTGTGATGATCTCCAACCTGAACGACAATTACTGGAAAAAGCGTTATCGTGAAGGGCGACGCGTATTAAGTCGTAACCCGACCTGATTACCGCCTTTGATCTCCTTCTCAGCCAGAGAATATGAAACGCTGCTTACGCAGCGTTTTTTTTCGTCTGATGCCCTTGCCCGCCTCAGACTGATGGCTTAAAAACCATTGCCTTTCAGAAGAATAACGAGACATTCCCCGCCTTCTCGTTATATTCTCGGTCGCTTACACCGAAGCAGTCGTGCGCAATAACATAATAATAATTTTATCAGAGGAAGCACCTCATGCCACTGTCGGGGGCGCTGATGCGCCATGCAACCTATCCTCGTCGAATCGCATGGAGTAGCGCGATGATCGGCTGCCTGTTCTTTTTATTATTTTCTGCGCTATCGTTTAACCATCTCTGGCATAAGCGCGATCGGCAGCACCAGCAATTATTAGAGAACAGCCGAATGGCCCTACAGCAAACGCTCTCTTCTCTGATTAACAGCACGCTCAGCCCTCTGCTTCCATTCACCGAAACTCCCTGCCAGACCATTAATCGTGAACTGACCTCACGCGCCGCCTTTGCCGGTAATCTTCGCGCCATTCTGCTGATAAATAACGGTAACGCTTTTTGTTCCTCTGCCACCGGCAGCTTTAGCCTGCCGCTCAGCGTTATTGCGCCAATGAGTGATACGACACGCGACATTGATCTGCAACTGATGCGCGGCACGCCGCTGCAACCCAATAAACCGGCGCTGGCGCTGTGGATCAGGAATCCAGGCAGCGTCCAGTCCGGGGTGTTTGCCACCCTCAATATTACGCTGGCGCCCTATCTGTTGCTGGCGTCGCGCCAGTCAGAGATTACCGGCATGGCGCTGGTGGCGCAGCGTACGGCGTTAACCAGCTGGCAGCCGGGCGTAGTGGAAAACCACGGGCTGCCGCCGCCGTTACGGCAACAGTCCCTGCCCGGTTACCCGCTGCAGTTTGTGTTATATGGCTCGACGCTGGCGCTCAGCGATTATCAAAATATTGTGCTGATTAGCCTGTTGCTCTCCCTGCTGGTGACCGGCGGCGGCTGGCTGCTGCTGTCAGCCTATCAGCGTCCCGGCAAAGATCTGATCCAGGGAATCAAGCGTGGCGAGTTTCACATTGAATATCAGCCACTGGTGACCTCGCATGATGGTCAGCCCTACGGCATGGAAGCGCTACTGCGCTGGACTCACCCGACCGAGGGGCCGATCCCGCCGGATGTGTTTATCAGCTACGCCGAAGCGCAAAACCTGATTATTCCGCTGACCCGCCATCTGTTCCAGCTGGTGGCGCGTGATGCCCACCTGCTCTGCCACACCATTCCCCGCCATGCCAGCCTCAGCCTGAATATCTCTCCGCTGCATCTGGCGGATAGCTGCTTCCGCCAGGATGTGCTGCGCTGGCTCGACACCATGCCCGCCGCGCACTTCAGTTACGTGTTTGAAATCACCGAGCGTGCGATGGTGCGCGATGAAAATGTCGGCGAACTGTTTGACTGGCTGCATCAGCAGCAGATTAATATTGCGATTGATGACTTCGGCACCGGACACAGTGCGCTGATCTATCTGGAGCGTTATGCGTTTGATTACCTGAAGATCGATCGCGGTTTTGTGCAGAGCATCGGAACCGACACCCTGACCTCACCGGTACTGGATACGGTGTTACAGCTGGCGAAAAAGCTCAATCTGAAAAGCGTGGCGGAAGGCGTCGAAACCGGAGAACAGGCCGCCTGGCTGATCAATCGCGGCGTGACGCATCTGCAGGGTTACATTTTTAGCCGTCCGCTACGTCCCGAAACGCTGATAGACTATTTTCAGCGTCACGATGCCTGACGCGCGGAATCGAAAAATTACAGGAGAGCGTAAACGTGGTGCTGCTTCGTGCTGGATTTTTATTGCTGTGCGGCGTCCTGAGCGGCCCGCTGCTGGCCGCCAGCATTCAACACAGCTTCGCTTTTACCCAGGCGGGCACAGCGAAGTATCCGCCAGACTTCAGTCATTATGATTATGCCAATCCGCAGGCCCCCAAAGGCGGCAGCATCACCATGGCGGTGGTCGGCACCTACGACAACTTTAACCGCTACGCCTCGCGCGGCAATCCCGGCATCTACACGGAAGCCCTGTATGACGGGCTCTATACCGGCTCAGATGATGAGCCCGGCAGCTACTATCCGCTGATCGCCGACTCTGCCCGCAACGCCAGCGACTTTAGCTGGATCGAGATCCGTCTTAAGCCGCAGGCCCGCTTCCAGGATGGCAGCCCGATCACCGCTCAGGACGTGGCCTTTTCGTTTGGCAAATTTATGACTGAAGGGGTGCCGCAGTTTCGCGTCGCCTATCGCGGCGTGACCGTAAAGGCGCTGGACCGCCTGACGGTGCGAATTGATGCCCAGCAGCCGGACAAAGATCGGATGCTGGGATTACTGACGCTGCCGGTGCTGGCTGAAAAATTCTGGCACGATAAAAAGTTCAACGAACCCCTGAGTTCGCCGCCGCTGTCGAGCGGTCCTTATCGCATCACTAAATGGAAGCCCGGTCAGTTCATTGAGTACAGCCGGGTAAAAGATTACTGGGCGGCCGATCTGCCGGTTAACCGCGGACGGTTTAATTTTGATCGCATCCGCTACGACTACTATCTGGATGACAACGTGGCGTTTGAGGCATTTAAAGCGGGCGCGTTCGATTTACGGGAAGAGACCTCAGCCAAAAAATGGGCCACCCAGTATCGCGGCCGCCATTTCGACGATGGCAGCATTGTGAAAGAGACGTTGCCCAATCAGGCCGCGATTGATACCCGCTGGCTGGCGTTTAACAATGAAAAACCGCTGTTTCACGATCGCCGGGTCCGCCAGGCGCTGACGCTGGCGTTTGATTTTGAGTGGATGAACAAGGCGCTGTTCTATGGTGCTTATCAGCGTGCCAGCAGCTATTTCCAGAATACCGGGTTTGCCGCCCGCGGTGTGCCCGATGCGCAGCAGCAGGCATTGCTGGCTCCGTGGCGGGCGCAGTTGCCGCCTGACCTGTTCACCCAGCCATATCACCCGCCGGTTACCGACGGCAGCGGTTACGATCGCGCCAGTCTGCTTCAGGCGTTTGCCTTGCTGAAACAGGCGGGCTGGCAGATTAACCATCGCCGGTTGGTGAACGAGAAAACCGGTCAGCCGTTTAGCGTTGAACTGCTGTTGCGCAGCGGCACCAGTACCGAATGGGCGCTACCGCTGCAGCACAATCTGGCGCGGCTCGGTATCACCCTGACTCTGCGCCAGGTGGACAGTTCACAGTATCTGCGGCGGCTGCGTGAGGGCGACTATGACATGGTCACCACCGCCTATTCTGCTATGCCGATCCCCTCCTCCAGTCTGCAGGTTTACTGGCAGTCGGACTACATCGCCTCGTCGTGGAATACCGCGCGGGTTAAAGATCCGCTGGTCGATCATTTCGTCAAACAGATTGTGGCGCATCAGGGCGATCTCCCTGCCCTTCGACCGCTGGCGCAGGTACTGGATCGCATTCTGCTGTGGAATGCCTATATGATTCCAATGTGGTACAACGCAGAGCAACGGCTGGCGTACTGGGATAAGTTTTCCCATCCGGCCGGCAAACCGGCTTACAGCCTCGGGCTGGAAAACTGGTGGTATGACGTGAACAAAGCTGCCCGGTTGCCGGCCAGCAAACGCTAAGGAGTGGACCGTTGGCAACTTACTTTCTGCGCAGGCTGTTGCTGATTATTCCCACCCTGTGGGCGATCATCACCCTTAACTTTTTTATTGTGCAGATTGCACCGGGCGGTCCGGTCGATCAGGCGCTGGCCAATATCCAGTTCGGTCAGACCACGGGTCTGGCTGGCGGCGGTGCCGACAGCGCGGGGTCCCGCGCCAGCCTGAATGCACTTAACCCGGCGGATAATCAGTATCGCGGCGCACGCGGGCTGGATCCCGAAGTGATTGCGGAGATTAAGCAGCGCTACGGCTTTGATAAGCCGATCTGGCAACGCTATGGCGAAATGCTGTGGGACTATGCCCGCTTCGATTTTGGCGACAGCCTGTTTCGCAGCGCCTCGGTGCTGCAGCTGGTGAAAGAGAGTTTACCGGTGTCGATCAGTCTGGGCCTGTGGAGCACGCTGATTATCTATCTGGTGTCGATCCCGCTCGGCATCCGTAAAGCGGTACGCAACGGCAGCGCCTTTGATATCTGGAGCAGCACCTTCATCATTATTGGCTACTCGATTCCGGCCTTTCTGTTCGGCATCATGTTAATCGTGCTGTTTGCCGGCGGCAGCTATCTCGACTGGTTTCCGCTGCGCGGCCTGACCTCACCGCAGCATGACAGCCTGCCCTGGTACGGCCAGGTGCTTGATTATTTCTGGCACATCGCGCTGCCGGTGCTGGCAACGGTGATTGGCGGCTTTGCTACTCTGACCATGCTGACAAAAAACGCCTTTCTGGATGAGATACGTAAACTGTACGTGGTCACCGCCCGCGCCAAAGGGGTGCCGGAGCGCCGCATTCTGTATCACCACGTGTTCCGCAATGCGATGCTGCTGGTGATTGCCAGCTTCCCCGCCACCTTTATCAGCATGTTTTTCACCAGTTCGGTGCTGATCGAAGTGATATTTTCACTTAACGGCCTCGGACTGCTCGGCTATGACGCGACCCTGCAGCGCGACTACCCGGTGATGTTTGGTACGCTCTATATTTTCACCCTGATCGGCCTGCTGATGAATGTTCTCAGCGACTTAACCTATACGCTGGTCGATCCCCGCATTGATTTCGAGGGCCGCTGATGCGCTTATCTCCCCTGAATCAGCAGCGCTGGCAGCGCTTTCGCCATAACCGACGTGGCTACTGGTCGCTGTGGCTCTTTCTGGTTATTTTCCTGCTGTCGCTGGCTGCCGAGCTGATCGCCAATGACAAGCCGCTGCTAGTGCATTATCAGCAGCGCTGGTATTTGCCGCTGCTGTTTGACTACAGCGAGACCGATTACGGCGGCGTGCTGCCAACCGCCGCCGATTATCAGGACCCGTGGCTGCAGCAGCGGATCGATCAGCAAGGCTGGGCAATCCGGGCGCCAATCCGCTTCAGCGACAGCACCATCAATTTTGCCACTCAGGTGCCCTTCCCTTCACCACCTTCAGCGCAGAACTGGCTGGGCACCGACGCGACCGGCGGTGATGTGATGGCGCGTCTGCTGTACGGCACGCGTATTTCACTGCTGTTTGGCCTGCTGCTGACGCTGTTTTCCAGCGTGATCGGTATGGTGGTCGGCGCGGTGCAGGGCTATTTCGGCGGCAGGATTGATCTGATTGGACAACGGCTGATTGAAGTCTGGTCCGGCATGCCGTCGTTGTTTCTGCTGATTTTGCTCTCCAGCGTGATTCAGCCTGGTTTCTGGTGGCTGCTGCTGGTGACGGTGACCTTTGGCTGGATGAGCCTGGTCAGCGTGGTGCGGGCCGAGTTCCTGCGCACCCGCAACTTCGACTATATCCGCGCGGCACAGGCGCTGGGCGTCAGTGACAGCCGGATTATGCTGCGCCATATGCTGCCGAATGCGATGGTGGCCACCCTGACCTTCCTGCCGTTTATTCTGTGTGGATCGATTACCACACTGACCTCGCTCGATTTCCTCGGCTTTGGTTTGCCGCTCGGTTCGCCGTCGCTGGGGGAACTGCTGCTGCAGGGTAAAAATAATCTGCAGGCGCCGTGGCTCGGCCTGGCGGGCTTTTTCTCACTGGCGATCCTGTTATCGCTGCTGATTTTTATCGGCGAAGCGGTACGTGACGCCTTCGATCCGGGCAAAGGAGTCTGAATGACTGCGCCACTGCTTGCTATCAACCACCTTTCGGTCGCCTTTCGTCAGGGCGAACGGCTGCAGCGGGTGGTGGATGAGGTTTCATTACGCGTTGAGGCCGGTGAAACGCTGGCGCTGGTGGGCGAATCGGGTTCCGGCAAAAGTGTCACCGCCCTGTCAGTGATGCGGCTGCTGCCTCCCTCGACGGTCGCCTGGCCGGGCGGGGAGATCCTGTTCAACGGTGAGGATCTGCTGCGCGCCAGCGAGCAGCGGCTGCGCGGCATTCGCGGCAACCAGATCGCGATGATCTTTCAGGAGCCGATGGTGTCACTTAATCCGCTGCATACCGTGGAGAAGCAGCTGTACGAAGTGCTGTCGCTGCATCGCGGTATGCGGCCTGCGGCGGCACGCGGCGAAATCCTCAGCGTGCTGGATCGGGTCGGCATCCGCCAGCCCGCCGCCCGGCTGCACGATTTTCCGCATCAGCTGTCGGGCGGCGAACGTCAGCGGGTGATGATCGCCATGGCGCTGTTAACCCGGCCAGCGCTGCTGATCGCTGATGAGCCGACCACCGCGCTGGATGTGACGGTGCAGGCACAGATTCTGGCCCTGCTGCGCGAGCTGCAACGCGAATTCAACATGGGGATGCTGTTTATCACTCATAACCTGAATATTGTGCGTCAGCTGGCGGATAGCGTCAGCGTGATGCGTCAGGGAAAGGTGGTTGAGCAGAATCGCTGCCAGACGCTGCTCAGTCAGCCGCAGCATCCCTACACCCAACAGCTGCTGGCGGCAGAGCCGGAAGGCAGGCCATTGCCGCTGCCCGCCGACGCGCCGGTGATCCTGCAGGTCGATCGGCTTCGGGTCAGTTTCCCGTTACGCCGTGGCCTGTTCCGCCGCCAGGTGGGCGAAAAACGGGCGCTCTCTGCGCTGAGTTTTACCCTGCGGCGCGGCGAAAGTCTCGGACTGGTGGGTGAATCCGGCTCAGGTAAAAGCACCACCGGCCTGGCATTGCTGCGGCTGATTGAGGCCGGCGGCGAGGTCTGGTTTGATGGCCAGCCGCTGCATCAGCTGTCACGGCGGCAACTGCTACCGCTGCGTCGGCGCATTCAGGTGGTGTTTCAGGACCCGAACTCTTCGCTTAATCCGCGGATGACGGTGCAGCAGATTATCGCCGAAGGGCTGGCGGTGCATCAGCCTGAGCTGACCGCACAGCAGCAGGAACAGCAGGTTATTGCGGTGATGCAGGAGGTCGGGCTGGAGGTGGAGAGCCGTCATCGCTATCCGGCGGAATTTTCCGGTGGCCAGCGGCAACGCATCGCCATTGCCAGGGCGCTGATCCTTGAACCGGAGATGCTGGTGCTGGATGAGCCGACCTCGTCGCTCGATCGCACGGTACAGAAACAGATTCTGACGCTGTTGCGTCGGCTACAGCAGCAGCGCCAGCTGAGCTATCTGTTTATCAGTCACGATCTTGAGGTGGTGCGCGCCCTGTGCCATCAGCTTATTGTGCTGCGTCAGGGGGAAGTGGTGGAACAGGGGGAGTGTGAAATGCTGTTTGCCTCGCCTGCGGCGGAATACACCCGCGAACTGCTGCGTTCAGCGCAACTTAGCGAGCGATAAACGTTTCGGCAATCGCCACGCCCTGATTTTTCAGGCAGCAGTTGGTGGCGCTTTCGTCGCGGCGCTGGATAAACAGACAAGGCTGCCCTTCACACTCGGCCACTTTACAGTCGACCTGAATGTCAGCCAGCACCTCTTTCAGCTGCTGCAGGATCTCCCAGGCCGGAATGCCGTCGTGGCTGATTAACCGCAGCGCGATAAAATCCTGATCGTCCAGCGTGGTGTCATCCGCTTCGATGGCACTGTGATGATCGCTGGTCCAGCGAAAATGCTGTGGTAAGCGATGCACAATCGAAAGTTGCAGCATAGTTATCAATGTCCCCAGGAGTATTTACTTCGCCATCCCTTTGTGGTGGTCGCCCGGTGTCACGGCGTCGGTGTCCGGACGTCAAGGCCCGGCTTCTCATTTCCCACTAAAGCGAATCGCTGAATTTATTTTTTTGCGAGTGGTATCGCAATTCAGGCTATATGTACCGCGTTCGGCAGCACTTAACAATCATTTTAGACGCAATGTGGTTACTTTTTTAGCTAAATATTTTCACAATATCGAAACAAAGTGGCATAGCCGATCGGGCCGTCCGGGATAACCGTGACGGCCTGACTCGCTGAATGCGCTTAATGCGAGGCGTGACGGGGACGGGGACGGGAAGCGTAGAAGAACAGCAGCAGAGAAAGCGTGGCGCACAGCGCGATGGTGCCAACCATCGGCCAGGCACTGTTAAAACTGACCAGCGACAGCAGCGCGCCGACCAACGCACCCACGCCGAAGCGAAGCGTGCCGGCCAGCGAGGAGGCGGTGCCCGCCATATGCGGGAACTCATCAAGGATTACCGCCATCGCGTTCGATGAGACCATCGATACACAACCGATAAACATCGCCACCCCGAACACCAGCGGCAAAAAGCCAAGATCAAAGGCGCTGACGATCAGCAGCCAGATGCCCATGCAGAACTGAATCAACAGGCCGAGACGGAACATCGCTACCGGGCCAAAACGGCGCACTGCGCGGCTGTTAATCAGGGTTAAGATGAACAAAAACACCACATTGAGGCCGAAGTAATAGCCAAAGTTTTGCGGTGAAACGTGGTTCAGTTCGATGTAGACAAAGGGACCGGCGTTGAGAAAGGTAAACAGTCCGGCAAACGAAAAACCGCTCGACAGCATGTAGCTGAAGGCGCGTTTGTGCCGAAACAGGATCACGAAATTTCCCAGCGTGGTGCGCAGATGAAAACGCTGTCGCTGCTCGGGTTTCAGGGTTTCGCGAATCTGGGTAGTCACCAGCACCGTGGTGATCACCGCCGCCGCCGACAGCGCCCAGAAAATGGCGTGCCAGTTCCAGATCAACAGCAGCCAGCCGCCGATAATCGGCGCCAGCAGCGGCGCAATGGTGGTGATCAGCATCACGAACGACATCATGCGTGAGAAGTCCTCTTTCGAGTAACTGTCACGCATCAGGGCATTGATCACCACGCTGGCAGCAGCGGCCGATAATCCATGCAGAAAACGCATGGCGATAAGCTGATCGATAGTCTGCGACAGCGCACAGGCCGCGGCGGCGACGGCAAAAATCAGCGTACCGAGGGCAATCACCGGCTTACGGCCGTAGCTGTCGGCCAGCGGGCCGTAGATCAGCTGACCGATGGCGAACCCGAGGATGTAGAGGTTGAGCGTCATCTGCACGCTACCGGCAGAAACACCAAACTCACGCGCAATTTGCGGCATCGCCGGCAGATACATGTCAATCGACAGCGGCATCAACATCGCTAACAGACCGAGGATTACCACCAATCCTATCGGCGAATTCTTTTCCTTGCGCACACCCTCTCCTGCCCTTGCTGATTAAACCGTTCGGCCGCTGCGCGCTTGCAGTCAGCCGGCGCTGTTATTTTACCTGCAGCTCTTTCGGCATGCCGATACTGGCGATCTCGTCGGCGGTTAATGGCCGGTATTCACCCGGTTCCAGATCCGCATCCAGCGAAATATCACCGATTCGCTCGCGATGCAGGCCCACCACCCGATTACCGACGGCAGCAAACATCCGTTTCACCTGATGGTAACGCCCTTCGCTCAGGGTCAGCAGCACCTCGGTTGGGGTAATCACCTCCAGCTGTGCCGGTTTGGTCAGGCTTTTTTCATTGTGCAGCTGCACGCCAGCCGTAAACTGCGCGGCGGTATCGTCGCTAACCGGCGACTCCAGCATCACCCGATAGGTTTTCTCGCAGTGATGGCGCGGCGAGGTGATGCGGTGTGACCACTGGCCGTCATCCGTCAGCAGCACCAGCCCGGTGGTATCAATGTCGAGACGCCCGGCGGCGTGCAGTTTGAATGCCATCGGCTCTTCGATAAAATAGATGATGGTCGGATGATCGGGATCGTCGGTTGAACAGACGTAACCCTGCGGCTTATTCAGCATGAAGTAGCGTGGCCCGGTCTGCATCTGCAGTACGTTGCCGTCATATTCGACCTCGTGGTCGGGCAGCAGTTTGAAGGCGGTGTCGCGCACCACTTCACCGTTAACGGTGACACGCTGGCCACGGATCTCACGATGAGCGATGGCACGGCTGATTTCCAGTTGCTGAGAGATGAATTTGTCGAGTCGCATGAATTCGTTTTGCCTGTTACTGCGGAGGGAACCTGAAACGGCCTGGTTAACCGTTGAAAATGTACGGGAAGTATAGCGTGATCCGCGCCCGCCTGACAGCGCGTTTACCGCGCTTTCGTGGCATAATTACCCTCAGTTTGCCAAAAGTGATAGCCATGTCTTTTACCTTACGCCCCTATCAACAGGACGCGGTCAATGCCACCGTTGCGCATTTCCGTCGTCATCACCATCCTGCGGTTATTGTGCTGCCGACCGGTGCCGGAAAAAGTCTGGTGATTGCCGAGCTGGCCCGGCTGGCGCGCGGCCGGGTACTGGTGCTGGCGCACGTGAAAGAACTGGTGGCGCAGAACCACAGTAAATATCAGGCCTACGGTCTGGAGGCGGATATCTTTGCCGCCGGTCTGCAGCGAAAAGAGAGTCAGCGCAAAGTGGTGTTTGGCAGCGTGCAGTCGGTCGCCCGCAACCTGGACCAGTTCGACAGCGCCTTTTCACTGGTGATTGTCGATGAGTGCCACCGCATTGGCGATGACAAAGAGAGCCAGTATCAGCAAATTTTTAACCATCTGCGGCAGCATAATCCGCAGTTGCGGCTGCTCGGCCTGACGGCCACCCCGTTCCGCCTCGGAAAGGGCTGGATTTACCAGTTTCACTACCATGGCATGGTTCGCGGTGATGAAAAGGCGCTGTTTCGTGACTGTATTTACGAGCTGCCGCTGCGCTACATGATTAAACATCAGTTTCTGGTGCCGCCGGAGCGGCTCGATATGCCGGTGGTGCAGTATGATTTTAGCCGCCTGACGGCACAGTCTAACGGCCTGTTCAGTGAAGCCGATCTCAACCGCGAACTGAAACAGCAGCAGCGCGTGACGCCACATATCATCCGCCAGATTGTCGAGTTCGCAGAAGATCGACACGGCGTGATGATTTTTGCTTCTACGGTCGAACACGCGGGTGAAATTCTGCGGCTGTTACCCGTCAACAGCGCCCTGATATCAGCGGAAACCCCGGCCAAAGAGCGCGATGCGCTGATTGTGGCGTTTAAGGCGCAGCAACTGAAGTTTCTGGTTAACGTCGCGGTGCTGACCACCGGTTTTGATGCGCCGCACGTAGATCTGATCGCCATTCTGCGTCCGACGGAATCGGTCAGCCTGTATCAGCAAATTGTGGGCCGCGGCCTGCGGCTGTCACCGGGTAAAACCGACTGCCTGATCCTTGATTACGCCGGTAACCCGCACGACCTGTTTACCCCGGAAGTAGGCGCGCCCAAAGGTGCCAGTGATAATCAGCCGGTCCAGGTGTTCTGCCCGGCCTGTGGCTTTGCCAATACTTTCTGGGGCAAAGCCACCGCCGATGGCATGGTGATTGAGCATTTTGGCCGCCGCTGTCAGGGCGTGCTGGAAGATGACGACGGTGAGCGCGAGCAGTGCGACTTCCGCTTCCGCTTCAAGAGCTGCCCCGACTGCGGTGCAGAAAATGATATTGCCGCCCGGCGCTGTCACCAGTGCGACAAAATTCTGGTCGATCCGGACGACATGCTGAAGGCGGCGCTGAAATTAAAAGATGCGCTGGTGCTGCGCTGCGGCGGAATGACGCTGGAACAGGGCCGCGATGCCAAAGGTGAATGGCTGAAAGCCACCTATTACGATGAGGAAGGCACCAGCGTCAGCGAACGTTTTCGCCTGCAGACGCCGGCGCAACGCAAGGCGTTTGAGCAGCTGTTTATGCGCCCGCATCAGCGTGCGCCGGGCGTGCCGCTTGGCTGGCAAACTGCGGCCGACGTGCTGGCGCTGCAGCCGTTACTGCGCCATCCCGATTTTGTGGTGGCGCGGGCCAAAGGCCAGTTCTGGCAGATCCGCGAGAAGATGTTTGACTATCAGGGCCGCTTCCGTCGCGCCAACGAACTGCGTTAAGCGCCGCGCGGGCCGGTATATCGTTTGCCACCACCTGGCATAACGGCTATACTGCCGCCCGCTTTTGCATGTGCATCAGCGGTATTGAATAACCAGCCTGTTACTGGGTCGCCTGTAGCAGGAATTAAATAAAGAGATATATTAATGCTCACTATCAATGCAGTAGAACGTAAAGAGCAGGGTAAGGGTGCGAGCCGCCGCCTGCGTACAGCAAACCGTTTCCCGGCCATCATTTACGGTGGTTCTGAAGCGGCTGTTGCCATCGACCTGGATCACGACTCCGTAATGAACCTGCAAGCTAAGCCAGGTTTCTACGACGAAGTCCTGACCCTGTCTGTTGACGGTAAAGAAACCAAAGTGAAAGTTCAGGCTGTTCAGCGTCACCCGTTCAAGCCAAAACTGTTTCACATCGACTTCGTTCGCGCTTAATCGCGAGCTTGGTTGAAAGCAGAAGGGCCGGTTGCGAAACCGGCCCTTTTCTTTTGGCGCTGCCGGGTGAAAACGGTGGCACGCAGGTAAAGCCGGGCTTAGCCCGGCTTTTTATTTGCTGCTGGTCCGGCGCTGAAGCTGATCGCGCAGGTTCGGCGGCGTGCCTTTGATGGTCAGGGTATCGGTGGCCGGATCCCAGAAAATGCGTTCTCCTAACAGCATCGCATCAAAATTCAGCGTCAGTCCCCCGCCGCTGCCGGCAAATTTGGTTAACTGCCGCAGGGTGCTGCGGTCAGCCGGGAAACTCTCTTCCAGCTCGTAACCCTGCTCCTGGGTAAACGCCTGGAAGGTTTTTTCGCCCAGCGGCGGCAGCTCGCCCGACAGTTCTTCCAGCGCAATCTCTTCACCCGCCTGCAGCTGCTCGTTGCAGTAGCTGTAGACCTGCTGCCGGTAGTTCTGACGCTCCTGCTTATCGAGATTCGACTCGCTGCAGTAATCATCCACCGCCTGTAACAGACCGCGGTTCTGCGCTTTGGTGTCTAAGCCCACCTCAGCACCGAGGAAATCCATAAAGAAGTCAGCCACTTTACGTCCAACGCGACCGCGCAGGAAGGTCAGGTAACGGGTTGATTCCGGGTTAGTTTCCCATTCGGTCAGGTCGATACGCGCCACAATATCGGCATGATTAATGTCGAGATAATGGGTACTGCTGATGTCCATCTGCTCGTTAACCCGCATGCTCGACTGGCTGTTGAGCACCGCAATCAGCAGATAGTCCACTGCCAGATAGCGATAGTGAACAAACAGCACCACGCCGCCTTCGGCAAACGGATATTTTGCCAGCTCATCACGCAGGCGACCGGTGGCCGCCCGGCTAAAAGCGAGAAAATCATCGTTGCCCTGGCGACAATTACGCAGCGCGTCCGCCAGTTCACTCTCCGGGGTAAACAGGCCATAGGCTTTGCTTTTCGCGCTGTAAACCCGGTGCAGCTCCTCCACCATGGCGTTAACCGTGTTGGTAGCGGGTAACAGCGAATCGCGTAGCACCAGTTCAAGCTGGTTTTCATCGCGTTTAATTAACTGATGCAGGGCAATCTGGTCGATATCCAGACTCATGGTAGACTCTCCTTTTAGCACAGGCGCGTATTCAAACACCGCCGGCATCGGCTTTCAACTCCATGCGTAAAGCGAACAGTGCGCTTTCGATAAAATTGCGGAAAAAAGGTCGCTGTTCCGGTAATATATCGCCTTTTGAAATGAGCTCAGATAACGATATGCCACAATCTTCCCGTTACAGTGACGAACGCGTGGAACAACTCCTCGCGGAAATGGCCCAAATCCTGCAGAAGGACAAGGCCCCGACCGATCTTTCCCTGATGGTGCTGGGAAACATGGTGACTAATTTGATTAACAGCGATGTCGCCCCTGCGCAACGTCGTTCACTGGCCCGATCTTTCGCTGATGCCTTGCAGGCGTCGGTACGTGACGATAACGCCCATTAATTTGCTGATTTGATCTCATAATATGGTAACCAACCGGCAGCGCTACCGCGAAAAAGTCTCCCAGATGATCAGTTGGGGGCACTGGTTTGCTCTGTTTAACATCCTTTTCGCGCTGATTTTAGGCAGTCGCTACCTGTTGGTCGCTGACTGGCCTTCTTCGCTGGCGGGGCGTATTTACGCCTATAGCAGCTGGATTGGCCACTTCAGTTTTATCGTTTTTGCCGCCTATCTGTTGATCATCTTCCCGCTGACTTTTGTGGTGATGTCGCAACGGCTGTTGCGGGTGATCTCGGCGGTGGTCGCCACCGCCGGGCTGACGCTGGTGATGGTCGACAGTGCGGTATTCAGCCGCTTCCACCTGCACCTCAATCCGGTGGTGTGGGAGCTGGTGATCAACCCCGACCAGAGCGAAATGGCGCGTGACTGGCAGCTGATGTTTATCAGCGTGCCGCTGATCTTCCTGGTACAGATGCTGTTTGCCACCTGGAGCTGGCAGAAGCTGCGCAGCCTCAATCGCCGTTCATTTGGTAAACCGGTTGCCGCACTGTTTATCAGCGCCTTCTTTGCCAGCCATCTGATGTATATCTGGGCTGATGCCAACTTCTATCGCCCGATTACCATGCAGCGCGCTAACCTGCCGCTCTCCTATCCGATGACCGCCCGTCGCTTCCTTGAGCGTCACGGCTTACTGGATGCGCAGGAGTATCAGCGTCGTCTGGTGCAGCAAGGCGATCCGGAAGCGGTGTCGGTTGAATATCCGCTGAGTGAGATTACCTTCCGCGACGCCGGCACCCGCAATAATCTGTTGGTACTGACCGTCGATGGCCTGAATAACGCTACGCTGGCAAAAGCGCTGCCGCAGCTGAATCAGTTTGCCAGTGAAAATGTGCGCTTTACCCAGCACTACAGCGCCGGCGATACGCCGGAAAAAGGGCTGTTTGGCCTGTTTTACGGTATCTCTTCCAGCTACATGAACGGGATACTGGCGTCGCGTACGCCGTCTGCCCTGCTCGGAGCACTCAGCACCCAGGGCTATCAGTTCGGCCTGTTTTCGTCTGAAGGGTTTAATCCCCCACTCTATCGTCAGGCGCTGCTGACCGATTACACCCTGCCCGCCAGCAACAGTCAGCCCAATGCCAGTACCGTCAGCCAGTGGCAGAACTGGCTGGAGAAACAGCACGATGCCAGCAATCCGTGGTTCTCGTGGGTGGCGCTGAATGGCCCGGACGTTTCTGGCGACAACGCGAAAGCACGCCAGCGCAGCTATCTGCGTCAGGCACCGGCGGTTGATGAGCAGATTAGCGCGGTGCTTAATACCCTGCAGGCGCGTGATTTACTGAAAAATACCGTGGTGGTGATTACCGCCCAGCGTGGACTGGCGCTGGAAGGGAATCCTGACAGTGCCGGAAATCGAGAGATCCTGCAGGTGCCGCTGGTGATTCACTGGCCAGATACCCCTGCGCAAACGGTGGATCGTCTTTCTGACCATCAGGACGTGATGGCGACGCTGATGCAGCGCCTGCTGCATGTCCGCACCAATCCGGTTAACTATTCGCAGGGCGAAGATCTGTTTGCCGCGCGCCGTCGCCACGACTGGGTTGCCAGTAGCGAAGAGAACAAGCTGGTGATTACCACGCCGCAGGTGACGCTGGTGTTGAACAATAACGGCAGTTACCGCGCCTATGATGCGCACGGCAAGGCGTTAAAAGATCATAAACCGGAGCTGGCATTGCTGTTACAGGTGCTGACGGAAGAGAAGCGATTTATCGCTAACTGATTAATAATGAGGCAAATAGTCGGCTGGCGTCTTGCATTCATGGCGAGAACCAGTAGACTGACTGTCCAGTGTTCGGCACGTAGCGCAGCCTGGTAGCGCACGGTCATGGGGTGTCCGGGGTCGGAGGTTCAAATCCTCTCGTGCCGACCAAATTACTCTAATAGGTCAAAGGGTTAATCGAAAGGTTAGCCCTTTTACTTTATGGCCTTTTCTGCACCTGTGCAATTCCCCCTTGTGTACACTCTCCCCTTCTTCTTGCCCCTTTTCCTTCCCATGACAGGACGGAATATCGCTGTGCTCTATTCCTACTCTCCAGCAACTGACGTTGCTTTCGCTACGCTGCTCCCAAGGCTGCGCTACGTGCCTCTCTTTAACGCATTTCATGCACGCTATGACGCAGCATTGTGAACTCACAGAGGTAACTGTGTAGTGGCACACTGAATTTGGCCACCTGAACAGAGGTGATATCATCACCTCATAGTCAAAACAGGTGACATTATGACCGGACGTAACAGACGCAATTTTAGCCCCGGGTTTCGCCTCGAAGCTGCTCAGCTTGTACTCGATCAGCACTACACCGCTGCCGCTGCCACAGCGATGAGTGTCGGCAAATCCACGATGGACAAATGGGTCCGCCAGTTGAAAGAAGAACGATCGGGAAAATCACCCATAGCTTCACCCATGACACCTGAGCAGAAGGAACACCTAGAGATCCCCCATTATCCGGAACGCCAGTTTGCTGTAACCGGGCCTAATCAAATCTGGTGCGGTGATGTGACTTATATCTGGACGGGTAAACGCTGGGCTTATCTGGCCGTAGTGCTTGATCTGTTTTCCCGTAAACCGGCTGGCTGGGCTATGTCATTTTTCCCGGCTTCTGCACTGACAGCTAAAGCGCTGTCCATGGCCTGGGAAGCGCAAGGAAAGCCGGCTGATTTACTGTATCACCCGGATCAAGGCAGCCACTATACCAGCAGGAATTTCAGACAATTACTGTAGAGATATCAGATAAAGCAAAGCCTGAGTCGCCGGGGGAATTGCTGGGATAACAGCCCGATGGAGCGGTTCTTCAGAAGTCTGAAAACAGAATGGGTGCCGGATAATGGCTACGCTAATTTTACCCAGGCCAGCACGGCAATAACGAATTACATCACAGGATATTACAGCCAGCTCAGCCCCCATCAATATAATGGTGGCTTGACGCCGGATAAATCAGAACGATTGTTCTGGAAAAACGCTAAAGCCGTGGCCAGTTTTTGTTGACCACTAAATGGCGCCCCCTTAGAGAACATCAACCAGAGCGGCATAGCTCACCGTTAGAAATTATCAGCAGCCGATTTACCTGATCGTTGTCCACCCTGACCACGAGCGCCCATAGCGTGAGCGTGTGCGTTGCTATTGCCGTTGTTATCACCCTGAACGTGTGAACCTCCATGAGAATGGTTATCACGTCCACCTTTAATGGTTGTACGCTGGAAAGCGGCAATGTATGTAACGGATACCTGTATAGCAGGATCAATAGCAGCCAGTGCGCCAGCCGTTGTAGCATGTGTAACGCCATTAATCGAGACGCTAACCGGAGTATCTGGATGCAGGGTAGCGGCTGAAACGTTGATAGATGCAGGAGCGACAGCAGTAGATACCGTTGCTGCAGGAGCAACAGCAGTAGATACCGTTGCTGTAGGAGCAACAGCAGTAGATACCGTTGCTGCAGGAGCGACAGCAGTAGATACCGTTGCTGCAGGAGCAACAGCAGTAGATACCGTTGCTGTAGGAGCGACAGCAGTAGATACCGTTGCTGTAGGAGCGACAGCAGTAGATACCGTTGCTGTAGGAGCGACACCGATAGCTTTTTGCTGTTGCTGTGTGATACCGGCACGGTAAGCCGTGGCATTCACTACCGGGCCTTGTGTAACGGGTGTACCGGTAGGATCATTTTTCACCGGCTGATTAACAGCAGCGTATTTAGCAGCAGTAAGAGCGGCGTTATAGGCTCTTGCCGCTGTAGCAGCGTAATTGTGTGCGTCAGCCGCTGTATTACGTTCAGGTTGTGCCGGTGCGGTAGTGCCAGCAGGAATAGAACCGGCATAGGTTCCACCTGTCATGGCCTCTATGCGGCTGATACCTGCGTTAATGTTATTGTGACCGTCTGTGATTTGGTTAGGCGCTTGTGCGTTGCTGATCTGGTTCAAGCCCTGATTGATTTGCTGGATAGCGGCGTCATGTTCACTAGGGTTGTATGCAGCGTTAGCAGCAGGAACAGCCAGAACAAGAAGCGCAATTACTTTAAATTTCATTTTTTTATAAACTCAGTAAAATTGAGTGGTTACAAGCTACTAAAAGAACAAGTGCCACACTGTGTAAGCCATACAAGCCCACCCCACCAAAACCATTATGTTGCTACGTGTGCAATTTATTCTCGTTGGTGCGGAGTCCTGTTTTTAGTATTAGTGGGTAAGATCAAATAACTTCCGTATGCGTTCAATGTTTGAATTCATCTGTTCGCGTTCATGCTTGAAACTTATTCCGTATCGAATGAACCATTCAGAATCAACACCAGGTAATGCCTTTTCTGGTGCTTATTTGCATTTATCATATGATGCTATTTTACGCTCAAATTCAGCTGGAAGTTTTCCGGCATCCTCTGACTCAGCATAGCTCATTCCATAAGCTTGACCTGTAAGATCTTGACCTGCTACCACGCCTTTACATTCTATCCTCTTCTCAGCAGCAGCCCAGCGAAGCAACCGGGAAAGAAGCTGTACTTCTAAACGCACTGTTGAACCGCTCACCTCTTTGATCCGCCTCTGTCTGTACGTCACTACAATCAGCTAAGCCAAAGCGTTAAGCGGACGCAAAGCGCGCCAGCCATAGAGGCTTATGTCGCCCGCCCGACGGCTATTGCGCAATGCCAGACGGTACCTGACTCGTCAGCGTGAGTCTCGTCTCTTGCCCAGCGTCTTATCCGCCGTTGAGCCGCAGCAATAGCGCTATCACAGAATTAAAGCGATGCGGCGTGGCGCAGAACAGTATTCTGCTCTGCTGCGTCCAGGCGCGGGGAAAACGTCATGCGAAGCGAAATAGCGGCTTTTTAGTCATCAAACGGTCACGTAGCTCGCGCTCTGGGTATTCCGATCTATACTGAAAAGCGTGTGGGTAACGATAGGAGAGTTCATGACAGCAATCGAAAAAGACGATCCAACCGAAGCACCAGAGTCCGGCGATAAGCAACCAACTCCGCCAGACAAGAAGTAACCCACTAAGGCCGCGCCAGACGCGGCCTTTTCTATGGTCTATGGCTGTAGCCGCGGTGCCCGGTCGGTTGTTGCCCGATTGCCGGATATCTTCCCGCACTCGCCTGCTCAGCCAGGCAACATCCTGCGCGCTTTCAGGCAGTTACCTTTTGCAGTGAAATCCAGTCTGCCTCACAAAATAAGCACAACGCGACGCCAATTCATCAAACTGAAACAAAAATGTCACAAAAATTGCCTACTCTGGTCTCCCCTGAAATTGATGGATAATTTTTATGGCGATCAAAGCGAAAAGCCTGAAGGATGCAGAAGCGTTATTGCATTCAGGCATTGGCAAAGTGGAACTGGCGTACGACATTGGCAGCGACGACTTCTTTCGTCTGGCGAGCCACTGGTGCGACCGCGGCGCTCGCATCAGTAAAGGTCACCACCATTTTGTCGTTTCACTGAAAAGTTTTGCCATTCCCCCGAACGACTGATCCCTGCGGTCGGCTTGCCCCGGCATCCCGCGCCTGATTTAATGCCCTTTTGGCTTTGATCACGGCACCGCATGCGCTATCCCGACGTTCCGCTGCCGCCTCCCGCAGGCGGCTTTATCCTTTCTCAGCACCTGAGCGACAGCGATCCCTGGCTGGCGGTGAGCCGCTTTGACCCGCAACACTACTGTGATGCCCTTGCCGTTGGGTGGGGACTGCCGCTGCCCGCTCGTCTGCAGCAGGCGGTGAAAAAACGCCGTGCCGAGTATCTCGCCAGCCGGCTGCTGGCCCGCAGTGTGATGGCGCATCTCGGTATTGAGGATTTTATTCTGACCAACGCCGCCGATCGCTCGCCGTGCTGGCCCGCCGGCGTGCAGGCTTCGCTGTCGCACAGCGCAGGCGTAGTGGTGCTGGCAGCAACCCGTCAGCCTGGTGGTGTCGGCGTGGATGTCGAACAGCTGATGTCGGACGCAACGGCCAATGAAACCGCCGACCTGCTGATGAATTCTCAGGAGCAGCAACTGCTGCGGGCGCTGCCGATCGGCTTCAATGCTGCTGCCACCCTGCTATTTTCACTGAAAGAATCTCTTTATAAGGCGCTGTGGCCTCAACTGCATCAGCCGATGGATTTTCAGCAGGCGGCGCTGGAAACGGTCGATCTCCGGCGTCAGTGCGCCACGTTACGGCTCACTCATCATTTCAGCGATCGCTTCACAACAGGGACCCGCATGCAGGCGCAGTTTTTATGGCAGGACGATCAGGTGATTACCCTGCTGATGCAGCAGGCCTAAAAAAACCGGCTAAGCAATGCGGCTTAGCCGGGGTAAACACATGGCGACAGAAGAAGTTTCAGGATGGCAGAGAGCCTGCTCTCTGCTGAATTCCAGCATAACCTGGTCGCCGCGCAGGCCGCCAATATGCCTTTTTGCTAAGCTTTGCCAGCCGGCATCAAAGCCCGGTATCGGTGCGTTCTACCGAGTCGAGCGTGGCCAGATCGCGTTCGCGGCCGGTCAGTTCACTTAGCTGCCCTTCCCGCATCTCCAGCAGCCGATCGGCGTGAATAAAGTAGTGATCATCGTGACTGATGGCGAATACCGTTTTGCCGGCCGCCTGCAGCCACGGCAGCAGCTCGCGATAAAAGATACGACGGAAATGCGGGTCCTGATCCGCCGCCCATTCATCCAGCAGCAGCACGTCCCGCTCTTCAGCCACCGCCAGCAGCAGTGCCAGACGTTTGCTTTGCCCTTTGGAGAGCTGCAGATTCAGCACCTTATTGCCTTCAATCTTCAGTTTGTCCTGCATCTTCAGCCGTTCCAGCCACTGCTGCACTAACGCCGGGTTCGCCGGAATGCCTTCGTGACTAATCAGCCGATCGAACAGATGTACATCGGTGAACACCGCTGAGAAGTGTTTACGCCAGTGATCGAGCCCGTCAGCGTCAATCGGTTGGCCATCCAGCAGCAGACTGCCGGACTGCGGCTGATAGAGGCCGGTCAGCAGCATCGCCAGGGTCGATTTACCACTGCCATTACCGCCAATCAGGAACACCAGTTCACCGCGGCGCAGGGTCAGGTTAATCGGGCCGACCTTAAAGCCATTTTCACCGTAGTGAAAACAGACATCCCGTAGCTCCAGCGTCTGCCAGTCCGCTTTGGACGGAGAAGCGTGGAATTCGGGCTGATAAGGCGCCAGATCAAAGGCGTTGAGTTTGCGGAATGCCACCTGCGCGCTGAGCAAAGTGGGCAATGCGCCGACTGCCGACAGCAGCGGCGTGCGCAGAAACAGCAGCGTCAGGGAAAAGGTCGCCGCCACCGCCGTGTTAGCCCAGCCGAGGCTGTTGGCCATAAAAAAGACCATGCCGATGGCGCCCAGCGTCATGATATTCGACCAGTTCACCGCACTGAGATGATAGGTATCGGCCCGCACGATATGGTGCCGCCAGGCAGTGGCATCTTCCTGATAGACGCTTTCATAGATCTGACGGGCGCGCTCGCGGTTAAGCTGCAGCTCTTTGCGTCCGTCAATTACCGTCTGGTAGTCACGATAGAGGTGATCTTCGATTTCACGCAGCTTCGCCATGTGCTGATACACGCGCGACACCAGCATCCAGCCGCCCACCAGCGTCACGGCCAGCCAGCCGCTGGTCACCAGCAGCATTTTGGGGGACAGCCAGGCCAGATAGATTGCTGAACCCAGGGTGATAATGATGCCCTGAATCAGCTCCGGCAGACGTACAAAAGCCAGGGTAATGGCCCGAACATCGCTGGTGAGACCGGCCAGCAGTTGCGCGCTGCCGAGTTGCTCAATCCGCTCCACCCGGGTATCCAGAATGCGTTTGATAAATTCACCGCGCATCCGCCAGACAAACTGATGGCCCAGCATCGTCAGCGCCAGCTGAGAGGCCAGCGTGACCGCCATCAGTACCACCAGCTGCAACAGAAACTGCGGCAGTACCGCATAGGAAGTATTGATCGCGACGATCATTTCGCGATTGATGAAGGCGATCATGCCAATCCCCAACACCGCACTCAGCAGCGTCAGGGCGATAACCCCGATAAAAGGCCAGCGAAACTGGCGAAAAACAACGCTTAACAACGTCATGCAGACAATCCAGCAGTCAAAAAACAGCCTGCAGTGTAATGTGATGCAAAATGATAGCAATAGTTATTCGCACTGCGCCGCGCGCGGCAGGACGAATCAAAAGGCGCGGCGGAAGGTCAGGTTATAGCGCCATGCGCCGACCAGCGGATGGACGCCCGGCTTGAGCGGCAGGATACCGTGATAACGCAGGCGAGACGGGCCGCCCCATACCACAATATCGCCATGCTCCAGCAGCACCCGCTGGGTGGCGTCACCACGTTCAAACCCGCCAAACTGGAAGACCGCCGGTAATCCCAGCGAGACTGAGACGATCGGCTGCCGCAGATCTTTCTCATCTTTGTCCTGATGCAGGGTCAGCTTCGCCCCCGGTTCGTAGCGATTGAGCAGACAGGCATCCGGATTAAAGCCGGGAAAGCCCGCTTCACGCGCAGCGGCCTGCGCCAGGCTGCGAAACAGCGGCGGCATTGGCGGCCACTTGCGGCCGTTGAGGTTGTCCTGCTGCTGATATTGATAGCCGCGTGAATCCACTGACCAGCCAAAGTCGCCGCAGTTGGTCATCGCCACCGACATGCGGTGCCCGCCCGGCGTAATGCGATGCGCAAACGGATTCTGGTCGGCGATAGCCAGAATCTGCTGATAGAGCGCTTCAGCCTCATCGCGCGCCCGCCGGCGCAGGATCACCGCCCCGTCAGCCAGCGGTTCCTGCCACGGTTGCTCTTCGCTAAACAGATCTAACATCAGGGTGCTCCTGTCGACTCGGGTTTAATCAAAAAGGCGGCAAACTGCGGTGACATCCAGCTGACGAAACCGTCCCCTTCTTTACTGATCAGATAGACCGCCAGCTGCTGCTGGATCGCCAGCGCTTTGGCTTTTTCACTGCCCAGCACCATCAGCCCAGTATCCCAGCCGTCGGCCTCCAGCGCGGTGGTGGCAATCACGGTTGCCGAAACCAGTTTATGCTCAATCGGCCGGCCGGTTACAGGATCGATGACGTGAGAAACGCGCTTGCCGTCCAGTTCATAATAGTTGCGATAGCTGCCGGAGGTGCTGATGCCGTGTCCCTGCAGATCGACCCGCGCCTGCACCGCATTCTCACGGTCAGTCGGCTTTTGAATGGCGACCCGCCACGGCTGGTGCCGGGCGTTAAGCCCGCGGCTCAGCACCGCCCCGCCAACCGAGACCAGATAATTATTAATCCCCAACTGCTCCATCAGGCGCGCCAGATGATCGGTGGCGAAGCCCTCACCTACCGTTGAGAGATCAACATATAAGCCAGGCAGATCCTTTTGCAGCCACTGGCCACCCGCGCCCTGCACCACCCGCAGATGCTGCAGACCGGTCTGTGCTTTGGCCGCCGCGATTTCCGCCTCATCCGGCGTCCAGGTCGGCTGTTTTGTCGGGCCAAAGCCCCACAGATTGACCAGCGGTCCGACGGTGATATCCATCGCTCCACCGGTTTTAGCACCAATGCGCAAGGCGAGCGTGACGATATCCGCCATATTCTCGCTGATCGGCTGGGGCGTCAGTTCACTGCTCTGATTAAAGCGCGACAGCACCGATGTGGGCTTCCAGGTAGAAAGCTCAGCGTCGTCACTGTCGAGCTGCTGCTGAATGCGCTGCTGCAGTGCGGCTTTGCGTTCACTGTCAACGCCCGCCAGGCTGACCCGCCAGACCGTGCCCATGGTTTTGCCTTCCAGCACCATCGATGAGGTCGCTGCTGGTTTATCACAACCGGCTAACAACAGAATGGCAAACGGTAAAGACAGCAGATTAATCTGATACCTCATCAATCCTCACTTGTAAAAATTTATCTATTCCTGCTACAAAGCATAAATCGCTGGTAAAGAGCGTAAAAGAGGGTTGAATCCGGCGGCTAATGACGACAGTATCAACCCGTCATCTACTATGCATCCGCCCGTAACCGGGCGATTTACGTTTAACGGTTTGGTTTAATTAAGGAGTAGCAGATGATCTACGTGATTCTTGCCATCGCCCTGAGTCTGTTCATTTTCAGCAGCTACAAAGTCTGGCATCAGCGTCGTCATCGTCATATGGCCCTGTCACGGGCGCGCCATTAGCCTGCAGCGCTGCACCTGAACGGGGCAACGGCCTCCTCATAATGTGCGGCAAGTTTACCAGAAGCGGTGGCAGAGCCGTGGCTATCAGAGCGGTAAAGCTGGCATGAATTCTGCACTGTTGAAACAGTGTTTATCTCTGAGAGGTGCAGAATGAAAACGTCACAGAACCTGCAGGCGGCCTGGCATCAGTGGCTGAGCTTTTCAGCCTTTTCTCTGGCGGGCGTGGCTTTTGAAGGTGCCCGATTTGGCAGTGTGGTCTCGCCGGTCACGGCAGTCGCGAAAGCGAAAAAGTGGCGAACGGCAGATGAGATAAAGGAAAAGGATTAGTGACTCAGGTGCGCAGCCCGCGCTGCGCACCTGCACAAATCAGAACTGGTAAACCAGACCCAGTGCCACCACGTCGTCGGTATTGATACCGGCTTGATCGGTGAACTGGTTGTCATCCAGCAGGTTGATTTGGTAATCCACGTAGGTGGACATGTTTTTGTTGAAGTAGTAAGTCGCGCCTACATCAATGTATTTCTTCAGGTTTTGTTTACCCCAGCCCTGCACATCGGTGCCGCGTGAGGTGACATACGCCAGCGATGGACGCAGGCCGAAGTCGAACTGATACTGCGCCACCAGTTCCCAGTTTTCCGCTTTATCCGCATAACCAAACACCGGCGAATTACTGCTGCCGAAGCGGGTTGCGTTGTAAGACTTGGTGTACATCGCTGCCAGATAGATGTTGTTGGCATCGTATTTCAGACCGCCGGTGTAGGCTTCTGCTTTGTCGCCACGACCGAGGATACCCGCCTGGTTGCCGTTCTGGTCGTTGGTACGGTCAGACTGGAAAGCTGACGCACCGATACCAAAACCGGAACCGAGATCGTAAGTGGTGCTCAGACCCCAGCCGTCACCGTTCTGGCCCAGCACATCACGACCGTTGGGTGATTCATCGCCATTGCCGTTTTTGCCCTGATACTGCACCGCAAAGTTCCAGCCATCGACCAGGCCGAAGAAGTTGCTGTTGCGGTAGGTCGCCATACCGTTGCCGCGCTGGAACATAAAGTTATCCGCGCCATAGGTATCACCACCGAATTCCGGCAGCACGTCGGTCCATGCGCCGATGTCGTAAGCTACGCCGTAGTTACGACCGTAATCGAACGAACCTGCATCGCCAAACTTAATACCGGCAAAACCGACGCGGGTATAGCTGTCAGCTGTACCTTCAGATTCTGCATTGTTCAGCGCCGCCTGATACTCCCACTGGCCGTAACCGGTCAGCTGATCGCTGACTTCGGTTTCGCCTTTGAAGCCAAAGCGGACATAAGACTGATCGCCGTCAGAACCATCGTTATCAGAGAAGTAGTGCAGACCATCGACTTTACCAAACAGGTCTAATTTGTTGCCGTCTTTATTGTAGATTTCAGCTGCGTTTGCCGATCCTGCTGCGACCAGCAACGCAGGGATCATCAGGGAGAGAACGCGACGTTTCATTTTATTACCCTCTGTAATGTGCCTTTATTATTTGCCACTGCGAACTGAATGATTAAAAATTCAGCCGGCAAGCCATTGTTGTTTTATAACGGGCAATAATCCATCACGAAAATGCTACTAAATTTCCAAAACTGTTTCATAGTTCGAAACAGTTATTTCTGAATGTAAGTTTTGGGGAACTAATAACCAGCACGTATCGATAAAAAATATGGCACAAAAAGCCAACCTGATTTCGCATCCTTGGTTATCAACAGGTTATCTCGGAATGCTCTGAAGCACTGAATGATAAAACTTATGCGTCATCAGGCAATACAATAGATCCCGCTATCATCATTTATTTCATTATTACCTTCATTCACCCCGAATGAGATGTTTACCCTAATTTCCCGCCGGACAAGTTTGTCCGGCATTTTTTTTGCCTGCGATCCGCCGTTGCGATTGGCGTAATGTAAACATGGTTTTCCGCCGTTAATTAACTTTATTACCTGGCCGCACAGAAGGTTAATTTCCGCCCCTCCTGACGCTTATCTGGCGATATATCCGCCCACTTAATTTATCACCGTAACTAAGCAGGCTGCGATAATATCCGGATCGTGATTTCAGCGTTCGCGCAGTGATTCTTTAACTTTATTCAGCGGCTTAAGCAGGTAATCCATCACTGATTTCTGGCCGGTTTTAATTTCAACATTGGCCACCATACCGGGCACAATCGGGAATTTGCGCCCGGCGCGGTTAGTCAGTTCCGCTTTTTGGGTGCGAACGTAGACCCGGTAGTAGTATTGATCCCGCTTAACCTCATCCTGCAGCGTATCCGGCGAGACGATTTCAACCTCACCCGGCAGATCGCCATAGATAGAGGAGTCGTAGGCGGTGATTTTGACGATGGCTGCCAGACCGGGACGAATGTAAGCGATATCGCGTGGATTGATACGGGTTTCAATCAGCAGTTGATCTTCCAGCGGCACGATCTCCATCAGCTTGCCGCCCGGCTCCAGTACCCCGCCCACCGTGGTGACCTGAATATCCTTAACGATGCCGCGCACCGGCGAGTAGAGCGTGGCGCGCGTCAGCTGGTCCTCTTTACCCGCCGCCACCTGCAGCTGCGCATCAAGTTCAGCGTTGTTTTTCACCTGCTCTTCGTGGGCGCGCACCAGATAGTCATTGCGCGCCTCGTCGATTTTGCCGCGCAGGTCGCTGACCTGACGGCGCAGCCGGATCACCTCGACCTGACCGGCTGCCCCTTTGGCGACCAGCGGCTCGGTCAGGCGCAGCTCATCCTGCACCAGCTTGAGTGACTGCTGCAGGTTGCTAATAGTTTCCGTCAGGTTGCGCCGCCGGGATTCATACAGCTGCCTTTCCCGCGTCACCAGCTGCGGCTCCTTCAGGGTTTCCGCGCTGAACTGCAGCGGCGTGCCTGACAGCTCCGCATCCAGACGCTCCGAGGAGGCGCGCAGAGTACGCACTTTAGCCTGCGCTTCACCGAAGTTAGACTGGAAGCGGGTCGGATCGAGCGTCGCCAGGATCTGCCCTTTCTCGACAATATCGCCTTCATGCACGTTGAGCTGTTTGACGATGCCGCCGTCCAGACTGTCAATCACCTGCGCGCGGCTGGATGGGGTCACTTTACCGGTGCCGACGGTCACCTCATCCAGAATGGCGAAGTGCGCCCAGATGAGGAATATCGCTAGCGCCGCTGTGCAGAGCCAGATAATGGCTGAGGTACGGCGTTCATGGCGCGCCAGATCTTTATCAATCATCACCAGGCTCATGCAGCATCTCCTTTATCCGGCCCTGCCGCCGGTTGGGCGGCCGGAGTCGTGGCGCGGCGCAGGATCGCGTCACGCGGCCCATCGGCCACGATCCGGCCGTTATCCATCACCACAATGCGGTCGACCATCTTCAGCAGCGCCGGACGGTGCGTCACCAGGATCAGAGTACGCCCGCTGATCCAGCCCTGGAGCTGACGGATCACATGCTCTTCCAGCTGCTCATCCATGGCGGCGGTCGGCTCATCCAGCAACACCACCTGCGGCTGGCGCAGGATCATACGGCTCAGCATCACCATCTGACGCTGCCCGCCGGACAGCCCGCGCCCGCCTTCATTAATAATACGATCGAGACTGGCGGCATCCTGCTGTACCAGCGACAGCGCGCCGCTAATGCGCAGCGCCTGAAGCATCTCCTGTTCGCTGGCGTGCGGATTGCCCAGCATCAGGTTTTGCCGCAGCGTGCCAAAAAACAGTCGTGAATCGTGTGATAACCAGCCGAGCTGGCGGCGGAGATCGATCGGATCGATGCGTTCAATGTCCACACCATCAACAATCACCTTGCCCTGGCTTGCCATCGCCTGACCGGCGAGAATTTTGAGCAGGGTTGATTTCCCGGCCCCGACTTTACCCAGAATGGCAATCTTCTCGCCCGGTTTGATCTGCAGCTGCTGCACGTTGAGAACGTTCTTTTCATTCTCTTCGTCGTAGCTGTAATGCACATTACGCAGATCGTACTGGCCGGTCAGCGTCGGACAGTGCGCCAGCGTTGCCGCCTCGGGCTGATCGAGCGGCTTCTTCAGCAGCTCATCCAGCCCCTTCATCGCCATTTTGGCGTGCTGCCAGCGGGAAAAGACCATAGTAAGCTGCATCAGCGGCGCAATGGTGCGTGACGAGAGCAGGCTACAGGCGACCAGGGTGCCGGTGGTGATCTGCGAGTCGAGTACCAGATAGACGCCAAACACCAGCATTCCGGCATAGGTAAGCTGCTGCACCGTAGCGGCCCAGCCGGTCAGCCGGGCGCCCCATAAGCGTTGCTGGTTACTGATAGCGGCGCTGACCTCATGGGTCTGCTCCCACTGACGCTGAAAATAGGGTTCCGCCTGCAGCGCTTTGATATCTTCAATGCCTTCAATGGTTTCCACCAGCACTGCATTACGCAGCGCCCCTTCGCGCAGCCCCTCTTTGGCCAGCCGCGCCATCGGGATCTGCACCAGCATGCCAGGGATCACGATCAGCGGTATCGCCGCCAGCGGAATCAGCACCAGCCAGCCGCCAATAAATGACATGATAAACAGGAACAGGATAACAAACGGCAGATCGGCCGCTGCGCCCACCGTGGTGGAGGTCAGCAGTTCACGTACCTGATCGATTTCACGCAGCTGCGAAATGAACGAACCGGTCGATTTTGGCCGCGCTTCATTGCGGATGCTCATCGCCCGGGCGAACAGCATGGCAGAGACTTTCAGGTCGATGCGTTTCCCCATTAAGTCGGAGACCTGGGTGCGCATCAGGCGGATCAGATACTCAATCGCCGCCGCAATCAGCACCCCGACAAACAGCACCCACAGCGTGGCCTGCGACTGCGCCGGGATCACCCGATCGTAAACCTGCATCGAGAACAGAATGCCGGCCAGCGCCAGCACGTTGCCGATCACCGACGCCAGCGAAATCTCGGTGATGCGCCGGCCCATGCCGCGAAAATTCTTCCAGAACCAGTGTGGCTCATACGGCTGGACGAATTCGTCGATGCGCGCATCGCGGCCGCGCGCCGCGACGCCAATCACCCCGACCTCGCCCTGAGCGCGGGCCAGCAGTTCGGACAGCGCGCCTTCGCGCACCACGTCGCCGCCTTCACTCAGCCAGTAGCGCGCGCTGCCGTCCGGGTCGATCCCTTCCAGCACCGCCACGCTGCTGTTTTCCAGCACCAGCACCACCGGGGTGATCTCCTGACGCCAGCGCAGCTTATTCTGCGGCACCATGGTCAGGTGCAGTCCGAGCAGCCCGGAGAGCCGTTCCAGCTGCTGCGCCACCGGCAGATGTTCAAACCAACGCATCTGCTGGCGCAGAGTCTTGCCGTCGGCAGGTTTACCGAACCGCGCAGCCACGCGCAGCATGGCGGCAATCCAGTTATCGGTATTCAGGTTTTGTGCGCTCATGGTTAATGCCTTTTAATGCGAAAGCTCGCTATTGCAGCGAAGGAAGGAGATCGCCGCTGCTGCGCTGACGATCGATACCCAGGATATCGAGCAAATTGTCGACCGCAGCGGCATAGCGCACGGTGGCATCCCAGCCATCGTAAAGCGCGGTGATGCGTGAGCTGTCCGCCTGAAACACATCCTGTTCCACGCTCAGCAGATCGTTCAGGCTGCGTTTACTGAGACGATACTCATCGGCATAGACGTTGCGGGTGTGGTCAGCACTTTCCAGCTGCACTTCACCGGCTGCCTGACGTTGCTGCGCGCCAATCATGTCGGCGTAGGCGGTGGAGGCATTTTGATTGATGGTGAGTTTGGCCTGCTGCACCGCCGCCTGTGCGGCTTCCCGATCGCCCTCGGCGGACTGAGTTCGGGCATTGACCATGCCGCCCTGATAAAGCGGCGCTTCAACCTGCAGCTGGACCTCATCATCCCAGTAAGACTGGCGATCGTTTTCATAGCGGGTACGGCCAGCCTGAACTTTGATGGTTGGCCAGTGGCCGGACTGCGCCTGACGCACCCGCTCGCGCGCGGCTTCCTGCTTCGCCTGGGCGCTGCGCACCGCGGCGCTGTTGGCGTAGGCGATTTTGTCGAGGGTGATCTGCTGATTGAGCAACGCCTGCGGCAGCTCAGGCAGGGTCGCCGGCACCACGCCGGTCAGCACCGTCAGCTGGGCTTTGGCTGAACGTAGCTGCGCCCGATACTGTTCCAGCGTGGCGTGCATCGCGGCGATACGGGTTTCCGCCTGTAACACGTCCGACTGCGAGTTGAGTCCGGCGTCGGCGCGCAGGCGGGCGATGTCACGCACCCGCTCCAGTGAGGCGATATTGGTGTGAGCGGTTTCCGCCAGCGCCTGGTAACGTTTGACTTCCAGATAGGCCTGCAGCGTATCTTCCGCCACGGTGGTCATCGAGTCGAACAGGCCAAACAGGTAGGCCTCTGACAAGGCGTGCTGCTCGTCGATAGCACCGCCGGTGCGGCCAAAATCGTACAGCAGCTGGCTGAGCATAATGCCGCCGGAGCCATTGTTATTCAGGCTGCCAGCGGAGTCGGTCTGATGCGATCGACCCGCCGCACCCTGCAGTGAAATCTGCGGATACCAGGCACTTTTTGCGGCGTCGAGATCGCCTTCGCCAACGTGGATTTGAGCCGCCGCTTGCGAAATTTTCGGGTTGCGGGCGAAAGCGCGGAGAATGGCGTCACGCAGCGTTAAGGTAGCAATCTGCTCTTCGCTGGGAGCAGCACGCCAGTTAAATTCAGCTTTGGGCAAGGGTGCGGCAAAAGCCGCAGGCAACACTACGCCATTCAGGGCGCATAATAAAAAGGTCAGTCGCGCTTTGTTCATTATGTTTACCAACAGGGGTTCTTATCATCATGGTGTTTTCCCGGTGAACAAAGAGTGCAAAACGGTGCGCCGTTGCGGGCTTTCGCCTCGTCAGACTGCATCAATTAATTTATGGTTCGCAAGCCAGACGCTAAACGACCTTTAACATTATTAGATCATATCCCGCGCTTCTTCCTGCTAAATATCGATGAAATAATTAATTATTTTCTCAATCGCACAAAATTTAATCGATGATGTTACGCCCACCAATCCAGACGGGCTTAACAAACCCGTCCGGAAGGCAGTACGTTAACTAATGTGTTTTAACTCAGACCAGCGGATGAACGGCGGGGTGTTGCCATAAGTGATCGGCGAGGGTGTAAGGGGAATCGGTTACCAGATTGCTGTCGTGCGGCGCAGCCACAGCGGCAGACGCCTTCGCCGCCGGCAGCGTTTCATCTGCCGCAGTGGGGCTGAGATTATCCAGTAGCTGATCGACCGTCAGCAGATTCAGCGTGGCAGCAGCGTCAGTATGCGAGGCAACCGTCACGGTCTGGCTGGCACTGGTCAGATTGCCAGCACTGTCTTTGGCGCTCACCGTCATCTGATACTCGCCGTCGTCCAGCGGTGCCAGCTGTCCGGCCAGGATGGTCAGCGCCCAGCCGCCGTCTGCTTTCACGCTGGCGCTGTAGTGCTGATCGCCGAGGGTTAACTGCACCAGGCTGCCTGGCTCAAGGTGAGTCGAACTGCCCTGAATCAGGTGCCAGCTGTTCACATCCGCAGCGTCAATCACATTGTCGTCGAACGGCGTATCCAGCGTCAGGGTCGGACGCTGATGAGTAGCCACGGTGAACAGGCTGCTGTTGGTCTGGGTGTCGCTGTTGCCATACTCATCCCAGCGATGATAGGTGACGGCGACCGGTCCCTCCGGCAGCGCCTGCAGATCGCTGGCGCTCAGGGTCACCATCCCCTTCGCGTCCGGCTGGTAGGTTTTGCCATTGATCTCCAGCTCATTAGCGCCCTCAACATACAGGCTGAGATCGTGCTGCGCCTCCTGATAGTTGAGGATCATATCGCCGCCGATATCCATTTCGACATAGATCGGGATAAAGCCGGTTTTGATATTCAGTTCATGGCTGGCGTCGGTATAGTTGTTGGCACCGTCAATCGACCAGGCGCGGATCTCGCCGACATTAATAAAGGCGTGCACATCCGCTGCCGGGATCACCACCTGCCAGTGTCCATCCTCACTCAGCGTGGCGGCATAATCTTTCTCATTGGCGCCGGTAATCACCAGCCGATGGCCTGGCATCACGGTCGATAGCGTGCCGCTCAGCAGTAAATCCTGCTGGGTTTCCGCCAGATTGATCACATCATCCGCCGTCACCTTATCAAAGCTAATCTGCGGCAGGCTGCTCAGGTGGGTGATCAGCGTCAGCTGATGGGATTCAGTGGTGGTGTTGCCATTGGGATCTTTCGCGCTGACCGTCAGACTGTAGACGCCATCCTGCTGCGCTTTGAGATCGCTTTCGTGAAAGGTGCCGGTCCATTTGCCATCGCTGCCGACAATCGCCGTGGTGGTGATGCTGCCCAGCGTCAGGGTCACGCGTGCGCCAGCGGGCAAATGGGTGCCGCTGCCGCTGATGTCGACGCCATACACGCTTTCCTCGATGTTAACCGCGTTATCGCCGCTGATGGTGTCCACCGTCAGAGTCGGCTTAAGGCTGCGGTCGGCATAGAGACCAAAATCGACCGTGGTGTCGGTGCTGTTACCGGCTTTATCGGTGATGGTCAGCGTCAGGGTGTGATTGCCGTCCGGCAGCCCTTTCAGCACTTCGGCGGGCATTGAGGCGTTCCAGTAGCCCCACTGATTGACAGTGCTCTGCCAGCTCTGATCGTTGAAGGTCAGGGTGACGGTTGATCCCGCCTCCCCCACCGCCTGACCGCGCAGATGGACCGGGTTTTGCACTTCCCGGTTGGCGATCACCCCATCGCTGGCGATCGGTTCATACGGCCGCAGCGCGGCGGGCGGCTGGGTATCTGCGGCCGCGGTAACCGCCAGCGTGGTCAGCCCAATCGCCGGACTGAGCGCGCTGTCGGCGGAAAGATCGCTGGTCGGCGTCGCGATGGTCGCTGTTACGGCCGGCGCAACGCTGCGTGTGGTGCTATCGGGAACGGAAAATTCACTCACTGCTGCCTGAAAAATGGATTCGAGCCGGACGGCACGAAACGTATCGCGCTGGGACATAGGTAACCTCAATTCAGAACAGAAACGCAGGCGCAAACCATCAGATAAACTGATCGTTAAGGTTGGCGCAGTTATGTCAGGCAAGCGTAAGCTGCCCGTTTCCGCTGGTCGGAACCGGTTACCCGCAGGTAACAAGGATGAATGAATAGGCGACTAAAAAAGCCGCTAAAGAATTTTAGATGTCAGATTTTCTGCATTAACCGGCGTGACGCCGTTTGCTGCCCCTACCCTAATCTTTCACTCTGCTGATGAATAGTGGCGAAAATCTGGAAAATGGAATTATCACGTCCGGAAAATAAAAAATCAGCGGGCGCTCACACACCCGCTGATTCCATCAGAATTACTGATATTTTAGCCGCACTACACGATATGCACCTGCAGGTTATGTTGCACCAGCACGTCGCCCAGGGTGTTATCGCTGGTCAGCGCCGAGTTGTGGTAAACCTCAAAGGTTTGCCCCTCCACGGTACGCTCGCCGGTTACCGCCCAGATGCCGCCATTGCTGTTGGCCAGCGTCACCTGACTGCCATCGGCACCCTTAATGATCAAATCATCACTCTGCTTATCGGTAATACTGAGTGCTTCATTCAGATCGAGTTTCACCGAGTTAGTGCCGGTGTTCCCGAGGTCGAGTACTTCAATATGCTCGACTTTCAGGCCCAGCGTGGTGAGATCCAGATTCAGATGCTCCCCGTTCAGCACCAGCGTATCGCTGCCTGCGCCGCCATCGATGTGCGTAAAGTTCAGGTCACTGACCGTCACGGTATCGGCCCCGCTGCTGCCGGTGACCGCCGCACCTTCCACCGTGCTGCCATCAGCCAGGGTGATCACCACGCCTCCAATGGTATAGCTGGCCTCCTCTGCTGGCGCAGCAGCAGCGGTTTCCGGCGCGGTAGCGCTTTCGCTGCTGCTGGCCGGGGTGGTGATATCCGCCTCGGTGGTCAGGGTTGAGGCAACGACAGCATGGCTGGCGCTATCCTCGCTGCTGCTGGCGCTGTGCTGCGTTTCACCGCCGGCACTGGCCACCGTGGCACCGTCATCGGCCACCGAGAACAGCGCAACCGACTCGGTGGCGGCAGTAGCAACCGGCAACAATGACCCCAATAGCAGGGTATTGGTGGTCGAATAGCTGTTGCCTGCCGCATCGGTGATGGTGATTTTTGCCAGCGTGCCCAGCGACAGCAGCAGACCACCAACCGACAGCAACGATGGCGCGAAGTTGGCCGAGTAACGTCCCAGCGCATCGGTGGTGGTATTGATCGTCGGTCCGTTGCTGCCGTTACCGAGCAGCAGCGTGACGCTGACTTTCGACCCCTGCGCCGCGTTCAGCGATCCCCCCTGCACCGTCAGGCCAGTCAGCAACGAGGTCAGCACGCTGAGCACCGGATCGGCACCCACCAGCGGTGAGTTATGCGATAGCGCGGTAAAGCTGCTGTTGCTGGTAACGGTGTTGCCGCCAATATCAGCCACCGTTACGGTCAGCGGATGACTGCCGTCGGCGATCCCTTTCAGAGTGGCTGACGGTACGCTGATGCTCCATGCCCCATTTGCGCCAATGGTGGTGGTGAGGATAGTCCCGGCGATATTCACCGTCACCCTGCCGCCAGCGGCATTCGTACTGCTGCCGCTGATGGTTTCGGCGGTATTGGCTTCGGCAATATTGAGGTAACCATCACCGCCAAAATAGCTGTTCAGGCTCACCGTTGGCGTCGTATGGCTGACCACGCCGAGTGCCGCCGAGCCGCTGCCGCTAATGCCGGCCCCATTGGTGACGCTGGCGGTCACCGTATAGGCACCGTCGGTAATCGCCGCCAGGTTAGCGGCCGGAATCGACAGGCTCCAGCTGCCATTGCTGTTCACCGTGGTGCTGTAGGTCTGGCCACCCAGCACCACGCGCACCACCGAACCTTCCGCATTGGTGGCGCTGCCGCTGATGGTTTGTGCCGTTTTGACATCCACCGCGCTCAGCGCATTGTCACCAAACAGTGAGGTGATGGCCACCGTCGGCGCGGTGTGCGCAATCACGCTCAGCGCACCGCTGCTGTTCGCCACGTTGCCATAGGCATCGGTACCGGTGACGCTGACGGTTTTGCTGCCGTCAGTAATCGCCGCCAGATCCGCTTTCGGTACGCTGATACTCCAACTTCCGCCACTCACCACTTTGGTGGTGTAGGTCAGACCGTTCAGCGTGGCGCTGACCGTAGACCCGGCTGCCAGGCTGGAGCTGCCGTTGATGGTCTGGCTGGAGGACAGATCCGCCGCGCTCAGCACGCCATCGCCAAACACCGTATTCACCGACAGCGTCGGCTGAATCAGCCCCAGTGAGACCCCGGCACTGCTGGTGGTGGTGTTGCCGACCGAATCGGTAACCGAGGCGCTGACGGTGAAATTACCGTTCAGCAGCGTCGAAAGAATGGCAGGCGATACGGTGGCAGAGAAGGTGCCATCAGGGTTAACCAGCGCGGTAGCGGTGGTATTGCCAATCGCCAGCCGGACGCTACTGCCCGCCGCCACGCCTGATACCGTACCGCTGATGGTTTGCGTCACCAGCGATTCCGCCAGGTTCAGCACGCCGTCACCAAACAGCGGGTTAAGCGTCACTTTCGGCAGATTGTGAATGCCGACCAGCGCGCCAGCAGTGGTACTGCTGGTGTTGCCCGCGCTGTCGGTGACGCTAACGCCGACGGTAAGGTTGCCATCGGTAATACCCTGCAACAGCGCAGGCGTCAGCGAAACGTTGAAGTTGCCACTGGCATCGGTGGTGGTAATGAACTGCTGCGATCCGAGCGAGACCACCACGCGCGAGCCGGGTTCTGCCCCGCCAACCACGCCACCGATCACCTGGGTTACCAGCGCATCCGCCACGTTAAGCAGGCCGTCGCCGAACAGTGGATTAACGGTAATGGTGGGCAACAGCGTATCGACCCGGATCCCGGCACTGGTGCTGGCAGTATTGCCCGCCGCATCAGTGACCGAGGCACCCACCGTCAGGTTGCCCTGCGCCAGCGTGCCCAGAATATCCGGCGTGACCGTCGCCGTGAAGGCCCCGCCCGCGCCGACCGTCGCGGTGAGCTGGCTGCTGCCAACGTTCAGCGTCACCACCGATCCCTGCGCCACATTATTGACTACCCCGCTGATCACCTGGCCGGTGGCAATATCCGCCAGGTTTAGCACGCCATCGCCAAACAGTGAGGTCAGGCTGATCGACGGGGTCTGGGTGAAGATACCGATGGTCGCGCTGTTGGAGGCGACGTTACCGGCCCGATCGGTGACGCTGACGCCCAGCGTCAGGTTGCCGTTCAGCAGTGAACTGAGATCGCCGCCCGGCAGGCTGACGCTCCATTCACCGCCCGCCTGCACCGTGGTGGTGTAGCTGCGGCTGCCTAAAGTGACGGTAACCTGCGAACCGGCGGCGGCGTTTTGAATCACACCGCCAACCAGCTGCCCCGCTGCCGCCTCGGCAATGTTGAGTAAATTATCGCCACCAAACAGCCCGGTCAAATCACCGACCACCGGCACGGCATCAACAATTGCCGTCACGGTTTCCGGTACGGTTCGGATATTACCGGCCGCATCGGTCAGCGTGACGTTGAGCGCCAGTTCGCCATCACTCAGCAGCCCCAGTACGGAAGGCGGTACGACGATCGCCCACTTACCATCCTGACCCACTGCGGCAGACAGGGTGGTTCCGCCCAGCACCACCGAAACCGTGGCACCCACCCCCGGCGAGGTGGCCACGCCGCTGATGGTCTGTGCCACCGTGGTATCGACTGCACTTAACGTTCCGTCGCCGAATACCGAATCGACCACCAGGGTTAGCGCGCTGTTGACCAGTTTATTCACGGTCAGAGTGGCATCAGTCTGGTTACCGCTGACGTCATTAACCCGCACGCCAAACACCAGCGCGCCATCATTCAGGCTCGACAGCACCTGTGGATCGACATCGAGACTCCAGCGGCCGTCAGCACCGACCACCGCGGTGGCAATCGGTGCGCCGTCACCGAGATAGAGACTGACGGTCTGCCCTTCAGCCCCCTGGGCACTGCCGGTCAGTACCTGGCTGAGCAGCAGATCCGCCGCGTTGATCAGGTTGTCGCCGAGGAAGGCGTCAATCTGGATCAGCGGTGCCGTGTTATCCACCGTCACCGTTTCGCTGACGGTAGTGACGTTGCCCGCTGCGTCGGACAGCTGCGCCGTAATCACCGGTGTCGCGCCATCCGGCAGCGCCTGCATATCGCTGGCCGGAACCGTAGCCGACCAGCTGCCGTTGCTCTGCACGATGGCGTTATAGGTTTTGTTGTTGAAGGTCACCACTACCGTTCGTCCGACTTCGGCGCTGTCGGCGGTGCCGCTGATCACCTGACTGGTGGCGCTTTCACTGCCGTTGACCCGATTGTCGCCAGCAAAGGTGTTGAGCGTCAGGGTCGGTGGCGTCAGATCGATCTGCACGCTGCCGCTGGTAGATACCGTTGCCGTGCCGTTGGTCGCGTTGACCGTTATGCCGACGCTGCCGTCTGCGTTGCCAAAATCACTGACCGGCAAGGCGGCGGTAGACCAGCTGCCATCAGCGTTCAGGGTTGTGCCATAGGTCTCACCATTGATCACCACCGTGACCACGCCGCCCGCGCCGAGGTTCGCCGAGGTGCCGCTCACCACCACCCCGCCCGCCTGATCGGCGGTGCTGATGATGTTATCGCCTGAGACGGTGCCCAGCGTCACCAGCGGTCCTGCTGGTGGCGTGAGATTGACGTCGAAGGTCAGCTCCTGGCGGGTGATATTGCCCGCCAGGTCGCTGACGCTTAACGCCAGAGTGGTGGCCGGCTGGCTGAAGGTCGCCATCTGCTCTGGCGTCAGGGTCAGGCTCCAGCTGCCGTTCGCGCCGACCACCGCCGTCCCGAGCGTCGTCGCGCCAAGCGAGACGCTGAGCACGGTGCCAGGCTCGGCACCGTCAGCCGTACCGCTCAGCAGCTGCGGCTGGATGCTCTCGCTATAGTTGAGCGTGCCATCGCCGGCAAAGGTGCCGACAGTCAGGGCTGGCGGCGTGGTATCGACCACCAGCGTACTGCTGATGGTGCTGCTGTTACCGGCGGCATCGGTTGCCGTCACGGTGACCGGATAGCTTCCGTCGTTGAACACTGACAGGTCGGCGTTGGTTAGCGGCAGCGTCCAGTTGCCGCTGGCATCGGCCTGGGTGCTGTAGACCTCCCCGCCCATAGTGATCTGCACCAGCTGGTTAGCACCGGTCGCGCCGGTGGTGCCGCTCAGGGTAAAGCCTGCCGCCACATCGGCGGCGTTGATGTAGCCGTCGAGGAACTGAGCATCAACCGTCGGCTGCGGTGCAGTGAGATCGGCGGTGAAGTCCAGCTGGGTGGTGCCGGTGTTACCAGCGGCGTCGACCACGTTGACCGTCAGAGTATGCGCGCCGTCAGACAGGGAGTTCAGTGCGTTGGCTGGGATGTTAACCACCCAGTTACCCGCACCATCCACCGTGCCGTTGTAGCGCGAACCGTTCAGATCGACCGTAATACTCACTGCCTGATTATCACCAGTGCTGCCGGTGGATCCGGTCAGCGTAACGCCCGCCGCCGCTTCACTGATGTTCAGCACGTTATCAGCACCAAACGCGCCGTCGGCAAAGGTTGGCGTGGGGAGCGTAACTTCGGTCACCACGTTCAGCGCCGTGCTGTCGGTGTTACCGGCCAGATCGCTGGCGGTGACCGTGATGGTGTGGCTGCCGCTGGTGAAGGTCGCTAACTGCGCAGGCGTCAGCGTCAGCGACCAGCTGCCATCGGCCTGTACCGTCGCGCTCAGCGGTTGATCGCCATTAAAGCCCGAGATCAGTACGCTAACCGTCTGGCCGGCACCGGTAAGGCCGGTAGAGCCGCTCAGCACCTGCTCGTTTGCCGCCTCAGCCGCACTGAGCGCTCCGTCGCCAAACGGCAGATTGAGGGTGACGTCCGGCAGGTTATTCACCGCGATCAGCACGTTGCCGCCCACGCTGGCGCTGTTGCCGTTAACGTCGGTGACCGTCACGGTGACCGGCCAGTTACCATCCGGTAGCGACTGCAATATCGCCGGTGGCAGATCCAGCGTCCAGCGGCTATCGCCGTCGGTCAGGGTGGCGGAATAGACAGTGCCATTGACGGTTACCGTAACCGACGCCGGATTGGTGGCGTTGATCGCGCCGCTCAGTGAGCCGCCTGCGGCTGCCTCATCAGCATTGATGCGGCCATCAGTGAATGGCGTATCCAGTACAGGGGCCGCAATCGGTGCCGTGGCGGTGGTAAAGCTCTGGGTCGCTTCCGTGCTGTTACCCGCCCGGTCGGTGGTGGTCACGGTAAGGGTGTGCTGCCCGTTGCCGAGAATAGCGATGTATTCCGGCGTCAGACTGGCGGTCCAGTTGCCATCTGCATCGACCGTGACCGACAACGGAATGTTGTCGTTGCCGACCGTCACGCTGACGGTCTGGCCATCTCCCACCGCGGTGGTGCCGGTAATAACCTGCACCGTTGCCGCTTCGCTGCTGTTGATCACGTTGTCACCAAACAGCGTGGTCGCGAACGTCGGGGCCACCGGTGCGGTCTGCAGAATTTCAATTCCGGCGCTGGCCTGCGCCGGGTTACCGGCCGCATCAACGGTCGAGACCAGTACCTGAGTCTGACCGTCCGGCAGTGCCGTCAGGGCGCCTGGTGCCAGGTTCAGCGTCCAGTTACCGTCCTGGCCCACCGTGGTGCTGAAGGTCTGGTCACCAACCCGGATGGTGACCAGAGTACCCGGGGCTACGCTACTGCTGCCGTTCAGCTGCAGCTCGCCAGCCGCATCGGCGGCGCTCACCAACCCGTCGGTAAACGGCGGTGCCAGACTGATGGTCGGCAGGCTGTTAAAGGCGACATCCAGCGAGGTACTGCTATCGGTGGTGACGTTGCCTGCTGCGTCAGTGACCGTCACGCTGATGGCTTGTGGGCCATCGGCTAACTGCTGGAGATCGGCGGCCGGAATGGTGACCGACCAGTTACCGTCAGTTCCGGCGGTGGTAGTGTAGGTGACGTTGTTTAAGGTCACCGCCACCGGCAGACCTTCTGCGGTGTTACCGGTGATGGTCAGATCCTGCAACGACTCCGCCAGGTTAAGGCTGCTGCCAGCACTGAGCGCAATGTCCGTCACCACCGGCAGGCTGGTACTGATCGTGACATCATGGCTGGCCGTCGCCGGGTTACCGGCCACATCGCTGGCGCGCACGCTGAAGGTCTGAGTGGAATCCGCCGGCAGGCCGTTGAAGGCCGTCGCCGGCACGCTCACCGTCCAGTTGCCGTTGGCATCCAGCGTGGTGCTGTAGTCCACATTATTGAAGGTGACCGTAACCGCGGTGCCACCAGCCAGCTGGGTGCTGGTGCCGCTGACCACCACGTCGCCGGTCGCTTCAGTGGCGTTGATCACATCATCACTGGCCACCACGTTGACGCTGAGCGTCGGCTGGGCCTGAGCGCTGGCCACCACCACCAGGCTGGTGCTGCTGCTGGCCGGGTTACCGGCTTCATCGGTGGAGACCACCACCAATGCCTGCTCACCATCCAGCAGATTAGCGATATCGGCCGCCGGTACGGTCACCGTCCAGCCGCCACCAGCGGCGACCGTGCCGCTGTAGTCGATATTATTCAGCGTGACCGTCACCACCTGCCCCTCGGCGAGGTTGGTGCTGGTGCCGCTGAGGGTCAGATCCTGCCCCGCTTCAGCCTGATTGAGGTAGTTATCACCGCTGACAGGCCCGATGGTCAGGGTTGGCAGCGTTGCACTGTCGGCATCGCGGGTCAGCGTCTGGCTGGTCGTGGTCTGGTTGCCTGCCGCATCGGTCAGCGAGACCCCGAGCGGGTAACTGCCATCCGTCAGGCCCTGCAGCACGTTGGCGGGCAGGCTCACCTGCCAGCTGCCGTCTGACAGCACCTGGGTCTGGTAATCCACATTCTGGAAGCTGACAGTAACAATCTGGCCGGCATCAGCAACCGAGGCGGTGCCGCTGACGGCCACATCCTGCAGCACCTCCAGTGAATTAATGATGTTGTCGCCGCCAATCGCATTCACAGTGAGCGCGGGTGGAGTGAAATCGACCGTGACGCTGCTGGCGAGTGAGCCACTGTTGCCTGCGGCATCGCTGACGTTGACCTCCAGGGTATTAATCCCGTCGGTCAGGGTCTGTAGCTGCGCCGGCGTCAGGGTCAGCGTCCAGTTACCCTGCGCATCGACCGCCGCCGGATAGCTCTCGCCGCCCAGCGTCACATTCACCGTCTGGCCTACGCCCAGTAATCCGGTGGTACCGCTCAGCGTCTGGCTGGAGTCAGCTTCATTGCGGCTCAGATAGCCATCGCCGAACGGCGTATCAATGCTGACCGACAACGAGGCGGTCGCCAGATTGATCTCGCGCGTTTCGGTGACCGGGTTGCCCGCGGTATCACGCACCGTGACGGTGACGGTATAGAGTCCGGCCGGAATATCCGCCAGTGCGCCCGCCGGCAGCGTCAGGCTCCAGTCGCCCTCTCCGTTGACGGTGGTGGTCCAGACCTGATTATTCAGCGTCACGGTGACCAGCTGCCCTTCACCGGCGTCACTGCTGCCGCTCAGGATAACCGGTGCGGTACTTTCAGCGATATTGATAATGTCGTCATCTGCCACCGCATCAAGGGTTAACGCAGGAGGCGTGCGATCCACCACCACACTGCCGTCAGTGCTGGCGGTGTTGCCTGCCGCATCCTGTACCGTCACGGTGTAGCCGATGGTCTGTTCCGGCAGATCCGCCAGTGCAGACGCCGGCACAGAAACCGTCCAGTTACCATTGCCATCGGCGGTCGCGGTATAGGTGTTGCCGTTCAGCACCACGCTGACGCTCTGGCCGTCCCCGGTGGCACCGGTGGTCCCGCTCAGGGTTTGTGCAGTGGTAATGTCGTTGCTGTTGAGCGTGCCGTCACCAAACGGGCTGGTGATGGTCGGATCGGGCAGATTGGTGGCCAGCACGTTGAGCGTCGCTGCGCTACTGAGGGTCGCGCCTCCGCTGTCGGTGGCGGTCACCGTCAGGGTGTAAGCGCCATCCGCCAGCCCGGCCAGCGCGTTGGCTGGCACGATCAGGCTCCAGTTGCCATTGCCCGAGACCTGCGCGGTGTAGCTGACATCGTTAAGTAATACCGTCACCGTGCCGCCCTCCGGCACATTGACCGAGCTGCCGGTTACGATCAGCGGTTCACCCAACTCCTGAGCATTCAGATAGTTATCGTCACTCAGCGCATTAAGCGCCAGGCCGGAGGCGTTGCTGTTAACCTCGAAGGCCAGCGTGTTCGTGGCGGTATTGCCCGCCACGTCGCTGACGGCCACCGTAAAGCTGGCGCTGCCGTCGTTAAGCGCACTCAGTGCGCCTGCCGGTACGGTCAGGCTCCAGCCTCCGCTGGCCTGCACTGCGGCACTGTAGACGTTGCCGTCCAGCGTCACGGTCACCAGTTGCCCTGGCTCGACGTTGCTGACGGTGCCGGAGAGGCGCTGATCGGTCTGCCGCTCCGCGCCATCCACCACGTTATTGCCGGCAAAAGCATCCAGCGTCAGGGTCGGCAGGCTGGCCGGATCGACTTTCAGCGCCAGACTGGTGTTGCTGCTGGTGCTGTTGCCTGCGGCATCGCTGGCGGTCACGGTCAGTGGATAGCTGCCGTTGCCCAGCCCGCTGTAAACAGTCGCGGGCAGATCGAGGCTCCAGTTGCCGTTCGCGTCCGCCGTGGTGCTAACGCTGGTGCCGTTAAAGCTGGCGACAATTAGCGCATTGGCTTCACTGCTGCCGGTCAGCGCCAGCGGCTGCTGGCTCTCTGCGGCGTTAATAGTGCCGCCTGACGGCGTATTCAGGCTAAGCGACGGAGGCAGCGTATCAACCGCAACGCTGCCGTTCGCCTGGCTGCTGTTACCGGCCACATCGCTGACTACTACGGTATACGAGGTATCACCCTGCGGTAGCGCTGACAGGATGTCGGCCGGAATGGTTACCTGCCAGTTGCCGGCCTGATCGACCGTGCCGCTGTAGCTGACGCCATCCAGCGTGACGCTGACCGCCTGGCCGTCGCCGCTGACGCCGGTATTGCCGGTGATGGTGCCGCTGGTCGCCGCTTCCGTAGCGTTCAGAATGCCGTCACCAAACGCGTCGCCTGGGGTAGCAACCGGCAGCGCGCTGGCAATTACCGTGACCACCGTGTCGGTGGTCGCCAGTGGCGTACCGCCTGCATCAGTCACGGTAGTGGTCACGGTCAGCGGGCCGTCGGCGGCATCCGTAAAGGTCCCTGCCGGTAACGTCAGGTTCCAGCTTCCGTCTGCCGCCACGGTGGTGGTGACGGTGGTGCCGTTGGCGGTCACCTCAACGATGCTGCCTTGCGGCAGACCACTGGTGCTGCCGCTGACCTGCACATCGCCATTCAGTTCGCCGGCGTTAAGGTAGTTATCACCGGTGATCGGGGCCAGCGCGACCGCGGGCTGGGTATTATCCACGCTGAAGTCAAACGCGCTGCTGCTGGTGTTACCCACCGCATTGATCACGCTGACGGTCAGGGTCTGGCTGCCTTCCGCCAGACCGGCCAGCGCCCCGGCCGGTAGCACGATGCTCCAGTTACCGCTGGCTTCGACTACGCCACTGTAGGTGGTCCCATTGAGAGAGACGGTGACCTGCTGCCCTGCTTCCACATTGGTGGAGGTGCCACGCAGTGTCAGCGGCTGTAGCTGTTCGGCGGCGCTGACAACGCCATCGCCGGCAAAGGTGTCACTGTCGATGGTCAGCGTAGGTTGTAATTCTGGCGCATTCACCACGTTCAGATCGATGGTCTGACGGGTCTGGTTGCCATTCGCATCGCTGGCGGTGACGGTCACCGGATTGCTGCCTGACGGCAGCCCGGTGAGATTGTCCGGCGCAATCTGCAACGTCCACTGGCCGTTGAGGCCGACGGTGGTGCTGTAAAGCGTATCGTTGAATTCGACCGTCACCCGATCGCCATTCTGACCGGTGCCGCTGATCACCAGCGGCTGCGTCAGCTCATTGACGCTCAGGGCGTTATCACCGCTGATCGGATCGACCACCAGCAGCGGTGCGGCGGTCGCGATGTTCAGCGTGCTGCTCTGGCTGCTGCTGTTGCCTGCCGCGTCGCTGACGATCACATTCACCGGATAACTGTTGCCGTTAGTCAGGCCAGCCAGCGCGGCTGGCGGCACCGTCAGCGACCAGTTACCGTCAGCATTGACCGTGCCGGTATAGGTCACGCCGTTCAGCGTCAGGCTGACCCGATCGCCTTCGCTGCCGGTTCCGCTGAAGCTGAAGCCCGCCGCCTGCTCCGCGCCGTTCAGCACGCCATCACCTGCTGGTGTATTGAAGCTGAAGTCCGGTGCGGCAGTATCAACGGTCAGCGGCAAGGCGCTGGTATTGCTGTTGCCACTGGCGCTGGTGACCGTGACGTTAAGATCGTAGCGGCCATCGGTCAGCGCCTGTAAATTGTCGCGCGGTATGGTGGCGGTCCAGCGGCCATCGTCAGCAACAACCGCATCGTAGGTAACGCCGTTCAATAGCAGGCTCACGCTGCTGCCCGGTGCGACGACCCCGCTGATCGGCAGATCGGCGTCAGCTTCAGCAGCATTTATAATGCCGTCGGTGGCAATCGGATTGACCCCCACCGTTGGCGTACCGGTATCGACCGTCAGCGGCACCGTGGTGCTGGCACTGTTGCCGGCCGGATCGGTGGTGGTGACGGTGATTGGATTGCTGCCCTGGGCAAGATTTTGCAGTGCCGACGGTGGCAGAACCAGGCTCCAGTCGCCATTGTCGGCCACCGTTGCCGGATAGCTGACGCCGCCCACGGTAACGCTAACCGCCTGGCCTGGTGCCGTGGTGCCGGTCAGGGTTTGTGCCGCGCTGGCTTCTTCACTGTTGAGCACGCTGTCGGTAAACGGCGTGTTGATAACCGGTGCGGTCAGCGGCGTGGTGGCGACCAGCAGCGTCTGGCTGCTGGTGACCTCGCCTGAGGTCACGGTCACCGTGGTGTTGCCCTGCGCCAGATTAGCCAGATCGCCGGCAGGCACGGTGACTGTCCAGGCCCCGGTTTCGTCGGTGGTACCGCTGTAAACGGTGCCGCCTGGCACCAGCGTAACGCTGACCACGCTGCCGACGGCCAGATTGGTTGAACTGCCGCTGAGGGTCAGATCGCTCTGCGCTTCAACCACGTTGAGCTGATTATCCTCGGCGATTGGCGCAATCGACAGCAGCGGTGCGTTGGTGGTGATGACGGTGAACTGTCCGCTGGCGGGCTGCGCCGGATTACCGGCGACATCAAGGATCGCCACGGTAAAGGTTTTCTCACCGGCCGCGCCCAGCGATCCGGCCGGTAGCGTGACGCTCCAGACGCCATTTGCCTGAACCACGCCATCGTAAGACTGACCGTTAATCGCCAGTACCACCGGCTGCCCGGCCGGGACGCCAGTGACGGTGCCGGTGATCTGAATGTCACTCAGCTGTTCGGCACTGTCGACCTGATTATCTGCCGTGACCGGATCAATGGTCAGCGCCGGCGGGTTGGCGGCCAGCACGGTAACATCCGACAGCACGCTGCTGCTGTTGCCGTACGTATCGCTGATCGACACGTTAACCGGATAGATCGCATCAGCCAGCTGGCTGACCACCGCCGCCGGCACCGTGACGCTCCAGTTGCCGCTGGTATCGACCGTCGCGGTATAAACCGTGCCGTTAAAATCAACCGACACCGTATCGCCCGCGCTGCCGCCACGGCCATCAATGGTCAGATCCTGACTGTGCTCGGCAATGTTGATATAGCCGTCGCTGCCTGGGGTTGAGACTTCCAGCAGCGGTGGCGTGGTGGCAAAGGTCACTAAATCCGTCGTCTGGCTGACGTTGCCATCGCTGTCGGTCGCCACCACCGTCACCGGCAGGGTACCATTCGGTACCAGGGCCAGATCGGCGGCGGGAATGGTGACGCTCCAGGTTCCCGCCGGTGCCACTACGGCGCTGTAAGTCTGGCCGTTGAGCGAGACGCGAATAATATCGCCTTCATCACCGCTGCCGCTGACGCTCAGCGGCTGCTGCGCATCGGCAACGTTAACCACGCCATCATCGGTGAGTGGGTCGACGGTTAACACTGGCGCAGCGGTAGCCACCCGCAGTTCGGTCGAGAGATCACTGCTGTTACCGGCCGGATCGGTGACGGTAACGGTCACCGGATAGGTCTGATCAGTGAGCGCGCTGAGATCGGATACCGGCACCGAGGCGGTCCAGTTACCATTGTCATCCACCGTGGCGGTGTAGGTTTTGTCGTTCAGCACCACCGAGACCGTATCGCCCGCCGTGCCGGTACCGCTGAACAGTAGCGGCTGCGCCAGGTCGCCATTACTGAGTACGCCATCACCGCCCGGAGCCGCCACCGTTGCCTCAGGCAACTGGGTACTGACCACCAGCGGCTGGGTTTGGGTGATGCTATTACCGCTGGCATCGGTCAGGGTGACGTCGAGCCGGTAACTGCTGCCATCCGCCAGCGCCTGCAGCGCGTCAGACGGTACGGTCACCGTCCAGTTGCCGGAGCCATCCACGGTGGCGGTGTAAATCTGGTCATTCAGCGTGACCGAAACCAATTCCCCTGGCGCGCCGCCGGAGCCGCTGACCGGCAGTCCGGCCGCGACTTCACTGCTGTTGAGGATGCCATCGCCGCCGGCCACCGGTGCCACAATCAGGTTCGGCAACTGGGTATCGACATTGAAGTTCAGGCTCTCCTCAACGCGGTTGCCTGCCTCATCAATCACCGTGATATTGAGGCTGTTAGCCCCCTGCGACAGCAGGGCAAGATCGCTGGCAGGCACGGCCAGGTTCCAGCTGCCGTCGGGATTGACCGTGGCACTGTAGGTTTTACCGTTCAGTTCCAGTTCGACCTGCTGACCCGCCGCCGCTTTGCCGGTGCTGCCGCCGATCGCCAGATCGCTGCTGGCGTCGGCGCGGTTGAGAATGCCATCCGTGAGCGCGCTGTCGTTAAGCGTGATCTGTGGCTGATTGCTCACCACCACGTTGAGCTGGGCTGAATCGGTCAGTAGCGTGTTATTGGTATCGATGGCGGTCACCGACACCGCCTGAACCCCATCGCTAATGCCGCTCAGCGCGCTGGCCGGCACGGTGATGCTCCAGAATCCGTTGCTGCCGATCACGCCGCTGTAGGTGCTGCCGTTGAAGGCCACCAGTACCGTCTGGCCTGCGGCAACGCCAACCGCTGAACCGGCGATCACCAGATCGTTGCCGCTCTCCTGCTGGTTAAGGAAGCCATCGCCACTCAACGGTTCGCTGATGGTCAGGACACCCGGCTCACCTGGGGCGGGTGCAATATTAATTTCGCGGCTGTCAGTGGCTGTGGTCCCGGCCGCAGTGCTGACGCTGACCGTCAGCGTGGTGGTTCCCGCCGCCAGCGCACTCAGCGCCGCAGACGGAATCTGGGCGCTCCAGTTGCCCTCAGGCCCGACCTGCGTAGTGTAGGTTACGCCAGCCAGCGTGATGGTGACCGTCTGGCCCGCTTCGACGTTACTGGTACTGCCGGTCAGGGTTTGATCGACCGCTTTCTCGCTGTTATCCAGCAGATCGTCACTGGCAAAAACATTGACCGTAATCGCTGGCACACCCGGTTCGGGCGAGGCTTCTACCGCGATACCACGGCTTTCGCTGGCCTCAACACCTGCCACACTGGAGACCGTGGCGCTGAGGGTGATGCTGCCGGCAGGCAGTGCGGCCAGTGCGCTGGCCGGAACGGTCAGGCTCCAGTTACCGTCCGCATCAACCGCAGCGCTGAAGGTCTGATCGCCGACCGTAACGGTGACAATCTGACCGGCTTCAACGTTAGTGGTGCTGCCGCTCAGCAACTGGTCGCTGGCTTTATCGTCATTATTCAGCACATCATCGACCGCGAACGGATTGATGGTCAGAACCGGTGCGTTCGGCACGGTGACCGGCGCTTCAACCGTGATCGGCAGACTGTCACTGGCGGTGATACCTGCTGCGTTGCTGACCGTGACGGTCAGGGTGGTGGAACCGGACGCCAGCGCACCAAGCGCATCGGCCGGAATGCTGATATTCCAGTTGCCGTCGTCACCGACGGTGCCGCTGTAAGACTGACCTCCCAGCGTCACGGTAACGATTTGGCCCGCCTCGACATTGGTGGTGGTGCCGGACACCGCCTGCGCATCCAGCTTCTCTTCATTGCTTAACAGGTTATCGTCGGTAAATGCCGCCACGGTCAGGGTCGGTGTGCCCGGCGCGGTCACCAGCGGTTCTACCGCGATATCACGGGTTTCGCTCACCGTGGTTCCCGCCAGATTCGTGACGGCCACGATGATGGCTGTCGAACCGGCGGGGAGATTGTCCAGTGCCGCCGCCGGGATAATCACCTGCCAGTTGCCATCGGCACCGACGGTGCCGATATAGTTCTCTCCACCGAGGTTCACAATCACCTCTGAACCCGGTTCAACGTTAGTGGTGCTACCGCTGAGCGTCTGGGCGGTGCCTTTTTCAGCATTGCTCAGGATGTCATCACCGGCAAACGGGTTGATGGTGACGGTCGGCTCGCCCGGTAAGGTGACCGGAGCCGTAACGCTGATCGGTAGCTGGTCAGTGAGCGTGGTGCCAGCAGCGTTGCTGACCGAAACCGTAATGGTGGTGTCGCCCGCAGCCAGCGCGGTTAGCGCCGCAGAAGGTACCGTCAGGCTCCAGCCCCCATCGGCATCGACGCTGGCGCTGTAAACCTGGCCGCCAAGCGTTACGGTGACCACCTGCCCCGCTTCAATGTTGCTGGTGGTGCCGCTCAGGATCTGATCAACGCTTTTTTCATCGTTGCTGAGCAGGTTATCACCGGCGAAATCGTTGATGACAAGCGTCGGGATGCCCGGACCGGTATCCGCTGCTTCAACCGCGATATCACGGGTTTCGCTGACGGTGGTTCCCGCCAGATTCGTGACGGCCACGATGATGGCAGTCGAACCGGCGGGGAGATTGCCCAGCGCCGCCGCCGGGATAATCACCTGCCAGTTGCCATCGGCACCGACGGTGCCGATATAGTTCTCTCCACCGAGGTTCACAATCACCTCTGACCCCGGTTCAACGTTAGTGGTGCTACCGCTGAGCGTCTGGGCGGTGCCTTTTTCAGCATTGCTCAGGATGTCATCCCCGGCAAACTGACCAATCGATATCGATGGTTCGCCCGGCTGGGTAACCGGTGCATCAACGCCGATCGGCAGCGTGGCGGTGGCGGTAGCACCGGCTGCATTACTGACCGATACGCTGATGGTAGTTTCACCGGCTGCCAGCGCCGACAGCGCCGCAGCAGGTACGGTCAGGCTCCAGCTGCCATCGGCACCAACGCTGGTGCTGTAGGTCTGACCGCCCAGCGTCACCGTGACGGTCTGCCCGGCCTCGATGTTGCTGGTGCTGCCGCCCAGCGTCTGGTCAGTGTTTTTTTCGACATTGCTTAGCTGGTTATCGCCGGCGAAATCAGCCAGCGTGACCCCGGGCACGCCCGGCGTCACCGGGGTTTCCACGCTGATGTCGCGGTTTTCACTGGCTTCAACGCCAGCCTGATTGGTGACCACTACCGAAATGGCGAGGGTACCGGTCGCCAACCCATTCAGCGCCGGCGCCGGCAGGCTGATGCTCCAGCTGCCATCGGCACCTACGGTAGCGCTATAGGTCTGATCGCCGAGCGTGATGGTCACGATCTGGCCCGCTTCCACGTTGCTGGTGCTGCCGCTCAGCGTCTGGTCACTGTTCTTTTCGTCATTGCTCAGGATATCGTCGCCGGCAAACGGGTTGATGGCGATGGCCGGTACGCCCGGCTGGGTAACCGGCGCGTCAACGCTGATTGCCAGGCTGTCGGTGGCCGCTGTACCTGCCGCATTGGTGACGCTGACGGTGAGGGTGCTGCTGCCCGACGCCAGCGCCGCTAACGCATCGGCAGGCACGGTGATACTCCAGCTGCCATCGGCGGCCACGCTGCCGCTGTAGCTCTGGCCGCCAAGCGTCACGCTGACAACCTGGCCGGCTTCAACATTGGTGGTGCTGCCGCTCAGGGTCTGATCGACGGTTTTTTCGGTGTTACTCAGCACGTTATCACCGGTAAACGGGTCGATTTCTATTCCCGGCGTACCCGGCTCGGTCACCGGGGCCTGAACCTGAATCGGACGGCTTTCGCTGGTCTGGATGCCCGCCTGATTGCTGACGGTGGCGGTAATCGTCTGCGCGCCCTGCGCCAGGGCGGCAAGCGTAGCGGGCGGCAAGGTGATACTCCAGCTTCCGTCGGCACCGACTGTGGTATTGAAACTCTGGCTGCCGAGCGTGATGGTGACGATTTGGCCCGGCTGAACGTTGCTGGTGCTGCCGCTCAGCGTCTGGTCAGTGGTTTTCTCACTGCCGCTCAGCACGTCGTCACCGGCAAACGGATTGATGGTAATGGTCGGCGCATCCGGCGTGGTATCGGGCTGCTGAACGGTGATCCCCTGGCTGGCAGAGGCGGAGGTGCCGGCGGTGTTACTCACGCTGACTGAAATGGTGGTGCCGCCTGCCGCCAGCGCCGCCAGCGCACTGGCAGGAATGCTGACGCTCCAGCTGCCATCGGCACCGACGCTGGCATTGTAGGTCTGGCCGCCAAGGGTGATGGAAACAACCTGACCTGCTTCTACGTTGCTGGTGGTGCCGCTTAGCAGCTGGTCGGTTGATTTCTCAGCGTTATCCAGTACGTTGTCGCTGGCAAACGGGTTAAGGGTAATAGTCGGCGCATCCGGCGTGGTATCGGGCTGCTGAACGGTGATCCCCTGGCTGGCAGAGGCGGAGGTGCCGGCGGTGTTACTCACGCTGACTGAAATGGTGGTGCTGCCTGCCGCCAGCGCCGCCAGCGCACTGGCAGGAATGCTGACGCTCCAGCTGCCATCGGCACCGACGCTGGCATTGTAGGTCTGGCCGCCAAGGGTGATGGAAACAACCTGACCTGCTTCTACGTTGCTGGTGGTGCCGCTTAGCAGCTGGTCGGTTGATTTCTCAGCGTTGTCCAGTACGTCGTCACCGGCAAACGGGTTGAGGGTAATGGTCGGTGCTCCGGCCGCTGGAGGGTTACCCGGGTTGCCGGGATCGACACCCCCGTTGTTGTTATCATCGCCACCGCCACCGCCACCGCCACCGCCACCGCCGCCACCTGCGCCAATCGCCAGTCCGGCTAAGCCCAGCACGCCGAGACCGCCGGCGGTGATGACACCCATTGACGAGTTGGCGTTATCGGCCAGTAACAGCGGCTCTACGCTGTCGAGTGATTCATAGGTCGGCGTGACCGAGCTGGAGGCCAGTTCGGCGCCTTCCGCCGTTTGTGGAAACAGGGCGTGTTCCGGAGGATTAACCCCATCATCAAAAACCAGTTCGCTGTGTTCGCCTTCGGCGTCATCAAAGAAAAATTTCTGATAGCGGACAGTACTGCCATCACGCATATGCAGAACAAGATCGTCCCCCTGGCGTTCGTACTGCACCACCATTGCGCGCGTGCCGCTAATGCGGACTACGCTGGGTTCGGTGAGGTTAATGGTTTGTGATGAACCGCCTGTACTCTGCGAGATAAGCGTGCCGTTTTCGCGCGAAATGATATCGACCCGGCCCTGCGTGAGTTCTGCCATTTGTAACCTCTACTCCACCAGATTGGCTAATATACTGAATCTAAAAACATAAAATATTTTTATGCTTATAGTATTCACACATTCTTTCACCTTCTGTCAGACAGAAAGTGTCTTAGCCTGGTGTATGTAAAGGCAGTAAAGCCAGGTGACGCTACACACTGGGGAAAATTCCCGGCGCGGCGCTATTTTTATTGGATTATTTGTGTGTAGTTATACGCAAAACGCAACGGTTTCGCCTGCTTAATCTTTAACGTAAGGGAGATAAAAATCAATTTTAATGTGCAGATTTTATTATGTTTTAACATTCTTTCCATAAGCAACACTTGCAATAAGGCTTTCAGCAAATTTGCTTTATCGTTGTTTTTACATGTCAATTTGTTGCGGGAAGTTTCTATGATTGGGTTTAAAAGGTTAAAAAATAACCTCCAACTGAACTTTAGAGCGGAAAAAAGAATTTCTTAATTAAGCGATTCAGCCATCATTTATCGCTGGCCCTGATCGCCATTTTCGCTGACAAGTGGTTGAAAAATGGCGATCAAATTTGGCTTAAGTCACGTTGCGTACTGCGAGATTAGCCAGGAAAGTTCTGGAAAAAATCCGCGCACCGCTAAAAGTCGGTAAACTCGCGGTTTTGTGACGCATCTGCCGCTGCACCACACCGGTAATAAATGGCGCGGCGGGTGCCAGTTTTCATCGCCGCAATGCTACACTTTTTCGCTTTGCCACTGATGAATCTGACCTATGACTGCACTGGACGCTGCACAGCAAAATAAACCCGATAGCCGCCTGAACTGGGGCACCCGCACGGTGTTTTTAATCAATGGCTTAGGCATGTCAGCCTGGGCACCGCTGGTGCCGTTTGCGCGCGACCGCCTGCAGCTTAACGGTGCCTCACTGGGCGCGTTACTGCTCTGTCTGGGCATTGGTTCGCTGGCGGCGATGCCGATTACCGGTACGTTAGTTGCGCGATTTGGCTGTCGGCGGGTGATGTGTCTGTCGACGCTGCTGGTGCTGGCGATGATGCCGCTACTGGCCACCGCTGATTCTCATCTGGTGATGGCAGCAGCATTGATGTGTTTTGGTGCCGGTCTGGGTATGCTGGATGTCGCCATGAACTACCAGGCGGTGCAGGTTGAAAAAGCCGCCAGCAAACCGATGATGTCTGGCTTTCACGGTTTCTTTAGCCTCGGCGGCATTCTGGGCGCTGGCGCGGTGAGCCTGCTGTTAAGCCTGAGTCTTACCCCGCTGAACGCCGTGATGGTGATCATGGCGGTAATGCTGCTGCTGTTACTGTGGCGCCTGCCTGGCTTAATGAATCAGCGTTTGCATCAGCCCGATCAGCCGTGGCTGGTGATCCCGCGTGGCTGGGTTGCCTTTCTGGGTGCGCTCTGCTTTATCCTGTTTCTGGCGGAAGGGGCGGTGCTGGACTGGGGCGCGCTGCTGCTGTTGCAGAACCCGGCCATGTCGCCGACCCATGCCGGTCTGGGCTATGCGCTGTTCTCAACGGCGATGACGCTGGGCCGGTTTAGCGGCGATAAGATCATTCACCGCTTTGGTCGTTATCCGGTGATGCTGACCGGCGCGCTGACGGCCGCTGCTGGCATGAGCCTGGCGGTGTGGCTGCCGTGGCCGGAAATGGCGCTACTGGCTTTTCTGCTGGTCGGATTCGGTTTATCGAATACCGTGCCGATGTTATTCAATGCGGCGGGGAATCAACAGGATATGCCGGCAAACCTGGCGATTTCTGCCATGACAACGCTGGGATATGCGGGTATTCTCTCAGGTCCGGCCTTAATCGGATTCATATCACAATGGATCAGCCTCAGCGGCGCATTTATATTAATCGCGCTGTTACTGTTAGCTGTGGCCGCCAGTGCGCGAAAAGTTGCGCGATAATTCAGGTATCAGACACGCTATGTTGCCTTATAAGTTTCCCCTGACATCCGGCAATGTCACCCGCTTTTTTGTGGTTTTCAATCTGGTGCTGCTGCTGGCGCTGGGCTTTATGGTGCACAACTCGGTCAATGCCTGGCTGACCAGCAAACGTTACGCAATGACCGATCTGGCGCGCGACGTGCAGAAACGCATCGACGCCTATCGTTTTGCCACCTGGCAGATTTATGAAAACCTCTCAACCAGCGCCGCGGGTGCCGCCCCCAGCGCCAATCTGCAGGAGACGCGACTGCGTCCTGACGTCTATTATCTGGAAAAAACCCGCCGCAAAACCGAGGCGTTGATTTTTGGCTCGCATGACAGCAGCACGCTGGACATGACCATGCGGATGTCGAACTATCTCGACACGCTGTGGGGCGCCGAAAATCCGACCTGGTCGATGTATTTTCTGAACGGTCAGGATAACAGCCTGATCATGATCTCTACCCTGCCGCTGAAAGATATGGCGACCCGCTATAAAGAGAGCGCCATCAGTTCAATGGTGGATGCGCGTCGTGCGGAGATGCTGCAGCAGGCCAATGCGCTGGATGAGCGCGAAAGTTTCTCGGCGCTGCGCCACCTCGCCTTTCAAAACGATCACTATTTTACCCTGCGTACCACCTTTAATCAGCCCGGCCATCTGGCGACGGTGGTAGCCTTTGATCTGCCGGTCAACGATCTGATCCCACAAAATATGCCACTGGAAAACTTCCAGCTGCGGCAGGACAGCTCGGTGCCTGCCACCAGCACGGATCAGCAGGAGACGGAAGATACCCAGATTTCACTGGTGAATCCGAATGTGGAAATTGCCGCTACGCTGCCCAGCACCTCGTTGCAGCTGGTCTACCGGGTACCGATTAGCCGGCTGATCATCGATACCCTGCATAATCTGCTGTGGCCGCTGCTGATTAACCTGCTGCTTTTCCTGCTGTCGCTGGGCGGCATGGTGCTGCTGCGCCAGCAGTCACTGCGTCCCAGCGAGAACCAGAGCGCTGAACTCGACTCGCTGCGGGTTCTGAATGAAGAGATTGTGGCCAGCCTGCCGGTCGGCCTGCTGGTCTACGACTTTGCCAGTAACCGCACCCTGCTGAGTAATAAGATTGCAGAACACCTTCTGCCACACCTTAATTTGCAGAAGATCATTAATATGTCCGACCAGCATCAGGGCGTGCTGCAGGCGACCATCAATAACGAAGTGTATGAGATCCGCCACGCCCGCAGCGTGTTGTCGCCCCATACTCAGCTATTTATGATGCGCGACCAGGATCGCGAGCTGCTGGTCAACAAGAAGCTGCAAAAAGCGCAGCAGGTGCTGGATCGCAATCATCAGATGCGCCAGCAGCTGCTGCATAACCTTGGCCATGCCCTGAATCAGCCGCTGGAAAAAATCGTGGCCCAGCTGGTCCAGCTCAGCCAGCGTGACAGCGATGAAACGGTGCTGGACGTGCTGGATGAGAGCCAGGGTCTGGCGCGGCTGGTCGACGATATTGTGCTGCTTAACCGGCTGGAAGCGCACGACTGGTCACCGGATGCGACAGTATTCAGCCTGCAGGAACTGCTGGATGAGATTGCGCTGGAAAGCCTGCCGCTGATGCGCCGTAAGGGGCTGTCGCTAGTGGTGAATAATCATCTGCCGAACGACGAAATGCGCTTTGGCGATCGCCGCGCGCTGCGTAAGGTGCTGATTACCCTGATGCACTACGCGCTGACCACCACCCGCTGGGGAAAAATCACGCTGGAAGTTAAAGCGGCAGACAAGCAGGCCGATCGCTTGTTGATTGAACTGGTTGATACCGGGGCCGGCCTGACGGTCGATGAGCTGGCCAATGTTGATTTCCCATTCCTCGGTGACACCAGCCAGGATCGCTATGGTCAGGCGTCAGGTATGGCGTTCTTCCTGTGTAAACAGCTGTGCAAGCAGATGGGCGGCAGTCTGGATATCGTGGCGAAAGCCGATATCGGCACCCGCTATAACATGCAGCTGCCGCTGGTGCTGGAGCAAAAAACCGAAGAGGAAGAGGAAAAAATTCTCGATGGCGTCACCGCGCTGGTGGAAATCGCCGTGGAAGACGTGCACAAGATCGTCTGCCGCCATCTGGAAAACTGGGGTGCGCGGTGTCTGACGCCAGACGAGCGTATTTCCGGTCAGGATCATGATGTGCTGATAACCGATGATCCCAACAAACTGAGCGGCTGGTCACTGCTGCTGGCCGGCGATGAACCCGGTCATCATGCACTGAATGACCAGCAGTATCGGGTTAATTTCAATCTCAGTAATGCGCTGCTCGATGCATTGCTGGCGCTGATTGAGAAGCAACTGTCACACGATGTGATGGAAGATGACGCTGAAGAAGAAGCGGCCACGCCATTGATGAGCGGCGGCTATTTCCAGCTGTTTACTGAGACAGTACCGGTTGATGTAAAGAGACTGTATACTGAGTCGGCGGAAAAGGACTACGCCTCGCTTGCTCAGACAGCGCATCGCCTTAAGGGCGTGTTTGCCATGCTTAATCTGACTCCCGGCAAACAGCTTTGTGAAGAGTTAGAACACCACATTAAAGCGTGTGACGATTCAAACATTACAAATACCACCAGTGATATTGACGCTTACGTCAATCAACTGCTGCAGCAAGGTAACCAATAAGATGAATAACTTAAACGTAATTATTGCCGATGACCATCCAATTGTTCTTTTCGGTATCCGAAAATCTCTGGAACAAATTGAATGGGTTAACGTTGTAGGTGAGTTCGAAGACTCAACAGCACTGATCAACAATCTGTCTAAGCTCGATGCGAATGTCCTGATCACCGATCTCTCTATGCCCGGTGAAAAGTATGGCGATGGCATCACGCTGATTAAATATATTAAACGTCACTATCCGGATCTGTCGATTATCGTTCTGACCATGAACAATAACCCGGCGATTCTGAGCTCGGTACTGGATCTCGATATTGAAGGGATTGTCCTGAAGCAGGGCGCGCCAACCGACCTGCCAAAAGCGCTGGCCGCGTTGCAGAAAGGCAAAAAGTACACGCCGGAAAGCGTCGCGAAACTGCTGGAGAAGATCAGCGCTGGCGGTTACGGCGACAAACGCCTGTCACCGAAAGAGAGCGAAGTGCTGCGTCTGTTCGCTGAAGGCTTCCTGGTTACCGAAATTGCCAAGAAACTGAACCGCAGTATTAAGACCATCAGTAGCCAGAAGAAATCAGCCATGATGAAACTGGGCGTGGATAACGATATCGCGCTGCTGAACTACCTGTCGTCTGTCAGCCAGACTCAGGTCGAAAAAGACTAGTATCACGAGGCGGTGCCACCGGCACCGCCTTTACTTCTCCTGCCCTCTGCTATCCTGCCCGCGTTTTACGTACCCGCTCCGCATAGATCGCCAGCGTCACCTTCAGCACATCCAGGGTTACCGGCTTCGACAGACAGTTATCCATGCCCGCATCCATACAACGCTGCTTCTCTTCAGCCAGCGCATTCGCGGTAACGCCGACCACCGGGAACAGATGCCCCAGCTGACGAAGCCGCTGCGTCAGTCGGTAACCATCCATGTTCGGCATATTGACGTCGGTCAGCACGATATCAATCTCATTACGGCTCAGCACGTTGAGCGCATCGACGCCATCCTGTGCCGTTTTAACCTGATAGCCCAGCGTGCCGAGCTGTTCTGACAGCAGCATGCGGTTGATTGGGTGATCGTCCACAATCAGCACCATGATGTCATCGTTATGCACTTTCTCTTCTACCGGTCCGGCCAGCAGCAGCGCGTCTGCCGCGTCACTGTCCAGCGCGATGCGATAGATGCGTGCCAGCAGCGTCGGCACTTCGTGCAGCGTGGCAGTAGAATGGATCCAGCGTCCCGGCTGACGTTCACGCGGCATATCGACGTGCGAACCGTCAAACGTCACCAGCGCCCGCAGCGGCAAATCAATATCCAGTTCGTGGTCGGTCATCACCACATCGTCCGGACCGGGTTTGCCGTGGTACTCAGCCACCTGAATGCCCTGCTGCCGTAACTGGCGCGCAATAAATTCCGCCAGATATTCGTTGCACATCGCCAGCCAGATTTTCTTATCCTGCATCCCTTCCAGCAACGGCAGCGCAGGCTGCTGTCCTTTGTAGATCGGGATACGCACGATGAACTGACTGCCCATGCCCGGCTCGGAGTCGACCTCAATATCGCCGTCCATCATGTTGATCAGCTTTTCACAAATCGCCAGTCCCAGACCGGTGCCCTGGAAATTACGCTGCACGCCATTGCCCACCTGGAAGAACGGATCAAACAGTCGCGGCAGCTCTTTGGCCGGAATGCCGACGCCGGTATCACGAACGCGGAACGCCAGATAACCCTCGGCAACGTAGGCATGCAGGATGATGCAGCCGGTGTGGGTGAACTTGATCGCGTTGTTCAGCAGATTCGAGATCACCTGCTGCAGACGCAGCGGATCGCCATCCAGCACCTGCGGCACGTCATGTTCGATGAAGCAGTAGAGCGTTAGTCGCTTTTTCACCACCAGCGACAGATAGTTACCGACGATATGAGTAACGATTTCACGCGGGGCAAACGGCCGCGGCTCAATCTTCAGCTGTTCCGACTCAATTTTAGAGAAGTCGAGAATATCGCTGATGATTTTCAGCAGCAGGCTGGAGGAGTTATTCATCGCGGTTACCAGCGAATCAATGCCGCTTGGCAACTGCTTGGTCTGCAACAGATCGAGGTTACCGATAATGCCATACAGCGGGGTACGCAGTTCGTGACTGACGGTCGCGAGGAACATCGATTTCGACTGACTGGCCTGCTCGGCGGCGTGCGCCATCTCCTGCAGCGACTGTTCCATTCGGACGCGCGCCGAGACATCCACCAATACACAAATCGCCACATTCTCATTGCGATAGCGTGAATGAACGAAGCTGATTTGCAGGTTGGTATTACTGCCGGTCAGCACATCGACAAAATTTACCTGCTGACCGCCAATGATTTCGTTCAGCCGCTGACGATCTTCCTGAGTAAGCAGCGTCAGATAGTTGTGCGCCAGCTCATTACTCAGGATATTGGTGCCGTCGCTGGTGCGTAAAATGCAGATACCCACCGGCGCTGAGGCGACAATCTTGCGGTTAAACTGCTCATGCTCTTCCAGCCGGTGCGCATTCTCTTCGGCAGGCAGAAACATCCGCCGCTCAAACAGCCAGGCGAGCGTAAACAGCATGATGGCACTGAAAATATTCAGCAGCAGCGCATTAATCATCATCAGTTTTAACTGATCGACCACCACGTTTGTGGGAATCGACCAGACGATGTTGAGGTCGGACGGCGGCAGCGGTTTTTTCAGGACCAGCTGGCGATAGCCGTTGAGGTAGCCAAACCAGGTTTTATCGTCAGGCAGATCGTCCAGCGAAAAACCGAGGCCACCACGGCGTGAATTAAGCAGCGGACGATAATTTTCATCGGTAATCGAAGCGATAACCGGCAGGCTGCCAGGCTGTATAAACTCATCCTGGCGGATATTTTGCTCAACCCCCAGCAGCGCCTGCAATTTGTTGGCGACGTAAACCGGCACCACCATATAGAAGGTCCCCACACCCGGCTGGGTACTGCTGTTAATCCAGTACATCGGATTACGGCGCTCTTCTTCATTGCTGTTGCGGTAACGCAGCACGTTCTCACGCAGGGATTTCAGGCTGCGTTCACGGTCGGCGTTGCTGCTGCCGATGGTAAAGTCGGCCAGGCACTGATTTTCACCGCCAATAAAGAACACCCGATTTAGCTCGTACGACGAAGCGAAGTTACTTTTCCAGTAATTGATGTAGTAACTGAGCGAATCCAGCGAGTTACGCCAGGTATTGCTCATCGAAGTACAGTCACCGTCGGAGAACAGCGGCGTAAACTGCGGCTGGGTCGATTTGCCCGGCATCATCCCGGTCAGCACATCCAGCCCGCTGCTGGCGTTGGTCAGACGGTTCTCGGTGATATATTTCAGCTCACGCATCATGTCGGCGGAGTGCCGGACATACCACTCGATTGAGCCGTAATTACTGGCGAACTCCTGGCGGACCTGGGTCTCTTTTTCATGCAGCACGCTAATGATGTAAAAGGCGGTCAGCACGGCGCCCAGCGTCCAGATTAGCAGCGCCAGCGCGCGAAAAAGGTAGCGCGAGATGCGAAGCGTGGTGCGGAAAGAGACAGGATATTTCAAGTGGAACTCGCAGTTGGCAAGGTTAATCGCATCGTCGATTTTTAATGCCCATACACTAGCTTTATCGGGCAAAAAAAGCCAGTCGGACGCGGGCTTAGCACCCGGTTTGGGAATCTTTTAACGGCGCGTTGCTATCGTTTCTGAAGCCGCACCTGGCCAGAAGACGGTGAACAACGTCACGCCCCGCTGCGATCCCTGAATCTGTCAGTCAGGTTTGCTGCCCGCCCTATCCGACATCCCATCACCGCCACCAGCAACCGCCAGCGCACAACAGCAACATCAGCCAAAGCAACCGCACTTCAGCCAACCCAGAAAGAGCCGCCCTGTCCGAAAAGCAAAGCGTCCGCGCCACGGAAGGCGCGGCCGATCCGCACGGAAGCGGGTTTCCTTTGCGATCGGGCAGGGCGGGCCTTTCGACCGCCCCCCACTCACCGCCGCGTTTAACCACCGCACCTCACTCACCGCAGCGTTTAACCACCGCACCCACTCACCGCCGCGCGTCACCTCTCCGTTTCATCACCTCTTCAGCATCCCATCGCCAAAAAAAAACGGCAGGCCGGGTTTCCCCTGACCTGCCGTTTCGACAGCGTACTCAGCTAACGACCAACGAATTACTCTTCGTCGTCTGCCGCCGCTTCGTCTTCATCATCGATATCCGCTTCTGGCGCGATCTCTTCGTCATCAAGCTCCGCTTCCGGCGCGATATCGTCCTCGCCTTCAGCCACGCTACCGTCGATTGAATCCAGCTCTTCTTCTTCAACCGGTTCAGCAACACGTTGCAGCCCAACTACGTTTTCATCTTCAGCCGTACGGATCAAAATCACACCCTGGGTGTTACGACCCACGATGCTGACTTCTGAAACACGCGTACGCACCAGCGTACCAGCATCGGTGATCATCATGATCTGATCGCCATCGACAACCTGCACCGCTCCAATCACCGGACCGTTACGATCGGTCACCTTGATGGAGATAACACCCTGCGTCGCACGCGACTTGGTTGGGTATTCGCTGTTGGCAGTACGTTTACCGTAGCCATTCTGCGTCACGGTAAGGATTGCACCCTCTTCACGCGGCACAATCAACGACACCACGCGATCGCCTTCGGCCAGCTTGATGCCGCGCACACCGGATGCGGTACGGCCCATCGCACGGACTGCGGTTTCCGCGAAGCGCACCACTTTACCGGCAGCCGAGAACAGCATCGCTTCGTCGTTGCCGTTGGTCAGCGCCACGCCGATCAGCTCGTCGTCGTCACGCAGATTGACGGCGATAATACCGGCACTGCGCGGACGGCTAAACTCTTTCAGCGCGGTCTTCTTCACGGTACCGCTGGCGGTCGCCATGAAGATGTTGAAGCCTTCGGTATACTCGCGTACCGGCAGAATCGCGGTAATGCGTTCGTTGGCTTCCAGCGGCAGCAGGTTGACGATTGGACGTCCACGTGCGCCACGGCTCGCTTCCGGCAGCTGATAAACCTTCATCCAGTAGAGACGGCCACGGCTTGAGAAGCAGAGGATCGTGTCATGGGTGTTGGCGACCAGCAGACGATCAATGAAGTCTTCTTCTTTGATACGCGCGGCCGACTTGCCTTTACCACCACGACGCTGTGCTTCGTAATCGGTCAGAGGCTGATACTTCACGTAGCCCTGATGCGACAGCGTCACGACCACATCTTCCTGATTGATCAGGTCTTCGATATTGATGTCAGCAGTATTGGCGGTGATCTCAGTACGACGCTCATCACCAAACTGATCGCGCATCAGTTCCAGCTCTTCGCGAATCACTTCCATCAGACGCTCGGCGCTTGACAGGATATGCAGCAATTCAGCGATCTGATCCAGCAGCGCTTTATACTCATCCAGCAGTTTTTCATGCTCAAGGCCGGTCAGTTTCTGCAGACGCAGATCCAGAATCGCCTGAGCTTGCTGCTCGGTCAGATAGTACTGACCGTCACGAATACCGAACTGCGCATCCAGCCACTCCGGACGCGCGGCGTCATCACCGGCACGCTCCAGCATCGCGGAAACGTTACCCAGATCCCATGCCTGGGCAACCAGACCCGCTTTCGCTTCCGCCGGGCTTGGCGCACGACGAATCAGCTCAATGATCGGATCGATGTTGGCCAACGCAATCGCCAGGCCTTCAAGGATATGCGCACGGTCACGGGCTTTACGCAGTTCGAAAATGGTACGGCGGGTCACCACTTCACGACGATGGCGGACAAAGGCTTCCAGAATCTCCTTCAGCGCCATAATCTTCGGCTGGCCCTGATGCAGTGCCACCATGTTGATGCCGAACGAGGTCTGCAGCTGAGTCAGTGAATAGAGATTATTCAGCACCACTTCGCCGACCGCATCACGCTTGATCTCAATCACGATGCGCATGCCGTCTTTATCGGATTCATCACGCAGTGCGCTGATGCCTTCGACACGCTTCTCTTTCACCAGCTCGGCGATTTTCTCAATCAGACGTGCCTTGTTAACCTGATAAGGCAGCTCATGAATGATGATGGTCTCACGGCCGGTTTTGGCGTCCGCTTCGACTTCGCCACGTGCGCGGATATAAATTTTGCCGCGCCCGGTACGGTAAGCTTCTTCAATGCCACGACGACCATTGATGATGGCAGCGGTCGGGAAATCAGGTCCCGGAATATGCTCCATCAGCCCTTCAATGCTGATGTTCTCATCTTCAATGTAAGCCAGGCAGCCGTTGATCACTTCACGCAGGTTATGCGGTGGGATATTGGTGGCCATACCCACGGCGATACCGGAGGAACCATTAACCAGCAGGTTTGGAATTTTGGTCGGCAGAACTTCTGGGATCTGCTCAGTGCCGTCGTAGTTTGGGACAAAATCGACGGTCTCTTTTTCCAGGTCAGCTAACAGATCGTGGGCGATTCTGGACATGCGGACTTCGGTATAACGCATCGCCGCAGCGGAGTCGCCGTCGATGGAGCCGAAGTTGCCTTGACCGTCCACCAGCATGTAACGCAGGGAGAAAGGCTGGGCCATACGTACAATGGTGTCGTAAACGGCGGAATCACCATGCGGGTGATATTTACCGATAACGTCACCGACGACGCGGGCAGATTTTTTATAGGGTTTGTTCCAGTCGTTACCCAGTTCGCTCATCGCAAACAGTACGCGACGATGCACCGGCTTCAGGCCGTCACGCACATCGGGTAAAGCTCGGCCAACGATGACCGACATGGCGTAATCGAGGTAAGAATTCTTTAACTCTTCTTCGATATTGACCGGTGTAATTTCTCTCGCAAGGTCGCTCATGGAGCCGCTATCCCTCTACTTAATCCCGGATTTTAAAGGTGCGAAAGTATATCACACTGCAATGCTCTGGTGAACGTTAACCACCGATTTCAGCCGCTTTTCCTTACGCCTGAAAGGTGTGCCATAACCGGTTAAGCGTTTATACTGATGGCACATTTTGTCAGGAGTTACGATTCAATGAATGCACAACCGCAGAATCATCAGCAGAACGTCGATGCGCAGGAAATTGCCAAATTTGAGGCCGTGGCCTCGCGCTGGTGGGATCTGGAGGGTGAATTTAAACCGTTGCACCGGATTAACCCGCTGCGACTGGGCTATATCGCCCAGCACAGCAACGGTCTGTATGGTAAAAAAGTGCTCGACGTCGGCTGTGGCGGCGGCATCTTAGCGGAAAGCATGGCGCGTGAAGGCGCTATCGTCACCGGGCTGGATATGGGCGCTGAACCGCTGGCCGTGGCGCGTCTGCATGCCCAGGAGAGCGGCGTAACGCTCGACTATGTCCAGCAGACGGTAGAAGCCCATGCCGAACAGCATCCCGGCCACTACGATGTAGTGACCTGCATGGAAATGCTGGAGCACGTGCCCGATCCGCGCTCGGTGGTTCACGCCTGCGCGCAGCTGGTGAAGCCCGGCGGCGAAGTCTTTTTCTCTACCCTGAACCGCAATCCTAAAGCCTGGCTACTGGCGGTGTTTGGCGCTGAATATGTGCTGCGTATGGTGCCGCGCGGGACCCACGACGTGAAGAAATTCATCCGTCCATCCGAACTGCTGAGCTGGGTAGATGAAACCACACTGCGTGAACGTCACATCATTGGCCTGCACTACAACCTGCTGACCAACCGTTTCAGGCTGGCACCGGGCACCGACGTCAATTATATGGTGCATACCCACCGCGCCGTTTAAGCGCCCTGCTCGCCGGCGATCCGGCGGGCGACGCGCTGCGCTAACTGGCCGGACGGCTCAGCATCTCGCTATCTCGCTGCGCCGCCCGGCGAAATCTGCCCGTCATCTCTCCTCCTTTATTATGCTGGCCCGGCTGCACGGCCGGCCATGCCTCGCCCTGTTGATGGGCGAAAGCTTACTGCATTAGCCACGCCCGACCGGAAAAGGTGAACCGCAGAAACCGGGCGGCATCATTTTGTTGCCTGCCAACGGGTTAGCCTGCACGCAGTCTGAACGGTCCAGATTTTCCCTTTTTCCGCATTGCCTGCCACACCACCGCTAGCTGAATTTGACGGTTTTTCACCCTTTCCAGGACCTGGCGCAAAGGATTGAATAAGAAATACGCGTTCGATCAAATTAAGAAAAAAAAGTGGGATCGGGTTGACATGATGGCGGGCCTTATAAGACGCGGGCCAGGAAATATCGCAGAAATTACAACCCCTCCTGACATCATTTTTTCCTCTTGTTAAGCGGCAGTAAAATACTAAAATATGCCTCCATATTGTTATGGCTTTTGCCAACACCCCCTAGATGTAGTGTTTATCCACACATTATTCACAATGAATATGCTGTGTATAAACCGGGATTTCTTTTAATTTTTGGATACTCACGCAAAGGTAAAAACGCGACATGAACCAAAGTCTGCTCGTTACTAAACGCGATGGCCGCCAGGAGCGCATTGATCTCGACAAAATTCACCGTGTACTGGACTGGGCAGCCGAAGGGCTGAACAACGTCTCGGTATCGCAGGTGGAGCTGCGCTCCCACATTCAGTTCTATGATGGCATCAGAACGTCTGACATTCATGAGACCATCATCAAGGCCGCAGCAGACCTCATCTCTCGCGATGCCCCGGATTATCAATACCTCGCCGCCCGCCTGGCGATCTTCCATCTGCGTAAAAAAGCCTATGGCCAGTTCGAGCCGCCGAAGCTGTATGACCAGGTGGTTAAAATGGTCGACATGGGCAAATATGACCGCCACCTGCTGGAAGATTACAGCGAAGAAGAGTTTGCGCAGATGGACGAGTTCCTCGACCACTGGCGCGACATGAATTTCTCGTATGCCGCAGTGAAGCAGCTGGAAGGCAAATATCTGGTGCAGAACCGCGTCTCGGGCGAAATCTACGAGAGCGCGCAGTTCCTCTATATTCTGGTCGCCGCCTGCCTGTTCTCGGGCTATCCGCGCGACACGCGGATGGATTACATCAAGCGTTTTTATGATGCGATCTCAACCTTCAAGATCTCGCTGCCGACGCCTATCATGTCCGGCGTGCGGACGCCAACGCGTCAGTTCAGCTCCTGCGTCCTGATTGAGTGCGGCGACAGCCTGGACTCGATCAACGCCACCTCCAGCGCAATTGTGAAATATGTCTCTCAGCGTGCCGGTATCGGCATCAATGCCGGCCGTATCCGTGCGCTGGGCAGCCCAATCCGCGGCGGTGAAGCATTCCATACCGGTTGTATCCCGTTCTATAAGCACTTCCAGACGGCGGTCAAGTCCTGCTCACAGGGCGGCGTTCGTGGCGGCGCAGCCACGCTGTTCTACCCGATGTGGCATCTGGAAATCGAAAGCCTGCTGGTGCTGAAAAACAACCGTGGCGTTGAAGGCAACCGCGTGCGCCACATGGACTACGGCGTACAGCTTAATAAACTGATGTATCAGCGCCTGCTGAAAGGCGAAGATATCACCCTGTTCAGCCCATCTGATGTGCCGGGCCTGTATGATGCGTTCTTCGCCGATCAGGATGAGTTTGAGCGCCTCTACACCAAATATGAGCAGGACCAGAGTATCCGTAAGCAGCGGGTTAAAGCGGTCGATCTGTTCTCACTGATGATGCAGGAACGTGCTTCTACCGGCCGTATCTACATTCAGAACGTCGATCACTGCAACACCCACAGCCCGTTTGACGCCAGCATTGCGCCGGTTCGCCAGTCTAACCTGTGCCTTGAGATCGCGCTGCCGACCAAACCGCTGGAAGATGTTAACGACGAAAACGGTGAAATCGCCCTGTGTACGCTGTCGGCCTTCAACCTTGGTGCGATTGACAGCCTCGACGATCTGGAAGAGCTGGCTACCCTGGCAGTGCGTGCGCTTGATGCGCTGCTCGATTATCAGGACTACCCGATCCCGGCGGCCAAACGTGGCGCAATGGGCCGTCGTACCCTGGGTATCGGCGTGATTAACTACGCTTACTACCTGGCGAAACACGGTGTGCGTTACTCCGACGGCAGCGCCAACGGTCTGACCCATAAAACCTTTGAAGCCATTCAGTATTACCTGCTGAAAGCCTCAAATGCGCTGGCTAAAGAGCAAGGTGCCTGCCCGTGGTTCAACGAAACCACCTATTCGCAGGGCATCCTGCCAATCGACACCTACAAGAAAGATCTCGACACCATCAGCAACGAGCCGCTGCATCTGGACTGGGAAAGCCTGCGTGAAGAGATCAAAACGCACGGCCTGCGCAACTCCACGCTCTCTGCACTGATGCCGTCTGAGACTTCGTCGCAGATCTCCAATGCCACCAACGGCATTGAACCGCCGCGCGGCCACATCAGCATTAAAGCCTCGAAAGATGGCATTCTGCGTCAGGTGGTGCCGGAGTATGAGCGCCTGAAAGATCAGTACGAACTGCTGTGGGAAATGCCGAACAACGACGGCTACCTGCAACTGGTGGGTCTGATGCAGAAGTTTATCGACCAGGCGATCTCGTCTAACACCAACTACGATCCGTCGCGCTTTGCCAACGGTAAAGTGCCGATGAAACAGTTGCTGAAAGATCTGCTGACCGCGTACAAATTTGGCGTGAAAACGCTCTACTACCAGAACACCCGTGACGGTGCTGAAGATGCGCAGGACGATCTGGCACCTTCTATCCAGGATGATGGCTGCGAAAGCGGCGCATGTAAGATCTAACGGGCGGGCGGGAGAGACTCCCGCCCCACTCCTTTCACGGGGCGGCTTCGCTTCGTTCACTTTTGGACATTTTTTATGGCTTACTCCACTTTCTCACAGAACAAAAATGACCAGCTGAAAGAGCCGATGTTTTTCGGTCAGTCGGTAAACGTGGCGCGCTTCGACCAGCAGAAATATGACATCTTTGAAAAGCTGATCGAAAAGCAGCTCTCCTTCTTCTGGCGGCCGGAAGAGGTCGATGTGTCACGCGATCGCATCGATTATCAGGCGCTGCCGGACCACGAAAAACACATCTTCATCAGCAACCTGAAATATCAGACCCTGCTGGACTCGATTCAGGGCCGTAGCCCTAACGTGGCGCTGCTGCCGCTGATCTCCATTCCTGAACTGGAAACCTGGATCGAAACCTGGGCGTTTTCTGAGACTATCCACTCGCGCTCCTACACCCACATCATCCGCAACATCGTTAACGATCCGGCGGTGGTGTTTGACGATATCGTCACCAATGAGCAGATTCTGGCCCGTGCCCAGGATATCTCACGCTATTACGACGATCTGATTGAAATGACCAACTACTGGCATCTGCTGGGCGAAGGCACCCATCAGGTCAACGGCAAATCGGTCACCGTCAGCCTGCGCGCCCTGAAGAAGCAGCTCTATATCTGCCTGATGAGCGTCAATGCGCTGGAAGCGATCCGTTTCTACGTCAGCTTTGCCTGTTCATTCGCTTTTGCCGAGCGCGAACTGATGGAAGGCAATGCCAAAATCATCAAGCTGATTGCCCGCGATGAAGCGCTGCACCTGACCGGCACCCAGCACATGCTCAACCTGCTGCGCAGCGGTGAAGACGATCCGGAGATGAAAGAGATTGCGGCCGAGTGTCGTGAAGAGTGCTTTGAACTGTTTAAGAAAGCCGCTCTGCAGGAAAAAGAGTGGGCGGAATATCTGTTCAGCGGCGGTTCGATGATCGGCCTGAACAAAGATATTCTCTGCCAGTACATTGAGTACATCACCAATATTCGTATGCAGGCTGTCGGGCTTGATCTGCCGTTCCAGACGCGCTCAAACCCGATTCCATGGATTAACTCCTGGCTGGTCTCTGACAACGTTCAGGTTGCGCCGCAGGAAGTGGAAGTCAGCTCCTATCTGGTCGGTCAGATCGATTCTGAAGTGGGCGCTAACGACTTCGACGACTTCCAGCTGTAATCATGAGCCGCGACGTGGTTATTCTGCGCAGCTCCGGCACCCGCCTGGAATGCACAGACGAACATACCAATCTGCTGACGCTGCTGGAAGCCAACAATCTGTGCGTGGAGTTCCAGTGCCGCGAAGGTTACTGCGGCTCCTGCCGGATGCGTTTGCTGAAAGGCGAAGTGCACTACCCGCAACGGCCGCTGGCGTTTGTGCAGCAGGACGAGATTCTGCCCTGCTGTTGCAAAGCCAAAGGCGAGATCGAGCTTGAGTTGTAACTGAGGTCGCGTTTGTCGGACTTACAGCCACCAAGGCTAAGTTGGTCAGCATTGTGAAACGAAACGGGCGCCTCAGGCGCCCGTTTTGTTTTCACTGACATTACTGCCTGACCGTTTCGACCACATCAATCCAGCCGTGACCGGTAGTGACTTCACTGCCGTGTAACCAGCGGCGCAGCATGTTCATCGCCATCATTGCCACCACCTTCTGCCGCGTCTCCAGATTATGCCGGCCGGTACTGAACTTCACGCGCTGACCAAAGCTACCATCCGGCGTATGCAGCGCGACCGAAATCTCTTCCTGTTCAAGGCTGCCGATAGAGAGCGCCAGCGCCGCCTGTTGCTGGTCGGCAAGATGGCGGGTGCGGATCACCTGCTGCTCCAGCGTCTCCGGCTTAGGTGGCAAGATGTCAGCACCACACAACGGCACGCCCGCTGCGGCCAGCTGCCAGTAAAGCAGCCCGGCGGTGTACTGCTCACTGAGCGTCAGCTGATAGTCACGTTGCTGTAGCTCGCTGGCCAGCAGTGCCGGCAATCCCGCAGTGCCTTCAAAAATGGTGCACTCCGCCAGTTGCAGCCGCACCTGCTGCCACACCTGCTCCATCGCCACCCGCTGACTGGCCGGACCGGTCAGTTTGATCTCAATGATCGGCATGGAGGAGCGATACCCCATCACCACGCCTTCCGGCAAGCTCAGCGGTTCGAGTTCCGCTGCCAGGTCGCTTTCGCCACGGCCAAAGGTGGTCAGGCGCAGACAGATCGGCGGTTCAGGCGGGGAAAACTTCGCTTTAAGACGCGGAATGATCTGCTGCTCAACCATCACCTTAAATTCAGACGGCACGCCAGGCGTAAAAAACATCCAGCAGCGATTTAACTGCAGCGCAAAGCCACAGGCGGTGCCGACCGGATTATCAATCAGCTCGGCATTGGCCGGGATCTCCGCCTGTTTGCGGTTGCTGGCTGCCATCACCCGGCCGCGACTGGCGAACCAGGCTTCCATTTGCGCCAGCCACGCCTGTTGCAGCTCCAGCTCAACACCGCAGGCCTGCGCCGCGGCCAGGGCGCTGAGATCGTCACTGGTCGGTCCCAGCCCGCCATTAACAATCAGCACATCCGCCTCATGGCTGCGCGCCTGCAGCGTCGCGACCAGTGACTCAAGGGCGTCGCCAACCGTGGTACGGCTGGTCATCGGCAAACCATGCTGGAATAAAACGTCTGCCAGCCAGGCCGCATTGGTATCGACGATTTGGCCGTGCAGCACCTCATCCCCGGTTGAAAGCATCTCTACTCTGATCACGTTAGTTCTCCTTATGCCGGTCGCTTTACTGTAGGAAGTCCGCAGATGAAACACAATCAACATCGCTGACCACTGCACAGCAACGGAGTTGACGGTCTGAGCGCGAGGGCGTCGCGTATCGGCGGCACGGCGGGGGTAGCGGATAGCGGGTGCGGCGGAAACGGCAACAAAAACGGCGGGGATCGCCCGCCGTTTTTAACATCAGTATGCTGCTACGGTGTCGCCAGGGTAATTAGCGACGCGCCAGCAGCAGGCCGAGTACCAGACCGGCAGTCGCGCCGATGCCGATGCCCTGCCACGGTTTCTCATGGACATAATCGTCAGCGCGGTAAGCCGCTTTTTTGGCACGATAGTAGTAGCTGTCGGATGCCTGGCTGACACGGGATTTTACGTCGTGCAGCGCCTGTTCCGCTTTAGTTTTAAGCTCGATATATTTTTGATCCGCCGGATCGCCTGACGACTTCAACACTTCTTCCAGCGTTTCGGTCAGCAGCGCAATATCGTCATCCAGGCCGGTTTCGAATTGATCAGTCTGATTTACCATCATTTCCTCCGTGTGAATTGCAAAGCAGTCCATTAACTATAGCCACAATCTGGCGCTCTGCCGGTTTAGCGCACCAGGAATCACCTGATAATTCATCTGCTAACGCCATCCAGAGCCGCAGGATAGCGGCGGAGCTTTCGCAAAGAAGTGTAAGGCGGCGCGGCAAACACCGAATTTCGCTTCGCTTCTTTGATTAATCTGATAAATTTTCTCCGGACTGAATTTTCACGTCACCCGACTGTCGTACCCTCCTGTTGCCTGTGATTATCGGGCCATAAAAGTGCATTTCGCACGACAGTCACGACAAACTCGAACAGCTAAGGAATGATCTCTGGCATGAATCGAAGAATGTTTATGAAAGCGTCAATGGCCTTCTCCGCCGTCAGCGGCATGACCGGCCTGTCAACGCTGTTTGCGCAATCCGCCTGGGCAGAAGATGGCATTGCTGACGGAACCGCAGTACGCTTCGATTTCGACGTATTGAAGAAGAACGCGGCCGCCCTGGCAAAGCAACCCTGGAGTGGCGCGCCAGGCGCGCTGCCGCAGACGCTGGCGACACTGACTCCGCAGGCGTATAACGAAATTCAGTATGACGCCAACCATTCACTGTGGAACAACATTCCCGACCGTGAACTTGACGTTCAGTTCTTCCACGTCGGGATGGGCTTTAAACGCCGTATCCGCATGTTCTCAGTCGACGGCGAGAGCCGCCAGGCACGTGAGATCCACTTCCGTCCTGAGCTGTTCAATTACAACAATGCCCACGTTGATACCAAACAGCTGGAAGGCAAAACCGATCTCGGCTTTGCCGGTTTCCGGGCGTTTAAAAAGCCGGAACTGGCGCGTCGTGACATCGTCTCCTTCCTTGGTGCCAGCTACTTTCGTGCCGTTGATGAGACCTTCCAGTACGGCTTATCCGCCCGGGGTGTCGCCATCAACACCTTCAGTAACGGTCAGGAAGAGTTCCCGGATTTCACCGCCTTCTGGTTTGAAACGCCGAAAGCGGAAGACACCACCTTCACCTGTTACGCGTTACTCGATGGGGCCAGCATTACCGGCGCCTATAAGTTCATCATCCACTGCGAAGATAAACGCGTGGTGATGGAAGTGGAAAACCACCTGTTTGCCCGTAAAGAGATCCGTCAGATCGGCATCTCGCCAATGACCAGTATGTTCAGCTGCGGCACCAACGAACGCCGCATGTGCAACACCTACCATCCTCAGATTCATGACTCCGATCGCCTGGCGATGTGGACCGGAAAAGGCGAATGGATTGCCCGTCCGCTGAATAATCCGCAGCGCCTGCAATTCAACGCTTATGAAGATGAGAACCCACGCGGTTTTGGTCTGCTGCAGCTTAATCACGACTTCAAAGATTATCAGGACGTGATTGGCTGGTATGACAAACGCCCGAGCCTGTGGGTTGAGCCGGTCGGTAAATGGGGTAAAGGCGCGATCAATCTGATGGAGATCCCGACCACCGGTGAGACGCTGGATAACATCGTCTGCTTCTGGCAGCCGGCTGAACCCGTGAAGGCAGGCAGCGAGCTGAACTTCTCCTACAAACTCTACTGGAGCGGTCTGCCGCCGGTTCGCAGCGGTCTGGCGCGCGTCGATGCTACCCGCACCGGTATGGGTGGTTTCCCGGAAGGCTGGGCACCTGGCGAACACTTCCCGGAAACCTGGAGCCGTCGCTTCGCCATCGACTTTATAGGTGGCGATCTGCAGGCTGCGGCGCCGAAAGGCATTGAACCGGTGATTACCGTTTCATCCGGCAGCGTGAAGCAGGTTGAGATCCTCTACGTGGAACCGCTGAAAGGCTACCGTATTCTGTTTGACTGGTATCCAAACAGCGATTCTACCCAGCCGGTGGATATGCGTCTGTTCCTGCGCAGCAAGGAGGAAACTCTGAGTGAAACCTGGCTTTATCAGTACTTCCCGCCCGCACCGGACCAGCGCAAATATGTTGATGACCGGCAGATGACGGTGGGCTAAGTCCGAAAGGCGAGGCACTGGCCTCGCCTTTTTTAACCTGCCGCGGCGGCTTTCTGCATGTCAATGTGCGGAATGCCATCTTCAAGGTAGATCTCACCGATCGCTACAAAACCGTGCTGGCCATAGAACGCCTGAAGATGTGCCTGGGCGGAGAGAAACAGATCCCGTCCCGGCCAGTGCTGCTGGCAGCTCGCCAGCGCCTCGGCCATCAGGCGGTTGCCCAGCCGGGCACCGCGCACGCTATCAGAGACAATCACCCGACCAATCTTTACCGGGCTGCCCGCATCGGCCGGGGCCAGCAGACGCGCATAGGCGACCAGCTGGTTGTTGTGCATCCCGAGCAGATGGCGGTTGTCGCCCTGCAGATCGTCGCCATCCACATCCAGATAGGCGCACTGCTGCTCCACCACAAACACCGCACAGCGCAGTGCCAGCAGCGCATACAGCTCGGCGGTGGTCAGTTCACGATGATGTTTATCCAGCCAGATAATGTCCATAGGGTCTCCTTGTCAGCTTACTCACTTTAGCGAATCGGCCTGTGTCGGGACAGATCCTGGCCGCGCTGCAGGCAAATTACAGGCAAAAAAAATCAGGCCCGCAGGCCTGATTGTTCAGTCAGGGTCGAACTTACATCAGCGGCTGGGCCATCTGCACCAGCGTAATCAGCGGCTGCGGGTAAACCCCTAACAGCAGCACCAGAATCGCTGAAATCAGCACCACTACGCCGCCAGCAGTAAAGGCCCAGTTAGCCGGCGTATCGCGGGTATGCAGTTCCGGCGGGCTGAGATAGAGGCTCACCGTGACGCGCAGATAGTAGTAGAGGCCAATCGCACTGCCCGCCACCACCGCACCGGTTAACCACCACAGATGCGCACTGACGCCCGAAGCGATAACGTAGAATTTACCGATAAAGCCGAGCGTCATCGGGATACCGGCCAGTGACAGCATCATCACCGTCATCACGGCTGACAGGATCGGACGATGCCAGAACAGACCACGATAGGAGTAGAGCGAATCGGCATCCGGACCACGATACGGGCTGGACATCAGGCTGACCACGCCAAACGCGCCGAGGCTGCTGAACAGGTAACCGGCCAGATAAACCCCGGCCGTTTCCAGCGACAGCTGATGATCTTTCACCGCAATCAGCGCCACCAGCAGATAACCGAGATGGGCGATAGAGGAGTAGCCCAGCAGACGCTTGATATTACTCTGCGAAATCGCCATCAGGTTACCGAACAGGATCGAGACGAACGCGATCACGCCCAGTACCGTCCGCACCGCTTCACTATCAGTTACCGGCGCGTACATGAACAGACGCATAATCACGCCAAAGATAGCAATCTTGCTGGCGGTGGCGAGGAAGGTTGAAACCGGCGCAGGCGCGCCCTGATAAACATCCGGCGTCCAGAGATGGAACGGCACCAGCGAAAGCTTGAAGCCGAGGCCGATGATCATCATGCCCAGACCCACCAGCAACAGCGGCTCCTGGATCATGCTGTCAGTCAGGCTCTTGCCCAGCGTCACGAAGCTCAGGTTACCGGAATCCGCGTAAATCAGCGCAATACCAAACAGCAGGAACGACGAGGCCGCCGCCGACAGGATGGTGTATTTCAGCGCCGCTTCCAGCGAACGTTTCTGGCGGAAAGCGTAGCCAATCAGACCAAACAGCGGCAGTGACAGCAGCTCAATACCGATGAACAGCGCCGCCAGATGGTTGGCGCTGGCCAGCACGATGCCACCGAGTGCCGCAATCAGCACCAGCAGATAGAACTCATCTTTGTTGTCGGGGAAGCCCGCCAGCCACGGATAAGCAAAGGTACAGGTTGCCAGACTGGCCAGCATCACCAGCGCGGTATAGAAAATGGAATAGCCATCGACCCGCAGCAGCGGCGTGACATCCATCGCCCCGACCTGGCCGACAAAGTAGAGTGACAGCAGCGCCAGGTTCAGGCCCACCACCGTTAGCGTGGCGTTAACGAAGTGGTTGCGTCGCCAGGCAATGGACAGCATCACAACCACCACCGTCAATCCGACGATTAACAGCGGCAGCAACGCGATCAATTGTTGAGGAGTTATTGTCATGGCGAATTACGGCCTTGTAGTTGAAATTGAAGCGGTAAACCACTGCTGAATATTGCTCATGGCAGCGTGCGAAGTATCCAGAATCGGCTGTGGATAGACGCCCAGCAGCACCAGCAGCACCACCAGAACCCCGATGGTCAGAAACTCACGCGGCGACATGCCCGGCAGCGGATCTTTCGATTTCGCTTCGCCATAGTAAGCGCGCTGCATCATCACCAGCGAGTAGACCGAGGCGAACACCAGACCAAAGGTGGCGATGACGATAATCACTGGCACCACCTGGAAGCTGCCGGTCAGAATCATAAATTCGCCGACGAAGTTACCGGTGCCCGGCATCCCGAGGTTAGCCACGGCAAAGAACAGCGACAGGCCAGGGATCCATTTAATTCGTGACCACAAGCCGCCCATCTGACGCATGTCACGGGTATGCAGACGCTCGTACAGCTGACCACACAGGATGAACAGTGCCGCGGCTGACAGGCCGTGCGCAATCATCTGCACCACCGCACCCTGGAACGCCAGCTGGCTGCCGGTGTAGATCGCAATCAGCACAAAGCCCATGTGCGAAATTGAGGTGTAGGCGATCAGACGTTTGATATCGGTCTGCGAGAAGGCCATCCAGGCGCCGTAGAAGATACCGATAATGCCTAACCACATGGCAATCGGCGCGAACTCGGCGGAGGCGTTCGGGAACAGCGGCAGGCTGAAGCGCAGTAAACCGTAAGCCGCGGTCTTCAGCAGGATCCCGGCCAGGTCGACCGAACCTGCAGTCGGTGCCTGACTGTGCGCATCCGGCAACCAGCCGTGCAATGGAACCACCGGCATTTTCACCGCGAAAGCGATAAAGAAGCCCAGCATCAGCAGATACTCGACACCGCTCGACATCGGCGTTTTCAGCAGCTGCTCGTAGTTAAAGGTCCAGACGCCGGTGGCGTTGTAGTGGACGAAAACCAGTCCCAGAATCGCAATCAGCATCACCAGACCTGACGCCTGGGTATAGATGAAGAATTTGGTGGCGGCGGTAATACGGGTTTTACCGTCAGAGGCTTTATGACCCCATAGCGCGATGAGGAAGTACATCGGCACCAGCATCATTTCCCAGAAGAAGAAGAACAGGAACATGTCGATGGCAAGGAACACCCCGATCACGCCACCCAGAATCCACATCAGATTCAGGTGGAAAAAGCCCTGATACTTTGAAATCTCATTCCAGGAACAGAGCACCGCCATCAGGCCGAGCAGGCCGGTCAGCACCACCATCAGCAGCGACAGACCGTCGATGGCGACATGGAAGCTGATGCCGAAGCGTGGGATCCACGGTACGGAGAAACTTGACTGCCACTGCGGAATACCCGCTGCCTGCGTCAGTGAATAGCCTCCCTGCAACCAGAGTTGCAGCGAAAGCGCCAACGTCAGCCCCATGGTGATCAGTGCGATCCAGCGTGGCACCTTCGCGCCAAGGCGCTCGGTCAGCCAGCAAATCAGACCACCGACGAAGGGTATGATAATTAGCCAAGGTAATAACACGGCACACTTCCCTTATATTTCCTTTTCTGAGCTATCTTACTTGCCATTTTCATCCCCGGCAGTGCTCGCAATCCTCACATACCTCGGTATGCTCCGGTTGCTGTGCGCTGGCGGTGATAAAACTGGCGGCGACGATGACGCTCATTACTCAGGTTATTTTGACATTCTTCGTTGGGGTGAGCTAACCCACCCCGCTCATCAATCTTTAAATCACCAGCATCAGGGCCAGCACCACTACGGCACCGACACTCATCGACGCGACGTACCAGCGCAGGTACCCATTTTCACTGACCACCAGGCCTTTATTGGCGATACGTGAGAACAGCGCAGGCAGGTTCATCAGGGCATTCAGTGGATCGCGTTTCAGCAGCCACGCAATACCAAGGTAAGGTTTGACGAACACTTTGTCGTAGAGCCAGTCGAAGCCCCATGCAGCGAACCACCAGGTACCGAAGAAACGGCCCGGCGCGCTGTTAGCGATCTTCGTTACCAGCTCACGTTTGCCCAGCCACAGCGCGGCAGCAATCAGAATGCCAACCACAGCGACCACGCCAGAGGTGATTTCAAGTCCCACTTTGCCGGCTTCACCAAACTCATTAGCAGGCAGTACGCCAGCCAGTGGCGGCGTAATCAGCGCGCCGATGAAGGTGGAAAGCAGCAGCAGCACAATCAGTGGCAGATGATGGGTAATGCCTTTACCGGCATGCGCATGAATTTTCTCTTCACCGTGGAACACGATGAAGATCATGCGGAAGGTGTAGATAGAAGTCAGGAAAGCGCCCACCAGACCGGCAACCATCAGATTGACGTGACCGTTGGCCAGTGCGCCAAACAGGATCTCATCTTTACTGTAGAAGCCCGCAGTAATCAGAGGCAGTGCCGCCAGCGCCGCGCCGCCCACCAGGAAGCAGGTGTAAACCAGCGGAATGCTCTTACGCAGGCCGCCCATCTTAAAGATGTTCTGCTCGTGGTGGCAGGCCAGAATCACTGAACCGGAAGAGAGGAACAGCAACGCTTTAAAGAAGGCGTGCGTCATCAGGTGGAAAATCGCCGCATCCCACGCCTGTACGCCCAACGCCAGGAACATGTAGCCAATCTGGCTCATGGTGGAGTAAGCGAGTACGCGTTTGATATCGGTTTGCACCAGCGCGGCAAAGCCAGCCAGCACCAGGGTAATCGCCCCGATAATGCCGACCAGATGCAGCACTTCCGGCGTCAGCAGGAACAGTCCGTGACTGCGGGCAATCAGGTAAACACCGGCGGTCACCATGGTCGCGGCGTGGATCAGTGCCGAGACCGGCGTCGGACCGGCCATCGCATCCGCCAGCCAGGTCTGCAGCGGTAACTGTGCCGATTTACCGACCGCGCCGCCCAACAGCATCAGCGTCGCCCACTGCAGCATGTGGTTGTCTGCGGCAAAGTGCGCCGGTGCCAGTTCCATCATCTCGCGGAAGTTCAGCGTGCCCAGCTCGTTATAGAGAATGAACAGCGCGAACGCCAGAAACACGTCGCCGACACGGGTGATGATGAACGCTTTCATCGCCGCCTTGCCGTTGTCCGGATTGCTGTAGTAGAAGCCGATCAACAGATAAGAGCAGAGCCCTACCCCTTCCCAGCCGAGATACATCAGCATCAGGTTATCGGCCAGCACCAGAACCACCATGCTGGCGATAAACAGGTTGGTGTAGGCGAAGAAGCGCGAGTAGCCCTCTTCACCGCGCATGTACCAGGAGGCGAACATGTGGATGAAGAAACCGACGCCAGTGACCACTGACAGCATGGTCAGCGACAGGCCGTCCAGCGTCAGGTTCACTTTCATGTCAAAATTGCCGACCTGCATCCAGGTCCAGAGCGCCTGGGTATAAGCCTGCTGGCCGTTGGCGAAGAAGTCGACACCGACCATCACCGTGGTCAGCGCCGCCAGTCCTACCGATCCCATACCAATAGCGGCCGACAGATTTTCTGACCAGCGACCACGGGAAAATGCTAACAGCAAGAAGCCGATTAGCGGAAACAGTACTGTTAAATAGAGAAGATTCATCCGCGCATCTCGCTCACAGTGTCAATGTTCAGCGTCTGACGACGACGATAGAGCTGGAGCAGTAGCGCCAGGCCAATACTCGCTTCAGCGGCGGCCAGACTGATCGCCAGGATATACATCACCTGTCCATCGGCCTGTCCCCAGTAGCTCCCCGCAACCACCAGCGCTAAGGCAGCGGCGTTGATCATGATCTCCAGGCCAATCAGCATAAACAGCAGATTGCGGCGGATCACCAGCGAGGTCAGTCCGAGGACAAACAGCACAGCAGCAAGTATCAATCCATGTTGTAACGGGATCATGCATTCTCCTTTTTCGCTTGCGCGGCGTCAGAAACGCGGTTGCTGAGAACTTCACCCTGACGATCTTCACGACCGACGTGGAACGCCACCACCAGACCCGCCAGCAGCAGCATTGACGCCAGTTCAACCGCCAGCACGTAAGGACCAAACAGGCTGATGCCGACCGCTTTCGCGTCGATAATGGTGCCGTCAATGCCCTGATCGTTCGCGGTCAGGATGGCGTAGACCATGACTACCAGCAGCAACAGCGAGACCAGGCCAGGCCCAATCCACAGTGACGGACTCAGCCACTCGCGTTCCTGCTTCTCAGTCTGTTTGCCCAGGTTCAGCATCATCACCACGAAAACGAACAGCACCATAATCGCACCGGCGTAAACGATGATCTCCAGCGCGCCGGCAAAATAGGCGCCCATCGAGAAGAAGACGCCGGCGATCGACAGCAGCGAAATGATCAGGTACAGCAACGCATGTACCGGATTAGTGTGGGTAATGACGCGCAACGTCGTCAGCACCGCCACCAGCCCGCAAAGATAAAACGCAAATTCCATGCCTTGCTCCTTAAGGTAATAAGCCTTTGACGTCGATAGGCTTGGCTTCATTTTCCGCTTCGCCTTTATCTTTACCGTCAATCGCCATACCCGCCATGCGGTAGAAGTTGTATTCCGGATATTTACCCGGACCCGAGATCAGCAGATCGTCCTTCTCGTACACCAGATCCTGACGCTTGAACTCACCCAGTTCGAAATCGGGCGTCAGCTGAATCGCCGTGGTCGGACAGGCTTCCTCACACATGCCGCAGAAGATGCAGCGTGAGAAGTTGATGCGGAAGAACTCCGGGTACCAGCGACCATCTTTGGTTTCCGCTTTCTGCAGCGAAATACAGCCGACCGGACAGGCAACGGCGCACAGGTTACAGGCTACACAACGCTCAGCGCCATCCGGATCGCGGGTTAGCACGATGCGGCCGCGATAACGCGGTGGCAGATAAACCGGCTCTTCCGGGTACATCTGCGTTTCACGTTTGGCGAAGGCGTGCAGGCCGATCAGCCAGATACTGCGCACTGTCGTGCCAAAGCCAACGACAATATCTTTTAAAGTCATTTGTTAACCCCTTACTGCGCTGTGTAGAGAATCACTGCGGCGGTCGCCAGCAGGTTCAACAGCGTCAACGGCAGACACACTTTCCAGCCGAACGACAGCACCTGGTCATAGCGTGGACGCGGAAGCGCAGCACGAATCAGGATGAACATCATCATAAAGAACGCCGTTTTCAGGGCGAACCAGATGAACGGCGGCAGGAATGGGCCATGCCAGCCACCAAAGAACAGCGTGACGATCAGCGCCGACACGGTGGTAATCGCCACATATTCGCCGACAAAGAACAGGCCGAACTTCATACCGGCATATTCAATGTGGTAACCATCGGCCAGTTCCTGCTCCGCTTCCGGCTGGTCAAATGGATGACGGTGACAGACCGCAACGCCAGCAATACAGAAGGTCACGAAGCCGAAGAACTGCGGAATGATGTTCCACAGGTGCGTCTGGCTGTTGACGATATCGTTCATGTTGAACGAGCCCGCCTGCGCCACCACGCCCATCAGCGACAGGCCGAGAAACACTTCGTAGCTCAGCGTCTGCGCGGAAGCACGCATCGCACCCAGCAGCGAGTATTTGTTGTTACTCGACCAGCCAGCGAACAGCACCGCGTAGACCGCCAGGCCCGCCATCATCAGGAAGAACAGCAGACCGATATTCAGGTCCGTCACCATCCAGGTCGGCGACACCGGCACAATCGCAAACGCCAGCAGCAGCGACACGAAAGCGATAACCGGGGCCAGGGTGAAAATGAAGCGGTCGGTAAACGGCGGGACCCAGTCCTCTTTAAAGAACATTTTGATCATGTCCGCTACCAGCTGCAGCGAGCCGCCCCAGCCTACCCGGTTCGGTCCGTAACGGTTCTGGAACAGGCCGAGCAGACGACGCTCGGCGAAGCTCATGAACGCGCCACAGGCCACCACCACCAGCAGAATGACGATGGCTTTACCGATGGCCAGCAGAATGTCGATAACATCCGGTGTTAACCAGCTCATTGCGCCGTCTCCTGCAGTTTGTCGATTTTTCCGTTCGCCAGGAACGGCGGTACACCCGGCATGCCCAGCGGCAGACCAATCTGTCCCGCCTGCAGTGACGCCGAGAAACGGACCGGCAGACGTACGGTTTCACCGGCACAGGTGAACTCAACGGCTGCACCGTTGTTAACGCCCAGTTTCGCCGCATCTTCCGGGTTAATCACCAGCATCGGCTGCGCCATGCGCTGCTGGAATACCGGCGAACGCTGTGACATCTCTTCACTGCCAAACAGCTGATAATACGGTGCCACCCGCCATTGTGCTTCGCTGACAAACGCCGCAGGGACGTTGCTGAACCACGGCAGCTGGGCTGCGCTGGCTTCAAACAGGCGTACGCCCGGATCGCCGTTACGCAGTTTACCGCCCACTTCAACCTGGAATTTGTTCCACGCCTGCGGTGAGTTCCAGCCCGGTGCCCAGGCAAACGGAATCTGCGAGCGTGGCGCGCCTGGCTGGTTGTTGCCTTCCATTGAGAAGGCGAACATGGTGTCCTGATCCTGCGGCTGACGCGGTTCGTGCACGCTGATATTGGCACGCGCGGCGGTACGACCGCTGGAACGGTGCGGTGAACGCGACAGTTTCTGCCCGCGAATACGGAAGCTGGCATCCGGTGCCGCATCCTTGATGCCGGCCAGCTGTGGCAGATGACTCACCACCGCATCGATCACGTGGTCCAGTTGCGTCCAGTCGACGTGACGGCTTTCCAGCGTGCTGTGCAGCGAATGCAGCCAGCGCCAGCTTTCAAGCATCACAATGCTGTTGTCGTAGTAGGAAGGATCGTAAACCTGGAAGAAACGCTGCGCGCGGCCTTCGTGGTTAATCGAGGTTCCGTCACTTTCGGCGAAGCTGGCAGTCGATAACACCAGACCGGCTTTCTCCAGCGTGGCGGTACGCTGATGATCCACCACAATCACGTTGGTGGTCTGTGCCAGTGCCGCATCCACCAGCGCTTTCGGTGCATGACGATAGAGATCGTTTTCCAGCACTACCAGCGCATCGGCTTCACCGTTGCTCAGCTGCTCCAGCGCGCTTTCCAGCGTATTGCCGCCCATCAGGCCAAGACCCACACTGTTAGCGTGTCCCGCCAGCAGCGTAATCCCGACGTCGGCACCGCGCGCTTTCAGCGCTTTGGCCACGTTGGCAGCCGCTTCGATCATCGCGCTGCTGCCGGAGTGGGTACCGGAGATGATTAACGGTTTTTTCGCGCCGGCCAGCGCCTGCACGATGACATCCATCTTGCCGTTCAGCTTGCTGTCGAAATCGGTCACCGCCGGGGCTGTTTCATCCAGCGCGTTAGCGATGGCGAAACCGAGGCGCGCCTGATCTTCAACCGGTGCGCGGTAGCTCCAGGCAGCGATATCATCCAGGCGGGTTTCATCGACGTTAGTGATAAACAGCGGATGTTTGGCGTTCTGACCGATGTTGAGGATCGCTGCAATCTGCCAGTCTGCTACTTTCTGAGCGGCGGCCATGTCGCGCGCTTTGCCTTTAACGGCCTGACGCACTGACAGCGCCACGCGTGCGCCCACCTGGGTCAGATCTTCACCCAGCACCAGCACCGCATCGTAGCTTTCAATTTCGCGCAGCGATGGCGTATAGATCCCGCCTTCACGCAATACTTTCAGCATCAGTTCCAGCCGGGCCTGTTCGCCCGCCGGCATCCCGGTGGAGAAGTTTTCGGCACCAACCAGCTCACGCAGTGCAAAGTTGCTTTCAATGCTGGCGCGCGGCGAACCGATACCAATCACTTTTTTCGCCTGACGCAGCAGATCCGCGCCGGCATTCACCGCCTGTTCTGCGTTCAGTGTCACCCAGTCGTTGCCGCGCAGCAGCATCGGCTGGCGGGGGCGATCTTTGCGGTTGACGTAGCCGTAACCAAAACGGCCACGGTCACACAGGAAGTAGTGGTTTACCGTACCGTTGTAGCGGTTCTCGATGCGGCGCAGTTCGCCGTAACGCTCACCCGGGCTGGTGTTACAGCCGACGCTGCACTGCTGGCAGATGCTCGGTGCAAACTGCATATCCCATTTACGGTTATAGCGTTCGGAGTGGGTTTTATCGGTGAACACGCCGGTCGGACAGATCTCAACCAGGTTACCGGAGAATTCGCTCTCCAGCGTGCCATCTTCCGGGCGACCGAAATAGACGTTGTCGTGCGCGCCATAGACCCCGAGATCTTTGCCGTCGGCATAATCTTTGTAGTAACGCACACAGCGATAGCAGGCGATACAGCGGTTCATCTCGTGAGAAATGAACGGGCCGAGGTCCTGATTGCGGTGGGTACGTTTGGTGAAGCGATAACGGCGGAAGCTGTGCCCGGTCATCACTGTCATATCCTGCAGGTGACAGTTACCCCCTTCTTCACAGACCGGGCAGTCGTGCGGGTGGTTGGTCATCAGCCACTCCACCACGCTTTCGCGGAACTCTTTCGCTTCGCCATCGTCGATGGAGATAAATGTGCCGTCAGAAGCCGGCGTCATGCAGGACATGACAAGACGGCCGCGGGTATCTTCGGCATTCTGGAATTGCTTTACCGCGCACTGGCGGCAGGCCCCAACGCTTCCCAGCGCCGGATGCCAGCAAAAATAAGGAATATCAAGGCCCAGAGAGAGACACGCCTGTAGCAGGTTGTCCGCTCCGTTCACATCATACTCTTTACCGTCTACATGGATTGTAGCCATAGTGACATGCTTCCGTAAGGCTCGTCAGAAACGAGCGTTAATCAAATTCTTGCCCCGACACACTGCGATTATCGGGGCGGCGGCACCAGGCCTGTTTCCGTGTGCTGCGGCGAATTACCAGCGCGCTTTCAGCAGGTTTGGCTGAATCCCGCCAATCGCGCGGGTATTACCAAACACCTGCGGCGCAATGCCGGCTTCAAACTCTTCACGGAAATATTTAATCGCACTCTGCAGCGGCTCAACCGCACCCGGCGCATGTGCGCAGAAGGTTTTACCCGGGCCGAGCTGACGACAAAGTTGCTGTAAGGTTTCGATGTCGCCTGGCTGACCCTGCTTCTGCTCCAGCGCGCGCAGAATTTTTACGCTCCACGGCAAGCCGTCACGGCATGGCGTACACCAGCCGCACGATTCACGGGCGAAGAACTCTTCGAGATTGCGCACCAGCGAAACCATATTGATTTCGTGATCGACCGCCATCGCCAGCGCAGTACCCAGACGGCTGCCGGCTTTGCCAATGCTGGCAAATTCCATTGGCAGATCCAGGTGCTCATCGGTCAGGAAGTCGGTCCCTGCCCCACCTGGCTGCCAGGCTTTGAAGCGCAGTCCGTCACGCATTCCGCCGGCGTAATCTTCCAGAATTTCACGTGCGGTAATGCCGAACGGCAGTTCCCAGACGCCAGGATTTTTCACCCGACCGGAGAAGCCCATCATCTTGGTGCCGGCGTCGTCGCTTTTCGAGATGCCTTTGTACCAGTCGACGCCGTTTGCCAGGATGGCCGGCACGTTTGACAACGTTTCGACGTTGTTAACGCAGGTCGGTTTACCCCATGCGCCCGCACTCGCCGGGAAAGGCGGTTTGGAACGCGGGTTAGCACGACGCCCTTCCAGCGAGTTAATCAGCGCCGTCTCTTCGCCGCAGATGTAACGTCCCGCGCCGGTGTGAACGATCAGTTCGAAGTCAAAACCGGTGCCGAGAATGTTTTTACCGAGATAGCCCGCTTCGGTGGCTTCAGCAATCGCCCGGCGCAGATGCACCGCGGCTTCAATGTATTCGCCACGCAGGAAGATGTAGCCACGATAAGCCTTCAGCGCAAAGGCACTGATCAGCATCCCTTCCACCAGCTGGTGAGGCATCTGCTCCATCAGCAGGCGGTCTTTATAGGTGCCCGGCTCCATTTCATCGGCGTTACACAGCAGGTAACGGATGTTCATCGACTCATCTTTCGGCATCAGGCTCCACTTCAGCCCGGTGGAGAAGCCCGCACCGCCGCGCCCTTTCAGGCCAGAGTCTTTGACCGCCGCCACGATTTCGTCAGGCGACATGCTGTTTAACGCTTTTTCAGCGCCGGCATAACCGTTTTTACTGCGGTATTCATCAATCCACACCGGCTGCTTGTCGTCGCGCATCCGCCAGGTGAGAGGATGGGTTTCAGCAGTACGAATGATAGTTTTCAGTGTCATTGATACTGCTCCAGCAAAGTGGCGATGCCTTCTGGCGTCAGATGCACGTGGGTATCTTCATCCACCATCATCGTTGGCCCTTTATCGCAGTTGCCCAGACAGCAGGTCGGCAGCAGGGTAAAACGTCCGTCCGCCGTGGTCTGGCCCGGTTTGATATTCAGATTCTGTTCCAGCGCAGCCTGAATGCCCTGATAGCCGGTAATGTGGCACACCACGCTGTCGCAGTAGCGGATCACATGGCGGCCAACCGGCTGACGGAAGATCTGGCTGTAGAATGTCGCCACGCCTTCCACGTCACTGGCCGGAATGCCCAGCACCTCAGCAATGGCGTGAATTGCGCCATCCGGCACCCAGCCGCGCGCTTTCTGCACGATCTTCAGCGCTTCGATTGAGGCTGCACGCGCATCTTCGTAGTGGTGTTTTTCGTGCTCAATGGCGTGATGTTCTTCCGCGCTCAGCACGAAGACCTCGTTGGGGTCGATCGTTTTAATGGCAATGTGTTGATCGTGCATAATTAGCGGTCCACGTCTGACATAACAAAATCGATACTACCGAGGTATACGATCAGGTCGGATACCAGGCTGCCGCGGATGACTGAAGGAATCTGCTGCAGATGCGGGAAGCTGGGCGTGCGCACACGGGTGCGGTAGCTCATGGTGCTGCCGTCGCTAGTCAGGTAGTAACTGTTGATCCCTTTGGTCGCTTCAATCATCTGGAAGGATTCGTTGGCCGGCATTACCGGGCCCCACGAGACCTGCAGGAAGTGGGTGATCAGCGTTTCAATGTGCTGCAACGTGCGCTCTTTCGGCGGCGGCGTAGTCAGCGGATGATCGGCTTTGAACGGCCCTTCCGGCATGTTGTTCAGGCACTGTTCAAGAATACGCAGCGACTGCCACATCTCTTCCATCTTCAGCTGGACGCGGCTGTAAGCATCACTGATGCCGGAACCGATTGGGATGTCGAAATCGAAGTTTTCGTAGCCGGAATATGGACGCCATTTACGCACGTCAAAGTCGAGACCGGTGGCGCGCAGACCGGCACCGGTGGTGCCCCAGGCCAGCGCTTCTTCCATGTTGTAGGCGGCAACGCCTTTGGAACGGCCTACCAGCACGCTGTTACGCAGTGCGGCTTTGTCATATTCCTTCAGACGCTTCGGCATCCAGTCAAGGAAGTCACGCAGCAGGCGTTCCCAGCCTTTCGGCAGGTCGTGCGCTACGCCGCCAATGCGGAACCACGCCGGGTGCATACGGAAGCCGGTAATGGCTTCAACCACGTCATAAATTTTCTGGCGATCGGTAAAGGCAAAGAACACCGGCGTCATGGCGCCGACGTCCTGAATAAAGGTCGAAATGTAAAGCAGGTGGCTGTTGATACGGAACAGTTCAGACAGCATCACGCGGATCACGTTAACGCGATCCGGCACCACGATACCGGCCAGTTTCTCTACCGCCAGCACATAAGGCATCTCATTGACGCAGCCGCCGAGATATTCGATGCGGTCGGTGTAGGGAATGTAGCTGTGCCACGACTGACGCTCACCCATCTTTTCGGCACCGCGATGGTGGTAACCGATGTCAGGTACGCAGTCGACGATCTCTTCGCCATCCAGCTGCAGAATGATGCGGAAAGCCCCGTGCGCCGACGGGTGGTTAGGACCGAGGTTGAGGAACATGAAGTCCTCATTGGTGGTGCTGCGCTTCATGCCCCAGTCTTCAGGCTTGAAAGTCAGCGCCTCCATCTCCAGATCTTCTTTCTGTTTGGTCAGCGTGAACGGATCGAATTCAGTGGCGCGCGCCGGATAGTCCTTACGCAGCGGGTGCCCTTCCCAGGTCGGCGGCATCATGATGCGGGTCAGGTGCGGGTGACCGTCAAAGGTCACGCCAAACATCTCCCAGGTTTCACGCTCATACCAGTTGGCATTCGGGAACAGACGGGTGATGGTCGGCAGGTGCATATCATTTTCAGATAACGCCACCTTGAGCATGATGTCGCGATTACGTTCAATCGACAGGAAATGATAGAAAACGGAAAAATCCGCTGCAGGCAAGCCTGCGCGGTGGGTACGTAAACGCTCATCCATGCCATGCAGGTCATACAGCATGACGTAAGGCTTGGGTGATTTACGCAGGAACTCGATGATTTCCAGTAGCTGTTCACGCTTCACCCAGACCACCGGAATCCCGGTGCGGGTCGCCTGAACGGTAAAGGCATCCGGCCCAAAACGGTTACGCAACTCGCCAATCACCGGGTCATCAAGGTGATCACGGGTTTGCCATGAAGGCTGAGCGAGATCTTGCGTGGTCAAATCTGTCATACGTTACTCACCATTCCGGCCTGGTCTCAGGCACTCAAATGAAGGCGTCAGGATGGGGCCATGCATTAAATTGTGATGTTCTGCTGCAGGCGCGGTTTGCCATCCATACGGTTAACTTACACTTCGTCCGGGCTACGCAGGTTGGTGACCGCAATGCGCTCACCGCGTTTTCTTTCACGCTCGGATTGCATGTTGGCGCGGTAAACGCCCTGATCGCCGACCACCCATGACAGCGGACGGCGCTCTTTGCCGATCGACTCCTGCAACAGCAGCAGCGCCTGCATATAGGCTTCCGGACGCGGCGGGCAGCCAGGAATATACACATCAACCGGCAGGAATTTATCCACGCCCTGCACCACGGAATAGATGTCATACATGCCGCCGGAGTTAGCGCAGGCACCCATAGAGATCACCCATTTCGGCTCCAGCATCTGGTCATACAGACGCTGAATCACCGGGGCCATTTTGGTAAATGGCGTACCGGCGATAACCATAAAGTCGGCCTGACGAGGCGAGGCACGCATAACTTCGGCACCGAAACGCGCCACGTCATGCACTGCGGTAAACGAGGTCGTCATCTCTACATAACAACAGGAGAGGCCGAAGTTGTAAGGCCACAGGGAGTTTTTACGTCCCCAGTTCACCATGTCGTGCAGGGCATTTTCGAGTTTGCCCATGTAAACGCTGCGATGAACGTGCTGCTCCAGCGGATCGCTGACGATTTCCTGCTTTTGCAGAGGATAACGGTCGTTCTCACCACCGTTCGGGTCTATGCGGGTGAGCGTATAGTCCATCTTATTGCCTCTCTTTTACTGCTTGTGAGGATTGGTGTGACTGATCGTGGTGGTTTTAACCACGACCCGGCGACGTGCAGGAGCCCAATCGAGTGCGCCGATGCGTACCAGATAGACCAAGCCCGCCAGGAGCACCAAAATGAAAATTGCGGCTTCCACAAAGCCGACCCAGCCGCTTTCGCGGATTGAGGTCGCCCATGCGTATAAAAAGAGGGCTTCGACGTCGAAGATGACGAAAAACATCGCAACCAGATAAAATTTTGCCGACAGGCGGATGTGGGTATCGCCGACCGACTCAATGCCCGATTCGAACGGCGTATCTTTATGACGCGCGCGTGCTCTGCCGCCAAGCAGCCATCCTCCGGTCAACATGAAAGCACACAGGCCAAATGCGATGACGATAAAGACGATAAACGCCCAATGCTGAGCGATGATTTCGGTGGTAGTTGACATACTCATTGCTTACTCATCAAAAGTGGCGCTGGCATCCTGCACGCGTTTCCCGCAGCAAACTGACCACATCGATTCAAGGGAAGGATAAAAACCTTTTAAACGTCGCTGTTATTCTTAAATAAACAGCAATTTTATGGGGTTTTTTACTCCTTTCTATAACCTTTTGTCAACTTTGACAAAAGTATCCAAACATTATTTCACACCTGCATCATATTATTAACAAATGATGCCCCGCTTTCCAGCTAAATCGCTTCAGTCTGTGGGGTTAATTTTAGTGTAGCGGGTATTTACATGCATGGATCGTGCATTTAACAAACATATTTTGACAGGTATCACTGTGTTTTCCTTCCCCTTAGCAGGGGTATTTTCTTGATCCAGAACACACTTCTGCCCTTTTTGCGTTAAATTTCTCCGTTTTTTAGCACTAGCCGAAACATAACGTCCGTTTTTTTGGTGGGTAAATTTCAGATAGCGCAAAGATGAAATTAATTGCAACCGGTGACTATTGAAAAAGACGATTCAGGGGGAAATTCAGAGGGTCAGGATGATAGCGGCAGGCAAAAAAAAGCCTCTCGCTCTGCTTACAGAATGAAAGGCTTTTTTATCGGGGTTTTGATGCGCGCATTCTGCGCATTATTTGCGCAGCATGGAGGCAGCAAAATTATTCTTCGTCATCCAGTAACAGTGTACCGTCAGGATTAGCGCTCAGGTTATACGGATCGTTGGTGGACTGCATGGCGTTAAAGATCGCCAGCGCCAGTTCATTATCGCTGTCAGGGTTACGACACAGCAGATACTGCGTATCCGGCAGAACCGGCAGCCCTTCAGCCGCACCCATCACCCGCAGTTCCGGACTCATCATCTCTACCGGACGTGCCGTCACACCCAATCCTGCTTTAACCGCAGCACGTACCGCAGCCAGCGTCGACGCCACGTACGAAATACGCCATGGGATGCCCGCTTCGTTGAGATGATCGATCGCCATATCGCGATAAGGACTTGGCTCATCCAGCAATACCAATGGAATGGCTTCACCGCGCTGGAAGATGTAATCCGCCGCGCAATACCACAAGGTTGGCGAGGTGCGCAGCACCTGATAGGTGAAATTGCCCGGGCTGGAGGTGGTGACCACAAGGTCCACTTCGCCCTGGTTGAGCATTTCCATCATGAAAGGGTTACGTTTTACCCGTACATCAATCGCCAGTTTCGGATAGACCGAGGTTACGCGGTTTAGCAGGAACGGCAGAATGGTGTCAGACGTGTCATCGGAAGCGCCAATAGTCAGCACACCCTGAATATTGCTGTACATCAGAGAGGTGCAGGCTTCGTCATTAAAACGAAGGATTTTTCTGGCGTAACCTAACAGCTGGATTCCGTGCTCAGTTAACAGCTTATTACGTCCATGTCTGGCAAACAGCTCTTTACCTACCAATTGCTCCAGACGTTGCATCTGCTGGCTGACTGCTGACTGGGTTCTGCAGACCGCTGCAGCCGCCGCCGCAAAAGTATTCAGGTCAGCAACGGCAACGAAGGTTCTCAGCAGATCGAGGTCGAGATTCAGTATCGGACGATTTGCATTAGTCATGTTTTTTCTTCACTTATTAGATTTTTACGAACTACTACCCTGGTGTTATTACTAAGCTTATCAAAGTGATAAGCAGTAATGGTGCTCAATGACAGTCCTGTGTTGAGACTGACACAAAAAATTCCACGTACGTTTACAGACCGCTGAAGACCAGGATAAAGCTGAAGATCAACAGGGTCGGAAGACAGATACAACTTCTGAACCGAAGGCGCGGGGGTGCGCGTATGCAGGAAGCTGTGTAGTTGTCTTATTCCCACCCAAAAAGGCCAGGCGGGACAGAATGTGTGATGGGGCACCGCATTAAGCGGAGCGGCCATACGCACTAAATAATAAATTATACTTAATCATTTTTGACTTCAAAATGGAAATGATTTTGTGAAAACCGCTGTAAATTTTGTGCTAAAGGCGTTTCCAGCGCATCCTGGCAGCCAGGTGCTTTCTTTTCATCCGGTCGGTGAGAAAAATTTCAGCAGTGAAGTGACAGACAATAGCTTGAATTCCGCTTATCTGCTGCCATCCGGCCCTGATCTTTTGGGACTTCTGCGCGAATTACAGGGTGATAGCCGCACCAGTCTTTAACAGTCTTAAGCCGTAAGTGAAATCGCCCTGCCCTGAATGGTCACTATTTAGCCATCAATAAAATATCATTTAACTATTTCACACGGTGTGTATTTCAAAAGCGGGCAAAGGTTCCGCCGTCATAAGTTCCAAAAATGTTTCATAATGTGCCAGCCAGCCGCCATATCTGTCGACCTTTGTCAGTTTAAAATATCGTTTAATTATCCTAATATGGATAGTTTAACTAATAATTATGTTAACAGATAACTTTTACACTACACGCGACCGGAAAAGTTGTTGAACCCGCCAAAACCGAGCGGCACCCTTCTTTTGTGTCCGTGAGGAGAGTACATTGTGCTGGTTTGATTTCTGCGGCAGCCAAAAGGATTCTGCCCATTAAGGCGGTAACAATGACTTTTCAGATTGATAAATCCGGTAAGCTGGATAACGTTTGCTACGACATCCGTGGCCCGGTATTGAAAGAGGCTAAACGCCTCGAAGAAGAAGGCAACAAAGTTCTTAAACTGAACATCGGCAATCCGGCGCCGTTTGGCTTCGAAGCCCCTGATGAAATTCTGGTAGATGTGATCCGTAACCTGCCGAGCGCGCAGGGTTATTGCGACTCCAAAGGACTCTATTCCGCCCGCAAAGCGATCATGCAGCATTACCAGGCACGCGACATGCGCGATGTCACCGTAGAAGATATCTACATCGGGAATGGTGTTTCTGAGTTAATCGTGCAGGCGATGCAGGCCCTGCTGAACAGTGGCGATGAAATGCTGGTGCCGGCCCCTGATTATCCGTTATGGACCGCGGCCGTGTCGCTGTCGAGCGGTAAAGCGGTGCACTATCTGTGTGACGAATCGGCTGACTGGTTTCCCGACCTGGACGATATCCGCAGTAAGATCACCCCCCGCACCCGCGGCATCGTTATCATCAACCCGAATAATCCTACCGGTGCGGTTTACAGTAAAGAACTGCTGTTAGAAATTGTCGAAATTGCCCGTCAGCATAACCTGATCATTTTCGCCGATGAGATCTACGACAAAATTCTTTACGACGAGGCACAGCATCACTGCATCGCCGCCCTGGCGCCCGATCTGCTGACTGTCACCTTCAACGGCCTGTCGAAAACCTATCGCGTTGCGGGCTTCCGTCAGGGCTGGATGGTGCTGAACGGCCCGAAAAAGCACGCCAAAGGTTACATTGAAGGGCTGGAAATGCTCGCTTCTATGCGGCTGTGCGCCAACGTGCCGGCGCAGCATGCGATTCAGACTGCGCTGGGAGGATACCAGAGCATCAGCGAATTTATCGTGCCTGGCGGTCGCCTGTATGAGCAACGCCAGCGTGCCTGGGAACTGATTAACGATATTCCCGGCGTTAGCTGCGTCAAACCACAGGGTGCGCTGTATATGTTCCCGCGCATCGATGCAAAAAAATTCAACATCTTTGACGATCAGAAGATGGTGCTGGATTTCCTGTTGCAGGAGAAAGTCCTGCTGGTGCAGGGCAGCGCCTTCAACTGGCCGTGGCCAGATCACCTGCGCATCGTGACCCTGCCGCGCGTTGATGATCTGGAGATGGCGATCAATAAATTTGGCCGTTTCCTGCAAGGCTACCGTCAATAATCTCAGCCGCGTATACTGACGCTATTTGGGGAGAGCCGGTCTCTCCCCTGTCGGCTCACAGGAACGCTCATGACTCAAAGCCACTTTTTTGCCCACCTCTCTCGCCTTAAGCTGATCAATCGCTGGCCGCTGATGCGCAATGTGCGCACCGAAAACGTCTCTGAGCACAGCCTGCAGGTAGCAATGGTGGCGCACGCCCTGGCGGTGATCAAGAATCTTAAATTCAATGGCACGCTTAACGCCGATCGCATCGCCATGCTGGCGCTCTATCATGATGCCAGTGAAGTGCTGACCGGCGATCTGCCGACGCCGGTGAAGTATTACAACGCGCAGATTGCCCATGAATATAAAAAGATTGAAAAAATTGCTCAGCAAAAGCTGATTGAGATGCTGCCTGAGGAGTTTCAGGCGATCTATCGCCCGTTGATTGATGAGCATCAGCACAGTGAAGAAGAACAGGCCGTGGTCAAGCAGGCCGATGCGCTCTGCGCGTATGTGAAGTGTCTGGAAGAGCTCTCCGCCGGCAATAACGAATTTTTGCTGGCGAAGGCGAGGCTGGAAACCACGCTGGCGCAACGTCGCTCACCGGAAATGGATTACTTCGTTGAGGTATTCATTCCCAGCTTCAGCCTGTCACTGGATGAGATTTCGCAGGATACGCCGCTCTGATTCAGACGGCGCAGTCATGTTCTTACGCCTTGCGCCCGATGCTGAACTGGCCATTGCTCTGTCGGGTGAGGGTTAACGACTCAAGCGACGGCAGCTGCAGCGTGACGTCATTCAGTCGCGGCGTTTCAGCCGGCGCATTGACCGCTATCACCGCACAGCCGGCATTCAGACCGGATAGAATCCCGGCGGGCGCATCCTCAACCACCACACATGCGGTTGCCGCTAACCCAAGCTTTTCGGCCCCCAGCAGATAAGGATCCGGCTCCGGTTTGCCCTTTGCCACCTGTTCCGCAGTGATAAACACCCCCGGCTGCGGTAAGCCTGCCGCTTTATGCCGCGCATGCGCCACCGGCACCGAACCTGAGGTGACAATCGCCCATGGGATCTGCAGTTCATTCAGCGTGTTCAGTAACGCGCGCGCGCCAGGCAACGCCTGAACGCCATCCGTATCGGCGGCCTCAGACTGTTCCAGCGCAACAAACTCTGCCTGAATTGCCGCTTCCGGCTGACCGGCCATAAAGTGACGCAGTGACGTGATCGCCTGTTTACCATGAATAAACGCCAGGATCTCTTCCGCTGCAATGCCGTGGCGGGCGCCCCATTGGCTCCAGGCACGTTCAACTGCGGGCAGAGAATCTACTAAGGTGCCGTCTAAATCAAATAGAAAACCACTGTAGGTCACGCGTCACTCCTCATCAGGCATTAATTACTTGCGCAATTTCATTAGCGCTCAAATGGTACTGTCGCGGACAAGTCTGCCACAAAGCCAGCATGCGTTGATACTTTTCCCACATCGGCGTCTGGGCATTAAAGCCATGGGTGCCGGAATCAAAATGGGTATAGCGCCCTTCGCTATTCACCATAAAGCGTACGTAGCCCAGATAGCGCGCTTCGGTCGCGGCATCAAACCCGAGAAACGCCAGACGCCGCTCCTCGAGCGTGCCTCTATCTTTGAGGTTCGACCAGGAAACGTGCAGCGCATGGTGCATTTCCATAATGTCGATGATGGTGCGGCAGGTCTCTTCACTGAGTTCGCCGAACTCTTTGTCCAGCTCACGCATCTGCAGCGCATAGCCGCGTTCGATAATGGTTTGGTAACGGCGGAAGCGCTCGGCATTTTCCGGCTCAAGCATCGCCATGATTTTGTACTGGTTGGTAAGGATCAAACGCTGTGCATGGGTCATTTCCATCATTCACTCCCGGCCAGAGCCGCTCAGGTAACAGTTAATGAGGAAATGATCACACAGCGTTAGCGATACGGAAATATCCGTATCGCCTTTCTTTGATCTGGCTGCAGGTTAACCGGTATTTTAGTCAGAAACCGGCATCACTCAGAGGTCGTCGAGGAAGGTGCGGTCCAGCTGTTTAAAGGCGCGTTTCAGCACGTCAGCCAGCGCCTGGTAGGTCGGTTTGCCCTCAACCGGAGCAATTGCCTGACCGGCCTCTTCCAGTCTGGCGCGGACCTCGTGGAACCAGTTGAGCAAGGTAGGCGGAAGCGGCGTAATCGATCGTTTTCCCAGCCACCACAAGCCCTGCATCGGCAGGCTACAGGCAAACAGCGCTGTCGCGACTGCCGGGCCAAGCTGACCGCCCATGGCAATCTGCCAGGTTAGCGTGAAAATCGCTAAAGGTGGCATAAAGCGAATGGCAAAGCGCGTCGCTGATGAAACACGGTTTTCAGGGAACACCGGTGCCAGGCGCTTGTCAGCCGGCCAGGTCTTCATGTAGTGCTGTCCGCGCTGAAACATCCGGAACCAACTGGTACTGCCCGATTCATTCGCCATGGCTCACCTCAACTAATACTGCAAAGATTAAAAAATAGTTATAACTACACAACTTTACGTGACATCCTTCAATTTTTTTTGTCTTTAAAGGTGACTCCAGCTATTCTGACGCCGTTTCGACACCTTTCTGGCAGCGACCAGCGCCTTTGGGAAGAGGACGGGTCAGGTTGCGACAAAGAAATTTCAAATTTTTGCGTAAAATTACCAAATTTTTTTGCGGAAAAGCAGAATTCTGACTACCGCATGATGTTTATCATTAATCTACCAGCTTTCATGGGCTACGCTGATAGTCTGATTGCGTTTTTTTTAGCCACTCTCTAAAAATAGGTACTTCCATGTCGAGTAAGTTAGTTCTGGTCCTGAACTGTGGCAGCTCTTCCCTCAAGTTTGCCATCCTCAATCCTGCCAGCGGCGACGAATTTTTGTCTGGCCTGGCGGAATGCTTTCATCTTCCTGAAGCGCGTATCAAATGGAAGCTGGACGGTCAAAAACAGGAAGCGCCCCTCGGTGCCGGCGCAGCGCATAGCGAAGCACTGAATTTCATTGTTAAAACCATTCTGGCACAAAAACCAGAGCTTTCGGCACAAATTGCTGCAATCGGCCATCGCATCGTTCACGGCGGCGAGAAACTGACCCAGTCAGTGGTGATCACTGAAGAGGTGATCCAGGGCATTAAAGACGCCTCTTCCTTTGCGCCACTGCATAATCCAGCGCACCTTATTGGTATCGATGAGGCGATGAAAAACTTCCCGCACCTGTCAGATAAGAATGTCGCGGTATTTGACACCGCTTTCCATCAGACAATGCCGGAAGAGTCCTACCTTTATGCGCTGCCGTACAAACTGTATAAAGAGCACGGCGTTCGTCGCTATGGCGCACACGGCACCAGCCACTATTACGTGACGCATGAAGCGGCCAAAATGCTCAACAAGCCGCTGGCTTCACTCAACATCATTACCTGCCATCTCGGCAACGGCGGTTCGGTTTCAGCGATCCGCAACGGCGAATGCGTTGATACCTCAATGGGTCTGACGCCGCTGGAAGGCCTGGTGATGGGCACCCGCAGTGGCGATATCGACCCGGCGATCATCTTCTTCCTGCACGACACCCTCGGCATGAGCGTTGATGCGATCAACAAGCTGCTGACCAAAGAGTCTGGCCTGTTAGGGCTGACCGAAGTCACCAGCGACTGCCGTTATGTTGAAGAAAACTACACCACCAAAGAGGATGCGAAGCGCGCGATGGATGTGTTCTGCCACCGCCTGGCCAAATACATCGGCAGCTATACCGCGCTGATGGAAGGTCGCCTTGACGCCGTTATCTTCACCGGCGGTATCGGTGAAAACGCCGCGATGGTGCGCGAACTGACGCTGAAAAAACTGGCGCTGCTCGGTTTCGAGGTGGATCACGATCGTAACCTGGCGGCCCGCTTTGGTCAGTCCGGCTACATCAATAAAGAGGGCACCCGCCCGGCGCTGGTTATCCCAACCAACGAAGAGTTGGTTATCGCCCAGGACGCCGCGCGTCTGACTGCGTAATCGCTTCTCTCCGTCAGCTCAGGCTGACGGAGTTGTTTTTGACACCCTGCAATTTCTGAGAGGTTCAATCGTGTCACGTACAATTATGCTCATTCCGACCGGCACCAGCGTCGGCCTGACCAGCGTCAGCCTCGGCGTTATTCGCGCCATGGAACGTAAAGGCGTGCGTCTCAGCGTCTTCAAGCCGATTGCTCAGCCGCGTTCTGGCGGTGATACACCGGATCAGACCACCACCATTATTCGTAAAAACTCGTCGATTCCTGCTGCTGAACCGCTGCAGATGGCACGGGTTGAATCTCTGCTGGGCTCTAACCAGCAGGACGTGCTGATGGAAGAGATCATCTCCCGTTACCATGCCAACACCCAGGACGCCGAAGTGGTGCTGGTTGAAGGCCTGGTGCCGACCCGTAAGCATCAGTTCGCCAACGCGCTGAACTACGAAATCGCCAAAACGCTGAACGCGGAAATCGTCTTCGTGATGGCGCTGGGTAATGACTCTCCGGCACAGCTGAAAGAACGCATTGAGCTGACGCAAAGCAGCTTCGGCGGACAGAAAAACAAAAACATCACAGGCGTGATCATCAACAAACTTAACGCGCCAGTGGATGAACAGGGGCGTACCCGCCCTGACCTGTCAGAAATTTTTGATGACTCGTCAAAAGCCAGCATCGCGAACATCGATCCGAAACAGCTGTTCTCCGATAGCCCGCTGCCGGTATTGGGCTGCGTGCCGTGGAGCTTTGATCTGATCGCTACCCGCGCCATCGATATGTGCCGTCACCTTAATGCACGCATCATCAACGAAGGTGAGATTCAGACCCGCCGGGTGAAATCTGTCACCTTCTGCGCCCGTAGCATTCCGCATATGCTGGAGCATTTCCGTCCAGGATCGCTGCTGGTGACCTCCGCTGACCGTCCGGATGTGCTGGTTGCCGCCTGTCTGGCTGCCATGAACGGCATTGAGATTGGCGCCATTCTGCTGACCGGTAACTATGAAATTGACGATCGTATCGCCAGACTGTGTGAGCGTGCGTTCCAGACCGGCCTGCCGGTGTTTATGGTGAAAACCAATACCTGGCAGACCTCACTCAGCCTGCAGAGCTTTAACCTTGAAGTTCCGGCTGATGACACCCAGCGCATCGAAAAAGTGCAGGAGTACGTCGCCAGCTATATCAACGCTGACTGGATTGAGTCACTGACCGCCACCTCTGAACGCAGCCGTCGCCTGTCACCTCCAGCCTTCCGTTATCAGCTGACCGAGCTGGCGCGCAAAGCCGGCAAACGTGTGGTGCTGCCAGAGGGTGATGAGCCGCGTACCGTGAAAGCCGCGGCGATCTGTGCCGAACGCGGCATCGCCACCTGCGTGCTGTTAGGTAACCCGGATGAAATCCAGCGCGTCGCTGCTGCGCAGGGCGTCGAACTGGGCAAAGGCGTCGAGATTGTCGATCCGGCTGTGGTGCGTGAAAACTACGTGCCGCGTCTGGTTGAGCTGCGTAAGAGCAAGGGCATGACCGAAGTAGTGGCGCAGGAGCAACTGGAAGACAACGTGGTGCTGGGTACCATGATGCTGGAGCGCGGCGAAGTTGACGGTCTGGTTTCCGGTGCCGTGCACACTACCGCCAACACCATCCGTCCGCCGTTGCAGCTGATCAAAACCGCACCGAACAGTTCACTGGTTTCGTCAGTGTTCTTTATGCTGCTGCCTGAGCAGGTGCTGGTTTACGGTGACTGCGCGATTAACCCGGACCCAAGCGCTGAGCAGCTGGCTGAAATCGCTATTCAGTCCGCCGATTCGGCTAAGGCGTTTGGTATCGACCCGCGCGTGGCGATGATCTCCTACTCTACCGGCACCTCAGGTGCTGGCAGCGACGTCGAAAAAGTGCGTGAAGCGACCCGTATTGCGCAGGAGAAACGTCCGGATCTGGTGATTGATGGTCCGCTGCAGTATGACGCAGCGATTATGGAAGATGTGGCGAAATCAAAAGCGCCAAACTCACAGGTGGCCGGCCGCGCCACGGTGTTTATCTTCCCGGATCTCAACACCGGTAATACCACCTATAAAGCGGTACAGCGTTCGGCCGATCTGATCTCCATCGGTCCGATGCTGCAGGGCATGCGTAAACCGGTCAACGACCTGTCACGCGGCGCGCTGGTGGATGATATCGTCTACACCATCGCCCTAACCGCTATCCAGTCACAGCAGGCTGAAGGCTAAACCTCACTGTGTTACATCGGGCATGCCACTGCGCATGCCCTTTTTTTTGTCTGCGCTACATTACCGGTTGATATCAGGCGCGGTTCTCGCCGTTACGGCTCATCCACAGCGACAATGCCTTCAGCGAATCGTCGGTAAACTCATCGCAACGCGCGGTGATCTCATCAGGTGTCATCCAGATAATCTCATCCACTTCAGTTTCCTGCATCGCGAAAGGACCGTGTGACACGCAGCTGAACAGTCCACCCCAGACGCGGCAATGCTCATCTTCGAAGTAGAATTTGCCGTGCTCGGCAAACGGAACGTCGGCAATCCCCAGTTCCTCTTCCGCTTCACGTCGTGCCGATTCCAGCATATCTTCGCCGCTCTGCACCACGCCGCCCGCCGTTGCGTCCAGCTTGCCCGGCATAAAATCTTTGGTCTCAGTGCGACGCTGTACCAGAATTTTACCCATACCGTCATGCACCACGATATAGGTGGCACGGTGACGCAGGCATTCAGCACGCATCTGTGCACGTGTCGCCTGAGCAACCACTTCGTTCTCTTCGTTGACGATATCGACCCACTCGACACCCTCACCCGCAATGTGATCCACCATCCGAAACCCTTTCCTGTTTGGCGTGCCTGGATGCACGCGCTGTTTACCACGTTATTATCATAGTGTGGCGTAAGGTAATCACTTCCGTTAGCTTGAGCAAGCCTCGAAAGTTATCGATTTTTACCGCTTTCAGCTAACCACAGTTGTACTGAGGCACGCTGCCACTGAAACTCAGCATACTGCTGTAAGCGCGCGGGTAACGGATCGCCGTGCAGTACCAGCCGGTTGAGCATCACCGACAGATCGGTATCGGCGATTGACCATTCACCAAACAGATTCTGCTGGCCTTCAGGTAACAGCCGTTCAACCGCCGTAATCAGCTTATCTACCGCCTGCTGCGCCGAGGCGGTCAGCGGTGAAAATCGTTCGCCGGCGAACAGCACTTCGGTCGGCCGTTCCTGACGGATCCACAGAAAGTCACTGCGCAGCCAGGCCTGAATCTCCCTTGCCCTGGCACGCTTCTCACGGTCGCGTGGATAGAGGCGCTCAAACTCGGGAGCCGGAAACCGCTCTTCCAGATATTCGCTGATGGCCGAAGATTCGCTCAGCAGAAAATCATCGATTTGCAGCGTAGGCACCCGGCAGGTTAACGACAGCTCACGATAGGCCGCAGCGAACTGCTGGTTTTGCGATAAATCGACCCGTTTCAGGGTAAAAGGGATGCCTTTTTCGGTGAGAGCAACATAAGCCGACATGGCGTAAGGACTGAAAAATGATGAATCTGACCACAGGGTGATGGGCGGATAATTCATCGGTTACCTCAATTGGCTATCAGGATTGCATCATGTTTACCGATTTTTATTTCTGAAGGCAACGCTGAGCTGGTCCGATGTTTCGACCGATTGCAAGAAAGCGCGACGCGACTCACCTCACACTGGCCTCACTCTTCTATGCTGAAGGGAACAAATAACAAAAACGTCAAGGGAGCCGCAACATGCACATTCTTATTACCGGTGGAACAGGATTGATTGGTCGCCATTTGATTCCGCGCCTGCAGCAACGCGGTCATCAGATCAGCGTGGTGACGCGTGATGTGGTCAGTGCGCGTGAAAAGCTGGGCGACGACGTGGCGCTCTGGTCAGGTCTGGCGCAGCAGCACGACCTCAACAATGTTGATGCGGTGATCAACCTGGCGGGTGAACCGATTGCCGACAAACGCTGGACTGAACCGCATAAGCAGCAGTTATGCGAAAGCCGCTGGCAGATCACGGAACAGATCGCCTCGCTGATTAATGCCAGCACCACCCCGCCCTCGGTGCTGATCTCCGGCTCCGCGACCGGTTTTTACGGCGATGCCGGCGATCTGGTGCTGACCGAAGAAGATCCCGGACACGACGAATTCACCCACCAGCTGTGCGCCCGCTGGGAGCAGCTGGCGCTCAGTGCCGAAAGCGATCGTACCCGCGTCTGTCTGCTGCGTACCGGCGTGGTGCTGGCAGCAGAAGGCGGCGCGCTCAGCAAAATGAAGCTGCCGTTCAAACTGGGTATTGGCGGCCCGATCGGCAGTGGTAAGCAATATATGCCGTGGATCCATCTCGATGACATGCTCAACGCCATACTCTGGCTGCTGGATCATGACGATCTGCGCGGTCCGTTCAACATGGTCGCGCCCTATGCGGTTCGCAATGAGCAGTTTGCCGCGACCCTGGGCCGGGTGATGCACCGCCCGGCCTTTATGCGTACGCCTGCCAGCGCAATTAAGCTGATGATGGGTGAATCGTCGGTGCTGGTGCTGGGTGGACAGCATGTGTTGCCCAAACGGCTGGAAGCCTCAGGATTTACCTTCCGCTGGTATGATCTGCAGCAGGCATTACAGGATGTGATTAAGCATTAATGCGGGCGGCGGATCAGTCGGGTTTCGAGCCGGGCCGCGTTGATCTGCTGCTACCGCTGCGTTTGCCGGTGCGAGCGTTGATTGCCGTCTCTGGTCGGGGGATTAAGGCCGCAAGCCGCCACCAACGCGGCAACGGGCTACCCCGAACACCGCCGGAATTCGGACCAGCGATAAATGGTGTCTGATGCCGTCCGGCAGCAATATACTATTCAGCGGCAGCGCGCTTTTCAGACTGAGCCGGCACATCGCAACGGGATGGACCGGCCAGCGAACGGATAATCGACCGTGCTGATCCAGCACGCCTGCGGAGTCGATCCACAACGGCATCGGCAGCCGATCGGCACCATCTGCATTGCCACGGCCCGCGCCAGCACGACGCGGACGTGGAATTACTTCAGCGAGCCTTTCAGGAACTGCTGCAGGCGGGTGCTCTTCGGGCTACCGAACAGTTCGACCGGCGATCCCTGCTCTTCAATTTTGCCCTGATGCAGGAAAATGACGTGGCTGGAGACGTGACGGGCAAATTCCATCTCGTGCGTCACCACCACCATGGTTTTCCCCTCTTCCGCCAGTTTTTGCATAATGCGCAGCACTTCACCGACCAGCTCCGGATCGAGCGCTGAGGTCGGTTCATCAAACAGCAGCACTTCCGGCTCCATCGCCAGCGCGCGCGCAATCGACACGCGCTGCTGCTGACCGCCGGAAAGATGCACCGGATATTTGGCCTGTGCCCGCGCATCAATCCCGACCTTATCAAGGTATTTGATCGCCCGTTCACGCGCCTCGGCTTTGCTCAGTCCCAGCACCTGGATCGGCGCTTCCATCACGTTTTCCAGTACCGTCATATGGCTCCACAGATTGAAGTGCTGGAATACCATGGTCAGGCTGGTGCGCAGCGCACGCAGTTGTTCTTTATTGGCTACTTTCAGCTGACCATCTTTGTCGCGAACTAAGTTGATCTGCTGATTGTTAACCACAATGGTGCCTTCGCTCGGTTTTTCGAGGAAGTTGATGCAGCGTAAAAAGGTACTTTTCCCCGAACCGGACGATCCGATAATGGTGATCACATCGCCCGCATTTGCGGTTAACGAGACCCCTTTCAGCACTTCGTGTTCACCGTAACGTTTATGTAATTCGGTGACGCTTAATTTATTGTCAGCCATAGTTCTACTCAATGCGATGAAGAGGGTTTGATGTGGGCCAGCCAGCGGCGCTCTGCCAGGCGGAACAGGCTGATTAACACGTAAGAAATGATCAGATACAGCACCGCAGCCAGGCCGAATGCAGTAAACGGCTGATAGGTCGCCGAGTTGATATCCCGCGCGATTTTCAGCAAATCCGGCACCGTCGCGGTAAACGCCAGCGCGGTGGAGTGCAGCATCAAAATCACTTCGTTGCTGTAAGCCGGTAACGCGGTGCGCAGCGCCGATGGCAGGATAATGCAGCGATAAAGTTTGAAGGTGGAGAAGCCATAGGCCCGCGCCGCCTCAATTTCACCGTGCGGTACCGAGCGGATAGCACCGGCAAAGATTTCGGTGGTGTAGGCACAGGTGTTGAGGGTAAACGCCAGTAAAGTACAGTTCAGCCCGCTGCGGAAAAAGGCATTCAGCAGTTCGGTGCCTTTAACAATTTCCAGTGTGTACATACCGGAGTAGAACACCAGCAGCTGGACATAGAGCGGTGTACCGCGAAACACATAGGTAAACAGCCAGACCGGAAAACTGATAAACCGGTTCGGTGACACCCGCGCAATCGCCAGCAGAACCGCCAGCGATCCGCCGATCACCACCGACAGAATCAGCAGCCACAGCGTAATGGCGACGCCGGTAAAGCGATAACCGTCGGTCCAGAGCAGCGATTTCCAGTATTCCTGAATAATATCAATCATAGCTCGCCCTCTTTACGCCAACCGTGTAGCGCCGGTTAAGCCACCACAGCACGCCATTCGATAGCGTGGTAAACACCAGATAGATCCCCCCCGCCACAATCGCAAAGTAGAACGGTTGCCAGGTACTTTTACCGGCCAGCTGCGTGGCTTTCACCACATCTTCCAGCCCCAGCAGTGACACCAGCGCGGTGGCTTTGAGGATCACCTGCCAGTTGTTGCCGATACCCGGCAGCGCATAGCGCATCATCGCCGGAAACAGAATGCGGCGGAACACCTGTGAGCCGGTGAAACCAAAGGCGGTGGCCGCTTCGATCTGCCCTTTGGGCACCGCCATAAAGGCACCACGGAAGGTTTCCGTAAAGTAGGCGCCATAGATAAAACCGAGCGTAATGATACCCGCGACCATCGGGTCGATATCAAACTGGGCCATCCCCAGCGCGTCGGTAATCTGGTTAAGCACGATCTGCAGACCGTAGAAGATCAGCAGCATAAGAACGAGGTCCGGCACACCGCGAATCAGGGTGGTGTAGCCTTCAAAGATCATCGCCAGCAGCCGGTTACGTGACAGTTTGGCACCCGCGCCAATCAGCCCGAGCAGCACTGCCAGAACCACCGAGGTCAGCGCCAGCTCCAGCGTCACCAGCGTGCCCCGGAGAATTACATCAGAATAGCCATACAGCATCGAGAGGGTCCTGTCGTGGGGTGGAAACGGAACGCTGCCCGTCAGCAATCGACGGGCAGTTTTGCTCTGCTCAGCAATTCCGGACAGCAGCAGACGGTGAATTGCCGGTGAGGCGATCGCTGTTAGCCAGCGACCCTCTCCCCCGCATCCGATCCGGCCTGCTAAGGTCCGTCATACCATAGGCAGAGCGACAGGATGGTTAGTCGCCGTACACATTAAAGTCGAAGTACTTCTTCGCAATCTTGTCGTAGGTGCCATCTTTACGCATTTCAGCAAAGGCTTTGTCGATGGCCGCTTTCAGCTCGCTGTCATCTTTACGCAGCCCCATACCGGTACCGACGCCGAAGATTTTGTCATCTTTCACTGCCGGACCGGCGAAGGCGTAGTTTTTACCGACCGGCTGCTTCAGGAACCCTTCGCTCGCCTGCACCTCGTCCTGGAACGCCGCATCAATACGTCCGGCATTCAGATCCTGATAAACCAGATCCTGATTAGCGTACGGCGTTACGGTGATGCCTTTTGGCCGCCAGTTCTGGTTGGCGTAAGTTTCCTGGGTAGTGCCCTGCAACAGACCGATGTTTTTGCCTTTCAGCGACTCAATGGTTGGCTCGATTTTAGACCCTTTCGGTGCCACTAAGCGCGCGTTGGCGGCGTAGAGTTTTTCCGAGAAGGCGATTTCTTCCTGACGTTTTGCTGTGATCGAGAGTGAAGAGATGATGGCGTCAATTTTCTTCGCTTTCAGCGACGGGATCAGCGCATCAAAGTCGCTCTCAACGTAAGTACACTGGGTATGAATGCGTTTGCAGATTTCGTTAGCGAGGTCGATATCAAAGCCCACTAACTGCCCTTGCGCGTTTTTTGACTCAAACGGTGGGTAGGTTGGATCTGTACCGATGCGGATTGAACCTGGTACCGCCGCAAATACGCTGGCAGCACTGGATAAACCCAGCAACAGGGAAAGAGCCAGAACACGCTTTTTCATAGATTACCCTCAAGTGAAATGCTTTTTGTTATGTGGTACGTGATGTGTTTGCGCAAATTAATTTGCATGTTTCATGCCAGTTCTGCAAGTTATCCGCGCACTTAGCGTGTCGTCAGACAGCCGAAAACGCTGAGTTTGTGAGGGGAATATAACAGTGAAGTAAAAGAGAAAAAGCGATGATGTTAACTTTTGGTGCATCAAATGCACGAAGAGTGATCCGAGGCGCGCTTATGCACTAAATAAGTGCGCCAGCGGAACTTTATGCACCCTGCCAGCGCGCGAACAAATCTTGTGGCAGTTCGATATCAAACTGATCGATAACCCGATTGACCGTTTGATCAACCAGTTGCTGGATAGTCTCAGGGCGATGATAGAACGCCGGGACCGGCGGCATTATGATCGCCCCCAGCTCGGCGGCGGTGGTCATCATCCGCAGGTGGCCGACGTGCAACGGCGTTTCACGCACACACAGCACCAGCTTACGCTGCTCTTTTAACACCACGTCAGCCGCGCGGGTCAGCAGTGAATCGCTGTAACTGTGCACGATGCCGGACAGGGTTTTCATTGAGCACGGCAAAATCGCCATCCCGAGAGTTTTGAACGATCCTGACGAAATGCTTGCCGCAATATCGCGCACGTCGTGCACCACATCGGCCAGCGCCTGCACCTCGCGCAGTGAATAATCGCTCTCCAGCCCTAAAGTCTGGCGCGCCGCCTGGCTCATCACCAGATGCGTTTCCACCTCATCGACCTGCTGCAAAACCTGCAGCATGCGCACGCCATAAATCACCCCGCTGGCGCCTGAGATGCCAATGATGAGTCGTTTCATATTTCAACCTTGCTCTACCCGAATGCACCATCATAACGCGGCCTGGTGATTTCTGAAAACAAACAGGGCGGGATTGCTCCCGCCCTGCTTTATCTGCGCTAACGCTGGCGCTTAGCCTTCGTTATGCAGCTCGAGGTTTTCCACCTCATTCTGACGCGCAATCGCTTTTGCGTCGTCATTACGCAGCGACTGGAGATATTCCAGGTAACGCTGGTCAACATCTTTGGTGACATAAATCCCGTTAAACACCGAGCATTCAAACTGAGTAATGTCCGGGTTCTCTTCGCGAACCGCTTCGATCAGATCATCCAGGTCCTGGAAAATCAGCGCATCCGCTTTGATCAGCTGGCGAATCTCTTCGACTTCGCGACCGTGGGCAATCAGTTCGGTGGCGCTGGGCATATCAATGCCATACACGTTCGGGAAACGAATCTCCGGAGCCGCTGACGCCAGATAAACCCGCTTCGCACCGGCTTCACGCGCCATCTCAATGATCTGCTCTGAGGTGGTGCCGCGGACGATGGAGTCATCCACCAGCAACACGTTTTTATCGCGGAACTCGGCGCGGTTAGCGTTCAGCTTACGGCGAACCGCGCTGCGGCGTAACTGCTGGCCCGGCATGATAAAGGTGCGGCCAACGTAACGGTTTTTCACGAAGCCCTGCCGATACGGCTTATCGAGAATGCGGGCAATTTCCAGCGCGATATCGGTTGAGGTTTCCGGAATCGGGATCACCACATCGATATCGAGATCTTCCCACTCGCGGGCAATTTTCTCACCCAACTTGGTGCCCATGCGCACGCGGGCGCTGTAGACAGAAATTTTGTCGAGGAACGAGTCAGGACGTGCAAAGTAGACGTACTCGAACAGGCAAGGATTGCTTTTCGGGTTTTCGGCGCACTGGCGGGTAGAAAGCTGGCCCTGCTCAGTGACATAAACCGCTTCACCCGGCGCAACGTCACGGATGAATTCAAACCCTAACGTATCCAGCGCCACGCTCTCCGAGGCCACCATATATTCGGTACGGCCATCGGCGATTACGCGCTTGCCCAGCACCAGCGGACGGATACCGTTCGGGTCGCGGAACGCCACCATGCCATGACCGATAATCATCGCCACCACTGCATAGGCACCGCGCACCTGCTGGTGCACCGCAGCGACCGCGGCAAAAATATTGTCGGCTTCCAGCGGATCGTTCTGGAAGCGATCCAGCTCCTGCGCGAAAATGTTGAGCAGGATTTCAGAATCTGAGGTGGTATTCACATGACGGCGGCCCTTTTCGAACAGGTGCTTGCGCAGTTCGTGGGCGTTGGTGAGATTTCCGTTGTGCGCCAGCGTGATACCGTACGGCGAGTTTACGTAGAAAGGCTGCGCTTCAGAGGCACTTGAGCTGCCCGCGGTCGGATAACGCGCGTGACCAATCCCCATGTTGCCCTGCAAACGCTGCATGTGGCGTGCTTCGAAAACGTCGCTGACCAGGCCATTTGCCTTTCGCAGACGAAAGCACTTCAGCGCATCGATAGTACAAATGCCTGCGGCATCCTGCCCGCGGTGCTGGAGCACCGTTAACGCGTCATAGATCGACTGGTTTACCGGCATGAAACCGGTGATACCGACAATACCGCACATGTTGTCATTTCCTCATTAAGCCGCACTCCCGGTCACATCACCGGGGTAAAAAACTCGACGTGCTTTTCAGGTAATCAAAAAACCACCTGATTATATAACTGAACTCGGGAATGAGTTGAGACTGTTGCCAGTCCGGACTTTTCGAAAAGCCGGTGAAAGTATCGAGGAAGAACAGCAAAGCGGCCACTATCAGCACACCACGCAACGCCCCGAAACAGACGCCCAACACCCGGTCGGTTCCCGACAGGCCGGTTTTTTCCACCAGCGAGCCGATCACGTAATTCACAATCGCACCGACAATCAGAGTGGCGACAAACAACACCCCAATGGCGATACCGTTACGAACCAGTTCGTCGTCAAAACCTGTAAACCAGACTGCAAGGTAGGCGTAGTAATGACTGGCGACAAAAAACGCGCATCCCCAGGTAACAAGAGATAAGGCTTCCCGGACAAACCCACGGATCAGGCTGACCAGAGCCGAAAAACCAACTACCGCAATAATGACGTAATCAATCCAGATCATGAACTCTTCCAGCGCCAGTGCCATTGCACCCCTGCATCCAGTTCGGGGCGCATTCTAACAGAAAAAGAAAACGTTTGCGTAGCGGTTTTCCTGTTCTGCATCCATAAAAAAGGCGATGAAAAAAACCTTCGTCGCCCGGTGGATTTTCCGACGGTCAGTCCGTTGAAAATCTTCATATTTTTATCCGTTTAGCCGCTTTAACCTGCCGTGCTATGGCCCAAAAGGCGCTGCCTGTTACTGCTATCGGCAGCGCCAATTGGCGGGTTTAACGGGCGCTGTACGGCTTCACGACGCCACCCAGCCCGGAGATACTTTTCAGCTCGCCTACCGCACTCTGCATTTTGGCTTTTGAAGCGTCGGGTCCCACGTAAATGCGGGTGATCTGCCCCTGTACCGGCGTTGATGGCACGGTAAAGGCGCGATAGCCCGACAGCCGCAGCTGCGCGACAATTTCATTCACCTTGCTGGCGTTTTTCAGTGCACCCAGCTGAACCACATAAGCCTGACCGGCAGGCGCGCTCGGTTCGGTCGCCTTCGGCGTCTCGGTCTGCTTCGGCTGCTCCACGGTTTTCGGCTGCTCAACCGGTTTTGGCTTCGGCTGTTCGACCGGTTTAGGCTTCGGCTGTTCAACCGGCTTCGGTTTTAGCTGCTCGACCGGTTTTGGTTTCACCTGCACCGGCGTTGACTGATGCACCGGCGGTGGCGTCACAACGGCCGGCTCGCTCTCTTCGGTGGGTTTTGCGCGTCCCTGTTCAGCCGCTGCGGTGGTTTTTCCGCTGCTGCTGCTGACCGCATTACCTGCGCCTTCCGGCGGCTGGGCCGGCAGCGACTGGGTCACCGGCGGCACCATTTCGCTGTCCTGCTGATCGTCCGGTTTCGGCACCAGCGGAATGGCGGCAAACTCTTCTTTATAGTGCTTCTTCTGTCCATCCAGCAGCCCCGGCAATACAATCACGCCGACGGCCACCAGAATGACGGTGCCGACTAAACGGTTCTGAAACTTACTAGCCACGTCCTTTCTCCGTTTCAATCGATTCCATGACCTGTGCCACGGTGTGGAACGATCCACACACCAGCACAATGTCCTGCGGCTGCGCCTGCTGGCGCGCCTGCTGCCAGGCCTGCTCTACCGTGCTGAATGCCTCGCCCTGCGGCAGCCATTGCAGCAGCTGCTCCGCCGTCGCGCCACGCGGGCCGTCGAGCGGTGCGCAGTACCAGGCGTCCACCGCCGGTGACAGCGCCGCCAGCGTACCGGCAATATCTTTGTCGTGCAGCATACCCACTACCGCGTGTACCCGGCCAGTTTTGGGCAGCGCGGCCAGCCGTGACGCCAGATAGTGCGCCGCATGCGGATTATGCGCCACGTCGAGAATCACCCGCGGCGATTCGCTGATGGTCTGAAAGCGGCCCGGCAGCATGGCTAACGGCAGTGTAGCGCGGATCTGCGCCTCACTGACCTGCAGTCCGGAGGCGCGCAGTGCGACCAGCGCCGTCGCGGCATTCGGCAGCGGCACCTGCGGCAGCGGCAGATCGTTCAGCTCACCTTGCGCGTCGCGCAGCGACCAGCTTTCCGGTTGCTCCCGGTAACCCCAGTCACGGTCGCGTTGCAGCAGCTGTGCGCCCTTCTCACTGGCCACCGCGGCAATGCTGTGCGGCATATCAGGCTCACCCACCACCGCCGGTTTGCCGGCACGGAACACACCCGCTTTTTCGCGGCCAATGCTTTCGCGGTCCGGACCGAGCCAGTCGATGTGATCGAGCGCAATGCTGGTCACCACCGCCACATCCGCATCCACGATATTGGTGGCGTCGAGCCGCCCGCCGAGGCCCACTTCAAGGATCACCACGTCCAGCTGCGCCTGCTGAAACAGCTTCAGCGCTGACAGGGTGCCAAACTCGAAATAGGTCAGCGAGATATCGCCCCGTCCGGCTTCAATGTCGGCAAAGCTGGCGCAGTGCTGCGCTTCACTGAGCTCCTGTCCCTGAACCCGAACCCGTTCGGTATAGCGCACCAGATGCGGCGAGCTGTAAACGCCCACCCGATAGCCAGCCGCCATCAGCAGCGTTTCCAGGGTACGACAGGTGGTACCTTTGCCGTTGGTGCCGGCGACGGTGAAGACGAAGGGAGCGGGTTTCAGCAGGTCAAGGCGTTGCGCGACCTGGCGAATGCGATCCAGCCCCAGTTCGATGGCCTGAGTGTGCAGGTGCTCAAGATAATAAAGCCACGTGGCCAAAGGCGACGTGGCTTGAGGGAGGTGAAGATTGTCCATATGTCCCGTTTTGCTTATTTATACCCGACAGACTGATGCTGAGGTATACGGTGCATTGGTGAAAGGCGCGACGGGCGCGCCTTTCTATCTCCTGTCAGGCCTCGTTGCTCTCCGGCTCAGTCGTCGCCGGGGCGGACTGTTCACCGTCGTGCAGCGGTGCTGGCAGGTTCATCATTTTTGCCAGCAGGCTTGCCAGTTTGTACCGCATTTCCGGGCGACGAATGATCATATCAATCGCACCCTTTTCAATCAGGAACTCACTGCGCTGGAAGCCCGGCGGCAGTTTTTCACGCACCGTCTGCTCGATAACGCGGGGACCGGCAAAGCCGATCAGCGCTTTCGGTTCCGCCACGTTGAGGTCGCCCAGCATAGCAAAGCTGGCTGACACGCCGCCCATGGTCGGGTCGGTCAGTACCGAGATGTAAGGCAGACCGCGCTCCTGCATTTTAGCCAGCGCGGCGCTGGTTTTCGCCATCTGCATCAGCGACATCAGCGCTTCCTGCATACGCGCACCGCCACTGGCAGAGAAGCAGATCAGCGGGCAGTTATCCGCCAGCGCCTGCTCAACCGCACGCACAAAGCGGGCGCCAACCACCGAGCCCATTGAGCCGCCCATAAAGGCGAATTCAAAGGCGGCCGCGACAACCGGCATGCCGTGCAGCTGGCCTTTCATCACGATCAGCGCATCTTTCTCGTTAGTCGCTTTTTGCGCAGCGACCAGACGATCTTTGTACTTTTTCGAGTCGCGGAACTTCAGCAGATCTTTGGGTTCCAGTTCACTGCCCAGCTCAACCAGGGTGCCCTGATCGAGGAAGCTGCCGAGGCGCTCACGGGCGTGCATACGCATGTGATGGTCACATTTCGGACAGACTTCAAGATTACGCTCCAGCTCGGCACGGTAGAGAACCTGGCCACAGCTGTCGCACTTGGTCCAGACCCCTTCCGGGATACTGGCGCGGCGCGCAGGCGTAACGTTGCTTTTATTAAGAATGCGTTCAATCCAGCTCATTGATGACCTTTCTGTTTAAAACTGACCTGGTCCAGTCGTCTTGATACTGCTGAAAACCGCTTCAGCAGACGGTAAATGTCGCTCATTAAACCACAACCCGTTCAGACTGTGGATAAAAATCTGGTCTTACCCCTGAGCAAAGCGGCCACTCAGGGCTGCTTCTGCTGCTTTGCCTGACGGCGATGACGCCAGACTTCAATTACGCCAGGCAATACCGACACCAGGATAATCCCGACAATCAGCAGCTTCAGGTTTTCCTGCACCACCGGCAAATCGCCAAACAGGTAACCGGCATAGGAGAACAGCAGGACCCAGGCCAGCGCACCGGTGACGTTGAACAGCGCAAAGTGACGATAGGACATGTGGCCCATACCGGCAACAAACGGCGCGAAGGTGCGAACAATTGGCACAAAGCGCGCCAGGATAATGGTTTTACCGCCGTGACGGGCGTAAAACGCATGGGTTTTATCCAGATAGCTGCGACGGAAAATTCTGGAATTCGGGTTACTGAACAACCGCTCGCCAAACAGCCGGCCAATGGTGTAGTTCACCGCATCGCCAAGGATCGCCGCTACCACTAACAGCGCCACCATCAGATGCACATTCAGGTCGTTGCCAGGCAACGCCGCCAGTGCGCCCGCCACAAACAGTAACGAATCGCCGGGCAGGAATGGCGTCACCACTAAACCGGTTTCGCAGAACAAAATCAGGAACAAAATAGCGTAAATCCAGACACCGTACTGCGCAACCAGTTCGGCAAGATGCACATCAATGTGCAAAATAAAATCAACCAGAAAATGGATGAACTCCATAACGCGCCCTTTTAAGCCCTAAAAGTGAATTAATCCGCGAGGAACAACGGTCCCATCGACGGCTGTGGTAACGCAAAGTGAGATGGATAATCCACCGCCACCAGATATAACCCTTCTGCCCGGGCAGTGGCTGCAGCCAATGTCCGATCTTTCGCCGCCAGCAGCGTAGCCATCCAGGATTCCGGCTGATTGCCACAGCCAATCTCCATCAGGCTGCCGACGATATTGCGCACCATGTGGTGCACAAAGGCGTTGGCTTTAATATCGACAATCACGTAAGGCCCCTGACGCGTCACATTCAGGTGAATCACGTTGCGCCACGGGGTTCGCGACTGACACTGCACGGCGCGGAACGAGGTAAAGTCATTCTCACCCAGCAGACACTGCCCGGCACGATGCATCTTCTCAGCATCCAGCGGATGATAAAAATGCGTCACACCCTGCGCCAGTACCGCCGGACGCAGCCGCTGATTGTAAATCAGGTAGCGATAGCGACGGGCGGTGGCGCTGAAACGGGCGTGGAACGCCTCCGGCACCGCTTTGACCCAGCGTACCGCAATATCCGGCGGCAGATTGGCATTGACGCCGAGTGTCCAGGCTCCATCCGCCCGCTGCGAAGTGGTTTCAAAATGCACCACCTGCCCGGTACCATGGACGCCCGCATCGGTACGTCCGGCACAAAATACGCTGACCGGATGATCGGCGACTTTTGACAGCGCACGCTCTAACTTCTCCTGCACGCTGCGCACTTCCTGCTGACGCTGCCAGCCATAATAGCGGCTGCCGTCATACTCGATGCCGAGCGCCAGTTTTTGCGTCTGACCGTCGGACATGGTTACAGGTACTCCTGAACCAGTTTCTCAGCCGTTTTCACCGCCATCAACGCGCCGCCAAAGCGAATATTGTCGGCCACTGACCAGAACTGCAGCAGCTCCGGAATGCCGTAATCATTACGCACGCCGCCAATGCTCAGTTCACCGTTACCCGACGCATCGGTGACCGGCGTCGGCACTGAATCTTCTTCGCTCAGCGAGATGTCTGACACCAGCGCCAGTTCAGCCCGCGCCTCTTCCGCCGAAAGCGGACGCAGGTTTTCAATGTGGACAATCTGTGCATTGCCATAAAACACCGGAGCCTGCACGCTGCTGACCGCAATCGGTAAGCCTTCATCCTGCAGCACTTTACGCACCTGATCGACCAGACGACGTTCGCTCTCCACGCTGCCTTCCGCGTCCACCTGCTGCGGCATCAGGTTAAACGCCAGCTGACGCCCGAAGTGGTGATCATCTGCCGGAATGCCGTTCAGCAGACGGGCACTTTCACCGGCCAGCGCATCCACCGCCACTTTGCCGTAGCTGGAGACCGAGATCAGGTTAGTGACCTGCAACCGGCCTAATCCAGCCGCATCGACCAGCGGTTTAATCGCGGTCAGCAACTGGCTGACCAGGTTGTCCGCCACGCTGATAATATTGCGGTTGCGGTAATCGGCCAGCACATGCGGATTAACATCCGGCACCACCAGCGGCACATCGGGTTCCAGCGCAAACAGCTCGCTGCTGTCGATCACCAGGCAACCGGCGTTCGCCGCATCATCGGCAAAGCGGGCAGATGCGTCGCGGCCAGCGACGAAAAAGGCCAGCTGCGCCTGCGACCAGTCAAACTCCGCCGCATTTTCAACCCGCACCGAGCGGCCTTCAAAACGTTTGATCTCACCGGCGCTGTTTTCACTGGCCAGCAAATACAATTCACCAACCGGGAACTGGCGTTCCGCCAGCAATTCCAGTACAGCGTTCCCTACTGCGCCTGTCGCGCCCAGTAGCGCAATATTCCAGCCGTCAGACATGTTGGTTTACTCCAGACAATGACATAAAAACAGAAGGCGGTGATCTCACCGCCGAGGGATTCGGATTTTTCCCTGCCCGCAGGCAGCCGTGCCAGGGCACGACCTATCGGGAAGAGAGCGTTGCGTCAAAACCCAGCTGGGTCAGCATCTCAGCCGTGCTGGCGTCATCACAGATCACCCGCAACGAGGACCATTCGCGGCGCTCCTGATACTGCTTACGCAGGCGATCAAATTCGCCAGGCTGAGCCGCCACTTTTCGCAGGGGCGCATCGTCGCGGCGCACATCATACACCAGATGCACCAGGCGTTTCAGCGTTGCCTGATCCAGCGGGCCATTCAGGCTGATTTCGCTGAATTCCGGCACCGGCAGCAGGCTGCTGAGCGGAACCTGTTGCGGCTGACCGATAAAGTCACACCAGGCTTCAAACACCTGAGTGGTGCCGCGCGCTTTACCTTCAAGGGTATAGCCCGCAATGTGCGCGGTGCCGATGTCCACGTTGTCGAGCAGCGCCAGCGACAGATCCGGCTCCGGTTCCCACACGTCAAGCACCACGCTGAGATCGGCGCGCATCTTCAGCACCTCCAGCAGCGCGGCATTGTCGACTACCGGGCCGCGACAGGCGTTAATCAGAATGGTGTTGGGCTTCAGCGCCATCAGTAACGCCGCATCCGCCAGGTGCCAGCTTTTATAGCGGCCGGCTTTAAACAGCGGCGTATGGAAGGTCAGAATATCCGCCTGCTCCACCAGCTGCTCCAGCGAAAGAAAATCGCCCTGGTCACCGCGATCGGCGCGCGGCGGATCGCACAGCAGGGTTTTCACCCCCCACGCCGCCAGCCGTTTCTGCAACCGTCCACCGACGTTGCCGACGCCGACAATGCCGACAGTGCGGTCACGCAGCTGGAAGCCGTCACGCTCCGCCAGCAGCAGTAAAGATGAGAAGACATACTCCACCACCGCGATGGCGTTGCAGCCGGGCGCGGCGGAAAAGGCAATGCCCGCCTGCTGCAGCCAGTTTTCGTCGATGTGGTCGGTACCGGCAGTGGCGGTGCCGACAAACTTCACCGGTTTACCAGCCAGCAGCGCTTCATTCACCTGGGTCACCGATCGCACCATCAGGCCATCGGCATCGGCCAGCTGCGCCTCCGGCAAAGGACGACCCGGAACCGCCACCACTTCACCGGTCCGGCTGAACAACTCACGGGCATAAGGCATATTTTCATCGACCAGAATCTTCACCACGGCTTTCCTGTCTGTTGCATTGAAGGCCATTATTCTGGCACAAAGCGACGCGTTAGCCTAACCGCGCGCGGTAACGATCCGGTGTGGTTCCTGCCTGCTGCTGAAACATCACAATCAGCGCCGATGCCGAGCTATAGCCGAGTTCGTGGGCGATGCTTTGCACGCTGACGCCCTGTTCCAGCAGCACGATAGCGCGCAGAAAACGCAGCCGCTGTCGCCACTCGCCAAAGGTCATGTGCAACTGCTGCTGACAGCGCCGCGCCAGCGTCCGTTCGGTGGTGAAAACCCGCGCTGCCCAGCCTGCCAGCGTGGTGTTATCACCCGGATTAGCTTCCAGCGCATGCAGCACCGGAGCCAGAAATTTATCGGTTGAGGTCGGCAGGTAGCTCTCCTGCACCTGCGCCAGCGGCAGCCGATCGCGTAGCACCTCACACAGCCGCCACTGCGCCTCGGTGACCGGCTGCTCGATCTGCTGCGCGGCAAACTCATCCATGATGGCGTGCACAATCGGATCGACAATCAGCAGGCAGGCGCGCTGTGGCAGGCCGCAACACAGCGCGGCGGCGAGGTTAAAGGTGCGGAACTGCGCCTGACGGTGGTTATAGCTGCTGTGCCGGTGGCCCGGCGGTATCCACACCGGGATATCGGCCGGGGTCAGCAGCCGCTCGCCCTCGACCCGCATCTCCAGCACGTGACTTTTCACAAAGATCAGCTGGCCCCAGTCATGGGTATGCGGCAGATATTCGGTATGCGCGTTGGCCTGTTCGAAACGCATAAAATAGTGCAGCTGTGGCGCGTCCAGCGGCGGCTGGTAGGTAATCTGTAAGGTCATTATGTCCGGAGAGCGATTAATTTTGTCTGATATTAACTATCTGGATAAATCCGGACAAGCGTACACTGCGCCTCATCTTCTGCTGTGGAGCGTGACCATGTTTTTCCTTTATCCGCTGTGCGCGGTGTTGATCTGGTCGATCAACTCGATTGTCAGCAAGCTGTCGGCTTCCGCCATCGATCCGGCGGCGATCTCCTTCTACCGCTGGCTGCTGGCGCTGCTGGTATTGACACCGTTTGTGCTGCCCGGCGTGTGGCGGACGCGTCAGGCGATCCGGCCGCATCTCTGGCGGTTACTGATCCTCGGCCTGCTCGGCATGGTGCTGTATCAGAGCCTGGCCTATTATGCCGCGCAGAGCGTCAGCGCGCTGTTTATGGGGATTATCGGGGCGTTGATCCCGCTGCTTACCGTGCTGCTAAGCGTGGTGATCCTGCGGATCACCCCGACGCTCGGCATTCTGCTCGGCAGTATCATCTCGTTTATCGGTCTGGTGTGGCTGGTGAGTCAGGGCGATGTGATGCAGTTACTGAGTCACGGCCTTGGCAAAGGAGAACTGCTGATGCTGGCCGCCTCCGCCGCCTATGCGCTGTATGGCGTGCTGACCCGGCGCTGGGCGCTGCCGTTGCCGATCTGGCACAGCCTGTATGTGCAGATTTTATTCGGCGTGCTGTTGCTGTTGCCTGGCTTTCTGCTGGCGCCGGAGGTGTCACTTAACCGGCACAATCTGCCGCTGGTGGCGTTTGCCGGGCTGTTTGCCTCAATCATTGCGCCCTTTTTGTGGATCCACGGCGTGCAGCGCCTCGGGGCCAGCACCACCAGCATCTTTATGAATCTGATCCCGGTGTTTACCGCCCTGATCGCGGTGATGTTCCTGCATGAGCAGCTGCACAGCTATCACTGGATTGGTGGCGGCCTGACGCTGTTCGGAGTGATTCTGGCCCAGCGACTGCGTACGCCGCTAACCCGCCCTGAACCGGTCAACCTGCGTCGGCTATAAACCGCACCGTCACGCGCAGCCCGCCCAGTTGCGGGCTGCGATCGAGCTGCATGGTGGCACCATGCCAGGCGCAGATATCCTGCACCAGCGCCAGACCAATGCCGGCCCCCGGCTGCATACCGACATTATCCAGCCGCTGAAAAGGCTGTAACGCTTTTCGCTGTTCCGCCCCGTCGATGCCGGGACCGCTGTCCTCAATCTCCAGTTTGCCCGCCACGACCCGCGCGGTGACGACGCCGTGATGCGGGGTATATTTAATCGCATTATCCAGCAGGTTGGCGCACAGTTCGCCGAGCAGCACCCCGTCTCCGATCACCTGACTGCTCTCTTCACCCTCATAGCCGAGATCGATTTGCCGGGTGCGTGCCGCCGTGTAACGACTGAAACAGGCTTCACGGACAATGGCCGCCAGATCGACCCGCATCATCGGCTTATCTTCGCCATGTCGCGCCTTGATGCGCGCCAGCTGCAGCAGCCGATCGGTGAGCAAGATGGTTTCATCCAGCGTATGACGCATGCCGAGCAAGCTCTCCTGCCACTGTTCCGGACGTTCACTGTTGAGCGCCACGCTCACCTGGGTTTTGAGAATGGTCAGCGGCGTGCGCAGCTGATGTGCCGCGTCAGCGCTGAAGCGATCCTGACGCGCCAGCAGGCCGCGCAGCCGCTCCAGATAACGGTTAAAGGCGATGATCAGCGGCTGCAGTTCTGACCACGGCAACGACGGCAGCGGGGTTAATTCACCGCCGTCGCGCTGTAATACAATGCGCGATAGCTGCCGCAGCGGGCGTAACACCCGGCGCAGCATCAGGCTGGCCAGCAGCAGCGTCATCAGCACCAGCCCGCTCTGGCTAATCAGGGCGGTACGCATCAGCCCACGGGCAAACTCCTGACGGGAGTTGACGGTTTCAGCCACCAGCACCAGCGCCATCCCGTCGACGCCCGCCTCACTCACCGGTTGCCACAGTGCCGCCACCCGAATGCGATGCTGGTGATAGCGTCCGTCATAAAAGTGCACCAGCGCCGGATAAGCGGTCGACATTTTGCTGGCCGGCGGAATCGGTGGCAGATCGTCATAGCCCGACAGCGTTTTCCCCTGTGGCGAAATCACCTGATAAAACAGCTGGTCGTTCATATTGCGTTCGAAACTGTCGAGCACCACCCAGGGCACGTCCACCTCCAGATGATGCTGCCGCACCACCAGCCGTTCTGCCACGGTGCGCGCCGAGGCCAGCAGCGAGCGATCGTAAGCCTGATTGGCCGCCGCCAGCCCGCTCTGATAATGGGTGTAAACCGACAGCGCCCACAGCAGTAACAGCGGCAGACCCAGCCACGCCAGCAGTTCGCCGCGCAGCGAATGAATCAGCCGCACGGCAGCGTTTCCAGGCTGTAGCCGAGTCCGCGCAGCGTCACGATAGCCACGTCGCTACCCGCCAGTTTTTTACGCACCCGGTGGACATACAGCTCAATGCTCTCCGGGCTGGCCTCATCCGCCAGGCTAAAAGTCTGTTCATACAGATGCTGACGGGAAACCGGCCGGCCGTGGCGCTGCATCAGGGTGGTGAGGATGCTCGACTCGCGCGGCGTCAGCGCCAGCGGCCGGTCTGCCAGCAGGAAATAGCCTTCGCCATCCAGCACCAGCTGGCCCAGCGACTGAGTTTGCGCCGCCTGGCTCTGGCTGCGCCGCAGCAGCGCCCGCAGCCGCGCTTCCAGTTCATCCAGCTCAAACGGCTTGGTCAGATAGTCATCCGCTCCGAGATTCAGGCCGCGTACCCGGTCATCCAGCGCACTGCGCGCCGTCAGCAGCAAAACCGGCACGCTCTGACCCCGCCGCCGTAACCGCGTCAGCACTTCCAGGCCATCAATGCGCGGCAGCGAGACGTCCAGCACCACCAACGCATAGGCTTCACATTGCAAGGCGTGATCGGCCGCGACGCCATCCGCCACCCAGTCGACGGCAAAGCCTTTTTGCGTCAGTGCCTTCTGCAACCAACACGCCAGGTCAACCGTATCCTCTACCAGTAAGAGACGCATATCACATCCTGTCATTAAATCCGGGCAGTGAAAGGTAAATGAAAGGTAATTGTTTTAACAATTCAGCAACGCCAATATTTCGGCGGCAATCACACTCTGGAAGAATGAATGGAGCGCACGATGAAAAAAATAATCCATACCGCCCTGACTACTGCCCTGCTGGCGCTGATGCTGCCAGCTGCAAATGCCGCCGACGGTCCGGGTCGCACCGAATGTATTGCCCCGGCCAAACCGGGCGGCGGGTTTGATCTCACCTGCAAGCTGTTGCAGGTCTCACTGCAGGAAACCAAACAGATTGAAACGCCAATGCGCGTCACCTATATGCCCGGCGGCGTCGGCGCGGTGGCCTACAACGCGATCATCGCCCAGCGCCCGGCTGAAGCCGGCACGGTAGTCGCTTTCTCGGGCGGCTCGCTGCTGAATCTGTCACAGGGCAAATTTGGCCGCTACTCGGTTGATGATGTGAAGTGGCTGGCGGCCGTGGGAACCGACTACGGCATGGTGGCGGTGCGTGAAGATGCACCGTGGAAAACCCTTGGCGAGCTGATGGCGGCGATGAAAGAAGATCCGACCAAAGTGGTGGTCGGTGCCGGTGCCTCGATCGGCAGTCAGGACTGGATGAAAACCGCCCTGCTGGCGCGTGAAGCCGGGATTGATCCACGCAAGATGCGCTATGTCGCTTTTGAAGGCGGTGGCGAGCCAGTTACCGCGCTGCTCGGCAACCATATTCAGGTAGTCTCCGGTGACATGAGTGAGATGGTGCCGCATCTGCAGGGCGGCAAAATGCGGGTGCTGGCGGTCATGTCCGAGCAGCGTCTGCCGGGCCAGCTGGCGCAGGTGCCGACCGCCAAAGAGCAGGGCTTTAACATCGTCTGGCCGATCATTCGCGGCTACTACCTCGGCCCGAAAGTCAGCGATGCCGACTATCAGTGGTGGGAACAGGCGTTCAAAAAGATGGTAGAGACGCCGGAATTCAAAAAGCAGCGTGATATGCGCGGCCTGTTCGAATTTAACCTGACGGGTCAGGCACTCGACAGCTACGTCAAAAAGCAGGTGGCGGATTACCGTGAGCAGGCAAAATCGTTTGGCCTGGCCAAATAACCGGAGCGAATCATGAGCGATCGTATTTTTGCTGGCCTGTGGCTGGCGCTGTGCCTCGGCGGCATGGTGGTGGCCTGGCAAATTCAGAGCGAATACAGCTACGAACCGGTGGGACCACGTCCCTTCCCGATGGCGATCCTCGGCCTGATGGCGATCTGCGCCCTGCTGATGCTGTTTCGCAAACCCGACACCATTCACTGGCCGTCCGGCGGCACGCTGAAGCGGCTGGTGGCGCTGGCGCTGATGATGATGCTGTACGGCTGGCTGTTTGAAACGCTGGGCTTTGCCATCTGCACCACGCTGCTGACCTTTGGCATCGGCCTGCTGTTTGGCGCACGCTGGTGGGCGGCGGCGCTGGCCGGGCTGGCGATGGGCACCTGTCTGTTTTACGCCTTTGATCGCCTGCTGGAAGTGACCCTTCCGGTCGGCAGCTGGCTGAGTTAAGGAGAGCATCATGGATACCTGGTCCTTTTTAATGCAGGGCTTTGCCGTCGCCATGACGCCAGAGAATCTGCTGATTGCGCTGATTGGCTGCTTTATCGGCACCATCGTTGGCCTGCTGCCGGGCCTTGGCCCGATCAACGGCGTGGCGATTCTGATGCCGCTGGCTTTTGCCCTGCACTTACCGGCGGAATCGGCGCTGATTCTGCTGGCCACGGTCTATATCGGCTGTGAATATGGCGGACGTATCTCCTCGATTCTGCTGAACGTGCCGGGTGATGCCGGGGCGATCATGACCGCGCTGGATGGTTATCCAATGGCGCAACAGGGTAAAGCGGGCGTCGCACTGTCGATTTCGGCGGTCAGCTCGTTTGTCGGTTCCACCATCGCCATTATCGGCATTATTCTGTTTGCCCCGCTGCTGGCCAGCTGGTCGCTGGCGTTTGGTCCGGCAGAATATTTTGCGCTGATGGTGTTCGCCATCGCCTGTCTCGGCAGCATGATGAGCCACAATCCGCTGAAGTCATTCCTCGCGGCACTGATTGGGCTGGGAATGGCTACCGTCGGCGTCGATGCCAATACCGGCGTCTACCGCTTTACCTTTGACAGCGTTCATCTCTCCGACGGTATTCAGTTTGTAGTGGTGGTGATTGGCCTGTTCTCGGTGAGTGAAATCCTGCTGATGCTTGAGTCGACCAGCAGCGGACAGAAGGCAGTGCGGGCCAGCGGCCGGATGATGTTCAATATGAAAGAGGCGGCGATGGCAACCGGTGCGACGCTGCGATCCTCCTTTATTGGCTTTTTTGTCGGCGTGCTACCGGGTGCCGGTGCGACCATCGCCAGCGCTATCGCCTACATGACCGAGAAGAAGATCAGCGGCAGCGACCAGTTTGGTAAAGGGGATATTCGCGGTGTGGCCGCGCCGGAAGCGGCAAACAACGCCTCAGCCTGCGGCTCTTTTATTCCGATGCTGACGCTGGGTATTCCCGGCTCCGGCACCACGGCGGTGATGGTCGGCGCGTTAACGCTGTATAACATTACGCCGGGACCGGCGATGTTTGTGGAGCAGCCGGATATTGTCTGGGGCCTGATCGCTGCGCTGTTAATCGGCAACGTAATGCTGTTGATCATGAACATTCCGATGATTAACGTCTTCGCCCGCATGCTGACCATTCCGCTGTGGTTCCTGGTGCCGGCGATTGCCGCCATCTCCGCCGTTGGCGTTTACGCGGTACACAGCACCACCTTCGACCTGCTGTTGATGGTCGGGCTGGGAATCTTTGGCTATATCCTGCGTAAAATGGACTTCCCGATGTCGCCGTTGATTCTGGGCTTTGTGCTGGGTGAGATGCTGGAGCAGAACCTGCGTCGCGCCTTGTCGATCAGCAACGGGAATCTGGTGATCCTGTGGGAAAGTCTGATCTGCAAAGTGCTGCTGGTGCTGGCGATTGCGGTACTGCTGGTGCCGCCGATCTGGAAACGCTGGCGTCGTCATCGTCTGAAGCTGGCAGAAGAGTAAATCTCCCGCCGAAACGCGTGCGCCCCCGTGGGATTTCCCGGGGGCTTTTGCTATCATGGCGCATTCATTTTCCGGCGCACCCCACGCTGTTCTGTTTTCCCAAGGAATCCGCCATGCAACCTCTCAGCGGCCCCGGTGTGCCGGTCGGCGATCGTTCATCTGTCAATCCGCAAACCGGCGCAACGCGTCCCGGTTCGGTGGCCGGTGAACAGCCCCTCTCTCCTGCCCAGCGCACTACCTTAGAACGTCTGATCGTGCGTATTCTCTCGCTCAGTAATTTGAAAGCGCCTGAGCTGTGGGCCGGTGTGCGTCATGAAGTGGGCGTTAAGAGCGAAGCGGAATTACAGTCGCGCCATTTTCCGGCGGCGGAGCAATATCTGAACGCCCGCCTGACCCAGGCGCAGACCGGTCATGCGACGCGTCAGCTGATGACCCAACTGACCGATCTGCTGCCGAAAGGCAATAATCGTCAGGCGGTCAGCGATTTCATTCGTCAGCAATTTGGTCAGACGGTGTTGAGCGCGCTGAGCCAGGATCAGCTGCGTCAGGTGCTGACCATGCTGCAGAACGGACAGATGGCGATTCCGCAACCGCAGCAGACCCGCGTCAGCGATCGTAGCCTGCTGCCAGCTGAGCATCAGACCCTGAATCAGCAGGTGGTGCGCCTTGCGGCCGCCACCGGTGAATCGAGCGGAAAACTGTGGGCCGCGGCGTTAAAGCTGGTCAACCTGACCAGCGGCGATCCGATCCCGTCACGCCACTTCCCGCTGCTGACACAGTATCTGCAGGTGCGCCAGACCTTAAGTCAGCACAGCGCACCGACGCTGCAACTGCTGGAAGTCTCGCTGAAACAGCCGCTCGATCAGCACGAGCAGCGTTTGCTGGAGGATTACAGCCAGCAGCGTTTCCAGGCGACGCCGCAGACGGTTCTCACCGCCACCCAGACGCAGGATCTGCTGAATTTCCTGTTCAGCCGTCGCGCCGAGAAGATGCATGAACAGCCGCTGGCCGCCAGCGAGATCAAACCGCAACCTATCTGGTCGCCGTTTGTCGCCTCGCTGCCTCCGACGCTACAGCCACTGGCAAAACGGCCTCTGCTGGGCGCATTTGTGGTGCTGGTGGTGCTGTTTTTACTGTGGCTGGTGCTGTGAGTTAACAGCCACAGGCGACGTCGGGTGCGGCATCTGGCCATTCACCCGGCGCCTCACCCCAGGTCAGCGGATGACCGTCACGTTTCCAGAAATCCAGCCCGCCAATCAGTTCTTTCACCTGAAAACCCAGCGACGCCAGCTTCCACGCCGCTTTGGTCGATCCGTTACAGCCAATCCCGTCACAATAGGTGACATAGACTTTGCTGCGATCAAGCCGGGCAGTGCTGGCCGCGTCCATGTCGCGATGGGGAAAATTGATCGCACCGCAGATATGGCCGCTGCGGTAGACGTCAAACGAACGCGCGTCGATCACCACGATCTCCGGCTGGCGTTGCGCCAGATCCTCTGCCAGATCCCAGGCATCGGTGTAGTAAGCGAGTTTAGCCTGTAAATAGTCGAGACTTTGCTGCGGGCTGGCCGCGGCAACACGTAATACCGATGACATAGTGATTCTCCTGTTGTGGTATGCCGGCAGTTTACGGCAAAGTGGACTGCTCTTTGAGACCCATTTCCCTTACCGGATAAGACCCTTATGCGCTCACCGCTGCTGCAACTTTTTCAGCATCAGGCCACCGGCGGCCTGCGCGAACGGCTGTGTACCACGCTGCGGCTGGCGATTAGTCGCCACCATCTGCGCGCCGGACAACAGTTGCCCTCCACCCGCCAGCTGGCTGAGGATCTCAAGCTGTCTCGCGTCACGGTGGAAGCGGCGTACGGTCAGCTGGAGAGCGAAGGCTACCTGCGGCGTGAAACCGGGCGTGGTAGCTTTGTGGCGATAACCATGCCGGAACCGTCAGCGCCGCCTGCGGTTCATCAGCCCGCCCCTTTTTCGATGCGCGGTCAGCAGGTGCTGGCAACCGGTGGCTGCCAGGATCCCCCTTTTCCCCATGCGTTTGCTGCCGGTTCGCCGGAGTTACGCGCATTTCCTCATGAGATCTGGCGACGCCTGAGCAGTACCGTGCAGCGTTCACTGGGTAGCGCCGCGATGGGATATGGCGATCCCTGTGGCTATCTGCCACTGCGCCGCGCCCTGGCTGACTATCTGGCGCTGTCACGCGGCGTGCATTGCCAGCCTGAGCAGGTGATGATCCTTACCAGTTCCCAGCAGGCTTTACAGCTGCTGGCGCTAATGCTGCTGGATGCGGGCGATGAGGTCTGGCTGGAAGAGCCGGGTTATCCCGGTGCGCGCAACGCTTTTCTGGCGGCGGGTGCGCGGCTGCGCGCTATCGGGCTGGATGACCAGGGGGCGGTACCGATCGATGGCAGTGCGAAGCTGATGTATCTGACGCCTTCCCATCACTATCCGACGGGCGTCACGCTGAGCCTGCCACGACGGCTGGCCTGGCTGGCGTGGGCGCGGCGCAACCGCAGCTGGCTGATTGAAGATGATTACGACAGCGAGTTTCACTATCACCACCGCCCGATTCCCGCCCTGCAGGGGCTGGACCGTCATCAGCGGGTGATTACGCTCGGCACCTTCTCTAAATCACTGTTTCCTTCGCTGCGACTGGCGTGGATGGTGGTGCCGCCAGCGCTGGTGGCACCGCTGGGCCAGGCACGCAGCGTGCTGGATGGTCACAGCGCCCTGCTGCCGCAGGCTATTACTGCCGCCTTCCTGCAACAGGGCCATTTCGCCAGCCATCTGCGCTTGATGCGACAGCTCTATGGCAGTCGGCGCGAGTTGCTGATCGAACAGATTAACCAGCGGCTGACGCCGTGGATCACTCCGTTCGACAGCGGCGGCGGATTACAGTTAACGGTGAAGCTGGCGCAGGATGAGGCGCAGTTAACCGCCCGGGCCGCGCAAATCGGCCTGTTGCTGCCGCGTCTTAGTCCACTGTATGCCGGACCGCCGCGCCAGCAAGGCTGGCTGCTGGGCTATGCGGCACTAACGCCGGATGAGATCGTGGCGGGTTGCGACAAACTACGCTGGCTGCTGGCGGAGCGAGGCTGAGAAGGAACGACGGACAGAGCAAAAGCGGGGATAAGCGGCAAAAAAAAGGACCGGCAAGCCGGTCCTTCTGGGATCTGTCAGCGCATTACGCCTGGTATTTACGCATGGTCAGGGTTGCGTTGGTGCCGCCAAAGCCGAAGCTGTTGGACATCACTGTGGTCAACTCTTTTTCCATTGGCTGAGTCACGATATTCATGCCTTCAGCCGCTGCATCCAGCGAGTTGATGTTGATGCTTGGGGCAATAAAGCCATGCTCCAGCATAAGCAGTGAGTAAATCGCTTCCTGCACGCCTGCCGCACCCAGTGAGTGACCGGTCATGGCTTTAGTTGCTGAAATGTACGGCGTGTTGTCGCCAAACACTTCACGAATCGCTCCCAGCTCTTTCACATCGCCGACCGGCGTTGAGGTACCGTGGCTGTTGAGGTAGTCGATTGGGGTATCTACGCCGTTCATCGCCATCTTCATGCAGCGCACTGCGCCTTCACCTGACGGTGCCACCATATCTGCGCCGTCTGATGTTGCACCGTAGCCGACGATCTCAGCATAGATATGCGCACCGCGCGCCAGCGCATGTTCCAGCTCTTCAACCACCACCATGCCACCGCCACCGGCGATCACGAAGCCGTCGCGCTCGTTATCATAGGTACGTGAGGCTTTTTCTGGCGTGTCGTTGTAACGGGTAGAGAGCGCGCCCATCGCGTCGAATTCACAGGCCATTTCCCAGCACAGCTCTTCGCCGCCGCCCGCAAACACGATGTCCTGTTTGCCCAGCTGGATCTGCTCAACCGCATTACCGATACAGTGTGCCGAGGTGGCACAGGCCGAGCTGATTGAGTAGTTTACGCCGTGAATTTTAAATGGCGTCGCGAGGCAGGCTGAAACGCCAGACGCCATCGCTTTGGTGACCACATACGGGCCAACCGCTTTCAGGCCGCGTGGGCTACGCATTGCATCAGCACCAAACACCTGGAAACGCGGTGAACCGCCGCCTGAACCGGCAATCAGACCCACACGTGGGTTGTTCTGATACGCTTCCACGCTCAGGCCAGAATCTTTAATCGCTTCTTCCATGGAAAGATAGGCATAGATGGACGCATCACTCATGAAACGCACGACTTTGCGATCGATGAGGCCGGTGGTATCTAATTTTACGTTACCCCAGACGTGACTACGCATGCCGGAATCTTTCATCTCTTCAGAAAAGGTGATGCCAGAGCGGCCTTCACGCAGAGATGCCAGCACCTCTTGCTGGTTATTACCAATACTGGAAACGATCCCTAAGCCAGTAATCACAGCACGTTTCATTCAATAATCCTCATCCACTTCTTCTTAATTGACGAGCACTCTAGCGTACACTTGTACGCCGAACAAGTCCGATCAGCCATTTCCTTTTGTAAATTTGCGTCATGTCACGCTGGTCGCTAAAATCGCGCCACTGCCTGAAAAATGAGCCTTTAGCGTGAAATTAACCCCGGTCGAACATGCACAGCTGAACTGGAATGAACAGGGTACACCTGTTTCCCGAGCGTTTGGTGACGTCTATTTCTCCAACGATAACGGTCTGGAAGAGACCCGCTATGTCTTCCTCGGGGGCAATCAGTTGCCGCAGCGCTTCGCTCAGCATCCGCGTGATGTGCTGATTGTGGCCGAAAGCGGTTTCGGCACCGGCCTCAATTTTCTCACGCTGTGGCAGGCTTTTGATGCGTTTCAGCGCCAGCAGCCGGACGCGATTTTAAAACGTCTGCATTTCATCAGCTTTGAGAAGTTTCCGTTAACGCGCGCCGATTTAACCGCCGCACATCAGCACTGGCCCGAACTGGCCCCGTGGGCGGGCGAACTGCAGGCGCAGTGGCCGGCTGCCCTGCCCGGCTGTCAGCGTCTGCTGTTTGATGGCGGCCGCATTACGCTCGATCTGTGGCTGGGTGATATTAATCAGCTGATGAGTACCCTGGATGACAGCCTGCATCGTCAGGTGGACGCCTGGTTCCTCGATGGCTTTGCGCCGTCGAAAAACCCCGATATGTGGACGCCGCAGCTGTTCAGCATGATGGCGACGCTGGCGCGGCCGCAGGCAACATTTGCCACCTTTACGGCCGCCGGCTTCGTGCGGCGTGGACTGCAGCAGGCGGGTTTCAGCGTTACCCGCCGGAAAGGTTTTGGCCCCAAACGCGAGATGCTGTGCGGCAGCCTGCAATCAGCACCGCCGCTGCCGGCGACGCAGCCGTGGTATGCCCGGCCCGCCAGCCCGACGCGGGAAGCGGCGCTGATTGGCGGCGGCGTGGCCAGCGCCAGTTTAGCGCTGGCGCTGCTGCGGCGCGGCTGGCGCGTGACGCTTTACTGCGCCGATGAAGCACCGGCGCTGGGCGCGTCCGGCAACCGTCAGGGCGCGCTCTATCCATTGCTGAATCAGCACGATCCGGCCATCGCCACCTTTTTTCCGGCGGCGTTCAGCTTTGCCCGCCGCCTGTACGATCGGCTACCGCTGCCTTACGAACATCACTGGAGCGGGGTGTTGCAACTTGGCTGGGACCAGAAAAGCAGCAAAAAAATTGAACAGATGCTAGCGATGGGGTTGCCTGACGACATCGCCTGTGCTGTTGATGCCGACCAGGCAGAAGCGCTGGCGGGCGTGACGCTCGGCTGCGGCGGGATTTTCTATCCGCAGGGTGGCTGGCTGTCACCGGCCGAACTGACCTCGGCGATGCTGGCCCATGGCGAGACGCAGGGCTTGCGGATCCACTGGCTGCACCGCGTAACCGGGCTGGCGCATGACGGTGAACAGTGGACGCTGTCGTTCAGCGATCGTCCGGCGGTGCGCCATCCGACGGTGGTACTGGCGAATGGTCACGCCATCAGCGAGTTTACCCAGAGTGCGCCTCTGCCGATCTATCCGGTGGCAGGCCAGGTGAGTCACGTTCCGTCGACGCCGGAACTGAATGCGCTGCAGACCGTGCTCTGCTACGACGGCTACCTGACGCCGGTCAGTCCGCAGTTCGCTACGCACTGCATCGGTGCCAGCTATCATCGTGGCGAAACCGCCACCGCGTATCGGCAGCAGGATCAGCAGGAGAACCGCAGCCGTCTGCAACAGTGCCTGCCCGACAGTCGCTGGACCGACACGGTAGACATCAGTGCGGATGAGGCGCGTGTTGGGGTGCGCTGTGCCACCCGCGATCATCTGCCGATGGTCGGCAGCGTGCCGGATTATGCCGCCACGCTGGCGCGCTACGCCGATTTACCGGCACAGCAGGCGGCGGGCAGCGCGATCGCTGATGCTCCTGGCTTTAATGGTCTGTATCTGTTTGGTGCGCTCGGTTCACGCGGATTATGCAGCGCACCGCTGGCGGCTGAAGTGCTGGCGGCACAGTTGTCCGGCGAACCGCAACCGGCAGATGCCGCCACGCTGGCTGCGCTGAATCCGAATCGTTACTGGGTCAGAAAATTGCTGAAGGGTAAACCGGTTTAAGCGGGGTTGCGGGCGGCACGCCGCCCTGCACCGTTATGCGGAAAGTTGACGAGCCTGGACAAACAGGTTGTCCCACATGCCGACCACTAAGGCCTGATCGCGTGGCGACAGCTCACCAGCGGCAATGGCATTTTGCAGACTGCGGGTCACCTGAATCTGCAATGCTTCCGGCGTATGTTCGCCCAGTTGTTCGACTTCAGCCACCGCCAGCGTGAGGTGTCCACGCAGATAACCGCTGGCAAACAGCTCATCGTCACTGGCATGATCAACCATGTCGTCAATCAGGGCCAGAATACGCGCTTCAAATTCTGCGATCATCTCAATTCCTCTTTTGATAATGCCTTGCTGCATCACAGATCGTCCGGCCAGGGAAACTGCGATGCGCTTAATGAAGGCCTGCCATAAAATTCCGCCAGGGCGGCAATAAAACGCGCGGGACGAGCGGGAATGCCCGACGTCAGATAGCTCATGACCTGAGCATGCACTTTACGCTGGAACGCAATGCGATCCGGCTCACAATCTCCGTCGAGATTGTCACAACTGACGTTGAAGGGAAAGCCTGCTGCAACACAAAACATCCATTCAAGCGCCTGCGGCTTCACTTCAACGGCTTCAAACTGACTCTGGGTGAGCGCATCGCGGCCATCCGGGCAGTACCAGTAGCCAAAATCGACCAGCTTGCGGCGCGCTTCACCGGCGATGCACCAGTGCGAAATTTCATGCAGGGCGCTGGCATAAAAACCGTGGGCAAACACCACGCGGTTCCACGGCGACTCTGCGTCTGCCGGAAGATAGATCGGTTCGTCGTCGCCTTTAATTAGACGGGTCTGAAATTCATCGCTAAAGCAGCGATCAAACAGCGTAATCAGCTGGGTGTAATCGTGTATTGTGCTCATTGTTATCACGTAATAGTTACGGGTGCAGCGTGGCGAACCACGCCAGAACGGCGCTGCCGTGGCTGTCCCACAGCAATTTAATGCTCATGACAGCGGAGACGATCACCACCATCGGACGGATCAGCTTTTGCCCGCGGGTCAGCACCAGGCGTGCGCCCAGTCGCGCCCCGCAAAATGCGCCCAGCATCATGATCAGACCGGTTCCCCACACCACTTTGCCGCCGAACATAAAGAACAGCAGGCTACCGAAGTTGGAGGTGAAGTTAAGGATCTTGGCATGCGCCGTCGCTTTGGCGAGGTTGTAGCCACAGAGAGTGACAAACGCCAGCGCATAAAAGGAGCCGGCGCCGGGTCCAAAAAAGCCATCGTAAAAGCCGATGCAACCGCCGCCCACCAGCGCATAAGCGATGCCGTGCAGGCGACGGGCGCGATCTTCTTCACCAATGCGCGGCATCAGCAGAAACCACAAACCGATGGCAATCAGAAACAGCGGCAACATCTGGCGCAGAATGTCCGCCTGCAGGCGCTGAATCAGCACCGCCCCCAGCACCGAACCGAGAAAGGTCATGGCGATATTCAGCCACTGCTCATTCAGCTTTACCGCACCGCGTCGGATAAAATAGAGGCTGGCTGAGAATGACCCGCCCACCGACTGCAGCTTGTTGGTCGCCAGCGCCTGCGCCGGGGAAAGGCCGGCGGCCAGCAGCGACGGCACGGTCAGCAGACCGCCGCCGCCGGCAATCGAGTCAATAAAACCGGCCAGCATGGCGACAAAGAACAGCAGCCCGACCAGCAACGGGCTGATCACGAACCAATCCATGTGATCCCTTACAGTAAATGTTTATCCAGCAGCGCCTGACAGGCAGGCGGCAACGGTGGAGGCTCGCGTTTCACTGGCGCACCGCTTCCCGGTTTTTTCGGCAGGAACCAGCTCTGCAACTCTGCGCCACAGCCATCGCCCGCCGGCGGCGCAGGCTGATCTTCACAGCCGATGCTGCCGGCCGGACAGCGCAACCGCACATGCATATGGGCGCGATGGGCAAACCACGGGCGCACTTTACGCAGCCAGTCACGATCCGCGCCAGCATCGGCACACAGCTGTTTCTTGATCGCCGGATTGACGAAGATGCGCGTGACGTCATCGTCTTTCGCCGCCAGCTTAATCAGGCTGTCGATCTCCGGCTGCCAGTGACGGGCAATGACATTTTTATCGCCTGGCCCCACCAGATCCAGCGGCTGCGGCTTCAGCAACTGCTGCGCACTCCAGCGGGTTTTCGGCAGCTGCAGCCAGATATCCACATCAAGTCCGGTCTGGTGACTGGCGTGGCCGCTGCTGAAGCGCCCGCCTGCCGCCATGCCCATGTCGCCAATCAGCAGATTACCCAGCTGCAGATTATGCACCCGGGTGCTGAGACGCTGAATGAACTGGATCAGATCGGGATGGCCGAAGTAGCGCCGCTGGTCCTGACGCATCACCTGATAATACGGCGAATTGAGCGGCAGCGCCTGGGCACCAATGATACAGCCGTTCGCAAAGCCGCCAATCGACTGCGGGGTTCCGCTGATCGGCTGCTGGATTTGTTGCCATGGCGTGGCCGCCACGATTGGGGCGCTGAACAACAGCGCGCTAAGCGTAAGCAGAAGCGCTTTCATGCGATCACCAGCGCGGCACGGGGCTGTTAACGTCCCCATTCTGCGCCCGCTGACGCAGCAGATGATCCATCAGGACGATCGCCATCATCGCTTCGGCGATCGGCACCGCGCGGATCCCGACGCAGGGATCGTGACGACCTTTGGTGATCATCTCTACCTCTTCGCCGTCACGGGTGATAGTTTTGCCCGGCACGGTGATGCTGGAGGTCGGCTTCATCGCGATATTGGCGCTGATGGTCTGACCGCTGCTGATGCCGCCGAGGATGCCGCCCGCGTGGTTGCTCTGAAAGCCGCTACGGCGAATTTCATCACGATGCTGGCTGCCGCGCTGATTAACCACCGCAAAGCCATCACCAATCTCGACGCCCTTCACCGCGTTAATGCTCATTAGTGCGTGGGCCAGGTCGGCGTCCAGACGGTCGAACACCGGCTCGCCCAGACCCGGCGGCACGTTTTCAGCCATTACCGTCACTTTGGCACCAATCGAGTCACCCTCTTTTTTCAGGCTGCGCATCAGTTCGTCCAGCGCGTCCAGCTTGTCTGCATCCGGGCAGAAGAACGGATTCTGTTCGACGATCTCCCACTGTTTTAGCTCACAGGCGATATCGCCGATCTGCGCCAGATAGCCGCGCACCACCACGCCGTGCTTCATCTGCAGATACTTTTTGGCAATCGCACCGGCAGCAACGCGCATCGCGGTTTCACGCGCCGACGAGCGGCCGCCGCCCCGATAGTCACGCTGACCATACTTTTGTTCGTAGGTGTAATCGGCATGGCCCGGACGAAACAGATCTTTGATGGCACCGTAATCCTGGGAACGCTGATCGGTATTCTCAATCAGCAGGCCAATGGAGGTACCGGTGGTCACGCCCTCAAACACACCGGACAAAATTTTCACCTGATCCGGCTCGCGGCGCTGAGTGGTATAGCGCGACGTGCCCGGCCGACGACGATCGAGATCGTGCTGAATATCTGCTTCGGTTAGCGGAATGCCCGGCGGCACGCCATCAACAATGCAGCCCAGCGCAAGACCATGGGACTCGCCAAAGGTGGTTACTCGAAAAAATTGTCCGATGCTGTTTCCGGCCATTGTGGTTCCTTGTTACGGTTCGGCGGGCGATGCTTCGCCCCACTTTTAGTCTTTGTAAAAAGAGAAATGATGCTGTGCGTCGACGATCTGCTGGCGGGTCAGCATAAATACGCCGTCACCGCCGTTATCGAACTCCAGCCAGGTAAACGGCACATCGGGATACTGTTCCATCATGTGCACCATGCTGTTGCCGACTTCGCAAATCAGCACGCCCTGCTCGCTCAGATACTGTGGCGCGCAGGCCAGAATACGGCGCACCAGCTTCAGGCCATCGCTGCCGGCCGCCAGTCCCAGTTCCGGCTCGTGGTGATATTCGCCCGGCAGATCGTCCATATCTTCCGCATCGACATAAGGCGGATTGGTGACGATCAGATCGTATTTCAGCGCCGGTAACTCGCGGAACAGATCGGCGCGGATCGGCGTGACCTGCTGCATCAGGCCATGTTCTTCAATATTCTGCTCGGCAACCGCCAGCGCATCGCTGGAGATGTCGACCGCGTCAACTTCAGCCTCAGGAAACGCATAGGCGCAGGCGATGGCGATACAGCCGCTGCCGGTACACATATCCAGAATGTGGCGCGGTTTCTCGCTGATCAGACCGGCGAAGCGATTTTCGATCAGTTCACCAATCGGTGAACGTGGCACCAGTACCCGTTCATCGACATAAAATTCGTGACCGCAGAACCAGGCTTTGTGGGTCAGATAGGCGACCGGAATGCGCTCATTGACGCGGCGAATGACCCGCTCGACGATCAGATGACGCTCACTGGCGGTCAGGCGTGCATTGCGCATCTCTTCCGGAATATCCAGCGGCAGCCAGAGGGACGGCAGGACCAGTTGAACGGCTTCGTCCCACGGATTGTCTGTGCCATGTCCGTACCAGATTCCGGCAGCGGAAAAGCGGCTGACCGCCCAGCGCAGCATGTCCTGAATGGTGTGCAGCTCGTTCACTGCCTCATCGACGAAAATTTTGTCCACGTAGCCCTCCGCAGGCCATTTACTAAATCGGCCGATAGTGTGCCATGAAGCCGGGGAGAATTCAGCGCAGCAAGGTGAAAAAGCTGACATTTAATGACACTTAACGGTAAGGTATCGCCATCTGCTGTCTGACAGCCTTTTCTGATATAACCGGCCCGCCATGAGTAAAAAAACGCCATTGAGCCAGGATGATAAAGCGCTGTTTCGGCAGTTAATGACCGGAACGCGCCAGCTAAAACAGGATACCTTTGTGCACAAGCCGCGAGTGAAAACCCGCGAAGTGCCGGTAAAACGTCTGCTTTCAGAGCAGGCGGACAACAGTCATTACTTCTCGGATGAGTTTCAGCCGCTGCTCTCAACCGAGGGGGCGACGCGCTATGTGCGCGCTGACGTCAGCCACTTTGAACTGAAAAAACTGCGGCGCGGCGACTATACGCCGGAGATATTTCTCGATCTGCACGGCTTAACCCAGCAGCAGGCCAAGCAGGAACTGGGGGCGCTAATCGCCGCCTGCCGCCGTGAGCATCTGTTTTGCGCCAGCGTGATGACCGGCCATGGCAAACATGTCCTGAAGCAGCAAACGCCGCTGTGGCTGGCCCAGCATCCGTGGGTAATGGCTTTTCATCAGGCACCGAAGATGTTTGGCGGCGATGCCGCCCTGCTGGTGCTGATTGAGATTGAGGAGTGGCAACCGCCTGAATTGCCCTGAGAGGAAGGGCCGATATTTCGGCCCACAGACGTTAAATCGCTTTTGCCAGTTTGCGCGGACTGACCTGCCACAGCAGCTTGCCTTCACTCTGTGCCGGATCAAACTCGACGCAGGCGATAGCGGAAGTGGCGAACATGGGCGGCGCTTCCTGCGGGCACAGTTCTGAGACTAAATATCCCACCAACGGTAAGTGTGAAATCACCAGCGCGGATTTCACCCCTTCGTTTGCCAGGGTTTGCAGATAGCACCCCACCAGCCCCGGGTCGCCGCCCGGCGTTAATTCAGGTAACACTTCCTGGCCTTCAGGCAGAGGAAATGCCTCACGTACCGTGGCGAGCGTTTGCTGCGCACGCAGGTAGGGACTGACCAGCACACATTCTATGTCCGGCGTCTGACTGTTAAGCCAGTTCGCCATCTGGCGTGATTCATCACAGCCGCATAGCGTTAAAGGCCTGACCGAATCACTTGCTGCTTCCAGAGCTGCATCGCCGTGACGCATGATAAAAACTTGCATAAAGCACCGCTGTTGTTTGTCGACATCGCCCGACGCATTGCGCCTGACTCTTCACTCTGCGAATGAACGCTGTGTTGTACCCTAATGGCTTCAGTATAGTCAACCGGTTGTTTATTAAATAAGCACTTCTCAGATTCCTGCTGCGGCGCACACTCTGGCGACGCTTTTCTAACCCGCTGAATCGGAGTGGGTATTCCATTTCAGCCAGAAATGTAAAATTTCGTCTATTCTGCGGCGGCCTTAATCAGCGCCTCACACGGCGCGAAACGTTCGCCATGTTGCTGCATTAGCCGGGTTAATCTATTCACCTGCTCCGTTGCGCCCAGTCGTTGCATATAATGGAACGGACCACCGAGAAACGGCGGAAAACCGATGCCGAACACCGCGCCGATATCGCCATCACGCGCGCAGCGAATCACCTGCTCATCCAGGCAGCGCGCCGCTTCGTTCAGCATCATCATCACGCAGCGTTCGGCTATCTGCGCTTCGCTCTGTCGCGCCTGCGGGGTGATTTTCAGTAAGGCGTAAAGCGACGCATCCGGCTTTTTACGCTGCCAGCGCGGCAGGTCGTAGCGATAGAAGCCTTTGCGGTTTTTACGCCCTTTGCGGCCATCATTCAGTACCGCCTCAAACGCAGCAGGCGCGGCAAAACGCTCGCCGTAGGCCTGCTGCAGAATCGGAGAAATTTTACTGCCGACATCAATGCCGACCTCATCCAGCAGCTGGAGCGGACCGACCGGGAAACCAAATTTCACCAGCGCACCATCGATATGCTCAATCGGTTCACCTTCCAGCAGGCAGCGCATCGCCTCATTTATATAGGGCGCCAGAATCCGGTTAACGTAAAAACCGGGCTTATCCGCCACCACAATCGGCGTTTTGCCCTGGCGGCGTGCCAGTGCCACGATCGTTACCAGTGTTTCGCTGGCGGTATTCAGATGGGGAATGACCTCCACCAGTGGCATTTTCTCTACCGGGCTGAAATAGTGCAGTCCGATGACGTTTTCCGGCCGCTGCGCCCCGGCAGCGATATCCTCAATCGGCAAGGAAGAGGTGTTAGAGGCAAATATCGTCTGCGGCTGACAGTGTGATTCAATCTCACGCACCATCTGCTGCTTAAGCGCCAGATCTTCAAATACCGCTTCAATCACCACATCACGCCGGGCAAAGCCCTGATAATCGATGCCGCCGGTGATGCGGGCCATCTGCTGCTGACGCTGAGCCGGAGTAATCTGACGGCGTTTAACTTTTTTGCTCAGCAGCTCCCAGCTGGTTTGCAGCGCATGGTTTATCCCTTCCAGCGAGATATCCTTTATGCGTACCGGCAATCCGGCGTTGATGGCGCTGACGCTGGCAATACCACCGCCCATCAGACCGCCGCCCAGAATACCGATGCTGTGGACCGGCCGCGGCGTGGCGTCGCCACCCGGCTCTTTTTTCATCGCGGTGGTCGCGAAGAACAGGCCGCGTAACGCCACCGATTCTGGCGTCATCGCCAGTTCACCAAAGGCGCGGGCTTCAGCCTCATGTCCGGCACGGCTGCCCTGCTCCAGCCCAATGCGCACCACCTCAATGATGCGTTTCGCCGCCGGGTAGTTGCCCTGCGTTTTGGCGGCGGTCTGGCGGCTGGCCAGCGCAAACAGCGCCTGACGCGCAACCGGGCCCTGCAGCAGGCGATCGCGCAGCGGCAGCGTACGGACGCTGGCCTTGCCTTTTTTCACCCGTGCGATAGCGGTCTCCAGCAAAATCGCCTGCGGCACCGCATCATCAACCATGCCGAGTTTACGGGCCTGTTTCGCCCGCAGGCTTTTGCCGGTCAGGATCAGCGGCAGCGCCTGCTGCACGCCGATCAAACGGGGTAACCGCTGCGTGCCGCCTGAACCGGGCAATAAGCCGAGCTGGACTTCCGGCAAGCCGAGGCGGGTTTTATCATCCAGCGAGCAGATGCGTGCATCGCAGGCCAGCGCCAGCTCAAGTCCGCCGCCGAGGCAGGCACCGTGAATCGCGGCCACCACCGGGAACGGCAAGGCGGCAAGCATCGCCATCACCTCCTGCCCCTGTTTCGCCAGCGCTTCGGCGTCTGCGGCACTCTGGCAGCGATCGATCATGCTGATGTCGGCGCCAGCGATAAAGTTGTCAGCTTTGCCCGAAATCAGCACCAGCCCGGCCAGCTGAGGATCGCGCCGCGCCTCGGCAATAATGGCAGCGATCTGGCCAGCAAATTCCGCTTTAAGGGTGTTCATCTTCTCGCCCGGCACGTCGATGGTGATGACGCCAACGTGATCCAGCCGCAGCTGTAAATGAAATGCGTTCTGCTCCATTATTCGGCCTCCAGAACCATTGCCGCGCCCAGACCACCGGCCGCACAGGCGGTAACCAGTCCTAATCCTCCCCCGCGCCGCCGAAGTTCGTTCAGCGTCTGGGTGATCATTCGCGCACCGGTAGCGGCAAAAGGATGGCCATAGGCGATCGATCCCCCCAGCACGTTAAAGCGCTCTTCATTCACCTCACCCAGCGCATGGGGGCGATTCAGCACCTCGCGGGCAAAGCGCTCATCCCGGAACAGTTGCAGGTTGCTCAGGGTCTGAGCGGCGAAGGCTTCATGCATATCAATCAGTGTCAGATCGGCCAGGGTGATGCCGGCGCGGTCCAGCGCCACCGGCGAGGCGTAGGCCGGGCCCAGCAACATATCCTGCTGTACGCCAATCGCGGTAAAGGCATAGCTGCGCAGATAGCCAAGCGGCTGCAGTCCCAGCTCACGGGCGCGCCCTTCGCGCATCAGGATGACCGCTGCCGCACCGTCGGTCAGTGGGGTACTGTTGGCGGCGGTCACGCTGCCGTGCTGGCGGTCAAACGCCGGACGCAGCCGGGCATAATCTTCAGCTTTGGCATCCATCCGCACGTTATTGTCCTGATCGATGGGCTTTTTCCACGGCGGCACCAGCGCCGCCATCACTTCCTGATGCAGCACGCCCGATTGCCATGCTTTGGCGGCATGCTGGTGAGAACGCAGCGCCAGCGCATCCTGTGCCTGTCGGCTGATTCCGTGGCTTTTGGCCATCTGCTCGGCGGTGTCGCCCATGCGCAGTCCGGTTGAATACTCGGCCACCGCCGGCGGCACCGGCAGCAGATCGCGCGGGCGCAGACGGCGCAGAATCTGCCATTTTTGCGACAGGCTGCGCGCTTTATTGAGATCAACCAGCGCCCGCGCCAGGCTTTTGCTGACGCCAATCGGTAGCACCGATGACGAATCAGCACCCCCGGCGATGCCGGCAGAGATGGTCCCGGCCAGTAAACTTTCACAGACGTTAGCCACCGCCTGAAAACTGGTGGCACAGGCGCGGCTGACGCTGTAGGCGTCGGTATGGACGCTGAGTCCGCTGCTGAGTACGATTTCACGCGCGATGTTCGGCGCTTCGGGCATCTGAACTACCTGACCAAACACCAGCTGTTCAATCACGTCGACCGGCAGTTCGCTGCGCGCCATTAATTCGCTGACCACCATCCGTCCCAGTTCCACCGCCGGAATGCCATGGAAGCCGGTCGCCTGGCGCAAAAAAGGGGTACGTAACCCGTGGGTAATCGCGATGCGTTCGCCATCGCGCGTCAGCAGCGGCTGCGCTTTGCTCATTGTTCTCACCTGTGAATCGGGACTGTGGCATCATTGCCCAAAGAGGTCTGACCTGATCCCAGTGTTAACCACAAGCGGGTGAGTCGCCAATATCGAAAGGGAAAAATTGCGAAGGGAAACACGAAAATGAAAAACGCCGCTCTGAAAGCGGCGTCTGGCGGCTTAGCGTAAACCGAGCTGGAAAATCAGGGTTTCTGCCTGGCAGCAGAAGGTGAAATCAATATCGAGCTGCACCCCCTGGTCCACATCGCTGAAACGGGCCTCAATCAGGCAAGGGTCAGACTCAACCTCACGCGCACGTTCGGTCAGGCTGGCCAGTTTTGCTTCAGCATCAGCGCGCTGTGCAAACCACTCCGACCAGCTGGCAGTGCAATCGGTATTATCCATTACCGTGCCGACATCGACGCAACAGCAGGCTGCGGTTTCGGTCGCACTGCATTTTTTAATGGCATCAGTCATCATTTTCTCCTGACGATAGTCTGGTGGGATACGCAATTTTATGGACCAGATTTTACCTCTTCGGCTAAAGATGCGCCATTAACCTGTAGCTAAGTGACGAATATCACAATAAAATTTGATCCAGAACAAACTGGACTGGTTATGCTGTGGCGCGTCGGGTCAGTTTTGTTACGCAGATCGAATTTTAAGCGATCAATCCTGAAATATTTTAAAAACAATATTGCAACATGCACACAGGTCGGACCTATACTCTCCGCACTGGTCTGATATGTGCGATTTACATCAGTCCCTACAATCCGCCGTCCCTTGTTACGCGACGTAATAACGTTAAATAATAATTCACATGAGGTTGTGGTCATGAACCATAAAAACCTGTTTGCAAAGTCAGCCGTGGCGGCTGCAGTGGCGCTTGTCTCTTCACATGTTTACGCAGCTGGGTTTCAGTTAAATGAGTTTTCTTCGATTGGTTTAGGTCGCGCATATTCAGGCGAAGGCGCAATGGGCGATACCGCCGCTTCCGCCAGCCGTAACCCGGCAACCATGGCATTAATGGATCGTCCGGCGTTTTCCATCGGGGCGGTGTATATCGACCCGGATGTGAATATCAGCGGACGCAGCCAGAGTGGCCGCAGTCTGGATGCCAATAATATTGCCCCAAACCAGTGGGTGCCGAATATTCATTACGTTCAGCCCATTAATGATCAATGGTGGATTGGCGCATCGGCTACCTCCAATTACGGCTTAGCAACAGAGTTTAATAATGGTTACACCGCTGGCGGCTACGGCGGTAAAACCGACCTGATGACCGGCAATTTTAATCTCAGCACCGCTTACCGATTAAATGAACATTTCAGCGTCGGGGTGGGATTTGATGCGGTCTACGCTAAAGCGAAAATCGAACGTTATGCCGGTGAATCAGGCGCAGCGTTACGCATCCCGGCGGATACCCAGGTCGCCCATCTGAAAGGCGATGAGTGGGGCTACGGCTGGAACGCCGGTATCCTGTATGAAGTCGATGAAAATAACCGTTTCGGCTTTACCTACCGCTCAGAAGTCAAAGTTGATTTTGATGGCGATTACAAAAGTAATCTCCCTTCTGCGCTGAACGCGGTTAATAATCCGCAGCAGTCCGGTATTCCTTACGGCACCAACGGCTCGACCATTCCAGGCGCGCTGACCCTGAATCTGCCGGAAATGTGGGAAGTGTCGGGCTGGCATAAAGTGGCACCGCAGTGGGCGGTTCACTACAGCATGGCCTACACCAGCTGGAGCCAGTTCCAGGAGCTGAAAGCCACCGGTTCTAATGGCCAGACCCTGTTCTATAAAGATGAAAGTTACCGTGATGCCTGGCGTATTGCGCTCGGAACCACCTACTTCTACGACCAAAACTGGACCTTCCGCACCGGTATCGCCTTTGATGACAGCCCGGTTCCGGCCGATAAACGTTCGATCTCCATCCCGGATCAGGATCGCCTGTGGTTGAGCGCCGGGACCTCCTACGCGTTCGACGACAATGCTTCGGTCGATGTCGGCATCTCTTATATGCACGGCCAGAACGTGACGGTCAAAGAAGGCCCATATACCTTTAATTCCGAAGGTAAGGCCTGGCTGTATGGCGCGAACTTTAACTATAAGTTCTGATGCGCAAACGCCAATAAAAAGGGCGACTCTCCGGAGTCGCCCTTTTTGCTGATAAAAATCGCACCTTACTGCGCGTCAATATCCTGCAGATCGTCCTGAATCGCGGCTGCGTTCGGGTTCTCTTCCGGCTTGAGCTTGCCACCGCGCGCCAGAAAATCGTGACGCTGGAAGTAGGCGTTGCGGATAAAGGCGTACGGATCGCTCTGCTGTTTGAGGATCGCATCCGAGTCGAGCAGCTGTGCCCGCGTCTCAATGCCTTCCAGCGTCCATTTACCAATCGACATCGGCCAGGTCAGCCAGCCGAGAATCGGATAGAGGGTATCGACGTAATCGCCGCCATCCTGACGAACGGTAAAGCTGCCGTAAGCCGGCAGTTCAACGTAAGGGCCATAGCCGACGCCATAGTGGCCCAGCGTGGTGCCGAAACGGTGTGGCTCTTCACGCGCCAGCTCCGGATTGGCTTTACCGGCCACGTCAATGAAGCCGCCCAGCCCCAGCACGCTGTTCAGGAAGAAACGGGTGAAGTGAATACCCGCATCACGGGCGTTACCGACCAGAATGGCGTTGACCATGCTGGCGGGTTCTTCGAGGTTACCGAGAAAATTACTCAGGCCGGTGCGGGCTGGCACCGGCACATAGTCGCGCCAGGCAACGGCTACCGGGCGAAGCAGATAGGGATCGAGCACGTTGTAGTTAAAGTTGAACATCGTGCGGTTAAAGCCTTCGAACGGATCGCTGCGTTGCGCAGGTTCGTCATTCGCCGGCTTCGAACTGGCACAACCCACCAGAAGAACGCTGGCAACGGCCAGGCTGGTCAGGCGATAATTCATTCCAATCTCCCTGTGCGGATGAAAAAAAGTCTGCTCACCCTTCAGGCGGCAGTCGATTAACGAACCTGCTTACCCTGAGCATAGCTAACTTTACGTCAGCCTGGGTAGCGACAGGATCTGCCTGAGCGTCGTCGGATCCCGCGCTCAGGGCTGCTGTTGATTTATTTCTACTGCCATCTGCTGATGGCCGTCCCAGGGCATCACCGCACTCAGACCAAACCAGTCACCCGAACGCGCGTTGGCACTGCCGTCGCGGGAAATTCGCGCCCGCACCTGAAGCTGATGCTGCGCCGACAACAGGCGATCCGGCATCATCGCATTGCTGTCATCCAGCGTCAGCGATAGCGGAAAGTGGCTGAGCGGCAGGCGTTTTACCGCCACCGGCACCGGTGAAACACCGTCGGTGACAGAAATATACAACACTCCGCCTTGCGGTAATATTTTTTCTGCCTGCGGCGTCAGGCTGATACTGAGTGCCAGCTGGCTGCTCTGCTGCCCGGCCGCGGTTTTGGCCTGCTCAATGCTGCGGGCGATCATCACACGCCGCTCATCGTTAGCCGGCAACAGCGTCAGCAGCGTTTGCCAGGCGTCAATCGCCTGATCATATTGCTGCTGCTCGAAAGCATTAAACGCCAGCAGGCCCAGAGTACGCAGGTTGTGCCGATCGGCCTTAAGCAATTCGTGCAGCAGCAGCGCCGCCTGGCGATTATCCTGCGGTTCGCTGGAGCGGGTCAGCACTTCGGCGTAGTCCTGCTTCAGGCCGGGATCGTTGGGCGCGAGCTGCAAGGCGCGTTCAAAGGCCTGGCTGGCGATACTGGCGTTATTCAGCACCATGCCGAGCCGTCCCAGCATGGTCCAGTCGTTGAGGTTGTCCGGTTCCGACTGCAATGCGCTGCGCAGCCCAAGCTGCAACCGCGCCAGCTCCTCCATCGTCAGAGGCTTTGCCGCCGGGTCCATCAGCCGTGCCCGTAAGGCAGGATAGTCCTGCTGCACCTGCATCCAGCCAGTCAGCTGCGCCAGGCCGCCGACTTTCAGATAAGTCCCCAGCGACACCAGCAGCAGCACAATCAGGCCGGGCAGTAATATCCAGCGGCTGCTGCTGTGCGCCTGTACGGTCTGGGTGGGTGGAACATCGGCCAGCAGCGTCTGTTGCAGTTCCCGCTCCATGACCGGCCGCTCCGCTACCACGCCCTGATCTTCATCTTCCGCCAGTTCGCTCAGACGCTGATGGTAGAAGCGCTGATTGAGGCGATCGCGATCGCCAGCGCTGGCGTGCCGCTGCCGCCAGCCCGCGGCAAGAAACAATGCACAGGCTGCCAGCAACAACAGTAAAAGGGTGATCCAAAATGCACTCATTACGGCTTCCTGTCTGACTTCAGTAGCGCATCAAGACGCTGTTGTTCATCTTCATCCAGCTCGCTGCGGGTTTTACGCTGGCGACTGCGCAGCACGATGACGCATCCGCCCAGCAGCACGAACAGCGCCGGTCCGACCCACAAAATCAGGGTAGACGGCGTAACCGGCGGCTGATAAGTGACGAAGTTGCCGTAACGCGCCACCATGTAATCGATAATTTGCTGACGGTCCTGGCCCTGCTTCATTAGCTGATAGACCTTGAGTCGCATATCCGCTGCAATCATCGCGTTCGAGTCGGCGATGCTGTTGTTCTGGCATTTCGGGCAGCGCAGCGAGGCGGTCAGATCGCGGTATTGTTCTTCCTGCGCCACCGAATCGAACTGCAGGGTATCGATAGTCGCCCACAGGCTAAAGCTGAACAGCAGTCCACAGACCAGCAGTAACAGACGCCTCATGCTCCCGCCTCCTTACTGTATTTGATCCACAACGGTTTCACTTCCTGTTGCCAGACGCGCTCATTCAGATCGCCTGCATGGCGATAGCGGATAATGCCTTTGCCGTCGATCAGGAAGGTTTCCGGTGCACCGTAGACGCCAAGATCCAGCCCGAGCATCCCGTTGCCGTCATACAGGCTGAGCGCATACGGGTTGCCCAGCGTGTTCAGCCAGCTGACCGCTTTGTTGCGGTCGTCTTTGTAGTTCAGCCCGACCACCCGAATGCCCTGCTCCGCCAGGCTATTCAGGTAGTGATGTTCAGCCCGACAGGTCGGGCACCAGGTGGCCCAGACGTTAAGCAGTATCGGTTTGCCGTCGGTCAGCACCTGCTGATCGTAAATTTTACCCGGCTGATCGAGCGCTTCCAGCCTGAACAGCGGCACCGGCTTGCCAATCAGCGCCGATTCCAGCCGGGTCGGATCGTCGCCGTCGGCATTGCGCGCCAGCTGCCACAGCAGCGCTGCCGCCAGCAGCAGAAACAGCACCAGCGGGATAAACAGGATTTTCTTATTCATGCCAGCTCCTGAGGGACCGCTTTTTTGCGGGCGCGATAGCGAGGATCACCCAGGCAGAACAGGCCACCCAGCGCCATTAACAGGCCGCCGAACCAGATCCAGCGCACAAAGGGTTTGTAATAGATCCGCACAGCCCAGCCACCATCATCCAGCTCTTCGCCTAACGCCGCGTAGAGATCGCGGCTGAAACCGCCGTCAATCGCCGCTTCGGTCATCATGGTGCGTGCGGCAGTATAGAAACGCTTTTCAGCCTGCAGCGTCGCTTCCGGTTTGCCGTTGCGCGTTACCTCGATTATGCCTGAACCGCCGCTGTAGTTAGGGCCCTGCAGGTTCTGTACGCCACGAAAAACAAAGTGATAATGATGAATGTCTACACTGTCGCCGGCCTTCATCCGCACATCGCGCTCTACGCTGTACTGGGTGCTGAAGGCGATGCCAATCACCGTCACGCCGACGCCGAGATGGCCCAGCACCATGCCCCAGTGGCTGCGCGAGAGATGACGCAGCCCTGCAAAGAAGGTGTGACGATGGGTGGCGCGCTCATGCAGTTCCAGCAGCGTCAGCACAATGATCCACAGCGACATCATCAGCCCGACCACGGTCATGGCGGCAATACGATCCTGTAACCACCACGGGATCACTATCGAACCGGCCAGCGTCACGATCAGCGCCAGCGCCAGTCGTTTTGCCAGCTTCTGTGGCTCGTCACGACGCCAGCGCACCAGCGGTCCAATCCCCAGCAGCAGGGCAAACGGCGCCATCAGCCAGCTGAACATGGTATTAAAGAACGGCTCACCCACCGAGATGCTGCCCAGTCCGAGCTGCTTATGCACCAGCGGCAATAGCGTGCCGAGCAGCACCACCAGCATCGCGGCAATCAGCAAAACGTTATTACCGAGCAGGAAAGATTCCCGTGACCAGGTTTCATTCTGCACCCGGCTACGCACTTTCCCACCTTTGATGGCATACAGCAGCAGCGAACTGCCAATCACGATCACCAGGAAAGCGAGAATAAACATGCCGCGCGCCGGATCGGAGGCAAATGAGTGCACCGAAACCAGCACCCCGGAACGCACCAGGAAAGTGCCGAGCAGGCTGAGCGAGAAGGCCGTAATCGCCAGCAGCACCGTCCAGGCTTTAAAGGTGCCACGCTTTTCAGTGACCGCCAGCGAGTGCATTAACGCGGTGCCCGCCAGCCACGGCATGAACGAGGCGTTTTCAACCGGATCCCAGAACCACCAGCCGCCCCAGCCCAGTTCGTAATAGGCCCAGGCCGAACCGAGCACGATGCCGATGGTAAGAAACACCCAGGCGGCGGTGGTCCATGGGCGCGACCAGCGTGCCCATGCGGTGTCGAGCCGGCCGGCCATCAATGAGGCAATAGCAAAGGCAAACGCCACCGAGAAACCGACATAACCCATATAGAGCAGCGGCGGATGGAAGATCAGACCGATATCCTGCAGCATCGGGTTCAGATCGTGTCCATCAATCGGGAAGTCAGGCAAGGTGCGGCTGAAGGGATTTGAAGTCAGCAGGATAAACAGCAGGAAACCGAGGTTAATCATTCCCATCACCGCCAGCACGCGTGCCAGCGCATCCTGCGGCATGCCGCGACTGAAGATCGCCACCGCCACGGTCCAGGTACTCAGCAGCAGCACCCACAGCAGCAGTGAGCCTTCATGAGCACCCCAGGTGGCGGCGATGCGGTAGTAGACCGGCAACAGGCTGTTAGAGTTGGTGGCAACATAGCTGACGGTAAAATCATTGGCGATGAAGGCCCAGACCAGCAGCAAAAATGCGGCTGCAATCAGCACGAACAGGCCGGCAGCCAGCGGACGCGCCATTGCCATCAGTCGGGCATCCTGGCGCACCGCGCCCCACAGTGGATAGGTACTGAGCAGCAGCGCAATGCCCAGCGCCAGGCAGAGCAGAAAGGTTCCGATTTCCGGCATCATGATGACTGTTTTCCCGGCTGATACAGCGACTGCGGGCCGTTGTGATTTTTCTTCATCGCGTCTTCAATCTCCGGCGGCGTATATTTTTCATCGTGCTTCGCCAGCACTTCTTTGGCGATAATCCGGTTACCGGTCTCCAGCACCCCTTGCGCGACCACGCCCTGCCCTTCTCTGAACAGGTCCGGCAAAATCCCTTCAAAACTGACGCTCACCACGCCGCTGGCATCATAAAGTTTGAACGACACGGCAAGCGTGTTGGGATCGCGTTTGACGCTGCCCGGCATCACCATGCCGCCGACGCGCAGCCGCTGTCCCGGTTCCGGTACTTCATGCGCCTCGCCTTTGCCATACAGAATTTCACTCGGGGTATAAAACAGATCGATGTTCGAGCGCAGCGCGTACATCACCAGCGCCGTGGCCAGGCTAAGGCCGATCAGAATCGCCAGCACGGCATACAGACGATTACGTCGACGGATATTCACAGGCTTTCTCCTGCCGCTTCAGCGGTGGCTTTTTTACTTTTCGCTGCCCGGATGCGACGTTCGCGCGCCTCACGCTGGCGGATCTCCGCCAGTAAACGACGGCGTGTCAGCAGGGTATGCAACACCAGACCGATCAGCGGGATTAAGGTACAGGCGACGGCCAGCCAGACATAGAAGGCGTAACCGCCCATGGCGAAGAAGGCGTGCCATGACGAAAATGCCGGCGTCATGCTTTCTCTCCTTTGCTGGCCACGCCGATCGCCCACGGACGATGGCGTTCGGTTAATAAAATCAGATTACGTAACCGCATCAGGGTCAGCGTCAGAAACAGCAGCAGGTAACCGAGAATCGACCAGCGCAGCGGGGTGCGCATCACCGGCGCAATGGCCTGCTGCAGTGTGCCGGACGAGCCCTGATGCAGGGTATTCCACCACTGTACCGAGAAGTGAATGATCGGCAGATTGACTACGCCAACCAGAATCAGGATACCGGCGGCACGCCCGGCTGTACGGCGGTCATCAAAGGCGTGATAGAGCGCGATCACCCCCATATAGATGAACAGCAGCACCAGCTCCGAGGTGAGGCGCGCATCCCAAATCCACCAGGTGCCCCACATCGGTTTGCCCCACGCCGAGCCGGTAACCAGCGCAATAAAGGTGAACACCGCGCCAACCGGTGCCATTGCGGCAGAGGCCAGATCGGCCATCTTCAGCTGCCACACCAGCCCGCAAAAAGCGGCAATCGCCATTGAGGCGTAGATGCCCATCGACCACATCGCGGCCGGAACGTGGATATAGATAATGCGGAAACTGTCGCCCTGCTGATAATCAGCCGGTGCGTAACCAAATCCCCAGATCCACCCCAACAGCAACGACGCCAGACCCGCCACGGCGAACCAGGGTATCAGCCGTCCAGACCACTGATAGAGCCGCTCGGGTTTCCCCAGTTGATGTAACGCTTTCCACATATCAGCCACTCACATTTCGGTAAATTATGGGTCGCCGCGCCGGTCAGACGCGGTCATTGCAGGGTAATCCGCAGCGCCGCCGCGGTCGCAAACGGTGACAGGGTGGCGCTGACCAGCAACATTGCCCCGAGGATCGCCAGATAACCGCCAATCGGTAAGCCCTGCCCGGCGGCCTCAATCGCCGCACTGGCGAAAATCAGCACCGGAATCGACAGCGGCAGCACCAGCAGGCTCAGCAGCACGCCGCCTCGCCGTAAACCGACGGTTAACCCGACGCCGATCGCTCCGAGAAAACTCAGGGTCGGTGTGCCGATCAGCAGCGTTAACGCCATCGCCCACCAGCCATTAAAATCGAGCGATAGCAGCAGTGCCGCCAGCGGCGACAGCACGATCAGCGGCAAGCCGGTCACCAGCCAGTGCGCAATCACTTTCCCCAGCACCGTGACCGGCAGGGGCGTCGGCAGCAGCAGCAGTTGCTCAAGTGAGCCATCGATAAAATCATCGCGAAACAGCCGCTCCAGCGCCAGCAGCGATGCCAGCAGCGCGGCGACCCAGGCGACGCCGGGTGCAATGCGCGCCAGCTGTTGCGGATCGGGTCCGATACCCAGCGGAAACAGGGTAATGACAATCAGAAAAAACCACAGCGGATTAACCACATCTGCCCCGCCACGAAAGGCAATGCGCAATTCACGCTGGATAAGACGGAACAGCATCAGATTGACTCCGCTGCGCTGAGGCGAATTTTACGCACCCGCGCCGTCTGGTCAGGTAAATCCTGATGAGTCGTCAGGATCACCGCTCCGCCGTTATCGGCATGCTGAGCAAATTTCATCATTAATTTTTCGATGCCCGTTTTGTCGATGGCAGTCAGCGGTTCATCCAGAATCCACAAGGTGGCGCGACTCAGCCACAAACGCGCCAGCGCCACCCGCCGCTGCTGGCCTGCCGACAGCTGCGCCACCGGCACTTCTTCGTAACCCAGCAGATCGACGCTTTCCAGCGCAGCAAAAATCTGCGCGTCGTCGCAGTCAGGATGGTAAAAGCGCAAATTTTCCAGTGGGGAGAGCACGGCTTTCACGCCGGGATGATGCCCCAGATAGAGCATCGATGCGTGCCAGCGTTCGCGCTGCTGCTGGATCGGCCGATCGTGCCAGCGAATCTCGCCCTGTTCTGCCCGGCTTAATCCCGCCAGCAAGCGCAACAGCGAGGTCTTACCGGCGCCGTTCGGTCCCTCAATCTGCACAATGTCACCTGCTTTGACGCTGAACGACAGCCGATGGAACAGCGTCCGTTCATCGCGAACACAAGAGAGCGTAATGATTTCCAACATGAAGGGGGAATCGCACCAGCTAAAAAGAGGCCCGGATAATACCATAATGTTGCTGTGGGCCGAAGTCTGCACCGCCGTTGAGACCGACCGTCAGGAGGCGATATGTGCGGTCCGCCGTGCTGTTTGCTTAAAAATGCAGCCGCGAAAAAGCTTGTTACGCTTATTCATATCGACCGTTACATTATCGGCAAATAAAAAGCAGCTACGCTTATTACGCCACAGCACTATCACCAGGAGAAAATATGAAGCCTTCATCAGGTAACCAACAGGGTCACAATGACGTTGAAAGCGATGAAAAGGACGAGGGGACGGAAATAGAAGTTGATGAGGAGGCGCTACCTTCACGTGCAGCGGCGATACATGAAGAGATTCGACAGGATGGGGAAAAAGAGCTGGAGCGCGACGGCATGGCCCTGCTCTGGTCGGCCATTGCGGCTGGATTATCGATGGGCGCCTCGCTGATGGCGAAAGGGATTTTCCAGGTTCATCTCGACGGGGTTCCCGGCGCATTTTTACTGGAAAATCTCGGTTACACCTTTGGCTTTGTGATTGTCATTATGGCGCGCCAGCAGCTGTTTACCGAGAACACCGTGACAGCGGTATTACCGGTGATGCATAAACCGACCTGGGGAAATGTCGGTCTGCTACTGCGTTTATGGGGCTTTGTGCTGCTGGGCAACCTGATTGGCACCGCGCTGGGCGCGCTGGCGTTTAATGAGATGCCGATTTTTGATGATGCGACCCGTCAGGCGTTTACCAACATCAGCATGAAAGTGATGGAAAACACCCCTGGCGAGATGTTTGCTAATGCGGTGATCTCCGGCTGGATTATCGCCACTATGGTGTGGATGTTCCCTTATGCTGGCGGGGCCAAACTGGTGGTGATTGTGATGATGACCTGGCTGGTAGCGCTGGGCGATCTGGCGCATATCGTGGTCGGTTCGGTGGAGGTGCTCTATCTGGTGTTTAATGGCAGCATTCCCTGGCACGAATTTTTCTGGCCATTCGCCCTGCCTACGCTGTTAGGTAACATCACCGGCGGCACCCTGATTTTTGCCCTAATCAGCCATGCGCAGATCCGTAATGACATGAGCGAAGCGGCGGTCGCCAAAGCCAAAGCCGAGCAGAAAAAGCAGGAGAAGCGCCGTCAGCGTGAAGAGCAAAACGGGTAAGTTGCTGTCGGAATGAGCAAACGCACGGCGTCGTAGTGAATTTCTGCGCCTATCTGCGCTATACTGCGCGCCGTCGTCCTCTTAGTTAAATGGATATAACGAGCCCCTCCTAAGGGCTAGTTGCAGGTTCGATTCCTGCAGGGGACACCATACACACCTCTTACGCCGCCTCTTCTGTTCGTCAAAACCCGATTGCATCAGGCATTCCGCCCAACTACCGTTCATCATCGTTTGCTGAAAGCCCGCTATGAATCCGGATAAAGGCGGGATAAATCCGCTTTACCTCATCCTCGTCATCGAAAATTTTGCTGCGCAAGCCAAAGAGCCTGGCTGTCAGGGTAATCAATGGCGTCAGCGATGATTTTTACCGTTTCATTATGATGCTTTCCGTTTTAATTCAGCATAACCGGCTGTCAGTTGCTTCAGATGCATTTCCAGTTGGGTGCTGGCTGCGGCAGGTAAAGGTTCACCGGCAGGATGTTCTGACAATGCCCGCAGTTGCTCTTCAGCCGGCGGAGACTGGCTGAACGACTGCATGGCTGAAAAGACCACTGACTTCAGTTCACTGACCGTCATATATTTTCCCTTCTGCTGATCCAGTCCGTTCAGGCGGTCGCTCAGATGCTGTAGCGTCGTCATCCCCTGATGCCAGCCATTCAGGTTTTCTGCCGGTATGCTGGCAGCATGTAACTGCCGCAGCCACTGCTGTGCCAGCGGTTTTGCCTGTTCCGGCCACAACGCCTGAGCCTGTTCGATCAACTGACCACTGTAGTGAATACGCCAGTCTGGCGGCAACCGTTCCAGGCGCTCGAGCTGCTGCTGCGTGGCGGCGATAAAGGCTTGCGGGGTGAGCGCTTGCTGATGCAGCGTCTCACGTTGCCCGGGAGTCAGTGTTGCGGGCAACGGCATCAGGGAGGCAGCGAGCTGCGTCTGTAGCGGGTCAGGTTGGTGTAAAACATGCCAGCCCCACACCGCCGCCCCACCTGCCACCAGCATGGTTAACATCCCGGCGACAAAGGGTTTCCACTTTTTTTCTGGCGCCGGGAGCGCCGCCAGCACGTCAACATTCGGCTGATGTTCCGGCTGGGCCACATACACCCATTTTACCTGCTTATCCGGCTCGGTTTTCGCCGCAAGCGGAATGATGGGAAGCACATCAACGGAGGTGTCTGAGCGATTGCTTACCGTTGCCGGCAGTACCACACCGGGCTGAATCGCAGCACCTTTGCTGGATGCTCCTTCGCTGGACGCACCTTCGCTGGACGCACCTTTGCTGGACGAACCTTCGCTGGACGCACCTTCGCTGGACGCACCTTTGCTGGACGAACCTTCGCTGGACGCACCTTCGCTGGACGCACCTTTGCTGGACGAACCTTTGCTGGACGCACCTTTGCTGGATGCACCTTTGCTGGACGCACCTTCGCTGGATGAACCTTCGCTGGATGGACCTTTGCTGTTTTCCAGCCGGACAGCGCTGTTGTGGATCAGGGCACGCAAGGCCTCGAGCCGGCTCAGTTGTTTAAGCGCCTGCCGCTGCAGCACCTCTCCCATGCGGTTAAGCTGCTGCTCCGCCAGATAAAGCGGGCTGAGATCGCTGTAGCTTAGAGGAAGTGTGCGCATCCGTTGCTGCAGACGCTGGCTCAGGCTGGTAAGGATTTCTATCCGGGCGTTAACCGGCTGCGGCCAGAGTGCTTCCCATTGATGGGTGATGAGTGCCTCAAGTATTGCCAGCCCTTCATTCAGGCCCGCCAATCCAGCCAGTTGTGTTCGGGTTAGCGTATACCAGGCTGCCGTCTGCAACTCCACACCATTTCGCTCAAACAGTGAAAGACAGAGTTTTTCGGCATAACGCCAGTTCACGTCCGGACGCGCCGGATGTGACAGTTTGCTCAGCTCTTCACGCAGAGCAGCATAATCCGGCAGCATGCGCGGATCGCTGCCGGTTTTAATTTTACGGGAGATAATGTCATTCATGACGACTTGTCCAACTGACGTGTCTATAGCTATGAGGGAGAGTATTTATACGGTTTCGTTTTCTGCAGTTCGGGACGCTGCAACCAGGGTTGTGGCAGAAGATTAGTCTATATCGGCCTTGTTTCGGCCTGTTGATATTTATCCCACAGGGCTTGTAACCTGATGAATTTCACCTGGTGCTGCGATGTTAACAGATTCATTAAACGCATCCTCCTTCCGGCCGGGGTCAGAGTTTGCCTGTCTGGAAACGTATCTGTCTGCCCGATTCCCGCAGAGATAAAAAGCCTTGTTAACGGCGCTGTTATCGCCAGTAAGCGAGGGTTAAAGATCCCCTTTTATTGAATCGGTTAAGGCAGCAGAACATTAATCAGGCGGAAAAAAGCGTCTTCATCAAATAATTCGCCTGGCCGGGATACATCACGTTGCTGATTAAGCGTCCAGGCACTAAGCTGGCCTGCACGCATAAATAACCGACTCAGCCGGGTACCGGGCGTTGCTCTGCGCCATTGCTGTAATCGCCGATAACCATCAGCTTGAGCGGGAGTTCGATTTTTTTCTGTGCCCCGCCGGTGTGCAGGCTGAGCCGGATATTTACGCGGGCTTTGGGGATTTCGGACTGATAGGAATTAGACATGGCTGTCCCTGTTCTACGAAGTAATAGAAACGGTTAATGCCACTGAAAAATTAATAAGAAAGACTTACCTTTAAATAATCCCTTCCCCGTTTACGCTACCCGAAGACGTGAGTCAAAAAATCGGGCAGATTCCATTCATCAGCGAGCATGACACCTGTTTTGAGGTTTTATATGAAAGGCATTAATTTCGGACAACGCCTCATTGACGAAGTTTAGAAACATTGCATCGGCGTTTGGAAATGAAAAGATGTAACTAAAGATTACAGGGATAGGTTTTAACAAAAGCAGATCATCATCATGATTTATAAGAATTTTCTAAAGACACCGTGCGCAGGCCGCATGAGGTAAGGATGTACGCCAGCCGATTACTGTAACCTGGCATTTAAAATCGTATAAAGCATCGTCACTTTCACTCTTCATATGAGACTGTAATATTTATGTAACTACGAGAGCCGGGCCGCGTAGCGGTAAATGGAATGTTCATCATTGCATTGAAAGTGAATTTTTTGTTTTTACTTAAACAGCGCTTAATATTATTTATGTACCCAAAAAGGAGGAGATGTAACCGTTCGTCGTGACTTATTGAGGAAAATGCTGGCATTCTGGACAGGGCGAAGTGATGGGAAGGGTTAGCGACAGAGATGACCTTATTTCGGCTGACAGGTGCAGCAATGTCCGGATCAATACCGATCGCAGTGCGGGAGCAATGCCCGATGTAATGGACCGGACAATGCCCGGAGTCAGGCGCAGAAAAAAGCCGCGGCTACGCTCTGGCTTCTGCACTCAGTGTCAGCAACTTATTCTGCTGTTCAGACTGCGGTGCGAGGCAGGTTCAGCGTGACGCCAGAGCCCGCTCAGGCGCTACTGCACCCCAAGACATTGCCGTGCCCTGAACGCCTCCATTGCGTGCCGTTACCCTCATTCGAAAAGAGAAAATGTCAGCCGTGAACCCGGTCAGGCCTGGCGAAGGAAAAAGCCAGATTGAAAAAGCCGCAGACCACAGCCATGCTGGATAAGGAGACGCTGCAGAGGAGCGTGAAACATTGTGCTGACGACAGCCCCGCCGCAAAAATGAGTAAAACAGTGTGGGTTTCGACCCCGATCGATCAAAACGAGGACCGAAAGCGTGAAAAAGAAAATTACTCTGCCCCAGTTTGGTCAGCAGGCTGATGCAGAGGTGTTCGGCAACAAAATCACCGTTCGCTATGAGGGCAATGAATCCTTTCCCCGAGGCCTCAAAGTAAATGAACAGTATTATGTAGTGATTGATGGCGAGGAAAAAACCATGACGCTGGTGCGCAAGCCGATGGGCTCATGGCAGTTCTCCCTGCAGTAATCACCTGTGCTGTAAACGGCCTCGCTGCGGCGAGGTTTTTGTTATCTGACCGCCGCCAGACACCACACGACAACGGCCAGTCGCTGAGTGCGGTGCAGCGCTATAACTGCCTGCGATAGTCGCCTCTGCGCTCATTGCCGCAAAACATGATAATCACTCATCCAGCGTGTGATGCTTTGCCTTGCGGTAAGCCGAGGGCGTAACGCCGTGTACCTGACGAAAACGGTGGCTGAAGTGGCTGGAAGAGTGAAAACCGCACTGCAGCGCGATATCCGTCAGGGTTAATGCGGGCTGCGTCAACAGCATCCTGGCCCGCAGCATACGGCGCTGCATCACGAACTGATGAGGCGCTTCGCCGGCTGAGTGACGAAACATACGGGCGAAGTGAAACTCACTCAGCGCCGCTTCGCTCGCCAGATCGGCCAGCGTTAACGGCCGATCGAGGTGCGCATCGATAAATTCAAGCACCCGACGCAATACGGCAGGTGCCAGCCCGCCCCGCACCTGAGGCAGTTGCCACTGTACCTCGCTGTATTGCTGCAGAAGATGGGTCAGCAACAAGGTTGTCGCACTGCTCAGGATGAGCTGGCTGGCGGGCTGTTGCCAGTCGCAGCTCAGCAAAAAATGGCGATAGAGTTGGGTAATGCGCGGGTCGGCGGCGAAAATTTTTTCGTGCAGATTTAACTGTGCCGGGCTGCGATCCCATACCTGTTCCGCCAGCTGGCGCAGCTGTGCTTCGCTGCAGTAAAGGTGAACAAAGGCGAGATCGGCGCGCAGATCCCAGCTCGATTCTATCCCCGCCGGCATCAGGCAGAAACGATCCGGTGCGCCGCCATTACGCCAGCCCTGGGCGGTTTTATGCCAGGTATCGTAGCCCCCTTCCACATACAGACTCAGCGTATGGTGATCGCTGAGCGTGGTCACGCGATCGCCGCTGTTAAACCAGGCCGCCAGTTGCAGGCCATTGCGCAGCTCCACCCGATCGCGCAGCTGCGCTTTATGGCGTTGCAGGGTTTCAAAGGTCTGGTAACTACGCATCCGGGTATCAGCTTCAGAGGAACAGGAAACCAGTTTACGGATCTGGCGGGACGGAGAACAGGCCACATCGGGACGCCTGATAAAAATGCGCAAGATTTTGCAAATCTGCCGCAGCCCGATGCAAGCGCCGCCCGTGCTAAAGCCGCAGACTGCGGGCTTTAGGCTAAGGAACGCGACGATGAACCTGTTTTTGTATCTCTCTGTGGTGCTGATCTGGGGTACCACCTGGATTGCCATCTATGCGCAACAGTCGGCTGGCACCAGTGCGGTGACCGTTGCCGTGTTCTGGCGTTTTTTACTGGCTTCAGTGGTGATGTTGCTGCTGCTTAAGGCGGTGAAACGCCTGCATCGCCTGAGTCTGGACGATCATCTGTTCTGCCTGCTACAGGGCGGCTGCGTGTTTGGCTTCAACTTTGTCTGCTTCTATTACGCATCCGGCTACATCAGCAGCGGGCTTGAGTCGGTCATTTTTTCCATGGCCGTGATGTATAACGCCATCAACAGCTGGATTTTTTTCGGCCAGCGTCCTTCGCCGCGTCTGATTCCGGCAGTGCTGCTGGGTATGGCGGGGATCGTGGCGCTGTGCTGGCATGATCTGCGTGACACTCAGGCGTCTGGCGAATTGCTGTGGGGAATGGGACTGAGCGCGCTCGGCACGCTGGGCTTTTCGTTCGGCAATATGATCAGTCAGCGCCATCAACGGCGGCAGCGGGATGTGCTGACCACCAACAGTTATGGCATGTTGTATGGCGCGCTGCTGATGGCGCTGGTGTCACTGCTGCAGGGCGTTTCACTCAACCCTACCTGGAACGGGCAATGGCTGACGGCGCTGAGCTATCTGGCGGTAGTCGGATCGGTGATCGGTTTTGGTGCCTATTTTACATTGGCAGGTCGCATCGGTGCCAGCCGGGCCGCCTATACCACGGTGCTGTTCCCGCTGGTTGCGCTGGCGTTCTCAACCCGCTATGAGGGGTATCAGTGGCATACCAGCGCCATCCCTGGCCTTGTCATTATTCTGCTGGGCAACCTGGTGATGTTTGCCCGCTGGCCGGCAAGCCGTCGCCGCGCTATCGTCTGACGAGGAGGCGGGCTGCGGCCCGCGTCCAGATGAGCGTCATGCCCATTGCTGCTGTTGAATGAGTTTTTGTGGTTGATTGATTGCCTTGCGTGCAATCCAGTAGAGCAGTACTCGCTCATCATCACTATCGCGATCGGCCATCGACAGCAGTTTGAGCGCCAGCGTCGATTTGGTCACAGGCTGTTGTTCAGCACTCAGTTCAATCACTGCCTGACCGATAATGCTGCAAACTTCATCCTCACTGGTGATGGATTCATATGTCCGGTCTTTCATATTTCCTCCTGATAAGTGAACCCTTAGCCTGGCAAAAAATCTGCAAAGCTGCAGGCATAATCGCCTGAGTGAAACATTATCTTACGGCTACTTACCCTTACTTATTAAACTGCCGCTTTGGTTATCTTTCAGCAGAGGCCGTTCATACCCTCTCAGCAGCATTTCATGCCGCGCCTGCTTCCGTTCATGCCGTTGGTCGCCGCGCGCGCGTAAGGCTGGCCTATTCTGTCCGCAATTTCCAGATTCCCGGACGGGAGAGAAAATCATGAACCAGACTCAACAGGCTTCGCACCAGCGCACCCGCTGGCTCACACTGATCGGAACGGTGATTACCCAGTTCGCGCTGGGATCGGTTTATACATGGAGTTTATTCAACGGCCAGCTGTCGCAAAAACTGGATGCGTCGATCAGTCAGGTGGCGTTTTCGTTTGGCCTGCTAAGTTTAGGCCTGGCTATCGCCTCGTCGCTGGCGGGAAAACTGCAGGAACGTTTTGGTGTACGGCGCGTCACTATCGGTGCCGGTATATTGATGGCGTCAGGATTCTGGCTCACCGCGCATGCCGACAACCTGGTGATGCTCTACCTCAGCGCTGGCCTGCTGGTCGGCCTGGCCGATGGTGCCGGTTATCTGATGACGCTCTCAAACTGTGTTAAGTGGTTCCCGGAACGTAAAGGCATGATCTCAGCCTGCGCCATTGGTGCATACGGACTTGGCAGCCTGGGCTTCAAATTTATCTGCGGCGCGCTGCTGACCCATGTCGGCCTGGAACAGACTTTTATTATCTGGGGCGTGCTGGCGATGACGATGATTATACTCGGTGCCCTGCTGATGCGTGATGCCCCGCCGCAAAGTGCGTCCAGCGTCAGCCAGCAGCAGGCTCGCGATTACACGCTGGCGCAGTCGGTACGTCTGCCACAGTACTGGATGCTGGCGCTGATGTTCCTGACGGCCTGCATGAGTGGTTTGTATGTGATTGGCGTGGCGAAGGATATCGGTGAAGGCCTGGTACATCTGACTACGCAGACTGCCGCCAATGCCGTTACGGTGATTGCCATTGCTAACCTGAGCGGGCGTCTGGTGCTGGGCATCTTATCTGACAAGATGTTGCGTATCCGGGTGATTTCGCTGGCGCAGGTGGTTTCGCTGGTGGGAATGAGCGTGCTGCTGTTTACCCACATGAATGAAACCACCTTCTTCCTGTCGTTAGCCTGTATCGCCTTCAGCTTCGGCGGCACCATTACCGTGTTTCCCTCGCTGGTCAGTGACTTTTTCGGCCTCAACAACCTGACCAAAAACTATGGCCTGCTCTATCTCGGCTTTGGTATTGGCAGCGTCATGGGCTCACTGGTGGCATCGCTGTTCGGCGGCTTTACCGTCACCTTTAGCCTGATTATGACCCTGCTGGTGATCTCGCTGTTACTCTCCCTGACCATTCGCTTACCGCATCAACCGGCGGTCGGTAAGGCGGTGTTGCAGCGCCATTAATCTTTACGGGCCGCGACCAGGCGGCCCTTTTGCTTCAGCCGCGGAAACGCGGCTCTGCACTACCCGCCACCTCAAGCTCAACCGCAAATATATCGCCCGATTCAGGGTAGCGTGCCAGCTCTTCTTCGGTGCGATCTTCACGCGAACTGGTAATAAACAGCGTTTTCAGATCGGCTCCGCCGAATGCCACCATGGTCGGCCATTTCACCGGCAGCAGGATCTCATCAACAATCTCGCTACTCTGCGGATCGATACGCACTACCCGTCCGCCATCGAACTGGGCTGACCAGTAGTAGCCTTCACTGTCGACCGCGGCGCCATCCGGTAAGCCACCAGCGGCGTCGAAGCGGCGGAAAACGCTGCGCTCGCCCGGTTCGCCGTGGCTATCTAACGGATAGCGGTACAACACCTCGTTGGGCGTGTCGCTGTGATACATCCAGCGACGGTCGGGAGAGAACGCCACGCCGTTAGAGATTTTGATGTCCCGCGCTTTAATCTCCAGCGTCAGTTCCGGCGTAACCCGGCATAACAGGCCGCCGTTTTTGTCCTGCGGTTCCCACAGGCTGCCACACCAGAAATTACCCCAGGGATCGACCCGGCCATCATTAAAGCGACTGCGCGCGGCTTCCCCCGGATTATCCGCCACCTTCTGTTGCGGTTTGCCCTGCGCATCCAGCAGCCAGACGCCGCTGCGCAAAGCGGCAATCAGTCCGCCCGATTGACGTAAGCCGATACAGCCCACTTCTTCCGGCTGGGGAAAGGTCTGCAGTTCGCCACTGACCGGGTCAAAACGGTGGATCGCCGGTGCCAGAATATCGACGCACCACAGCACCTGCTCTTCTGTTGACCAGAGCGGGCATTCGCCCAGCTCAGCCTGCAACGCCAGTACATTTTTCACTTCATGCGCCATGTTTTTCTCCTGTTAAAGCGTCTGCTAATAATGTAGCTATAATTTATTTTAAATGAGAATTATTTTCGCTTGCTTTTAAGATTATTCTCGCCGAAAATAATCGCTATTCAGCCATTTCTTATTTTCTTCTCTTTTACCGACGCCAGATTCCGCCAACTGAAATATCCAGTAATATCTGCATAAATAACTCTACATTTCCTGCATCTTCACTCCACTTTTCCAGCGTAACGTCGTAGTCATTGGAAAAGAGGAGACGTTTCCTATGAAGAGATTAATTAAAGTCGCTTCGGTAGTCGGGCTGATAACATTATTAAGCGGCTGTATTATCGAACCCCGTCACGACAATGGCTGGCATCACGGCGGTGGCGGCGGGTATCATGGAGGCTATCACGGTGGGTATCATGGCGGGCATCATGGCGGGCATCATCACCGCTAGCGGGCAAAGACGTCACACAGCATAATATAAAAATAGAAAAATTAAGGGCGGGATAATTATCCCGCCCGTTTTATTTAGCTTTTGACTGCATAATTACACTGGAACCAGGCTTTCTTTAGCCCCGGAATATGGCTGTCCTGGGCCGGCAGCGATTCCACTTTATCGAATCCTTTCTTATTACAGTAATTCGCCAGATCAACGTCCATCGCATCACGATTGACTTTCTCCGGGTCAAACCGGTACTGGACAGTATTTGAGCTGGCATCTTCGTCAACACGTTCAAATGCCCCGGGTTTACTGGCGGTACAACCGCTCAGCAAAATCAGCGCCAGCGCGCCGATAATTTTTTTTTTCATTTATTTATCCTCATCTTGCTGCGCAGTGTATGTCGCAGCACGTCACGCATCCATAGGATTAATGCGCGAAAAACCAAAAATTTACACGCTTTTACCGATTAATTCGATACGATTAAACGGCTGTCACTATCAGGGCGAGCGTGACATGATGCATTCAGACCAAACGAAGTCTGCACCACACCAGGTAATAGCCAAAATAACAACGTAATCCTGACCTTTGTGCCCGCGCTAAGCGGGCTTTTTTACGTCAGTCACTAGCCGGAAACTGCAAACATTCTACGTAACAGGTTGGCCGCGCGCTTGTCAGGTAATGCGAGAATCGCACTGTAGAGATCAATCGACATGCCGCACATTGAAGAGCGATCAACCGCGGTATCGGCGGGCATGTTCAGCTGCTGCAGCTTATCGCCCCAGCGCTGATAAAGCTGCGCAACCACCTGTTTCAGATCGCGTTGCGCCAGTGCGCTGTCCATTGGCTGCTGCTGAGGTGCGCTGTTAAGCAGTAATTGCTCCATCGCCCCGGCCTCTTTGTGGTTGAGCGACGGCGGCAGGATTTTCACTAAATTGACGCCGCCATTGACCTGGGGATAGAGAAAACGGAAGCACAGGCCAGGATCAAGGGCATTGAGCGCCTGCATCTCCTCGACTGACACGCCAATGTAATTCACCACCGCCGCATCGGTTGCCCGCATCAGCCGCTGATTAATCACGTCGAGCAGCCAGCCGCGTAGTTCGCCCGTCGCCTGTTCAACCGGTTCACCGGCGCGGACCCGGCGGGTCAGTTCCTGCGTCAACAACAGCCACAATGCCGGTTCCTGGGTTTGTAGTACCCGATATCCCGGCGTCTGTGCCAGGTAACTCACCGCCCGATCGCGCTCTCGTGCCTGCTGCTGCTGCGGCACAGCCCAGCTGAACCACAACAGATTAGCCACCACCAGCGGCAGCAGAAAAAGCATCAGCCCCTGCCACAGTCGCAGTCGGGTGGTTTTAATCAGCACAATAATAATCAACGCCAGCAGCGCAAAGGCGGCCAGCGTAATAACCAGCAAAGAGCTCATGCTACGGTATTAATCCTTACGCACATCAATCAGCACCGGGCAGTGAGCACGCTCAATCACCGCCGCGCTGACCGAACCTTTCAACAGTCGGTTAAAAGAGGAGAGATGACGGCGTCCCATGATAATCATGCTGGCCTTGAGCTGGAGTGACTGCGCAATAATCGTGTCGGCCGCTTCGCCGGCCAGAATCATGCCGCGCGCGTTAATGCCGGCGCGCAGCAGCGGTGCGAGGGCATGGCGCACCACCAGTTCCGCGGTGTTCTGCTCATCCTGCGCCGCGACAAAATCAGCCGGATCTTCACCGGCATCAATTTCCATCGGTTGGTTACAGGAGGAGTACGCCGGATCGACGCAGCACAGCACCACCACTTCTGCGTGGTGAGCCAGCGCCTCTTCAATGGTGAGCGCAACCACTTTTTCGGTTACCGGCGAATGATCAATGGCCATCAACAGGGTTTTCATCGAATGCTTATCCTTCTACAGCGGCGATTTTGCCAATTTCACGCACCAGCGCGTCTTTACACTTCAGCATTTCATCACGATAGCGATCTTCGTGGCGCTGGAAGCGTGCAGAGGGCACCAGCAAAGAGACAGAGAAGCGGCCAAACAGCGTATCGAGGGCAAACGCCATAGTCGAGATGCCTTCCAGCGTTTCACCGCGATCGACCGCAATGCCGGTTTCGCGCACTTCGTTGATCAGTTGCAGCAGCTGCGGCAGGGTTTTGACCGTCATCTCGGTCAGCTCCCGCCAGGCTTCGCCTACAATCACCCGAACGTCTTTATCGCACTCTAACGCCAGCAGCGCCCGGCCGCCGGAGGTGCTGTAGAGCGGCAGGTTGAGCCCCATGTGCGGCACAACGCGCAGCTCACGCGAGGCGACCACACAGTGAACGATAGCCAGCTGAGTACCGCTGGCGCGCGCCAGCGAGACGGTTTCATTGGTATCGGCAGAGAGTTTTTCCAGCAGCGGCCGGACCAGATCGACCACATCGGTGTGCACGCTGGAAATCAGCTTCAGTAACGCCGGTCCCAGCCGCAGGCCGCCGGCACCGCTGCTGCGCACCAGTTCTGCGCTGTCGAGCGCGGCGACAATCCGCTGCACGGTGGAGCGAGGCAGATCGACCGCCTGGGCAATCTCACCCAGGCTCATACCGCCCGGCTGTTCGCCCAGCGCATTCAGAATTTTTGCCGCACGTGCGATCACCTGGATACCGCCCGTTTTCTCTTCCTCACGGCTGGAGGGTTGATGTGCCATAGCGTCGTCCTTTTTCAGCTGGCCTACTGTAGCGCGATCGGCGCACTTTTTACAGCCTGTACCACATTGCAATACAGCATACCGGGATGTAATAATACGCTGCTGTATCACATCGCAATACACTGCATCAAAATAATGAGATAACGTGCTATGACTGCTCAGCCAGCCCCTGTGCCGGCCCCCCATCCTTTTACGCTGCGCCTGGCGCTGGGGTTAATCGGTGTTTTAATCGCCGCCCTGACCTCCGGGCTGAACGATCGCGTCAGCGATATTGCGTTGGCGGATATTCGTGCGGCGATCGGCATCAGTTACGATCAGGGTAGCTGGATTATTTCCGCCTATCAGGCCGCGGAAGTGGCGGCGATGATGATCGCGCCGTGGTTCGCCGTCACGCTATCGTTACGGCGCTTTGCGCTCGGCGTATCGGCGGGCTTTATGCTGACCGGCATCCTGCTGCCGCTGGTGCCAGACCCGACGCTGTTTATTTGCCTGCGGGTGCTGCAGGGGCTGTTTGGCGGCGCACTGCCGCCGATGCTGATGACCGTCGCCCTGCGCTTTTTACCGCCGCCGATTAAACTGTTTGGCCTGGCCGGATATGCACTGACCGCCACTTTTGGCCCGAACATGGCGGCTTCGCTGGCATCATTGTGGACCGATCACGTCAGCTGGATGATGGTGTTCTGGCAGGTGGTGCCGGGCATGCTGATCGCCATGCTGCTGATTGGCTGGGGCCTGCCGCAGGACCCGCTGCGTCCCGAACGTTTCCAGCAGATCGATCTGTTTGGCATGGTCACCGGCTGCAGTGCTATCGCCCTGCTGGTGCTGGTGCTGACTCAGGGCGAACGTCTTGACTGGCTCAACTCCCCGCTGATCGTCGGAATGTTACTGACCGCGCTGCCGCTGCTGCTGGTGTTCCTGATCAACGAGTGGTTTCACCCGCTGCCGCTGTTTAAGTTGCAGATGCTGAAGCGTCATAACCTGGCGCACGGGCTGCTGGCACTGGCCTGCATCCTGACCCTTTCGCTATCAGGTTCGGCACTGCCTTCCGCCTATTTTGCCCAGGTTGAGGGCTTTCGTACCCTGCAGTTTGCCCCGCTGGCGCTGGCGGTTGGCCTGCCACAACTGCTTATTGCGCCACTGGTTGCGGCGTTGCTGAATATCCGCTGGATCGACTGCCGCTGGATGCTGGCGGCGGGCGTGGGTCTGCTGGTCACCTCGTGCCTGCTGGGTTCGCAGGTTACCAGTGACTGGGCGCGACAGAACTTCTGGTTGCTGCAGATTTTGCAGGCGTTCGGACAACCGATGGTGATTGTGCCGATTCTGATGAGTGCCACCAGCGTGGTCGCGCCGCCAGAAGGCCCGTTCGCCTCAGCGATGTTTAACACGGTGCGCGGATTTTCCAGCATCGCCGCCTCGACGCTGGTTGAGGTATTCCTCAGCCACCGCGAGCAGTTTCACTCCAACATTTTAATTAACCAGGCCGCCAGTCGTCCGTGGCTGATAACCGCATCCGACAGCAGCCATGCCAGCAGCAGTCAGCCGTTACTGCCGGACGGCAGCATCAGCGCCAGTGAAAATATCAGCGGTTTCGCCACGCTGGTGAAGCATCAGGCGACGGTGCTGAGCCTGAGCGACAGCTGGCTGATGCTGATCGGCTTTGCTGGCTGCCTGTTATTACTGACCGCCATCCTGCCTAAACGCGTCTGGCCGCCCCAAACCCTGATTCAACCCCTATCCCGGAAGAACTGAATATGCGTGCTTTAATAATGAGAAAAACAGTGCTGCTGAGCCTGCTGCTGCTGGTTTTACTGGCGATAGCCTGGCTGATTGGGTCGATGATGACCCGTAACGATCACCGCACCGACGATGCTTACGTCAATGCCGATTATACCCTGGTGGCACCGAAGGTATCGGGCTACATCAACACCGTGCTGGTGCAGGACAATCAGCAGGTTAAAGCCGGTGAACTGCTGGCGACGCTCGACGATCGCGACTATCGCGTGGCGCTGGAGAGCGCCAGAGCCGACCTGCAGGTCAGCGAGGCAAAACTGCTGAGCAGTCAGGCGCAGCTCGAACAGCAGCAGTCGGTGATTGAGCAGCAAAAAGCCAGCGTGGCCGCCAGTCAGGCCTCAGCGCAGTATGCGGGTCAGAGCGCCGATCGCTATAACCGGCTGTATAAGAGCGGCACGGTCGCTGCTGACGATCAGCAGAAAGCCAGCTCAACCCAGCGTTCAGCGCTGGCGGCGGTACGACAGAGTCAGGCGGCGCTGGCCTCAGCAGTAAAACAGGTTGGCGTATTGCAGGCGGCGGTCCGCTCAGCGGAAGCTGACGTGGCAGCGGCGAAAGCCAGTGTCGATCAGGCCGAACTGAATCTCTCTTATACCCGCATCGTAGCACCGGTGGCCGGCATGGTCGGGCAGCGCGCGGTGCGCACCGGCGCCTACGTCTCGGCCGGCACCCGCCTGCTGGCGGTGGTACCGCTGCAGCAGACCTATATCACCGCCAATTATCTGGAGACCCAGCTGAGCGACGTGCGGCCGGGACAGCGGGTGCGTATCCACATCGACGCCCTACCGGGCGAGACCTTTACCGGTCACGTGGACAGCATTGCGCCCGCCACCGGCGCGACTTTTTCGGCAATCTCCCCCGATAATGCCACAGGCAACTACACTAAAGTCGTTCAGCGTCTGCCGGTGAAAATTGTGCTGGAGAGTGACCAACCGCATCTGGCGCAATTACGTGTAGGCATGTCGGCGATCCCGGAAATTGAAGTGCCGTAAATTTGTGAGCAATATCTCAGAACGGACCTATTTCATTTAGGCGGGATTCCGCGTAAATTAGCGCCCGATCCTGTTCTGAATTATTCAGATCGACCCGGAAAAGAGCAGACCGTTAATTCAGGCGGCGATCTTTTTTCCAAATCTGTTCGCGTTGCACTGGTTTGGGATCGCCATCATCGTAACCGCTCAGAGGAGTTGCTTTGTGAAATATGCCTTGATGGGAATATCTTTTTTCGCGTTGCTTTGGTTCGGAACCTTCGTTCTGCTGCTGAAGTAATGGCGTGACAGTGCCGCCAGGGGGCGACAAGCTTGTCGCCCCAGCTGGCTATCAGATCTCTTCTTCCAGACTTTTTACGCTGCCCGGCAATACGCCATCGGCACGGAACATCGCTTTAATCCCCCGCACCGCCTGACGGATCCGGTCACTGTTTTCAATCAGTGCAAACCGCACATGCGTATCACCATAATCACCGAAGCCGATGCCTGGCGAGACGCAGACTTTGGCCTCCTGCAGCATATGTTTGGCAAACTCCAGCGATCCCATATGGGCGTAATGGTCGGGAATTTTCGCCCAGACGTACATTGAGGCTTTGGGATTGTCGACCATCCAGCCCGCTTCATGCAGCCCTTTGACCAGCACATCACGGCGGCGTTTATACTGCTCAGCGATATCGCGCACGCATTGCTGATCGCCTTCCAGCGCCGCGATAGCCGCCACCTGCAGCGGTGTAAAGGTGCCGTAGTCGTGGTAACTCTTGATACGTGCCAGCGCGGCAACCAGCTCTTTATTACCGACCATAAAGCCGATGCGCCAGCCCGCCATGTTGTAGCTTTTTGACAGAGTAAAAAATTCGACGGCGACGTCACGCGCGCCTGGTACCTGCATAATCGACGGGGCTTTCCAGCCGTCATAAACGATGTCGGCATAGGCCAGATCGTGGATCACCAGAACGTTGTACTGCTTCGCCAGTGCAATCACCCGCTCGAAGAAGTCCAGTTCCACGCACTGCGCGGTCGGGTTAGACGGGAAGCCGAGGATCATCATTTTTGGCTTGGGATAACTTTCGCGGATGGCGCGTTCCAGCTCATTGAAGAAGTCGACGCCCGCCACCAGCGGCACCGAACGGACCTGAGCCCCGGCAATCACCGCGCCGTAGATATGAATCGGATAGCTTGGGTTCGGCACCAGCACTGTATCGCCATGATCCAGCGTCGCCAGCATCAGGTGCGCCAGGCCCTCTTTCGAGCCGATGGTAACAATCGCTTCGGACTCGGGGTCAATCTCCACCTGATAACGATCGGCGTACCAGCGTGAAATGGCCCGGCGCAGGCGAGGAATGCCGCGCGAAGTAGAATAACCGTGGGTATCGTCACGCTGTGCGACCTGACACAACTTTTCCACGATATGCGGTGGCGTCGCCCCATCCGGGTTGCCCATTGAAAAGTCGATAATATCTTCGCCGCGCCGACGCGCAGCCATTTTCAGTTCAGCGGTGATGTTGAAAACGTAAGGGGGCAGACGTTCGATACGCGAAAAACGACGGGGTGTGCTGTTATCAGCCATGATGTCCTCTGGAGTACGTGAGCGCCCGGACCGTCCGAGCGACGCTGGTCACTGCGGTGACCTCCCAAGAACATAACGTGGCGATAACAACTTTGTCGAGGGTGGCGGAAAATATTTTTATTTTTGCGGATTCAGCCGTCCCAGCAGCCAATCGTTTACCCAGCGACCGTTCAGCAGATAATTATCCCGTAGCGTCCCTTCGAGCTGAAAGCCATTTTTTTCCAGAATCCGGCGCGACGCCCAGTTGCCTTCAATCACCATGGCTTTGAGCTTATGGAAATCGGCCTCAAATAAAAACTGGCACAGCGCCGCCAGCGCTTCGCTGCCAAACCCCTGACCACAGTGACGATGCAGCAGCATGTAGCCCACTTCCGCCTGGCGGTAAGGCTCCCATTCCGGGCTGCACCCGAACAGGCCAATCGGTTCACCGGTATCGAGCCGGCGCGCCACCAGGCAGAGCATATGAAAACTGCTGGCCTGCCAGGGTGCCAGCCGCTCATTGAAGCGCTGGCGAATATCCGCCTCATCAGGAATTTCGCTCACCCAGGTCATGGTGTCGCGGTCCTGATGCACAGCGCGGAACAGTTGCCAGTCCTCTGGCTGGAGTTTACTCAGGGCTAATCTGGCGGTGACGAATTGCATGCTCGGCTCCCGATGCGCGCGGTTTTACGACGGTTCTGGCTCGCTTATCGCGCAACATAGCAAACTGCCCCGTTGGCGACCAGTCCCGGCCGGCTGGAAAATGTTCCCCTTTATAGCACTCAGACTTTCCCCTTTTCGTTATTTGATCCCCATGATTGATCTGAAACATAAACCGGCATAGCGGATCGCCAGAATGCTAGCGGTTCGCGATCACATTTTTTATCATAGGCCCACATTCCTTTGCCGATGAGTCGCCTGTGTCCTCCCACTTCACGATGTTACTGGCAGTGTTTGATCGCGCCGCATTAATGCTGATCTGTCTTTTCTTTCTGACGCGCACCCATCTGTTTCGCCAGCTGCTGCAAAAAGATGAACACACCGGCTATGAAAAAGCGGCTGTTACCGCCATCTTTTCACTGTTTGCGCTGTTCAGCACTTGGTCCGGCGTTGATGTTGATGGATCGTTGCTGAATGTGCGGGTGATTGCGGTCATGGCTGGCGGCATTCTGTTCGGGCCGTGGGTCGGTATCGCGACCGGCGTGATTGCCGGTCTGCACCGTTTTTTGATTGATATTCACGGTGTCACCTCGGTGCCCTGTCTGATCACCAGCATCATTGCCGGTCTGGTGGCGGGCGGCATTAACCGGCGGGTGCTGAAAGAGCATCGCTGGCGGGTGGGCATCATCGGCGGCATGCTGTGTGAAACCCTGACCATGCTGCTGATCATCCTTTGGGCGCGCCCGACCTCACTCGGGCTGGCAATCGTATCGGAAATTGCGCTGCCGATGATCCTCGGTGCCTCCAGCATCGGCCTGATTGTGCTGCTGGTGCAGAGCGTAGAAGGTGAAAAAGAGGCGATTGCTGCCCGTCAGGCCAAGCTGGCGCTGGAGATCGCCAATAAAACCCTGCCGCTGTTCCGTCAGGTCAATAGCGATTCACTGCGTAATATCTGTGACATTATCCGGCGCGAGATAAAAGCCGATGCGGTGGCGATGACCGACAAAAAGCAGATCCTCGCCTACGTGGGATATGGCGAACAGAACTATCAGCATGGCGATGATGACATCAGCCCGACCACCGCCCAGGCGCTGGCCAGCGGTAAGATCATCATCAGAAATAACGATGAAGCGCACCGCACCAAAGATATTCACTCAATGATCGTCATTCCGCTGTGGGAAAAAGGCAAAGTGACCGGCACGCTGAAGATCTATTACCGCCGGGCGCACCGCATTACCGGCTCGCTCAAGGAGATGGCGATTGGGCTGTCACAGATTATCTCCACCCAGCTTGAAGTCTCCCGCGCCGAGCAACTGCGCGAGATGGCCAATAAAGCGGAACTGCGCGCACTGCAAAGTAAAATAAATCCTCATTTCCTGTTTAATGCCCTGAACGCTATCTCCTCCTCCATCCGCCTTAATCCCGATACCGCCCGCCAGCTGGTGATCAACCTGTCGCGTTATCTGCGCTACAACCTGGAGCTGAATGACGATGAGCTGATCGACATCCGCAAAGAGCTGTGGCAGGTAAAAGATTACATCGCCATTGAGCAGGCGCGTTTTGGCGATAAGCTGACGATGATTTACGACGTCGATGAAGATCTGCACTTTTTACTGCCCAGCCTGCTGATTCAGCCGCTGGTGGAGAACGCTATTGTGCACGGTATCCAGCCCTGTAAGGGTAAAGGCGTGGTGACGCTGAGCGTGCGGGATCTGGGCGATCGGGTGCGGATCGCGGTGCGCGATACCGGCCAGGGGATCAGCGATGAGGTGATGGCGCGCGTTGCCCGCAACGAGATGCCCGGTAATAAGATCGGCCTGCTGAATGTGCATCATCGGGTCAAACTGTTATCGGGCCAGGGATTATCCATCGTCCGCCATCAGCCCGGCACCGAGATTGCCTTCATACTGAGTAAAAACGGCCAGCGCCTGGCGGAGAATCTGTTATGAAAGCGATTATTGTTGAAGACGAATTTTTGGCCCAGCAGGAGCTGAGCTGGATGATCCAGCAGCACAGCACTATCCAGATTGAAGCCTGCTTTGATGACGGTCTCGACGTGCTGAAATACCTGCAGCAGCATCGGGTTGACGTGATTTTCCTCGACATTAATATTCCGTCGCTGGATGGCATGCTGCTGGCGAAGAATATCAATCAGTTTGCCCACAAACCGTTGATTGTGTTTATTACCGCGTGGAAAGAGCATGCGGTTGAGGCGTTTGAACTGGAGGCGTTCGACTACATTCTCAAGCCTTACCACGAGTCACGCATTGTCACCATGCTCAACAAGCTTGAAGCCACCGTCCAGACCCAGCAGGCCGTCAGCAATCCTGCCGTTGCACCGCAGCCGCAGACGGTCAATCTGCTGAAAGATGAACGCATCATCGTCACCGACGTGAATGATATTTACTACGTGGAAGCCCATGAGAAACTGACGTTTGTCTATACCCGCCGTGAAGCCTATGTGATGTCGATGAATATCAGCGAGTTCTGTTCACGCCTGCCGGAGCAGCAGTTCTTCCGCTGCCATCGCTCTTACTGCGTTAATCTGAGTAAGATTCGCGAAATCGAACCGTGGTTTAACAACACCTACCTGCTGAAACTGCGCGATCTGGACTTTCAGGTGCCGGTCAGCCGCAGCAAAGTGAAGCTGTTTCGTCAGCTGATGCGTTTGTAATTACCGGCAGGGAATGGCAGAAATTCACTTCCCGACCGATCGGCAGCCGGGTCGGGAAGCGGTATAGCGGATCAGAAAAGGATCAGATTTCGCGGCCCAGCGTCTGACGCAGATGCGCACCGGCACCCAGCAGGCCAGGCTGATCGTGAGTGATCATATAAACCGGGATGCTGGCAACGTAATCGCGGAAACGGCCTTTATCTTCAAACGCAGCGCGGAAACCCGACGCTTTAAAGAACTCAAGGAAGCGCGGCACGATGCCACCCGCAATGTAAACGCCGCCAAAGGTGCCAAGGTTGAGCGCCAGGTTGCCGCCGAAGCGTCCCATGATGACGCAGAACAGCGAGAGCGCGCGACGGCAGTCGGTACAGCTGTCATCCAGCGCCCGTTCACTGACATCTTTCGGTTTCAGGTTTTCCGGCACGCGATTATCGACTTTAACGATGGCGCGATAGAGGTTAACCAGCCCGGCACCGGAAAGCACGCGTTCTGCGGAGACGTGGCCCAGCTCTTCGCGCAGCACTTCCAGAATCTGATCTTCTTCTTCGCTGTTGGCGGCGAAGTCAACATGGCCGCCCTCGCCCGGCAGGCTCACCCAGCGCTTATCGACGTGGACCAGATGGCTGACGCCCAGCCCGGTACCGGCGCCGTAAATGGCGATAGGCTTATCTTTAACCGGCTCGCCGCCACCGAACTGAATCACGTTATCGGCAGTCAGCATCGGGATCGCCATCGAAACCGCGGTGAAGTCGTTAATGATTTCCAGGTGTTCAAAACCGATGTTCTCTTTCAGCTTGCGCGTCGAAAACGCCCAGTCGTGGTTGGTCATTTCAACCCAGTCATCGGTAATCGGGCAGGCGATGGCAATACAGCCATCTTTAATATCCTGCTGTTGTTCATCAAGATAATGGCGGATGACGGCTTCGAGGCTGTCGTACTCTGATGTTGAGAATGTTTTGGCCTGGGAGATGCTGCCGCTTTCCACCTCACACAGGGCGAGACGGGCGTTGGTGCCGCCGACATCGCCGACCAAGGCATAGGTTGTCATTCTTCTGTTGCTCCGCTTGGGGTCTTAAAGAGTTGGAGGACACTATAAAATCCTGCCCATAAAACAACAACGCTCACCGGTGCGATTGGTGAGCGTCTACTCAGGTGCGCTACAGCCTAACCGCGATAGCCTGACCTGCACAGCGGCAACTATCTGAATCTATCCACCGTTGCGTTGATTCAGGCAGGCGGTGACTTTTCGCAGCAGCGGAGGCAAGTCCTCTTTCTGCATCACCACCTCAACCAGCGTCAGACGCTGAGGCTGAGAAAGTCGCGCCATTACTTCCTGTAACTGGACCGTTTCACTGATGCGCCAGCTCTGCGCCTGGCCGTGCAGGCTAAGGGCTTGCGGCAACGCCGTCCAGTTCCACTGAGCGATATCATTGTAACGTTGTGTTGCGCCATGAATCGCCCGCTCAACGGTATATCCTTCATTATTCAGCAGAAAGATAATTGGCTGCTGCTGGTCGCGCAACATTGACCCTAATTCCTGAATGGTCAGCTGTGCCGAACCGTCGCCAATAATCAGGATCACCCGGCGAGCGGGATCGGCGGTCTGCGCGCCAAACGCTGCCGGTAAAGTATAGCCGATCGATCCCCATAATGGCTGAACCAGTAGCTGCGCCTGTGCCGGCAAGCGCAACGCCGCCGCCCCAAAGGCCGCGGTACCCTGTTCGGCCAGAATAATATCGCCTGGCTGCAGAAATTCCTGCATCGCCTGCCAGAAAGCCTGCTGGCTGATGACCGCCGCTGCCTCAACCGGCGCGGCGGCTTCTGCCTGCGGCCCGAGCTGCCACTGCTGGCCATATTGGGCGAATAAGCCATCAAGTACGCTGAGCGCATCGGCCATCGAAAGCGGTGAAAACGTTTCCCCGCCAACAGTGGCACTGTGCGGTTGCAGATCGATCAGACGTTCAGCGGCAAACTGCTGGGTAAAGCCGGCGGTAATGGTATCGGTGAAGCGTACGCCGACGCAGAGGGCGACATCAACCTGTTCGATCTGCTCACGGACCTGACCGGCGCTGCCCTCGCCCGCATAGGTGCCGACGAATCCCGGTTGCTGTTCATTCAGCACCCCTTTGCCCATCAGTAAACTGGCACAGGGGATGGCGCGACGCTGGCGCAGCGCAGCCAGTGCCGGCTGCTGCTGCCAGCGCAACGCCAGAAAGTCCGCCAGTAACGACACCCGCGCGGCCGGTGCCAGCAATCGTTCGGCGGCCTGCCGGAAGGCTTCGCGTACCTGGTGTGATGAAGGGTGGAGCAGGTTTAACGGCTGCGTCGGTGGCTCAACCTCGCAGGCGGCGACGTCCACCGCCAGCGACAGATAACCGGGCTGGCGCATCTGCAGTGCGCTGACGATCACCCGGTCGATCTCCGCAGTGGCATTTTCCGCGGTTAACAGCGCGGTTGCGGCACTGACCTCTTCGGCCATGCGGATGAAATGGCGAAAGTCACCATCACCCAGCGAATGATGCACGCAATCACCCTGCTGCTGGGCCTGGGTCGCAGGGGCGCCGACAATCTGGATCACCGGCAGATGCTCGGCGTAACTGCCGGCAATGCCGTTGATGGCACTCAACTCGCCCACGCCAAACGTCGTCAGCAGCGCTGCTGCTCCACGGCAGCGGGCATAACCGTCTGCGGCGTAGGCGGCATTCAGCTCGTTGGCACAACCGACCCAATGGATCACCGGATGGTCGATAACCCGATCGAGAAATTGCAGATTGTAGTCACCCGGCACACCGAACAAATGCTGCACGCCAATCTCCTGCAGACGCGCCAACAGGTAGTCACCAACAGTAAAAGCGGACATAGCAGATTCCTTTTTTGGGAGAGTCGGCTTAAGTATCTGACAGCCTGTAAAATTGGCGAGAAAAGTGTCGCAGGTGCCAGCCACAATGGCTGGCAAGCCGCCGTTACGGCGGCGGATTACTCTGTAATTATGCGATCTGCGGCGCGTTGTCACTGAGTGTAACCGTATACACTGCTATCCTTTTGGCACAAATCCCCGTTTTTGACCCAGGAGCGTTGAATGTCGTCTTTCCCCCGTCCCGATCGATATCAGCAGATGGAATACCGCCGTAGCGGCCGCAGTGGCATCAAACTTCCCGCAATCTCACTTGGTCTGTGGCATAACTTTGGTGACAACACCCGGGTGGATAACAGCCGCGCCCTGCTGCGTCATGCGTTTGACCACGGCATTACTCACTTCGACTTAGCCAATAACTACGGTCCGCCGCCGGGTTCGGCGGAAGAGAATTTTGGCCGTATTCTGCGCGAAGATTTCCGTGCCCATCGCGATGAACTGATTATCTCGACCAAGGCGGGCTACACCATGTGGGACGGCCCGTATGGTGACTGGGGATCGCGTAAATATCTGGTAGCCAGCCTCGATCAAAGCCTGAAGCGCATGGGGCTGGAGTACGTTGATATCTTTTATCATCACCGTCCGGATCCGGAGACGCCGCTGGAAGAGACCATGCGCGCGCTGGATCAGGTGGTGCGTCAGGGCAAAGCGTTATACGCCGCCATTTCGAATTATCCGGCCGATCGCGCAGCCGAGGCGATTGCCATTCTGCGCGATCTCGGCACGCCGTGTCTGATCCACCAGCCGCGTTATTCGATGTTCGAACGCACCCCGGAGCAGGGTCTGATTCAGACGCTGGGTGATGCGGGTGTCGGCTGTATCGCCTTTTCACCGCTGGCGGGCGGCGTGCTGACTGACCGCTATCTGCAGGGCATTCCGGAGGATTCACGGGTAGCAAGCGGCAGTAAATTCCTCAATGAGAATCAACTGACCGACGAGAAGATGGAAAAAGTCCGCAAGCTGAATGAGATTGCCCTCCAGCGTGGACAAAAACTGGCGCAGATGGCGCTGGCCTGGGTGTTGCGCGACGATCGGGTGACCTCAGTATTGATCGGGGCCAGCAAAACCGCCCAGATTGATGATGCGGTGGCGATGCTCGCCAGCCGTCAGTTTGATCAGGCGGAGCTAGCCGCAATCGAAGCGGCCCTGCAGTAACCTTTTATCGCCCGGCGCAGGCCGGGCATTTTCTGCGCCAGAATAGTCTCAATCCCCTTTTTCTCCCCAATTTCCTCACAATCTTCCGACACAATGATGCGGTAACAACAGCAATACGCAGGCATAATCGCTGCGCCGCAACAGCATCAGACTGTTGATGAGGAGAAAAAAATGAAAAGAGCCGTTTTGTTTGCCGCCTTGCTGGCAATGTTATCACCGCTGGCAGTACACACCGCACACGCGTCCAGTGCCTCAATAACCCTGGCCCCCGGCGTAACGCTGCAACTTGGCGACCGCGACCGTCGTGGCTACTACTGGGATGGCGGCCACTGGCGTGAACCGCGCTGGTGGAACGATCGTTATTCCTGGAATGAGCGCCGCTGGTGGCGTCATGAAGAGTGGCGTCGTCATCAGGAGTGGGAGCGCGAACGTCGCTGGCACCAGCGTGACCGGGATCGTCGCTGGGAACATCAGCATCGCCGCGATCATCATGACCGCCACGATCACCATGGCCGCGACCACCATGGACGCGACCATCATTAAGGCAAAACGCCCGGCATCACCGGGCGTTTATCGTTACCTGTCGCCGTTATAGTCCCAGCGCTTGTCCTACCAGCAGATAGATATTCAGCGTAATCACCAGCGCCACAATCACCCAGCCAGTCAGTTGCATCAGACGAGAATTCACCATCTCATCGCCCATCAGTTCACGGTTGCCGGTGAACGCCAGCAGCGGAATTAACGCCAGCGCGATACCAAAGCTGAGCAGTACCTGACTCATCACCAGAATGCGGGTCGGGTCCCAGCCCGCCCAGATGACAATAAAGGAGGGCAGCATGGTCACCGTGCGGCGCACCCAGAGCGGGATATGGAAACGGATAAAGCCCTGCATCACCACCTGTCCCGCCAGCGTACCGACCACCGTCGATGATAAACCCGCGGCCACCAGGCTCAGGCCAAACACGATGGCAGCGGCTTCGCCCAGTAACGGTTGCAGCGTCAGGTAAGCCTGATCGAGTTCGGCAATTTTACTGTGCCCACTAAAGTGGAAGGCCGCGGCTGCGGTTGCCATCATCGCCAGGTTAACGAATCCGGCGATGGTCATCGCAATCGCCACGTCCAGTTTGGTCGACGAGTAACGCTGACCTTTGCTGTCGCTGCTTTTGCCCTGGGTCAGTGCGGAGTGCAGGTAGATCACGTGCGGCATAATGGTCGCCCCCAGCACCCCGGCGGCAAGGAACACCGCGTCTGAGGTCGGCAAAGAGGGTAGCGCCATGCCGAGCACCAGTTCACTGACCTTGGGCTGGGAGAAGAACAGCTCAACGATATAGGCAGCGGCGACAAACAGCAGCAGCCCGCCAATCACCAGCTCCAGCGGCTTTTGTCCGCGACTCTGTAACATCAGGATCAGGAAGGTGGCGATACCGGTCAGCACCGCGCCCTGCATCAACGAAATGCCCAGCAGCAGTTTGAAGCCCAGCGCCGCGCCGATAAATTCCGCCAGATCGGTGGCCATGGCGATGATTTCCGCCTGCACCCAATAGAACCACACCGCTGGCCGGGGAAAGCGGTCGCGAATATGTTCAGCGAGGTTTTTACCGGTAGCGATGCCCAGTTTGGCCGACATCAGCTGGATCAGCATCGCCATGATGTTGGCCCACACCACCACCCACAGCAGTTTATAGCCGTACGCTGCGCCCGCCTGAATATTAGTCGCAAAGTTGCCCGGATCGATATAGCCGATAGCGGCAATAAACGCGGGTCCCAACAGTGCGAGTTTGACTTTTCTTACTCCGCGAGCGGCGCGCTCGGCGGTACGACTTTCAAACATATACGGTACCCTGTCTGAACATGTGCCTACCCCGGCAAGCTTAGGAGGAAGCGGTTGCAAGTGAAATTCGATTATTGTTATTGGTGAAATAGATGCTGCTATAAAGTATAGCCATTGCTATATCTTACAGTAAAGGAAGTGAGTGCTAAAAATGTGAGCAACGATGTCACTCTACGCCCGGGGCAAAATATAGACAATAAATTTGTGGTTATCTACTGTGAAGGTTTTGTAAACGAGACGTGATCGCTGAGAGTTTTCTGGAAAATAAGGTGATAGCGAATACTTATATTGTGGCTCAGATCTCGTTTTTAAGTAACGCGTTACATAGAATACGCAGCAAAATACAACCCTCCTCAAATTTGGAGCAACCATGTCCCATATTTTGCAGTTTCTTTTAGCACTGGTGGTGGTCGGCGTGTTGGCCTTGCTGGTCAGTCACGACCGAAAAAGTATTCGCATTCGCTACATTATACAGCTTCTGGTGATTGAAATTGTGCTCGCCTGGTTCTTCCTGAACTCCGAAGCGGGACTCGGATTCGTTAAAGGTTTTGCCGGCGTGTTTGACCATCTGCTGAAATACGCGGCGGAGGGCACCAACTTTGTCTTCGGCAATATGAATGATAAAGGCCTCGCCTTCTTCTTCCTCAACGTACTGTGCCCGATCGTCTTTATCTCTGCGCTGATCGGTATTTTGCAGCACTTCCGCATTCTGCCATGGGTTATCCGTGGCATCGGCACCGTACTGTCGAAAGTGAATGGCATGGGCAAGCTGGAATCGTTTAACGCCGTGAGTTCTCTGATACTGGGACAGTCAGAAAACTTCATTGCCTATAAAGATATCCTCGGCCAGATGTCACAGCGCCGGATGTACACCATGGCAGCCACCGCGATGTCGACCGTGTCGATGTCGATTGTCGGCGCTTACATGACCATGCTGCAGCCGAAATATGTGGTCGCGGCGCTGGTACTGAACATGTTCAGCACCTTTATCGTGCTGTCGCTGATTAACCCTTACCGCGTCGACAGCGAAGAAGATCTGCAACTGCAGGATCTGCATAAAGGCCAGAGCTTCTTTGAAATGCTGGGCGAGTACATCCTGGCCGGTTTCCGCGTTGCCATCATTGTGGCCGCGATGCTGATCGGTTTTATCGCACTGATTTCAGGTCTGAATGCGCTGTTTGACGTGATTTTCGGTATCACCTTCCAGGGCGTACTGGGTTATGTCTTCTACCCGTTTGCCTGGGTGATGGGCGTGCCGGCAGGTGAAGCGTTGCAGGTTGGCAGTATTATGGCCACCAAGCTGGTGTCTAATGAGTTCGTTGCGATGATGGATCTGCAGAAACTTGCTGGTCAGCTGTCACCGCACGCCGAAGGCATTCTGTCGGTGTTCCTGGTGTCGTTCGCTAACTTCTCTTCTATCGGCATTGTGGCAGGCGCCATCAAAGGTCTGAACGAAGAGCAAGGCAACGTGGTTTCCCGCTTTGGTCTGAAACTGCTGTATGGCTCAACCCTGGTCAGCGTGCTTTCAGCTGCGATCGCCGGTCTGGTGCTGGCGTTCTGATCTAAAAGGGCGAGCGGGTCTCGCCCTTCTCTTCTGTCTTTCTGCCCTTCCTGCTTCTTCCTGCTTCTGCTTCCTGTCGTCACGGCTCAGCAACATGCTGAGGCTGCGCATTAGCAATCGCTCAGCGCGGCACAACCAGCACAGCAGCGCGCCAGAGCCTAATCGTCGTGACAGACAACGAATAGCGCTATCGCCGCACAGCAGCGTGTGAGCGTGTGAGCGTGATGAGTTCGGCGATTGACAACAGAAGGTTCAGATACGGGATAATCGGCGGGTAAACGTCAGACGTGACGCGTTGGCGCGGTTAAGCGAGAAGTCGAAATCAGAAAGGCGAATTTGACAGAGAATTGTCAGAAAATGGTGGAGATAAGCGGGATCGAACCGCTGACCTCTTGCATGCCATGCAAGCGCTCTCCCAGCTGAGCTATACCCCCACATCTGGAATTGTTTTTCAGTGCCAAACTTTTGGGAAGAAGTTTGGTGGAGCTAAGCGGGATCGAACCGCTGACCTCCTGCATGCCATGCAGGCGCTCTCCCAGCTGAGCTATAGCCCCGAACCGAAAAACTGTCGTGTTAAGCGACGGACGGCATAATATGAAACCCCCTCCAGGGTGTCAACGGCAAAATCACATTCTGTGTTTGATCGCTGAAAAAGACGGCAACCTGAGCGGTTTCAGCAGCATGCCAGCGCCAGAACCACAGCGGTAACTGCCTGAGCGTTTTTTTTCTGTTATTCAGACGGCGGCCAGGTTAAATCACGGTTAAATATGTTATGGGAATTTTCTTGTCTTCGTCTTTTTCGCATGCAAAACTTAGCGCGCTAATTAAGCGGTCACCGGACCCCTCTCCCGCCGGCCGCGCGTCCACCAGGCGTTTACCGTCCCATTAATCAAAAAAACTATTGAGATACTATGTCACTGCATACACCAAAAGAAATCGCCCAACTGGCGATCCAGGCAGGCGTGGCCAAAAGCCGCGCGCCGATCAGCATTCTTCTGATCCTCGGCTTTATGGCCGGCGCTTTTATTGCCACCGGCTTCCTGCTGGATCTGCATGTCATTAATTCCCTGCCTGCCGACTGGGGCTCGTTCGGCGGCCTGTTGGGCGCGGCGGTCTTTCCGGTCGGACTCATTCTGACGGTACTGGCGGGCGGAGAGCTGCTGACCGGCAATATGATGACCTTACCGGTGGCCTGGTTTGCCCGTCGTATCTCGTTTTTCAGCGTCGCGCGTAACTGGTTTTGGGTGACGCTGGCTAACTTTCTCGGCAGCGTCGCGGTGGCCTGGTTCTTTGGCCACATGCTGGGCATGACCGAAGGGGATTACCTGAAGAAGACTGTCGCCATCGCCTCAGCGAAAGTGCACGCCGATTTTCTGCACGCCTTCATTTCCGGCGTAGGCTGTAACTGGCTGGTCTGTCTGGCGGTGTGGCTGGCGTTTGCCAGTAAAGATGTGGTCGGCAAAATTTTCGGCATGTGGTTCCCGGTGATGGCCTTCGTCGCCATTGGCTTCCAGCACGTGGTGGCCAATATGTTCATCATTCCGGCCGCTATCTTCGCCGGGCAGATGAGCTGGGCAGAGTACTTCCCTAACTTTGTCGCGGTATTTTTAGGTAATGGCGTCGGCGGTGCCGTTTTCGTCGGTCTGGCCTACTTCCTCGCCTTCCGCCCTGCTGTTGAACCTGCCAGCAGCGTGCAATAAATGATTATTTGCCTTTTGTCGAGTGGCAAAAGGCAATTTCACCTTCAGTTACTTTCACCCGTTACGTTTTGCTGTAATATGTAGTGCTAATGTATTTAACAGGGACAGCACTGTGAAAAAGGAATGGCTCACTCCCGAAGAGTTAGCGGCAGAAACGGGTTACAGTCGACAAACGGTGAATAAGTGGATCAAGCGGGAAAACTGGACCACCACGCCAAAGCCCGGTGTACAAGGCGGTAAGGCTCGCCTGATCCATATTGATGAGCGTGTTAAAAGTTTTATCCAGGCAACGCGCAACCTGAATGAAACCTCAGCGACCTATGGCACAGCCCCTCATTCATTGCCTGCGTTATTAATAAGTTCCGTCCAGCAAATGAGTCAGGCAGAGCAGGATCAGTTCACGGCATTAATATTACGTGAAGGGATTAAAGGCGTATTGCAGCGGCTGGGGATTAATGAAGAGTAAAAAAAACCGGAAGCGTGCTGCTTCCGGCTTGTTTATTCAGGCCTGCGCTTCGCGCTCACTGATAAAGGCCAGCGCCTGCTTGATGCGCGCGACGCTGCGGCTACGGCCAATCGCTTCAACGGTCACGTCCAGACCCGGTGACTGACCGGCACCGGTCACCGCCACACGCAGCGGCATACCGACTTTGCCCATTCCGACTTCCAGCTCATCTGCGGTGCTCTGAATCGCCTGATGAACGTTTTCTGCTGTCCAGTCGCTGATGGCCGCCAGCTTATCACGCACCACTTCCAGCGGCTGACGTGCAACCGGACGAAGATGTTTCTTCGCAGCATCGGCATCAAACTCATTAAAGTCTTCATAGAAATAACGGCAGGAAGCCGCCATCTCTTTCAGCGTCTTACAACGTTCACCCAGCAGACCCACCAGCTTCGCCAGTTCCGGACCGGTACGGGTATCAATTTTCTGCTGTTCAATATGCCATTGCAGATGCGTCGCAACATATTCTGGCGGCAGCGCATTAATGTAATGGTGATTCAGCCACTGCAGCTTTTCGGTATTAAAGGCACTGGCAGACTTGCTGACCGCATCCAGCGTAAACAGCTCAGTCATCTCAGCAACGCTAAAGATCTCCTGATCGCCATGTGACCAGCCGAGGCGAACCAGGTAGTTCAGCAGCGCTTCCGGCAGATAACCATCATCACGATACTGCATAACACCAACGGCACCGTGACGCTTGGACAGTTTCTTGCCATCGTCGCCGAGGATCATCGACACGTGGGCATAGACCGGCACCTGAGCGCCAATCGCTTTCAGGATGTTGATCTGGCGCGGGGTGTTGTTGATATGGTCTTCGCCACGAATGACGTGCGTGATGCCCATATCCCAGTCATCAACCACTACGCAGAAGTTATAGGTTGGTGAACCGTCGGTGCGGCGGATGATCAGATCATCCAGCTCCTGGTTGCTGAATTCAATCGGACCGCGGATCTGGTCATCAAAAATGACCGAACCGTCCTGTGGGTTGCGAAAACGCACCACGCAAGGCTCATCGGCTGCATGATGATCGTGACTGTCACGGCAGCGACCGTCGTAACGCGGCTTTTCGCCGTTTGCCATCTGCTGTTCACGCAGGGCTTCGAGACGTTCTTTCGAGCAGTAACATTTATAGGCTGTGCCCGCTGCCAGCATCTCATCAATCACCGCGTTGTAGCGATCGAAGCGTTTAGTCTGGTAATACGGGCCTTCATTCCAGTCGAGGCTCAGCCAGTTCATACCATCCATGATGGCTTCGATGGCCTCTGGCGTAGAGCGCTCCAGATCGGTGTCTTCAATACGCAGCACAAACTCGCCCTGATTGTGGCGGGCGAAGAGCCAGGAATAGAGTGCGGTACGGGCGCCGCCTACATGTAAATAGCCGGTAGGACTGGGCGCGAAGCGAGTTTTGATTTTCATTGAGTATTGCCTTAGATGCGCAGGTTCTCTGTCTGGATGACAAAAAACAGGTTAGACGCGAAAACAGTGGCCACATTCTAGCATCTGGCGGTGAATCCTCAATGCGTGCCCGTTGCCTGCGCCCGGCTAAAAGGGGCTTTTCTGCCAGTAAAACCAGCACATTGACTAAAAGCGCGACAGGATGTTTAAAAATAAACCGAACGCACATTTATGTTTTAAAAAGCGTTGACTCAAAATCAACTATCCCTATAATGCGACTCCACACAGCGGGGGTGATTAGCTCAGTTGGTAGAGCATCTCCCTTACAAGGAGGGGGTCGGCGGTTCGAACCCGTCATCACCCACCACTCTAAAAGGTGGCCCGCAGTGAACAGGATATAAGATATGGGTGATTAGCTCAGTTGGTAGAGCATCTCCCTTACAAGGAGGGGGTCGGCGGTTCGAGCCCGTCATCACCCACCATATCTTAGTGTGATACACGCCTGTTAAGCAGTACGAAGTGGGTGATTAGCTCAGTTGGTAGAGCATCTCCCTTACAAGGAGGGGGTCGGCGGTTCGAACCCGTCATCACCCACCACTTCGGGTCGTTAGCTCAGTTGGTAGAGCAGTTGACTTTTAATCAATTGGTCGCAGGTTCGAATCCTGCACGACCCACCAATTAAGAAGAAAGCGCCTTTAAGGCGCTTTTTTCGTTTCTGCTGCCCAGAGTTGAACGTGCCGGATGAGAACCTGCCGCAGGTTCGACTGAAGCGCCGGGAGCGATTCAGGCTGATGCGACAGCATCACCCGCAGGGCGTGGCCCCGGACGGGCCGCGGCTTATCCTGCACGACCCACCCATTCAGAAAAAAGCGCCTTTAAGGCGCTTTTTCCGTTTCTGCGGTCACCCGCTGTTACCTCACTGCCCCGCCACATCCGCCTTAACGGCGCAGACAATCTCTACTCGCCGTTCTTTTCGCCTTCTTAACATTTTTCTTCTCAAGACATTTTTCCACAGGCCGATATTTATATTAACTATTTGCAGGGAGAAAATGATGTCATCTATATCGGGCGTTTTAAGCAGTGCAGCCAGTAGCAGTGACAGCGGCGGCGGCAGTGTCGCGGCGCAGGTGGCCGCACTGAACAAACAGATCCAGAACATCACTAAGCAACTGAAAGACCTGTCCGGCAATCACGATCTGTCTGACAAACAGAAAGCTGAGATGCAGCAGATGTATGAGTCGCAAATCACCATGCTGGAAGCGCAGATTGCGCAGTTAGAGCAGAAGCAAGCCGAACAGGCTGAGCAGAAAAGTGATGACAGCAAACTGCCAGGCGAAATCAAGGCGGACGGCGTCAACCGTCCAACCGACAACCACCAGCTCGATGTCTATATCTAAAACGGCGGATTGACCGCCCGTTGTTGCGCCAGCAGCGCGGCCTGCTGGCGCACCTCTTGCCAGATCGCTTCGGCGGCTGGCGTCAGCGAGCGATTTTTGCGCTTAATCAGCATCAGGCTGCGATTTATCTCCGGGTATAAACGTCTCACCGTCAGCGCCCGCCCGGCCGGCAGCGGTAAGGCCAGCGCCGGCAGAATGCTGATACCGATCCCCGCATCGACCATCGGGAACAGCGTGGCGGGATGACCAATATCCTGCACCACGTCGACCTGAATCTGCTGTTGCTGCATCGCTGCATCAATCAATACCCGACTGCCTGAAGCGTAATCCTGCAGCACCATAGTGCGCCCCGCCAGCATCGACCACTGCGCCTGTTCCACCAGCGCCAGCGGATCGTCATCACGGCACAATAAAAGAAACGGCTCATCCAGAATGGCGAGGCAATCGAAATCGGTATCACTGAGCGGACCGATGATAATGCCAAAATCGACCTCGGCGTTGCGCACGCTTTGCAATACCCACTGCTGGGCGCGATCGTGGAGGATCACTTTGATATCGGGAAAATGGTGCTGACTGGCCGCCAGGCATTGTGGCATCAGATGAGCTGAAATCGTCTGGCTGGCCGCCAGCCGCACCGTGCCGCTACGCTGCTCGCCATAGCTGCGGATATCCAGTAGCGTGGTATTGATCTCTTCCAGCAACCGCTCCATACGCGACGCCAGTTGCTGCCCGGCTTCCGTCAGCATCACCTCGCGCGTGGTGCGGTCCAGCAGGCGGACGCCGGTTTCCGCTTCCAGCTCTTTTATGCTGTGACTGACCGCCGACTGGCTCAGGCCGATCGCCTGCCCGGCCTGACTGAATCCGCCGTGATGCGCTACCGCGATAAAGGTCCGCAGCTGTTTAAGGGTATAATTCATCGATTCAGCTCATAGATTAATTCAATAAATCAATTTTATTTCTAAACCCGCTTCGCGCACAATCAGGCTATTCAATATTTAACCGGATTTTAACGATGGGATTTTTACGGCTCGATCCGATGATGGTCAAACTCATCATTACCGTGTTGCTGGCGTCTTTCCTGCCTGCAAAAGGCATTTTCGTCGATATCTTTAGCTATCTGACCACTGCCGCCATCGCCCTGCTGTTTTTCATGCACGGTGCCAAGTTATCACGCGAAAAGATCATCGCCGGCAGCAGTCACTGGCAACTGCATCTGTGGATTATGTTCAGTACCTTTGTGCTGTTCCCGCTGCTCGGGCTGCTGCTGGTCTGGTGGCATCCGGTGAATGTCGGCCCTGAAATCTATACCGGCTTTATCTACCTCTGCATTCTGCCGGCGACGGTGCAATCAGCCATCGCCTTCACTTCGATGGCGGGCGGTAACGTTGCAGCAGCGGTCTGTAGCGCTTCAGCATCAAGCCTGTTGGGGGTATTCATCTCCCCGCTGCTGGTTAATCTGGTGATGGATGTACACAGCAATGCGCCATCCGACGGCCTGGAGCAAATCGGTAAGATTATGCTGCAGCTGCTGGTGCCTTTTGTGCTGGGACATCTCTCGCGCCGCTGGATTGGAGCCTGGGTGGAGAAACATCGCAGCCTGATTGGCAAAACCGATCAGACGTCGATTCTGCTGGTGGTCTATTCCGCCTTCAGTGAAGCGGTGATTAACGGCATCTGGCACCGCGTCGGCGTCGATACGCTGTTGTGGATTCTGGCAGGATGCGTACTGCTGCTGACCGCAGTGTTGCTGATCAACCTGCTGGCGTCGCGTCTGTTCCGCTTTAAACGTGCCGATGAAATCGTGGTGCTTTTTTGTGGATCGAAGAAGAGCCTGGCCAACGGCGTGCCGATGGCGAATATCCTGTTCCCGGCCAGCAGCGTGGGGATGATTGTGCTGCCGTTAATGATCTTCCATCAGGTTCAGCTGATGGTCTGTTCCTTTATCGCCGGGCGCTACAAAAAGAGTGGCGAGAAGCTGCAGGCGCAGCAGGTTAAAGCGCCGGTGATGGAGTCACAAAAATAGAAACACTGCCCGCCAGCGCGGGCAGAATTACTTACTGGCCTTAAGCGGTGTGACCAATCCTTCAAGGCCTTCAATTTTGATTGCCAGCGTTAGTTGCATCAGGTCACCCAGCTGGCCTGACGGAAAATCCCCGCTGCGGGCAAACCACAGCAGGTAAGGCTCGGGCAGATCGATCAGCATCCGCCCTTTGTATTTGCCAAAGGGCATCGCAGTATTGGCAATCGCCACCAGCTGATGTTTCTCCATATCAGGCACCCAGCAGACGGATCATTTCCGCTTCATCGATCACCTCAATCCCCAGCTCCTGCGCTTTAGCCAGCTTGGAACCGGCCGCTTCACCGGCAATCAGCAGATCGGTTTTCTTCGAAACGCTGCCGCTTACCTTTGCGCCCAGCGCAGTTAACTGCGCTTTGGCATCATCACGGTTCATCTGCGACAGCGAGCCGGTCAGCACCACCGTTTTACCGGCAAACGGACTGTCGATCTCTTCGGCTCTCACTACCACCACCGCCGGCCAGTGAATGCCTATCTCATCGACCAGCTGGCGGATTACCTCGCGGTTGCTCTCCTCTTCCATGAAGTTACGCACGTGAGACGCCACCACCTTGCCGACATCCGGCACCGCAATCAGCGCCTCCAGATCGGCATCCATCACTTTTTCCAGTTCACCAAAATGGTTAGCCAGATTGGCGGCGGTCGCTTCACCGACTTCGCGAATGCCGAGCGCATAGAGAAAGCGCGCCAGGGTGGTCGATTTCGCCTTTTGCAGCGCATCCACCACGTTTTGCGCCGATTTCGGCCCCATACGATCGAGGCCGGTCAGCACACCGGCGGTCAGGCGGAACAGGTCAGCCGGGGTTTTGACATACTCTTTTTCCACCAGCTGGTCGATAATCTTATCGCCCATGCCGTCCACATCCATCGCCCGGCGCGACACAAAGTGCTTCAGCGCTTCTTTGCGCTGGGCACCACAGATCAGCCCGCCGGTGCAGCGCGTGACCGACTCCCCTTCCACCCGCTCAACGTCCGACCCACAGACCGGACAATGTTGCGGAAACACCACTTCACGGGCGTCATCGGGGCGTTCCGTCGTTACCACATTAACCACCTGCGGAATGACATCGCCTGCGCGGCGAATCACCACCCGATCGCCGATGCGCAAGCCGAGGCGCTCAATTTCATCGGCATTGTGCAGCGTGGCATTGCTGACGATAACGCCGGCCACCTGAACCGGTTCGAGCCGCGCCACCGGCGTAATCGCGCCGGTGCGTCCGACCTGAAACTCGACGTCGCGCACCCAGGTCATCTGCTCCTGAGCCGGGAACTTAAAAGCAATAGCCCAGCGTGGTGCGCGAGCCACGAAGCCGAGCTGCTCCTGCAGCGCCTGCGAATCGACTTTGATTACCACACCGTCGATATCAAAACCGAGCGTGGGGCGCTGCCGCTCAATCTCACGATAAAAAGCCAGCGCCTCTTCTGCGTTGTGCGCCAGACGGATCCGATCGCTGACCGGCAGCCCCCAGGCTTTGAACTGTTGCAGTCGCGCCAGGTGGCTGTGTGGAATATCGCCGCCTTCCAGCAGGCCAAAACCGTAGCAGAAGAAGGTCAGCGGGCGCTTAGCGGTAATGCGCGGATCCAGCTGGCGCAGCGAGCCTGCCGCCGCATTACGCGGGTTGGCAAACACCTTGCCGTCGGTACGCCGTGCTTCTTCATTCAGTTTTTCAAAGCCGCGCTGGGTCATAAACACTTCGCCGCGCACTTCCAGTCGCGCCGGAATGTTGTCGCCCTTCAGCCGCAGCGGAATGGCGCGAATGGTGCGGACATTGGCGGTAATATTCTCGCCGGTAGTACCGTCACCGCGGGTCGCCGCCCGCACCAGCAGGCCGTTTTCGTACAGCAGGCTGACCGCCAGGCCATCCAGTTTCAGTTCGCAGCAGTAGGTGATGTCATCGCTGTTTTTCAGCCGATCCTGCACCCGCTTGTTGAAAGCCATAAAGGTGGCTTCATCAAAAGCGTTATCCAGCGACAGCATCGGGACTTCATGACGCACCTGCTCGAACACCGTCAGCGGCGCAGCACCGACACGCTGAGTAGGCGAGTCCGGAGTGATCAGCTCGGGATGCGCCGCTTCCATCTCACGCAGCTCACGCATCAGACGATCGTATTCGGCATCCGGTACTTCCGGGGCATCCATAACGTGGTAGAGATATTCATGATGACGCAACGTTGTGCGCAGTTCGGTGATTTGATCCTGGACGGATTTCATAAAGCCCCATCAGATAAAAAACCCCCGACAGGCGGGGGTTTGTTTTGACAATTCAGTTAACCGTTAGCGCAGGTCTCAGATGCCGACCACATCGCGAATGCGCGCTTTGTAGGTTTCCAGCTTCTGTGGTGTCATCATGCGGCGCTCATCATCCAGCACCACACCGCCGACATCATCCGCGATACGCTGCGCTGACTGTAACATCAGCTTGAAGTTCTGATTCGCATCCCCATAGGAAGGCACCATCATAAAGATAGAGATGCCAGGCGTGCTGAAATCAGTCATCAGATCAGGATTGAACGAACCCGGTTTAACCATATTGGCCAGGCTAAACAATACCGGACCGCTGCCTGCCGGGCTGAGATGACGGTGGAAAATGTTCATTTCGCCAAACTGGAAGCCAGCCTGCAGAATCCCCTGCAGCAGCGCTTCACCGTTCAGCTCGCCACCGGAGTGCGCGGCCACATGCAGCACCAGCACCGCCTCTTTAGGCTTCTCTGCTGGCGCTTTGGTTTCAGGCGCAGCAACCACCTCAGACTGCGGCTCAGGCTCAGCCTGATACTGCGGTTCCGGCTGTACCGACTCCAGCGGATCTAAATCGAGCAGCGGATCGGCCTGCACCGGCGGCGCGACAAAGGTCGGCGCAGGTTGCTGCTGGCGGACCGGCTCAGGACGCGGCTGCGGCTTAGGCTGCGGTGCCGTGTCGAACAGCGGATCGCTTTCAGGTTCAGACTGCGGTGCAGGTCGCGGCGCGGGCTGACGCACAGGCTCAGCGGCCGCAGGCTGACGCGGCGCTTGTGGCTGTGAATCGCGAACTTCATCGAAACGCGGTTCCTGATGAGTCGGACGCTCAGGGCGTACACGTACCTCACCGACGCCGTCGTCCTCGTCGTCAATCAGGTCCTGCTCATCATGTTCATCACGTTGTTTAAGACGTTTGTGCGGGCGATCGCGGAACACTGACGAGCGCTCTTTTCGGCTGGTCCACAGCCCGTGAAGAAGGAGCGCTATAATGGCGATCGCGCCAACAACGATTAATATCAGACGCAAATCCTGCATCATTGTATTCTCTGTTGTTCCAATACCTTGCCACCGCGGCAAACTTTATCCTCTAACTGTATTTGCCCTGCTACACAAGTGCAAGTCTGTGCACTATTTTCTGACAAATAAGATAGGCGACCCACGCTTTTTCGCTGTTTTTTTACCCAAACGGCAGCTGGTCAGCAGAAAAAGCCAGGTTATAGTGGGCGCGGCTTAACATCTTCAGGAGAATTGGCTTTATGGCCCGTGAGAAATCGGTCTCAAATTTTAACGGTGTACACTATTTCAGCCAGGGCTGGAAACTGGTGCGTTTACCGGGCATCCGGCGTTTTGTGGTGATGCCACTGCTGATTAACATCGTAATGCTGGGCGGCGCGTTTATCTGGCTATTTTACCGGCTGGGCGACTGGATCCCACGCCTGCTGGCTCATATCCCGGACTGGCTGCAGTGGCTGAGCTATCTGCTGTGGCCGCTGTCGGTGATTGCAATTGTGCTGGTGTTTAGCTACTTCTTCTCCACGCTGGCGAACTGGATTGCCGCGCCCTTCTGCGGACTGCTGGCCGAGCAGCTCGAAGGTCGTCTTACCGGTAAGCCGTTGCCCGACAGCGGTTGGGCTGGATTGATTAAGGATGTGCCGCGCATCATGAAGCGTGAGCTGCAAAAGCTGGGGTACTACCTGCCGCGCGCCATCGGGCTGCTGCTGCTCTACTTTATTCCCGGCTTCGGCCAGACCGTGGCGCCGGTGCTGTGGTTCCTGTTCAGCGCCTGGATGCTGTCGGTGCAATATTGTGACTATCCGTTTGATAACCATAAAGTCCCTTTTCAGCAGATGCGCAACGCCCTGCGACAGCACAAAACCGCTAACATGCAGTTTGGCGCACTGATTAGTCTGTTCACCATGATTCCGATTCTGAACCTCGCCATCATGCCGGTTGCTGTTTGCGGTGCCACGGCAATGTGGGTCGATCGCTATCGACAGAACCTGGCGCATCCCGGTTTGCGTTAGACCTCTCAGCCGGCCTTATGCTCTTTTTAACGCGGCTTATTGCCGGCTGACATATAGATATGCGATTTCTTTCCTTCCGCACCCAGGCAGAACAGGTATGCTCAGAGGGTTCCCAATAATTCATACAGTTAAGGGCAGGCTATGAGTAAGATCTATGAAGACAACTCTTTGACAATTGGTCATACGCCACTGGTTCGACTGAACCGTATCGGTAACGGCCGCATCCTTGCGAAAGTTGAATCCCGTAATCCGAGCTTCAGCGTGAAATGCCGTATCGGTGCCAATATGATTTGGGACGCAGAGAAACGCGGCATTCTGAAACCGGGCGTTGAACTGGTTGAACCAACCAGCGGTAACACCGGTATCGCGCTGGCCTATGTGGCGGCGGCGCGCGGTTACAAACTGACGCTGACCATGCCGGAGACCATGTCGGTTGAGCGTCGTAAGTTGCTGAAAGCGCTGGGCGCACAGCTGGTGCTGACCGAAGGTGCCAAAGGCATGAAAGGCGCGATCGCCAAAGCAGAAGAGATCGTCGCCAGTAACCCGGATAAATATGTGCTGTTACAGCAGTTCAGCAACCCGGCCAACCCGGAAATCCACGAAAAGACTACTGGCCCGGAAATCTGGGAAGATACCGACGGTGAAGTGGACGTGTTTATTGCTGGCGTCGGCACCGGCGGTACGCTGACCGGCGTGAGCCGCTACATCAAGAACACCAAAGGCAAAAAAGATTTGATCTCGGTTGCCGTTGAGCCGACGGACTCACCGGTGATTGCTCAGGCGCTGGCCGGCGATGAGATCAAACCAGGCCCGCATAAAATTCAGGGTATCGGTGCCGGCTTTATTCCAGGCAACCTTGATCTGAATCTGATCGATCGGGTGATTGCCATCAGCAATGAAGAAGCCATCAGCACTGCCCGTCAGCTGATGGAAGAAGAAGGTATCCTGGCCGGTATTTCATCCGGCGCGGCAGTCGCTGCGGCGCTGAAGCTGCAGGAAGATGAAGCTTTCGCCAATAAGAACATTGTGGTGATCCTGCCCTCTTCCGGCGAACGCTACCTCAGTACCGCCCTTTTTGCCGACCTGTTCACCGAAAAAGAGCTGCAGCAGTAACGGCTGATAGTCTGAAAATGCCGAAAAAAGCACCCGATTGGGTGCTTTTTTGTGGTGCAGATCCCACTTTTACCACCCTGCAGATTGATTTCAGTGACGCGGCTCTGGTATTTAGACTGCCAATTATTTCGATGCCTGAAATTAATCCCTCTTTGAAGTGGATCAAGCTGAATCGATTTACGGATTTGGCGAAACGGCGATTAACGGCATAATTACCCGGTGACGTGTAGAATCGTTTTTGACACGCAACGGAATTGAAAAATTCATTCATGCGCGTCGTTAGCCAGCATGATGCTATACCCGCGCACCTACACAGGCTAAAGTGACGGCTCCAGGCTAGACTTTAGATCCAAAACACTCATCCTGATAACGTTGGGGAAATAGAATGTTCCAGCAAGAAGTTACCATTACCGCACCAAACGGTCTGCACACTCGCCCAGCTGCGCAATTCGTTAAAGAAGCCAAAGCTTTCCAGTCAGAAATTACCGTGACCTCTAACGGTAAATCAGCGAGCGCAAAAAGCCTGTTCAAACTGCAGACGCTGGGTTTAACCCAGGGGACTGTCGTGACCCTTTCCGCGGAAGGTGAAGACGAGCAAAAAGCAGTTGAGCATCTGGTCAAACTGATGGCTGAACTGGAATAAGTTCCGCTCAGCTTTCCAGCAAATCGACTCCTCTGCGCCATTGAGTGCAAACATCTTGATCGCGGACAATCTGTCCGCGTTATTGCTTTCGTAAAGTACGTGTCCCGCGACAATGGCACCGCAAAGAGTCCAATCAGCCATCGTGATTAAAAGGTAAGGTTATGATTTCAGGCATTTTAGCATCACCAGGTATCGCTTTCGGCAAAGCACTGCTGCTGAAAGAAGACGAGATCGTCATCAACCGCAAGAAGATTTCGGATGACCAGGTTGAGCAGGAAGTTCAGCGCTTCCTCGACGGCCGCAGCAAGGCGGCAGTACAACTGGAAGCGATTCGCATCAAAGCGGGTGAAACCCTCGGTGAAGAGAAAGCCGCCATCTTCGAAGGCCACATCATGTTGCTGGAAGATGAAGAGCTGGAGCAGGAAATCATCGACCTGATCAAAAAAGATCACGCCTCTGCTGACGCCGCTGCCTACTCTGTTATCGATGGCCAGGCGAAAGCGCTGGAAGAGTTAGATGACGAATACCTGAAAGAGCGTGCGGCTGACGTGCGTGACATCGGTAAGCGTCTGCTGCAGAACATTTTAGGTCTGCATATCGTTGACCTGAGCGCAATTCAGGACGAATCCATTCTGGTGGCCAAAGATTTAACGCCGTCAGAAACCGCACAGCTGAACCTGAAAAAGGTGCTGGGCTTTATTACTGATTTAGGCGGGCGCACCTCGCACACCTCAATCATGGCGCGTTCCCTTGAGATCCCGGCGATTGTCGGAACCGGTAACGTCACCGCCACCATCAAAAACGGCGATTTCCTGATTCTGGATGGCGTTAATAACACCATTTACGTCAATCCTTCTGAAGCAATTCAGGAAGAGCTGAAAGCCGTACAGACCCAGTATCTGTCTGAAAAACATGAATTAGCCAAACTGAAAGATCTGCCGGCGGTGACGCTGGACGGCCATCAGGTAGAAGTGTGCGCTAACATCGGTACCGTGCGTGATATCGCTGGCGCTGAGCGCAACGGCGCAGAAGGTGTTGGCCTCTACCGTACTGAATTCCTGTTCATGGACCGTGATTCGCTGCCAAGCGAAGAAGAGCAGTTCCAGGCCTATAAAGCCGTCGCTGAAGCGATGGGTTCACAGGCGGTGATCGTGCGTACCATGGACATTGGCGGCGACAAAGATCTGCCGTACATGAACCTGCCGAAAGAAGAGAACCCGTTCCTCGGCTGGCGCGCGATTCGTATCGCCATGGACCGCAAAGAAATTTTGCATGCCCAGCTGCGTGCCATCCTGCGCGCGTCATCATTCGGCAAACTGCGCATCATGTTCCCGATGATTATTTCGGTTGAAGAAGTGCGCAGCCTGAAAGCGGAACTGGAGCTGTTGAAAGCCCAGCTGCGCGAAGAAGGTAAAGCGTTTGATGAGAGCATTGAAGTCGGCATCATGGTGGAAACCCCGGCGTCTGCCGTCATCGCGCACCATCTGGCGAAGGAAGTCGACTTCTTCAGTATTGGGACCAACGACCTGACGCAGTATACTCTGGCGGTCGATCGTGGTAATGATTTGATCTCGCACCTGTACAACCCAATGACGCCGTCAGTGCTGAATTTAATCAAGCAAGTCATTGATGCATCTCACGCTGAAGGCAAATGGACCGGCATGTGTGGTGAGCTGGCAGGTGATGAACGTGCTACACTACTGTTACTGGGAATGGGGCTGGACGAGTTCAGCATGAGTGCCATTTCTATCCCTGGCATCAAGAAAATCATTCGTAATACTAATTTCGAAGATGCGAAGGCATTGGCGGAGCAGGCACTGGCTCAACCGACAGCGGATGATTTGATGAATCTGGTTAACAAATTCATCAAAGAAAAAACGCTCTGCTAATCTGCGAGATGCTGGCCCCAAATTACTGCTTAGGAGAAGATCATGGGTTTGTTTTCTAAACTTTTTGGCGAAAAAACAGATAGCGCTGGGACAATTGACATCGTAGCGCCTCTGTCAGGCGAAATCGTGAACATTGAAGACGTACCAGATGTGGTGTTTGCAGAGAAAATCGTGGGCGACGGTATTGCGATCAAACCAAGCGGCAACAAAATGGTCGCGCCGGTTGATGGCACTATCGGCAAGATTTTTGAAACCAACCACGCTTTTTCAATCGAGTCTGATAACGGCATTGAGCTGTTTGTCCACTTCGGCATCGATACGGTTGAACTGAAAGGTGAAGGCTTCAAACGCATCGCTGAAGAAGGCCAGAAGGTCAAAAAAGGCGACGTGGTCATCGAGTTCGACTTACCGCTGCTGGAAGAGAAAGCAAAATCAACCCTGACACCGGTTGTCATCTCCAACATGGATGAAATCAAGGAATTGATTAAGCTGTCTGGCCAGGTCACCGTTGGCGAAACGCCGGTGATTCGCATCAAAAAGTAAGCGTCAGTGATTAAACATAACGGCACCTTCGGGTGCCGTTACTGTTTCTGACTCTCGTCCAGGCTCAGGGCTGCTGCCAGCGCGGTAAACGCAGCGTCAGTTCCAGGCCGCCGTCAGGTCGATTAATCGCTTTGACCTCGCCATGATGCGCCAGCACTACTTTGCGCACAATAGCTAACCCAAGGCCATAACCTTTGCCCATCAGCGGTGAATTGACCCGCACAAACGGGTCAAAAATGCTGGATAACTTCTCTTCATCAACACCCGGCCCCTGATCCCGTACCCGTATCGCCAGCCACTGCTGTTCCGCGCTTAAGCGTACTTCAATCTGCTGACCGGGCAGCGAAAAGCGCAGCGCATTGCGCAGCACGTTTTCGACGCCACGCCGTATCAGTTCCGCATTACCGCGCACCGTATAGTCGGCCTGGTTATCTACCAGAAATTCAACCCTGACGTCTGGGATCTGCGCTTCATAGCGGACATCGGTGACCACCGCATCGACTAACCCGGTCAGGTCAAAATATTGCTCATCCGGAATGCTTTCATGTTCAGCACGCGACAGGGTGAGCAGCTCGCCGATCATCTTATCCAGCCGGCGCGCCTCTTCATCAATCCGATCGAGCGAACTGCCGACGCTTTCCGGCGTCTGACGCGCCAGCCCGGTGGCCAGCTGCAGCCGCGCCAGCGGGGAGCGCAGCTCGTGAGAGATATCATGCAGCAGCTCTTCTCGCGCCCGCACCAGCGTCTCCAGCCGTTCAACCATCGCATCAAAGGCTTCCGCCACGTTGGAAATCTCATCGTGGCGTTTACGCATCATCGGGAACAGCCGTACGCTCAAATCGCCCCCGGCGACCCGGGAAAAGCCTTCGCGTAACTGACGCATCGGTCGCGTCAGGTTCCAGGCCAGCAGCAGGCTGAACAGCAGCCCTACCGAGCCGGCAAACACGAACATCGGCTCGGGAATATTCAGGAATTTACGCGGCATCATGTTCATGCTGCTGTCTTCCCGCATGCCTTTAATGTTGTAGCGCAGCTCATACTCTTTGTTGTCTGCACCACGTACCCAGCGCACGATCTGGTCGGGTATCCGGCCTTCAGACGGCGGATTTAGCCGCTCGGGCAGGCTGGGTTGCCCGGCTGGCCGCGTATGCTGTATCACGGTAAAAAACTGGCGATCGTTAGGCTCCCAGCCTGCCATCATATCCTCCAGCGCCGCGGGACCACCCCGCTCCAGCACCGAAACCGCAGAGGCCATTTGCAGATCGACGGTACGCCGGATAGCGACGTTTTCAGGCGGCTCATGGCGTTTACCGGAGAGCGAAAAACCCAGCCAGATTAACTGGCTCATGATGACGAACACGACCCAGAAGCCGATCAGAATCTTCCAGAACATCCGTCCACGGTAACTCTGCTTCATCGAATACGGTAACCAATGCTGCGCACGGTTTCGATATTTACGCTGTCGGCGGTTAAGGCGCTTAACTTCTGGCGGATATTACTGATATGAACATCGACGCTGCGGTCATAGGCTTCACGGGGACGACCGAGCCCCTTCTCCGACAGCTCATCTTTCGATACCACCCGATCCGGCGCGCGCAGCAACAGATCCAGCAGATTAAATTCCGAGGCGGTCAGGTCAAAGGCTTTGCCCTGCCATTCGGTGATGCGGGTAGCGGGATTAAGCGTCAGCTCACGCCAGCGCAGCGGTTCTTTCGCGTCCGGTTGCGGCGCCTGCTCTTCAAACCGACGCAGCACCGCCCGCAGTCGGGCAACCAGTTCACGCGGATAGCAGGGTTTCGGCATGTAATCATCCGCGCCCATCTCCAGGCCGATCACCCGATCAATATTGTCGCCTTTCGCGGTCAGCATGATCACCGGCAGGCGGCTGTTCTGCCGCACCTGACGCAGCACATCAATACCGCTCATATCGGGCAGCATGATATCCAGAATCATTGCGGTGTATTGACCGGACAGCGCCCCCTGAACCCCGGCGCTGCCGGTTAACACCAGCTGCGCATCGAACCCTTCAGCGATCAGGTACTGGCTTAACATGGTGCCTAATTCAACATCATCATCAACAAGCAGGATTTTCATTTTTATCTCTCGTACAAAATTGCCGCTATTTTGTCCTGAGCCGGAGCAGGGCGCAGCCTGATTTACGCGATCCTTACAGATTTAGCACTGCCGACGGCATAAGGCCACGCAAAAAAAAAGCCTGCGGGCAGCGAAGACGCGCGCGCAGGCCGGTTCAGGCAGAGATAACGTTACTGATAGAGGCCGGTCGAAAGATAACGATCGCCGCGATCGCAGGCGATCGCCACCACCACGCTGCCGGGATGGGCCGCGGCGATCCGCAAGGCGCCCGCCACCGCGCCGCCGGAGCTGACGCCGCAGAAAATTCCTTCACGTCGCGCCAGCGCGCGCATCGTCTCTTCCGCTTCCTGTTGTGACATATCAATCACGTCATCAACCAGATTGGGCCGGTAAATGCCCGGCAGATAGGCCAGCGGCCAGCGGCGGATCCCCGGAATACTGCTGCCCTCGCTGGGCTGTAAACCAATCACCTGCACCCCGGTATTGTGCTCTTTCAGGTAACGTCCGACGCCGGTAATGGTGCCGGTGGTGCCCATGCTGGAGACAAAATGGGTCATCCGCTGGTTTGACTGCTGCCATAACTCGGGGCCGGTGGTCTGATAATGGCCCAGCGGGTTATCCGGATTATTGAACTGGTCGAGCACCCGGCCTTCACCGCGCGCCGCCATCGCCTGCGCCAGGTCGCGCGCGCCCTCCATCCCCTGCTCGCGCGACACCAGCACCAGTTCCGCGCCGTATGCGCGCATCGCATCCTGCCGCTCCTGACTCATGTTATCCGGCATCAGCAGGCGCATCCGGTAGCCTTTCAGCGCGGCGATCATCGCCAGCGCAATGCCGGTGTTGCCACTGGTGGCTTCAATCAGCTGATCGCCGGGAGTAATTTCACCGCGCAGCTCCGCCTGATTGATCATCGACCAGGCCGCGCGATCCTTGACCGATCCCGCCGGATTATTGCCTTCCAGCTTGAGCCACACCTCACTGCCGTTGGCGGGCGTCAGGCGCTGCAGCTTAATCAGCGGGGTATTGCCGATGGTATCTTCGAGAGTCGTCACGGTGTCGTTCCTGGCGTAAGGCAAAAGAAAAATGGCAAAAAAAAGGCGGGAGTCACACTCCCGCCCGGTGTTGATGAGAAAATATCAGGCGCTCTGCGCAAAGGCAACTGCGCGCAGCGGGGTGTCACCCTGATAGAGGCGCGCCTGCTGCAGGCCAACAAACAGGCGTTCGCCACGAATTGGCGCTGTCTGCTCGCCTTCGAACACCAGTGAGAACGGTTCGCTCTGCCAGCCGGCGGGTTGCACTACCAGCTGCCAGAAATGGCCGCGCGGACTGATCTCCAGCACCTGAACCGGCAGCGGCGTTTCCAGACTGCTTCGGCGTGAAACGTCAATCTCCCACGGCCGCAGGAACAGTTCTACCGCGCCCTGATGCGCCGAGGTGTAGCCCAGCGGCCAGTGATGCGCGCCAACGTGGAACTGTGAGCCCTGAATTTCGCCATCAAAGCGGTTAACTTCACCAAGGAACTCCAGCACGAAGCGGGTCGCCGGATCGCGCCAGACGTCATCGGGCGTACCGACCTGTTCGATATTGCCCTGGCTCATTACCACAACCCGATCGGCTACTTCCATCGCCTCTTCCTGGTCATGGGTGACGAACACGCTGGTAAACTTCAGCTCTTCATGCAGCTGGCGCAGCCAGCGGCGCAGCTCTTTACGCACCTGCGCATCCAGCGCGCCAAACGGCTCATCCAGCAGCAGGATTTGTGGTTCAACCGCTAACGCACGTGCCAGCGCCACACGCTGTTTCTGTCCGCCCGACAGCTGAGCCGGAAAACGATTCGCCAAGTGCGCCAGCTGTACCATCTCCAGCAAACGGGTCACGCGCTGTTTGATTTCCGCCGTGGAGGGACGCTCACGACGCGGCAGCACCGTCAGGCCAAAGGCGATGTTGTCGAACACTGTCATATGACGGAACAGCGCATAGTGCTGAAACACAAACCCCACCTGACGGTCACGGGCGTGCAGCCGGCTGACGTCATGGTTATGAAAACGGATCTGGCCGCTGTTCTGATGCTCCAGCCCGGCAATAATGCGCAGCAGCGTAGTTTTACCCGAACCAGACGGGCCCAGCAGCGCCACCATTTCGCCCGAGGCAATATCAAGAGAGATATCGTTCAGCACCGACGTGCGACCAAAGGATTTGTTGATCTTGTTAATCTCAATGCTCATGATTTCCCTCCTGTTGCAAGCGGTTGTGCTGATGCGCTAAGCGCCATTGCACAATGCTTTTCAGAAACAGCGTAACAATTGCCATCAGCGTCAACAGCGCGGCGGCGGTAAACGCGCCAACGGTGTTGTAGTCCTGATGCAGTAATTCAACCTGAAGCGGTAAGGTATAGGTCTCACCGCGAATCGATCCCGATACCACCGAGACCGCACCAAATTCACCAATCGCGCGGGCGTTGGTCAGCACCACGCCGTACAGCAGCGCCCAGCGGATATTCGGCAGCGTGACGCGACGGAACATCTGCCAGCCAGAAGCGCCCAGCAGCACCGCTGCTTCATCTTCGTGGCTGCCCTGGCTCAGCATCACCGGCACCAGCTCGCGCACCACAAAGGGACAGGTCACAAACACCGTCGCCAGCACCATGCCGGGCCAGGCAAACATAATCTGGATGTTATGCGCATCCAGCCAGCCGCCAGCCGGGCCGTTGACGCCCCAGAACAGCAGATACATCAGGCCAGCCACTACCGGCGAGACGGCAAACGGAATATCAAACAGCGTCAGCAGCAGCTGTCGTCCCGGAAAGGTAAAACGCGTCACCAGCCACGCCAGCAGCGTACCGAACACCAGATTGACCGGCACGGTGATCAGCGCTACCAGCACCGTCAGCCAGATCGCATGCAGCATGTCGCCATCCGCCAGATTGCCGAGCGCTACGCCCAATCCCTGGTTCAGTGCTTCCCAGAAGATCGAGGCCATCGGCACCACCAGCAGCAGTACCGAGAACAGCGTCCCGATACCAATCAGCAGCCATTTGCCCCAGTTTACCGGCTGGCGGGCAGCATGATTAAGTTGCGAAACCTCTGCCATTAGTGGCCTCCCAGACGACGGCCAAAGCGGCTCTGTAGTGTGTTAATCGCGAACAACAGAATCAACGAGGCGGCCAGAATCACCGAGGCGATAGCACTGGCGGCCGGATAATCAAACTCCTGCAGGCGGACAAAAATCATCAGTGAGGTCACTTCGGTTTTCCACGCGATGTTGCCGGCAATGAAGATCACCGCGCCAAACTCTCCCAGGCTGCGGGTGAACGACAAGGCGGTGCCAGCCAGCAGCGCAGGCGCGACCTCCGGCAGTACCACGCGGCGGAAACTCTGCCACGGCGTGGCGCCCAGGGTTTCAGCAGCTTCTTCATACTCCGGGCCTAACTCTTCCAGCACCGGCTGCACGGTTCGCACCACAAACGGAATACTGGTGAACGCCATCGCGATGGCGATACCGATCCAGGTGTAGGAAATTTTGATATCAAAATGGGCGAACCACTGCCCATACCAGCCGTTGACCGAAAACAGGCCGGCGAGGGTTAACCCCGCTACGGCCGTCGGCAGGGCGAACGGCAGATCCATCAGGCCATCCAGCAGCGTGCGGCCAGGAAAACGGTAACGGGTGAGGATCCACGCCATCAGCATGCCGAACACCGCGTTAAACAGTGAAGCCACGCCCGCAGAGAGCAGCGTCACCTTATAGGCGGCAATCAGCTGCGGATTGGTGACCACATCCCAGTACTGTTGCAGTGTCATCTGCGACAGCTGCATGATCACTGCACTGATGGGCAGCAACAGAATTAAACAGGTAAACAGCAGACTGGTGCCCAGGCTGATACCAAAGCCGGGCAACACGCGTTTCTGGCTGGCTGCAAACATTATCCACGCCCCGCCGCTAACAATTTGTCGAGCTCACCGCCGCTGGCAAAATGGGTCTGCATGACCTTATCCCAGCCGCCAAAGGCCTCTTCCACCCGGAACAGCGAGGTTTGCGGGAAACGATCTTTCTGCTCCGCCATCAGCTGTGGATTGTTCACCCGATAGTAATAACGGGTGATGATCGCCTGAGCTGCCGGGGTGTAGAGATAATTGAGGTATGCGCTGGCCGCGTCGGTGGTGTTGTTGTGGGCGACGTTTTTATCCACCCACGCCACCGGGAACTCCGCCAGAATGTCAGTTTTCGGCACCACCACTTCATACTGGTCTTTCGCGTACTGATTGCGGATGTTGTTAACTTCCGACTCAAAGCTGATCAACACATCGCCGAGGCCACGCTCGGCAAAAGTGGTGGTCGCGCCACGGCCGCCGGTATCAAACACTTCTACATTTTTCAGAAACTGCGTCATAAAGGCGCGGGTTTTGGCCTGATCGCCGCCATCGGCTTTATCCGCAGCGCCCCAGGCAGCCAGGTAGGTATAACGACCATTACCGGAGGTTTTTGGATTAGGGAAAATCAGCTTCACGTCGTTGCGGGCCAGATCTGACCAGTCATGAATCTGCTTTGGATTGCCCTTACGCACCAGGAACGCCATGGTGGAGTAAAACGGCGAACTGTTGTTCGGCAGTCGGTTTTTCCAGTCGGCCGCAATCAGGTTGCCTTTGTCATGCAGCACCTGCACGTCAGTAACCTGATTGTAGGTGACCACATCCGCGCGCAGCCCCTGCAGGATCGCCAGTGCCTGCTTCGACGAGCCGGCATGTGACATCTTAATGGTCAGGGGATCGGCTGGATGGCTGGCATCCCACTGTTTAATGAACGGCGCATTCAGGGCAACAAACAGCTCACGTGACACATCATAGGAGCTATTCAGTAATTCAGTAGCATGGGCTGCGCCGGCCACGCTCAGCGACAAGGCGATACCGCTCACGATTTTTTTCATCGCTTGTAATGTCATTTGGCACCCTGAAAAAGTTTGATGCGGATCTCACCCGCTGAGGCACCAGTTTATTTATAACTGTGTGAAAACCAGTAACGGTTTTATATATCGTTTGATGATTTCAAAGTCGAAAAAAGCATAAGACGACGGCGAAGTTTATGCAGTTTTCAGCAAAAGACGAGGCGGACGACAGGTCGCGTCCGCAGGGGCATTGAGGTAAGCATGCAGGGCAGCGGCGGACTGCCGGGCAGCGCGCCGCTGCCGGGTTTAACGCTGCCAGACAATCTTGCTGATTTTCCAGTTCTTCAGCGTGTCGTCTGAAGGCATTAAGCCTGCCGGGCCGTGCCAGTCGCCGTGGTAAACGTAGGTCAGATGCTGGCTGCCGGGCACGCGGCAGGCGACGTCGCGGCTATCGGTTCCGCTGGCCAGCGTGCAGTTATCGAAAGCTTTGCTGAATTTATTGCTGAACAGATCGCCGACTTTGCTGCCGTCAGCGCTGACAATATTGCTGTCCATCACTTCAATGCGTTCTGGCTGTGACTGACCGTACACCACCACTTTGACCTCGCCATCTTTCAGCGCCTGCCAGAAAGAAACCACCTGGCCGTTCTGACTGCGCATCCCCTGACGCAGGTTATAGTCGCCATTCAGTCCGTCATTAATGGCGCTTTCGTTCATGGCGGTCGAAGCGGTTAAGCCGCCCACGCCCTGCTCAGTCACGGTCAGCGAGGAGCCAAACCAGTTCCACGGCAGCGTTGATGACCAGTGATAACTCAGCGGATTCCACCAGCTTACCTGCTGGCTGCTGTCAGCGCCGGAACCGGCGTTGCTGGCGCAGCCACTCAACACAACGGCGGCCATCAATAGCGTGGAACGAACAGCTTTCATGAAAACTCCTGTTAATGCGATGCCGGTAAGGCGGAACTGATTGGAGTCGCAAAGCGGCAAAAAGTTTATTTAAGATGGTGTTCGGGCAGAAAGCAGTCGCGCAGTCGCCGGTTGCTTTGCAGCCAGATCAACGCCAGCAGGTCAAACAGCGTCAGTAACAGCGGCAGCGGCGAGCTGAGCAGATCGCCCTGAATAAACTGCACGCCCTGCCAGAGTAAATTCACCAGCAGTGAAAGCGCCAGCACGCTGCGCCAGTGTTGCCACAGCCGCGGCCAGCGCGTCCGGTAGCCGGTCAGCAGCAGTCCCGCCAGCGCCGGTAACCCGAGCGCGAGACCGATCCAGAACGCCTGCCGGTCAGGATAGAACAGCGCGAGCAGATCGTTACCCTGCTGACGTGAGGCGCCGGCCATCACCAGCAGCAGCCAGGTTCGCGCCTGCAGCAGCAGGATCAGCCAAAAAAGAAACGGCAGCCGCAGCTGCCCTTTGCCATCATACTCATCCGGCAGATAGTCGGGTGACGGATTAATATTCACGATCTTCAATCAGACGCTTGCCATACAGCAGCGCATCGACCGGCTCGTAATCAAGCTTCTCGTAAAACGCCACCACCTGATCGTTCTCTTCCCGGATCATCAGATGCAGCTTCGGACAACCGCGGGCGATCAGCTTCTTCTCCAGCCGGTTCATCAGGGCATTAGCAAAGCCGCGGCCCTGATAATCAGGATGGACGGCCAGATAGTAAGCAGCACCGCGATGGCCATCGTAGCCTCCCATCAACGTCCCTACGACTACGCCGCCGACTTCAGCGACCAGGAAAAGATCGGGGTCGTGATGCATCTTACGTTCGATATCCAGCTCCGGATCGTTCCATGGCCGTAACAAATCGCAACGTTCCCATAAGGTGATCACTTCTTCAAAATCTTCCTGGCGGAAGGCGCGGATTTCCATCTTCTTTACCTGCAACTAACCACAATTTGCTGATTATCACGCATTCTTCGACACACGCAACCCTCGCCACGCTGGCGACAAACAAAAAACGCAAATTTTCTGTTCGCGGACTGAAATACAAAGTAATGCCCTGAAATGTTTCAAAGATCGCAGCTGGCATAGCGTTACGCTATAACATCGGCAACATTCTTCTGAACGGACCCGCACATGCATTTGCTTAAACGTTTGATTCACCGTCGCCAGTTACTGCTTTCCGGGCTGGCGCTGGCCATTTTATCGCCGCGTGCCGTTCAGGCCAAAGAGCAGTCTGCCGGGTTGCAGAACAGTACGCGTCATCCGCGCCCTGCCCCGCCAGCCAAAAATGGTAAGCGCATCGTTATGCTTGATCCCGGCCACGGCGGCGTTGACTCCGGCGCAGTCGGCGAAGAGGGATCGGAAGAGAAGCACATCGTGCTGGAGATCGCCGGCAATGTGCAGCGACAGTTACAGAGTCATCCGCGCATTGAGGTCCGGCTGACGCGCGACAGCGACCATTTTATTCCGCTGTATCAGCGGGTCGAGATTGCGCATCAGCACGGCGCGCATCTGTTTATGTCGATCCATGCCGATGGTTTCACCAGCCCGGACGCCAATGGTGCCTCGGTTTTTGCCCTTTCCAATCGCGGCGCCAGCAGTTCAATGGCGCGCTATCTGTCGCAGCGGGAAAATGATGCCGACAAACTGGGTGGTGCTGCGGTACAACAGCAGGATCACTATCTGCAGCAGATTCTGTTCGATCTGGTGCAGACAGATACCATCAAAAACAGCCTGACGCTCGGCAAGCACGTGCTGGATCAGATCCGGCCGGTGCACCATCTGCATAGCCAGCACACCGAACAGGCCGCGTTTGCGGTCCTGAAGTCACCGTCGATTCCCTCAGTGCTGGTCGAAACCTCCTTTATCACCAATCCGCGTGAAGAACAGTTGCTCGGCACCAGCGCGTTCCGCCAGAAAATAGCCGCCGCCATTGCCAGCGGGATCGTCAATTACTTCGATGAATTCGATCGCCGCAATGCCTGATTGCGGCTCACTGTGACGGCCGCAACCATGCACGCCGCCAGATTTTGCGTATAATCGCGGCAGACTTTGACCAACAATAAGCGAAGAGATGGCTGATATTTCCCGCGTAAAAGCATTCCTGCTCGCCCTGCAGGATGAGATTTGTACCCGACTGGCGGCTGAAGATGGCGGCGCACAGTTTGCTGAAGATAGCTGGCAGCGTCCCGGCGGCGGCGGCGGGCAGAGCCGTGTGCTGCGCAACGGGGCGGTATTTGAACAGGCGGGCGTCAACTTTTCGCATGTGCATGGCGATCAGATGCCGGCCTCGGCAACCGCACACCGGCCCGAGCTGGCGGGCCGCAGCTTTGAAGCGATGGGCGTCTCACTGGTGATCCACCCGCATAATCCCTACGTGCCCACCAGCCATGCCAACGTCCGTTTCTTTATTGCTGAGAAACCGGGCGCCGATCCGGTGTGGTGGTTTGGCGGCGGCTTTGACCTGACGCCGTTTTACGGCTTTGAGGAGGATGCGCTGCACTGGCATCAGACCGCCTTCGATATTTGCCAGCCGTTCGGCGACGATATCTATCCCCGTTATAAAAAGTGGTGCGACGACTACTTTTATCTCAAACATCGTGATGAGCAGCGCGGCATTGGCGGCCTGTTTTTTGACGATCTTAATACCCCTGACTTTGAGCACTGCTTCAGCTTTATGCAGGCGGTGGGCCGCGGCTTTATCGAAGCCTATCAGCCGATTGTGACACGGCGCAAAGATCATCCGTGGGGCGACCGCGAACGCCAGTTCCAGCTCTATCGTCGCGGCCGCTACGTGGAGTTCAATCTGGTGTGGGATCGGGGTACGCTGTTTGGTTTGCAGACCGGCGGCCGTACCGAGTCGATCCTGATGTCGATGCCGCCGCTGGTGCGCTGGGAATATGCTTACCAGCCAGCGGAAGATTCCCCTGAAGCCGCGCTCTACCGTGATTTCCTGCCGGTAAAAAATTGGCTCAATCTGCCTGCCTGATCGCATGACTCCGCAGCGCGGCCCCGCGCTGCGGTTAAATCACCGTTGCAGCGTTAAATGGGCTGTTTTACCGCGGCCAACAATAAAGCCATTCTGTTACCGGTTCTCCTGGCCGAATAAAACCAAAATAGCCTTCACTTCCGTTTGATGCTCATCCAATTGTGCTTCTCGTTTGATTGATATAATAAAAGCCCCGCGACAAGGATAACGGCAATGGCCCTTTTTATTAATCCAGACGAAACACTTCAATCACTTAGCTTTACTGACGTTGCTGAACGACTCAATATTGCATTAAAAAGTGGTTTTAAACCCAACCTGACCCCGTGGCTGGGTAAAAATATTCTCTTCGACGATATCGTTGCTAAAAGAGATCACAGTAACGACCATTATGAAGATCAATGTTCAGCAAAATATTACTATGACATTTTCAATACGATTAAATCGACGCTGGGCGAAGCGAGCCGAATTGTTGAAGTCGGCGTATTTATGGGCGGCAGTACCTCAATATTAGCCGGATGCGCGCATTATCTCGGCATCGAACTCGATTTAATCGATATCAACCCTGACTTTTTACGGTTTGCCCACGAACGCGCCAGAAGAAGTTACCCTGAAACCGTCGAAAGCCGGGTCAGGATGTTTCACGGCACGCTGCCAGAGTACGTCAGAGACGTGCTGATGGAAGAAGAGGATGTCAAAATTATTGTCCATCATGACGGCGCTCACTCTTTTGAACAGGTAATTCGTGACCTCGGCAGCCTCGCTTATTTAAAAGATAAACTGCACAGCGTTTTGATTCAGGATACCCATTTACGCGGCGTGCCTAAGTTCTTTAATTTTGTCGACGCGGCCGTCTATGCTATTTTCGGCCGGGATGTCACCTACGCACCTATCGGCAGCGTTTATCATGACAGCCGGGTTTGCGAGCCTAATAAGTGGGAAGGCAATTATTATATGCCGGGCGAGCCTGAAGGAATGTATATTCCACTGAGCCATAATAAATTCCACTATCCGCATCCGAAAATCGCGTTATCACAGTTTTTCGAGACGCTATAAGGCTGCTACGTCTTCGCTGCGCTCGCCGGATTCGATACGTTTCCCCGGCCGTAAGGCTTCATCCTGAAGATATAACACGCTTCTGAACCGGTTAGCCGTTATTAAACGGTTAATAAGATGCCGATATTCCCGCCGCCTCGGTGTGCGGCGGGTTTTCAGCGCCCCGCTTTTCCAGCATACACTCACCCGCTAAAAAACCGGTCCTGATTACTATCTGCTTAGCAGCGCTCCCGCTGCCGCCGCCCTGCAGCGACGCGTCCTCTATTGCCTTCTTAACGCGCCCGGAGCACACCCCTATCATCCCTACATCAATCGCGGTGCGCTGTCCGCTAACGCTGCCGGTGTTTCTGATACGGCACGGATTGCTACAGTGTTGCCTGCGTCATTTGTCCTGCCTGCTATGCTTAGAGGTGGAATATGGCGCACCCCACGGTTAAAACCGCATGACGGCTTCCTTCGCACCGCCTCGCAGCGCAACAATCAGAGAAACCGCATTTTCATCGGAAAGTGTCTGTTGCAATGTTATGGGTTCGCGTTCCCGGTAGCAGAGCACGCCACAGACTGGCTACGAGGCCTGAGGTGCTCCCTTTTCGCTTTCATGTTTTCTTTTCAAGGAGTTAAGAAATGAACCAGCTAGAAGCCCTTAAACAGTTCACCACCGTGGTGGCGGACAGTGGTGATATCGAATCAATTCGCAATTACCACCCGGAAGACGCCACCACCAACCCGTCACTGATCCTCAAAGCCTCCAGTCTGGATGCCTATAAACATCTGATCGATGATGCCATCGACTACGCCAAAAAGCAGGGCGGCAGCAAAGAGACGCAGATCATCAATGCCAGCGACAAAGTGGCGATTAACCTCGGTATGGAGATTCTGAAAAGCGTACCGGGCCGTGTCTCGACCGAAGTGGATGCGCGCCTCTCTTTCGATCGTGGCATGTGTGTGACTAAAGCAGAGAAACTGGTTCGCCTGTACGAAGAGCACGGTATCGACCGCTCACGTATTCTGATCAAGCTGGCCTCAACCTGGGAAGGTATTCGTGCGGCGGAAGAGCTGGAGAAAAACGGCATCAACTGTAACCTGACGCTGCTGTTCTCCTTTGCTCAGGCGCGGGCCTGTGCCGAAGCGGGCGTGTTCCTGATCTCGCCTTTTGTCGGCCGTATTTATGACTGGTACAACAGCCGCAAACCGATGGACCCTTATGTGGTCGACGAAGATCCGGGCGTGAAATCCGTTCGTCGCATCTACGACTACTACAAAAAGCATCGCTACAGCACCATCATCATGGGCGCCAGCTTCCGTAAAGTGGAGCAGATTGTGGCACTGGCCGGCTGCGACCGCCTGACCATTTCGCCTAACCTGCTGGAAGAGCTGCAGAACAGCGATGCGCTGCTGGAACGTAAACTCGAGCCGTCAACCGAAGGCTTCCATCAGCCGTCACCGCTCTCTGAAGCTGAGTTCCGCTGGGAGCATAACCAGGATCCGATGGCGGTGGAAAAACTCTCTGACGGTATCCGTCAGTTCGCGGTTGACCAGCAGAAGCTGGAAGATGTGCTCGCCGCACGCCTGTAGTGTTCATTTTTAGTCGGGCGGGAATTTCCCGCCCTGATTCTTAACAAGGGAGAACTTTATGTCCTCACGCAGAGAGTTGGCAAACGCGATTCGTGCACTGAGTATGGATGCAGTACAGAAAGCAAACTCAGGTCACCCGGGTGCGCCAATGGGCATGGCAGATATCGCTGAAGTGTTGTGGCGCGACTTCCTCAAGCACAATCCAACCAATCCCGCCTGGCTCGACCGCGACCGGTTTATCCTCTCCAACGGTCACGGTTCAATGCTGCTTTACAGCCTGCTGCACCTGACCGGTTATGACCTGCCGATTGAAGAGCTGAAGAATTTCCGTCAGCTGCACTCAAAGACGCCAGGCCACCCGGAGATCGGCTACACCCCCGGCGTTGAAACCACCACCGGCCCGCTGGGTCAGGGACTGGCGAATGCTGTCGGCTTAGCGATTGCTGAGCGCACGCTGGCGGCGCAGTTTAACCGCCCGGATCACGACATCGTTGACCACTTCACCTATGTCTTCATGGGCGATGGCTGTCTGATGGAAGGGATCTCGCACGAAGTTTGTTCGCTGGCCGGTACCCTCGGCCTCGGCAAACTGATCGGCTTCTACGACCACAATGGTATTTCGATTGATGGCGAAACCGAAGGCTGGTTTACCGACGACACCCATAAACGCTTTGAATCCTACAACTGGCACGTGATTGGCGACATTGACGGACACGATCCGGACGCGGTCAGCCAGGCGATCAAAGAAGCGCAGAGCGTAACTGACAAGCCGTCACTGATTATCTGCCGCACCATTATCGGTTTCGGTTCGCCGAACAAAGCCGGTAAAGAGGAGTCGCACGGCGCGGCGCTGGGTGAGGAAGAAGTGGCGCTGACGCGTAAGCAGCTCGGCTGGAACTATCCGCCGTTTGAAATTCCGGCAGATATCTACCAGCAGTGGGATGCCAAAGCCGCCGGTGCAGAACGCGAAAAAGCCTGGGATGCGAAATTTGCCGCCTATAAGCAGGCCCATCCTGAGCTGGCACTGGAATATGAGCGCCGGATGAATGGCGAAATGCCCTCTACCTGGGAAGCGGAAGCCACCAAATTCATCAACGATCTGCAGGCCAATCCACAGAAAATTGCCAGCCGTAAGGCGTCGCAAAACTCGCTGGAAGCCTACGGCAAATTACTGCCTGAGTTCCTCGGCGGATCGGCTGACCTGGCCCCAAGTAACCTCACCATCTGGTCAGGCTCGAAGTCGATCAAAGACGATCCGGCCGGTAACTACATTCACTACGGCGTACGTGAATTCGGCATGACGGCGATTGGTAACGGTATCGCTCACCATGGCGGCTTCGTGCCTTACACCGCCACCTTCCTGATGTTTGTTGAGTACGCCCGTAATGCAGCGCGTATGGCGGCACTGATGAAGGCACGGCAGATTCTGGTCTATACCCATGACTCGATTGGTCTGGGTGAAGATGGTCCGACGCACCAGCCGGTTGAACAGATCGCCAGCCTGCGCCTGACGCCGAACATGAGCGTCTGGCGTCCGTGCGATCAGGTTGAGACGGCAGTGGCATGGAAAGCGGCGGTAGAGCGCCATCACGGCCCGACGGCGCTGATTCTGTCTCGTCAGAACCTGCTGCAACCGGAGCGCACGCCACAGCAGATTGAGAACATCAAGCGTGGCGGTTATGTGCTGAAAGATTGCGACGGTACGCCAGAAGTGATTCTGATCGCCACCGGTTCAGAGATTGAGATCACCCTCGGTGCCGCAGAGAAACTGACCACCGGCGGCCATAAAGTCCGGGTCGTCTCGCTGCCGTCTACTGACCTGTTTGATGCGCAGGATGCCGCTTACCGTGAATCGGTGCTGCCGAGCGGCGTGAAAGCGCGCGTGGCGGTTGAAGCCGGTATCGCTGACTACTGGTTCAAGTATGTCGGACTGGATGGTGCGATTGTCGGGATGACCACCTTCGGTGAATCAGCGCCAGCCGGTAAGTTGTTCCCTGAGTTTGGCTTCACGATTGAAAACATCGTCAGCCACGCTGAAGCATTACTCAAGCCAGTCTAATGCTTTTGCCCTTCCCGGCCGATCGGGAAGGGCCATTTCGGCTGATAGCCTGAAACAGAAAAAAAATCCGTTCTCCCCTCTTCACGCCTCACGCAAACTGATTACTATAGACTTGTCCTATTTTACGCTGCCTGTCTGCTGGCCGCCCGCAGCTTCCTGTCTGATGGAATGCAGCGGTTTGCTGTCGGTGACATCCTGAAATATTAAGGCAGCCATTTTCCGCCGATTGAATAGCGAAGCCCTTTCCGTTGAACATGCGCACACCTTATTTACTGGCCTTAATGGTTTCTCTGCTTCCATTAAAAAGCATGGCGCAGGTCGCGCCCGATCCGTTGCTGGCGTCACAGATTGTCGATCGCTATGCGGAACATATTTTCTACGGCAGCGGTGCGACCGGCATGGCGCTGGTTGCCATTGATGGTAATCAGCGGGTGTTCGCCAGCTTTGGTGAAACCCGGCCAGGCAACAATGTGCGTCCGCAGAAAGATTCGCTGATTCGCATCGCCTCGCTGAGTAAGCTCATGACCAGCGAAGTGATGGTGAAACTGGCAGAGCGCGGCCAGATCCGCCTCGACGATCCGCTCAGTAAATATGCACCACCGGGTGCACGGGTGCCGAGCTACAACGGCCAGCCGATTCGGCTGATTAACCTGTCGACCCATACCAGCGGTCTGCCGCGTGAGCAGCCCGGCGGTAAGCCGCATCGTCCGGTCTTTGTCTGGCCCACCCGCGGTGAGCGCTGGAACTGGCTCTCTGGTGCCACGCTTAAATCAGCGCCTGGCAGCGATGCTGCCTACTCCAACCTGGGTTACGATCTGCTGGGCGATGCGCTGTCACGGGCAGCCGGTACGCCTTATCCGGCGCTGTTTCAGCAGCTGATTACCCGGCCGCTCGGTATGAAAGACACCACGTTTACCCCGTCGCCAGAGCAGTGTGGCCGGTTAATGGTGGCCGAGAAAGGCGCCAGCCCCTGTAACAATACGCTGGCCGCGATTGGCAGCGGTGGCGTCTATTCCACCCCGGACGATATGGGCCGCTGGATGCAGCAGTTCCTGAATTCGTCGGTCAACCACCGCACGCCGCAGATCGATCGGCTGCAGACGCTGATTTATCGCCGCGACCAGCTGCGCAAAGTTGAGGGAATGGATGTGCCCGGCAAAGCCGACGCGCTGGGGATGGGCTGGGTCTATATGGCACCCAAATCCGGACGCCCCGGCATCATTCAGAAAACCGGCGGTGGCGGCGGTTTCATTACCTATATGGCGATGGTGCCGCAGCATAATGTGGGAGTCTTTGTGGTGGTTACCCGCTCACCGCTCACCCGCTTTACGCCGATGAGCGATGGCGTGAACAACATGCTGGCTGAGCTGGTGGGCAACCAGCTGGGATCGCCGATGATGGTGCAGGCGATTCGTTAACGCTGCTGCACCGCACTGGCGGACTGGCTTACCCACAGGGTGGGCCAGTCATCGCTGCTGTGCCAGGCATCACAGGTCGATTCTTCCGCATACTCCGCCAGCACAAAACGCGTTCCGTCGAACTGCCAGCGTGTCGCTCTGCCGCAGTCTCCTAATCCGCGTCCTTTGCCAAAGGTATAGAGCTGGCCGGTGGCCGCATCATAATCCGCATTAATCAGCTCAAGCTGGCGTTCACTGGAGCCTGGCGGCGTAAACGGCAGCGTCAGCGTCACGCCGCGCGCCACGTAAGGCTGACTGCGCGTCACTTCAAACGCCAGATCGATCACGTTGTAGGCCCCCATTTCGCAACTCACCAGTAGCAGTGCTTTCTGGTCGGTCAGCGGCGCCACGCTCACCTGGCGCCGCATCGGGTCCAGCGAACAGGAATCGGTGTTGATCCGCCAGGTGCCGTAATCGATCAATCCGCTGGTTTCTTCGCGGGTCAGCGCAGCAGGCTGAGGCGGTGCAGGCGGTAACGACGGCAGGGTTGGTGAAGGCGGTACATCCCAGCTGGCTCGATCGCCGCGCTTAACCCAGGCACTCATGCCGTTCACCCTGCCCTGCACGTCATCCATCAGCAGCAGGGCCGCTTTCATGCCGCGCAGCGAAATCAGAGCGTTAGGATCGTAGGTGAGCTGCACGGTTTTAGCGTCCAGTACCAAATCAAGGAATTCATCAATGGCGATGGCGTTACTGGTGGCGAGATGATGAGGTTCCACCGTCCAGTGTTTCAGATCGGGTTTGAGGCGACGCTGGTCGAGCAACAGATTGTCCTGCAGCGGCCCGCCCTTGAGCTCACCGCTGTAGGCGCTGCCATAGTCAATACGCAGCAGCGGCCGGTCATTAACCCCCGCATGGCGCGAAATAGTCATGACTAATCCTTTGTCGCCCGGAATATTGCGTGCCACGCAGAATGCCGCGTTGTTGCAGGTCATTTGCCAGTCGTTAAACGACTTCTGCAACGGTTCGGCCTGCACAGAGGCAACCAACAATGAAGACGACAGCCACAGCGATTTCATCCAATACGACATTAAGAAAATCGATCCCCGAATACTCAGAGTGGAGATGATAGCGCATCAGCGGGCCCGACGGCGGCCGCATTCTGTGAACCCGTCCAGAAAGCGCGGTTAACTGCTTAAAAATCAGGCATGAGTCAGTAAAAAAATGCCGCATTGACGGTCGCCGCTCAGGATAAAATCGGATCGATTTACTGCCTGGGTTACGGCGTTAACCAGCCCGCCAACTGCGCATGCTGTAACAGCATCACGGTTTTTCCGTCGCAGATGCGGCCATCTTTGACCATCGCCAGCGCCTGCGGAAAAGGCATCTCCAGCACCTCGATCAACTCATCTTCAACGCCACCGCCGGCATTGTCGCGCAGCGAATCATTATACTCAGCGGCGAAAAAGTGGATAAGCTCGGTCACGCCGCCCGGCGACATGTAGCAGGCGTAAAGTTTTTCCACCTTGCCCACCGCATAACCGGTCTCTTCAATCGCCTCTTTGCGAATGCAATCTTCGGGTGAATCGTCGTCGAGTAAGCCAGCACAGGCTTCGATCAGCATGCCGCTTTGGTTACCGTTGACGTAGGTGGCAATGCGAAACTGACGCGTCAGCACCACGCTGTTCTTTTCGCGGTTATACAGCAGGATTGTCGCCCCGTTCCCGCGATCGTAGACTTCGCGTTTATGGCGAATCACTGTGTCACGCCGGTCGGTGATTTCGTAGGTGAAGTTGCGTAGCACAAACCAGTTATCAGACAGCAACTTATCCTTAATGACATTGATCTTAAACGACATGCAGACTCCGCTACGGCATAAAGGGAGTCTGCCATCATAGGATGAAGCCGTCGGGAAAACTATCTGAATTCGCCTGTCGCCGCGCTGGATAAACGGCCATAAAAAAGCCAGCCCGCAGGCTGGCTTCTTCACAACACGCTGAGATTAGCGCGCGCTTTCATCAGCCAGTCGGGTTGGCTTCGGCTCTTCTTCATGGTGATCGTGCTCGGTTTCGGCGATAGCGCTGACGCGTTTACGAACGCCAAACCAGCCCAGCACCAGAATCACCGCAATCAGCGGGATTGAGGCGATGGTGTAGGTGCCGTTCGGGTAATCAAACGCCATCAGTACCAGCACGCTGAACAGGAACAGCAGCGTTAGCCACGAGGTAAACGGCGCGCCTGGCAGCTTAAAGCTGACGTCATCCGCTTTGCCTTCTTTAATCGCCTTACGCAGACGCAGCTGGCACACCACAATAAACGCCCAGGAAGAGATAATCCCCAATGACGCGACGTTCAGGACAATCTCGAAGACCTGAGAAGGCACATAGTAGTTAAGCACCACGCCAATCACGTAGACGCCGATGGTGACCAGAATACCGGCATAAGGCACCTGCTGACCGTTCATCTTTGACATGAATTTTGGTGCCGATCCCCCCATCGACATCGAGCGCAGAATACGTCCGGTCGAGTAAAGACCGGAGTTCAGGCTGGAGAGCGCCGCGCTCAGCACCACGATATTCATGATGCTGCCAATGTAAGGCACACCCAGCTTCGAGAAGAAGGTGACAAACGGACTCTGACCGGCCTGATAAGCATTCCACGGCAGCAGCATCACCAGCAGCACCACTGACCCGACATAGAACAGGCCGATACGCCAGATCACGCTATTGATCGCTTTCGGCAGCATGGTTTTCGGGTCTTTACATTCGCCTGCTGCGGTGCCGACCAGTTCAATCGAGGCGAAGGCAAACACCACCCCCTGAATCAGTACCAGCGCCGGCAGTAAGCCATGCGGGAACAGGCCGCCGTTGTCGCTAATCAGATGGAAACCGGTACTGTTGCCATCCAGCGGTTTGCCGGTGCCAAGGAACACCACACCCACCACCAGGAACAGCACAATCGCCAGCACTTTAACCAGCGCGAACCAGAACTCCATCTCGGCGAACCACTTCACGCCAATCATGTTCATGGTGCCGACGATGGCCAGCGCGCCCAGCGCGAAGACCCACTGCGGCACATCGCCAAACGCGCCCCAGTAGTGCATATAGAGCGCGACGGCGGTGATGTCGACGATACCGGTCATCGCCCAGTTTACGAAATACATCCAGCCTGCGACGTATGACGCTTTTTCACCGAGGAATTCACGCGCATAAGAGACAAAGCTGCCGCTGCTGGGACGATGCAATACCAGTTCGCCAAGCGCACGCAGGATAAAGAACGAGAAAATGCCACACACCAGGTAGATGATGGCCAGCGCCGGTCCGGCGGCCTGCAGGCGGCCACCGGCTCCGAGAAACAGACCGGTGCCAATCGCACCACCGATAGCGATCATCTGTACGTGACGGTTGCCCATCGCCTTTTGGTAGCCGCTGTCGTGCGAATTCAGCCAGCGTCTTTTTGCAGCACGCATCTCGGCCGCAGATTTTTTATTCGATTTCATAGCCTTCCTGTTTGTCCTGACCATCATTCGCAGCACATCCAAACGATTGCGTGATGCTATGCGAAATGGGGTATTTTCCTCTGTGCGTCTGCCTGTGAGTTAGCGAAAGCAGCGCGGGAATTAACGGCGATGAATCCTACCCGTTCTGCAAGAACGAAGCAAAATATAGTGGGGAGCTGCACGGGTTGATTTGTAAGAATCGGTTGTGATGCACAAAAACAAAAAAACCGGCCACAAACGGGCCGGTAAAAGCTACAGGGATGGAAACCAGGAGGGTGGGTTTAGCGGTAAATCTCAGCGGTGCCGGTCCACAGGCTGGAGTCGCCTGGGTTATCGACACCGATAATGCGATAGTGGCTGGCACCCATCTCTTCCGCTTTTTGCGACAGCTGGCGATTAGCATCGTCCAGCGATCCACGGACGCTGGAGACAGAAACGCTGCCGATGCTCTGCATACTCTGCGCCTGCTCACGGTCAACCGGTAGCGCGGCGAAAGTTGAAAATGAGGCGGTCGCCAGCAGGGCACCAGCCAGAACTGCATTCAGTCTTTTCATCAGATGCTCCTGAAATGTGATTGATGAGTGATTTAATGACTGGATGAATTATCAACGCTGCAATGAAAGGCAACCTCTGGCTGGCGTAAAGCTGATTATTTTTTAGACTTCTTTATCTACCCTCTCCTGGCAACGGTCAGTTACGGTCATTTTATGTACATTGTGTAACGGCCTGTGTAATAAACAGGGGATTGGGACTTTGCGTTGCGCCACCGCTCTCTTATAATCCCGCACTCCCTACAGGGCTATTCATGTGATTGTTAAACGTTCCGTTACCCACAGCATTGCGCAGGCGTTAAGCGCCATCGTCCTGCTCTCACTGCTCACCACCGGTCTGGCACTGGTCACCCTCTTCAGTAGTCAGCGCGATGCCGAAGCGATCAATCTGGCTGGCTCGCTGCGGATGCAGAGTTACCGTATGGCCTGGGATGCCAGCAGTCAGCCACAACAGCTGGCTCAACATCTGGTGCTGTTCCGGCAGACGCTCGACGCGCCGGTGCTGCAAAAGCTGGATCGCCCCTGGGTACCGCGCGAGGTCAAGCTGCTCTATCAGCGGTTGCGCGCGGGCTGGCCGTCGTTGCAGCAGCGGCTGGAACAGGGCGATGCGCTGGATTATCAGCAGCAGGTGCCGCTTTACGTCGGCGAGATCGACCGTTTCGTGCTGGGTCTCCAGCGCTATACCGAACTGAAAATGCAACTGGTGGCGGCCAGCAGCCTGGCCGGTGTCATCGCGATTGTGGCACTGGCGCTGCTGACAATTCGCTTCACCCGGCAACAAGTCGTGCGCCCGCTCAATGCATTGGTCACCGCCAGCCGCTATGTTGAGAGCGGCAATTTTGATTTTCCGCCGCTCAGGGTGGAGCCGCAGAACGAACTGAAGGTGCTGTCGCAAGCGTTTAGCGGCATGGCGACCCGTCTGCATTCGCACTATCAGCTGCTGGAAAGTACGGTGCGCGCCAAAACCGAAGATCTCACTCAGGCCAACCATACGCTGTCACTGTTGTATGACAGCTCGCAGATGCTGACCGCCAGCCCGCTGCAGCCAGCCCTGTTTGAAGCGGTGCTTAATAATGTCCTGAGCCGCGAGAAACTGGCGGCGATTAAGCTCGACAGCGACCAGTTTCATTTTCACGCCGGTGAATACGAAACTGCAGCGGACTGGCAACGGCTGCCGTTGCAGCAGGGCGACCAGCAGATTGGTGAACTGCGCTGGCGGGCGCGCCATCCTGCGCCGGCGGATGAGTTAATGCGCAGCCTGGCAGCGATGCTGGGACGCGCCATCTGGATCTGGCAGACCCAGAAACAGCATCAGCAGATGCTGCTGATTGAAGAGCGCACCACCATCGCTCGCGAACTGCATGATTCGCTGGCGCAGTCGCTGTCATTTTTACGCATTCAGCTTACGCTGCTGCGACGTACCGTCGATAAATCTGACCAGGCTGCCCACGGCATCATTGCCGACTTTGACCAGGCGCTGGCTGATGCCTACCGACAGTTACGCGAACTGCTGACTACCTTTCGCCTGACCATCGAACAGGCGGATCTGGTGGCGGCGATGCAGGCGATGATCGCCTCGCTGCAGGAACAGACCGGCGCGCAGATTCTCTTCAACTATCAGCCGGGCCTGGAGAGTCTCGAAGCGCAGCAGCAGGTCCATGTTTTACAGATTGCCCGCGAAGCGTTACTGAACGGGATTCGTCACGCCAGCGCGCAGTACATCACCATTGATTATCAGCACAGTGAGCAAGGTGAGCACTTACTGACGATTACCGATGACGGCGTGGGTATCAGCAACACCGATGAACCGCCAGGCCACTACGGACTGACTATTATGGCGGAGCGTGCGCAGCGCTTAAACGGCAACCTGAGCATCAACGCCCAGCCACGCGGCACCCAGGTCGCACTGCGTTTTCCGCCGCGTCCACGTCAGTTCGGATAGCGGCGCGGGGTAACCGACTCTTTATAAGCGATCGCCAGCCTGCTTCAGGCTAATGGCGACAACAGAGCCGCTGCGGTGCACATTTCTGTGCCAGCAGCAGGTGACATCCTTCATGCATAACAGCCTGAAACAGTTCGGGGAAAGGAAAAGAACATGCAACAGCCCACATTAACTCTGATGATTGTTGACGATCATCCGCTGATGCGCCGGGGGATTCGTCAGCTGCTGGCGCTCGATCCCCGGCTGGTGGTAATCGCAGAAGCCAACAACGGCACTGAAGCGCTGGCAGAGGCTCGCCAGCAGGAGCCGGATGTGATTCTGCTCGACCTGAACATGAAAGGCATGTCGGGGCTGGATACCCTTAAAGCCCTGCGCCACGAAGGCATCAACTCGCGCATTCTGGCGCTGACCGTCTCTGACGCCCAGAGTGATATTTTTGCTATGGTCGATGCCGGTGCCGATGGCTATCTGCTGAAAGACAGCGAGCCGGAGATCCTGCTGGGCCAGATTCTGCAGGCCTCGCAGGGCGAAAAAGTGTTTAGCGAAAGCGTCGCGCGTTATCTTGCCAATCGCCAGCATAGTGCCGATCCTTTGCGCCAGCTGACCGAGCGTGAGCGGGATGTGCTGCAGGAGGTAGCGCGCGGTCTGTCGAATAAAGAAATTGCCGCCATTCTGCATATTTCAGAAGAGACGGTAAAAGTGCATATCCGCAACCTGTTGCGTAAACTGGATGTACGTTCGCGCGTTGCCGCTACCGTGCTCTGGCTTGAAAGCCGCCATCGTTAAATAATCGGAGAATTTACACTTTCTCCACAATTTCTCCACGATTCCCTGAACCCCCACACGTAGAGTAAGTGTCGGCAGGAAATCGTGGGACAGCTCATCCGGTTGCTCTGCCGGTGCACCCTTTCCTGGGCCCCCGTTCCTGATAAAAAAGCACTGAGGAGTGTCGATTTAATGTCGAATTTCTTTATCGACCGACCCATCTTTGCATGGGTTCTGGCGATTTTGCTGTGTCTTTGCGGCACCCTTTCCATTATTTCGCTGCCTGTGGAACAGTATCCCGACCTGGCGCCGCCTAACGTGCGGATCACCGCTAACTATCCTGGCGCCTCCGCCGAGACGCTGGAGAACACCGTTACCCAGGTGATCGAGCAAAACATGACCGGCATCGATAACCTGATGTACATGTCATCTAACAGCAGCAACACCGGCCAGGCGCAGATAACCCTCACCTTCACCGCCGGCACCGATCCGGATGAAGCGCGTCAGCAGGTGCAAAACCAGCTGCAATCCGCGCTGCGAAAACTCCCCCAGGCAGTACAGTCGCAGGGCGTGACGGTTAATAAAACCGGTGACAGCAACATTCTGATGGTGGCGTTTGTCTCAACCGACGGCAGCATGGATAAGCAGGATATTGCCGATTATGTCGCCAGTAATATCCAGGACCCGCTGAGCCGCATTGATGGCGTCGGCCAGGTCGATGCCTATGGTTCACAGTATGCGATGCGCATCTGGCTCGATCCCAACAAGCTGATCGCCTACTCGCTGACCACCGATGACGTGGTCAGCGCCATCGAGTCGCAGAATGCCCAGGTCGCCGTCGGCCAGGTCGGCGGCCTGCCATCGGTAGAAAAGCAGGCGCTTAACGCCACGGTGAATGCCCAGTCGATGCTGCAGACGCCAGAGCAGTTCCGGGCGATTACCCTGAAGAACAATCCTGATGGCTCGGTAGTGACGCTGGGTGATGTCGCCAGCGTGGCGCTGGGCGCAGAAAAATATGACTACCTCAGCCGCTATAACGGCCAGCCCGCTTCCGGTCTGGGGGTCAAACTGGCCTCGGGCGCCAATGAGATGAATACCGACAAGCTGGTGCGGGCGCGGATTGAGGAGTTGTCCCACTATTTCCCGCACGGGCTGGAAGCCAAAATTGCCTATGAAACCTCGCCGTTTGTCAAAGCGTCGATTACTGATGTGGTGAAGACGCTGCTGGAAGCGATTGTGCTGGTGTTTGGCGTAATGTACCTGTTTATGCAGAACTTCCGCGCCACACTGATCCCCACCATCGCCGTGCCGGTGGTGCTGTTTGGCACCTTCAGCGTGCTCTACGCCTGCGGTTTCAGCATCAATACCCTGACGATGTTCGCCATGGTGCTGGCGATCGGCCTGCTGGTGGACGACGCCATCGTGGTGGTGGAAAACGTGGAACGCCTGATGAGCGAAGAGGGATTGTCGCCCCGTGCCGCGACGCGCAAATCGATGGGGCAGATTCAGGGCGCACTGGTCGGGATTGCGCTGGTGCTCTCGGCCGTCTTCGTGCCGATGGCCTTTTTTGGCGGCACGGTCGGGGCCATTTATCGCCAGTTCTCAATCACCATTGTGTCGGCGATGGTGCTGTCGGTGCTGGTGGCGATGATTCTGACCCCGGCGCTGTGCGCCACACTGCTTAAGCCGGTGGCGCAGGGCGAGCCGCACGGTCGTGGCGGCTTCTTCGGCTGGTTCAATCGTCACTTCAATAAAAACGCGGACCGCTACCAGCACGGCGTGGCGGGCATTCTGCGTAAGGGCGGCCGCTGGCTGCTGCTCTATCTTGCGCTTATCGGGCTGATGGCCTTCCTGTTTCTGCGTCTGCCAACCTCGTTCCTGCCGCTGGAAGATCGCGGGGTGTTTCTGACCCAGGTTCAGCTTCCGGCCGGATCGACCTTAGAGCAGACCGCCGCCGTGGTGGCAAAAGTCGAAAATTACTATCTGACCGAAGAGCAGGCCAATGTGCTGTCGGTGTTCTCAACCATCGGCGCAGGACCTGGCGGTAATGGCCAGAACGTGGCGCGGCTGTTTGTCCGACTGAAAAACTGGGAAGATCGTCCCGGTGCCGATCGCACCTCGTTCGCGATTATCGATCGCGCCACTAAGGCGTTTCAGAAAATTAAAGAGGGCCGGGTGATAGCCAGCAGTCCGCCAGCCATTACCGGCATGGGCAGCTCGTCGGGCTTTGACCTGCAGCTGCAGGATCACGCCGGGCTCGGCCATACGCAGTTAATGGCGATGCGCGACAGGCTACTGGAGATGGCCGCCAGTGATAAATCGTTATCGCGGGTGCGGCACAACGGCCTCGACGATAGCCCGCAGCTGCAAATCGATGTCGATGAGCGTAAAGCGCAGGCGCTGGGCGTTTCGCTCGATACCATCAACGACACCCTGACCACCGCCTGGGGCTCAAGCTATGTGAATGACTTCCTCGATCGTGGCCGGGTGAAAAAAGTCTACGTGCAGGCGGCAGCCCAATTCCGCATGCTGCCGGGCGATATTAATAAGTGGTACGTGCGCAACAGCAGCGGCGGCATGGTGCCGTTCTCCGCCTTCGCCACCAGCCGCTGGGAGACCGGCTCCCCCCGGCTGGAACGCTACAACGGCTACTCCTCGCTGGAGATTGTCGGCGAAGCCGCCAATGGCGTCAGCAGCGGCACCGCGATGGATGAGATGGAAAAGCTGGTCAACGCCTTACCGCTGGGCGTCGGCTTCCAGTGGAGCGGCGCGTCGTACCAGGAGCGGCTGTCCGGCTCGCAGGCACCGGCGCTGTATGCTATCTCGCTGCTGGTGGTGTTCCTCTGTCTCGCCGCGCTATATGAGAGCTGGTCGATTCCGTTCTCGGTGATGCTGGTGGTCCCGCTCGGCGTGGTTGGCGCGCTGATCGCCACCTGGCTGCGCGGGCTGGAAAACGACGTCTACTTCCAGGTGGGGTTACTGACGGTAGTGGGCCTCTCCGCCAAGAACGCCATCCTGATTGTTGAATTTGCCAATGAGATCAACAGCAAAGGCGGCGAACTGGTGGCCGCGACGCTGGAGGCCGCACGCCAGCGCCTGCGGCCGATTCTGATGACCTCGCTGGCCTTTATCTTTGGGGTACTGCCGATGGCGATCAGCAGCGGTGCCGGCTCCGGCAGCCAGCATGCGGTCGGCACCGGGGTGATGGGCGGCATGATCTCCGCCACGCTGCTGGCGATCTTCTTCGTGCCGCTGTTCTTTGTGCTGGTACGCCGTCGCTTCCCGCTGAAAGAGAAGCCGCACGATTAAGCCGGCTGGCTCAACCGGCAATCGCAGCAGAAATAAAAAGCGGCCACTGATATCAGTGACCGCCTTATTTCTGTGTGTGGTAAGAATTGCAGCAAGAGGGAAACGCCCTGCTTTTCTCGTCACGTGTTACTTGTTGCGTAACATCGCTTCGATAAATTCTTTCCAGTTCCCCATTTCAGTGTCAATCATAATGCCCTCTCTTATTGTGATGGCAATGTTACGCGCTATTTTTCATCAGGTGAATACGTTTACACCTGTTATCACTATCGGCAGCGGTGAATAAAACCTGAGATTTATCGGATTTGGTAGCTGACGCACATTTCAGCAACTGCTTAACCCGTCTGCAATTATTAGTTAATAACCCCAGCGGTAGCTTATTTTCTCAACATGGCGAAATTCTTAATTAGCCAATGATAAGCCAGGTAATGATTACGGCTGAAATTGATAACGTTTACCTGGTGCCTGTCGGTGAGGATAATTGACGGGTCTGGCCCGCCGGGTGAGATGCCGCAACGGATCGCACTATGCTAAACTCGCGCTTTGGCTGCTTTTTTCAGCTTCAACGTTTCACAGGATAATAAGGATCAGGCAATGAGCGCGCAGTGGGTGATGTACGGGATTAAAAATTGCGACACGATAAAAAAAGCCCGGGGCTTTTTAACGGCTGCTGGCATCGACTATCGGTTCCATGACTACCGTGCTGATGGCCTGAGTGACGCGCAGCTGCAGGAATTTATTGATGCGCTGGGTTATACCACCCTGCTCAACACCCGCGGCACCACCTGGCGTAAATTGCCCGAGGCAGAGCGCGAGGCCGTCACCGATGCAGACAGCGCCAAAGCGCTGATGCTGGCCCAGCCTGCGATGATTAAACGCCCGCTGTTACGCACTCCGGATGGCATTTTGCTGGCCGGCTTTAGTGAGACGACCTATCAGAATGCTATCCAGGAGAAGTCATAATATGTTTTGCCCGGTCATTGAGCTGACGCAACAGCTTATTCGTCGCCCGTCTCTCAGCCCCGATGATGCCGGCTGTCAGGCATTGCTGATCGCCCGCCTGCAGGCGATTGGCTTTCACATCGAGACCATGAACATCGGTGACACCCTGAATTTCTGGGCGACCCGCGGTGAAGGCGAAACGCTGGCGTTTGCCGGTCATACCGACGTGGTGCCGGCGGGCGATGCCAACCGCTGGATCAATCCCCCTTTTGAACCGACCATTCGCGACGGCATGCTGTTTGGCCGCGGTGCGGCCGATATGAAAGGCTCGCTGGCGGCGATGGTGGTGGCCGCGGAACGTTTTGTCGCCGTGCATCCTCAGCATAAAGGCCGGCTGGCGTTTTTGATTACCTCCGACGAAGAGGCCAGCGGGGCTAACGGTACCGTTAAAGTGGTTGAGCGCCTGATGGCACGCCAGGAACGGCTTGATTACTGCCTGGTCGGCGAACCGTCCAGTACCGAAGTGGTGGGCGACGTGGTGAAAAATGGCCGGCGCGGCTCAATCACCGCCAATCTGACGGTGCATGGGGTTCAGGGTCATGTCGCCTATCCGCATCTGGCCGATAACCCGGTGCATCGGGCGATGCCGGCGCTGAACGAACTGGTGGCCGTCGAGTGGGACCAGGGCAACGCCTTCTTTCCGGCAACCAGCATGCAGATTGCCAACGTACAGGCCGGAACCGGCAGCAACAACGTCATCCCTGGCGAGCTGTTCGTGCAGTTCAACTTCCGTTTCAGCACTGAGCTGACCGATGAGATGATCCGCCAGCGGGTAGCAGAACTGCTGGATCGTCATCAGCTGCGCTACACCATTGAGTGGAAACTCTCAGGTCAGCCGTTCCTGACCGATCGCGGTAAGCTGGTCGATGCGGTGGTGAAAGCGGTGGCGCACTATAATGAGATTAAGCCGCAGCTGCTGACCACCGGCGGCACCTCTGATGGCCGTTTTATCGCCCGGATGGGTGCGCAGGTAGTAGAACTGGGGCCGGTGAATGCCACCATTCATAAAATCAATGAGTGTGTGAAAGCCTCCGACCTGCAGATGCTGAGCCGGATGTATCAACGCATCATGGAACAACTGATCGCCTGAGTGCGATGTTAAGGAGCGGGAAATGGAGTTTATTAAAGACTACTGGTGGATCCTGGTGATCCTGCTGATGGTTGGCGTGCTGATGAATGTGTATAAAGACCTGAAACGCATCGATCATAAAAAATTTATGGATAACAAACCGGACCTGCCGCCGCATCGTGATTTTAACGATAAATGGGACGATGACGACGACTGGCCGAAGAAAAAGTAATCGCGGATGCCCTCGCCGTGCGAGGGCATTTTTACATCATCACAATCACATCGTCATCACCGGGTTTCGCCCCGCTTAACGCTTCATCAAAGTAGCGTTTCGGAACCGTATAACGCAGATGATTAAGCGCCAGCTCCATGCTGCGATGGTCAATCGCGTGGGCTAAATCGTCGACAATATCCAGCGTCACATCGCCGCCTAATGCCGTCAGGCGTTGCTCTGCCTGCTGCGCATGATGCAGCGGGATCTGCTCATCATAATCGCCGTGGATCAGATGCACCGTGGTGCGGGTGCTGGCTTTCTCTGGCAGAGTGACGAAACGGCCATTGAACACCACCGCGCGCCCCGCCAGGTCGGCGTGGGCTTTCACTCCTTCCAGTACCATGCTGCCCCCCTGCGAAAAGCCGATCAGCGCCGTGGCTTCCGCCCGCACACCACTCTGCTGCTGCCAGTGACGCACCGACTCAACAAACTGCGGCATGGCGGCATCTACCCGCTGCTGAACCGTCTGGTCGTGTAATTCCGCTTCGGTAAACCACTGACGACCAGCGGCAGGCGATCCCACCGAAACCACCAGCGCCTCAGGAAAGGTGCGGGCAAACCAGCTGCCGATCTCGCCCATTGAATCCGGGTTGTCGCCCACGCCGTGATAGAGCAGGAACAGCTGGGCCGCGGTGGCAGGCTGTTGAACGATTACATATTTCAGTGTCATGTTGACCTCCTGTTGTCACTCTACGCCGCCGGGCGCGAAATGATATGAGGAATATTTGAAGCCGCCGGTCGAATTATTTCAACGACCGACGTAAGACGTCAGCATCAACCTCCGGCAGCGTTTCAAGCGCGAGAGCGGCTTGCTGACGCAGTGCGGCAATTAACGCTTTACGGCCGCTCAGTCCCGCCTGTCGGGCCAGCGCAGACAGCGCCTCAGGGGCAGCGATGGCGGCCTCGATCAGCGGTAATGGCTGAACAGAGATCCTGGTCAGCCGCTGTAACACCGGCAAGCTGGCCTCCAGTGGCCGCTGCGCCCAGGCGAAACCGGCCGCCAGTCGGGCATCCTGCGGCGTGAAACCAGCCTCCCGGCACGCAGTGATGTCCGGGTCCAGCGCGATATGCTGACGCAGCACCGGCCAGTCGCGGGCCAGCTGGTGAGCGGCCCGCCGCTGCAACGCCTCACCGGCAGCCGAACAGGCCAGCATTGCCATTGCGGCGTAGCAGCCGCTGCTGGCTTCACGCTGGCTGCCGATGCGTACCAGGGTAAAACCACAGCTGCGCCAGAAAGCCCAAAGAGATTCAGTGTAGCCGAAGCTGACGGAAAGATAGTCGTAATCCGCGGCGGCGTGACGGGCCGCAGCCACCAGCTGCTGACCAACACCACGGCGACGACTCTCCGCCGCCACGGCAATGCGGCTGATGCGCAGTGAGCGTAACGTGGCCGCCTCAGCCAGTCCGGCGTGCGCCGCCAGCGACTGGGCTACCAGGTTACCGCGCGGGCGTCGGGTTCCGGCCCATACCGCCTGCGCCAGGGCAGGATCAAGCCCGCCCTCTTCCACCAGCCATAGCGCGCCCTGCAACGCCAACGCGTCACCCGTCAGCCACAGCTGCATGCCGGGCGCATCCAGCAGACGGCGTAAATCAAGCGGCGAGGTGCGGTAATGAGCGCTGGTCAGCAGCCGATAGGCCGCCTGCAGCGCCGTAAAATCGTTGCGCGACGCCCGATGCGGAAGCGCTGAGGATGATGGCGCGACGGCAGCGGCATCGTCAAACAGCAGCGCCTGGTTGAGCCAGCGTTCCAGCGGATCGTTGCGCGACCAGCGCAGTGGTTCATCGAGGGTGAAATAGCGCACCTGCGGCAGTCCGGCGCAAAATTTCAGGATAAAACCGCGTCCGCTGCCTTCGTAACCCTGCACCGTGGTGGTGAGTAATACCCGGGAAAAACGGCTGACCAGCGTCTGCAGCAACGGCGCGGGAATGGCGGCGGCTTCATCAATAATCAGCCAGGTAACGGGCGGCGGCGGCACCAGCGCCAGCAGCGCATCCGGTGCCATAAAGTGAAAATGATCGCCAGCAAACGCGGCCAGCACGCCGGTGGACGCCCTGGCCGGTGCGGTCACCAGACAGTTCTCCTGCTGGCGCGCCAGCATTCCCGCCAGCGCCGACTTCCCGCGCCCGCGGGCGGCGGTCAGCACCGCCACGCCGGACGGCAGCGCCAGCAGATGTTGCAGCACCGCCTGCTGCTGTTGCGGTGCCTGACACTGCCACTGCGGCCAGTCGGTGTGCGGCGGCAAACGGCAGGGCTGATGCTGCTGCTCCAGCAACACTTCAGCATCGTCCAGAATCAGCTGTTGCAGATGGTCAACGAAGCGAGGCGTGGCGATCGGCTCGGCGACGTCCGCCCAGCGCAGGCTATCGGTATCAGGCTGTTGCGGCCAATCTGCCCAGGGCGGGAGCAGCAGCAGCAGCCAGCTACCGGCGGTTAAGGTTCCAGCCAGCGCCGCGAAGGCTTCGGCATGAAAGCCCTGCCGGGCATCGAAAATCGCATGATGGAATTCGCGTCCCAGCAGGGTACGCACCGCCGCCGGCACACAGTGTGGACCGGGAAACAGTGCGCTGTCGCCTAGCGTCAGCCAGTCACCCGCCAGCGCGTCACGCCACGCCCTCGCCCGCGCCAGACACCACTCTGCATCGCCGCTGATCACCGCCAGCCGACGAATGCCGGCCTGCTGCATCTGTGCGGTGAGGTGTTGCAGGGTCACTGGTTGCTGGCGAAGGTGTTGCACTGCCCTGGATTACCGCCATCAAAGCCGCGCTTGAACCAGCTGTATCGCTGCTGCGAGCTGCCGTGGGTAAAGCTGTCCGGCACCACCCGGCCCTGACTTTTTTGCTGCAGCCGATCGTCGCCAATCGCCTCAGCGGCATTCAGGGCTTCCTGCAGATCGCCAACTTCAAGGATATTTTCCTGCTGCATATAGTGTCCCCAGACGCCAGCAAAGCAGTCAGCCTGTAACTCCATTTTGACCGACAGCTGATTCACCTGGGTCTGGCTGGCACCCTGCTGCATTTCGCGTACTTTCGGTTCGATACCCAGCAGTTTTTGCACGTGATGGCCTACTTCATGCGCAATCACATAGCCCTGAGCAAAGTCGCCGCCGGCACCGAGTTTGGTTTTCATCTCATCATAAAACGAGAGATCGATATAGACCGTCTGATCGGCAGGACAGTAGAACGGCCCCATCACTGACTGGCCGGTACCGCAACCGGTGCGGGTGGCACCGCGATACATCACCAGCTTCGGCGCGACATACTGTTTGTTCATCTGCTGGAACAGTTTTCCCCAGGTATCTTCAGTGGTCGCCAGCATCACCCTGGTAAATTTCGCCGCTTCATCCTCATTCGGACTGACGCTGCGTTGCTGTTGCTGGCTGGTCGGTGCCACCTCACCCCCGGTCAGTAAGCCGGTCAGGTCATAGCCATAATAGCCCGCCACTGCCACCACAATCAGCAGAACGATACCGCCTTTGCCGCGCGGCAGACGAATCTGGCGGCCTCCGCCATAACCGGACGATTGATCGCGACGGTCCTCTACATTGTCGCTTTCGCGACGCCCTTGCCAGCGCATGCTTTACTCCCTTAGCAGTTTACTCAGATGGCATGATTTTAGTTGTGTGCCGATGCAATCACCAGCTTTACGCCAAAATGAAAAAAGGAGAGCCGGGGCTCTCCTTTTTCTGCGGTATTGTACGACTTAATCGAGCTTCACGCCCAGTCGGTGAGCCACCGCTTCATAGGCTTCCACCACGCCACCGAGGCTCTGGCGGAAACGGTCTTTGTCCATTTTATCCAGCGTCTGTTTGTCCCACAGGCGCGCGCCATCTGGCGAGAACTCATCGCCCAGCGTCACTTCGCCGTTAAACAGACCAAACTCCAGCTTGAAGTCGACCAGAATTAAGCCAGCGTCATCAAACAGCTTGCTCAGCACCTCGTTGGCTTTGAAGGTCAGTTCCTGCATCCGCGCCAGGTTTGCCTTGCTGACCCAGCCAAAGGTTTCGCAGTAGGATTCATTGACCATCGGGTCATGTTTCGCATCATCTTTCAGGAAAAGATCGAACAGCGGTGGATTCAGCACCATCCCCTCTTCCACGCCCAGACGCTTGACCAGTGAACCCGCGGCACGGTTGCGAACCACACACTCAACCGGCACCATCTCCAGCTTCTTCACCAGCGCTTCGTTATCAGACAGCAGCGCTTCCATCTGGGTCGGGATACCCGCTTCCTGCAGTTTAGTCATGATGAAATGGTTAAACTTGTTGTTCACCATTCCCTTGCGATCAAACTGCTCGATTCGGGCGCCGTCACCGGCTGACGTATCGTTGCGGAATTCGAGTATCAGCAGATCCGGATTGTCGGTGCTGTATACGGTTTTCGCTTTACCGCGATACAACTCAGCTCGCTTTTGCATCTTGTTAACTCCAGACTTGAAATAACGGGTGTTCAACGGCCTGTGCCGCTGCGGCGATTGGCGGGACGCAATCGATTACTTCGCCGCGCGCTATTATGCCAAAAACAAAATAAAAAGGCCGGAGAATCTCCGGCCGTTAATCACTTTATTTGTTCAGCGCGCCCTGGAACACCGCCACCAGCGCATCATTTTGCGCCTGGGTCAGCACGTGCCCTTTCGGATCGATGAACTGCAGGCTGGTGCGGTTATCGAGATCGCCGACCTGCACTTTGTAATCACCGTTTGGCAATTCCGGATCTTTCGCGCCCACTTCATCCCAGCTGCTGCTGCCCGGTGATTTATAGGTCACCTTCATGCTGCCGGTTGAACGGGTGGTGTCCGTCACTTCCATGCCGACGCGTTTCATCGCCTCTGGCAGACGCTGCCATGCCACGTTGTAAGGCGTACGCAGGATCAGCAACGGCAAGCCGGTATCATCTGCGCCACTCTGCACATCAATCGCACCATTCACCCGACCTGAAGCGGCGTTTTCGCTGGCGGTTTCGATCTTATCCAGACCGGTGCTGATGTCGTTGAGCATCTGCGCGGTATAACGCTGGATTTGCGCCGGCGAGGTGATGGTTTTGCCATCCTGTTGCAGTTCCAGCAGGCGCACCGTCAGCAGCTGCTGATAGCTCTGCGACTGCACGCTGATCTGGTAGCGGCCACGGTACTGCTGATCTTCATCAGCCCGATTCCACTGCACCCAGTCAGTGGTCAGCTGCTGTCCCGCGTCATTACGTGACGCAATCGGGAATTTGTAAGACTGCACCACATTAACCACCTGTGACCAGACAGAGCCACGGCTGTTCTCAATCATCAGCGCGCCGGTATTATTGCTGTATTGGGCGCGCGTTCCGTTCAGCAGCGCCAGTGGCTGGGCCGGTGGACGGATATCGAGCTGCTTGCCGGTCGGCGCCTGACTGCTGGTGCGCGGCACGTCAAAATCGCCACGCTGAACCGGCAGGATCATTCCGGCAGGGGCCTTCAGTTCACGTAATTCGCTGGCTTGCAGGTAAGATTCATCACCGCTGACCTGGCGCTTGTAGCGCTGGTCGCTCGAACAGGCCGACAACAGCATCAGGGTGGAAAGCCCCACCACGGTAGCTACCGTTGACCGCTTTACTGAGTAATTCATTCAAACTCCCTAAATTATCGCAAACCCGCTTTCACCAGCGCCTGCTCCACTTTCGGCTGGCCGGCTGCAGTCAGTGGCGTCATTGGCAGACGCAGCGTGTCGTTAGCGATTAATCCTAGCTGTTTCGCAGCCCATTTTACCGGGATAGGATTGGGTTCACAGAAAAGCGTCTGGTGCAGATGCATCAGACGCTGATTCAGGCGGCGAGCCTCGACGAAATTGCCCTGCTGCGCCAGTGTGCACAGCTCGGCCATTTCGCGCGCGGCCACGTTCGCAGTCACCGAAATGACGCCTTTGCCGCCCAGTTGCATAAAGTCCAGTGCGGTAGCGTCGTCGCCACTCACCAGAATGAACTCTTCATTAACCAGCTCTTGGATCTGACTAACCCGCGATAAGTTCCCGGTTGCCTCTTTGATTCCGATAATATTTTTTATTTCAGCCAGACGGGCAACGGTTTCCGGCAGCATGTCACACCCGGTGCGCGAGGGAACGTTATACAGCATTTGCGGCAGGCTGGTGCTGTCGGCGATGGCTTTAAAGTGCTGGAACAACCCTTCCTGCGTCGGACGGTTGTAGTACGGCGTAACGGTCAGACAGCCGACCACGCCGGAGTGTTCGAAACGTTTAGTCAGAGAGATGCCTTCTGCGGTGGCATTCGCCCCGGTTCCGGCAATCACCGGGATCCGGCCATCGGCCAGCTCCAGGGTCAGCATCACCACATCGCCGTGTTCTTCATGGCTTAGCGTGGCCGATTCGCCTGTGGTGCCGACGGAAACAATCGCCGCGGTGCCGCTGGCGACATGATAATCAATCAGTTTTTTCAGACTCGCACGGCAGACATTACCTTTGTCATCCATTGGCGTAACGAGTGCAACAATACTTCCCGTAAACATTGGCGATCCCCTCGACAAACAAGTGCTTCATGGTACGTTTTACACTTAGGGAAAAGCAAGCAAGCCACGCTATTCCCGCGCTTGTCAGCAGTTTTTTTTATGTTTACCTTATGGTTATTAGCGAAAGCACAGGAAAAGCCATTTTGCCGCAATCTCAGCCCCATCATCTGGTGATCACCGCGCTCGGTGTTGACCGTCCGGGTATCGTCAATACCATTACCCGACACGTCAGCAGCTGCGGTTGCAATATTGAAGATAGCCGTCTCGCCATGCTCGGGGATGAGTTCACCTTTATCATGTTGCTCTCCGGCAGCTGGAACGCCATTACGCTGATTGAATCCACTCTGCCGCTGAAAGGTGCCGAACTGGAACTGCTGATCGTGATGAAGCGCACCAATGCCCGTCAGCGTCCGCCGATGCCGGATACCGCGTTTATTCAGGTTGAGGTGGCGGATTCGCCGCACATCATTGAGCGCTTTACCGATCTGATCGATAAACATCAGATGAACGTTGCCGAACTGGTGTCACGGATCACGCCGGGGCAACACGATTTACCCCCAACGCTCTATATTCAAATGACCGCCCACAGTCCAACGCGGACCGAAGGCACGTCGTTTGAGCAGGCCTTTAATACGCTGTGTCATGAGCTGAATGCCCAGGGTTCGCTGCGTCTTTACAGTGCGTCGGATGCCGACAGCAGTGAAGCCATCAGCCCGGCACGCTAACGGCCCAGGTCACGATACCGGAGCTATTTCTCCACATTACTGTCAGCCAAACGTGCGCGGCTATGTGGTGAAATACCCCCTGATGGTAATTTTCCGTTTGGCAGTTTCCGGCCGGATGGTGTATTACCGACAGCCTGAATAAAAAATGGAGAGATGTGATGAATCCACTGAAAGCCGGTGATACCGCACCGAAATTTAGCTTGCCCGATCAGGACGGCGAACAGGTTAATTTGACCGACTTCCAGGGACAGCGCGTTCTGGTGTATTTCTATCCGAAGGCGATGACGCCAGGCTGCACCGTCCAGGCGTGTGGTCTGCGTGACAATATGGATGAGTTGAAAAAAGCGGGCGTCGAAGTGCTGGGCATCAGCACTGACAAACCGGAAAAACTGTCACGCTTTGTCGAAAAAGAGCTGCTGAACTTCACCCTGCTGTCGGATGAAGATCATGAGGTCTGTAAGGCATTCGGCGTCTGGGGTGAAAAGACCTTTATGGGTAAAACCTATGACGGCATCCATCGCATCAGCTTCCTGCTGGATGCGGATGGCAAGGTGGAAAAGGTATTCGATAACTTCAAAACCTCAAATCACCACGACATCGTGCTGGACTACGTTAAGTCCGCCTGATGGCTGTCGGGCGCGGCAGTTCACTTGCCGCGCCCGGCTTATTACGCCGTCCGGTGCTCATCCGGCCAGGCATGCACCACCGCTTTGACCAGCGTCGCCAGTGGAATGGCAAAGAACACGCCCCAGAATCCCCACAGCCCGCCAAAAATCACCACCGATAAGATAATTACCAGCGGATGCAGATTGACCGCCTCCGAGAACAGTATCGGCACCAGAATGTTGCCATCCAGCGCCTGAATTACCAGATAGACGATAAACATGGTCCAGAATTCGCTGCCCATCCCCCACTGAAACAGCCCAACGCCGATTACCGGCAGGGTGACCAGCATCGCGCCAATATAGGGAATTAACACCGAAATCCCCACCAGTACCGCCAGTAACAGCGCATAGTTGAGGCCGAGAAACAGGAAGGCCAGCCAGCTGGCGATGCCGACCACCACCATCTCCAGCACTTTGCCGCGAATATAGTTAGTGATCTGCTGATTCATCTCCAGCCACACCACACCCGCCAGACCGCGATTGCGCGGCAATACCCGACGCACCGCGTTCAGCATCTGCTCTTTATCCTTTAACAGGAAGAACACCATCAGCGGCACCAGCACCAGGTAGATCATCAGCGTCATCAGGCCAACCAGCGACGCCAGAGAGTAGCGGACCAGCGAATCACCCATGCCGCTCAGCCGGCTACGCAGGTTCTCAGCTATCAGATCGATGATGCCGGCATCCATCAGTGCCGGAAAACGCTTCGGCAGCCCGGCGGAAAACAGATAGAGCTTATTGAGCATGTTGGGCAGGTCGCGGGTCAGATTAATCCCCTGCTGCCAGGCGACCGGCGCCACAATCAGCACCATTACCAGCAGAATACCGGCGAACAGCACCAGCACAATCGAGGTGGCCCAGCTTCGGCTGCAACCGACGCGCTGTAGTCGCGCCGTTGGCCATTCCAGCAGGTAGGCCAGCACTACGGCCAGCAGCAGCGGTGCCAGCAGATCGCTTAAGAAAAACAGGATACAGAAGCCCGCCAGCAGGATCACCAGCAGGGCGATGGCCTGCGGATCGCTGAAGCGACGTTTGTACCATTGAAATAATAAAGCCAGCATAACTTCCGATCCAATACAGCCAAAAGGAGGACGATTGTACCTGATATGAGCAGCCTGAACAGGGCGTTGCCTGCTGGCGCGCAGCTAGCTGACGGGCGCCGCAATCACGCAGTTACGTCCGCCGTTTTTCGCCTGATACAGTGCGGCATCGGCCTGCTTTAAGCTGGCTTCCAGCGACACCTCCTGCTGACCGTTCCATGCCGAGACGCCAATCGATAAGGTGATACGGCCAACGTCGGTGAGCCAGGCTTCGGCAATGCCGAGCCGCACCCGCTCGGCGATGATCAGCGCTTCTTCCAGCGGAGTGCCCGGCAGCAGCATCAGAAATTCCTCGCCGCCGCTGCGGCAGACCACGTCGGACTGACGGGCACTGGCTCGCAGGGTACTCGCCACCTGTTGGATCACCCGATCGCCAACGTCGTGTCCCCAGCTGTCGTTGACGTTTTTAAAGTGATCGATATCCAGTGCCAGCACCGAAAACGGCTGGCGCAGCGTCTGGTAATAGTCCAGTACCGCGTTGAGACCGCGACGGTTCAGTAACTGGGTCAGCGGATCGGTTTGCGCTTCCGAGTTGAGCCGGCCAATTTTGTCCTGCACCAGACCAATGCCGGTCAGCAGTGCGCGTTTGACCTGCGCGGCCTCAAAATACCAGGCGCTGATGCCGCCAATCTCCCTTGACACGCCCTGCGCATCCATCCGGCTGGCTTTACGGGCCAGTTGCCACAGCGGCAGCGCAATCAGCCGGGCCAGCACGACCGCTACCAGCAGCGTCAGCAGCGCAAACGGCACGGAGTTTTTCAATACCTTGAGCAACAGCCCGGAAAGCGGCTGCAGCGTGACATTGATCGGCTTGAGCGCCACTACCGTCCAGCCGGTGGTCGGCACCACGGCATAACCTGCCAGTTGCTTAACTTCACCCGACTGCGAGAGCATCAGCGAGCCATTGCTCTGCTCCTCACGCGGCCCGATGATGGCGGGCAGCACTTTGCCAATCAGCTGCCGATTCTGGTGATAGAGCACCTGATTATTGCTATCAAGCACGTAGACGCTGGTGCCATCACGATAAAACTGCTCGCCCAGCAGCGCGTTCAGAATGCTCTTTTTCTTCAGATAGATGGTGCCGCCCACATAGCCCAGATAGTCGCCATCGCGGCTCCAGATCGGCCAGGAGACAAATACCAGCAAATTGTTTGCTGCAGAAAGAGTGGGTTTACTGATGTTCGGCTGGCGCATCTCCAGCGCTTCGCGTGACGCTTCACTGGTCAGATGCATTCCTTTCAGCGTCAGCGACTCCGGCGAGATGGCTTTTACTATCCCCTGCTCATCCACCACCGCCACCGAGTTAAAACTGGTGGTTTGCTCGCGCAGGCGGTTGACTTCGTTTTGCAGCAGCGTCTGGTTATTAAAATTATTACTGAGCTGATTGGCGCTGTAATGCAGCTGTGACTGCGCCAGCTGGAAGAAAATCTCGCTGGTGGAGGCCAGTTTAGCGGCATAAGCCCGGTTAGCCTCAAGGGTGCTTTCAATCAATACCTGACGCTGTACCCGCCAGGTCGCGTAGAGGGTATTGGCCAGCGTAATGACGATGCTGGCCATAACCAGCAGTGCGATTAGATTGCGTAGATCGGTTTTGGGCCGAAAACGCCTTAGCATGGCGTTGCCGCCGCAGGAGAAAAAGTCATGTCTTACGCGCCTGATTATTGTTTTTAGCGTGTGCCGGATGTGCAGATGATTCCGGGCGTAAGTCTACACCCTGGCGGAGGATTTGAGCAGGTTTAAGGCCGTCGGCAGCGTACTAAATTCAAATTTAGCTGGCCCTGATTGTCCAGCGGCTGGCGAGTATAAGACGGGCATAGTGAAGAAACGTGGTCAACACCGCAGGTCGGGGTCACGCTTGCCTGCGATGCCAGCCAGCGTTGCAGCAGAAAATCAGTCCCACTTAGCGGGCAGGCAGGGTGCGGGAACCTGACGATAAGAGCACAGCGGCGCTGTCGCCGCTGGCCGAATCACAGCATCAGGAAAGCGTAGCCTTCATTTTGCAGCGTAGCGACGGTCGTGCCGCTGGAGATAGTATGAGTGACCATCGGGTCGATCCATTCGCGCTCCAGCTGATGGAACGCCACCGACTGATCGCAAATCGACACTTCAACGCCGGCTTTTTTCAGTTCACCGATCAATTTAAGGTTCGGGTTGTCGACGCCGTAAGCTTTATGAAACTGCGCATTGGTTAAGGCAGCCGGAACCGCGTCGCTGTTGATCGATACCACGAATTTAAGCTGGTCGAGCGGGACGCCCGCCGCATAATAGAGGTTAGTCACGCGAGCAACCCGCTCCAGTCCCAGGTTCGGCTGTCGGATATCGCCTTCACTGCGGTTGATCTGGAAAACGATTTTATTGCTCAGGCCTGGCGTGGTGCCCGGTTTAAAGGCTGGCGTATCGACGTAATGTATTTTTCCGTAGCCCTCAATGGCTGGCGTACTCCAGAAATCTGCCGGCTGGGTTTTATTATCCGCCACTTTACCGCTGACCTTATCGAATAATTCCGGCAACTGTAAAACATTACCCCCAATAAACCCCGCCACGGCGGCGACCACAATAAAAGCTGCTGGACGCATCACTTATTCTCCTGATGTATTAGACAAAGTATTAATTACATTGCCAGCCACGCGTAACCCTGATTTTGCAGGGTCGATACCGTGGTCGGACTGGAAAGCGCATGCACCACCGACTTATCAATCCAGTTATTGGGATAGTGATGGAAGGCCACCGACTGATCGCAGACCGATACTTTCACGCCGGATTTATTTAACTCATCGATCAGTTTCAGGTTCGGATTATCAATGCCATAGAACTTCCTGAAATGGGCGTTATCCAGCATCGCCGGGGTAGCGTCGCCGGTTACTGAGACCACAAATTTCAACTGGTCAGCCGGAATGCCTGAGGCGATATAGAGATTCACTACCCGCGCGACCCGCTCCAGCCCCAGATTTGGCGCGGTCATCGCACCGTCGCTGCGGGTAATCTGGAAAACAATTTTATTGCTCAGCCCCGCTACCGGTTTAAAAGCGGCGTCAGCCTCATAATGAATTTTGCCGTAACCCTCAATCGCTGGCGTACTCCAGAAACCCTCAGGCTCCGGTGGCTCAGACGAAAAATGCCGCGTAACTTTGTCATAGATATTGCCGCTTTGTGTGACAACCGCGCCGACCACACCGCCCACAATGGCAATTAACACGTAAGCAACCGCTGAACGCATAACACTCCTCTCCGGCAAATAACGCGTTACAGATCCATATTCTGAATCCGGGCAATATCTATATCACAGCGCATCGATATTCAGCGCCTGAGTAAATGTGCGTCAGCACAGCCTGGGTGATGAACGAAATAATGTCAGAGCTTAATCAATCGAAAATTTTCATTAGCGGGCAATGTAAAGTGAATAATATATGGACCTTAATATAATCGTTAATTGCCAGCAGGCTTTATGACTTCAGATGAATAAAATACCATTATTTACTGGAGCGAATAACGGTTAGCTGATGAGGAAGATTTAATTAATCAATCGAGGCCATGGGCATAAAGCGCGCAAAACGGCCTTTTTTTCGGAGTAAACCTGGAAAAATTCATGCCATATTCAGTTTTTTTGAGTGAATTTACATAACTTTAAATTAAGTGCCCGGGGCGATTTAATTCGCTCTCAGCATAATCTGCTTTATTTCCATCAGCTACATCGGGAAAACCTGAATAAGCCGGAATCCTTTCGTCCATTACCCTCAGCTCAGGCGGCCGGCGTTTTTTCGTTTAACTGCGGTTTAGGTTGTTAACATATTCAATTTTTTTCGTCAGAAAAGGCGGTCTTGCACAAAACAGACACCATTCGGCGCAGAATACCCCATTCCTTTCTTATCATGCTGTGGTTAAGATGGTTGCGAACCGCTGTTAGCTGCGAAAAAACGGAAGCTTACCGCTGCGCACCTGGCCAGTTTCAGGGCCTCTTTACAGGATTAAGGCATGTTGAACCGGTTAAAAAAAACGCTGATTGCCGCACTGCTCCCGACGCTGATGTTAACCAGTCTGGCACCTGCCTGGGCCGACATCAGTGATTCCCTGCCCGATATGGGGACCACGGCGGGCTCAACGCTGTCGATTAATCAGGAATTACAGATGGGCGACTTCTACGTTCGCCAGCTGCGCGCCAGTGCTCCCCTGATCAACGACCCGTTGCTTAACCAGTACATCAATCAGCTCGGCCAGCGGCTGGTGTCCCACGCCGATTCGGTTAAGACGCCGTTCCACTTCTTTCTGATTCAGAACGATGAACTCAACGCCTTTGCCTTCTTTGGCGGCAATGTGGTGCTGCACTCTGCGCTGTTCCGGTTCACCGAAAATGAAAGCCAGCTGGCCTCGGTGATGGCGCATGAAATTTCCCACGTGACCCAGCGCCATCTGGCTCGCGCCATGGAAGATCAAAAGCGTAATGCCCCACTCACCTGGGTCGGCGCGCTGGGCTCAATCCTGCTGGCGATGGCCAATCCGCAGGCCGGTATGGCGGCGCTAACCGGGACGCTGGCGGGAACCCAGCAAGGCATTATCAGCTTCACCCAGGGTAACGAGCAGGAGGCGGATCGCATCGGGATTCAGGTGCTGCAACGTGCCGGTTTTGATCCCCAGGCGATGCCAAACTTTCTACAGAAGCTGGCCGATCAGAGCCGCTTCTCGTCGAAGCCGCCGGAGATTCTGCTGACGCACCCGCTGCCTGACAGCCGTCTGGCTGATGCGCGCAACCGCGCCAACCAGATGCGACCGGTGGTGGTGCAGTCCAGTCAGGATTTCTATCTGGCGAAGGTGCGTGCGCTGGGGATGTACGCCACCGGCCGCAATCAGCTGACCGATGAACTGCTGAACCAGTACGCCAGCGGCAACACCCGCGAACAGCTGGCGTCGCAGTACGGTAAGGCGGTGCAGTTTTTGCAGGCGAAAAGCTACGCCGATGCGAAGCGGATCATCACTCCGCTGCTGGCGAAGCAGCCGGATAACGTCTGGTTCCTCGATATCATGTCGGATATCGACATCGGACTGAACCAGCCGCAACAGGCGATCGCCCTGCTTACCGGCGCAACCAGCGCGAAGAACAGCCCGGTAGTACAGCTCAACCTGGCAAACGCCTACGTTGAAGCGAAACAACCGGCCAACGCCAGCCGCATTCTGAATCGCTACACCTGGACCAATAAAGATGATCCTAACGGCTGGGATTTACTGGCACAGGCATCAGCCCAGCAGGGACTGAACGATGAAGAGCTGTCGGCGCGCGCTGAAAGCCTGGCGCTCAACGGCCAGCTAGATCAAGCGATCACCACTCTCAGCAGCGCCAGCGCCCAGGTGCCGCTCGGCAGCCTGAAGCAGGCGCGTTACGATGCCCGTATCGATCAGCTGCGGCAGTTGCAGCAGCGCTTTAAACAATATCAGAAAGGCTAACTGGCCTGTTATCAGAGGAGATCGCCTGAAATGGTGACGATTTATCACAATCCGCGCTGTAGCAAGAGTCGCGAAACGCTGGCGCTGTTACAGCAACGCGGCATTGAACCTGAGGTGGTGCTCTATCTGCAAACTCCACCGACCCGCGACACGCTGCAAATCCTGCTGCAGAAGCTGGGCATGCAGAGTATACGCCAGCTGATGCGCACCAAAGAGCCGCTTTATCATGAGCTGGGGCTGGCGGAGGAAACGAAGAGTGAGGCTGAACTGATCGCCGCGTTAGTCGACAATCCCAGCCTGATTGAGCGACCGATTGTGATTAATGGCGACCAGGCGCGCATCGGCCGCCCACCCGAAGCGGTACTGGGGATTATTTAAAGGCCGAGCGTCTCTTTAACAAAGGGGATGGTCAGTTTGCGCTGGGCGCTGATCGAGGCGCGATCGAGGCGATCCAGCGTATCAAACAGCGTGCGCATTTCGCGATCGAGTCGCTTCAGCAGGAAGCGGCCAACGTCTTCCGGCAACTCAAAACCGCGCAATCCGGCCCGCAGCTGCAACGCCTGCAACTTATCTTCGTCGGAGAGCGGCTGCAGACGGTAGATCTGCCCCCAGTCGAGGCGCGAAGCCAGATCGGGCAACTGCAGATTAAGCTGACGTGGCGGACGATCGCCGGTGATAAACAGGCGGGTATTGCCGGTTTCCAGAATGCGGTTGTAGAGATCGAAGATCGCCATTTCCCACTCCGGCTCGCCGGCAATGCACTCGATATTATCGATGCAGACCAGTGACAGTTGCTCCATCCCTTCCAGCACTTCCGGCACGAACCAGGTGCGCTTATCCAGCGGCACATAGCCGACCGCCGCACCGCGCGCTGACATTTCTGCGCAGGCGGCGTGCAGCAGATGGCTCCGGCCACCGCCTTCGCGCGACCAGAAGTAGAGATAGCTGCCATGTTGTTGGTTGAGAGCACCTTTCAGCGCGGCAATCAGCGACGGGTTCTCCCCCGGCCAGAAGCTGGCGAAGGTTTCGTCGTCAGGCAAATAGAGTGGCAATGACAATTGTGCCGGCGTGTTCAGAAGCACCTCAGCAAGAGAACAAGCAAAAAACCGGGCAAGTCTACCACAGTTTTCAGAAAGAGATGAATGGAGCGTCCCTGCCCCGATCTCAGCAAGCGACTAACGATCAGGAATCCTGGCGTTCGTCAGCTTCCAGCACCACTTCTTCCGGACGCAGCAGTGAAATCACGCGGAAGATCAGCGCTAATCCCACGCCGACGAGGGTGGCCAGCGCCATGCCTTTCAGCTCCGCCGCGCCGATATGCACCTTCGCACCGCTGACGCCGATGATCAGGATCACCGAGGTCAGGATCAGATTCTGCGCTTTGTTATAGTCCACTTTGGATTCGATCAGCACTCGGATACCGGACGCGCCAATCACCCCGTACAGCAGCAGCGAGACGCCGCCCATCACCGGCACCGGGATCGCCTGAATCGCCGCCGCCAGTTTTCCGACACACGACAGAAGAATGGCGAGGATCGCCGCGCCGCCAATCACCCAGGTGCTGTAGACGCGGGTGATCGCCATCACGCCGATGTTCTCACCGTAGGTGGTATTGGGCGTCGATCCAAAGAAACCGGAGATCACCGTTGATAAGCCATTGGCGAACATCGAGCGGTGCAGGCCCGGGTCGCGGATCAGATCTTTCTTGACGATATTAGCCGTCACCACCAGATGGCCGATGTGTTCGGCAATCACCACCAGCGCCGCCGGCAGAATGGTCAGCATCGCGACCCACTCGAAGCGTGGCGTATAGAAAGTGGGCAGCGCGAACCACGGCGCGTTTTCTACCCCACGCCAGTCGACGATGCCCATAAACCACGAGAGCGTATAGCCGACCAGCACGCCGATCAGAATCGGGATAATCGCCAGGAAGCCGCGAAACAGCACTGAACCAAACACCGTCACCGCCAGCGTCACCAGCGAGATAATTACCGTGGTGCTGTCGGGCGAACTGCCCTCAGCCGGCAGCAGACCGGCCATATTCGCCGCCACGCCAGCCAGCTCCAGACCGATTACCGCGACTATCGCGCCCATCGCCGCCGGTGGAAACATCACATCCAGCCAGCCGGTACCGGCCCGTTTCACAATCAACGCCACGATACAGAACAGCACGCCGCACAGAATAAATCCGCCCAGTGCCACCTCGTAGCCCAGTGGCAACAGCAGCAGCACCGGCGAGATAAAAGCAAAGCTTGAGCCGAGATAGGCGGGAATTTTGCCCTTACAGATAAACAGATAAATCAGCGTGCCGACGCCGTTGAATAACAGTACGGTAGCCGGGTTGATGTGGAACAGAATCGGCACCAGCACCGTGGCACCAAACATGGCGAACAGATGTTGCAGACTGAGTGGAATGGTTTGCAGTAACGGCGGTCGTTCACTGACGCCAATGGCGCGACGAGTCATCATTTATCCCCTTGCGTTCGTTTTCCCCGTTGGCTGACACCCGCGCCGACGCAGCGTCACGCAGCATGCGTGACGCTGACGCCAGACGGCGGATGTTATCCGATTGGGGATGATGCTTTTTTTGCCAAAAAAAAGCCGACTCTGCGGCCGGCTGTGCGATTTATTTGGTTCCGAAAATCTTATCCCCGGCGTCACCGAGCCCAGGAATGATGTAACCTTTGTCGTTCAGTCCCTGATCGACCGAGGCGGTGTAAAGCTCGACGTCAGGATGCGCTTTTTCCAGAGCGGCAATCCCTTCAGGCGCGGCCACCAGCACCAGCACTTTAATGCTGCTGCAACCGGCTTTTTTCAGCAGGTCGATAGTGGCGATCATCGAGCCACCGGTCGCCAGCATCGGGTCTACCACCAGCGCCAGGCGCTCTTCAATGTTCGAGACCAGCTTCTGGAAATACGGAACAGGTTCCAGGGTTTCTTCATCACGGTAAACGCCCACCACGCTGATGCGTGCGCTGGGAACATGCTCCAGCACGCCTTCCATCATGCCAAGACCGGCACGCAGAATCGGGACCACCGTAATTTTTTTACCTTTGATTTGATCGATCTGCACCGGGCCGTTCCAGCCCTCAATAGTCACTTTTTCGGTTTCCAGGTCGGCGGTGGCTTCGTAGGTCAGCAGGCTGCCTACTTCTGATGCCAGCTCGCGGAAACGCTTGGTACTGATATCATGCTCACGCATCAAGCCCAGTTTATGTTTGACCAGCGGGTGTCTGACTTCCACGATCTTCATTGGTGTTCTCCCGGAATGAGTTGAGCTAAAAAAAATCGCGGGATTATACCGCCTTTTTGCCTTCGCGCCACTTATCCTTGCGCAAGGCGGCGGCATTTACCGGGACAAAATAAGGATTGATGAAAATCGTCTGGTGCGCAATCCCGGACTCGCAAACGTTTGCCTGCGCTGGTAGAATTGCCGCGCTTTATTTAAACCACCAACCGCAACTCGCGTGGGGACCTCGCAGTGACCGACAAGACCTCTCTCAGTTACAAAGACGCCGGTGTTGATATTGATGCTGGTAACGCCCTGGTTGACCGTATTAAAGGCGTAGTGAAAAAGACGCGTCGCCCGGAAGTAATGGGTGGACTGGGCGGCTTCGGTGCGCTTTGCGCGCTGCCGCAAAAATACCGTGAACCGGTGCTGGTCTCCGGCACCGATGGCGTCGGCACCAAGCTGCGTCTGGCGATGGACCTTAAGCGCCACGATGCGATTGGCATTGACCTGGTCGCGATGTGCGTCAACGACCTGGTAGTTCAGGGCGCAGAGCCGCTGTTCTTCCTCGACTATTACGCCACCGGCAAACTGGACGTTGATACCGCTTCTGCGGTGATCACCGGCATTGCCGAAGGCTGTCTGCAGTCGGGTTGTGCTCTGGTCGGCGGCGAAACCGCTGAAATGCCGGGCATGTACCACGGTGAAGATTACGACGTGGCCGGTTTCGGTGTCGGCGTGGTTGAGAAATCAGAAATCATCGACGGCAGTAAAGTGCAGGACGGTGACGTGCTGATCGCGCTCGGCTCCAGCGGTCCTCACTCTAACGGCTACTCGCTGGTTCGTAAGATTCTGGAAGTCAGCAATACCGACCCGCTGGTTGAACAGCTGGAAGGCAAACCGCTGGCTGATCACCTGCTGGAACCGACCCGCATCTACGTGAAAAATATCCTCAGCCTGATTGAGCAGGTCGATGTGCATGCGATTGCGCACCTGACCGGCGGCGGCTTCTGGGAAAACATTCCGCGCGTGCTGCCCGACAACACCCAGGCGGTGATTGACGAGAAGAGCTGGCAGTGGCCTGCGGTGTTCAGCTGGATGCAGCAGGCGGGCAACGTCAGCCGCTTTGAGATGTACCGCACCTTTAACTGCGGCGTCGGGATGATCATTGCCCTGAGCCCGGACGAGGCGGACAAAGCCGTCGCGCTGATGCAGGCTGCCGGCGAAAAAGCGTGGAAGCTGGGCGTGATCAAGGCCTCCGATGCGGAAGAGCGTGTGGTCATCAACGGATGAAAAAGCTGGTTGTACTGATTTCCGGCAACGGAACTAACCTTCAGTCCATCCTTGACGCCTGTGCCAGCGGGCGGATTAACGGCAGCGTCGCTGCCGTTATCAGCAACCGCGCTGCTGCCTATGGCCTGACCCGGGCGCAGGAGGCGGGCATTCCCGCCAAAGCGCTGGCCGCCAGCGACTTCGCTGACCGCGACGCCTTCGATCGGCAATTGATCAACGAGATCGAGGCGTACTCGCCGGATCTGGTGGTGCTGGCAGGCTATATGCGGATCCTCAGCAGTGGGTTTGTTGCGCATTTTCATGACCGCCTGCTGAATATTCACCCTTCGCTGCTGCCGAAATACCCTGGCCTGCATACTCATCGTCAGGCGCTGGAGAATGGCGATAGCGAACACGGTACCTCAGTGCATTTTGTCACCGATGAACTGGATGGTGGCCCGGTGATCCTGCAGGCCAAAGTGCCGGTATTTCCGGACGACAGCGAAGCGGAGATTACTGAGCGGGTGCAGCATCAGGAGCACGCGATCTATCCGCTGGTGATTAGCTGGTTTATCGACGGACGCCTCAGGATGCGTGACGGAAAAGCCTGGCTGGACGGTGAACCCCTGCCGCCGCAGGGTTATGCAAACGACTAACGCTCTGGCAGCAGAGGCCATCGTTTCTTCTGAAGTGCTGGCAGAGTAAAGGCTCAGGGAGCACAGGCCCGTAGTAAAGCATCGCGGGCCATGGATAAAAACGTCGGGTGCGTTTTTGAACAACGCAAAGCGTTGGCCCGGCTACGGGAGCACCTCAGGGATGAGGTGCGTAATCGCCCGCGCTGAGCCGCCACGGAGAGTGTTTTTACGTCTTTACGGAGGGCATCGGCTCCCTGAGCCGGTGCGTGATCCACACCTCACCAACCCCGCTCTTCTCCCTTTCCTTAGCCGTAGCGGCCGGTAATGTAATCTTCGGTGCGTCGTTGTTTCGGCGCGGTAAAGATCCGATCGGTATCATCAAACTCCACCAGCGCGCCCTGATGCATAAACGCGGTATAGTCGGAGACGCGTGACGCCTGCTGCATATTGTGGGTGACCAGCACCAGCGTGAAGTGCTGCTTCAGCGTGGTCATCAGCTCTTCAATCACCAGGGTAGAGATCGGATCCAGCGCCGAGGTCGGTTCATCCAGCAACAGTACCTCCGGTTCGATAGCGATCGCCCGCGCAATCACCAGCCGCTGCTGCTGTCCGGTCGAGAGCGTCAGCGCATTTTGCCCCAGCTGATCCTTCACTTCACTCCATAACGCCGCCGCCCGCAGCGCACGTTCGCAGGCTTCGTTCAGCACCCGCCGATCGCGAACGCCCTGCAAGCGCAGGCCGTAAACCACATTTTCATAGATTGACTTCTGAAACGGATTCGGCCGCTGAAACACCATGCCGACGCGCCGACGTAGCGCGGAAAGATCCTGATCCGGCCGCATGATCGGCACTGCGCCCAGCAGCACTTCACCCTCGACCCGGCAGTGATCGATCACATCGTTCATCCGATTGAAGCAGCGCAACAGGGTCGATTTACCGCAGCCGGACGGGCCGATCAGCGCGGTAATACGGTTTTTCGGCACCTGCAGCGAAATATCCTGCAGCGCCTGGCGCTCGCCGTACCACAGTGAAAGATGATTAACGGTGAGCGCAATGTCAGTGTGGGGCGTCATAGTCATAGCCTGTTATTGAGTCATAAGGCGATAGCGTTCACGCAGGCGGTGACGCAGGCTCATCGCCAGCAAATTGAGCGACAGAATAATCACCACCAGCAGCAGCGCAGTGGCAAACACCAGCGGCCGGTCGGCTTCAATATTCGGACTCTGAAACGCCAGATCGTAAATCTGGAAGCCAAGATGCATAAATTTGCGGTCGAGGTGCAGATAGGGGAACACCGCATCGATCGGTAATTCCGGCACCATTTTCACCACCCCGACCAGCATCAGCGGTGCGGTTTCACCCGCTGCGCGTGCCACGGCGAGGATCAGTCCGGTCAGCATTGCCGGCACCGCCAGCGGCAGCACCACATGCCACAGGGTTTCCGCCTGAGTGGCACCGAGCGCCAGCGATCCCTGACGCAGACTATTGGGAATGCGCGAAAGCCCCTCTTCTGTCGCCACGATCACCACCGGCAGAGTCAGTAATGCCAGCGTTAACGCCGCCCACAGCAGGCCCGGCGTGCCGAAGGTTGGATTGGGCAGTGCGCTGGCAAAGAACAGCTGATCGAGCGTGCCGCCGACCAGCCAGACAAAAAAGCCGAGGCCAAAGACGCCATAGACAATTGAAGGCACCCCGGCCAGATTAACCACCGCAATCCGCACCAGCCGGGTCAGCGCGTTGCGGCCGGCATATTCATGCAGCCAGATCGCGGCAATCACCCCAAGCGGCATCACCACAATCGACATCAGCAACACCATCAGCACGGTGCCAAAGATCGCCGGGAACGCACCGGATTCGCTGCCACCGTCAGCTGGCGAGTCGCTGACAAAGCGCCATAGCTGCTGCAGGAAATGGCGGCTTTTTTGGCCCAGCGTCATTGCGTTGGGTTTCCAGCTATCGACAATTTCCGTTAATGGAATCGTGTGGTCGATGCCGTGCACATCGCGCAGGATCAGAGCGTCGCGCTGGCTCTGCTGTTGCAGGCTGGCCAGCGTCTCACTGAGATGATCGAAACGACGCTGCAAGGCCGCCTGATTCGCCTGGTATTCCGACTGGGTCTGGAGATCAAAGCGACCGGCAGCGCGCTGCTGCGCGGCCTGCTCGTCCAGCTGCTCACGCTGGCTGTTGACGCGCGCCATCTCTACCCGGCGAATCTGACTGGCCTGCCGCACCAGCAGTTGCACCTGCGCCAGTCGCTGATGCAGCAGCGCATCGGGATTGCGGGCGGTTAAGACCTCATTATCCTCGCGCAGGCCGATAAACCAGCCGTAAGCCTGGCCGTGACTGCGGCGCTGCAACACCATGATCGCTTTTGGCTGGCTGACGCTGGCCGCTTCCCGGCTGTAGACCACGCGGAAATCGGGCGCGTCCCAGTCGCGGTTGCCGGTTTTAATCAGGTAGCGATGAACCTCTCCACCGCTGTTGCCCTGCTCATCCACCGGGGCGGGAAAGCGCGGCTGATGCTCAAGGGTTTCGCCCAGCAGACGCACCTCGCGCCCGTCAGGCTGGCTGAAGCTGTAAAGGTCGACCCGCTGCGGCCAGAAAGCCCGAACGCCCTGCCAGGCCAGCAGCCCAATCAGCAGGGTAAAGGCTAACAGGCAGACCGCCACGGCACCGGCGGTTAACCAGCGCCAGCGATCGTTTTGTCGCATCACCTTCATACCTGCTCCTCCTGCTGACTGTAGCGCTGACGCAGCCGCTGACGAATCAGCTCCGCCACGGTATTGATCACCAGGGTGAACAGCAGCAGCATCAGGGCGCTGAGAAACAGGATGCGATAATGGGCGCTGCCGGCGGCGGCTTCCGGCATCTCAATGGCGATATTGGCTGACAGGGCGCGCAGTCCGCTGAACAATCCGCCCTGGCTTTGCGGCGTATTGCCGGTCGCCATCAGCAGAATCATCGTTTCCCCCACTGCGCGGCCCAGACCGATCATCAGGGCGGCAAAAATTCCGGCCGAGGCGCCTGGCAGCACCACCCGGGTCAGGGTTTGCCACGGCGTCGCGCCCAGCGCCAGCGACCCCTGCCCCAGCGCCGCAGGCACGCTGAACAGCGCATCTTCAGAGAGCGTAAAAATCAGTGGCACCAGCGCAAAGCCCATCGCCAGCGCCGCCACCAGCAGGTTGCGCTGTTCATAATCTGGTAGCCAGTCGCCTGCGTCAGGAATAAACAGCGTTGGCAACCACAACGTCAGTAAGGTAACCAGCAGCAGCAGCGGCAGCAGAATCAGCACCTCCCGGCCTGGCTGTCGCCAGCGCGCCGGTAAACGCGCGCTGAGCCCCCCGCACAGCAGCAAACTGGCGGCCAGCGTCAGCGGCAACAACAGCACACCAATCAGCGCCTGACTGATGTGCGGTGCCAGCCAGACACCGGCAATCAGTCCCACCACCACGCTCGGCAGCGCGCCCATCATTTCGATAGCCGGTTTCACCCAGCGACGCAGTCCCGGTGCCATAAAAAATGCGGTATACATGGCCGCCGCCAGCGCCAGCGGCGTGGCAAACAGCAGCGCTAAGCTGGCGGCTTTCAGCGTGCCGACCACCATCGGTACCAGGCTGAACTTGCCCTGATAGCTGTCGCCCGCTGCGGTCGACTGCCAGATCCAGTCCGGTGCCGGGTAATTTTCGTACCAGATTTTCTGCCAGAAGTTACGCCAGGTGACATCAGGCCACGGGTTATCCAGCCGCAGGGTTTGCCAGCTGCCAGCCCGCTCAATCAGCAGACTGTCGCCACGCGGCGAGAACTGCGCGTCGAGAATACCAGGCGCCAGCTGGCGCTGCAGAATCGGGCCGTCCTGTTTGCTGGCGAACAGGCGCAGCAGGCCAGTTTCACTGACGGTTGCGAACACCCGACGTTGTGATTCGGTAACCACTTTCGCCGGTCCTGCGCTGTGTGCAAAGGTCCGGATGCGTTGAAGACGCGGCCCCTGGGAACTGGCGATAGCAAACCACTGGCTGATGCCACTCTGATCCTGAATTAACAGGCTTTTACCGCCCACCAGCAGATGCAGGCTTTGCGGGCGTTGCGGCAGCGTCTGGGTTTCACGCAATCGCGCCTGATCCTCGTCGAGTTGCCAGACGCGCAGCACGTTGCCTTCGGTGGTGTAGAGCAGATCGCCTGCCGGAGAAAGTGTCAGCAGGTCCGGCGGCGGCTGCGGCAGGTCGATAGTCGCGGCATGCTGATTGGTGCCGAGCGTCAGCACCGTCAGGCCGCGGCTGGTCAGCGCGGCGATACGCCACTGGCCCGGGTGACGGGTCGCCAGAGCCATTTTTGTCACCGCGCCGTGCGGCAGGTGAAACGGTTTGTCGCCCAGCGGAAAACGCCACTGCTGTTCCGCTGTCGGTTGCATCAGCATCAGCGCGCCCTGCATATTCAGCAGCAGCGTCTGGCTGTCGGCACTGCGCACCACCTGTTGCGGTGCCGGCGATAACGCCAGCGCCGGTTCCGCCGGTTGCCCATCCAGCGGGATAAACCGTGCCGCGCCGTGCGCGCTGATACGCCAGCCGATACGACCATCATTGCCGAGGGCTAACGCCGGCGCGCGATCCCACAGCTGCTGATTACTGGCAATCTGCAGACCCGGTGCACTGAACAGCGGCAATACCACGCCAATCAGCCAGCAAAACAGCAGCAACATCAGCAGCAGAATCGCAATGCCACAGGACGTGACCAGCCGCCGCGTCAGGCGGTCAACGGCACGACGCTTACGGTCGCTGAACTGGACTGGGATGTGGTTTACGCTCATGCGGTTCCGGTAGCAGGCAAAAACAAGCCGCTATGTTGCCCGTAGCCGGTTGATAAGACAACTATTGACGTTGGACAACGCTGCCATACTCTCGCCATAATGATCAGGGACACTGGATCTTCAGTCCTGCAACCGCTATATGGAGTGAGAATGGGTCAGGTAAAGCTTTATATTGAAAAAGAATTAAGCTGGTTATCCTTTAACGAACGGGTTTTGCAGGAAGCGGCGGACAAAAGTAATCCGCTGATTGAGCGGATGCGTTTTCTCGGTATCTACTCCAATAACCTCGACGAATTCTACAAGGTGCGTTTCGCCGACCTGAAACGCCGCATTCTGATTGGTGAAGAGCAGGGTTCCGCCAGTACGCCACGTCATTTATTCAAGAAGATCCAGCAGCGAGTCCTGAAGTCTGACCAGGAGTTCGACGCCCTGTATAACGATCTGCTGCTGGAGATGGCGCGTAATCAGATCTTCCTGATCAACGAGCGCCAGCTCTCGCCGAATCAGCAGGCGTGGCTGCGCCACTATTTCAAACATGAACTGCGCCAGCATATCTCGCCGATTCTGATCACCCATGAAACTGACCTGACCGAATTTCTGAAAGACGATTACACCTATCTGGCGGTGGAAATTATCCGCGGCGATACCATTCGTTATGCGCTGCTGGAGATCCCGTCCGATAAAGTGCCGCGTTTCATTAATCTGCCGGCTGAGCCGCCGCGTCGTCGTAAGCCGATGATCCTGCTGGATAACATTTTACGTTACTGCCTGGACGATATTTTCAAAGGCTTTTACGACTACGACGCACTGAACGCCTACTCGATGAAGATGACGCGTGACGCCGAGTACGATCTGGTGACGGAGATGGAATCGAGTCTGCTGGAGCTGATGTCGTCCAGCCTGAAGCAACGCCTGACCGCCGAGCCGGTCCGCTTTGTCTACCAGCGCGACATGCCCGATTCGATGGTGGAACTGTTGTGTCACAAGCTCTCCATTTCTAACTTCGATTCCATATTGCCCGGCGGACGCTACCACAACTTTAAAGACTTCATCGGTTTCCCGAACGTCGGCAAAAACAACCTGGTGAACCGGCCGCTGCCGCAGATTCGCCATATCGGATTTGATGGCTTCCGCAATGGCTTTGATGCCATTCGCGATCGCGATGTGCTGCTCTATTATCCTTACCATACCTTTGAGCACGTGCTGGAACTGCTGCGTCAGGCGTCGTTTGACCCCAGCGTGCTGGCGATAAAAATCAATATTTATCGCGTCGCCAAACACTCACGCATCATGGATGCGATGATTCATGCGGCCTATAACGGTAAAAAAGTGACGGTGGTGGTTGAACTGCAGGCGCGCTTTGATGAAGAGGCGAACATCTACTGGGCTAAGCGCCTGACCGAAGCGGGCGTGCACGTAATTTTCTCTGCGCCGGGGCTGAAGATCCACGCCAAGCTGTTCCTGATTTCCCGCCGTGAAGGTGAAGAGATTGTGCGGTACGCGCATATCGGGACCGGCAACTTCAACGAAAAAACCGCCCGCCTCTATACCGACTACTCGTTGCTGACCGCCGATGCGCGTATCACCAACGAAGTGCGCCGGGTGTTTAACTTTATCGAGAACCCTTACCGGCCGGTCACCTTCGATCATCTGATGGTGTCACCGCAGAACTCACGCCGGATGCTGTATGAGTTGATCGATAACGAAATCGCCAATGCGCAGCAGAAAAAGCCATCCGGCATTACTCTGAAAATCAATAATCTGGTGGACAAAGGACTGGTTGACCGGCTTTATACAGCCTCCAGCGTGGGGGTTAAGGTCAATCTGCTGGTGCGCGGCATGTGCTCATTAATTCCCGATTTGCCGGGCATCAGTGAAAATATTCGCGTCATCAGTATCGTTGACCGTTATCTGGAGCACGATCGCGTCTATATTTTTGACAATGGCGGCGATAAAAAAGTGTTCCTCTCCTCGGCTGACTGGATGACGCGTAACATTGATTACCGCATCGAAGTGGCGGTGGCGATTCTCGATCCACGTATTAAGCAGCGCATACTCGACATTATTGCTATTCAGTTAAGTGATACGGTAAAAGCCCGCATCGTCGATAAAGAGTTGAGTAACCATTACGTCCAGCGCGGCAATCGTCGCAAAGTGCGATCGCAGCTGGCCATTTATGATTACATCAAGAACCTGGAACAACCTGAATAAATCCTATGCCAATTTCCCATAAAAGTACGCCAAAACCCCAGGAGTTTGCGGCGATCGACCTCGGATCGAACAGCTTCCATATGGTCATCGCCCGGGTGGTGGATGGCGCGATGCAGGTATTGGGTCGCCTGAAACAGCGCGTCCATCTGGCTGACGGGCTGGATGCCAGTAATCGCCTGAGCGAAGAGGCGATGGAGCGGGGATTAACCTGCCTGGCGCTGTTCGCGGAACGTCTGCAGGGATTCAGCCCGAGCAATGTCACCATTGTCGGCACCCATACGCTGCGCCAGGCGGTCAACGCCGAAACCTTTTTGCAACGGGCCGCCGAGGTGATCCCCTACCCGATTGAGGTGATTTCAGGTCATGAAGAGGCCCGTCTGATCTTTATGGGCGTGGAGCATACTCAGCCGGAGAAAGGTCGCAAGCTGGTAATCGACATCGGCGGCGGGTCAACCGAACTGGTGATTGGCGAGGATTTTGAGCCGCAGCTGGTGGAAAGCCGCCGCATGGGTTGCGTCAGTTTCGCGCAGCTCTATTTCCCCAACGGTGAAATCAGCCGCGAGAATTTCCGTCGCGCCCGCTTAGCCGCCGCGCAGAAGCTGGAAACGCTGGCGTGGCAGTATCGCCTGCACGGCTGGCAATATGCGCTGGGCGCGTCCGGCACTATCAAAGCCGCCTGCGAAGTGCTGCAGGCGATGGATGAGAAAGAGAAGCTGATTACGCCTGAACGTCTCGACAAATTGTATGACGAAGTGATTAAGCACAAGTCATTTGCCGCGCTGAGTCTGCCTGGCCTGTCGGAAGAACGTAAAGGGGTGTTTGTACCGGGACTGGCGATTCTGTGCGGCGTGTTCGACGCGCTGGCGATTCGCGAGCTGCGCCTCTCCGATGGCGCGCTGCGCGAAGGCGTGCTGTACGAAATGGAAGGCCGCTTCCGCCATCAGGATATCCGCAGCCGCACCGCGCAGAGTCTGGCGAATCATTACGCGATTGACAGCGATCAGGCGCGACGCGTGCTCGACACCACCGAACAGCTCTATCTTCAGTGGCGCGATCAGAATCCCAGGCTGGCAAATCCGCAACTGGCGGCGCTGCTGAAGTGGGCGGCGATGCTGCATGAAGTCGGGCTGACCATCAACCATAGCGGTCTGCAGCGCCATTCAGCCTACATTCTGCAAAACACCAATATGCCTGGCTTTAATCAGGATCAGCAAATGCTGCTGGCGGCGCTGGTAAGATTCCATCGGAAAGCGGTGAAACTCGATGAGTTGCCGCGGGTGACGCTGTTTAAGAAGAAGCAGTTCGTGCCGCTGATTTTCCTGTTGCGTCTGGGTACCCTGCTGAATAATCAGCGCCAGGCCACTACGCGGCCGGATACCCTGGAGCTGAAGTGCGACGACGGTCACTGGACGCTGATTTTCCCCGCGGGCTACTTCAGTCAGAACACTCTGGTGCAGCTCGATCTCGAGCGCGAACAGGGTTACTGGAACGACGTCACCGGATGGAAACTGATCCTCGAAGAGGCCTGATAACGTGGGTGCCTGGCCCCCATTTAACTGAACTGATAATCATGACACAACATACCGAACGTCTGCGTGACGAACACTATTTCGCCGAAACCTACGGCCTGACGCCGCCCCACTCTGAAGTCGTGGCGGCGCTGCCCCAGCTCAACGTCGGTAAGGCTCTCGACCTCGGCTGTGGCGGCGGACGTAATACGCTGTATCTTAATCAGCACGGTTTCGACGTCACCGCCTGGGATCATAATCCGCAGAGCCTGGCGCGTCTGCACGATATTATCGAGCGGGAAGGTCTGAGCGGTATCCATACCGAACAACGCGATCTGAACCAGACCCGCTTTAACGGTGGCTACGATTTTGTCCTGTCGACCGTGGTGATGATGTTCCTGCAGCCGCAGAGCATTCCGCAGCTGATTGCTGATATGCAGGCCTGCACGGTGAAGAACGGCTACAACCTGATCGTGGCGGCGATGAACACCGACGATATGCCGTGCCCGGACGATTTTACCTTTGCGTTTAAATCGGGTGAGCTGAGCAATTACTACCGTAACTGGCATATCGTGAAGTACAACGAAAATCCTGGCCAGCTGCACCGCAAAGATGAACATGGCAATCGCATTAACTGCCGCTTCGCCACGCTGCTGGCGCAAAAAGCCAGTTACTGATCTTTGCCTGCTGTTTTTTTCAACAGCGATTGATTTCGTCTGGCGACTGTGACTAAATGTTGCGGTCGCCCAGCTTTGGGTCATTACAGGAACCACCCCGCGTGAACAGCGCTATTTCTCCCCGAAGACGTCAAAAGACCGGCACCATGACCCGTATCGTGTTGCTGATCAGTTTTATCATTTTGTTTAGCCGCCTGATTTTTATCCTGCCTGCTGCCTTCGAACATCATCAGCAACAAAAATCGCTGCCTGAACCGGTTGCCGTCAGTTCTGGCGATACGCGTTAGCGAACACGACTTTTTCGCCTGAAAAACTGCCCCGCCGTCCGGTTGACTGCGCCATTTTTTGCATCCCTTTTTCAGGCGAAACGCTACACTTCGTGCTGGTGCTTACAGACTAAAGGGATTCAATGTGTCTGCCTCACACTCTCAACGTTTAAGTGAAATACGTCATCGCATTCTGACGCTGCTGCTCAACGAGCACGATCTGGTTGATGCGTTACTGGATAAATCCAGCGACCTCACTCCTGAACAGCAACGTGAAAATGCGACCCAGCGTGACGCGCTGGAACAGGATATTCGTCAGCTGCACGCTGCCGACCTTGCCGATATCCTGGAAGCATTACCGGAAGAAGAACGTCAGGCGCTGTGGCGACTGGTGCCGAACGAACGGCGCGGTCTGGTGCTGGTGGAGGCGTCAGAAACCGTCTGGGCCAGCCTGACCGAAGAGATGAGCGATCGCGATATTCTGCGTGCCATCGAACCGCTGGATATTGATGACCAGGTGTGGCTGGCGCGTTATCTGCCCCGTGACCTGACGGGCCGCCTGCTGGCGACCGTGGAACCGGGCCTGCGCGCCCGCATGCTGAGCGTGGTGGAGTTTGACCGCGACCGCGTCGGTCGGGTGATGGATTTCAATATCCTGACGGTGCGCGACGACGTGACGCTGGCCACGGTACAGCGCTATCTGCGTAAGCACAAAAGCATGCCGGGCGGCACCGATAAAATTTTTATTACTAATGACGATAATCTGCTGCTGGGCGAACTGCTGCTGACCGATATTCTGCTGAACAAGCCGAAAACGCTGGTCAGTGAGGTGATGAATGCCCGCCCCACCACTTTCCAGCTCAACGACAAGGCGGAAGATGCCGCCAGCGCCTTCGAACGTTATAACCTGATATCCGCCGCCGTTACTGATGCAAAGGGCCGCCTGATTGGCCGTATCACCGTTGAAGACATCATTGATTTAGTGAATGCCGAAAACGAAAGCAACATCCGTAAAATGGGCGGTATCAGTCAGGAAGAGGATGTGTTCGCGCCGGTGCGGAAGTCAGTGCGTAAACGCTGGGCATGGCTGGCGATTAATCTCTGTACCGCCTTTGTCGCCTCCCGGGTGATTGGGCTGTTTGAAGGGACTATTTCGCAAATCGTGGCGCTCGCCACTCTGATGCCGATCGTCGCAGGCATCGGCGGCAATACCGGTAATCAGACCATCACCATGATTGTGCGCGCGCTGGCGCTGCATCAGGTTGAGCCGGGAAACTTCTCGTTCCTGATTGTCCGTGAACTCGGCGTGGCGCTGATCAACGGCCTGTTCTGGGGCGGGATTATGGGCGGTATCACCTGGCTGATGTATGACAATCTGGCGCTGGGTGGCGTGATGATGCTGGCGATGGCGCTGAATCTGCTGCTGGCAGCGCTGATGGGCGTACTGGTGCCGCTGGTGATGACCAAAATGAAGCGCGATCCCGCCGTCGGCTCCAGCGTATTGATCACCGCTATCACCGACACCGGCGGCTTCTTCATCTTCCTGGGACTGGCTACCCTGTTCCTGCTACCGCACTGAATCTCAGGTGCGGCCCGGGTTGTGTTCTGTTGCTCGCTTGAGATTACGCTGGCGCGTCACCTGCGCCAGTTCACCGATGGCGGCTGGCAGCGCATAGGTACCGCGCTGGCTTAACCACTCCAGCACATCGTCCAGATGCCAGATGGCAGTTTTGCCGTCATGCACCGGCAACGGAAACGGCGGGCGGTGGCTGAGCATCAGTTTGCGCATATTCTGCCGCGACATTCCGGTTAATTCTGCCACATCCGTCAGCCCGACAAAATCGGGCGCGGCTTCCGCCAGTGTTGCGCCGGGTATGGCGCTGACGACCTCGGCTTCAGCGCGCATCAACGCCTCGCTGGCAGAAGAGGCTTCACGGCTAAACTCCAGGGCAATTCTGCCCGGTACGCCGAGCCCGACCAGCGCATCATCACAGCCCGCCAGTGCCAGATTCTCCAGCATCTCATCCTGCGTGGCGTGCTCCGCTGGCAGGCTAAATCGTAAAGTAAAACGGTATTCCATGAGCCGCTCCTTTTGCTGTGTCAGGCCGTAAGAAAGTGACAATGATCAACCACGCGGCGCAGGGCATTGGCATGGTTTTGCGCACTCTTCGGCGTACTCCAGATGCAGGTCAGACAAAATTCGCCGCACCGACAGGTCATCAGGTTTTTCGGGCAGTACATCTTGCCCCACGCATGATGGCCGCCCGGCACTACCCGCCATCCATGGGATTCGGCGTAACATAAAGCCGATTCAATCTCTTTACTGTGATGTCGCTTTCTGACCATTTGAGCCTCTAGCGTGACGTTAAATCGATGGGTTGTCAACTGACAACTTAATGAGATGTAGATTATGCGGCTCAGCATGGGCAGACTTTTTCTCGCGGTAAAACAGTCAGGGTATAAACTGAAAAACGGCACGCAAAAAATCAACAACAGTGGATTTACGCGACCAGAATGAACAACAAACTGTGGAGGCAACATGTTTAAAGTGGATGATTTTGTCCAGTCAAAGACCGGCGGTCCAAAAATGCAGGTGCTGCGAGTTGAAGGCGAGACTTTGTGGTGCGCACGCACAGACGATGCGACCAAAAAAGAGATTGAAGTGAAGGCTGATAGCGTGAATCTGTATCACGAAGAAGGTGACTTCGGCGTCTGCTGATAAAAACTGGCCCCGATGAACGGGGCCGGACTGTTACGGGTTATTCTGTTGAAGGTTGTCGTGGCCGAGGCCGCCGATAAACGGCAGACGTAACCGGAAAGGCGTGAAATCCAGCCCCATGTTTAACCCCAGCAGGTTCACTTCAAAGCCCTCTTCTGCGCCGACTGTCACGCCCGCCACGCCCAGTATTGACACCTGCAATCCGCGTCCCGATGGCGGTAACCCAATCGGACGCCACAGCGGTCGGTAATCTTTGCCGAGCGCATTAGCGGGCAGATCAAGCTTCAGTGCCGGTACCTCACGGCCAATGTGTGCCAGAAAGGTATTACTGTTGGGCCCCGGCCAGGCGTGATAGGTGGTCGGCCACGGGTAGGATTTAATTGCTGCTTCAATCTGCGGGATCATCGCTTCCGCCGCCGGACCGCGGTGTTCCACCAGCAGGCGCGGTTTCGCACCATACCAGTAACCGTCCGGGATATTGGTGTTGCGGCGGACTTTATCGCCGCTGCCCCAGCTAATCACCTCATAACGGTTATACCGGCTTTCGCCCGCACGCTTGAAAATGATCCACGGATGAACCGCAACTGCACCTTTCCAGCCATAGGTCGGCGCGGCATAGACCTGAACGATAGCGAGGTTGGCTATGGCGCGCGGATCGGGCGCCATACCGGCCGAATCACGGCGGGCCGACCACCAGCCCCCCTTTTCGCTGTTATCAGTGTGGCGTGTGGCCTGCGCGATGCTGGCACCCAGCGATAACAGTAAGACGGCAACAAAAAACAGGCTGAACACTTTAAGTGAAAGCATGACAACATTCCTGAAGACAAAAAATGGCAACGCCTGCTGAGCAGACGGATTCACAAGGGGCGGCTTTGGGATAGTGAGCGAAAGCGGCGGGTAAAGGCTGGCGACAAGTCTGGCGCGCGTCTCTCTACTGCAGAGCAGAATAGCGCAAATTTCGTCAAAGTGAACAATAAAACGCCAGCGGCGGCCGGGGATGCGCTGAAAGGTTAAAACTGCGGGCAGAATGACCTGTCCGGCCGGCAGCAACCCGTAAAAAGCCCGCTGTGCGGCGGGCTTAAGAACACTCAGGATTCAGTCGGTGGTATGTCGCTCCATTCCGGCAGGCAGGGGGGTTAATAAGCTCACTTAGAACCATGCCTCAAACATGCCGCCGACGTTCAGCGAATCCAGCTGCTCGTTGCTGGCACCATCGACTCTGGTGATATGCGTGTTGTCCACCTGACCGCCAGTCACATAGAAGCGCAACATCGGACGGAATTCAGGCCCCATGCCAATGGCGATGTTCTGCGATAACGTCAGCTTCCAGCCTTTGTTATCGCCGCCCCGATCGTAATCCACCCGCTGGTAGCCAGCTTCCAGCCAGGTTGAATGCACGTCGTTCCAGAAATACATCGGTCGTACAATGGCAGCATAGTTTTTACGGTTGTCGGTGTTGTCTTTGCCGTCATCGTAGTCATGGAAGGCCAGCAAATATTCGAGCTGCGCCTGCCGGGTAAACTTATGACTGCCCTCGAAGCTGGCATAGACCGTGGTCAGATCGTCCGTTTTGTTGTAGACGCTGTTATCTGCGTTATCGGAATAGCGCAAAATGACTTTATTCACTCCGCTGTCGTTGGTGTGGCTCAGCACCAGACCGCCCTGCCAGGCATCGAGCTGCTCATCGTTGTCTATCGCTTTCGAGTCAAAGCCGTAGTTAGCGTACACTTCGACGTCAATCGGTCCGGCCTTGATGCCGTGGGTTTTGGTGGTCAGCGCATAATGACCGTCATCACCGGTGTCGGAGCTACCGGTACAGGTAATACGTGAAGGGTTAGTCTCATCGGCCGACACTTCCGGGCTACAGGATTTCACCTGCGACACCGTTGCCACGTCAAACTGAATACCGCCAATATCAAAATTTTTCACCCCGGCCCCCTGGCCGTCATGGTTCATCCAGAAGTAGTCGTTGATCCCCTGTTGCGGACGTTGATGGAAATCACGGCCAGCCCAGATATAGGCATTCGGGTTCGATTCGAGGACGTTAGTGACGCCTACATAGGCCTTTTTCAGGTTCACTTCGTCGCTCCAGTGGTCAAACATGACGTTAAGATCCCAGATAGCCCCTCTGTCGCTTTTGAAGGCTTTGCTTAACTGGAATTCACCGCCGTTACTTTCGTTACCCAGACGGCCGATAGCCGAGGCGCCGTTATAGGATCCGTCGACGCCAACATATTTCTGATCGCCCGTCTGGAAGTGGGCGCCGTAACGGGCGTAACCGCTGAATTTAAGACCAAATGGAATTTCTAAATCCGGGGAGGCTGCAGTGGTTTGCGGGTTGGTAATAACGTCGACATTTTTATCGGCGGCAGCAGTGATTTTTGCCTGCCTCTCGGCCAGGGCTTTATCAACCGCTTTGGCGACGATGGCGTCAATCTGTTCCTGAGTGAATTCCTGTGCCAGAACGGAAACCGGGCACAGTGCGGTAATTATCGCCAATACTAAAGGGCGTGTTTTTAAAGTTTTCATGGCTATCTCAATTTAATTATATCTTCAGACAATAACCATCCTGTTTCGGTATTAACAGAAACAACTCTACCAAAACAAGTGGATTTTATTTTTTTATTTCGCAGAGGTAAAATTAAATAATTAGCGTAATAGGTGTCTCCGTAGTCAGAATGATCAAACAGGATGGTTGATAAAGGCAGATACTCTATTCCATTCGTTCACTCGCCAGCAAAGCGTTGATTGGTGAGTTCTGTGCGTACAGTCAATCAAGCTCTCAGGCTGGTGCGTTCTTCAGGTGCAACGCCCCCTTAGCATCAAGGCTGGCGTTGCACTTATTGTCTGAGTTCAGACTTTATTATTTAATTAAATCGTGACTCACTGGCTTCCCAGTTGTACCTGTTATTTTCAAGTAGGAAATCGCCAAGCTCCTGATAACTGAAATGATAAAATTCTGCGCTGGCTGCATAACCTGAATAATCAACCACAGCGAGGCCAACAAATGCGCCAGTAAAGAACCCACCATAACTTTGCAGTACATAATCATCTGAAAGAATAGCCGAATCTAATTTGACAGGGATTTCAGTGAAACTGACGCCATCAAAACTATATTCGTAGGTATAGGTTTCCTTCCGAACCCTGGTGCGAAACCAGACATACTGCGTATCCTCTGGGATCTTAATGGCATCATCTTTCAAATAGGATGTGTATTTACCACGGTTATTCTCACCAATTTCAATAACTGACCCATTAATTTCATTCCAGGTAATAAAAATAAAACTCCAATGGCGGTCGTTGTAATAATGTGTTAATCCCGCCATTTGCTGATAATTAAATGGCTCAAATTTGACTTTAACCTGCGCATCAAAATAAAAGGCTTGCCAGCGTCGGGCAATCAGCGATAGGTCATGAGTATTGGCTAACGATCCCTGGCCTGTTAAGGTTAACTTTCCATCGCCCGTCGATCCCATTTTTTCGCTGAACGGGACCCGGAGCGTATTCCAGTTGAGATCGAGTGTCGTTGTTATAAACTCATCGTACTGGCTATGATCTCCTGTGCTTTCGGTATAAATCGCATCGGTTGGACCTTCGACAAACGTCCGTCCACCGTGGCCTCCTGCAATGCGTGGCCAGCCATCTTTATCCCAATACACTTTCTGAATAGAGGTTTCTCTTCCCAGAGTAGACCAGCCACGCGGGTCGTAGGCGGACTCACCGGCACGATTCCACGGACGCGCGCAAAGTGAAGCATAATACCATTCCCCTTTCGGGGTGGAGACCAGCGAGCCATGCCCCTGCTTTTGGATATAGCTGTCTGGCGTATCAAAATTGGTTAAGAACACTTCACCGGGCTGTGTTTCAAAACTATTGGCATCTAATGTTTTTGAACGCGCCACAACTTCCTGGTGAGTGAAAACGGTTCCGCCCTGAGCGGCAAAAAGGTAATAATATCCGTTCAGTTTGTAGAGATGTGGACCCTCAACCAGGGCAACAGCAGTGCCGCGATAAATCGTTCGCGCAGTCTGGGGTTTTATTTTCAGCGTCTGTGTATCAAGCTCAGTTAACGTGATGCCATCAAAAGGATGATGATACTCCCGATGATCCCAGGTTTGTTGAACGATATATTTACGGCCATCATCATCATGGAAAAGTGAGGCGTCAAAGCCGACACCATTCAGTTTAATCGGATCTGTCCATGGACCACGAATATTAGTGGCTGTAGTCAGATAATTCGTCATGTCTTTAAAGGCGCCTTCTGTAACTTTCACATCGGTATAAACTAACCAGAACTTGCCATCCGCATAAGAAAGCGCTGGCGCCCAAATCCCGCCGGAGGAAGGATTTCCTTTCATATCTAAAAGCGCGGTTGTTGATAAGGGGGCTGGGAGAAGGTTCCAGTGTTCCAGGTCTTTTGACTCATGTAAACGAACACCCGGAAACCATTCAAATGTAGAGTTTGCAATATAGTAGGTGTCTTCTACCCGGATAATGCTCGGGTCAGCATTAAATCCAGGTAAGATAGGGTTTTGAATCAGAGACATATAATCACACCTTTTTAAGTTTAAGCTGTATATCTTTTGAATGTTATCGTGACTTATTCAACCTACACACGTACTTCATCAAGCTGACGATTGATGTCTGTGACATGTTTGTCTGAGATGGGATAAACCTGAATGATGATCATTGAAACGGCAGCTAACATTATGGGGACCCAAATCGCTGTAATAATTATTCCATCGATAGCATTTGCACTTTGCTGAGCCCCTTTTTCGTTAAAACCATAAGCTGCCAGTAACCAAAGTGGAATCGCGCCACCCAGGGTAAAACCGATTTTAAAAAACAGTCCCATAATGGCATTGATAATGGCGGCGTTTCGTTTTCCTGTTTTTAATTCGCCATATGCAACAACTTCAGGGACTAGCGCCCACATAAAGCCGGTCGCTGAACTTAATCCCCACTGCTTAATGAATGTTGAGATATAAGCCAGCCAAAGTGCATCATGCATTGCTTCGCGTGACCAGACGTACGTCAGTAGTTCACCGACAATAAACATGCCGAGGAACAGATGGAAGAAACCTTTTTTGCCAAAAATTTTCTTCAGTCTGGGCCAGAAAACAGGGAAGACAATACCGGGAATTGAGGCGACCAGGCCGATAGCACCCATCCACTCTGAGTGGCCAACAACATATTGGTTGAAAAAGCCATTTACGGTATTCATGAAAAACATGAAGGTAAAGGCCAGCATAAAAAACAGTCCGAGGATAACCAGCGGCCGATTATGTCTGAGTTCATGGAACAAATCTGTTGCTTTTACGTTGGCGGTTTGTTCTGCCGTCGCAACAACACGTTCTTTAGTAAATTTATAACAGATGAAAAGAGCCACTGCGCCGATCAGCATATAGATTGAGTAAACCCCAAACCACGCGTAGCTAGCTGAGGGATCGGTATAGTTGCCCATATTGAGTTCAAGGCCAAAGAAACCGGTATCTTTCAGGCTTCGATCTTTCGGCGAAGCCATTTGTACAAACATTGGGAATAGCGTATAGACCAGAAGATTGGCACTATTAGCCAGCATCATACGTGTGCTGGTCAGTTTATCAATAGATTCAGGATCTCTGGTTAGGGAAGCGTTAAGTGAACCATACGGAATATTCACTACGGAATAAACCAAATCCAGGGCTAAATAAACCACAAATGCAAAAGGGACAGAACCCTGGATAGCGGGAATGGGAGCAAAAAGTAGAGCAGAAAGAATAACCAGCGGAACCCCTGCTCTTAAAAGCCAGGGACGATATTTGCCGGCAAGTGAGCTTCTTTTATCAACGTAAGTCCCGACCATCGGGTCCCATAACACGTTAACAATAAGGACAAAAAGAAATATAAATCCGGCTGTGGCTGTACTGATTGTATTTACAGTCAACATGTGAAGCGCCAGAAAGCCACCTATGGTACCGAACACCAGGTTTTGCGCAAAGTCGCCCATTCCATAACCAATACGCTCTCCGCGGGTTAATTTATGATATTCATCATGCCGGCTTTGCATTATGTTATTGCTCATTCTGGTCCGATCTCCGGTTCTTTTGTATGGGTGGAACACTTTCTGACACAACTAACCCTGGAGAATCTATTACGTTTTTGAACTAATTAATTATGTTTTTTTATTAATGTGATCATCAAAACAAAAGTCATTTAGCGGTGCAGAAGGGTTGTCTGACCACGCATTGACGATATTTCAAGCAAATCAACTACCATACTAAATAGACAATTATTTAGCTTTACCTAATCTCTGTGATAAAGCAAAATCAATATCTAAGCGTAATTTTGCGGCATAGCTCACACTTGATAATTATCTCAATACAAGAGTGAAATAACGTAATTGAGCCACCAGCGATGAAAACAGAGGATAGGTAACAACCCTTTATTTAGCGCATTCTTAATTACGGAGTTCTTTATGCAAACTCAGGCGACGCCTACCCTTGTTTCTATGCCAAATGATAAGTCAGCGCCAAAAGCCGGTTTAACGTAGCGCGACTCATTAGTCGTATCGGAATCGTAGTGCGAAGGAAGGATATAATCCGTGCTACCGGCAAAGGTTTTTGTGAGCAATCACCCGGCTGGCTGAAAAGAAAAATTTAATAAGGTCATTACGGTCATTACGGTCATTACGGTCATTACGGTCATTACGGTCATTAACGTTAGAGCGTTGCTCCTGAATGTCATTGAAAAAACCGTGCTTCCCGTTGCTAACCGCTGCCAGAAAGTGCCAGACACAAAAACAAAAAAGCCCGCAGTTACGCGGGCTTAGAGGGGCTTTACTGCTTAACCGTGCCGGCTGTTGCCAGACGCGAAATCATTCCCACTCGATGGTCGCCGGTGGCTTGCCGCTGATGTCATACACCACGCGGGAGATGCCGTTGACTTCATTGATGATGCGGTTAGAGACGCGGCCGAGGAATTCATACGGCAGGTGCGCCCAGTGTGCAGTCATGAAGTCAATGGTTTCCACTGCACGCAGTGAAACCACCCAGTCATATTTGCGGCCATCGCCCATCACACCGACCGAACGTACCGGCAGGAAGACGGTGAAGGCCTGGCTGACCTTGTTGTAAAGATCGGCTTTGTGCAGTTCTTCAATGAAGATCGCATCGGCACGGCGCAGCAGGTCGCAATATTCTTTCTTCACTTCGCCCAGCACGCGCACGCCCAGACCTGGGCCCGGGAACGGATGGCGATAAAGCATATCGTACGGCAGGCCCAGCTCCAGACCGATCTTGCGCACTTCATCTTTGAACAGCTCTTTCAGCGGCTCAACCAGTCCCATCTTCATCTCTTTCGGCAGGCCACCGACGTTATGATGCGATTTGATGACGTGCGCTTTACCGGTGGCAGAGGCGGCTGATTCAATCACGTCCGGATAGATAGTGCCCTGTGCCAGCCACTTAACGTCCTGCAGTTTCAGCGCTTCTTCGTCAAAGACTTCCACAAAGACGCGACCGATGGTTTTACGCTTAGCTTCTGGTTCATCAATACCCGCCAGTGCATCCAGGAAGCGCATCTCAGCCGGCACATGGATGATGTTGAGACCAAAGTGGTCGCCAAACATATCCATCACCTGTTGCGCTTCGTTCAGGCGCAGCAGACCGTTATCCACGAATACGCAGGTCAGACGATCGCCGATGGCGCGGTGCAGCAGCATCGCGGTCACAGAGGAGTCAACGCCGCCGGACAGGCCAAGGATGACCTTGTCATTGCCGACCTGCTCACGCAGGCGCTCAACCGCATCTTCAATGATCTTAGCCGGCGTCCACAGTGCTTCACATTCACAGATATCGATAATGAAACGCTCAAGCATCCGCAGCCCCTGACGGGTATGGGTTACTTCCGGGTGGAACTGCACGCCGTAGAAACGCTTCTCTTCGTTGGCCATGATGGCGAACGGACAGGTTTCGGTGCTGGCAACGGTGACGAAGTCAGCCGGAATGGCGGTCACTTTGTCACCGTGGCTCATCCAGACATCCAGCAGCGGTTTACCGGCGGCGCTGATCGCGTCTTCAATACCGCGTACCAGCGCGCTTGGGGTGGTCACTTCAACCTGCGCATAACCGAACTCACGCTCGCTGGAACCGGAGACTTTACCGCCCAACTGCATCGCCATGGTCTGCATGCCGTAGCAGACGCCCAGCACCGGTACACCAGCGCTGAAGACATATTCAGGCGCACGCGGGCTGTTCAGCTCGGTGGTGCTTTCCGGACCGCCAGAGAGGATGATGCCGCTCGGATTGAACTGGCGAATCTGCTCTTCGGTCACGTCCCATGCCCAGAGTTCACAGTAGACACCCAGTTCGCGCACGCGACGTGCCACCAGCTGAGTATATTGAGAGCCGAAATCGAGAATCAGAATGCGATGCTTATGGATATTTTCCGTCGTCATTGAGGGGTTTCCAGAACGGTGACTTGATAAATAAAAGCGCCCGGCTGAAGCCGGGCGGGAAATCTTACGGGATTACGATCCCATGCGGTAGTTCGGTGACTCTTTGGTAATGGTCACATCGTGGACATGGCTTTCGTTGATGCCGGCACCGCTGATGCGGACAAATTCCGCTTTGGTGCGCAGGTCATCAATGGTTGGGCAGCCGGTCAGGCCCATACAGGAGCGCAGTCCGCCCATCTGCTGGTGTACGATCTCTTTCAGGCGGCCTTTATAGGCCACGCGGCCTTCGATGCCTTCCGGCACCAGTTTGTCGGCGGCGTTATCAGTCTGGAAGTAACGATCAGATGAGCCTTTCGACATCGCGCCCAGTGAACCCATGCCGCGATAAGATTTGAACGAACGGCCCTGATAGAGTTCGATTTCGCCCGGCGATTCTTCGGTTCCGGCCAGCATAGAACCGACCATCACGCAGGATGCACCCGCAGCAATTGCTTTAGCGATGTCGCCAGAGAAGCGGATACCGCCATCGGCGATGACCGGAATACCGGTGCCTTCCAGTGCAGCTACCGCATCAGAAACGGCGGTAATCTGCGGCACGCCGACGCCGGTGACGATACGGGTAGTACAGATGGAGCCCGGGCCGATACCGACTTTCACGGCGCTGACGCCCGCGTCTACCAGCGCCAGTGCGCCAGCACCGGTCGCCACGTTGCCGCCGACGATTTCAAGGTCAGGATATTTGGCGCGGGTTTCACGAATACGTGACAGCACGCCTTCGGAATGGCCGTGCGAGGAGTCAATCAGCAGCACGTCAACACCAGCCGCAACCAGCGCATCGATACGCTCTTCGTTACCGGCGCCGGCACCTACGGCGGCACCGACACGCAGACGGCCCTGCGCATCTTTACAGGCGTTAGGTTTACGTTCGGCTTTCTGGAAATCTTTTACGGTGATCATGCCCAGCAGATGGAAGCTGTCATCCACCACCAGCGCTTTTTCAACGCGCTTTTCGTGCATTTTGTGCAGCACTACGTCGCGCGCTTCACCCTCTTTCACCGTCACCAGACGATCTTTCGGGGTCATCACCGCAGATACCGGCTGTGAGAGGTCAGTAACAAAGCGAACGTCACGACCGGTAATGATACCGACCAGTTCGTTGTCGCGGTTTACTACCGGGTAACCGGCAAAACCGTTACGCTCGGTTAGCGCTTTCACGTCGGCCAGCGGTGTGGTTGGCAGCACGGTTTGTGGCTCAGTCACCACGCCGCTTTCATGTTTCTTCACCTTGCGCACTTCGTCCGCCTGGCGTTCAATTGACATGTTTTTGTGAATGAAGCCAAGACCACCTTCCTGCGCCAGCGCAATCGCCAGACCCGCTTCGGTCACGGTGTCCATTGCAGCGGAGAGCATCGGAATATTTAAACGGATGTTTTTGGTCAGCTGAGTGCTGAGATCGGCCGTATTCGGCAGGACGGTGGAGTGTGCAGGAACGAGCAAAACGTCGTCGAAAGTGAGTGCTTCTTTAGCGATTCTTAACATGGCAATACTCCACCTCGGGTGAATGAGAATAGATAAAATATTGCCGCGGCATTATACAGGCCGTAACCGATTGCCTCCAGCATTATTTCAGAAAAACGCTTGATCCGCGCTATCAGCCCTGTAGTATCGATGAATTAACCTACTGATTTGGAATTTGATCTTCGTCACATGTCGCTGCCACCCGTCGCCAATATTTTTACCGTCAGCCGTCTTAACACCACAGTGCGTCAGCTGCTGGAAAAGGAGATGGGCCTGGTCTGGCTGAGCGCCGAGATCTCCAACTTCACCCAACCCGCTTCCGGTCACTGGTACTTCACCCTGAAGGATGACGGTGCCCAGGTGCGCTGCGCCATGTTCCGCAACAGCAACCGTCGCGTCACCTTTCGTCCGCAGCATGGTCAGCAGGTGCTGGTTCGCGCCAACATCACGCTGTATGAGCCGCGCGGCGACTATCAGCTGATTATCGAAAGTATGCATCCGGCCGGTGAAGGACTGCTGCAGCAGCAGTTTGAACTGCTGAAAGCGCGGCTGGCGACCGAAGGCCTGTTCGAACCGCAGCATAAGCAACCGCTACCCGATCCGGCGCGCCAGGTGGGGGTGATCACCTCATCAACCGGCGCGGCGCTGCACGATGTGCTGCGGGTGCTGCATCGCCGCGATCCCTCCTTGCCGGTAGTGATCTATCCCACGCCGGTTCAGGGCGTTGATGCGCCTGCCGCAATCGTCCGGGCGATTGAGATCGCTAACCTGCGCAATGAGTGCGACGTATTGATTGTCGGCCGTGGCGGCGGCTCACTGGAAGATTTGTGGAGCTTTAACGACGAACGGGTCGCGCGGGCGATTTTTGCCAGCCGTATTCCGATAGTCAGCGCCGTCGGCCATGAAACTGACGTCACGATTGCCGATTTTGTGGCAGATTTGCGCGCGCCTACGCCCTCGGCCGCCGCCGAGATCGTCAGCCGTAATCAGCTTGAGCTGCTGCGTCAGCTGCAGTCGCAGCAACAGCGGCTGGAGATGGCGATGGACTACTATCTGGCGCGCCAGCAGCGGCTCTACAGCCGGCTGGAGCACCGTCTGCAACAGCAGCATCCTCAGTTACGACTCGCCCGCCAGCAGACCGCCCTGTTCCGCCTGCAGCAGCGACTGACTGACGCGATGGAAACCGGCTTGCGCCACGCCAGCCGGCAGCAGGATCGCCTGACGCACCGGCTGACGGCACAGCAGCCGCAGCAGCGTCTGTTTGAAGCGCAGAAGCAGCTGCAAAGCTGGCACTATCGTCTGCAGCAGAGTATGCAGAAACAGCTAAGTGCCAATAAGCAGCAGTTCGGCCAGCGGGTGGCGCAGCTGGAAGGCGTCAGTCCGTTAGCGACCCTGGCGCGCGGCTTCAGCGTCACCACCGATACCGCAGGTCAGGTAGTGAAAAAAACCCAGCAGCTGCAGAATGGCGATCTGCTGCGCACCCGTCTGGATGATGGCTGGGTTGAGAGCCAGGTGACCCAGCTGTTGCCGGAGAAAAAGCGTCGCCGCAAAGCCGCTTCCTGATCGCCCTGCTGGTTTCAGACCGGCAGCTCACCGGGTATGGTGTTGCCGGTTAAGGCATCGACGAGGTGTATCTTTACTGACCGGTCTATACTTTTTGGCACATCCCTGTTGCCAAGGAGTTTCATATGGCCTTTAGCGTTATTCCTCCCTATATCCTCCGCAAAATTATCGCGCACGGCTCCGGCCACCAGCAGGAACAGGCGCGACGCACCCTGACTCATGTACAGCATCTGATGGCTGAACACTGGCAAAAGCCGACCGTGGCGAAAACGGCAGCGGGCGGCCATGTGGATCGCGAAATTTATGATGCGCAAAATCAGCAAACCCTGCCCGGTAAGCTGATTCGTCAGGAAGGCCAGCCGGAAACCGGCGATGTCGCCGCTGGCGAAGCCTGGGATTATCTCGGCACCACCTATGACTTTTTCTGGCAGGCCTATCAGCGCAACTCGCTGGATAACCAGGGACTGAAACTGCTCGGGACGGTCCACTACGGCGATAAATACCAGAACGCCTTCTGGAACGGTCAGCAGATGGTATTCGGTGATGGTGACGGCGAGATTTTTAATCGTTTTACCATTGCGATCGACGTGGTGGCGCACGAACTGACGCACGGCGTGACCGAGAATGAAGCCGGTCTGATCTACTTTGAGCAGGCGGGTGCGCTGAACGAGTCACTCTCCGATGTGTTTGGCTCGCTGGTCAAACAGTTCAGTAAAAAACAGAGTGCCGATCAGGCTGACTGGATCATCGGTGAAGGTCTGCTGGCCAGCGGTATCAATGGCAAAGGGCTGCGGTCGATGTCTGCCCCCGGCACCGCCTATGACGACCCGATGCTGGGCAAAGATCCGCAGCCGGCGCACATGGATAATTACGTTCAGACCCGCGAAGATAACGGCGGCGTGCACCTCAACTCCGGTATTCCTAACCGCGCCTTCTATCTGGCGGCGAAAGCGCTGGGCGGCTATGCGTGGGAACTGGCGGGTCACGCCTGGTATGACACCCTGTGCGATGACGAACTGCCGCAGGATGCCGATTTTAAAACCTTTGCCCGCGTTACCGTTCAGCATGGCGAAAAACGCTTTAACCGCTCCGTTGCCAGCGCGATTGAGCAGGCGTGGAAAGAGGTCGGTGTGCTATGAGTGATCTGCCCGAACTCACCGATGACGCCATCATCATCGTGGCGCGTGAAGGAGGCCTCGCTTTTATGCCGGGCCTGCGTGCTGAACGCCGTTTTTCGCTGGGTGAACTGCCGCCGCCGGAAAAGCAGCGGGTCTGTCGTGCGCTTGAGCAGGCGATGCCGCTGGGCGAACCGGAAGAGAAAGCACCTGAGGTGGGACGTGGCGATCAACGCTATTTTCGCATTCAGATTCAGTATGCGACCCACCGCGAGGTCGGCACCATTGTGCTGTTGATTCCGGAACAGGTGGCGCCGCCAGAATTGCAGGCGCTGTGGCGTGATGGTGAATAAGCAAAAAAAAGGGCCGACAATGTCGGCCCTTTTCACTGGTGAACTTACTTGCTGTCTGGCAGCGCGTAAGCAATAACGTAATCACCGCGGTCTGGTGACTGACGCGCACCACCAGCGGAGATGAGGATGTACTGTTTGCCGGTTTTCGGCGAAACGTAGCTCATCGGGCCGCCCTGGCTGCCAACCGGCAGACGTGCTTTCCATACTTCTTTACCGGTTGAAGCATCAAAGGCGCGCAGGTAGTAATCCTGAGTACCGGCGATGAACACCAGGCCACCCTGGGTTGCCAGCGTACCGCCCAGCGTTGGCATACCAACCGGCATTTTCATGCGCATTTTGATGCCGAAAGGTCCGGTATCCTGCACGGTTCCGACCGGCACCTGCCAGACGATTTTCTGAGTTTTCATGTCAATCGCCGACAGCGTACCAAACGGTGGCTTCTGGCAAGGAATGCCCAGCGGCGACATAAAGCGGTTTTTGTTTACCGCATACGGTGTGCCTTTCAGCGGCACCGCGCCCATACCGGTATTGATCGCTTCACCGCCGTTGCTGCCACGTGAAATCTTATTGGTGTCAGCCGGGATCATCTGTACCCACAGGCCAAGACGCATGTCATTGACGAACAGCAGATGATTGTTCGGATCGGTCGACATGCTGCCCCAGTTCATCCCGCCCAGCGAACCCGGGAAGCTCAGCGACTTATCGGTGTCCGGTACGGTGAACAGGCCATTATAACGCATCGATTTGAAGCCAATACGGCAGGCCAGCTGATCAAACGGCGTAGCACCCCACATGTCAGACTCTTTCAGCGTCTGGTTGCCAATCTGCGGCATACCGGTCGAATGAGGCTGGGTTTTGGTGTACTGCTCGTTCGGGATATGTCCCTGCGGCATCGGCAGCTCTTCGACTTTGGTCAGTGGCTTGCCGGTCATGCGATCGAGCACGAAGATCATGCCGGTTTTACCGCCAATCACCACCGCTGGTTTAGTGGTGCCATCCTTCAGCGGGAAATCGATCAGGCTTGGCTGCATCGGCAGGTCGAAGTCCCACAGATCGTTATGTACGGTCTGATAAACCCACTTCTCTTTACCGGTGGTGGCATCCAGTGCCAGCACGGATGCGCCATATTTGTGATCCAGTTCGGTACGGTTCGCACCCCACAGATCGACAGATGAGCTGCCCATCGGGATAAACACGGTGTTCATCGCCGGATCGTAGGACATCGGTGCCCACGAGTTCGGTGTACTGCGGGCGTACTCTTTGCCCGGCATTAACACCGCATTCGGATCGACATTACCCGGGTCAAACGCCCAGCGCATCTGACCGGTGACGACGTCAAAACCACGCAATACACCACCCGGCATATCGGTCTGGACGTTGTCAGCAACCCGGCCGCCCACTACCACGGTGGTGCCTGCCAGCGTCGGGGCCGACGTCAGCTGATACTGCGGATCGGGCGCCTGGCCGAGACCGGCTTTCAGGTCAACGATACCGTGATTACCAAAGCTCTCACAGAACTCACCGTTGTCAGCGTTGATGGCAATCAGACGTGCATCGATGGTGTTCATCAGGATGCGGCGCTGACAGCTGTCACCGGCTGGCAGCGTGACGGCCGGAACCGGCGTCGAGCCTGGCTGAGTGGGCTGCTGCAGCGGTTTAGTGGCATCGAAATAAGCCAGACCACGGCAGCGCGGCCAGACTTCCGCCTGGGCATTGATTTCGCGTTTCCAGATCTGCTTACCGCTGTCTGCTTCGACCGCAATAACATTGTTGTGCGGGGTGCAGAGATAGAGGGTATTGCCGACCTGTAATGGGGTTTGCTGATCTTCCGCGCCGTTGCCGGTTGGGCTGTCCGGGATATCGCCGGTCCGGAAGGTCCAGGCGACCTGCAGATCTTTCACGTTATCACGAGTGATTTGATCCAGCGCCACAAAGCGGCTGCCCTGCGGGGTGTTGCCATAGTTATCCCAGTCTTTCTGCTGTTTCGCTTTATCCACCGGAATCAGCGGCAGCTCTTCGCCGGAAAACGCAACGGTAGGATGAGGCTGAAACATCTGTACGAAAGTCACTACCATGCCGACTGCCAGCAGCGCAGAAAGCCCATAAGCGGGCTTAGCCAGCGAGCTTTTGCCTTCACGCTTACGCAGCGCAGGCCAGAGCAGGAAGGCGACGATCATCAGGCCGGTAGGCACCATCAGGCGCGAAACCAGCGGCCAGAACTCGATGCCAGCATCAAACAGCGACCAGATCAGGGTGCCGACAAACATCAGCAGGAACAGTACCACCGCCGATGATTTGCGACGGAAGAACTGAATTGCTGATAAAACGGTAACGATACCGGCAATCAGGAAGTACCAACTGCCGCCGAGGGCAACCAGTTTGCCGCCGCCTATCGCGAAGAACAGGCCGGTAGCCAGTAGCACCAGCCCGAGCAGCACGGATACTATTCCCAGCCCCTTAGCGGAGCGGGACGATGTTTCAGCCATAACACTAACTCTCCTGAATAAACAGAGCGTCCACGCCGGTTGCCGCCTGAACTGCGCAACCTTGTCAAAGGGACATGCGGAGTGCCGCACTGTTTCAAATCAAATATAAACAGACCCGCGTCCATGGAGAGATCCGGACCGGAAAAGACCTGGTGTGGCTGGCCCATCCCCACGACGCGGCAGGATTGTACCACCTGGTACATTACAGAGTGAACATCTATAACCCGGTTGTTACGCTGCAATAGCATTTTTGCTACAAACAATTGTAGTGAATGCCGGGGGCATCCGCCGGATTGCTGCCGCGTAGTTAGCGCTGTGGCTGAAATTCGACCCGCTTTTTCGAGATCAGGCCGTGTCCATGGTGACAAAAGTAGTTCACTGCGCCACAGGCAGAAAGCCGTTCCAGCGGCTGATGGCAATCCGGGCAGCACGCCTGCGCCGGCGTGTGTGCGCCACAACCGCGACAGATAAATTCGCCGTCGCTGAGCTGCAGCGGCTGCTGACAGTTTTCACAGATGATGGTCATGATTAGCCTCTTGCTCACTATCAGGACAAAAAAAGAGGGCCTTCCGGCCCTCTTTCGCTTAACGCTTATTTTTCTTCATATGCGCCATCAGACGCTTACGCTTACGCTGCTGGGTTGGCGTCAGCAGGTTGCGCTTACCTTCGTACGGGTTCTCACCCTCTTTGAACTGGATACGAATCGGCGTTCCCATGACGTTCAGTGATTTACGGAAGTAGTTCATCAGGTAGCGTTTGTATGAGTCCGGCAGGTCTTTAACCTGGTTACCGTGGATCACCACGATCGGCGGGTTATAGCCTCCGGCATGCGCATACTTCAGCTTAACGCGACGACCGCGAACCAATGGTGGCTGATGATCTTCGGCCGCCATGTTCATGATACGGGTCAGCATTGAGGTGTTCACACGTTTGGTTGAACAGTCATAGGCTTCGGTGACCGATTCAAACAGGTTGCCGACACCACTGCCGTGCAGCGCAGAGATAAAGTGGATGCGGGCGAAATCGATAAAGCCCAGACGGTAGTCCAGCGTCTCTTTCACTTCATCACGGATTTCCTGCGACAGGCCATCCCACTTGTTGACCACAATAACCAGCGAGCGGCCGCTGTTGAGGATGAAGCCCAGCAGTGAAAGATCCTGATCGGAAATACCGGCACGCGCATCGATCACCAGCATCACGACGTTGGCATCTTCAATCGCCTGCAGCGTTTTGATCACCGAGAATCTCTCTACGGTGTCAGAAATTTTGGCACGCTTGCGCACACCTGCGGTGTCGATCAGCACATACTCGCGTCCATCACGTTCCATCGGAATATAGATGCTGTCGCGGGTGGTGCCCGGCATGTCGTAGACCACCACGCGATCTTCGCCGAGAATACGGTTAGTAAGCGTTGACTTACCTACGTTAGGACGACCGACAATCGCCAGCTTGATTGGCAAACCGGTCGGGTCGAAGTTTTCTTCTTCCTCTGCGGCTTCCTGCTCAGCAGTCTGTTCGGCGTCAAGCGCATTCCAGTAAGCCTGGTTCTCTTCTTCTTCAGTGAGTTCGACCGGCTCAACCTTGTCGATCCACGGCAGCAGGGCCGTTTCGATCAGGCTGGTAACACCACGACCATGCGACGCCGCAATGGCATGGATCTCGCCGAGGCCCAGGGAATAGAAATCCACTACTGCCTGATCGGGATCGAGTCCGTCGGTTTTATTCGCCACCAGGAAAGTGGCTTTCTGACGTGAGCGCAGGTGTTTCGCGATTTGCTGATCGGCGGCCATCATTCCGGCGCGTGCATCGACCATAAACAGCACCACATCCGCTTCTTCAATCGCCAGTAGTGACTGCTCGGCCATCCGCGTTTCAACACCCTCTTCGGTGCCGTCGATACCACCGGTATCGATAACAATAAATTCGCGCCCTTCCACTTCGGCGCGACCATATTTGCGATCGCGAGTCAGTCCAGGAAAATCCGCTACCAGCGCATCACGAGTGCGGGTTAAACGGTTAAATAGCGTAGATTTTCCCACATTGGGACGCCCAACCAGCGCGACCACAGGTACCATAACAATGCCTCAATAAATAATTAATCGCCCGAATGGCGTGATTATAACGGCTCTGGCCGTTAAGTTCAGGCTGAAGGCGCAAAGAATACCATGCCTGACTAAAAACGAAACGGCCCCTGATTAAATCAGGAGCCGTCAGAACGGAGGATTTCACCTGCCAGACGTTTACCCGTTAGCGGGTAATCGCATAAACCTCGCCATCTTTCGACTGGATCAGCAGCTTATCGCTGGCGACCACCGGTTCGGTCTGGAAGCCGGAGCTGTCCAGTTTCTGCTGCGCGACGAAGCGACCATCGGTGGTGTTAAGCCAGTGCAGGTAGCCTTCGCTATCGCCGACCACCAGGTAGCCGTTGTAGAGCACCGGTGAAGTCAGATTACGGTGCAGCAGATCGCTCTGGCGCCAGATTGCCACGCCACCATCGGCATTAAGCGCAATCACCCGATCATCCTGATCGACCAGATAGATGCGGCCGGCATCAACAATCAGATCTTTTACGCCGCCGATTTCGCGTTTCCACAAAATCTGGCCGGAACGCAGATCCAGCGCCGTCAAATCGCCGTTATAGGCCAGTGCGTAAACCACACCGTTGACGATAACCGGCGTAGTATCGACGTCATTCAGACGATCGATCTCGGTCGCGCCGCTGACCTGAGAAATACGTTGCTGCCAGATCAGTTGTCCCTGATTCAGGATAACCGCACTGACGCGGCCATTGTCGCCACCGACGATGGCTCCGCCAAACGCGACCGCTGGCGCAGATTCGCCACGCAGTGACAACGCGGGCATATCCAGGTTGACGCTCCACTTGATAGCGCCGCTGCTCTGATCCAGCCCCTGCAACATACCGTTGCTGGTGTGTACCAGTACCAGGCCGTCGCTGACCACCGGACGAGAGAGTGCTTCACCCGCCACTTTGGTCTGCCACGCCAGGCTGCCATCGCTGCTGTTCAGCGCATAAATCTGACCGCGCTCGCTGCCGACATAGAGACGATCGCCGTCCGCTGTCAGGCCGCCTGACAACAGCGCTGAGCGATTTTTCGAGAAGAAGCCGGTTTTCTCAGAGAGATCGACCTTCCATTTTTCTTTACCGTCGGCGGCGTCCAGCGCTTTTACGATACCGAAACGATCGGCCGCAAATACGGTGGTGTCCTGCCAGGCGGGATGCAGGTTGGAGTAAAAATCACCGACGCCATCTCCCACCGAGGTGCTCCACACTTCCTGTGGCGTGAACTGATTTTCCACCTGGGGCAGCGGGGCCATTTTTACTACATCTTCTTCGCCGCTAAACAGCGAACAACCGCTGAGCAAAGTGACTGAAATCAGCCCCGGCAGCAGGTATTTACGTAATTCCATGCGCTCTCTCTTGACTGGCTTAGCTTAAGTTATTCATCTTCATCTGCATCATTTGCTTCAATGCCGGAGAGGCGTCAGATTCAACCCCTTTGCTCCATGCATCGCGCGCGCCCTGCTTGTCGCCTTTGCTCAGCAGCGCTTCACCACGGATATCGGCCACAATGGCTGTCCAGCCATCACCCTTCACAGCGTCAAGGGTTTTAAGCGCCGCATCAGCATGATTCTGTTGCAGTTGAATGCGTGCCAGACGCAGGTTAATCACCGCCTGCAGGTTGGCATCTTTGGTATCTTTCAGGCCGTTTTGCAGCAGCGTCGCGGCTTTGTCCAGCTGGTTGGTGTCAACATACTGTTTTGCCAGATCCATCGCCGCCAGCGCACCGTAGGTGTTGCTGTTTTCATTGGCAAAGGTGTTCACCGCTTCCAGCGTTTCTGGCTTGCCCGCCTGCATGGCGCTGGTGAGCTGTTGATACTGCGCCGATACTGATTTCGCCGTATCTTCCTGATGACTGGCCCAGTAACGCCAGCCGCCAAGCGCAGCAATGCCGATGACTACGCCAACCGCTAACGCTTTGCCGTTATTGGCAAAAAAGCGGCGCAGCGCATCGGTCTGCTCGTTCTCATTGCTATACACTTCCACGCAATCCCTCTCCTTTCTATGGTTGGTGCTGCGCCACGCTTACTGCAACAGCGTACGCAAAACAGCAACAGCCTCTGCCTGAGCCAGCGTTTGCTGCTCGCCACGGCGTAGATCTTTAATCACCACCTGTCCGGCCTTCACTTCATCCTCGCCTAATACCAGCGCGACGCGAGCGCCCCACTTGTCAGCGCGGGCAAATTGCTTTTTGAAGTTGCCGCCGCCGAAGTTGGTCATCAACCGCAGTTCTGGCGCTTCATCACGCAGTTTCTCTGCCAGTTGCATGGCAGCAGACTGCACGCCCTGACCCGAAGCGATTACATAGACATCCACATTGCTCGTCGGTTCAAAATCGGGATTCACCGCCTGAACCAGCAGCACCAGACGCTCCATGCCCATAGCAAAACCTACGGCTGGGGTTGCGCGCCCGCCGAGCTGTTCAACCAGCCCATCATAGCGTCCGCCGCCGCACACCGTGCCCTGTGAACCGAGGCTGTCGGTCACCCACTCAATCACCGTGCGATTATAGTAATCAAGCCCGCGCACCAGGCGCTGGTTGATGGTGTAGGCGATACCGGCGTCATCCAGCAGCGCGCACAGGCCGTTGAAATGCTCGCGTGATTCGTCATCAAGATAGTCGCCGAGCTGCGGCGCATCGTTCAGCAGCTGCTGAATCTCAGGATTTTTACTGTCCAGCACCCGCATCGGGTTACTGTACATGCGGCGTTTGCAATCCTCATCCAGCACCTCTTTATGCTGCTCAAGGAAAGCCACCAGCGCATCGCGGTAGCGAGCGCGGGCTTCAAGGGAGCCAATGGAGTTCAGTTCAAGGCGAACGTGATCGGCGATGCCCAACGCTTTCCACCAGCGCGCGTTCAGCATGATCAATTCAGCATCGATGTCCGGGCCCTGCAGGCCAAACACTTCGACGCCCATCTGGTAAAACTGACGGTAGCGGCCCTTCTGCGGGCGCTCATAGCGGAACATCGGGCCCATGTACCACAGACGCTGTTCCTGGTTGTAGAGTAAACCGTGCTCGATACCGGCGCGTACACAGCCTGCCGTCCCTTCCGGACGCAGCGTCAGGCTTTCTCCGTTGCGGTCCTCAAAGGTGTACATCTCTTTTTCAACCACATCGGTAACTTCACCGATGGCACGTTTAAACAGCGGGGTCTGCTCCACCAGCGGTAAGCGAATTTCGCTGTAACCGTAGCTCGCCAGCGTCTGCTTGAGAATGCCTTCAATCCGTTGCCAGATGGCGGTATCCGCAGGCAGGTAATCGTTCATCCCGCGAATCGCCTGAATATTCTTCGCCACGTTAGAATCTCTTAATGCAAAAAAACCTGTCCGGCATCATACCTTATAAGGGTGAAACCGCACAGGTTCAGTCAAAAAAGTCACGCACGCAGGCCGCGCGCGCCATTATTTTTCCAGATGCTGCACATCAATACGGCGCGTGGCATCAAGCATCGACGCTTTGGCACGAATACGCGCTTCCAGCTGATCGATCATATCGTCGTTGTCGAGACGATCGCGCTGACGCACGCCATCTTCGTAGAAGCCACTTTTCTTGTTGCCGCCGGTGACGCCCAGCGTAGAGATGGTCGCTTCACCCGGTCCGTTAACCACACAGCCAATAATCGAGACATCCATCGGCGTGATGATATCTTCCAGACGCTGTTCCAGCGCGTTAACGGTGCCGATAACGTCAAATTCCTGCCGTGAACAGGTTGGACAGGCGATGAAGTTAATACCACGCGAACGAATGCGCAGTGACTTCAGGATATCAAAACCGACCTTCACTTCTTCGATCGGATCGGCCGCCAGCGAGATACGCAGCGTGTCGCCAATCCCTTCGGACAGCAGTAAACCGAGCCCGATAGCAGATTTTACCGCACCGGCTCGCGCCCCGCCCGCTTCGGTAATACCGAGGTGCAGCGGCTGCTCAATCTGCTTCGCCAGCAGACGATACGATTCGACCGCGAGGAAGACGTCCGACGCTTTTACGCTGACTTTGAACTGATCAAAGTTAAGGCGATCAAGGTGATCGACATGGCGCATCGCCGACTCAAGCAGTGCCTGCGGCGTCGGCTCGCCATATTTTTCCTGCAGATCTTTTTCCAGCGAACCGGCGTTTACGCCAATCCGAATCGGAATGTTGTTATCGCGCGCGCAGTCGACCACCATGCGGATACGCTCGTTATTACCGATGTTGCCGGGATTAATTCGCAGGCAATCAACGCCATATTCGGCCACTTTCAACGCGATGCGGTAGTCAAAATGGATATCGGCCACCAGTGGGACGTTCACCTGTTGCTTAATCAGTCTGAATGCCTCAGCGGCATCCATCGTCGGCACCGAGATGCGGACGATATCGACACCGACGCGCTCAAGGGCTTTGATCTGATTTACCGTCGCCGCCACGTCAGTGGTGCGGGTGTTGGTCATCGACTGAACAGCGATTGGCGCGCCGTCACCGACTGGCACCTTGCCGACGTAAATGCGTTTGGATTTACGACGGATAATGGGTGCTTCGTTATGCATATTTCTTCTCCACAATTGCCCGGTACGCGATACGCTGTTATTGCGCACCCAACGTCAGGCGAGCAACCTGGTTATTACGGATAAAACGACTTAAATCAACGGGCTGATTCTGATATTGCACCTGAACCGCAGAAGGAGCGCCAATTTTCAGACGATACGGAGCGGTTCCTGCGAGACTGAGTTTACCACCGCTGCGCTGCAAGCCGCTGAACAGTTTTTTACCGGTTGCATCGCTGACTTCCAGCCAGCAGTCGGCATTGAAGGTCATTACCACCGCGTTAGGATCGCCAGCCGGTTCACTGACCGCTGCTGCGCCGACCGGCATCTGCGGGGCGGTGCTGGCGGTGTTCGTGGTGGCTGCTGGCGCGGCTGCGCCGGTGTCTACCGGTGCCTGGCTGGGTGACACCACTGCATTGCTGGTCGTGTCTGACTGAGCAGCAGGCGCGGCAGTACTGGCACTGGCGGCCGGGGCCGAAGTGGCTGGCGTGCTGGTGCCGGCAGCGCTGTTATCTGCTGCTGGCGCGGTGTTGCTTTCATCTGGCGCAGCCGGAACGGTGCTGTCACCGCTCGACTCCCCCAGCGGAATAGACTGACCGTCACCGCTACTGCCATTCTGATCGGTCACCGACACCAGATCGTCCTGAGAAGCTTTGTGATTCTGCCACCACCAGGCGCCCGTCAGACCCACCACAACAAACAGCACCAGCCAGGTAAAAATCATCAACCAGCCGTCACGCTTTTTGCGGCGCTTACCCAGCGAGAAACTTTGCATCGGTTCAATTTTTGCAGCACGAACCGGCGTCTGTTTCGCCATCATTGGCAGCAGTTCCTCTTCAGGAATATGCACCAGTCGCGCGTAGGAGCGAATGTAGCCGCGCAGGAAGGTAGAGGCCAAATCAGCAGGCGATTTGTCTTCTTCAATGTCACGCACGGTAGAAAGTTTCAGACACAGGCGTTCAGCGACGTTCTGCTGCGTCAGTCCCAGCTGCTCACGGGCCAGACGCAGGCGTTCACCTGTTGAATGTACTGCAGAATTCTCTTGAGTGGCTTCAGTATTCATTAGCTAAATAACGCTGGTACTGTATCGATTGCGGAAAACGTCGCGCTAACCGGTCGCCATAACGTGAAACGTCAACGGCATTTTCCTGTAGCGCGGCGAAACGTAAGTATAACGCCAGACTGCGTGCCGTTTCGGGCCGCTGATGCTGGTAAATATCGAGCAAAATCTGCGCGTTAGCCAGTTGATTATCGGCCATCAGCTTTTCAGCTTCAGCCAGTACCGCCCCGGCTTTGCGATCGTCCGTCTCAATGGCCTGCCGCAATACACGGCGTGTGGCAGCAAAATCGCCTGCCTGCAGATAACAAAATCCCGCCAGTTCAAGCGCATCGATACGGGCGTCAATCTGCTGCGCATCGCCTGCCCGACTAAACTGTTGATGCGCTTCGCCATACTGCCTTAAAGCGCAAAGAAACGCACCGTAATTGTTAGCAACAAAACCATTCAACGGCGCCTGCTGCTGCGCCAGTTGGTAATGGGCACGCGCTGCCGCACGATTACCCTGCTGCTGCGCCAATCGGGCCAGCGCCAGCGAGACCCGATAATCATCCGGTGCCGCCGCCTGCGCCCGCAGGAAATTGCGTTCTGCCGCCGCCTCATCGCCGCCCGCCAGATAATGCATCCCTAACTGTAGACGCAGTTCCGCCGCGCCGGGCGATTGAGTGTAGCTGACACACCCGCTTACAACAAACAGGGCCAGTAAAATCCCCGGTAATCCCTTAGCCATCATCGTTTCCATCCGGTTGGCGTTAGCAGCGTACAGCCTGCCACGCGTCACACCTTCAGGAAACGTTAACCGTCAGTCTTTCAGAGCGCTTTCACAGATATCGCTTCACCGGCCATCTTTTTGCGCAAAGTACGTTTGGTACGGTCGATAACTTCACCCGCCAACTGACCGCAGGCGGCATCAATATCATCGCCACGGGTTTTACGCACGATAGTCGTGAAACCGTAGTCCATCAGCACCTTAGAGAAGCGATCGATGCGGCTGTTAGAGCTGCGGCCGTACGGTGCGCCCGGGAAGGGGTTCCACGGAATCAGGTTGATTTTGCACGGCGTATCTTTCAGTAATGCGGCAAGCTCATGCGCATCGTCGGTGCTGTCATTAACATGATCCAGCAACACGTACTCGATAGTGACGCGACCCTGGTTGGCATTCGACTTGCCAATGTAGCGTTTCACCGCCGCCAGGAAGGTTTCAATATTGTATTTTTTGTTGATCGGGACGATGTCGTCACGCAACTTGTCGTTCGGCGCATGCAGCGAGATCGCCAGCGCGACGTCAATCATATCGCCGAGTTTGTCGAGCGCCGGCACCACGCCGGAGGTCGAAAGAGTCACACGACGCTTCGATAAGCCGAAACCGAAGTCATCCAGCATGATCTCCATCGCGGGTACCACGTTGTTGAGGTTGAGCAGTGGCTCACCCATGCCCATCATCACCACATTGGTGATCGGACGCTGGCCGGTGATTTTGGCCGCGCCGACAATTTTCGCCGCGCGCCATACCTGACCAATAATCTCTGAAACCCGCAGGTTACGGTTAAAGCCCTGCTGAGCGGTCGAACAGAATTTACACTCCAGCGCACAGCCCACCTGTGAAGAGACGCACAGCGTGGCGCGGTCGCCTTCCGGGATGTAGACGGTTTCCACCAGCTGATCGCCAACGCGGATCGCCCATTTAATGGTGCCATCGGTGGAGCGCATCTCTTCCGCCACTTCCGGGGCGCGGATTTCCGTCAGCTCCATCAGCCGGGTACGCAGCTTTTTGTTGATGTCGGTCATCTGCTCGAAGTCGTCGCAGCAGTAGTGATAGATCCACTTCATGACCTGGTCAGCGCGGAACGGTTTTTCACCGAGCGACAGGAAGAATTCGCGCATCTGCTGACGGTTGAGATCCAGCAGGTTAATTTTTTGGCTCTTGGGGGAAACAACAATCGGGGATGCGGACGCGGACGTCACAATCTGTTCGGACATAATGTTCTCTGGCCTCGTTGTTACACGTTATGGCGCTGTTCAGGAATAGGTAAAAAATTGCGCCTTCATCAAGCGGAGTTAATGAAGGCGCAATATTGTACAACATCTGCGGCCTGATAACAGGCGGGAGTCGCCTCCCTCAGGCAGATTTTTGTAAAGCCAGCCGGTGGTTTATCGCCAGGCGATTAACGGGTACGCGGGCAGATTTCGTTTTCGCCGAAGAAGTAAGCGATTTCACGGGCAGCGGATTCTGCAGAATCTGAACCGTGGGTCGCGTTCTCGGTGAAGCTGTCAGCGTAGTCAGCACGCAGGGTGCCGGCCAGTGCGTTTGCCGGGTTAGTCGCACCCATCAGGTCACGGTGACGCTGAACGGCGTTTTCGCCTTCCAGTACAGAAACTACTACCGGACCAGAGGTCATGAATTCAACCAGACCGTCGAAGAATGGCTTGCCCTGATGTTCAGCGTAGAAACCTTCAGCCTGCTCTTTGCTCAGCTGCAGCATTTTTGCGCCAACGATTTTGAAGCCTGCGCTTTCAAAACGGTTGTAGATGGCACCGATCACGTTTTTAGCGACGGCGTTTGGCTTGATGATAGAAAAAGTACGTTCGATTGCCATGATGACCTCTGTCTTGACGTCCTGAAGAAACCGGGGGCGCACGCCCCGGCTAAGAAACGGCGCCGATTATAGGGGCAGAGCCTGGCGTTGCCTATCAGAGATCCGCAATTTATTGAAAAATCTTGATCTGAATCGAAGCAAAGCGGCCGCAATTCTGATTTAGCGCATCAAAATATCACAGGCGACTGAAGGTGACGGTGGCCAGCTGACCCGCTTCGTCCATCACCACCAGCTGATAGTCGCCCGGACGATCAAGATGCAGCGACAATGAACCGCTCTGGCTTTGCTGCGGTTGACCGTTGAGAAACCACCAGCGCGCCGTGCCCTGCCCGCCCTGCACTGCCACCGGCAGTTGCAGCAGCGGATTGCCCGGCAGCGGTTGCACCCGCTGTCCGTCAATCACGCCGGTGACGATCAGCGGTGCGCTGCTGCCCTGCTCTAACGGCGGACAGTGTGGATCGATTGGCGGTAAGCGCTGCGCCCGCCGCTCCTGAGGTGGCAGCCAGGCTTCGAGCGGCAGCGGCCACATCAGGCGTTCACGGCTGCTGGCCTGCGGACAATCCGCTGCCACCCGCAATCCCCGATCGTTTTGCCAGTAGCGTAACCGCAGGCCGCTGAGGCTCTCCTGTCCGGCAGCCAGCAGCGTGGGCGGCAGCGTGTCGTTGAGCACCCAGCTCTGCCGCCGTTGCCGACAATTCTGGTCGCCCACCGGCAGTGGCTGACCGCCTGGCCAGCAGATAGCGGCGACCGTCACCGAGGCCGGACGCCGATCGGCAGGCCATTCCTGGCCGGCTAAACGGCTGATCAGGATGCTGTTAACCTGATTCAGCACCGGTACCGCCGAGGCCACGCCTGACTGCCCGGCCACCGGCGTCGCATCCGGGCGTCCAACCCAGACGCCAATCAGGTAACGCGGATTCACCCCAACCGCCCAGGCGTCGCGGTAGCCGTAGCTGGTGCCGGTTTTCCACGCCAGCGGAACCACCGCCGGTTCGCTGCCGTTCGCCGCTGATTGCGCCTCGCCTGCCAGAATGCGGCGGATAATCCACGCCGCGCCAGGTGACAGTAACGGTCGCTGCTGCAACGGCTGCTCGGGCAACCAGCGCAGCTGACCGGCGTTGCCGTGGCGGGCAAAGGCGCTGTAGGCCGCTACCACCTCGTCCATCCGTGCCCCGGTGCCGCCGAGGATCAGCGACAGATTAGGTCCGGAACCGGCTGGAAAGCGTAAGTTGAGCCCGACGTTACGCAAACGGGCCGCCACATTTTTCGGCCCCAGCGCTTCCAGCAGCTGAACGGCAGGCAGGTTAAGCGATCGCACTAATGCCTCGCTGGCGCTGACCGGACCATGAAAACCGCTGTCGAAGTTACCCGGCCGGTAGTCGCCGACGCGACGCGGCACATCCTGCAACAGGGACTCTGCATGGATCAGGCCATCATCGATCGCCATGCCATAGACAAAGGGTTTTAACACCGAGCCGGGCGAGCGCACGCTGGCGATCATATCCACCTGACCAAAGCGGCTGTCATCGCCAAAGTCGGCGGAACCGACATACCCCTGCACCGCCATGGTGGTGTGATCGACCACCAACACCGCCAGTGAGGTGCGCGGTGGAAGCTGACTTTTAATGTTCAGCGCCATGCTCTCCAGCTGACGCTGTAACGACGGATCGAGGGTTGAGACAATCTTGTCACGGTCGGTCATCGACAGCAGACGCCGGGCCAGTAAGGGTGCCATCTGTGGCATCTGTCGCGGCGGAAGCCAGACCGGCTCCTGACGGATTTCAGCCACCTGCTGAGGCGACCAGACGCGGTACTGCGCCAGCCGATCCAGCACTTTGTTGCGGGCGGCTTCGGCTCGCGCCGGCCAGCGATCCGGCCGTAACCGGCTGGGTGCCTGTGGCAATACCGCCAGCAAGGCGGCCTCGCCGCGGGTCAGCTCAGCGGGCGATTTTCCCAGCCAGCTCCAGCTTGCCGCGCCGACGCCTTCCAGCGTGCCGCCAAAGGGTGCCCGATTGAGATAGAGGGTCAGGATATCGCGTTTAGAAAGGTGCCACTCCAGCTGCAGCGCGCGCCACGCCTGAATCAGCTTGCCCTTTAGCGTCCGCGGCTGGGGGTCGATAAGCCGAGCCACCTGCATGGTTAAGGTGCTGCCACCGGAAATCACGCTACGGTGCCGCAGATCCTGCCAGGCGGCGCGCAGCAGGGCCAGCGGATTGACGCCAGGGTGATACCAGAACCAGCGATCTTCGTAAGTCAGTAGTGCCTGCAAATAGGCCGGCGAAACCTCCTCTGGCGTGACCGGATAGCGCCAGATCCCGTGGCGATCGGCGAAGCGCCACAGCGGCGTACCGTCGGCGGCCACCACCACGCGCGCCGGCTGCGGTTGCTTTAGCGGTAACGGAGAGAGCCGATCCAGCCCCCACAGAGCCAGCAGCAGCGTCAGTAAAAACAGCGGCAGCGCCAGCCACCGCTTTTTAGCCGGGCGGATATTCAACACCAATCCGCTTACCGGACGTTCATCGGCGGTGGGGTACTGCCGATGGCGTGCCATTCAGGAACATACATCGATTCCACCTGCGGCGGTGGCATCTGGTAAGTGCCCGGCGTGACGGCCCGCGCCAGATAGATCAGCGTTGCAGGACGATAACTATCAACCGCCAGCGCGGCGACGAAACGATCGTCACGGAACTCAATATGCCGAATATTTACCTGCTGCATATCCATCATGCTCTCTTTTAACGCATCCGCGCTGTCGCCCAGGCTGGCGCTGCTGTCCGCCAGATTCTGGTTTTCCAGCTCTAGTCCGGCAGGCAGTAAATCCACCACCAGCGCATCGCTGATGTCGCGTCTGGCTGAAACGGTCAGACGCACCACCAGCAGCTCACCGCTGCGCAGCTGGCTGAGATCGGCAGCTTTGCCATCGAGGGTGAAGTACTCCCGTTTGATCGCCAGCTGCTGGCTGACCGGCGCTGGCGGGGTCAGCGGATATCCCACTACGTTCAGGTTGCCATATAGGGCCGCCGGACCCGGATTGCTTATCGTCACGCCCTGCGTCAGCTGCCGGGCACTCAGCCCGCGGTTTAACGGCGCATTGCCGGTCAGCGGTTGTGGATCGCCCGCAAGGTTCGCCTGCCAGCGCTGGCCCTGAGCCGTTTGCAGAGTGCGCGCCGCCAGATAGAGGGCGTTATTCTCCTGCGTCGAGAACCCGCGCTTTCCATTGAGCTCTTTCGACAGCGACAGCAGCAGGCTGTTTTGCAGGTCCGGCTGCAGCTGATTTTCCGCTAACAGCGCAATCATCATGCCCTGATCGCGTACCGTGCTGCCGTAGTCCCCAATCCAGCGATCGTCAGGGCGCGTCAGACTGGCAGCCTGCACGATCGCCAGCTGCGAGCGCGGTGTATCACCCATCAGCTTCAGCGCGATGCCGAGCTGCATCAGCGCCAGCCCTGAGCGGTTCTGGTCACGCTTTTCATACAGCGCACGCAGCGCACCCAGCGGCGCGCGCTGCTGCCGCGCCAGTACCAGGCCGGCGTAAACCTGCACGCTAAAGCGCAATGCTTCAGGCTGGTTACCGCCGCTGGCGGTGATCTGCGCCGGGTCCTGTAAATAGCGCAGCAGCCGGGCGTTAGCGCGGGCGATCAGGTCGTCAGGTAACGCATAACCGGCCTCGCTGGCACGCAGCAGAAAATCAGTCACATAAGCGGTTAACCAGAACTCCTCTTCGCTCTGTTTACCCCATAAGCCGAAGCTGCCGTCCGCGCGCTGCATGCCTGCCAGCCGGGCGATGCCGGTTTCTACCGCCGCCCGCCGCGCCTCATCAGTGCTGGTTTTAATTCCCATCGCACTGAGCTGCGCCTGACTGGTGTAGAGCGAAGGCCAGAGGCCGCTGGCGGTCTGCTCCAGACAACCGTAAGGATAGGCATACAGCGCACTGATATAGCTGGCGAGATTTAACGGCGGCCGGTTACTCAGCGTCAGTTGCCCGCTCAGCGTCTGGCTGTCGAGACCGGTAAGCGCCGCGGCCGCCACCTGCCACGGCTGCCCGGGGGTAATCACCGCGTCAAAATTGAGGGTCTGGGCAGGATAAGGCGGCCTGACGCCGATCTTCCACTGCTGTTTGCTCGGCCGCAGCTGCTCACCAGGCAGATTCAGCCCGCTGATCTGCACCGCGATCTCGCCGTCGCCAAAACCGCTTTTCGCCATTACCGGTATCTGCAGGGTGGTGCGAGCGCCTTTTGCCAGGCTGATAGTCTGACTGGCGGCGCCCGCCAGCCCGACCAGGCCACTGGCTGCCACATCCACTTTCAGGGTCTGCGGCAGATCGGTCAGGTTGGTAATGTCCAGCGCCAGCGAAGCCTGGTCGCCGCTGGCAAGAAAGCGCGGTGTCGCCAGTTCACTGACCAGCGGTGCTGCCACCACTACTTTGCGTTCGGCAGCGCCGAAGCTGTCGTCACTCCAGGTCTGCGCCATCAGTCGTAGCTCACCGTTAAACGCCGGGATCGGCAGCGTAAGAGTGCCTTTGCCCTGTTTATCCAGCGTCACAACCTGTAATTGCTGCGCCACAATATTGACGTGGGTAACCGGCTTTTTACCGCCGCGGGTGTTGGAAGGATCTTCGCCATCACCGCCAAAGCGCAGGGTCGCCAGTCGGCCTCCGCCCTCAATCAGCTGGCCGAACACGTCATACTGATCGACGTTATAGCGTTTACGACCGAAAAACGCCTGCCACGGATCGGGAGTCTGGTAGTCAGTCACGCTCAGCACGCCACTGTCGACCGCCGACAGCAGCACCTGCACCTTATCAGGCAGCGGACCGCCGTCGCGGCTGGCCTGCAGGTTTACCGTCAGGTTCTGCTCTGGCCGGATGGTCGCGGGCGTTTCCAGCGTCAGGTTGAGTCGCCGCGCCTCGGTCGCCATCGGCAGATGCAGCAGTCCGACCGCGCGTTTTGGCGTCGCCCCGCTGACCTTATCGCCGTCGCGCACCACGATGGCACTGAAGTAGAGATCGTGACGCTGCCAGCTATCGGCAATCGGCACCTCAACCTGGGTCCCCCCCTGCGGCACGGTTAACGGCTGCCACCACAGCGTGCCGCTGCTTGACTCCACCATCAGATAGCCTTTACCGGCTGTCGGGGACTCCACCTGCAGATGGACCGTTTCACCAGGCTGATACGCCGCTTTATCCAGTTTTAGTTTCACCTGATCCGGACGCAGTGCCCCGGTGCCGTTGGTATTATCCTGCCAGTCATAACCCGCCTGAAAACGTACGCTGCTGACGATCTTTTCGTCCGCCTGCACCTCAAGCCGGTAACTGCCCCACTCTACCGGGAAGCTCACCTTACTGCTGCCACCCGCCGGAACGGTGATGACGCGTTCATCTTCCTGCAGATCTTTGGCATCGTAACGCGATTGCCAGCCCTCGCTGTCAGAAAAGCTCCAGTAGTAATCGCGCCGTTCGCGGATTAATCGCACCACCAGCTTGTCAGCCGCCAGCTTTACGCCCTGGCTGTTGGCGTAAACGAGATCAAATTCCGCCAGGCTGTTTTCCGGCACGGTAGGCTCGTCGTGATAGCTGTCGCTGCGGTAGTCATACACCGCTTTACTGGCAAACAGCGGACGAATGCCGGGCAGCGCGGCGGCTGGCCAGATGGCGGTAGTGGCACGGCGGGTGACCGGCCGGCCACCGGTTTCCAGCAGGCTGGCCTGCAGAATCAGGTTAAGCGGTGAATGCAGTTGATCCCACTGATTATCGACCGTGAGCCGGGCCTTGCCGCTGGCATCCAGCTTCAGATCGACTTCATCCAGCGTGCGCTTCAGGTCCTGTTCGGTAATATCGCCAAACTGGTAACCCGGCAGCGCCGCGACCGCCTCCCGTGCCGGGCGCAGATAAAGCTCGCCCTGCAGCGCGTTACCGGCAGCCGGTGCGCCATACAGGTAGCGCCCCTCAATATTGAAGGCGATGTCGGCATCGGCAGGCTGCGGCTGGGGATCGGTTTTCAGGGTCAACGCCATGCGTTCCGGCAGAAAATCCTCGACGTGGAAAGCCCATTGACGCTTCAGATTGTCACCGGCATTCAGTCGCAGCTGCCAGTCACCGGTCATCGACGCGTCGGGCAGGGTGAAACGCTGCTGATAAAAACCGTCCTGCGGTTGCCAGACAAAGGTACGCACCAGCTGGCCATCGGGCTGGACCAGCTCGGCTTTCACCGGCTGGGCCGGCAACGGTTTACCGTCGGCATCGCGTAATAGCGCATTGACGATCACCGTTTCGCCCGGGCGATAGATATCTCGCGGGCCAAACACGAACAGCTGTTTGTCATAGCCCTGTGGCCCGGTAACCGGAAACTCCGCCAGATCCAGCGCCGGACGCGCCAGGTCGATCAGCGAGGTCTGCTCGCCCTGCATCGCCAGCAGAAAGCGGCCCTTCTCATCCGCTTTCAGACGCAGATGCCCGTTGCTGTCGCTGTTGCCACTTTGCAGCACCTGGCCTTTCTCGTTCAGCAGCCTGACGCTGACGTCAGCAAGCGGCTTGCCGTTTTCCAGGCTCTGGGCGAACAGTTCAAGCTGGGTGGGAAAGCGATGCAGTGACAGACCAATATCGCTCAGGGTAAACAGCGTGGCGGGCATGCTGTAGTGATAGGTGCCCGCCTGTTTCATCACCGCCAGATAGACGCCCGGCTGCTGCAGCGGGCTAATATTCTGAAGCGGCAACTGCAGTTTTTCACGGGTATTGCGAGCCGGGTTGAGTTCAAAACGTCCGCTGTAAACCAGCTGACTGCTTTTTAATAACGACTGAGATTGCCAGCTTGAGAGGTTATTGCCGTCATTCCACTCGGCAAGAAACGCCGCCAGACCGGCATTTTTTATCCGGAAAAAATCCACATCAACCTGGTCGATATTCAGCGCCAGCACCGGTAACCCCTGGGTAAGGCGCAGCGGCAGCAACGAGCCACGGCTGGCAAAACCGACCATCGGTTCGATATCCCGGGTGGTGATTTTTTTGCTGAAGCCGGCCGCCAGCGTCTCTCCGCTGGCCGCGCGCAAGCCCGCTTCCACCGTGACGGTAAACTGATGCGACGGCTGGGGATGACGAAAACGCAGCGTTTTGTGGTTGTCAGACAGCTCCCAGCCACCGTCTACCCGCCCCTGTTTATCGTCGGTCAGCCTGACTTTTTGCGTCAGATCCTGCTTATCATCCAGCGGCTGATTAAAGGTTAAAACCAGCGCGGCAGCGCCATCAAGCTGAAGTTCAGAGAGGTCGGAGAGCGTCAGCGGCTTACTGACCTGCGTGGCGGGGGTTTCCGCTGCGCTGACAGGGTAAATCGGTACGGCTGCGGTCGCCAGCAGCGAACCGCCGATCAGCAGGCCGATCAGCAGTCGGTTAATGCGTTTTTTCATGGTAAATCCTTCACCGGGTCCCAGAGGAGTTGTTTTATAACGCTGCGCAATTTCATCTCAATGCTCGCATTTAATCAACGCTTCTCTTGAGATGGCGCCCGCATTGCCCGACACTGACAGCACAGATAACTGAGATGAGGTTGTTATGACGACGCCACTGTTTGTGTCCGCCGACTGGTTACAGGAACACTATCACGATGAAAACCTGCAGGTGCTGGACAGCCGGATGCTGCCGTCTGGTCAGGAAGCGGTGCGGGATGTGAATGCCGAATATCTGGCGGGCCATCTGCCTGATGCACCGTTTTTCAACATTGAAGAGCTGTCGGATCACACCAGCCCTTACCCGCACATGCTGTCGCGCCCCGAGCGTTTTGCCGTGGCAATGCGTGAACTGGGTATCAGCAGCGACAAACATCTGGTGGTCTATGACGAGGGAAATCTGTTCTCGGCCCCACGCGCCTGGTGGATGCTGCGCCTGTATGGCGTTGCCCAGGTGTCGATTCTGGCTGGCGGCCTGCAGGGCTGGAAAGCGGCCGGTTTTGCCCTTGAGAGCGGCCCGGTATCACTGCCGGAAGGTGAGTTTGAAGCCAGCTATGATGAAGGCCAGGTCCGTCGGCTGAATGATGTGCTGCTGATCAGTCATGAAGGTGGCGCACAGCTGGTGGATGCGCGTGCGGCCAACCGTTTTAACGCCGAAGTGGATGAACCGCGTCCCGGTCTGCTGCGCGGCCACATTCCAAATAGCCTGAATGTGCCGTGGAATAGCCTGGTGGTGAATGGCGAACTGAAGCCGCTGGCTGAACTGCGCGATCTGTTTGCCCGCGCCGGGGTTGAGCTGGACAAACCGGTGGTGGCCAGCTGTGGTTCGGGCGTCACGGCAGCGGTAGTGATTCTGGCGCTGACCGCGCTGGGCGCGCGTCACACCGCCATCTACGACGGTTCGTGGAGCGAATGGGGCAGCCGCGACGATCTGCCGATTGCGAAATAAAAAAAGAGCGGCCAGTGCGCCGCTCTTTTTCCATCAGATGATGCGTTCGCTGCCTTTGAAGTCGCGCAGGAAACTGCCCCAGCGACGTTCATAGAACGGGGTAATATGGGCAGTGAAGAAATGGCTGATGCCGCGATCCTCCACCGTCACTTCGCATAAGTCGACCGGCGCATCGTCCGGCAGCGTATCCATTGCTACGCTGCCCGCCGCCTGAATGATCGCTTCAATATCGCTGTCCGCTTCAATACCAATCAGCAGGTTCGGCGTTTCATCAGCCCGCTCACGGATGCTGGCGATAAATGCGCGGCGCACCTGCTTGTATTTGCTGAACAGCTGGGTCAGCGAATCAACCATCTGCGCCGGCGGTTCCGCCACTTCAGACAACAGCAGCGACTGTCCGCCTTCCAGCACCGTTTGCTGACTCAGGGCGTTGCCCTCTTCCGCCAGCAGATGAGTGATTTCGGCAGGCGAGAACTCTTTGCCGGTCGGTAATTTAGGGTTGAGAAACAGCGTTTCGCCACGGGTCATTTCAAACAGCGTGCGCACCGGCAGACGCAGATAAGCCTGCTCGCTGCTGACCGCGTCGCTCATCGCCTGTTCTGAACTGAAAAACGGAATGATGCTGCTGCCATCCTCTTTTTCCCAGTGCTGCAGATCGACCGGCGTGCTGGCATCAAGTTGCTGCGACGTGCTTTCGCCCGGCACCCAGACGTCTGATTCCAGCAACAGTTGAAAAAATTCGGGCCGGTGAGCGGGCTCGGTAGCGGCCAGCTTCAGCACCTCTTCAAGACGGTTCATATTCACTCTCTAAAAACGCGGCGGCACCCGCCACCGCTGAATAGCAGTTATTTCAGTAACAGGTTAGCCAGCGTCCGCACGCCAAGGCCGGTGGCACCGGCCGCCCACTGATCGACCGCGCTTTTGCGGTAGGTCGCAGAGCAGTCGATGTGCAGCCAGCCCTGCTGGTAGTTGCTGACGAAATAAGAGAGGAACGCCGCCGCGCTGCTGGCACCGGCCGCATGTGCCGGGCTGGCAATGTTATTCAGATCGGCAAAATTAGACGGCAGATGGCTGCGATGGAACTCGGCCAGCGGCAGACGCCAGAACGGCTCGTTTTCACTGACTGCGCTGCCCATCAGCGACTGCGCCAGCACCTCATCAAAGGTGAATAACGCATGGTAATCATTGCCCAGCGCGGTTTTGGCTGCGCCAGTCAGGGTGGCAGCATCGATCAGCAGCGTCGGTTGCTGCTCGCTGGCGTCGATTAAGCCATCAGCCAGCACCAGTCGGCCTTCGGCGTCGGTGTTCATCACTTCCACCGATTTGCCATTGCGATAGCGAATGATATCGCCCAGTTTAAAGGCGTTGCTGCTGACCATATTGTCGGCGCAGCAGAGGTAAAGCTTCACGCGTTTGTTGAGGCCGCGGGCAATCGCCATCGCCAGCGCGCCGGTCACGGTGGCCGCCCCGCCCATGTCAGACTTCATTGAGTCCATGAAGCTGCTCTGCTTCATACTGTAGCCGCCGGTGTCGAAGGTAATGCCTTTGCCGACCAGACAGGCGTACACCGGCGCGTTGTCGTCACCGGTCGGATTGAAGTCGAGCGCCAGCAGCACCGGCGGACGGCTGGAGCCGCGCCCTACCGTATGCAGGCCCATGTAGCCCTGCACCCGCAGATCGTCACCTTTGGTGATGCGATAGCTGACGGCGCTGCCGCCCACTTCACTGATCAGGTCGATGGCGGTGTGCGCCAGCTGCTCCGGTCCCAGCTCTTCGGCTGGCAGGTTGATGGTGTTGCGTACCCAGTCGATAATTTTCAGCCGGCGATCAAATTCTGCCTGCTCGTGCTCGCCCAGCGTTGGCCAGTCAACCTGACGCTGTCCTTTCGGGCCGCGGTAGCCTTGCCAGAATGCCCAGCACTGTTCAAGGTGCCAGCCTTCGCCGGCCAGAGCCACGTGGCGAATACCCTGGCTATCCAGTTTGCGACCGGCACGCTGAATGGTCATCAGCGCATCCGCACCGATCAGGTGCAGGGTCATGCCGCTGTCGTTGCTGCTCAGTATGGCGTTTTCGCCCCAGCGCGCATCGGCGGGCTGGCTGCTAAGAGTGATGTTCATCGGTTGTGTGGTCATCGCGAAGCTCCATAGACGTTATTCGTTTCATCCAGCCCGATTGTTAAAGCGGCTTTAATAAGATGTTAAATGTAATGCACAGACAGACCTGATAACAGATTCCGTCAGAGGATGCCAGCCTGGCGCATATTATGGCGCGGTTTCAGAATCTGGCCGGGTATCTGGCCGATTACATTAAGGCACGCAGTCGCGTCACTGATTTCTGCACCAGCGTGATGGCGTAATCGATCTCTTCTTCGGTGGTAAAGCGGCCAAGCGAAAAGCGCAGCGAACTGTGCGCCAGCTCTTCACCGACTCCCAAAGCCCGCAGGACATAAGAGGGCTCCAGACTGGCTGAGGTACAGGCCGAACCGGAGGAGAGTGCCAGGTCTTTCAGCGCCATGATCAGCGATTCGCCCTCAACGTTGGCAAAACTGAGGTTAAGGATGTTGGCAGCGCTGTGCTGCAGGTCACCGTTCAGCGTGACGTCCGGCAGCTGGCTGATGCCGTGCCACAGCCGGTCACGCAGGCGCTGCAGGCGCGCCATCTCGGTCTCACGCTCTTCCGCTGCAATGCGGTAGGCCTCACCCATTCCGACAATCTGGTGGACCGGCAGGGTGCCGGAACGCATGCCGCGTTCATGGCCACCGCCATGGATCTGGGCAGCGATCAGCACCCGAGGTTTGCGGCGGACATAGAGCGCGCCGATCCCTTTTGGGCCATAGAGTTTGTGGGCGGAAAATGACATTAAATCGACCGGCAACAGGCTAAGATCGATCGGCAGTTTGCCGACGCTCTGGGTTGCGTCAACGTGAAACAGAATGTCGCGTTCACGGCACAGCTCGCCGAAAGCAGCAATATCCTGAATCACGCCGATTTCATTATTGACGTGCATGATCGAGACTAAAATGGTGTCGTCACGCAGGGCGTCACGCAGCATTTCAGGGCTGATAATGCCGTTGGCGGCCGGTTTCAGGTAGGTGACATCAAAGCCTTCACGCGCCAGCTGCTGGCAACTGTCGAGCACCGCTTTGTGTTCAGTCTGGCTGGTAATGATATGTTTGCCGCGCGCCTGATGGGCGTGGGCTGCGCCTTTAATCGCAAGATTGTCAGATTCGGTGGCGCCAGAGGTAAACACGATTTCACGCGGATCGGCATTAACCAGTTCGGCCACCTGATTGCGCGCCACATCGACCGCTTCTTCAGATTGCCAGCCAAAACGGTGAGAACGGGAGGCCGGATTACCGAACGTGCCATCCAGCGTCAGAAACTGCATCATTTTGCTGGCTACACGCGGATCGGCCGGCGTGGTGGCGGCATAATCCAGGTAAATCGGTAATTTCATTGCGCTACAGCTCCGTATAAAAAATCATACGTCTTTATAGCAGATTCGGCCCTGCCCGCGTTAGCAGTTAGGGCCGCAACAGCGGGGATTACGAGGCGCGCAGATTGACGTTGATTTCCTGAGCGCGTGGGCTCTGGAAGCGACGATTGTCATTGGCGTTCTGACGATCGGCCACGTCGAGGATCTCCTGATTATTCACCAGCTCAGCCAGCGAAATATTGTTCAGGAAGTCACTGATGCGCACGCTCAGATCGCGCCACAGGACGTGGGTCAGGCAACGTTCGCCGCCCTGGCAGCCTTCTTTGCCCTGGCATTTGGTGGCGTCAACCGACTCATCGACCGCGGTGATCACTTCACCGACCGCGATAGCATTCGACTCTTTACCCAACAGATAACCGCCGCCCGGTCCCCGTACGCTGGCAACTAAGCCATTTTTACGCAGGCGGGAGAACAACTGCTCGAGATACGACAGCGAAATGCCCTGACGCTCGGAAATGTCAGCCAGCGGAACCGGGCCTTCATGGGAATGAAGGGCAACGTCCAGCATAGCAGTTACGGCATAACGTCCTTTGGATGTCAGTCTCATAGCGTACGACCTCAATAGCGTCCGGTTATCGGAGGATTAGCAAAAGATGTCGGCAAGTCTGACATTCCCGAGTAATTTGGTCAACTATTTAACCAGGTAAAACACTCAAGTATTTAACCTGGTAATTTACTCAACTATTATCGTCTTCTTTCTTCTCGTTTTTTCGCTTTTCAAACGACGAAAGCATGCCGCGCAGGATGTTTAGTTCATCACGTTCCGGCCGGGCACGGGTGTAAAGACGACGCAGTTTACTCATCACCTGACCCGGGTTAGCTTCTCGGATAAAGCCGCTGTTCAGCATCATCTGTTCCATGTGCTGATAGAAGCGCTCAAGGTCATCCACCAGCGGATAAGGCGATTCGGCATACTGCGGCTGCGGGCTGGCCTGTTCCTGCGCCTGCAGCCAGGCCATCCGCACTTCATAAGCGATGATCTGCACCGCCATCGCCAGGTTTAGCGAACTGTATTCCGGGTTGGCCTGAATCGCGACGTGATAGTGGCACTTCTGCAGCTCTTCATTAGTCAGGCCGACGCGCTCACGACCAAACACCAGCGCCACCGGCGCCTGCTGGCCCTCTTCGACACTTTTCACGCCACATTCGCGGGCATCAAGCATCGGCCACGGCAGCGAACGGGACCGTGCGCTGGTGCCCACCACTAAACTGCAGCCGGCGATAGCTTGGTCCAGCGAGTCGACGATTTTAGCGTCGCCAATCACATCACTGGCCCCGGCGGCGAGGGAGATCGCCTGTGAATCGGGTTTGACCAGCGGGTTAACCAGATAAAGGTTGGTCAGGCCCATGGTTTTCATGGCGCGGGCGACGGAGCCCATGTTGCCGGTGTGAGAGGTTTCAACCAGCACGATACGGATATTTTGCAGCATTATTGAGGAGTCTCAGCAGCGGGTCAGTAAAATCAGTAGCGCGAATGCTAACATAAAGCAGGACATTTACCGAACACGCTGCTATACTCCGCGCCGTTTTCCCCGTTCTTTAACATCCAGCGAGAGATACCGATGCATCCAATGCTCAACATTGCCGTGCGCGCAGCGCGCAAGGCCGGAAATTTAATTGCCAAGAATTATGAAACCCCGGACGCCGTCGAAGCCAGCCAGAAAGGCAGCAACGACTTCGTAACCAATGTTGACCGCGAAGCAGAACGCCTGATTATCGAAGTGATTCGTAAATCTTACCCGAAACATACCATCATCACCGAAGAAAGCGGTGAACTGGCGGGTGAGGATCAGGACATTCAATGGGTTATCGATCCGCTGGATGGCACCACCAACTTCATCAAACGTCTGCCCCACTTTGCTGTTTCCATCGCCGTGCGCATCAAAGGCCGCACTGAAGTCGCGGTGGTTTACGACCCAATGCGTAATGAACTGTTCAGCGCCGTACGCGGCCAGGGCGCCCAGCTTAATGGATACCGTCTGCGCGGCAGCATCGCTCGCGACCTGGATGGCACCATTCTGGCTACCGGCTTTCCGTTCAAGCTGAAGCAGCACGCGCCAGCCTACATGAACATCCTGACCAAACTGTTTACCCAGTGCGCCGATTTTCGCCGTACCGGCTCAGCGGCGCTGGATCTGGCCTATGTTGCAGCCGGTCGCGTCGATGGTTATTTTGAGATTGGCCTGAAGCCATGGGATTTCGCAGCGGGTGAACTGCTGGTGCGTGAAGCGGGTGGTCTGGTCACTGACTTCACCGGTAACCACGGTTATCTGCATTCCGGTAATATCGTTGCCGGTAACCCACGCGTAGTGAAAGCCATGCTGTCCAACATGCGTGAAGAGCTGAGCGAAGCGTTAAAACGCTAAGTCACAGCACAGAAAAAGGCGGCTTCTCAGCCGCCTTTTTTATTGCCTGTTTTTCGCGTCGGTTAACGACGTTCGTGTGACAGCACCTGACGAGGCTGAGTACGACGGCCCACCATCCCCATCACACCGGCCAGCACCGCTTCGATAATCAACAGAATCAGCGCATACCAGCTGGCTTTCGCCGTGGCCGCTGCCGCTTTCTCTGCTGCTTCACGCGCTTTCTGCTCGGCCTGCTGCTTCACTTCCTGATATTTCTGCATCGCCTGCTGATAGCTCTGCTCAGTCTGGGTAACAATCTGATCGACTTCCTGATCGCTTTTACCGGTACGCGCTTTGATAATATTTTTCAGCGCATCACGATCGGCAGCCTGTAATGTATCTGAATGACGATTCATCACGCCTTTTAACCAGTTAGCCAGATCAGTATCCGCCGTCTGTGGATGGTTAGCGGTGTTGTTAGCCTGGTTCTCTGCATTCTGCGCTTCGTTATTTGCATCCTGTTTTAAGTTCTCAGGCTGTAATTCCGGTTTACCGGTCTGACGCAGCGTGGTTTCCAGCTCGTTTTGCAGGTCATCTAAATTAATATTACTTTCCTGCAGTTTATCTTTCGCCATTTGAGTGACCGATGGCGCAGCAGCGGAAATACCGCTACCCAATGCCTGGAAACCAGAACCGACAATATTCATCGCCCCACCCAATACACTGCTCGCCAGCGCAATCGCCAGGTAAATAGTGAAAATTGTGCTAAGGCCAAACATCAGTAAGCCGTGCAGCGCGCCTTCACGCTGTGCCAGACGACCCGCCACATAGCTACCGGCCGCCATCGCCACCAGCATTTCAATGGCGGTCCAGACCAGTGCGCCAGTACCCAGTCCGTCTAATGGATTCTGTTCCTTCATCGGATCTACGCTGGTCGCGCCAATTGCCGTTCCCAGCAGCGTCAATATGATGTGAACGATCAACGCGCAAATTACCCCGGCAAAAACGGCGCTCCAGGAAATACGCTTTAGTGGCAATCCTGCCGGCCCGGTGGCCAGCGTTTCGGTATAGCCATTATTAATACGGGTATCAGCCATGAAATATACTCCTCGCAAAAAACAGAAAGGTGCTTTGGTTTTTTATCATCCCGGCAGAGAATGCCGTTTTGGTATTAACAGCGTAGACAGTGAATAGTCATTTCACCACCATCGGGAAGTGAGAAAAAAATAACGATGTGAATTTACAGAAATTAGCGAGATAAGCTACGCAGCGGAAATTTAATTCCCGCTGCGTTTGTTAAAGTTCAGAAAGGTCGAATTCCGCCGCTGAAAGCGGGCTGTGCTGACTGCCATAAAGCGATACCGGCCACAATTAATATCAGGCTACCGATTAAGGTCAGCACTGGAACCAGCAACTGTGCCAGTCGATTGTGCCGCGGCTGGGCCAGCCGTTGCGCCACTATCCGGGCGCGCTGGACCAGCAAGCCAATCAGCGAGATGGTCAATGCGGTGCCGAGCGCCATCGCCGCCGCTGAGAGTACGCCCCAGGCATAGACGCCGATCACTTTGGCAAACAGCAGCATCATGATCGCCCCGGAACAGGGCCGCAGCCCCATGGACACGACCACCAGCAGCTGGGTTTTCACACTCACCGCCTCGCGTATCTGCTGCGGTGACGGCAGGTGCGCATGTCCGCAACCACAGTGTGCGTGATGCTGGTGATCGGGACGCAGCGTGCGAAAAGCGAGCGCCGGGCGCGGACGTCGCATCTGCCACAGCGTTCCCAGCGCGCGGTAACCGATCCAGGCCCCCAGCCCGATCACCAGCAGAAAGCTGCCCTTTTCCAGCCAGAAGCTGCTGAGATGCAGCTGACGTGAAGTAGTTTGCAGCAGCACCAGCATCACCGTGACCAGCACGATCGCCACCGAGCCCTGCAATAGCGAGGCCAGCAGCGTCAGCTTAATACTGGTTTTGACTCTGGCCGGATGGGTTGCCAGAAACGTGGTAATCACCACTTTGCCATGGCCCGGCCCCAGCGCATGCAAAACGCCATACAGCAGGCTGAACAGCACCAGCGACAGCCCGGCCTGCTGCGGCTGCTCAGCCACCTGCTGTAACAGTTGAGTCATCTGTTGATGCAGATCTTTCTGACACAACACGCTCTGCAGCAGAATCTGCGGCCAGTTAAGCCAGAGCAGCGTGCCGCCAGTCAGCAGCAGCGCCGCCAGCAGCCACAGCGGCCAGAGTCGTGAGACGCCGCCCGGAGTGGACATTACTGACATGTGAGCCTCACCGTCTGCGCGAACTGCCGGCCCAAATCAAGCTCTTCTGCCGGCGCATCGGCCTTATCCAGCGACAGCGCATACTGTTTCAGCGAGTCGTTGGGCTTTGGCGTGTTAAGCGTAAACTTACAGCGCTCCTGCAGGGCCGGAGGCAGCGTCAGGGCGCTGGCGTTGTCATAAAACATGTCGACAAAATAAGTGGGATCGAAGGTCAGAATGTCGAAACGCTGCCCGGTCAGTACCGGTGGTTCCGCCAGCGGCAGAATAAACTCCAGCACCGCCTTATGACCGTTACGCGAAAGATTATATTCGTCAGGCAGATTCAAAAATTTTACCCGCTGTTGGTTATGCCAGATTTCTGAGAAGTAGTGTTGGCCCAGCACGTTAGCCATCACGCCGGCCGCCAGCTTCTTCCACACCACGCTGCCTGGCTTCGCCTCGCCAGCGTCATACAGCAGATCGGCAGAGGTGATCTCATCCATGGTCCAGGTCATTTTTAAGCCGGTGAAGGTATCCCCCTTCGCCACCAGTTCAGTTTTCATGTCGATGAAACTGTGTGGATGCGCCAGTGCCGCCGGACTTAAGGCCATCAGTAATACAAAGCGTGTGCGTTTCATAATGTTATAAAGTAACGTTCCCGATAAAAAGAATCTATAAGTAACAAAATTTTGTGACCCGCCTTAAACCTCTGACTAAAAAAACCGCCTGACAGCTACCGGGACTGACCGGGTTGGCTATTCTTAGCTCAAACTAGCCTGCTGGAAATCTGATTGATGAGTTCTGCTACCCCTTTGGCACCACTCTTCACCCGTTCACAGCGACAGTGCCATCTTTTATTGCTGCTATTTCTGCCGACTCCCGCGCTTACGCTTGAAAAAGTCTGCCAGTTAAATGGCGTTGATCCTGCGGTTGCCCGACAGGATATCGCGGAAGTGGGTGACGAGATACAGCGATATCACCGGCTGGAACTGCACCAGATGGTGGATGGCAGCTTTCGTCTTCATGGAACAGAGTTGGATCGGCGCCTCTGCCTGCTGCACAACCTGCGACGCAGTTTGCGTTTGTCGCAGACCTTTGTCTGTGAGCATTTTGCCGGTCCGCTGCGTCAGCGTCTGAAAGTGATGAAGATAGAGAAAGCGCTCTACGATGAGACCAATCTGCAGGCGTTAATTCAGCACTGCGGACTGCGGCTGGACCGCGATTTTAGCGAACGGGATCGGCTGTTTTTGCAGATTTTTATGAAGTACGGGCTGTGTCAGCGTCAGCCCGCGCTGTTCAGCGAGGCTCAGCGCGTCTGGCTGCAACATAAAGCAGAACGGCAGGCGGCTGAAGATGTGATCCATCACTGGCGCAAACGCTGCCATCTGGCACCGCACATCAGCGAAACGGATTTCTGGACGCTGCTGTTCAGTCTGATCCACACCCCGCAGGCCGATCGGGTAAAGCATCCCTGCGAGCAGCGATTAATGGCGGCGACAGTACAGCTGATTGCCGATTTTGAGCAGTGTGCTGCGGTGACCTTTGCCGACCGCGACGATCTGCTGCAGCAGCTCTATACCCATCTGGCGCAGGCGCTGGACCGCACCCATTTCACCATCGGTATCGACAACAGCGTGGCGCTGGATGTCAGCCGCCTCTATCCGCGCCTGTTACGCACCACCCAGCTGGCGCTGCGCGCTTTTGAATATGAATACCAGATCGCTTTTACCCCGGAAGAGGTGAGCCTGATTACGGTGATTTTTGGTGCCTGGCTGATGCAGGAAAATGCGCTGCAGGAGAAGCAGGTACTGATATTAACCGGCGAAGATCCGCAGCTGGAGCAGGATGTCGAGCAGCAGATCCGTGAAATCACCCTGCTGCCGATCAATATTACCTACCAGCAGGTGAGCAGTTTTCAGCGCGATGGCGCGCCGCGCGAAGTTGACCTGATTATTTCACCCTACGCCACTTCCCTGCCGCTCTACTCACCGCCGCTGATACATGCGGAACTGCCGCTGACGGCGCACCATCAGCAGCGTATCCGTTATTTACTCGAGTCGTAACGCGGGCGCAGGAACAGCGCCGGCAGCGCCACCAATGCCATTACCCAAAACAGATGCCCCTGCAGATGGGTAAACAGCACGCCGCAAATCATAGTCATCACCGCAATCCCGCCGCCCATTGCCAGCGCGGAATAGAGCGATTGCAGCCGGATCACCTCAGCGCCCTGACGGGCAGCAATAAAGCGCATCGCCGCCAAATGGCAGACGGTGAAACTGCCGCAGTGCAGAATCTGCGCCACAATCAGCAGCGGCAGCGCGGTGCTGGCTCCCAGCAGGCTCCAGCGGATCAGTGCGCAGATGCCCGACAGCAGCAGCAAATCGCGCGCGCTCCAGCGTCGAAACAGGCGGTTGCTGAGCGCAAAAATAATGATCTCCGCGACCACGCCCAGCGACCAGAGATAGCCCACCGTTGAGGCCGAATAGCCGCTCTCCTGCCACCAGATAGCACTGAAGCCGTAATAGGCGGCATGCGCCCCCTGCAGCAGCGTTACGCACAGCATAAAGCGCCAGACCGCGTTTTCACGCAGCAGGTCACGCCAGACCGGCCAGCCACCGCCTGATGCGCCCTGCCGCTCATTCCCCTGTGGATGAGTGGCTGGCGTGAGCATCATTCCGGCCAGCATGCTAAATGCCCCTACCGACAGCAGCAGCAATATTGCCTGCGAGGAGTAAGCACTGACCAGCACCCCGGTCAGCGCCGAACTGATGACAAACGCCAGCGATCCCCACAGCCGTACCGGACCGTAAGCCAGGCCAATCTGCTGCGTCCAGGTGGCGGCCAGCGCATCACTGAGCGGCACCAGCGGCGAGAAGAACAGGTTAAAGCCAATCATCACCGCCAGCAGCCACATCCACTGTTGCCCGACCCAGTAGCCAATGGCGAACAGGCAGGTCATCAGCGCCAGCAGGCGAAGTGCGGTAATTAACTGTGCCGGATTCTTTACCTGAGAGGCGATAAGCAGGCTGCCGACAAAGCGCGCCACCATGCCACAGCCCAGCAGCAGACCGATTTTTTCCGCATCGAGACCGGTGCCTTTGAGCCATACGCCCCAGAAAGGCAGGTAGATGCCGTAACAGAAGAAGTAGGTGAAGTAGCCCAATCCGAGCCATCTGGCGGAGCCGATTGCCATATTCCCTCCAGCAAGTGTGCTGCCTGGCAGTAAGAGTCGGCGCTACTCTGGCAGATCGCCGCACCTCAGACAATAAAAAAGGATGGCTGATGCCATCCTTTTTATGCGGTTACACAACAGGTTAACGCTTAAGCATAGACCGGCAGACGGCTGCAGATTTCCAGCACTTTCTGTTTGGTGCGCTCAATGGTCGCTTCGTCGTTGATGTTATCCAGCACGTCAGCAATCCAGCCCGCCAGTTCACGCACGTCCGCTTCGTTAAAGCCACGACGCGTAACGGCTGGGGTACCGATACGAATACCCGAGGTAACAAACGGGCTCTTCGGATCGTTCGGCACGCTGTTTTTGTTTACCGTGATGTTGGCACGACCCAGCGCCGCATCGGCTTCTTTACCGGTCAGGTTTTTGCTCACCAGATCGATCAGGAACAGATGGTTATGGGTGCCGCCAGAGACGATGTTGTAGCCGCGTGCGATCAGCACCTCGACCATCGCTTTGGCATTTTTCGCGACCTGCTGCTGATAGGTTTTGAATTCCGGCTCCATCGCCTCTTTGAACGCCACCGCTTTACCGGCGATCACGTGCATCAGAGGACCGCCCTGTCCACCCGGGAACACCGCGGAGTTCAGTTTTTTATACAGCTCTTCGTCACCGTTTTTCGCCAGGATGATACCGCCGCGAGGACCCGCCAGCGTTTTGTGGGTGGTCGAGGTCACGATGTGCGCGTGCGGCACCGGGCTTGGGTAGACGTCAGCGGCGATTAGACCGGCAACGTGCGCCATATCAACGAACAGCCATGCGCCGACGCTATCGGCGATTTCACGCATTTTTGCCCAGTCACATACGCCGGAATAGGCAGAGAAACCGCCGACGATCATCTTCGGCTTATGCGTTTTGGCCAATTCAGCCAGCTCGTCGTAGTCGATCTTGCCGGTTTCATCGATGCCGTAAGCGACTACGTTGTAGAGTTTGCCAGAAAGGTTAACCGGTGAGCCGTGGGTCAGGTGTCCGCCGTGGGCCAGGTTCATGCCAAGGATGGTATCGCCCGGCTGCAGCAGTGCGGTGTACACCGCGAAGTTCGCCTGTGAACCTGAATGCGGCTGCACGTTGGCGTAATCAGCGCCAAACAGCTGTTTAGCCCGGTCAATCGCTAACTGCTCAACGATATCAACATATTCACATCCGCCGTAGTAGCGTTTGCCTGGATAGCCTTCGGCGTATTTGTTGGTGAGCTGCGAACCTTGCGCCTGCATAACGCGCGGGCTGGTGTAGTTTTCAGAAGCAATCAGTTCAATGTGCTCTTCCTGACGCACTTTCTCTTGCTCCATCGCCTGCCACAACTCGGCATCATAATCGGCAATGTTCATATCACGCTTTAACATCCGCATCTCCTGACTCAGCTAACTTTTTTAACGGCAGTTTAAGCCCCACCGGGGCGAAGGCCCACAGTGTAAACCGTTTTATCAGGTGAAGGTAGGGTGAATCCCCTCTTTTTCCGCAAACGATTGGCTATGCAGCGGCACGGGATTTTTACGCTTTTTTCTGGCGAAACTGCATCACGATTTTTCTTCAGGATGTGACGGAGATTTCCTCCTCCAGCGGCAGTTCGCGACCTGCCCAGCCGCCAGAAAGTTGATGCGGTTATTTACAGCGCAGCGGGTATCGCTATAAGATGCATTTAAAATGCAACTTTACATGTGAGGTTCTTCCTATGCTTGATGCGCAAACCATCGCGACCGTTAAATCGACTCTGCCCGCCATTGCGGCCTGCGGTCCGAAACTCACCGCCCACTTTTATGACCGCATGTTGTCGCACCATCCCGAACTGAAAAACGTCTTCAACATGAATAATCAGCGCACTGGCGATCAGCGTGAAGCGCTGTTCAATGCGATTTGCGCCTACGGTGCTAACCTGGAAAATCTGGCAGTGCTGCTGCCGGCGGTGGAGAAAATTGCCCAGAAGCATACCAGCCTGAATATTCAGCCCGATCAGTACGCCATCGTCGGCGAAAATTTACTGGCGACCATCAAAGAGCTGCTGGATCCGGGTGAAGAGGTGCTGGCGGCCTGGGGCCGGGCTTATGGCGTACTGGCAGAGGTATTTATCCAGCGTGAAGAGCAGATTTATCAGGCGTCAGAACAGCAAACCGGCGGCTGGCGGGGTACCCGCGCTTTCCGCATCAGCGCGATTGAGCAACAGAGTGCGGTGATTAAAAGTTTCACCTTTACGCCGGTCGACGGCGGACCGGTGGCCGCATTTGAGCCGGGCCAGTACCTGACGGTGCACCTGCAGCCCGCCAGCTTCGAACATCATCAGATTCGTCAATATTCCCTGACTAACCTGAGTAACGGTAAAGATTACCGCATTGCGGTGAAACGTGAGGACAAAGGCACGGTTTCCGGCTGGCTGCATCAGTATGGTCAGGTGGGCGATGAAGTGCAGCTGGCTGCGCCGCACGGTGATTTCTTCCTGCAGGCTGAGTCTGCAACGCCGGTGGCGCTGATTTCGGCGGGCGTCGGTCAGACCCCGATGCTGGCCATGCTGCATGCGCTGGCCGCGCAGCAGCATCCTGCGGCGGTAAGCTGGCTGCACGCTGCGGAAAATGGCGAGCAGCACGCCTTTGCCGACGAAGTCACAGCGACCGGCGCCCGGCTCAGCGATTTCGTTTCGCAGGTCTGGTATCGTCAGCCTGCCCCGCAGGATGCCGGCGCGTTTGATGCGCAGGGCCTGATGGACGTGACGGCGCTGGCAGCACGTTTACAGTCACCGCAGACGCAGTTCTACCTGTGTGGCCCGCTGGGCTTTATGCAGCATGTGGTGGCGCAGCTGCGTGATGCTGGCGTCGAGGATGCACGCATCCATTACGAACTGTTCGGGCCGCATAAAGGCATGTGATTGCGCCATAAAAAAAGCCCGCATCGCCGCGGGCTTTTTTAATCTGGCGAACTCAAATCGCCTCTTCATCCTCTTCGCCCGTACGAATACGCACTACGCGCGCGACGTCAAAGACAAAGATTTTACCGTCACCGATTTTACCGGTCTGCGCAGTGCGCATGATGGTTTCAACACAGGTATCGACGATATCGTCGCCGACCACCATCTCAATTTTTACTTTCGGCAGAAAGTCGACCATATACTCTGCGCCACGATAGAGCTCGGTATGGCCTTTCTGGCGGCCGAATCCTTTCACTTCACTCACGGTCATGCCGGTGATGCCGACTTCAGCTAAGGCTTCACGTACATCATCGAGTTTGAATGGTTTGATAATCGCATCAATCTTTTTCATGTCAGACCCTTTTCTCTCTCCCTCCGTGGTCGGAAGGGTTTATCAAGTATAAATGTTGCTGGCGTGGCCGGGCAGCTAATATCCGCCATGCGGATCACGCTTTGCCCTGCGGATTGGCGGCGCACGCTACTCTTTAAAATCGCTGGCGTCCAGTTCGTGACGAGACAGCAGCTTATAGAACTCAGTACGGTTGCGTCCAGCCAGACGCGCAGCATGGGTCACATTGCCTTTGGTCATCTGCAGTAACTTACGCAGATAGTTCAGCTCGAACTGATTGCGCGCCTCGACAAAGGTGGGCAACGCACTGTTTTCACCGCTCAGCGCCTGCGCCACCAGCGCATCACTGATTACCGGTGACGCGCTGAGCGCCACACACTGCTCAACCACGTTGACCAGCTGACGCACGTTGCCCGGCCAGCTGGCCGCCATCAGGCGTTTCATCGCATCGACAGAAAAGCTGCGGATCTGCGGCTTATGCCGTTCCGCCGCCTGACGCAGCAGATGATTCGCCAGCAGCGGGATATCTTCCGTCCGCTGATGCAGCGCCGGAATTTTCAGGTTAACCACGTTGAGACGATAGAACAGATCCTCGCGGAACTCTTTTTTCTCCATCGCCTTAGGCAGGTCGCGGTGAGTGGCGGAAATGATACGCACGTCGATATCCATGTCGTGATCGCTGCCGACCGGCCGTACCTTGCGCTCCTGCAGCACCCGCAGCAGCTTAACCTGCAACGCCTGTGGCATGTCGCCGATCTCATCCAGAAACAGCGTGCCGCCACCGGCCGCTTTGAATAGCCCATCACGGGCGCTGACCGCGCCGGTAAACGCTCCTTTGGCGTGGCCAAACAGCTCCGACTCCAGCAGTTGTTCCGGCAACGCGCCGCAGTTGATGGCGATAAACGGCTTGCCGTGACGCGGACTGGCAGCATGGATCGCCTGTGCCAGCATCTCTTTACCGGTGCCGCTCTGACCGTTAATCAGCACGCTGACGTCAGACTGCGCCACCATATGCGCCTGCTCCAGCAGCCGCAGCATCAGCGGGCTGCGGGTGACAATAGCTTCGCGCCAGCGGTCATCGCTGATCGGCGCCTGCTGCGCCAGCGCTTCATCAATCGCTTTATAGAGCGCATCACGATCCACCGGCTTGGTCAGAAAGCTGAACACCCCCTGCTGAGTGGCGGAGACCGCATCCGGAATCGAGCCGTGCGCGGTCAGGATAATTACCGGTAGCCCCATGTGGCGTTTCTGGATTTCGCCAAACAGCGCCAGACCGTCCATTTCGTCCATCCGCAGATCGCTGATAACCAGATCAATTTTTTCTTTCTGCAGCAGGCGCAACGCCTCCGGGCCGCTGGCAGCGGTAGTGACCTGATAACCTTCGCTGCTGAGACGCATGCCCAGCAGCTTCAGCAGGCTGGGATCGTCATCGACCAGCAGCAGCCGGGCGGCTTGTTTAACCATTATTGCTCCTCGTCCTGCGGCAATGCGGTGCCGTGACTGCTGTCAGAGACATCCGGCGCTTTGCGGGATGATAGCTGGCGCTCAATGTCAGTCAGTCGCTCCAGCTTACGCTGCGTATCACTCAGCTGCTGTTGCTGCCTGACCATCTGCTGCCGGAGCGTCTCCAGCTGGCCATCACTGCTTTGTTGCAGATGTGCATAACGGGTTCGCGCTTCGCTGAGGTCAAGTTGCGCCGCCTGATTGCTGCGCCACAGCTGAATAAGCGGACGAACCGGCGCAGGAAAATCACTGCTGTAGCTGTCCAGGGTAGCGACATACTGGCGTCGCTCCACCGGGGTGACGTTGCCGTTAGCCATTAACACGCCCTGCTTAAAGGCGCGTGACCAGCCGTCAGCCGGCCAGCGGTGCGCTTCGGCGCGGGCTTCGGCGGGCGACAGCCGTTCTGCACAGTCGATGGCGCGCATCCAGTAGAGCGGATTCGCCAGCGCCGCGTGGTTCTCAATCTGCCACACGTCGCTGCAGCGGGTGGCCAGATAATCGGCTATTTTGACCTCCGGTTCCGCCACCGGATGGCCCGACGGCAGCGATGAGGTGGCCGGAGAAGTAGTACATCCGCTGAGCAGCAGCGTGGTCAGCGTGCTCAACAGCAAAGCGGGTAAATATTTCATCAGTCAGACATTCCCGGCTGTGGTATTCAGTTCAATGCGAAAACAGACGCCGGTGCGATCGCTGGAGACCAGCGACAGGTCGCCCTGCATCCGACGCAGGCAATCTTTGGCGATGCTCAGGCCCAGCCCGCTGCCTTTCACCGGCCCTTTACGCTGCTGGCTGCCCTGAAAGAACGGCTCGAATATCATCTTCTGCTCGTCCGGCGGAATCGGGGTGCCGCTGTTGGCAACCTCGATCCAGATCCGATCGCCCTGCTGCTGACTGCGCAGCCAGATGGTACCGGATTCGCTGCCGTAGTTCACGGCGTTCGAATAGAGGTTGTCGATCACCCGCATCAATAGCGTCGGCTCGGCCAGACAGTGGGTCGCGTTGAGTTCCAGCACCGTCTGCATCAGTTTGGTTCGCGCCGACAGCGCATGGGCGCTAACCACCCGCGCCACAATCTCATCCAGCCTGACCGTTTCCAGTCGGGTCGGGCCATCGGCCAGTTTACGGTTGTAATCCAGCAGTTGCTCAATCAGCCGCTGCAGATGGCGGCTGCTGCTGTCCAGAATCGACACCACCTCTTTCTGCTCGCTATTAAGCGATCCGGCCACTTCATCCGCCAGCAGTTCGGTGCCTTCGCGCAAACTGGCTAACGGCGTTTTCAGTTCGTGGGAGAGATGACGCAGGAATTCATGACGCTGGGTTTCCAGCCAGGCCAGCCGCTCGCTCAGCCAGAGAATACGCTGACCGAGTGATCGCAGCTCGCGCGGGCCGCGAAGCTCTACGCTGCTGCCCAGTTCGCGTCCTTCACCCAGCCGGTTGATCATCCGTTCGATGCGTTTCACCGGCCCGATGATCATGCCGGTGAAGAGCATCATTAACGCCAGGCTGATAATAAACAGAATCAGCGCCTGCCAGCCGAAGAACTGGCCGCGATCGGCAATTTCACGCTGCAGCTGTAAGCCGCGTGAGAACACCACCTCACGCGTGTCCTGCACCATCCGGGCATTGGTGGCCGAGAAGCGATCCAGCGCTTCGGCGGCGCGCGGCACCGGGTTGCCATTGTCGCACTGTGGTTGAGTCAGCAGGGGCAGCGTGGCTTGCAGCGTCTGGAAAGCTGGCAGTTCCGGCAGGCTGGCGCTGTGAGCGCTCAGCATCTGGCTGTAGCGGGTGCGCTGCGTTTGATAGAGCCGCGCCAGCGAGGCGTCATCCAGCACGCAGTACTGGCGATAGCTGCGCTCCAGTTCAACCGCGGTGCGGGCCATCGCCTCACTGCGGCGCACGTCGGTGAAAGTGTTGCGGTTGGTGTCCGCCGCCTGTTCGCTGAGGGCCGAGAGGCTTTCCCACGCCTGCCACGCCAGCACCAGCAGCGGTAACAGCACCAGCACAAACGCCATCAGCACCAGCTGGCGCAGAGAACGGGGAAATAAACGCCATCTTTTCACGCGGCCGCTTCCTTAGAAAAATGCTGTCTGGATGCTAGCGGAGTCTGATGCAGGAAGAAAGGGGCAGAAAATAAAACGGCAGGCGCGCTGGCCTGCCGTTGACGCGACGCCAGCGGCATCGCGGAAAAATGGGTGGAGCCTTACTCAACGTTACGTCCGGCGTTTGATAACGTTGCAAAGCAAACGATTATCGATGAGGTGGACGGCAGGCTCCGTTTGGTGCGTCATTCGGATTTTATGAGCTCTTTTCCGCGGTGCGGGGCAATCATAAACAGGTGAATGAGCAGCGCATGGAGTATAGCAAGTTTCATGCCACTTAATAAATAGTGATGTTTTTCAGTAAATTGTCAGATTGCCCGGACCACCGGCGGCGTTAGCGAACCGCGAAAGCCGCTAAAACTGTCGCCTGACAGCAACACTCAGCAGGGTCGCTAAACTATCTGATATAAATCATCAGGATAAATGTCGCCTGATAGCGACACCGTTGATCGGCGACTGTCGTCATTTGCCAACAGCCGCCTGAAAATAAACAGGAGGCGCAGTGGCCTCCTGTTGTTATCAGCGGATTAATTAACCCAGCTGTTTACGTGCGTTGCGGAAAATACGCATCCACGGGCTGTCTTCGCCCCACTCTGCCGGATGCCAGGAGTGGCTGACAGTGCGGAACACCCGCTCCGGGTGCGGCATCATGATGGTGACGCGGCCGCTTTCGTTGGTGACTGCGGTAATACCGTTTGGCGAGCCGTTCGGGTTAGCCGGATAGGTTTCTGTCACTTTGCCGAAGTTATCGATAAAGCGCAGCGCCACCAGTCCTTTCGCTTCCAGCGCGGCCAGATGCGCCGGGTCGCGCACTTCAACGAACCCTTCACCATGGGAAACCGCGATAGGCATATGCGAGCCGGCCATTCCATCCAGTAACAGCGACGGACTGGCTGCCACTTCGACCAGGCTGAAACGGGCTTCAAACCGTTCAGACTGGTTACGCACAAAGCGTGGCCACAGGTCACTGCCGGGAATCAGTTCACGCAGGTTGGACATCATCTGACAACCGTTGCAGACGCCGAGCGCCAGGGTCTGCGGACGGTGGAAGAAGGTCTCAAACTCGTCACGCACCCGTGCGTTAAACAGGATTGATTTTGCCCAGCCTTCGCCGGCGCCCAGCACGTCGCCGTAAGAGAAACCGCCACAGGCAACCAGCGCCTGGAACTCTTCCAGACTACGACGTCCGGCCAGCAGGTCGCTCATGTGCACATCAACCGCGGTAAAGCCGGCCCGGTCAAACGCCGCCGCCATTTCAACGTGTGAGTTGACGCCCTGCTCACGCAGCACCGCAACCCGTGGACGCGCGCCGGTGGCGATCATTGGGGCTGCGACATCTTCCTGTGGATTGAAGGTCAGCGTAACGTTAAGGCCCGGATCGCTGTCGTTCTTTTTCGCTTCGTGTTCCTGATCGGCACAGGCCGGGTTGTCACGCAGGCGCTGCATCTGCCAGGTGGTTTCTGCCCACCAGGTGCGCAGCGTGGTCCGGCTTTCGCTGTAAACCGCGCTGTCGCCCGAACGAATCACAAAGCGGTCGCCCGGCTGCGCGTGGCCCAGCAGATGACTGCAGTCGGCCAGACCGTGATCGGCCAGGATTTGCTCCACCGCCGCGCGATCGGCCGCGTTAATCTGAATTACCGCGCCCAGCTCTTCAGTAAATAAGGCGGCCAGCGGGTCATTGCCCAGCGCCGCGATATCCACTTCAACGCCACAGTGGCCAGCAAAGGCCATCTCTGCCAGCGTCACTAACAGGCCACCGTCGGAACGATCGTGGTAAGCCAGCAGTTTCTGCTGCGCCACCAGCGCCTGTATCGCGTTGAAGAAGCCCGCCAGCTGGCTGGCATCACGCACGTCAGCAGGCTTGTCGCCCAGCTGACGATAAACCTGTGACAGCGCCGTAGCGCCGAGGGTATTGGCCCCGTTACCGAGATCAATCAGCAGCAGCAGGTTTTCACCATCGGGCTGCAGCTGCGGCGTAACGGTACGACGCACATCTTCAACCCGCGCAAACGCGGTGATCACCAGCGACAGCGGCGAGGTCATCTCGCGCTGTTCGGTGCCTTCCTGCCAGCGGGTTTTCATCGACATCGAATCTTTACCCACCGGGATGGTGATACCCAGCGCCGGACAAAGCTCTTCGCCGACCGCTTTTACCGCAGCGTACAGACCGGCGTCTTCGCCCGGATGACCGGCAGCCGACATCCAGTTAGCCGACAGTTTGACGCGTTTCAGCGAGCCAATAGCGGTGGCCGCGAGGTTAGTTAATGCTTCACCTACCGCCAGACGGCCGGAGGCGGCGAAATCGAGCAGCGCAACCGGCGCACGTTCACCCAGCGCAAAGGCTTCACCGTGATAGCTGTCGAGGCTGGCAGTGGTCACGGCACAGTTGGCGACCGGGATTTGCCACGGACCGACCATCTGGTCGCGCGCGACCATGCCGGTCACGCTGCGGTCACCGATGGTGATCAGGAACGTTTTCTCCGCCACGGCGGGCAGATGCAGCACGCGATTCACCGCATCCACCAGGGTGATGCCATCACGCTGCAGTTCACTGCCCTGCGCCTGCTGCGTCACGACGTCACGCGTCATCTTCGGCGTTTTGCCCAGCAGCACGTCGAGCGGCATGTCGATCGGTTTATTGTCGAAATGGCTGTCGCTCAGGCTGAGATGCAACTCTTCGGTGGCTTCACCGATCACCGCAAACGGTGCGCGCTCACGCTGGCAAATCGCTTCGAACTCAGCCAGCTTCTCGGGTGCCACCGCCATCACATAACGTTCCTGTGATTCGTTGCACCACACTTCCAGCGGACTCATGCCCGGCTCATCGTTGAGGATATCGCGCAGGTTAAACTGACCGCCGCGGCCGCCATCGCTGACCAGCTCAGGCATCGCATTCGACAGGCCGCCCGCGCCCACGTCATGGATGAACAGAATCGGGTTGTCATCGCCGAGCTGCCAGCAGCGATCGATCACTTCCTGGCAACGACGCTCCATTTCCGGGTTGTCACGCTGAACCGAGGCGAAGTCGAGATCGGCATCAGACTGACCCGACGCCATCGAAGAAGCGGCACCGCCGCCCAGACCGATATTCATCGCCGGACCGCCCAGCACCACCAGCTTAGCGCCGACGGTGATTTCACCTTTCTGCACGTGGTCAGCACGGATATTGCCAATGCCGCCCGCCAGCATGATCGGCTTGTGGTAGCCGCGCAGCTCGGTGCCATTGTGGCTGGTAACCTGCTCTTCATAGGTGCGGAAGTAGCCGTTCAGTGCCGGACGACCAAATTCATTGTTAAACGCCGCGCCGCCCAGTGGGCCATCGGTCATGATCTCCAGCGCGCTGACGATGCGGTCCGGTTTACCGAAATCCTCTTCCCACGGCTGCCCGAAGCCAGGAATACGCAGGTTCGACACCGAGAAGCCGACCAGCCCAGCTTTTGGCTTAGCGCCGCGTCCGGTTGCCCCTTCGTCACGGATTTCACCCCCGGAGCCGGTTGCCGCGCCAGGCCACGGAGAAATCGCCGTGGGATGGTTGTGGGTTTCCACTTTCATCAGGATATGTGCCGCTTCCTGATGCCAGCGGTATTCGCTTTCTGCCGCGTCGGCGAAGAAACGCCCCACTTCGGAGCCTTCCATCACTGCGGCGTTGTCTTTGTAAGCAGACAGCACGTAGTCCGGCGTCTGCTCCATGGTGTTCTTGATCATCTTAAACAGCGACTTCGGCTGTTTCTCGCCATCAATAATCCAGTCGGCGTTAAAGATCTTATGGCGACAGTGCTCAGAGTTGGCCTGAGCGAACATATAGAGTTCGATGTCGTTCGGATTGCGACCCAGACGGGTGAACGCCGCCAGCAGGTAATCAATCTCATCGTCTGCCAGCGCCAGACCCAGCGAGAGGTTAGCCTGAACCAGCGCCTGACGGCCCTCACCCAGCACATCGACACTTTTCACCGGCTGCGGTGAGTGGTGAGCGAACAGCTGCTCAGCTTGCGCCAGATCACTGTAGACCGTCTCCATCATGCGATCATGCAGCAGTGCGCCAAGCGACTGCCACTGCGCCTCGGTTAACTGAGGTGCCTGCACATAAAATGCCAGACCGCGCTCGAGGCGACGAACCTGCGGCAGATCGCAGTTATGGGCAATGTCGGTGGCTTTCGATGACCATGGCGAAATGGTGCCAGGACGCGGTGTCACCAGCAGCAGACGCCCTTGTGGCGCATGTTCAGCGAGAGAAGGACCATATTTCAGCAGACGCTGTAAACGGGTTTGTTGGTCGGCGCTCAGTGGCGCGCTGACATCGGCAAAATGGACGTACTCAGCGTAAATATCACTCACCGGCAGGTGAGCGTCCTGAAAGCGGGTCAGCAGTTTGTTTACACGAAATGCCGACAGGGCGGGCGAACCACGCAGAATTTCCATCATAAGATCTCTCGTCTTCGAAACGCCGGGCGACGCTTCATTGGGCGCAACAGGGGAAAACGGGGCGTATTATAGAGAAAGCGACCTCGCGACGAAACCGTTTGCGCAAAATTTATAGCCCACCGGATTTGCCTGAAATTTGCGCAAAACCTGCTATATGAGTTGCTCAGCTTCGCTTTGTTGCGCAAAATGCCCCTCGCTCTGGGAGTTCAAAGAAGATAAATACTGCCTTTAAAAGACAGAGGCCTTAGAGCCAGCGAGAGATAACTATTTGAAACGCCTAAAATTTAATTATCTGTTTATCGGTCTGGTCGCCGTGCTGTTAGCCATGGCATTGTGGCCGTCCATTCCGTGGTACGGCGGTGGGCAGGACACGATTTCACAGATTAAATCACGGGGAGTATTGCGTGTCAGCACCATCAATTCCCCGCTGACTTACTACACCATTAATCAGGCTCCAGCCGGTATGGACTACGAGCTGGCAAAACGCTTCGCCGATTATCTGGGCGTTAAACTGAAGGTGACGGTGCGCCCGAACCTGAGTGACCTGTTTGACGATCTCGATGAAGGCAAAGCCGATGTACTGGCGGCGGGCCTGAATTACAACAGCGAACGCCTGGCACGGTATCGGACCGGGCCCGGCTACTACAACGTTTCGCAACAGCTGGTGTATCGCGTGGATAAGCCACGCCCGAAAAACCTCGGTGATCTCAAGGGGCGGCTGACGGTCGCCTCGGGATCGGCGTACCTCTCCAGCCTGAAAAGCGCCCGCTCAAATCAGTTCCCCGATCTGGACTGGGCAATCTCCACCGATCAAAGCCCGAAAGCGCTGCTGGAAGCGGTGGCGGATGGCAAACTCGACTACACCATCGGCGACTCGGTGACAATCGCCCTGCTGCAGCGCATCTATCCTCAGCTGGCGGTGGCGTTTGACGTCACCGATGAAGAGCCGGTGACCTGGTATATGAAGCAGAGCGACGATGACAGCCTGAATGCGGCGATGCTCGACTTCTTTAACGGTATGGGTGAAGAAGGCGCGATGGCGCGACTGGAGGAGAAATATCTCGGTCACGTCGGGACCTTTGACTATGTCGATACCCGCACTTTCCTGCGCGCTATCGACAGCACCCTGCCCGACATCAAGCCGCTGTTTGAGAAGTATGCCACCAGCATCGACTGGCGCCTGCTGGCCGCCATCTCTTATCAGGAGTCGCACTGGAATCCGCAGGCTACCTCGCCGACCGGCGTGCGCGGCATGATGATGCTGACCCGCAATACCGCTGAGAGCCTGGACGTTGGCGACCGCACCGATCCTGAGCAGAGTATTCGCGGTGGCAGTCAGTATCTGCAGAATATGATGGAAAAAGTGCCGCAGACCATCCCGGAAGATGAGCGCATCTGGTTTGCGCTGGCGGCCTACAACATGGGCTATGCCCACATGCTCGATGTGCGCAAACTGACGGCGCGTCAGGGCGGCAATCCGGATAGCTGGGCGGACGTTAAGCTGCGGCTGCCGATGCTGAGCCAGAAGCGTTACTACACCCAGACCACCTATGGCTACGCGCGCGGTCACGAGGCGTATAACTACGTCGAGAACATTCGTAAGTATCAGATTAGCCTGGTGGGCTATCTGCAGGAGCAGGAGAAGCGGCTGGCACAGCAGGTAGCTGCGCAAGCGGAACTGGCAAAAGGCTATCCGGCGGTTGAACCGAGCATCGCGATGAACTAGTGCTAACTCTGGCGCTGCGCCTGACGCAGCGCTTTTTTCTGCTCGCGCCGCATGCGGAAGAAGTCACTCAGCATGGCGGCACACTCTGCTGCCAGCACGCCGCTGTGCAATTCAATCTGATGATTCATGCCGGGATGGCCCAGTACATCCAGCAGCGAGCCTGCCGCTCCGGTTTTGACATCATGCGCGCCATACACCAGCCGGGTAATGCGACTGTGGACCATCGCGCCCGCACACATGACGCACGGTTCCAGCGTCACGTAGAGCGTGGTGTTCAGCAATCGATAGTTTTCCAGTACCTTACCGCCCTGCCGCAGCGCCATCATTTCGGCATGGGCGGTCGGATCGTGCTGACCAATCGGGCGATTCCAGCCTTCGCCAATCACCCGGTCATCCTGTATCAGCACCGCACCGACCGGCACTTCGCCCTGCTCCCAGGCTAATCGCGCCAGGCTGAGGGCGTGGCGCATCCAGTATTCATCGCGTTGTTGATTCATGCAGGCCACTCCCGGCAACAGAAAAGCGGCGCATTATAGCGGTCTCGTGGTCGCGGGTGAAACTTATTCCAGCTGTTGCAGTTCACCCGCCGGCGTGACACGCCAGCGATGCTGGCAGAAAAACAGCAGCGGGTTATCCTGCTTGCTGTCGCTGTACCCGCTGTAAAGCTGCAGCGGCGTGCCGATTTTCTCCTCCAGCTGCGCCACTTTCTCATGGCCGAGACAGCGCATCGCCAGCACTCGTCCACCCCAGCCGCGCTGCATCTGGCTGGCAATCATTTTCACCCGCGGCAGAAAGGCGGAGTCGTAGTAAACCTGTTCGACCAGCGACTGCGGTGAGCCGGTAATCAGCCAGACATCGGCGTCGTCGCTGCCGAGATAGTCCGTCAGCCGCTGCTGCACCACCGGGAACGCTTTCACCCGCAGGCGAAACCATTGCGCGAAGTCAGCTTCCAGACGCAGCAAGGTTCGCTCTGAATGACCAAAGGTGATCGACCACAGCAACAGGCTCATCGGCCAGCGTGCCGCCCGGCCTTTGAACAGCAATCCGAGCCCCACCACCGGCAGCAACGGCACCACCAGCAGCAGATTCAGCGGCCGGCGTCGCAGCAGATAACGCATGAAGGTGCCAAACATATCCTGTTGATGCAGCGTGCCGTCCAGGTCGAAAAATACGATGCGACGTTGTGTACCCTTGGTCAAACAACTCTCCTTTTCGCTGATTTTGCGCCAATAGACTCTATTGTAGCCATCATCAGGCGGCACGGCGATGGCTGTCATTTTTAATTCCGATGACTACAATGCCAGATGAATAGTTTATTCTTCGCAAATTACTCCTGAATCATGAGGATTGGGCATGAGTTCATTGCTGCGCATTCGCCAGCTTTATCCCCGCCTGGCGCTAAACGAACGCCGGCTGGCTGATTTTCTGCTGTCACAACCCGATCGGGCCCGCCATCTGAGTTCGCAAAAGCTGGCCGAAGAGTCAGGCGTCAGTCAGTCGAGCGTGGTCAAGTTCGCCCAGAAGCTGGGCTACAAGGGGTTTCCGGCGCTGAAACTGGCTCTGAGTGAGTCACTGGCTGACAAAGATGCCATTACCGTGCATAACCATATTCTCAGCGATGATCCGCTTAAGATGGTGGGTGAGAAGTTGCTGGCTGAAAAGCTGTCGGCGATTCGCGCCACGCTGGATATCAACAGCGAGGAGAAGCTCAACGAGGTGTTGCAGCTGCTAAAGAATGCCCGGCGCATTTTACTGGTGGGAATTGGCGCTTCCGGCCTGGTGGCGAAAGATTTTTCATGGAAGCTGATGAAAATCGGGATCAACGCGGTCGCCGAACAGGATATGCACGCCCTGCTGGCCAGCGTACAGGCGATGGGGCCGGGCGACGTGCTGCTCGCTATCTCCTATACCGGTGAACGGCGTGAGATCAATCTGGCCGCGCAGGAAGCCGCCCAGGTGGGTGCCGACGTGGTGGCCTTTACCGGCTTTACCCCGAATACTTTGCAACAGAGCGCCAGTCAGTGTCTCTATACCGTGGCGGAAGAGCAAAGCACCCGCAGCGCGGCGATCTCTTCGACCACCGCGCAGCTGGCGTTAACTGACCTGCTGTTTATGGCGCTGGTACAAAACGATCCGGAACGCGCCTCCAGCCATATCCGTCACAGCGAAGCACTGGTGAAAAAGCTGGTCTGATCAGCCGGAGGGCGTATAATAGCCGCGCTTTTTCTGTTGTAACCAGGTGGGAAAAATGGCGCTGTTGATCACGGCCAAATGCATTAACTGCGATATGTGCGAACCGGAATGTCCGAACCAGGCCATCTCGCTGGGTGATGCGATTTATGAAATTGACGTCAGCCGCTGCACCGAGTGCATCGGACACTATGATGAGCCAACCTGTCAGCGGGTTTGCCCGATCGATAACACCATTATCACTGATCCACAGCACACCGAATCACGCGATGCGCTGTGGGATAAGTTTGTGGTGCTGCACGGCTAGCTTTCGATAATTACCGTGGCGCAGGCGTAATGACGTTCGTCAGCCAGCGTCACGTGAACGCTTTTCACGCCCAGTCGCTGTGCCAGTTCATCCGCATGCTGGAAAAAACGTAACCCCGGTTTCCCCAGCGCATCGTTATAAACCTCAAACTGATTGAAGGCCAGACCGCCGCGAATGCCGGTGCCAAATGCCTTGGCCGCCGCCTCTTTGACGGCAAAACGCTTGGCGAGAAAGCGCACCGGCTGCTGGTGCGCCTGATATTGCTGCCATTCCGCTTCGCTCAGCACCCGACGTGCCAGCCGATCGCCGGAGCGCTCAATCACCCCGGCGATACGCTCGATTTCGACGATATCGGTGCCCAGCCCGAGAATTGCCATCAGCGACGCGCTTCACGCAGCAGCTGCTTCATCTCCCGGACTGCATCAGGCAATCCGCTCATCACCGCACGCCCAATAATCGCATGACCGATATTCAGCTCATGCATCTCCGGCAGTGCGGCAATCGGCAGCACGTTGTGATAGGTCAGACCGTGGCCGGCGTTGACCTTCAGACCAAGGCTGGCCGCAAAGCTAGCCGCCTGACGGATGCGCGCCAGTTCCGCGTCGCGCGCCAGACCTTCCGGGGCTTCAGCGTAGGCACCGGTATGAATTTCGATGTACGGCGCCCCGCTGGCCACCGCCGCTTCAATCTGGCGGTGATCGGCATCAATGAACAGTGAAACCAGGATTCCCGCTTCACTCAGCAGCTTGACCGCCGCATTCAGCTTGTCCTGCTGGCCGGCCACGTCCAGTCCGCCTTCGGTGGTCACTTCCTGACGCTTTTCCGGCACCAGACAGCAGAACTGCGGCTTGATATCGCAGGCGATACCAATCATCTCATCGGTGACCGCCATCTCCAGATTCATCCGCGTCTGGATGGTGTCTCGCAGAATACGCACATCGCGATCGGTGATATGACGACGATCCTCGCGCAGGTGCACGGTAATACCGTCCGCGCCTGCCTGCTCAGCGATAAACGCCGCCTGCACCGGATCGGGATAGTTTGTCCCGCGCGCGTTACGTACCGTGGCAATGTGATCGATATTGACGCCTAACAGCAACTCAGCCATGACCATTCTCCCTTCTTATTCATCATAATGTTGAGTGTACCGCGTTGCGTCCGGCAAGCGGTACGACCAGCGCTATTCAGCCGCTTCGTCCGGTTTTTTCTTCGGGATAAACTGACGAAACAGCTCCTGACTCTTGAGCGGCTTACCGCCGAGGTAAGGTTTCAGGGCGATACGGGTGAACCGCTTGGCCGCTCGCAGACTGTCGGCATCGGGAAACTCACGCTCACACAGGGCGCGCAGCTGGCGACCGGTGAAACTGCGTTGATTCAGTACCAGACTGGCGATAAAGCCGCGCTCTTCGCGGTAGCTGTAGGTCATCTCGTCGCTGACCGGCTCGCCGCTGCCGGCACAGTGCAGGAAATCGACGCCGTAGCCAAGATGGCCGAGCAGCGCCAGTTCGAAGCGGCGCAGCGCAGGTTCTGGCGACCCCTGAGATGAGGCTAAGCTTTGCAGACAGTTGAGGTAATCGAAGAACAGCTCGGAGAAGGGGAATTCCTGCTCCAGGACGCGGGATATCAGTTCGTTGACGTAGAGTCCGCAGTAAAGCGTGATGCCGCTGAGCGGTAACGCCAGCGACACTGCTTCGGCATTGCGCAGGGTTTTAACCTCGCCCCGCCCGCTCCAGCGAACCAGCAGCGGGGTAAAAGGCTGTAGCGCTCCTTTCAGCTGGGAGCGCCGTGAACGCGCCCCTTTCGCCAGCACCCGCACCCGCCCTTCGCTTTCGCTGAACAGGTCGAGCAGCAGACTGGTCTCACTGAAGGGACGACTATGCAGCACAAAGGCGCGTTGCCAGCCTTCCATCGAATCAGAGATCGTCTGTGTAACCCAGGCTGCGCAGCGCACGTTCGTCGTCCGCCCAGCCCGATTTCACCTTAACCCACAGTTCGAGATGCACTTTCGCTTCGAACATATCTTCCATGTCTTTACGCGCTTCAATGCCGATGGTTTTGATCTTGCTGCCTTTGTTACCAATCACCATCTTCTTCTGACCTTCACGCTCAACCAGAATCAGGCCATTGATGTCGTAGCCGCCGCGTTCGTTAGAGACGAAGCGTTCAATTTCTACCGTCACCGAGTAAGGCAGTTCAGCGCCGAGGAAACGCATCAGCTTCTCACGGATGATCTCCGACGCCATAAAGCGCTGTGAACGGTCGGTGATGTAATCTTCCGGGAAGTGGTGATCGGCCTGGCGCAGATGTTTACGGGTAATTGCCGCAATGGTATCGACGTTATTCCCGCTTTCCGCCGAGATCGGCACGATATCGAGGAAGTTCATCTGCTGGCTCAGGAATTGCAGATGCGGCAGCAGAATACTTTTATCCTGGATGTTATCGACTTTGTTGATCGCCAGCACCACCGGCACTTTGCCGTCGCGCAGTTTGCCTAACACCATTTCATCATCCGGCGTCCAGCGGGTGCCTTCAACCACGAAGATCACCAGTTCCACGTCGCCAATTGAGCTGCTGGCAGCGCGGTTCATCAGACGGTTAATCGCGCGCTTCTCTTCCATGTGCAGGCCAGGTGTATCGACGTAGATCGCCTGATAGGCGCCTTCGGTATGGATGCCCATGATGCGGTGGCGCGTGGTTTGCGGCTTACGCGAGGTGATCGACACCTTCTGCCCCAGCAACTGGTTCAGTAAAGTGGATTTGCCGACGTTAGGTCGGCCGACAATCGCGACAAAGCCGCAATAAGTTACGTTTTCGCTCATTCGAGTCCTGAGTTATTCAGCGCCTGTTCAGGCGCCGGGATAGTGCATATTCGGGTCATGATTGATCCAGCGCCGGTTCAGACGCCAGGGCCAGCAGGCAGTCAGGTCATGATATAGCGGGCACCGTTGCCGGTGCCGGGGTCAGGGGAATTATTCGAGACCCAGTTTAATCAGCGCCTGTTCGGCGGCTGCCTGTTCTGCTTTACGGCGGCTGGAGCCTACGCCCACCACCGGCTCGGCCATGCCACTCACCTGACAGTGAATGGTGAATTCCTGATCGTGGGCTTCGCCACGCACCTGGACCACCAGATAGCTCGGCAGCGGCAGGTGACGCCCCTGCAGATACTCCTGCAGGCGCGTTTTTGGATCTTTTTGTTTGTCGCCAGGACTGATTTCGTCGAGGCGGCTCTGATACCAGTCGAGGATCAGTTTTTCTACCGTCTGGATACTGCTATCGAGGAAGATACCGCCAATCAGCGCTTCCACCGTATCCGCCAGGATCGATTCGCGACGGAAACCGCCGCTTTTCAGCTCACCAGGCCCTAAACGCAGGCATTCGCCGAGATCAAATTCACGCGCCATTTCCGCCAGCGTATTACCGCGCACCAGCGTGGCACGCATGCGGCTCATGTCACCTTCATCAACCCGCGGGAAGCGGTGATAAAGTGCGTTCGCAATCACATAGCTGAGAATGGAATCGCCGAGAAATTCAAGACGCTCGTTGTGCTTACTGCTGGCGCTGCGGTGAGTCAGGGCCTGCTGTAACAGTTCCGAATGAGTAAAAGTGTAGCCCAGTTTGCGCTGAAGCTTGTTAATCAGGATGGGGTTCATGCGATTCCAGTTCTTTGTTGCGTCTGTGACTCTGCATACCAAACAGGGCTGAGAATCCAACACTTTCCGTTTGGTGTGCAGTGGCCTCCCGCAGGAGGCCACCCGATTTGCCTGTTAATCAGACAATAATTTTTTAGTGAATGCCGCCGATACGACTGAATCGCACGCCGGTAGGCCACTGTCCTTCTTGTTTCTCAAAGCTCATCCAGATAGCGACCGCTTTACCGACCAGATTACGCTCCGGGACAAAGCCCCAATAGCGGCTGTCGGCGCTGTTATCACGGTTATCGCCCATCATGAAATATTGCCCTTTCGGCACCACCCAGCTCGCCTGTGGCTGACCCGGCTGCTGGTAATACATGCCCGCCTGACTCTGCGCTTCGTTTACCAGCAGGATGTCGTGGGTCACGTTGCCAATCGTCTCTTTACGGGTGCCGAGGCGTAAGCCTCCGCGCATGGTATCGCCCTGCGGCACCTGATAGAAACCGTTGCCGGTTTCGTTGCCATCAAAGCCGCTGAAGGTCTGAATAAACTTGCTCGGCTCAACGTCGGTGTAGGTCACCGCTAACGCGGTGTCACAGGCTTTACCGTCGGTACAGGCTGGCTTAACCGTCAGGGTTTTGCTGTAAGGATCATAGATCACTTTATCGCCAGGTAAACCAATCACGCGTTTAATGTAGTCGAGGCTCGGATCTTTCGGGTATTTAAATACCGCAATGTCACCGCGCTTAGGCTGACCGGTTGGGATCAGCGTGGTCTGGGTGATTGGATCTTTAATGCCGTAGGCAAACTTCTCCACCAGAATAAAATCGCCAATCAGCAGCGTCGGCATCATCGAGCCCGATGGGATCTGGAACGGTTCGTAAATAAACGAACGCACGATGAACACCACGGCCAGTACCGGGAACACCGAGGCGGTAGTTTCAACCCAGCCCGGCTGCGACGATACTTTCGCCAGCGTTTTGCTGTCGAGCGTATTACCGGTTTGCGCCTGAGCCGCCGCCTGTTTAGCCCGACGTTGCGGTGCCCATTTAAAACGATCAATAACCCAGACGATGCCAGTAATCAGCGTCGCTATCGCCAGTATCAGGGCGAACATATTAGCCATTGGAAATCCTTATTTGCTGTCCTTACCGACATGCAGAATCGCGAGGAAGGCTTCCTGCGGCAGCTCAACGTTACCGACCTGCTTCATTCGCTTCTTACCGTCTTTCTGCTTCTGCAACAGTTTCTTCTTACGGCTGACGTCGCCGCCATAACACTTGGCGAGAACGTTTTTACGCAGCTGTTTAACCGTTGAACGCGCGATAATGTGGTTGCCGATTGCCGCCTGAATCGCAATATCAAACTGCTGACGCGGGATGAGCTCTTTCATCTTCTCAACCAGATCGCGTCCGCGATACGGTGCGTTTTCACGGTGGGTAATCAGCGCCAGCGCATCGACACGTTCGGAGTTAATCAGAACGTCGACGCGCACCATGTCAGAGGCCTGGAAACGTTTAAAGTTGTAATCCAGCGAAGCATAGCCGCGTGAGGTGGATTTCAGACGGTCGAAGAAGTCGAGCACCACTTCTGCCATCGGAATCTCGTAAGTCAGCGCGACCTGATTGCCGTGGTAAACCATATTGGTCTGAACGCCACGTTTCTCAATGCACAGCGTAATGACGTTGCCCAGATACTCCTGCGGCAGCAGCATATGACACTCAGCGATTGGTTCACGCAGCTCTTCAATGTTATTCAGCGCGGGCAGCTTAGACGGGCTGTCGACGTAGACCACGTCGCCGCTGGTGGTAACCACTTCATACACCACGGTCGGTGCCGTGGTAATTAAATCGAGATCGTATTCACGCTCCAGACGTTCCTGGATGATCTCCATGTGCAGCAGACCAAGGAAGCCGCAACGGAAACCAAAGCCCAGCGCCGTTGAGCTTTCTGGCTCATAGAACAGCGAGGCGTCGTTCAGGCTCAGTTTGCCGAGCGCATCACGGAACGCTTCATAGTCGTCAGAGCTGATTGGGAACAGACCGGCATAAACCTGCGGCTTCACTTTTTTGAAGCCTGGCAGCGCTTTGTCAGCCGGGTTACGCGCGGTGGTCAGGGTATCCCCTACCGGCGCGCCAAGGATGTCTTTAATCGCACAGACCAGCCAGCCCACTTCACCGCAGTTAAGCTCGGTACGATCGACCTGCTTCGGGGTGAAGATGCCGAGACGGTCAGCGTTATACACCTGGCCGGTACTCAGGACCTTAATTTTATCGCCCTTGCGCATGGTGCCGTTTTTAACCCGCACCAGCGACACCACACCGAGGTAGTTATCGAACCAGGAGTCGATAATCAGCGCCTGCAGCGGTGCATCCGGATCGCCTTCTGGCGGCGGGATGTCACGCACTAAACGTTCCAGCACTTCCGGTACGCCAACGCCGGTTTTTGCCGAACAGCGCACCGCGTCAGTGGCATCAATGCCGACGATATCTTCAATTTCCTGCGCCGCACGATCGGGATCGGCCGCTGGCAGGTCAATTTTGTTCAGAACCGGCACTACTTCCAGATCCATCTCAATCGCGGTGTAGCAGTTCGCCAGGGTCTGCGCTTCTACGCCCTGCCCGGCATCCACCACCAGCAGAGCGCCTTCGCAAGCCGCCAGTGAGCGGGAAACTTCATAGGAGAAGTCAACGTGCCCCGGAGTATCGATGAAATTGAGCTGGTAAGTTTCGCCGTCTTTCGCGTGGTAATCGAGCGTTACGCTCTGTGCTTTGATGGTAATACCGCGCTCGCGTTCCAGATCCATAGAGTCAAGAACCTGGGCGGCCATCTCACGGGCGGTGAGGCCACCGCAAATCTGAATCAGGCGGTCAGAGAGCGTAGATTTACCATGGTCGATGTGGGCGATGATGGAGAAATTTCTTATGTGCTTCATTTATATGAATATCTTCGCATAGAGAATCAGTTGAAAACCTGAGCACAGACACATTCAGGAAGATCGCTCTTTACCCACAATCCTGTCAGCCTCATTAATGACGACGCATATTACACTGTTAACGCCGCGCATAAAAGAATGGAACGTTGTGGAAGCGAAACAGAGTTTTGCCTAAGGGAGAACAGACAAAGGCCGCGGAGTGCGCGGCCTGGAGATACGTTACGCTTCGCTTTCAACGCGCAGCGCGTCAGGAGGTAATGCGATGTTCAGGATCACCGGTTGAAAGGCTTCGCGATCGCCCAGTTTCATCGAGACGCCTTTGGCGATAATAAAGCCGCCAATCCCGCCCAGCAGCGCACCACAGGCAGCCGCCAGATCGCTGCTGAACAGCGCCTGAAACAGCCCTGCCACCACAAACAGGCCAAACAGCGGAGTCATGTAAACCAGCAATGCCGAACCCAGCAGGCTGCTCTCGCGGATACCCAGTTCGATGCGCTGACCCGGCTGTAGCGGTTTGCTGCTGGCGATCTGCATTACGTGGGCATTTTTCGGGCCGAGCTTGTTCAGCATGTGGCTGCCGCAGCCTTTACGCGCCTGGCAACTGTTGCAGGAGGTTTTCGCTTCAGTATGCAGAGTGGCGATGCCATCCTGCCATGCCACCACGGTGGCCCATTCTCTCATCATTTTTGTGACCCCAGGTCGATGCTGTCCGCAATGCGTTTTGCTGTCGAAGGCGGTAATTCGCCGACCACCGCAATCTCGCTATTATTGCGCACAACCGTTTGTACCGTACGACGTCCAGTGCGCAATGTCTGGGTGGTACTGCTTTTATCGGCCGGAGTGATATTAATGGCGAAGCTGAACAGGCCGTCGCTGTAGAGACGCGACTCCATGTTTTTGTTCAGCGCGGGCAACGTACGACGATTCTGCGAGACCAGCGTCATGCCGGCGGGTATCCAGCCTGGCTGCCAGTTAAGCGTCACCGCATCGCCTTTCGGCACCGAGAGCGATGGCGGCAGGTTGGCTTTCTCCAGCCCCTGCATCAGGTTACGCACCCCTTCATCCACCGCGAAGCTGATGACGCGGAACTGCTCCAGCGTTTCACCGTCGCGATCCAGCAGGTCAATCCGCAGAGGCAGCTTGGTATCCACATCCAGCCAGACTACATAGCTGTAGCGGGTGCCATCACGCGACACGATGCGCAACACGTCGCACATCTGATCGGCGATACGCGAGCGGCCTACGGTAATAAAATCGTACGCACTGCCCAGCTTGGCGAAATCCGCAAAAATCACCGACGGCAGCGCATCGATAATGTGGTTGCCGGGCAGCGAGAACGGCTCAAGGCCAGGTTCGAAGTAGCTGATATCATTGCCACGCTGGATCACTTCACGTCGCGGGCCGTCCATCTGCAACAGCTGAGCAAAAATACGCTCATCAATCACAGCATGACGATAACGCAACGATTCAATGCCGAGGCGGGAGACGTTGATATAGGCGAATTCGTAGTTGAGGTTTTGACTTGCCTGCTCCATCTGCTGCAATAACGCCCCGGACGCAGAAGGTTGCGCCGGGGCGGCAGATGACCACAACAGGCTGCCTGTCAGCAGGCTAACAGCATACCAAAGCGGCTTCATTACTGCTGCTGGAGTCCTAAGGATTGGTTTCCGGGAACATCAGCCTGTGCTTGTTTCGGTGCATCGGTTTCAAACTGCAGCTGATCGGCATGTAAACGGCGTTGCAGTTCATAATCCTGCAGCATCGCATTAACGCGACGGCGCTGATCCTGAACCTGCTGATTAGCGCTGTTGGTATCAAACGCATCAGAAGGCACGCCGAGGCTGACCGGTGAAGCTTTGCCCATCATCGGCAGGGTGTTAAACACCGGTGAATCAGACGATTCAGCCGTGCCGCCGTTAGGCTGGTTATAGTGCTGGACGCCAACGATCACTGCCAGAGAAACACAGGCAGCCACGCCGACCTGGGTTAACTGCGCTGCCCATGGACGCACTTTCTGCCAGAACGGCATTTTTTCCCAGCGGGAAGGTTCTGGCTGCGCTTCAGGGATCAGCGGTGTAACAGTACGCAGCGGTTCTTTTTCGATGGCAGCGGCAACGCGTGCAGAGATATCGAAATGCAGGAACTCGCCAACATCGCCGCGCATGGTATCGCGAATCAGATGATAGCTTTCCCAGCTTTTCTGTAGATCTGCATCCTTCGACAAGGCTGAGAACAGCTCGTTATCTAAGGTCTCACCATCCATTAAAGCGGAAAGTTTTTCTTTCTGCATGCCTATGTACCCTTCCAGTAGCCGTTATCACTGACGTTGGATAAGCGGTTGAACTCTATTATCAATGGCCTCTCGCGCACGGAAGATACGTGACCGAACAGTGCCTACCGGGCAATCCATAATGACGGCGATCTCTTCATAGCTCAGGCCGTCCAGTTCCCTGAGGGTGATTGCCATACGCAAGTCCTCGGGTAGCGCCTCGATGGTACGAAAGACAATTTGTTTCAATTCGTCAGACAACATTAAGTTCTCAGGGTTCGAAATTTCTTTTAATGCACCCGCACTTTCGAAATTTTCTGCGTCAATCGCATCCACATCGCTGGATGGCGGACGTCGCCCCTGAGCAACCAGGTAATTTTTCGCTGTATTAACCGCAATGCGGTACAGCCAGGTATAAAACGCGCTATCGCCCCGGAAAGAGTCCAGTGCGCGATACGCTTTAATAAACGATTCCTGTACTACATCAGGCACATCGCCCGACGGTACATAGCGTGAAACCAGGCTCGCCACTTTATGCTGGTAACGAATTACCAGTAAGTTGAAAGCTTTTTGATCTCCCTTCTGTACCCGTTCAACGAGGATCTGATCCGTTAACTGCTCGCTCATCCGAGGTAATGTCTCCCCAAATTTTTTATACGCGTAAAGTAACTGCCAGCACATCTCAATGGTTCTGAGCAAGCATGCGCTTAGAGTTGTGATGTGGTGCGAAGTTCACTTATCGCCCAAATATTTACCGCTCCGCTGGAGATTATCCGGCTTGTTCATTTTCGTTCAGTACAGGGAGCGTAAATCGCAGGCAGAGTAACCTATGACAACGGCTTTTTCATCTTTAAATCCCTGCGCTTAATTAAGTTTGGTATAAAAAACACTTTTTAAACCAGCACCAATTTAACCTGCTGATTGTTAGCGACATTTAGCCTGAAGCTGTCCGGCGCGCTGAAAACTTGTTCAAAATACTTCACAACAACCGGCTTAACGCTTATGCTCAGGCCTATTCTTGTTTAGTAAATTAAACACCATGACAAATGCAAATCCGGATTATCAGTGTGATGTATTGATTGTGGGCAGCGGTGCCGCCGGCCTGTCGCTGGCGTTACGTCTGGCCAGACATTATCAGGTGCTGGTGCTCAGCAAAGCGCAGGTCAATGAGGGCTCCACTCTTTATGCGCAGGGCGGTATCGCGGCGGTGTTCGATGAAACCGACAGCATTGAGTCGCACGTGGAGGATACGCTGATTGCCGGCGCCGGCCTGTGCGATCGCGACGCCGTTTCGTTTATTGCCAGCAATGCCCGTCACTGCGTGCAGTGGCTGATTGATAACGGGGTCGCCTTTGATATCGATCCGCAGGCGGCAGGCGAGATGCGCTATCACCTGACCCGTGAAGGCGGCCACAGTCATCGCCGCATTCTGCACAGTGCCGATGCCACTGGCCGCGCGGTAGAAACCACGCTGGTCAGTCAGGCGCTGAGCCATCCCAACATCCGGATTCTGGAACGCACTAACGCGGTCGATCTGATTCTTTCAGACAAACTGGGCCTGCCCGGACCACGCCGTGCTGTGGGTGCGTGGATCTGGAACCGCAATCGCGAGCAGGTGGAAACCTGTAGCGCCCGCGCCGTGGTGGTAGCAACCGGCGGCGCAGCCAAAGTCTATCAATACACCACCAATCCCGATATTGCCTCTGGCGATGGGATCGCGATGGCGTGGCGTGCCGGCTGCCGGGTCGCCAATCTGGAGTTTAATCAGTTTCACCCGACCTGCCTGTTTCATCCGCAGGCACAGAATTTCCTGTTAACCGAAGCATTACGTGGCGAAGGTGCCTGGCTGCTGCGTCCTGACGGCAGCCGTTTCATGCCCGATTTTGATCAGCGGGCTGAACTGGCGCCGCGCGATATCGTCGCCCGGGCGATAGACCACGAGATGAAACGGCTGGGCGTAGACTGCATGTATCTCGATATCAGTCATCAGCCGGAAGCGTTTGTCCGCGCTCACTTCCCGATGATTTACGACAAGCTGCTGACCTTTGGCTTTGATCTGACCAAACAGCCGATTCCGATTGTGCCTGCCGCGCACTATACCTGTGGCGGCGTGATGGTCGATCAGCAGGGGCGTACCGACCTCAATGGCCTGTATGCGATTGGTGAAGTGAGTTATACCGGCCTGCACGGCGCTAACCGGATGGCGTCCAACTCACTGCTGGAGTGTCTGGTTTATGGCTGGTCAGCTGCGGAAGATTTGATTCGCACCCTGCCCGACGTCGAAGCGGTAACGACCCTGCCCGGCTGGGATGAGAGCCAGGTCGATGATGCGGATGAGCGGGTGATCATTCAGCATAACTGGCACGAACTGCGGCTGTTTATGTGGGATTACGTCGGCATTGTGCGCACCACCAAGCGCCTTGAGCGGGCGTTGCGTCGTATCACGCTGCTGCAGCAGGAAATTGATGAGTATTACCATCACTTCCGCCTCTCCAACAATCTGCTGGAGCTGAGGAATCTGGTGCAGGTCGCCGATCTCATGGTGCGCTGCGCACTGGAGCGAAAAGAGAGCCGCGGATTGCACTACATCCGCGACTATCCCGACCTGTTACCCGAGGCGCTGCCGACCATCCTGACGCCGCCCGGCTACAGGAACAGATAGAAGGCCCGCGTCAGGCAACACCAGTCTTCAGAATAATGGGTGTCGGGCGCGCGAATGGCGAGACGCTCCAGCAGCGTTTCGCCGGCCTGCGGAGAGAAAGCCAGCAGCACGCGATGCGGCGGGCGATGGGCATATTCCGCCACGTCCAGCCGAAAGCGTAAATGCCAGCCATCAGCCAGCGCCTGGCTGATAAACGTTTCGCCGGTCGCGGTGGGCAATACCACGCAGAACATCCCCTCTTCTTCAATCAGCAACGCTGCGCTGCGTAACAGGGTCTGATGATCGAGGGTGCGGGTCGCACGGGCGCTGTCCCGCGCCGCGGTGGAACAGGCGACGCCAGGCGTAAAGTACGGAGGATTGCTGACAATCAGCGAATAACGCTGCTCGCAGTCTTCGGCCCAGCGGGCGATATCCTGCTGATGGATGTGAATACGCTGCGGCCACGGCGACTGCTGTACATTCTCGCCTGCCTGCTGCGCCGCCTCAGCGTCTAACTCGACCGCATCAATCTCAACCGGCGACGGCGTGCGCTGCGCCAGCATCAGCGCGATCAGTCCGCTGCCGCTGCCAATGTCCAGAATCCGCCTGACGCCAGCCACCGGCGCCCAGGCACCAAGCAGAATGGCATCGGTACCGACTTTCATCGCACAACGATCGTGCGCGACAAAAAATTGTTTAAAGGTAAATCCGTTCTTGTTTAACCGGGCCCGCTCACGCGGCTTGTCGTGCATCATGGGTCGCTACCGTTTACTTTTTTTTCTGCCGTGCGGCAGCGCATAAGTGTAACGTGACAGGTAAGGGAATTCACGCAGCAGAGCATACCTGGCGGATTAACAGATGAAGATTATGTCTGATCTGTCTATAATCAGCGCCCCAAACTGAGGTAGACCATGACAGTAACCACATTTTCCGAACTCGAACTCGACGAAAGCCTGTTGCAAGCGCTGCAGGAAAAAGGCTTTACGCGCCCAACAGTGATTCAGGCTGCTGCAATTCCGCCCGCGCTTGAGGGCCGCGACGTTCTGGGTTCGGCACCTACCGGGACCGGGAAAACTGCCGCCTATCTATTACCGGCGCTGCAGCACCTGCTTGATTTCCCCCGTAAGAAATCTGGCCCGCCCCGCATTCTGATCGTCACACCAACCCGCGAACTGGCGATGCAGGTCGCCGACCAGGCGCGTGAACTGGCGAAACATACCCATCTGGATATCGCCACCATCACCGGCGGCGTGGCCTATATGAACCACGCTGAAGTGTTCAGCGAAAACCAGGACATTGTGGTAGCGACCACCGGTCGTCTGCTGCAATACATCAAAGAAGAGAACTTTGACTGCCGCGCGGTTGAAACGCTGGTGCTCGATGAAGCGGACCGCATGCTGGACATGGGTTTCGCCCAGGATATCGAAACCATCGCGGCAGAAACCCGCTGGCGCAAGCAAACGCTGCTGTTTTCCGCCACGCTGGAAGGCGAAAACATCAAAGACTTCGCCGAGCGTCTGCTGAACGATCCGGTTGAACTGGAAGCCGATCCCAGCCGCCGTGAACGTAAAAAGATCCAGCAGTGGTACTACCGCGCTGACGACCTGGCGCATAAAACCAAATTACTGGTTCACCTGCTGAAACAGCCGGAAGTGACGCGCTGCATCGTGTTTGTGCGTAAACGTGAGCGTCTGCATGAGCTGGTCAGCTGGCTGCACGAAGCGGGGATTCGTAGCAGCTATCTGGAAGGCGAGATGGTGCAGGCCAAGCGTAATGAAGCGATTAAGCGTCTGAGTGAGGGCCGGGTGAATGTGCTGGTCGCCACCGACATCGCGGCACGGGGTATTGATGTTGAAGACGTTAGCCACGTCTTTAACTTTGATATGCCGCGCACCGCCGATACCTATCTGCACCGTATTGGCCGAACCGGCCGTGCGGGACGCAAAGGGATCGCGATTTCGCTGGTCGAAGCGCATGATTACGTGCTGCTGGGTAAAATCAGCCGTTACGTTAATGAACCGCTGAAAGCCCGCGTGGTGGATGAGTTGCGTCCTGAGACGCGCGCGCCGCACGCCAAAACCACCGGAAAACCGTCGAAAAAGACGCTGGCGAAGCGCGCTGAGAAGAAATCCAGCGAAGCTGAAAAACCGCGGGTGAAAAAACGTCACCGCGATGCCAAAAATATCGGTAAACGCCGCAAGCCGAGCGGCAGTACACCGACTAATGAGAATGCGGAATAAATCATCGCATGCATAAAAAAATCGCCTCTGATGAGGCGATTTTTTTAATTTAATCATCGGTAACAGGCAGTTGATGCCATTTTCACTGCCTGACGGCTATTCGGTGATAACCGCTGCCGCACCTGCAGCCGGTCTGGCTGCTATCTTATTAATATTCTGATAAAAATTGCTGTGTGCGCTTTGCGTTAATTTTCAGCGCCGGTTAACTGATGTCACTCAGAGACTTTCAGTAAAAGTACGGGCAATCACGTCGCGCTGCTGCTCTGGCGTCAGTGAGTTAAAACGCACCGCATAACCGGAAACGCGAATGGTCAGCTGCGGATAATTTTCAGGATGCTTAACGGCATCTTCCAGTGTTTCACGACGCAGAACGTTGACGTTCAGATGCTGACCGCCTTCGACCCGCACCTGCGGTTTAATTTCTACCGGCACTTCACGGTAGGTGAATTCACCCAGTTCGCTAAGCGCAACCACCTGATCTTCTTCATAGCCGCCTTTGGCACACAGGCAGCGAGCCTGAGCTTTCTCTTCGTCTAACAGCCAGAAAGAGTTCAGCAGTTGGGGTTTATTAGTTTGAGTGATCTGGATACCAGTAATCATGTCAGCGCCTCCAGGGCAATGCGTGAATGAATCAAATTTGAGGCTCCGGTATAGCACTCTCCCGTATCGTCAGCTTTGACCTGGGTCAATTTTCATCCGCCGCGCATCGCTCATTTTCGCTAACTGACTGATCTAAAAACGCTGCTGACATTAACTTTTTTTGCATTATTAAAAATATTTTTGCCCTTCAGCTCAGATGCAGGAACGGCTAAGCTTACGGCACAAACGTTAAGGGAGTGGATTATGGCTGAAAAGCTGACCTGGCACGACGTGCTGGCTGAAGAGAAACAGAAACCCTATTTTACCGAGACGCTGAAATTAGTGGCGGATGAGCGTGCTGCAGGCGTGACGGTTTACCCACCGCAAAAGGATGTGTTCAATGCCTTTCGCCTGACTGAGTTAGGCGACGTCAAAGTGGTGATTCTGGGTCAGGACCCGTACCACGGCCCTAATCAGGCGCACGGACTGGCCTTTTCGGTGCTGCCCGGTGTGCAGGTACCGCCGTCGCTGCAAAACATCTACAAAGAGCTGTTGCAGGACATTCCGGGCTTTCAGAAGCCGGACCATGGTTTTCTCGAAAGCTGGGCCAAACAGGGCGTGATGTTGCTGAATACGGTGCTAACAGTGGAAGCGGGCAAGGCCCATTCCCATGCGCGCTTTGGCTGGGAAACCTTTACCGATAATGTAATTGCCGCGATTAATCAGCATCGTGAAGGGGTGGTGTTCCTGCTGTGGGGATCTCACGCGCAGAAGAAAGGCAGCATTATTGACCGTCAGCGTCATCACGTATTGCAGGCGCCGCACCCTTCGCCGCTTTCGGCGCATCGGGGCTTTTTTGGCTGTCAGCATTTCTCGAAAACTAACGCCATACTGCGTGAAGCCGGTCAGGAACCGATTGACTGGACGCCGGTACTGCCTGAATAAGCAGCAAGGCACACGGCCGCGACACTGCGCGGCCGTGGAACGGATTCAGGCGTGAAATCAGCCTTTCGCTTTGGCAACCGCCACCATCGCCGGACGCAGTAAGCGACCATTCAGCGTGTAGCCACGTTGCATCACCAGCATCACCTGGTTTGGTTCAAACTCTTCAGACTCCATCATCGACATCGCCTGATGCACTTCGGGATTAAATGGCACGCCAGTTTCGCCAACCACTTCTACGCCGAATTTGCGGACTGCGCCGAGCAGACCTTTCAGGGTCAGTTCAATCCCTTCGATCATCGGAGCCAGCTGCGCGTCCTCTTTGTTCGCCACTTCCAGCGCACGCTCAAGACTGTCGATCACCGGCAGCAATTCGTTGGCAAATTTCTCCAGGGCGAATTTATGCGCCTTCTCAACGTCCATTTCGGCACGGCGACGAATGTTCTCAATTTCAGCCTGCGCACGCAGTTGTGCATCACGCACGCCGGTTTGCGACTGCGCTAATTCAGCTTCGAGCTGAGCAATACGCTCATCACGCGGATCCACCTCAGCCGCTGTCTCCGCTTCCTGAGGTTGTTGCTGATCCTGCTGAATTTCGTCTGAGACTTGCTCGTTTGGGGTGTTCTGTTCTTTACTACTCATGAATTTCTCCGCGTTTTGCACATTCATTTCGCTGGTTGGCTTATTATGGGGATCGGTTTGACGGTTTCAAGGGAACCTATCACATTGCCTTGCCGTTTTGGCTTATAAGGAACACCCACTCGATGAACAAACACTTTAACTGCATTGGTATTGTGGGTCATCCACGCCATCCCACCGCGTTAACCACGCATGAGATGCTCTGGCGCTGGCTGACCGCCAAAGGTTATCAAGTGATCGTGGAGAAGCAAATCGCGCAGGAGCTGGCGCTACATGACGTTCAGACCGGGACGCTGGCTGAGATTGGTCAACAGGCAGATCTGGCGGTGGTGGTCGGCGGTGACGGCAATATGCTGGGCGCGGCCCGCGTGCTGGCGCGCTATGACATCAAGGTGATTGGCATTAACCGCGGCAACCTCGGCTTTCTGACCGATCTCGACCCGGATAATGCGCAGCAGCAGTTGGATGAAGTATTGCAGGGCAACTACTTCGTTGAGAGCCGCTTTTTGCTGGAAGCCCAGGTGTGTAAATCAGACTGTTCGCCACGCATTGGCTCGGCGATCAATGAAGTGGTGCTGCATCCCGGAAAAGTGGCGCACATGATCGAATTTGAAGTCTATATCGATGAAGTGTTTGCCTTTTCCCAGCGCTCAGATGGCCTGATTATCTCCACACCGACCGGTTCCACCGCCTACTCGCTTTCGGCCGGTGGGCCGATACTCACCCCTTCGCTGGAGGCAATTGTGCTGGTGCCGATGTTCCCGCATACGCTGTCGGCCCGTCCGCTGGTGATTAACAGCAGCAGTACCATCCGGTTGCGCTTTTCTTCACGCCGGAGCGACCTGGAGATCAGCTGCGACAGCCAGATTGCGCTGCCGATCCAGGAAGGTGAGGATGTGCTGATCCGACGCAGTGCCAGTCACCTGAATCTGATTCACCCTAAAAACTACAGCTATTTCAATACGCTGAGTTCGAAACTGGGCTGGTCAAAAAAATTGTTCTGAAAAGCCGTGCCGCCTCTTTACTGGATAAAATTCCAGTTTATACTGTATGAAAAACCATATGTGTTTATTCATACAGGTGAACCTATGCTGGCCCAACTGACCATCAGTAATTTCGCTATCGTTCGTGAGCTCGACATTGATTTCCAACGCGGTATGACAGCAATCACGGGTGAGACCGGTGCCGGTAAATCTATCGCGATTGATGCCCTGGGATTATGCCTGGGCGGTCGCGCAGATGCCGACATGGTGCGTCAGGGCGCCAGCCGGGCCGATCTTTGCGCCCGCTTCCAGCTTAAGTCCTCCCCTTCTGCTCAGCGCTGGCTGATGGATAACCATCTGGATGATGGCAATGAGTGTCTGCTGCGTCGGGTGATTAGCGCGGACGGACGCTCACGCGGGTTCATCAACGGCACGGCGGTTCCGCTGTCGCAGCTGCGCGACCTCGGCCAGTTACTGATTCAGATTCACGGCCAGCACGCGCACCAGCTGCTGCTCAAACCTGAGCACCAGAAACATCTGCTGGATGCCTACGCCGGTCATGACGATCTGCTGCAGCGCATGCGTACTCATTATCAGACCTGGCATCAGAGCTGCCGCACCCTGGCGCTGCATCAGCAGCAGGCTCAGGAGCGTGAAGCACGTCGCGAACTGCTGCAATATCAGCTGAAAGAGCTGAACGAGTTTGCGCCGCAGGCTGGTGAATATGAGCAGATTGACGAAGAGTACAAGCGGCTGGCAAACAGCGGACAGCTGCTGTCGACCAGTCAGCAGGCGCTGCAACTGCTTGCGGATAGCGACGATAACAATCTCTGCAGCCTGCTCTACAGCGCGCGTGAGATGCTGTCTGAGCTGACCTCGCTGGATGAGAAACTGAACGGGGTTTATAACCTGCTGGAAGAAGCGGCGATTCAGCTAAGCGAAGCCAGCGACGAGCTGCGTCATTACTGCGACAGCCTCGACCTCGATCCAAATCGCCTGTATGAACTGGAGCTGCGTATTTCACGCCAGATCGCTCTGGCGCGTAAGCATCATGTTACGCCGGAAAATCTGCCTGAACTGCATCAGCAGTTGCTGGCGGAAGCGGAGCTGCTGTCACAGCATGAAAGCGATCAGGAGAGCCTGCAGTCACTGGTTGGCGAGCACTATCAGGCAGCCCTGTTAAGCGCAGAGCAGCTTCATCAGCAACGCACTCAGTACGCCGAGGAGCTGCAGCAGCTGATTACCCAGAGCATGCATCTGCTCTCAATGCCGCACGGCCAGTTTAAGATTGCCCTGACCTTTAACCCGGATCAGCTGACTGCGGAAGGTGCCAGCCGCATCGACTTTCAGGTGACGACTAACCCAGGCCAGCCGCTGCAGCCGCTCGGCAAAGTCGCCTCCGGCGGTGAGTTGTCCCGTATTGCGCTGGCGATTCAGGTCATCACCGCGAAGAAAATGGAAACGCCAGCGATGATTTTCGATGAAGTCGATGTCGGGATCAGCGGTCCGACCGCCGCCGTAGTAGGCAAACTGCTGCGCCAGCTGGGCGAATCAACCCAGGTGATGTGTGTGACTCACCTGCCGCAGGTAGCAGGCTGTGGCCATCAGCACTTCTTTGTCAGCAAAGAAACCGATGGCGCAATGACCGAAACCCATATGCAGCCGCTGGACAAGCGCGCGCGGCTGCAGGAACTGGCGCGACTGCTGGGCGGTAGCGAGGTCACACGCAACACCCTGGCTAACGCCAAAGAACTTTTAGCCGCCTGATAGCGCACTTTTTTAACCTGCCGTGGTCATATGCATGCTCTGTAAAGGTTTCCAATAGCGAAAAGGTTTATTATCATCGGCACTTATGTCGCCAAAGTAATAAAGCCTGCCGCAGGCAGAGTTCAGATTTTGTTGGCAAAAAAACAGCCTGTAAAAGGCGTTTGGCCCCGGAAAAGGAATGTATAGATGCGCTGTAAAACGCTGACTGCCGCGGCAGTGGTAATGTTGATGATGACCGCCGGATGTTCCACCTTAGAGCGCGTGGTATATCGTCCTGATATCAACCAGGGTAACTATCTGGTTGCCAATGATGTGGCCAAGATTCACACCGGTATGACCCAGCAGCAGGTGGCTTACACGCTCGGTACGCCAATGATGAAAGATCCGTTCGGCAGCAACGTCTGGTATTACGTTTTCCGTCAGGAACCAGGCCATGAGCGCGTTCAGCAGCAGACGCTGACGCTCAACTTTGATGGTAACGGCGTGCTGACCAATATCGACAACAAGCCGAATCTGGCGCAAAAAAGCGACTAACTAAACGACAGACAGCAAAAAAGGCGCACTGAGCGCCTTTTTTATGCTGCCAATCAACAGGTTATTGCTGCCTGCTGTTTACTTTTTAGCGGATGCTGAACGCTCTGCACGTTGACGACGCAGCTCTTTAGGATCGGCGATCAACGGTCGATAGATTTCAATCCGATCGCCTTCGTCAACCACATCACTGAGCTTCACTGCCCGGCTGTAGATACCCACTTTATTACTGCTGAGGTCAATTTCACGGCGCAGTTCCAGAATTCCGGATTGCTGTATCGCCTGCTCTACCGTGCTGCCCTGCTCCACTTTAACGTAGAGCTGGTATTGCTTTTCAGGCAGCGCGTAGACCACCTCAACCGAAATATCAGGCACTGTAGACCTCTTTGGCACGCTGGGTGAAGGCCTGCACCATACTGTTGGCCAGCTCTTTAAAGATCCGACCAAAGGCCATCTCTACCAGCATGTTGGTGAATTCAAACTCCAGGCTTAACTCAACCTTGCAGGCGTCATCGCCCAGCGAGATGAATTTCCAGCCGCCGGTCAGCTTACGGAACGGCCCGTCAACCAGCTGCATATGAATGCTCTGGTTATCCGTCAGGGTATTGCGGGTGGTAAATGTTTTGCTGATGCCTGCTTTCGACACATCCACGGACGCGGTCATTTGATTCTCTGACGCATCCAGCACGCGGCTTCCGGTGCAACCCGGCAGAAATTGCGGGTAAGCATCCACATCATTTACAAGTTTGTACATCTGCCCGGCACTAAACGGGACCAGCGCCGAACGACTAATCTGAGCCATAATGGTTCCTGTTCATCACGAAACCGCTGAATAATAGCATTTTCAGCGATTAAACAAAAATGCCCCCGAGTAAGGGTGTGCTAGAATATCCCGTTTCCTGCTGCCCCGCTGGACTGGGGATGCGATAACCGACTAAGTGATGTAAAATACGCCGCACTATGACAAAGAAAAAATCACACAAACCCGGTTCTGCCACTGTTGCCATGAACAAACGCGCCCGCCACGAATACTTCATCGAAGAGGAGTATGAAGCGGGATTATCGTTGCAAGGATGGGAAGTTAAATCACTTCGTGCCGGCAAAGCCAACATCAGCGACAGCTATATTCTGCTGCGCGATGGCGAAGCGTTCCTGTTTGGTTCAACCTTTCAACCCTTAGCCGTTGCCTCCACCCATGTGGTGTGCGATCCCACGCGTAGCCGCAAGCTGCTGCTGAAGCAACGTGAGCTGGATTCACTGTATGGCCGCGTCAATCGCGAAGGTTATACCATCGTAGCGCTCTCGCTCTACTGGAAGAACGCCTGGTGTAAACTGAAGATTGGTGTTGCCCGCGGTAAGAAAGAGCATGATAAACGTGACGATATCAAAGACCGCGAATGGCAACTGGATAAAGCACGTATCATGAAGAATTCAAAGCGTTAAGCGCTGGATTCTGACCTGCTTTTTTGCTAGTATTTGAAGTTCTGGGGCTGATTCTGGATTCGACGGGATTGTGAAGCCTTAGGAGCATGCCGAGGGGCGGTTTGCCTCGTAAAAAGCCGCAAAAAAATAGTCGCAAACGACGAAAACTACGCACTAGCAGCTTAATAACCTGCTTAGAGCCTTCTCTCCCTAGCTTCCGCTCTTAAGACGGGGATCAAGAGAAGTCAAACCCAAAAGAGATCGCGTGGATGCCTTGCCTGGGGTTGAAGCGTTAAATCCAATCAGGCTAGTCTGTTAGTGGCGTGTCTGTTCGCAGCTAACCGGCGAATGTAAAAACTGACTAAGCATGTAGTGCCGACGGTGTAGTAATTTCGGACGCGGGTTCAACTCCCGCCAGCTCCACCAAAATTCTCCATCGGTGATTACCAGAGTCATCCGATGAAGTCCTAAGAGCCCGCACGGCGCAAGCCCTGCGGGCTTTTTTGTGCCCTCAATTTATCCCGCGAAGTCCGAAGAGAACTAATTAAATCCGAACATTTTAGGCCCATTGATAGGCCCAACGAAAAGCTCTATTGTTTTCGTTGGGCCTAAACGCATGGGGACTCCCCATGGCAAGAAAAACCAAGCCGTTAACCGATACGGAAATCAAAGCCGCCAAACCTAAAGATGCCGATTACCAGCTGTATGATGGTGACGGGCTTACTCTGCTAATCAAGTCCAGCGGTAGTAAGCTATGGCAATTCCGTTACTATCGGCCTCTAACCAGGCAGAGAACCAAACAGAGCTTCGGTGCCTACCCTACCGTCTCGCTTTCTGATGCACGTAAACTCAGAGCTGAATCTAAAGTTTTATTGGCGAAAGACATTGATCCGCAGGAACATCAGAAAGAACAGGTCAGAAATTCACAAGAGGCCAAAACCAATACTTTCTTGTTAGTCGCCGAACGTTGGTGGAATGTGAAGAAAGCCAGCGTAACAGAGGACTATGCTGACGATATCTGGCGCTCGCTTGAGAGAGATGTTTTCCCCGCAATCGGTGATATCAGTGTCACTGAGATTAAGGCTCATACTCTGGTTAAAGCAGTTCAACCTGTTCAGGCCAGAGGGGCATTAGAAACTGTTCGCCGCCTTTGTCAGCGTATTAACGAAGTCATGATTTATGCGCAGAACACGGGCCTGATTGATGCGGTTCCCAGCGTAAACATTGGGAAAGCATTCGAGAAACCGCAGAAGAAAAATATGCCGAGTATCCGCCCGGATCAACTTCCACAGTTAATGCAAACAATGCGTAAAGCAAGTATCAGTGTGTCCACGCGGTGTCTGTTCATGTGGCAGCTTCTCACCATCACCCGTCCTACCGAAGCTGCTGAGGCTAGATGGGATGAGATCGATTTTGTTGCTAGCGAATGGAAAATTCCAGCAGCCCGAATGAAGATGAACCGGGACCATACTGTTCCACTATCCAATGAAGCTCTCTCTATTCTGGAAATGATGAAGTCACTCAGTGGTGGCCGAGAGTTTATCTTTCCCAGTCGCATTAAGCCTACCCAGCCAATGAACAGCCAGACTGTGAATGCAGCCCTTAAGCGTGCTGGCTTAGGAGGTGTCCTCGTATCACACGGTTTACGTTCTATCGCCAGTACTGCACTCAATGAGGAAGGATTTCCACCCGATGTTATTGAGGCAGCGCTTGCCCATGTGGACAAAAATGAGGTACGTCGTGCCTATAATCGAAGCGATTACCTTGAGCAGCGGCGACCGATGATGCAATGGTGGGCTGATTTTGTTATGGTTGCTGATCGCGGAAGTATGATAGAGGGGGGTATGAGAGGAGAGCGTTAAGCGGGGTGACGGATAATTAATGACGGTTCCCACTTTAATAGTGGGCCGAATGAGACTTTATATTTCAAGCCGAAGTTAATAGTTTTAGAAAACAAGCAAATTAGCATAATATCTCTTTACTGAAGGGATATGGAGCCGTAGAAATAAATGAAGACACGGCAGTATGCGCAAAAATCTATCTTCGATCTGGAAGCAATCTTCGAACAGTCCCGCAACAATGTTAGTGAACTTGAACAGCTGTTGAGCGAGCTGACCTTTCGCAACACTGCCAGGGCGCGGACGCTGACGTCTAAAATCGAGCAATCTCTAACTGCACTTAGCGACCGCAGCAAGGTCGCCATGTCGGCTTCCAGCCCATCAACATGTAATCCTGGTTCGGCGTCCATACAATTTTCTCAAGCTGTGCCCCACAAAGCACCTGCAGCTGTAGAGCAACTGCAACCGAAGGCTATCCCAGACACTGCCAAGCGACAGCAATTCGACAAAGGCCAAATCGATCTAGGTCCACTCCCGTCTTTCTCTCCGTCGGATAAGGCGAATGATGCGCGAGCAATACTGGCAGCATGGACAGCCCTCGAAGCACTGTCGCCTCAAGGTTATAAACGCCCAGAGGATATGGCAACCGGCGACCGTTCCAGGGTTGCTCTATTGGAGCGAGGTGTTCCATGGGGACCAAATGCCCGCAGCAAGCCCAGTTATAAGCTTTATTTCGAGGTCGTCCTCGGCTCCATCGCTCTTGACAAGGCGACGGACGAGCTGGTCAAGGTTTTTGGCGAGGATGAGGAGCGTTCACGCCCGGACGGTAAGAAAGCAGCCATCGGCTCGATCCTGATCGACAAAGAAGGCTATGTGCTTGAGGAAAAAGGCGTTGCCGTGTCCAGTTTTGCCTGGGCACTCAAGCCGGCTCTCGATCTTAAGCTTGGGAGCTTAGGGAATTGGCCGAATGTTGAGCCGCGCATTATCGAGCATCTGGATCGAATAGTTCGCCGCCACAACGAGGATGGAGAACCCATACCGATCGATTTGGATGTCGTTCTAAACGCTTATAAATGGCTTGTGTCTCAGTTCGGTGTACCCGAGCATTTGGTTGAGCCACCCACATTCGCGATTAAGGTGTTTTATCATTTCAAGGCCAAGGTGCCGCCTGAACCTTCGTTACTGAATTCCTTCTATCTTGAAGATCTCGGTGAAGCAACCAAATTGCTCGAGACGGGCAAAGCCGGAGCCGGTTTGCGCCGCTACATGGGAATTGGCAGACCTGACCAGAAAATCGACGTGCTATCGCCCATTTCCGCAGTTGAGCCGTTCGTCGCACCGTCGCTCATGCCGCAGGCTCGTTGGCCTTCGAAAGGCGGCCATCCACTGGTGTTGCTTCAACAGGCTGCCGTGAATGCGGCGCGTGCTGAGCTGAATGATGCTCCAGGTATCATCGGCGTCAATGGGCCTCCGGGAACCGGTAAGACCACTCTTCTCCGGGATATCGTCGTTGGGTGCATTCTTGATCGGGCCACGGCGATGTCCGGCTTCAATAAACCGCAGGATGCCTTTTCCACAACAGGCGAGAAGCTGGCATTCGGCTCCAATGCATTCCTGCACTTCTACAAGTTACATGCATCCTTAAAGGGCCATGAGATCGTTGTAGCGTCCTCCAATAACAAAGCGGTCGAGAACGTCAGTAAAGAGCTTCCTCTCAAGGAAGCCAATGGTCGCCATGAACAGATCGCCTACTTCCGGTCCATCAGCGACCTGATTGCGAATCCCAAACGCGCCGGCTATTTCGAAGCCGAGGCCGAGGGGGACATCCCCTCCGACCCTGTCGAAACCTGGGGATTGATCGCCGCGGCTCTCGGCAAGAGCAGCAACCGAGGCGCGTTTCAGCAAGGTTTCTGGTGGAATGAAGACGGTGGTTTCCTTACCTACCTGAAAGCAGCTCGCGGCATAAATGTCATGCGTGAGATCAAGGACGAGCGAACTGGCGAAACCATCGATCGTGTGATGCCCAGCGTGGTTGTCAATGAGCGGCCCAGCACCAACGAAGCGGATGCTGCTGCGGCCTGGCGGAAAGCGCGAACCGCCTTTCTTAAACTTAAGGAGACGGTAGACGCCGAAATCGCCAGCATCGAAGAGATGCGACGGGATATCCAGGCGCTCAAGGGAGCGATCACCGAACTTCAAAGGGCTGAACAGCGTCGACCGAGTCTGAATGAAGCCGTCGAAGAGGCACACAAGACTGCTGAATCCTGCCAACGAGAGCATGAGAAGGCAAAATCGCAGATCGAGCAGGACAAGATCATGCTCGACAGCCATCTTGCTTGCCGTCCAGGTTTCTTCTCCCGTTTGTTTGCGACTGCGGCCTGGAAGTCGTGGAGATCGACACTGCAGAAGCTCTCGACGACCTTGCAGCAATCAGTCATACGGGCGCAGGGGACGGACGGTGCCCTAGAGCTTGCAAGGGCTGAGTGGAGCAATACTGAGTCCCAGTTACAGCAACTCGACAAGGAAATTTCCAGCAAATGTCAGGCTGTCTCGAAATTGAAGGCAACCGAGGCAGAGGCACGAAACCGCATGGGAGACAGGGTCGTTGATGAGAGGTTCTTCGAGCGCGAGCACGAGGCTATCCACCTCACTGCGCCATGGCTTCCCGATGAGGTTCATCGCCTGCGGGAGGATCTTTTCGCCGCTGCCCTGACTGTGCATAAAACGTTCATCGATGCTTCGGCCAGCCGCTTGCAACACAATCTTGGGTTATTGATGTCAGGCATGGTAGCTGGTGCCTTCCAGTCTTCCGCTCACCGTGAACTTCTTCCCGACCTTTGGTCAAGCCTTTTCGTGGTTGTGCCGACCGTGTCCACGACATTCGCCTCTGTTCGGACGATGTTCGGGGATCTGCCACCAGAGAGCATTGGTTGGCTTCTGGTAGATGAAGCGGGCCAAGCCGTTCCTCAGGCAGCAGTTGGAGCTATCATGCGGGCAAAGCGCTCCATTGTGGTAGGTGACCCGTTGCAAATCCCACCTGTAGTTTCACTTCCTGAAAAGCTGAACGCCGAAATCTGCAAGTTCTTTGACATTGACCAAGTCGAATGGTCTGCCCCCGCAGCATCTACGCAGACCCTTGCTGATCAGGCATCGCGCTTCAAATCCACCTTCGTCATGGACGTAGGTGATCGAGAAGTCGGGCTGCCATTGCTCGTTCACAGGCGTTGCCAGAACCCAATGTTTGATGTTTCTAACTCCATCGCCTATGCCGGGCAGATGGTCCATGCTGTCGGGCCTAAAAAACCCGGATCTATAGGCTCGGCTTTGGGGAGATCTCACTGGGTGGATATCAATGGCGATGCTGAGACGAAGTGGTGTCCCGACGAGGGCGAAGCGGTTGTGCGAATGCTCAAAGAGCTGGCAGCATCGGGCATTACAAATCCGGACGTATTTATCATCACACCATTCAAGATCGTAGAGCAGAACATGCGTCGGCGTCTCGACAGTGAAACTGATCTGCTGCGAACGTTCGGCGTAAAGCTGGATGAATGGTGCCGTGATCGTGTAGGCACAATCCACACGTTCCAGGGCCGAGAGGCGGACACGGTAATTCTGTTGCTGGGTGCGCCGAAAGCGAGTCAGCAAAGAGCACGTCAGTGGGCGGCAAGCCCACCAAACATAATCAATGTAGCCGTCTCACGCGCCAAGCAAAACCTGTATGTGATCGGCTCGGCTGCTGCATGGACAGGGGCGGGAACTAGCCTTCAGGTCCTGCATCGGCAATTGGCGAAATCAGCCTAACAATCTCCGAGGTGGCCCTCATTATTGAGGGCTCATCGCGACTCATTTTTGGCTAACTTCAGTAATGGGCTGGCCGCTATGTGTTAAAATCTGACATTGCTCACATAATAATCAAGCAGTCACTTTTCACCGCCCATCCAAGCTTGATAATTCTTACCGCTCCCCTTATATCCACACTGGGGAATAACCTCTGACATGGCTAAGGAGTATGATTATGGGGCTTAAACCTGGTCCAAAACCAATCGCAAAATCAACAGGAAAACCCGATCAACGCAGACGTGATAATAAGGATACACCCGGCAATACCCCAGGACTGAAACCAAGCAAATCAACTGGGAAGTAATCGTTCAAGGGTATGGAGAATTCATCTATACCCTTATCTCATCAAATCAGTCTGCTTTAGCCCGTTTAGTGAGTTCAACTGATGGACGCAACACACTTGTTGAACCGTTCTGCGGGTGATTCATAGTCTAGCGTTTTTCTCGGCCTTTCGTTGAGCTGTCTGGCAACACTGTTAAGTCTTTGCTGGCTGTGAACCGATAAGTCAGTTCCTTTTGGAAAATATTGTCTGAGCAATCTGTTCGTATTTTCATTTGAGCCACGTTGCCAGGGAGATTGAGGATCACAAAAATAAATCTGAATGTCTGTCGCTACAGTAAATCGTGTGTGGCTGGTCATTTCAGCGCCACGATCCCAAGTTAATGTTTTATAAAGCTCAGCAGGTAATTCCCAGGCTTGTCTGATGAGTGCAGATATAACCGTTATGGTCTTGTTGTCTCTGATCTTCGCCAGCATAACAAAACGGGAATGGCGTTCTACGAGGGTGATGATATAGGAGTTTTTCGAGCCCTGAATCAAGTCACCTTCCCAGTGACCTGGAATGGCTCTGTCAGTCGCCTCTGGTGGCCTTTCGCTGATAGGTATCGTGTTCGGGATTGACCCTAATCCTTTCCCTTTAAGCGATGACGTTCTGGATCTACGCACTGCTCTTCCGCTTCTGAGGCATTGCTGCAGCTCTTTTTTTAATGCTCCCCTGGTTTGTATAAAAAGCGTTTTATAAATCGTTTCGTGTGACACATGCATTTCCTGATTATCCGGATAACAGCGTTTCAGCCAACCGGCGATCTGTTCCGGCGACCAGTCCTGATGCATCTTCTCTGCAATGATTTTACACAATGCGGGGCTTTCAATTAGCTTGCAAGGTTTTGGTCTCAGCGCATTTTCCCACGCAGTAGCATCGGCTTTTGCTGCTCGGTATTGATTGGCACCTCCGTGCCTCCTGACCTCGCGGCTAATCGTTGAGGGCGCTCATGATAATTTGGCGGCGATGTCCCTGATGCTGAGTTTTGCTACCAGCCCTCTGGATATCTCCTCTCTTTCATCAAGCGAAAGCGCTAATCGGTGCCGTTTTCGCACGGGAGGACGGTAGCCGCCTGTCTGGTGGATAGTGGGCATAATAGAAGAATGATATCTGTCGAACATTCTGGCGATATCATGTAGAGAATCACCTTGCTTATATCTGTCCCAGATAATTGCCTTCTGCTCTGGCGTGTAGTTAATCCGAGTTCTTCGTTTCATGACAATGTCCCCCTTGATTAAGGATAGCGTTGCATCGACCCATTGAACTCACAGCCAATAGCGGACATTGCTAACATTATCTAATACACAACAAAAAATGTCAGTCTATATGATATCATCTACTGTCTTTTAAATTCCCCACCTGTCTCGGTTATTTGTGTTAGATAAGGAATCAAAAAATCATGAGAGCATATAAATTTAGGTCGGCTTCTCAAATAGCATTTACCCTAGATATAATTTTTAATCGTAGGCTTTTTTGCTCTGACTGGAAAATGTTGAATGACCCAATGGAAGGGATGTTTGTTTTCTCTCATCAAACATCTGATGGTTACGACTATAAAAAAGAAATTCAGCAGATAATAGAAGAAAAGAAACGGCTTAAGGTTTGTTCTCTTTCAGCTACATATGAGTCTCATTTACTTTGGGCTCACTATGCTGGGGGGTTTGATGGTTGCGCTATCGAAATTGAAATCCCAGACAATCATCACAGTATTAAACAAATTGAATATAGAGGTGTATTTGCAAATTTAGCAATGCCCAATATTTCTAGTCCTGATGAACTTGCTAACCAAGTTTTATCCTCTAAATATCGAGAATGGGAATACGAACAGGAAGTTAGGATTTTGCAAACGAATGAGTGGTTTTACTTAGATAAACCAGTTCGACGAGTAATAGCAGGGCATAGAATGCCTTCGGCATTATTTGAAGCCATGAATATAATATGCAACTCGATGGGGATTGAATTTTGCCGTACTGGAATTGGTGATGAGGGGATTGATGCCGATTATGTTGAGCCCTCAAAAATTCTAACGCCGAATAATCATCTTGACTGGAATGCACTAAAAAATGACCGATGAATTAGAGATTTATCTGGTTAGCAGAGTGTAAGGCTCAAGATTCCCACGCTCAATAACCAATTGATTGTGAATAACTTTCACCCACAATTGCTCGATGTGAAACCATGAGCAATTGTGATGTAAATGTATGCAACAGGTTTTTATATCTTATTCCCAAGTATTAACTGTGTTGAGCGAGCCATAATTCTAAATATAAATGGCATACCCTCTGTTAGCTCATCGAGTGTTGGCGTTCGCCTGCTTGCTTCCAAAAGTATTGAACGCAGAAACTCAACTTCTGGATCACATGCAATTTCTTCATCCAATGCCTTAAGTTTTCCTTTTATTTCTTTTATCTCTGACAAACTATGGTTGAGGGTTTCACTTCCCTTTATTTCTGAAAGTATACGTCTTTCATGGTAATTAAGTTGCTCACGGAAAAACAATGCCATACTGGCTTTCTTTACTAAAAGCTCCATTTCCTTTCTTTTTTTCTCAAGATCTAAGATTTCTTCTTGAGTTGAGTTTTTATTCGTTTTTAGGGATTTTAACTCACTAATAGTCTTAGTTATGGACTCTAATGAAGTGGCCTCAAGCTGTTCTAAATCTGACTGTGTAATAGCAGGCTTCGACAATGAATAGATGCAAACAATAGTCATTACAAAACCTACAATAGCCATCCCATTTAAATAAATTGGCAGTTCCAATTTATTTAAATACGCAAATAAACCACCTATAATGAAATAAGCCATGCTTAACAAAACCAGTACAGTACAAAACCGCCTCATTCTAACCTCGTTAAATTTTTTTAGTTTATATGGTTAACCTACTAAAACCTTGTTCCCAGCATTTCGAGCAGGAACTTTACGTTCCTCACTTGAGCAAGCTACTGCGGCAACACAATATCTTAACTTAAAAAACTGAACTAGCAAGCTACTCATAACGTCCGCTCTTCGCTCTCAGCAGACCTTTATCGGCAGGTACTTGTCTGCTGTGTGCCAGAAGCAGATATTATTATATAATTCTTTAACCAATGGATGAGAAAAAATTCTGGAACTTATTAAAACTTCATAACTTTAAATCACCTCATTCATTAATGAATCATTAACTGTATGGTTAAAAGATAAAAACTTATTTTTTATTATTAACTTGCTTTGCTAAAGAGCTATAAACCAAATCAACGAAAACATATTTTTCGCATTCCCAAGGTTCACTAATTGATGGGTTTACTAAATCGGGCTTCCCCCCCATTAGACTATGTATATGCGAATAAATACCAATTCTTTCTGCGAGTTGCATTAGTTTCATTTGATGTTATGGTGGGAGCATCTTATTTCTAAACCATGTTGTAAATATATGCTTAGTAAGTTCTTTAGTACATATAAACCATTCGCCTTGACGTCTTTCGTTGCTAAATTTTTCATGTAGATAATTTTCTTTTTCTGATCCGCCAGGTTCCAAAGCGTGTAATATTAATTGACCAAAGGTACCTGTTTGTAAGTTAGACAATCTTTTTAGCACATTATTGGAACGTCCTATTTTCACATAAAGCCCCGAATAAGGATTATTTTTATCTGAAGAACCGGCCCAAGTATCAGGTACTTGTAAAATATAATAAATACTACTTACTTTTCCACTCGATACACTATTTGCCCAAGTTTGCCACTCTTCCATCCAGCTATTTGCATCTTCCTTCGTGTCAAAAGAGTGACTTGTATAGTATAATTCACCACTATCCAATAACATATCGAAAACATATTCCCCACTCTCAATCATTCTTAAGTTGTCGGTTCTCATGGAAGTATCTCATAAATTTACAGGAATATATAAAATGGACTTTACTACACTTATTAAGTGATATCCATTTTTATTGTTCCAATTGCAGTGTTCTCATCCATTATGTTACCACCTGATTATTTCATTATTTAATTTAAACAACTTATTGCTAGTGATAACGGTTTGATGCCCGCTTCTCACTCCAATCTAACTTTCAGAATAAATTTGATCTAAAATATCTCAAATAGGCCGTTAGTAAATATGGACCATTTTTAATCAGTTAGAGGATCAATCTGATTTTCTCTAATAAGATTTCGCAACGCAGTACGAGCAGCAGCGATTTCTGTCATCCCATTAAGAACCACGCTGGACTGTCCTCCTCTAACCCCAAAGACTGTAACCATATTCTCTTCACAGAAATACTCACCTTCATACTGCAGGCCATCTTTCTCTACTCGAATGTATGACATAACAACCTCATTTAAGGATCTTTTGTTTGAATCATATCCCCACAAAATAATTTAATCAATCTCACCCAAGACTACACGCGATGCTTGTCTTGTAAGCACTGCACTTAACCGAACCATTCGATTTTAGAGATCCTGCGTACAGTTCAGTTATGCTTGTAAGGCTAATGTCCGCTCCTCGCTCAAAGCAGACCTTATGACCTCGATTTCTGGCAGATCCGAGCCAAGAGCAAAAATTGATATCATCAATCGGCCTCAAGCTTAAGGGGGAACATCTCCCCCTTTTTATGTAACCAGTTTACTGAAGATGTTCTTTCAGCCAGGTACACGCGCCTTCAATGTCATACGCTTTTTCCCCAAAACCTTTCGCAAGCAGAAACTCTGGTAAATATTCATCATATTTATCTAAGTACTTTTCTGGAACATTTACAGCAAGATCAAACGCTGAGGGCAAGCCTGACAGCAGCAGGTCTTTAAGGGCCTGTTGAACAGAAGTGATACTTGAGCCGTCAATTTCTATAACTCCAGCCAATGAATTAGCTTTAAAGCCACAACGTATGAGCAAGGCTGTAATCGTATTGACAACCTTATCTCCCATCCATGGGAGGATGTAACAGTATTGGCCGCTCGTAAGAAAATACTTATTTTGCAGGTTATAACTCTGGAAGTTACGACTGCCTTCCGCAAATAGGCTTCTGGCGGCAGAATCGGCATAATCTACTCTCTTGCTACCTATTACTATGCGGTAATCACCTTCCCTATAGATAGCGAGCATTTCCTGACGAACGGCATCATGAACAGACATTCCCCCCCCACTAAATTGTGGTGGCTGACCGCCTTTGGTCGCCTCTACATAGATAACTTTTTTCTCTGTCTCGATCTCTGTCACTCTCCAGCGCCGCCCACCGAAGATGATGTGTTGATCTGGTAGCAGTGGGGAGTCCACAGGCACTGTTCCAAGGGTTCTGTTTCCGGTGACAATGCGGAACTCTTCTGGTGTGTTGAACACGGCATAAAACGTGTAATGGTTAGTCAGTTTCTCCCCCTCTGCCCCAACAACCATTTCTCCACTAGCGAGTTGAGTGAGCAAGCCACATGCTCCCATATGTTTAAGCAGGCTTTTGAAATCGCCTATATCCACATTACGGAACGGGCCTGTTTGACATAGCTGTGACCAGAGTTGATCAGCACGAACTCCGCCCCATTGCGCGGTAATTGCAAGAATCTGGTGTAGCAGCGTGGAGTAATGCATCTGCTGGGAATCGGCAGGCTCAAACCATTGTTTAGAGATCATCAATCTTATCATTGCCATCGACTGGACCAAATGCAGCCGTAGGTGGTCAACGATACTGCCAGTCACAGTGAGCTCATTTTCTGTAATTAGCATTCTTAGAACTGATGGGGAGTCGCGTCGCCCAGAACGTCCCATACGCTGACGCAGACTGGAAACAGTATGCGGAGGCGTAACTTGGATAACCGACTTAACCTTACCGATATCAATTCCCAACTCAAGCGTCATTGTACAAACAGCTGTTGTGGGCAAATTTCCTTTCTGAAGACGAGTTTCAAGCGCTTCCCGCAATTCCTTGGCAAGGGAACCATGGTGGGGAAAGAATTCATTGGGAACAATATGTTCCTCACACATGTCGCTCAGCGTGGCAGCAATGCTTTCAGTCCGCTTTCGACTGTTTGCAAAGACCAAATGAGAATCGCCACGGCAAAGTCTAAAAATGTCAGCGCAAACGTCATGTTCAGCTGAACTCTGAAGTTCTTCTTCTTTTTGGAGCACTCGCTCCAGATAACCTTTGACCTGTACCTGAAGAGTGGCCTCGCTCTTACTATCTGTAACAGTTACGCAGGGTAGTCGTTTGTCCGGGCGCAAAAGTTCGGGTACTTTCTCCAGTTCCCCCAGCGTGGCACTCAACGCAACGCGGGGAATTGGATTTACCAGGCGTCCTAACACATGGTCAATTCTATTGAGCAGAGAAAGCAGCTGTACACCACGCTCTGAGCCAATGAAAGCATGAAACTCATCAATAACGATGTATGCGACTGACGAAAACGCCTGTTTGAGCCAGCCCATTGAATTTATGAGCAAAGACTCAAGTGACTCAGGTGTAATCAGTAAAATGCCAGCAGGGTTTGTCCGAGCCTTCTTCTTTTTGCTTTGTGGTACATCCCCGTGCCAGGGAGTCACTGGCATTTCCAATGCATCTCCAAGGCTCTCAAGACGACGGTACTGATCGTTAATCAATGCCTTCAACGGACTGATATAGACGATGCCAAATCCATTAGTGAGATCTGCAACTGCCGAACAGGCAGGAAGAAAGAAAGCCTCTGTTTTACCCGCTGCTGTGCCTGCACTGATTAGCACGTCTCGATCACGGGCTAAAATTGCCGGGATAGAACTCTCCTGCAAGGGCCTTAATGTAGACCACCCCTGCTTGTAAACCCACTTACGGACGCGGGGATCGAGACTATCATAGGCACTGCTCATAATTTGAAGTTCGCCAGTCCGTCGTCGTCATCGCTTTCCTCTATAATGGCGTCATCCATTTCGCTGGGCCTGTCCTCTTCAATCGCCACACCCTTGATTAGTGTTTGCCAGTTCATCGTTCTGTTTTGTTCCAGCACGGCCAGCATGTCCAGGAAACCTTTTATGGTATTACGGGGGGTACGGAAGTAAGCGTCTCCAATGGTTTTACTACAGTGATGCAGAAATCCAGTCAGTGCCTCATCTGGAACCAGATAATTCTCTGGATCTCCGCCTGCATAAACATGACGAAGATTTCTCAGTAAAATATACAGTTCCTCAGGGGTGAGGCTGGCAAGATGCAAAGTGGGAGACGAGTAGTCAATCACTCCTGCTTTTTGCGCGAACCGATTTTCCGCCAGACGTGATTGGAGCGCCTCATAGCTGTAAAGACCTTTGCGAGGATCGAAAAGGAACTCTGGCGTCCCCCCGAGGATAAAACCAATATTCTCGGCTGAGCCTTGCAGGCAGTCATTCAGGATCCGCAAAATCTGTTCGTAGTTCGCTGTTCTTGCTTGCGTATTATTCAGTTTAAAGAGGTTCACCATTTCGTCGAGGCTGACCAAAAGACCGGCATAGCCTGCCTGGCGGACAAAAAGGCTCATCAGCTTCAAAGAGTCATAGAATGAAGCGTCTGAGATAATAGTCCGAACGTCGAGATCGTTACGGGCATCAGTTTTAGTGGTGTACTCTCCCCGCAACCAGCGAATAGCATTGGATTTTAGTGTTTCGTTATCCTGCTCATGCCCGCGCCAGAATGCATCAATGACCTTCGCAAAGTCATATCCGCCGACCATATCTGATAGTGCTGCCAGGCGTTTATGAATAACTGATGAAACCTCGGAGCCGTTCGTGTCAGCTTCCTTCCTTGCCTCCGTAACGAATCTTTCAACAACGCTAAGTAACGCATTACCATCCGGCTTGTTTCTGGTGGACATGTTTTTCATAAGCTCAGAATAGAGATTACGAGCCTGACCTCCCGATGAGTGAATGCGTCTGTCAGGAGAAAGGTCTGCACTGATTGACACCAGCTTCTTCTCTAGCGCAATAGAGCGCACAACACTCAGAAAGAACGTTTTACCAGAACCATATTCACCGATGATAAGTCTGAAGCTTGCACCACCGTCAGCAATCCTCTCAATATCCTGGTGGAGAGCGGTGATCTCATTCACGCGGCCAACCTGGATATGCTGAATGCCTATCCTTGGCGTTACACCTGACTTAAGTGACTGAATAATAGCGTCGCGTTCTTTCACTCTTATACGTGTTACAGACATTCACTATCCCTCTAATTCTTTGGCAATTTCCAGGTCAACCCAGATATCATCATCGGCATCGTCCAGTACCGGAGCATCAACCACCGCATAGGACCAGTCATTAATCACCTCAAGCGCACCGCCGAGCATCAAATTCAAATTTCCGCACAATTCTGTCGCCTCTTTCCGGGACCACTGTTCTTTCTCCAGCAAACTGCGATAAAGCTGGCTATGTGCGGAGTCAAGCCCCCCCGCCTCCGTTGATGAGGCTGGAGCGCTTTCTGGCTCTTCCGGTTCTTCTTCGGTGAAAATTGTGTTCAGCAATTTACGAACATCATCCGTGGCAGATTCGTGGCGGGCAAGTACATTAGCATCCAGTGTGAACCCTGCTGCTGGCTGAGCAGTTGGTACAGACGAGACGAGATCATGTTCAGTTGCGGAATGCTGATGAATATTGCTCGAGACAGATGAGGGATCCAGACCCAAACTTGAATAAATCTTCTCAAGCTGTTTGATTTCGGCAGGCGCTATTGTTCCATCCGAGCAGGCAACACTAACGATAACTTTGCCCACAGCCGCTTTTTCCGCAGCCCCCATCAACTCAATCCTGCTTTTCATTCCCGTCATATTGGCTGGGGTATGAAGCTGCCACGTTAAATACGCATGTAGAGAGCGCTTTTCATCATCGGTGAAGCCAGTATTGTTGTTGATGGCATTCTCAAGCACTTTCTGCTCGGCTTGATCAAGAGAATTGTCGATCAAGGCGACCATCGCCCCTAATCTGAGCGTCATTACTGCTGAGATAAATTCAGGAGAAGGTGAGAAGCGTCCACCTTCACCGGCAGGGAATAGAACAAGAGCGCCATCGACGTCTGCCTTCACATGGTGGTAATACGGATCAGGTGCCAGACAGTAACCCATCTTCTGTGCAAAGGCCTGCATCAAGTCGGCCTCTTTTTTATTAATCTTCGCTGGACAGCTGGCATTCATATGGGCCCAAAAATCAGCAACTGAGACTAACCCCTCCTTATTGAGGATCGCCTCATCAGTCCAGCGTTTGAATGAGCTTAATATTTTTTCTGCGCTTTCATTAACGATCTCTGAAGGCAGCAACATAATTGCAGCAGTATCATTGACTGACGTACCTTTCCTACCAAGGTAGCGACTATAAGCATCAAGCTCATCCGTACATATGTCGGCAAGAGTCATAATTTTCTGGACAGGGCTCTTCAACGCACTTGGATCAGGCAGGTCGGGAACAGGAAGTCGAACACCTCGCAAACTAGGACTTGCTGGTGTGTAATCTAACCTTAGGCGCGTTTTATTCGCCTTAACGACCATCCCTTCACCATATTTGAGGGTGTAACGCCGTTTGAAAAGCGCAGCAAACTCTTTAGCACAGCGGCGAGCCGGGGTACGCAGCGAATACTCGGTGTGGTTTATTACCCAGTTCAACGCCAGTTCAGCTGATACAGGAACTCCTTCATGTACAGTTTTTGCCAGAGCCAGCTTAAATTGCATGCTATTGCTGAAACCTGAATTGCTATCGAGCTCAGTGGCTAAGCCCATGTTCGGGCGCAGAATAGACATGGCTTCGAGTAATTGGGCCGAATATCCACGGAATGATCGGTTCTCAATGAATACCGATCTTAACCGAGCGACTTCATTGAACAGATTACGGAACTCAGCATCAGGGAATTTTGGGTCAGTGGAATCTACGAGCGCTTTTCTTTCCAGGCCGTAGAGGTAGATAAAAACATAGCCGATAGGACACGATGGATCAGACCTATCGCTGGCGAGCCAACTGACATATGCACCGCGTGCTTCTGGGGAAAGAGAGGAAAAACTGGGCCAGTATCCTAATGAACTGTCCTCGTAAAGATAAGAAGTAGGTTTTATCTTACATGTGTCATCAATTAATGATGCCTCACTTCCATCGTCATAATAGCCGCCTGATTCCTGACCGGAGGGCTTCATACGTTGCCCCACGTAAATGTGACCACCAGTGATTGTTACACCAGCTACAGTTATCATTTCACCCGGAAGGACCCATCGAGCTAATACACCTGCTGATTTTGAGGTGCTCCGGTAATTATTGGTTGTCACCCGAAGTTCAACACCCCGGCCGCCACTCAATGTAAAAGTTGCAAGGTTATCGTCTTCACTATCATCGTTTTGCACAACCGCCTCTTTTTTATTGATATCAGCGATCCATTCTTTTGGTGGTGCTTTGAAGGTTTTGGAAGTGTTTACCCCGGCGGATTTGTTCTTTTTCTTTTTGAAAAACAAAACGTAAATGACATAAAGCGTAGCTAAAAAAAACCATAACCCCATGATTAACAACCTTAAAAATTATTTTTCACACATCGAAAGAATAGTGACTAAAAGTATGGCTAGCGGATTAATCCCAAAATAATACTTCTAAATTGCCAGGGTTAAAAGCAAAACGAAATCAAAATTAACTAATTGATTTAAATCATAAAAGTAATTTAGCAATGTACTTAACCAGAAGTGAATTTTTAAGGAGTAAAAAAGCCTGCTGGGCCATTCGCCCAGGAACGATGCTGTACTACTGCTACGTTAACATACGAGAAAATGTACTGGGGAGGCAGAACTGACCGCTGTATGATGACATTTACCTATCCGCTGAGAATGTCGGTAACTACTAATATATGGATGATGGGGGATAATTCACCACGGATAATCCAGACACTTACAAGCCGTTGATAATAATTGCTTTAATATTCTGCCGGTGACATCTGATCGCCAGAACAATGCCGACTCTTACTGTTATAAAACATTTCGATGTAATCAAAAACATCACTGCGGGCTTCTTCCCGCGTTCCATAGATCTTTCTCTTTATCGTTCGCGTTTCAACAACTGGAAAAAGCTTTCTGCAACCGCATTATCGTGGTAGTTACCGCGACGGCTCATGCTGCCCTCCAGGCCGTGTGATTTCAGGAACGACTGCCACTCATGGCTTGTGTACTGACCGCCCTGGTCCGGGTGAACCAGCACCTGTTTTTGGGGATTACGCCGCCATATAGCCATCAGCAGTGCATTCAGGACAAAGTCCTTTGTCATCCGGGATTGCATGGACCAGCCGATAATTTTGCGTGAGAACATATCAATAACCACGGCCAGATACAGCCACCCTTCGTGGGTCCTGATGTAGGTTATGTCCGTTACCCAACGCTCATCCGGAGCATCCGGATTGAACTGCCGATTGAGCCTGTTGGGTGCCCCTATGCTGGCTTCACCTTTACGTGCCCGAGGGCTCCGGTACCCGACCTGAGCTTTTATTCCGGCACGCTTCATCAGCCGCCAGACCCGGTTTACTCCGCACTGTTGCCCGGTGTCACGCAGATCCTGATGGATCTTGCGATAACCATACACGCAGCCTGACTCAAGCCAGAACTGTTTGATTTGTCCCATCAGTCTCAGAGCTGTCTGATGACGTTGTGAATGCGGCTGCTGAAGCCAGGCGTAAAAGCCACCGGGATGAACATCCAGCACCCGACAGAGCAGGCGAACAGGCCAGCAACAGGTGTTGTCACGGATAGAGGCGTACCTCAGTCGGACAGCTTTGCGGAATACGCCGCGGCTGTTTTTAATATGCCCCGTTCGTCGTTAACCCGCTTCAGCTCTTTCTGGAGACGGCGGATCCCGGCCTGAGCATCTGACTGTTCTTTATTAGTCGATGAGTCCGGATCGTATTTCTTTATCCAGGCGTAAAGGCTGTGGGTGGTAATATCAAGACTTGTTGCAACGCTGGAAACAGAATGAACGCGATCAACAACCTGTCTGACTGCTTTAATTTTAAACTCTTCGGGGTAACGCTTACCGCTCATGGGCACCTCTCTTCAGGTCATCTTTAATGACTCTGAGGTGTCTGTTAAACCCGTGGCGATTCAGGATACATTTTGGGAAATGTGGTTACGGTTAGTTAGAAGCAGATAGCTAACTCTCCAGAGAACAAAAAAACAACACATTGGTTATTTACTCACCTTCACTCAGTAGATACACTATTTACAGGGATTTACAACGACATAAGGAAAACAGAACATGGCTATTCCCGGTAATATGTGGCTCTATGACGATGGCGGAGCACTAATTAAAGGTGGCTGTGATGTTGCAGACAGGGAGTTCAGTATAGAGTTTAAGGGGTTTCACCATAATCTCTCCATTCCCACTGATAATGCCACTGGCAAACCTACTGGCACTCGTCAGCATTCTCCAATGATCATCGTAAAAGAATTCGACTATTCCAGCCCATACCTATACAAAGCCGTTGCTACTGGTTAAAACCTGAAATCTGCTGAGATCAAATGGTACAAAATCAACGATGCTGGTCAGGAAGTGGAATACTTCAACATGCTACTTGAAGGAGTTCGGATCGTATCAATCTCCCCTACAATGGCTTCCCCAGAAGACAAGAACAACAACCATCTTGAATCTGTGGAGCTAAGGTATGAGAAAATCACCTGGAAGCATTGTGATGGAAACATAATTTTCACCGATGCCTGGAATGAACGGCAAACAGCCTGACAGGTGATTGAATGGATACGACAGAAAAATTAAACGGAACCTACTTCTACCACGGACAATTGAACCTGTCAGCAGGTGAACTATTTGATGTAATTTTCCTTGAGCAATTTTGTGATGAACCTGAGATTGGCATTGAGTCAGGTGCTGCTATCCTCGCTGGTCAACCCTGGTTAAAAACCAGAACGAAACCGGGAGAGGCAATCAAAGGGACAAGTGTTATTTCCAGATATGGGAGAATACTTTTACGAAATGCACGAACTCCTTTTGGTATCAGAGTTCCTACACCAGTTGGTGTAAGAATGCGAAAAACAAATAATCTTGCCGCAGTCATAGCACGATATGTTCCGTGGTTAGGATGGGTTGGTCTTGTGAATTCAATTTACCAGGTATCAAGGAAAACCCAGGCAAAATACAACCTAATAGCACGCCCTAAAGATCGTATACAATGGACATCCTTTTGATGGATACAATTCAGCAAGAGGTGTTAGCACTCTTCCGTGAAGAGATTCCCGGATATTTAGACAGCAATTGGAAAGAAATTCCTTTAGAACTTGACTCTGATTTATTTGAAGCTCCAGGCGATGACCTGCATGAAGCTTTAGATAAATTTGAAAAAAAATTTAATGTAGATTTATTACAGGTTAAATGGGCGTATTATTTCCCTTGGGAGAATACTCCACTGCTTACAAGATGGTTTAAATTAAAACGGAAAGATGTAGAACGAACTCGTAAACCTTTAACAATCAGAATGTTTTCCGAATCAGCGAAAGCAGGAAAGTGGCTTTATGACTGATATAAATACAACATATTAATAAGAGGTGGTAGTTATGGATTTCATCAATAAGTTAGGGCCATATGCAGAGTATTTTAATTTCTTTATTTAAAACCACTTAATCTGGGAGGTTTATTTTAATAGTTGCATTCTTTTTTTATTATAGTGAAATATCGAAAACCTCACATTTCAAATCAATTAAAAGCGAAGAAATACGTTATCTTCGCCTGCATTGCAATTATTGCTATATTATTAGCACTCATATTAAACTCCGTTAAGAACGTAGATAACTCGCAACATAAAAAAAGGAATTTTTAGAATTAAGCCATTAACTCACCAGATTTTATTATTAACCAAAATCCATATACAATCGGAACAAGGACAATCAAAACGACTTGCTCCTATAGTTTTTTGTTCCGTCATGTTAAATATTTATTTTTTGCTTTATTTACTAAAATTATCATTTCAGTTCCCACATTTAATATACGTGTTTTATAGAAGGAGACATACCCCCCTATATTTTCAGGAATACTATATTTTTAAAAAATTCAATTTACCTGTTAGCTTTAGCTTTTGAATTAAACCCTCGAAAATAATAATTTTAGTCGTGTGTCCACTATTCGCGGGTAGGATCAGTAAGCTCTGGCAGTTCCGTTACTATCGACCTCTGACAAAGCAGCGAACCAAACAGAGTTTGGGTGCCTACCCTGCCGTCTCACTTTCTGATGTGCGTAAACTCAGAGCGGAATCCCGAGCACTGCTGGCGAAAGATATTGATGCTCAGGAACATCAGAAAGAACAGGTGAGAAATTCTCAAGAGTACAAAACCAACACTTTCCTGTTAGTTGCGGAGCATTGGTGGAATGTCAAGAAAGCCAGCGTGACCGAAGACTACGCAGAGGATATCTGGCGCTCGCTTGAGAAAGATGTATTTCCGGCAATAGGTGATATCAGTGTTACTGAGATCAAGGCTCACACCTGGTTAAAGCAATTCAACCAGTTCAGGCCAGAGTCGCACCAGAAACTGTTCGCCACCTGAAGTGGCTTACTCCGATGCCCAGGAGAGCCAAAGGCTGAGTTTAAACGGTCAAATCCACACAAACGGTCATAAACAGTCACGTCACAGCAACGATCCCTATATAGTCTGTTAACCCTGTTTGTAATCGCCACCAGCCTGGAGAAGCAAAATACGTGAGGAACATCACTTTTACATGCAATTTATTGCACTACTTTGCATAAAATATTTCGACTATATCACTTAATAAAAGCCAGCCCTATTTACCCACGTGGACTCCTGCCCAGTCCACATTTTCCCGTGTTCGCTTCCAGTAATTTATAGTCATCGGAGGATAAGTATGTTGCCGATTGAAAGACAGCAAAGAATTATTAATGAACTTAATACAAATGGTCGTGTAATTGCTTCAGAACTGGTCACATTATGTCAGGTTTCACAGGAAACTATTCGCCGTGATTTAAACCAGCTGGAAAAACGCGGATTATTGCAACGCAGCCATGGCGGCGCCGTTCTGATAAAAAAACATAGCGCCAGCATTCAGGGAAATAGCAGAACGGCTAATGAAGACCATAACGAATTATCTTTTCGTCAGCGTATTAATGAGCACGTTGATGCCAAGATGATGATTGCCAAACGCGCGCTAGATTTTATCAGTCCCGGTGACTGTATTTTGCTGGATAGTAGTACTTCCTGCTGGTATCTGGCGCGACAACTGCCCGACATTGAATTAACGGTATTAACCAATTCTCTGCGCATCGTGCAGACGCTGGCGGCACGCGGCAGTATTCGTACTATCTGTCTGGGCGGTGAATATTCCGATCGGGATGAAGATTTTCACGGCGTGGTGGCTGAGCAGCCGCTGCGCGAATTTCAGATAAATAAAATATTTTTTTCCTGTAGCAGTCTGGGTAACGACGGATATTTGCGCGAAGGTAATGAAAATAATGCACATCTGAAGCAGCAGATGCTGCTGGCCGCTGAAAGAAAACATCTTTTAATGGATGGCAGTAAATTTCTGCGGCCCTCTTTTGCCCGTATATGCCATTACCGCGACGTCGATTTTCTTATTACTGACCAATTAAAAGATAAAGAACTGGAACAGGAACTGGCGTGGAATGGCGTTAACGTTATCGTTTGTTCTCAGCGTTTTCAGTCCATGCAGCTAATTAAAAACTAATCAGGAGTCTGTATGAAAAAGCATCTTATCGCCTGCTCTCTGCTTGCCCTCTTTGCCGCCACCGGTGCGCAAGCCGCTGACAAATTGCGTATGGGTATTGTGGTCAAAATTGGCGGTATTCCCTGGTTTAATGCCATGGAAGCAGGAATTAAAAGTGAAGCAGCGAAGCGCGGAATTGATGCGTGGATGGTAGGGCCCACCGCGGCTGATCCGGCACTACAGGTACGCGCCATCGAAGATTTGATTGCGCAGAAAGTCGATATCATCGGCGTTGTACCGAACGATCCAAAAGTGCTGGAGCCGGTATTGAAACGGGCGCGCAATGCCGGTATCGAAGTCATCACCCATGAGTCACCCGGCCAGCAGGGCGCCAACTGGGATTTCGAACTGGTCGATGCGGCTACGCATGGCATTAACCATATGAAAGCGCTGGCGAAGTGCATGAATGAAGAAGGCAAATACGCCATGTATGTTGGCAGCCTGACGGTGCCACTGCATCAACAGTGGACCGACGCTGCACTCAATTATCAGAAAGAGCACTACCCCAAAATGCAGCTGGTCATTGACAAATTTGGCGTCGGCGAATCGCTGGATGATTCCATTCGCACCACCAATGAGCTGATGTCCAAATATCCCGATCTGAAAGGGATCATGGCGTTTGGTTCACAGGGACCGATTGGCGCCGGGCGTGCGGTCATGAACCGTAAAAAAATCGACCAGGTGTGCGTGATTGGCTCATTCAGTCCGGGACAAGGTGCCTCCCTGGTGCAGCGTAACGCCATCAAAGGCGGCTACATCTGGAATCCGCAGACTGCGGGCGAAGTCTTTGTGCGTATCGCAGACATGATGCATAAGAAAGAGCCCATTACTGACGGCATAACGATTGAAGGGCTGGGCAAGGTAAAAGTGGATGAAGCCACGCACACCATTCTCGGTAACAACACAGAGAGCCTGGATAAAGAAAATCTGCCAAAACTGGTAAAAATGGGGCTCTGATATGCAAGAGGTCACTCCACAGACACTGATTGTGCTCGAGAATCTGTCGAAAACATTTGGTGGCAACCGCGCACTGAGCGATATCTCACTGACCTTACTGGCAGGCGAAGTGCACTGTCTCGCTGGTACCAACGGCTGCGGCAAGAGCACGCTGATCAAGGTTATCTCAGGGGTACACGCCCCGGACAGTGGCAGTTGCATCACACTGGGCGACGGCCTGCCGCAGCCACGCCTCACTACCCGACAGGCGCGTGACTTCGGTATCCAGGTGATTTATCAGGACCTGTCGCTGTTTCCCAATCTCAGTGTGGCAGAGAATATCGCCTTCGAGCATAACCTCAATGGCCTGCTGCGATGGCACCACAGCGCACGCCTGCGTGAAAGCGCGCACAGCATTGTTACCGAACTGAAGTTTGATCTCGATCTGGATGAGAAGGTCGCCGCGCTCTCTATTGCTCAGCGGCAGCAGGTGGCGATCTGCCGTGCGCTGGTCGCCGATGCACGACTGGTGATCATGGATGAGCCGACCGCCTCCCTGACCCGCACCGAGGTGAATCAACTGCTGCGAACCGTGCGCTACCTTAAAGATAAAAATATCTGCGTGGTATTTGTCAGCCACCGGTTGGATGAGGTGCTGGAGATCTCTGACCGCGTTACGGTGATTCGCGACGGACACAAAATGGGCTGCTGGCCCGCGCGCGAGATGACACCGCACCACCTGACAGAGCTGATGACCGGCCTGAAACTCGACTACCAGCTGAAAGCGCCGACGCGCAACGGCAATCGCGCCATTCTGGAGATAGAAAATTTAACCCGCGCCGGCCAGTATCACGACGTCAATTTTAAACTGTATGAAGGCGAGGTGCTCGGGCTGTGCGGCCTGCTCGGTTCCGGACGCACTGAACTGGCGCTGTCGCTGTTTGGCATGACACGTCCCGACAGCGGTAAAATCTGGCTCGACAGTAAGCCGGTGCGCTTTCGTGGTCATGAAGATGCGATCAAAGCGGGTATCGGCTACGTGTCGGAAGATCGTCTGACGCTGGGCCTGGTGCAGCAGCAGTCGGTGGCAGACAACATGGTGCTGCCCATCCTCGACAAGCTGCAAAACCGGTTTCACCTGATTGATGAATACCGTAAAAACAAGCTGATCCTGCAGTGGATTCAGCAGCTTGGCGTCCGCGTCGCCGATCCAAATCTCGCTATCTCCACGCTTTCCGGCGGTAATCAGCAGAAAATTGTGCTGGCGAAATGGGTGCTGACGCAGCCGCGCATTCTGATCCTCGACTCACCCACCGTCGGCGTAGATGTAGGTGCAAAAGCCAGTATTTACCAGTTGATCCACGAGCTGGCGAAAGAGGGGCTGTCGATCATTCTGATTTCCGATGAGGTGCCAGAGGTCTGGTACAACTGCGACCGCATTCTGCATTTCCGTAATGGCACGATCCATGCCGAGTATCAACCCGATAGCGTCGAGCAGCAGCAGCTGGCGGAGGTGATCAATGCCTGACTTTTCCCGTTTTCGTCCGCACTCCAGTCAGGGTTGGCTCGCCTGGGTGCTGCTGGCGTTCATTCTGTTTTTCTCGGTTGCCAGCGAGCAGTTTCTTACCATGCAGAATCTGCTGGATCTGGCGGAGAGCTACGCGGTCACCGGCATCTTTGCGCTAGGTCTGTTTGTCGTGCTGGTTACCGGCGGTATCGATATCTCCTTCGCGGCAGTCGCCTCAGTGGTGCAGTACCTGCTCGCATCACTGTTTGTACAGTACCAGTTCGATAATGCACTGCTCAGCATTTTGCTGGCAGTGGTGTGCGGCACGTTGTTCGGGGTGATAAACGCGTTACTGATCACCACGCTGCGGGTGGTCTCCATCATCATCACCATTAGCATGCAGTCGCTGCTGTTCGGGCTACTGATGTGGGTCACCGGTGGTCGTAGCCTCTACTCACTGCCGGAGTGGTGGATCACGCTGCGCAATGTACTGCCGTTCAGCTGGCAGGGGGAGAGCTTTCAGGTCGGCCTGCCGCTGGCCACTATGCTGCTGATTGCCGCCATTACTGCCTTACTGCTGAACAAAACCAACCTCGGACGCCAGCTCTATGCCGTGGGGGGTGATGCGGAGTCTGCGCGCCGTATTGGTATCCGCGTCGGCCTGATCCACGTTTTCGCCTACGGCTGGCTGGGCGCAATGGCGGCGATTGGCGGGCTGGTGCAAGTCTATCGTATGGGAGAAGTCGTTCCCAATGCGCTGGTTGGCGGCGAACTTGATGTGCTGGCGGCTACGGTGCTGGGCGGAGCCAGTCTGATGGGTGGCAAAGGCACAGTCAGCGGCACGCTGATGGGCGTTTTCCTGATCGCCATTCTGAAGAACGGCCTCAACCTGGTGGGGGTATCGAATTACTTCATGAACATCGTGGTAGGCGGCACCATCATGATTGCGATCGCCGTGACGCACTACAAAAAACGCAAAGAAACTGATGTCAGTTTCGTGTGACAGAGGGCACTGATGATGAAATCACTGACTGCACTGCGCCCAGACGGCACCAACATCGGCCTGATGCTGCTTATCGCGCTGGCGCTTGCCACCTTTACGCTGATGTTACCGGGTCGCTTCCTGACCGACTCAACCTTTATGAGTATGGCGTTTCAGCTGCCGGAACTGGGTTTACTCACGCTGGCGATGTTTATCGCCATTCTCAGCGGCGGCCTGAACCTTGCCATTATCGCTACCGCTAACCTCACGGCACTGTTTGTCGCCTGGACGCTGATGAGCGCGCTGCCCGCCAATGCCGGCATGGCGTTGCAGCTGCTCTGGCTGTTTATCGCCATCATTGGTGCCATGCTGATCGCCGCCGCGATCGGTGTGGTGACGGGTCTGATGGTGACGCGAATCGGCGCACACCCGATTCTGGTAACGCTGGCAACGATGATGACGCTAAACGGCGTCGGAATCTGGCTGACCAAAGGTGCCGCCATTAGCGGTATGCCGCCGGTGGTGCAGGCACTGGGTGCGGACACGTTGCTCGGTATGCCGCTGCCGCTCTGGGTGTTCCTGATTGCCGCCGCGCTGCTGGCGCTGTTTCTCGGTAAAACCCGCGCCGGTAAATGTATCTACATGGGCGGCAGCAACATCAACGCTACCTGGTTCAGCGGCATCAATACCCATCGCATGGTGATGCTGGTTTACGTGATCTCCAGCCTGCTCTGCGTCCTGGCGGGCCTGATTATGATGGCGCGCTTTAACTCCGCGCGCATGGGCTACGGCGACGCCTATCTGCTGCTGACGGTGCTGGCGATTATTCTTGGCGGCACGGATCCCAACGGCGGCTTCGGACGCGTCACGGGCGTGGTGCTGGCACTGATTGCGCTACAGGTGCTTTCCACCGGTTTCAATCTAATGAACATCAGCCAGCACGTCAGTCTGGCGATGTGGGGGGCAGTGCTGATTGTGGTACTCGCTTTTAAACAATTCAAAACCCGATTCAACGAACACCGTGCAGTAAAGCTCAGCAAGCTGGCCGCGGTGCTTAATCCTCTGACTGAAAAGAAGGAAGTATGATGCGTACTCAAATCTCCCCGTCACTGATGTGTATGAACCTGATGGAGATCAAGCACCAGCTGCAGGTTCTCGACTCGCGCGCTGACTTTCTTCACGTGGATATCATGGATGGTCACTACGTAAAAAACATTACGCTCTCCCCCTTCTTTATTGAGCAGATCCGTCCTTATACCCGTGTGGCGATCGACGTGCATTTGATGGTGGAAGAGCCGACTGATTTTATCGAGGCGGTCGCAAAAGCAGGGGCTGACTTTATCTGTCCGCACGCTGAGACCATTAACCGAGATGCATTTCGCGTCATTAACCTGATCCGTAGCTTCGGGAAAAAAGTGGGCGTGGTGCTGAATCCTGCCACGCCGGTTTCCTACATTCAGCATTATATTCATCTGCTCGATAAGATCACCGTGATGACGGTGGATCCTGGCTACGCCGGCCAGCCCTTTATTCCGGAGATGGTTGAAAAGGTACGCGAGCTGAAAGCGCTGAAGCAACAGCACAGCTATCACTATCTGATTGAGATTGACGGCTCCTGCAATACCCGCACCTATAACCCGCTGATCGGCGCAGGCGCCGAAGTGCTGATTGTCGGCACCTCCGGCCTGTTTAACATCCATGACGATTTAGCCACCGCGTGGGAGATGATGCGCGACAGCATTGATGAGGCCCAGGGGCTGGCGCAGGTGTCCGCATGAGATCACGCTGGCTTGGTATCGATATTGGCGGCACCGGTACCCGACTGCAGCTGATGGAAGAGGGAGGCGTCTGGAGCAGCTTTCGCAAGGTGCCTACCGCCAGCTGGGCGCAGCAGCCCGACGCGCTGCTGGCGCTTGGCCAGCTCATTGATGAGACGCTGGAGCAGCAGCCGGTCAGCGGCATTATGCTGGGTCTGCCGGGTATCCTCAGCCGCGACAGAAAGCAGGTGCTCTCGCTGCCCTTTATTCAGGCGCTGGATCATCAGCCAGTGGCGGCACGCCTGGCAGCTCAACTCAGTATGCCAGTGGCGATGGACAAAGATGTTAACCATCTTATGTTGTGGGATCTGCTGCAGCTGGAGCAGCTGCCGGATAACGCAGTGGGCCTCTACCCCGGCACCGGGATGGGCAACAGTCTGTGGCTGAATGGCCGCTTTTATCACGGCGAGCACGGCGGCGCGGGCGAACTGGGGCATGTGCCGGTAGCGGGGAACGATCTCCCCTGCCCGTGCGGCAACCACGGCTGTGCGGAAACGCTGACGTCGGGTCACTGGCTGAGCCACTGGGCGGCACTGAACGCCGCCGACACGCCCATCTCAGCGCTGTTTACCCGCCATGGCGAACAACCGGATTTGCAGGCGTTTGTGCGGCGGCTGGCTCAGCTGATCGCCACCGAGATGAATATTCTCGATCCGGAGTATCTGATCCTCGGCGGCGGCGTGCTGGCGATGGCTGATTTTCCGCTGGCGCTGCTGCGCAACCAGATTCAACAGCATTTGCGGCCACCGGTCACGCGCGAAAATCTGAAGATTATATTCAGCCACTCAACCGACTATACGGGCTGTCGCGGTGCCTGTCTCGCCGCTGAACGCCGGTTCAGGAGCCTATGATGAAAGGAAAAGTGTGTGTTTTCGGTTCCTTTAATCTCGATATTGTTGCAGTCATGCGTCGCTTTCCGCTGCCGGGAGAGTCGCTGACGGCGCACCACAGTATGATGGGTGCGGGAGGTAAAGGTGCAAATCAGGCCACGGCGGCACTGCGTGCCGGTGCGCGGGTGCACTACATCGGTAAAGTGGGCAATGACGATTTTGGCCTCTTTGCGCGACGTCATCTGGAGAAAACCGGCTTTGACGCGATTACGCTGTTTACCTGTAAAGAGAAGCCCACCGGTAACGCGCTGATTTACGTAGCAGGCGACGACGCCGAAAATATGATTTCAGTCTATCCGGGTGCCAATACCACCGTGACCGCCGCTGAGGTTACGCGCTGCCAGCCCACGGTAGCCGCAGCAGATATTCTGCTGGTACAACTGGAGAATAACCTCAACGCTATTCAGCGCATGATTGATAGCGCCCGCGCCAGCGGCACGTTTGTGATCCTCAATCCGGCACCGTGGCAGAAAATCAACGATGCGCTGCTGGCAAAAATTGATCTGCTGACGCCGAACAGCACCGAAGCGACTCAACTCAGTGGCGTAACGGTAACGGATTTTGCCAGCGCGCGCCGTGCCGCCGAGGTGTTGCATCGTAAGGGTGCGCGACAGGTAATCATTACGCTAGGCATTGCCGGCGCCCTGCTATCAACGCCCTCGCAACAGCAGCGCATTCCGCTATTTCCGGCACAGCCGCGCGACACCACCGGCGCCGGCGACGCGTTCAATGGCGCGCTCGCCGCCAGGCTCGCTTCCGGCGACGATCTGCCGCAGGCGGCGCGGTTCGCTGCGGCATTTGCCTCACTCTGCGTTGAACGCGCTGGTGCCGCCGATTCGATGCCCTCTTATGCCGAGGCTTTAGCGCGACTGCAGGCTCATCCGGAGTGTATAGTGGAACAGATTGAGAACGTATCCGCATAATTCATCGCGCTATTCTGCTCTACAGAATTTCAATTCTGGAACCAGACTAATTCGCGTATGACTTTAAGTAAGGTCGCTTACCGGGCTTTTGTTACTGATGAATTCAACAATGCCCGCTATAGCTATCCCTTTACAGCCCCAACCCAAACACGAAATAATACCCCGGCTATCTGCGCCACCAAGCGCAGGCAGCACCTGAACGGAACCTCAACTTAGCGGACTCTTTATGAATAACGATATTCCCCTCAAGTACTATGACGTCGCAGATGAGTATGCGACCGAATCCGCTAAGCCGGTGAGCGACGCAGAACGCACACCGCTGGCGCACTATTTCCAGTTACTGATCACCCGTCTGATGAACAATGAAGAGATCAGTGAAGAATCGCAGCAGCAGATGGCCACTGAAGCGGGCATCGATGCAGAGCGTATCGATGAGATTGCGACCTTCCTGAACCAATGGGGTAACGAGTAACCTTACCCGAACGCGCCGGGCAGGCGGCAGGTTACGATGGTGACCTCACCTGCCCGGATCATGCGACCGGCATCATCATCTGCAGCGCTTATCCGCGTACTGTCCAGACCAGGCCAACGTCCCTTCTCTTTGCAACTGCGTGGTGAACTTTTTTCACAACGCCTGACCCGCGATTATCCCGGCACCGTTTAGCGCTTCACCGGCTTGCTCTCTTACAGACCAAAATTTATCATCCACACTTATATAGTCTGCGCAGGCATTGTGCTTTACACTGCGCGCTGTAAAAAACTGAGTAGATAAACGATTAAACAGGCGGTAATGGCGATGAACGGAACAATCACAACCTGGTTCAAAGATAAGGGTTTTGGTTTTATCAAAGATGAAAACGGTGAGAACCGCTATTTTCATGTGATTAAGGTCGCCAACCCTGATCTGATCAAGAAAGACGCTGCCGTCACCTTTGAACCCACCACCAACAACAAAGGTCTGTCGGCCTATGCGGTGAAAGTGGTGCCGGAAAGCAAATACATCTTTATCGCCGGTGAACGCATCAAGATCACCGCGATCAAATCTTACCTGGTCTACAGCGAAGAAGTGCCGGTCGACACCCGCATCGATAAAGAGAATCCGGTGCTGTCGGTGGGCGTGCTGTTAAGCAACATCCGACCGAAATCAGACGTGAAGCCCGGTGAAATGCGTTCGCTGAAGAAGCTGGCAATCACCACCTTCCAGGGTTCGACCTTAATCTTCACCGAAGATGAGATCGACATCGAAAGCACGGTGAAACTGCTCAAAGGTCTGAAGTAACCCGGTGACGCTGGTCGAAATCCTGCCATTCAGCCGCAGGATTTCGTCATAGCCTTTTCTTCAGGGTACTCTGTTGCTCGTTCCGCTAATCCTGATTCTGATTAAAAAGCGATAGCGTCAGGATTGCCCGCCGACGGTAAAGCGTTTTACCGATTGTCATCAATCAGCCCGTCAAATTGCCTGACTCCGCTTAAACTCGCCTAATGCTGGCCGGTCAATAAAGGATCACCTTCCTAAAACCTTTTTCCAGGGTAGAATTAGTCACTTCCTTCAGACGTTGCCAATTTTTTTCTATTATCGCCGTTGGTGTTATTGATACGAAAAGGGGCTGAAATAAGGTATAAAGCCGCATGAAAATCCCAAACAGAATCCAACCTCTGGTCGATGATGGCCTGATTGACGACGTACTCCAGCGACTGAAAAGTGGCAAGGAAGCTGACGTCTACACTGTGTTATGCGGTGACAAGATCCAGTGCGCCAAAGTCTATAAAGAGGCAACCCAGCGTAGCTTCAAGCAGGCAGTGCAGTATCAGGAAGGACGTAAAACCCGTAACACCCGTAACGCGCGTGCGATGCAGAAAGGTACTAAATTCGGCCGCAAGCAGCAGGAAGAGTCGTGGCAGACGGCAGAAGTGGATGCGCTGTTCCGCCTCGCCAACGCCGGTGTCCGCGTGCCGCAGCCTTATCTGTGCATTGACGGTGTGTTACTGATGGAGCTGGTGACCGATGCGGACGGCGCAGTTGCGCCACGCCTGAGTGATGTCACGCTCTCCGAAGAACAGGCGATCGCGGACTTCAACACCATGATCCGCAATATCGTGCGCATGCTCTGTGCCGGTATCGTGCACGGCGATTTGTCAGAATTTAACGTGCTGCTTGATGCCGACGGTCCAGTGATTATCGATCTGCCACAGGCGGTCGATGCCGCGGCGAACAACCATGCCGAATCGATGTTCGGGCGTGACGTTAACAATATCACCGCCTACTACGGTCAGTTCGCCCCACAGCTGTTGCAGACGCGCTATGCCAAAGAGATCTGGCTGCTGTATGAAGACGGCAAATTAACCCCTGAAACGCCGCTCACCGGTCTGTTCGTTGAAGAAGAGCACAACGTAGATATGGATTCGCTGCTGGATGAGATCATTACCGCAGAAGATGAATACTACGAACGCCAGCGCGCCAGCCGGGAACGCGACGAGCAGTAAACGCTGAAAGCGGCGTGAATCAACAGTAAAGGCGGCCTTCTGAGCCGCCTTTTTGATTGCTGCAGGCCGCGAGTCTTCCCGCGGCTGCTGTTTAGCGCAGAATTACCGTCAGCATGATCAGCACAACACCGAGGGTCATTACGCCGACGAACACCTTATCGATCCGGCCATTTTTCATCATCGCCTCCTCAGAACCACTGGCCGAAACGGCGGATATACCAACGCTTCATCCCCTGCGCCACCAGGCAGTAGCTGAACAGCGTCAGCAGCAGCCACGGGAAGTACTGCCATGGCAGCGGCACCAGTCCGACCATCGCGCCCAGCGGCGAGAACGGAATCAGAATGCCCAGCACCATTACCGTCAGGGTGGTCAGCATCACCGGTAAGGTGGCGCGACTCTGGATGAACGGAATCTTCTGGGTCCGCAGCATGTGCACCACCAGCGTCTGCGACAGCAGACCTTCAATAAACCAGCCTGACTGGAACAGCGACTGCACCTCAGCGTGGTTGGCACTGAAGATGAACCACATCAGCGCAAAGGTGGTGACGTCAAAAATCGACGAGGTTGGCCCCATCCATAACATAAAGCGTTTAATGTTGCCGGCATCCCATTTGCGTGGCTTACGCAGAAAATCCCGGTCTACTTTGTCCCACGGCAGTGCCAGCTGGGAGACGTCATACATCAGGTTCTGAATCAGCAGATGAATCGACAGCATCGGCAGAAACGGAATAAAGGCGCTGGCGATCAGCAGCGAGAACACGTTGCCAAAGTTTGAGCTGGCGGTCATGTTGAGATACTTGATGATATTGCCAAAGGTCTCCCGTCCTTTCAGCACGCCCTCACCCAGCACCTGCAGATCTTTCTCCAGCAGAATAATATCGGACGAGGCTTTCGCCACATCCGCCGCGCTATCAACAGAAATTCCGGTGTCGGCCGCCCGCAGCGCCGGCGCATCGTTGATACCATCGCCAAGGAAACCCACAGTATGGCCATTGTGTTGCAGCAGGCGCACCACGCGTGATTTCTGCTGCGGCGTCAGCTGAGCAAACAGGGTACAACGCTCCGCTTCCTGCGCCAGCTGCGCATCATCCATCGCCTCAATCTGGTCGCCGGTCAGCATCGCCGGATCGCTCAGCCCGACATCCTGACAGACGCGCCGGGTCACCAGCGGGTTATCGCCGGTCAGCACTTTAACCGCTACCCCGCTGTCGCGCAGTGCCTGAATCGCCTTGCCGGCACTGGCTTTTGGTGGATCGCGGAAGGTCAGCAGCCCTTCCAGCGTCAGCTCATGCTCGTCACTGCTGCTGAGCGGCGCGTGCAAATCACCTTCGCGCGTCGCCACCAGCAATACCCGATAGCCCTGCTGATGGTAGCGTTCGGTCAGCGCCAGCAGTTCCGCCCGCTGCCGCTCATCCAGCGCAACCACCGTCTCACCCTGACGAATCGCGCTGCTCACCGCCAGCATCTCCTTCACCGCGCCTTTGCAAATCAGCAGCGAGCGATGGCGCGCCAGATCTTCAACCAGCACCGAGACCCGGCGGCGGGTGAAGTCGAACGGCAGCTCATCAATCAGATGAAACTGGCTGCGCCGGGTCTGCGAGATCACTTTGTCGCCCGCCATCAGCACCGCCCGATCCATCAGGTTTTTCGCGCCGCTCTGGCTGCCGCTGTTTAACCAGCCCAGCAACAGCACCTGCCCATCTTCCTCTCCCATCGGGTTGAGGTGATGCGCCAGCAGGATGGTGTCCTGGGTCAGTGTGCCGGTTTTGTCGGTGCACAGCACATCCATCGCGCCGAGGTTCTGAATGGCGTTCAGCCGTTTAACGATCACTTTGCGTCGCGCCATCGCAATCGCGCCTTTGGCCAGGTTGGCGCTGACAATCATCGGCAGCATTTCCGGGGTTAAGCCGACCGCCACCGCCAGTGCAAACAGCGTGGCATCCATCCAGTCGCCTTTACTGAAGCCGTTAAGCAGCAGCACCACCGGCACCATCACCAGCATAAAACGAATCAGCAGCCGGCTGACGCTGTTAACCCCGCGATCAAAGGCGGTCTGCGGCCGGCTGCCCACCAGCGAGGCGGCCAGCGATCCAAACCAGCTGTCGCCGCCCGTCGCCACTACCACTGCGCTCGCCGTGCCGCTGGCGACGCTGGTGCCCATCAGGCAGATGTTATTGAGCGCCAGCAGCTCCTAGGCAGATTTACCGTGCGGATCGACGGTGATATTGCCGCTCTGTTTCTCCACCGGCAGGGATTCCCCGGTCAGCACCGCTTCGCTGATAAACAGGTTACGAGAACTCAGCAGCCGGACATCGGCAGGCACCTGATCGCCGGTGCTCAGCAGAATGACATCGCCCGGCACCAGTTCGCGCATATCAATGTCGTGACGCTGTGCAGTTTCACTGGCGCTATCACGCCGCAGCACTGTGACCTGGCTGCGCACCAGTGACTTCAGCGCCTGCGCCGCACGATTGGTGCGAAACTCCTGCCAGAAGCGCAGCAGTCCGCTCAGCAGCACCATGGTGGAAATGATGATCACCCCCGAAAGATCGGTTTCCTCACCGGCGCGCAGCGGCAGCAGATAGTCGGTAAACAGGCTAACCAGCGCCAGCACCAGTAATACGTAGATAAACGGATTGTTGAAGGCCATCAGCAGCTGAATCAGCGCCGGAGGGGCTTTTTCATGCGCCACCTCATTCGGGCCGAACTGTGTCAGACGGGCTGCGGCTTCTGCGTGAGTCAGTCCGTCACGGTCGCTGCGCAGGTTGGCCAGCGTAACCTCGACTGGCTGGACCGCTTCACCGGCGATAGCAAAAAGTTTTTTGTTTTTCCTGGTTGTGCGCTGATCGTCAGATTTGATCACAACCTGTTCCAGTTTCATGTCGCTCATTTCGACATCTCCCTGATTTAAAGCAATAGTTATCCTGCACACTCAATAAGGTATGCGGAGAAGACCTGGCGTTGCCGGGTTATTTAATTAGGTGACCTTCGGGGATCGTCCATATATCCCTCCTGTATTCAGAAATAAGGGCGTGCAGAATTTCGCGCGACGCGAAATTAGCGCAGCGTAATAGGTGTCAGAAAGCAGAGATCGGGCGCAGCCTGGGCTACGCCAGTCGGGGTGGAGGGAAAAGGGCTAAGATAAACAGCAGCATAACGCGCACTCATTCAGCTAACAGGATAATAAATAAGGAGCGCAACCGTCACTAACAGAGGGGATTGCTGCCCGCCGGTTGGCAAGCAGCGAAAAGAATTCAGCTTGCCAGAATAAAGATAAATCGAGGGTGACTGTCCAACTGAATTCTCCTGAAATAATTTGTCGCTATTATAATCAGCGCAGGGTCGTGGTAAAAGCGTAAATAATCGCAATTACCGTTTCGTTGATGTTCCGTTTCTGCACCGCCGGAAATAACGCAACAAATACGTTACCTTCTTATAACCACAACCTTTGCCTTATACCTTTTTGGCATATGATTAGCCCATATTCGACTATTCTTCGCACCAGCCCTTTCGTAAACTCGCGTAACTTTTTTAAGGCAAGGAAATTTCATGAAAACTATAATTCCATCACTGCTGGCGCTGACGCTGGCTGCCGCCTTCTCTGCTCAGGCTGCGACGCCCAAAGATACACTGGTGATTGCGCAGTCTACCGACGATGCCGATAGCTTCGATCCGGCCAAAGGGTTTGAACTCACCAGCGTGCAGGCCTTTACCAATATTTATCAACGCCTGGTCCAGTCTGACCCGCAGAATCCGGTCGACCTGAAACCGACGCTGGCCACCTCATGGCAGCCCGGCAGCGACAACCGCAGCCTGACCTTTGAACTGCGTAAAGACGCTAAATTCTCCAGCGGCAACCCACTGCGTCCGGAAGATGTGATCTTCTCGCTGGGCCGGGTGGTGAAACTGAACCTCGATCCCTCTTTCATCCTGACGCAGCTCGGCTGGAACAAAGATAACGTTGATGGCTTTCTGAAGAAGGTCGATGACAATCACGTGCAGATCAGCTGGACCGCCGACGTCAGCCCGACCTACGTACTGAGCCTGCTTTCAGCCCCGGTTTCGTCGATCGTCGACGAGAAAACCGCGATGGCGAATCAGAAAAATGGCGATTTCGGTAACGGCTGGCTGGCAACCCATTCAGCCGGCAGCGGCCCGTATCAGATCCGTAAAGTGGTGATGCATCAGGTGGTGCTGCTGAGCGCCAACCCAACCTCGCCGGCCGGTGCGCCAAAAATGAAGAACATCCTGATCAAGAACGTGCCAGAACCGGCCGCGCGTCGTCTGCTGCTGGAACAGGGTGATGCCGATATCGCCCGCAACCTCGGAGCCGATCAGATCGCGGCGCTGAACGGCAAACCAGGCGTGAAGACCGAAGCGATTCCGATGGCCTCGCTCTACTACATCCAGTTCAACATCGGTGCCAACGAGACGATGAAGAACCCGGCGTTCTGGGAAGCGGCGCGTTACCTGTGGGATTACAAAGGCATCGCCAATGAGCTGCTGAAAGGCCAGTTCGACGTGCACCAGAGCTTCCTGCCGAAAGGCTTCCTCGGTGCGATCAACGACACGCCTTACAGCTACGATCCTGAGAAAGCCAAAGCGATTCTGAAAAAAGCCGGCCTGACCAACGTCAGCTTTAAGCTCTCCACCAGCAATCAGCCGCCTTATCTCGACATCGCGCAGGCGCTGCAGGGCAGCTTTGCCAAAGGTGGCGTGAAGGTCGAGGTGGTTCCGGGCCTGAGCTCCGAAGTCTCAACCAACGTCAAAGCGCATAAGTATGAAGCCACGCTGAACGCCTGGGGTTCGGACTATTTTGATCCCAACACCAACGCCGCCTCGTTTGCCTATAACCCGGAAGATGGCAGCAAAACCATCGCCTTCCGTTCCGACTGGCGCATTCCGGAGCTGAACAAGCAGGTGGTGGCGGCGACGGCGGAAAGCGATCCGAAAAAACGTGTCGCCCTGTATGAAGCGATGCAGCGCGAAGTCATGAAAAACTCCCCTTACGTGATTGGTATGCAGGCGAAGAACCTGATCGCCCTGCGTGACAACCTGAAAGGCTATGTCCAGGGCATCAACCCTGACATGGTGTACTACTCGCAGGTCACCAAGTAATGGCACAGTCTGTTGCTACAGCCGGGTTCGCCCGGCTTTTTTGGCAGCGTGGCGGGCGGCTGATCGGCAGCATCCTGTCGCTGCTGGTCACCCTGCTTGGCCTGCTCGCCTTCACCTTTATGCTGTCGCATCTGTCGCCGATTGATCCGGTGCAGCAGATCGCCGGCGATCACGCCAGTGAAGCGACTTATGCCCAGGTGCGCCACGATCTCGGACTGGATCAGCCGGTGCTGGTGCAGTTCTGGCGCTATATTGCGCATCTGGCGCAGGGCGATCTTGGCGTGTCGCGGCTGACCAATCAGTCAGTCAGCAGCGATCTGATGACCACCTTCCCCGCCACCATTGAGCTGGCAACCTGCGCGATGATTTTCGCCGTGGTATTTGGCGTCACGCTGGCGCTGCTGGCGGCGTGGAAACCGGGCAGCTGGATCGATAATCTGGCCCGCTTCATCTCCCTGCTCGGCTATTCGGTGCCGGTGTTCTGGCTCGGCCTGCTGGGTCTGCTGCTGTTTTATGCAGTGCTGCACTGGTCTGCCGGACCGGGACGACTGGACGATATCTGGGTCTACACCCTTGAGCCGAAAACCGGCTTCGTGCTGATCGACAGCTGGCTGTCGGGTGAACCGGAGATGTTCCGCAACGCTATCGCTCACCTCTGGCTGCCGGTGGTGATCCTCGGGCTGCTGGCAATGGCCGGAATTACCCGTCTGCTGCGGGCCGCGCTGCTGGAAGAGAGCAGCAAAGAGTATGTGGTACTGGCACGGGCCAAAGGCGCCGGTCGGGTCCGCATCCTGCTGCGCCACATTTTCCCGAACGTGCTGGGCACGCTGGTGACGGTGATCGCCCTCTCCTACGCCACGCTGCTGGAAGGCTCGGTGCTGACAGAAACCGTCTTCGCCTGGCCGGGTGTCGGCCGCTATATGACCAATGCCCTGTTCTCCGGCGATGTGCCGGCGATTCTCGGCTCCACCCTGTTGATCGGCAGCTGCTTTATCCTGATCAACACCCTGGCGGATGTTTTAACCTGGTTAACCGACCCGAGAACCCGATGACGCAACAACTTTCTGAACTCGAAACGCTGCGGCCACGCCGTCGCCGTCAACGCGTTACCTCGTTAACCGTTGGGCTGACGCTGGTCGCCATCCTGATCCTGATGGCGCTGCTGGCACCGCTGATTGCGCCGTTCGATCCTAATCTGCAAACCATGTCGAGCCGGCTGCTGGCGCCGTCGGCGCAGCACTGGTTCGGCACCGACGGCTTTGGTCGCGATCTGCTGTCGCGGGTGATTTACGGCGCGCGTCCGACCCTGCTGCTGGTGTCGCTGATTCTGGTGCTGACCATTCCGGCCGGCCTGCTGATCGGCATTACCGCCGGTTACGTCGGCGGCTGGACTGAGCGCCTGCTGATGCGGATTACCGATATCTTCCTGTCGCTGCCCAATCTGGTGATTGCGCTGGCGCTGGTGGCGATTCTCGGTCCTGGCCTGATGAACGGCGCACTGGCGCTGGCGCTGACCAGCTGGCCGCCGTTTGCCCGCCAGGCGCGTGCCGAAACGCTGGCGCTGCGCCGTAGCGATTACCTTGCCGCCGCGCGGATGCAGGGTATCACCGGCTTTCGTCTGATGTTCGGCCATATCCTGCCGCTCTGTCTGCCGACCGCAGTAGTGCGTGCGGCACTGAGCCTCGGCGGCATCATTCTGGCCGCTGCCGGTCTCGGTTTCCTCGGCATGGGCGTACAACCGCCAACCGCCGAATGGGGATCGATGGTGGCCGAAGGCAGTAAAGTCATTTTCGATCAATGGTGGGTCGCCGCTGCTCCGGGCGCTGCCATTCTGTTTGCCAGCCTGGCCTTTAACCTGACAGGCGATGGCCTGCGCGACCGACTGGATACCCGTCATGCCAGATAATCTGCTGCACGCCCAAGGGCTGACCATCCGTAGCGATGATGCGCTGCTGGTCGACAATATTGGTTTCTCCATTGGCCGCGAGCGCGTGGCGCTGGTGGGTGAATCCGGCTCAGGAAAATCATTGACCGCCCGCAGCCTGATGGGGCTGCTGTCCCCCGCTCTGCATCTACAGGCTACGCAGCTGCAGGTGGCGGGCGAGGATGCGCTGACGCTGACGGAGCGCCGCTGGAGCCAGCTGCGCGGTAACCGGGTGGCGATGGTGATGCAGGACCCGAAATATGCGCTTAACCCGACGCGTACCATTGGCTGGCAGGTTGAAGAGCCGCTGATTCTGCACCGTCGCCTGAGCCGCGCCGAGCGCAAAGAGAAGGTCTGCGAGATGCTGGACGCGGTCGGCCTGCCCGATCCACGTCGCCTGATGCAGCACTATCCTCATCAGCTCTCTGGCGGCATGGGCCAGCGCGTGATGCTGGCGATCGCCCTGATTACCGATCCTGATTTCCTGATCGCCGATGAACCGACCTCAGCACTCGATCATGCAATGCGCGATCAGGTGCTGGCGCTGATTCGCGGTCTGGTCGAAGCGCGTAATATGGGGCTGCTGCTGATCAGTCACGATTTGCAGCAGGTGTCGGAACACTGTGAGCGGGTGATGGTGATGTACAAAGGCCGTCTGCTCGATACCCTGCCCGCCGCCGAACTGCCGCGGGCGACCCATCCTTATACCCGCACGCTGTGGGCCTGCCGTCCGGGTAAAGCGACCCACGGCCAGCAGCTGCCGGTGCTGGATCGTGCGGCGCTGGAGGCACACCATGATTAAGTTGCAGGATCTCAGCGTCGCCCACAAGCAGGGTTACGAGCTGCGCACCGTGGTTCACGAGGTCAACCTTGAGGTTAATGCCGGGGAATGTTTTGGTCTGGTGGGGCCCTCTGGCTGCGGGAAGTCGTCGCTGCTGTGGGTGCTGGCCGGTCTGAATCCCCACTGGCAGGGCCGGATGCAATTAGCCGGTCATCAGGTGGAGCCGGGCAAAGCCTTTACCGGCGCGCTGCGTCAGGAAGTGCAGATGGTGTTTCAGGACCCTTATGCCTCACTGCATCCCCGTCACCGGCTGCGCCGGACGCTGGCCGAGCCGCTGAAGCTGATTAAACGTGACAACATCAACGATCGCATCGACCAGGGCTTTCGCCACGTCGGGCTCGATCCGGCGCTGGCCGATCGCTATCCGCACCAGCTTTCCGGCGGTCAGCGCCAGCGCGTGGCGATTGTGCGAGCCCTGCTGTTGCAGCCGAAGATCCTGTTGCTGGATGAACCCACCTCGGCGCTGGATATGTCGGTACAGGCGGAGATCCTCAATCTGCTCAACGATCTGAAGCGTCAGGATGGCTTAACCATGGTGCTGGTCAGCCACGATCCTGACGTTATCGATCACATGTGCGATCGGGCGGTACGGATGGCGCAGGGTCGGATCATCGAACAGATCGGTGCCTGAAAGCGGCCGGACGGTGCTCACCTGCCGTCCGGCACTTAGTGCTCCAGCGCCTGCCGCGTTTCACTGCGGATCGACTCGGTAATCTCCGCCTTGAGCGCCATAAAGGCCGGCGAGGTTTTCAGGGTGTAATCACGCTCAATGCCGAAGTTAACCGCCACCTCCTGTTTAATCCGCCCCGGCCGCGCACTGAAGATCGCCACTTTGTTGGCCATGAAAATCGCCTCATCAATATCGTGAGTCACGAACAGCACCGTTTTGCGTGACTGCTGCCAGACCGACAGTAACAGCTCCTGCATCATCACCCGCGTCTGGTTATCCAGCGCGCCAAACGGCTCATCCATCAGCAGCACTTTCGGATCGTTGGCTAACGCCCGGGCGATGGCGGTGCGCTGCTGCATACCGCCGGAGAGCTGGCGCGGATAGTGACGGGCGAAGCCGTGCAGCCCCACCTGATGCAGATAGTAGTCACAGCGCTGCCGCTGCTGTGCGGTACTGATGCCGCGTTCCCGCAGGCCGAAGCAGACGTTCTCTTCCACCGTCAGCCACGGAAACAGGGTGTAGCTCTGGAAGACCATGCCACGATCTGCGCCGGGCCCGTCGACCGGCGCGCCATCCAGCCAGATCTCACCGCGCGTCGGGCTGTCCAGTCCGGCGATAATCCGCAGCAGGGTCGATTTGCCGCAGCCGGACGGCCCCAGAATGGTGACGAAGTCGTTCTCCTCCACCCGCCAGGAGATCGGTTGCAGCGCCTGGGTTTGCTCACCCTGCGGCCCGGGAAACCAGCGTTCGACGCCACGTACGTTAAGTTTGCTCTGTTTCATGCCGGGTAACTCCATGCAAACAGCCGACGATTGACCCGCTTAAACAGGTAATCGGACAGCAGCCCAATCAGGCCGATGACGATAATGCCAAAGATGATCTGTCCGGTATTCAGCAGCGCCTGACTGTCGACGATCATATGGCCGATGCCGCTTTCCGATCCGATCAACTCCGCGACGATCACATAGGTCCAGGCCCAGCCCAGTACCAGACGCAACAGTTCCGCAATGCCGGGTGCCGCGCCGGGGATCAACACCCGCCGCACTATCGATCGGTTGCTGCAGCCCAGCGTATAGGCGGCTTCCACCAGATCGCGCCGGGCACTGCTGACCGTTACCGCCACCATCAGGACGATCTGGAAAAATGATCCGATAAAGATCACCAGGATTTTCTGCATCTCGCCAATGCCTGCCCAGAGGATCAGCAGCGGCACAAAGGCGGACGCCGGCAGATAACGACAAAACGAAACGAAAGGCTCAAGAAACGCTTCCCAGGTTTTGAATGCGCCCATCATGATGCCAAGCGGCACCGCGATTACCGCCGCCAGTACAAACCCCGACAGCACCCGCATCACCGTCATGCCGATATCCAGCGCAAAATTGTACTCGGTGAACAGCGTCACGCCCTGTTGCAACATGGTGATCGGATCGGCGAGAAAGGTGGGCGACACCATGCCGCCCAGCGTCACCAGCGCCCAGACCGCGACAAACAGCACAAAAAAACCGATGCCGAGGCCGATACGCAGCCGCACAGCGACCGGTTTTAGCGGCACCATTAAGGGATTGTGCCAGCGCTTCGGTGCGTCCGGCAGCGTGTCCGGCGGCGTGGCTGGCTGAGGTTTACTGATCTCCATCGGCGATCTCCGGTTACTGGACAAAGCTGGCATCGTAGAGGCTGTTGATATCCGGCATGGTTTTAATTACGCCGGCGCGCAGCAGCAGTTTGCCCGCTTCATCACTGAAGCTCTGAATGCCGCCGTTGAAGAATGCCCGGTTCTCTTCACGTCCCTGCCAGCGCAGATAACTCGCAGATTCGGCGAACGCTTTGCCGCTCGATTTCACCGCCGCGCCCATAATTTGGTACGATTTTTCCGGCTGCTGCTTGATCATCTCCAGCGCATCGAAGTAGCTCTCAACCAGCGCTTTTGCCGCCTGCGGATGGGCTTTCAGGAAGGCCGGCGTGCAGCCCAACGTGTCCATCACCATCGGATAGTCGAGAGTGGTGGCGATAATTTTCCCGGCCGCTGGCTGTTTGCGGATGGTGGAGAGATAGGGTTCATAGCTCATGGCGGCGTCGTTTCGCCCGGCGGTAAATGCCTGTGCGGCGGCCTGCGGCGACAGGGTGGCCAGCCGGACATCTTTCATCGTCATGCCATTTTTATCGAGTATCCACGCCAGCGCGAAATAAGGTGAGGTGCCGGGTGCGTCAACGCCCACCACTTTGCCCCGGAGATCGCTGATGCTGTTGATTCCGCCGCGCACCGCCAGACCATCAGCACCGTAGGATTTGTCGAGCTGGACAATCTGCTTGATCGGCACACCGGCCGCGTTCCACGAGATGTAGGTTTCCACCGTGGTGGCGGCACACTGAATGGTGCCGGATGCCACGGCCAGGTGACGGCTGCTTTGCGGGATCATTTTGACCTCCGCCGCCAGACCATGCTTTTTAAAGATGCCCGCTTTGTCCGCCAGCGTCAGCGGTGCAAACCCGGTCCAGCCCGAAATGCCGATGGCGACCGGGGTTTCTTCCGCCTGCGCCATCATCGTGCTGCCGATCGCTACCGATAACGCCACTGCACTGACCGCCCGCCTGATTTGCTGATTCATCTTTCACTCCCGTCACAAGGTGAACATCTCAAGGTTGTATAGTCTTATCTATACAAGCCAAGCAATGGCTGTGCCAGAACGCCAAACGCGCCTGAAAAATGGTTTCAGACCCGCCAGCAGAGGCCGTCGCGCACCGTTAAGGTGCAACTGAGCGCAGCGCGGCCGCAGGCTGGTGCGTTATACTCGCGGCAATCGCCTAACGAAAGGAAAAGAGCATGACGGTAAAACTGCGTCCACTGGAAAGGGAAGATCTGCATTTTGTTCATCAACTGGATAACAACGCCAGCGTGATGCGTTACTGGTTCGAGGAGCCGTATGAGGCTTTTGTTGAACTCTCCGATCTCTACAACAAGCACATTCACGATCAAACGGAACGGCGCTTTGTGGTGGAGCATGACGAGCAGAAAGCGGGGCTGGTCGAGCTGGTGGAAATTAATCATGTGCATCGCCGCGCCGAGTTTCAGATCATTATCGATCCGGCGCATCAGGGCAAAGGTCTGGCGACCCAGGCGGCAAAGCTGGCAATGGATTACGGCTTCTCGGTGCTGAACCTGTATAAGCTCTACCTGATTGTCGATCAGGAGAATGAGAAAGCGATCCACATCTATACCAAGCTCGGCTTCGAGATTGAAGGCGTGCTAAAGCATGAGTTTTTTATCAACGGGGAATACCGTAACACCATCCGCATGTGCATTTTCCAGCATCAGTATCTGGAGCGCCACAAAACGCCAGGCGGCATGGTGAAACCGACCGCGCAGTAATCAGCCGCGCGCGCCGACCGGATTCATAAACGGACGCGGATGCTCGGGCTTCAGGTCGTACATGCCGCCATAGAACGGATCGACCAGCAGCCAGCCGGGGAAGCCGCCCAGCGGAATATTGCCCAGCAGATACCACAGGTTGGCGCGCGCTTCGATCGGCATGGTCACCGGCACATAGCCCGGGCTTTCCAGCATCAGCAGATAGTGTTTTTTGCCGAAGTAGCGACCGGTGGATTTCTCCAGCTCAACGGTCTGCGGCGTGAAACCCTGTGCGACCGCGAAACCGCGCTCATCCTGCACGGTAAAACGCGCGCCCTGCGGCAGGGAGTCGATGCGTACCGATTGGGTTTCATTGCCGACAATGGTGGCACAGCCGCTTAGCAGCAGCGCGGCGGCCAGAGCCAGAATTCGCTGTTTCATGAAGGGTTCCGCAAAAAGGTCAGGAAGCACAGTGTAAACCGCCCTTCCCGCCTTTTCACGTGCCTCAATCGGGCTATCATCGCCCGATTCAACCGCCTTATTGCGGTTGACAAGCGTGCGCAATAGCCGCGATGTCTTTGGGTGAGGTACGGCAGCAGCCGCCAATCAGCTTCGCGCCTGCCCGCTGCCACTCATCCAGCTTGTGTTCCAGGGTGCAGCCCGACGGGGCCGAATGCCAGGTTTTGCTGCTGGCGTCATACTGTTCGCCGGAGTTGGGATAGACCACCAGCGGCTTGTCGGTCAGCTGCTGCAGCTGTTGCAGCGCCGGCGTCACGCTCTCCAGCGCCACACAGTTGACGCCCAGCGCCACCACCTGCGGCTGGGTGTTAAGCCAGTCGACCACCTCGGATAACGGCGTGCCGTCGCTGATGTGGCCCGCGTCGCGCAGCGTAAATGAGAACCAGGCAGTGCTGTCCGGGAATTCGGTTAACAACGTTGCCAGCGCCTGCGCTTCGGCAAACGATGGCAGGGTTTCACAGGCCAGCAGGTCGGCCCCGGCCGCCAGCAGCGCTGCGATGCGCGGGCGATGAAACGCCATCATCTCCGCTTCCGGCAGCGCGTAGTCGCCACGATACTCCGAACCATCCGCCAGAAACGCACCGTATGGCCCAACCGATCCCGCCACCAGCAGAGTTTTAGCGTCCGGCTGGGTAGCCAGATAATCTTGACGCGCGCGTCGCGCCAGTTCGACGCTCTGCGCAATTAACGCCAGCGACTGCGCCTGATCCAGCCCGCGAGAGGCAAAGCCCTGCGGCGTCGCCTGATAGCTGGCGGTAATCGCGCAGCGGGCGCCTGCGGCAAAATAGTCGTAGTGAACCTGGTAGATTAGCTCCGGGTTTTCCATCAGGACTTTCGCTGACCACAGCGCATCGGCCAGCTGGCAGCCGCGCGCTTCCAGTTCGGTGGCCAGCGCGCCATCGAGGATCAGCAGCGGCGATTCAGACAGGGCCTGCGCGACAGGATTATGCGACATCATTGGCCTCCTCAGGCTTCGGCGATGATTTGTGGGTCAGATGGTAAGCGGCGTAGCAGAACAGTACAAACGGAATGCCACACCACAGGGCGATGCGCTGGGTCGGGTCGAACGCCAGTCCGATGCAGGCCAGCAGACAGAGCAGAAACCCGAGCACCGGCGTCAGCGGATAGAGCGGCGCGCGATAGCCCAGCTGCGCCAGCGATTTTCCCTGCTGCAGGTGGCGGCGACGGAAGACAAAATGTGAGGCGCAGATGCTGAGCCAGACGGCGACCACCGCAAAGCCGGAGATCGCCGACAGCGCCACAAACACCGTATCGGGCGCGATCACGCTGGAGATCAGTGCCAGCAATCCGCCAATCATGCTGACGGTGATCGCCAGCAGCGGCACGCCACGTTTATTCACCCGGGCAAAAGCACGCGGCAGCGTATTTTCATTCGCCAGTGACCAGAGCATGCGGCCCGATGCATACAGACCGGAGTTGGCGGCTGACAGAATGGCGGTCAGGATGACAAAGTTGATGATATCCGCAGCCCAGGGCACACCGATCTTTTCAAACACCAGCACAAAAGGACTCTTAACGATCCCGGCCTGATCCATCGGGATCAGCGCTGCCAGCACCAACACCGTACCGATAAAAAAGATGATCAACCGCGCCACGGTGGTGCGGATCGCCAGCGGCAGCACTTTCTCTGGCTGCTGGGTTTCACCCGCCGCGATACCAATCAGTTCGGTGCCGGAAAAAGCGAAGTTAACCGCCACCATGGTCATCAGAATCGGCAACACGCCGTTCGGCAGCCAGCCGTGCGCGGTGAGATTGCTTAAGCCGGGCGCGGGAGTGCCATCTTTCATCGGGATGAAACCGAACATTGCGGCACCGCCGAGCAGGATGAAGGCAATAATAGTGATCACTTTAATCAGCGAGAACCAGAACTCCCCTTCCGCGAAGAAGCGGGTTGAGATCACATTCAGCAGATAGATGGCACAGCAGAACACCAGACACCAGATCCAGACCGGCACCTGAGGAAACCAGTACTGCATACAGAAGCCGGCCGCCGTCAGGCTGGAGCCAAGCGCCACGGTCCACGTCAGCCAGTAGAGCCAGGCCACGGTATAACCGGTGGCAGGACTCAGATAGCGCGCCGCATAGACGTGAAACGCGCCGGTTTCCGGCATCGCCACAGAAAGTTCGCCGAGGCAGACCATCACCAGCCACACCACTAAGGCACCAATCAGGTAGGCCAGCAGCGTACCGGCCGCGCCGGTGGTGGAGATGATGTAGCCGGTGTTAAAAAATAGCCCGGTGCCGATGACACCGCCCAGCGATAACATCACCAGATGGCGCACTTTCATAGTGCGTTTGAATTGATCCTGCGCGGGGGTTTGCTGTTCACTCATCACTTTTATCCGTATGGACGTCTAAACATCTATAGTGAAGGGTTTTATACGCGTCACAGCGGTGAATTGCAATGAATTGCCGGGGGTAGGATTGGGGAGAGGGGTTCAGTGCCCCGTCGCGGCGGGGCCTGATGCGTTAGCCGAAAACGCTCTGTAGATAGCGTTCCAGCGCCATGCGGGAACTGAATCCGTGCGGGATGCCGTAATGTTCCTGAGAATCACCCGCCAGGTAGAGAGGGAATTGGGTGTAGTGATCGCAGGTCTTCATTTCAGAAGCCGGTTCAGCGAACGGCTGGCTCTTCTCTTTCAGTGTTGGATGAATCACCAGTGCCGTGCGCCCCATACGCGCTTCACGATTCACATAAACATAGTTGTCACCACGGCGATAACCATAAGCCCGTGGGGTGATCTCATCCACTTCGAAACCCGCTTTTTCCAGTACGCGCGCTACCTCATCTGGTCGTAAATACATGCTCGATCCTCTCCTCTTTCAAAAGCTTCGCAACCTTACCTCAGCATGACAGAGTGGGCATTCGGAATTTTCCCTAAAGCCCATTCTCGCGTCTCGTTTATCGCAAGGTCGTCTACACTAAGTATTACGTTTTAAATCAAAGGGAGCCAAAAAATGTTTAATCGAACCGTAAAAAACGATGACATTGATATCAATCAGGATGTTAACGAACTCGCTGATTCACTTGAAGCACTGCTGAAATCTTACGGCAGCGATGCTAAAGATGAAGTCGATTCTGCACGCAGCCAGGCAGAAGCGTTGCTGAAGCAGACGCGCGCACGCCTGAACGGCGGCAGCAACCGTGTGGCTCAGGTTGCCCGTGACGCTGGCGCGCAGGTTGATACTTATGTGCATGACAAACCATGGCACGGTGTCGGCGTCGGTGCCGCCATTGGTCTGGTATTCGGCGTGCTGCTGGCTTCACGCCGCTAAGCGCACTGCCTCATATCATCCGAGCCTCGCCCCGTGCGGGGCTTTTTTATGCCCGTTTTTTGAGCGTTAAAATTTACAAATCAATTTCCTGCCCCTGAAGGCGCATTGCCACTGGCTTTGCCGCACTGACGCAAATGCAAATCGCAAAACCCTATATCTAGTGGGCTTGACCATGCAAAACGCTACATCTAGTATTTATCTCATCAGCACGACGCCCGATGTCCCGTTGAACGAAGCCCGCCACCTGCGGCGCCTGCTTCGTTTCCCGGCATCCGCTCCGCATACAGAGGGAAATACGAATCATGCGCATTATTATTTACACTAAAGATAATTGTGTCCAGTGCAACGCCACCAAAAACGCGCTGGATCGCCAGGGTATTGCCTATCAGCTGATCAACCTGGATAGCCAGCCAGAGGCGATCGACAACCTGAAATCACTGGGATACCGCCAGGTGCCGGTGGTGATGGCGGATGACGATCACTGGAGCGGCTTCCGTCCGGACAAAATCGCCTCGCTGCGCCAGCTCGCCGCTGTTGGAGGGTAAAGCGATGGTCCCACTGGTCTATTTTTCCAGCCAGTCGGAAAACACCCACCGGTTCATCCTGCGCCTCGGCTTACCGGCCCGGCGCATCCCGCTCGATGCGACACAGTCACTGCACACCGACCAGCCTTACATTCTGGTGGTGCCGAGCTATGGCGGGGGCAGCAGTCGTGGCGCAGTGCCACGTCAGGTGATTCAGTTTCTTAATGATGAAGCTAACCGCCGCGGCATCCGTGGGGTGATCGCAGCCGGTAACCGTAACTTCGGTGCCGGTTACTGCCTGGCCGGCAGCATCATTGCAAAAAAATGTCAGGTTACCTGTCTCTACCGCTTTGAGCTGATGGGAACGCCTGACGATATCGCGAAAGTTAAAGCGGGAGTAACCCAATTTTGGCAACAACAGATACCCTCAACACCGTGACGCTGGACTACCACGCGCTCAACGCCATGCTCAACCTGTACGACGCCGATGGCCGGATTCAGTTTGATAAGGATCGCGAAGCGACGCGTCAGTTCTTCCTGCAGCACGTGCAGCCCAATACCGTGCCTTTCACCAGTAACGCCGAGCGATTGCGCTATCTGGTGGCGGAGGGCTATTACGAAGCTGAGGTGCTGAACCAGTACAATTTTGACTTCCTGCTTAAACTGCACGCTGTGGCGGAAAATTGGGGCTTTGAATTCAAAACCTTTCTCGGTGCCTGGAAGTTCTACACCAGCTACACGCTGAAAACCTTTGACGGCAAACGTTACCTCGAAAGCTTTGAGCAGCGGGCCTGTATGGTCGCGTTGACGCTGGCGCAGGGTGATGAAAACCTGGCGCGTTCACTGCTGGAAGAGATGCTCAGCGGCCGCTTCCAGCCCGCTACACCGACCTTCCTTAACTGCGGCAAGCAGCAGCGCGGCGAGCTGGTCTCCTGCTTCCTGCTGCGTATTGAAGACAATATGGAGTCGATTGGCCGTGCGGTGAACTCGGCGCTACAGCTGTCGAAGCGCGGCGGCGGCGTCGCTTTCCTGCTGTCGAACCTGCGCGAATCAGGCGCACCGATCAAACGCATCGAAAACCAGTCATCGGGGGTGATCCCGGTGATGAAAATGCTGGAAGATGCCTTCTCCTACGCCAATCAGCTCGGTGCACGCCAGGGCGCGGGCGCGGTGTGGCTCAACGCACACCATCCCGATATTTTCCGCTTCCTCGACACCAAACGTGAAAATGCCGATGAGAAGATCCGCATTAAAACCCTGTCGCTCGGCGTGGTGATCCCCGATATCACCTTCCAGCTGGCGAAAGAGAACCAGCCGATGGCGCTGTTCTCACCCTATGACGTGGAGCGTATCTACGGCCAGGCGTTTGGCGACATTAGCATCAGCGAAAAGTATCACGAGATGCTGACGGATGATCGCATCCGCAAAACCTATATTCAGCCGCGCGACTTCTTTCAGACGCTGGCCGAAATCCAGTTCGAGTCGGGCTATCCCTACATCATGTTTGAAGACAGCGTGAACCGCAGTAACCCGATCGCCGGCCGCATCAATATGAGTAACCTGTGCTCCGAAATTCTGCAGGTAAACAGCGCCAGCGAATATTTTGACGATCTCAGCTATCGCCGGGTCGGCAAAGATATCTCCTGTAATCTCGGTTCGCTGAATATTGCCCACGCCATGGATTCGCGTGACCTGGCACGTACCGTCGATGTGGCGGTCCGCGCCCTCACCGCCGTCTCCATGATGAGCGAGATCGGCTCGGTGCCGTCCGTGGCCGAAGGCAACCGCCGCTCACATGCGATTGGCCTCGGTCAGATGAACCTGCACGGCTATCTGGCGCGCGAAGGCATGGCCTACGGTTCACCGGAAGCGCTGGACTTCACCAATCTCTACTTCTATTGCATCACCTACTATGCGCTGCGCACCTCGAACCAGCTGGCGCGGGAACGGCAGCAGAGTTTTGACGGCTTTGCTGATTCGCAGTACGCCAGCGGCCGCTATTTCGATAAATACCTTCAGCAGGCATGGCGTCCGCGCACCGAACGGGTGGCGCAACTGTTTGCTGATGCCGGTATTACGCTGCCAACCCAGGCGGACTGGCAGGCGCTGCGTGAGGCGGTAATGCAGCACGGTCTGTTTAATCAGAACCTGCAGGCGATTCCGCCGACCGGTTCGATCTCGTACATCAACCACGCCACCTCCAGCATTCATCCGATCGTGTCACGCATTGAGATCCGCAAAGAGGGCAAAACCGGTCGCGTCTATTATCCCGCGCCGTTTATGACCAATGACAATCTCGATCTCTATCAGGATGCGTATCAGATTGGGCCGGAAGCGATTATTGATACCTACGCCGAAGCCACGCAGCACGTCGATCAGGGCCTGTCGCTGACGCTGTTCTTCCGCGATGACGTCACCACCCGTGACATCAACAAAGCGCAGATTTACGCGTGGAAAAAAGGCATCAAAACACTCTATTACATCCGACTGCGCCAGATGGCGCTACAAGGCACAGAGGTTCAGGGCTGCGTCTCCTGCGCGCTGTGATAAAAACTATGCAACTAAAACAAATTCAAGCGATTAACTGGAACCGGATTCAGGATGATAAAGATCTTGAGGTCTGGAACCGCCTGACCAGCAACTTCTGGCTACCGGAAAAGGTGCCGCTCTCCAACGATCTGCCCGCCTGGCAGACGCTGGATGCTCAGCAACAGCAGCTGACTATCCGGGTTTTCACCGGCCTGACGTTGCTCGATACCATTCAGAATGTGATTGGTGCGCCGGGCCTGATGGATGATGCGCTGACGCCACACGAAGAGGCGGTGCTGTCGAACATCAGCTTTATGGAGGCGGTCCATGCCCGTTCCTACAGTTCGATCTTCTCGACGCTGTGTAACACGCAGGATGTTGATGCGGCCTATCAGTGGAGCGAAGAGAATGCGCCGCTGCAAAATAAAGCGCGCATCATTCTTGAGCATTACCGGGCCGATGACCCGCTGAAGAAGAAGATTGCCAGCGTGTTCCTTGAGTCGTTCCTGTTCTACTCCGGCTTCTGGCTGCCGATGTACTGGTCAAGCCGCGGTAAGCTGACCAACACCGCCGATCTGATCCGTCTGATTATTCGTGATGAGGCGGTACACGGCTACTACATCGGTTATAAGTTCCAGAAAGCGCTGGAAACGGCGGATGATCTGCGCCGCGAAGAGCTGCAACAGTTCGCTTACGACCTGCTGCTGGCGCTGTATGAGAACGAAGTCGCCTACACCGAAGCGCTGTATGCCGATGTCGGCTGGGTTGAAGAGGTGAAAACCTTTTTACACTACAACGCCAACAAGGCCCTGATGAATCTGGGTTATGAGGCGCTGTTCCCGGCCGAGCTGACGGCGGTGAATCCGGCCATTCTGTCGGCGCTCTCGCCAAATGCCGACGAAAACCACGATTTCTTCTCCGGTTCCGGCTCCTCCTATGTGATGGGAAAAGCGGTCGAAACCGAAGACGAAGACTGGAACTTCTGATCCCTGCCGGGTGCGACCATGCCGCGCCCGGTACTGCCCTTTTCATTCCCCTTCCCGGCCCGCCCGCTGCGGTTTTACCCCTGCGTATTCACTCCACGCCGCCTTGCCGTAATTGGCCTTTTTCACCAACACTGAGACTGGCATAATATCGGCTTTTCATCGGCGATTATTCTGCTGCAAAAAGTTGATGACTGAGACGATTATTTCCTACTATCGGTCACCTTTATTCTGGCAATATTTGCCGTTTACGAGCGCCCATTTTCCGTCTTTGCCGTGGCAAAGCGGCCGAAATGCCAATAATTTCGCGTTCAATTCATAAAAAATTAATCTGCGCTGATCCCTTGTGAGCACTGGCGATAATCGGCTTTGAACGGCCTGACAGCGCGCCAATATCGGCCTGCAGGGTTGTCAGATGATCTCAGTGTGCTACGGTATGGCCTGCTCAAATTTCAGTGGGACAGACAGATTAATATTACAACCAGGATTTAATTTCTGCATGGCAATTAAACTCGAAGTAAAAAATCTCTATAAGATATTTGGCGATAATCCGGACCGCGCATTTAAATATATTGAAAAGGGGGCAACCAAAGATGTGATCCTTGAGAAGACCGGTCTCTCTCTCGGGGTTAAGAACGCCAGTCTGGCCATTGAAGAAGGCGAGATATTCGTCATCATGGGGTTATCCGGTTCAGGAAAATCGACCATGGTTCGCCTTCTCAATCGTCTGATAGAGCCAACACGTGGCCAGGTGATTATTGACGGTGTCGATATTGCAAAAATATCCGACAGCGAACTGCGCGAGGTGCGCAGAAATAAAATCAGTATGGTATTCCAGTCATTTGCGTTAATGCCGCACATGAATGTACTGAATAATAGTGCGTTCGGCATGGAATTAGCCGGAGTACCGCTGGCCGAACGGCAGGAAAAAGCATTAGACGCGTTACGTCAGGTCGGGCTGGAGAATTATGCCCACGCCTACCCGGATGAACTTTCCGGCGGCATGCGTCAGCGCGTCGGATTAGCCCGCGCGCTGGCGATTAATCCCGATATATTATTAATGGATGAAGCCTTCTCTGCGCTGGATCCGTTGATTCGTACCGAGATGCAGGATGAGCTGGTCAAATTACAGGCGCGGCAACAGCGTACCATCGTCTTTATTTCCCACGATCTGGATGAAGCAATGCGTATTGGCGATCGGATTGCCATTATGCAGGGCGGCGAAGTAGTCCAGGTTGGTACCCCGGATGAAATCCTGAATAATCCGGCCAATGACTATGTGCGCACCTTCTTCCGTGGGGTGGATATCAGCCACGTCTTCAGCGCCAAAGATATCGCCCGTCGCAGCGCCGGCGCGCTAATCCGTAAGGCGGCCGGTTTCGGTCCACGCTCCGCCATCAAACTGCTGCAGGATGAAGATCGCGATTACGGCTACGTGCTGGAAAAGCAGAAATTCATCGGCGTCGTCTCCACCGATTCGCTGAAAGCCGCGCTGGCAGCCGGCGAAGGGATAGACAGCGCGCTGCTCGACGCACCGGCTGCGGTTCCCGCCGATACCTCACTGAACGATTTACTTTCTCACGTTGCCCAGGCCCCCTGCGCGGTGCCGGTGGTCGGTGAGGAGAATCAGTACGTCGGTATCATTTCCAAAAGCACACTGTTGCGCGCATTAGATCGTGAAGGAGCCCAGCCATGAGTCAGGACACCAGCAATCCATGGGAAAGCGGCAGTGCCGCCTCCACCAGCAGCCAGAGCGCGCCCGCCAGCAGCGGCGGCACCGATGCCTGGGGCACGCCGGATGGCAGCACAACACCGGATGCGGCCAGCAGTGACTGGCTGCACAGCGCACCGGCGGCCCAGCCTGAACACTTCAATATTCTGGACCCGTTTCACAAAACCTGGATTCCGCTCGATCACTGGGTGACTGACGGTATCGACTGGGTGGTGAATCATTTCCGGCCGCTGTTCCAGGGTATTCGGGTGCCGGTCGATTACATTCTCAGTGCCTTTCAGCAACTGCTGCTGGGCATGCCCGCGCCGGTTGCCATTCTGGTCTTCGCGCTGATCGCCTGGCAGATCGCCAGCCCGGCGATGGGAATTGCCACGCTGATTTCGCTGGTGCTGATTGGCGCGATTGGTGCCTGGTCGCAGGCGATGGTGACGCTGGCGCTGGTCCTTACCGCGCTGCTGTTCTGTATTCTGATCGGTCTGCCGCTGGGGATCTGGCTGGCCCGCAGTCAGCGCGCCGCGCGTATTATCCGACCACTGCTGGATGCGATGCAGACCACGCCCGCCTTCGTCTATCTGGTGCCGATCGTGATGCTGTTTGGTATCGGCAACGTGCCTGGCGTAGTGGTGACGATTATCTTCGCCCTGCCGCCGATTGTTCGCCTGACCATTCTTGGGATTAAGCAGGTGCCCGCTGACCTGATCGAAGCGAGCGAATCGTTCGGTGCCAGTCCGCGCCAGCTGCTGTTTAAAGTGCAGTTGCCGCTGGCGATGCCGACCATTATGGCTGGCGTTAACCAGACGCTGATGCTGGCGCTGTCGATGGTGGTCATTGCCTCGATGATTGCCGTCGGCGGACTCGGCCAGATGGTACTGCGCGGCATTGGCCGTCTCGATATGGGACTGGCAACGGTCGGCGGCGTCGGCATCGTGATCCTCGCCATCATTCTCGACCGTCTGACCCAATCCTTTGGCCGCGATAACCGCAGCCGTGGCAACCGTCACTGGTACCACAGCGGCCCGATTGGTCTGATCCTCTCCCCGTTTCGTAAGAAATGAGTTTTCGGGCGGCACCCGCGTGTCGCCCGCTCCGCTACAATCGAAAAAATAAGGAATTACTATGCGCAAGACAGCTCCTCTGCTGGCCGCCGTGTTAGCCACCTTTGCCGTTTCACAGGTTTCTGCAGCCGATCTGCCCGGCAAAGGGATTACGGTGAAACCGATTCAGAGCACCATTTCTGAAGAGACTTTTCAGACCCTGATTGTTAGCCGGGCGCTGGAAAAGCTCGGTTATCAGGTCGAAAAACCGAGCGAAGTGGATTACAACGTCGGCTACACCACCATCGCTGCTGGCGATGCGACCTTTATCGCCACCAACTGGCAGCCGCTGCACGATGATATGTACAAAGCCGCCGGCGGCGATGCGAAGTTCTACCGTCAGGGCACTTACGTCACCGGTGCCGCCCAGGGTTATCTGATTGATAAAAAAACCGCTGAGCAGTATCACATCACCAATATTGAGCAGTTAAAGGATCCAAAAATCGCTGCGCTGTTTGATACCAACGGTGACGGCAAAGCGGATCTGACCGGTTGCACCCCTGGCTGGGGCTGTGAAGCGGTGATTAATCATCAGATCGAGGCGTTTGGCCTGAGTAAAACCGTTGAACACAATCAGGGTAACTATTCCGCCATGATTGCTGACACCATTACCCGCTTTAAGCAGGCTAAACCTATCCTTTATTACACCTGGACACCTTACTGGGTCAGCGATGTGATGAAGCCGGGTCGCGATGTCACCTGGCTGCAGGTGCCGTTCTCCTCAATGCCGGGCGAGCAGAAAAATGTCGATACCAAACTGCCAAACGGCGCGAACTACGGCTTCCCGGTGAATACCATGCACATTGTGGCCAACAAAGCCTGGGCTGAGAAAAACCCGGCGGCGGCCAGACTGTTCGCTGAAATGAAGCTGCCGCTGGCGGATATCAACGCTGAAAACGCCGCGATGCATGCCGGCCAGTCGTCAGAAGAGGCGATTAACGGTCACGTCGATGGCTGGATCAAAGCACACCAGGCTGAATTCGATAAATGGGTTAGCGACGCTCAGGCGGCTGCGCAGTAAGTTTTCTGGTTTCCTGCAGGGCGGATCTTTCCGCCCTTTTTTGTTTCTGTTAAACACACTGGTATGGCCTGTTAATAAAGATGCGTGTGAAATAGTTTTTTGAGTTATTATTAACCTCTTATGATTATTAGCTGCCGTTGTTGTTTATGAATGCTTCCCGTCAGGGTCTGACGCCTGCTTTAGTAATGTTGATGTCGGTAGCCACCGGGCTGTCCGTTGCCAGCAATTACTACGTTCAGCCCTTGCTCAGTACCATTGCTCACCAGTTCGATCTCTCAGTCAGCCTCGCCGGTTTTATCGTTACCACCGCGCAACTGGGCTATGCCTGCGGATTACTGCTGCTGGTGCCGCTCGGTGACCGATTCGAACGGCGCAGCCTGATCGTGACCATGATCCTGCTGGCTGCAGCGGGTATGGTGATCATCGCCCTCTCCCGCTCTTTCCTGTTTTTACTGCTCGGTACGCTGATGACCGGTCTGTTTTCGGTGGCGGCGCAAATTCTGGTGCCGCTGGCCGCGACGCTGGCTGAGCCGGAGCGGCGCGGCAAAATTGTCGGCACGGTGATGAGCGGCCTGCTGCTGGGTATCCTGCTGGCGCGAACCGTCGCCGGCGGGCTGGCACAACTTGGCGGCTGGCGCACGGTCTACTGGACCGCCAGCCTGTTGATGGCGGTGATGGCGCTGGCGCTGTGGCACTTCCTGCCGCGCATCAGCGTGTCGGTGACGATGAGCTATCGCCAGCTGCTGGCGTCAATTTTCAGGCTCTACGCCAGCAATCGGGTGATCCGTACCCGCGCCTGGACCGGCTGCCTCTCGTTTGCCAACTTCAGCCTGCTCTGGACCTCGATGGCCTTTTTGCTTTCAGCCGCGCCTTATCATTTTTCAGAGGGCGAAATTGGTCTGCTGGGACTGGTAGGTGCCGCCGGCGCGCTGGCGGCGCGTCAGGCGGGTTCGCTGGCAGATAAAGGTAAGGCGAAGCTCACTACCCGCATCGGCTTGCTGATTATGCTGCTGTCATGGATCGCGATTGCCTTCGGTGCCCACTCTCTTACGGCACTGATTATCGGCATTCTGTTGCTGGATCTGGCGGTGCAGGCGGTCCATATCACCAATCAAAGTGTGATTTATGCCCAGATGCCGGACGCGCGTAACCGCCTGAATGCCGGCTACATGACCAGTTATTTTATTGGCGGCGCAGCGGGTTCGCTGCTTTCCGCCACCGCCTACCATCTGTCCGGCTGGTACGGTGTGTGTAGCGCAGGCGCTGTCCTGACGCTGATTAACCTGTTGATTTGGTTTAACGGACAGCGGTATGAGCAAGCGAAAATGCGCTGAAGCGCAGGCCGGACAGCTGATTGAGTCTGGTCACATATGGTTAGGTTTGTTATGGTTAGTGATAAACCTATTCACTTCAGTTATTTTTCCTCGCGAAATTATTAAATTCGACACCTTTTATTGATCACGTCCCGGCGCATTCGCTGTTGCCGGGCGTACGGGTTTTTAACCCAGGGCCACGGATTGGCCTGGAATCGCCAGATGGTGGCAGCGTGACCCTGGTTCTACTCACCTGCCGAAAATGTGACTACGCTTAATCTGTCACCATAGTTATTATACAAGTTGCAATTAGTGAGGTTTTTTTTAATGGAAAGTTCGTTTACTCCCATTGAGCAGATGCTAAACATCCGTGCCAATCGCCATAAGGATTTTCCGTTACAGGAAATTATCCTTACGCGTCTCTGTATGCACATGCAGGGTAAACTGCTGGACAACCGCAACAAGATGCTGAAGGCACAGGGAATCAACGAAACCCTGTTCATGGCATTGATTACGCTGGATGCACAGGAGAACCAGAGTATTCAGCCGTCAGAGCTGAGCTCCGCCCTGGGATCATCACGGACCAACGCCACGCGTATTGCTGATGAGCTGGAAAAACGCGGCTGGATCGAGCGCCGTGAAAGCGATCATGATCGTCGCTGTCTGCACCTGCACCTGACCGAAAAAGGCAATGAGTTCTTACGTCAGCTGCTGCCGCCACAGCATCAGAGCCTGCAATATCTCTGGTCGTCACTGTCGGTCGATGAGAAGTCCCAGCTGGAAGGTATCACCCGTAAGTTACTTAACCGCCTCGATAAAATGGACGAAGATCAATTGATCGCCTCGCTGTCCCGCTAATAGCAAGAAGTGCGACACAATCACCTGTCGAAACCGTTATTTTACTTTCCTTTTTTATCCGGCCAGCGCTCAGTCGCTGGCTTTTTCGACTCGGGCGCTTGCGGGAATGGATTTCTGCATCCCGACTAAATGGAAAACGTGGAGAATGACATGAGTGCAACGGCAGAAGCACAAAGCCCGCAACCGTCAGCTAACAAAAAGAAGAAGCGCAAAAGTGTGCTCATCGTGCTGGCGCTGATCTTTGTGCTGATTGGAATTGCCTGGGGCGTCTACTGGTTCCTGGTGCTGCGCCATTTTCAGGAGACCGATGACGCTTACGTTGCGGGTAACCAGGTTCAGGTGATGGCACAGGTTTCCGGTAGCGTGAACAAAGTCTGGTTTGAAGATACCGACTTCGTTAAAAAAGGCGATGTGCTGGTTTCGCTGGATAAAACCGATGCGGAACAGGCGTTTGAAAAAGCACAGACCGCACTGGCCACCAGCGTACGTCAGACGCATCAGCTGATGATTAACGCGAAGCAGTATCAGGCCACTATCACCTTACGTCAGACGGCGCTGGCTCAGGCAGAAGCGGATCTGAAACGCCGTGAGCCGCTAGGTGCCTCGAATCTGATTGGCCGTGAAGAGTTACAGCACGCCCGTGATGCCGTGGCTTCTGCCAAAGCTGAGCTGGACGTGGCGGTACAGCAATACAACGCCAATCAGGCGATGATCCTCAATACCTCGCTGGAAAACCAGCCAGCGGTTAAACAGAGCGCCGCTGAACTGCGTGACGCCTGGCTGGCGCTGCAGCGTACTGAGATCCGCAGCCCGATGGACGGTTTTGTCTCACGCCGTAGCGTGCAGGTCGGTTCGCAAATCTCCCCCAGCACACCGCTGCTGGCGGTGGTGCCGGCGACCAATCTGTGGATCGACGCCAACTTCAAAGAGACCCAGCTGGCGGGCGTGCGCATCGGCCAACCGGCTACGGTGGTGGCTGATATCTACGGCGACGACGTGGTTTATCACGGCAAAGTGGTCGGGTTAGATATGGGCACCGGCAGCGCGTTCTCCCTGCTGCCTGCCCAGAACGCCACCGGTAACTGGATCAAAGTGGTTCAGCGTCTGCCGGTTCGTATCGAGCTTAACCCGCAGGATATCGAGCAGCATCCGCTGCGTATTGGTCTGTCGACGCTGGTGAAAATCGATACCACCAACACCGAGGGCAGCACCCTGGCGACCAGCGTGCGTCAGCAGGCGGCTTACAGCAGCAATGCGCTGGCGATTGACCTTGCGCCGGTCAATCAGCTGATCACCGATATCGTCCGCGCCAACGCCGGATGATGACGCGGAGGCTGTAATGGCACAAAAACCGCTTGAAGGGATGCCGCTGGTCTTAATGACCATTGCGCTGTCGCTGGCGACGTTCATGCAGGTACTGGACTCGACCATCGCCAACGTCGCCATCCCCACTATCGCCGGTAACCTCGGTGCCTCGAACTCGCAGGGCACCTGGGTCATCACCTCGTTTGGCGTCGCCAACGCCATTTCGATCCCGATTACCGGCTGGCTGGCAAAACGCATCGGTGAAGTGAAGTTGTTCACCTGGGCTACCATTCTGTTTGCTATCGCCTCGTGGGCGTGCGGCATGTCAGAAAGCCTTGAGATGCTGATTTTCTTCCGCGTGCTGCAGGGGATCGTTGCCGGTCCGCTGATCCCGCTGTCGCAAAGTCTGCTGCTGAGCAACTATCCGCCGGCCAAGCGCAGTATCGCTCTGTCGCTGTGGGCGATGACGGTGATTGTGGCCCCGATCTGCGGCCCGATACTCGGTGGCTGGATCAGTGATAACTATCACTGGGGCTGGATCTTCTTCATCAACGTGCCGATTGGCGCAGTGGTGGTGATGCTGACGCTGCAAACCCTGCGTGGCCGGGAAACCAAAACTGAAATCCGTCCGATCGATATGGTCGGACTGGTGTTGCTGGTGGTCGGGATTGGCTGCCTGCAGGTGATGCTGGACCGCGGTAAGGAGCTGGACTGGTTCAGTTCAACCGAGATCATCGTTCTGGCGGTGGTGGCGGTGATTGCGCTGGCAGTGCTGCTGGTGTGGGAGCTGACCGACGACCACCCGATTGTCGATCTGTCGCTGTTTAAGTCGCGAAACTTCACCATCGGCTGCTTATCGATCAGTCTGGCGTACATGCTCTACTTCGGCTCGATCGTACTGTTGCCGCAGCTGCTGCAGGAGGTCTACGGCTACACCGCCACCTGGGCGGGACTGGCCTCGGCACCGGTGGGGATTTTGCCGGTGATCCTGTCGCCGATTATTGGTCGTTTCGCCCATAAACTCGATATGCGGCGGCTGGTCACCTTCAGCTTCATTATGTATGCCGTCTGCTTCTACTGGCGCGCTTACACCTTTGAACCGGGGATGGATTTTGGCGCATCGGCATGGCCGCAGTTTATTCAGGGCTTTGCGGTCGCCTGCTTCTTTATGCCACTGACCACCATTACGCTGTCAGGCTTAGCCCCGGAGCGACTGGCGGCGGCATCCAGCCTGTCGAACTTTGTGCGTACGCTGGCCGGCTCGATTGGTACCTCGATCACCACCACCATGTGGACCAATCGCGAGTCGATGCATCATAGCTATCTGACCGAGTCGATTACGCCGTACAACGTTAATTCACAACAGATGTACAGCCAGCTGGAAAGTATGGGAATGACGCAGCAGCAGGCGTCAGCGTATATCGCCCAGCAGATAACCAATCAGGGGTTGATTATCTCGGCAAATGAGATTTTCTGGGCGTCGGCGGGGGTGTTCCTGATCCTGCTGATACTGATTTGGTTTGCCCGTCCGCCGTTTGGTGCCGGCGGCGGCGGCGGTGGCGCGCACTAACCTCAGACAGCAAAACGGGCCTTTCGGCCCGTTTTTTTATGCGTTCTGACGCCACCATTCGGCGAGCAGCACGCCGGTTGCTACCGAAACGTTGAGGCTTTCAACGTTGCCGGTGCCGCCAATCGACACGCTCATGTCACCCTGCTGGAAGGCGCTGTCAGACAGACCTTCACGTTCCTGACCCAGCACCAGCACCATTTTGGCCGGCAGTTCCGCTTTCGCCAGCGGCGTACCCTGATGGCTGGAGGTGGTAACGATGGTGTAACCGGCTTTACGGAACGCTTCGAGACCTTCACCGAAGGTCGCGCCGCTGATAGCCTGCACGTGTTCCGCGCCGCCTTCAGCAGTTCGCACCGCGGCACCCGATTCCAGCAGTGAGGCATCGTTGACCAGCAGACCTTTCACACCGAAATGCGCGCAGCTACGCATGATTGCACCGAGGTTGTGCGGGTTGCTGACGTCTTCCAGCGCCAGCACGCAATCTTTGGCGCTCGCCTGGCTCAGCCATTCTGACACGGCCATACCCATACGTTTTTTGATCAGGAAGCAGACGCCGCCGTGATGCTCAGTGCCAGAGGCTTTAGTGATCTCCGCATCTTCGACCACGTGGTAAGCTTTGCGGTTCGCCGCCAGCCAGCGCAGCGCTTCGCGGAAACGCGGTGTCACTTCCTGAATAAACCAGGCGCGCACAATCGCTTCCGGACGGCTCTGGAACAGTGCCTGACAGGCGTTCTCGCCATAGACGCGCGTCTCTTCCATACGCTGACGACGGATCTGCTCGGGATCGACAAAGCTCTTACCGCTGATGCCACCGTGATCGGGCTTATCACTTTCGGTCGCAGCCGGACGCTCTGACGGCGCGCGCGAAACGGTACGCCACGGCGAGTCGCTGTTGCTGTAAGCGCCGCGATTATCATCGGCGCGCTCGTTACGGCGGCCTGCACCTTCACCGCTACGGCGTGGCGCACCACGACCGCCTTCGTCGCGACGGGCAGAACCGCTGCGGGCACCGTCATCGTTACGACGGCCAGCAGAGCGTCCGCCCTCTTCATTACGTTCAGTGCGGGGGCCAGAAGAACGACGATTATCATCCTGACGGGCAGCGGGACGGCCACCTTTGCCGGTACGAGGATTTGGCGCACGCGCGCTGCTATCATCCTCGCCACGCACGTACATCACTTTGACCTTGCCGCTTTTGCCTTTAAATTCGTCGTTCATATGTTCCTCCTGCATTGAGAGCGCGCAGATTACCTGATGTGCTGGCGCTTAGCTATCAACTATTGAACCTATAGAGCGATCCAGATTGAGAGGGCATTCGCCCCCTTTCATAATGGACAATATTACCAGAATGACACATTCCAATATCAGAGGTTTCTATGAATACGGTATGCGCTTCCTGCCAGGCAACCAATCGCGTTCCGGAAGAACGGCTTGCCGAAGGCGCAAAATGTGGTCGCTGTGGAAATGGATTATTTGATGGCGAAGTGGTGAGCGCGACTGCCGCCACCTTAGATAAGTTTCTGCAGGATGATTTGCCGGTGGTCGTCGACTTCTGGGCGCCGTGGTGTGGTCCGTGCGTCAACTTTGCGCCGGTATTTAAAGAGGTTGCCAGCGAACGCAGCGGTAAGGTGCGCTTTATTAAAGTGAATACCGAGGCCGAACCGGCACTCAGCAGCCGTTTTCGCATTCGCAGCATCCCGACCATTATGCTGTTTAAGAACGGTGAGATGGTTGACATGCTGAATGGCGCGATGCCCAAAGCGCCGTTCAACGAGTGGCTGGACGAGTCACTGTAATCCGCTAAGGCCAGCGCTGCTGGCCTTTTCCTTTTCGGCGGCGCTTCGATTACACTGTGGTTTTTCCTGCCCTGAATACTCATGTCTGATAATGCTGTTTTGCGCTTGCGCACCCAACGCCTCGCCCGTGCCACCCGCCCTTTCCTTGCGCGCGGCAATCGCGTGTTACGCTGCCAGGGCTGTCTGCTGCCTGAGAAGAACTGTCTGTGCAGTGATATCGTGCCGCAAACGGCGCGCAGCCGCTTTTGCCTGGTAATGTTTGATACCGAGCCGATGAAGCCGAGTAATACCGGCCGCCTGATTGCCGATATCCTGCCCGATACCCAGGCGTTTGGCTGGTCGCGCACCGAGCCGGATCCGCTGCTGCTCGACGCGGTACGCAATCCTGATTACCAGCCGCTGGTGGTGTTCCCGGCCGCCTATGCCGACGCCGATCGCGAAGTGCTGACCGCGCCGCCTTTGAGCGGTAAACCGCCGCTGTTTATCATGCTGGACGGCACCTGGACCGAAGCGCGCAAAATGTTCCGCAAAAGTCCGTGGCTCGACGCCTTACCGGTGATGTCGCTGACGGTCACCGCCCCGTCGCGCTATACGCTGCGCGAGGCGCACGGCGTTGGCCAGCACTGTACCGCTGAAGTGGCGGCGGCACTGCTGGAGCAGGCGGGCGACAGTCAGGCAGCTCGGGCTTTATCGCGCCATTTTGAACAGTTCCGCGCCGCCTATCTGGCGGGCAAGCCGCATCACGCACCCTCCGCGTAAGCGATGCAGTCAGTCAGCGGGCCGATCGGTTAATCGATCCCTCATAGTGATCCTGATGCTCAGCCTGCGATCTGCCCGAAAGCACTGACGGGAAAAAACGTTTACAATCACGCAAATCCCGATCTCTGGAGGGCGAGATGAGCCAACGCGGACTGGAAGCGCTGTTAAGACCCAAATCAATTGCGGTAATCGGCGCCTCGGTAACGCCGGGACGTGCCGGTTACTTTATGATGCGCAATCTGCTGGCCGGTGGTTTTAGCGGCCCGGTATTGCCGGTGACGCCAAAATACAAAGCCGTCAGCGGCGTGCTGGCCTGGCCTGATATCGACAGTTTACCGTTCGCGCCGGACCTGGCGATCATCTGCACCCATTCAAAACGTAATCTGACACTGCTGCAGCAGCTGGGTGAAAAAGGCTGCAAAGCCTGCATTATTCTCTCCGCTCCCGCCAGTCAGCGGGAAGAGCTGCAGGCCTGCGCCAGCCAGTGGCAGATCCGGCTGCTGGGGCCGAACAGCCTCGGGCTGCTGGCACCGTGGCAGGGATTAAACGCCAGCTTCTCGCCGGTGCCGATTGCCAAAGGCCGCATTGCGTTCATTTCACAATCCGCCGCCGTCTCCAACACCATTCTTGACTGGGCGCAACAGCGTAAGCTGGGCTTTTCCTGGTTTATCGCGCTGGGCGACAGTCTTGACACCGATGTCGATGACCTGCTCGACTTTCTGGCGCGCGACGGTAAAACCAGCGCCATCCTGCTCTATCTCGAACATCTCAGCGATGCCCGGCGCTTTGTTTCCGCCTCGCGTAGCGCATCACGCAATAAACCGATCCTGGTGATCAAGAGCGGCCGCAGCCGTCAGGCACAGGCGCTGCTCGGCAGCCACAGCGGGCTGGATGCGGCCTGGGATGCCGCCATTCAGCGTGCTGGCCTGCTGCGGGTGCAGGATACTCATGAACTGTTCTCCGCCGTCGAGTCGCTGAGCCACATGCGGCCGCTGCGTGGTGAGCGATTAATGATCATCAGTAACGGTGCTGCACCCGCCGCGCTGGCGCTGGATGAACTGTACGCGCGTAACGGTAAACTGGCCCAGCTCAGCGATGAGATGCGTCAACAGCTGGAAACCCTGCTGCCAGCCGGTGCCGGTCACGGCAACCCGCTGGATTTGAAGGATGATGCCACGCCGGATCGTTACGTGGCCTGCGTGAAGTGCCTGCTCGACAGTCATGAGCTGGATGCGCTGATGATTATTCATGCGCCGAGCGCGGTGGCACCCGCCACTGAAACCGCCGAGCGTCTGATTGCCGCCATTGCTGCTCATCCGCGCGGCAAACAAATCACCCTGCTGACTAACTGGAGCGGCGAATTTTCCTCCCAGGCGGCGCGTCGTGCGTTTACCCAGGCCGGGATCCCGACCTGGCGCACGCCCGAAGGCACCGTGACGGCATTTATGCATCAGGTCGAATATCGACGCAACCAGAAGCAACTGCGTGAAACCCCAGCCCTGCCGGCCAGCCTGACCCAGGACAGCGCCCATGCCCACCAGCTGCTATCGCAGGCGCTCGACCGCGGCATTACGGCGCTCGATACCCACGAAGTCCAGCCGGTACTGCAGGCCTACGGGCTGGCAACGCTGCCGACCTGGATCGCCAGCGACAGCGCCGCAGCGGTAGCCATCGCCGATCAGATTGGCTATCCGGTGGCGCTGAAGCTGCGCTCGCCGGACATCGCGCATAAATCAGATGTGCAGGGCGTGATGCTCTACCTGCGCAATGCCAGCGAGGTAGCGCATGCGGCCGAAGCCATTTTTGATCGGGTCAGGCAGACGCTACCGCAGGCGCGGATTGAAGGCCTGCTGGTGCAAAGTATGGCGAACCGTGCCGGTGCTCAGGAACTGCGGGTGGTGGTAGAACAGGATGCGCTATTCGGCCCGATCATTATGCTGGGCGAAGGCGGCGTGGAGTGGCAGGCCGATAAACAAGCCGCCGTTGCGCTGCCGCCGCTGAATATGACCCTGGCGCGCTATCTGGTGATTCAGGCAATCAAGAGCGGCAAAATTCGCAGCCGCAGCGCGCTGAATCCACTGGATATTGCCGGCCTCAGCCAGCTATTGGTGCAGGTTTCCAACCTGGTGGTTGACTGCCCGGAGATTCAGCGGCTGGATATTCATCCGCTGCTGGCGGCGGGCAACGACTTTACGCTGCTGGATGTCACCCTGACGCTGGCACCGTTCCATGGCGATAACGAAGCGCGCCTGGCAATACGCCCCTACCCGCAACATCTTGAGGAGCAGGTTCAGCTCAAGGATGGGCAAAGCTGCCTGTTCCGCCCTATCCTGCCCGAAGATGAACCGCTGCTGCGCGACTTTATCAGCCAGGTGACCAAAGAAGATCTCTATTACCGTTACTTCAGTGAAATCAGCGAGTTTACCCATGAGGACCTTGCCAATATGACGCAAATCGATTACGACCGTGAGATGGCGATTGTGGCGGTGCGTCAGCAGCAGGGACGATCGGAGATCATTGGTGTGACGCGTGCCATCTCCGATGCTGACAATATTGACGCCGAGTTTTCGGTGCTGGTGCGCTCCGATCTCAAAGGCCTCGGCATGGGCCGACGGTTGCTGGAAAAGATGATCCGCTACACCCGGCATCACGGCTTGCAACAATTGAACGGTATCACTATGCCGCATAATCGCGGCATGATTACCCTGGCGCGCAAGCTCAACTTTGATGTTGATATTCAACTGGATGACGGTATTGTCAGCCTCAAACTGTCGCTGCAGGATGCGTTAAGCTAACCTTGTAGAGAAAGGTAAAAAACGCCCGGATCGCGACAGTTGATGTTATTATTTGTCGTTATGACCCTGATTTAATGGCAAAAGGCCATGCAATGAACAGAGAAGAAGTGCACTGTGATGTTGTCTAAATTTAAACGTAATAAACACCAACAACACCTCGCACAGTTGCCGAAACTGTCACAATCCGTTGCGGATGTGTCGACGCTTTACTCGCCTGCTGAATTTCGTCAGACGCTGCTGGAGAAAATCGCGGCAGCGCAGTCCCGTATTTGCATCGCTGCACTTTACCTTGAAAACGACGATGCGGGTCGGGCGGTGATGAACGCCCTGTATGCGGCAAAACAGGCCCGGCCAGCGCTGGATATCTCTATCCTGGTCGACTGGCATCGGGCGCAGCGTGGGCGTATTGGCGCGGCGCGCGGCCTGACCAATGCCGACTGGTATTGTGATCTGGCGACCCAACACGCTGATATTGCCATCCCGGTGTATGGCATTCCGGTCAATACGCGTGAAGCGCTGGGCGTGCTGCACCTGAAGGGTTTCATCATTGATGACGAACTGCTCTACAGCGGTGCCAGCATCAATGATGTTTATCTGCATCAGCATGATAAATATCGTTATGACCGCTACCAGATTATCCGCAACCCGCAGCTGGCTGACACCATGTATGCATGGATTAACCTCAACCTGAAGCAGGCTGAGGCCGTCAACCGGCTCGATTTTGCCGAGCGCCCTTCCAGTCCGGAAATCAAAAATGAAACGCGTCAGTTTCGACAGGATTTACGCGGCTTCAACTATCAGTTTGAGGGCAATGCCAGCAATGAAGAGCTGGCGGTGACGCCGCTGGTCGGCCTGGGCAAGCATAGCCTGCTCAATAAAACGATCTTCCACCTGATGCCCTGTGCCGAGCAGAAACTGACTATCTGTACGCCTTACTTTAACCTGCCAGCCTTACTGGTACGCAATATTATCCATCTGCTGCGGCAGGGTAAGCAGGTTGAGATCATTGTCGGTGATAAGACCGCCAACGACTTCTATATCGCCCCGGATCAGCCGTTTAAAATTATTGGCGCGCTGCCCTATCTGTATGAAATCAACCTGCGTCGCTTCATGAGCCGATTACAGTACTACGTTACTAACGATCAGCTGGTGGTGCGGTTATGGAAAGATGGTGATAACAGCTATCACCTTAAGGGAATGTGGGTGGATGACGAATGGCAGCTGATTACCGGCAATAACCTTAATCCGCGCGCCTGGCGGCTCGATCTGGAAAATGCGGTGTTGATCCACGATCCACTACAACAGCTGGCGGATCAACGCGAAAAAGAGCTGACGCTGATTCGTCAGCACACCACGGTGGTGAAGCATTTCCGCGAGCTGGAGAGCATTGCCGATTACCCGGCTAAAGTCCGTAAGTTGATACGTCGTCTGCGCCGGATCCGCATCGACCGGTTAATCAGCCGTATTCTTTAATCGTCGTCGCCGACGAGGCATCCGCTATGCGAATTTTGTTGTTTGCTGTGCTGTTGTGTAGTGGGTGTGCTCATATGGCAGACGATCGGTGGACCGGGCGGGATAAAACGCAACACTTTGTTGCCTCTGCTGCTCTGGCCGCAGCGGGCACTGAATACGGTCAGCGTCAGCATCTCTCCACCCGTCAGAGTCATACGCTGGGGATTATGCTTTCGCTTAGTCTCGGGGCGGGAAAAGAGTGGTATGACAGCCGCCCATCAGGGAGCGGCTGGAGCTGGAAAGATTTTGCCTGGGATGCCGCCGGTACCGCCAGCGGCATCGCCTTATGGAACCTCAGCCAGTGAGCCGTTTCAGCCAGTGAGCCGGTTACAAGCTGATTCCTTTTCCCCGCTTGTGCAGCAACAACGACACCACAAAGGCCACTGCGCCCATGGCGGAGACATACCAGAAGAAGGTGGTCTCAATCCCCTGCTGCTTCATCAATAACGCCACATACTCCGCCGATCCGCCAAAGATGGCATTTGCTACCGCATAAGAGAGCCCTACGCCTAATGCCCGCACCTGAGGAGGAAACATTTCCGCTTTCAAAATGCCGCTGATGGCGGTGTAGAAACTGGTGATCAGCAGCGCCAGCATGATTAACAGGAACGCGACACCCGGACTCTGGACACTTTGCAGCAAGGTCAGAACAGGCACGGTACAAATAGCGGCACCGGCACCAAAAATCATCATTGAAGTGCGACGGCCAATTTTGTCAGACAGCGCACCAATAGCCGGCTGCAGCAACATGAAGACCAGCAGCGCGCCGGTCATCAGGCCGCTGGCAGTCTTAGGATCCATTCCCGAAGTGTTGACCAGATACTTTTGCATATAGGTGGTAAAGGTATAGAAGCTCAGCGATCCGCCAGCGGTGAAGCCCAGCACCATCAGGAACGGGCGGGTATGATTGCGTAACAGGCCTATCACGCTGCCCGCATCGCGGTGCTGACGGCTGCTTTGGTCTGAGGTTTCTTCCAGTGAGCGACGTAACCACAGCGCCACCACGGCCAGCAAAGCACCGAGGAAAAATGGAATGCGCCAGCCCCAGCTGCGCAGCTCTGCATCGCTCAGCACAAACTGCAGCACCACTACCGTCAGCACTGCGGCCAGCTGACCGCCGATTAAGGTGACATACTGAAATGAGGCATAAAAACCTTTGCGTCCTTCCAGCGCCACTTCGCTCATGTAAGTCGCGCTGGTGCCATATTCACCGCCAACGGATAATCCCTGGAACATTCGCGCCAGCAGCAGAATGATCGGTGCCGCGATGCCAATGGCGTCATAGCCGGGTAAACAGGCGATCACCAGCGATCCGAAACACATCATGCACACTGAGATCAGCATCGAGCTCTTGCGCCCGTGCTTGTCACCGATATAACCAAACAACCAGCCGCCAATAGGACGCATCAGGAATCCGGCCGCAAAGACGCCAGCCGTTTGTAATAGCTGCGTGGTGGTATCGCCCTGCGGGAAGAAGATGTGGGCAAAATAGAGTGAAAAGAATGAGTAGACGTAGAAGTCGAACCACTCGACCAGGTTACCCGATGACGCGCCAACGATAGCCCAGATGCGCTTTTTCGTATCGTCTGTCTGATCTTTATTATTTATAGGAGTCATGCCTTGCCTCTGTTCCTTGCTGATCAACAGCATTTAAAGAAGTGAGTAAAGCATTTAAGCCCACCGAAGGTAAAGGCGGTCTATTCTGAGATTATAAATGTGAGCCACCTCGCTAATTGCAGCAAAATCAGCGGGTTGTTCGGGGCTGCCTGCCCCAGTTTTGCCTGAAAAAGGTGGTATCAGAATGGGTATTCGGGGTGAAAATCAGCGATCTGCGGACGTAAAAAAGCCCCGCACTTCCGTGCGGGGCTTCTTCACTTGTTTGATGCCTGGCAGTTCCCTACTCTCGCATGGGGAGACCCCACACTACCATCGGCGCTACGGCGTTTCACTTCTGAGTTCGGCATGGGGTCAGGTGGGACCACCGCGCTACAGCCGCCAGGCAAATCTTGGTGCACGGAACGAATCTTTTACGTCATGGCCGTGCTGCCATGCCGCAGAATCCTTCGTTCCCGCTAATTTTTATCCGGTAACAAGCTGAAAATCTGTCCCTCAAAAACGCCTCTGGCGTTGTAAGGTTAAGCCTCACGGGTCATTAGTACCGGTTAGCTCAACGCATCGCTGCGCTTACACACCCGGCCTATCAACGTCGTCGTCTTCAACGTCCCTTCAGGACCCTTAAAGGGTCAGGGAGAACTCATCTCGGGGCAAGTTTCGTGCTTAGATGCTTTCAGCACTTATCTTTTCCGCACTTAGCTACCGGGCAATGCCATTGGCATGACAACCCGAACACCAGTGGTGCGTTCACTCCGGTCCTCTCGTACTAGGAGCAACCCCCCTCAATTCTCCAGCGCCCACGGCAGATAGGGACCGAACTGTCTCACGACGTTCTAAACCCAGCTCGCGTACCACTTTAAACGGCGAACAGCCGTACCCTTGGGACCTACTTCAGCCCCAGGATGTGATGAGCCGACATCGAGGTGCCAAACACCGCCGTCGATATGAACTCTTGGGCGGTATCAGCCTGTTATCCCCGGAGTACCTTTTATCCGTTGAGCGATGGCCCTTCCATTCAGAACCACCGGATCACTATGACCTGCTTTCGCACCTGCTCGAGCCGTCACTCTCGCAGTCAAGCCAGCTTATGCCATTGCACTAACCTCACGATGTCCGACCGTGATTAGCTGACCTTCGTGCTCCTCCGTTACGCTTTAGGAGGAGACCGCCCCAGTCAAACTACCCACCAGACACTGTCCGCACCCCGGATCACGGGGCCACGTTAGAACATCAAACATTAAAGGGTGGTATTTCAAGGTTGGCTCCACGCAGACTGGCGTCTGCGCTTCAAAGCCTCCCACCTATCCTACACATCAAGGCTCAATGTTCAGTGTCAAGCTGTAGTAAAGGTTCACGGGGTCTTTCCGTCTTGCCGCGGGTACACTGCATCTTCACAGCGAGTTCAATTTCACTGAGTCTCGGGTGGAGACAGCCTGGCCATCATTACGCCATTCGTGCAGGTCGGAACTTACCCGACAAGGAATTTCGCTACCTTAGGACCGTTATAGTTACGGCCGCCGTTTACCGGGGCTTCGATCAAGAGCTTCTCCTTGCGGATAACCCCATCAATTAACCTTCCGGCACCGGGCAGGCGTCACACCGTATACGTCCACTTTCGTGTTTGCACAGTGCTGTGTTTTTAATAAACAGTTGCAGCCAGCTGGTATCTTCGACTGGCTTCGGCTCGGGGAGCAGGTCCCTCCACCTACGCGCCAGCGTGCCTTCTCCCGAAGTTACGGCACCATTTTGCCTAGTTCCTTCACCCGAGTTCTCTCAAGCGCCTTGGTATTCTCTACCTGACCACCTGTGTCGGTTTGGGGTACGATTTTGTGTTACCTGATGCTTAGAGGCTTTTCCTGGAAGCAGGGCATTTATCACTTCAGCACCGTAGTGCCTCGTCGTCACGCCTCAGTGTAAAGTGAACCGGATTTGCCTGGAACACACACCTACACGCTTAAACCGGGACAACCGTCGCCCGGCCGATATAGCCTTCTCCGTCCCCCCTTCGCAGTAACACCAAGTACAGGAATATTAACCTGTTTCCCATCGACTACGCCTTTCGGCCTCGCCTTAGGGGTCGACTCACCCTGCTCCGATTAACGTTGAACAGGAACCCTTGGTCTTCCGGCGAGCGGGCTTTTCACCCGCTTTATCGTTACTTATGTCAGCATTCGCACTTCTGATACCTCCAGCAGCCCTCACAGGCCACCTTCGACGGCTTACAGAACGCTCCCCTACCCAACAACACATAGTGTCGCTGCCGCAGCTTCGGTGCATGGTTTAGCCCCGTTACATCTTCCGCGCAGGCCGACTCGACCAGTGAGCTATTACGCTTTCTTTAAATGATGGCTGCTTCTAAGCCAACATCCTGGCTGTCTGTGCCTTCCCACATCGTTTCCCACTTAACCATGACTTTGGGACCTTAGCTGGCGGTCTGGGTTGTTTCCCTCTTCACGACGGACGTTAGCACCCGCCGTGTGTCTCCCGTGATAACATTCTTCGGTATTCGCAGTTTGCATCGGGTTGGTAAGCCGGGATGGCCCCCTAGCCGAAACAGTGCTCTACCCCCGAAGATGAGTTCACGAGGCGCTACCTAAATAGCTTTCGGGGAGAACCAGCTATCTCCCGGTTTGATTGGCCTTTCACCCCCAGCCACAGGTCATCCGCTAATTTTTCAACATTAGTCGGTTCGGTCCTCCAGTTAGTGTTACCCAACCTTCAACCTGCCCATGGCTAGATCACCGGGTTTCGGGTCTATACCCTGCAACTTAACGCCCAGTTAAGACTCGGTTTCCCTGCGGCTCCCCTATACGGTTAACCTTGCTACAGAATATAAGTCGCTGACCCATTATACAAAAGGTACGCAGTCACCCCCATAAAGAAGGCTCCCACTGCTTGTACGTACACGGTTTCAGGTTCTGTTTCACTCCCCTCGCCGGGGTTCTTTTCGCCTTTCCCTCACGGTACTGGTTCACTATCGGTCAGTCAGGAGTATTTAGCCTTGGAGGATGGTCCCCCCATATTCAGACAGGATACCACGTGTCCCGCCTTACTCATCGAGCTCACAGCCTGTGTGTTTTTGTGTACGGGAGTATCACCCTGTACCCTGCGACTTTCCAGACGCTTCCACTAACACACAAGCTGATTCAGGCTCTGGGCTGCTCCCCGTTCGCTCGCCGCTACTGGGGGAATCTCGGTTGATTTCTTTTCCTCGGGGTACTTAGATGTTTCAGTTCCCCCGGTTCGCCTTGCAGCACTATGTATTCATGCTGCAATGATGCACTGAGTGCACCGGGTTTCCCCATTCGGACATCGACGGCTGTAGCGGTTCATATCACCTTACCGTCGCTTTACGCAGATTAGCACGTCCTTCATCGCCTCTGACTGCCAGGGCATCCACCGTGTACGCTTAGTCGCTTAACCTCACAACCCACAGGCGTTTTTCAACGCTGCGTGTTGCAAGCATTTGAGAGACTCGAACGCATCGCCTTGTTATTCCCTATTACGGAGGAATAACGCGCTGCGTCGTTTCAATTTTCAGCTTGTTCCGGATTGTTAAAGAGCATAATACTTCGCAGCACACCGTTGCCGGTACGCTCTGAAGTATTTTTTCAGAAAAAACAGTAAAGCGGTATGGTGGAGCTAAGCGGGATCGAACCGCTGACCTCCTGCGTGCAAGGCAGGCGCTCTCCCAGCTGAGCTATAGCCCCATACAGTTACTGCAGAGACCACTACTACCACTCAACCGAGTAAACATCCTTGCGTTAAGGATGCAATTTCTTTTCAGGCAAGGCATGCGTAAGGGACGTTTACTCGGGTAAACGACCGCGCGCATAACGCAGCATGAGAAGAAATTTGGTAGGCCTGAGTGGACTTGAACCACCGACCTCACCCTTATCAGGGGTGCGCTCTAACCACCTGAGCTACAAGCCTGTAGAGGTTTTTTCTGCTCGTTACTTTTTATCAGACAATCTGTGTGGACACTTCGCGGGAAGGTATCTTCAGGTAAGGAGGTGATCCAACCGCAGGTTCCCCTACGGTTACCTTGTTACGACTTCACCCCAGTCATGAATCACAAAGTGGTAAGCGCCCTCCCGAAGGTTAAGCTACCTACTTCTTTTGCAACCCACTCCCATGGTGTGACGGGCGGTGTGTACAAGGCCCGGGAACGTATTCACCGTGGCATTCTGATCCACGATTACTAGCGATTCCGACTTCACGGAGTCGAGTTGCAGACTCCGATCCGGACTACGACGCACTTTGTGAGGTCCGCTTGCTCTCGCGAGGTCGCTTCTCTTTGTATGCGCCATTGTAGCACGTGTGTAGCCCTACTCGTAAGGGCCATGATGACTTGACGTCATCCCCACCTTCCTCCGGTTTATCACCGGCAGTCTCCTTTGAGTTCCCGACCGAATCGCTGGCAACAAAGGATAAGGGTTGCGCTCGTTGCGGGACTTAACCCAACATTTCACAACACGAGCTGACGACAGCCATGCAGCACCTGTCTCAGCGTTCCCGAAGGCACCAAGGCATCTCTGCCAAGTTCGCTGGATGTCAAGAGTAGGTAAGGTTCTTCGCGTTGCATCGAATTAAACCACATGCTCCACCGCTTGTGCGGGCCCCCGTCAATTCATTTGAGTTTTAACCTTGCGGCCGTACTCCCCAGGCGGTCGACTTAACGCGTTAGCTCCGGAAGCCACTCCTCAAGGGAACAACCTCCAAGTCGACATCGTTTACGGCGTGGACTACCAGGGTATCTAATCCTGTTTGCTCCCCACGCTTTCGCACCTGAGCGTCAGTCTTCGTCCAGGGGGCCGCCTTCGCCACCGGTATTCCTCCAGATCTCTACGCATTTCACCGCTACACCTGGAATTCTACCCCCCTCTACGAGACTCAAGCCTGCCAGTTTCAAATGCAGTTCCCAGGTTAAGCCCGGGGATTTCACATCTGACTTAACAGACCGCCTGCGTGCGCTTTACGCCCAGTAATTCCGATTAACGCTTGCACCCTCCGTATTACCGCGGCTGCTGGCACGGAGTTAGCCGGTGCTTCTTCTGCGGGTAACGTCAATCGACGCGGTTATTAACCACATCGCCTTCCTCCCCGCTGAAAGTACTTTACAACCCGAAGGCCTTCTTCATACACGCGGCATGGCTGCATCAGGCTTGCGCCCATTGTGCAATATTCCCCACTGCTGCCTCCCGTAGGAGTCTGGACCGTGTCTCAGTTCCAGTGTGGCTGGTCATCCTCTCAGACCAGCTAGGGATCGTCGCCTAGGTGGGCCATTACCCCGCCTACTAGCTAATCCCATCTGGGTTCATCCGATAGTGAGAGGCCCGAAGGTCCCCCTCTTTGGTCTTGCGACGTTATGCGGTATTAGCCACCGTTTCCAGTGGTTATCCCCCTCTATCGGGCAGATCCCCAGACATTACTCACCCGTCCGCCACTCGTCACCCAAGGAGCAAGCTCCTCTGTGCTACCGTCCGACTTGCATGTGTTAGGCCTGCCGCCAGCGTTCAATCTGAGCCATGATCAAACTCTTCAATTTAAGTTTGATTTGCTTAAACAAGTTAAGCGGTGCTCATCTGTAAAACGTCATAATGAATTTCATTATGTGTTCACTCGTGAGACTTGATATTTTTTACGTCCGGAGACGCTGATATCAATCCTGCGAGTGCCCACACAGATTGTCTGATAAATTGTTAAAGAGCAGCGCGAACAGCGGGTTAACCGTCTGTCGCGAGGAGGCGTATATTACGCTTTCCTCCCTCAGAGTCAACTTCTTTTTCAGAAGCTTTTCTCCGGCGGCGCAGTCTCCTGTGCCTGCTGACCCGTCTCTCCGTAAGCCGGTGTTCCGTGTCAGTGGAGGCGCATTATAGGGAGTTTCCGGAGGCTGACAAGTGCAAATTTAAACTTTTTAACTGAACGTTCACTTTGTGTGCATCATGGCGAAAAAACCAGCAAAACAGCCGCTGAAAGACAAGAAAAACGGGCCAGAGGCCCGTTTTTCTTCATGCTGCCTTATTGATGCGCGGTGATAACGTCGTTTTCCACATCCATTTCGATAGTTTTTCCGGGGACCAGCGTACCCGAGAGAATCTGCTGTGCCAGCGGGTTCTCAATCTGTTGCTGTATCGCACGTTTCAACGGCCGCGCGCCATAGACCGGATCATAACCGTTCTCACCCAGCAGCTTGATCGCCGCGTCAGAGATATGCAGCTGATAGCCGCGCTCTTCCAGACGTTTGTACAACCGCTGCAGCTGGATCTGGGCAATCGATGCGATGTGTTTCTCCGCCAGCGGATGGAACACCACCACTTCATCTATACGGTTAACGAACTCTGGACGGAAATGATGTCCGACCACGCCCATGACAATCTCTTTCATCTCGGCGTAGTTCAGATCGCCAAACCGTTCCTGAATCAAATCCGATCCGAGGTTAGAGGTCATGATTACCACGGTGTTGCGGAAATCGACCGTGCGTCCCTGACCATCCGTCAGGCGGCCATCATCCAGCACCTGCAACAGGATGTTGAAAACATCCGGATGCGCTTTCTCTACCTCATCCAGCAGAATCACAGAATAAGGACGACGGCGAACGGCTTCGGTCAGATAACCGCCCTCTTCATAGCCGACATATCCCGGAGGCGCACCCACCAGCCGCGACACCGAGTGTTTCTCCATAAACTCGGACATATCGATACGCACCATCGCGTCATCACTGTCGAACAGGAAGTTAGCCAGCGACTTACACAGCTCGGTCTTACCGACACCGGTTGGCCCCAGGAACAGGAACGAACCGATTGGACGGTTAGGATCTGACAAGCCCGCACGGCTACGACGAATCGCATTCGATACCGCCTCTACCGCTTCATCCTGTCCGATCACCCGGCCATGCAGATCCTGCTCCATACGCAGCAGTTTATCGCGCTCACCTTCCATCATGCGTGCCACCGGAATACCGGTCCAGCGCGCCAGCACATCGGCAATCTCCACGTCGGTTACGCGGTTGCGCAGTAACTTCATGGTTTTGCCTTCTGCCTGAGTGGCTGCGGCCAGCTGTTTTTCCAGCGCCGGAATTTTACCGTACTGCAACTCAGACATCCGGGCGAGATCGCCAAGGCGACGTGCCTGCTCTAAATTCAGACGCGCCTGTTCCAGCTCGGCTTTAATGTTCTGCGTACCGGACAGAGACGCTTTTTCCGCCTTCCACTCATCTTCCAGCTCGGCGTATTCGCGCTCTTTCTGGTCGAGTTCGCTTTCCAGCATTTCAAGACGCTTAATGCTGGCGTCGTCCGCCTCTTTTTTCAGCGCCTGCTGCTCCAGCTTGAGCTGAATAATCCGGCGTTCCAGCCGATCAAGCGCTTCCGGCTTCGAGTCAATCTGCATACGAATGCTGGAAGCGGCCTCATCGATCAGGTCAATCGCTTTGTCCGGCAACTGACGATCGGCAATATAGCGATGCGACAAGGTCGCGGCCGCCACAATGGCCGGGTCAGTAATCTGCACATGGTGATGCAGTTCATAACGCTCTTTCAGCCCACGCAGAATGGCGATGGTGTCTTCCACTGTGGGCTCAGCCACATAGACTTTCTGGAAACGTCGTTCCAGCGCAGCATCTTTTTCAATGTACTGACGATATTCGTCGAGCGTAGTCGCGCCGACGCAGTGCAGTTCACCGCGGGCCAGCGCCGGTTTGAGCATGTTGCCCGCATCCATCGCGCCGTCCGCTTTACCGGCACCCACCATGGTATGCAGCTCGTCAATAAACAGAATGACGTTGCCTTCCTGTTTGGACAGGTCATTCAGCACGCCTTTCAGACGCTCTTCAAACTCACCACGATATTTGGCACCGGCCACCAGCGCACCCATATCCAGCGCCAGTACCCGCCGCCCTTTCAGGCCTTCAGGCACCTCACCGTTGATAATCCGCTGCGCCAGCCCTTCAACGATGGCAGTTTTACCGACACCGGGTTCACCAATCAGTACCGGGTTGTTTTTGGTCCGGCGCTGCAGAACCTGAATGGTGCGACGGATCTCTTCGTCACGGCCAATCACCGGGTCAAGCTTGCCCTTCTCAGCACGCTCGGTCAGATCGATGGTGTATTTCTTTAATGCCTGGCGCTGATCTTCAGCCCCCTGATCGTTCACGCTGTCCCCTCCACGCATTTGTTCAATAGCCTTGGTGAGTTTTTCACTGGTTGCCCCTGCCGCTTTCAGCAGATCGGCCAGTGAACCCCGTGAATCGAGGGCCGCCAGAACAAATAATTCAGATGATATAAAGTTGTCGTTGCGCTTCTGCGCCAGTTTGTCACACAGGTTCAATACCCGAACCAGGTCAGATGAGGGTTGTACGTCCCCTTCACTGCCTTCCACCTGTGGCAGACGATCGATAGCCTGCTCAACCTGAGTGCGCAATGAGGCAACGTCGATACCTGCTGACGTCAATAAAGGTGAAACCGATCCGCCTTCCTGTTTAAGCAGTGCGCTCATCAGGTGCAGAGGTTCAATGAATTGGTTGTCGTGTCCCAGAGCCAGGGACTGCGCGTCGGCGAGAGCCAGTTGGAATTTGTTAGTAAGACGATCCAGACGCATAATTCCTCCCATTACAGGTCAAAATGCTACTGGAGATTAAATGAGGTCATCCCTCAAAATTTCAAGGTTAATGACCTGAGATTTGAGTAAAAAATACGCTAACTGGACCGTCTTATGGCGTAAGGTTATAACAGCCAGATTAAAGTTGCCATACGCCCGGTGATTCCATCGCGGCGGAACGAGAAGAAATCGTCACCGTCGGTAAAGGTACAACGGCTGTCAACACTGATGGATTGCACGCCAGCGGCCTGCAGACGTAAGCGCGCCAGCTGCCAGATATCGGCATAAAACTTCTCACCCACTGGACGAAATGCCGCAGCAGCGCGAGGGTCCTGTGCGATAAACGCCTGACGAACTTCGGCCCCTACTTCAAACGCATCAGGACCAATCGCTGGTCCCAGCCACGCATGAACCTGGTGCGGCGCCGCACGGAACTGCGCCAGAGTATTTTCCAGCACGCCGGCACACAATCCCCGCCAGCCCGCATGCGCCGCAGCGACCTCGGTGCCATCCGCCGAACAGAACAGCACCGGCAAACAGTCAGCGGTCATGATCGCGCACACCACGCCTGCTTCGGCGGTGATGCAGGCATCAGCCCGCAGCGGCACCGTGCCGCCCGAGGACAGACGCGCCACATCAGTGGCATGCACCTGATCCAGCCACTGTGGCATCGCCGGCAACCCCGCCTGTTCAACCAGTAACTGCCGGTTCTGTGCAACGTGCTCTGGCTTATCCCCCACGTGACCGCCGAGATTGAGTGCATCCCAGGGCGACAGGCTGACGCCGCCCTGGCGCTGCGTCGAGCAAGCCCGGACCCGCGCCGGTGCCGGCCATTGAGGAATAATCATCTGCATCACCAGTCCATCTGGTCCTTGAAAGCCTCAGTATCGGCTTTCAGCGCTGCGATCAGATCGACCATATCCTGCGGAATCGCGGCGTGGAACTCCATCTCGATACCGCTGATCGGGTGATACAGACGCAGCATGGTGGCGTGCAGTGCCTGACGATCGAAACCGCGCAGGGTGGCAATGAACGCATCCGATGCCCCTTTTGGCGGACGAGGACGACCACCGTAAAGTGGATCGCCCACCAGCGGATGGTTGATGTGCGACATATGCACACGAATCTGGTGAGTACGACCGGTTTCCAGACGCAGACGCAAACGGGTATGCGCGCGGAAATGCTCCATGATGCGGTAATGCGTCACCGCTGGCTTACCCATCGGATGGACTGCCATGTGGGTGCGTTTGGTCGAGTGACGGCTGATAGGCTCATCAACGGTGCCACCTGCAGTCATGTTGCCAATCGCGACCGCTTCATATTCACGGGTGATTTCGCGCATCTGCAGCGATTCCACCAGGTGCGTCTGCGCCGGTACGGTCTTCGCGACCACCATCAAACCGGTGGTGTCTTTATCCAGACGGTGAACGATGCCGGCACGCGGCACATCCATAATCGCCGGATAGTGATGAAGTAAGGCGTTTAACACCGTGCCATCGGGATTGCCGGCGCCAGGGTGCACCACGAAATCACGCGGCTTGTTGATGACAATAATGTCTTCATCTTCATAAACAATGTCGAGCGGCAGAGCTTGCGGTTCCCAGCGCTGCTCTTCTTCGATCTCAGCGTTAATGGCGACCAGCTCGCCGCCCAACACTTTTTCTTTCGGTGTATCAACCGTTACGCCATTGACTGTGACGCGACGATCGAGGATCCATTCTTTTATGCGAGAACGTGAATAATCAGGGAACAATTCCGCCAAAGATTGATCTAAGCGTTGTCCGAGTTGTGATTCGGATACCGTTGCGGTGAGTTGAACTTGTTGTGCCATATACAGCTTCTTCGTTAACGTTGGGTTTTCACGGCGATGCCGTTTAATATAATGTGCTATCGTACCTGGTCATTACCGGGAGCTATACGGACAGCTTCCGCCATAACATTTTGAGGATAATCACTTCGTCATGACGCGTATGAAACATCTGGTGGCTGCTGCCACACTGAGCCTGGCACTTGTTGGTTGTTCCGGCTCAAATGACGCGGTACCGGACAGCCCGCCTTCTGAAATTTATGCTACAGCGCAGCAAAAGCTGCAGGACGGTAACTTTAAAGCCGCGATTAAGCAACTGGAAGCGCTGGATAATCGTTATCCGTTCGGTCCTTATTCGCAGCAGGTTCAGCTGGATTTAATCTACGCGTACTATAAAAATGCCGATCTGCCCCTGGCGCAGGCTGCTATCGCTCGCTTTATGCGTCTGAACCCGACGCATCCGAACATTGACTATGTCATCTACATGAAAGGTCTGACGGACATGGCGCTGGATGATTCGGCGCTGCAGGGCTTCTTTGGTATCGATCGGTCTGACCGCGATCCGACGCACGCTCGTGATGCTTTCCGCGACTTCTCTCAGCTGCTGCGCGGTTACCCGAACAGCCAGTATGCGGCTGATGCTCAGAAACGTCTGGTCTACCTGAAAGATCGCCTGGCTAAATATGAGCTTTCAGTGGCGCAATTCTATACTAAGCGTGAGGCTTATGTCGCGGTTGTTAATCGGGTAGAAGGCATGATGCGCGATTATCCGGATACGCAGGCAACTCATGATGCGCTGCCGTTGATGGAAAACGCTTACCGCAATCTGCAGCTGAACGCTGAAGCAGATAAAGTAGCGAAAATCATTGCAGCGAACAGTAACTGATGGTCTGTTGATTATCGGCCATAAAAAAGCAGCCTGAATGGGCTGCTTTTTTTTTGCTTATTGCGTAACCAGTCGCACAATTTTGCTGGCAGGTTAACTCATCAAGGATGCCGCGAGAATCGCTTCGCTTCAAGGCTTTTCGGCCACATTCTCTGCCTTTCTCACAAATTGTATGGCTTGACAAAAAGTGACATTTTTTCGTGATCAAAATCACGCAATTAACCCTTTATCGCGCTATGCTGGACCTACCAAGACGGAAATGACAGAGAGGTAAGACTGATGATCCTGAACATTACCAGCAAACAAATGGAAATCACTGCGGCTATCCGCAACCATGTTGAAGACCGTCTCGCCAAGCTTGAAAAATGGCAAACCGACCTGATTAATCCCCATATTGTCCTGTCTAAAGAACCCAAAGAATTTGTGGCCGATGCCACCATCAATACGCCTAACGGGACGCTGGTGGCCAGTGCCAAACACGACGATATGTACACCGCTATCAACGATCTGATCGCCAAGCTCGAGCGCCAGCTGAATAAAGTACAGCATAAATCTGAAGCGCGCCGCGCCAGTGCCAGCGTGAAAGACATTATCCCTGCGGACGAACAATCCTGACCTGATTCGGTTAACGCGCCTGCGGGCGCGTTTTTTATTGACAGCTTTAAATCAGTACGGTTACTCTCAGAACAGACTTTTTCCGGACATACCTATGAAACATGACCTGTTTTTCTTCGCTTTCTTTTTTACCTTCCCCTGAACGGGAGGCCATTCGTCGTGTGAAAACGAAAGCGAAGACGAACAACAAAGCCTCCCAACCGGGAGGCTTTTTTATTGGACAGCTTACAGGTGAGCCTTATGAATCCCGACAATCCACTGCTGGCGCTACGCGATAAAATCAGCGCAGTTGATCAAAAACTCCTGACGCTTTTAGCCGAACGCCGCCTGCTGGCAGTGGAAGTTGCGCAGGCCAAACTGGCCACCCACCGCCCGATTCGCGACGTCGAACGTGAGCGCGCGCTGCTGGAAAACCTGATTGTGCTGGGCAAAGCGCATAATCTGGATGCGCATTACATCACCCGGCTGTTTCAGCTGGTGATCGAGGATTCGGTGTTAACCCAACAGGCGTTATTACAAAAAAACCTGAATCATCCTCATGCCCATGCGGCACGCATCGCCTTTCTCGGCCCCAAAGGCTCTTACTCGCATCTGGCGGCACGCAAATATGCCGCCCGTCATTTCGACAATATGGTTGAATGCGGTTGCCTGAAGTTTCATGACATAATTAAACAGGTAGAGAACGGCACCGCAGATTACGCGGTGATGCCGATTGAGAACACCAGTTCAGGTTCAATCAATGACGTTTACGATTTACTGCAGCAGACCAGCTTATCGATCGTCGGGGAAATGACGCTGCCGATTGACCACTGCGTACTGGTCAATGGCCCTACTGACTTGCAGCAGATCGAGACGGTCTACAGCCATCCTCAGCCATTCCAGCAGTGTAGCCAGTTCATTAACCGATTCCCGCACTGGAAAATCGAATATACCGAAAGCACCGCGGCAGCGATGGAGAAAGTCGCGGCGCTTAACTCACCGAAAGTGGCGGCGCTGGGCAGTGAAGCCGGCGGTGAACTTTACCAGTTGCAGGTGCTGGAGCGTAACCTGGCGAACCAGCAACAGAACCATACGCGCTTTATCGTGCTGGCACGCAAAGCGATCGACGTCTCTGATCAGGTTCCGGCCAAAACGACGCTGATCATGGCAACCGGTCAGCAGGCGGGTGCGCTGGTTGATGCCTTACTGGTGCTGCGCCAGCATAATCTGATCATGAGCAAGCTGGAGTCGCGGCCGATTAACGGCAATCCATGGGAAGAGATGTTTTATATCGACGTTCAGGGCAACCTGCAGTCGGAAAGAATGCAGCAGGCGCTGCAGGAGCTGCAGACCATGACCCGTTCACTGAAGGTGCTGGGCTGTTATCCCAGTGAGAATGTGGTGCCGGTCGAACCGGGAGAATAGACAAAAAAGGCATCCCGCGGGATGCCTTTCTGTTTAAGGACGACTGTCGTTCGCCGACCGCAATAAGCTGCGACTTTCAACCAGGAAGCGCTTCGCGTGATCGCCAAACCAGTGTTCGACCCGATTGAAGCTGGCGATAAATGCCTGCTTATCCCCCTGTTCCAGCAAGGCAATCGCCTCGCCGAAGCGCTGGTAATAACGCTTAATCAGCGCCAGGTTGCTCTCTGATGACATGATGATGTCAGCGTAGAGTTGCGGGTCTTGGGCAAATAATCGGCCGACCATTGCCAGCTCCAGCCGGTAGATCGGTGACGACAGCGCCAGCAGCTGATCGAGGTTAACGTTCTCTTCCGCTAAGTGCAGGCCGTAAGCAAAGGTTGCGAAGTGACGCAGCGCCTGAATGAATGCCATATTCTGATCGTGCTCAACCGCACTGATACGGTGTAAGCGCGCGCCCCAGACCTGAATCTGCTCCAGAAACCACTGATAGGCTTCGGGCTGACGACCGTCACACCAGACCACCACCTGTTTTGCCAGGCTGCCGCTGTCCGGGCCAAACATCGGGTGCAGACCCAGCACCGGCCCGCTATGAGCAGCCAGCATCGCCTGCAATGGCCGGTTCTTCACCGACGCCAGATCGACCAGGATACAATCTTCTGGCAGCGGCGGCAGTTGGGCAATCACCTGTTCGGTTAAGTGAATCGGTACGCTGATGATCACCATGCCGGCATCGCTGAGTAAACTCTCCGCCTGTGGCCAGTCATCTTTATCCAGCGTTTTCACCGTATAGCCCGACAGCCGTAGCATTTTCTCAAACAGCCGCCCCATCTGACCATTACCGCCAACGATCACCACTGGCCGCAGTTCAGGACATAACGTTTTGAAGCCTTTGTCATTCTCGCTGGTATAGGATTCGCGCATCACCCGACGCAGCACATCCTCAATCAGATCCGGCGGGACACCGAGCGCTTCCGCTTCTTTACGGCGTGAGGCCAGCATAGAGGCCTCACGCTCAGGGACATAAATCGGCAGTCCATAACGGCTCTTGACTTCGCCCACCTCGGCGACCAGTTCAAGCCGTCTGGCCAGCAGGTCAAGCAGCGCCTTATCGACACTATCAATTTGATCGCGTAACGCGCTTAGTTCAGCCACCATTGCTCTTACACCTCGTGTGACAGACGCGCCGACAGCACTCCCTGCAGATCCTGATGCATCTCACGCAGTAACGTTTCAGTGACGTCCCAGTTGATGCAGGCATCGGTGACAGAGACGCCATATTTCATTTCACTGCGAGGCTGCTCAGAAGACTGGTTACCTTCATTGATATGGCTTTCCAACATCAAACCAATAATTGAACGGTTTCCATCTTTGATCTGGGCGATAGCGGATTCCGCTACGCCAGGCTGACGACGGTAGTCTTTATTAGAGTTACCATGGCTGCAATCTATCATTAAGGCCGGACGCAGTCCCGCCTTGAGCATCTCTTTTTCACATTGCGTAACATCTTCCGGACCGTAGTTAGGCGCTTTGCCGCCGCGCAGAATGACGTGTCCATCCGGATTGCCCTGCGTCTGCAGCAGGCAAACCTGCCCCGCCTGATTGATGCCGACAAAGCGGTGCGGCATTGACGCTGCACGCATTGCATTAATCGCGGTGCCCAGGCTGCCGTCGGTGCCATTTTTGAAGCCCACCGGCATCGACAGACCAGAGGCCATTTCACGGTGCGTCTGCGATTCAGTGGTACGCGCCCCGATGGCTGACCAGCTGAACAGATCGCCAAGGTACTGCGGGCTATTAGGATCCAGCGCTTCTGTCGCCAGCGGTAACCCCATTTCAACCAGGTTCACTAGCAGCTTACGGGCAATGTGCAGGCCCGCTTCCATATCGAATGAGTTATCCATGTAAGGATCGTTGATCAACCCTTTCCAGCCGACGGTGGTACGGGGTTTTTCAAAGTAGACGCGCATCACGAGATACAGCTGATCCTTCAGCTGTTCAGACAGAGTTTGCAAACGACGAGCATAATCCAGAGCCGCTTCGGTATCGTGGATTGAACAAGGTCCGCACACCACCAGCAGGCGCGGATCGCGGCCGGCAATGATATCGGAGATAGTCTGACGAGAGGCAGCAACCTGCGCCTGTTGCTCAGCGGTCAGCGGAAATTTTGCTTTCAGCTCTTCCGGGGTAATAAGTACCTGCTCGTCGGCGATATGCACATTGTTCAGCGCGTCTTTTTGCATGATGGCGATCCTTTTTGCTCGTGTATGCGGTCATGGGATCCTCATGGAGGATGGAGCACACTGTATCACAGCGAATACACGATACAACTCTAAACGTACACTTTTATTACCACCACAATCAGACGTTACGCCATAAATAAAAAATATCGATTTATATCAGTTAATTAAGACAAATCTTCCTTTTAGCATCGTTATTTATTTGTACACTTTAGTTTACACAAGGAAGTGTTGTATTCCCGCACGTTGCTGGCAGAATGAAGTCATTAACCTGACGACTCCCGAGCGTGTTATGCCACAGACCGCTGCAGACATTCACCTGCGCCCTTTTACCCTCAACGACATAGACACATTCACCCACGCAGTTAACGCTTCGCTGGAAAGCCTGATGCCGTGGATGCCCTGGGCACACCCGGATTATCAGCCACACGAAGCGGAAAGCTGGATCCGCTTCACCCACTGGCAACGACTTAAGGGGGAGGCAGAGGAATTTGCCATCGTTGATCAATACGATCGCCTGCTCGGGGGTGCCGGTATCCGGTTCGCTCGTCATCCCGGCGATTTCAGCGCGTTAGGCTACTGGGTACGCAGCGATGCACAACGTCAGGGAATCGCCAGCCAGGCCGTGATGGCATTGCTGACGCTGGGCTTCTCACGGCCTGAGACGCGCGGCATTGAGATTCTGGCGGCCGAGGAGAATCTGGCCAGTCGGGCGGTGGCAGAGAAATGTGGCGGTGAGTTTATTGGCTGCCGCTACGGGCTGATTGTGCTGGAAAATGGCGCGGTGAATACGGCGATTTACCATTTTCCGCGACCGGATGCCGACGAATTATCATCTTTGGTTGGGCATTAAGATAAAAAAAGGGGCTGGCATCACGCCAACCCCTTGTTTGCTATTAACTTTTAGATGTCGCGTTAGCGATACCTTAGTTAAGACGCTCTTTAATACGAGCAGACTTACCAGTACGCTCACGCAGGTAGTACAGTTTGGCTTTACGCACAGCGCCACGACGTTTGACAGTGATGCTGTCAATAACCGGCGAGTGAGTCTGGAATACACGCTCAACGCCTTCGCCGTTAGAAATTTTGCGAACAGTGAATGCAGAGTGCAGACCGCGGTTACGAATAGCGATAACCACGCCCTCGAATGCCTGCAGACGTTTTTTAGAACCTTCAACGACCCATACTTTCACTTCCACGGAATCACCCGGGCGGAAGGAAGGTACGTCCTGTTTCATCTGCTCTTGTTCAATTTGCTTGATAATGTTGCTCATAATTAAATCTCATATCCTGGGTAAACTGATAGTCGGGGAAGATCACTCTTCCACATCATCGTTTTGTTGCTGATGAAATTCCCGCTGGAACTCACTTAGCAACCTTGCTTGCTCTTCAGTCAGAGCCAGGTTTTCCAGAAGTTCAGGTCTTCTCAGCCAGGTACGGCCTAGCGACTGCTTCAGGCGCCAACGGCGAATATCAGCATGGTTGCCTGACAGTAATACTGCCGGAACCTCCACACCGTCTAACACTTCAGGTCGGGTATAGTGCGGACAGTCCAGCAGTCCCTCCGAGAACGAATCCTCTTCGGCTGACGCCTGCTTGCCGAGTACGCCGGGAATAAACCGGGCGACTGCGTCAATCATCGTCATCGCTGGCAGTTCCCCGCCGCTGAGGACGTAATCACCGATTGACCATTCTTCGTCAATTTCGGCGTGGATTACGCGCTCATCTATCCCTTCATAACGGCCACAGACCAGAATTAACTTGTCCCGTGCCGCCAGTTCGCAAACGCCCTGTTGGTCCAGTTTGCGCCCCTGAGGTGAAAGATATATCACCCTGGCCCCATCACCTGCCGCTGCTTTCGCTGCGGAGATGGCATCCCTTAAGGGTTGTACCATCATCAGCATTCCCGGTCCGCCGCCGTATGGACGATCGTCTACGGTACGGTGCCGGTCGTGCGTGAAGTCACGAGGACTCCAGCTTTGAATGCTGAGCAGACCGTTTTTTACTGCCCGGCCAGTTACCCCGTAATCGGTAATAGCGCGAAACATCTCTGGAAACAGGCTAATTACACCAATCCACATTGTCTTCGCCGTTACGTTACCGTTCGATTCGGAGATCAAAAACCAGGATCCCAATCTACTTCAATGACGCCAGTAGAGAGATCGACTTTCCTGATAACCTGTTCATCAAGAAACGGAATTAACCGCTCCTGCACACCGAACGCATCCTTCAGGTTTGCCTTAACGACGAGAACGTCGTTCGAGCCGGTTTCCATCATATCGATGACTTTGCCCATCTCGTAGCCGTCGAGGTTAACCACCTGGCAACCCATAAGGTCTTTCCAGTAGTAGTCACCCTCTTCCAGCGATGGCAACTGCGTCGAGTCAACCTGAATTTCGCAATTGGTTAACTGAGCCGCCGCATCCCGATCGTCAACGCCTTTGACTTTGATGATCAGGTCCTGATTATGGTGCTTCCAACTCTCCAGTTCGATCTGCTGCCATTTACCGGCGCGCTGGATAAACCAGGGTTGGTAGTCGAAGATGCTTTCAGCGTCTTCAGTGGAGGAAAACACTTTGAGCCAGCCGCGAATACCGTAGGCGGCTCCCATTTTACCCAACACCAGTGGGTTAACGGGAGGCTGTGCGGCAAGTTGTCTGCTCATGCTCACCACCGTGACAGATTAAGCTGCTTTCTTAGCTTCTTTGACCAGCGCGTTAACGCGATCAGAGAGCGTTGCGCCCTGGCCAACCCAGTGCTCGATACGATCCAGGTCCAGACGCAGACCTTCAGCCTGACCAGATGCGATCGGGTTGAAGAAACCAACGCGCTCGATGAAACGACCGTTGCGTGCATTGCGGCTGTCAGTAACGACGACCTGATAGAACGGACGCTTTTTAGCGCCGTGACGTGCCAAACGAATTGTTACCATAACATCCTCTTCAGTTAATAAAACACCCGGCCCCCATCGAGGAACGGGGTCCGGGTGCTGTATAAAAAGCCCGAAAATTTTACTCATTTTGGCGCAAAAAGCAACCTAAACCGCGTCCTTTCGGGCTTTTTTGTGGAACACTTAGCGTCCAGGGAAACCTGGCGGCATCATACCTTTCATGCCGCGCATCATTTTCGCCATTCCGCCCTTCTTCATTTTCTTCATCATACGCTGCATGTCGTCGAACTGCTTCAGTAAGCGGTTAACGTCCTGCACCTGCATACCGGAGCCGGTTGCAATACGGCGCTTGCGCGAGCCTTTGATGATTTCTGGCTTCTGGCGCTCTTTGCGCGTCATCGAGTTGATGATCGCTTCCATGCGCACCAGCACCTTGTCATCCATCTGTGACTTCACATTATCCGGCAGCTGCCCCATGCCTGGCAGTTTGCCCATCAGGCTGGCCATGCCGCCCATGTTACGCATCTGCTTCAGCTGCTCAAGGAAGTCATTGAGGTCGAAACCGTCACCGGTTTTCAGCTTCTTCGCCAGCTTCTCCGCCTGATCGCGGTCAACCTTGCTTTCGATATCTTCGATCAGCGACAGCACATCGCCCATACCGAGGATACGCGAAGCGATACGCTCCGGATAGAACGGCTCCAGTGCCTCGGTCTTCTCACCGACACCCATGAACTTAATCGGTTTGCCGGTGATATGACGAATCGACAGCGCCGCACCACCACGCGCATCACCATCCACTTTGGTCAGGATAACCCCGGTGAGCGGCAGCGCTTCGTTAAAGGCTTTGGCGGTATTCGCCGCATCCTGACCGGTCATGGCATCGACCACAAACAGCGTTTCTACCGGATTAATCGCGGCATGAACCTGCTTGATTTCGTCCATCATCGCTTCGTCAACGTGCAGACGACCCGCGGTATCCACCAGCAGGACATCGTAAAACTTCAGGCGTGCTTCGCGCAGCGCATTGTTAACGATGTCGACCGGCTTCTGGCTCAGATCGGATGGACAGAAGTCCACGCCCACCTGCTGCGCCAGCGTTTCAAGCTGTTTGATTGCCGCCGGACGATAAACGTCGGCAGAAACCACTAACACTTTCTTTTTATGCTTCTCACGCAGGAACTTACCCAGCTTACCGACGCTGGTGGTTTTACCCGCACCCTGCAGGCCGGCCATCAGCACCACGGCTGGCGGCTGCGCAGCCAGATCCAGCGCATTGTTTTCTGCGCCCATCGCCGCAACCAGTTCGTTACGGACGATCTTGATAAACTCCTGACCTGGCGTCAGGCTTTTGTTGACATCGTGCCCAACCGCGCTCTCTTTCACGCGATTAATGAAGTCACGCACCACCGGCAGCGCAACGTCTGCCTCCAGCAGTGCCATGCGAACTTCACGCAGGGTCTCTTTGATGTTCTCTTCAGTCAGCCTTCCGCGGCCGCTGATGTTGCGCAGGGTTTGCGACAAACGATCGGTTAAATTATCAAACATGGTCTCTCACTTAAAAAGATCGCGAGGCGCCTGATCGGCAGAATGCGGCGGATTATAACACGAAGCCTCAGCGATCTCTGCAATTGACCCTCAGATCGTTTGGTGCCAGCTGCGGCTGGCGCTATACTGCCGTTTTCCTTATCTGACTGATACCCGAAAGGATCTATGTTCGTTTTCGCGATAGTGGCGCTGTTCGCCTACTCCCTTAGTCTTGCACTGATCATTCCCAGCCTGTTGAAACGTAACGGCGGCTGGCGGCGAATGGCGATGCTCTCTGCCTGCGTCGCGTTGATTACTCACGCGGTGGCCTTGCAGCAACGGATTTTTGCCGTCGACAGTGGGCAGAACTTAAGCCTGCTCAATATCGGCTCGCTGGTCAGTCTGTTGATCTGTGCCATCATGACCATTGTGGCGTCCCGCAACCGTGGCTGGTTACTGCTGCCGATTGTTTATAGCTTCGCGCTGATTAACCTCGCCTTTGCCACTTTTGTGCCCAATGCGTTTATCACCCACCTGGAAACCACGCCCGGCATGATGATTCATATCGGCCTCTCGCTGTTTGCCTACGCGACGCTGATCATCGCGGCGCTGTATGCGCTGCAGCTGGCGTGGATCGATTATCAGCTGAAAAACAAGCGACTGACCTTTACCCAGGATATGCCGCCGCTGCTGACGATTGAACGCAAAATGTTTCACATCACCCAGGTCGGCGTAGTATTGCTGACGCTGGTGCTGTGTACCGGCCTGTTTTACATGCAGGATCTGTTCAGCGCGGAAAACGTCGATAAAGCGGTGCTCTCCATCATCGCCTGGTTTGTCTATATCGTTTTGCTGTGGGGGCACTATCATGAAGGTTGGCGTGGACGTCGTGTGGTGTGGTTTAACTGCAGCGGCGCATTGTTATTAACCATGGCCTACTTTGGCAGTCGCATCCTACAGCACCTGCTTATCCCTGCCTCTCGTTAAAAAGGAAGTTTTGCGTTGGAACATGTTTCAACCACCACGCTGATTGTTACGCTGATCATCATGGTGCTGGTTTCGGCTTATTTTTCCGGCTCTGAAACCGGCATGATGACTCTCAATCGCTACAAGCTGCGCCATCAGGCTAAAAATGGTCACCGCGCTGCCCGTCGCGTCGAAAAATTGCTGCGTCGCCCCGACCGCCTGATTAGCCTGGTGCTGATCGGCAATAACCTGGTCAACATTCTTGCTTCCGCCCTCGGTACCATCGTCGGGATGCGCCTCTACGGTGATGCCGGTGTCGCCATCGCCACCGGTGTTCTGACCTTCGTGGTGCTGGTGTTTGCCGAAGTATTACCGAAAACCGTGGCGGCGCTCTACCCGGAAAAAGTCGCCTATCCCAGTAGTTTTCTGCTGGCTCCGTTGCAGTACATCATGTTGCCGCTGGTCTGGTTACTGAACACCATTACCCGACTGCTGATGCGGATGGTAGGTATTCGCACTGACGGTTCAATCAACTCGGCGCTAAGCAAAGAAGAGCTGCGTACCATCGTTTACGAATCGCGTAACCTGATATCACGCCGCAATCAGGACATGCTGTTGTCCGTCCTCGATCTCGAAAAGGTCAATGTGGATGACATCATGGTGCCGCGTAATGAGATTGTCGGCATCAACATCAACGATGACTGGAAGTCGGTAGTGCGCCAGTTAAGTCATTCGCCACACGGCCGCATCGTGCTGTTCCGCGATTCGCTGGATGACTGCGTCGGCATGCTGCGGGTGCGTGAAGCCTGGCGCATGATGACCGAGAAAAAAGAGTTCACCAAAGAGACGCTGCTGCGCGCTGCCGATGAGATCTATTACATCCCGGAAGGCACGCCGCTCAACACCCAACTGGTGAAGTTTCAGCGCAATAAGAAGAAAGCCGGACTGGTGGTCGATGAGTATGGCGATATCAAAGGACTGGTGACGATAGAGGATATCCTGGAAGAGATCGTCGGCGATTTCACCACCTCGATGTCGCCCTCGCTGGCTGAAGAAGTGATGCCGCAGAATGACGGCTCAGTGCTGGTTGAAGGCAGCGCCAACGTGCGTGAAATCAACAAGGCGTTTAACTGGCATCTGCCGGAGCAGGAAGCCCGCACCATCAATGGCATGCTGCTGGAAGCGCTGGAGGAGATTCCTGAGGTGAAAACCCGGGTGCAAATCAGTCAGTACAATATCGACATTCTTGATGTGCAGGACAACATGATTAAGCAGGTCCGCATCACACCGACCACGCCGTTAAAGAAATCCATCGGCTCTTAAGCCATAAAAAAACGCCGCGATGATGCGGCGTTTTTTTTAGCTGATAAGTCCTGACTAGATGTGCAGTTCTTTCAGCTTCTCAGCAGGCAGTTTCAGATCTTCGTTGCGGTTAACACCGATATCATGCGCCAGCACGTTGCGGGCGATCTGCTGCGCTTCTTCCAGCGAGTGCAGCTTGTAGCTGCCGCACTGGTATTCGTTCAGCTCAGGGATCTGGTTCTGATCTTTAACTTTCAGAACGTCTTCCATCGCCCCTTTCCACGCTTTTGCTACGCGCTGCTCGTCTGGCGTACCAATCAGGCTCATGTAGAAACCAGTACGGCAACCCATTGGCGAGATATCAACGATTTCAACGCCGTCACCGTTCAGGTGGTTACGCATGAAACCGGCAAACAGGTGCTCCAGCGTATGAATGCCACGCTCAGTGAGGATATCAATGTTCGGGCGGCAAAAACGCAGGTCAAAAACGGTAATCGTATCGCCATGCGGAGTCTTCATGGTTTTCGCAACGCGTACGGCGGGTGCGCCCATGATAGTGTGATCAACGGTAAAACTGTCCAGTAGTGGCATACGTCACCTCCTGTTTTAAGAATTTTTTTTAAAACGATGAAACTTTTCTGTTCGCCCAACGTCTGAATATATGAAAGACGCGCATTTGTTATCATCATCCCTGACAACAGAGATGTTAATTTGGCCACATTGATGTGGCCTTTTTCTTTTCTACCCTTCCCGGCTCGCCAGATAAGCTTCAAAATCCAGCTTGTCATCGGCTTCCAGCGCCTGTTGTGCCGCTACAGATTCCTTCGCCTGACGGCTGAAATCATCTTCGGTTAATACTTCCAGCTGCTCTTCACACAGCAGATGGCGATACTGTTCCGCCAACGCCACGCCGGTACCGGTGACACCATTGTCCTTCATCGCCTGAAGGATACGCGCCGAATAGGTTAGCTCAGGATCGTCAAACGATGCCACCAGTTGATCGCAAACTTGTTGATATTGCGTGCTGCCCTGGTTGTTGCTGTCTAAAACTTCCGCCACCCGACGCAGATCGGCAAACAGTGTCTTACCGACTTCAACCAGCGAATGCTCCGCCTCGCCACAGCCGACCGCAATTTTCTGATCCGGTTTACGCCCTTCCAGCACCACCCGGTTCCAGTTTTTACGGGTACACTGCAGTTCATCCGCACTCATCTCCGGTGCGTCAGCCAGCGTACACCAAATCAGGAACAGGTCGAGGAAGCGCACCTGGTTTTCGTCCACACCAATCGCCGAGAAGGGATTAATATCCAGCGAGCGTACTTCGATGTACTCAATTCCGCCACGCAGCAGCGCGTCAGAAGGCGCTTCACCCGAGCGCGTTACGCGCTTCGGCCGGATAGGTGCATAGAGTTCATTTTCAATCTGCAGCACGTTGGTGTTGAGCTGCAGCCAGTTGCCATCGGCATCTTTGGTGCCCATCTCAGCATACTCTTCCGACGGCGTCTTGATCGCTTTCTTCAGCGCAGTGACATAGCCTTCCAGTGAATTGAAGGTAATGCCCAGCGCGCTCTGAGATTTGTTGGTATAGCCCAAATCGCTCAGACGCAGCGAGGTGGCATACGGCAGCCACAGGGTATCTTTATCGTTGGTTTCGAACGGCAGCGCGCTCTCGCGCCCCTGCAGGAAGCTGGAACTGATGGCAGGCGACGCCCCGAACAGATACGGGATCACCCAGCCAAAACGATAATAGTTACGGATCAATCGCAGATAGCCGGCAGAGATGGTCTCTTTCCCGCTTTCCTTATCTTTCACATCAGCCCATTCCTGCCAGAAAGAGAGCGGCAGCGAGAAGTTGTAGTGAATGCCTGAAATAGTCTGCATCAGCGCGCCGTAGCGGTTTTTCAGCCCCTGACGGTACAGCGTTTTCATCTGGCCAATATTCGATTTTCCGTACTGCGCCAGTTCAATCTTGTTCGCATCGTCAATCTCGCACGGCATGCTAAAGGGCCACATACGCTCTTCGCCGAGTTCACGGGCGACGTGACGATGGATGTCACGCAGGAAGGCCAGCATGTGATCGATGCTGTGATCCACCGGCGTAATGAACTCCAGCAGCGTTTCGGCAAAGTCGGTAGTAATCCAGTCGTGCTTCAGCGCCGAGCCCAGTGATTCGGGGTGGCCACTTTCCGCCAGCTTACCGTCTGCCTGCACGCGCAACGTTTCACGTTCGATGCCACGGCCGATACCCTTGAGGGCATCAGGATGCGCTTCCAGCCAGGAGAGCGCTTTAGATACGTCCGGGATCACATTAACCTCCCGCTGTGAGAATAATTTATTTTTGTTCAGCATAATGTTAACCGTAGCCTCGAATCTGTGCGAATCAATGCCACCATTGCATTCCCTGTAAAGTGGCGGTCGCGATAACGATATAACGCAGCGTTTTACCGACAGCGAGAAACAACATCGCCGGTAACCAGGCGAAGCGTAACCAGCCTGCAAGCACGCAGAGCAGATCACCTATCACCGGCAACCAACTTAATAACAGCGCTGCAGGTCCTAGTCGGTGCAACCACGTTATTGCTGTGTCATGCCATCGCCCCTGACGTTTTAACGGCAGCAAGCGACCAAGAAAAATGTTGGTTAAGCCGCCCAAGGTGTTTCCCAGTGATGCGGCCAAAAGCAACCCATAAACTGACGTCTTTTTTGCAATCAATAGTGCTATCAGCAGTGCTTCAGAGCTTCCTGGCAGGAGCGTCGCACTTAAAAAACTGCTGCCGAACAATGAGGCATAGGCGAGCAACTCACTCACAGTAAGCGCACGTCCACCACATCCATTCCTGCCGCTTTCGCCGCCTGAACGCCAAAATCTGCATCTTCGAAAACCACACAGCGCTCTGGCGCCACGCCCATCAGTTCGGCGCAGCGTAAGAAAGTGTCAGGTTCAGGTTTATGCCGCTGTACGTCGTCAGCGCCAACCACGGCGGAGAACAGCTCACGCACGCCCAGCTGCGTCAGTAACGCATCCGCCATGCTGTGTTCACTGCCGGTGCCAACCGCCATCGGACGACGGCCATGATAAGCCTTCACCACCTCCATCAGAGGAAGCGGCTGAACATTTTCCAGCAGCATGGCTTTCACCGCAGCGGTTTTTTCGGCGGCAAGACGATGAGGATCGTGAGACGACTGATTCGTTTCAATGATGAACTGCGCCAGTCGCCAGGTTGGAGCACCGTTAAAGCCGACAATTCGCGCTTCATCCAGCGTCATTCCATAACGCGCCAGTACCTGACGCCACGCTTTTCGATGTGTCGGCTCAGTATCCAGAATGGTGCCGTCCATATCGAAAATCAGGGCGTCGTATTGATCGTACATAGTCACTCCGGACCTCCAACAAATGAGCCATTACTTTAGCCTAATGTGCACAGGTTGTCGCCAGGGGGGATGAACAGCAAATGCTTTGAAAGCATTAGCAATTTTTCTTTTCAGATAAAGGTGATCGTCTGCGACCGGCAATAAACGTACGAAATTGCAGCATTTTTTGACCACCGAGGTTAAATCGGACCCGGCTGGCATCAATGAAACGCCCGCAACAGAAAAGCAGGTTTAAGCATTAACAGCCTGTAGAGAGAATCAGGTCAGACAGCGTGTCAGTCGGCTCGATAATGTGATTGAGGTTGAGATCAAACGGGAGCAGCAGGATGAGAAATGCAGAGGGTACGTTTAGCAGGATGAATTCGTGCAGGCCGTTGCTGAAGCAACGTTATGCTCGTTAGTACAGCCTGAACGATGAGAACGCTATGACACACTGAGGGGGTTTTTGATATCGAAAGAAATGGTGCATCCAGGAGGATTCGAACCTCCGACCGCTCGGTTCGTAGCCGAGTACTCTATCCAGCTGAGCTATGGATGCATTGAAAATCTGGGGGAGTTACGGAGCAGGTTGCTAACCGGCAAAACAGCAAAATGAAGAGTGCATCGCGGATAATCTCTCAGCTTACGCGTTGCCCTGCGGGCCGTTGCTGAGACAACGTTATCCTCGTAAGTGCTGTCGGAACGCTTTCACGTTATGACACACCGAGGCACTTCTCCATATTCGAAAATATGGTGCATCCAGGAGGATTCGAACCTCCGACCGCTCGGTTCGTAGCCGAGTACTCTATCCAGCTGAGCTATGGATGCATTGGAGAATTACTTTTTATGGACTTTCAGAAATCAACCTGGGAATGATACGAAGAATGGTGCATCCAGGAGGATTACTCAGCTTTCGCTTCGCCCTGCGGGCCGTTGCTGAAGCAACGTTATCCTCCTTAGTGCAGTCTGACGATTTTCACGCTATGACACACTGAGGCACTTTCCATACCCGAAGATATGGTGCATCCAGGAGGATTCGAACCTCCGACCGCTCGGTTCGTAGCCGAGTACTCTATCCAGCTGAGCTATGGATGCATTAGTTTAATTCTTGTACAACGCAGGGTGCTAACTACTCACCATGAAAGGAATTGCTAGTTCACTTTGTTTTTATTCCGATGGTGCATCCAGGAGGATTCGAACCTCCGACCGCTCGGTTCGTAGCCGAGTACTCTATCCAGCTGAGCTATGGATGCATCGGAAATGGCGGTGAGGGAGGGATTCGAACCCTCGATACAGCTTTTGACCGTATACTCCCTTAGCAGGGGAGCGCCTTCAGCCTCTCGGCCACCTCACCTTACGCGTTCTTCCGAACTGCGCCGCTGAACTTTGTTTCCGCTCATCGGCACTGCGTGGCGCACATATTACTTTCCCGCACTTATAAGTCAAACAATTTTTCCGAAGGTTTGTTTGATTGAACAAATGACAGTCAATTGGAACAAAATGACGGCAAAAAGAGTGAATTATCAACAATGAAAGATGATGCAGTTAACAAAAAAGGGAATAAGGGGAACAAAAGAAAAAGGGGGGAATCGGTCGATAAAGCGGTAGCGCCTCGCACAGGTGCGAGACGCTGAATCCGTTAAACGCTGGTTTGTTGCGTTTTTTCAGCCTGGATGCGTTGATAGATCTCTTCGCGATGCACAGACACTTCTTTCGGAGCGTTAACCCCGATGCGAACCTGGTTACCTTTAACACCCAGCACCGTTACAGTCACCTCATCACCGATCATGAGGGTTTCACCAACTCGACGAGTTAGAATAAGCATTCTTTGCTCCTTGAAAGATTAAAAGAGTCGGGCTTGTACAGGCTCCCGGCATTATCCATCATTTAACGCTGCACAATGAGTATGACAAATACACCAATGCACATCGATGCGCTAATACATTCTGCTGATAGTTAGTTTAGCCGAAATACACTACATCAACCTGACTTTGTCATTTGCTACTCTGACACTGTATGAAAAAGCGCCGGAACAACCGTTCTGACGCTTTATACGATGCCTTGTTTTAATTCACTTACAGACGGCTGCTGACCCAGTCCTCAACCCCTGCTAACGCGCCTTTCAGGGCCGCCGCATCGGTTCCGCCAGCCTGCGCCATATCCGGACGTCCACCGCCCTTGCCGCCGACCTGCTGCGCCAGACCGGCAATCAGCTCACCGGCTTTAACCCGGTCAGTCAGATCTTTGGTCACGCCAGCAATTAACGACACTTTACCTTCCGCAACCGTCGCTAACACAATGATGGCCGAACCCAGCTGGTTTTTCAGGTCATCCACCATGGTACGCAACATTTTCGGCTCAACGTTAGTCAGCTCACTGACCAGCAGCTTCACGCCTTTCACGTCGATAGCATTGCTGCTCAGAGAAGCACTCTCCTGCGCCGCTTGCTGATCGCGCAGTTGCTGCAACTCTTTCTCCAGCGACCGTACGTGATCCACCAGACCGCGTACTTTTTCATTCAGGTTACTGCTGTTGGCTTTCACCAGCTGCGCCAGATCGTGCAGCTGGCTGCTTTGGGCATTGACCTGCGCCAGCGCACCTTCGCCGGTAATCGCTTCAATACGACGAATACCCGCCGCAGTGCCCGATTCAGACTGAATACGGAACAGGCCGATGTCACCGGTGCGCGCCGCGTGCGTGCCGCCGCACAGCTCAACCGAGAAATCACCCATGGTCAGAACGCGCACGCGCTGATCATATTTCTCGCCAAACAGCGCCATAGCGCCTTTAGATTTCGCCGCCTCGAGATCCATCACGTCGGTTTCAACCGGCAAGTTGCGGCGAATCTGCGCGTTGACAATATCTTCGACCTGGCGAATCTCCTGAGGTTTCATCGCTTCGAAATGTGAGAAGTCGAAACGCAGGTATTTGTCGTTAACCAGAGACCCTTTCTGCGCGACATGCTCACCTAATACCTGACGCAGTGCGGCATGCAATAAGTGGGTTGCAGAGTGGTTAAGACGGATACGCGCCCGGCGTGCCGCATCAACTTTTGCTTCAAGGCGATCGCCGATACGTAACTGCCCTGCCGTCAGCTTACCGATATGACCAATTGCCTGACCATATTTTTGTGTGTCCTGAACGCTAAATTCAGCATTCTTCCCTGTCAGCACGCCGGTATCACCGACCTGACCGCCCGATTCGCCATAAAATGGCGTTTCATCCAGCACCACAACCGCTTCCTGGCCTGGGGTGACTTCATTCACCGACTCGCCCGCCACGTACAGTGCTTTCACCGTCGCGGCTAAATCCAGCTGATCGTAGCCTTTGAACGAGGACGCCGCATCGATACGAATAACGTTGCTGTAATCCGCTCCGAAGCCACTCGCTTCACGGGCGCGCTGGCGCTGTTGCTCCATCGCCTGCTCGAAGCCCGCTTCGTCGATCTTCAGATTGCGCTCGCGGCAGACATCAGCCGTCAGGTCAGCCGGGAAGCCAAAGGTATCGTACAGACGGAACACCGTTTCGCCATCCAGCGTATCGCCCTGCAGTTTCGCCAGCTCTTCGTCCAGCAGCGCTAAGCCGCGCTCCAGGGTCTTCGCGAATTGCTCTTCTTCGCTTTTCAGCACCTGCTCAACCTGAGCCTGCTGACGCTGTAACTCTTCACCGGCCGAACCCATCACCTCAACCAGCGGCGCGACCAGCTTATAGAAGAATGCGTCTTTTGCGCCCAGCATGTTGCCATGACGTACGGCACGACGAATGATGCGTCGCAGCACGTATCCGCGGTTCTCATTCGACGGGATCACGCCATCGGCAATCAGGAAGGCACAGGAGCGGATATGATCGGCAATCACGCGCAGTGATTTGTTGCTCAGATCGGTGGCTCCGGTCACCTGCGCTACCGCCTGGATCAGTTTCTGGAACAGGTCGATTTCATAGTTAGAGTTGACGTGTTGCAGTACGGCAGTAATGCGCTCAAGGCCCATGCCGGTATCAACCGACGGTTTCGGCAGCGGCAGCATGGTGCCATCCGCCTGACGATTGAACTGCATGAAGACGATGTTCCAGATCTCAATGTAGCGGTCGCCATCCTCTTCCGGGCTGCCTGGCGGTCCACCCCAGATGTGATCGCCGTGATCGTAGAAAATTTCGCTGCAGGGACCACAAGGACCGGTGTCGCCCATCTGCCAGAAGTTATCTGACGCGTAAGCACCGCCTTTATTGTCACCGATGCGGATAATGCGCTCGTGCGGCACGCCAATCTCGTTGGCCCAGATGGCATAAGCCTCATCATCGGTTTCATATACCGTGACCCACAGACGCTCTTTTGGCAGGCCGAACCACTGCTCGCTCGTCAACAGTTCCCAGGCAAAAGCGATTGCCTCTTTCTTGAAGTAGTCACCAAAGCTGAAATTACCCAGCATTTCAAAGAAAGTGTGGTGACGCGCGGTGTAGCCAACATTTTCAAGATCGTTGTGTTTGCCACCGGCACGCACGCAGCGCTGTGACGTGGTCGCACGCGAGTAATCACGCTTGTCCTGGCCGAGGAACACATCTTTGAACTGGTTCATTCCGGCGTTGGTAAACAGCAACGTCGGATCGTTATTCGGTACGAGGGAGCTGCTGGTTACAACCTGATGTCCCTTGCTATGAAAAAAGTCGAGAAACGCTTGACGGATCTCAGCAGTGCTCTTGCTCATATATATCCTGGAATCACGCTAACGAACGTTCCATCTTTTCCGCGATGCCACATCCTGGCGGCGCCTGATTAGAGGAACAAAAAGTGGGAATAAGATAAATTTTCTTCAGTGGGAAGTAAAATTACATCGGCTTTTAGTCGTCAAAATTTCTGAAAACGGACTGAATATCTTCGCTCATGAAGCCTTTTGACTGTAGATAGCGTAGTACTTTGGCTTTCTCTTTCCATTCTTTCGGTAACGGGTGACCGAATTTACGTTCAGCCAGCTGGGCAGCACAGGCGGACCAGTCCACCTCGGTCTCTTCCATCGCAATATCAATCGCCTCGCGATCGATCCCCTTCTGCGCCAGTTCCAGACGTACCCGCTGTGAACCAAAACCTTTACGGCTGCGGCTCTGAATAAAACGTTCAGTGAAACGCGCGTCGTTTAGCCAGCCATTTTCCTGGCACCAGTTGAGCACTTTTTCCAGCAGCTCTTCGGTGATGATTTCTGGCTCTTTCTGCTGTGCCCACGCCGCACGCTGCGCCGACTGTTGCAGCTTGCGGGCTAATTCGGCACGGCTGTGATCGCGCTGCCCAAGAATGCGCATCGCACGGTCAAGCAGACGAGAAAAAGAGACAATGTTGGGTTGGGGCTGGGATTGTTCAGACATACTGCGCACCTTGTACTAACGGGAGAGGGATTATGGCGACAGATCGGGAGAGAAGGAAGGTAAGAAAGAGAGGGTAAGCGGTAAAACAACAACGGGAGTGGATTTCTCCACTCCCGCGTCAGTGATTAGAAGTCTTCGTTCGCTTCACTGGCTGCGTTTTCAACTTTGTCAGCAGACTGCTCTGCTGCAAGCTTATCGTCAGCACCGTTCAGCAACATTTCACGTAACTTCAGATCAATCTCGTTTGCGACAGCCGCATTCTCTTTGAGGAAGTTGCTGGCATTCGATTTACCCTGACCAATCTTATCGCCCTGGTAGCTGTACCATGCACCCGCTTTTTCAATCAGCTTGTGCTTCACGCCCAGGTCGACCAGTTCGCCGAAGGTATTGATGCCTTCGCCGTACATGATCTGGAACTCTGCCTGTTTAAATGGCGCCGCGATTTTGTTTTTCACCACTTTAACGCGGGTCTCACTGCCCACCACGTTATCGCCTTCTTTGATGGCGCCGATACGGCGGATATCAAGACGGACAGAGGCGTAGAACTTCAGCGCGTTACCACCGGTCGTGGTTTCCGGGTTACCAAACATCACACCAATTTTCATACGGATCTGGTTGATGAAGATCAGCAGGGTGTTGGACTGCTTCAGGTTACCGGCCAGCTTACGCATCGCCTGGCTCATCATACGTGCCGCCAGGCCCATGTGTGAGTCACCGATTTCACCTTCGATTTCCGCTTTCGGCGTCAGTGCCGCCACGGAGTCGACGATGATTACGTCAACCGCGCCTGAGCGGGCCAGCGCATCACAAATCTCCAGCGCCTGCTCACCGGTATCGGGCTGTGAACAAAGCAGGTTATCGATGTCTACGCCCAGTTTCTTGGCGTACACCGGATCCAGTGCATGCTCAGCATCAATAAAAGCACAGGTTTTGCCTTTACGCTGTGCTGACGCGATTACCTGCAGGGTCAGCGTGGTTTTACCTGAAGACTCCGGTCCATAAATCTCAACGATACGGCCCATTGGCAGACCGCCTGCGCCTAACGCAATGTCCAGCGACAGCGAACCGGTAGAGATAGTTTCCACATCCATTGAGCGGTCTTCACCCAAGCGCATGATGGAGCCTTTACCAAATTGCTTCTCAATCTGGCCCAGCGCGGCAGCTAAAGCCTTTTGTTTGTTTTCATCAATCGCCATTTCAACTCCTAATCAAGCCGGGTAAACACGCACTCAGGGGTGCCTGCACTCTTTCTGTTGCCGACAATTATACTGTATAGTCATACAGTATCAAGTTTAATTTGTCAGAAATTCGCCATACAGCCGCTGTAATGCCCAGGCGACGGACTGACGGCGGACCGCCTCACGGTCACCGGAGAAACGCTGCTGAAAAGTCAGGACTTTATCCTGCGGACCGGCAAAACCAAACCAGACGGTGCCGACCGGCTTTTCCGCGCTGCCGCCATCCGGGCCGGCAATACCGCTGACCGAGATGGCGTAGTCTGCCTGGGCAGCGTGCCTTGCGCCCAGTGCCATTTCGCGCACTACCGCTTCACTCACCGCACCGTACTGGTCCAGCGACGTCGCCTGAACGCCCACCAGCTGCTGCTTGGCCTGATTACTGTAGGTCACGAAGCCGCGTTCAAACCAGGCAGAGCTGCCGCTGATGTCAGTAAACACCTTAGCAATCCACCCGCCGGTGCAGGATTCCGCACAGGTTACGGTGGCGTGTTGCTGCTTAAGCTTCTCACCGATCTGCGCGCTAAGCGCCTGCAACTGCCGATCATCCATCGTATTTCTCCCTCAGGTGGTGCAATCAACGTGGTGCAATAACGCCACTTTTTCAAGCCCTGCTTCAAGTATTACCCGCTTTTGCGGCCTGCTTTCCCTTAACCTCAGGTTTTTTTCACGGCGACGATAAAAAGACGCGGGAAAGCGAGCAGCACCTGATCATCGCGCTGCGCCGGATAGGCGCTGAGCAAACGCTGATGATAGGCCGCCAGAAAATCCGCCTGTCCGGCTTCATCCAGCGAGGCCAGAAACGGGCGCAGGCCGGTCGCCTGTAGCCAGCTGATAATCGCCTGTGCGTCGGTCATCACGTGATAATAGGTGGTGCGCCAGATATCCACCTCACAACCAGCGCTGGTGAGCAGATCGTAATAGTCGCCGGTCGGCAACAGCTGTTTACGGTCCGCTTTTTTAGCATCAATACGGGAATGCCAGGGCTCAGATGCCGCCACCTCCCGCATCAATCGATGCGAAGGCTCATTGAGATTATCGGGCATCTGCACTGCCAGCACGCCGCCGGGTGCCAGCTGATCCACCAGATGGGGAAACAGCGTCGCATGGTTATCCAGCCACTGCAGCGACGCATTAGCGTAAATCACCTGCTGAGGCGTTGCTGCCTGCCAGCTGCGAATATCCGCCTGTACAAAGCGGCAGTGCGGTAACCGTTGGCGTGCCTGGGTCAACATCGCCGCTGAACTGTCAAGCCCGCAGACGGTGGCCAGCGGCCAGGCTTCGGCCAATAGTTCAGTACTGTTGCCCGGACCGCAGCCCAAATCGGTCACCTGCTCAACCTCTTCAACGCTGATGCGTGCCAGCAGCTCACGTGCCGGGCGGGTGCGTTCCGCCTCAAACTTACGATACAACACAGGATCCCATTCTTTCATGCTCACCTCCGGTTGGGTTATCTGACGTGACCGATCGATAAGACGCTTTAAACGCGGAAAAGTGCGACCTGTTGCTCATTTCTGAATCGAATGCTGGCGGTGCGAAGCCTGAATAATTAAGTTAAAACACTGTTTCATTTTTCCGAAGCACTACTCAGGAGTGAGTCATGACTGCAGAATCTGCCTTTGCCGGCGTCTGGTGCCCCTCTGTTACGCCATTTAATGCCCAGGGGGCAATCGATATCGATGCGCTTGGCCGCCATTTTGCCCGCCTTAACCGTTCAGGCATTGATACCTTACTGATCATGGGCAGTATTGGCGAATTCGCCTCACTGACGCAGCAGGAACGTTTACAGCTGATTAAAGAAGCCCGGCCCTTATCACCGCTGAAGATGGTGGCTAATGTCTCCGCTACCTGCGTCGCGGATATGCTGTCGCTGGCTGAAGCGGCATGGGAAAGTGGTTACGACGCGGTGATGGTTCTGCCGCCCTACTACTACGGCCAGACGCAGAACCAGCTGATGCATTATTTTGAAACGCTCGATCAGCAGTTAGGCGGCAAGTGGTTTGCCTATAATTTTCCGGCGCGCACCGGCTGCGACCTCTCCCCCACGCTGGTCGCCGCGTTAGCGGCAAAACTGCCGAATTTCATCGGCATTAAGGATACCGTCGACTGCCTGTCGCATAACCGGGCAATGATTGACGAGACGAAAAAGGTACGCAGCGATTTTGCGGTGCTGTCGGGCTATGACGAATATCTGTTGCCCAATCTGCTGGCGGGTGGCGCCGGGGTAATCTCGGGACTGAACAATATTGTGCCGGAGGTTTTTGCCCAAATGATGCAGGCGTGGCGTGACGGCAATATGGCTGAACTGACGCGTATCCAGCAACAGATTGGCCGGATGATGGCGATTTACAGCATCGGTGATGACTTTGTGACCACGATAAAAACCGCGGTGTCGCGTCGCTATGATTCAATGCGTAGCGCATCGCGTAATTACGGTGGCACTTTAGACGCGCAACAGTGTGCGGCGCTCGATCGGTTATTCAGCTAATCAGCATTACGGGCGCCTCCCTGCGCCCGCCAGCCTCAGTTCTTTTTGACGAACTCAGACTTCAATTTCATCGGACCAAAACCGTCGATCTTACAGTCGATGTTGTGGTCCCCTTCAACCAGACGGATACTTTTCACTTTGGTGCCAATCTTCAGCGACGAAGAACTCCCCTTCACCTTGAGATCTTTAATCACTGTGACGCTGTCGCCATCTGCCAGCAGATTGCCGTTAGCGTCACGCACTTCCAGCGACTGATTGCTGCTGTCACTTTCCGCCTCGGTCCAGATATGACCACAGGAAGGACAGTTAAGGTTATCGCCATCTTGCCAGGTGTAATCGGCGTGACAGGCTGGGCAGGCAGGTAAAGACATAACGACTCCAGAGATAACAAGGGCTGATGGGCCTGAAAAAGGGCGTCATCATATAACCTTACAGTTGATAAGGACAGTCTTTATAGCATTCCGCCCTGCCGCGCCTTGCTAACGGCCTCGCCTAACTGCCACACCGCCATCGCGTAATGGGTGCTGTGGTTATAACGGGTAATGACATAAAAGTTGGGTAAACCGTACCAGTACTGATAGCTGGTGCCCAAATCAAGCCGTAGCAGGCTCACCTGGTCGTTGCCATTGAGTGAGCCCTGCGGCGACAGGCCAGACGCAGCCAGCATGCCTACGCTGTAGCGGGTCTTGAAGCCATCTTCGAGCAAGGGTGCCTGGCCACTGGCCGGGACCGCAATATTTTCGCCGCTGCGCCAGCCGTGCTGCTGGAAGTAGTGCGCCACGCTGCCGATGGCATCAACCGGATCCCACAGGTTGGCGTGGCCGTCACCGTTGAAGTCCACCGCGTACTCTTTATAGGATGAGGGCATGAACTGACCATAGCCCATCGCCCCGGCAAACGAGCCTTTCAGCGCCAGCGGATCGTCCTGCTCGTTACGCGCCATCAACAGGAAGGTTTCCAGTTCGCTGCTGAAGTAAGCCGCGCGACGCGGATAGTTGAAGGATAAGGTCGCGAGCGCATCCAGAATACGCGTTTTCCCCATCACGCGCCCCCAGCGGGTTTCCACGCCAATGATGCCGACGATGATTTCTGGCGGCACGCCGTAGACCTGCTGCGCGCGTTGCAGCGCATCCTGATATTGATCCCAGAAGGCGACGCCGTTCTGGACATTATCCGGCGTAATAAACTTATTGCGATAGCGAATCCAGGCGCCGTTCGGTCCCGGTGCCGGCGTATAGCTCGGCGCCTGGCGATCCATCAGACGCAGCACATAGTCCAGCCGCTTGGCCTGACCGATAATGTTGTGCAGCTGCTGACGATCGAAGCCGTGTTTCTCCACCATCTGATCGATAAATTTTTCCGCCGCCGGGTTACCGGCGAAATCACCAAACATCGCGGATCCACTGTGCGACGGCTGGAGTAAAAATCCACCTTGCGGCGCAGCCAGCATCTTTTGCTGTTGGGGAACTTCAGGTTTGCTGCTGCAGGAGGCCAGTAACGGGATGAACGCAAGGAGAGCTAACTTGAGACGCATCGGTTATCCATAAACGAGGGGGATAGATTCAGATGCGCTAATAGTAGTCGTTCAGCGCAACGACATACAGGTCAAATTCTTAAAAAAACGTCAAGAAACCACCCAAAAAAACGGTCACCGGACGCGCTGTGCCGGTGACCGTCACTTCGTCAGCGGCGGTTTCTCACCAGCTGATAACGGCGGGTAAGATACTCGACCGGCGCGCTCCAGATGTGCACCAGGCGACAGAATGGAAACAGCAGGAACAGCGTCATTCCCAGCACCATATGCACCCGGTAGATCAGGGCCACGCCATCAAGATGGTGTGACGCGCCGCCATGGAAGGTCACCACGGCCTGCGCCCAGCCCACCAGCTTCATCATCTCGCTGCCATCCATATGCTGTGCTGAGAAAGGAATGGTCAGCAGGCCGAGGGTAGCCTGCGCCACCAGTAAGGCCAGGATAAGGATATCGCCGACGCTGCTGGTTGCCCGCACCCGAGGGTTAGTCAGACGGCGTTTCAGCAACAGCGCGCCACCGGCCAGCGTCATCGCGCCAAACAGGCCACCGGCAATCATCGCCAGCTTTTGCTTCACGTCGAGCGGCAGAAAGGATTGATACATCCAGTGCGGCGTCAGCATGCCGACGATATGGCCGAAAAATATGCCAATGATACCGATATGGAACAGGTTCGACGCGAGCCGCATCCCTTTTTTATCCAGCATCTGGCTGGAACCGGCGCGCCAGCTGTACTGCCCGTAATCGTAGCGCAGCCAGCTGCCGACCAGAAACACCGTCCCGGCAAGGTAGGGATAAATATCAAAGAAGAAAGTGTTGAGAAAATTCATGCTGATTCTCCTGTGGCGCGCGTCGTAGCCTGAGCGATATCCAGATACTGCGGCGCAACCGCTGCGGCGAAGCGGCGCTGATGCGCGGCCTGTTGCGCCGAGGCGCAGCCCTGTTCGCCAAGAAATTTAACCTGCTCCTCTTCCCAAACGGCATCCAGTGCCGCCGGGGTATCGTCGCGCGCTTCCTGTGCCACCTGCGGCCGTAAGGCATCCGGCTCGATAGCGGTACCCGAAAGCATTAACAGCGCACTGAACAGCTCGGCATAGGGACTTTCACGTTCCACCAGCCGCGCCGCCAGCAGCGCCAGGATCGGCGCGATATCCTCTAAGCCCTGGCGTACCTCGTCTGCCGTTTTACAGGCGAGGTATTCAAGGTAAAGCGGGAGATAATCGGGCAGCTCTTTGCTGTCCAGCTCCAGCCCGTCGGCCCGATACTGCGCCAGCAGATCGACCATCGCCTGACCGCGATCGCGTGACTCACCGTGCACATGTTCAAACAGCAACAGCGAGGTGGCGCGACCACGATCAAACAGCTCACAGTAATCAGCCTGAACGTCGAGCAGTGGCCGGGCGCAGAGCTGACGGATAACGCACACCAGCCGTGCGCGCTGCTCTGAGTCAAGTTCAGGGGCGCTTTCCAGCGCCTCGATCAGGCTCTGATGATGACTAAACAGCGCCTCATCCGGGTAATCCAGCAGGCGCGACAGCACACGTAGCGCAATCATGATGCATCCTCCGGCCGTACGGTTTGTTTAGTGATGTCGATGGCATCGATCCGGCGGCTGTTGAACAGGTTGAATTTGCTGTCGCTGCCGTGACAACCGTCGCCGAAGCTAAAGCCGCAGCCTTTACTTTCCGGGAAGGCTTCACGCGCCAGTTCGCGATGACTGGACGGCACCACAAAGCGATCTTCATAGTTGGCGATAGCCAGGTAACGGTACATCTCCTGCGCCTGTTCTTCGCTCAGACCGACCTGCTCCAGCGCCCGGAGATCGCGTTTACCTTCGACGCTTTCCGCCCGCTTGTAATGACGCATCGCCAGCATGCGTTTCAGCGCCAGCAGCACCGGCGCGGTATCACCGGCGGTCAGCAGGTTCGCCAGATACTCAACCGGAATACGCAGGCTTTCAACGTCCGGCAGCACACCGGTGTGCGCCAGCGCGCCACCGTCAACGGCCGACTGAATCGGTGACAATGGCGGCACATACCACACCATCGGCAGGGTGCGATATTCCGGGTGCAGCGGCAGCGCCAGCTTCCAGTCCATCGCCATTTTGTAAACCGGCGAACGTTGCGCCGCGTCGATCACGCTTTGCGCTACGCCATCTTTCAGCGCCTGAGCGATCACCGCCGGATCGTGTGGATCGAGGAAGATATCCAGCTGGCTCTGATAGAGATCTTTTTCGTTCTCCGCCGAGGCGGCCTGTTCGATGCGGTCTGCGTCATACAGCAGTACGCCGAGATAGCGGATACGGCCGACGCAGGTTTCCGAGCAGACGGTCGGCTGACCGGCTTCAATACGCGGATAGCAGAAAATGCATTTCTCTGATTTGCCGCTCTTCCAGTTGAAGTAGATCTTTTTGTACGGACAGCCGGTGAGGCACATCCGCCAGCCACGACATTTATCCTGGTCGATCAGCACAATGCCATCTTCTTCACGTTTGTAGATGGCGCCACTCGGACAGGTCGCCACGCAGGCGGGGTTGAGACAGTGCTCACACAGGCGCGGCAGATACATCATGAAGGTGTGTTCAAACTGGCCGTAAATATCCTTCTGGATATTGTCGAAGTTTTTATCCTGCGAGCGTTTGGAAAATTCACCGCCGAGGATCTCTTCCCAGTTCGGGCCATTTTCGATTTTCTTCATCCGCTGACCGGTGATCAGTGAACGCGGGCGCGCAATCGGCTGGTGCTTACCGGCTGGCGCATTGTGCAGATGCTGGTAATCGAAATCGAACGGCTCGTAGTAATCATCCAGCGCCGGCACGTCCGGGTTAGCGAAGATTTTTGACAGCACGCCGACGCGGTTTCCCATGCGCGGCTCCAGCTTGCCGTTGATTTTGCGGATCCAGCCGCCCTTCCATTTCTGCTGGTCTTCCCAGGCGTGAGGATAGCCAACGCCGGGTTTGCTCTCTACGTTATTGAACCAGGCATATTCCATTCCTTCACGGCTGGTCCAGACGTTTTTGCAGGTTACCGAGCAGGTGTGGCAGCCGATACATTTGTCGAGGTTCAGCACCATGCCGACCTGTGAGCGAATTTTCATGGTTTTACCTCCTGCTGGCTGCCCTGACAGGCATCATTGCCTTCCCCGTCTAACCAGTTGATGTTGTTCATTTTACGCACCACCACGAACTCATCACGGTTAGAGCCGACGGTGCCGTAGTAGTTAAAGCCCCAGGAGAGCTGCGCATAGCCGCCGATCATGTGGGTCGGTTTCGGACAGGTGCGGGTGACGGAGTTATGAATACCGCCGCGCTGGCTGGTGATCTCTGAACCCGGAATATTCACAATGCGTTCCTGGGCGTGATACATCATGGTCATCCCGGCCGGAATACGCTGGCTGACCACCGCACGCGCGGTCAGGGCACCGTTGGCATTGAACGCCTCAATCCAGTCGTTATCGACAATCCCCAGTTCACGGGCATCATCTTCGCTCATCCAGACAATCGGTCCGCCGCGCGACAGGGTCAGCATCAGCAGGTTATCGCTGTAGGTGGAGTGAATGCCCCACTTCTGGTGTGGCGTCAGGAAGTTCAGCGCCTTCTCCGGGTTACCGTTAGGTTTGCTGTTGAGCAGCGGCTTGGCGGCCCGGGTATCAATTGGCGGACGGTAGACCATCAGGCTTTCACCAAAGGCACGCATCCACTCATGATCCTGATACAGCTGCTGGCGGCCACTCAGAGTGCGCCACGGAATCAGCTCGTGAACGTTGGTGTAACAGGCGTTATAGGAAACATGTTCGTCTTCCAGACCTGACCAGGTCGGGCTGGAGATGATTTTACGCGGCTGTGCCTGGATATCGCGGAAGCGAATTTTTTCATCTTCCTTGTTCAGCGCCAGATGGGTATGGTCGCGGCCGGTAATCTCACCCAGCGCCTGCCAGGCTTTAACGGCGACCTGACCGTTAGTTTCCGGTGCCAGCGTCAGGATCACTTCTGCCGCGTCGATGGCGGTGTCGATATTCGGCCGTCCCGCTGCAGGACCATCCGCTTTGACATAGTTGAGCTGCTTAAGGAAATCGACCTCTTTCTCGGTATTCCAGCCGATGCCTTTGCCGCCGTTACCCTGGGTATCAAGCAGCGGACCCAGTGAGGTAAAGCGCGCCCAGGTGGCCGGATAATCACGTTCTACTACCATAATATGCGGCGCGGTTTTACCGGGGATCAGCTCACATTCGCCTTTCTTCCAGTCTTTGGCGTCAAACGGCTGCGCCAGTTCGGCTGGCGAATCGTGCAGTACCGGCAGCGTGACCACATCCGTTTCTACCCCTAAATGGCCAGGGCAGAGATCGGAAAAGGCTTTGGCGATGCCCTTATATATTTCCCAGTCACTTTTTGAATCCCAGGCTGGATCGACCGCGGCAGAGAGCGGATGAATAAACGGATGCATATCCGAGGTATTCATGTCGTCTTTTTCATACCAGGTGGCGGTTGGCAGCACCACATCGGAGTAGAGACAGGTGCTCGACATACGGAAATCGAGGGTCACCACCAGATCCAGTTTGCCTTCGGCACCCTGATCCAGCCACTCCACCTCTTCAGGCTTCACGCCGCCCTGCTTACCCAGATCTTTACCCTGAATGCCGTTTTCAGTACCCAGCAGGTACTTCAGCATATATTCATGGCCTTTACCGGATGAGCCGAGCAGGTTAGAGCGCCAGACAAACAGGTTACGCGGGAAGTTCTGCGGATCGTCTGGCTGTTCGGCGGCGAAACGCAGCGTGCCTTTTTTCAGACTCTCAACGGTGTAATCCAGCGGCGACAGGCCAGCGGCTTGCGCCTGCGCGGCGATACGCAGCGGGTTAACGTTCAGCTGCGGTGCAGACGGAAGCCAGCCCATGCGCTCGGAACGCACGTTAAGGTCGATCAGGCTGCCGCTGTAGCGACTTTTATCCGCCAGCGGCGACAGCAGTTCGCTGGTGGCAAGGGTTTCATAACGCCACTGGCTGGAGTGGTTATAGAAGAACGAGGTGCTGTTCATCTGACGTGGCGGACGTTGCCAGTCGAGGCCAAACGCCAGCGGGGCCCAGCCGGTCTGCGGACGCAGTTTTTCCTGACCCACATAGTGCGCCCAGCCACCGCCGCTCTGACCGACGCAGCCGCAGAAGATCAGCATGTTCATCAGGCCACGGTAGTTCATGTCCATGTGATACCAGTGGTTCATACCGGCACCGACGATAATCATTGAACGGCCGCGGGTTTTCTCGGCGTTGTCGGCAAACTCACGGGCAATGCGGATGATGTTCTGGCGCGAAACGCCGGTAATCTGCTCGGCCCAGGCCGGGCTGTACGCTTTAACCTCGTCGTAGTTTTGCGCGCAGTTGGCATCACCCAGTCCGCGTTCCAGACCATAGTTTGCCAGCGTCAGATCGTAAACGCTGGTGACCAGCGCTTCACTGCCATCGGCCAGTTGCAGACGTTTTACCGGCAGCTTATGCAGCAGGATTTCATCCAGCGCGACGCTGTTGAAGTGCTCGCTGGTGATCCCGCCAAAGTAAGGGAAACCGACTTCAACCACCTCGTCATGGCTGCCCAGCAGGCTGAGCTGCAGCTGAACTTCCTGCTGCGTCGTGCCGTCACGCTGCTCGAGGTTCCATTTCCCTTTTTCACCCCAGCGGAAGCCGATTGAACCCTGCGGAGCCACCAGCTGGCCGGTCGCCTCGTTGATCGCCACCGTTTTCCATTCAGGGTTATTTTCCTGGCCGAGACCGTCGACCAGATCGCTGGCACGCAGCTGCCGTCCGGCGGCGTAGAAGCCATCTTCACGCGGCTCCAGCAGCACCAGCATGGGCATATCGGTATAACGACGCACGTAGTCGCTGAAATAGCTGACTTCGCGTTCGAGATGGAACTCTTTCAGCATCACGTGGCCCATCGCCAGCGCCATCGCGCTGTCGGTGCCCTGCTTCGGATTCAGCCACTGGTCGCACAGCTTGGCAACCTCAGCATAGTCCGGCGTCACCGCCACGGTTTTGGTGCCTTTGTAACGCACTTCGGTAAAGAAGTGCGCATCCGGCGTACGCGTCTGCGGCACGTTTGAGCCCCAGGCGATGATGTAGGAAGAGTTGTACCAGTCGGCCGATTCCGGCACGTCGGTCTGCTCGCCCCAGGTCATCGGTGATGCAGGCGGCAGATCGCAATACCAGTCGTAAAAGCTCAGGCAGGTTCCGCCAATCAGCGACAGATAACGCGCACCCGCCGCATAGGAAACCATCGACATCGCCGGGATAGGTGAGAAGCCCATCACCCGGTCCGGACCGTAGGTTTTCGCGGTGCAGATATTGGCAGCGGCGATCATTTCATTGACCTCCTGCCAGCTGGACCGCACAAATCCACCGCGGCCGCGCGCCTGCTTGTAGCTTTTGGCTTTTTCCGGGTTGCTGATAATCGAAGCCCAGGCATCGACCGGATCGCTGTGCTGCTGTTTCGCCTCGCGCCACAGCTGAATCAGCTTTTTACGCATCAGCGGATATTTCAGCCGGTTGGCGCTGTAGAGATACCAGGAGTAGCTGGCACCGCGCGGACAGCCACGCGGTTCATGGTTTGGCAGATCGGGACGGGTACGCGGATAGTCGGTCTGCTGCGTCTCCCAGGTCACCAGGCCGTTTTTTACGTAGATCTTCCAGCTGCAGGAGCCGGTACAGTTGACCCCGTGCGTCGAGCGGACAATTTTATCGTGCTGCCAGCGACTGCGGTAACCATCTTCCCAGTCGCGGTTGCTGTTGAGTGACTGGCCATGTTCGCCAGAGAAAGGCTCCGCCAGCTGTTTAAAATAGCGAAACCGATCGAGAAACTTGCTCATCCGGAATACTCCTGAAGGCTTAATGTGACATTGCTAACTCTGCGTCTGTAATGACGCAGAAAGTGAATAATGGCCGGCGCGCCACGCCGGCATTGTTGTTATCAGGCGCGGGACTTGCGTCCGTAAACCAGCCAGGTAATGGCGATACAGCAGAGGTAAAACACCAGGAAAATTTTCATCGCTCCGGCTGGCGAACCGGTCATGGAGAGCGAGAGGCCAAAGGTCTGCGGAATAAAGAAGCCGCCCAGCGCGCCAATCGCAGAGATAAAGCCCAGCGCGGCGGAGGTTTCGGTTCCCGCTTCACGCAGCGCCAGCGCATCGTCGCCGCCTTCGGCTTTAATACGTTCCAGGGTGAGCTTGCGGAAAATCACCGCAATCATCTGATAGGTTGAGCCGCTGCCCAGTCCGGCGGTGAAGAACAGCCCCATAAAGATGGCGAAGAAAGCGATAAACGAGCCGTTACCGTCAGCGCCTGGTAAGGTGAAGAACAGCAGTGCGGCAAACAGCGCCATCAGCACGTAGTTGATCAGGGTGACGCGGGTGCCGCCGAAACGGTCAGAAATGATGCCGCCGGCTGAGCGGGCCAGCGCGCCAATAAACGGACCAAAAAAGGCATAGTGCAGAATCACCACGTCCGGGAACTGCGTTTTGGTCAGCATGGCGAAACCGGCCGAGAAGCCGATAAACGAGCCGAACGTTGCCAGATAGAGCAGCGCCATCACCCACAGGTGCGGCCGCTTCAGAACCGGCAACTGCTCACGCAGCGATGATTTCGCCGCCGCCAGGTCATTCATTCCCAGCCAGGCTGCCAGCGTGGCGACGGCCAGCAACGGCAGCCAGATCCAGGCGGCATTTTCCAGCCAGATCGCTTCGCCATTAATGGTGGTCTGACCCGCATCCGAAAAACCGAAGATGGCACAGGAGATCGCCAGCGGCGCGACAAACTGCATCACGCTGACACCGAGGTTACCGAGGCCGCCATTGATGCCCAGCGCCCCGCCCTGACGGGCTTTTGGAAAGAAGAAGCTGATGTTGCCCATGCTGGAGGCGAAATTAGCCCCGGCAAAACCGCACAGCAGAGAAATAATCACAAAGGTGCTGAACGGCGTCTGGCTATCCTGCACCGCGAAACCGAGCCACAGGCAAGGGATCATCAGAATGCCGGTGCTAAAGGCGGTCCAGCGACGTCCCCCGACCAGCGGGATGACGAAAGAGTAAGGAACGCGCAGCAGCGCGCCGGAAACCGACGGCAGCGCCGTCAGCAGGAACAGCTGATCGGTACTGAAGCTGAAGCCGACTTTGTTCAGGTTGACCGCAACGGCGCTGAACAACATCCAGACGCAGAAGGCGAGCAGCAGACAGAAGACGGAAATCCACAGGTTACGGCTGGCGATTCGTTTACCGTGCGACTGCCAGAAAGCCTCATTTTCAGGCTGCCAGTCCTGGATTACCGCGCGGCGGGTGTCGGTTTGCAAAGGAACAGGTTGGGTCATAGCGTTCTCATCTATGGGATATCAATTGTGCATATCCTGCGCATCCGACCTGGTGAGCAGCTTGATACAAATCAACGGCAAAGCAGGTAGTTATGCCTGACTGGCGCGCGGCTATCCCGGTTAAGTAGATGACCGGCCAGCAAATAACCTTTGTGAATCAGTGGTTTTTAAAACAGTTGAATAATTCCTGTCATAAGCGCGTCGGCAACCGGAAATAAAGGAGTAGTCCATAAGGGGTATATAGCCACCCAACTTCCCCGGTAAGATACGCCTTTACCTCACTTCGCGAAGCGCGAATCCACTGAGCAGGAGCAGAGATGTGACGACAGAAAAATTTACGCTCTTACTTATCGATGACCATCCCATGCTACGTAACGGACTGAAACAGCTGATCGCGTTGGATGAAAGGCTGCAGGTGGTGGCCGAGGCGGGTAATGGTATTGATGGGGTGGCGCTGGCACAGCAACACGATCCTGACCTGATCCTGCTCGATCTCAATATGCCGGGCCTCAATGGTCTGGATACGCTGTCCCGGCTGCGCGAAACCCCGCTCTCGGGTCGGGTGGTGGTTTTCAGCGTTTCTGATGATGAAGACGATGTGGTCACCGCCTTAAAACGCGGTGCCGACGGTTATTTACTGAAAGATATGGAGCCGGAAGCGCTGCTGAAAGCCCTGCACCAGGCGGCGGCCGGTCAGACCGTCCTCAGCGAAACCTTAACCCCGATACTGGTGGCCCGCTTACGGGAAGATCGACCCGCTCCGGCCCGGGATATCAATCAGCTGACCCGCCGCGAGCGCGATATCCTGCAGCTGATCAGCGCTGGAATGACCAATAAAGCCATTGCCCGTAAACTGAACATCAGTGAAAGCACGGTCAAAGTTCACGTCAAATACCTGCTGAAAAAGATGAATCTGAAATCCCGACTTGAAGCGGCCGTTTGGGCGTTACAGAGCGGACAGCGTTAAGTAACTGCGGTCAGAACGTGAGACCTGCGGTATCAGGTTCACGCGGCTGAATTCGCGAGCATGCTCGCAGCCGCAGCAAAACAGCCGGAAAAGACGCTTTTTTCTGTCGCCAGCCGTGCCTGGTGTCTGATAGGGTGCCGCTCAGGCGAAAGCGGCCGACGGTAACGGTGATGCATCAGGCTGGTATATGCCCCGCCCTATTCGTTATCATCTGCTTATCCTGCACGCTGACGCTGAGCCGCTTCGGTCCGGTGACGTCGGCAGCCAGAACCTTACCGCTTTAAAAATGAGTTAAAACCCTATGCAAGAGCCAACCGAAAAGGATTTTCCTTCCCATACGCCGATGATGCAGCAGTACCTGCGACTCAAGGCGGAACATCCTGACATCCTGCTGTTTTACCGGATGGGCGATTTCTACGAGCTGTTTTATGACGACGCAAAGCGCGCCTCGCAGTTGCTGGAAATTTCACTCACCAAACGCGGCGCCTCGGCTGGCGAACCGATTCCGATGGCTGGCGTGCCCTATCACGCCGTTGAGAGTTATCTGGCGAAGCTGGTGCAGCTGGGCGAATCCGTCGCCATCTGTGAGCAGATTGGCGATCCTGCCCTGAGTAAAGGGCCGGTTGAACGCAAAGTGGTGCGCATCGTTACGCCCGGCACCATCAGTGATGAGGCGCTGCTGCAGGAGCGTCACGACAACCTGCTGGCGGCGATTGTTCAGAGTCCGCGCGGCTTTGGCTACGCAACGCTGGACATCAGTTCTGGCCGTTTCCGTCTGAGTGAACCGGGCGATGCGGAAACCATGGCAGCTGAATTGCAGCGCACCAATCCTGCCGAACTGCTCTATCCGGAAGATTTTCAGGCGATGTCGCTGATCGATCAGCGTCGTGGCCTGCGTCGTCGTCCGCTGTGGGAATTTGAGATTGATACCGCACGTCAGCAGCTAAACCTGCAGTTCGGCACCCGTGACCTGAACGGTTTTGGCGTCGAAAACGCGCATCTCGGCTTAAGTGCGGCGGGCTGTCTGCTGCAATATGTGAAAGATACCCAACGCACCACCCTGCCCCACATCCGCTCACTCAGTATGGAGCGGCAGCAGGACAGCATTATTATGGATGCGGCGACCCGCCGTAATCTGGAGATTACCCAGAATCTGGCCGGCGGCACCGACAATACGCTGGCAGCGGTGCTGGATAAAACCGTCACCCCGATGGGCAGCCGGATGCTGAAGCGCTGGCTGCACATGCCACTGCGCGATGCACGTATCATTAACCAGCGTCAGGAGTCGATCGCCGAGCTGCAAAATCTCAGCGAAACCCTGCAACCGGTGCTGCGCCAGGTCGGTGACCTCGAACGTATCCTGGCGCGTCTGGCATTGCGTACCGCACGTCCGCGCGATCTGGCGCGGATGCGCCATGCGTTCCAGCAGCTGCCCGAGCTGAATCAGCTGCTGGCTGAGGTTGAGTCGACCCAGTTAAAACAGCTGCGTACTCAGATGGGGGAGTTTACCGCCTTACGCGAACTGCTGGAGCAGGCGGTGATTGAGTCGCCGCCGGTGCTGATCCGCGACGGCGGAGTGATCGCGCCTGGCTACAATGCTGAGCTGGATGAGTGGCGCGCCCTCGCCGACGGAGCCACCGATTATCTCGATAAGCTGGAGATCCGCGAACGCGAAAAGCTGGGGCTGGATACGCTTAAGGTCGGCTTCAATGCGATCCATGGCTACTACATTCAGGTCAGCCGCGGTCAGAGTCATCAGGTACCGATGCACTATGTCCGCCGCCAGACGCTGAAAAACGCCGAGCGCTACATCATTCCGGAACTGAAAGAGTACGAAGATAAGGTGCTCACCTCGAAAGGCAAGGCGCTGGCGCTGGAAAAAAGCCTGTATGAGGCGCTGTTTGATCAGCTGTTGCCGCATCTTGAAGCGTTGCAGCTTAGCGCCGCCGCGCTGGCTGAGCTGGACGTGCTGAGCAACCTGGCGGAACGCGCCTGGTCACTCAACTATTGCCGTCCGGTGTTGCAGGACAAACCGGGGATCAAAATCAGCGGCGGCCGCCACCCGGTGGTTGAACAGGTCCTGAAAGAGCCGTTCATTGCTAACCCGCTTTCGCTGGCGCCGCAGCGCCGGATGCTGATCATTACCGGCCCCAACATGGGGGGTAAAAGTACCTATATGCGGCAGACCGCGCTGATTGCGTTGATGGCCTGGATCGGCAGCTTTGTGCCGGCTGATGAGACGCTGATTGGGCCGCTTGACCGTATCTTCACCCGTGTCGGCGCGGCTGACGATCTGGCGTCCGGCCGCTCGACCTTTATGGTAGAGATGACCGAAACGGCCAACATTCTGCATAACGCCACTGAAAACAGTCTGGTGCTGATGGATGAGATTGGCCGTGGTACCTCAACCTACGACGGGTTGTCGCTGGCCTGGGCCTGTGCCGAAAATCTGGCAAACCGCATCAAGGCGATGACGCTATTCGCAACGCACTACTTTGAGCTGACCACCCTGCCGGAAAAAATGGAGGGCGTGGTCAATGTGCATCTTGATGCAGTGGAGCACGGTGACACCATCGCCTTTATGCACAGCGTGCAGGATGGCGCGGCCAGCAAAAGTTATGGTCTTGCTGTCGCCGCACTGGCGGGCGTACCGAAAGAAGTGATCAAGCGGGCGCGTAACAAGCTGAAGGAGCTGGAGACGGTTTCACATCATACCGCCTCATCGACGGTAGATGGATCGCAGCTCCCGCTGCTGGTTGAAGAGACCTCGCCAGCGGTGGAAGCCCTTGAAGCGCTGGACCCGGATACTCTGACGCCACGTCAGGCGCTGGACTGGATCTATCGCCTTAAGTCACTGGTGTAATGACTGCGCGCATCGGGCTGCGGCCAGATGCGCGCAGGCTCGCTGACGCGCCTGGCTAAGGCGCTGAACGCGTCTTCTGCGGGTGAGTCGCTTATCTGCTGCCAGGCATTTTCTAAATGGAAATCCGTTTTCTGCCGCAAATCAGTTCTCTGCGTGCAAATCTTTTTCTGCGTGCAAATCGTTTTTCTGCCGCAAATCAGTTCTCTGCGTGCAAATCGTTTTCTGCCGCAAATCAGTTATCTGAACGCAAAACGCTTATCTACTGGCAAAACACCTTTCTGCACATCAATCAGATCTGTGCAAACACATCACATATCTGCACGCAAATCAGCTCCCTGAACATAAATCATCTTTCTGCTGGCAAATCACTTTCCTGCAGGCATAAAAAAAGCGGTGGTTTTCACCACCGCTTTTTTGATTGGCATCTGAATCAGTTAATCACGACGCGATTATTCCCGAAAAAGTGCTTCAATGTTGAGGCCCTGCGCCTGCAGGATTTCGCGCAGACGGCGCAAACCTTCAACCTGAATCTGACGGACACGCTCACGGGTTAAACCGATCTCACGGCCCACATCTTCAAGCGTTGCCGCTTCATAGCCTAACAGGCCGAAACGACGTGCCAGCACTTCACGCTGCTTGGCGTTCAGTTCGAACAGCCATTTGACGATGCTTTGTTTCATATCATCGTCTTGCGTGGTGTCTTCCGGACCGTTGTCTTTCTCATCGGCCAGAATATCCAGCAGCGCTTTTTCAGAATCGCCGCCTAATGGCGTATCAACTGACGTAATGCGTTCGTTGAGACGCAACATACGGCTTACGTCATCAACCGGTTTATCCAGCTGCTCTGCAATCTCTTCCGCGCTTGGCTCATGGTCAAGCTTGTGGGAGAGTTCACGCGCAGTACGCAGATAAACATTCAGTTCTTTAACAATATGAATCGGCAGACGAATAGTACGGGTTTGATTCATGATCGCCCGTTCAATGGTCTGACGAATCCACCAGGTAGCATAAGTTGAGAAACGGAACCCGCGCTCCGGGTCAAACTTCTCAACAGCACGGATCAGGCCGAGGTTACCTTCTTCAATCAGGTCCAGTAGCGCTAAACCACGATTGCTGTAACGACGGGCGATCTTCACTACCAGGCGTAAGTTACTTTCGATCATGCGGCGACGGGAAGGGATGTCACCTCGCAATGCACGGCGAGCAAAGAGTACTTCTTCCTCTGCCGTTAACAACGGAGAATAGCCAATCTCCCCGAGATAGAGCTGCGTCGCATCTAATACTCGCTGCGTCGCACCCTGGGACAACAACTCTTCTTCCGCTACGTCGTTATCACCAGGTTCGTTTTCGACGAGAGCCTTCTCATCAAAAACCTCAGCTCCATTCTCCTCGAATTCCGCGTTCTCATGTAACTCGTTTACTTTCAGCGTATTCTGGCTCATAAGTGGCTCCTACCCGTGATTCCAGGGCAGAACATCAAAAAGTGCGTTCTGCCGGATTATCGCTGCGGTAAATAACGCAACGGGTTTACGGATTTCCCCTTGTAACGAATTTCAAAGTGCAATCTTACTGAACTGGTTCCGGTGCTACCCATAGTCGCGATCTTCTGACCCGCCTTAACTTCCTGTTGTTCCCGGACCAGCATTGTGTCGTTATGGGCATAGGCACTCAGGTAATCATCATTGTGTTTAATGATGATCAGATTACCGTAACCCCGGAGTGCGTTACCTGCGTATACCACCCTTCCTGAAGCGGTGGCGACGACAGACTGTCCGCGCGTTCCGGCGATATCGATACCCTTGTTGCCCCCTTCGGCGGCAGAGAAGTTATCGATAATCTTCCCATCGGTCGGCCAACGCCAGCTTCCTACCGGCGTAGAGCTATTGGTTGTGCTGCTGACCGTTGGCGGTGCGGTAACCACTGGAGCTGTTGTCGTTGCAACATTTGCTCCTTTCGAAGGCAGCAGTTTACTGCCGCCCGAACTACCTGAATCATCAGAATACGTAATAACAGGTTGCTGTGCAACAGCGGCAGATTTAATTTGTGGCGTGGTCGGGACGCCGCCCTGCGTTGCATCAGCAACGGTAATGGCATTGCCACCGGTAATCGGCTGGCCGGAACCGTTGCCGATCTGCAAAGTTTGCCCGACATTCAGGCTATAAGGCGCTGGAACGTTGTTACGCTGGGCTAAATCGCGGAAATCGTTGCCGGTAATCCAGGCGATGTAAAACAATGTGTCGCCGCGTTTTACGGTATATGTTTCACCGGAGTAGCTACCTTTAGGAATATTCTGATAACTGCGGTTGTACACAATCCGGCCGTTTTGCGTCTCAACATTATTATTGGCACTAATAATTCCACCATTGCTGGGCGCAGATGCTGCATTTCCACTTAACATTCCTCCCTGCCCTGGCATAGCGGGAACTCCGCCTGAGGCGCTTGCCGCACCACTCTGACTGCTGTTCATGCCGCCATCATCACCAACGCGGCTAATGGGTGCTTGTGTGTTGTCGCTGGAGCTACAGCCTGCCAGCCAAAAACCTACCAGTGAAAGCGCCGCCAGACGGCGTAACTGAAAAATTGTGCTTCCCGTGCTCATTGATCCCCCGTGATGGCAACCCTGATGTACCTGTTTCACTGTACTTGCCAGCAGATTACTCTGCACGGCGCGATAAAATCTGCGTTTTCGTTGATTAAAATGGATAGTAACAATATCAAGTACGTGGTGCTATGAAACAGTTGTGAAGAAATACGAAGCGGGTCAGGCGAGATCACCCTGAACCAGCGGTACAAACCGCACCGGCTCAATCGTCTCTTCAATAATTTCTTCGCCCTGACGACGCAGACGCTTCAGCACCTGCTGGTCTTCACCAACCGGCAGCACCATAATGCCGCCTTCTGCCAGTTGCGCTATCAGCGCAATCGGAATTTCAGGCGGCGCTGCGGTGACAATGATGGCGTCGAACGGCCCGCGTGACGGCCAGCCCTGCCAGCCATCGCCATGTCGGGTTGAGACATTATGCAGATCGAGCTGCTTCAGTCGGCGTTTGGCCTGCCACTGCAACCCTTTGATGCGTTCAACTGAATAAACATGATCCACCAGATGGGCGAGTATCGCGGTCTGATAGCCGGAACCGGTGCCGATTTCCAACACCCGTGAGTGCGGGTTCAGCGCCAGCAGCGCGGTCATTCGCGCCACCATATAAGGTTGCGAGATGGTCTGGCCGGAGCCGATTGGCAGGGCCACATTATCCCAGGCCTTGTGTTCAAAGGCCTCATCGATAAAACGCTCACGTGGCACATCGCTGATGGCTTTCAGCAGGTTTTCATCATCAATCCCCTGCTGACGCAGTTGTGACAGCAATGTCTCAATACGCCGATTCACCATGCCAGATTCACCTCAGCTTTAGCCAGCCAGTCAGTCAGCACATCCTGCGCACTGTGCGCGGTCAAATCGACATGCAGAGCCGTGATCGACACATAGCCCTGGTCAACCGCAGCAAAGTCGGTATCCGGTCCTGCATCCAGTTTCTCACCCGGCGGGCCAATCCAGTAGAGCGTATTGCCGCGCGGATCCTGCTGAGCAATCACCTGATCGGCCGGATGACGACTGCCACAACGCGTCACGCGGATGCCCTTCAGCTCAGACAGCGGCAGGTCCGGCACGTTGATGTTAAGAATGCGGCCGGTGCGCAGCGGTTGCTGCGTCAGGGCCTTAAGGATAGCGCAGGTAACGGCTGCCGCAGTGGCATAGTGCTGGTGGCCATTCAGCGACACCGCGACGGCGGGTAAACCCAGATGCCGCCCTTCCATCGCCGCCGCCACCGTGCCGGAGTAGATCACATCATCGCCCAGGTTAGGACCGGCATTGATACCTGATACCACAATGTCGGGGCGCGGCTGCATCAGCGCGTTGACGCCCAGATAGACACAATCCGTCGGGGTGCCCATCTGCACCGCAATATCGCCATTCTCATGGGTGAAGGTGCGCAGCGGCGTTTCCAGGGTTAATGAGTTCGAGGCGCCGCTTCGGTTACGATCGGGCGCAACGACCTGCACGTCAGCAAAGTGCCGCAGGGCTTTCGCCAGCGTTTGAATACCTGGCGCGTGAATGCCGTCATCGTTGCTGAGCAATATCCGCATTTTGTTCTGACCTTTTTTTATTCGACTGGTCGCCGTGACTGGACCCGTTTGAACTGCATGGCAACAGGTGAAGACCGGACAGCGATTTTTGCATTCTAGCGAGGCACGCAACGAAGTGGTAGGCGTAAATCATACTACTGCGGGGGTTTGCCGCAACAATACCCACAATCGGGGTAATGTTGCAGCAGGGATTACTCGTCAATATTATCAAGCGCATCGGCGTGGGTGAGCAGTTCTCTCACCACGCTGGTGGCAAAGCTGCCCGCAGGCAGCCAGAAAGCCATTTCCAGCGTCGCCTCATCACACCAGTTCCAGTGCAAATCACGCGGCACTACCAGCATCGCCCGACGCGCGGCATCGACACGTTCGCGCGTCATCAGGCTTAGTAAGGTGGTGGCATCAGCCAGCGCCTGCTGCTCAAAAGCCAGCGCATCGGCCTGTGGCCCGGCTTCACCACCACCTGGCAACGGAGCGGTAATGCGCAGCTCGTGCTGATCGACGCGGGTTTGTAACGACACGAGCTCATCGGGCTGGGCGACGAACCAGCTGCCGCGGCCGGTAAGCTGCAGCGCATCACCGTTCATCACCTGGCTGAGTCCGCCCTGCTGTTGTAGCCGCGCGCTGGTGACCTGATTAAACAGCGCACTGCGTGCAGATGACAGCAGCAGGCTGCGCTTATTCCGGTCGCGTATCACAATCTCATTACGCGCCCACTTCTCCGCCATAATCAGATTGTTGCCGTTGCGGCCAAAACGCTGCTCGCCAAAATAGTTCGGCACGCCAGCATCGCGTATCTGCACCAGCCGGGCTTCCGCCGCCTGACGATCGCTGATCTGGCGGATCACCAGCCGGAAGGCATTGCCCGCCAGCGCGCCGATGCGCAGCTTACGCTTGTGGCGCACCGCCTGCAGAATCTCTACCCCTTCCAGTGCAAAACCACGCAGATCCGGCATCGCATTGCCCGGCAGGCGAAAACAGAGCGTCTGCTCGGTAACCGCATGCCGATCTTTCATGCCGGCGTAGCTCATATCACGCGGGTGAATGCCGAGGTATTTGGCCAGCGCTTCAGCGACAAAGCGGGTATTGGCACCCACTTTGCGGATGCGCACCAGCAGATGCTCGCCTTCCCCATCCGCGCCATAGCCGAGATCCTCAACCACCACAAAATCTTCCGGCTTAGCTTTGATTACGCCGGTAACAGCAGGCACGCCGTGCAGATAATGCAGCATCACTGGCTGTCGGCTTTGAGCAGCAGGGCCACCGCCTCACAGGCGATCCCTTCGCCACGACCGGTAAAACCGAGCTTTTCGGTGGTAGTGGCTTTTACGTTGACCGCATCCATATGGCAGCCGAGATCTTCGGCAATATTGATGCGCATTTGCGGCACGTGTGGCAGCATTTTCGGCGCCTGGGCAATCAGGGTGACATCGACGTTGCCGATGCGGTAGCCTTTGGCTTCAATCCGTCGCCAGGCTTCACGCAGCAGGCCGCGGCTGTCTGCGCCTTTGAAGGCGGGATCGGTATCCGGGAACAGCTTCCCGATATCACCCATTGCCACCGCGCCTAACAGCGCGTCAGTCAGCGCATGCAGCGCCACGTCACCATCAGAATGGGCGATAAAACCGTGTTCAAACGGGATTCGCACGCCGCCAATCACCAGCGGACCCTCGCCACCGAAGGCGTGAACGTCAAAACCGTGACCGATACGCATCATGCGCTCTCCTTTAATTGAATCTGACTCAGATAAAAAGCCGCCAGCGCCAGATCTTCTGGCCGGGTGACTTTGATGTTATCGCTGCGTCCGCTCACCAGCTCCGGATGGTAGCCGCAGTACTCCAGCGCCGACGCCTCATCCGTGATGGTCGCGCCTTCATTCAGCGCGCGCGTCAGGCAGGCGGTGAGCAATGCATGCGGGAAAAATTGCGGGGTTAAGGCGTGCCACAGATCCTCGCGCTCCACGGTATGGGCGATGGCCGCTTTGCCCGGCTCGCCCCGCTTCATGGTGTCGCGCACCGGGGCAGCGAGAATCCCGCCAACGTGGCTCTGATGCCGCACGTTTAGCAGACGCTGAAGATCGTCCGGATGGAGGCAGGGGCGCGCCGCATCGTGCACCAGCACCCAGGCGGAGCCTTTCGCTGCCTGCAGTCCGGCCAGTACCGATTCAGCGCGCGTCTCTCCGCCGATGACCCGCACCACACGCGGATCGCGTGCCAGCGGCAACGCGGCAAAATGCTGGTCATCGGGGCTCAGGGCGACAATCACCAGTTTGATAGCGGGATGGGAAAACAGGCGTGCAATGCTGTGTTCCAGAAGGGTGTGCTGACCAATCGTCAGATACTGTTTAGGACAGGTTGCCTGCATCCGGCTGCCGATCCCGGCAGCGGGCACCACGGCAATCACATCCGCAAGGGAGGACAGATTGTTCATGTTTTATCGTTGTTGGTTAAGCGCTGCTTGTTGCGCGTTGCGTTTGTTCTGGTCAGGCACCAGGCGATAGAAGGTTTCACCAGGCCTAATCATGCCCAATTCATTGCGTGCGCGTTCCTCGATCGCTTCAGAGCCGCCATTGAGATCGTCAATTTCGGCAAACAGCTGATCGTTACGCGATTTAAGTTTGGCGTTATTCGCCTGTTGCACCGCGACGTCATCGTTGACGCGCGTATAGTCATGGATGCCATTTTTTCCCAGCCACAATGAATATTGCAGCCAGCCAAGCAGCACCAATAGCAGTAACGTCAGTTTTCCCATCCCGCCCCCTAAAAACGGCCCAATCATCCCATAACTTTGCGCAGGACTCCACACCAGCGGCGAAAATGGCGCGCTTTGCTGCGCGTCTGCGCAAAATATGAATCAGTGGGGTAAACCAGGCGGGAAAAGTTTTGTAACCTGCCGATGCGTTTGCACATCAGCGTGGCGGCAATGGCGGTTACCAGCCGGAGAGAAAGGCGAACATTAACCAGAACAGGCAAATCACCAGAATCACCGTGGCGAGTGTGGTCCACAGCAGTTGTCCACGCAGTAAGGTGTTAAGCGCGATACCCATCAGCACCGATACCGGCAGCAGCGCAAGGAAGAACGGCCAGGTGTAGAGAAAGAAAAACAAGGTGTTAGAGCCGTACAACAGGAACGGTATGGCCAGGGCGCACCAGTAAGCAACAAAGCCGATGATGCCGCCCGGCAGTGATGAGTGCGGCTCATCCGGGGTGCGTTCATCTTTGCGAGCCAGCATGGGGGTAATGTTTTGCATAGGGGTCCTGTTGACGCGAAGGCGGCAAATCAGCTTCGATTTGCCGCTGTCTGTTCAGGATCTGATGATATCGCGGTCACGCAGCAGGTCTAACAATTGGGCGGCAAGTTTTGTAACCAATTGTTCGCCCTCCAGCTGGATATCCGGGCTTTCTGGCGCCTCGTATACGCTATCGATACCGGTGAAATTACGCAGTTCACCAGCGCGTGCTTTGCGATAGAGTCCCTTGGGATCGCGCGCTTCGCATACCGCCAGCGGCGTATCGACAAACACCTCAATAAACTGGCCCGGCTCCAGCAGGTCGCGCACCATCTGACGCTCGGCGCGGTGCGGCGAAATAAAGGCGGTCAGCACCACCAGTCCGGCGTCCACCATCAGTTTCGCCACTTCGCCGACCCGACGAATGTTCTCTTTGCGATCGTCATCGCTGAAGCCGAGATCGCGGCACAGCCCGTGACGCACATTGTCGCCATCCAGCAGGTAGGTGCTGACGCCAATGCGGTGCAGCGCCTGCTCCAGCGCGCCCGCCACGGTTGATTTTCCCGAGCCAGAGAGCCCGGTAAACCACAACACCACGCCCTGATGGCCATGCTGCTGTTCACGTGCGGCGCGGGTCACCGGATGGTCATGCCACACCACATTATCATCGTGGCCGGCCATTATTGACCGCCCAGCAGATCGCGCGCATTCCAGTGTGGGAAATGACGGCGCACCAGCGCATTCAGTTCCAGCTCGAAGGCGCTGAATTGCCCCTGATGGGCTGGCGCATCCTGTTTCGGCTGATGGATCATGCCGGCACCCACCGTGACGTTGCTCAGGCGATCGATAAAGATCATGCCGCCGGTCACCGGATTCTGCTGATAGCTGTCGAGCACCATCGGCTCATCAAAGGTCATCTCAATCAGACCAATGCCGTTGAGCGGCAGCGAATCGACATGGCGCGTTTCCAGCGAGTTGATCTCCACCTGGTGCAGCACTTTCTCAACCCGGCCACGCGCTTTTTTACCGGCGATTTTCACGTCATAGCTCTGACCAGCCTGCAACGGCTGTTCCGCCATCCACACCACATCCACGCTGGCGGACTGCACGGCGCTCAGCTCAGCGCTGGCATCCACCAGCAGATCGCCACGGCTGATATCAATCTCATCCTGCAGCACCAGCGTAATCGCTTCACCGGCCCCGGCTTCCTGCAGATCGCCATCAAAGGTCACAATGCGGGCGATGCTGGATTCGACGCCAGATGGCAGCACTTTGACCCGCTGTCCGACCTGCACGCTGCCCGACGCCAGCGTACCGGCATAGCCACGGAAATCGAGGTTCGGGCGGTTGACGTACTGGACCGGGAAACGCATCGGCTGATGATCCACCACCCGCTTCAGCTCAACCGTTTCCAGCACGTCAAGCAGCGTCGGGCCGCTGTACCATGGCATGGTCTGGCTGGCTGACGCCACGTTATCCCCTTCCAGCGCCGACATCGGCACAAAGCGGATATCAAGATCTTCCGGCAGCTGGGCGGCAAAATCGAGGTAATCCTGTTTGATTTGCTCGAAGGTATCCTGTTTGTAGTCCACCAGGTCCATCTTGTTGATCGCCACCACCAGGTGCTTGATGCCCAGCAGCGTCGAGATAAAGCTGTGACGACGGGTCTGATCCAGCACCCCTTTACGCGCATCAATCAGCAGGATCGCCAGATCGCAGGTTGACGCGCCGGTTGCCATGTTACGGGTGTACTGCTCGTGGCCCGGGGTATCGGCGATGATAAACTTGCGCTTTTCGGTAGAGAAATAGCGATAGGCAACATCAATGGTGATGCCCTGCTCCCGCTCTGCCTGCAGGCCGTCTACCAGCAGTGCCAGATCGAGCTTTTCGCCCTGGGTACCGTGACGTTTACTGTCGTTATGCAGCGAAGAGAGCTGATCTTCATAGATCTGACGGGTGTCGTGCAGCAGGCGACCAATCAGGGTGCTTTTGCCATCATCGACGCTGCCGCAGGTGAGAAAACGCAGCAGGCTTTTGTGTTGTTGAGCGGTCAGCCAGGCTTCAACGCCGCCCTGGTCGGCAATCTGTTGTGCAATTACGGTATTCATCTGGCGTCTCCTTAGAAATAACCCTGACGTTTTTTCAGTTCCATCGAACCGGACTGATCGCGGTCGATCACCCGCCCCTGACGCTCACTGGTGGTGGAGACCAGCATCTCTTCAATGATCTCCGGCAGCGTCTGCGCTTCAGATTCCACCGCGCCGGTCAGCGGCCAGCAGCCGAGAGTACGGAAACGCACCATGCGCTGTTTGATCACTTCGCCCGGCTGCAGGTTGATACGATCGTCATCGATCATCATCAGCATGCCATCGCGTTCCAGTACCGGACGCGGTGCGGCGAGGTAAAGCGGCACGATCTCAATGTTTTCCAGGAAGATGTACTGCCAGATATCCAGTTCAGTCCAGTTCGACAGCGGGAAAACGCGGATGCTTTCGCCCTTATTAATCTGGCCGTTGTAGTTGTGCCACAGCTCCGGACGCTGGTTTTTAGGGTCCCAGCGATGAAAGCGGTCACGGAACGAGTAGATACGCTCTTTAGCGCGCGACTTCTCTTCATCACGGCGTGCGCCACCGAAAGCGGCATCAAAACCGTATTTGTTCAGCGCCTGCTTCAGCCCTTCGGTTTTCATGATGTCGGTATGTTTGGCGCTGCCGTGCACAAACGGATTGATGCCCATCGCCACTCCTTCCGGGTTGCGGTGAACCAGCAGCTCCGCGCCCATCGCTTTGACGGTGCGATCGCGAAACTCATACATTTCGCGGAATTTCCAGCCGGTGTCCACATGCAGCAGCGGGAACGGCAGCGTGCCAGGATAAAAGGCTTTACGCGCCAGGTGCAGCATCACTGAGGAGTCTTTACCGATTGAGTACATCATCACCGGGTTGCTGAACTCCGCCGCCACTTCGCGAATGATGTGGATACTCTCCGCCTCTAGCTGACGCAGATGAGTGAGTCGTTTTTGGTCCATGATTTTCCCTCAAGCCAGATTGACAACGGCGGACTCGCGAGCCCCCTGCTGTGCCGAATGTTGAAACCAGGCGAGTTGCCCGTGCAAATTGACCACCTCTCCGATCACCAGCAGTGCCGGAGTGGGTGCCGAGGCGGCCAGCGCCTCGAGTTGTTCTAAGGTACCGGTCAGCACCTGTTGATCCTGTCGGGTGCCGCGGCTGATCACCGCTACCGGCGTCGACGGCGCGCGGCCGTGCTGAATCAGCGCTTCGCTAATCAGCGCCGCCTTCACCGTGCCCATATAGATCGCCAGCGTCTGACGCGCACGCGCCAGCGACGGCCAGTCAATGTCGTCACCATCCGGGCGACAATGACCGGTAATAAACATCACGCTCTGCGCATAATCGCGGTGAGTCAGCGGAATACCCGCGTAAGCGGTGGCTCCGGCGGCGGCGGTGACGCCCGGCACCACCTGAAACGGAATGCCAGCCTGCTGTGCCGCCTGCAGCTCTTCGCCGCCGCGGCCAAAGATAAACGGATCGCCACCCTTGAGGCGCACCACCCGCTTGCCCTGCAGCGCCAGCTTAACCAGCATCTGATTGGTCTCTTCCTGCGGCACCGAATGCGCGCCCGCCCGTTTACCGACGCAGATGCGATCGGCATCGCGGCGAACCAGCTCCAGCACCTCGTCACTGACCAGATGGTCATACAGCACCACATCGGCCAGTTGCATCACCTGCAGGCCGCGCAGCGTCAGCAGACCGCTGTCGCCCGGACCGGCACCCACCAGAATAATTTCACCCTGTCGGCCTGGTTCATCGAGCAGCTCACGGTCCAGCGTACGTTTCGCCTCATCCACATTGCCGGCCGACATCTGGCTGGCGAACAGGCCGTTGAATGCCCGCTCCCAGAAACGGCGGCGGTCAGACATGCGGTGAAAACGCTGTTTAACTTTGTCACGCCACTGTCCGGCCACCTCAGCCATCTGGCCGAGGTTAGCGGGCAGCAGCGTCTCCAGCTTTTCACGCAGCATGCGCGCCAGCACCGGCGCGGTGCCGCTGGAGGAGATCGCCACCACCAGCGGTGAGCGGTCAACAATCGAGGGGAAGATAAAGCTGCATTTCGGTTGATCGTCCACCACGTTCACCAGCTTCTGGCGCGCGTTGGCCGCCTCGAAGACCGCCGCGTTAAGGGAATTGTCATCGGTGGCGGCGATCACCAGGAAGACGCCGTCGAGCTGGGCAGGATCAAACGCGGTCGCCAGCCACTCCAGCTGCTGCGTCTCAAGCAGCGCCTGCAGTTCAGGGCAGAGTTCTCGCGCGGCAATCTGCACGCGCGCACGCGCACGACGCAGCAGTTCAATTTTTCGTGCTGCGATATCTCCACCGCCGACAACCAGAACCGGGCGGCCAGAGAGATCGGCAAAAAGGGGCAGATAGTCCACGTTAACCTTAGTGTTGTAACTTTGCGTTAACGCGACTATACGTCCCTGAGTTTATCCAGATGAAATTACGAATTGGAATGAGTAGTTACCGAATGGAATAACGGGCCCGCAAAGCACAGAACAATTTGATCTTAACGACGGATAATTAATGGTTTATCCGTGACCTTGCTCACAGATTATCAGCTAATGAAAGCCGTAAAAATCCGGCTGACTTTCCTCAAAAACAGAAAACTGCCAGCCGCAGCCCGGTACGCTGCGCCTGCCGGTCTGATTCTGTCGATAGTGCGCCGCAACAAAAAGGCTATAATAGCGCCCGGCATGACGGGACGATGCAGCATGCCGGACCGGTATCTGAAAAATGAAAAAGGATGCACTATGTTTTTTTCCCTCCGATTGAGGGCAGCGGCGGTTTTAATTGGCGCGCTAATTTCGCCACTGGCGCTTGCCAGTCAGCCCGGCCACTTTGCCGAACAGCAGGTTCGTCACATCGCTACCTATTTTCCTGGCCGGATGACCGGCAGTCCGGCCGAACTGATGGCGGCCGACTATCTGCAGCAGCAATTTACCGCACTCGGTTTCAAAACCAATACCCGACAGTTCAACACCGGCTACAACTGGCAGGAAAACGACGGCACGTTACGCTGGCATAAGCTGACGGCGACCTCGGTGATTGCGGCCCGTGCCGGCAGTGAACCGCAGGAGATTCTGATCGTCGCGCATCTGGATACCTGGACGCCGCACAACAGCAGTCAGACCAACCACAACCTCGGCGGCCTTCGCCTGCAGGGGGTGGATGATAATGCCTCGGGTCTCGGCGTGATGCTGGAACTGGCGCAACAGCTCAGCCAGCGACCGCTGCACTATGGCGTGCGCTTCGTAGCGCTCAGCGCCGGTGAGGCGGAGATGCACGGCATGGACGATTATGTTGAACGGATGAGCGCCAGAGAGAAGAAAAACACCCTACTGGTGATCGATCTCAACAGCCTGATTACCGGCGATCACCTCTATTTCAACAGCGGAATGAATACGCCACGAGCGGTACGCAAGCAGACCAGCGAACGCGCCTTGCTGCTGGCGCGTCAGCACGGCATTTCTGCTGCCAGCCATCAGTTAAACCGCAAGGATGTCGACGGCCTGAACGCTTTTGATAAAGCGGGCTTTCCGCTACTTGATGTCACGGCCAGCAACTGGACGCTGGGCAACCAGGACGGGGCGCAGCAGCGTCATCGCAGTAGCCATTTTCCTGAAGGCACCACCCGACATCAGACCGATCGGGATAACCTCAGCTACCTCGACCGCTGGCTGCCCGGCCGGATTACCGTCCGCACCCGCGACAGCGTCAACGTTTTGCTGCCGCTGCTGAGTGAACTCACCAACCCTAAAGTCTAAGGAACGGTTATGTACGTGGTCTCTCTCGATTATTTTCGTCCGATGGATGAGGTAGAAGCGTTGCTGGCGGCGCATATTGCGTGGCTGGATCGCTATTTTGATGCTGGGGCGGTGATCGCGGCGGGACGTAAAGATCCACGAACCGGCGGATTACTGCTGATGAAGGAGATGCCGCGCCAGCAACTGGATGCGCTGCTGGCGGAAGATCCGTTTGTTGAGGTGGCGCACTACACGGTGACCCGGGTGAACGTTACGCGGGCGGCGGCGGAGTTTGCGGGCCTGAAAGGTCAGTAAACAACCGGCTTCTCTGGCGGCGTATCCGCAGAGAAGCCGGACACAAAACCGCTACCCTTCGTGCAGGCCGCACTCGCGCTTGAGGCCGAAAAAGCGCGTCTCTTCTTCTGCCATCCCGGGCTCCCATTTGCGGGTAGTGTGGGTATCGCCTACCGACAGATAGCCCTGATCCCACAACGGATGGTATTTCAGATTGTGCTGCTGCAGATACTGATGAATCTGGCGGTTATCCCAGTCGATGATCGGCAGCAGCTTAAACACCCCGCGCTGCACGCCGAGCACCGGCAGATTGGCCCGGCTGCCGGACTGATCGCGACGCAGGCCAGCAAACCAGGTCTGCGCACCAAGCGTTTCCAGGGCGCGATTCATCGGTTCCACTTTATTGATGTCGTTGTACTTCTCAATCCCCTCAACGCCCTGCTCCCACAGCTTGCCGTAGCGCGCTTCCTGCCAGGCCGGAGAGGTCTCAGCACGGAACACCTTGAGGTTAAGATTGAGCTGGTCTGCCAGCTCATCAATAAAGCGATAGGTTTCCGGGAACAGGTAGCCGGTATCGGTGAGGATCACCGGAATATCGGGCTGCTGACGCGTCACCATATGCAGTGACACCGCCGCCTGAATGCCGAAGCTGGAGGAGAGCACATAGGCGCCCGGCAGATTCTCCAGCGCCCAACTCACCCGCGCTTCAGCTGACGACTTCTCCAGCTGCGCATTGGTGGCCGCCAGCGCCATCGCGCGCTGGACTTTGGACATTTCATTCAGTGCTGCGAGGTCAATCTGACTCATTTTGCCTCCTCCCAGAAATCGCGCGCCGGGTCCAGCACAGGCGCAACGATGCCCGCGCGGATCACGAAGTCACCAAAGCCTTCAGCGGCATGGCGCTCTTTGGCCCAGCGTCCCACCAGTTCATCAATGGTGGCGAGAATTTCGTTTTCGTTAATGTTTTCACGGTACATCCGCGGAATGCGTGTGCCGATGCGATTGCCGCCGATATGCAGGTTGTAGCGGCCTGGCGCTTTGCCAACCAGACCGAGTTCAGCCAGCATGGCACGGCCACAACCGTTGGGACAACCGGTAACGCGTAACACTATGTGCTCATCACCCACGCCGTGACCGTGCATGATCGCTTCGACTTTGGTCACGAAGGCAGGAAGGAAGCGTTCAGCTTCAGCCATCGCCAGCGGACAGGTCGGGAACGCGACGCAGGCCATTGAGTTCTCACGTTGCGCCGAGACGTTTTCCATCAGCCCATGCGCGCGGGCAATCGCTTCAATCTTCGCTTTCTCGCTTTCCGGCACGCCCGCCACAATCAGGTTCTGGTTGGCCGTCAGGCGGAAATCGCCCTGGTGGATTTTGGCAATTTCGGCCACACCGCTTTTCAGCGGACGGTCGGGATAATCCAGCAGACGACCATTCTCAATAAACAGCGTCAGGTGCCATTTATTGTCGATGCCTTTAATCCAGCCAATCCGATCGCCACGGGTGGTGAATTCGTACGGACGGATCGGTTCAAAGGTGACGCCAGCCCGTTTCTCCACTTCCGCTTTGAAGGTATCAACCCCGACGCGTTCCAGGGTGTATTTGGTTTTGGCATTCTTACGATCGGTGCGGTTACCCCAGTCGCGCTGGGTGGTCACCACCGCTTCGGCCACATCAAGGATCTTCTCCAGCGGGAAATAACCAAACTCGCTGGCGGTACGGGCGTAAGTGGCTTTGTTACCGTGCTCAATCGACAGCCCACCACCGACTAGCAGGTTGAAGCCCACCAGCTTGCCCTTCTCGGCCACGGCGATGAAGTTGAGATCGTTGGCGTGCAGATCCACATCGTTATGCGGTGGGATCACCACGGTAGTTTTAAATTTACGCGGCAGGTAAGTCTCACCGAGGATCGGCTCTTCATCGGTGGTCGCGACTTTCTCCTGATCCCACCAGATCTCAGCGTAGGCGCGGGTCCGCGGCAGCAGATGCTCCGACAGTTTTTTCGCCCACTCGTACGCTTCCTGATGCAGTTCCGACTCCACCGGGTTAGAGGTGCAAAGCACGTTGCGGTTAACATCGTTGGCGGTTGCCAGCGCATCCAGTCCGACTTCATGCAGCATCTGGTGAGTCGGTTTAACGTTCTTTTTCAGAATGCCGTGAAACTGGAAGGTCTGACGGTTGGTCAGACGGATGCTGCCATACAGGGTCTTCTCGCTGGCAAACTTGTCGATCGCCAGCCACTGCGTTGGGGTGATAATCCCGCCCGGCAGTCGGCAGCGCAGCATCATCGCATGACGCGGCTCAAGCTTCTGCTCAGCACGCTCGGCACGAATATCGCGGTCGTCCTGCTGGTACATACCGTGAAAACGGATCAGCAGGAAGTTGTCGCCGGTAAAGCCGCCGGTCAGGCCCTCTTCGAGATCTTCACGAATGGTGCCGCGCAGATAGTTACTCTGCTTCTTCAGGCGCTCAGCGTCGGCTAATTTGCCTTCTACAACCAGCGGTCCAGGGTGTTTTTCGCTCATTAGTAAACGTCTCGCTGATAACGGCGCTCAATGCGCAGCTCACTTAAAAATTCGTCGGCCGCTTCACGATCCATTCCGCCGTGCTCGACCACCACATCCAGTAATGCCTGCTCAACGTCCTTTGCCATGCGATTTGCATCGCCGCAGACGTAAAGGTGCGCGCCTTCCTGCAACCAGCGCCACACTTCCGCTCCGTTGGCGCGGATCTTATCCTGTACGTACACCTTCTCTGCCTGATCGCGTGACCAGGCCAGATCGATTCGGGTCAGCAGACCCTCTTTCACATATTTCTGCCACTCCACCTGATAGAGGAAATCATCGGTGAAGTGCGGATTGCCAAAGAACAGCCAGTTTTTGCCGCTGGCGCCGTCGTTTTCGCGCTGCTGCATAAAGGCGCGGAACGGCGCGATACCGGTGCCTGGTCCAATCATGATCACCGGTGCCTCCGGGTTAGCTGGCAGGCGGAAGTTATCGTTGTGCTCGATAAACACCCGCACTTCGCCCTCTTCTTCGACCCGATCGGCCAGCCAGGTTGAGGCGCCGCCGCCGCGCTGGCGACCTTCAATATCAAAGCGTACTGCACCGACGGTGATATGCACTTCAGTATCGGTTTCCGCCTGTGAAGAAGCGATAGAGTAGAGCCGCGGCGTCAGGGGACGCAGCAGTGAGGTCAGCTGCGCTGCACTCAGCTCCGCCGGCGCCAGCCGGATCATGTCAACAATTGGATAGCGCTGCGCATACTGTTGCAGCCGGGCTTTATCATCCACTAGCGCCAGCAGCTCGGCATCACGCGACAGCTGGGCATACTGCGCGACGATCTGCGCCGTATTAACCGTCAGCTCAAAATGTTTTTGCAGCGCTTCGGCCAGCGGCAGGGTCGCGCCCTGCACCTCAACCGGCTCGTCACCTTTCAGCCAGACCAGTTCCAGCAGTTCGCTGACCAGGGCGCTATCGTTTTCATACCAGACACCCAGCGCATCGCCGGGCTGGTAGCGCAGACCTGACTCACCCAGATCGATTTCGATGTGGCGGACATCTTTGTCAGAATCGCGACCGGTAATTTTCTGGTTCACCGCCAGTGTGGCGCTGAGCGGCGCCTCTTTGGTGTAGGGGCTGGTGGTGACTTCATTGACGCTGCCCGCAGCGGTGGCGGCGGCCTGCGTCGCGGATTCAGTCGGCACGCGCTGCTTTAAAATCTCTGTCAGCGCACTGCGCCAGGCCGTGGCTTGATCGGCATACTCAACGTCAGCATCTACCCGATCCAGCAACCGCTCTGCGCCCAGCTCCGCCAGCCGGCTGTCAAAATCTTTGCCCGCTTTGCTGAAAAACTCATAAGAGGTATCGCCCAGACCAAACACCGCAAACGCAGCGCCGTCCATTTTCGGGGCCTTTTTCGACATCAGGAATTTATGCAGCGCAACCGCCTCTTCCGGCGGCTCCCCTTCACCCTGGGTGGATGTCACCACCACCAGCAGCTTTTCCTGACCGATTTGTTTGAATTTATAATCACCGGCATTGACCAGGTTTACATTCAGTCTGGCTGCCTGCAGGTCATCACGCAACTGTTCAGCCAGGCGGCGGGCATTGCCGGTCTGCGAAGCAGAGAGCAGCGTAATCGCTGGCGCTTCGGCAGCGGCCGGTGCCGGGGCGCTGGCCACTGCGTTACCTGGGGTCTGTTCTACCCTGCCCCAGAAATAACCTGACAGCCACGCCAGCTGGGTGGGGGAATAATCGGTCGTCGCCGCCTGTAAGCGAGCGAGTTGTTCCGGGGAGAGCGGAAGCAGTGAACCTGGTGCCTGAGTCGTCATCGCGTTAAAAATTCCAGTATCAGAAGTCCGGACCGTAAAATGGCGGAAGAGTGCGTAGGTTACCGGCCCGTATATTAACGATTAAATACACCTTCGACATATCAAATAACCAAAATGACTAAATGGTTTTCCTGGTAGGATTAATCGGCAAAAGTGGTAAGCAAAGCGGCGATATATCAGTTAATTAGCTGGGACCAGAGCGGGAAATCGGCCACAACGCGAGCGCATTGTGTGATCTGAGTGCGAAAAATGCGGTTATCAGGTAGAATTCAGCGGTTTTTTAATGTCTGAGATCCACTATGTCTACCACTTTATTTAAAGAGTTCCAGTTCGAAGCCGCACACCATTTACCTAACGTGCCGGCCGGACACAAATGCGGTCGTCTGCACGGTCACTCCTTCCTGGTTCGTCTGGAGGTTACCGGCGAAGTGGATGCGCACACCGGTTGGGTGATCGATTTTGCCGAATTAAAAGCGGCGTTTAAGCCGGTCTACGATCGTCTCGATCACTACTATCTCAATGATATTCCTGGGCTGGAAAACCCGACCAGCGAAGTGCTGGCAAAATGGATTTGGGATCAGATGAAGCCTCGCCTGCCGCTGCTCAGCGCAGTGATGATCAAAGAGACCTGTACTGCCGGTTGCGTCTACCGCGGTTAACGCTGTCGGATCGAACCCTTCGATCCGGCGCTGCTGCTTCCCTGAATCCCCGAAACGGCCAACTCCCCTGCGGACCGCTTGCCTGGCGGGACACCCCATGGCTGAGGTGCCGCTGCCTGCCGCCCGCTTCTGTCAGGCGATATTGAGATATTTGTGAGTTTGCATCGACAAACGCCAGTTGCGCGCAATACAGGTCTCGATACAGAGTCGGGTCGCTTCATCTTTGCGGCTGATCGGCTGTAAGGCAATGATGCGCGGTTTCGCGTCATCAAGGCTGGCCAGCAGCGCATCCAGCGCCTCGACATCACGCTGGCGCGCCACCGGATGTTTGATTTCATCAGCCCGAACCAGCGCCTGCGGCAGCACATCATAGCCGCCACGCATATTAACCTTGGGTGAAACCGTTACCCAGGTCTGGTCAGAACAATCGATCTGATGGGTGCCGCTGGTCTCAATCTGGCACTGGAAGCCGTGCTGCTCCAGCACCGTGGTTAACGGACGCAGATCGTAGATCGCCGGTTCACCGCCGGTGATTACCACATGGCGCGCGGTCCAGCCCTGCTGCTGGATGGCGTTCAGCAAGGTTGCCGCATCGGCATCGCCCCAGGCATCACTTTCCACGGTTTTAATTAAAATATCGCCCAGCGACGTTTCCCGATCCGCCCGCTTTTCCCAGGTATGTTTGGTATCACACCAGCTACAGCCCACCGGACATCCCTGTAAGCGGATGAAGATGGCGGGTACGCCGGTATAAAAACCTTCGCCCTGCAGCGTCTGGAACATTTCGTTAATCGGGTATTGCATTACGGACTCGCTTGAAAAAAACAGGGCGCTGATTATGGCAGATTTGTCGCGCAGCTCAACCACGCGTTGTGCCTTTTCTCCGCGCCGGACAAAAGCTAAAACGTCACAAAAGAGGGGCTTCAGACGGCTAACAGGCTCAAAACGTGGATGGCAAGGATCGAAGAGCAAAGCGTCACGCGCTTAGGACATAAACGCCGGGGGCGTTTTTGAACAACGCAAAGCGATGGCCCGGTAACGGGCGCACCTCAGGGATGAGGTGCGTAATCGCGCGGGCCGAGCCAGCAGGGATGCCACTTTTGCATCTTTGCGATCGGGCCTTGCCATCCGCGTCTGCACACCGCCACCAACAAAAAGCCCCGCACAAGGCGGGGCTTCAGAGGCCGATAATGTCACTTAACGCGACATCAACGCACAGTTATTACTGACCTTTAACTTCTTTCAGACCGTTGAATGGCGCTTTAGAACCCAGCGCTTCTTCGATACGGATCAGCTGGTTGTACTTAGCAACACGGTCAGAACGGCTCATTGAACCGGTTTTGATCTGGCCCGCTGCAGTACCTACCGCCAGGTCAGCGATGGTTGCATCTTCGGTTTCGCCTGAACGGTGAGAGATCACCGCAGTGTAGCCCGCATCTTTCGCCATTTTGATCGCTGCCAGCGTTTCGGTCAGAGAACCGATCTGGTTGAATTTGATCAGAATGGAGTTAGCGATACCTTTTTCGATACCTTCTTTCAGGATTTTGGTGTTGGTCACGAACAGGTCATCACCCACCAGCTGGATTTTGTCGCCCAGAACTTTAGTCTGATACGCGAAGCCATCCCAGTCAGATTCGTCCAGGCCATCTTCGATAGAGACGATCGGATACTGCTTAGTCAGATCTTCGAGGAAGTGAGTGAACTCTTCTGAAGTAAAGGCTTTACCGCCTTCACCGGCCAGCACGTATTTGCCATCTTTGTAGAACTCAGAGGCCGCACAGTCCATCGCCAGCGTGATGTCTTTGCCCAGCTCGTAGCCTGCTGCTTTTACCGCTTCAGCGATAACCGCCAGCGCTTCAGCGTTGGAACCCAGGTTTGGCGCATAGCCACCTTCGTCACCTACCGCTGTGCTCATGCCTTTGCTTTTCAGCACTTTCGCCAGGTTATGGAATACTTCAGAACCCATACGGATCGCTTCTTTCACGTTTGAAGCGCCAACCGGCTGAATCATGAATTCCTGGATATCAACGTTGTTGTCGGCATGCTCGCCGCCGTTGATGATGTTCATCATTGGCAGTGGCATAGAATATTTGCCTGGGGTGCCGTTCAGTTCAGCGATGTGCTCATACAGTGGCTGACCTTTAGAGGCTGCTGCCGCTTTCGCCGCCGCCAGTGACACCGCCAGAATGGCGTTAGCACCGAAGTTGGATTTGTTCTCAGTACCGTCCAGGTCGATCATGATTTTATCGATGTTCGCCTGATCTTTCGCGTCTTTGCCTTTTACCGCTTCAGCAATCGGGCCGTTTACCGCAGCAACCGCTTTGGTGACGCCTTTGCCCAGGAAACGAGATTTGTCACCGTCACGCAGTTCCAGTGCTTCGCGTGAACCGGTAGAAGCTCCTGATGGCGCTGCTGCCAGACCAACGAAACCGCCTTCCAGATGCACTTCTGCTTCAACAGTCGGGTTACCACGTGAGTCGATAATTTCGCGACCGATGACTTTTACGATTTTGGACATTACGTTTTTCCTCAGTACAAGTTAGTCAATCCTAAGACAAACAACGCGCGAAAAGTTCGCGCGCTGCTCGTGAATCTTACTTCGCTAAACGCTTCTGATGCTCATGTGCCGCTTTGACAAAGCCGGCAAACAACGGATGGCCATCACGTGGTGTTGAGGTAAACTCCGGGTGGAACTGGCAAGCCACAAACCATGGATGGTTCGGGATTTCGATAATCTCAACCAGTTGATCATCCCCTGAGCGACCCGCAACCCGCAGACCGGCTGCTTCAATCGGCTTCAGCAGCATGTTGTTAACTTCATAACGATGACGATGGCGCTCAACGATGGTGTCAGAACCGTACAGCTGGTGAACCTGGCTGCCCGGGGTTAACTGACACTGCTGGCTGCCCAGACGCATGGTGCCGCCCAGATCGCTCTGCTCGCTGCGCACTTCAACGTTGCCGTTTTCGTCACGCCATTCGGTAATTAACGCCACTACCGGATATTTACAGTCTGGCACAAATTCAGTGGAGTTGGCGCCTTCCATCCCGGCAACGTTACGGGCGAACTCCATCAATGCCACCTGCATGCCAAGACAGATGCCGAGATACGGCACGTTATTTTCGCGTGCGTACTGCGCGGTCATCAGCTTGCCTTCGACGCCACGGTAACCGAAGCCACCTGGAATCAGAATCGCATCCAAATCTTTCAGTAATTCGACACCGCGTGATTCGACATCCTGCGAGTCGATCAGTTTGATGTTCACGGTGACGCGATTTTTCAGGCCGCCGTGCTTCAGCGCTTCAATCACTGATTTATAAGCATCCGGCAGTTCAACGTACTTGCCGACCATCCCGATGGTGACTTCACCGCCCGGATTGGCTTCTTCATAAATCACCTGCTCCCACTCGGCCAGGTTGGCTTCCGGGGCATTCAGATTGAAGCGTTTGCAGATATAGTCATCCAGGCCCTGCGACTTCAGCATGCCCGGGATCTTGTAAATCGAATCGACATCTTTCAGCGAAATAACCGCTTTTTCCGGCACGTTACAGAACAGCGCGATTTTGGCGCGTTCGTTGGCTGGCACGGCGCGGTCAGAACGGCAGATCAGCACGTCAGGCTGGATACCGATAGAGAGCAGCTCTTTGACCGAGTGCTGGGTCGGTTTGGTTTTCACTTCACCGGCTGCCGCCATATACGGCACCAGCGTCAGGTGCATATACATGGTGTGCTCACGACCCACATCCACCGCCATCTGACGAATGGCTTCGAGGAACGGCAGTGATTCGATATCGCCGACCGTGCCGCCGATTTCGACCAGCACCACATCGTGGCCTTCGCCGCCTTCAATGATGCGCTCTTTGATGGCGTTGGTGATGTGTGGAATTACCTGAATCGTGGCACCCAGATAGTCGCCGCGGCGTTCTTTACGCAGCACTTCAGAGTAGATACGGCCAGTGGTGAAGTTATTACGACGCGACATTTTAGTGCGAATGAAGCGCTCGTAGTGACCCAAATCCAGATCGGTTTCAGCCCCATCATCAGTGACGAAAACTTCACCGTGCTGAGTCGGGCTCATGGTGCCTGGATCCACGTTGATATACGGGTCCAGCTTCATGATGGTCACGTTAAGACCACGGGCTTCGAGAATGGCTGCGAGGGAGGCTGCGGCAATGCCTTTACCCAGAGAGGATACGACCCCGCCGGTCACAAAAATATAATTCGTTGTCATGCTGAACCTGAGAGTTTAGGTTTAAAGACGGTGGAATAACCAGGACGGGAAAACAGTATACTGGAAACCGCTATCAGCCACAATTGATGAATCACAGCCATCCTCCAACGCAGTGCTGCGGCTAACATAGCGGATAGCCGTTAATGAAATGTTGATGTACGTCACAAAGTTGTCGCCGCGCTGAATCGTGTAAGCTCAAGCGGCGATTTTATACACAGCGCTGGAATAATCAGCATTTCTCGCTGATTTTCACCTGCTGCCAGGCCGCTTCCATCTGTTCCAGCGTGGCGCCAGGCATGCTCAGCCCCTGCGCGGCAATGATCGCTTCAACCTGGCGGAAACGGCGCTCAAACTTGTCATTGGCCTTTTGCAGCGCGGTTTCCGCTTTGCTGCCGAGATGGCGCGACAGGTTTACCGTGGCGAACAGCAGGTCACCGATCTCCTCCTCCAGTTTCTGACTGTCCACCACGCTTTGCTGCGCCTCGTGCATCACTTCATCGATCTCTTCATGTACTTTGGCCACCACCGGCCCCAGCGTCTCCCAGTCAAAGCCGACGTTGTGGCAACGCTTCTGGATTTTATGGGCGCGCATCAGCGCCGGCAGCGCTTTAGGAATGTCGTCCAGCGCCGAATGCTGAGCTTTCTCCGCCCGCTCGGCGGTTTTTATCGTTTCCCAGTTTTGCAGCACCTCGCGACTGGTTTCCGCGCTGGCGTCAGCAAAAATATGCGGATGACGGCGCTCCAGCTTGTCGCTGATGGCGTGGCAGATATCTTCGAAGGTAAAGCGATCCTGCTCGCTGGCCATCTGGGCATAAAACACCACCTGGAACAGCAGATCGCCCAACTCGCCGCGCAGATCGTCAAAATCCTCGCGCTGGATGGCGTCCAGCACTTCATAGGTCTCCTCCAGCGTATACGGAGCGATGGTGGCGAAGGTCTGCTCACGATCCCACGGACAGCCGTGTTGCGGATCGCGTAGAGTTTTCATAATGCCAAGCAGGCGATCGATGGCGTTCATTCAGGAAAATCCTTTGCGGTTGGTGTTGAGGTGGCGCATATACGGCGCCTGAGGTGCAGCACGCCAGTCCGGCCGTTCGCCTCAGCGGCGAAAACCGGACCGGCGGCTGGTGGTATCAGTGTAAACGGCGGGCGTCGATGATATCAGAGACCTGATTCAGGCGTGCCAGTACCCGTCCCAGCACCTGATGGTTATAAATCTCGATATCCATGTCGATGGTCGCCAGCTGCTTTTTGGTATCGCTGCGGCTCGACACGCCCAGTACATTGACTTTTTCATTGGCGAGGATAGTGGTGATGTCGCGCAACAGGCCGCTGCGATCGTTGGCTGTCACCCGTACCACCAGCGAATAGCCGCTGGAGTAACTTTCACCCCATACCGCGTCAACGATGCGTTCCGGCGCATGGGAGATCAGCTCAGCCAGCTGGTCACAGTCGGCACGGTGAATCGAAATACCGCGTCCCTGAGTGATAAAGCCGACGATATCGTCGCCCGGAATCGGCTGGCAGCAGCGCGCAATGTGGTGCATCAGGTTGCCCACGCCCTCGACCACCACGCGCCCGCTCTCTTTGCGCGACGGCGGCGTGTAGGACTTCTGCGTCAACTGGCGCAGCGCTTCACGGTCTTCCTCTTCGGCGCTCGGCTTGTTGAGCTTCGCCTGCAGGAAGTTAACCATCTGATTCAGGCGAATATCGCCGCCGCCAATCGCCGCCAGTAGCTCATCCAGTGAAGTGACGTTATAGCGCGGCAGCAGCAGCTTCTCCGCTTCACGCAGGCTGATATCCAGCTGATTCAGCTCGTTATCCAGAATCTGCCGTCCGGCGATGATGTTCTTATCGCGATCCTGCTTGCGGAACCAGTTGTGAATCTTTGACCGGCCGCGGCTGGTGGTGATATAGCCGAGGTTAGGGTTGAGCCAGTCCCGGCTCGGGTTCGGCTGTTTCTGAGTGATCACTTCAACCTGATCGCCCATCTGCAGCTGATAAGTAAACGGTACGATACGGCCACCGATTTTTGCGCCGATGCAGCGGTGACCGATATCACTGTGAATATGGTAGGCGAAGTCGAGCGGCGTCGAGCCGGCGGGCAAGTCCACCACATCCCCTTTCGGTGTAAAGACGTAAACCCGGTCATCAAACACCTGGCTACGCACCTCTTCCAGCAGTTCACCGGAATCCGCCATCTCTTCCTGCCAGCTGATCAGCTTACGCAGCCAGGCGATACGCTCTTCGTGCCCCGCCGCGCCGCGCGCGCTGCTGGAGGTCGGCCCTTCTTTGTATTTCCAGTGCGCCGCCACGCCCAGTTCGGCATCTTCGTGCATCTGGCGGGTACGGATCTGGATCTCCACCGTTTTACCCTGCGGGCCTAACACCACGGTGTGAATCGACTGGTAGCCGTTCGGCTTGGGGTTCGCCACGTAGTCGTCAAACTCGCTCGGCAGATGGCGATAAAGCGTGTGGACCGTACCCAGCGCGCCGTAGCAATCCTGTAAGCGTTCGGCCACGATGCGCACCGCCCGCACGTCGAACAGCTCATCGAATGCCAGCGACTTCTTCTGCATCTTGCGCCAGATACTGTAGATATGTTTCGGCCGGCCATAGACTTCAGCGCGTACGCCCTCTTTGGCCATCTCTTTACGCAGGTTGCTGACGAAATTGTCGATGTACTGCTCACGGTCAATGCGCCGTTCATGCAGCAGTTTGGCGATGCGTTTGTATTCGTCGGGATGCAGATAGCGGAAGCAGTAATCTTCCAGCTCCCACTTCAGTTGCCCGATGCCGAGCCGGTTGGCCAGCGGTGCATAAATATTGGTGCTCTCTTTGGCCGCCAGTACCCGCTCATCTTCCGGCGCATCTTTCATTTCGCGCAGGTTCATGATGCGTTCGGCCAGTTTAAGCACCACGCAGCGGAAATCTTCCACCATCGCCAGCAGCATCCGGCGGACGTTATCCACCTGCTCAGACGCCATCGAGTCATTGTGGATCGCTTTCAGCTGACGGATCGCGTCCATATCGCGCACGCCATGCACCAGCGAAACGATGCCTTTGCCGATGGTTTTTTCCAGATCTTCTTCGCTCACCACTTCATCGTTAGCCAGCGGGAAGATCAGCGCCGCACACAGGCTTTCAATATCCATACTGAGCATTGAGAGGATTTCGACCATCTCAATGCCGCGCCACAGCAGCAGCGACTGATCGGGATGGCCTTTGGTTTGCGCTTCACAGTAGCGCCAGGTTTCGGCGACGCGTTGACATGATTGCGGGTTAGCAATACCGAGACTGGCGATCCACTGGTCGAGGGCAAAATCCCCCTCAGTATTTAAATGCGCACTTCTGACCGCAACCATATCCTCTCCTGCACAGCGACTTAGCCCATCGCTTCTGTTTTTCTGAACAGCACCATGGATTCGAGATGACGGGTATGAGGAAACATATCCAGCATCGCGACCCTTTCCAATTGGTAACCCGCTGACAGCAATGTCTGGCTGTCACGCGCGAGTGTGGTGGGATTACACGAAACATAGACCACGCGTTCTGGTGCAAGTTTAACCACATGCGCCATAACGCCAGCAGCCCCGGCACGTGCCGGATCGAGTAATACCTTGTTAAATCCCTGTGCCGCCCACGGCTGGCGCGACACATCCTCTTCCAGGTTATGCTGGAAAAAGCGAACATTTTTAAGATTATTCAGCTCAGCATTATACGCTGCCTGCCGCACTAATGCTGCAATGCCCTCCACACCAACGACATTTTGTACGAAGATTCCGATAGGAAGTGTGAAGTTTCCCATACCGCAAAACAGGTCCAGCACCTGGTCTTCCGGCTGCAGATCGAGCCAGCTTATCGCCTGCGCCACCATCTGCTGGTTCACCGCATCATTAACCTGAATAAAATCCTGTGGACTGAAGGTTAGCTTAAGTTGATGAGAGTGATAAAACGGCTTCGCTTCGGTTAACGGCGTTAATGTCTCATCGCCCGCATCCAGTAACAGCATCAGCTGATGCTTATGCGAAAACTGTTCCAGCTTTTCACGATCTTCCGCCTGCAGCGCATCAAGATGGCGCAGGATCATCAGCGGGCCGTTGTCTGCCAGCACCAGCTCAACATGGCCGAGACGCCTGACGGCGCGTAAGCCACTCAGGCACTGACGCAGCGGCGTGATCAATGCCTCAAGTTCGGGCATCAAAATGGGGCATTGCTGGATATCGACCAGATCGTTGCTTGCCTCCTGACGGAATCCCATCTGCAGGCGCTGCTGCTTGTTATGCCACTGCAGGCCCAGCCGGGCGCGACGGCGATAGCCCCAGGGCTCAGCGGCAATCACCTCATCCACCGCCACCGGCTGCTGTGCCGCCTGGCTCAGCATCCGGCTTAGCGCCTGGGCTTTGCTCTGCTGCTGCAGTGCCACGTCCACATGCTGCTGCTGGCAGCCGCCGCAACGCTGAAAATGCGGGCAGCGCGGCGTGACGCGTGCCGGACTGGTGTTTAACAGCCGCGTCACTTTCGCTCGGGCAAATTGCCGTTTATCCTCTGTTAGCGTGATTTCTGCCTGTTCGCCAGGCAGCGCACCGCTGACAAAAATGGTTTTGCCTTGATGACGCGCCACGCCCTGCCCGAACGGATCAAGCTGTTCAATGGTGACGGTAAGGCGTTGTTGCGTCGCCACGCGCTGTTTTGCAGCGTAAAATTGCGCCATAGTGTTGTTAATTCTCTTTCTCTAAAAACGATGTGCACAGGTTTGTCGACGGATGCACAAGGACGTTAAGCCGGAGTAGCCAGGCGACTATTATGACCAAATACAGCCTGCGGGCGCGAATGATGATTTTAATCCTGGCACCCACGCTGATGGTTGGCCTGCTGCTCAGCTCATTTTTTGTGGTGCATCGCTACAACGAACTGCAAAGGCAGGTGATGGATGCCGGCGCCAACATCATCGAACCGCTGGCGATCTCCAGCGAATACAGCATGACCTGGCATAATCGCGATGCGATGCGCGAACTGGTCAGCCTGCTGCACCGTCGCCACTCCGGTATTGTCCGGGCGATTTCGGTGTTCGACAACCATAACCAGCTCTACGTCACCTCCAACCACAAGCAGAACCTCAGCCTGCTGCAGCAGGATGATATCCGCGCCCTGCCGGATGATGTCTCCATGGAACGGCACGGCAGCCTGCTGATTCTGCGAACCCCGATTACCACCGAACGCTATGACGTGGATGAGTTGCCGGATGAAGATGCCAAACCGGCGGGCAATCCGCTGGGCTATGTGGCGATCGAGCTGGATCTGCAGTCGGTGCGGCTGCAGCAGTACAAAGAGGTGTTTGTCGCCACGCTGATGCTGCTGTTCTGTCTCTGTATTGCGATGCTGTTCGCCTATCGCCTGATGCGCGACGTCACCGGCCCGATCCGCAATATGGTCACCACCGTGGACCGGATTCGTCGCGGTCAGCTCGACAGCCGGGTTGAAGGCTACATGCTGGGTGAGCTGAGCATTCTGAAAAACGGCATCAACGCGATGGCGATGTCGCTTACCGCCTACCACGAAGAGATGCAGCATAATATCGATCAGGCGACCTACGACCTGCGCGAGACGCTGGAACAGCTGGAGATCCAGAACGTTGAGCTGGACCTGGCGAAAAAACGGGCGCAGGAAGCCGCCCGCATCAAGTCAGAGTTTTTAGCCAATATGTCGCATGAACTGCGCACGCCGCTGAATGGCGTGCTCGGTTTTACCCGCCAGATGCTTAAGACTCAGCTGCGCGCCACCCAGCGCGATTACATGCAGACCATTGAGCGCTCGGCCAACAACCTGCTCAGCATTATCAACGACGTGCTCGACTTCTCGAAGCTGGAAGCGGGCAAGCTGATGCTGGAAGCGATTCCCTTCCCGCTGCGCGCCACGCTGGATGAAACCCTGGTGCTGCTGGCTCCGTCGGCCCATGACAAAGGTCTGGAACTGACGGTGGTGTGCGACAGCAGCGTACCGGATAACGTGATTGGCGATGCGCTGCGCCTGCAGCAGATCCTGATCAACCTGATTGGCAACGCGATTAAATTTACCGAAAAAGGCACCATTGGCCTGCGCGTCGGACAACGGGTGATCACCCATACCCGGGTCGAGCTGGAAATTCAGGTCGAGGATACCGGCATCGGCATCTCTGAGCAGCAGCAGACTCAACTGTTCCAGGCCTTTCGTCAGGCGGACGCCAGCATTTCCCGCCGCCACGGCGGCACCGGGCTGGGGCTGGTGATTACCCAGAAACTGGTGCGGGAGATGGGCGGGGAAATCACCTTCAGCAGCCAGCCCGATCACGGCTCCACCTTCGTGATTCGGGTGCAGCTGGATCTCAATCCGAATGCGCCAGGTATGCCGCGGGTGCTGGAGGCGCTGTCGCATGCGCGTATCGCCTATGTGGAAGCCAACCCCAGCGTAGCGCGGGCGGCGCTGGAGATGTTAAGCGCCACGCCGCTGCAGATCGATTACAGCGAGACGCTGGAGGGATTAAGCGAGCCGCACTATCCGCTGCTGCTGATGGCGATGCCGGTCAATATCAGCCAGCATCAGTTACTGGCGGAAAGCCAGATTAATGCCCTGCTGGATCGGGCCGATCATGTGCTGATGGCGCTGCCCAGCCCAATGATGCTGCTGGCCGATGAGCTGAAGGTGCGCGGCATTGATAGCTGTGTCGCTAAACCCATTTCCCTCACCCGCCTGCTGCCGATGTTGCTGGACCTGCACACCCGCCAGACCAGTGAACTGCCGCTTTCGCCGCGCCTGCCGTTAACGGTGATGGCGGTGGATGACAATCCGGCCAACCTCAAGCTGATCGGTGCCTTACTTGAGGAGCAGGTACAGCGTATCGTGCTGTGCAACAGCGCCGAACACGCGATTCGCGAAGCCCGTCAGCAGGCGCTGGATGTGATCCTGATGGATATCCAGATGCCTGATATTGACGGAATTCGCGCCAGCGAAATCATCCGTGGCCTGCCACATCATGCCAGTACGCCGATTGTCGCGGTCACCGCCCATGCAATTGACGGCGAGCGCGAACAGCTGATTAAAGCGGGGATGAATGACTATCTGGCGAAACCGATTGATGAAAGTAAGCTGAGCCAGCTGCTGGCGCGCTACACGCCGCCGCCTGCCGCCGCTGTACCGGAACTGCCGCACATTCTGCCGACGCTCGACTGGCAGCTGGCGCTACGACAGGCGGCCAGCAAGCCGGAGCTGGCGCGCGATCTGCTGCGGATGCTGCTGGAGTTTTTACCAGAGGTCCACGCAAAAATCGCGCAGTTTATGGCCAGCAATGAGGTGAGCGCGCTACGTGAGATCATTCACAAGCTGCACGGCAGCGCCAGCTACAGCGGCGTGCCACGCATGAAGCAACTTTGTCATCAGCTGGAGCGCGAACTGCATCAGGCCAGCGACATTGCTGCGCTGGAACCTGAGCTGCTGGAGTTGCAGGATGAGATGGAGAATGTCGCCAGAGAAGCCCGGCGGATACTGGGCGTTGAATAACCAGCAATACCGGCATGGCGTCGCCCTGCTGCTGCACCGATTGGTTATTCAGCCTGCATCCGCCAGCGCGCGCCAGCAGCCATGCCGACGCGCGGGCTTGCCCGGACAGATTAGCGGAAACCGGCCAGTTTCAGCGTCGCCGCGACGTTACGCGCGGTCAGCTGGACGTTCCTGCCGGCGCTGGCCAGCGCCTCGTCCAGTGAACAGATGCTGTAGAGCACGCTGAACACCGCATCAATACCGTGCTGATGCACCACTCCGACATCTGCCGTCAGGCTGCCAGCGATGCCGATCACCGGCTTATTGAAGCGCTTTGCCACGCTGGCAACGCCAATCGGCACCTTGCCATTAATACTCTGGCTGTCGATGCGCCCTTCACCGGTAATCACCAGATCGGCATCCTTAACCTGTTCCGCCAGCCCCAGCGCTTCGGTAACAATCTCAATACCGCGCCGGAGATCGGCCTGGCAAAACGCATGCAGCGCCGCGCCCATACCGCCTGCCGCGCCACCGCCGGGAATATGCAGCACATCAATATCCAGATCGCGATGAATAATCGCCGCGTAGTGGGTCAGCGCCTGGTCAAGTTGCTCTACCAGCGCCGGCGTCGCCCCTTTTTGCGGGCCGAAAATCGCCGAAGCGCCCTCTTTACCGGTCAACGGATTAGTCACATCACAGGCCACCTCGATCCGGCACTGTGCAATGCGGCTATCCAGCTGGCTGATATCAATCGAGGCGAGATCGGGCAGTGCGCCGCCGCCATAACCGATTTCACTGCCCTGGGCGTTCAGCAGCCGGGCACCAAGCGCCTGCATCATGCCCGATCCGCCGTCATTGGTGGCGCTGCCGCCGATGCCGATGATGATATGTCCGACGCCCTTATCCAGCGCGTTTTTAATCAGTTCGCCGGTGCCAAAGGAGGTCGTCACGCGCGGATCGCGCTGCGCGGCGGGCACCCGTTCGAGGCCACTGGCGGCGGCCATTTCGATATAGGCGGTGCGCTCGTCACCGGACAAACCATAAAAAGCGTCGACCTGCGCGCCAAGCGGCCCGGTAACCTTTAACCTGACGATTTTTCCCTTCGTCGCCGCCACCATCGCTTCTACCGTGCCTTCGCCTCCGTCGGCGACCGGTATTTTCACATAGTGCGCATCGGGAAAAATTTCACGGAAACCCGTTTCTATTGCCGATGCCACATCCAGGGCGGATAAACTCTCTTTATATGAATCCGGTGCGATTACGATTTTCATAGGCAATCCGAGCGCTGTTAAGTGATTGAAATGCGCTGAAACCAGTCCGGCATCCGCAGACGCCGGCTCCGGGTTTTAGCGGGCGATTTCAACCTTCGCTAACTTCTCATAATAGCAGGCAAGCGCACTGTGGTCGGCTGAACCCTGACCATCATTACGCAGTGCCTGCATCATCTCCATCACCGCCGCCGTCAGCGGCAGATGCGCGCCGATGCCGTGTGAGGTATCCAGCGCATTCGCCAGATCTTTGATGTGCAGATCAATACGGAAGCCAGGTTTGAAATTGCGATCCATCACCATCGGTGCTTTAGCATCCAGCACGGTACTGCCCGCCAGGCCGCCACGGATCGCCTGATAAACCAGATCCGGATTTACCCCCGCCTTGGTTGCCAGCGATAACGCCTCTGACATTGCAGCAATATTCAGCGCCACAATCACCTGATTAGCCAGCTTGGTCACGTTGCCCGCGCCGATGTCACCGGTATGAACCACCGATGCCGCCATCGCTTTCATGATGTCATAGCAGTGCTCGAAGACCGCTTTGTCGCCGCCGACCATCACTGACAGCGTGCCTTCGATCGCTTTGGGTTCGCCACCGCTGACCGGCGCATCCAGCATTTTGATCTGCTTTGCCGCCAGCGCATCATGGACTTCACGGCTGGCAAGCGGGGCGATTGAACTCATGTCGATGACAATCAAGCCCGGTTTTGCCCCGGCAATAATGCCCTCTTCGCCGAGACAGACTTCTTTAACCTGTGGCGAGTTAGGCACCATGGTGATCACGATGTCGCACTGCTCAGCCAGCGCTTTCGGTGATTTCGCCACGGTCGCGCCCAGCTCAACCAGTTCCGCTTCGTTCTCAGAATGATGGTCACGCACCACCAGCGAATAACCGGCTTTCACCAGGTTTTTACTCATTGGTTTGCCCATGATGCCCAGGCCGATAAATCCGATTTTCATTGCGTTTCCTCTTGATTGATTAGCGCTTAAATTTGTCGCAAAGCGCCTGCGTGGCGTTGCGGAACACACCGAGATCGCTGCCGACCGCCACAAAGGTCGCGCCCCATTCCAGGTAGCGGCGCGCATCGGCTTCCACCGGTGCCAGAATGCCGCTGGGTTTGCCGGCGGCTTTGGCGCGTTCGAAGATGTGTTTAATCACTTTCAGCACCTCAGGGTGTGCTGGCTGACCGAGATAGCCGAGGGCGGCGGAGAGGTCGCCCGGGCCGACGAAGATGCCGTCAACCCCGTCTACCGCCGCGATGGCGTCGATGTTGTCCACCGCCTGCTGGGTTTCAATCTGCACCAGTACGGTGATGTTGTCGTTGATGCTGCTGTTGTAGTCCGGCAGGGTGCCGTACATGTTGCTGCGATGCGACACCGACACGCCGCGAATGCCGGCGGGAGGATAGCGGGTTGATGCTACCGCGCGCAGCGCTTCCTCTTCCGTCTCAACAAACGGCACCAGGAAGTTACTGAAGCCGATGTCGAGCAGCCGCTTGATGATCACCGGCTCATTGCAGGGCGGACGCACCACCGGCGCACTGTGACTGCCCTTCAGCGCCATCAGCTGCGGCACAAAAGTTGTGATGTCGTTTGGCGCGTGTTCGCCATCCAGTACCAGCCAGTCAAAACCGGCCAGGCCTAAAATCTCGGTAGAAATCGGGCTGGCAAGCGCACACCAGCTGCCGATCAGGGTTTCACCCGCTAATAAACGACGACGAAATCCATTCGGCCAGGCTGCATTACTCATGGTTAACTCCTGTGGCGGTGGCTCCCCGCGGGGAGCCGAAAAGATTAACGTACCAGGCAGGGACGCTTATTGTCGTAGGTCCAGCCCGGCACCAGAAATTGCATTGCCTGAGCATCATCGCGTGCGCCAAGCCCCTGCTTCTGATACAGCGCATTGGCCTGCATCACCTGATCCATATCCAGCTCAACGCCGAGACCCGGTTTCTGCGGAACCTGTACCATGCCGCCTTTAATCTGGAACGGCTCTTTGGTCAGGCGCTGATTGCCCTCCTGCCAGATCCAGTGGGTATCAATGGCGGTGATTGCGCCCGGCGCGGCGGCGGCAACGTGGGTAAACATCGCCAGCGAAATGTCGAAGTGGTTATTTGAGTGCGAACCCCAGGTCAGACCAAAGTCGTGGCACATCTGCGCGACCCGCACCGAGCCCTGCATGGTCCAGAAATGCGGGTCGGCCAGCGGAATATCGACCGACTGCAATGACAGCGTGTGCCCCATCTGCCGCCAGTCGGTGGCGATCATATTGGTGGCGGTCGGCATACCGGTAGCACGACGGAACTCCGCCATCACTTCCCGGCCGGAGTAGCCCTGCTCCGCGCCACAGGGATCTTCCGCGTAAGCCAGCACATCTTTCAGCTGCTTACCCAGCATGATCGCTTCGTTAAGCGACCAGGCACCGTTAGGATCGAGGGTAATACGCGCCTCGGGAAAGCGCTTCGCCAGCGCGGTAACCGCTTCGGCTTCTTCGCCACCGCGCAGGACGCCGCCCTTCAGTTTGAAATCGTTGAAGCCATATTTTTCGTAAGCCGCTTCCGCCAGCCGCACCACCGTCTCCGGGGTTAACGCCTCTTCATGGCGCAGGCGATACCAGTCACAGGGATCGTTCTGCTGGCTCTGATATGGCAGGGAGGTTTTGCGACGGTCGCCGACATAGAACAGGTAGCCGAGCATCTCAACCCGATCGCGCTGCTGTCCGTCACCCAGCAGCGAGGCGACGTTAACTTCCAGATGCTGACCCAGCAGGTCGAGCAGCGCCGCTTCAATGCCGGTCACCACATGAATAGTGGTGCGCAGATCAAACGTCTGGGTGCCGCGTCCGCTGGCATCGCGATCGGCAAAGGTGCTGCGTACCAGGCTGAGAATATTTTTGTACTCGCCCACGGTTTTGCCGATCACCAGCGAAGCCGCATCTTCCAGCGTCTGGCGGATTTTTTCGCCGCCCGGGATCTCGCCAACGCCGGTATGGCCAGCGTTATCCTTGATAATCACAATGTTGCGGGTAAAGAACGGCGAGTGCGCGCCGCTGAGGTTAAGCAGCATGCTGTCGTGGCCGGCAACCGGAATAACCTGCATGGCAGTAACTTTCGGTGTTGAACTCATCTCCTGCTCCTTATGCTGTTGCGCGGCCAAATGCCGGGCGCTTACGGTCGAATGTCCAACCGGGAATCAGATATTGCATCGCTGTGGCGTCATTGCGGGCGCCCGCAGGCAGTGACTGGAAAAGCTGATGGGCCTGATGCACGCGATCCCAGTCGAGCTCGACGCCGAGGCCTGGCGCGTCCGGCACCGTGATTTTGCCGTTGCGGATTTGAAGGGGATTTTTGGTCAGGCGCTGATCGCCCTCCTGCCAGATCCAGTGGGTATCAATGGCGGTCGGATTGCCCGGTGCCGCAGCGCCTACATGGGTAAACATCGCCAGCGAAATGTCGAAGTGGTTATTAGAATGACAGCCCCACGTCAGGCCCCATTCATCGCACAGCTGCGCCACCCGCACCGCACCGCTCAGCGTCCAGAAGTGTGGATCGGCTAACGGAATATCGACCGCGTTGAGCATCACCGCGTGGTTCATCTCGCGCCAGTTGGTGGCGATCATGTTGGTGGCGACCGGTAAGCCGGTGGCGCGCCGGAACTCCGCCATCACCTCGCGCCCTGAGTAGCCCTGCTCCGCACCGCAGGGATCTTCGGCGTAGCTCAGCACCTCCGCCATGCCTTTGCACAGGGCGATGGCTTCATCCAGAAGCCAGGCGCCGTTGGGATCAACCGTAATACGCGCATCCGGGAAGCGCTGCTTCAGCGCCGCGGCGGTCGCGATCTCCTGTTCGCCTGGCAGCACGCCGCCTTTGAGTTTGAAATCTTTAAAGCCATATTTGTCCTGCGCCGCCTCTGCCAGTCGTACTACCGCCTCGCTACTCAGTGCTTCCTGATGACGCAGGTGATACCACTCATGGCTGGCCTGTTCACCACTCAGGTAAGGCAGATCGGTCTTGCGACGGTCGCCGAGGTAGAACAGATAGCCCAGCACCGTAACTTCATCACGCTGCTTGCCGGGACCGAGTAACTCCGCCACCGGTACGCCGAGGCACTGGCCCAGCAGATCGAGCAGCGCCGCTTCCAGCGCCGCCACCGCATTGACCCGCAGCTCAAAGGTCCAGGCCCCGTTACCGAAAGTAGTAAAGTCAGCCGACTGGTTGCCCTTGTGCACCTGCTGCACCAGCCGGTTCATCCGGGCAATCTGCTGGCCTTTGACCTGCGGAATCGCCTCAACCAGCGTCTGATAGATGGTATCGCCGCCTGGCGCTTCACCAACGCCGGTATGGCCGGCGCTGTCGGTGAGCACCACGATGTTACGGGTGAAGCAGGCATTGTGTGCTCCGCCGATGTTAAGCAGCATGCTGTCATAACCGGCGACCGGGATAACCTGCATCTCTGTAATTACCGGTGAACTTTGCGTATGCATGTTGCGTCCTCTTATGGCCGGGTTTTCAGTTCGACACGTTTGATATCACCGGCAATCACCAGGAAGCTGAATGCGGCCATAAAGGCGTGAATACCCACATAGATCAGCGCACCTTCGAAGGATCCGCTGGTGGCGATGATGTAACCGATGGCAATCGGCGTCACGATGCCAGAGAGGTTACCGAACATGTTGAACATACCGCCGCTCAGGCCACTGATCTCTTTCGGTGCAGTATCTGCCATCACCGCCCAGCCCAGTGCGCCAATCCCTTTACCAAAGAACGCCAGCGCCATGAAGAACACCACCACCCATTCGGTTTCGGTGTAGTTACACATCACCATCGAAATGGAGAGCAGCATGCCAAGCACTATCGGCGTTTTACGGGCGATATTCAGCGAGCCGGTTTTGCGCATCAGCCAGTCAGAGATTACCCCGCCCAGTACGCCACCAAGGAAGCCGCACACCGCCGGAATCGAGGCAATAAAGCCCGCTTTCAGAATCGACATGCCGCGTGCCTGGACCAGATAGACCGGGAACCAGGTAATAAAAAAGTAGGTTAAGGCGTTAACGCAGTATTGACCGAGATAGATGCCTAACATCATGCGTGAAGTCAGCAGCTGTTTGATCTGGAACCACTTCTCGTTCCAGCTCACTTTACGGCTCTCCTTTTTAACATCCATATTGATCAGCGCACCGCCCTGCTCCATATACTCCAGCTCGGCTTTATTCACGCCAGGATGATCGGTAGGGTCGTGGATGACTTTCAGCCAGATAAAGCTGAGGATGATGCCGAGGCCGCCCATGAACCAGAACACGTGCGCCCAGCCCACTGAAGAGACCAGCCAGCCCATGATCGGTGCGAAGATGACGGTGGCGAAGTATTGCGCCGAGTTGAAGATCGCTACTGCGGTGCCGCGCTCCTGCGCCGGGAACCAGGCCGCAACGATGCGGCTGTTACCAGGAAAGGATGGCGCTTCGGCCAGCCCTACCAGGAAACGCAGGATAAACAGCGACATGATGATACCGAAGCCGCTGAACAGATCGACGAAGCCCTGCAGAAAAGTAAACAGCGACCAGGTAAAAATGCTCCAGAAATAGACCCGTTTTGAGCCGAAGCGGTCAAGCAGCCAGCCACCCGGAATCTGACCAATAACGTAAGCCCATGAGAAGGCAGAGAAGATGTAGCCCAGTCCGACTGAATCGAGGCCAATATCTTTGGACATCGCTGAACCGGCAATCGAAATGGTTGCGCGGTCGCCGTAGTTGAATGAGGTGACAATAAATAACATCACCACAATCCAGTAACGGGCGTTGGTGCGCTTCTGCACCGCTTCCGCTGTCTGGCTGAAACTATTCATGATGCACTCCTGAAATATAGCGTGAGCTACATTCGCTCTGACTGCATACACATCGCGTTGGGTATCAGAGAGAAATAAGGTTAAACACGGCGATCTTTTTTTTTGGCAAATCTTTATTACCCTTTTGCCGTTTCAGCGGCAGCCTGCCGGTTAACAGCCCTCATCAGCGCAGGCGGATAAGGCCGGTGCGGCAGGCAACAAATGGGTAAAGCGTCGTGACGGATAACCTGATCTGGTTAACGAAAATCAGTATAAGAACAGCCCGCAGCGATGACATTGGAGCATCGCCCTGGAATGGAATCGATGTTTACGGGATTATTTGGCATTTGCACAGAATCCTGCGGCATGGCTCACGGAACCTGTAAATATCGGTCGTTTAACCAGCCAGAAAGCCGGTTTCCCACGCTGTTTGTGAGGGTCTTCACTTGCTTTTGGTTAATCGACCCAAAACGTGGCTATAAATCCTTTCAAAGCCGGTCAATTGCACAATGTACAGCCCACAGCGCCTCCTTATACTGAAGCTGGCAAATAGTGAGCGACTGACGGGTAACAACACGACAACAACGCACCGCACAAGTACGGTACGACAGACGGGAAGGTGAGCGATGACCCCTACAACAACTGAACAACCGCTCTATATCAAAGTCCATGAGCACGATAATGTCGCGATTGTGGTCAACAGCCTCGGACTGCCAGCCGGCACCCGCTTTGCTGATGGCCTGACGCTGACTGAGCATGTGCCGCAAGGGCATAAAGTTGCGCTCAACGCGATCGCGCAGGGCGCAGCAATCGTGCGCTACGGCGAAATCATTGGTTATGCGCTGCGCGACATTGCCGAGGGCTGCTGGATTGATGAGTCGCTGGTGACGCTGCCAGAAGCGCCGCCGCTGGCCAGCCTGCCGCTGGCGACTCAGGTCCCTGCCGAACTGCCTGCGCTGGAAGGCTATACCTTTGAAGGCTATCGCAACGCCGATGGCAGCGTCGGAACGCGTAACCTGCTCGGCATCACCACCAGCGTGCACTGCGTGGCGGGCGTGGTAGATCATGTTGTGCAATTGATTGAGCGTGATTTACTGCCGCGCTATCCCAACGTCGATGGCGTTGTCGCCCTGAATCATCTTTATGGCTGCGGCGTGGCGATCAATGCGCCGGCGGCAGTGGTACCAATTCGCACCATCCACAACCTGGCGCTGAACGCTAATTTCGGCGGCGAAGTGATGATTGTCAGTCTGGGCTGCGAAAAATTACAGCCGGAAAGGCTGCTGACCGGCACGCCAGACGTACAGCCAATCTCGCTGGAAGAGCATGACATTGTGCGTCTGCAGGATGAGAAGCTGGTGGGATTCGGCGCCATGGTTGACGAAATTTTGCAGGTCGCCGAGCGTCACCTTAAGCGGCTGAATCAGCGCCAGCGTGAAACCTGTCCCGCCTCAGAGCTGATCGTCGGTATGCAGTGTGGCGGCAGCGATGCCTTCTCCGGCGTAACCGCCAATCCCGCCGTGGGCTTCGCCTCCGATCTGCTGGTGCGCTGTGGCGCCACCGTGATGTTCTCTGAAGTCACGGAGGTCCGTGATGCGATTCATCTGCTGACGCCGCGAGTGATTAATGAGGAGGTTGGTAAGCGCTTACTGGAGGAGATGGCCTGGTATGACGACTATCTCAATCAGGGTCAGACTGACCGCAGCGCTAACCCTTCGCCCGGCAATAAAAAAGGCGGGCTGGCCAACGTGGTGGAAAAAGCGCTCGGCTCCATTGCGAAATCGGGCCGCAGCGCGATTGTAGAAGTGCTGTCACCGGGACAGCGCCCTACCCGTCGCGGATTAATCTACGCCGCCACCCCCGCCAGTGATTTCGTCTGCGGTACCCAACAGATGGCCTCCGGCATTACCCTGCAGGTGTTTACCACCGGGCGCGGTACGCCTTACGGGCTGGCGGCCATTCCGGTGATCAAGATGGCAACGCGTAATGCGCTGGCCGAGCGCTGGCACGATCTGATGGATATTAATGCCGGGACTATTGCAACCGGCGAGGAGAGTATTGAGCAGGTGGGCTGGCGACTGTTTGAGTTGATTCTGGATATTGCCAGCGGCCGCAAACAGACCTGGTCAGATCGCTGGGGAATACGTAACCAGCTGGCGGTATTTAACCCGGCACCGATTACCTGATCCCAGGCTGCGCCCGGATGGCCATGGCGGCAATCCGGGCCGGCTCTTGCCCGCCGTCACGGCGACGGATCGTCGCGGCCAACGCTGCGCGCCAAGCCGCGGCGGATTACAGCAGCGCGCCCCAGGCCTCAACCCACGGAGAAGTGACTGCTTCCGGCTCGGGATTTTCACCGGCATCAACCAGCAGGACCTCACCCACGCGCTGCGCACTCTGCTCCTGCAACAGCGCATCAAAGGTTTTGCCCGCGCCACAAAAATGCTCATAGCTGCTGTCACCCAGCGCAATGACGCCATAACGCAGCGTCGGCTGATAACCCAGCTTATCTTTTACCGCGTGGAATAGCCCCGAAATGGTATCGGGAAAATCGCCGTGTCCGGTGGTAGAGGTGACAATCAACGCCACATCGCTGGCATAAGCCTGCCAGTCTGCCAGCGTCGGATCTTCAAACACCGTCACGCTGTGTCCCTGCTGTTGCAGAATCGGCTCTGCCTCTTCCGCCACCAGCAACGCATTGCCGTATACCGTGCCCACAAAAATGCCAATCTTTGCCATCTGCCTTCTCCCTTATTCTGAAACGTTATCCTGTCCTGGCGCCGTCGCAAACTCAACCCGCGGCACCTCAGGAATGCGATCCTGCCAGCCAAACTGTGTCATCAGATTCTGCCAGACGCTATCCAGCCCGGCACGGATCAGCAGCGGCTCGCCGGTGACCGGATGGGTCAGCGCCAGGCTGCTGGCATGCAGCATCAGGCGGTTAGCGCCGAAGTGCTGTGCAGCACCACGGTTCTGCCGCAGATCGCCGTGTGCGGAGTCGCCGATAATCGGATGACGCAGGTGTGACATGTGCCGGCGTAGCTGATGTTTGCGTCCACTTTTCGGCGACAGTTCAACCAGGCTATAGCGCGATGTCGCATAGCGGCCAATGCCCACCGGCATCTCTGCCGTGGCCAGTGACTGATAGTCGGTGACCGCCGGCTGCGCCGTACGTGCTTCAGTAGCATGCTTATCGGCTATTTTGTCCAGCTCCTCCACCAGCGGATAATCCAGCCTGCCGCTGGTTTCCAGCCAGCCGCGCACCACTGCATGGTAGGTTTTTTGCATCTGGTGTTGCTCAAACTGCAGCGACAGCAGGCGGCCAACTTCGCTGGACAATCCCATCAGCAGCACGCCGGAGGTAGGACGATCCAGCCGATGCGCGGTAAACACATGCTGACCGATCTGATCGCGCACCGTCTGCATCACAAACACCGTCTCATGCCGGTCCAGCCAGCTGCGATGGACCAGCCAGCCGCTCGGCTTGTTGACCGCCACCAGCCAGCGGTCCTGATAAATAATTTCCAGCATCAGACCGCCGCATCCTTGAGTAACACATCAAGCTGACGCAGCGTCAGCAACAGCGGCGCGATGCCGGGCTGATCGGGCACCAGCACCATTTCATAATAGGGAGCAACAGCAAAGTTTTGCGGCAGCGGATGCCGGGCCGCTATCAGGGCGTGCATCCGGGGAATCAACACCCATTGCAGCCATTGCAGCGGTTCAAGCGTATCAAGGCAAAACGGCTCGCGGCTGTCGAAAGCGCTGGCATCAGGGGGCGTGCTTTGCCAGAGATCGTGCTCACGCATCACCGCTTCAACCTGCTCCAGCCGCTGCGTAATCAATTGTTCTGGCGTCATGCGCCACCTCCAGCGGACAGTAAAAAAACGGGCGGCAAGCATATCACTTGTTGGCGCAGGCACAAAAAAAGGGAGCACTGTAAAAACAGTGCTCCCGGTTCGTTTGCAGCCATCCTGCTACGTTTATGCTCCCTGCTCTTCCATGACAACTTGTCCAGTGCGAACTCCCGTCGCGCATCATCCTGATGAATCCTTAGCCTCCTGGCCCACCGCCTCTTCTGAGGGGCTCTCATTCTCCATCCTGGAGGTGTCCCTTGCTCAATCCTGAGCGGTCCTGTTTCACCCTGAAACCTTCCGTGTGCCGTAAACTCTGTTACGTTCCCGCCTCCTGGCTTATCCTCGTCCTGACGATATCTTTGTCCCCAGCATCCTGCCAGTGCGAGACATTCTGACAGAACTAATTGTGCATACAAGGGACTAAAACCGTAAGTTCGGTCTCTTAGCGAGACAATTTCAGAATAATGCCATTAAGTCGATGATTCACAATATTTTTACATCACGGACGTCCAGATGTCTCAAGTCACATCCGACGATCTCGCACAACGCTTGTAAGAGATATCTCACAAGCAATGCAGGCGATCACTGCAAATCATCCGGTAACCGGCTGTAATGACTTAAGAAATATCTCAAGACTTTCGGCTAAAACCTCACGCTGTTTACGTCCAGGCTGCTCCAGTACCACTTCCCCACTGAGGTTCGATAGCGAGACGATCTCCTGCTCTGAGTCGGTGGTAGCAATAAACAGCGTTGGCGACTGGCGCAGGCGGCGCTGCATCAGCAAATGGCCAATCAGATTCTCCTGCAGTCGCACGAAGTCCTCTTCACTCCACACCTGCAACAGCGTCAGGTTTCGTTGCTGGAAACGGGCCTGCATATCCCCGGCAAACTGGGTGGTATAGAAAGGGGTAATCTGCGGCTGCAACTGGAGGTCGATCGCCCGCTCCACCGCGTCAAGGCTGGGCGGCAGGCTAAAGGGCTGCGGCTGCCACAGAACGCGCTGGTCACGATCTTCCAGCGCACAAGGCGATGGCACGCCATACAGATCGCTGCTGGCTGGCGCATGGCCCGTGTGCTGCTGCCAGTGCTGGCAATAGCGGTTAGTAAAGTCGCGCAGTGCGGCGGCAGTTTGCTGCGTCATTCATATTCTCACTTCTGATAGGTTACACTTAGCCACTTTGATTAATTTTGGTGGTAACCGCAATGACTACTCACGAACAGGAGCAGGCCCTCAGCAACCTGACGCTGGGCAAACCCACAGCCTATCACGATCGCTATGACAACAGTTTGTTGCAGGCGGTGCCGCGTAGCCTGAACCGTGAACCGCTCGGCCTGTATCCCGATAGCCTGCCATTTACCGGCGGTGACATCTGGACCTTATATGAACTGTCGTGGCTTAACAGCAAAGGGCTGCCACAGGTGGCCGTCGGTGAAGTGGTGCTGGATGCGCAGAGCCGCAACCTGATCGAATCGAAAAGCTTTAAGCTCTATCTTAACAGTTTCAACCAGACCCGCTTCGCCGACTGGGGCGAAGTACGCCAGACGCTGGAACGCGATCTGAGCGCCTGCGCTGCAGGTGAGGTTCGGGTCGCGCTGTTCCGGCTGAACGAAGTCGAAGGACAGCCGATCGGCCATTTCGACGGCTACTGCATCGATGAGCAGGATATCGCGATTGACGATTACCGCTTCAATGCCGACTACCTGGCCGATGCCACCGGCAGCGAGATCGTCGAAGAGACGCTGGTCAGCCATCTGCTCAAATCGAACTGCCTGATCACCCATCAGCCTGACTGGGGTTCAGTGATGATTCGTTATAAAGGCCCGCGTATCGACCGTGAAGCGCTGCTGCGCTATCTGGTGTCGTTCCGCCAGCACAACGAATTTCACGAACAGTGCGTAGAGCGCATCTTTAATGACCTGCTGCGTTTCTGCCACCCTGAGGCGCTGACGGTTTATGCACGCTATACGCGCCGTGGCGGACTCGATATTAACCCGTGGCGCAGCAATGTGCCCTTCTCGCCCGGTTATTCACGGCTGGTTCGTCAGTAGTTTGCGAGATCTCTCGCAGGCTGTGCGCTGCAGGCGCGGTTCCACTTGAGCTACGCTGGCCGACAAGGCTACTCTGGAGATGGCGGCAATCTGCGGATTGCCGACCAGGGATTTTCGTCACTGCATTTGCAGTGTCAACTGTCACCCAGGCGGGTGTAAAGGAGTTCATTTGATTACCCATATCAGCCCTCTTGGCTCAATGGATCTGCTCTCGCAGCTGGAAGTCGACATGCTGAAACGCACGGCCAGCAGCGACCTGTACCAACTGTTTCGCAACTGCTCGCTGGCGGTACTGAACTCTGGCAGCCAGACCGACAGCAGCCACGAATTACTCTCCCGCTTCGAGAATTTTGATATTAACGTGCTGCGGCGTGAACGCGGCGTCAAACTGGAGTTGATCAACCCACCGGAAGAGGCGTTTGTTGATGGACGCATTATTCGATCGCTGCAGGCCAACCTGTTTGCGGTACTGCGCGATATTCTGTTTGTCAGCGGTCAGCTCAACGCTCCAGGCCGTTTAAGCGCAGCCGAAGAGAATGATTCCGCCGCTATCACCAATACCGTCTTTTCAATTCTGCGTAACGCCCGGGCGTTGCACATCGGCGAGTATCCCAACACCGTGGTGTGCTGGGGTGGCCACTCGATCAACGCCGTTGAATATCAGTATTGCCGTAACGTCGGCACCCAGCTGGGGCTGCGTGAACTGAACATCTGTACCGGCTGCGGGCCGGGCGTGATGGAAGCACCGATGAAAGGAGCGGCGGTAGGCCACGCTCAGCAACGCTACCGTGACAGCCGCTTTATTGGCCTGACAGAACCGTCAATCATTGCCGCCGAGCCGCCGAATCCGCTGGTGAATGAGCTGATCATCATGCCGGATATCGAAAAACGTCTTGAAGCTTTTGTCCGCATCGCGCACGGCATCATCATCTTCCCTGGCGGGGTCGGCACCGCAGAAGAGCTGCTCTATCTGCTCGGCATCATGATGAATCCGCACAACAGCGATCAGGTGTTACCGCTGATCCTGACCGGACCGGAAGAGAGTGCTGATTACTTCCGGGTGCTGGATGACTTTATTGTCAGTACGCTGGGCGAGCAGGCGCGCAAGCACTATCAGATCATCATTAACGATGCTGCTGAAGTGGCGCGTCTGATGAAGCAGGCGATGCCGCAGGTTAAAGAGTATCGGCGCGAAACCGGCGACGCCTACAGCTTTAACTGGTCGATTCGTATTGCGCCGGATCTGCAGGTGCCCTTCCTGCCGACCCATGAAAATATGGCCAATCTCAACCTCTACACTAACCAGCCGCCAGAAAAACTGGCCGCCGATTTGCGTCGCGCCTTTTCAGGCATCGTGGCCGGTAACGTAAAAGAGATGGGGATCCGCGAAATCCGCGAGAAAGGCCGCTATAAGCTGCATGGCGACGCCGACATCATGCATCGCATGGACGAACTGCTACAGGGATTTGTCGCGCAGCAACGTATGAAACTGCCAGGCACCGCCTACATCCCCTGCTACGAAATCATCAAATAAACCAGGAGGCAGCCGCTGGGCTGCCGATATTCTCATGGCTTTTCATCTTCTTATCGTTGATGCGTTAAACCTGATACGCCGTCTGCATGCAGTACAGGGCTCGCCGTGCGTCGATGGCTGTGTGGCGGCACTACGTCAACTATTGGGGCATACCCGCCCGACCCACGTAGTGGCGGTGTTTGATGGTGAAACCCGGCATCAGGGCTGGCGTCACCAGTTATTACCGGATTACAAAAGTGGCCGACCGCCGATGCCGGAAGATTTGCAGGCGGAGATGCCAGCGCTGCAACAGGCTTTTCGCGCCGCAGGCGTCAGCTGCTGGATTGCCGATCAGGATGAGGCGGATGATTTAGCCGCGACGCTGGCGGTAAAAATGGCGCAGGCCGGACACCAGGCCACTATCGTGTCAACGGACAAAGGCTACTGCCAGCTACTGGCACCGGAAATCCGTATTCGTGACTACTTCCAGAAGCGCTGGCTCGATCTGCCGTTTATTGAAGCTGAATATGGCGTTGCGCCACAACTGTTACCCGATTTCTGGGGTTTGTGTGGCATCAGCAGCAGCAAGATCCCGGGCATTGCCGGTATCGGTCCTAAAAGCGCAAAACAACTGCTGGCAGAGTTTCATTCACTGGACGGCATCTATCAGCAGCTGGATCAGGTGCCGACAAAATGGCGTGACAAATTGGTCAGCGGCCAGCAGATGGCGGAGATCAGCCGCCAGGTGGCCACGCTGAAGCGGGATTTGGTGTTGCAGGGCAACCTGAATACCTTGCGTTACAGCGGCTGAGTGCAGGAACACTCAGCCGATTGATCAGCGTTCGTCGCGACGGCCACCGACCGCCGCCCAGATACGACGAATGTGTACCGTAACTTCTTCGCGATCGTGATAGAGCTGACGCGCCCGGATCTGCGCATTGATGCCGTTCTCATGGAGACGTTCTTCAATCATCGCCAGATTCTGCGTCACCTCTTCGTAACGCTTTTTCATCGGTAACTTGAGGTTGAAAATCGCCTCACGACACCAGCCGTTGACCAGCCAGTCGGTCATCAGGTTTGCTACCCGTACCGGTTTCTCAACCATGTCACACACCAGCCAGCTAATGTTGGTGCGCGGCGGGCGGAATTTGAATCCATCGGCGCGTTCATGCATCACCTGCCCGGTTTCCATCAGGCTCGGCGCCATCGGACCGTTGTCGACCGCATACACCATCATGCTGCGCTGCACCAGTTGGTAGGTCCAGCCGCCAGGGCAGGCACCGAGATCGACGGCATACATGCCGCTGGCCAGACGTTCATCCCATTCGTCCGCCGGAATAAAGACGTGAAACGCCTCTTCCAGCTTAAGGGTTGAACGGCTCGGCGCATCGGACGGGAACTTAAGCCGCGGAATGCCCATATAAAAAGACGAACTGTTTTCCGGTAATGAATAGCCAACGTAACAGGTGCCCGGCGCAATGAAAAATACATGCACCACCGGACGTTTCGGGCTTTCGTAGTTCAGCAGAATTTTGCTTTCGCGCAGTGCGGAACGCAGTGGCACGGTGAACTTGCGGCAGAATTTGGTCAGCTCTTTCGCTTCGTTGGTGTCTGGCACCTCGACGCGCAGTTCACCGCCCTTTTCAACCACGCCGGTCAACATGCCAACGATTGGCGTGATGCGGTCTTCCTGCGGCAGGTCGCGCAGTAGTTCGCCGACCACCAGCATCTGACGCGCAAAGATCAGGTCGTCAAACGGCAATTCTCGTACCAGCCGTTCGGCGTCCTCAAACTGATAACACTCAAACAGCACATAGCCCGAGTCATCTTTAACCCGTGGGAAACCGTAGACTTCGCGTTCAGCAGCCTTCGCACTGATTTCTGCCGCACACTCTTTTTCAAAACCGGGACGGCAATAGAGTAAAACTTTATTCATGGCGTTCTGCCCTTCGTTTAAGACGCAGCGCGCCAATCAACATCAATACCCAACCCGCAAGGAAGCATAATCCTCCCACTGGCGTGATAAAAACCCAAAATTTCAGATGTGACAGCGCCAGACAGTAGAGACTGCCGCTGAACAGTACGGTGCCGAGCGCCATCAGCGCACTGCTCCAGTAAAACCAGATATTGGCGCGGCGTAACATCGCGGCACCCAGCCCCATCACCGCTAAGGTGTGATAAGCCTGATATTCCAGCCCGGTATGAATCCAGGCCATTTCCGCCGGCCCGAGCGATTTACTCAAAACGTGGGCACCAAAAGCACCAAATGCCACCAGCAAAAATCCGCTGATGGCAGCAAAAATAAACATGGCACGACTGGACATGAAACGATCCTCAGAGTGCGTTTGCATCGCAATGCAATTAAATCAAGACGTTATTGTTGATATCGAAAGCGGAATTTTTCTTGTTCGGTTGCAGCTTTTGCCAGGATCCACTGTCGAAAGGCGGCTATTTTACCCAGTTCTGCCTGGCTGTCATGACAAACCAGATAAAAAGCGTTTTTACTGACTAATACGTCGTTGAACGGACAGATCAATCGGCCGGCTTCAATTTCGCTTTGCGCCATCACATTATTGGCCAGCGCTACGCCCTGACCGTGAATGGCCGCCTGCAGTACCATTGCACTGTGGCTGAAAATAGGACCTTGCTGAACGTTGATGTGCTGCAGGCCAAGCTGACGGATATACGACTGCCAGTCACGTCGTGAAGCATCGTGCAGCAGCGTGAATCGCGACAGATCCATCGGCGTTTTAAGCGGGTTTTCGCCGGTCATCAGCGAAGGCGAGCAGACCGGCAATAAATATTCTGCGTAGAGTTTCTCAACCCGCAGGCCTGGCCAGTTACCGCGGCCGTAAAAAATTGCCACGTCGACATCATCGGCCAGCTTCTCTTCATCACGGTCGACCGCCTGAATACGCACGTCGATTCCCGGATAAGCCATATTAAAGCTGGAGAGGCGTGGCACCAGCCACTGAATCGCAAAGCTGGGCAGCAGGCTGACGGTCAGCGCGCCCTTGGCACTGCGTGCCTGCAGTTTGCGGGTAGCTTCGTTGAGCGCCGAGAAGATCTCTTTGATATCCAGATAGTAGCTTTGCCCTTCTTCGGTCAACAAAAGCGAACGATTCCTCCGGCGAAACAGCTTCAGACCGAGAAAATCTTCCAGAGATTTAATCTGATGGCTTACAGCTGCCTGGGTGACGAAAAGCTCTTCAGCGGCTTTAGTAAAGCTTAAATGGCGTGCGGCGGCATCAAATACCCGCAGTGCGTTGAGAGGAGGAAGGCGTTTCGACATGGTTTTCCGTATCCGGATCGGCGAAAAATACGCAGGCTTATACGCAGCCTTTACGTATTAGAATTTTTAATCCGAGGCATTATAATTTGTCCGTTGAGGAACCTCCAGCAAATACCTATAGTTGCCGCACTTCCTGAGCCGGAACGAAAAGTTTTTAGAATTGTGAGTGAGTTCGCAGATTTTCTGAAAGCTTTTGGCTTGTGGTCGTGATGTTGTGTTTGCAATTTTTGATCCGACTGTTGCGGATCAAGCTCTTAATTCCTGTAGATTTACCCTGTCTGTCCATAGTGATTTTTAAATAGCACCGCAAATTGCGGTGCTTTTTTTTGCTTAATTACTGACCCATCTCAACCATTTCTTTGACATCGGTGCGGTTAATCTGCTGCTCGTTGCCATTGGCATCTTTATAGCTGATCATACCGGTTTCATCGTCTACCTTAGGTTTGCCGTCGGCAACAATGGTGCGTCCATCATTGGTGTGCATCACATAGTTGCTGGAACAGGCAGTCAGGGTAAAGGCCAGAGTACAGACGGCCAGCACTGCGGTGAGTTTTTTCATCTTCTATCTCCTTGCAGATTGATTGCATCAAACCACCCGCGTTACGCTAACCATAGGCAGCAGATAAGTGTGATCGACCAAATATTGTTCGATCGTTGTGCGGGTTTGGTTTAAACCTTGCAATAATCAGCATAACGCGCTTTTCCAGCTTTGCCAGACAGAGACCACTCTTTCAGTCTGGTCCTATTTATTCTCATCATGGGCCGCGTATGACCGTATTTAACCCAACCGCGTTTCGCCAGCAGTTTCCGGCACTGGCCGATGCCGGCGTCTACCTCGACAGCGCAGCGACGACGCTGAAGCCGCAGGCGGTAATCGACAGCATCCAGCAGTTCTACAGCCTGAGCGCCGGTACCGTGCACCGTAGTCAGTTTGCGGCCGCACGTGCCTTAACCGAGCGTTATGAGCAGGCGCGTAGTCAGGTGGCGCGCTGGCTGAACGCCGCTGATGGCCATCAGATTGTCTGGACGCGGGGTACTACTGAAGCCATTAATCTGGTGGCGAACAGCTGGCTGCGACCTCGCTTACAGCCAGGCGATGAGATCGTGGTGAGCGAAGCAGAACACCACGCGAATCTGGTGCCGTGGCTGATGGCGGCACAGGCCTGCGGCGCCCGGGTGGTCAAATGGCCGTTGGGTGCCGATCGGTTACCGGATATCACCCAGCTGCCGGCATTGCTGAACAGCCGCACCCGTTTGCTGGCGGTGAGTCAGATGTCCAACGTCACCGGCGGTTGTCCCGACCTCGTCCAGGCCATTCAGCTGGCGCATGCGGTCGGCGCCAAAGTGATGGTGGATGGCGCACAGGGCGTGGTCCACTGCCCGCCTGATGTGCAGGCGCTGGATATCGACTTCTACGCTTTCTCCGGTCACAAAATCTATGGCCCGATGGGGATTGGCGTGTTGTATGGCAAAGCCGAGCTGCTGGAGGAGATGGCACCGTGGCAGGGTGGCGGCAAAATGCTGACTGAAGTCGATTTCAACGGCTTTACTCCTCAGCCGGTGCCGTGGCGCTTCGAAGCGGGTACGCCTAACGTGGCGGGCGTGGTGGGATTAAGCGCGGCGCTAAGCTGGCTGGGTCAGCACGATCAGGCTAAAGCGGAGAGCTGGAGTCAGCAACTCGCCAGCCTGGCGGAGGAGCAGCTGGCTGAATTACCGGGCTTTCGCAGTTTCCGCTGCGGCCATGCCAGCCTGCTAGCCTTTGAATTCACCGGCCTGCACCACAGCGATATCGTCACTCTGCTGGCTGAGCAGGGCATCGCCTTGCGTGCCGGTCAACACTGCGCTCAGCCGCTGCTGACGGCGCTCGGGGTCAGCGGGACGCTTCGCGCCTCATTTGCGCCCTATAATAATTTGCAGGATGTTGATGCCCTGGTGCGCGCCATGCGCAGCGCCATTTCGCTGTTATCGGAGTATTGATTATGAGTTCACCGCTGTTAGCGCCACACCCGTTTGGCGAGCTGATTACGGTTGCCAGCCTGAAGGAGACGTTTAGCCGCTTTCATCAGTGGGAGGATCGCTATCGCCAGCTGATTCAGCTGAGCCGTCAGCTCCCGGCATTACCCGAAGCGTTAAAAAAAGCGGAGATTGAGCTGAGTGGTTGTGAAAACCGGGTCTGGCTGAGCAGCCAGTTGCGTCCGGATGGCACCCTGCACTTCTATGGCGACAGTGAAGGCCGCATCGTGCGTGGTCTGCTGGCCGTGCTGCTGACCGCAGTGGAAGGTCAGACGCCGCACGCGCTGCTTGAAAACGATCCGCTGGCGCTGTTCGATCAGCTGGGCCTGCGCGCCCAGCTTAGCGCCTCGCGCAGCAGCGGTTTGCAGGCGCTTTCCTCGGCGGTACAGCAGGCGGCGCGTCAGGCGCGCGATCAGGCCTGACGGGCGGCACGCGCCAGATATTTCTTCAGCGCGTGAGAGACGGCGACAAAGCCGAAAGTGGCGGTCACCATGGTGGCCGCGCCAAAGCCGGCGGCGCAGTCCATTCTTTTCGGTCCTTCTGCCGTGCTGCGTGAGGCACAAACGCTGCCGTCCGGCTGCGGATAGACCAGCGCCTCGGTCGAAAAGACGCAGTCGATACCGAGTTTGCCCTTACTGTTTTTCACCACGCCGAAGGTTTTCAGCCGCTCACGTAGCTTTGCCGCCAGCGGATCCTGAATGGTTTTTGCCAGATCGGCGACCTGGATCTGAGTGGGATCGATCTGACCACCCGCTCCGCCAGTAGTGATCAGCGGGATCTTGTTTCGGCGGCACCAGGCGATCAGCGCCGCTTTAGGCCGCACGCTGTCGATGGCGTCGATCACATAATCGAATCCGGCCGCCATCAGCTCTGCGGTGTTGTCCGGCGTGATAAAGTCATCGACGCAGATCACCTCACAATCGGGATTAATTGCGCGCAGGCGTTCCGCCATAACTTCGGTTTTGGCTTTGCCGACGTTGCCATTAAGCGCGTGAATCTGCCGGTTGGTATTAGTGATGCAGACATCATCCATATCGATCAGGGTGATTTTGCCAATCCCGGTGCGCACCAGCGCCTCGGCCGCCCAGGAGCCGACGCCGCCAATACCGATGACGCAGAAATGCGCATCTGCAAAACGCTGCAACGCATCCTGACCATACAGACGCGCCGTGCCACCAAACCGCTGGTGCCAGGCGTCATTTAACACTTTCATAGTTGAACCTGTAACGTCGTGCGGGCCCGCAGGCCCGCAGAGAAGAAATTAGTTGGAACCGAGTAGCAGTGAGCCATTATTACCGTTTTGCGGGCTGGAGAACAGCGGTTGTCCGGCACCCGGTGCAGCTTTCAGTACCCAGACGCGGCCATAGTGGTTATAGAAACCGGCCAGATGGGCGGCGTCCGGCCCGATCCCCTGATAGATGTCGAAATGCTGGCCTTTAATCGCGCCGCCTACATCCAGCGCCACCATCAGGCGCATCTCATATTTGCCGTTGAATTTGCCTTTCTCATTTAACTGCGGCACTTCTGCCAGCAGAGTCGTACCGGCCGGAATGATCGAGCGGTCAGATGCAACGGACGCTTTTGCCACCAGCGGCACCGCGCTGGCACCCCGCACTGGCGTAAACGGCTCTGGCTTAAAGAAGACGAATGACGGATTGGTTTCCAGCAGAGCACGCACTTCCTGCGGCGAATGTTCCTGCGCCCACTGACGAATCGCCTGCATCGACATATCTTCACGCTTCACTTCGCCACGATCGATCAGCTCTTTACCGATACTGTGGTAACCCCAGCCATTTTTGCCGGCGTAGCCAAAGAAGCTCATCGGGCGGCCATCACCAAAGTCGACGTAACCACTACCCTGCACATCCATCATGAAATTATCAATCAGCGAGTTGCTGTAGGCGATGACATAACGATCGTCGAGGCCGCCACTATAGATAGAGGCGCGGCTCGGGAGTTTTTCTCCGCGCTTACGCGGCGGCATGCGGTAAATCGGGTACTGGAATTCGCCCTGACGGGTATAGCGCGCTTCAACGACCGGCGTGTAGTAGCCGGTGAACTGCACGTTACCGTAGTTATCGGTTCCTTCCATCTGCCAGGCATTCAGGCCAAACTGCTGCAGCTGACGAGTATCAGCACCGGCCATCAGCCAGCTTTCGATGGCGCTATACGTACCGTTCTGACGGCTGTACAGCCCTGACGAGGCAGCCTGAATCTGACGCACCTGCTCGCCAAAGTCCCGGCCATTCACCGGGCGACCTTTGGCATTCGGCTGATTAACCAGCGCCAGTGGCTGTTCCAGTTTGCCATCTTTATATTGCTGACCGCGATCGGTCGGTTTAGAACTACAGCTCGCCAGCAGCGCGATGAGTGCGCCGGTCAGTGCAATCCTGGCCCAGTGTGCTTTCATTATTGTCTCTTTTTATAAATGTTCGTCCCGCGACGATAGCAAAGCGCCCGACAGAATGAAATCCATCCGCTTTCTGCGCTTCGCCATCAGTTCAATAATTGGCCAGATGGTTGATTCCTTCAGCAACTGACTGTAAATTTGACCTTTATGTGCAAAAAGGGGTTGCATCAAATAACGCGCGGAGTATAGTGCGCATCCACGGACGCGGGGTGGAGCAGCCTGGTAGCTCGTCGGGCTCATAACCCGAAGGTCGTCGGTTCAAATCCGGCCCCCGCAACCAATACTTCTGTAGCCGTTTACAGAAGTGACAATGTGAAAGTCGCTAAGCGCAATACGGACGCGGGGTGGAGCAGCCTGGTAGCTCGTCGGGCTCATAACCCGAAGGTCGTCGGTTCAAATCCGGCCCCCGCAACCAATACTTCTGTAGCCTTTTACCGAAGTAGCAAGGTGAAAAACGCTAAGCGCAAAATAAGTGAAAAAGAGTAATACGGACGCGGGGTGGAGCAGCCTGGTAGCTCGTCGGGCTCATAACCCGAAGGTCGTCGGTTCAAATCCGGCCCCCGCAACCAATCATTTAAACACCTGAGAGGGTGTTTTTTTGTTTCTGCCGCTCCTGATTTCTTTTTTCCCCTGTCCGCGGTTAAGCGGCTGCGGATAGCACCTGCTACCCGCCACCCTTTAACGGTGCGCCAGCGCCGCCCCACTCTGCACGTATGCTTTGATTCCCTGCAAAATCGCCTCTGCCACCTGATGCTGATAACGGGTGGTGCGCAACTTACGCTCCTCTTCCACGTTACTGATAAAAGCCGTCTCCACCAGGATGGACGGAATATCAGGCGCTTTCAGAACCGCAAACCCGGCCTGATCCACCGTACGCTTATGCAGATGATTGATCCGCCCCATGCGGTGCAGCACCTCTTTACCGAACTTCAGGCTGTCATGGATGGTCTGCCGCTGCACCATATCGAACATGGTATGGTCGAGATAACGATCGCCGCTTTTGCTGACGCCGCCAATCAGGTCAGATTCGTTCTGGGTCTGTGCCAGGAAGCGGGCCGCGGCTGAGGTCGCGCCGCTGGTAGAGAGTGCAAACACCGACGAACCGCGCGCCGCCCGGCTGGTGAACGCATCGGCATGGATTGAAACAAACAGATCGGCGCGCTGCTTACGGGCTTTGGCCACTCTGACGCGCAGCGGAATAAACACATCTTCATTGCGCGTCATGTAGGCCTTCATGTTGGCTTCTTTATCGATCAACGCTTTCAGCCGTCGGCCGATCTTCAGCACAATATCTTTCTCACGGGTTTTATATTTGCCGTGCGCGCCCGGATCTTCGCCGCCATGGCCGGGATCGATCATGATAATGATCGGACGATCGCGCCCGGCTTTACCCGGTAGCGGCGCCTGCACCGTTTCATTTTTCTCAAGATCGCCCTGATTATAGTCCCTCAGCAACGCCAGCAGCGGATCGTCTTCAACCTGATTCTGGCTCGGATAGAGATCCACTACCAGCCGGTGATTGATCCCCGCCACCGGCGACAGGTTAAAGATCTTCGGTGCTACGCTGCGCTTTAGCTCCAGCACCACCCGCACCGTATTGCTGTCAAACTGGCCGACACGTGCATTTTTAATGAAGGGATCATCTACCCTCACCTGCTTATCGACCCCTTTCAGTACCGTATTGAGGTGCAGGCCTTCAATATCGATCACCAGCCGTTCCGGATGACTCAGGGCAAACTGCTTATATTTCAGCGCCACATTCGATTCCAGCGTCATACGGGAATAGGTTGATGATGGCCAGATGCGTACCGCGACGATATGGTTTTTAGCGGCCATACCGACCCGGCTGACGCTTAACATCAGTAACGCGCCGGTTCCTTGTAAAAATCGTCTGCGTGAAAAGTGGGAATTAAAATCCGACATGCCGCTCCAGCTGCTGTGTAATGTCTAAAAAAGCGCCAGTTAATCAAATGGCGGCGAAAACTTTATCCAATCCAGAAGGTGATGTCACCCCGGAAACCCTAAATAATGCAGGCTGTTAGCGGCTTTGACACCCGAAAAAACGTAAATTTTCGTCAGGATTAGCGCTTGCAAAATCGCAGTGAAAAGAATAAAAATACAAAAAATTCGAATAAACATTCACTGAGGGCTGGCTGTGAAGGAACGTAGTACTGAACTGGTTCAGGGTTTTCGCCATACCGTTCCCTATATCAATGCCCACCGGGGTAAGACGTTTGTCATCATGCTGGGCGGCGAGGCGATTGAGCATGAGAACTTCTCGGGCATCGTTAATGATATAGGCCTGCTGCACAGCCTCGGTATCCGCCTGGTGGTGGTCTATGGCGCTCGTCCGCAGATTGATGCCAGCCTCGCGGAACACCAGCTGGAGCCGGTTTACCACAAGTTTACCCGGGTTACCGACGCGCAATCGCTGGAACTGGTGAAGCAGGCGGCCGGTCGTCTGCAGTTAGATATCACCGCCCGTCTGTCGATGAGCCTCAACAATACCCCGCTGCAGGGCGCGCATATCAATGTGGTCAGCGGCAACTTCATTATTGCGCAGCCGCTGGGTGTCGATGATGGCGTCGATTATTGTCACAGCGGGCGTATTCGTCGTATCGATGAAGAGGCGATTCATCGTCAGCTGGATAACGATGCGATTGTGCTGCTTGGTCCGGTGGCGGTTTCAGTGACCGGTGAGAGTTTCAATCTTACTTCAGAAGAGGTCGCGACCCAGCTGGCGATTAAACTCAAAGCAGAAAAGATGATCGGCTTCTGCTCTGAACAGGGCGCACTGGACAGCGAAGGCAATATTATCTCCGAACTGTTCCCGAATGATGCCCAGGCGCGCATTGATGAGATTGAAAGCGGCGGTGATTATCTCTCCGGCACCGTCCGTTTCCTGCGCGGCGCGGTTAAAGCCTGCCGCAGCGGCGTGCGGCGTAGCCATCTGATCAGCTATCAGGAAGATGGCGCGCTGTTGCAGGAGCTGTTCTCACGCGACGGCATCGGTACCCAGATTGTGATGGAGTCGGCTGAGCAGATTCGTCGTGCCAATATTAATGATATCGGCGGTATTCTCGAACTGATCCGGCCGCTGGAGCAACAGGGGATTCTGGTGCGTCGCTCACGCGAACAGCTGGAGATGGAGATCGATAAATTCACCATCATTCAGCGCGACAATCTGACCATCGCCTGTGCCGCGCTCTATCCGTTTATGGATGAGAAAATCGGTGAGATGGCCTGCGTGGCGGTCCATCCCGACTACCGCAGTTCATCGCGCGGTGAAATGTTGCTGCAGCGCGTGGCGTTGCAGGCGCGCCAGATGGGGCTGCAGAAGCTGTTTGTGTTAACCACCCGCAGTATTCACTGGTTCCAGGAACGCGGCTTTACGCCGGTTGATATTGAGTCGCTGCCTGAGAGTAAAAAAGAGATGTATAACTATCAGCGTCGCTCAAAAGTTCTGATGGCCGATCTGAGCCGCAACACGCTATAAGCGCCAGCAGGACCGGGCGGTTGATGCCGCCCGGCCCGCTTTTCCTGTGATTTATCCTGCCTCGCCCAGCCGCTCAACCAGACCGCTACGCCGCTGCGTTTGCAGCTGAACGGCGCGCTGAAACACCGCTGGATCGCTGTAGAGCGTCAGCAGTTTACGGGCGCGCGTAATCGCGGTGTAAACCAGCTCACGGGTCAATACCGGCAGAAACTGGGTTGGCATCACCAGCGCAGTATGTTCAAACTCCGACCCCTGCGATTTGTGTACCGTCATCACCCAGGCAGTTTCATGCGAGGGTAAGCGGCTCGGCTGAATCGCTTTGATGCTGCCATCCGGCAGCGGGAAAAAGACTTTCAGGTTGCCCTCTTCGTCACGCAGCGTAATGCCGATATCGCCATTGAACAGCCCCAGCGCGCTGTCGTTACGGGTGATCATCACCGGACGTCCGGCATACCAGCGCCCGCCGATTGCGGGGCGTCGGATTCGCTGCAGCTGCATCAGCCGCTGTTCAACCCGCTGGTTAAGGCCCTGCACGCCAAAGGGCCCGTCACGTAATGCACACAGCAGCTGATAGCGACCAAAGGCGGCCAGCACTTCGGCAGGAGACGCCTGTTGCCTGATCAGCTGCAAATAAGGCTGATAGCCCTGCGCCACCTCATCCAGCATCGCCTGATAGGCTTCGCCACTGGTTAACGGCTGATAGCTGAGGTCCTGGTAGCCCGCAGCGAACACTGCCTTCACCTGCTGTGCATCGCCGAGGTTAATCGCCTGAGCCAGCTGGCCGATGCCCGATTTAGCGTCAAAACGGTAACTTTTTTGCAGCAGGCAGATACTGTCGCGAACCGCAGGTGCCAGCCGATCGTCACTGCCCTGCAGCGAACATCCGGTCAGCAAGGCGAGCTGTTCCGCGCGCGCCAGGCTATAGCCGCTTTCGCTACAGCGACAGATATCGCCCAGCACCGCCCCCGCCTCGACCGAAGCCAGCTGGTCACGATCGCCCAGAAACACCACCCGAGCATGGGCCGGCAGTGCGGCGATCAGCTTCGCCATCATCGACAGATCGACCATAGAGGCTTCATCGACCACCAGCACATCGAGATGCAGCCGGTTACCGGCGTGGTAGCGCAGACGCTGGGTGTCCGGCTGCGCGCCCAGCAGGCGATGCAGCGTGGTCGCTTCCGTCGGAAAGCGCTGACGTTCTTCCTCGCTGACCGCTAAATTCTGCAACGCGTTGCCAAGCGATTCGGTAAGGCGCGCCGCGGCTTTGCCGGTTGGCGCGGCTAACTGAATGCGTAAATTGCCAGGATTAAGCCGAATCAGCGCGGCGAGGAGCTTAGCGACCGTGGTGGTTTTCCCGGTGCCGGGCCCGCCAGAAATAACGGCGGTCTTGCGGGTCAGCGCGACAGCGGCCGCGATTTTCTGCCAGTCATCCGGACGATTGCCGAACAGGGTATTCAGCACCTCACTGGCCGCCCCGGCATCAAACGCCGATTTCACCTCCTGCAGGGCAAAGAAGCTCGCCACTCTGCCCTCGCTGTGCCACAGACGATGCAGATAGAGACGGCGATTACTGAGTACCAGCGGGGTGACCAGGCTGCCGTCACTGACCGCAGACCAGTCGGCCAGCAGTGATGGCCAGTCATCCGGCGCGCCGGCAGCCTGCCACAAAGCCTGCGCCAGCGCGGGCTGACGGCCCGCAAACAGGCCCGCTTCGCTCAGGTTATCCAGCGGCAGACAGACATGGCCTTCCCCCGCTTCCGCGCTGACGCAGGCCGCCGCAAGCAGCCGTGCCGGTTGCGACTCATCCGCCAGCAGACGAGCAAACTGAATATCTAACGGCCGCAGGAGACGCTTCTCTACCGCCTGAAGCAGCAAGCTCAGCATTTCACTCATGACATCTCCCTGGTGTGACCAAACAACGCATCAATCTCTTCAATAAAGGCTTCGCTGGGACGGGTGGCAAAAATACCGTTATCCGGCGAACTGCCATCCATCCCGCGTAAAAACAGATAAAACACTCCGCCGAAGTGGCGCTGATAATCATAATCCTGCAGACGGTGCTGAAGATAGCGATGCAGCGCCAGGGTATACAGCTGATACTGTAAATCGTAGCGGTGGTCGATCATCGCCTGCGCCATCGCCTCTGGGGTATACGCGGCGTGGCTCTCTCCCAGCCAGTTCGACTTGTAGTCGAGCAGATAATATTTTCCCTGCCAGCGGAACACCAGATCGATAAAGCCTTTTAGCATGCCCTGCACCTGACGAAAATCGAGTGCTGCCGCCTGCTGTGACAGCGGGTCGTGACGGCGCAGCAGATCGTCAAGATCGGCAGCGGTCAGCAGATTATTAATCGGCAGATAGAATTCCATCTCGATCAGCCGGTCACTGCTGTTTATCGCCGACAGCGTCAGGCCGTCATCATTGAGCGGCGTATGCAATACCCGCTCAATCCACTGCTGGATCACCGGTAACCAGCTCAGCGGATAGCCATGATGCTGCAGCTGATCTTCCAGCCAGAACGCATCCGGCGGTTCGGCAAAGTCGATCGATTCAAACAGACCGTGCAAAAAGGTGCCCGGTGCGGCACCGCGTGGAAAGTGATGAGGCGTGAGAGCCGCTTCTTCGCCGCTCTCCTCTTCGCCTGCCGCATCAATATCGAAATTCGGCAGCGCATCCAGCAGTGCGGAGCTGTGGTGTTGTTGCAGGCCAGAGTAACTGGTGACCCGCCAGGCATCGGCCAGCGCGCGCGTCACTTCTCTGCTGCTTAAGGCTTGATCGCCGGTCGGCCGATCCTGCCAGACTTCACCCGGCCGCAGGTCGTCAGCGATCACCTCAATCCCGTTGCCGCTTAACGCCGCTAACCGCTGGCTGAGCTGTTGCGCATCGGCCGCTTCACCCCGCTGCACCAGATAACCGAGTGCGCTGTTGTGCAGATCGCTGTCACCCTCTTTTTTACGCGTTCCCTTGATCAACGGCGCAATGCCGACGCTGCAGTGATAAACCGAGCGGGTCAGCGCCACATAGAGCAGACGCAAATCCTCCGCCAGTCGCTCCTCTTCGGCCAACTCCATGCTCTGGGCATCACCCTGCACATCCAGCAAGGCGGCAAAACTTTCACGATCGTGATAAAGCGCACTGGCCGCCTCACGGTAGCCAGCGGCAAACGGCAGCCAGACCAGCGGATATTGCAGCCCTTTCGATTTATGGATGGTGACGATTTGCACCAGATGGCGATCGCTTTCCAGCCGCAGCTGCTGGCTGGCCGCCTGGCTATTGGGTCGGGCAATCTGCTGGGCCAGAAAGCGCACCAGCGCGTGCGGGCTGTCGAGCTGTACTGAGGCTTCCTGCAGCAGTTCGCCCAGATGCATCAGATCGGTCAGGCGGCGCTCACCGTTTTCGGAGGCCAGCATATTTTCAGCCAGCTGACGCTTGATCATCACGTCGCGCAGCATCGGCAACACACCACGCTGGTGCCACAGCTGCTGCCAGACGGCAAACTGCTCGACCAGCGCATCCCACTCGCGCTCATTTTGGGTCAGCGCATCGAGCGTGGCGGCGTCAATGGCGAAGATAGAGGTCGCCAGCGCACTGCGCACCAGCCGCTCCTGCTCCGGTGCCTGGATCGCCTGCAGTAACCACAGCAGTTCCCGCGCTTCAGGCGTGGTGTAGACGCTGTCGCGACTGGAGAGATAGACCGAGGGAATCGACAGCGCATTGAGCGCATCGCGGATTAAACCCGCTTCGTTACGGCTGCGCACCAGCACGGTGATATCGGACGCACGCACCGGACGCAGCGACTCCCCCTTTCCTAAGCTGGCACGTCCCTGCTGTCCGGCCACCAGCCAGCGGCTGATATCCGCCGCACACTGACGCGCCATAAACTGCTGATAATCGCTGCTGCCGACGCCTGCCCCGGGCTGTAACCAGAAGCGCAGCGCCGGCTGCGGCCGATCGTCATAGATCAGTTTCAGCGCCTGATTCGGTGCCGCCGCTTTGACCTGCAGGAAAGGAATAGCGGAGAACAGAAACGGCGATTCCAGCTGAGAAAACAGCCGGTTAACGCTATCGACCATTTCCGGTGACGAGCGCCAGTTAGTATCGAGCGTGTAGTGAGCGCTAACTTCGCTTCTCGCGCGCAGATAGGTAAAAATATCCGCGCCGCGGAAGGCATAAATCGCCTGCTTAGGGTCACCGATTAGCAACAGCGCCTGTTCTGGCTGGTTGATATACAGCGTGCGGAAAATGCGGTACTGCTGCGGATCGGTATCCTGGAATTCATCGATCAGGGCGACCGGGAACCGTGCCCGAATGGTCTCAGCCAGCAGGATGCCGCCCGGCTGCTGCAACGCCTCATCCAGCTTGCTCAGCAGATCATCGAAGCCTAACAGCGCCCGCAGCCGTTTCTCACGCTGGACAGTGGCACGCACGTCAGTCAGCGCCTGTGCAATGATCACATCACGCAGCGACAGCGGTTCCGCCAGAAACCGATCGATGGCGTCAAACACTGCATGACGCGGGGCTTCACCTTTTTTGGTTTTCTCCTCCAGCACCTGCTGACCAAAACGCTCCAGCTCTTTCGGCAGCTGGTAATCCAGCGTTTCGCTGTTGGCCCACTGTGTGACTTTCGCCACCCAGATCGGCAAATTTTTACTGCTGTAGCTGCGCTTATCGACACCGGAGGCGCTGATGATGCCTTCAACATCGGCACTGAGCGACAGCCACTGCTGCTTGATTGAGGTAATGCGCGCCAGATTGCGAGCATGGCGTGACGCCAGCGTTTCATCGGCAGCAGGCGGCCGCTTCAGGCTGGGCGATTCACCCTGTAGCCAGGGACGCAGCGTGGTCAGCAGGCTGTCCGGCCCGCTCCATTCCGCCGCAATCACCCGCGCCACGTCAAGCGACAGCGGGTAGCACTGCCGCCGCCAGAAATCAGCCGTCGACTGCTTCAGCAGCGCCTGTTCATCTTCAATCAGCTCCTGCTCAAACAGCATGCCCGATTCAAACGCGTTGAGGTTGAGCATCCGCTGGCAGAAGCCGTGGATAGTAAAGATCGCCGCTTCATCCATCTGTCGCTCGGCCGCCAGCAGTTGCGCTGCGGCGTGCGCTAAATCCGGGATCTGATCAAGCAGCAGCTGATGCATCGGGTCGCCACTGTGACCGCGGATACAGGCCAGCCGCAGCTGATGGATATTCTCGCGGATACGGCCGCGCAGTTCAGCGGTCGCGGCCTCGGTGAAGGTCACCACTAAAATTTCTTCAACCGACAGCGGACGGCTGTAAGCATTTTCGCCGCCTAATCCCAGCAGCAGGCGAAGATAGAGCAAACCAATGGTAAAGGTTTTTCCGGTCCCCGCTGAGGCCTCAATCAGCCGCTCACCCCGGAGCGGCAGCGTTAAGGGATTCAGGGATTCGGCAGGTAACTGCGTCATTGGGTCTCACTCTTTACCGGCAGCGACTGCTGCAACTGCGCTACTTCATTCCAGGTTTTCCAGCCTGGCAGCTGGGCAAAGGCCACTTTTTCGTTGCTGTTGCCCGCGATCTGCGAGGTCATCACCATACCGGTGTGTTGTATCACCGCATGCTGGAAGAAATCAGCCAGGCTGGCAGGGGTCAGCTGTTTAATCTGCGCAATCACTTTCTGGCGGGTGTCAAAGTCGTCATTCTGGCGGTCAAAGTCGCGGCTATAGCGATCCGCCTCCTCGTCCAGCGTCTGAGGACGCTGCTGCAAATCATTGATCATCGCCTGCTGATACTGGGCAAAATCGGCCTGACTCATCGTGCGCAGGCGTTTCTCCGCCTGCGGATAGAAGGCCTGATAACGCTGCAGCAGCCAGGCCGGTTGTTTGCTGTTGCTCTGCAGCAGGAAACCGATCCCCCACTGACGGCCTACCGGCATCTGGAAGGCAAACACCGCATAGCCAAGTTGCTCTTCGGTGCGTAGCTGGTTGTAGAACCACGGCTGCACAATCTGACTCAGCATCGAGCTGTTCGCCATGCTCTGGTATTCGCCATAGCCGAGCGGTATATAGAGCGCCGCTAAGGCAGAATCGGTGCTGCTGCCCTTCTGTTGCAGGTTAGCTTTAAGCGGTTTTTCGAATGTCACATAGTTACTGCGCCAGGTGTCAGTGCCGGTGCTCTGCATCTGCTGCTTCAGTTCACGCCCCAGCTGGATCACGCTGTCCGCACTCAGGTTACCCACCACCATCATTTCCGGCGTTGCCGCGTGGAACAGTTCATCGCGATAGGTGGTGACATCATTAAGTGTGATAGCACTGACTAACTTGCGACGCGTTTCCCGCTGAGTGTAGGGCAACTGCGACAGCAGCTGCATCGGCTGAATCGCCTGTTCAAAAGCTTTACCTTTGTCCGCTGCCTCCAGCCGTTCCAGATACCAGGATTTGGCCTGCTCCAGCTGCTGTTGCGTCGGCTGGAAGTGAGCATAGCCTTCAACCAGCTTCTTCAGCAGGGTTGGCAGGCGCTGAGTAAAGCCGCTGGCGCTAAACACCAGCCCCTCATTTTCGCCGGTTGAAAAACTGATGCCGCCGACCGATGCCTGCGAGTTCAGCTCATCCAGCGCCAGGCTGGAGAGGTAGTCATTGAGGCCAAACAGTACCTGCTGGCGCGCATCACTGATGGCGTTCTTGTTACGCAGCGCCAGGGTAATCGCGGCTTTTGGCTCGCTGGCATAAAACTGACTGGGCATCCAGTAGATACGCATACCGGCATCATTTTCCAGCCTGACCGGATGTGAATAGTGCTTATCATCCGCCGGCAGCAGGGTGAAGTCATCCGGAATATACGGATTCAGCGTGGGCATCGAAAGCGCAATCTGGCTGCTGCGTTGTTGCCAGTCGGCAAAGGTCGACGGCGTAATTTTTTCAACCTGATACGGCGCATCAACAAAGTACGCCTGTTTATTGTGCGGTTCCTGCGGGCTGATATACCAGATACGCGCCTGCTGTGGCGTCATCTGATCCAGCCGTGCCTTGATGGCCGCGACATCATACTGATCCGCCAGATAAGGCGCATCCAGCGTGTGCTGAACCGGCACCCGCAGCATGGTGTCTGCCAGCCATTCGATGTAATCCATATCCCGGGTAATTGAGGGATAGCGGAAGTCGAGCGCCAGTACGTGAGAGACCTCATCGAAATAGCGCTTATCATCTGCCTGCTCACGCAGCAGGTTGATATAGCTAAAAATGGCCGCGACCACTTCATCACGCTGCGCCAGCCCTTTGTCGGTCAGCGAGGCGGTAATCGCAAACACGCCGCCGTTACGATCGGTCATCGGGTCCGCACCGGCATTCACCCCGTCGGCTAAGCCCTGTTTTTGCAGCCAGTCGGTCAGGGTATTTTTACTGCGGTTGCTGATCAGGTAGCTAATCAGGGTGTCGGTTTTGCTGCGAAAACGGTCGCTGTTATTAGCAATGCGAAACTCAATCTTAAGCTGTTTGCGTGGCTGAGCCGGAACGTAATGGATCAGAATGCCCTGCTGCTCAGCCGTCACTACCGGCGCGCTGATTGCCGGTACGCTGGCGTTATGGTTAGCCACCCGACCAAAGGTTTTGGCCGCAATTGACGCCATCTCCGGCAAAGTTTTGTTGCTGTAGATCACCGCTTTCATCAGATTGGCGGAGTAATGGGTATGGTAGAAATCCAGCAGCGCCTGGTGCAGTTTGCTGTCGGGTTTGTCTTTGAGCGTATCGAGATTACCGCCGGAAAAACGCGACGCCGGGTGGGCCGGGTTGAGCGTTTCTGCCCCGACCTGCGCCATGCGTAACCCGTCGCGCGAGCGCGCCATCGTCAGTTCAGCGTTGACCGCATGGCGTTCCCGATCGGCGTTGACCGGATCGAGTAGCGGCGCGGCAACCGCATCTGCCAGACGATCCACCGCCGGCTCCAGCGAAGCATTTTCCACTTCCAGATAAAAGGCGGTGCGGTAAGAGGCGGTACTGGCATTGTGGCTGCCGCCGTGCTTTTTCAGGAACTCCGCCAGATTGTCCGGCTGCGGATAATGGGTTGATCCCATCAGCACCATATGCTCCAGATAGTGCGCCAGACCGAGCTGCTGGTCAGGATCGTCCAGTGAGCCAATCGGTAAGGTCAGCGCCGCCAGCGATTTGGGGGCAACCGGATCGGAAACCAGTAATACCGTCATGCCATTGTCGAGCCGGATAGCCTGATACTGACGGGGATCGTGTTCACTCTTGCGAATGATGTCGTTAATCGGCTGCCAGCCCGATTCGGTCTGCGCCATGGCAGCACAAGCCACCAGGCCTATCAGAAGCGCCGCAAACCAGCGTGCGTATGTCCGCATGTAAACCCCTTACGTTACCCAATAAACCGGCGGTGCCTGACACCGCGGCTCAAAGCAGAGCAAACTTTCTGTGTAATTGGCCAGTGAGCAAATCTGCTGTCTGGCCTGCTATTCATCATCCTGATGTGCAGCCAGCACCGGTAAATACCAGCGTTGTGCCGCCTCAGTTATCTGTTGTAGCTGTGTTTCATCCAGCACGCGGCACAGGCGTTGCAGGTAGGGATCGCTGCCTTCTCCCTCGACCTGATAACTGCCTGACCACGCGGTCAGCAGGCGATTACGCGCTTTAAGCTGGGTCGCTTCATCGGTCAGAAGCTGCTGACTTTTTTTGTCATAGCTGGCCGTTAACCAGGCCCCGCCGCTTTTGTTGAGCAGCATCAGCGGCTGACGCATGCCGGCGAAATAGCCCGCCACATAGTCATTCAGTGCCGCGACGGCCGCTGGCGGGTTTAGCGCCAGAAAGCGCCAGCGACTCTGCTGCCGGCCAAACATCCGGCTGCTGCCGGTGCCGCCCAGTGCGCAATAGACCAGATGTTCCAGCCAGAGCAGCAGCCCGTCGTTCATGTTCAGCACGCCAGGCCGCCAGCGCAACAGACCATCGTCCTGCACCTGGGTGAGCCAGCCGGTCAGGCTGACCTGTTCCAGTTGCAGATTGACTTCCCAGCTCTCGCCTTCACTGCGCTGCGTCACCACTTCTGCCGCCACTTCCTGCATCTCGTCGCGCTGCGCCTGCCAGAACAGTTCGCCAAACGCACCGTAAGGCAGATTACCCGCCGCACGGTGATGCGCATAGAGCCGCTGGGTATCCTCTCCTTCCACCAGCGCATTCAGCAACTGCGCGTTAATCTGATAGCGCTCCAGATTGTCGAGAGCGAACGGTTCGCTGTCGGGCAGTTCGTTCTCTTCCAGCCAGAAATTGACCCCGAGCCGCTGATGAAACCACGCCCGCACCGGATGACGCCAGAAGCGCAGAAACGCCTCCAGCGTCAACGCCTCAATCGACGGCGCGTCCAGCGGCTGAACGAAATCGGGTTGCGGTTGGCCTGCGCCCTGTGCGGCAGGTAACCATTCGCGGGCAAAGCTCTGCAGCCTGGCGGCAGGCTGGAAATTCTCGGCAGCAAACGGCATCCGGCTGTGCAGATGTTGCAGATGGTCCCGCACCCGCTCAGCGCTCTCATCCAGATCGCGTTCTTCATCGCCGTCCAGATAAAAACTCTGCCCGATATAATCCAGCAGTTCTGTGACCAGCACCGACGGGTAGCGTTCCGTATTATCCTGAATTGCCCGGCCGATATAGCTGATGTAGAGCTGCTGTTGTGCAGAAATCAGCGCCTCAAGAAACAGGTAACGATCATCATCACGGCGGCTGCGATCGCCTTTGCGTGACTGCTGCTGCATTAGATCGAAACCTAACGGCGCTAAAGTGCGCGGATAGACGCCATCATTCATGCCCAGTAAACAGACCACTTTGAACGGGATCGAACGCATCGGCATCAGGGTACAGAAGTTGATCTGCCCGGCCAGGAATCGCTGACTGATACGCTGCTGATCCAGCCGGCTGCGAAGATCGTCACGCAGCAGCGTGACCGGAATCGCCTCTTCAAACCTGGCATCCATGCCATATTCGATCAGCGTCTGCCACTGCTCTTCCACCAGCAGCAGCGCCGCTTCGGTTTCGGCATCGAGGCTGAAAAATGCGTTCAGCAATTCCCGGCATAGCGGCAGCCACGCCTGCAGTGGCCGCGGCTCGGCCAGCAGTTGCCGCCAGTGGTTAAGCCGCGACAACAGCTCCGCCAGATGGCCAGCCAGTTCACCCACCAGGCCGCTCGATTCATCGTACGGCAGAATCCCTTCCCAGTCCCCGTTGTGGCTCTCCATCGCGTAGCCCAGCAGCATGCGTTGCAGACCAAAACGCCAGGTATGCTGACCGGTAATCGGCAATGATAAAGCTTCTACGCTGGCGTCATCCAGCCCCCAGCGCACGCCCGATTCACTGACCCAGCGCCGCAACAGGCGCAGCCCGCTTTCATCAATGGCGAAATGGCTGGCCAGCGCCGGCACATCCAGCAGCGCCAGCACATCCTCCGAGACAAACCGACTGTCCGGCAGCGCCAGCAAATGCAGGAATGCCACAATTGCCGGATGCGCCTGACTGGCGCGGCGGTCCGAAATGGCAAAGGGTAGATAACGATCTGCCGAGGCATTGGCGAAAACCGCCTGAATAAACGGTGCATAGGCGTCGATATCGGCCACCATGACAATAATGTCACGCGCTTTCAGCGTCGGGTCAGCCTCCATCAGCGCTAACAGATGATCCTGTAACACTTCGACTTCACGCTGAGCACTGTGGCAGACCTGCACCGCCACCGAACGATCCTGCGGATCGAGCCGGCGTTTCTGATCGCTGTGCGCCAGTTCCGCAGCGTCGAGTCCGATCACGGCGTTGTCCTGCAGGTTAAGCAGATCGGACTGCAGGCAGTGCAGCAGATTGTCTTCTTCCACCTCGACAAAGGCGTCAATGTCGTCATTGGCCTCCATCTGGCTAAGCAGAAACAAATTGTCGCGTCCCAGTTTGCCCCATGAGGCGAGCAGTGGATTGGTCAGCTGCTGTTCGCCGGCATCATTGAATAACGCGGGCGCCTGTGCCACATCGCGGAACAATCCGCGCGGCTCATCCGCGCCATGACGCCGACGCTGGCGGCTTTGCAGCTTAGCCAGAAAGGCATAATCCTGAATATCGCCCCAGTAATCGCGGCAGGGGTTGGTAAACAGCAAATGAATATCTATGTGGCGGCCCAGCGCCTGCAACGCCTGTAAATAGACCGGCGGCAGCGCGGAGATGCCGCAGATGAAGACCCGTTTCGGCAGATTTTCCGGCGTGTGTTGCGCCTGCTCCAGCGTCTGGATAAATCGCGCATAGAGATTGGCGCGGTGCCATTTTGGCTGACGCAGCGTTTCGGTATAACTGACCAGATCGCGCCACAGCGCCGCCTGCCAGCGCTGCGCCTCGCCCAGCCCGTCAATGGTTTCACCGCGCTCCCAGCTGTTGAGCCAGTCGGCGCGATAAACCAGATACTGGTCAAACAGATCCGCCACTCGTGAGCTCAGCTGGAACAGTTTTCGCTTATCGCCATCGTCGTGCAGATAGTGACGCAGCGAGATAAACTCCTCATGCTCCAGCATCACCGGCAACCGATGCATCAGCTTCCAGCTCATGCTGGCTTTGCTGAAGGCACTCTCGACCGGAATATCAGGCAGCACCCGGACGAACATCTCCCAGATAAAACTGGCCGGCAGCGGGAATTCAATGTTAGCTGCGATACCAAAGGTCTGCGCCAGCTCCATTTGTAGCCATTGCGCCATACCCGGACTTTGCACCAGCACCATTTCAGAGGCGAAAGGATCATCCAGAGGATCATGTTTAATCACCGCAGCCGCCAGAATCTTCAGCACATCAAGCTGATTAGAGTGATAAACGTGAAACATGAAAACTCCTGTGGTGACTCATAACATTACTGCGGTATTGCGGCCCGGTAACTCTACCGCGTATCGCGGTTGAAGCCCATAAAAAGGGCGTCAGTCGGGTGGTTTAACAGCGTAATCGCGTCAGGCTGGCGCTGCGCTGCTGCGGCCCCAGCACGTCGGCGCGTTCCAGTCGGCAGCCCGCCGGGCCGCTCCGGGTTTGCAGGGTAGCGCGCCAGCCGGGTGTCTCATGCCCGATCAGCCGCTGTTCCGCCACCCGCCACGCCTCACGCTGATTCCACTGCTGGCTGAATCCGAGCGTGAGCGCGCGATGATACTGCAACAGGGCGCTGCTGCTTAATGCCATTAACAGCAGAGCAAATAACGCTTCTGGCAGGCTGAATCCTGCTGTCTCACAGGCAGTCGTCCACTCTGGCATGCGGGCAGTAGTCGAGCCAGCCGTGCGGTAGCGGCCGGATACGGCTCTGCTGGATAGTGACCCATTGCCATACCGCCGTTCCACTGTCACTGGCTTCACCTTTAAGCAGACCTTCTCCATCTTCACCTCGCTGTAAGCAACTGCGCCATCCCTGGCGTTCGTCATGCTGGCAACGAACCGTTTCGCCCGCTGGCCAGCTAAGGGCCAGGCCCCACTGCAGCGCCGACTGCGCCCGCCAGAAATCCTGAATAAACTGCTGCTCATCAGCCAGCAGCAGCATCCCCTGTTCTAACATTTTCCGGCTGGCGTGCAGCGTGAGGCTGCCGATCACTAACAGCATCAACACCATCCCCAGCGTACTGCTGCCTTGCTGCTTCACAGGTTTTCAGCCTCCACCCAGCTTTCTACCGTTTCCAGCCAGCGCCCGGCCCGTCCCTGCAGCCGCAGGTGGATCTGCCTCTGCTGGCGGGTTACGCTGAACTGCTCCAGCGTCAGGAAAGCCGGATCGGAAAGCCGTTCCCAGCCGCCCGCGCGACAGTCATTAACCCCGCGCTGCATCTCCATTTGCTGCAACCGCAGGCGATAACCGTAGTAATCGCTGTCCGGCCGGTTAACCCCGTCCCACTGACCGTTGCTGTTTTCATCCCAGCGCAGTAACAGGCAGTTCTCACTGAGGGTCAGCGCGCCGTTGCCGCACTCACCGTGGCAATAGCCTGCGCGTCGCACTGCCTTTTCCAGCGTGGCGATGATCTGCTGCAGCTCCTGACGCAACTGTGCCCGTTGCAGCATCCCGACATTCTCGCCCAGCAGCAGCGGTAAAAAACGTCCGGCGCTGACCATCAGGACTGCGCCGATCGCCATCGCCATCAGCATTTCCAGCAGGCTGAAGCCGGCGGTTTTCAACGGCAGGCCCCGGCGTCGGTAAAACAAAAGCGGATGCGCGCGCGGGTGGAAATGATCAGCCGCAGCCCTCCAGCCTCATTCTCCAGTTCAATACTGCCCGCCCGGGCGACGTTGCGACGGCCGTAAAAGCCCGGCTCACCGCGCAGCGCGTATAACCTCACCCCAGCATAGGGTGCGATAAAATGCAGGCGCTTTCCGGCCTGACACCCGCCGATCGGCAGACTGCCGCCGCCAATACACCAGGGCTTTCCCGGCCGTGCCCACAGGACCAGGTCGCGATTTTGCCGGTAAGCCTGCGCACGGAGCCGCAACAGAAACCCCTGCAGTTGCTGAGCGGTGTCGCGTAGCTGCTGCCGTTGCTGCCAGCGCTGCCAGCCATGAAGAGCGCCAAGGCTCAGTATTCCGGCAATCACCATCACCACCAGCAGTTCCGGCAGGGTAAAGCCGCGTAACAAGTGTGTTTTCATCGGGCTAGCGTGACGGGTGGATAAAGCGGGGACAAGCGGGTTGTTATACGGCTGGAAAAGGGGTCACAAAGAAGGCGATCATCCGACATTTACTGGCATGACGCTGCGAGCCATGCCGCATATTTTGCCGCAGCTAGCTAAAAAAAAGCCCCGGCGTGCAGGGCAGCGCCGGGGCTTTTCACAGCAGGCATCAGATTGCGACAGGCGCTTTGATCGCCGGATGCGGATCGTAACCTTCAATTTCGAAGTCATCAAACTGGTAGTCAAACAGCGAGGCGGGCTTGCGCTTGATCACCAGCTTCGGCAACGGTCGCGGCTCACGGGTCAGCTGCAGGCGTGCCTGCTCCAGATGATTACTGTAGAGATGGGTATCGCCGCCGGTCCAGACAAAGTCGCCGACCTGCAGGTCGCACTGCTGCGCCACCATGTGTACCAGCAGCGCGTAGCTGGCAATATTAAACGGCAGGCCGAGGAAGATATCGCAGGAGCGCTGGTAAAGCTGGCAGGAGAGTTTGCCGTCAGCCACATAGAACTGGAAAAACGCGTGGCACGGTGCCAGCGCCATCTGATCCAGTTCACCGACGTTCCAGGCTGAAACGATAATCCGGCGTGAGTCGGGGTCGCTTTTCAGCTGCGCGATCACCTTGCTGATCTGGTCGATCTGCTCGCCGCTGGCCGTGCCCCAGCTGCGCCACTGTTTGCCATAAACCGGGCCAAGATCGCCCTGTTCATCCGCCCACTCATCCCAGATAGAAACGTTATTTTCCTTCAGATAACCAATGTTAGTGTCACCTTTCAGGAACCACAGCAGTTCATGAATGATCGAACGGATGTGGCATTTTTTAGTGGTGACCAGAGGAAAACCTTCCTGCAGATTGAAACGCATCTGGTGACCAAAAATTGAAAGCGTGCCGGTACCGGTGCGGTCAGCTTTTGGCGTGCCTTCATTCAGCACATGTTGCATCAGGTCCAGATACTGTTTCATTTTTCCTCGCGAAATTGTGGCTGTGGACGACGACGATAGGCCCAAATCATCATGGCAATACCGGCGATAATCATCGGAACGGAGAGAATCTGCCCCATACTGATCCCGCCTTCAAACAGGCCTAGCTGGGCATCCGGCTGGCGGAAGAACTCGACGATAATACGGAATGCACCGTAGCCGATCAGGAACAGGCCAGAGACGCTGCCCATCGGGCGCGGCTTACGGATAAACAGGTTGAGGATGATAAACAGCACCACCCCTTCCAGAATCAGTTCATAAAGCTGTGAAGGATGACGCGGCAGGACGCCGTAGGTGTTGAGCAGCGCCTGATACTGTGGGTTGGTGGCGGCCAGCGCCACATCTTCGCTGCGTGAGCCAGGGAACAGCATGGCAAACGGGAAGCCCGGATCGACACGGCCCCACAGCTCGCCATTAATGAAGTTGCCGAGACGGCCCGCACCCAGACCAAACGGGATCAGAGGCGCGATGAAATCAGCTACCTGGAAGAAGTTGCGTTTGGTACGGCGAGCGAACACCAGCATCACCACAATCACCCCGATCAGGCCACCGTGGAACGACATGCCGCCATCCCAGACTTTGAACAGATAGAGCGGATTTTCGAGGAACAGCGGTAAATTGTAGAACAGCACGTAACCAATACGCCCGCCCAGGAACACCCCGAGGAAACCGGCATACAGCAGGTTTTCCACTTCCTCTTTTTTCCAGCCGCTGCCGGGCTTATTGGCACGGCGCACCGCCAGCCACATGGCGAAAACGAAACCTACCAGATACATCAGACCGTACCAGTGCAGCGAAACCGGCCCGATTGAGAAGATCACCGGATCGAACTGCGGAAATGCAATATAGCCGTTATTCATCATTCACCGTCTATTTTTCAGCCCTGAAAAGGGGCGTTGTCAGGCACATAAATTAAGGCTGCGCATCATAGCACAGCCGGTTTTGTGAATTGTCCCGCAAATGTAAACGCGGATAACGCCCAGAGTCTGACCCTTCAGGCGTATATTGTTGCAGCCAGTCTGGTCACGGACAGCGCGCAACAACCGGAGCGTACACGCGGTACGTGAGGATTGTGAGCACTGCCCAGGAGCAGAATGGCAAATAAAATAGTCTGGCCCTTCAGGCGTATATTGTTGCAGCCAGTCTGGTCACGGACAGCGCGCAACAACCGGAGCGTACACGCGGTACGTGAGGATGGTGAGCACTGCCCATGAGCAGAATGGCAAATAAAATAGCCTGAAGTGGCGCTTAGCGACCGCCGCGGATTAATCCGCCCAGTCCACGACGCTCCATAAAGGTCGAAACCAGATGACGCACCTCGGTGGCGGTATGCGCATTCATTCCCTGCTCACTCAACTTTTGCGCTTCTTCATGATCCAGATGGCGCAGCAGGTATTTTACCCGCGGCACGTTTTTACCGTTCATGCTGAGATGGTGATAACCCATGCCCACCAGGAGCGCGACGCACATCGGATCGCCCGCCATTTCACCACACAGGCAGAGTTCCAGATTGGCCAGACGGGCTTCGTGGGCGATGGCGTGCAGCGCGCGCAGCATCGCCGGGTGCAGCGAGTCGTAAAGATTGGCCACGCGGGTGTTATTGCGGTCCACCGCCAGCAGATACTGGGTCAGATCGTTGGTGCCGACTGAAACAAAGTCTACGCGCGACGCCAGATGCGGGATCATAAATAGCATCGACGGCACTTCGATCATGATGCCAATGCGCGGCGCGGGGATGGCATAGCCCAGCATCTCTTCTACTTCACGACCGGCGCGGTCGATCAGCCGTTTCGCTTCGTCGATTTCATCAATATGACTGATCATCGGCAGCAGAATACTGAGATTGCCGGATGCCGCATTCGCCCGCAGCATCGCCCGGACCTGCACCAGAAAAATTTCCGGCTGGTCAAGCGTCAGGCGGATGCCGCGCCAGCCCAGACAGGGATTTTCTTCACTGATCGGCATGTAGGGCAGCTGTTTATCTGCCCCGACATCGAGGGTGCGCAGCGTGACGGGCTTGTTGTGAAACAGCTGCAACATGCCCTGATACTGCGCCACCTGCTCCTCTTCTGACGGGAAGCCATTCTGCAGCATGAAGGGAATTTCGGTACGATAAAGACCGATGCCGTCAACCCAACTGCCCAGCGCCTGTTCATGCTCCGGACTTAAACCGGCATTGAGCATCACCTGTATGCGCTCGCCGCTTTTCAGCTCACCTGGTTGATCGACGACCCCTTCCGCCATCTTGCTCAGCGCATTTTCTTCGCTGATCAGACGCTGATACTCCTGCACCAGCACCGGTTCGGGATCGATTAACAGCTCGCCACGGTAACCATCGACGATCAGCAGCCGTTTATTCAGCTGATGCGGCAGAATATCGGCGCCCATCACCGTCGGGATACCCATAGCGCGCGTCAGGATCGCCGCGTGGGAGTTGGCCGCGCCATCGCGCACCACTACCCCAGCCAGCCGTTCGTGCGGCAGTTCAGCCAGCGAGGTGGCGGTCAGCTCATCGGCCACCAGCACGAAGCGCTCCGGCCAGGCATTGGTGCCCACCAGCGAATCATCAAGGTGAAATAGCAGCCGCTGACCGAGCACCCGCAGATCGCCTGCGCGTTCGCGCAGATAGCTGTCGGTCAGCCGGGCGAACTGTTCGGCAAACTTCTCGATTACCTGTTTAACCGCCCACTCCGCCACCGATCCGCGTTCGATCTCATCGAACAGATCTTTTTTCAGCCGGGCATCGGTTAACAGATGCGAGTAAAGGTCGAAGATCGCCGCGCTCTCTTTCTGCACGCTGGCGCTAAATCGTTTACTGAAGCGGCGGAACTCACTGGCGGCCTCGCTCATGGCGAGCGACAGGCGTTCACGTTCGCGCTGAACGTCCAGCGTGGACGCGGCGGAAACCTGATCGAGCAGCGGCTGCGTCTCATCGACCCAGCCCGGCGCCACCGCCACACCCGGTGCTGCCGCAATCGCGCGCACCCGGGTCTGTCGGAACTGGCCAAACAGCTGGCCCATCTGCGATTGCGACAGCAGCGCCGCCATCTGGGTAGCCAGCGTCACCAGAAACGATTCTTCACTCTCGTCGAACTGGCGATGTTCACGCTGCTGAACCACCAGCACGCCAAGCAACTGGCGACGGCTGATAACAGGCACGCCGAGGAAGGAGCGGTAGCGCTCCTCTTTAACTGCGGGGATATATTTAAAGCTGGGGTGACTCTGCGCGTCAGCAAGGTTGATCGGCTCGGCCAGACGGCCGACTAACCCGACAATGCCTTCGTCAAACGCCAGCGTCACGGTGCGGCCGCGCGGCTTTTTCAGTCCGCGCGTCGCCATCAGGTAATAGCAGCGACGATCGTGATCGGCGAGGTAAACGGAACAGACTTCCGTTTCCATCGCCAGACAGATCTCATTGACCAGAATGTCGAGTGCTTCATTCAGACGCGGCGCACTCGCCACTTTTTCTACAATTTCGCGCAACTGAGTGAGCATAAAGGGCGTGGCCTATCCTCTCTTACGTCGATGGGCAGGATTGTTTCGCTGCCCCGCACTCTCCTGCATAGACATCACCACGCCAGCGAATTCCTTCATTACCCGACGATAGACGTCGCGCTTGAAGGAGACAACCTGACGCACCGGATACCAGAAGCTCACCCAGCGCCAGCCGTCGAACTCAGGCGTGCTGCTGTGCTGCACATTGATATCCGCGTCATTAGACATTAACTGCAGAAGAAACCACTTTTGTTTCTGGCCGATACATACCGGCTTTGTGTCCCAACGCACCAAACGTTTTGGCAACTTGTAGCGCAACCAGTTACGGGTAGATGCAAGTATTCGAACATCTTTACGGTGTAACCCTACTTCTTCGAACAGTTCGCGATACATCGCCTGTTCAGCGGTTTCACCGGGATTGATGCCTCCCTGAGGAAATTGCCAGGAGTGCTGTCCAAAGCGCCTGGCCCATAACACTTGTCCCTGCCTGTTACAAATTACGATACCAACATTCGGGCGGTAGCCATCATCATCGATCACCGGACTACCTCAAAGCTAAATTTGAATAGCCTGATTGTTTCACACTCCTTACAGGCGGTAAACCACTGGATTCACGGGGTGTTAAGCGCAAAACTTCGGGATAACTCACAGAGAAGCCGCTAGTTATAAACAATCGCAGCCAGAAAAGTCGATCTTATTCACCTTTTCTGTGGATAGCTTTGTGCAGAACGCGGGAGTTAACTGAATAACCTTGCGGGATGCGTCTGTGATACCAAAAAAGGAAAATTTATTATCATCATGATTATTATAATGAAAACAAGCTAACTGATAAATCCCGGCTCGGCTAATCGACCGATAAAACTGTTCCCCCCTTACAGTTGAGCGAATTTTAACCAGCCAGCATCTTATCCACAACGAATCGCTCAGCCTTAGGCCAGAGCGGGCAAATTATGCCCAAAAGTGCGAAAGTCAAGGCTGTAAATGGAACCAGTACCGCACAGTCAGGCCGGTTATCCCATTTTTCTGTGGATAACCCGGTATGAGATCCTGTTCATTGTTGCGAGTAAGTTGGGATAACCTGAAGCGTCCCATAATATTGCCAGGGTCAATCAGTAAAAAAAGCACGATCTATCATGTTATTATCCCCGCTCAGCACGGTGAATATTTCGGGTAAACCCACTGTGCAACATCCTGTACATTTTTTGAGCACTGCGAGTCATTAATATGAACTACCTGCCAGCACCGCCTGAAGATGAAGCCACCCTGCTGGCCAGGGCAGAGGATTTAGCCGGGTTAACGCTGGAAACGCTGGCCGAACGGGCGGGCCTGACGATGCCTGCCGATCTGAAACGCGATAAAGGCTGGGTCGGTATGCTGCTGGAATTGCATCTCGGGGCCAGCGCCGGCAGCAAAGCCGAACAGGACTTCGCCCATCTCGGCATTGAACTGAAAACAATTCCGATTGATGCCAGTGGCAAACCGCTGGAAACCACCTTTGTCTGCGTCGCCCCGCTCACCGGCAACAGTGGCGTCACCTGGCAGAACAGCCACGTGCGACACAAACTGTCGCGGGTGTTGTGGATCCCGGTTGAAGGCCAGCGGGATATTCCGCTGCGGCAGCGCCGGGTCGGCGCGCCGTTACTCTGGAGCCCCGACGCGGAAGAAGATGAGATGTTACGGCAGGACTGGGAGGAGCTGATGGATATGATCGTGCTGGGCAGGGTTGAGCAGATCACGGCACGGCACGGTGCCTGGCTGCAAATCCGTCCCAAAGCAGCCAACAGTAAAGCCCTGACCGAAGGAATTGGCGATCGCGGCCAACCGATCCTAACCTTACCGCGCGGTTTCTACCTGAAAAAAAGTTTTACCGGACCGCTGCTGGCGCGCCACTTCCTGCTTTAACAATGACATTCTGATCTGATGTGGCGCAATTTTGTGGGAGAGAAGCAAATTCAATGCGTATAATCCCCGTTTAATTTTCGTTTAGGATTGAATGTAGGTATGTTTGAGTGGATTGCCGATCCCAATGCCTGGCTGGCACTGGGAACCCTGACCATCCTTGAGGTGGTACTGGGTATTGATAACATTATTTTCCTGTCGTTAGTGGTCGCTAAACTGCCAAAGCATCAACAAGCCAGCGCGCGCCGTATCGGTTTGTTGGGCGCAATGTTAATGCGTCTGGCCCTGCTGGCCTCTATCGCCTGGGTCGCCCGGTTGACGAATCCGCTGTTTACCCTGATGGACCATGCGTTCTCTGCCCGCGATCTGATCCTGCTGTCTGGTGGTCTGTTCCTGCTGTGGAAATCGAGCATGGAGATCCACGAAACCATCGAAGGTAACGAAGCGGAACAAAAATCTAACGTCCATTCGTTCCTCGGTGCGATCGTGCAGATCATGCTGCTGGATATTATTTTCAGTCTGGATTCGGTGATTACCGCCATCGGCCTCTCCGATCATCTGTTTATCATGATGGCGGCCGTGGTGATCGCGGTGCTAATGATGATGTTCGCTGCCCGCAGCATTGGTGAGTTCGTTGAGCGCCATCCGTCGGTTAAAATGCTGGCGTTAGCTTTCCTGATTCTGGTCGGTTTTACCCTGATTCTGGAGAGTTTCGCGGTGCATGTACCAAAAGGTTACATTTATTTCGCCATGTTCTTCTCAATGGCGGTTGAGTGCCTTAACCTGATGCGCAGTAAGAAAAAAACCGCATAGAAATGTCAAGGGCGAGCGTGCTCGCCCGCAAATTTTCAGATTCCTACGATTACTCCGGCCGGCAAAACGATTTATTACTACACTTTTTGCAGTCGATGATGTGTGGAGATGAGGCGTGATGAAAGGATGGGCAGGTATCGCCATTGTGGCACTAACCGCAGCGATGTTAAGCGGATGCAGTTCTGATTATGTGATGGCAACGAAAGATGGCCGGATGATTATGACCGAAGGTAAGCCGACCATTGATAAAGAGACCGGGCTGGTGCAGTACACCGATCAGTCGGGTCACGCAGTACAGATTAACGGCGATGAGGTTTCGACCATCATTGAACGCTAAGTGCGAAATTGTCTCGCCTGCCACAGATTCCCCACTGGCAGGCGATTTCCCCGACTTTTCCCCCTTCCTTCCCCGCCATTGCTCGCGCTATAGTCCCTGAGGACACAACATTCCATTCCATAAAGAAAAGGAAGCTGGCAATGCACTATCATCGTATTCCCCATAGCACGCTGGAAGTGAGTCAGCTGGGGTTGGGCACCATGACGTTTGGCGAGCAGAACAGTGAAGCCGACGCCCATGCCCAGCTGGATTTGGCTATTCGTTCCGGCATTAATTTTATTGATACCGCCGAAATGTATCCGGTACCACCGCGTCCGGAAACCCAGGGTCTGACCGAACAGTACATTGGCAGCTGGCTGAAGCAGCGCGGCAGCCGTGACAAAATCATTCTGGCCAGCAAAGTGTCGGGCCCGTCGCGCGGTAATGATGCGTCGATTCGCCCTAACATGGCGCTGGACCGCAAGAACATCCGTGAAGCGCTGGATGCCAGCCTGAAACGCCTGAATACCGACTATATCGATCTTTATCAGCTGCACTGGCCGCAGCGTCAGACCAACTACTTTGGCAAGCTGGGCTATCAGTACAGTGAAACTACCGCCCAGGTGACGCTGCTGGAGACGCTGGAAGCGCTGACCGAGCAGGTTCGCGCCGGTAAGATTCGCTATATCGGGGTGTCGAATGAAACCGCATGGGGCGTGATGCGCTATCTGCAACTGGCGGAGAAGCATGAACTGCCGCGCATCATCAGCATCCAGAATCCGTACAGCCTGCTGAACCGCAGCTTTGAAGTGGGTCTGGCCGAAATCAGCCAGCATGAAGGGGTTGAATTGCTGGCCTACTCCAGCCTGGCGTTCGGTACCCTGAGCGGTAAGTATCTGAATGGCGCGCAGCCTGCCGGTGCCCGTAATACGCTGTTTAGTCGCTTTACCCGCTACAGCGGCGAGCAGTCGCAGCAGGCGATTGCCGAGTATGTGGCGTTAGCCCACCAGCACCAGATTGATCCGTCACAGATGGCATTGGCCTATGTGCGTCAGCAGCCGTTTGTTGCCAGCACCCTGCTTGGTGCGACCACGCTTGAGCAGCTGCAGACCAACATCGACAGCTTCAATCTGACGTTAAATGCAGAGATCCTGGAAGGCATTGAGGCGATCCACCGCCGTTATACCTATCCGGCACCCTGAGCCCTCCGCTGCCGGCCGCCACGAGTGCGGCTGGCACACCTTATATATCCCGATAATAGAGCTGCACGCGCTTATCGGGATACTCCAGCGCCTCGCCCTGCGGCTGCCAGCCAAAACGGTCATAGTAGCCGCTGAAGGTCGACCATAACCACAACCGCGAATACCCCTGATCCTGGGCGTGTGTAATCACCCGCTGCTGCAACGCGTCGCTGACGCCTTTGCCGCGCGCCGGCGCATCGACATAGAGTGCCGCCAGCCACGGGAACAGATCCTGACGGCTGATCAGATCGCATCGCCAGAAGCCTGCCGTGCCGATCGCCCTGCCCGCCTCGACGGCGACAAAGGTGACCGGGAAATCGGCGCCGCTCAGGCTGCTGGCGACGATGCTGGCGAAGAAGTCACGGCTGTTGGGGTCGCCGAAAGCGCGCCACTGCCATTCGGTGATCTGATCGGCAAAATGGGGCACGGCGCTGAGCGGCACAATCTCCATTACATCAGTTTTCCCTGGAAGATTGGCACTGAATCAAACAGGTAACCGTCGAAGTCTGGCGCATCCGCATCCGACAGCTCAAGCAGGGTGTTTTTCACATTTTCCAGGTGCTGCCAGGTGGCCTGCCATGCGCCCATCACATCGCGGCGACGCAGCGCGGCCAGAATGGTCTGGTGATCGCCCAGCCATTTCAGCCGGTAGGCGCGGGTTTCAAACTGAGGGCGTAGCTGCTGCCACAGCGGGCTGCTGTCGTGATGACGCCAGATACTGGTGACGGTGTCGAGCAGCATCTGATTCTGACTGGCTCCCGCCAGCAACAGGTGAAATAACTTGTCGTTATCCTGACTGCTGTCGTTGGCGGCGATGGCGCGCTGTTCCTGCTCCAGCGTGCGGCGCAGGTTTTCAATATCCGCTTTGGTGGCCATTTTAGCGGCAAACGCGGCGATGTTGCTTTCCAGCAACTGGCGCGCCTGCAGCATTTCAAACGGACCGACATCGCTGCGGAAAAAGGCCTCTTCTTCATCATCGCTGGCGGAGGGAATGCGCATCACGTAGACGCCGGAACTCTGGCGAATATCCACCGTTCCTTCCAGCTCCAGCATTAATAGCGCTTCGCGGACGATGGTCCGGCTGACGCCCCAGGTTTCAGCCAGCTGGCGTTCAGGCGGCAGGCGCGATCCCACCGGATAGTGTCCGTCGCAGATTTGCTGGCGCAGATGCTGACCAATTTCCTGATACTGTTTTTTTTCTTGCGGCGCTTCGGCTTTGTCCACGCTGTCACCCTTTGCAATCATTGCGCTAACGGCATTGCCGCCGTTCCCTGCGCGACAATGCCCGCGAGCCAGAGAAGTGACCCGCAAACTGAGACTCAGTGTATCAAAGCCAGCGCCTGATCGAGTACCTTTGCGCCATTCAGGGTGCCATAGGCAACAGAATCGATTACCGCAATCGGCAACTGATAGCTGTCGGTCAGTTTTTTGTTCGCTTCCAGCTTAAAGCGCACCTGCGGCCCCAGCAGCACCGCCACCACCTCGTGGCCGTAATTTTGCAGCTCCTCTTGCAGGTTCTGCTCGGGAATGGCGTAGATGTGGAAGGCTAATCCACGCGCGGCGGCCTCTTTTTCCATCCGCGTTACCACCATTGAGGTCGACATGCCTGCGGCACAGGCCAGCACAATACGTTTCATCCTCGCTTCCTCTTGTTATTTCGGCTCATCATCAAGCCACAGGGTAAATTGCTGACTGTCGCGCAGCGCCCGGAACCAGTGGGCGGATTTTTTCATGCGACGCTGACGCTGGTTATCTAAGTCGATTTCGATCAGGCCATAGCGGTTTTTGAAGGCGTTCATCGGCGAGACGTTGTCGGTGAAGGCCCACAGCATATAGCCCTGACAGTTGATGCCCGCCTGATGCGCACGGACCGCCTGATGCAGGTGCTCGCTGATAAAGTGAATGCGGTAGTCGTCCTGAATTTCCCCCTCAGCGTTTTTAAATTGCGCTTCGTTTTCGACGCCCATTCCGCTCTCGGCGACAAACCACGGGATGTTGCCGTACTCATCACGCATCCGCTGCGCCATATCCCAGATGATTTCCGGCTGAATTTCCCAGCCGCGTGAACGGTTCATCCGCCGGCCCGGCAGCTCAAAGTGCTCGTAATAGCAGGCAGGATGGAACGGCGTATCAGGATGCCAGGCACGGGACGGCGCCTTCACGCGGTGTGGATAGTAAAGGTTAAGCCCGACCTCATCGACGGTATTGGCGGCGATGATCGCCAGCTCCTCCGGCGTGGCCTGCCACTCAATCTGATGTTTATCCAGCAGCGCCAGCAGCTCCGCCGGGTACTCGCCTTTGATGGCGGGATCGAGAAACATCCGGTTATAGAACAGGTCGTAGATCTGCGCCGCCTGCTGGTCATGCGCGGCCGACGATCGTGGATAGGTCACTTCCGGGTTGAGGATGGTCCCGATGCGACCGGCATAGCCCTGCTGGCGGAACAGCTGCACCACCCGGGCGGTGGCGAGATTTTTGTGGTGGTTCCACTGCATCCATTTATGGGTGTTTTGCTCGTATGGCCAGCGCAGCGCGTCGAGATAGACCCGGGTCTGCACCACAATCGGCTCATTAAACACAAACCAGCGTGTTACCCGACCGGCATAGCGTTTAAACACCTGTTCGACGTAACGGATAAACAGTTCAACCACGTGCTTTGACTGCCAGCCGCCATACTGCTCCAGCAGCGTAGCGGGCAATTCGTAATGCTCCAGACAGAGCATCAGTTCAATGCCCTGGCGCTGCATTTCGTCAATCAGCCGGTCATAGTAAGCCGCGTACTCCTCATCCACCGTGGCGTTTTCATAATCGGTGAGAAAGCGCGACCAGTTGATCGAGGTGCGATAGTGGGTCAGCCCGCTGGCCTTCATTAGCGCCACATCTTCGGCAAAGCGGTTGATGAAGTCGGTCGCCACGGCCGGGCCATAGCCCTGATGCCAGACGTGCCGATCCTGCTGATACCAGGCGTCCGGCCACGAGTCCTGCCCGGCTTTTTTGCCGCTCCAGCCCTCGGTTTGCCAGGCTGACGCAGCGGCGCCCAGGATAAAATTCTGCGGGATCTGAATAAGCTGGCGACTCATAACACCTCCGATTGGTTGCGAGCCAGTTCAGGTTGTTGATTCTTCGCTTCGGCGGCATCGGCGCGACGGGCTGCCACTTTGACAAACGGCAGGTAGATCAGCACCGACACCATAATGCAGATAATCTGGGTCACCACCGCGCCCATCGATCCCGCAGTCGACAGCCAGGCGTTAATGATCGGCGGCGTGGTCCACGGCACCATCACCACCGCTTTGCCGGCAAACCCCATCACCGTGGCGAAATAGCCGATTGTGCCGGTTACCAGCGGCGTGATGATGAATGGGATCGCCAGGATCGGATTGAGCATAATCGGCATGCCAAATATTACTGGCTCATTGATATTGAAAATGCCGGGGCCGAACGAGAGTTTGGCGATTTCGCGCATCTCTTTGCGACGCGTCGCCAGCATCACCGCGGTCAGCAGCCCGATGGTCAGCCCGGAACCGCCGATGCTCATATAAACATCCCAGAACGGCATGGTGATGATATTCGGCGCCTCTTTACCCTGCTCAAAGGCGGTCATATTGACCATAATCGCCCCCAGCAGCAGCGGTTCACGAATCGGTTTCACCATCTGATTGCCGTGAATGCCGATCACCCAAAATAGCTGGGCGACGAACATCAGGATCAGAATCCCCCACAGGCTCTGCACCACCGACTCCAGCGGTTGCTGCACCACCTGATAGACCGCGTCATACAGATACATGCCGGTAACGCGATGGAAAATAAAGCCAAAGGAGGCGACCAGCGTCACGGTGATAATCGACGGGATCAGGGCGGAAAAAGAGGCGGCAACGTTGGGCGGCACGGTGTCAGGCATCTTAATTTTCAGCCGCTCAACCTGTTCGAGGCGGCAATAGATCTCCACCGACAGAATGGCGATAAACATGCCGAGAAACAGGCTCTTGGTATCGGAGAATTGTTTAGCCAGCACGTCGGTGACCAGATGCATCTGACCGTCGACCATCATCTGTAAAGTGGTCGGCGTCACGGAGACAAAGCAGATGATCGCCAGCAGACCAGGGAACAAGGTTTTGATGCCGTTGATGCGGCCCAGCTCAATGCCAATCAGGAACACCGCGCCAATGTTGAGGAAGCTGAGCGTGGCATAGTTAATGCTGCTGGTGATCGGTTTCAGGTCGGCTAAAAACCCCAGCGCAGCGAAGCTGGCGAGGCCATTTTTGCTGTCCAGCACCATGTTAGAGATCAGCACCGAGAAAGCGCCAACGATGATCACCGGCATCAGGGTGATGAACGAGGCTTTGATCGCCATGATGTAGCGATAGCTATTGAAGCGGGTGGCAAAGCTGCCCAGGGAATCGATAAGGCGGTCCTGTAGAGACATGGGTCAACCCTCAGAGATGTAAGATTGGCATTCCAGTAGTGGTCACTATCTTCCCGGTTAGTGGCATACCAAAATGACGATTCTTAACCTTCCTTTCTGTGACAAAGCTCCCGGAAACGTTTTTTGGCATTCCAGTAAGATGAAAAAACTGAATTTGGCATACCAATAATGAGGATTGTATGGATTTCGAACAAACCATGATGGAGTTGCTGATCAATGCAGGTGAAGCACGATCGTCAGCGATGATGGCGATCCAGTGTGCGCGCCAGCGTGACTGGCCGGCTGCCGATGCGGCGCTGGCTGCTTCCGATACCGCAGCAAAACAGGCGCACAAGATTCAGACGCAGTTGATTGGCGCGGATGAAGGCAGCGGCAAATTGCCGGTGACGCTGATCCTGGTGCATGCACAGGATCACTTAATGAATGCGATGCTGTGTCGCGATCTGGCGGAGGAGATGGTGATACTGCGTAAAGAGCTGTTTAGCGCTCAGGCGGCAGCGGATACCGCCTGAGCGGGCGGTTAGCCGCCTTCCAGCGCCAGTAACTCCTGAATAGTCTGCGCGCGACGGATCTCGCGCGGCTGCCCCTGTTCGAACAGCACTTCCGGGATCAGGGGGCGGCTGTTGTAGTTCGATGACATAGATGCGCCATAGGCACCGGTGTCATGAAATACCAGATAATCGCCGACCTGCGCAGCCGGAATCGCTCGGGTATCGACTTTGCCGCCTTCCAGCTGGGTAAAGACGTCGCCTGATTCACACAATGGCCCCGCCACCACGCTGTCGAGGGTCTGCTGCTCATCAATCTGCCGCCCATCGCCCGCCATCAGCGAGATATGGTGATAGCTGCCATACATTGACGGCCGCATTAAATCGTTGAAACCGGCATCGACCAGCACAAAGTGACGGCTGCCCATCGCTTTGACCGCCCGTACCTGCGACACCAGCACGCCCGACTCGGCCACCAGAAAACGGCCCGGCTCAATCTCCAGTTTGACGGCGTGGCCCAGATGCTGAGCAATGCGCTGACGCGCAGCGTCCCACAAGCCAAAATAGTGCCCGGTATCGATCGCCTCTTCACCGTAACGATAAGGAATCGACAAGCCGCCGCCCGCTGAGATCGCCGTCAGATCCTGACCAAACTCCACCACCAGGCTGACCATCGCATCACACACCTGTTGCAGATGCGCATAATCGACGCCGGAACCGATGTGCATATGAATGCCCACCAGCCGCAGATCGTACTGCTGGATTGCCGCCAGCGCTAAAGCCAGATCGCCATGCCAGATTCCGTGCTTGCTGTTTTCGCCGCCGGTATTGGTTTTCTGACTGTGGCCGTGCCCGAAACCGGGATTCACCCGCAGCCATACCGCATGACCCGGAGAAACAGCGCCCAGCTGATGCAGCATATCGACCGAACCGGCATTAACCGGCACCTGCAGCGCCGCAACCCGCTCCAGCGTTGGCTGATCAAACAGATCAGCGGTAAAGACGATTTCATCTCCGCCCGGCTGATACCCCGCCACCAGCGCACGTTCAATCTCACCCAGCGATACCGAATCAACCTTTACTCCGGCCGCCCGCATCAGGCGCAGGATATGAATATTCGAACAGGATTTCTGGGCGAAACGCACCACATCAAACGCCTGCAACTGGGCGATGCGTGCCTGAATGATTTGCGCATCGTAGGCCCAGAAAGGCCCGGCATAGCGGCGTGCCAGCGGCAGCAGATGAGTGATGTTGAGCGCGGTTTCAGTAGTCTGTATGGAACGGGGCATAAGGATTCTCCTGTGGCGATAAGCGCATTAAGCCAGAATCGTGTCATAGCGAAAAATATCTGTTTTAATAGCATCTATGCAAAATTGATATGGCCTAATCCGATGGCGAACATTAACTGGCGACACATCGAAATTTTTCACGCGGTGATGACCAGCGGCAACCTGACGCAGGCCGCCACCCTGCTGCACACCTCACAGCCTACGGTCAGTCGGGAACTGGCGCGGCTGGAGCAGCAATTGGGGCTACAGCTGTTTGGTCGGGTACGCGGACGTCTGCAGCCTACGGTACAGGGGCTGCGCCTGTTTGAAGAGGTTCAGCGTTCCTGGTACGGGCTGGATCGCATTATGGAGGCGGCTGATAATCTGCGTCAGTTTCGTCAGGGTGAGCTTTCTGTCGCCTGTCTGCCAGTGTTTTCGCAGTCGCTGCTGCCACCGCTGTGTCAGCCTTTTTTGCAGCGCTACCCGGATGTCAGCCTGAATGTGATCCCGCAGGAGTCGCCGCTGCTGGAGGAGTGGCTGTCAGCACAGCGCTATGACCTCGGCTTAACCGAAACTCAGCATGCGCCGGCCGGCACTGACCGCCATGCGCTCTTAACCTGCGATGAAGTCTGCGTGTTGCCGCCGCAGCATCCGCTGAGCCAGCGGGCCGTGCTGACGCCGCAGGATTTTGCCGGTGAGAATTATGTCAGCCTGTCGCGCACCGACAGCTATCGCCAGCTGCTGGACGCGTTGTTTCATGAGCAGGGGGTTGAACGTCGTCTGGTGCTGGAGACCCACAGCGCCGCATCGGTGTGCGCGATGGTCAGGGCGGGCGTCGGGGTATCGATCGTTAACCCGCTGACAGCGCTCGATTACGCCGACAGCGGTGTGGTAATGCGGCGATTCAGCGTTTCGGTACCCTTTACCGTCAGCCTGGTCAGACCGCATCACCGCCCCGCCTCGGCGCTGGTCGATGCGTTTGTCAGCCATCTGCAGCAGCAGGTGGCTGACTTTCCGGCACGTATCGCCGCCCGCTTAGCTTAAGCGCGCACCGCAGACGTCGCGCCACCCGATTTGCGGAAGGTGATCAGGCAGACCAGCAGACCGATCAGTGCCAGTGCGGCGGCGGCAACCGGCACCGCCGTCAGGCCGTAGCCCCGACCAATTACTGCTCCACCGACCCAGGCTCCCAGTGCATTACCAACGTTGAATGCAGAAATGTTCAGGGTCGACACCAGGTTGGGTGCCTCTTTACCGTGGCGCACCACGTTAATCTGCAGGCCCGGCACGGTAGCAAAGGTAGCCATCGCCCACAGGAACAGGGTGATTTCGGCCAGCCACAGCGCATGGCTGGTCCAGCTAAACAGCAGGGAGAAGATCGCAATCAGCGAAAAGCTGAGGATCAGGCTGAAAGAAACTTTCCAGTCCGCCATCTTGCCGCCCAGAATATTGCCGACCGTCAGCCCTGCGCCAATCAGGAACAGCGTCCAGCTGACGCCACGGTCGCTGATGCCGGTCACCTGTAACAGCAGCGGCGCGATATAACTGAACAACGCAAACATCGCCGCGGCAAAAAACACCGTCATCAGCAGTGACAGCCACAGTTTACCGTTGGCCAGCGCGCTCACTTCACTCGCCAGGTCGACCGGTTTTTCCTGCTTGTTATTCGGCAGGCTGACAATCAGGGCGATAAAGGCCAGTACGCCGATGATCGCTACGCCCCAGAAGGTGGCACGCCAGCCAAACAGCTGACCAAACTAGGTGCCGAGCGGCACGCCCAGCACGTTCGCCAGCGTGAGGCCAGTAAACATCAGCGCCACGGCAGAAGCCTGACGACCTGGTGCGACCAGACTGGCTGCGACCACCGCACCAATGCCAAAGAAAGCACCGTGACACAGCGCGGTTACAATGCGCGCCAGCATCAGCAGGTTATAGTTGTACGCCAGCGCGCACAGCAGGTTGCCGACGATGAAGATCACCATCAGCAGCGTCAGCGTCTTTTTACGCGGCAGCCGGGCGGTCAGCAGCGCCATAATCGGTGCGCCAATCGCCACGCCCAACGCATAGCCGCTGATTAACCAGCCCGCTGACGGAATCGACACCTGAAGATCGGCCGCCACGTCCGGCAGCAGCCCCATAATGACGAACTCAGTGGTGCCGATGGCGAATGCACTCAACGCCAGCGCCAGTAACGCTACAGGCATAACATTTCTCCCAATACCATGAAAATGCAGGTGAACCACGCGAACGCGTGGCCCAATCGACGCTTATTAAAATTTGATCTGCGTCACGCTGGCTATTACAGCACAGCCGATGAAGCCCATATACCCCAATAGCAGCAAAGGATTATTGCCACACCCGCAATAATTTCTGTCGCCCCTCAGCCCGCCGGTCACCGCCAGCGGGCCGGAAAATTCCAGGAATCACCCCCGCAGGCAATCTCTGGTTGTCATTTGCCTGTCACCGGTTACGCTTTTTAATGTGTTAACAATAAATAAAATTTTAGCGTTGCCGATAACCCCATTATGAAACGCCAGGTGATGTGATCGAATTCTGACGCGGGGAGAAAGAATGCAACGGCTCATTGCCTTGATGGTTTTTGCTTTAACCGGCTGCTCGGTTGGCCACTATGAGTACAGCAGAGAGGCCGAAAAGCGGGTCGATATGACCGTGACCGGCATTCCTACCGTGCTCGGCTTAGGCACGCTGGGTACCACCATTCCGCTGACGGCGGAATACAGTCTGACCGCCGCGCACGTGGCGAAATTTTCACTTTACCGGGTCAAAGCCTGGCATCCGCAATGCGATCTGGCGGTGGTCTACCACAAAAACAGCGAAGCGAGCCTGCCGCCCAGCTTTCGCAACAGCCATATCGGCGACCAGGTCAATCTCTACGGCTACAGCTTTATTTCGGCGATGCCGGTCAGTTCCAGCGGCCAGAACCTGATTAATACCACGCTGGCAAACAGCTGGAACAAAGCGGATTGTGTGGTGGTGGCGGCCAATGCCGGCGTGGTGAAAGGGATGTCGGGCGGCGCGGTGTATAACGCCTCTGACGATACGCTGGCGGGAGTGATCATCGGCTACAGCGACCGTATTAATGACAATACCAGCGGCAAAACTCTGTATAAGAACGTGGCGCTGTATGTACCTTATGCGCGGTTTCAGCAGTGGCTGGATGGCGTAGTGAAGTCGTGACCGTCGGTGTCTGAGCCGGACAGCGGCGAAAAAAAAGGCCGGAATCTCCGGCCTTTCTGCATTCTGCTTAACGCAAAGTGAGTTACTTGCTGCCCGGGCGCAGCGCCGGGAACAGGATCACGTCGCGGATGGTGTGGCTGTTGGTAAACAGCATCACCATACGGTCGATACCGATACCGAGACCCGCAGTAGGCGGCAGACCGTGTTCCAGCGCGGTGACGTAATCTTCGTCGTAGAACATCGCTTCGTCATCGCCTGCATCTTTGGCATTCACCTGCTGCAGGAAACGCTCAGCCTGATCTTCCGCATCGTTCAGCTCGGAGAAGCCGTTACCGATTTCACGGCCGCCGATGAAGAACTCAAAGCGATCGGTGATCTCCGGATTCTGATCGTTACGACGCGCCAGCGGTGACACTTCAGCCGGATACTCGGTGATGAAGGTTGGCTGAATCAGATGTGCTTCTGCCGTCTCTTCGAAGATCTCGGTGACCACACGGCCCAGTCCCCAGCTCTTCTCAACTTTAATGTGCAGCGATTCAGCAATCGCTACCGCTTTATCAAAGTCTTCCAGATCGGCCAGGTCGGTTTCCGGACGATACTTCTTGATCGCTTCGCGCATCGTCAGTTTTTCAAACGGCTTGCCGAAATCGAACTGATGTTCGCCATACGGCACCACGGTGGTGCCCAGCACATCCTGCGCCAGCGTACGGAACAGGCTTTCGGTCAGCTCGATCAGATCTTTGTAATCCGCATACGCCATATAGAGTTCCATCATGGTGAACTCAGGGTTATGACGTGGCGAAATGCCTTCGTTACGGAAGTTACGGTTGATCTCGAACACCCGATCAAAGCCCCCCACCACCAGGCGCTTCAGATAGAGTTCCGGAGCAATACGCAGGTACATATCGATATCCAGCGCATTGTGATGGGTGATGAACGGACGCGCCGATGCGCCGCCTGGGATCACCTGCATCATCGGAGTTTCCACTTCCATAAAGTCGCGGCTGACCATGAACTGGCGGATACCGGCCATGATTTTTGAGCGAATTTTGAAAGTGTTACGTGATTCGTCGTTGGCGATCAGATCGAGGTAACGCTGACGATAACGGGTTTCCTGGTCAGCCAGGCCGTGGAACTTATCCGGTAACGGACGCAGGGCTTTGGTCAGCAGACGCAGCTCAGAACAGTGAATCGACAGTTCGCCGGTTTTGGTTTTGAACAGCTTGCCGCGCGCGCCGAGGATATCGCCGAGGTCCCACTTTTTGAACTGCTCGTTGTAGATCCCTTCGGCCAGATCGTCACGCGAAACATAAAGCTGAATGCGTCCGCCGACGTCCTGCAGGGTAACGAATGATGCTTTACCCATAATACGACGGGTCATCATGCGTCCGGCAACGCTGACTTCAATGCCGAGATCTTCCAGCTCTTCGTTGCTCTTCTCGTCATAGCGTTCATGCAGCTGGTTCGAGAGGGTGTCACGACGGAAATCGTTAGGAAACGCCACGCCATTTGCACGCAGCGCGCTCAGCTTTTCGCGACGCGTTTTCAGTTCGTTGTTTAACTCAAGTGCGGCGTCAGCGCTCTGCGGTTGTTGTTCAGACATGTCGGTTCCTTATAACCCTGCTTTTAAACTAGCTTCAATGAATCGATCCAGATCGCCGTCCAGCACCGCCTGGGTGTTGCGCGTTTCCACACCGGTACGCAGATCTTTAATGCGCGAATCATCGAGCACGTAAGAACGAATCTGGCTGCCCCAGCCGATGTCGGACTTGTTGTCCTCCAGCGCCTGTTTCTCAGCATTTTTCTTTTGCATCTCAAGCTCGTACAGCTTCGCCTTCATTTGCTTCATCGCTTGATCTTTGTTCTTGTGCTGGGAACGGTCGTTCTGACACTGGGTCACGGTACCGGTTGGAATATGGGTAATACGTACCGCGGATTCCGTCCGGTTAACGTGCTGGCCGCCGGCACCGGAGGCGCGATAGACGTCAATGCGCAGATCGGCCGGATTGATGTCGATATCAATATCGTCATCCACTTCCGGATAGATAAAGGCTGAGCTGAAGGAGGTATGACGACGACCGCCGGAGTCGAACGGGCTCTTACGCACCAGGCGATGCACGCCGGTTTCGGTACGCAACCAGCCAAAGGCGTAGTCGCCTGACACGCGAATGGTCACGGATTTAATACCCGCTACTTCGCCTTCAGACTCTTCAATAATTTCAGTTTTGAAGCCGCGAGCTTCAGCCCAACGCAGATACATACGCATCAGCATGCTGGCCCAGTCCTGCGCTTCGGTACCGCCGGAGCCCGCCTGCAGATCGATATAGCAGTCGGCGCTGTCGTACTCACCGGAGAACATGCGGCGGAATTCGAGCTCGCCCAGTTTGCTTTCGAGGACATCCAGCTCGGCCACCGCTTCGTTGAACGTCTCTTCGTCGTCCGCTTCGACTGCCAGCTCCAGCAGACCCTGGACATCTTCCAGGCCTTGCGTCATCTGATCGAGAGTGTCAACAATCGCTTCAAGCGAGGAGCGCTCTTTGCCCAGTGCCTGGGCGCGTTCCGGTTCGTTCCACACGTCTGGCTGTTCCAGCTCGGCGTTTACTTCTTCGAGGCGTTCTTTCTTGGCATCGTAGTCAAAGATACCCCCGAAGAACGTCGCTGCGCTCACTGAGGTCCTGAATACGGTTTTTGACCGGGTTGATTTCAAACATGGCTTTAGCGTCTTTTTAGCGTTCGATGGGACAGGAAAATTAACGCATAAGTTTACCCGAAACTGACGACAGTTTGTAGCGCTGATGCGGTGGTGGCGCGGCGATCGATTAACCGCGTGGCGAGGGGTGTTTCACGTGGAGACTGGCGTGAAGAAAAGAAGGCGGCCCTGAGCCAGGCGGTCGGCCGCACACAGCTGATGTGCAACCACCGCCAGTGGTCAGTTTATTGGCCAGAGATGATCAATGATCAGCTGCACCGAGCGGTTACCGCGATACTCATTGATATCCAGTTTGTAGGCCAGCTCAACCTGACGCACGCTGGTGTCGGGCCACAGCGTGGTGTCGACATTGAAGGCGATGCCATCGATCAGCGGGCCGCCGCCCAGCGGTTCCACCATTACTTTCAGGTGCCGCTCGCCGACCAGCCGCTGCTGCAACAGCTTAAATTTGCCGTCGAACGCTGGCTCCGGGAACGCCTGGCCCCACGGACCCGCTTCACGCAGCATCTCTGCGGTCTGCAGGGAAAATTCCTGTGGCTGCAGCGCGCCATCGGACCAGATGATGCCCTGTAGCGATTCGCCATCCAGCCATTCGCCGACCAGTTCGGCAAAACGCTGGCGGAACTCCTCATAGCGTGCGGTTTCCAGCGACAGTCCCGCCGCCATCGCATGGCCGCCAAACTTCAGCATCAGGCCCGGATTAAGGGTATCGAGCCGCTCCAGCGCATCGCGCAGATGCAGACCGGCAATCGAGCGGCCGGAGCCTTTCAGCGTGCCGTCTCCGGCCGGTGCAAAGGCAATCACCGGGCGATGGAAACGCTCTTTCAGTCGCGAAGCCAGAATCCCGACCACGCCCTGATGCCACTCCGGATGATAAAACGCCAGCCCCAGCGGCAGGTCGCTCTGCTCACGTTCCAGCGCCTGACACAGCGCCAGCGCTTCGCTCTGCATGCCCTGCTCAATCTCTTTGCGCGTCTGGTTGAGCGCATCCAGCTCGCTGGCCAGCATCCGCGCCTGGCTGAGATCCTCAGTCATCAGTAACGCCACGCCGACCGACATATCATCCAGCCGCCCTGCCGCATTGAGCCGGGGGCCAAGCGCAAAGCCGAGATCGCTGGCCGCCAGCTGGCGCGCATCGCGGTTAGCGATCTCCAGCAGCGCACGAATACCGGGACGGCATTTACCGGCGCGAATCCGGCTTAGTCCCTGCCACACCAGAATGCGGTTATTGACGTCGAGCGGCACCACATCGGCTACCGTGCCGAGCGCCACCAGATCCAGCAGTTCAGCCAGATTAGGTTCGCTGCGGGTGGTGCCGAACCAGCCCTGCGTGCGTAGAAAGGCACGCAGCGCCAGCATCAGATAAAACGCGACGCCGACACCGGCCAGCGCGCGGGAAGGAAAATTGCAGTCCGCCAGGTTGGGATTAACGATCGCTTCCGCCGCCGGCAGGGTTTCGCCCGGCAGATGGTGATCGGTGATCAGCACCGGAATACCGTGCTGGTGCGCACACTCCACACCGGCATGCGATGAAATCCCGTTATCCACCGTCAGGATCATCGCCGCACCGCGCGCGCGCGCCTGCTCAACCACTTCCGGGCTGAGGCCATAGCCATCGTCAAAGCGGTTCGGCACCAGATACTGCACGTTGCTGCCGCCCATGCTGCGCAGCGCCATCACCGTCAGCGCGGTACTGGTGGCACCATCGGCATCAAAATCGCCCACCACCATAATGCGACGGCCATCAAGCAGCGCCTGATGCAGCAACGCCACCGCGTTATCGATGCCGCTCAGCGCCTGGAACGGCAGCAGGTTTTTCGCGCCGCGCTCCAGCTCAGCCGCGTCACGCACCCCGCGCTGCAGATAAAGACGTTTCAGCAGCGGCGGCAGGGTTGCCGGCAGCGCATCCTCAACCATCACCTCGCGGCGACGCAGTTCCACTTCGTTTTTTACCACCGATTAACCACCACGCTTTTGATTATCCAGCACCTGCTTCAGCTCCTGCGGACCCTGATAGCCCGGAATCATCATGCCGCTGTCGGTCAGGATGGCTGGCGTGCCCTGAATGCCAAACAGCACCCCGAGCTGGTAGTGTTGTGCAATATTGATTTTGCAGCTATCTGGTGCAGACATTTTTGGCGCATCGCCCTTCATCGCGTCGTCAAAGGCTTTATTACGATCGGCGCTGCACCAGATCGCTTTCATCGCGCCTTCAATCTGGCCATGCAATCCTTCACGCGGGAACGCCAGGTAGCGCACGGTGATACCCAGCGCATTGTAATCGGCCATCTGCTCATGCAACTTGTGGCAGTAGCCACAGGTAATGTCGGTAAACACCGTCACCACATGCTGCTCTTTTGGCGCTTTGTAGACGATCATTTCCGGCACCAGCGCCTCGACTTTTTTATCGAGCAGCTTGTTGGTTACGTTGACCGGTTGTGCGCCGCTGACGTCATACAGCGGGCCCTGAATCATGTGTTTGCCATCATCGGTCACGTAAAGCACGCCGCTTTCCGACAGCACGGTTTTAAAGCCCGGCAGCGGTGATGCGGTAATCTCAGTCTGATTTAAGCCGAGCTTTTTCAGGGATTGCTGAATGGCGCTGTCATCGGCCTGCGCCAGGCCGGAAAAGGCGCTGGCTAACAGCGCCAGCATGGCAAAATGCTTGTTCATCTCTTTCCTTATTTCCGCAGATCAGGCCCGCGGATGATGTTGTTGATGCAACTGACGCAGGCGCTCAGTGGCGACATGCGTATAAATTTGGGTGGTGGAGAGATCGCTGTGTCCCAGCAACATCTGTACGACACGCAGATCGGCTCCGTGGTTCAGCAGATGAGTAGCAAACGCATGGCGCATCACATGGGGCGACAATTTTTCACTGTCGATGCCGGCCAGCGTGGCGTAATGCTTGATGCGGTGCCAGAAGGTCTGCCGCGTCATCTGCTGCGCCCGGTTGCTCGGGAACATCACATCCAGCGTCTGTCCGTTAAGCAACCACGGACGCCCATGCTCCAGATAATATTCCAGCCAGTAAACCGCTTCTTCACCTAACGGCACAAGTCGCTCTTTATCGCCTTTGCCGATCACCCGCACCACACCCTGGCGCAGGCTGATGTCACTCAGCGTCAGGCCGACCAGCTCAGAAACACGCAAACCGGTGGCGTAGAGTAACTCCAGCATCGCTTTGTCGCGTAGCTCAAGCGGGATGTCGATATTCGGTGCCTGCAGCAGCCGTTCAACCTGCGCTTCACTGAGATCTTTCGGCAGCCGCTGCGGCAGTTTTGGTGCCGATAACAGCGCACTGGGATCGTCCGCGCGCAGCTTCTCGCGATAGAGATATTGAAACAGGCGGCGCATGGCGCTCAGCAGCCGGGCTGAACTGGTCGCCTTGTAGCCGCCCTCCAGCCGCTCGGCCAGAAACTGCTGCAGATCCAGCGGCATCACGCTGAGCAGCGTCAGGTTATGATGCGCCAGCCAGCTGGTCAGCGTCTGGAGATCCTGGCGATAGGAGGAGAGTGTATTCTGCGCCAGATTGCGTTCAATCCAGAGCGCATCGAGAAACTGTTCTGTCAGATCGCTGTCCTGCACGTTATCCCCGCCGTTCGCTGTAAAATCATGCTCATTATGCCTGATTCAACGGCGCTTCTGGTACAATTGCGCCAAAGTCAGTATTTACAGAGTGTTATCTGCATGAAAATCGGTCTTTTTTACGGTTCCAGTACCTGTTACACCGAAATCGTAGCGGAGAAAATTCGCGATTTTATTGGCGAAGAGCTGGTCACCCTGCACAACGTCAAAGATGACGATCCGCGCCTGATGGAACAGTACGATCTGCTGATCATGGGCATCCCGACCTGGGATTTTGGCGAGCTGCAGGAAGACTGGGAAGCGATCTGGCCGCAGCTGTCGACCCTGAATCTGCGCAATAAGATTGTGGCGCTGTACGGCATGGGCGATCAGATTGGCTACGGTGAATGGTTCCTGGATGCGCTCGGTATGCTGCATGAGCTATTGCAGCCGATGGGGGTGCGTTTTGTCGGTTACTGGCCGCTGGAAGGGTATGAGTTCACCAGCCCGAAACCGCTCAGTGCCGATGGGAAGCAGTTTGTCGGTCTGGCGCTCGATGATGTGAATCAGTTTGAGGTGACCGACGAGCGCGTCGAGCAGTGGTGCGAGCAGGTATTAACGGAAACCGCCGAACTGCTGTGATCGCTAAATGGCGTGGTCCGGCAGGCGGCTTTCGCCCTGACGCCTTAGCCGGATGCCGTAACGAGTGCTCTTCGTATTGCCATCAGTGATGCGCCTCGCTGAAGCAGCAGGCGCGTAACGCCCGCCATTCGCCAGGCTGCATATTGTCTTTCATCAGCCACCAGCGCAGCGTCTTACCCTGCTCGCTTTTCGCCACCAGCAGCACGCCAAACGGCAACCAGCGCAGCGGCTGAGTCGGCCGCCAGCGTGCGCCCTGCCAGCACCAGATTTGCGCACTTTCCCGTTGCAGCGAACCGCGCCGCTGAAGGAGCCGTCGATGATTACGCCAGCCTTCGGCCAGCAGCAGTCCGATCATCGCCAGTTTCATCAGCCATCCGCTGACCGGCAGCGTCAGCAGCAGTACCGCCGTTACCGTCACCCCCAGCCAGACGCCCAGCAGGCCGCGCGCCAGACGGGATGGCCGCAGCTTACATTGCCACGGGGCCGCGTTCACGATTGCGCTGCTGAATCAGGTTAACCATCCGCTTCAGCTCAGGATCGCTGGGTTCACCGTGGTTCATCAACCAGTTAAACAGGTCGGGATCGTCACTCTTCAGCAGCGCGATAAACACCTGCTTATCGGTGTCATTCAGGCTGTCATATTCATATTTAAAGAACGGCATAATAGCCACATCCAGCTCCAGCATGCCGCGGCGGCAGGCCCACTGAATACGTGATTTATCATTGATATCCATGCGTCAGTTTCCACAGTTCACAACCTGGCGGCTAGTGTAACCTGGATTGTGGCGGGCTGCAGGCGCAGCGCAACATACTGTGCAATCTGCCGCAAAGCAAACCGCATTTTTTCAGGGTTATCACGCGATTTGTGCGCCGTTATCGGTAAACAGGTTGCATTGCCGGTCGGCTCTTTTAATATTGAAGATATTGTTTCGGATGAACCCTCATACTCAGGATATCTCCATGCCAACCTTTACCTTACCGCCGCGCCAGCCTGCAGCCTCGTCCCGTCTGCCGTTAACGCTGATTTCACTGGATGCCTGGGCGCTGGTTTCCGTCTTCGGTCCCGACAGCACCGCCTATCTGCAGGGTCAGCTGACGCTGGACGTCGCCGCGCTGGATGCGGCGCACCATCTGCCCGCCGCCCACTGTGATGCCAAAGGCAAGATGTGGAGCAACCTGCGTCTGTTCCATCGTGGCGAAGGCTACGCCTACCTGGTTCGTCGTGAACTGCGCGACACCCAGCTGAGCGAATTAAAGAAATATGCGGTGTTCTCTAAAGTGACGCTGGCGGCCGACGATGAGGCAGTGTTACTGGGCGTGGCTGGTTTTCAGGCACGCGCCGCGCTGGCCAACCTGTTTGAACAGCTGCCCGACAGCGAAACCCCGGTGGTGCAGCAGGGCGAAACCACGCTGCTGTGGTTTGCGCATCCGGCAGAGCGTTTCCTGATCGTTACCTCGCTGGCCCAGGCCGAATCACTGCAGCAGAAACTGGCGGATGATGCCCGGTTAAATGACAGTCAGCAGTGGCTGGCGCTGGACATTGAAGCCGGCATTCCGGTGATTGATCCCGCCACCAGCGTGCAGTTTATTCCGCAGGCCACTAACCTGCAGGCGCTGGACGCCATTAGCTTTAAAAAAGGCTGCTACACCGGTCAGGAGATGGTGGCGCGGGCCAAATACCGTGGTGCGAACAAACGCGCGCTCTACTGGCTGGCGGGCCAGGCCAGCCATCTGCCAGCGGCAAATACGGCGCTGGAACTCCGGATGGGTGAGCGCTGGCGTCGTACCGGCAGCGTGCTGGCGGCAGTGCAGCTGGATGACGGTGTCAGTTGGGTGCAGGTGGTGATGAATAACGATCTGGAGCCGGATAGCGTGCTGCGGGTTGAGGGTGATGAAGGCGGACAGCTGACGATTCAGCCGCTGCCCTACTCGCTGCAGGAAGAGTAACCACTCAGGCACGCAGCCGCATAAGCTGCGTGCCTGCCCGGCGATTACTCCGTTTTCTGCGTCATGTTCAGCAGAGTGCGGATGTTTTGCGCCGTGGTGGCGATAATGTCGATGGCACCGGTACGCAACGCACCGAGAATCGCCATTGCTTTGGTGTTCTCTGAGGCGATGGCGATAACGCAGGGGATCTTGCGCAGCTCATCAATGCTCAGACCAATCACCCGATCGTTCATTACGGTATCGACGTGCTGTCCCTGCGAATTGAAAAAATCATAGCCGGCAATATCGCCCGTCACGCCCTGATTCAGACTGGCGTCGATAATTTCATGCGGCGTAAACCAGCCTAATTTCACCATATAGCTGTTTTCATTCATGTCGCCAATGCCGACCAGGGCAAAGTCGGCTTTGCGCGCCCGATCCAGCGTCTCTTTAATGGTGCCGTTTTGCATAAACGCCTCTTTCAGCGCCCGATCTTCAACATAAGCCGGGGCGTAGAGCGTTTCGCTGATGCCACCAAATTTCTTCGCCAGACGACGGCTGATATGGTCGGCATTGATCGCATCACCGGGGCGGTGCGTGCCGCCGATGCCGCTGATAAAGTGACAGTTACGCGTCGGCACCTGGCCCGGATGATCGGCGACCGCCGCCACGTTGCGCCCTTGCCCGACCGCCACCACCGAATTCTCTTTAAGCGATTGTTCCAGCCAGGAAGAGACCAGCGCCGCCACCTGACGCCGCTGCTCATCATTGTCCTGCAGGTCGAGGGCGATCAGCGCGCGCTGTAAGTGGGGGAAACGGTCAAGCAGCTGTTGCTCAAGACGGGTGCTGAACACCGGATGGTAACGCACGTTAATTTCAACAATGCCCTCTTCCCTGGCGCGCTTCAGCAGCCGTCCGACTTTGATGCGTGAAATGCCAAACTTACGCGCAATCTCTTCCTGGGTAATTTCGTCCTGATAATAGGCGACTGCGATTTCGGTCAGCAGTTCGGAGTCCTGAGAAAGCGTGTGTTTTTCCATGCGTTATCTGTCTCGCAGTGAGTTACCTGACTAAGCACAGGCGTTTCAGGAGGGAATTTATACCATTGATACGGCTCACCTCGCCAGGCATTGACGCGGCGAGCCGCTAGCAGTGTCACAGATTAGCGACGAATCGCGTCGATTTTCAGCATGCGGGCAATCACAATATCCAGCTCTTTCTGCTCGAAAATCTGCTTCCAGTCAGGCTTCACAATCTTCTCACGACCATACTCCATGGCGATCATGCAGGCATCAGAGAACGGGTTGGTGGCACGGAAGGCTACCGCCAGCGCAATCTGAATATGTCCGTAGAGCATCGCCTTTGCGGCCTCTTCCGGTACGCCACTGTGCTTAACCGTTTCGTCCAGCGCCTCTTTCATAAAGGCCCCGACCATGCAGGCAACGGTCTCCACCAGCGTCGGCTCAAGGTAGGCTAGCTGCGTTACGGTCACCCAGTGCACCTGCTCCACCGGACCATACATCACGCGGATAACCTTGCTGAGTTCGTCGCGCTGCGCATCACTGCCCGCTTCCCAGGCGGCGGCCACATGCTGAATAGCTGCAATTCCGCCAAACGCGTCGGCGTGCTCTTCTTTGGTGTAGCGCTCAAGGAAGACGGACGGGTGACACGGATGCGCCACCGCATAGTCGATATCGTCACGCTGGAAGATCAGGTTGGCATAAGCGGCCGCCGGATCGAGCGTTAACAGTACAGCGCCTGGCTTCATCTGCGGCACGACCGCTTCAGAGACCTTACCCAGCACAATGTCCGGCACCGCCAGAATGACGACGTCGCTTAACGGCACCACCGAATCGGCATCCGAAAGCTCACGCCCCTGTTGAGTAACCTGCTGCTGCGCAGCGGGCGAATTCTCGCAGTAAAAAACCTGGTAATCACTTTTCTGGAAGTTGGCTGAAATGCGCATGCCCATTTTGCCGCCGGCACCAATCACAGTAAGGGTTTTCAGTTGATTCATTATTATTACTCCCGATGTTGTTTACTACGTAAGAATTCCACGCTGCGCGCTGTCCATTCGGCCTCACGCTGACAGGTGGTGGCGGCGTCTTCCTGCCACGGCAACCAGTGTTCAATAATCTGGTTAATGCCTTTTTCGGCCGGGCGCACGCTGGCGATCATCTGGTCATAATCCAGCAAGCCTTCGCCCATCGGGCAACCGGCATAGGTGAAGCCAACCCAGCCGTCACGCCGGGTAAAGGCAAAATCTTTGATGTGAAGATTGCCGACCCGCGCCGCAGTCTGCGCGATGACCTGTTCAGGTAACTCCAGCCCGGCAACGCAGTTGGCCGGATCGAGACAGACCGCCAGCCACGGCGATGAAAAGCGGTTAATTACTGTCATCAGGTCGGCAGTTTTGACCTGTTCGTAGGTTTCAAGACATAGTCTCACCTGCTGACGCTCATAGTCAGGCAGCACGCGGGCGATCAGCTGCGCCGCTTGCTCCAGCGACGGCCGATGAGTGGCGGTATAGAACATGGAGCGCACCACCTGCGCGTCGAGCAGCTGGGCCAGTTGCAGATAACGTTGCAGATGGGCGGTGTCCAGCCCGCGCGTCCCCAGCTCCAGCGTGATGCCCAGCGCATCAGCCTGCTGACGCAACCGTTGCAGGTCAGCATCAGACCAGCTCTCAATCGCCGGATAATCACAAATCTGAAACAGCGACAAATCCAGCGCGGCGGTCTGTTCCAGCATCTGCTCCAGCGTCAGCGGCTGCGGTACCCGGTCTGACATGCGCCAGAAAAAGGCATAGGTGCTAAGTCCGATCTGGCTCATGGGTGACGCTCCGCCAGCAGCGCGCTGGCCTCATCGATAATCTGCGCCAGCGCGGCCGGATCATGGGCAAAGCGGCCGAGGAACAGGCCATCAACCGTTCCGCCAAGGCGCTGAATCAAACCCGGACCGGCGCTGCCACCGTAAATCACCTGCAGGGTAATACCCGTGGGCGTCGGCAGCTCGCGTAGCCCTTCGCAGACCGCGCGGATATAGTGTTCCGGAGCCGGTTGCGGTGCGCCTATCGCCCATTGCGGTTCCCAGGCGAAAAATAGCCTACCGGTCAGACCCTGCTGCTGCGCCAGCGACAGCGCCTCGGCCAGCTGCTGCTGGCACAGGGCGATCGCCTGCGAAGGTTCACCCTGTTGGGTTTCACCAATGCACAACACCGGCGTCAGGCCGTGTCGGAGCGACATCGCCACCTTGGCGGCTATCTGCGCGGCGTCTTCATGAAAATAGCGGCGGCGTTCGGCGTGACCAATTTCAGCCAGGCTGCAGCCGAGTTCCTGCAACATGCTGGCACTGACTTCGCCGGTCCAGGCGCCGTTTTCAGCCTGGCAAACATCCTGGCCGCCAATGCGTACCGGGGTATCGGCAAAAATAGCGGCAGCCGCCGGAATCGCCGGATAGGCGGGCAGGACAAACAGTCCGATATCGCCGCGCTGAATCGCCGGATGCCGACGCGCCAGCGCGGCAACGTCGTGGCACCAGTCGAGGGTTTGCTGGTAGCCGAAGTACATTTTCAGGCTGACACCCAGCCACAAAGCAGGTTGCGTCATGCTCAGGCTCCCTGCTCAGCGGTTGCGTGATCTTTCAACAAATCAGCCACGGTATTGACAATCATTGCCAGCGAAATCGCGCCTGCATCGGGCGTGCCGAGGCTTTTTTCGGCCAGCGGACGGGCGCGGCCCATTTTGGGCAGCAGTTGCGCCGTGGCCTGCGCCGCCTGGTCAGCCACGCGTGCGGCCTGATGCCAGGCCTCTGTCAGCGAGGCACCGCGCGCGACGGCTGCATTCAGGCTGTCGCTGAACGGCACCAGCACATCAACCATGGTCTTGTCACCGACCTGGGCTTTACCAAAATGCTGAATTCCTTCCTGCGCCTGCCGCACGCCGTTGGCGATTCGCACGGCGTCCGGCGTCTGGTTATCACCGATGGCGGTTCCGATGGCGGTCAGCGCCACGCCCCACAGTGCGCCAGAGGTACCGCCCGCTTTGTCTGCCCAGGCATCAGCAGCACGGCATAATAGCGTGCCGGCACCGGCGCCCCGGGCCGCAACTTCACGCGCCTTTTCCACCGCGCCCAGCACGCCGCGTTCCATGCCAATGCCGTGATCGCCATCGCCGGCGACTGCATCAATATCACCCAGTTTTTCGGCGTTGCGTTGCAGCATCGCGGCCACCGCCTCAAGCAGTTGCAGTACCTGTTGGGCGCTCTGCTGCGAGGCGGCGCTGGCGACGGGCAAGCTCTCTTCTGTCTGTTCCTGCATGGCGTCCTGACCCAGCGGTTCGGCCACGATAACGCTGCCTTTTCGATAGGCCGGCGCATTCGCCGGGGCGCGCCAGAAGGTTTCCAGCTCATCATCCAGCCACATTAAGGTCAGTGAGGCACCGGCCATATTGAAGCTGGTGACGAATTCGCCGACGTCCGGTTCGACGATCTGCAGCCGGGCCGCTTCAAGCAGCTGCGCCACCCGCCGGTAGACCACAAACAACTCTTCATATTTCACCGTGCCGAGACCGTTAAGAATTACCGCCACCCGCTGTCCCGCCGTCTGGCTGACGCCCGGCGGCAGCTCACCGAGCAGCCGGCTGACAAAAATGTCGGCCATCTCATCGGCGGTCGGCACCTCCGTTTCTTTAATGCCCGGTTCGCCATGAATCCCCAGTCCCAGCGCCATCCGCCCTTTTTCAACTTCAAACAGCGGGTGTGACGCGCCGGGTAAGGTGCAGCCAGAAAACGCCACGCCAAACGAACGGGTCCGGTTGTTGGCATGCTGCGCCACCCGCAGCACCTCCGCCAGCGTATAGCCCGCTTCAGCGGCGGCACAGGCGACTTTGAATACCGTCAGATCCCCCGCCACCCCGCGCCGCTTTTCAATCTCGTCGATGCCGGCGCTGGAGATGTCGTCGGTGACCGCCAGAATGTCGCACGGAATACCCTCGCCGCGCAGACGCTCACAGGCCTGACCGAAATGCAGCACGTCACCGGCGTAGTTGCCGAACATCAGTAATACGCCGCCGCCATTATTTGCCGCGCGGGCCACGTTATAAATTTGCTGCGCTGACGGCGAGGCGAACAGGTTGCCCATTGCCGCGCCGTGCGCCAGCCCCTGCCCAACCAACCCGGCGAACGCCGGATAGTGGCCGGAGCCACCGCCGACCACCACCGCCACGCTGCCCGGCTGGCTGCGGGTGTTGCGTACCACTCCGCCGGGCACCTGACGCACTTTATCGGCATTGGCGGCCACAAAGCCTTCGATCAGTTCAGCCGCGAAGGCTGAAGGTTGGTTAAACAGGTAAGTCATGGTAATTGCTCCTGTGCTAGAGAGGTCGGTTGCTGCTGGCGACTGCGATTCAGCAACAGCATCAGCACGGCTGACAGCAACATGAATCCGCCCACCACAAACATCGGTACGGTGTAACTGCTGGTCGCATCGTGCAGCGCGCCAGTGATATAGCCCGCCGAGAAGCCCGCGACATTACCCAGCGTATTGATCAGGGCGATAGCGGCCGCGGCAGAGGCACCGGTCAGAAACTGAGTCGGTAAAGTCCAGAAATTGGGTAAGGCGGCAAAGATCGAGCTGGCGGTAATCGCAATCACCATGATGGTGGTGAACGGTGAGTCCATGAACAGCGCCAGCGGCACGCTAATCCCACCGGTCACCGCCGGGATAGCGATATGCCAGGTTTTGCAGCCGCGCCGTGAGGCGTCACGGGACCAGAAGAACATCACTACCGCCGCGATCAGATAAGGCACGCCGGTGATCAACCCTTTCTGCATTACATTGAAGGTGGTGCCGAACTGCTGCTGGAAACCGCCGATGATGGTCGGCAGGAAGAAAGCCAGCGCGTAGAGGCCATAGATAAAGCCGAAGTAGATCAGACACAGCATCCAGACCCGACCATTACCCAGAATGCTGCGGACGCCCTGATGTCCGGTATGCTGCTTGGCCTGATGCTCAGCATCCAGCTCGCGGGTCAGCCAGTTTTTCTCCTCCGACGTCAGCCATTTCGCCTGACGCGGTGAATCCACCAGCCAGAACAGCGCCACAATGCCGATCAAAATCGCCGGGATGGAGACGCCGAGGAACATCACGCGCCAGCCCGCCAGGCCAAACAGGCCATGCTGCTCAATGAACGATGCCGCCAGCGGTGCGCCAAAGACCACGGTCAGCGGCTGAGCCAGGTAAAAAAGCGACAGGATTTTGCTGCGATGGCGCGCCGGTACCCACATGCTGAGATAGAGGATTGCGCCCGGGAAAAAGCCCGCCTCGGCAATACCCAGCAGCAGACGCAGGGTATAAAGCCCATTAATGCTGCTGACCCAGGTGAACAGCAGCGACACGATGCCCCAGCTGATCATGATGCGCGCCAGCCATCTGCGGGCGCCAAAGCGATGCAGGGCCAGATTGCTCGGCACTTCCAGCAGGATATAGCCGATGAAAAAGATACCGGAGGCGAGGCCGAACTGTACGGCAGTCAGGCCGAGGTCCTGCGTCATGCCATTCGGCCCGGCGAACGAAATTGCCGTACGGTCGAGGAAGTTGATAAAAAACATCAGGGCGACGAACGGCACCAGTCGCCAGGAGATCTTACGAATCGCGGATTGCTCCACTGCGGTCATTGTGGTTTGGGTCACGACGCACCTCCGGTCCGGGCGCGATGAAAGAGAGTGTCAGGTGTTGGCAACGCACGCGGTGCATTGTCGAAGCAGGTGCAAAAAACAGAGCCTGGGTAATCCATGTGCGAGTCCTCAATGGGTCTTCTTGTACATTGGTATCACTATTCGAACAAATGAACAGTACACGTATAATTGCGCAGCACTCAACTGCAACAATGAGATCTGTGATCCTCTTCAAACGAATCAAAACTGCTGCACTTTTCAGATAAACCGCCGAAATTGCCGCGCTGTGCGGCGTGAGCGCCCCATTTTCCGGTTTTTCACTGTCAGATCACCCGCCCAAACAAATGAAATAGACTTGAACATATGAACAGAAGTATGTCAGGCTGATGCTGAACATTTTTGCGCCTGCTGTTGCATGGCGGGCTGAGCGGGTAACTTGCTGGAGAAGACGATGAAAACGATCGCGATTGGCGCCGATGATGCGGCGATTGAGCTAAAAAACCTGATTAAACGTCATCTGGAAGAGAAGCAGTACGAAGTGGTGGATTACAGCAATGACGCCCGTAACGACCGGCCGATGTATCCGGATGTGGCGTTTGCGCTGGCGACCGCTATCCAGCAGGGAAAATATGAGCGTGGGATTCTGCTGTGCGGTACCGGAATCGGGGTGGCGATTGTCGCCAACAAAGTTCCCGGTGTTCGCGCGGCCCAGTGTCATGACACCTTCTCTGCTGAGCGCGCCCGTAAAAGTAACAATGCGCAGGTGATGACCATGGGCGCACGCGTGGTCGGTCCGGAGCTGGCGAAAACTATCGTTAACGCCTGGCTGGCCTCAGAGTTTGAAGCCGGCGGCTCAAGCGCTAAAGTCGATAAAATTGAGTACTACGAGCAGGCCAGCCTGAATAAATAAGCCGCCTTTGCTGTGCGGGCGAAGTCAGTCAAGCCAGGGCTTCGCCTGATCCCCTGTACCGACACCAGCAGAAATGCGACGCAGCTTTCGCAGGGAAAAGTGTGCCCGCCATGGCGCTGCAGAGCTGAATATGGAGTGAAAAATGACCCCCTTAGAGGCGTTGAAACAGTACACCACCGTGGTCGCCGACAGCGGCGATATCGAGGCGATACGTCGCTATCATCCGCAGGATGCCACCACTAATCCCTCACTGATTCTGAAAGCGGCGACCCTGAGCCGCTACCAGCCACTGATTAAAGAAGCGCTGGATTACGCCCGAACGCAGGGCGGCAGTAAACAGACGCAGATTATCAATGCCTGCGATCGGGTGGCGGTCAATCTGGGCGTGGAGATCCTGAAAAGCGTGCCGGGCCGGGTTTCGACCGAAGTTGATGCGCGGCTCTCATTTGACCGCGGCATGTGCGTCACCAGGGCTGAAAAGCTGGTACGGATGTATGAACAGCAGGGCATCGACCGCTCACGTATTCTGATTAAGCTGGCATCAACCTGGGAAGGGATCCGTGCGGCTGAAACACTGGAGCGCAACGGCATTCAGTGCAACCTGACGCTGCTGTTTTCTTTTGCTCAGGCGCAGGCCTGTGCCGAAGCAGGAGTGTTCCTGATTTCGCCGTTTGTCGGACGCATCTCTGACTGGCATCACAGCCGCAATCCGCAGGCGGAATACGCAGCGCAGGACGATCCGGGCGTGGTGTCGGTTCGCAACATTTACCATTACTACAAATCTCACCGCTATCAGACGGTGATTATGGGAGCCAGCTTTCGTAAAACCGAACAGATCCTGGCGCTGGCCGGTTGCGATCGGCTGACCATCTCACCTGAGCTGCTGCAGAACCTGGAAAACAGTAATGTGCCGGTGACGCGCCAGCTAACGCCTTCGACGGCGGTGGCGAATCGGCCCTCGCCCCTGACGGAAGCGCAATTTCGCTGGCTGCATAATCAGGATGCGATGGCGGTCGATAAACTGGCAGAAGGCATCCGCCAGTTCGCCCTCGATCAGCAGAAGCTGGAAGATATGCTCGCCTCACAGCTGTGATCGCAGTCAGGCGGAGAGTCGCTCCGCCTGACTATCCCCGACATACCGACTATCCGACATAAAAATAAATCGCGCAGAAGTGACAGACACAGCCGCCCAGCACAAATCCGTGCCAGATCGCATGGTTAAACGGAATGCGACGCGCGACGTAAAAAATGACGCCGAGCGAATAGATGATGCCGCCGATTGCCAGCAGCCAGATACCGCCGGGTGCCAGCGTCATCGCCAGCTGATACACCACAATCAGCGACAACCAGCCCATGCAGAGATAGGTCACCAGTGACAGCACTTTGAAGCGGTGCGCAATGGTCAGCTTAAAGATGATGCCGGCCAGCGCCAGGCTCCAGATCACTACCATCAGACCGTAGGCCAGCGGCGACCTCAGGCCCACCAGCAGGAAAGGCGTATAGGTGCCAGCAATCAACAGGTAGATGGCGCAGTGATCCAGCTTTTTCAGCCAGGGTCTGGCCGGGCCGTTGGGAATGGCGTGATAGAGCGTCGAGGCCAGAAACAGTAAAATCATGCTGCCGCCGTACAGGCTGTAGCTGGTGATCGCCATGGCATCCGCGCCCGTCTCTCTCGCCTGATTGAGCATTAATACCAGTGCGACAACGCCAAACAGACAGCCCAGTCCATGACTGATGCTATTAGCAATTTCCTCGGCCAGTGAGTAGCCTGCTGTGGGTAAACGCGTGGTGGTCATATGGTGTCCTGAAAGTGAAGCGATACGAAAAAACCGTAACCAGAGTAGCCAACATCGGTTTCGGTGTACAGATGTACGCTGAAATTGATCTGTGAGACCGTGTAACGGGCAAAGAAGCCGATGAATCTGGTAAACTGCCGGCTGGTCAACTGTACAATGAGTTACTCATGTTTTCGCATCGCGATCTCGCCCGCCTTAACGACCTGGAAATGCAGGTTTATCAGTTCATCATCAAACATCGTGAACGTGTCGGCTATATGACCATTCGCGAGCTGGCCGAGCAGGCTGCGGTCTCCACTACTACCGTGCTGCGCTTTTGTCGCAAGATGCACTGTGAAGGCTGGTCGGAATTCCGTATCCGGCTGCGCTTAACCGAGCAGCAGGCTGTGCCACAGGTTAATACCGCCAGCGTCAATGAGATGCTGAGCTTTTTTAAAAGTATTAATAATGCGGAGTTCGAGCAGATCGTTGCCCAGGCGGCGCAAAAGATTAACCGGGCGGAGCGGGTGTTTTTTATTGGCGTCGGCACCTCAGGCAGTCTGGCAAAATATGGCGCCCGTTTTTTCTCTAACCTGGGGAAATTCAGCCATGCGATTGACGATCCCTATTATCCGGTCAGCCCTGACCTGTATGAAAATGCGATTGCGATTATTTTATCCGTCTCCGGCGAGACCGAAGAGATCCTGCGCATTGCCAGCCAGTTCAGCCTCAACAAGTGCAAAATCATTGCCATAACCAACACCGAGAGCTGCTCGCTGGCGAAAATGAGTGATTTCAGCCTCTGCTATCACGTCCCGATCATTCGGATGGCTGATAATTCAGATATTACGACGCAGGTGCCGGTCACCTATATTATTGAAGCGATTGGCCGCCAGCTGGGAAAATAAAACAGCCTGTTTTTTTGCTGTAACAGATCACATTACTGGCGCGCTGTTATATCGTGACTTTCATTATTGCCTTGCTACACTCTCTCCAATTTCAATATCCGTAATGGGGTGAAGCATGAGTGCAGAATTGCAGTTACCAAAAGGGTTTCTTTGGGGCGGTGCGGTTGCGGCGCATCAGGTTGAAGGCGGCTGGGATCAGGGCGGCAAAGGCGTCAGCATCGCTGATGTGCTGACCGGCGGTTCACACGGCGTCGATCGGGTAATTACCGACGGTGTCCAGCCCGGCAATTTCTATCCTAACCATCAGGCCGTTGAGTTCTACTCACACTACAAGCAGGATGTCGCGCTGTTTGCTGAAATGGGCTTCAAATGTTTCCGCACCTCGATTGCCTGGACCCGCATTTTCCCGAATGGCGACGAGCAGCAGCCAAACGAAGCTGGCCTGCAATTCTACGACGATCTGTTTGATGAACTGCTGAAGTACGGTATTGAACCGGTCATCACCCTCTCCCACTTCGAAATGCCCTATCACCTGGTGAAACAGTACGGCGGCTGGCACAACCGCAAAGTGGTCGATTTCTTTGTGCGCTTCAGCGAAGTGGTGCTGAATCGCTATAAGAACAAAGTGAAATACTGGATGACCTTTAATGAGATCAATAACCAGCGTAACTGGCAATATCCGCTGTTTGGTTACTGCTGCTCTGGGGTGATCTTTACCGAGCATGACAAACCTGAACAGGCAATGTATCAGGTGATGCACCACCAGTTTGTCGCCAGCGCTAAGGTGGTCAAACTCGGTCATGCCATTAATCCAGACTTCCGGATCGGCTGTATGATCGCCATGGTGCCGGTCTACCCATTCTCCTGTCATCCTGATGATGTGGTGCTGGCGCAGGAAGCGATGCATCAGCGTTACGTGTTCAGTGATGTGCAGATGCGCGGTTACTATCCGGCCTACACGCTGAAAGAGTGGGCGCGTAAAGGCTATCAGATCGAGATGGAAGCGGAGGACGCCGACACCCTGCGTGAAGGCTGTGCGGACTACGTCGGTTTCAGCTACTACATGAGTAACGCGGTGAAGACCGATGCCAGCGGCGTGGACGATCCGATCACCGGTTTCGAAGGGGTGGTAAAAAATCCACACGTTAAAGCATCGGACTGGGGCTGGCAGATTGACCCGGTCGGCCTGCGTTACGCGCTTAACGAGCTGTATGAGCGTTATCAGAAGCCGCTGTTTATCGTAGAAAATGGCTTTGGCGCGATCGACAAGCCAAACGACGACGGGGTGATTGAAGATGATTACCGTATCGATTATCTGCGCGCCCACATCGAAGAGATGAAAAAGGCGGTAACGCACGACGGCGTGGAATTAATGGGCTACACGCCATGGGGCTGCCTGGATTGCGTCTCCTTTACCACCGGCCAGTACGATAAACGTTACGGCTTTATTCACGTCAATAAAAACGACGACGGCAGCGGCGATTTCTCCCGTTCGAAGAAGAAAAGCTTTAACTGGTATCAGCAGGTCATCGCCAGCAATGGCGAAAACCTGTAACGGATGACGCCGCGGCTGAAAAGCGGCGGCGCTGTCGGTTAGCGTCCGCCGGCGGCATCAATGATGCTGCCGGTAACGTAAGAGGCCGCCTCACTGGCCAGCCAGACGATCGCTTCCGCCACCTCCTCTGCCTGCCCGCCGCGGCCCATCGGGATCACACCGGCAAGGCGATCAACCCGGTCTGCTTCACCCCCGTCGGCATGCATCTCGGTATAAATAAATCCTGGACGAACTCCGTTTACCCGAATCCCCTGCTGCGCGACCTCCAGCGATAACCCTTTGGTCAGCGTATCCATCGCCCCTTTAGAGGCGGCGTAATCGACGTACTCTCCCGGTGCGCCAAGCCGTGCGGCGGCTGACGAGACGTTAACAATCGCGCCGCCCTGACCGCCGTGATGGGTCCCCATGCGTTTTACTGCTTCGCGGCTGCAGAGAAAGGTGCCGATGACGTTGGTGGCAAATACCTTATGCAGGCGTGCCGCATCCAGCTGCTCAACCCGGCACTGCTGGAACAGAATTCCGGCGTTATTGACCAGCAGCGTCAGCGGCGCTGACTGTTGATCGAGCTGCGCAAACATCGCCATCACCTGGGCTTCATCGGCAATATCTGCCTGCAGCGCAAAGGCCTCGCCGCCCTGCTGCTGAATCTCTCTCACCACCTGCTGTGCTTCAGCCTCGCGCTGGCGATAATTGACCGCCACCCGATACCCTCTGGCGGCCAGTAATAACGCCGTGGCGCGTCCGATACCGCGGCTGCCGCCGGTAACCAGTGCTAATTTCATTTTGCCTCCAGATAAAAAAAGGGCCGACGAATCGGCCCTGCTCAGGTTTGATTAGCTGCTATACGGTTGGCGTGCGTTACTGATAGTCGCTCATCGGTACACAGGAGCAGAACAGATTGCGATCGCCAAACACATCATCCAGACGTTTTACCGTCGGCCAGTATTTGTTGTGACTGCCCGCCGGGAATACCGCCAGTTCACGGCTGTAAGGATGCGTCCACTCGCTGACGATTTCCAGCTGGGTATGCGGCGCATTCACCAGCGGGTTATCTTCCAGTGGCCATTCGCCCGCCGCGACCCGGTCGATCTCCATACGAATAGAGAGCATCGCATCAATAAAGCGGTCCAGCTCGATTTTGCTTTCCGATTCGGTCGGCTCCACCATCAGCGTGCCCGCCACCGGGAACGACATGGTTGGCGCATGGAAACCGTAGTCGATCAGGCGTTTGGCAATATCCAGTTCGCTGATGCCGGTCTGCTCTTTCAGTGGCCGGATATCGAGAATACATTCGTGCGCCACCCGACCATCACGGCCGGTGTAGAGCACCGGATAGGCCGACTGTAAACGACTGGCAATATAGTTGGCGTTCAGGATCGCCACTGAGCTGGCCTGCTTCAGCCCTTCTGCTCCCATCATGCGAATATACATCCAGCTGATCGGCAGAATAGAGGCGCTGCCAAACGGGGCCGCGGACACCGCACCCTGCTGGGTTAATACGCCATCGATCTGCACCACGCTATGGCCTGGAACAAACGGTGCCAGATGCGCTTTTACGCCAATCGGCCCCATTCCCGGTCCGCCGCCGCCGTGCGGGATACAGAAGGTTTTATGCAGGTTAAGGTGCGAGACATCCGCGCCAATGTAGCCCGGCGTGGTGATACCGACCTGGGCATTCATGTTTGCGCCGTCGAGGTAAACCTGACCGCCGTACTGATGCACAATCTGGCAGACTTCGCGGATAGTCTCTTCATAAACGCCGTGCGTTGACGGATAGGTCACCATGATGCAGGAGAGTTTGTCGCCCGCCTGTGCCGCTTTCTCACGCAGATCGCCGAGGTCGATGTTGCCCTGCTTGTCACAGGCCACCACCACCACATCCATGCCGGCCATCTGGGCCGACGCCGGATTGGTGCCGTGCGCCGAGCTGGGGATCAGGCAGAGGTGACGGTCGCCCTGATTGCGGCTTTCATGATAACGACGAATTGCCAGCAGACCGGCATATTCGCCCTGTGCGCCGGAGTTCGGCTGCATGCAAAGCGCGTCGTAACCGGTGAGCTGCACCAGCCACTGTGACAGCTGACCGATCATCTGCAGATAACCGCTGGCCTGTTCTGCCGGGCAGAACGGGTGCAGTTCGGCAAATTCCGGCCAGGTAATCGGGATCATTTCTGCCGCAGCATTGAGCTTCATGGTGCAGGAGCCCAGAGGGATCATCGCCTGATTCAGCGCCAGATCCTTTTTCTCCAGGCTGTGCATGTAGCGCATCATCTCTGTTTCGCTATGATGACGGTTGAACACCGGATGGGTCAGAATATCGCTGTGGCGCTGCAAACCGGCGGGAATCGACTGGCTCTCCAGCGCGACTTCGCTGTCGAGCTTATCCAGATCCAGGCCGTGCGCATCGCCCAGCAGAATGGCGAACAGCGCCAGAATATCTTCACGGCGGGTGGTTTCATCCAGCGTGATGCCAACAGCATGGTGAATATCGCTTCGCAGGTTGACGCCAAAGCTCTGGGCGCGGTTCAGCACCGCCGCTTTGTCTGTTACCTCAACCGTCAGCGTATCGAACCAGTGCTGATGACGCAGCGTCAGGCCACCCTGTTTCAGGCCCGCCGCCAGAATGTTGGTAAAACGGTGAATACGTGAGGCAATGCGTTTCAGTCCGGCCGGACCGTGGAATACCGCATACAGGCCGGCGATATTCGCCAGCAGCACCTGTGAGGTGCAGATGTTAGAGTTGGCCTTTTCACGGCGAATATGCTGTTCACGGGTCTGCATCGCCATGCGCAGCGCGCTATTACCGGCGGCATCGCGCGAGACGCCGATGATGCGGCCCGGCATTGAGCGCTTATGCTCATCGCGGCTGGCGAAGAAGGCGGCGTGAGGACCGCCGTACCCCATCGGCACGCCAAAGCGTTGCGCGGAGCCAAAGACAATGTCGGCACCCTGTTTGCCTGGCGCTTCCAGCAGAACCAGCGACATGAAATCTGCTGCGACGCTGACCACCACTTTGCGGGCTTTCAGCGTGGCAATCAGCGCGCTGTAATCGTGCGCTTCACCGGTGGTGCCAACCTGTTGCAGCAGCACGCCAAACAGATCGTCATGATCCTGCGCTTTTTCAGCCCGATCGATAATCAGTTCAAAACCAAAGGTTTCGGCGCGGGTCCGCACCACATCCAGCGTTTGCGGATGAATATCATCGGCAATAAAGAATTTGTTGGCGCTTTTCAGCTTGCTGACGCGTCTGGCCATCGCCATCGCTTCTGCCGCAGCGGTCGCTTCGTCCAGCAGCGAGGCCGAGGCGATATCCATACCGGTCAGATCGAGGGTCACCTGCTGGAAGTTTAATAACGCCTCCAGCCGTCCCTGCGAGACTTCCGGCTGATAGGGAGTATACGCGGTGTACCAGCCTGGATTTTCCAGCATATTGCGCAGGATAACCGGAGGGGTGATCACCGCACTATATCCCATCCCGATCCAGGATTTATAACGCAGATTCTGGCTGGCAATCGCTTTCAGTTCAGCCAGCGCCTGTTGTTCCGTCGCCGCTTCACCTACCGCTGGCGGGCCGGGCAACTGAATGTCGGCCGGGACAATGGTGCCGATTAACGCCTCCAGCGAGGGGGCACCAATCGCCTCAAGCATCATCGCTTGCTGCTCGGGTGAAGGACCGATATGGCGCTCAATGAATGCACCGTTGTGTTCAAGCTGGCTGAGAGTCTGGGTCATTAGCAGTAAATCCTGAATCGGGCTGGGGAACAGAAAGTGCAAACAGAAATCTGCGGCCTCTGCGCGAGGCCGCCTGACGATTACTCGTCGATAGAGGCTTTGTAAGCGTCCGCATCCAGCAACGTGTCAATTTCAGACTCGTCGCTGGCTTTGATTTTGAATAACCAGCCGCCGCCATAAGGTTCGCTGTTGACCTGCTCTGGCGAATCGGACAGAAGCTCGTTGACCGCAACAATCTCACCGCTGATCGGTGCATAGATGTCGGAGGCTGCTTTGACGGATTCGGCGACCGCACACTCTTCACCGGCAGCAAAGGTTGCGCCGACTTCAGGCAGATCGACAAATACCATGTCACCCAGCAATTCCTGCGCGTGTTCAGTGATGCCTACGGTGTAAGAACCATCTTCTTCTTTGCGCACCCACTCGTGGCTGTCGCGGTACTTCAACGTATTCGGCACATTGCTCATTGGCCATTTCTCCTGAATAAAATTTACTGGGCGACCGGTTTACCGGCGCGGACAAAAATCGGTCGGGTAACCTTTACCGGCATCTGGCGGTTACGGATCTCAACGATGGCGGTGTCACCGATACTGGCTGGGACGCGCGCCAGGGCAATGCTGTAACCCAGAGTGGGCGAAAACGAACCGCTGGTGATGATTCCTTCCTGTGGCTGGCCCTGATCGTCGGTAAAGCGCACGGGCAGGCCGTTACGCAGCACGCCTTTTTCGGTCAGGATCAGCCCGACCAGTTTTTCAGTGCCGCGTTCGCGCTGTAACGTCAGCGCTTCACGCCCGATAAAGTCACGGTCGGCCGGTTCCCAGCTCACCGTCCAGCCCATGTTGGCAGCCAGCGGTGAAACGCCTTCGTCCATCTCCTGACCGTACAGGTTCATGCCGGCTTCCAGCCGCAGCGTGTCACGTGCACCGAGACCGGCAGGTTTAACCCCGGCGGCCAGCAGCCGTTGCCAGAAATCGGCCGCCTCTTCTGCCGGTAACGCAATCTCATATCCCGCTTCACCGGTGTAGCCGGTGGTGGCAATAAACAGCGCCTCCGCCTGCACGCCGAAGAACGGCTTCATGCCGGAAACCGCCTGCCGTTGTGCCTCGCTGAACAGCGTCTGCGCTTTTTGCTGGGCCTGCGGCCCCTGCACGGCAATCAGCGCCAGATCGTCACGTTCGGTGAGCGTAATGCCATAGCCCTGCGCATGTTCAGCGATCCAGCCGAGGTCTTTCTCCCGCGTCGCGGAGTTCACCACCAGCCGGAAAAAGTCTTCGCTCATAAAGTAAACAATCAAATCATCAATGACGCCACCCGATGCATTCAGCATGCCGGTATAGAGCGCCTTGCCGGGCTGAGTCAGTTTTGCCACGTCATTTGCCAGCAGGTAGCGCAGGAATTCGCGGGTACGCGGGCCTTCCAGGTCAACAATGGTCATGTGGGAGACATCAAACATGCCGGCGTCATTGCGCACCGCATGATGCTCATCCATCTGGGAGCCATAGTGCAGCGGCATCATCCAGCCATGAAAATCCACCATGCGAGCGCCGCAGGCCTGATGCTGTTCAAACAGAGGTGTTTGCTGAGTCATAACCATCCTGTGCAGAAGCGAGTGAGTACCAAACCGCGCCGCAAACCGTGCCGACGCAAACGTTCTCTTTAAGCTGACGTTACCACCGAACCTGACGATTCACCATAAGCAAACCGGGGTCGAAAGCTGATGCACAGCCTAACCAGGAATAATCACCGGCAGGATAAAAAACTGCGATTTTGTGATTAATCGCGCAATAAATGTAGGGAGGTTAAATATACGCAGCAAATTTATGCGAGAAGCCGTTCAGGATGTTAAAAAAATGCCGTCACCGACAAGTCACCAAATAAGAAAAAGTAATGCGAATTGAGCGGCAAAATTAGAATAAATCAAACGAGGGGCGATAGTGGTGCGGCACTGCCTTGTGATGGTGCAGAGGGGTTTCAGACAGAAAAAAAGCCAGCAAATGCTGGCTCAGAAGCGGGTCAGATCGGGGTTCAGCGTAGCCACGCCGGCAGGTCATTCAGGCCCATCGCCTGCTTCAGCATCCGCGGTTTAACGCCCGGCAGGCTGTCTGCCAGCTTCAGGCCGACATCGCGCAGCAGTTTTTTGGCCGGGTTGTTACCGGCAAACATCTCGCGGAAGCCCTGCATGCCAGCCAGCATCAGCGCGGCGCTGTGCTTGCGGCTGCGTTCGTAGCGGCGCAGATAGAGGTGCTGTCCGATATCTTTACCCTGCTGATGCAGTCGGCGAATCTCACCGATCAGTTCCGCCGCGTCCATAAAGCCCAGGTTTACGCCCTGCCCTGCCAGTGGATGAATGGTGTGGGCCGCATCCCCGACCAGCGCCAGACGATGTGCGGCAAAATTACGCGCATAGCGCGCCGTCAGAGGAAACGATTTACGCTCGCTTTCCAGCTGGCACAGGCCGAGCCGCATATCAAACGCCACCGACAGCTGCTGATTGAATAACGCTTCCGGCATGCTCTCCAGCCGGCTCGCCTCCTGCGGTGACAGCGACCAGACAATCGAACTCAGATGCGGGTCCTGCATCGGCAGGAAAGCCAGAATACCGTCGCCATGGAACACCTGACGCGCTACCGCATCGTGCGGCATCCCGGTGCGGACGTTAGCGACCAGCGCGTGATGATCGTAATCCCAGAAGGTCAGCGGGATATCGGCTTTGTTACGCAGCCAGGAGTTGGCTCCGTCAGCCGCAATCATCAGACGCGCGGTTAACATATTGCCATCCTGCAGGGTAATAAAGGCTTCGTTATCGCCAAACGCCACCTGCTGCAGCTCGGCGGATGCCATCAGCGTCACGTCGCTGCAGGCGCTGGCGCGTTGCCACAGGGCGCGATGAATCACCGGATTTTCGATAATATGGCCCAGGTGAGACAGCCCCTGCTGTCGATCGTCAAAGGCGATACTGCCGAAACTGTCCTTATCCCACACTTCCATACCGTGATACGCACTGGCACGCAGCGAGAGAATGGTCGACCAGACATCCAGCTTCTGTAGCAGACGCTCACTGGCCGCATTGATAGCCGAGACGCGAATCGAGGGTGTATCACTCAGGCTGACTGGCGGCTCGGGAGATTTTTCCAGTACCGCGATGCGCAGTCCGCTGCCCTGCAGGCCACAAGCCACTGCCAGTCCGACCATACCGCCACCGGCAATCACCACATCAAAAGTTTGCATCAAAGCCTCTTTATTAACGCTTAACCCAGCCAAGCGTGCGCTCAGCCAGTTGATTTCGTAGCCACGGCAGATGATCCATCGCCAGCAGACCCAGATTACGCCCGATGACCAACGGCGTATGACGGTTGGCAAAGATACGCACTAAGCCGTCGGTAATACCGATGGTCGCGGCGCGATCCTGCTCACGGCGCTGCTGATAATGTTGCAGTACCGCATAGCTGCCGGGATCCTTTTGCTGTTGATGGGCTGACGCCAGCGTCCCGGCCAGCGACATTACGTCACGCAGGCCAAGGTTAAAGCCCTGTCCGGCAATCGGGTGCAGCGTCTGCGCCGCATTGCCGACCACCGCCACACGATGTGTGACCGGCTGTAGCGACCGGTGCAGCGCCAGCGGGTAATATTCACGCTGGCCGGCATGGGTAAATTTGCCCAGCCGCCAGCCAAACGCCCGCTGCAGTTCACTGAGGAATTCGGCTTCGCTCCAGCGCGTGAGCGCGTCACGCTGTGACAGCGGATGGCACCACACCAGCGACAGGCGATGATCTGACATCGGCAACAGGGCCAGCGGACCGTGCTCGGTGAAGCGTTCAAACGCCTGCCCCTGATGTGGCAACGCCGTAGTGACGTTGGCAATCAACGCCAGCTGCTGATAGTCATCGGTTTGCCACTGAATGCCGCAGGAGGCGGCCAGCGCAGAGCGTGAGCCGTCTGCCGCCACCAGCAGATCGCCATTTAGCTGCTCGCCATTATCAAGCGTTACCGTTACCTGTTGCTCGCTGCGGCTGGCCTGAGTAACGCGAGCCGGACAGCGCAGAGTGACGCCCGGCGCTTTCTTCAGTTCAGTAAACAGACGCTGTCCGACATCAAACAGCTCTACCACCTGCCCCAGCGCCGGAATGTCATAGTCAGCCGCCGCCAGCGAAACAAAGCCCGCATGACCGCGATCGGAAACATGAATCCGGGTAATTGGCGTGGCGCAGCCGGCAATGCGCTGCCACAGGTTGATATCGGCCAGTTGCTGGCAGGTGCCCGCCGCCAGCGCAATGGCGCGACCATCATAGCCGGGGTGTGCCCGGCTGGCGGGTTCGCTGCTTTCAATCAGCGTCACCGGCAACCGGCCCTGGGTCAGATGGGATATTGCCAGCGCCAGCGTCGCGCCGGTCATGCCGCCACCGGCAATCAGAATGCTCATGCTGTTTTTGCCGCCGCCATTAATGCTTCGATCGCTGCGGCATCCTTCACCACGCTGTCGGTAAGATTTTCATTGCCGGTTTCGGTGATCAGAATGTCATCTTCGATACGAATACCAATGCCGCGATATTCTGCCGGTACATCGGCATCCGGGCCGATGTAAAGCCCTGGCTCAATGGTCAGGACCATGCCTGGCTCAAGCACGCGATCGCGGCTGGGCGTGCCATAGTGACCGACATCATGCACATCTAACCCCAGCCAGTGGCTGAGGCCATGCATATAAAACTGGCGATGCGCCTCTTCGGCAATCAGTGTGTCGACCTCACCCTGCAGCACCCCCAGTTCAACCAGTCCGCTGACCATAATCTGCACCACTTCATCATTCACTTCGCGGATGCTGATCCCCGGACGGAACAGGCTGAGCGCGGTATACAACGATGTCAGTACGATGTCATACAGTGCGCGCTGCGGGGCACTGTACTTGCCGTTAACCGGGAAAGTACGGGTAATGTCACCGGCATAGCCGTGGAACTCGCAGCCAGCGTCGATCAGCACCAGGTCGCCGTCGCGCAGTTCGCTTTCATTCTCGGTGTAGTGCAGAATGCAGCCGTTTTCACCGGCGCCAACAATGGTGTTGTAGGCGGGAAAGCGCGCCCCGTGGCGATTAAATTCGTGATGAATTTCGCCTTCGAGCTGATATTCAAACATCCCTGGGCGACAGGCCTGCATCGCACGGGTATGGGCCAGCGCGCTGATTTCGCCAGCGCGGCGTAACAGCGCAATCTCATCGGCATCTTTGAACAGGCGCATCTCATGCACCCACGGGCGCCAGTCGGTCACCGTGGCCGGTGCGCTAAGATTCTGGCGGAAACCGCGGCGCAGTTTATCCAGCGCGTTAAACACCAGCGTGTCAGCTTGCGCATATTCACCCTGCGCGTGGTAAACCACATCCAGACCGTTGAGCAGCAGGTGCAGTTGCTCGCCAATATCGTTCCACGGCAGGGCGCGATCGACACCCAACGTTGCCGGTGCCGCATCCTGACCCAGACGACGTCCGAACCAGACTTCTGCCGTCAGATCGCGTACCCGGTTAAACAGCACGCTATGGTTATGCGTTTCATCACTTTTAATCAGCACCAGCAGCGCCTGCGGCTCGTTGAAGCCGGTGAAATACCAGAAGTCGCTGTTTTGACGGAATGAGTATTCAGTGTCGTTGCTGCGCGTCACTTCAGGCGCGGCAAACAGCAACGCGGCGCTGCCAGGAACCATTTTCGCTAACAGCGCCTGTCGACGCTGCTGGAATCTGTCCAGTGAAATCATCTCTGCACTCCCTGTAATCTGACCTGTTTAAACTGACCAGGTGACCCGTTATCGTAAGCTTAGTGTAGCGTCGGTTTCTGAACTTCTGGCGCGGTCGGCTGTGGACGGGTAAAGGTATCGTGGCACAGCAGCGCTGCAACACGGACATACTCAATCACCTCTTCCAGCGACTGCTCCAGCTCTTCCTGATCTTCATCTTCTTCGTAACCCAACTGGGCGATGGTGCGTAAATCATCAATCGCCTCACCGGTTTCGCCAGTGACTTTATCCAGTTTAGGCTGTGTCACGCCAAGGCCGAGCAGAAAATGATTCACCCAGCCGGCCAGCGCGTCGGCGCGATCGAATACCGTGATGTCATCATCGCTGGGTAACAGCAGCTGAAACAGGAATCCCTCATCTTCCAGGGTGGTGGCGATATTTTCATGCAGTGCCTGTAACGGCATCGACAGGCTTTGTGAAAACGCCATGCCTTCATTGGCCAGATCGTGCACCAGGGTCTTCCAGCTGGGGTCCTGATTGCCGCCGCACAGGATGCCGCTCAGCAAGCCGTGCATTTCTGCGGGGGTCATCCCTACGCCCTGCTGTGAGAGCGCCGCCGCCAGCGCGTTGTAATCGGGGGTTGCGTTCTGTAAGGACATAAGTTTTCATCGTCGTTGGCAGAATAAGTTCGTGTTATGCTACCACTAGCTGCCTCAAGGTTTCCAGAAAAGGGGTTGTAACTTATTTCGCGGGTCTATATAGTTGCCCGCCTCCCAAGCCATTGACTGCTAAGGGAGTTGCGGGCGAAGTAATCAGTCAGGAAGGTGGCATGTCTGCACAACCGGTAGATTTACAAATTTTTGGTCGTTCGTTGAGAGTGAATTGTCCGCCTGAACAGCAAGATGCGCTGAATGCAGCGGCTGAAGATCTCAATCAACGGTTGCAAGATCTAAAAGTTCGCACTAGAGTCACCAATACAGAACAACTGGTGTTCATCGCCGCGTTAAACGTCTGCCACGAGCTGGCGCAAGAGAAAGTGAAAACGCGCGATTATGCTGCTAATATGGAACAGCGTATCCGTATGTTGCAGCAGACGATTGAACAGGCACTGGTTGAGCAAGGTCGCATCTCTGAGCGTGAGGGTGCGAAGTTCGAATAAAACTTCATGGTTGCTATACTCAGGCAACGGTGAGGTAAATTTTCTCTGAGATGTTTGCATGTGGGCCAGTCCCCTGAGCCGATATTTCGAAAAAACAGAATGTGACGCTCTGTAACCTGTGTGCATGCTCGGTTCGTCCGAGAAGCCTGATGGTTACGACGGCATGTTCACCTTGAACCAAGGGTTCAAGGGTTACAGCCTACGGCGGCATCTCGGAGATCTCTCTTCTGTAGTTCCAGCTAAAGTTCCCAGAGTAGTTCCCTGCTCGTCCCCTTGCGGTACCGGTATTTTCCCCGACTGTCATGTTATAGTTGCTTCAACTGCGACTTACCCGGCGGGGAAACCATGTCTGATTCTTCTCAGCTCCAGCTTCAAAGCCAGCGTCAGGCGATTCGCCAGCACGTTCGCCATTTGCGACGCGCCCTGACCGATGAGCAGCAGGAACAGGCGGCAGAGCAACTCGCTGAACATGCCCTCAATTACGCCCCGCTCACCGCCGCACAAAACGTGGCGCTGTTTCTGTCGGTCGATGGCGAACTCAACACCCGACCGCTGATTGCCCGACTATGGCAGCAGAAAAAGCAGGTGTTCCTGCCGGTGTTACATCCCTTCTCGCCCGGCAACCTGCTGTTTCTGCGTTATTCCACCGAAACCCAGTTGATGCGCAATAAGCTGCGCATTCCCGAGCCGCCGCTGGACATCCGGCAGTTGATTACCCTGGATCAGCTTGATGTGATGATGGTGCCGCTGGTGGCTTTCGACCAGTATGGACAGCGGCTGGGGATGGGTGGCGGTTTTTACGATCGCACCCTGCAAAACTGGCGGCAGCACGGTTTCCTGCCGGTGGGCCTGGCGCACGACTGTCAGCGCGTCGATAGCCTGCCGGTGGCCGACTGGGATGTGCCTTTGCCAGCAATAATGACGCCGTCAAAACTCTGGCAGTGGGAGTAGACGAATCGCAGTCACGCGCAGTTTCAGCCGGCCAGACACCCCGAATCAGAATGAATCTGGCAGCCACGAATCAGCTCAACGTGCAGGCACGGTCAGAAGGGGAAAGCGTCCCGCGCAAGGGACTGCGCGGGCCGGGCAGCAGGGATAACGTCTTTGCGACTTTCCGATCTGACCGTGTTTCCTGTGCATGCACGGTTTCACAGCAGATCGGGCCTGACGTTATCAATCATCTGAAGAGAGGTGACTGAGCCCCTCTTCAGGTTGATATTGCTTAGTAAAGCAGACGGGCGCGAATAGTACCCGGAATCGCTTTCATCAGCTGTAACGCTTTATCAGCCAGCTCTGGCTCAGCATCGATATCAATTACCACATAGCCCATAAATGGCGATGTCTGCAGATACTGCGCCGCAATGTTGATGCCCTGCTCAGCAAAAATCTGGTTGATCGCCGTCAGCACGCCAGGACGGTTTTCATGGATGTGCAGCAGACGGCTGGCGCTGACGCCGTGCATCGGCAGTGACACTTCCGGGAAGTTGACCGCTGACAGCGTGGAGCCGTTATCGGAGTATTTCGCCAGCTTACCCGCCACTTCAATCCCGATATTCTCCTGCGCTTCTTCGGTCGATCCGCCAATGTGTGGCGTCAGGATTACGTTATCAAACTCACTGAGCGGTGAGATGAACGGATCGCTGTTAGTCGCTGGCTCAACCGGGAAGACGTCAATAGCTGCGCCGCCAACCTGTTTGCTGGCCAGCGCTTCGCACAGCGCCGGAATATCCACCACCGTACCGCGTGAAGCATTAATCAGCAGTGCGCCAGGCTTCATCTGCGCCAGCTGTTCGGCACCGATCATATTCTGGGTGGAGACCGTTTCCGGCACGTGCAGGCTGACCACATCGCTCATGTTAAGCAGATCGGCCATATGGCGTACCTGAGTCGCATTGCCCAGCGGCAATTTGTTTTCGATATCGTAAAAGAAAACGTGCATACCCAGGCTTTCAGCCAGCACGCCCAACTGCATACCGATATGGCCGTAACCGATGATGCCCAGCTTTTTGCCACGCGCTTCAAATGAGCCTTTGGCGTTCTTGTTCCAGATACCGCGGTGGGCCTTGGCATTTGCTTCCGGAATGCCGCGCAGCATCAGCAGCATTTCGCCAATCACCAGTTCCGCCACCGAGCGGGTGTTGGAGAATGGGGCGTTAAACACCGGGATGCCGCGGCTGGCAGCAGCCTGCAAATCAACCTGGTTAGTCCCGATGCAGAAACAGCCGACCGCGACCAGCTTTTCAGCGGCGGCAAAGATCTCTTCGGTGAGTTGGGAGCGGGAACGGATACCAATAAAGTGCGCATCACGGATCGATGCTTTTAACGCGTCGGCGTCCAGCGCGCCCTTGTGGAATTCGATGTTGGTATAACCTGCAGCCCGCAGGTTTTCCAGCGCGCTCTGATGGACACCTTCCACCAGCAGGAACTTAATCTTGTCTTTTTCCAGTGATACCTTTGCCATTTCCCGACCCTATTCAGAATTCAATGAGGACTGCCATAAGCCAGCCTTCTGTCAAAATATCAAAAAATTCGCGTCCGGCAATACAAACGATTGCCTGCCCGACAGCACGGCAAGGCTCAGCAACAGCACATTGCCGTACAAAATCGTGATGTCTGCGATGAAGGAAGAACGAACCCGCTGTGGATGACGTTAATGTGACATAAGTCACCAAATTTCACCCTGACGAGAAAAGATGTTTTGCGGACAGAAATAACCGGCGTCGCACTGACGCCGGACAGATCATTTTTTGATGGTTTTAACCCCGTCAGGCCCGCCAATCAGTGCGATATCGGCACCTCGTGCGGCAAAAAGACCAACCGTGACCACGCCGGGCAAGGCGTTGATGGTTTTTTCCAGCGCGATCGGATCGAGAATGCGCAGATTATGCACGTCGAGAATAATGTTGCCGTTATCGGTGACCACATTCTGACGGTATTCCGGTAATCCCCCGAGTCTGACCAGCTGACGCGCTACGTAGCTGCGCGCCATCGGGATCACTTCAACCGGCAGCGGAAAGCGTCCCAGCACGTCGACCTCTTTGGAGGCGTCGGCAATGCAGATAAAGGTTTCCGCCACCGCGGCGACGATTTTCTCACGCGTCAGCGCGGCGCCACCGCCTTTGATCATCTGCATCTGCGGGTTAATCTCATCGGCACCGTCGACATAAACCGACAGAACGTCGATCTCGTTCAGATCGAACACCTGAATCCCCAGGCTTTTCAGCTTCTGGGTCGAGGCGTCGGAACTGGAAACCGCGCCCTCAATCTGATGCCTGACGGTCGCGAGCGCATCAATAAAGTGGGCCGCGGTCGATCCGGTGCCAACGCCGACAACCGTCCCAGGCTGCACATAATCGAGTGCAGCCCAGCCTACGGCTTTTTTCAGTTCATCCTGGGTCATGGTATGTTTAAAACCTGTGCGACAACGAAGTGCGCGTAGTATAAAACAAGGCTGACTGAAAATGCTCGGGTGACAGGCGCGGATTTATCGCTTTGGAAGCCAGACCACAAAAAACACCCGGTCGCTCACAGGTGACACTTTTGTGGCATAGTAACGTCCACCCTGAAGGAGAGAGAACAACAATGAAACGCCCGGATTATCGTACGCTTCAGGCGCTGGATTCAGTGATTCGTGAACGCGGTTTTGAACGCGCCGCACAGAAATTATGCATCACGCAGTCGGCGGTTTCACAGCGTATCAAGCAGCTGGAGAATCTGTTTGGACAGCCGCTGCTGGTGCGTACCGTCCCGCCCCGCCCGACCGAACAGGGCCAGAAGCTGCTGGCGCTGCTGCATCAGGTAGAGCTGCTGGAAGAGGAGTGGCTGGGTGATGAAAACAGCGGTACTACGCCGCTGCTGCTGTCGCTGGCGGTCAACGCCGACAGTCTGGCAACCTGGCTGCTGCCTGCGCTGAAAGATGTGCTGGCCGACTCACCGGTCCGGCTGAATTTGCAGGTAGAAGATGAAACCCGTACCCAGGAGCGTTTACGCCGTGGCGAAGTGGTCGGTGCGGTGAGTATTCAGCCACAGCCGTTGCCGAGTTGCCTGGTGGATCAGCTGGGTGCGCTCGACTATCTGTTTGTCGCATCACGTGACTTTGCCGACCGCTTTTTCCCCAACGGCGTCACCCGCTCTGCCCTGCTGAAAGCGCCTGCCGTGGCATTCGACCATCTGGATGATATGCATCAGGCGTTCCTGCAGCAGAACTTCGATCTGTCGCCGGGCAGCGTGCCCTGCCATATCGTTAACTCATCGGAAGCTTTTGTGCAGATGGCGCGACAGGGGTCGACCTGCTGTATGATCCCGCATCTGCAGATTGAGCGTGAGCTGGCGAGCGGTGAGCTTATTGATTTGACGCCCGGCCTCTATCAGCGCCGGATGCTCTACTGGCATCGCTTCGCGCCGGAGAGCCGTCTGATGCGGCGGGTGACCGATGCGCTGATCGCGCATGGCCATCGCGTGCTGCGTCAGGATGACGTCGCCGCGTAACCACAAAAGAAAACGGGGCGCAGGCCCCGTTTTGCATTATGGCGTGTTCGGTTTGATCTCAAACACCACATCGACCTGATCGTCAAAGTTGATGCTTTGTTGATCGTAGGTTTCCTGAGCCGAGGTATCGGCGGCAGCGGCGGCCTTATACATCCGGTTCATCGGCATCGGCTGATAGTTAGCCACCTGATAGCGAATGCTGTAGATCGATCCCAGCTGGGCGTTGAAGCCGGCTGCCAGCTCTGAAGCTTGCTGAGTGGCATTTTTGATCGCCGCTTTGCGGGCCTGCTGCTTATAACTTTCCGGATTTGCCACGCCTAACTCAACGCTGCGAACCTCATTCAGGCCGGACTTCAGCGCGCCATCCAGCAGGTCGTTGAGTTTGTCCAGCTGACGCAGGGTCACCTGCACCTGACGCACGGCACGATAACCTTTCAGTACCGATTTACCCTCTTTGGTGTAATCGTATTCTGGCTGGGTGCTCAGGTTGGCAGCATCGATATCTTTCTTCTCAATGCCATTTTTTTGCAGAAAATCGAAATACTGCGCAACCCGGCTATCGGCCTGCTTTTTCGCATCGGCGGCATCTTTTGATGAGACGTTAACCACGATGGATAAGGTGGCGATGTCCGGACGGGCATCGACCGTTGCCTTGCCAGAGGTCACGACGTGCGGCCCATTCGGCAACTCATCAGCTTGTACGCCGGGCAGTGCCCCAGCGCTCATTATTGCGGCCAAAGCCAATGCTTTCAGTTTCATGAAAGTCCTCCTTGAAAAGGTCAATATGACGGCTTCCAACCGGCGAAGCCCAAAAGCGCATCGGTATGCGCCATGCTTTGAGTGGTCATTATGGCAAAAGTTCGCCCTCAGCGCGGCAATTACCGCAGCCTGTTCGGGTGAAGTTTAAAAACCGGCGATGCCCTGACGCGCCAGCTGCAGCGCAATAAACCACATCACCACCCCGACCAGCAGGTTAATAATGCGCTGTGCCCGGGCGGTGCGCAGCCGTGGTGATAACCAGGCAGCCAGCAGCGCCAGGCCAAAAAACCACAGAATAGAGGCGCTGATGGTGCCCATGGCGAACCACTGACGGGCGGCAGTGGTCGGCAGCTGACCGCCCAGACTTCCCAGTACCACGAAGGTATCGAGATAGACGTGCGGATTCAGCCAGGTCACCGCCAGCAGCGTGGCGATAATCCGCGCCCTTCCCTGCTTCATCGGCTGGCCGTCGCCTAAATCAACGCTGCCGCTAAAAGCAGTACGCAGCGCGCCCCAGCCATACCACAGCAGAAAAGCTACCCCGGCCCAGGTAATCAGCATTAACAGCAACGGCGACTGGTTCAGTAAGGCGCTGCCGCCAAAGATACCGCCGCAAATCAGCACGATATCACTCAGCGCGCACAGTGAAGCGGTCATCAGATGATACTGGCGTTTTACGCCCTGATTCATCACGAACGCGTTTTGTGGTCCCAGCGGCAGGATGAGCGCAGCACCAAGAGCAAGCCCTTGAAAATAGAGAGTCAGCACCGGTTTAGTCCCAAGAAAGTTAAGATGGGGTGCAGTATAAAGAGGCTGGATGATTAGCGGAAATTGAAAGAATTAATCTGTGATAAGAGAAATTAATGGGCGACGCTTGCCGCCCATTGAGAGGGATTACTGCGGCTGAGCCTGAGAGGGCGCCGCGTCAGGCTGAGTTTGCTGATGCAGATGCACATCCAGCTGTGGATACGGAATGCCGATCTCTTTGGCATCCAGCGCCCGCTTGAAGTTCTTCAGCAGGTCCCAGTAGACGTTCTGCAGATCGCCGCTGTTGCTCCAGCAACGCACCACAAAGTTCATTGAGGAGGCAGCCAGTTCGTTCAGGCCAATCTGAATGCCCATCTCTTTCAGCACCCGGCTGTCGGCTTCAACCACCTGCTGCAGTAACGCAATCACCTCATCAACATCCGCATCGTAAGCCACGCCAATGATGAACTCATTCCGGCGGATTGGCTCACGGGAGAAGTTAACGATGTTGCCGCTGATAATCTTGCCGTTTGGCACCACCACGACTTTACCATCGGCCGTTTTAAGGGTGGTTGAGAAGATCTGCACCTGCTGTACCGTTCCCATCACGCCACCCAGATCGACGAACTCGCCGGTACGGAACGGACGGAAGGTCACCAGCAGTACGCCAGCGGCCAGGTTAGAGAGCGATCCCTGCAGCGCCAGACCAACGGCCAGACCCGCCGCACCCAGTACCGCAATCACCGAGGCGGTTTGTACTCCAATCCGCCCTAATGCCGCGATGACGGTGAAGGCAATCACCCCGTAGCGTACCAGCGCAGAGAGGAAGTCAGCCACGGTGGCATCGATATGCCGTGCGCGCAGCAGACGGTTTACAGCGTTAGAAATGATGCGGGCGATGATCATCCCGACGATAATGATGGCGATGGCCGCCACAATATTGACGGCATAGCTGATGATCAGCGCCTGATTGCGCACCAGCCAGCTGCCTGCGTTGGATAAGCCATCGACGACGTGTAAATCTTCCATTAATAAGCCCTGTAATTGGATTCCCGCCGGGAATAAACAAAAACTGCCAGATGTAATCCGACACCCCGTGATCTAGGGTAATCAATTATTGTTTGAAGCGCCAAAAAGCGGGTCGTTTAACCGCAATTTTCTGCCGCAGCTGCATAAAAAAAGGCCCTTTCGGGCCTTTTTTGTACGCTAACTCACTGGTTATTACAGTACGTCGACAGCGTTAAGCTCTTTGAAAGCCTGCTCCAGACGGACCACCATAGAGGCCTGGGCAGAACGCAGCCAGACGCGTGGGTCGTAGTATTTTTTATTTGGCTTGTCAGCGCCTTCCGGGTTACCCAGCTGCGACTGCAGATAGCCTTCGTTCTTTTTGTAGTACTGCAGGATGCCGTCCCAGGTCGCCCATTGGGTATCGGTATCGATGTTCATCTTGATCACGCCGTAGCTGATAGACTCTTCGATTTCTGCAGCAGAAGAACCTGAACCACCGTGGAAAACGAAGTCCAGCGCGTTGTGCGGCAGACCGTGTTTTTCACACACGTATTTCTGCGAATCGCGCAGAATGGTTGGGGTCAGTTTCACGTTGCCTGGCTTATAAACGCCGTGCACGTTACCGAATGATGCCGCGATGGTGAAACGCGGGCTGATGGCATTCAGTTTTTCGTAGGCGTAGTTAACATCTTCTGGCTGGGTGTAAAGTGCAGATGCGTCCATGTGGCTGTTGTCGACGCCATCTTCTTCACCACCGGTGCAGCCCAGTTCGATTTCCAGCGTCATGTCGATTTTCGCCATGCGCGCCAGGTACTTGCTGCTGATTTCGATGTTTTCTTCCAGTGACTCTTCAGACAGGTCGATCATGTGAGAAGAGAACAGTGGCTTACCGGTTTTCTTGAAGTGCTCTTCGCCTGCGTCCAGCAGACCGTCGATCCACGGCAGCAGTTTCTTGGCACAGTGGTCAGTATGCAGGATAACCGGCACGCCGTACTGTTCTGCCATCAGGTGCACGTGGTGTGCGCCAGCGATAGCACCGAAAATAGCTGCGCCCTGTGGCTTGTCGGTTTTGAAACCTTTACCGGCGATAAACGCGGCACCGCCGTTAGAGAACTGGATAATGATCGGCGCTTTTACTTTTGCCGCTGCTTCCAGTGCCGCATTGATCGAGTCGCTACCGACGCAGTTAACCGCTGGCAGTGCGAATTTGTTCTCTTTCGCAACTTTGAAGATCTTCTGTACGTCATCACCAGTGACAACGCCGGGTTTTACGAAATCAAAAATTTTAGACATGATTGTGTCCTGTTTCGTGACCGTGGATCCCCTGTGGGGACCTCGATTTAAACGCCCTGACGGGCAAGACTTCAGGCGATGCCACCCGGCATCGCCCCCAAAGGATTACTGCTTCGCACGCTCTTCCAGCATGGCAACGGCTGGCAGTTTTTTGCCTTCCACGAACTCGAGGAACGCGCCACCGCCGGTCGAGATGTAAGAAATTTTATCTTCGATACCGAACAGGTCGATGGCCGCTAAGGTGTCACCGCCGCCTGCAACCGAGAACGCTTCGCTGTCGGCAATCGCATTCGCCACGATTTCGGTGCCTTTACGGAAGTTCGGGAACTCAAAGACGCCAACCGGACCGTTCCACAGGATGGTTTTAGCCTCCTTCAGAATGGCGGCCATTGCCTGAGCGGTTTCGTCACCGAAGTCCATAATCTCTTCGTTATCCGCCACTTCCGAAACCTTTTTCACGGTTGCCGGGGCAGTTTCAGAGAATTCCGTGCCAACGCGTGAGTCGGTTGGAACCGGGATACCGTACTGGTCACGCAGGCCTTTAGCCGCTTCAACGAAGTCTGGCTCATACAGTGATTTACCGACGTTGTTGTCGATAGCCACGAAGGTGTTAGCGATGCCGCCACCGACGATAACGGTGTCAGCAATTTTCACCAGCGACTGCAGTACGTCGAATTTAGTCGATACTTTAGAACCGCCCACGACGGCGACCAGCGGACGCTCCGGGTTGCTCATCACTTTACCCAGCGCTTCCAGCTCTGCTGACAGCAGCGGACCGGCACAGGCGATCGGGGCAAATTTGCCGACACCGTGGGTAGAAGCCTGCGCACGGTGCGCGGTACCGAACGCATCCATCACGAACACGTCGCACAGGGCAGCGTATTTTTTAGACAGTGCTTCGTCATCTTTCTTTTCGCCTTTGTTAAAGCGAACGTTTTCCAGAACCACCAGTTCGCCAGCGCCCACTTCAACGCCGTCGAGGTAATCTTTTGCCAGGGTCACATTAGTGCCGCTCAGCTTCTCTTTCAGGTAGTTAACTACCGGCAGCAGTGAGAACTCTTCGGTGTATTCACCTTCGGTCGGACGACCCAGGTGAGAGGTAACCATCACTTTCGCGCCCTGTTTCAACGCCGCTTCGATGGTAGGCAGAGAAGCACGGATACGTGCATCTGACGTCACTTTCCCTTCTTTCACTGGTACGTTGAGATCGGCGCGGATCAGAACGCGTTTGCCAGCAAGATCCAGATCGGTCATCTTAATTACAGACATGGTGAACCCTCTCGTTGATTCTCATAAGTTTTGCCAGGCGCAAACCGCGCCCTAGCTGAAACCGCTTGCGGCCATTGCTAACGTCGTGTCGAGCATTCGGTTAGCAAAGCCCCATTCGTTATCACACCAGACCAGGGTCTTGATCAGGTGTTGACCACTGACCCGCGTTTGGGTGCCGTCCACAATGGCACTGTGCGGATCATGGTTAAAATCGACTGAGACTAACGGTAATTCCGTATAGTCAACTATACCACGAAATGCCCCTTCTGCCGCGCTTTGCAACAAGGCGTTAACTTCACACGCCTTCACCGGCTGGCGTACAGAAACGCTGAGATCAATCGCCGTCACGTTAATCGTTGGCACGCGCACGGCAATCGCCTCAAAGCGATCGTTGAATTTCGGAAAAATACGGGTAATCCCGGCCGCCAGCCGAGTATCAACTGGAATGATCGATTGGCTGGCGGCACGGGTACGACGCAGATCGCTGTGATAGGCATCGATCACCTGTTGATCGTGCATCGCCGAATGAATGGTGGTGACGGTGCCGGACTCAATACCAAACGCGTCATCCAGCAGTTTGATCACCGGAATAATACAGTTGGTGGTGCAGGAAGCATTCGAGACGATGCAGTCAGTCGCTTTCAGCCACTGCTGGTTGACGCCATACACCACCGTGGCATCGAGATCGTTGCCGCCCGGATGTGAGAACAGCACTTTCTTCGCGCCGGCCTGCAGATGCGCTTCGCCGTCGGCGCGCGAGCCGTAGACGCCGGTACAATCCAGCACCACGTCGATATCGAGTTCGCGCCACGGCAGATCGGCAATCTCAGCGCGGTGTAAAATGCGCAGGGTATCGCCGCCGACCCACATCACGTCGCGCTCCTGCCGCACATCAAAGGCAAAACGGCCATGGCTGGTGTCATATTTCAGCAGATGCGCCATACCGGTCGCTTCGGCCAGCTCATTGATGGCGACAACGGTGATCTCAGCACGACGGCCGGTTTCATACAGCGCACGCAATACGTTGCGTCCAATACGGCCAAACCCATTTATTGCTACCCGTATGGTCATTTCTCTCCTGCCACGTCAGACGGAAAAAACGTGCCGTTAGCCTGAGCGCTTCGCTGTAGTTTGTACAGGAGATTCTTACCCGGCATTGTCTGAAACCGGGGCGATCTGCCCGGCAACTGAAACGGTTCAGCCACAATAAAGGATGGGAGGAATAACAGGAATGATTGTGATCAATCGGACTGCGTATATTTGGATCTATGTCACAAAATGGCGCAAAAGATAGTTATTACTGCAGGAATAAAAAACGAAAAGGACGCCTGAAGCGTCCCTGATTTTAATCAGGCGGGTGTGAGCCCGCCTGACGGATGTTACGCCAGCAGCGCTTTCGCTTTAGCGACAACGTTGTCGACGGTAAAGCCAAACATTTCGAACAGCTGATCGGCCGGTGCTGATTCGCCGAAGCTGGTCATGCCGACGATAGCGCCGTTCAGACCGGTATATTTGAACCAGTAATCAGCGATACCCGCTTCGATTGCTACGCGTGCGCTGACCGCTTTCGGCAGCACAGATTCACGGTAAGCGTCACTCTGCTTGTCGAATGCATCGGTTGATGGCATAGAGACCACGCGTACCTGACGACCTTCGCTGGTGAGTTTATCCCAGGCGCCAACCGCCAGTTCAACTTCTGAACCGGTGGCGATCAGGATTAATTCAGGCGTCGCGTCGCAATCTTTCAGTACGTAGCCACCGCGCGCCACGTTAGCCAGCTGCTCAGTGCTGCGTTCCTGCTGCGCCAGATTCTGACGCGAGAAGATCAGCGCTGTCGGGCCATCTTTACGCTCAATGGCATATTTCCATGCCACTGCCGATTCAACCTGGTCACACGGACGCCACAGGCTCATGTTCGGCGTAGTGCGCAGGCTGGCCATCTGCTCTACCGGCTGGTGAGTCGGGCCATCTTCGCCCAGACCGATTGAGTCGTGGGTATAAACCATGATCTGACGGATCTTCATCAGTGCCGCCATACGCGCCGCGTTACGCGCATATTCAACGAACATCAGGAAGGTGGCGGTGTACGGCAGGAAACCGCCGTGCAGAGCCAGACCGTTAGCAATCGCGGTCATACCAAATTCACGCACGCCGTAATGGATGTAGTTACCCGCGGCGTCTTCGTTGATTGGCTTAGAGCCGGACCAGATGGTCAGGTTGCTTGGCGCCAGATCGGCTGATCCCCCCAGATATTCCGGCAGGATTTTACCAAAGGCTTCAATGGCATTCTGTGACGCTTTACGGCTGGCGATTTTAGCCGGGTTAGCCTGCAGTTGTTCGATAAACTTCTGCGACTCCTGCTGCCAGTTTGCCGGCAGCTCATTGCTGACGCGACGTTTGAACTCGGCGGCCAGTTCAGGGTGTGCCTGAGCGTAAGCGGCAAATTTCTTATCCCATGCGGCTTCTTTTGCCTGGCCCGCTTCTTTAGCGTCCCACTCAGCGTAGATGTCAGAGGGGATAACGAAAGGCGCGTGTTCCCAGCCCAGCTGTTTGCGGGTCAGTGCGACTTCATCATCGCCCAGCGGTGCGCCGTGCGAGTCATGGGTGCCCGCTTTGTTCGGTGAACCGAAGCCGATAACGGTTTTACACATCAGCAGCGACGGCTTATCGCTGACGCTTTTCGCTTCGTCGATCGCTTTAGCAATCGCATCAGAATCGTGACCATCTACGCCACGCACCACGTGCCAGCCGTAGGCTTCAAAGCGTTTTGCCGTGTCATCCGTGAACCAGCCATCAATATGACCGTCGATTGAGATGCCGTTGTCATCATAAAACGCCACCAGTTTGCCCAGCTTAAGGGTACCGGCCAGTGAGCAGACTTCGTGTGAAATACCTTCCATCATGCAGCCATCACCCATGAAGACATAGGTATTGTGGTCTACGATGTCATGGCCCGGACGGTTAAACTGTGCCGCCAGCGTACGTTCAGCAATGGCGAAACCGACCGCGTTAGCGATGCCCTGGCCCAGCGGACCGGTGGTGGTTTCAACGCCTGCGGTGTAGCCATATTCTGGATGACCTGGAGTTTTTGAATGCAGCTGACGGAAGTTTTCCAGCTCGCTGATCGGCAGATCGTAACCGGTGAGGTGCAGCAGGCTATAAATCAGCATTGAGCCATGACCGTTGGAGAGCACGAAGCGGTCGCGGTCGGCCCACAGCGGATTGGTTGGGTTGTGATTCAGGTAGCCGCGCCACAGAACTTCAGCGATGTCCGCCATGCCCATCGGGGCACCCGGATGTCCCGATTTAGCTTTCTGTACTGCATCCATACTTAACGCGCGAATGGCGTTGGCGAGCTCTTTACGAGAGGGCATTTTCTACTCCAGGTCGGATTAATGCTTCGCACCTTAACTTATTGTAATTAATGAGTTATCGGGCAAAACAAGGAAAAAGTTGCAGATCAATGTACATGAAAAACATGGCAAAAGTACATGCTGTAAAACGCTAAATGTGCCCGCTTCGTCTGGCTTTTCCGGCGATGTCTGCTAGCAATGCGAGGAGTGGCGCGCTATAACCGAAGAGTTTAATCACCTGGCAGTGTTTCAGGTGTTTGTTTTTCTTACCTTGTTATGAATGGGATACGGAATGAAAATCCAAAAAACGGTCGTCGCTCTTGGGCTGGCAACGCTGCTGAGCGGCTGTCAGGGTTTAGATAATAACGCGTTGATGCAGTCGGGCGCGCAGGCTTACCAGGCCTATACCCTGAGCGATGATCAGGTGAAGCAGCTCAGCGATCAATCCTGTGAGCAGATGGACAAAGAGAATCAGGTTGCACCTGCCAGCAGTGAATATCAGCAGCGTCTGAATAAAATTGCCGCCGCGCTGGGCGATAACATTAATGGCGTACCGGCTAACTACAAGGTGTATCAGACCAAAGACGTCAATGCCTGGGCGATGGCCAATGGCTGTATTCGCGTCTATAGCGGCCTGATGGATATGATGGATGACAACGAAGTGGAAGGCGTGCTGGGCCATGAGATGGGCCACGTGGCGCTGGGCCATACCCGCAAAGCGATGCAGCTGGCGTATGCTACCACCGCCGCCCGCACGGCTGCCGCCTCGGTCGGTGGGGTGATCGGTTCACTGTCGCAGTCGCAGCTTGGCGAACTGGGTGAAAAACTGGTCAATGCTCAGTTCTCACAGACCCAGGAAAGCCAGGCTGATGACTACTCTTACGATCTGATGAAGAAGCGCAACATCGATCCAATGGGTCTGGCGACCAGTTTCGAGAAACTGGCAAAACTGGAACAGGGACGCCAGAGTTCAATGTTTGATTCGCACCCGGCGTCAGAGGCGCGCGCCCAGCACATCCGCGAGCGCATCGCAGCAGACAGCAAATAACCTTTACCTGCGGAGCGCGTACCCGGTGCGCGCTTTCGCTCGCTGAGCCAGGCAGATCGCTAGCGCTTGAATATCTGATCCACCATCGAGCCTAAATCCAGCTTATTGTCGTGCAGCGCCTGTTCATCCATCCGTCCCTGCGGCGACATTTTATCGATCAGCTGTGGCAGCAGCGCCGCCAGCGTACCCGATGCGCCTTTGACGTCGGTGCCAAGCTTATCCGCCAGTGACTGCAGTTCCTCCTGACCAAAGGCCGACTGAATCTCGCTGTGGCCGACCGGATGATTATCGCCGGTGCCGATCCACGAGCTGAATATCTCGCCTAATCCCCCCTGCTGGAACTTATACAGCAGTACTTCAATACCGCCCTGCTCCTGCACCCAGTGCCAGACCGCCTGCAACTGCCCGGGCGGATGCCCTTCGCTCTGACTGCCGTCGAGTGCGCCTGCCAGTTCATCAAGAAAGCCCATGATCATCTCCACTCTGCAATTTTTACGCTGTAAGTTTAGTTGCAGATAGCGGTTCGCGCCTGGCGTACCTGAAGGGGATCATCGGGATTAAAAAGCGAGGATGGTGCAGCGGGCGAGGCGTCAGGTGACGATCAAAGCGGCGTCTGTCCGACAGGCAGAACACCGCTTTCAGTGCTGGCAAGCTGGCCGGCTTACGCAGTCCGGCCAGCGTATCGCATTAGCCTTTATTGACCGCCTGCACGTGCAGCATATCCAGTGCCAGAGTGGCCGCGGCCAGCGCAGTCAGGTCGGCGTGGTCGTAGCCTGGCGCCACTTCCACCAGATCCATACCGACGATGTTCATGCCCTGCAGACCGCGAATCAGCTTGGTGGCTTTATCGGTGGTCAGTCCGCCAATGACCGGCGTACCAGTGCCCGGCGCGTGTGCCGGATCAAGGCAGTCAATATCGAAGGTCAGATAGACCGGCAGATCGCCCACGGTGCGTTTCACTTCGGCCAGAATGTCATCGACGCTGCGATCGTTAACCTGCGCTGCATCCAGCACGTTGAAGCCGAGGCTCTGATCAAACTCGGTACGGATACCGATCTGGACCGAGTGCTGTGGATCGATCAGACCTTCTTTCGGCGCGGTGAAGAACATGGTGCCGTGGTCGAAGGTCGGGCCGTTGGAATAGGTATCGGTATGCGCATCAAAGTGAACCAGCGCCATCTTACCGAAGTGCTTCGCATGTGCGCGCAGCAGCGGCAGCGTCACGTAATGGTCGCCGCCAAAGGTCATCATGCGTTTGCCGTTCGCCAGCAGTTTTTCGGCATGCGCCTGCAGCTTGTCAGAAAGATCCTGTGAGTCACCAAAGGCATAAACCAGATCGCCACAGTCAACCACCTTCAGGCGCTGACGCAGATCGAAATCCCACGGCCAGCGGCAACCTTCCCACGCAAGGTTGGTTGAGATCTGACGGATAGCACCCGGGCCCAGACGGCTGCCGGGACGGCCCGAGGTGGCGGCGTCAAATGGAACGCCGGTGATCACCCACTCTGCATCGCTGTCGTAAGGCTGGAAGTTGAGCGGGAAGCGCATGAAACCAAAGGCGTTTGAGACCAGGGAGTTGTCGTACTGGTTGCCGAGGGTATTGTACATAGATCGTCCTCTCTGTTGGCATCCGTCGGGCCAGGCCCGCGAGCCATTAAGCTATAGATGAAAAAAATCCCCTCCGCGTCGTTAGGCCCGACGAGGAAGGGATTGTATGCGTCAGATTATCGACATTTCACCGGCAACTGCAATATGAGATTGCCGGCGATCTGAGCCGATTACTCGTCTTCCAGATAGGTGTAACCGTACAGGCCGCTCTCGAATTCTTCGAGGAACTGCGCACGCAGCTCGTCATCCAGATCGGAGGCCTGCACCTGATGACGGAACAGTGCCATCAGTTCGTTCGGATCGAGCTGCACGTAGCGCAGCATATCCGCCACGGTGTCGCCTTCGTCCGACAGCTGAACTTCGACGTCGCCATTCTCACGGGCATAGACATCCACCGCTTCGGTGTCACCGAACAGGTTGTGCATGTTGCCCAGAATTTCCTGGTAAGCGCCGACCATAAAGAAGCCCAGCATTGGTGGATTATCCACGTCATATTCTGGCATCGGCATGGTGGTAGCGATGCCGTCGCCATCAACGTAGTGATCGATGGTGCCATCGGAATCACAGGTGATGTCGAGCAGCACGGCGCGGCGCTCCGGCTTCTTGTTCAGCCCTTCCAGCGGCAGCACCGGGAACAGCTGATCGATACCCCAGGCATCCGGCATCGACTGGAACAGTGAGAAGTTAACGTAGATCTTATCCGCCATCCGCTCCTGCAGTTCGTCGATAATCGGACGGTGCGCACGGTTGCTCGGATCAAGATGCTGCTGAATGTAGTGGCAGATGCTCAGATAGAGCTGCTCAGCCCAGGCGCGCTGTTTCAGATCGTAGGTGCCGGACGAATAACCGGTATGGATATCAAACAGATCCATCTGGCTGTCATGCAGCCATTCACGCAGCGAACGACGGGTGTTCGGCTCGTGCATCTCCTGCCAGGTTTCCCACATGCTGACAATCGGGCGCGGCGCATCAGCATCCGGCGTTTCCGGGTTACTGAACTCGTTACGCTCAACACCGATGATGTTAGAAACCAGAACCGTGTGGTGCGCGGTTACCGCACGACCCGACTCGGTGATCACCGTAGGATGCTCCAGGCCGTGCTCATCACAGGCATCGCCAATCGCCCAGATGACGTTGTTGGCATACTCGTTCAGGCCGTAGTTGACTGAGCAGTCAGACTGCGAGCGCGTTCCTTCGTAATCCACGCCCAGACCGCCACCCACGTCGAAACACTTGATGTTAACGCCGAGCTTAGCCAGCTCAACGTAAAAGCGCGCCGACTCACGCACGCCTGTGGCGATGTCGCGAATGTTGGCCATCTGCGAACCGAGATGGAAGTGCAGCAGCTGCAGGCTGTCGATGCGGCCCGCTTCACGCATGATCTCTACCAGCTTCAGCACCTGGGTCGCCGACAGGCCGAATTTCGACTTTTCGCCGCCGCTCGACTGCCATTTACCCGAGCCCTGAGAGGCCAGACGGGCGCGAATGCCAAGACGCGGCACCACGTTCAGACGCTCCGCCTCTTCCAGCACCAGCCGGACTTCGGTCATCTTCTCCAGCACCAGATAGACCTTGTGGCCCATCTTTTCGCCGATCAGCGCCAGACGAATGTACTCGCGATCTTTATAGCCGTTACAGACGATCACCGTCCGGGTCTGCCCGGCGTGCGCCAGCACTGCCATCAGCTCAGCTTTCGAGCCGGCTTCCAGTCCCAGCGGTTCGCCAGAGTGGATCAGCGATTCGATCACGCGTTTGTGCTGGTTCACCTTGATTGGATAAACCAGGAAGTAATCGCCGGTGTAGCCGTAGGATTCACGCGCGCGCTTGAACGCGGCGTTAATTGAGCGCAGACGGTGTTGCAGAATCTGCGGGAAACAAAACAGTGCAGGCAGACGCTGGCCCTGCGCTTCACGCTCTTTGACCAGCCTGGCTAAATCGACGCGCACATCCGGGCGATCCGGATCGGGGCAGACACTGATGTGGCCCAGTTCGTTGACGTCGTAATAGTTGTTGCCCCACCAGGCAATGTTGTAGGTACGCAACATTTTGCTCGCATCCTGATCGTTCATTGCTACCTCCTGCATTGAGCGGAGTGCACCCTGTTCGCCAGCTGACGAACCCTTGATATTCTTTATGTCGTCAGACATCGCGAACCTCAATTTTCCGTTGAAAGATGAAACTGTTAACCGGCTTTCTGGCCGCTAATCTGAAAACTCGTTGCCACATTAAACGCAATGTCCTGTTCACCTGACGTTGCCGTCAGCGCGATTCACGCATGAGAGTTAAGTGTAAAACACCCTGGCCATATCCGTTGAAACCGAATGCATTTAACAGATTTGTATAAGAGGACCACGGATAACGTGCGTCGTTCAGCTGCGCACGCGCAGAGAAGAGACAAAACCGTAAGGATAGTGGTACAGATTAACCGGCGCTCGTGTCGGTAAAATTACCGCATCGAACATATTGTCGGCAGGACAGAGAAAGAGATGGGAGGCAGGAGACAGCCAGCGCAGCGCCGCAGCGCGCAGAACCGCAAAAAGAGAAAACGTGGTTCATTACTCGTATCACCTCCACACATGCCAGCGGCACATGGAACACAACTGGGTGAAAGTCAGACGCGTGTCTGACGGGCGCGACGCGATCTGGCGTCATCCTGATTGCTGCTACCAAAGCAGCGGCGTTTTATACAGTTTACAGCGGCAAAAAGCAAAAAGATTATCGGGGAAATGCGTGGAGTGTCAGGAAATTATGCCGATAAGCCCGTCAGGTAAAATGCTGAAACAGAAAAAGGGCTGGTAATTCGCTCATCCTGTAACCTAAAATAGCCGTCCAGATGGTTTTCCATCTAAACAGGTTAATATCCAGGCGGTGTTGGCCTGCTGTGCTGACACAACCTCACTGCTCGCGGCTTTGCCTGAAGGGGCGTTAAGTCAGATGATACTCACTTGCGCTATGCAGTCGAATTCAAACCATTTGTAAGGTAAAGAACAGAATGGCTAAACACCTTTTTACGTCTGAGTCCGTATCAGAAGGACATCCTGATAAAATCGCCGACCAAATCTCCGATGCGGTGCTGGATGCGATCCTCGAACAGGATCCTAAAGCACGCGTGGCCTGCGAAACTTACGTTAAAACCGGTATGGTTCTGGTTGGCGGTGAGATCACCACCAGCGCCTGGGTCGATATCGAAGAGATCACCCGTAACACCGTACGTGAAATCGGCTATGTTCATTCCGATATGGGCTTTGATGCCAACTCCTGCGCAGTATTAAGCGCGATTGGTAAACAGTCCCAGGATATCAACCAGGGCGTTGACCGCAGCGATCCGCTGGAGCAAGGCGCCGGTGACCAGGGCCTGATGTTCGGTTATGCCACCAACGAAACCGACGTGCTGATGCCTGCGCCGGTGACCTATGCGCACCGTCTGGTGCAGCGTCAGGCTGAAGTGCGTAAAAATGGCACCCTGCCGTGGCTGCGTCCGGATGCCAAGAGCCAGGTCACTTTCCAGTATGACGACGGCAAAATCGTTGGCATTGATGCGGTGGTGCTGTCGACTCAGCACGCCGAATCCATCAGCCAGAAAGATCTGCAGGAAGCGGTGATGGAAGAGATCATCAAGCCGGTTCTGCCTGCAGAATGGCTGAGCGCCTCGACCAAATATCATATCAACCCGACTGGCCGTTTTGTTATCGGTGGCCCGATGGGCGACTGCGGCCTGACCGGACGTAAAATCATCGTTGATACCTACGGCGGCATGGCTCGACACGGCGGCGGCGCGTTCTCGGGCAAAGACCCGTCAAAAGTGGACCGTTCAGCAGCCTATGCTGCCCGTTACGTCGCGAAGAACATCGTGGCGGCCGGTCTGGCAGATCGTTGTGAAATTCAGGTCTCTTACGCGATTGGCGTGGCGGAACCTACCTCCATCATGGTTGAAACCTTCGGTACCGAGAAAGTTTCAACTGAGCAGCTGACGCTGCTGGTGCGTGAGTTCTTCGATCTGCGTCCGTATGGTCTGATTCAGATGCTCGACCTGCTGCACCCAATCTATAAAGAGACCGCGGCTTACGGTCACTTTGGTCGAGAACATTTCCCATGGGAAAAAACCGACAAAGCGGCACAGCTGCGCGAAGCCGCTGGCCTCTGATTTAAGCCGGAATGATCAAAACCCTGCCACGACGGCAGGGTTTTTTTATGCCTGATGCCGGTCAGTCAGCCTCAAATCCGCGGTTACGCGCCCTGCCTGCAGCAAATCTTCTGATCTCAGCTACACTTCTTTTCGCCATTTCTGACAACAAAATGTTAACGATTACAATTTGAAACGCTTTGTTTATCTGCTATTTAGGATTTACTCTACGTAGTTATTCTTCTGAAAATGCGTTATTTTCAGCGTCGTCTGATAGCCAATAAATAGAGCCTTGTCAGAAACTTAATGAGTGCTATACCTCACTGGTTAATTAACCTTTCCGGGCAAAAAATGCTGAATTTCAGGGTTTCAGCGTGTGTAAACGATTACACTGATGTGATCGGACTCACTTTTTTCGCGCAAAGAGTTTTTTAACATTGATAAAAACAATGATGGATAAACCTGGAGGCTAAAATGCCTGGCAATACACACAAAAGCAGAACATCAAATAAGGCGATGACCTTATTTGTCTGCTTTCTGGCGGCCCTTGCGGGTCTGCTGTTCGGTCTGGATATCGGCGTTATCGCCGGTGCTCTGCCGTTTATCGCAAAAGACTTTAACGTTACCGCCCATCAGCAGGAGTGGATCGTCAGTTCCATGATGTTTGGTGCTGCGGTCGGTGCTATCGGCAGTGGCTGGATGTCCTCTCGCCTGGGCCGTAAAAAGAGCCTGATGGCCGGCGCGATCCTGTTCGTGATTGGTTCACTCTGGTCGGCTATGTCACCAAACCCTGAAATGCTGATCAGCGCCCGCGTTCTGCTGGGTCTGGCTGTCGGTATCGCGTCTTACACCGCCCCGCTTTATCTTTCTGAAATTGCACCAGAAAAAATTCGTGGCAGTATGATTTCGCTTTATCAGCTGATGATCACTATCGGTATCCTGGGCGCTTACCTGTCCGATACCGCGTTCAGCTTTACCGGCAACTGGCGCTGGATGCTGGGCATTATCACCATTCCTGCTCTGCTGCTGCTGGTTGGCGTCTTCTTCCTGCCAAACAGCCCACGCTGGCTGGCGGCGAAAGGCAACTTCCGTGATGCGCAACGGGTGCTGGATCGTCTGCGTGACACCAGCGAACAGGCGAAGCGTGAACTGGATGAAATTCGTGAAAGCCTGAAGATTAAGCAGTCTGGCTGGGGTCTGTTCACCAGCAGCAGCCACTTCCGTCGTGCGGTCTACCTCGGTATTCTGTTGCAGGTCATGCAGCAGTTCACCGGCATGAACGTCATCATGTATTACGCACCAAAAATCTTCGAAATTGCCGGTTTCACTAATACCACTGAGCAGATGTGGGGCACGGTAATTGTTGGTCTGATCAACGTACTGGCCACCTTTATCGCTATCGGCCTGGTCGATCGCTGGGGTCGTAAACCAACCCTGATCCTCGGCTTTATGGTGATGGCAGCCGGTATGGGCGTGCTGGGTACCATGCTGCATTTCGGTATCCATTCGCCGGGCGCGCAGTACTTCGCCGTGGGTATGCTGCTGATGTTTATCATTGGTTTTGCGATGTCAGCCGGTCCGCTGATCTGGGTTCTGTGTTCTGAAATTCAGCCGCTGAAAGGCCGCGACTTCGGTATCACCGTCTCCACCACCACCAACTGGATCGCTAACATGATTGTCGGTGCGACCTTCCTGACAATGCTGAACACGCTGGGCAACGCCAATACCTTCTGGGTCTACGCGCTGCTGAACCTGTTCTTCATTCTGTTGACGGTGATGCTGATTCCGGAGACCAAAAACGTCTCGCTGGAGCACATCGAACGCAACCTGATGGCCGGTAAAAAACTGCGCGACATCGGTTCACAGAATTAATCATCAAGCGTAAAAAAAACGGCGGGGTTTCTCTGGAAACCCCGCCGTTTTTATTTTATCCCTCGCCTCACGCTAGATCCGCGATGGTGCTACCGGTAGCCGCAGACAGCAGAGCGCCAGCGCCATAATGAAAATGGTGGCTGTCTGGTTATAGGGCAGCACCGAATCGGTCAGTCCAGCGACAAACAGCGCCAGCAGCGGCAGCGCCACCCCGCGCAGATCGCAGCGCTTCATTCCCCCCGCCAGTGCCACCAGATACAGCAACGCCAGCGACGCGGTCCCGAGCCATCCCTGTAAGGTGGTAACTTCGAGGAACTCGTTGTGCATGTTGTATTTAACGTTGGTGTAGCCTTCAAGGTTATTCGGGTAGTGCGCGCTAATAAACTGACGCGCCTGGGTGGTGCGCTCATCCGGAGTCGCAAAACCGGAATGATGCTGAATAAAGTTAACTGCCCCGCCCCAGATCGCCACCCGCGCGCCCAGCGACGTTGAACTGTTGGAGCCGTAGTTCTCAATATCCTGCACCCCTTCCACCCAGCGGTTACTGGTCATCAGCACCAGCACCGCCAGCAAACCCACCACCAGCGCGCTGGCACGCCAGTTTTTCAGCATCGCCAGACGATAGGTCTGTAACAGGAACAGCAGACCAACCGCGACCAGGGCAATAATGGTCACCCGGGTGCCGCACAGATAGAGCAACGCGAAGGTGACGAGCAAAGCGGCCACGTCCGCAATCTTCCAGTAAGGCTGGGTCTCAAAGCGGCTCAGCCAGAGCCAGGCGCAGTAGATAAACAGAATCATGTAGGAGGACATGGAGGCCGCTTCGGTGGTGAGCTTAATCCGTACGTTGGCGGTATAGAGATGCTCATAAATGCCGAAGCCGAGGGTGATCAGCAATCCCAGCAGGATCAAAACTTTCCCTGCCCGCAGCGTAGTGAGCGACACCCGCTGACTGTAAATTGCCAAACTCAACAGGACAAATGCGCCAAGCAGCAGGCGCTTAGCGCCCAGCAGATAGTTGCTGATGTTGGTGATACTGTCGCCCGAAGGGGCGGTTTCAATCGCTTTGACCTGAATCGCCCAGACCAGGCGAATCAGCGAAAAGATAATCAGCACGAAAAACAGGACGATGAAAAAGCGGTTTGGCTGAAAGGCTATTTTCCGGCGCACCAGTCCATAGGCAATCGACGCCACGGAGAGGTAAGAGACAATGTAGAAGATTTTTTGTGGCAGGCCGGTGACAAACATATTTAGCGCCAGCGCCAGGCAGAGCGCGATGACAGAAAAATTCACCGCTAAGGACAATCCATTAAGTTTGGTCTTATTCGTCATGCTTAACCTCAGAGAGGCGGTTAAGCACGTCCTTCAGATGCTTCATATAATTCTCCTCATAAAAACCGGTAATGCTCTGTTTAATAAGCTGGTGATCGGGAAAGTGAACCTGCCCGCTCAGGGCACTGAGAATCGCCGCCAGCGCCATGCTGTCATTCTTTTGATACAGTTGACCGTTGATGCCCGGCTTAATGATTTCCGCCGGGCCACTGACGCAGTCAGAAGAGACGCAGTAAACGCCGCGTGACATCGCTTCCAGCAGGATCAGCGGGAAGCCTTCGAAGTTGGAGGTCATCACCAGACAGGTGACCTGTTTGATCTGGCGGATCACGTAGTCCCAGGCATTCTCCTGCCAGCCATGCCAGCTGATGCGATCCTGAATTCCCCGCTGCGCCACATACGCCTGGCAGCGCGCCAGATCTTCTCCGTCGCCGACAATCTCCAGCGTCCACGGCACCTCTAGCAGACTGAGTGCATCGAACAGATCTTTAAGCTGCTTCTGGCGCTCAAAATGGACCCGGCCGATATATAAAAATTTCAGTTCCGCCGGCCGGCCGATCACGCTGTCGTTGCGTTTTACCGGATTATAAATCACGTCAATATCCGCCGCGCTGGCACCCAACTCGACCAGCTGCTGCCTGATCTGCTGACTGATGGCAAAATGGTGATCGGCGCGCAACAGATAGTGAGGACGGTAACGCTCACGCGGCGGCAGATGCATCCAGCTCGACAGCACGATTTTCCGGCCGGAGAGCGTAATCGCCCGGCGCGTCATCAGGCAGGGAATGGTGTTTAAGGTAATGACATGATCGGGCTGATAGCGGCGAAAAAAAGCGGCCATTCGCAGCGTATGAATGAAGTTCTTTATTTTTTTATTGCGCAGGGTACAGACGCTTTCCTGGAGCACCGCATTGGCGGTCCAGGCGCGTGAATGACTCTCTTCGCCGCTGTTGATGATAAACAGCCCGGCTTCCCATTCCGGGTCAGCATTCAGCGCCGTGATCAGCTGACCGGTCACGTTCTCCATCCCACCGCGTCCCGCCATCAAATCGGTGACCAGCACAATCCGTTGTTTCTTCACATTATTATTATCTTTCATCGCTTTATCCGTGCCCTGTGCCTTTCACCTGACGTCCATCCACCCTGCGGCAAATGCTAACCATAGGATATTCTAAAAAGGAGCATAACAATATTTAAACCAAAATTATCACCTGACGCCTGATGCGGGCTGCCGCGCCGGTTTCAGCCCGGCCGTCGCGGTGCGCGCGGGTCTGGCGGAGCAGAGAACGCTAACAGGCCGCCTGCACATTAATGGCATCGGTAAACGGCGATCTGTTCTGCCCGGTTGAGTTCCCGCCTGACGCCGATTATTCTGAGCGCCATGAAAACACCTCGTCTCCCCATTGCTCTGCAACAGGCCGTGATGCGCGCGCTGCGTCAGGCGCTGGAGCGCGCCAATCTGGCACTGAAAACCAACTACCCTGAACCAACGCTGCTCTATCAGCAGCGCGGCACCGCTGCCGGCACCGCCTGGCTGGAGCCGTGGGAAATCCGCCTTAATCCGATCCTGCTGCTGGAAAACCAGCAGGCGTTCATTGAGGAGGTGATTCCGCACGAACTGGCGCATCTGCTGGTGTGGAAGCAATTCGGTCGCGTGGCGCCGCACGGCAAAGAGTGGAAGTGGATGATGGAGCAGGTGCTGGGCGTGCCGGCGCGACGAACCCATCAGTTCGAGGTGCAGTCAGTCCGCAGCCGCACCTTTGCTTATCGCTGTCAGTGCCAGCAGCATCAGCTCACGGTACGCCGTCACAATCGGATACTGCGCGGCGAGAGCGAATATCGCTGCGTTCACTGCGGCAGCCTGCTGAAAGCCGGTGAGTTTGTGCCCGCCTGAGCCGATTTCTCATTCCGCGTGATTCCGCATTCTGTTACCCTGCCGCCCTTTTTAGAGCACTGAGTAGAAATCTGGAATATGTCTCGCATCATTAGTCTGGCCGTTGCGCTGTTATCGGTTCCTTTTGCGGCTGACGCCCTGAACCTGAATAATTACCATCAAAACAATTTCCAGCAGGCCAAAGCTTTTGCCGCTGAACTCAACGCCGATGCGCCGGGGTCTTTTTACTGCGGCTGTAAAATTAACTGGCAGGGAAAAAAAGGCCTGCCTGACCTGAACAGCTGCGGCTATCAGCCGCGTAAAAATGCCAATCGTGCGGCACGCATTGAGTGGGAACACGTTATGCCGGCGTGGGAATTTGGTCACCAGCGTCAATGCTGGCAAAACGGCGGCCGTAAAAACTGCAGTAAAGACCCGGACTATCGTCGCATTGAAACCGATCTGCACAACCTGCAACCGGCTATCGGCGAAGTAAATGGCGACCGCGGCAACTTCGCCTACAGTCAATGGAACGGCAGTGAAAAGCAGTATGGTCAGTGTGAGATGAAGGTGGACTTTAAACTTAAGCAGGCAGAGCCACCGGCGCGCGCACGCGGTGCGATTGCCCGTACCTACTTCTATATGCGTGACCAGTATCATCTGCGAATTTCGCGCCAGCAAACCCAGCTGTTTACCGCCTGGAATAAGCTCTATCCGGTGACGAAATGGGAGTGTGAGCGTGACCAGCGCATCGCGCGGGTACAGGGCAATCACAATCCTTATGTGCAGCAGGCTTGCCAGCGCTAAAAAGCCTGCCCTAAACTAGCTCTTTTCCCGATGACGCCGTGTCATTCCACACGGCGCTTAGTTCTCAGGAACCTTATGCGCATACCTCGCATCTATCACGCCGGGCCGTTGAGCGTTGGCAGTGACATTACGCTGGATGAAGATGCATCCAATCACGTCGGCCGGGTGCTTCGCATGTCGCCGGGACAGCGTCTGGAACTCTTTGATGGCACTAATCTGACTTTTGCAGCAGAGATCACGCATGTTGATAAAAAGCGTGTAAAAGTATCGGTCACAGAGAGCCAGCCGGACGATCGCGAGTCGCCGTTGCACCTGCATTTGGGTCAGGTGATGTCGCGCGGTGAAAAGATGGAGTTCACTATCCAGAAATCGATTGAGCTGGGAGTGAACGTCATTACGCCGCTATTTTCCGAGCGCTGTGGCGTGAAGCTGGACGCTGAACGCCTGGCTAAAAAGATTCAGCAGTGGCAGAAGATTGCGATTGCCGCCTGCGAACAGTGCGGCCGTAATCGCGTGCCGGAAATCCGTCCGGCGATGACGCTGGAAGCCTGGTGCGCTGAAGCAGAGAGCGGATTGAAGCTTAATCTGCATCCGCGCGCCAGCCACAGTATCAATACGCTGCCGCAGCCGGTTGAACGGGTGCGGCTGCTGATTGGCCCTGAAGGCGGGCTTTCCGCTGACGAAATCGCCATGACGGCGCAGCACGATTTTACTGACATCCTGCTTGGCCCACGGGTTTTGCGTACCGAAACCACCGCGCTGACCGCCATTACGGCACTTCAGGTGAGGTTTGGCGACCTGGGTTAAGCGATACTGCCAGCGGGCAGTCACAGACGCCGGTTCGCTGACGTGCTGACTGAACGGCCCACTGCTGACCGAACGAGACGAGACGGTAACCGCCGCCTCCCTGAGGAGATAATAATGATTAAACTTGGCATCGTGATGGACCCTATTTCGTCCATCAATATTAAAAAAGACACCAGCTTCGCCATGTTGCTGGAAGCACAGCGCCGTGGTTATGAAATTCACTACATGGAGATGCGCGATCTCTCCCTGCGCGGTGGTGTGGCGTTTGCCCGCACCCGTCTGTTAAGCGTTGAGCAGAATCCGGACAGCTGGTATCAGTTTGGCAGCGAGCAGGAGATCCCCCTCGCCGACCTGAACGTGGTACTGATGCGTAAAGATCCGCCATTCGATACCGAATTCATCTACGCAACCTATATTCTGGAGCGCGCAGAAGAGCTGGGCACGCTGATCGTGAACAAACCGCAGAGCCTGCGCGACTGTAACGAAAAGCTCTATACCGCCTGGTTTGCTGAGTTCACGCCGGACACGCTGGTAACCCGCAGCAAAGAGAAACTGCGTGCCTTCTGGCAGGAGCATGGCGACATCATCATGAAACCGCTGGACGGCATGGGTGGCGCCTCTATTTTCCGGGTGAAGAAAGACGATCCGAACTTTGGCGTCATCACTGAAACCCTGACCGAACATGAAAGCCTGTTCTGCATGGCGCAGAACTATATTCCGGCGATCAAAGAAGGCGACAAACGCGTGCTGGTGGTGGATGGCGAACCGGTGCCTTACTGCCTGGCCCGTATTCCGCAGGGCGGTGAAACCCGGGGTAACCTGGCAGCAGGTGGCCGCGGTGAAGCCCGTCCGCTGAGTGAAAGTGACTGGGAAATCGCCCGTCGCGTCGGCCCGACCCTGAAAGCAAAAGGGCTGATTTTTGTCGGACTGGACATCATCGGTGATAAACTGACAGAAGTTAACGTGACCAGCCCGACCTGCGTGCGTGAAATTGAGGCAGCCTTCCCCATCTCCATCACCGGCATGTTGATGGATGCCATTGAGAAGCGCCTGGGCTGAGCATGACGCCGGGGCCATGCTCCGAGATCAACCCAATACCGGTGCGGACGTCGCGTGCCGGTTATTTTTTTGGTACATCGTGTGAGAATGAATTTACAGCATCACTTTTTGATTGCCATGCCTTCACTGCAGGACCCTTTCTTCAAACGTTCCGTGGTCTATCTCTGCGAACATAACGAAGAAGGCGCAATGGGTCTGATCATCAATAAACCGATGGAAAACCTGACGGTTGAAGGCATTCTGAAGAAGCTCAAAATCTCTGCCGAGGATCGCGATCCGGCGATCAAACTGGATAAGCCGGTGTTTACCGGTGGCCCGCTGGCGGAAGATCGCGGCTTTATCCTGCATTCGGCTCAACGCACGTTTACCTCCAGCATCCGTATTTCAGATAATACGGTGATCACCACCTCCCGCGACGTACTGGAGTCGATTGGCACCGCCTCTCAGCCGGACAACGTGCTGGTGGCGCTGGGTTACTGCGCCTGGGAAAAAGATCAGCTGGAGAATGAGCTGATGGAAAATGCCTGGCTGACCACGCCGGCCAACAGCAACATTCTGTTCCAGACGCCGATTTCAGAGCGCTGGCGCGAAGCGGCGCGCAGTATTGGCGTCGATATTCACAACATGGCCAGCGACGCCGGACACGCCTGATGTCAACACAAACTCTGTTAGGTTTCGACTTCGGCACCAAAAGTATTGGTGTCGCGGTAGGTCAGCAACTGACCGGTACCGCCCGTCCGCTAGCGGCTCTCAAAGCGCAGGATGGCACGCCCGACTGGCTGCAAATCGAAAAGCTGCTGAAAGAGTGGCAACCCGATTTTGTGGTGGTGGGTTTACCGCTGAATATGGATGGCACCGAGCAGCCGCTGACCGCCAGAGCGCGCAAGTTTGCTAACCGGTTGCACGGCCGCTTCGGCATCCGGGTTGAGCTGCAGGATGAGCGTCTCAGCACGGTCGAAGCACGGGCCGGATTGTTCGAACGCGGCGGCTATCGCGCGTTAAACAAAGGCTCAGTGGATTCACAATCTGCCGCCATCATTCTGCAGGACTGGTTCGAGAACCATTACTGAAGCCACCCTTCTGCCTGGCGGGCCAGCCGGCTCTGCTCAAAGGTCTGCATACCGGCCTGCGCGCCGGTCTGCAGCAGCGCCGGGATCTGGTGCATCTTGCCTTCACGGATCAGGTTAGCGATGGCGGGCGTCGCTATCAGCACCTCGAACAGACCGATGCGTTTCTCATCGATCGACGGCACCAGCCGCTGGGCTATTACCGCCTTCAGGCTGCCCGCCAGCTGGCTGCGCACCAGCGCTTTCTCTTCAGCCGGGAACACATCGACCAGCCGGTCAACCGCCTGCGCTGCGCTGCGGGTGTGCAGCGTCGCCAGCACCAGATGACCGGTTTCCGCCGCGGTTAGCGCCTGACGGATGGTTTCGCTGTCGCGCAGTTCACCCAGCAGGATCACATCCGGATCTTCCCGTAGCGCCGCCTTTACCCCAAGGCTGAAAGAGGCGCAGTGTGGCCCTATTTCACGCTGCTGAATCAGTGACTGCTGGCTGTGATGGATAAACTCAATCGGATCTTCCAGCGTAATAATATGGCGCGCCTGCTGACGGTTCAGCGCATCCACCAGCGCCGCCAGCGTGGTTGATTTACCGCTGCCGGTCGCGCCGGTGATCAGGATCAACCCATCGCGCTGCTCCAGCAACGCCGGCACTATCGGCGGCAGCCGCAGGCTTTCCAGCGTCGGGCACTGCGCGGCGATGATGCGTAGCGCCAGCGACAGGCCGTTACGCTGCATAAACAGGCTGGCACGCAGCCGCTGGCCGGTTGCCAGCGTCAGGGCAAAATCAAGCTGCCGGTCGCGTTCCAGCTGCTGACGCTGCGGCTCATCGAGCCGGTGATCAATAAACTGCGCCATCCACGCGGCCGACAGTCTGACCTGCTGCGGCACCGTCTCCAGCTTTCCGTGACGTCGCCAGTAGGGCAAATGTCCGCTGCAAAGGTGCAGATCGGCGGCATTATGCTTTACACTAAGCTCCACCATTTCATCCAGATTCATAATTTCTCCTGACTATGACTTCAATCCAGCACAACCTACAGCAAGTGCGGCAGCGAATTGCCGCCGCCGCCGCGCGTTGCGGCCGCGCGCCAGAAGAAATTACGCTGCTTGCAGTGAGTAAAACCAAACCTGCGAGCGCAGTCGAAGAAGCTGCCGCTGCCGGTCAGATCGCCTTTGGCGAAAATTACGTTCAGGAAGGGGTTGAAAAGGTTCAGGCACTGACCGCACATCCTCAGCTGGAGTGGCACTTCATCGGCCCGCTGCAGTCGAACAAAAGTCGTCTGGTGGCGGAAAACTTTGCCTGGTGTCACACCATTGACCGTCAGCGCATTGCACAGCGGCTCAACGATCAGCGTCCGGCGACGCTGCCGCCGCTTAATGTGTTAATTCAGGTAAATATCAGTGACGAGAACAGCAAATCTGGCATCATGCTGGATGCCGTTTCCGGGCTGGCACAGCAAATCGCTGCGCTGCCGCAGTTGCGCCTGCGCGGACTAATGGCGATACCGGCAGCGGAAAGTGACTATGACCGGCAACTGGCGGTGTGCCAGCAGATGGCTGAGGCCTTCCGGCAGTTGCAGCAGGACTATCCGGCTATCGACACGCTCTCGCTGGGAATGAGCGATGACATGGAGGCGGCAATCGCCGCAGGCAGTACGATGGTGCGCATCGGCACCGCCATTTTTGGCGCACGCGACTCTGCGCGCAACTCACAACAATAATAGAGGAACTTCATGTTAACAATGACGTTTTTAGTAAAAACGCTGATCGATCTCTACGTCATGGTGCTGCTGTTACGCATCTGGATGCAGTGGTCCCGCTGCGATTTTTATAACCCGCTGGCACAGTTCGTGGTGAAAGTGACACAGCCGATAGTCAAGCCGCTGCGTCGCGTGCTGCCGGCGCTTGGCCCGATCGATACTGCTTCGCTGCTGCTGGCGTTTGTCCTGACGACGCTGAAATATCCGATTCTGTTGCTGATTCAGGTCGGGGTGTTCTCGGTCGATCCAACCAACCTGCTGGTCGGCTTGTTGTCGCTGGTCAAATCCGCCGGCTATCTGGTGTTCTGGGTGATTATTATCCGTTCACTGATGAGCTGGATCAGTCAGGGTCGCGGCCCGATTGATTATGTGCTGATCCAGCTGACCGAACCGCTGATGGCGCCGATTCGCCGCGTGCTGCCAGCAATGGGCGGCATCGATTTCTCGGCAATGATCGTCATCCTGGTACTGTATGCCCTGAACTTTCTCGGCATGGACCTGTTCCCGGGTCTCTGGTATCTGCTGTAAATGAACCAAACTGGAACTGTTATGCAAAAAGTTGTCCTCGCAACCGGCAATCCCGGCAAAGTGCGTGAACTGGCGGATCTGCTCTCCGCCTTCGGCCTGGATATCGTCGCTCAGACTGAACTCGGGGTAGAATCGGCTGAAGAAACCGGCCTGACTTTTATTGAGAATGCCCTTCTCAAAGCACGTCACGCAGCGCAGATCACCGGTTTACCGGCGATCGCCGATGATTCCGGCCTGGCGGTCGATGCGCTGGGCGGCGCGCCGGGTATCTACTCGGCACGTTACGCCGGTGACGAGGCCAGCGATCGGCAGAACCTCGAAAAACTGCTGCAGGCGCTGGAAAACGTGCCAGACGGCCAGCGTCAGGCGCAGTTCCACTGCGTGCTGGTCTATCTGCGCCACGCCGACGATCCGACGCCGCTGGTGTTCCACGGCAGCTGGCAGGGTGAGATTACCCGCGCGGCGGCCGGCGCTGGTGGCTTTGGTTACGACCCGATTTTCTACGTTCCGGCGCTGGGTAAAACCGCAGCCGAACTAAGCAAAGCGGAAAAAGGTGAAGTTTCTCACCGGGGTAAAGCATTGACGCTGTTGCTGGAAGCGATGCGTAATGCCTAATCTGCCGCCGTTAAGTCTGTATATCCACATTCCGTGGTGCGTACAGAAATGTCCCTACTGTGATTTTAACTCCCACGCGCTGAAAGATGAGGTGCCGCACGTCGAGTATGTGCAGCACCTGCTGCGCGATCTGGAGCAGGATTTACCGCTGATCGCTGACCGTGAAGTACGCACCATTTTCATCGGCGGCGGCACGCCCAGCCTGCTGAGCGGCAGTGCGATGCAGCTGCTGATGGATGGCGTACGTTCGCGTCTGGCGCTGACACCCGACGCGGAAGTCACCATGGAAGCTAATCCCGGTACCGTTGAAGCCGATCGTTTCAGCGCCTATCAGCGGGCCGGTATCAACCGGATCTCCATTGGCGTGCAGAGTTTCAGTCCGCAAAAACTGCAGCGGCTGGGGCGTATTCACGGTCCGGACGAGGCGAAGCGTGCCGCTAAGCTGGCGCAGGGATTAGCCTTACGCAGCTTTAACCTCGACCTGATGCACGGCCTGCCCGATCAGTCGCTGGACGAAGCGCTCGACGATCTGCGTCAGGCGATCGCGCTTAATCCGCCGCATCTCTCCTGGTATCAGCTGACCATCGAACCCAACACCCTGTTTGGTTCACGGCCGCCAGTGCTGCCGGATGATGATGCGCTGTGGGATATTTATGAGCAGGGTCACCAGCTGCTGAGCGCCGCCGGTTATCAGCAGTATGAAACCTCGGCCTACGCCAAACCGGGTTATCGCTGTGAACATAACCTCAACTACTGGCGCTTCGGGGATTATCTCGGCATTGGTTGTGGCGCGCACGGCAAACTGACTCAGCCCGACGGCCGCATCGTTCGCACGGTGAAGACCCGTCATCCGCGTGGCTTTATGCAGGGTAATTATCGCGAGAAACAGTACGACGTCGCCGATATCGACAAGCCGTTCGAATACTTCATGAACCGCTTCCGGCTGCTGGAAGCCGCGCCACGCAGTGAATTTGCCCGTTATACCGGTTTAGCGGAACAGGTGATTCGTCCGCAGATGGATGCGGCGATTGAGGCAGGTTATGTGGTGGAAACCGCTGAGCAGTGGCAGATCAGTGAGAAAGGGAAATTGTTCCTGAATTCGCTGTTAGAGCTGTTTTTGCCGGAAGAGTAACCAACAACTGAGCCTCAGCCAGCTGGCTGAGGCTCAGGATTATTTCTTCAGACCGGCAACCAATCCTTTGCGCTGGTCTTCTAACGAAATGACGCGATTGCAGACTTCGTGACCGAAGTTCTGGAAATCCTGCTCCTGCTTGCTCCACTCCGCCTGAATAGACTGCTGCAGACCGCCCAGATTACCCATAATGGCCTGCAACGGATTACTGCCGCCGCTGGCCTGCTGACTGCCCATCTCATTCAGGCTGTCCTGCATCACGCCACCGAGCGTTGACTGCACCAGCTGTTCGCCGTCGGCACGCACTTTGTCGATCGCCTGATGATGGAAGGTCAGGCCATCCGGCCGGTGTTCGATGATGCGGTTCATCTGCTGTTTCAGCTGGCCGTTCAGGGTGGTCAGGCGATTACGCACATTACTGTTCTCGCCCAGCTTCTCAACAATCACCCGATCCAGCGCCGCCCGCCCTTTTTCCAGCCGGGACGTCGCCCCGCTGTCAATCCACGGCAGATCTCGCCGCAGTGCGCTCTGGTAGTCGATGGCTTTCTGCCGATCGGCGGTATCCAGTGATACCTGCTGGCCGTTAAACTGCACCTCGCCCTGTGGCGTAATTTGCAGATTGCCGTTGGCGCCCACCACCTGCACACTTTGCGGCGTGATCACCACATCATCCTGTGGCTTAACGCTGCATTCATAGGCAGCCTGGGCCTGAGTCGCTGCTACCAGCAGCACAGCAAGAAGCGCTTTACGCATCATTGAATCTCCCTCACCTTCTGTCTGAACCGGATCCTGAAGGGCCGGGCGGCCTCGCCGTTATGGATCATCTTTCCATCCCGCGTCAGCCGGCCCGGCGTCGTGTTACTTAGTCCCACCAGACATCAAACAGTTCAGTCACCTGCACGTCCTGCAGCTTGCGCTCTTCCAGCCATTTACGTACCAGCTCGCGATGCTCATCGGTGCATTTGCCGGTTTTTTGCAGGCAGATTAGTCCTTCCCACACCAGGTAACCGCTGCCATCGAAGGCCAGACCGTTAGGATCGATCGCTTCATCAATGAACTGATTCAGCGTCTCATCGATCTCGCTTTCACTGGTGCCTTCCGGGAAACGCCAGGCGACGGAGAAACCCAGTTCCTGAAACTCATCGATATGCAGTTTTTTACGTAAACGGCGGCTGCGTTGTGTGGCCATTATTTCACCCTCTCAAACATTAAATCCCATACGCCATGGCCTAAACGCTGCCCGCGCTGCTCAAACTTGGTCAGTGGACGCGTCTCGGGACGCGGCACGTAATTCTGCTGCTCAGACTGATTGCGGAAGCCATCGATGCTGTTCATCACTTCAAGCATATGTTCCGCGTAGGCTTCCCAGTCGGTCGCCATGTGGAATACGCCGCCCAGCTTCAGCTTACGCATCACCAGCTCGGCAAACGGCACCTGAACGATACGACGTTTGTTGTGACGGGCTTTATGCCACGGATCCGGGAAAAACAGCTGGACCATACGCAGCGAGTTATCCGGGATCATTTTCTCCAGCACTTCCACCGCGTCGTGACACATTACGCGCAGGTTATCGACGCCCGCTTCTTTCGCGGAAGCCAGGCAGGCACCGACGCCCGGCAAGTGTACCTCAATGCCGAGGAAGTTCTGCTGTGGCGTATTTTGCGCCATGGTGACCAGCGAGGCGCCCATGCCAAAGCCGATTTCCAGCGTGACCGGCGCGTCCCGGCCAAACAGCTGGGGCAGATCGATCGGCTCCGGCTGATATTCCACCCCCATCTCCGGCCAGTAGGTGTCCACTGCCTGCTGCTGTCCTTTGGTTAAGCGGCCCTGGCGGCGTACAAAACTGCGGATCCGGCGCAATGGCCGCCCGTTCTCATCAAATTCTGGGGTGATGACGTCATTAATCATGTCGAAGCCTGCTGGTTAGCCTGTTCTGGGAAACGGGCATTATGCAAAGTTCATAAGCAGAAGCAAGCCTTTGCAATCTTCCGGTTTACACCCAGGTGCGCATGTGCTGGAATTCCTGCCTGAGTGTAGAGTAAACACGGAAAATTTCCTTCTTATGATGCAAGCGCCGCAGTTCGCGCAACAAGTGCTGGACTGGTACCAGCGCTTTGGCCGCAAAACCCTGCCCTGGCAGCTGGAAAAGACGCCTTATAAGGTGTGGCTGTCCGAAGTGATGTTACAGCAAACCCAGGTTGCCACGGTTATTCCCTATTTCGAACGCTTTATGGCGCGCTTCCCCACGGTTGGCGATTTAGCGGCGGCGCCGCTGGATGAAGTGCTGCATCTGTGGACCGGCCTCGGCTATTACGCCCGGGCGCGCAATCTGCATAAGGCGGCGAAGCAGGTTGTTGAGGTGCATCAGGGCGAGTTCCCGCGTAACTTCGATGACGTCGCCGCCCTGCCCGGCGTCGGTCGCTCAACTGCCGGGGCGATCCTGTCGTTATCACTGGGTCAGCACTTCCCGATTCTCGACGGCAACGTGAAACGCGTGCTGGCGCGGTGTTACGCCGTCGGCGGCTGGCCGGGGAAAAAAGAGGTTGAGAAACGCTTATGGCAGATCAGCGAAACCGTCACTCCCGCCGAGGGCGTCAGCCAGTTTAATCAGGCGATGATGGATTTGGGGGCGATAGTTTGCACCCGCTCGAAACCGAAATGCGATATCTGTCCGCTGAACAGCGGTTGCGAAGCCTATGCGCATAACAGCTGGGCCAGCTACCCCGGTAAAAAACCGAAGCAGGTATTGCCGGAGCGCAGCGGCTGGTTTTTGATGATGCAGCATGGCGATCGGGTCTGGCTGGAGCAGCGTCCTCCGGTCGGATTGTGGGGCGGCCTGTTCTGCTTTCCGCAGTTCACCAGTGAAGAGGCGCTGACTGACTGGCTGGCGGCACGCGGTATCCATGCTAAGCCACAGCAGCTTACCGCCTTCCGTCACACCTTCAGCCATTTCCATCTGGATATTGTGCCTATGTGGCTGGCGTGGCCTTCTGTCGGGGCGGCGATGGATGAAGCGGGCGGTCTCTGGTATAACTTAGCGCTGCCACCATCTGTGGGATTAGCTGCGCCCGTTGAGCGCCTGTTACACGAATTGCGCCATCCCCGACAACTGGCTTTGGGCAGTTGTGAGATCAATGAGGAAGAATAATGAGCCGCACTATTTTTTGTACTTTTTTACAACGCGACGCGGAAGGGCAGGATTTCCAGCTCTATCCTGGCGAGCTGGGCAAACGTATTTACAACGAGATTTCGAAAGAAGCCTGGCAGAAATGGATGGCGAAACAGACCATGCTGATCAATGAGAAAAAGCTCAACATGATGAATCCGGAAGATCGTAAGGTGCTGGAAAAGGAGATGATTAATTTCCTGTTTGAAGGCAAAGAGGTACATATCGAAGGCTATACACCGCCAGAAGCGTAAACAGTTTGGGCCTCAGCGTTGAGGCTCTTTATCCCGATCAGGCATGCATTCCCAATGAACAAAAAATTGATCGCCTTGCTGGTGATGGCACCACTTTTGGTTTCCTGCTCCGGACAAAAAAAACAGCAGTTTCATGAAGATTGGGTAAAAGACACCAACGGTTTCGATATTCTGATGGGCCAGTTTGCCCACAACATTGAGAATATCTGGGGTATTAATGAGGTCCTGATCGCCGGGCCGAAAGATTACGTCAAATATAGCGACAATTATTACACCCGCAGCCACATCAACTTCGAAAGCGGTAAGCTGACGATTGAGACCATCGCGGGCACCGATCCGATGGCCAGCCTGCGTCAGGCGATTGTCACCACGCTGCTGATTGGCGAAGATCCGGGCAACGTCGATCTCTATTCCGACGCCAATGACATTGTGATCAGTAAAGAGCCGCTACTTTACGGTCAGGTGCTCGACAACACCGGCCAGCCGATCCGCTGGCAGGGACGCGCCGAAGCCTTTGCCGATTATCTGATCCAGAATAAATTGCAGCGCCGTACCTCGGGTCTGCATGTGATCTACTCGGTCTCGATTCCGATGGTGCCTAACCATCTGGATAAGCGTGCGCACAAATATCTGCCGATGGTGCGCAAAGCGTCGGAACAGTATGGCGTCGATGCCTCGCTGATTCTGGCGATCATGCAGACCGAGTCGAGCTTTAACCCTTACGCCGTCAGCCACGCCGATGCGCTGGGTCTGATGCAGGTGGTGCAGCATACCGCCGGGGTCGATGTGTTCCGCATGAAAGGGAAATGGGGTAAACCAAGCCGCAGCTATCTGCTGGATCCGGAGAACAATATTGATGCCGGTACGGCCTATCTGTCGCTGCTGCAGCGCAGTTATCTGGGCGGCATTCAGGACCCGGTATCACGCCGTTATGCGGTGATCACCGCCTACAATGGCGGTGCAGGCAGCGTGTTGCGGGTCTTCTCCAGCGATAAAGATCGCGCGTTTTCGATGATCAACAACATGTCACCGAACAAGGTTTACCAGACCCTGACCAGCCAGCACCCTTCGGCGGAGTCACGTCGCTATCTGTATAAGGTGAGTACCGCGCAGCGTAGTTATCGTGGATTCTGATAGCAGGTGGGTTCGCCTGGCGGCGGGCTGGCATTGAGCGGGTTTCGCCCGCTGTGGGCTGGCATTGAGCGGGTTTCGCCCGGCGGCGGGCTGGCATTGAGCGGGTTTCGCCCGCCAGGCGGTGGGAAGTTTCAGCCTGCCCGGGCAGGCGGACGCGTCAAGGGGCGGCCGCCCGCCCCTTAACAATCCTGGCGTCCGGCTACCTGCGCGCCACGCTTCGCGCGGTCCCTTCGTCACTCCCTGCGGCCGACGGACCGGCCGGACGCGCCATCCCTGGCGCGATCCGTCCTTTCGCCGACCTCCTGTCGGCTCTCCTGGCCTCCGGTTGTTCCTCAGCGCTGCGGACGCCTCTGGTAAAACCTCGCCTGTAAGCTCTCTTTCTTTTATATGGACTGGTTTTGCCTGGTGGCTGGTGGCTTACGCCTGGCGGCGGTGCGCTTTGTAGCAGGTGCATGCTGTGCAGAGTGACCTCTGGCTGGTCTGGCATAAAGCAGGGTTTCACATGGCTGTGGGCTGACATAGAGCAGGTTACGCCCGCCGGGCGGTGGGGAGTTTCAGCCTGCCTGAGCAGGCGGTCGCGTCAAGGGGCGGACGCCTCTCACAACCCCCCGCCTGTTATATCTTTTATTTTCTGGGATTAAGTGTCGTCTGCTGGCCTGAAAGCCAAAAACAATCCCGAAAATCTTCAGCGATAAGATACTGAATCTTTTGAGAAGAGATAACAGCAGGGGGTTTAGGGAGGCCGTCAGAACCGCTAAGCCGATGAGGGATTTCAGGACGAGCGACAGGGATGTCGCGAAGAGGCGGGATCGCGCCACGGATGGCGCGTCCTGGCGTTCCGTAAGAAATCCGGAAGAGGCGAAGGGACCGCGAAGCGGCGGTGAAGCAGGCCGGAGCCCGGGGTCAAGGGGGCGCGGCGACTGGCGGCCCCTTGTCGGTCGCCGGCAGCGGCGAAACTGAAACTGCCGCTGCCAGCCGGCGAACGAAAACCTCTCAGCGCCTATTCGCGCTGCGAATATCCAGCCCGCTACCGCCCGGCGAACGGAACCTTATCAGCCCGTTCGCGCCGCGAACATTTCTGGCCCCCCGTCTGTGGTTTCTAAAACGTCTGGCAGCGGTGGATGAATGCTTTCTTTTTCTGGCGGCTAACGTCCCTGAACGTAACAGCAACGCTGAAAGTAATATTGCTCACTCCCCACAGCAACGCAGCACCAAACAAAGAAAAAAAGAGATAACAGCGAGAAGTTAGGAGGCCGTCAGAACCGCTAAGCCGATGAGGGATTTCAGGACGAGCGACAGGGATGTCGCGAAGAGGCGGGATCGCGCCACGGATGGCGCGTCCTGGCGTTCCGTAAGAAATCCGGAAGAGGCGAAGGGACCGCGAAGCGGCGGTGAAGCAGGCCGGAGCCCGGGGTCAAGGGGGCGCGGCGACTGGCGGCCCCTTGTCGGTCGCCGGCAGCGGCGAAACTGAAACTACCGCAGCCAGCCGGCGAACGAAAACCTTTCATAGCCCGTTCGCACAGCGGACAAAAGGCCCGGCGGGCCGCTACCCGCCTCTGCCCACGCTCAGGTCAGCGGCCCACCATCATGTTAGCCACCAGATACTTACGCCCTGCGGCGTCCTCTTCGGTGTAAACTCCCTGCAATTCCGGCGAGAAGCCCGGCAGTAAATTAACGCCCTCTTCCAGCGCCAGGAAGTAGCGCTGCACCGCCCCGCCCCACACTTCACCCGGTACCACGCAGAGCACGCCCGGTGGATAAGGCAATGCGCCTTCTGCAGCAATCCGCCCTTCGGCTTCAGCGATCGGCACCAGTTCAACCTCTCCGCGAATGTACGCCTGATGCGCATCCTGAGGATTCACCGCCACCGGCGGCAGACCTGCTTCGCGGAACATCATCCGTTGCAGGCTCTTCACATCGTGGCTGACATAAAGATCGTGCATCTCCTGGCACAGTCGGCGCAGGGTATAGCCGGCATAACGTTGAGCATTCTTGCGGTAAATCGTCGGCAACACTTCAGCCAGCGGCGCATCCTCCTTAACGTGCTGTTCGAACTGCGCCAGCATCGCCACCAGATTGGCCATTTTCTCCGGGCTTTCGGCTGGCGTCAGCAGGAACAGGATCGAGTTAAGATCGCACTTCTCCGGCACGATGCCGTTCTCACGCAGATAGTTCGCCAGGATAGTGGCGGGAATGCCAAACCCGGCGTAGTCACCGCTCGCCGCATCAATGCCCGGCGTGGTCAGCAGCAGCTTGCAGGGATCAACACGATACTGATCGCGGGCATAACCCGCAAAGCCGTGCCAGTTGGCCTGCGGTTCAAAGCTGAAATAGCGCAGATCGCGGGCGATCGTCTCAGTCGGGGCCGCCTGCCAGGGTTGCCCATCGACCGTTTCCGGCACAAACGGCAGGATCATCTCACACCGCTCAAGGATCGCTTTACGCGCCTCGATCCCCAGCGTAACGCACTCATCCCACATCCGCCGTCCCGCCTCACCCTGATGCATGCGGGCGTTGATGTCCAGCGCGGCGAACAGCGGATAGAACGGACTGGTTGAGGCGTGCAGCATAAAGGCGTTATTCAGGCGCTTATGCGGGCAAAAGCGTCGCTGACCACGGATGTGGTTATCTTTTTTATGGATCTGCGAGGTCTGCGAAAAGCCCGCCAGCTGCTTGTGCACCGACTGGGTGACAAAAATGCCGGGATCGTTTTCAGTCAGCGTCAGGGTCAGCGGCGAACAGCCTTCCATCAGCGGAATAAACTGCTCATAGCCGAGCCAGGCGGAATCGAACAGGATGTAATCACACAGGTGGCCGATGCGATCCACCACCTGACGCGCGTTATAAACCGTGCCGTCGTAGGTGCCCAGCTGAATAATCGCCAGCCGGAAAGGACGCGCTTCTGCGGCACGCTGAGGGGCCACCTTGCCGATCTGCTCGCGCAGATAAGCCTCATCGAAGCAGTGCGCGTCAATGCCGCCGATAAAGCCGAAAGGATTACGCGCGGCTTCAAGATAAACCGGCGTCGCACCCGCCTGAATCAGTGCACCGTGATGATTCGATTTGTGGTTATTGCGGTCAAACAGCACCAGATCGCCGCGCGTCAGCAGCGCATTGGTCACCACTTTATTGGCGCTGGAGGTGCCGTTAAGTACGAAGTAGGTTTTATCGGCGTTAAACACCTTTGCCGCGTACTTCTGCGCATCTTTAGCCGATCCTTCGTGAATCAGCAGGTCGCCCAGTTTGACGTCGGCATTGCACATATCAGAACGGAAAAGGTTCTCGCCATAAAAATCATAGAACTGTTTGCCCGCCGGATGCTTTTTGAAGAATGCCCCGCCCTGATGCCCCGGACAGGCGAAAGTACTGTTCTGCATATCCACATAGCGGGTCAGCGTCTCGAAAAACGGCGGCAGCAGAGCCGCTTCATACGCCTGCGCGGCGGCTTCCAGCGCGATCCAGTCCTGCGGTTCACCGTTCAGCTCACCGCTGACGCCAGGCAGGTGCATCACCTCTTCCTCAAACGCGTTAGCCACAAACACCGGCAGATTAAAGCCGGTGTGGCGCAACAGGGCCAGCACGCCGCTGCGGGTATCCGCCAGTGAGACGACCACCGCCGCAACATCGGTAAAGTCAGTGTTATCCAGCGTCACCACGTCGCGCGCAGTGTTAAGAGTAAGATTGGGCGCCACCGCGGCGCTGGCAGCAATTTTCAGTGGGGTCATAAGGCAAATCCCTAACGTCAGGGCGTGAGTGCCAGAGGCACAGCAATGGGGAGATCTCCCCGGCGGATAATGTCAAACAGGGGCATGCGGCTGCTTTCAGCCACCGATGATCGGTAATACGACATCTTTACCGATAGCCAGCAGCCAGCGCCAGACTCGCCTCACCGCATGGTGATGCAGAACGTGATCGGCGGAGCGGAGAATAATCGGGCGTAAGCCGGAAACAACGAACGGTAACCAGAGCGAGTGCGCGGTGAACCGGACATGGCAACGTCCTCTGAAAGCGATAAGCGGGTGCAAAAAAGTGGCGGTCATGATGTCATCTTTTTTTGGCGCGAACAAGCCGCAGAAAGCAATTAATTAGTCAACCTGCTAAAATTACAAGCTATTGTTTTAATTGATTTAAATAAAATTAAACCTGAAATATTCGACTAATTAACTGAATTATATGCTGATTTATGCACTCCTCCTTCGCTAATCCGTTCAGCGTTGCCGGCGGGGAGAGCGGCGCGGCCAGCCGTTAGCGGCCCTGTCCCTACCGTAATCACGCCAGCAGGCGTAAACTTATTTCCCTCTTTCCTATTTTGCCGGAGGCTGCATGTTCAAGGCACTGGTCATTGAAAATGACGAACAGGGTTACCGTTCTCTGCTGAAAGATCTTCCCGAATCTCAACTGCCCGACCACGATGTCACTCTCGACGTCAGTTACTCATCCCTGAACTATAAAGATGCGCTGGCGATCTGTAATAAAGGTCCGATCGTGCGTCAGTTTCCGATGGTTCCGGGTATCGACTTTGTTGGACGGGTCACCGCCAGCCGTCATCCCGACTGGCAACAGGACGACGTCGCCCTGCTTACCGGCTGGGGCGTGGGCGAAAAACAGTGGGGTGGCCTGGCGCAGAAAGCCAGCGTGACCGGCGACTGGCTGGTAGAGGTGCCCGCTACGCTCAGCCCGCTGCAAACCATGGCGATTGGCACCGCAGGCCTGACCGCGATGCTGTGCGTGATGGCGCTGGAAAAACAGGGAATTACGCCGGATCGCGGTCCGGTGCTGGTAACCGGTGCCAGCGGCGGCGTCGGCAGCTTTAGCGTCAGCCTGCTGGCCCGGCTCGGCTATCAGGTGATCGCCTCCAGCGGACGCGCCAGCGATCACGCTTATCTGCTGGATACGCTGGGTGCGGCTTCAGTTATTGACCGCAACGAACTCTCCCAGCCCGGTAAGCCGTTAATGAAAGAGCGCTGGGCGGCAGCGATAGATAGCGTCGGCAGCCACACGCTGGCCAACGTGCTGGCCGCGACCCAGCGTGACGGCGCGGTCGCCGCCTGCGGAATGGCGCAGGGACTGGATCTGCCGACCAGCGTTGCACCGTTTATCTTACGCGGCGTCACGCTGGCCGGCGTGGACAGTGTGATGTCTCCGATCCCGCTGCGCCAGCAAGCCTGGCAACGGCTCGGAGAATTACTTGATAGCGATCTGCTGAGCCAGCTGACGCAGGTGATCCCCTTAAGCGAAGCCCGCCAGGGGGCTCAGGACCTGCTGGAGGGCAAAGTGCGTGGCCGCCTGATCGTCGACTGTCGCTAAAACGGTTACACCTGTCGGATAAGGCGCAGCATTGCGCCTTTATTCCACCGGCAGCTGAAGTCGTTTAATCAGGCCTGCCAGCGCAAACTGCGCGCCCTGCTCCATTACCGATTTGGGATCGCCACTGAACTGATGACACTCGGCATCATCACGGCCATTCGGCAATACCCAGCCGAACCAGATGGTGCCCGCCGGCGTGCCATCTTCACCACCATCAGGCCCGGCATAGCCGCTGATCGACAGCCCGACCGGCTCGCCGGAGCGCGCGCAGGCCCCCTGCGCCATTTCCCGCACCGTCTGTTCACTGACCGCCGTATGCTGCTCCAGCGTCGAGGGACGAACCCCCAGCAGGCGGACCTTGGCATTCTCGCTGTAGGTCACAAAGCCACTGGTATAAAAGTTGCCGCTGTTCTCCACCGCCGCCAGCGTCATGCTAATTAACCCGGCGGTACAGGATTCGGCAGTAGCAAGATGAAGTCCGGAAGAGAGTAAAATTTCACCCAGTTGTTGAGCGGTCTGGTCTAATGATTGCGCCATTATTGTCTCCTTAATAACTCACCCAGGAACACAAGTATGGCGCAAAACTGGCAACACAGAGCCTCGCAACACAATGTTTTAAAAGCGAAACGGCCTAAACCCGCAGCTGGATATGCGGCTGTCCGCTCGCACCCTGCGTGACCTGCAACTCAGCCTGATACCAGCGGGTCAGCGTCGCTTCCGTCATCACCGCCTGCGGCGTACCCTGCGCCACCAGCCTGCCGGCGTGCAGCAGCAGGATGCGATCGGCCCATAACGCCGCCTGATTCAAATCGTGCAGCACGGCGCAGACGCTAAGCTCACCGGCCCGGGTGAGCTGTCGCAATAAACGCAGCGTCTGCTGCTGCCAGAAGAGATCCAGCGCCGAGGTCGGTTCATCCAGAAACAGCCAGCCGCGCGGCGCGCCATCCTGCCACAGCTGTGCCAGCACCCGCGCCAGTTGCACCCGCTGCTGCTCGCCGCCGGAAAGCTGGCGGTAGTCGCGCTGGGCCAGCGAATCACAGCCGGTCAGCTGCATGACCTCAGCCACAATCTGCCGGCTTCCGGCCTCCGGCCAGGGCGCACGTCCCATTGCCACCACCGATTCGGCGGATTGAGAAAAGGTCAGCTGGGTTTGCTGACGCATCACCGCCCGGCGGCGTGCCAGCTGATGGCGTGACCAGTCCGCCAGCCGGGTTGCGCCCAAGCGACATTCACCCCGATCGGGCGGCAGGAAACCCGTCAGCAGGCGCAGCAATGTCGATTTACCGGCACCGTTGGGGCCAATCAGCGCCACCATCTCACCGGCCGCCAGCGTCACGTCAAGCCGATCGATAATCGCCTTGCCGTCGCGGAATAAACAGAGATCCGTGGCCTGCAGTAATTCGTTCATTCGATGCCTCGCTGTTGACGCAGGATCAGCCAGAGAAACCACGGCCCGCCAATCAGGCTGGTGAGCAGGCCGACCGGCATCTCCGCCGGCACCACCACCGTGCGCGCCAGGGTATCGGCCAGCAGCAGCAGGATCGCCCCGGCCAGCGCTGAACCGGGCAGCAACCAGCGATGATCGCTGCCAAGACAAAAACGCATCACGTGTGGCACCACTAAGCCGACAAAGCCGATCACCCCGCTGACCGAAACCGCGGTGCCGACCAGCAGCGCGCTGAGGATCAGTAACTGGTGCTGAGTGCGTTTCACATCAACGCCCATGTAATGGGCATCTTCTTCCCCCGCCTGCAGCAGATTCAGCTGGCGCGCCCCGGTCTGTAACAGCAGCAGCGCCGGTAAAATCAGCACCGCGCAAATCAGCAGCGCCGGCCATTGTGCCTGGCTCAGGCTGCCCATTCCCCACAGCGACAGCTGACGCAGTTGCTGATCGTTGCTCAGCCACGACAGCACACCGACCGCCGCCCCGCACAGCGCATTAATGGCGATGCCCACCAGCAGCAGTCGCGACAGATTGCCGCGCGCCAGACCGCTGAAGCTGAAGATGAGCAGCGTCACCAGCAGGCTGCCGATAAACGCGGCGATCATCGGCAGCCACAGCGCCAGCGACGGCGGCAGGGCCAGCGGAACAATGATTGCCAGCGCCACCGCCAGTCCGGCACCGCTGCTGATGCCGAGCAGACCCGGATCGGCCAGCGGGTTGCGAAACACACCCTGCATCACCGCGCCCGACACCGCCAGCGCCATGCCGATCAGCACCGCCAGCAGTACGCGCGGCAGGCGGATATTCAGCCAGATTTGCCAGATCATATCGCTGAGCGGTGCCTGCCACAGGGCGCGCAGCGACAGGGACATCGCGCCAAGGTTGGCCGCCAGCACCATCGATACCAGCAACAATAGGGCCATCAGCGCCAGACCGCGCAGCGTATTACCGTTCATGCATCAGAGATTCCGCTGCCTGGCGTAACCGGAGGATGGCCCGCGGCGTATCCAGACCAAAGCCCAGCAGTGCCTGAGTATCGATCACCAGTAAATGATGCTGCTGACCAGCTGGCGTCAGTGCCAGACCGGGTAGCTGCCACAAACGCTGTTCGCCGCCGATAGTTTGCAACCCCTCTTCACCCATCACCACCAGGTCCGGCGCGGCAGCGATCACCCCTTCCTGCGACAGCGCCTGATAGTGCGGCACGCTGCCCATCGCATTTTCCAGCCCGGCGCTGCGGATGGCGCTATCGGCAGCGGTCTGCTGACCCGCGGCCATCGATTTCATGCCGCTGTTGGCCATAATATAGAGCACCTTTACCGGCAGCGTCTGCCGTGGCAGCTGGCCGATCTGCTGCGTCATCTGTTGTGCCAGTGCCTGCGCCTCGTTCTGATGGCCGAGCGCCTGGCCGATAGTGATAATTTTTTGCGGGATCGCCTGCAGGCTGTTCTCGCCGCTGACCGTGACCACGCGCACCCCGGCCTGGGCAATCTGTTGCAGTACCCGCGACGGCCTGGCCTGCGCACTGGCGATCACCAGCGTCGGTTTAAGCGCCAGAATCCCTTCGGCATTGAGCTGGCGCATGTAGCCAACATCCGGCAGCCGGGTGGCCAGCGCCGGATGCAGACTGGTGCTGTCGCGCGCCACCAGCTGCTGCTGGGCATCCAGCGCATAGATAATCTGGGTGACGTCACCGCCAATCGATACCACCCGCTCCGCCGCCAGCGCAGGCAGCACCAGCAACAGGCCCAGCAGACTCAGCCATTTCATGCCATTGCTCCCGCCGCGCGCAGGGCCTCGATCTGCTCGCGCCAGCGTCGCTGTTCCGCCGTGCCTTCATTACGCTGCCCGTACAACTGGGCGATCTGCGTGCCGTCGGCGGCAAACAGTTCCAGGCTGGTGACAAAGCCGTCGCCACTCGGTTTGCGGGTGATCCAGCTTTCGCTGATCTGGTCCGCCATCAGATGCAGGGTAAAGTGAGGATTAAAGACGTTGAGCCAGTTTTCCAGCGGCACCAGTTTGTCGATCGCGCCGGTGAAAATCTGGGTACAGCCCCGGTTACCGACAAAAATCATAATTTCGTTACCCGCCTGCTGCGCCATCTGCAACAGACGCGCCAGCGCATCGTTGCTGGTCTGCGAGGCCAGATCGTCACCGGCAGCGCGGAACGCCTGCTGGCGCGACAGGTTATGCCGCCTGAGCAGGCTGAAAAACTGATGAACGTCGGTCATGGCGCGCCATTCGCGATCGACGGCGGCGGCATCGACCGCAGGGTTGTGAGCGACGGCAGCGACCGGCTCCACCTGTAGCGGCGGCGCACTGACCTCGGTAAACGCGACGATCAGCGCCTGCCACGCCGCCCGGTCGGTCTGATCGGTCGCATAGATCTTCAGTACCGCATCACCGTGGCGATCGAAAATCTGAATGCTGTGCCGTTCGCCCTGTGCGGTTTGCTCCTGCAGGGCAAACGCACTGCGCCACTGGGCGACAAACAGACGCTGATCCAGCGCGCGCGGGTTCAGCACCAGGCCAGCATGGGCACCGAGCTGCAGGTTTTTATACTCGCCCAGCTGTTCATGAACGGCATAGGCGTTACGGGTAATGCTTTTGGTCTGGCCGACCGACTCCAGCGCTTTCAGCAGTGCCGGAAAGTCGCACTTCAGCCGTCGGGCATCTATCCCGATTCGTGCCTCACACAGCGCCGCTTCGCTGATGCCGATCAACGCCGCAAGGTCACGGGCATATTTTTTCGGTTGTTCGCCTTTCAGGGCGAGGTAGTGCTGGTAAACAGAATTCATGATGAGGTGCTCCCATGGTGATGCCCGGCATCAGCGCCGGGTATCAATGATCAGAAATCGACGTTAACGCCCAACTGGAAAGTACGGCCCGGCATCACCGCCAGCGCCTGATCGTTGCGTTCCTGCTGGGTGGCACTGGTCAGTTCACGGCTGCTGAGGTAATCCCGGTATTTACGATCGGTGATGTTATACAGCCCACCACTCAGCCTGACCTGTGGCGTCATCCGCCAGTAAGCCGTCATGTCCACCATGCCGTAACCGGGCACCCGCATATAGTCGGTGCTGGACTCTGTCAGGCTGCCGCCGCTGTTGGCATAACTGTTACGGTTGGTGGCACTGGCCTGTTTGCCTTTAACAAAGGTGGCGGTGACGGCCGCGCCATAGCCGCGCGCCTCGTCATCCCAGGCCAGTCCGACAATCGCTTTCATCGGAGCCACGCTCTCCAGGTCAATGTAGCGGTCGCCGAGGTAGCTCGACTTTGCCGCTCCCTGGGTGTAGCCAAACGCCAGCCTGGCGCTCAGGCCATCCACCTGCCGGAACCAGCTGCCGAAGTTCACTATGCTGATGATTTCCGCGCCGTAGATATACGCCTTGTCGCGGTTCTCCGCCTGGTAAGTGGTGTAGATGTTGCCGGGGACATTAACGAACTTACCCGGATTTGCCGCGCGGCTGTAGCGGGTAAAGGCGATAAAGTTTTTGTAGTCGTTATAAAACGCCGCGGCATTGACCGTAATGCCGTCGGTCAGCTGGCCTTTCACGCCCCACTCATAGTTATTGCTGGTCTCGGTTTTTAAATCCGGGTTGCCAATCAGCGCATACTGCGCGGGGCCGGCATAGCTGGAGCCGAGGTTCCATGAGCCATACAGCTGGCTGTCGTTGGGGAACTGCGCCCCGCGGGTATATTGCAGATAGGTCATCAGGCCAGGCGTGAGATCGTACTGGAAGGCGATCGACGGTAACACCTGAGTATCGGTGTTGGCCGAACCGTACAGCGCGGAGACTTCACTGGCATCGAGAACGCTGCTGTTGGTGGTCAGCGTTCCGACATCACGTGGTTTGGTGTTCTGGTATGCCACCCGCACGCCAGGGATCAGCGCCGCTTTATGTCCGTCAGCATCAAAATTGATTCTGTCCTGCAGATAGCCGCCCAGCGTATAGCTGCGACTGTTGGCCTGCGGCTGCATGATAACACTGTAAACACTGGGGGCCGGCGACTGACGGAACGGCCGCTCGGTATCCACCTGCCGCGCATTCAATCCGCCACTCAGCTCATGACGTCCCAGGGTTTTGGTCGCCCGAGTGTCGAAACCGTAGGTGTCACTGTTGTAATCGGAATAGACGTTTTGCCAGGCAGTGGCACTTGATGGCATCAGGGTATTGTCGTGCGCCTCAGTTTGTTGCCAGTAAATACGGCTGGTCAGGCTGTCGATGATCTCATTGTAAGGAGTGTATTCATCAGCAAGGCTGATGCCCCAGCGGCGCGTATCGCTCTGCTGCTGTGCGGTGCCCCAGATTGTATTGCCTGAGGTATCCCAGCTGTCGTAATGGCTGTGATTGGTTTTGTGGTAGTAGTCAACGGTAGCGCTCAGCTGATGCGCATCGTTGGGCTGCCAGATACCGGAACTCATAAAGGCGTCGGAGTGCCAGTTAGCAGGATACGCATCCAGCGTGTCGCTGTTATTGCGGGTTTGCTGGCCGTCGCGGCGGCTGTAGACAAAGATACCGCGCAGCTCATCGTCGCCTGCCGCGGCGGTAAGGCCGTTATGCCAGCTGCGGTTGGCGGAGTCGTAGTCGCTCTGGTAGCCAAAATAGGTCGATTTGCCGGGACGCAGGTAATCGTCGGGGGATTTGTTGCGGAACGAGACATTGCCGCCAATCGAGGTGTTGGGCTGATCAACCGCAGTGGCGCCCTTTTCAATGTCGATGCGGCCAAACAGATAAGGGTCGATGTAGTCCCGGCCAATGCCAAAACTGTCCAGCCCGGCACGTCCGACGTAACTGCGACCGGTTGCCTGGGGTAACGGGATGCCATCCACGTCCAGCCCGACGCGGTTACTTTCCAGCCCGCGAATGTTATAGCCGGTATAGCCCGCCCGATCGAAGCCGCTCTTGCCGGCAGACGATCCCCCCTGCGCGCCGGTGGCGCTGATCAGCGGTTCATAACGCATGATTGAGCCAAAATCGGTGGCCCCGCGCCGTTGCAGATCGGCTGCCGACAGGCTGGTTTTGCTGCCTGCCGTTTTTTTGATTTCGGGTGCCGTGACCATCATTACCGTTTCGGCCTGGCTTTGGCTGTAATCGGTGCGCGCCAGCGGAGCAGATTCGCTCCCGGCGGCATAACTGCAGGTGGCCTGGATGGCAGAGGCGAGTAACGCCAGTTTACACCGACGCAGTTGCGTCAATCCCTGAAAAAGTCGTGACATGGGCGCGAATTACCTGATTAATTGTTAGTATTCGCTCACTTGCTTGCTGGCATCATCAAAACGGCTCTGTATCAAAGCCGTAAAAACCGGACTTATTTCTGAATATAAATTATGATCCGCAATTTAATGCAATTGATAATCATTATCAATCTTATTTACATTTAACTCTATTTTGCAGCGCACAGTTTGTTAACTACAATTAACCGGTAATTTATCAATACGTTAAAGGAATAGAGTTATGGCACAAAAACCTGTGGTCGTTATCCACTACTGTATGCAATGCAACTGGCTGATGCGGTCAGCGTGGATGGCACAGGAACTGCTGCACACCTTCGCTGACGATTTGGCGGAAGTGACGCTCAGGCCGGGCACCGGCGGTATCTTCGAGATTACTCTTGATGAACATCTGCTGTGGGAGCGTAAACGGGACGGCGGCTTTCCTGACGCCACCAGCCTGAAGCAGCGGGTGCGTGACATCTGTTTCCCGGATCGTACGCTGGGCCACATTGATAAGCACAAACCTGAAGTAAGCTAAGTCGCCGGCTGGCTACCCGCAAAGGGGGAGAAGGTCAGCTACGGGTTATTTTTTCTGCCGCGTCCTGCAGTGCCGCGATCAGCGTCTGCAGCGCGGCCTCGGAGATATCCTGCTGCGCCAGTCGCGTATTAAGCGCCATTTTCAGTTCGTAAATCGCCTGTTCAACCACCGGAATACTGCGGTTGTTGACCAGAATAGCCAGTGACGATAAACGCCCGATCAGGCTGGCAATCTGGTCGCGGTTGGCGGCCAGCAGCGTCTCGCCAGCCCCGGTCAGCCGGTAGGCTTTGCGGGTGGCCTGCGCGTCCACCACCTCAATCGCCTCCATCTCTTCCAGCAGCGTCAGATTGGGATAAATGATGCCCGGACTGGGCGAATACTCCCCTTTCGACAACTCTTCCACTGACTTGATCAGCTCATAGCCGTGCGCGGCATTCTGCGCCAGAAAATGGAGCATCAGCAGACGAATATCACTCGCCTCCAGCATTTTTTCCCGACGCTTACGCCGGCTGCCGCAACCGCCCGCGCGCGTGGATTGATCGCCAGATGAAGATGCTGAATGGTCTTTCATTGCCTGCCCGGGGAGAAGAAAAGGAGATTGATGGTAGAACGCCGCCTGGCAAAATTCAACACAGGCGGCGGACCCGCTTACTTCTGGTGCCAGTACGCCACGGCCCGCACGTAATCACTGTTTAGCCCGCGCTGGACGGTGAAGTAATCACTCAGCGCTTTAACAAACTCGCCTTCGCCGGTGAGCCAGATGAAGTAATCTTCCGACGGCATTGCCAGTCGATCCAGCCGATCGGTTAGCTGGCTGAGCTGCGCCAGTTGCATCTGGCCGCTGCCGAGCCAGTTCAGATTAACGCCCGCCGTATCGGGTAAATAGTCACGGCCGGTGGCCTGATCGACATAGGCGAACAGGTGCAGATCCGACCCGGCAATATCAGGCTGACGGCGCGCAAAAGCAGGCAAGCCGGTCTCATCACAGACATAGAGCTGGAACGCGTAATCGGTCGGTACGATCAGCGAGCCGCGCGGACCGCCGACAATCAGACTGTCGCCGATCTGCGCCTGGCTCGCCCAGTCGCTGGCCACGCCCTGCTGATGAATGTAGAAATCGAGCGTCAGCGACGAGACGCCATCAAAGGCCAGCGGCGTGTATTCACGGGCCAGCGGACGCAAACCGTCTGGCCAGACAATCCCCTGGTCGGTTATCTGCGGCAGTACCGGCGTTTCACCGGCGGTGGCGGGAAAGAAGACCTTAATGTGGTCATCGAAGCCCGGCGAAGTAAAGCCCGCCAGATCGCTGCCGCTAAATTCAATGCGCCAGAAATTACCGGCAATGTTAGTTTTACTCGCCACCTGAATATGACGAAAGCGCAGTTCGTTACGGACGCGTTGAGGAAGACGATCAGAGTTAGCGTTTGGCAAAATATCTCTCCTGGAACGGGGTGAATGCCCGTCACGTCAGGGCATCAGCTAAACTATGGAATCAAAATCATTCTCATCTGAGTGGCTCAGGTTAGCTATGATATATCTTCAACACAATGACGAAAAATGCGATCGATCCAGATTAAGATATATTTTAGCTGCACATCTGATGCGACGTCAGGTGGCAATGTCAGCGATGAAACGGCGGGTCAGGATTGAAAAGGCCGGTCAGCAACAAAGGGCAAGCGATAGCGGCCAGTCAGCATCTGGTGCAGCTCAGTGAAGGCAGGAGAATAAACAGAATTGATAACCGGGCGGTTGCGCTGTCGGCTGGACGTGATGCAGGCGAGTGGTCATGTCGGCAGAAAATGGTGCAGTCAGGTAGTTGTCGACGAGAAGCGCTATCACCGTCACCGCAGGTGACAGGCGAGCTTTTCTGCCGGTAATGCCCGCCGCGCCGTTATCTGGGCGGCCTCGCGATTACCGGCAGAACGGTTACAGCGTGTCGTTAAATCCGGATGCGGCAGGATTATTCTGGGTATGCTGCGGCAGCTGGCCGTCGCCCAGAATTTCGTGCTGAGAGATCTGTGAATGCGGGTGCAGCCCGGCAGGTGGCGAGAACGGTTCTGCCAGTTGAGCCGCAGCCAGCATAGGCAATGCCGAAAGCATTGAAATAAGGAACAACATTGAGCGTCGCATAATTTTCTTCGTTTATCGTTTTTAGCCAGAAATGGCCGGAAATGCAGATGATTGTTTCAGCCCCGCCAGGAAAGCACGATGAATGGAGCACAGCAGGGTTTCGGTGAAGGATTTTACGCCAGAATGGTAAGTTATTTTATAAAATCGTGCGGTTTGTCACGGTTTACCGCACGGAATATGCATTTGTCTCACTGATGCCGCCTGGATCGGGCTAATGCGGCCTGCCGGAACTCAGGCTGGGGTCACCGGAATAGAAAAAACACCGCTCAGCCAGTCGGATTTACAGAGCGCAAAATCGAGCTGCAGCAGATCTTTGCCCTGGCGACGCGCCACGCCCAGCGTCGGCAGGTGCAGATAGTAGATATCCGCAATGAACCGCGTCAGCTGCTCGGGTGTGCCACTCCAGTCAATCCGCGCATACAGTCCACGCGTCTCGCTCCAGGTTTCACGCGGCCCTTCCAGCAGCGCGGCATGCTGCGGCTCCAGCGCCTGAAACAGGCTGATATTCTGCTGTTCGGCCGATGAATGGCCGGGGCCATACTGAAAACCCAGCCAGCCGTGCCGGGCCTGACTGCCGGCCAGCGCCACCAGCCGCCGCGCCTGCTCGGCCACCCGATGCTGATGATCGGCGATGTACTCGCCAAACTGGCACTCCCACTCCAGCGTCTCACCACACAGAAGCAGGTCATCATCCCGCTCAACCAGCGCTGCGCGTTCAATCGGCGAACGCACCGGAATCCGGCCATGGAAGTTTTTCACTGGCAGATGAGGAATGCGCCGAAACGCGCCGGGCGTCAGGGAAAAATGGCTTTTAAACACCCGGGTAAAGTTCTGCTGGTTATCAAAACCAAAGCGTACCGCAATGTCGATCAGCGGCATTCGCGTCAGCCGCAGTGCCATCGCCGCCATGGTCAGGCGCCGTTTACGGGTGTAGGCCGCCAGCGTTTGCCCGGTCATCTCTTTGAACATGCGCTGCATGTGCCATTTGGAATAGCCCGATTTGAGGGTGATCAGATCGATGTTGATGTCGTCGGTCAGATGGGCTTCTATCCACTCTACCAGAGCGTTAATGTGCTGTTTTTTAAGGGCCTGACTGAGCATAATGGCGATTTACGACGCGGATTGAAGGGTGATATTTGTCACAAAAGAATAACAAAAAATGTGACCGTCTGTAAGGAAAGGCCTGACCGGAGCGGTAGCCTGACGTCGATTTCGCATTAATTGCTTAGGTGACTAATTAAAAAAGGCTGACCGAAGTCAGCCTTACCTCTACACCGTCGCCGAACAAAGGGCGACGGTCGGTGACAATCAGTGACTGCGCATACCCGCGGCAGTCATCATCATGCGGAACAGTGAAGCGACCACGCCCAGTGCCAGCACGCTTGCGGCGTAAATAACCACCAGCCACATCACGCGTTTCCACCAGGGAGCCTTAGCCTCATTGTGGTTTTTCATGCTGCTGAGCTCGGTTTTCATATCAATGGTATCCTGCGTCTGGTTTGATTTTTCCACGGAACACGTAGTAGCTCCAGAAGGTGTAGCCCAGAATCATCGGAATGATCAGCAGGCTTCCGACCAGCATAAAGGCCTGACTCTGCGGCGGTGACGCGGCGGCCCAGATAGTAACGGACGGCGGAATGATGTTAGGCCAGATACTGATCCCCAGGCCGGAGAAGCCGAGGAAAATCAGCGCCAGCGTCAGCAGGAACGGCGAGTAGTGCGCCTGACGTTTGATCGCCCGCACGATACCCCATGAGCAGAGCAGCACCAGCACCGGAACCGGCAGGAACCAGAACAGATTGGGCTTGCTGAACCAGCGTTGCGCGATATCGGCGTGTGCAAACGGCGTCCACAGACTGATGATGCCGACAATGACCAGCAGCGCGATCACCAGCGGCGTCGCCAGCGCTGACATTTTGCGGTGCAGTTCATCTTCGGTTTTCATGATCAGCCAGGTGCAGCCCAGCAGCGCATACGCCACCACCAGACCGACGCCGCAGAACAGCGGGAACGGGGCCAGCCAGTCCATCGCGGAACCGGCAAAGTGACGTCCTTCAACCGGGATACCATCCAGCATTGCGCCAACGGCCACGCCCTGGCTGAAGGTCGCGAGGATCGAACCGGCGATAAACGATTTGTCCCAGAATGCCCGGTGCCCTTCTACCGCTTTAAAACGGAACTCAAAAGCGACGCCACGGAAAATCAGGCCAATCAACATCGCCGTCAGCGGAATCGACAGCGCATCGGCAATCACCGAGTAGGCCAGCGGGAACGCGCCATACAGCCCTGCCCCACCCAGCACCAGCCAGGTTTCGTTACCATCCCAGACCGGCGCAACGGTGTTAACCATCATGTCGCGCTCGCCCGCGTCCTTATTGAACGGGAACAGCAGGCCGATGCCGAGATCAAAACCATCCATCACGATATACATCAGGGTGGCGAAGACGATAATCGCGAACCAGATAATTGAAAAATCGATCATCTTAGTGGTCTCCATCCTTAAATGTGGCAGCCGAAAGTGGACGCGCCGGCGTTTTCTTCTGGCCCGGACCACCCTGCTCAGTAATGTGCCCTTCGCCGGTTTCAGGTCCCTGTTTAATCAGACGCATCATATAGTGGTAGCCGACACCGAACACCGAGCTGTAGACCAGAATAAAGGCCAGCAGACTGATGCTCATGTGCAGGTCGCCGTGCGCCGAGACCGCATCAATGGTGCGCTGTACGCCATACACCACCCACGGCTGACGGCCGATTTCCGTGGTGAACCACCCTGCCAGAATCGCAATCAGACCGGAGGGACCCATCAGCAGCGCAAACCACAGGAAAGGACGAGACTCATACAGACGCCCTTTGAAACGCAGCCACAGGCTAAGCACGCCGAGGGTAATCATCAGCAGCCCCATCGCCACCATTACGCGGAATGACCAGAAAATCACGGTGGAATTCGGCCGATCCTCTTTCGGGAAGCTCTTCAGCGCCGGAACCTGCTTATCCAGGCTGTGGGTCAGAATCAGGCTGCCGAGGTAAGGCACTTCCAGCGCATATTTGGTGCGCTCCTGCTCCATATCCGGAATACCGAACAGAATCAGCGGAGTGGCTTCGCCTGGCGGGTTTTCCCAGTGTCCTTCAATCGCCGCAATCTTCGCCGGCTGGTGTTCCAGCGTGTTAAGACCGTGCGCGTCACCGATCATCGCCTGAATCGGCGCGACAATCAGCGCCATCCACAGCGCCATCGAGAACATTTTGCGGATTGCCGGGTTATTTTTGCCTTTCAGCAAATGCCAGGCTGCTGACGCTCCCACAAAGAAGGCGCTGGCGAGGAAGGCCGCCACGGACATATGGAACAGCCGGTACGGGAACGACGGGTTAAAGACGATCTTAAACCAGTCCTGCGGGACCACGATGCCATTCTCAATGATGTAACCCTGCGGCGTATGCATCCAGCTGTTGGAGGCGAGGATCCAGAAGGTAGAGATCAGCGTGCCCAGCGCCACCATGCAGGTCGCAAAGAAGTGCAGTCCGGGACCGACGCGATTCCAGCCGAACAGCATGACGCCAAGGAAGCCCGCTTCAAGGAAGAAGGCGGTCAGGACCTCGTACGTCAGCAGCGGGCCGGTAATACTGCCGGCGAACTGCGAGAAGCCGCTCCAGTTAGTGCCGAACTGATACGCCATTACCAGACCCGATACCACGCCCATACCGAAGTTAACGGCGAAGATTTTCGACCAGAAATGGTAGAGATCACGATAGGTATGATCGCGGGTTTTCAGCCACATTCCTTCAAGCACTGCCAGGAAACTGGCGAGGCCGATGGTGATGGCGGGAAAGATAATATGGAAGGAAACAGTAAATGCGAACTGAATCCTCGCCAGATGAAAGGCATCTAATCCGAACATTGCTTACCTCTTTGCCACATAGAACACCACATATTTACTTATAATTAACAACTTAAGCCTGACGCACTAATTTCGTTGCGCTTAAATTAATTCCCGCCGCGAATTTAAAACTATTCGCAGCGAGGAAACAGAAACAATCGGGTTAATGAAAACTATAACAGTCTTTTTTGATTATGATCATTGTTTTTCATGGGAATTACTTATTTAAAAATAAGGCGTAAAGGTTAATTACAGCGTAGTTATGTGACATGAATGTTATGGTATTTGTCTGCTAAAAATGCCCGCCAGCTTAGGCCACCTTTAGCTAAAAAAAACCCTCAAGCTGCTGTTTTCCGGTGTTATTATTTTATAAACCCTGTTACCAGAAAGGTCAAATTTGACAGTAACCCCAGGAAATAGACTTACTTTTTAATGGGTTAGAATGCCCGATATTTTTGCCTGCCGCTTTGTTTGCTTTTTTGCCTGAGATTGTCTATTAACGCGTTTGAAATTGCAGGCGAAGCCGCATAATCGGGCTATTAGCCGGCTGCGCAGATGTTAATAAATTGGAATAATTCATTAACCCTAATTAACAGCCAGCGCATCGCTGGCGGTTATTCTGTTGCCTGTAGCAGCAGAAGCGGTTTAATAAGCGGCCTTCGCCCTGGGCGGGCTGAGTGAGTTATTTCCCTCTGCCGTTTCGTTAGCGCCGTTTTAATCGGCTGCTGCATACAGGTTGCCTGCGCGCTCAGGCTGTGCTTTGTTAAGGTGGCACACATCCTCTTATCCGGGTTAAAGAGTCGCTATGGCACGTCTGACCGCACAGGATTTTCCGCAGGAACTGCTGGAGCTTTACGATTACTACGCCCACGGCCGCATCAGTAAACGAGAGTTTATTGCGATGGCCGGGAAACTGGCGATTGGCGGTATGACCGGCGCAACGCTGCTCGGTATGCTCAGCCCCAACTATGCGCTGGCGACCCAGGTTGAGTTTACCGATCCCGACATCAAACCAGAGTATATCCACTACCCTTCGCCGCAGGGTCATGGTGAAGTGCGCGGCTATCTGGTGAAGCCAGCCAATCCCAAAGGCAAGCCGCCAGCGGTAGTGGTGGTACACGAGAACCGCGGTCTGAATCCCTATATTGAAGATGTGGCGCGCCGGGTCGCCAAAGCGGGTTATATCGCGCTGGCACCTGATGGCCTGAGTTCGGTCGGTGGTTATCCCGGTAATGATGAAGAGGGACGCGCCTTACAGGCGAAGGTCGATCCGGCCCGGCTGATGAACGATTTCTTCGCCGCGCTGACGTTCTTAATCGAACATCCGGAGGCGAGCGGAAAAGTGGGGATTACCGGCTTCTGTTATGGCGGCGGGGTTGCCAATGCGGCGGCGGTGGCGTTTCCGGAACTGGCCTGCGCAGTGCCTTTTTATGGCCGGCAGCCGAAAGCGGAAGATGTGCCGCGCATCCAGGCTCCGCTGCTGCTGCACTATGCCGCGCTGGATAACAACATTAATGCTGGCTGGCCCGCCTATGAGGCGGCGCTTAAGCAGCACCATAAGATCTATCAGGCCCACCTTTATCCCGGCGTGAATCACGGTTTCCATAACGATTCCACGCCGCGTTACGATAAACCGGCGGCGGAACTGGCGTGGCAAAGAACCCTGGCCTGGTTTGAAAAATATCTGCACTGACCCACGCGACTGGCGGGCGTCAGCGGCGAGCAGATGCGGCGGAAAACAGCGCCGCTGCGCCTGAGCGTAGACTTACTCTCTGTCCGCCTGGGCTTTTTCACGCTGCGCCAGAATCCGGCTCAGATTGACCTCCAGCCAGTCGGCCAGTCCGACCACCTGCTCACTCACTTCACGGCCAAGCGGCGTCAGAGAATATTCCACGTGGGGAGGCACCACATCGTAGGCGATGCGCTGCACGAAGCCATCTTCTTCCAGATGACGCAGGTTCTGCGCCAGCATCCGCTCACTGATGCCGCCGACTACCCGCCGCAGCGCGCTGAAACGCAGCGTTTGATCCTGCAGCGCCAGCAGAATCAGGACGCTCCAGCGGCTGGTGACCCGTTTGAGCACCTCGCGCGAGGGGCAGTTCACATTGAGCAATTCTCCCCGAATAAATTTTTCGCTCAGTTTTTCAGTCATTTACTCAGCAAACCCCATACTAACTCATCTGTAAGTACTTACGAAAAGTTAGTTTATAGCCCAGGATTGATTTTACCAACAGCGAAATAATCGGAGCGATACCATGTTTGCAGTAACCGGTGCCACCGGCCAGCTTGGCCGTTTAGTGATTGATGCATTATTGAAAAAAGTCCCGGCGGACGAAATCGTTGCCGCCGTGCGTACGCCAGCCAAAGCGGCCGATCTCGCTGCGCGTGGCGTCGTGGTTCGTCAGGCCGATTATGGCCAGCCTGAAACGCTGGTCACCGCATTTGCTGGCGTCGACAAGCTGCTGCTGATTTCCGGCAGTGAAGTGGGCCAGCGTGAAGCCCAGCATAAAGCGGTGATTGAGGCTGCCCGCACCGCCGGTGTGAGTTTTATCGCTTACACCAGCCTGCTGCACGCCGATCGCTCTCCGCTGGGGCTTGGCGTTGAGCACCGCGCGACCGAAGCGCTGCTGCAGGCTTCCGGCATACCGTTCGCCCTGCTGCGTAACGGCTGGTACAGTGAAAACTATGCCGCCAGTATCGCTCCGGCACTGGAACACCATGCCTTTATTGGCGCGGCAGGCGAAGGCCGGATTGCCTCGGCGGCACGGCAGGATTATGCCGACGCGGCAGCCGAAGTGCTGACCCGCGATAATCAGGCGGGCAAAGTGTATGAACTGGCCGGGGACGACAGCTACACTCTGGCGCAGTTTGCCGCTGAGATTGCCGCGCAGAGCGGTAAGAAGGTGGATTACGTCAATCTGTCTCAGCAGGAGTTTGCCGCGGCTCTCAAGGCGGCAGGATTACCTGAGGGTCTGGCAGAAATGCTGGCCGACTCGGATGCGGGCGCAGAGCAAGGCGGGCTGTTTGATGACTCTCACCAGCTGAGCCAGCTGATTGGACGTCCGACTACACCTTATCAGGATGTGATTGGTGCCGCACTGGCGCAGCACTAAGCCGCTATCCACCCGGCGGGCAGGATTTGCCCGCCCTTTTCGCCCGACTGAGGCGCGCTTTATGCCATTCTGGCGCTGCGTATGCCATCTTTTGCACCCTATTTTCCGCCGCGCTTATCTTACAGAATGTAAATAAACGCCGATTTTCTTCAGACAAAATATTTTTCTTTTGCTGACTAAGAGATTCATCTGAAATGCGTTTTTTATGAACAACCGCATATTTGGTTGAATTGTCTGGAATTTATGCAAAAACGCCGATTAATAGACAATTATTATTACGTTCATAGATATTCTGCATTGTTGTACCGCAGCATCAGAGGGCTATAATTTGTCCTTTGTGCAACCCCGACCGCTCAGGAGGCCGCTATTAATACTTATCGCCAGCAACTAAATGCACTTGAAGAGGTTCGTGCCGGGGCGGAAGTTGAGTATCAATACGATCCCCATGAACTGAAACTGGATCGCATGCAGGATTCTGAACCGGAGCCCGAGCTGATTGAAGGCTTACCGGCTCCGGATGCGCTCACCCCTGCCGATCGTTATCTGGAACTGTTTGAACACGTTCAGATGTCGCGCATTTTCGAGGATAGCAAAACCTTTCCCGACTGCTCGCCAAAATACGATCCGCTGGATGTGCTGATGCGCTATCGTCGACAGAAACGCAGCAGTGATTTTGACCTGTCGCGTTTTGTCGCCGATCACTTTTATCTGCCTGGCGTAAATGAAAGCTTTTATGTCTCCAACCCGGATAAAACGCTGAACGAGCATATTGATGACCTGTGGCCGGTTCTGACCAAAATGCCACAGCAACATATGCCGCACTCCTCTCTGCTGCCGCTGCCGAAACCCTACGTGGTGCCGGGCGGACGTTTTGGCGAGACCTACTACTGGGACTCCTATTTCACCATGCTCGGCCTTGCCGAGTCAGGTCGTGATGACCTGCTGCGCCATATGGCGGATAACTTCGCCTGGCTGATTGATAACTATGGCCATGTGCCAAACGGTAACCGCACCTATTATCTCAGCCGCTCTCAGCCGCCGGTGTTTGCGCTGATGGTCGAGCTGTTTGAAGAAGATGGCGTACGCGGTGCCAAGCGTTATCAGGAACAGCTGATGAAGGAGTATCAGTTCTGGATGGACGGTGCCGGTTCACTGATGCCGAACCAGGCCTACCGCCACGTGGTGCGGATGCCGAACGGTTCGCTGCTGAACCGCTACTGGGACGACCGCGATACGCCACGCGACGAATCATGGATCGAGGATGTGGAAACAGCGCGCCAGTCTAAACGTCCGGCGAGCGAAGTCTATCGCGACCTGCGTGCCGGTGCGGCATCAGGCTGGGACTATTCGTCACGCTGGCTGCGCAACCCGAAACGCCTGTCGAGTATCCGGACAACCCAGTTTATCCCGATCGACCTTAACGCGTTTCTCTACAAGCTTGAGCTGATGATTGCGACGCTGTCGCACGCCAAAGGTGAAGAGCTGACGGCGCTGGCCTGGCAGAAAAAAGCCGAGGCGCGTAAACGTGCAATTACCCGCTATCTGTGGGACAGCACGGCTGGCGTGTTCCGCGACTATGACTGGCGTCGTGAACGCTTCGGTGCGTTTACCGCCGCCTCGGTGGTTCCGCTGTTTGTCGGCTTAGCCACGCCGCATCAGGCGCATCTGCAGGCGATTGCGCTGCGTCACCTGTTGCTGAGCAACGGCGGTCTGCTGACCTCTATGGTGGAAAGCGGCGAGCAGTGGGATAAACCCAACGGCTGGGCCCCGATGCAGTGGATGGCGATTGTCGGCCTGAATAACTATGGCGAAGAGACGCTGGCGAGTGAAATCGCGGTGAACTGGCTGAATACGGTACATAATTTCTATCAGCTGCACCACAAACTGGTCGAGAAATATGACATCAGCGGCGATCGCGCCCGTCCCGGCGGCGGCGGCGAATATCCGTTGCAGGATGGATTCGGCTGGACCAACGGCGTTACGCGTCGGCTGATGACCATGTATGGCCATCTGATGGCGGATTAAGCCAGTTCTGGTGTATCGGCGTCGGGTAAGGTTTACCGCTTCATCTGACAGCCAGCCACAAAAAAGCCGGGCTTGCCCGGCTTTTTTTCGCGTTGGATATTATTTCTTAGCTTCAACACCTGGCTGTGCCGCACGCTGCAGGAACTGTTGCGTTACCTCAGGCAGATGCTGAAGCAGCCACTCGGCCATCGCCACTTCCTGCTCACGAATCTCGGTAAGCACTCTGACGCCCTCGGCATCACCGACCTGTTCAGCTGCGGCAATCAGGCTGGTATAGCTGGCGATCTCCGCGTTTTCGAAGACATAACCGCTGATAGCGCCTTTTACCACCTCATCTGAATTGAACATGCCGCCTACTGCCTGGCCGGTCGCGGCCACTTTGCCCATCACATCTTTCATCACTGAATGATCAATGCCGTGGGTGTCGAGCAGCTGCTCCAGCAGCCTGAGCTGATGTTTGGTCTCTTCCAGATGCTGAGCCAGACGCTGTTCCAGCGCCGGGTAATGCTCCAGGCGGCCAGACATTTTGCTCAGCATGCTTTCAGCCTGCTTTTCCATCGCATGCGCATCGCGCAGCCAGTCATGATAATTTTCGATTGCAGTCATTTGCTACTCCTTAAGACACAGTAATGGATTCCGCCACCGAAGTGAGCTTCACATCCGTCTGCTTCTCTTCATTCAGGGTCTGTTCCAGCAGTTTTGCCGCCTGGGTGTAACCCAGCTTCAATGCCAGCGCATGCAGGGTACCGTAGGTAGCAATTTCATAGTGCTCAACTTTTTGTGCCGCACCAATCAAGCCCTGATCGCGCACTTCACCCTTCTCTACCGAATCAATGATTTCCTGCGCTTCTTCAACCAGACCTTCAAGCGCATGGCATTTCATTCGCTTGATTTTTACCTCTGGCGTGGCTTCCACTAACTCGTCCAGCCGTTCGATTTGGCCACGTGTCTCTTCAAGATGCTGATTAAACGCAGCGATAAGTTTTTCATCACTGGCAGCGCGTGCCATTTTCGGCAATGCACGAGTTATCTGTTTCTCAGCGCTGTAAACATCAGACAAATCATGGATGAAAAGATCGTTTAGCGTTTTAATTGTCATAAGATAGCCTCATTGATTGAAAAGTTGCGGTAAGTCAGAAATAACGCAACGCCAGTCGTATCGTTGACACCTAAAAATTCTAGCGGAGATTTTTTATATCGCACGCCGCGTCGGTACGAATTTAAGCCAGAAGTAGCATGCAAAATGCATTTTTCTTTTTGCAGCAATACGTTAGCCATCTGATGTTTTTTGTTATTACGGCTTCGCTAAGACAGGAAACCTGTACAAATAAAAGTTAGCCTGTATAAATTCGAGCCGTTAAAAAACCAGTCATAAAATCTAACCGGCAGCCTGACCTGTACAACGTCTTATTAATCCGTACAACTTAAAAGCATAAGAAATAAAAAAACCGGAAGGGGTTATACCTTCCGGTTCAATCGACTATTCTGCCACCGCTATTGATTAAGCACTGGCATAATGCTGGCAGTAATTATCATGCAGGAGAATTAAATAGATTTAACATTGCCCAGCGAACTGATGGTAACTGCTGTTACAGCAGAGTTAAAGACGTTCAGCTCCGGCGACTTACTTTGCCTCCTTTCCGACCCGCCTCAATGGCGCGCTCGGGATCATTTTTAAAGTTACCGCCGCTTTTCTGGCCCCCTTTACGTCCCGCTTCAGCCGCACGCTCTCTGTCCGCAGCAAAATTTCCCGCTCCACCACGATATTGAGTCATTCTGTGTTCCTCATTGGATTTAATAATAGAAATAGCACAGTTGATGCTTCATCAGGCCGATTCAGCAAATATAAATGTAGCCATAAAATTCCGTCTATCAAGCCGGTCAAATAGAAAACCCCTGCCGATTTTGGTTAATTTATGGCGATTAGCTTTACTGGCTGATAAAGCTCCGCAACTAATCTTCATAACCACTGAAAAAAGTGCCATGGAAAATCAAAGGCCTTTCCAGAGCAATTGCGAACTCCATTAATCGATCATTTTCAAAAAAGTCCAATTGAAAACAATATAAGCGAAGCGGTGGGATAACATCGCCACTCAAAACAGTTAGTGAAGATGATCAACAAACGATCAATTTACCTAAGCGAAGCGTGAAAGCGGTTCCAAAGAGATTTCAATTTTGTAAAAAATAAGCGAAGCGTGAGTTAAGATTAAAACCAGATAAAAGCCGAGCGAATTGATCAATAAATGATCAAATAACCCTGTTTACAGGTAAAATTTATAAGCAGAGAGCTAAAAGCGGGACGGAGAAGCGTTTTATATAAGCGAAGCGTAAAAAATGTTTTGTATAATGACTGGCTGTTTTTTCTCGGATTAATACTAAAAATGTTTTTTTGTTTGAAAGCGCACTAAACAAACAGTGAAAAGAGAGGCAGTCTGGCTGGATTAGGGGATGTTGCTAACCGGTCAGCCAGCCTCGTACCGGTTCAGTTGACGGCACGATTCGCTCTGACGAGAGTAAGGCAGCAATGAAAACTCAGGCAGGATCGGGAAAGAGCGGGTCAAATGCGACACCGCGCTTACCACTTTTCTTAATGCGATACATCGCTTCGTCCGCACGCGCCAGGGCAGAATCAAAATCATCTTTTTTCTGCACCTGAGCCACACCAATCGATGCACCAATCATCGCATGGCCATTGGCCATATCAAATGGCGTCAGAACCGCATCCAGACAGGCATGCGCCAGCTGACTGACCAGCGGATTGTGCAGCGTAAACGGCATCAGAAGCACAAATTCATCTCCGCCCGGACGACCAATGATGACCGCTGGCGGACAAGCGTCGATAAAACGCTGACTGAGGAGGATCAGGACTTCATCGCCGCTGCGGTGACCGAGCGTATCGTTAACGTGTTTGAAATTATCTAAATCGATAAACGCGACGCACAGGGGTCCCTGAGCTTTGAGTTGGCGAAAATGATTTTGCAGCGCATGGCGGTTAGTCAGCATGGTCAGCGGATCGTGCAGTGCCAGCAGCGCGAGTTGCTCCTCATACTGCTTCTCTTTGGTCATGTCGATATGGGTGCCGGTGACCTTCAGCGGCCGGCCTTGTTCATCCCACTCGCTGACCCGTCCCCGATCCAGCACCCAGGTAATGCTGCCATTTTTAGCGATCATCCGGTGCAGCGCTTCATAATAGGGGGCTTTACCGGCGATATGATCGTTAAACGCTTTTAATACCTCAGCGGCATCATCGGGATGCAGGCTCTCTTTCCAGGATTCGAAAGTGGCGTCGGTTTCCTTTGGCTGAAAGCCCAGCATCGCGCCCCAGCGTCGGTTGAAGATCACCAGCTTGCCGCTGGGGATATCCAGTTGCCACAGGAACAGACCGGTCCCATCAAGCGCTGCGTTGAGTTTGTTACGGGCGTCATGGGCTATACGCTTCAGTCGCGCATTATGCTTTTTCAGGTTTTGTATCTGTAGTCGCAGCGCTTCTTCTGACATAGCCATAACAGAGGAGTTAAAGAGGCTATTGTGCCTGTACGCATGATTCTGTAAAGGGAGGCTTATAAAACACGATTAGGCGCGGCGAATTGCAGGCTGGACAGGATATCAGGCGGCCCGGCCCTGACGTTACAGCATAGAGGCGGGCTGAGAAATTAGTTTCCCGGTGAAATCTGTTCAGTCAATACCGCTGTAAAAAAGAGCGAGTGGCCGGGTTCGTTGCTCTGAAAAGCAAAAACCCGCCAGAGGCGGGTTCTTTAAAGATGGTGCCCGAACCCGGAATCGAACCAGGGACACGGGGATTTTCAATCCCCTGCTCTACCGACTGAGCTATTCGGGCAACGGGGCGCATTAAACCAAAGCGGCCCGACAGCGTCAAACGCTTTTCAACAAAATGAAATCGACTGACGGCTTTTCCATCAAACCTGCCTGCCCGCCCCGCCGCTGCCGGTAAAAATCGTGCTATCGGCTGCCGAAATTTCAACCTGGATGCCCGTTGAGGCTGAATTGTGGCGCTACCAGGCCGATAAATGTGACGAGACCAACACTAATAATAAGGATCACCATGTTTTACACCATTACATCAGGCATTGCTTCCCGCCTCAGTTGGCAGAAGCGTACACACTCCGCAGCAACCCTCACCTCGCTTAACGACTCGATCGCCATGATTGAGTTCACGGCCGATGGCACCGTTATCGGCGCAAATGCCCTGTTTCTTGAGCGGATGGGCTACACGCTGGCAGAAATTGCGGGCCAGCATCACAGCCTGTTCTGTACGCCGGATCAGCTGCAATCCAGAGACTACAAAGATTTCTGGCTGCGGCTGAACCGGGGCGAAAGTTTCAGCGACAAGTTTCTCCGCGTCGCCAAAAACAGCCGACCGGTGTGGCTCGAAGCCAACTATGTGCCGGTGCAGGATCGCCACGGACGGGTATTTAAGATCGTTAAGCTGGCGACCGACATCACCAGCCACATAAACGATGCACAAGAGCAGCGCGCCATGACCAATGCGATTGAGCGCTCAATGGCGGTGATCGCCTTTAACCTGAAAGGCGAAGTGCTCAAAGCCAACGACAATTTCCTTAAGACCATGGGATACCGTCGTGAGGAGATTGAGGGTGCGCACCACAGTCTGTTCTGTTCAGAGGCGATGCGAAACAGCCGCGAATACAGTGAACTCTGGCAGCAGCTGAATCGCGGTGAATTTATCTCGGGTCAGTTTCCCCGGGTGAATAAACAGGGCCGAACCGTCTGGCTGCGCGCCACCTACAATCCGGTGTTCGACCAGCAGGGCAAACTGTATAAAGTGGTGAAATTTGCCACCGACGTCACCGCCCAGGTTGAGAAGAATCAGCAGGAGCGTGAGGCGGCACAACGGGCCTATCACACCGCACTGCAGACCAACGAAAGCACCCGCGTCGGTGCAGATGTGATCGCTAATAGCGTGCAGACCATGAACGCGCTGGCGGGGGAACTGCAGGGAATTTCCGGCGATATCTCCGGCCTGAGCGAATCGTCAGACCGCATCGGCTTTATCGTGGAGAGCATTCGCCGCATTGCCGATCAGACCAATCTGCTGGCGCTGAATGCGGCGATTGAAGCAGCGCGAGCGGGCGCCCATGGCCGCAGCTTTGCCGTGGTTGCCAACGAAGTCAGAACGCTGGCGGCCAACATCAACCGCGCCACCGCAGAGATTGAGAGCCGGGTACAGCAAAACCACCTGCTGGCGAATAAGGCGCTGAAGGGAATTGAATCGAACCTGAAGCGCGCAGATCAGGGGGTGCAGCTGGCGCAGGAAGCGGGCGGCGTGATTGCGGAAATTCGTGAAGGCGCAACGGATGTGGTGCGCGCCATCAGCCACGTCACGGAGACGCTGAAATCTTAACATCCAGGGGGCCATGGCCCCTTTTTTTACCCCTGCACGGCTACTTCTTTTCTGCCGCCTCCGGCGCTTCTGGTGCTTCTGGCGCGGGCGGAATAAAGATGTGATCCAGAATGGCACGCATCACCGGTGCTGCCGTCACCCCTTCCCCACCGCCATTTTCCAGTATCAGCGTCACCGCCACTTTAGGCGCGTTAAACGGCGCAAACGCGGTATAGAAGATATGGTCACGCAGCCGGACCGGGATCATTTTGGCGTTATAGGTCTGGTTCTGTCGCAGACCAAACACCTGCGAGGTGCCACTTTTCGCTGCGATGCCATAAGGTGCGGTATGAAAATATTTATAGCCGGTGCCGTTAGGCGCATTCGCCATACCAAACATCGCGTGGCGCACCAGTGACCAGTACGGCGAATGCGGATCGCCAATCTGCGCCGCCGGCTGTTTCGGTTGATAGTTCTCCACCTGGTTACCGCGCTGCGCTTTCTGCAGCAGGTGCGGCGCAATCACCCGACCGTTATTAATCAGCGCTACCATCGCTTTTTCCATCTGAATCGGCGTCGCGATCCAGTAGCCCTGACCGATGCCGACTGAAATGGTGTCGCCCTGATACCAGGCTTTTTTGTGCACCTTCTGCTTCCACTCGCGGCTCGGCAATAAGCCGTTGTACTCTTCATTCAGGTCGATGCCGGTCGATTTGCCGTAACCAAACTGACTGAGCAGGGTGTGGATACGGTCGATGCCCATCATGAACGCCACCTGATAGAAGAAGGTATCGGCAGACTCCTCAATCGCCCGCGTAACATCCAGCATGCCGTGGCCGGTTTTTTTCCAGTCGCGATAGCGGCGATCGGTGCCCGGCAGCGTCCAGGTGGGCGCGCCAAAGAACTGCGACTGCGGCGTAATCACATGGGTCAACAGCGCAGACATCGCCATATAGGGCTTCACCGTCGAGGCGGGAGGATAGAGCCCCTGGGTAACGCGATTGATCAGCGGCAGATCCTTATTCTGCAGCAGCGATTTGTAGGCCTGATAGCTGATGCCCTTCACGAACGGATTAGGGTCGTAGCTGGGACTGGAAACCATCGCCAGCACCGAACCGTCACGCGGGTCCTCAATCAGCAGCGCTGCTCGCTGGCCGGCCAGCAGGCTTTCGGCGTACTGCTGCAGATGCAGATCCAGCGTCAGGGTGAGGTTTTTCCCGGCCACCGGCGGCACCTCTTTCAGCACCCGCACGATGCGGCCGTGGTTATCCACTTCCACTTCCTGATAGCCCGGCTTACCGTGTAGCAGAGTTTCGTAATAGCCTTCAATGCCCTGTTTACCGATGTTGTGGTCAGCGGCGTAGTTCTCGGCGATGCCTGCCGCATTCAGCCGTTTGTAGTCGTTATCGTTGATTTTCGACACATAACCGAGCACGTGCGCCAGATCGGCACCGTAGGGATATTCACGATCCTGATAAACTTCGATACTGGCACCGCTAAAACGAAACTGGTTAACCGCGAAGCGGGCCACCTGCTCCTCGCTCAGCTCCTCTTTCAGCACCACCGGCTTGTAGCGGCTGGTCTGTTTTAACGCATGCTGGAAGGTTTCAATCTCATCAGGTGTCAGGTCAAGGATCGGCGTCAGCGCCCGCAGCGTGGCCTGCATATCGGTGATTTTATACGGCGTCAGAGTGATGGCGTACCAGCTGACGTTGCGTACCAGCGGAATGCCGTTGCGGTCATAAATCAGCCCGCGCGTCGGGGCGATGGGGATCATTTTGATGTCGTTCTGGTTGGATCGGGTCTGATAGTAGCTGTGGTCGCGCACCTGCAGGCGATACAGATTCACAGCAAGAACAGTGAAGCAGAGACAGACCAGAGCGAAAGCTACCGTCGCGCGACGGGCAAACAGTTTCTCTTCAGCGTCGAAATTACGAAAATTCATCAGGCAGCATTATCAGGCGGTTATTTATTATTTGTTGTTCCGCAACATGATAAAGCGCGATCGCCGGGGCACCAGCGCGAAGATGCACAAGCCTGGCGAAAAGTGTGTCATTTGATGTGAATGTTACAGGACGGATAAGGCGAAGAAGATCGGGTCCTCCTCATCAGAAGAGGACCCGGCAGGCTGCAGGCGGTAACGTTACCCGCCGGATGGATTAATCCCCCAGCAGCACCGACTCCAGCGCAATTTTAATCATGTCGTTGAAGGTGGTCTGACGTTCAGCGGCAGTGGTCTGCTCGTGAGTACGGATGTGGTCCGATACGGTGCAGATGGTCAGCGCTTTAGCACCGAACTCTGCCGCCACGCCGTAGATGCCAGCCGCTTCCATCTCTACGCCGAGGATGCCATATTTTTCCATCACATCGAACATCTGCGGATCCGGGGTGTAGAACAGATCGGCGGAGAAGATGTTACCGACGCGGGCTTCAACACCCAGATTTTTGGCTGCATCGACGGCGTTACGCACCATGTCGAAATCAGCAATCGCCGCGAAATCGTGATCTTTGAAACGCATCCGGTTTACTTTGGAATCGGTGCAGGCACCCATACCAATCACGATGTCGCGCAGTTTAACGTCTGCACGGACCGCGCCACAGGAACCTACACGAATGATTTTCTTCACACCGAAGTCGGTGATCAGCTCTTTGGTGTAGATCGAGCAGGAAGGAATGCCCATGCCGTGGCCCATTACCGAGACTTTACGGCCTTTGTAGGTGCCGGTGTAGCCCAGCATGCCGCGCACATTGTTTACTTCAACCGGGTTTTCCAGGAAGGTTTCTGCAATGTGTTTCGCACGCAGCGGGTCGCCCGGCATCAGAACGACGTCAGCGAAATCACCCATTTCGGCATTAATATGCGGAGTTGCCATTGTTACTTTATCCTTGTTAAATCGCTGGGTTACAGCATGTTCTTGCCATAGTCCATGTCGGACAGGCCAAAATAGTGTGCAATTGTCTGACCAATATCGGCGAAGGTTTCGCGATAACCGAGTGAACCCGGCTCAACTTTCGGTCCGTAAATCAGAATCGGAATGTGCTCACGGGTGTGTTCGGTGCCTTGCCAGGTCGGATCGCAGCCGTGGTCAGCGGTCAGGATCAGAATGTCATCCTCGCCCACCAGCTCCATCAGCTCCGGCAGGCGACGGTCAAACAGTTCCAGTCCGCCAGCATAACCGGCGACATCACGGCGATGTCCCCACGTCGAGTCGAAGTCGACAAAGTTGGTGAAGACAATCGAGTGATCCGGCGCGATTTTCATCTCCTGAATGGTGGCGTCAAACAGCGCATCCAGACCGGTCGCTTTGACCTTTTTGGTGATGCCCTGCTCAGCGTAGATGTCCGCGATTTTACCCACCGAAATCACCTGACCGCCCTTCTCATCCACCAGCTTTTTCAGCATGGTGGCTGACGGCGGCTCAACCGCCAGATCGTGACGGTTACCGGTACGTTCGAAGTGACCGGCTTTGTCGCCGACAAACGGACGGGCGATAACGCGGCCGATGTTATAGCCGCCTTCCGTCAGCTCTTCGCGGGCGATTTCGCACAGCGCATAGAGGCGATCCAGGCCAAAGGTCTCTTCATGACAGGCAATCTGGAATACCGAGTCCGCAGAGGTGTAGAAAATTGGCTTGCCGGTTTTCATGTGCTCTTCACCCAGCTGATCGAGAATCACCGTCCCCGATGAGTGGCAGTTACCGAGGTAGCCCGGCAGCTCAGCGCGCTGCACCAGCTTATCGAGCAGTTCCTGCGGGAAACTGTTCTCCTGATCGCTGAAGTAGCCCCAGTCAAACAGCACCGGAACCCCGGCGATTTCCCAGTGGCCTGACGGCGTATCTTTGCCTGACGAAATTTCGCTGGCGTAAGCGTAAGCGCCGGTGATCTTCGCGTTCGGGTCGAGGCCCGCCGGGAAGCGGCCGGTCGAAAGCTCTGCGGCCTTACCCAGACCCAGCGCGGTCATATTAGGCAGATGTAAGGGCCCTTTACGGCCTTTGTCCGCTTCACCTTTGAAACAGGCTTCAGCAATGTGACCAAGCGTATCTGAACCCGCGTCACCGAATTTATCGGCATCTTTACTGGAGCCGATCCCGAAGGAGTCGAGAACCATAATAAAAGCACGTTTCATGCAAGTCTCCTGCGCAATGGCGCGTGACAAGTCAAAAAAAAGCGATCAGATCAGTATACCCGAATGCGTTGCCGCTGGCACCGATTACTGCCCGATTAACTGACATCGCTCACACGACGATAAACCACTGGCGTAGCGGCTGGCGCGCTATCGCCGATCACCAGCGCGGCTTTGACCGCAGCGGCAGCCTGTTGCCACTGCGCTTCGTTGCTGGCGTGGATTATCGCCAGCGGGCGCTGCGCATCGGCGCGTTCACCGAGAGTGATCATTTCGCTTAAGCCAACGCTGTAATCGATGCTGTCGCTGGCACGCTGGCGTCCACCGCCCAGTGCCACGACCGCCAGACCAAGCGCCCGGGTATCCATGCTGCTGACAATGCCAGGCTGGTCGGCATAGACCGCCTTGCTCAGCGTCGGCGCAGGCAGATAAGCATCGTAGCGCTCGACAAAATCGGCCGGCCCGTTCTGCGCCGCCACCATGCGGGCAAAAACCTCTGCCGCCCTGCCGTTATCCAGCACCTTCATCAGCTGCTGGCGCGCTTCTGTCTCATTAGCCGCCAGCTTGCCGGAAATCAGCATTTCGCTGCACAGCGCCAGCGTCACTTCCAGCAGGCGCGGGTTGCGCTGTTCACCGGTCAGGAAGCGCACCGCTTCCCGCACTTCCAGTGCGTTTCCGGCTGACGAAGCCAGCACCTGGTTCATATCGGTGAGCAGTGCGGTGGTCTGGCAGCCGGCTCCGTTGGCTACGCCAACAATCGACTGCGCCAGATCCTCGGAGGCTTCATAGGTTGGCATAAAGGCGCCTGAGCCTACTTTGACATCCATCACCAGCGCATCCAGCCCTTCCGCCAGTTTCTTTGCCAGAATCGAGGCGGTAATCAGCGGGATCGAGTCTACGGTGGCGGTAATGTCACGCGTGGCGTAGAAGCGTTTGTCGGCCGGAGCCAGTGAGTTGGTCTGGCCGATAATCGCCACCCCGACCTGTTTGATGATCTCCCGGAAGCGGTCATCGCTGGGGAAGATGTCAAAGCCCGGAATCGCTTCCAGCTTATCCAGCGTGCCGCCGGTATGACCGAGGCCACGGCCGGAGATCATCGGAATATAACCACCGCATGCGGCCACCATTGGTCCGAGCATCAGCGACGTGACATCGCCAACGCCGCCGGTCGAATGCTTATCCACCACCGGCCCATTCAGATTGAGCGATTTCCAGTTCAGCACGGTACCGGAATCACGCATCGCCATGGTCAGCGCCACGCGCTCAGGCAGCGTCATGTCATGAAAATAGATGGTCATGGCCAGCGCGGCAATCTGGCCTTCAGAGACGCTGTTATCACGAACACCGTTGATGAAGAAACGGATTTCAGCCTCAGTCAGCGCGTGACCGTCACGTTTTTTGCGAATAATTTCTTGTGGCAGGAACAAGGTAGCCCCCTTGGCTCAGGGAAATGCGGTGTGACAGAGGCGGTCAGTGACCGCCACAGGATGAGTTTAATAACCGGCTTTGCTGGTCTCGCTCTGATGACCCAGAGTATTCAGCAGACTCGCCAGCAGGCTTGATGCGCCAAAGCGGAAGTGACGCGCATCGGCCCATTCTGCACCCAGCGTATCTTCCGCCAGTTGCAGATAGATGGCGGCATCTTCAGCGGTGCGTACGCCACCCGCCGGTTTGAAACCGACCTGCTGGCTGACGCCTTTATCACGGATGACGCTCATCATGATCTGCGCCACTTCAGGCGTGGCGTTGACCGGGACTTTACCGGTAGAGGTTTTGATGAAGTCAGCACCGGCATCAATTGCGATTTCAGACGCCTGACGGATCAGCGCTTCCTGCTTCAGTTCACCGGTTTCAATAATCACTTTCAGCAGTACGTTGGCCTCAGCACAGGCGGTCTTACAGGCTTTCACCAGATCAAAACCGACCTGACTGTTACCGGCGATTAGCGCGCGGTACGGGAACACCACATCCACTTCATCGGCACCGTAGGCGATAGCGGCGCGGGTTTCAGCCAGCGCAATCTCAATGTCGTCATTGCCGTGCGGGAAATTGGTCACCGTGGCGATGCGGATCTCTGGCGTACCCTGCTCACGCAGCGTTTTACGCGCAATCGGAATAAAGCGCGGATAGATGCAGATGGCTGCGGTGTTACCCACCGGGGATTTTGCCTGATGACAAAGTGCGATCACTTTTTCGTCAGTGTCGTCGTCATTCAGGGTGGTTAAATCCATCAGTTTCAGGGCACGCAGGGCTTGCTGTTTGATATCGGTCATGAGGCTCTCCAAAGGATCGGGGTGCGATCCACCGGCTGGCCGGCGGAATGTTATAATAATAACACCGTCAGTCGGCCTGTTATGTGCCAGCAGTCACATCGGAATAAGAAAATGATGCAATTATGCCACGCTTACCGTGATCAGAATCGCATTTAACGCCGTTAACAGCCCATTATACGCCAGTCAGCGAAATGTTACTATTATCACATTTAGTGGCGCGGACCGGCATAGGTTGCAGGTATAGGTTGTGGGCATAGGTTGTGGGCATTAGTTGAGAGCATAGTTTAAAGCTTAGCGGGTTCATTACGAATGGCGGGAAAAGCGGGATCGAGCTGAAATAACTGCTGGCTGTTACGCCACAGCGCCCCGGCAATCACTTCAGGTGGCTCGTCGCGCAGGGTGCAAAGCGTCTCCCATACCTGGCGCGCCCGTTCAGGTCGGTTAGGCTGGCCCTGAAAGCCTTTTAACGGCATATCCGGTGCATCCGTTTCCAGCAGCAACGAGGAGAGCGGCAGTTGTGCCAGCGTCTGGCGGGTTTTGCTGGCGCGCTCATAGGTGATGGTGCCGCCGACGCCAATCGCATAGCCGAGCTTAATAAACGCCTGCGCCTGTTGCAGACTGCCGGCGAAGCCATGTACCACACCACGACGCGGCAGATCGTGGCGACGCAGATGCTGGGCCAGTTTGTCATGGGTGCGACGCGAGTGCAGGATCACCGGCAGATCATAGCGTTTCGCCAGCTTAAGCTGAGCATCCAGAAAGCGTTGTTGCTTATCAAACTGCGGATCGTCGCGATAAAGATCCAGCCCGATCTCACCGATCGCCACCAGCTTAGGCGGTCGCTGCTTAAGCCTCTGCTCCAGCTGATCGAGATGCGCTTCCTGATGTGCTTCTATAGCGATCGGATGCAGTCCGAGCGCGGCGTAGAGCGCAGCATGTCCGGCCGCCAGTTCGCACACCCGGCTGAAGCGGCTGGCATCGATCGCCGGGATGATGATCTTCTCGACGCCAGCCGCCGCAGCCCGCGCCAGGCTGGCAACGGTATCGCCCTCAAACGGCGGGAAATCAAAATGACAGTGGGTATCGATAAACTTCATGCCAGCGATCCTTTATCGTAATCAGCATCATTATCCGCCAGCGGCGGCGTAATAATCTCGCGGTTGTCCGGCGCATTGGCCACCGGTGCCGGCGGCGTGACGATACGAGGCGTGATGGGCTCTGCGTCGCTTAACCACTGGCCCAGCGTGGCGAGGAAATAGCGGCCGCAGCGCCGTCCAAGATGGTAATCCTGATTCAGTGACGAAATACGGCTGCCGAGCGCGCTGCTGGCCAGCACATGCGGTGGAAAGATCTCTATAATCCGTAAGTCACCGGGCGGATTTTCAATAAACTGCTGAATTTCCCGGTAGCTTTTTTCATGGTGATTGAGCACGTTAATCATCGGCTGAAAGGCACCGGCGCTTAGCCAGCGCTCCATCCGCTTAATCCATTTCGGCGTATAAAACATCTGAGAAGGCACGGTGCGGATCACCACAATGGTGTCTGCGCCACGGCGCGCCGCTTCCCGCACCGGAATCGCATCGCTGATGCCGCCATCCAGATAGCTAATCCCTTCAAGATTGACGCCAAGCCGGTAGAAGCCGGGAATGGCGCTGGAGGCTTTAATCAGCTCCAGCCAGTTGTCCGCCGTGGGGGTGAAATAGCCGGGCGCATAATCGTCGCTGCGGCAGGCGCACATATAGAACTCAAGCCCGCGCGAGAACATTTTTTCAGCGTGGGTCATCGCCAGTGGAAATTCACTGCGGGTGGTTTCCACCAGCCAGTCGAGATCGATCAGATTACCGCCGCGAACAAAACGCAGCGGATCAAAAAACAGTTTATTGGTGGTGTAACGGGTGATCACGCGGCGGGCATAGCCTGGCTGGCCGCAGACAAACGCCGAGAGGTTTTGCGCGCCCGCAGAGGTGCCGAGCAGCAGGTGAAACGGATTAAATCGGGCACGCTGAAATTCATCAAGCACCCCGGCGGTGAAAATGCCGCGTTGACCGCCGCCTTCACAGACCAGCGCAATTTTATGCGATTTGAAAGGGGTCAGCGCAAGAGGTTCAATGGCGCCGAGCGTAACAGGAATGCGAATACCCACTGTGTGAACCTCAGATGGGGTTCCGACGGGCAGGCTGATGGATGTTAACGTCTATCCAGCAGCATTCCGGAGAACCAGTCATACAATCCTTTAGCCGGACAGCCCGCGCAGGGGGGCTGCCCATGTAGCCGTGTGAAAAAATCCCGCTTCTCACTGATCTGGCTACAGATGACTGGTCTCCGCTTTATGCTTACTTGCTTTGCATTAAACTGCAGGACTCATCGGCTAAAGCTTTTTACGGCCGGTAAACAGGCTGATGAGGAACAGAATAATACCAACAACGAAGACAACTTTAGCTGCCCATGCTGCTGTACCTGCTAAACCACCAAAACCTAACGCTGCAGCAATCAGTGCGATCACCAGAAAAATAATGCCCCAACGAAACATAAGCCTCTCCTTACCCTATTGAAAATCGAACTGCTTATTTCATCCCCGGATGGGTATCTTTTATCCGTGCGGCCGGCAGTGACGCGACCGCACGGTTACCATTAAGATTTAACCGTCAGGTCATTCTTAACGCTTTTCACGCCTTCAATGGCTTTAGCGATGCTTTCAGCACGGTCTGACTGTGCCTGATTTGCAACCTGCCCTGAAAGCTGAACAACGCCGTCGGTGGTTTCAACTTTTACGTTGCGCGACGGAACAATATCATCCGCTAATAGCTTAGCTTTAATTTCGCTGGTCGTAGCGGCATCGCCCGCATAACCTTTCATCGATTGGGATTTGCTGTCTTTAACGTGTAGTTTGTCGCTGACGGATTTAACACCTTCGATTTTCTGCACCACGGCCACAGCTTTTTCAGCCTGATCCTGGGAAGTGACGAAACCGCTTAAGGTCACCACGCCCTGATGAGTTTTTACCGAGATATCCGTACTTTTAATCGCGTCATCATCAACCAGTGCCGCTTTGGCTTTGGCGGTGATGCCGCTGTCATCCATATAACCATCGACTTTTTTCATAGAACTATCGATTTTCGCACCCGTGCTGTCTGCCGTCTGCGACGCTTTCTGGGAAAGCGACTCGTCGGCCAGCGCGCTGCCGCTGATCAGTGCTGAGCCAATCATTGCAGCCATCAGGGTTTTGGCAATCTTAGTCTTGTTCATCGATATATTCCTTCTATCAGTTAACTCGCCCAAAACTGTGGGCGCAACAGCAGCAAACGGCGCCGCTGGGTTACAGGACGTAAGGACAAGAGAAGTCTCTTCCGCCGTCCGATAGAATAATCATAGACGGCATTTCGCGATTTGCCTGGCTAACTGGTTGATCACACGTCAAAACGAGAGGAAAAGCCGTTTTTTAGGAGGAGTCTGTAGCGGGGAAAACAGGGCCATTTCCTGCTGGAATGGCCCGGATAGCGTGCGATCAGTGCTCGCGGGTTTTACGGAATCTGACGTCAGGATAACGTTCCTGGGTAATATTCAGGTTCACCATGGTCGGCGCGATATAAGTCAAATTATCGCCGCCATCCAGCGCGAGGTTAACCTCGTTTTTACGCTGGAAGTCTTCGAATTTTTTCGCATCGTCGCACTCAACCCAACGCGCGGTAGAGACGTTGATCGCTTCATAGATCGCTTCGACGTTATATTCGCTCTTCAGACGCGCCACCACCACATCGAACTGCAGCACCCCGACGGCACCCACGATCAGATCGTTATTGTGTACCGGACGGAACACCTGCACTGCACCCTCTTCCGACAGCTGAACCAGCCCTTTCAGCAGCTGTTTCTGCTTCAGCGGATCGCGCAGGCGAATACGACGGAACAGCTCCGGCGCGAAGTTCGGAATACCGGTGAACTTCATGTTTTCACCCTGAGTGAAGGTATCGCCGATCTGAATTGTGCCGTGGTTATGCAGGCCGATGATGTCGCCAGGATAGGCTTCTTCAACGTGAGAGCGGTCGCCGGCCATAAAGGTCAGCGCATCGGAAATCACCACATCTTTGCCGGTGCGGACCTGACGCAGCTTCATTCCTTTTTCATATTTACCCGACACCACACGCATAAAGGCCACGCGGTCGCGGTGTTTCGGGTCCATATTGGCCTGAATCTTGAACACAAAGCCGGTAAATTTCTCTTCGCTGGCTTCGACGGTACGGGTATCGGTTTTACGCGGCATCGGACGCGGTGCCCATGACACCAGGCCATCCAGCATATGATCCACGCCGAAGTTACCCAGTGCAGTACCGAAGAATACCGGCGACAGCTCACCATTGAGGAACGCTTCCTGCTCGAACTCGTGTGATGCGCCCTGCACCAGCTCCAGCTCTTCACGCAGCTGCGCCGCCAGATCTTCACCCACCGCGGTATCGAGATCCGGGTTGTTCAGCCCCTTAACGATACGCACTTCCTGAATGGTGTGGCCTTTACCGGTCTGGTAGAGATAGGTTTCATCGTTATAAAGGTGGTAAACCCCTTTAAACAATTTGCCGCAGCCGATGGGCCAGGTAATCGGCGCACAGGCGATTTTGAGTTCGCTTTCGACCTCATCCAGCAGCTCCATCGGATCGCGGATATCACGGTCTAGTTTGTTCATAAAGGTCAGGATCGGCGTATCGCGCAGACGGGTTACTTCCATCAGCTTACGGGTACGATCCTCAACGCCTTTGGCGGCGTCGATCACCATCAGACAGCAGTCAACCGCCGTCAGGGTGCGGTAGGTATCTTCCGAGAAATCTTCGTGGCCCGGGGTGTCCAGCAGGTTGACCAGGCTTTCACGGTAAGGGAACTGCATCACCGAGGTGGTGATGGAGATACCACGTTGTTTCTCCATTTCCATCCAGTCGGATTTGGCGTGCTGATTCGAGCCACGGCCTTTTACCGTACCGGCGGTCTGGATAGCCTGTCCAAACAGCAGGACTTTTTCGGTAATGGTGGTTTTACCGGCATCCGGGTGCGAAATGATCGCGAAGGTGCGGCGGCGTGCCACCTCTTCTAAAAAGGGATTAGACATGAGTGAATTCTTCTCAATGGAGCAGCGCTCTCTGTCTGGCGCTGCTGATAAATCACGGTGGCCGGCAGAACCTTACCGGCGGGTAAACGGTGCCGAAGGCGACATTAAGTCGTCGGCGGGTCAGCGCGAAGTTACATTGGCGTGAATTCCGGTTACCTGGTCAGCTTTAAGGCGGCATAGCATACAATATTTTGCGCGCGCGGCCTACAGGGGAAGGCGGGGGATTTGGTCAGTGGCTCAGGTCGCTGAACCCGACAAACGGCCGGGACAGGCCAGCGCCCGTCCCGACATCATCAGCCCAGTACCTTGCGGACGCAGGCTTTAAAGATCTGCACGCCAATTTCCAGCGAATCGAGATCGAAGCGCATATCGGGATGATGCAGACCTGGCGTCAGGTTGGTGCCCAATCCCCAGAAGCCCGCCTTCACGCCGGGGCGTTTTACCGGGTAGTAGAAAAAGTCCTCGCTGCCTGGGGTGGTTTTAGTCGGCAGCAGCCCCTCTTCTCCCAGCACCTCGACAATCGCTGCGCGGATCACCCCCGTCGCCTCATCATCGATCTCTGCCGCAGGCATCTCTTTCAATACCCTGACCTGCGCCGTGGCCCCCAGCGCCGCCACGCTGTTAACGATGGCGCGCGTGACCTGCTCTTTCAGCAGCTCCATCGGAGCATTTTCCTGCGAGCGCAGATCCCACACCACCCGCGCTTCGTCCGGCACCGAGTTGGTCACGCCCGCGTCACACAGGAAACGCGTCGCTTTAACGCTCCAGTTAAGGCCCGGCGAAAGGTGCAGTGCGTTGACCGCATTCACCGCCTGCACTGCCGCATCCAGCGCGTTGACACCGAGATGCGGGCGCGCCGCGTGAGCCGGCTGACCTTTAATGGTCGCTTCCAGCGTACTGCAGGCCGAATAGAGTACCGCAGGCACCGCCTGCCCGACCACGCACTCCTCCAGCGGCCGCAGGTGAAAACCCAGAATCATCTCCACGTCATCCAGCGCGCCGCCTTCTACCATCGCCAGCGCGCCCGCGCCCAGCTCCTCCGCCGGCTGGAACAGAATTTTCAGCCGGCCGCGCTTCACAGCGCCTTCTTTCAGCAGCGCCGTCGCCGCCGTCAGCACCACCGAGGAGTGACCGTCATGGCCGCAGGTGTGACGCGCGCAGGGCACGCCATCGATGATGTGCCCCAGCGCATCCATATCGGCGCGCAGCGCCAGCACCGGGCCGGGCACTCCGCTGTCGATCTCCGCCACAATGCCGGTGGTGTTATTAATGTTGCGTGTCACCTTCAGACCCGCCTGCTCCAGTTGCCCGGCGATGTAAGCGGAGGTTTTTACCTCCTGGAATCCCAGTTCCGGGATCTCATGCAGAAAATGGTAATGCTCTAATACCTCAGACACGGCTTCACTCCTGAATAAACAGACGCATAACAAACATCGCGATCAGCGCATTGATGATGCTCACCAGCATCAGCAGCGGCCAGTATTTTTTCGGCACATCGGCCACGCCCAGCAGCCGTCCCATATATTGCAGTTGCGATCCCATCAGAAAAATCGCCGGCGCCAGTACGGTCACATCGGCGCCGGTCAGTAGCCCTTTGGTCAGCAGGCTGACCGCCACACCGGTCCCGGCAGACGAGGAGAGCCAGGCAGTCAGCAGCACGGTAATTGCTTCGCCCGGCAAGCCGAATACGCCCATCACCGGTGCAAACAGCTGGCCGAGAAACTGCATAATACCGAGCAGATTGAGCACTTCCGCCAGCACATACGCCATCACCACATTGGGCATCAGATTATGAATGGCAATATGAAAGCCTTTACGCGCGCCGGTGACAAACACATCAAACGGGTTATTACTGACGCTGACGACTTTATTGGTTTCCATCGCTGAAATCCTTTTTATAAACACTGTTTAACACGAAGCGGGTAATCGCCGCACCGACAAATTTCAGCACCAGCATTAAAATCAGCGGGATGATGATTGGCAGCGTCATTGAGGCAAACAGCGCCGAACCGATAGCAAAATAGTTGTTGATTAAACCGGCGCCGGAATATTGCCAGGCGCTCATTACCACCACCTCTTTTTTACCGATCTGCCTCTGGTCATACATCTCTTTGGTTAACGCCGCACCCGCATCGGTACTTTGCAGGTCGGTAATTAATGCCAGCCCGCAGCGTCCCGGCAGACCCATTAAGGGTTTCAGTAACGGCGTCAGCAGCCGGTGCGCCGCGCGTATCGCCCCGTAGTGGGTGAAGATTTCCAGTACGCCGAGCGCCAGCATCACGGTCGGCGTAAGGGATAACGCAAACAGGAAGCCTGCTTTGGCGCTGAGTCCGCCAGCCCCCAGAAAGGTGTTGCTGGCAGGATCTTTCATGGTGCCAAAACTGCCGCCCAGCGTGGTGAAGTCAAATGCCCCCAGCCATTTCAGCCCGTCAACCTGATAAAACAGCCCGGAGAAAAACAGAATGGCAAAAATTAACGCCACATAGCTGCCTTTTCCGGCACTGACCTTTTCCGCCTTAACCACACTCTGTTCCGACATTATTTTCTCCCGATAAGGCTGACCCGCCGGCGGTTTCGCGGCGCGGTAAGTTTCAATATATGGAACTAAGTTCTAAGCAGGATTTATGCCAGAGCGGCCAGCAGACTGATTATTTATCGCCATCGCCAGCCTGACGGAGCAATATTCGGTGCGCACGGGCTGAAATTAATTAGCAGGTGAGGGATAACCAGCAAAATAATATTTGCCGGCTGAAATCAGATTGCTGGAATTTAAATCACCGGAAAACAGCCTGCACCAGCATGATTCAGTCAGACCGTCCTGTTTCGCACTATAATGGTGCCAGTGGGTGAAGCCATAAGGTTGATGAAAAATGAGAATCCGTCGCATTCAATTTGTGAAATAATTCTATTTAAATCAACCAGATAAATTAGCCTGTTTTGCCGAAAAGGCTTCACATTGCTAACATGTTTGATGCATAATTCATCGCCTCTCACCTGTTTATTTAACATATTCTTATAAGGACTCGGCCATGCTGACTGCTGAAATGACTGGGCGTCTGAACGACCAGCTGAACCTGGAATTTTTCTCCGCTAATCTTTATCTGCAAATGAGTGCCTGGTGCAGCGACAAAGGATTTGAAGGTGCCGCCTCATTCCTGAAAATGCACTCACGTGAAGAGATGGAACACATGCAGCGCCTGTTCGATTATCTGAGCGACACTGGCGCGATGCCGGTGCTGGGCACCATTGCCGCGCCGCCGGTCTCTTTCACCTCACTGAATGAAATCCTGCAGCAGGCGCTGGAGCACGAGCAGCTGATCACCACCAAAATCAACGAGCTGGTGCATGCGGCGATGACCTCACAGGACTACCCGACCTTCAATTTCCTGCAGTGGTACGTGGCTGAGCAGCACGAAGAAGAGAAGCTGTTCAAAACCGTGCTGGATAAACTGGCAATGGTGAGCAACAGCGGTAACGGTCTGTTCCTGGTCGATAAAGATCTTGGCCGGATGAGCACCGAAAACCACTCCGCGTAATACTATCGGCCCGGTAAATGGGCCGACCTTTTTCTGCTGCGCCGGTGTTTCCACCGGCTGCGCTGTTTAGTCCAGCCGGTAAACGTCTGCTGGCTCGCCGTTAACCCACAGCGGCCGGGTTTCACCCGCGGGCAGTCGCAGGCTGATTTCACGCCATGCTGGCTGGTAATCACCGCGTTTTTCAATCGTCAAATCGATCCGCGTGGCGCTGCTGCTCAGCGTCCAGTTCAGCCACAGCGCATTTCCCTGTTGCCAGCCATAACTCTCACCGTCATCGTCGAACACCTCTCCATGCGATACCCCATCAGCGGGCGCCGGCCATAACTGCCACTGACGGACCGTATCCCGCTGCGCATCGGTGGTGCTTTCACACTCGCCCAGCGGAATCACCGCCCCGGCACGAACCAGCAACGGCAGCCGATCGAGCGGCGCATCCAGCGTGATCTGCTGACCACCGACAAACCACTGGCCGCTGTGCCAGTCATACCAGCCCTGGCCGTTATGCGGCAGATAAACTTCACGCTGCCGCGCGCCCTGCTCAACCACGCTGGCGACCAGCAGATCGCGTCCCAGCATAAAGTCATCATTCTCCTGCCAGCTGCGCGGGTCCTGTTCATGATCGAGAAAGGTCGGACGCAGCATCGGCTCATCCTGCTCACTGGCCTGCCACGCCAGGGTATAGAGATACGGCATCAGGCGATAGCGTAGCCGGATCGCCTCGCGGATCATCGGCGTCACCTCCGGATACATCCAGGGTTCGTTGACCGTGTGATCGTCATTCCAGGAGTGAATGGTAAAGCGCGGATGCATCACGCCGTTCTGTACCCAACGCACAAACAGCTCGGCATCGGGCTTGTCGCCAGAAAAACCGCCGACGTCATGGCCGACGTTGTACAGTCCGGAGAGGCTCATTCCCAGCCCCATGCGGATGTTGTAGCGCAGGGTTTGCCAGCTGGTCCGGTTGTCGCCGCTCCAGGTTTGCACATAGCGCTGCATCCCGGCACAGCCGGATCGCGATATCAGGTAGGGCCGTTTGTCGGGCGCAAACTGCTGCTGCGCTTCCATTGAGGCACGCATCATCAGCAACGGCATCACCGGCCGGATATGCTTGATGGCGATCGGCTGACCGAAGCCGTGGCAGCGTGCTTCACCATCCCACACCTCATACTCATTGTTGTCGTTCCAGGTGGCATCAATGCCCTTTTCCAGCAGCTGACGGGTGACATTCTCCTGCCACCAGCGCACCGCCTGCGGATGGGTAAAGTCGAGGTGTGACCCTTCATCGTCCCAGAACACCGAACGCTCGGGACGGTCCTGTTCGGAATCACGAATAAACAGCCCCTGCGCGGCCACTTCCTGATAGCGCGGATGATCCTGCAACAGACAGGGTTTGATATTGGCCGCCAGCTTCATGCCGGCACGATGAAACGCCTCGCTCAGCGCATTGGGGTCAGGGACTTTGTCGTAGTTCCAGTTGAAGACGTAACGTTTATTGTTAATCGAGGTATAGCCCGACGACAGCTGGAACGAGTCGCAGGGAATTTCATGCTCACGGCACAGGCGAATAAACGATTGCAGCTGCTGTTGCGCGTCGGGCGCATCGGTGTAGTGCATGGTCGAACCGCTGTAGCCGAGGCTCCATTTCGGCTGAAACAGCGTGCGGCCAGTCAGTCGCACAAAGGCTTTAGTGACCTCCAGCAGCGTCGGCCCCAGCATCATGTAGTAATCAAGATCGCCAGCCTCGGCGCGATAACGGCGATAAGGCAGATGGTAGTTATCCAGTTCGTTACCGAGGTCGAGCCAGCTGCTGCTGAGATTGTCATAAAACAGGCCGAAACTGACGCCGTCGCGCTGCGTCAGGGTAAACGGGATATGTTTGTAGAGCGGATCGGTGCTGGCGGCGTTGTAGCCCATCGCATCCAGATTACGCATCTCGAAGCGACGGTTGGCGCGATTCAGATCGCCGCTCTTTTCACCCAGGCCATAAACCCGATCCTGCGGCTGACGGCGCTGATAGTGTTCGACGCCGTCGCCGTGGACATTCAGCATATAAGCACCGGTATGGCGGTCAGCCGCCAGCGGTTGCCAGTTTGTACCATCGAACTGCTCCCAGCTCAGGCAGAGCGGCTGATGTACCGTCACCCGCAGCCGTCCGGTGCCGATCTGTACCTGCTGCGCATCATGCACCAGCGTAAAGTCGGGCAGCGCAAAACCGTCCAGCGCTTCGCGATCGCGGCCCTGCCACGGCACATCCTGACCGGGCGCAATGCTCCAGGTGCGGTTCAGCGCCAGCTGGCCGTCGCGCTTCAGCAGCACCCGCATCAGTCCCTCTTCGAGCACATAGATGCGCAGAAAATGACGATCCTCCACCTTCAGCTCAACGAAATGCGCAGCCTGCTGATGCAGTGTCCAGTTCTTCAGGGTTTTCATCGGGATATCCTTAATGGTTTACCGGGCGCTGGCGGCGTTCGGCGATCAACATCACCAGGAAAACCGCGCCAATCAGGTCAAAAAAGCCCATCGCCACAAACAGCGGATTGAAGCCGATGGTATCGGCGGTGACACCGATAATCAGCGAGAAAATAAAGCTGGCGATCCACGCGCAGGAGCCGCGCATACCGTTAACCGTCGCCATCTGGCGGCGATCAAAGCGCTCCACCACCAGCGCGCTCAGCATGCAGGAGATCACCTGGTGACCGAAGCCGCCGACTGAAATCAGCGCAATCGCCAGCCAGGGATCGTCAACCAGCGTCATCAGCGCCAGCGAGACCATCAGCAGCGCGCCGGTGACGGAGCTGGCGACAATCGAATTGACCCGGGTCAGGCCGAACCAGCGCACGTAAATTTTGGTCAGATAGCCGCTGGCGACGCTGCCGAGATCGGCGGCGAGAAACGGCAGCCAGGCAAACATCACAATCTGTTTCAGATCCATGCCGCGTTCGTTCGCCAGATAGAGCGGCACCCAGAAGCTCAGCACCGCCCACGCCGGTTCCGCCAGGAAGGCCGGGATGGCGATACCGTAAAATTTCTTCTCTTTACCGATCACCTTTAACGCGGTGAAGAACGGCAGCTTCTCCCCGATCGCTTCGTTATCCTGATTGATGAAAGCACGCTCTTCATCGGACAGACGCGGATGGCGGTCCGGTGCGTGATAGCCCCACCACCACAGCCCGACCCACAGCAGACCCAGCCCGCCGGTCAGCAGAAACGCGCCCTGCCAGCCAAAAGAGATGTGGGCAAGGTAGATGATCGGCGGGGCCAGCATCGCGCCGACCGAGAAGCCAACGCCCGCCCAGCCTGCCGCCACCGGGCGCTCTTTTTTCGGGAACCAGTCACCAATCGCTTTGGCGTTGGCCGGTGTCGCGGCCGCTTCTGACGCGCCCATCACGAAACGCAGCAGCGCCAGATGCAGCCAGCTGCCGGCACCCGCATGCAGCAGACAGGTCACCGACCAGATCAGCGCACAAATCAGGAATCCCATCTTCAGCCCGATCACATCGATCAGCCAGCCGCAGACCGGCTGGAACAGGGTGTAGGCCAACTGGAATCCCGCCACCACCCACGAATACTGTTCGGTACTCATGTTGAGGCTGTTTTTTAGCTCCGGTGCCAGGATACCGAGCGAGTTGCGGGTGATGTAGTTAACCGTCACCCCCAGCAGAAACATCCCCAGCATCCACCAGCGTAAATTTTTAATCACGCGCACCGTGCGCGAGGCGCTGATCGGCTTGGTTGTTGAATCGAGGCTCATAGTGCCACTCCTGATATGCATTAATGACTCACACCGCCGACTGGCGTACCGCGTGTCTGTGCAACGACGTTAGAAAAGTGTGAAACGTGGGTACAGCCTCTTTTTTGCAACTCTTTTCATGGCAGGCTAAAGCCAGCGCAAAAAGCGTGATCAATCGCTTATCTGACGCGATTCAGCACGTTATGAAAAATTTTTCATCAACAGATTTGAAGGCGATCACAGAATGAAACAAAGGTTGAAAGTGAGTGAAATTGCGGCGTTAAGTGGCGTCTCGATCAGCACCGTATCGCGGGTGCTGGCGGGCAAAGCGAATACCCGCCCCGCCACCCGTGACAAGGTACTGGCGATTGCTCAACAGCAGGGCGTGCTGGACAACCTGCACAGCGGTCGCCTGCTGCTGAATAATCTGATGGTGTTTGCCCCGCCGCGCGCGTTTGACGTGCGCAGCGACATTTTCTACTACAAAGTGATTCAGGGCATCAGTCAGGCGGTAGAGCCGCACGAGGTCAGGCTGCGCTACTGCGCGCTGGAGGAGATTGAGAGTGATGCGGCGCTGTTTATCGACAAGATGCAGCAGACCGAGGCCGCGCTGCTGATCGGCATTGATGACGAGCATATCCACCAGCTGGCGGCAGAGATGAACAAACCCTGCGTGCTGATTAACGCCCGCGATCGCCGGATGCGTTTACCTTCGGTCTCGCCGCATCATCAGCTGATTGGCGAGTTTTCAGCGCGCTATCTGTTTGAGCAGGGGCACCGGCAGATTCTGTCGCTGCACTGCCTGCGCCGTTACACCATGGAGCAGCGCTTACAGGGCGTGCGTGACGCCTGGCACGCGATGAACCTGCGGTTTGACAGCCGTCAGCATCTGCTGACCCTCAACAGCTTCAGCAGCAATGAGGCGGCGGAACGGCTGAGTGAATATCTGCGCCACTGCCCTGAAGCGCTGCGCCCGACGGCCATTCTGGCCAGCGGCGACTACATCGCGGCCGGTGCGGTCAGCGCGCTGGAGCAGGCCGGACTGCGGGTGCCGCAGGATATTTCGGTGATGAGCATGGATGGCTTCAATCTGGCCGCCATCCACGATATTCCGCTGACCTCAGTCCAGGTGCCACGTGATGAACTGGGCGCGGCGGCGGTCAGAATGCTGCAGGAACTGCGGCTGCATCCGGGCGCACCGCCCGGCACGCTGCTGCTGAATGGCAAACTGGTGGTGCGCGATTCGGTGCGCCGCATCCGCGATAATCTTAGCCATGCGCCGGTCCAGCAGCATGGCCTGTATGATTAATCCAGCGTTTTCAGCCGCAGCTCCGAAGGCTGCGGTCGGCCGAACAGGAAGCCCTGGAACAGCGTACAGCCCTCATCACGCAGCTTAGCGAACTGTTCGTTGCTCTCCACCCCTTCCGCGGTGATCTGAATATCCAGGCTACGGCTCATGCCGGTAATCGCCCGGATAATCGCCAGCGCCTCGCGGCTGTCGCCCATATCGTTAATAAACGACTTATCGATTTTAATCTTATCGAACGGGAAGGATCGCAGATAACTCAGGGAAGAGTAGCCGGTGCCGAAATCATCCAGCGCAATCTGAACCCCCAGCGCTTTGAGGTTTTGCAGGGTTCGGATATTGCCGAGCGAATCATCCAGCAATACCGACTCGGTGATTTCCACCTCCAGCCGCGCCGGGTCCAGCCCCGATTCCGTCAGCGCCCCTTCCACCACCGACACCAGCGAGCTGTTTTTGAACTGCAGCGGTGACAGGTTAACCGACACCGACTGCACTCCTTCCCAGCTTGACGCTTCACGACAGGCTTCATACAAGGCGAAAGCCCCCAGCATGTGAATCAGCCCGGTCTCTTCGGCGATCGGAATAAAGTCGTTCGGCATGATCAGCCCGCGGATCGGATGATGCCAGCGCATCAGCGCTTCATAACCAATGATGGTTTTGTTGTCGCCGTTGGTGATCGGCTGATAGTAGAGCTTGAGGTGCCCGCCGCTGATCGCATCGCGCAAATCATTCTCAATCACCCGCCGGCTGCGCGCCACGTCATCCATCGCCAGGGTGAAATGCTCGAAGCGATTACGGCCATTGCGTTTGGCTTCATACAGCGCCATGTCGGCGCAGCGCAGCAGCTGTTCCGGCGTATTGGTGATGGTGGTGCTGAGCGCGATGCCGACGCTCAGGCCGACCGACAGGTTATGACCTTCAATATTAACCGGCGGCCGAATCGCCTCGATCAGGCGCTGCGCCACGATGCTGGCTTCCTCGCTGCTGGTCACTGAGGGCAGCACAATGGCGAACTCATCGCCGCCAATGCGCGCCAGCGTATCCTGATCGCGCAGAGTACTGCGCAGACGTTTTGCCACCGAGCGTAACAGCTCATCGCCAATCTGGTGGCCCAGCGCATCATTGACGTTCTTGAAGTTATCCAGGTCAAGGCAGAGTGCCGCCGTCTGGCGCTCAGTCTGGCTGGCGGTGCGCAATGCTTCGCTCAGACGCTGGCGGAACAGGATGCGGTTGGGCAGGCTGGTGAGATTGTCATGGTGCGCCATATGGTGAATGCGGGCGTCGGCGGCACGCTGATCGGTGACATCTTCAACAATCAGCATCAGGTAGTTACGCCGTGCATCCTGACCATTAATCGCGGTCGCGCGGGTATGCAGAATGCGTTCGCCGCTGGCGGTCATCAGCAGCTGCTCACGCTGATGGATGCCTTCACTGCGCAGCGCCACGTCGGCGAGGTTGTTGAAATAGTCGCTCAGCTCGGGCGACATACATTCGTGTGGTCGTTTGTTGACGATCAGCGATTTCGACAGGCCAAACAACTGCTGCGAGCGGTCGTTGACCAGCAGGATCTCGCGGGTGATCGCATCTTCGACGATCACGCAGGAGGGAATATTGGCGATGATGTTGTCAAGGAACTTCGACAGCGCGGTCTTCTGCGCACTCTGCGCCTCAGCCAGATCGCGGGCGCGCAGCACCTGCTGTTCCTGTTCACGCCGTTCGGTACGATCGCGGGTGATTTTAGCAAAGCCCACCAGCTTGCCGTCATCATCATGGATCGCGTCGATCACCACATGCGCCCAGAACGCGCTGCCATCTTTGCGGTAACGCCAGCCCTCATCCTCAAAGCGACCGGTCTTCAGGGCGATGCCGAGATTGGCTTCCGGGGTGCGATTCAGCCGTTCCTGCGCGCTGTAGAACAGGGAGAAATGCTGACCGACAATCTCTTCAGCAACGTAGCCTTTAGCGCGCTGGGCACCGGCATTCCAGTTCACCACCCGCCCTTCAATATCCAGCATGTAGATGGCGTAATCGGTGACGCCTTCGACCAGCAGGCGGAAACGCTGCTCCTGTTCACGCTGCAGATTACGGATGCGCTGCCGCTCACTGCAGTCGCGGGTGATTTTGGCATAGCCGATCAGTTTGCCCTGATCGTCACGGATCGCGTCGATCACTACGTGTGCCCAGAACGCGCTGCCATCTTTGCGGTAGCGCCAGCCCTCATCTTCGAAACGGCCGGTGCGATAAGCGGTTTGCAGGTTCTGAGCCGGCAGATGATTGAGCCGATCCTGCGCGCTGTAGAAGCGCGAGAAATGCTGGCCGACAATCTCTTCGGCAACGTAGCCTTTGGCGCGCTGGGCACCGGCATTCCAGTTCACCACGTTGCCGTCGTGATCGAGCATATAGATAGCGTAATCGGTGACGCCTTCGACCAGCAGGCGAAAGCGCGCCTCCTGCTCACGTTCTTTGCGCTGATGCTCCTGCTGCCGGGTACAGTCGCGGATAATGTGGGCGTATCCCACCAGCTGACCGGCATCGCTGCGCATCGGATTCAGCACTTCATGCGCCCAGAACGCGCTGCCATCTTTGCGATAGCGCCAGCCTTCGGTTTCATACTGTCCGGCGGTGGCGGCGAGATCCAGTCCGCGCTGCGGCAGGCCCCGGCGACGATCCTCTTCGCTGTAAAGCAGGATGACGCTGCGGCCGATAATTTCGTCTGCCGTATAGCCCAGAGTGCGCTGGCCTCCGGGGTTCCAGCTGGCGACGGTGCCGTCCGGTTTTAGCATAGTGATGGCGTAATCCATCACGCTTTGTACCAGCATGCGATAGATGACATCAGCGTTATTATCCATTGTTTTTAGCCTGCTGCTGTGTAGCCGGATAGTGGCTTAGGAATGTTCTTAATAATGTGCGCAGACTACAGCCGAAATGGGCCGGGATCACAAGCGCAATAAGAAGAATCACCAAACTTAGTAGGAGGTTTATCGGCAGCAGCGGGTAAATATTCAATCGTGCCGCCGCGTCAGCCAGAGGAGAGACGCGGCAATGGCGATGCGTCAGGCGACGCTTTCCCAGCGCGAGGAGAGCGGATAATGAGGCTGCCAGCAGAGCGTTGCCGGACTTTGTCTTATCAGCTGCTGACACTGTTCCGGCGCGACGAACGCCGCGATCACTTGCCGGGCGGCCGTCTGTCTGATCAGCGTCAGCTGGTCGTCGAGCGGTGGATGGACGTTCCACGGCAACCAGCGTGCCGTGCCGGTTTGCAGCATCTCAAAGGCACGGGTGCCGGCGGAGACGTGGCTGCTGAAGATCAGGCGAAACCCGGCTTGCTGGCTGAGCTGCGCCGCCAGGCCACTGTCGGCGACTGCATCCGCCGCGACGATTACCGCGTCCGGTCGCCAGCAGTCCGGGGTGGCGACGCGCAGCAATCTGGCCAGTGCCAGCGTGGCGGCAACCGGCAGGCTGTTGAGCGCCAGCAGCTGCGCCACCTCTTCCCGCACCTGCGGGCACATCACCACCGGCAGCCCGCGCGCGCTGAGCTGCAACGCCATCTCCGGTCCGCGTCCGTGCAGCGGCGCGGTGACCACCGCGCCCGGCCGTGCTGCCAGCGCCAGCGCGTCGACCTGCTGCGCCAGCCGTTGGGTGCGGTCGCCATAGGAGCCATCGGTGATCAGCAGCCGGGCGCGCGGCGGGCAGTCAAACGGCAACAGCAGCGACTCGCGGCTCCAGTCGCCCATATAGGTGATGCCGCCCGCCACCGGCAGATGAAACCAGATCGATCCCGGCGAATGCCCGCTACGCCCGGTGAACAGATTCAGCGGCCCCAGCGCGCACTGGCCACGCAGCGGCAGGATGCGTCGCGCCTCTGGCGGTACGCCGCACTCGCCCAGCTGCTGCCAGGTGATGTCACTGGCATAGACCGGCGGCGAGCCAATATCGGCCCAGCTATCCAGCGCGGCCGCATGATCAACGTGGGAATGGGTCAGGCAAAGCGCATCGACCTGGCCGATGGCGGCGGCGTCGGGTCGGACGCCCGGCTGCGGCCCGGCGCCCAAATCCCACAGCAGCCGGTAGCCTTCGACCTCCAGCAGGAAAGCGGCCGGCAGTTTACCGCCGACGCCGCTGATCACCGTCAGGCTTGCCATGGCAGCACCCCCTGCGGCAGACGGCGCGTCAGCCGGCTGGCCAGCGCCATTAAGCCCAGCACCACGCCGATCATCAGACAGCCCACCGCCGCCGCCAGCGGGGCCGATCCGCCTTCATCAAGGAAGATAATGGTCGGGCCAAGCGTCTGGGTTTGCGCTGTGACCAGCAGCACCGAAACCTGTATTTCATTCAGCGCCGTGAGGAACACCAGCAGCGCACCAGCCAGCACCGAAGGGGCCGCCAGCGGCAGCAGGATGTCAGTCATCCGCCGCATCAGCCCCGCCCCGCACAGGCGCGCCGCTTCATCCAGAGAAGGTTCGATTTGCGCGAACCCGGCCAGCGTCGGCCTGAGCACCAGCGCCAGGAAATTGGCCAGATAGGCGGCGAGAATGATCCACACCGTGCCGTAGAGGGAAACCTCCAGCAGCGGCAGCGGCCGCAGGAAAAACAGCATCGCCGCCACGCCGGTGACAATGCCGGGCAGTGCATAGGTCAGTTCGCTGGCGAAGCCCAGCCCGCGCACCAGTCGGCTGCGACGCCAGCTGAGAAAGAACGCCAGAAACAGCGCCATCACGCTGAGTACTATCGCGCTGAGGCCGGTGAGCCACAGGCTGGTGACGAACGCCTGGCGGATCGCCGGATAGCCCCACAGCGCCTGCTGAAAATTCTCCAGCGTCAGGGTTTGCCAATTCAGCGCCTGACCAAAACCGCGGGTTAAGGCGGTGACCAGCAAGGCGCTCAGCGGCAGCAGCAGAGTGATTACCATCCACAGCCAGGCGAGGATTTCAGCTGGCAGCCGGGCGTGCCGCAGCGGCTGGTGCCAGGGACGCGGCGAGCCGCTGACCCGCACGTCACGCCGTCCACCGAGCCAGCTGCTGATCAGCATTCCGGCGAGGGTAATCAGTGCAATCAGCATCGAGTAGACCGCCGTATTGGGCAGCGCTCCCGGCCCGAGCGTATTGAGCTGTTGATAAACCAGCGTAATCAGCGTCGGCACCCGCGCCGGAATCCCCAGCATCGCCTGAATGCCGAAGTTACCGACGGCGGCGACAAACGCCAGCGCCGCCCCGGCGAAGATTGCGGGACGCGCCAGCGGCAGGATCACCGTGAACAGGATTTGTCGCGGCGAGGCGCCGCTGATGCGCGCTGCCTCTACCAGCTCGGCGGGCAAACGGCGCAGCCCGGCACGCACCGTCAGAAACACCAGCGGCGCATTGTGCAGGCCCAGCAACAGCACCATGCCGGTTGCCGAATAGAGCGGCTGTTCGCCGGCAGCCAGCCAGGTTCCCCCCAGCGCGCTGACCCGCGTGGCCAGCCAGCTGCCCGGTGCCAGCGCCTGTATCCAGGCCAGCGCGGTCACCTGCGGCGGGATCATCAGCGGCAGGATAAAGGCAAATACCCAGGCCGCTTTGGCACGCAGGTCGGTCAGCGCCACCAGCCACGCCGCCACCGTCCCCAGCAGCAGCGCCAGCAGGGTTGCGCTGATGCCGATCGCCAGCGTATTCAGCGTGGCGCTGAGCACGCGCTGGCTGACCAGTAATCGCAGCAGGCGATCGGGGTCCACCACCCCATCGGGCGCCAGCGCGGTGACCATCAGCCGGGCAAACGGTGCCACCGACAACAGGCCGATCGCCAGCACCAGTAGCGCCAGTACCAGCGGTTCCGCCCGCCATCTGCCGCGCCTGGCGGCCAGGCTGCTACGCCATTCGTTGCCCAGCACGCTCATCGTCAGCCACCAAACAGTTCGCTAAAGGTTTCACGTACCGCGGCGTCATCGGCCACCGCTTTCGCCACGTCCGGGGTCAGCAGTTTGATCTGATCAATCGGCGCAAAACCTTCAGGGGCCGCTACCCGCGGATCGACCGGCCGGTTGCCCTGCTTCGCCACCAGCTGCTGACCCGCTTCCGACAGCATAAAGGTAACAAACGCTTTGGCGGCCGGCAGGTTATGCACCGACTTCATGATCGCCACCGGTTCGGTGACGTAGGAAACGCCCTCCTGTGGATAGACCAGATCGATCGGCGAGCCCTGCTTTCTGGCGCGGATAATATCGGCGTCGGTGATCACCCCATACTTGTCCATGCCGCTGGCGACCGCTTTCAGCGCCGGTCCGTTGCCGCCCTGCGGCGCGATGCCGATGGCGGCCAGCTGCTGATAGAATTCCCAGCCGATAGACGGGGTGTTGATGTCAGTGTGCAGCTTGTACAGCGCCGCGCCGGAGTAGAGCGGACTCGGCACCGCAATCTGGCCTTTATTTTCTGCCACCGCCAGCGCTTTCCAGCTCGTGACCGGTTTGGCGCGCTGGGTGTTGTAAGCGATTACCGTGGCGATGATTTTGGTGCCGAAGAAGGTTTTATCCGCATCGTAATAGGCGGGATTAAGCTGGCTGACCGGCGCATCCTGCCAGGCATAAAGCTGGCCCTCTTTCTTGAGCGCGCCAAGATTGATCGCGTCGGCCACCAGCAGCACATCAGGTTTGACCTGGCCGCTCATCATCTCGGTGTGCAGTACGTTCATCAGCTGGGTGGTGCCGTTGCGGGTCCACTCCACCTCAACCGCCGGGTAAGCGGCCTTAAACGCGTCGATGGTCTGTTGCGCAATTTCAGGGGCCTGAGAGGTGTAGATCACCAGCTTGCCGCCGGGCGCGTCCGCCGCCAGCGACAGGGATGCGGCCGTGAGGCCCGATAACAACAACAGCGCGTGCAGCGAGGTGCGAAAAGCCGTTTTCATGGTGTCTGAAACCCTTTATGCAGGAAGAATCCAGCCGTCATCGACGGCGACGCCGACGGTGTCATCCACCGCCAGTAATGCAGCATCGTTAAGCGTCAGCGACAGGCTGACATCCGGTTGATTGAGGGGACGCAGATTGATCTGGTGGTAGCCGCCGCGGAAGATAATCCGCTCGACGCGGGCGGCAAACTGACGTTCACCGCTATCCGCCAGGCGGAAACTGACGTTATGGAAGCTGGCTTTGCCGTGCGGTAGCGGACGCTGCTGAAGCGAGCAGCGCAGCAACACCCGCAGCCCGCACAGCGTGGCGGTCGCCTTGCCCGGATCGAGCGGTTCAATATCGCTGACCGGCAGTACCCGTCCTTCATCAATAAAGGTGGCGACCATCTCGTTAGCCGGTTCGCGCCACAGGGTTTGCGGCGTGGCGAACTGCATCACTTTGCCGTGATCGAGCACCACGATGCGGTCGGCTAAGGCCATCGCTTCGCGTTGGTCGTGGGTGATATAGAGTAAGGTGGCACCACTGTGGCGGTGGAAGCGGCGGAACTCCTCTTCCATGGTGGCGCGCAGGTGAACATCCAGATTGGCCAGCGGCTCATCCAGCAGCACCAGCGTAGGCCGCGCCACCAGGCAGCGGGCCAGTGCCACGCGCTGGCGCTGGCCGCCAGAGAGGTCGGCCGGCCGGCGAGCGGCGAAGCGTTCCAGCCCGACCAGCGTCAGGGCCTGGCTGGTGCGCAGCTGGCGTTCGGCGCGTGCCACGCCGTTGACCTTCAGGCTGTAGGCGACGTTTTCCGCCACCGTCATATGCGGCCATAAAGCGTAGTTCTGAAACACCACGCCGAGATTGCGCGCTTCCGGCGGCAGATGCAGTCCGTCAGCCGCCACCCGCCGCTCACCGATGCTGATTTCACCGCTGTCGAGGGTTTCAAAACCCGCCAGCAGCCGCAGCAGCGTGGTTTTGCCACAGCCCGACGGCCCGAGAACCGCGACAAACTCGCCCTGGTTAATCTGTAACGAAATCGCATCCAGTACCGGCTGCGCCCCGAAGGCTTTGTGCAGTCCGGTTAACGAAATTGCCGCCATCTTACTCTGCCCCTGCCGTTAACGTTCCGGGCAAAACGTTACGACAGTTTGATGACAGCCCGGTGACAGTCAGGCCTGATGATGGCAGCCGAACGGGCGGTTACACTCCGGGAGGCATACGCCGCCGTTGCTGGCTTATTGCTGTGCGGTCAGCGCGGCAATCGGCTGCCAGATATCGGTCATGGCGCCCTCTTTGCCGGTAAACGGGTCCTGATGCGGCAGCGGAACGTTTTTGACCTGCGCCTGCGACGTTTTCAGCTTCGCTGGCTCATCCCGCAGCGTTTCCGGTGACATGCCTTGCGGATAAGCGCCAACCACGAGGAAATCTTCGCTGGCGCTGACCTGCCTGTGGCCGACGCCCGCCGGGATCAGTACCGCATCACCGGCACGCAGCGTCACCATCCGGCCGCTGTCACCGCCAAACAGCACTTCTGCCCAGCCCGCCGCCACACCCAGCAGTTCGTGGGTATTCGGGTGATAATGGGTATAGGGAAAGATCGGATAGCGCCAGGCTGGCGGCCAGCCGTGTTGTCCGAAGGTGGTTTCAAACCACGCAGCGATATCCTCTTCTTCATCCGGCGCCACGCGCGGCCAGATAATCAGGGGTAACGGGTTATTTGGCACGCCGCCCGACGGGCTGGCGAGCATCAGGTGCTGGGGATTGTCAGAAGCCCCGGCAGAGAAGGTGCCCGCGGCGAACGACATCAGCAACATCAGACTGGAGGATTGAACAGTCATACAGGTTCTCCGGTTTTTTTCTAAGTGTGGCAAAGCCCGGCCACAATGCAATGTGCGCCAGCCAGCACAATTAACATAATTAACTGATATTGCTAACTAAAGCCAAATGTGTCGTTAACAATGTTGCGACGCCATAGCACAGCGGTTGAGGATGGTGGTTATCACTGCACGAAATTGTTGCAAAATGTCAGGCGGCGGGCGCAGTGATGAGGGCAACTGTTATATAAAAAGTGCACAAATCTGTTTCTGATATTCTTGACTGTTATCTGTTCTAATCGCTAACAGATGACAGTGAGGTAAAAAAATGGACGCCATTAAACAAATCCTGATCGATGAGATCGCCACGCTTAACCGCGAAGAACGTCGCGACAATCGGCCGCGCTTTAGCCTCTCATTTCTGAAAAACCATCCCGGTCTGTGGGCGGTGATGTACCTGTGCTATGGCCTGTGCGTCGCGCTGATCTTCACCACTGAGATGCTCGGCTGGCCGGCCTTCTGGTTTGCCACCGCGTTCGTGCTGGTGATGAGCTTTTTGATGCTGCTGGATATCAATCCTAAATACCGTTTCGAAGATATCGATGCGCTCGATCTGCGCGTCTGCTACAACGGTGAATGGTATTACGTTCAGCCGGTTCCCGAGCACGCGGTGTCACGTATCCTGTCGCTGCCGGAGACGCCAGAGCGGGTTAAAAGCGGTATCCAGCGCCTGCTGACGCAAAAAGGCGAAGTCGATTTTTATGATGTCTACTACCTGACCTGGGGACATCAGGAAGCGGCGCGCGTCTGACCCTGCGCCATCAGCTTACCCAGCGTTTCAATCGCCGCCTCGGCTCGCGTATCCCACGGCCAGGCGGTATTGAGTCGAAAGCAGTGACTGAACTGCTCCCCCGCCGAAAATAACTGCCCCGGTGCAATACTGATCCCCTGCGCCAGCGCCTGCTGATACAGCTGGGTGGTGTTGATGCTGTCCGGCAGCGTCACCCACAGGAAATAGCCACCGCGCGCTTCGCTCAGCGTCGCCTGCGGCGGCAACACTTTCAGCAATGCCTGACGCACCATCTGCTGGCGCTTCGCCAGAATCTGTCGCAGCCGTTTCAGGTGGGTGTCGTAACGTCGGGTGGCGAGGAAGTCGGCCAGCGCCAGCTGCATCGGCGCGCTGGTAGAGAGGGTGCTCATCAGTTGCAGACGCTGAATACGCTGCGCATGCTGGCCGGCCGCCACCCAGCCAACGCGGAATCCGGCCACCAGCGACTTTGAGAACGAGCCACAGTGCAGCACGTTGCCCTGACGATCCCAGGCTTTAGCGGGCAGCGGCGGCGTGTCGCCTGCCCAGAGTTCAGCATAGACATCATCTTCAATCATCGGCACCTGGTAACGCGCCAGCAGTGCCACCAGCTGCTGCTTGCGCTCGGCAGACAGGGTGACGCCCAGCGGGTTCTGTAGCGTCGTCATCAGCCAGCACGCTTTGACCGGCCAGCGCTGCAGCGCCTCTTCCAGCTGCAGCAGATCGATACCGGTCTGCGCATCAACCGGAATCGCCAGTGCCTTGAGCTTCAGCCGCTCAATCGCCTGTAATGCGCCATAAAAGCTCGGCTGCTCAATCACCACATAATCGCCCGGCTCGGTTAACGACTGCAGGCTGAGGTTAAGCGCCTCCAGCGCGCCGCTGGTAATGACGATCTCATCCGGCGACAGGGTAATCCCCTGTCGCGCATAGCGTTGCGCCAGCAGCTGCCGCAGAGTGGCGTTGCCGGGCGGCAGATTGTGCAGCGCATCGGTCGGCGTCAGCTGATGGGAGACGTTGGCCAGCGATCGCATCAACTGGCGTTGCGGAAACAGTGCGGGATCGGGAAAGGCGGAACCAAAAGGAACGATGGCCGGATCGCGGGTCGCCTGCAGCACATCAAACACAAAGTCGTTGATATCGACCTGCTCACTGATGGTGACGCTGAGCGGTGCTGGCGCTAAGGCACGCGGCGCGACGTAGTAACCAGACTGTGGCCGGGAGACGATCCAGCCCTGACTCTCCAGCAGCTCGTAGGCGTGCAGCACCGTCATCAGGCTAAGCCCCTGCTGCGCAACCTGCTGGCGCAACGAGGGTAAACGGGTGCCAGGCAACCAGATGCCGGCCTCTATCTGCTGCTGAATCTCATCCATCAATCGCTGGTATTTCGCCACGGGTCGCCTCTCCTTTTCTACCCGCGAGACTTTACCATGCACAACGGTTAATGACAGGCCGGGCTTGCCACTTATCTTACCCGCGCCACGTCAGGCTGATACACCCTGGACCGCTAACGGCGATCCATCCGGCGTCTGCGCCGTGCCGATCGCCACTTTTTCATCGCCGACAAAATTAGCCAGTTCGTTGACCCGGTCAGGCGGGATCGGCTTACCCAGCAGATAGCCCTGCAGGGTGTTACAGCCGAGGCTGGTGAGAAAGGCCTGCTGCTCAGGCGTTTCCACCCCTTCCGCCACCACTTTCAGCTGCAGCGACTGCGCCAGCGCCACAATCGCCGAAACGATGGTGGCATCTTCGCTGTGATGCTGCAGCTCATTGACGAACGCCCGATCGATCTTCAGCTCGCTGGCCGGTAAACGTTTCAGGTAAAGCAGGCTGGAATAGCCGGTGCCAAAGTCATCAATCGAGGCTTTCACGCCAAGCTTGGTCAGCTCGGTCAGGATACGCACGCTTTCATCAGGATCGCGCATAGCGGTGGTTTCGGTCACCTCCAGCGTCAGCAGCTCTGGCGGGATCTCATGCTGCGCCAGCGCCCGGGTGACGGTCTCCACCAGGTTGCTCTGTTCAAACTGCAGCGCCGAGAGATTCACCGCCACCGACCAGTGCGGGTGGCCCTGCAGGTGCCACTGTCGCAGCTGGCGGCAGGCTTCGTTGATCACCCAGTTGCCGATGCCGACGATCATCCCGGTTTTCTCCGCCATCGGTAAAAACTGGTCCGGCGTCAGCAAACCGCGTTGCGGATGCTGCCAGCGCAGCAGCGCTTCAAAACCGAGGATCGGCCCGCGCGGCGCACAATATTTAGGCTGATAGAACAGGCGCAGCTCGTGGTTATCCAGCGCCTGCCAGAGATCGTTATTGAGCTGTAGCTGGCTCTGTGCCAGCAGGTTCATCGACGGCTGGAAGAAGGTGTAGCCGTTACGTCCGTTGTTTTTGGTGTGATACATCGCTGCATCGGCGTTGAACATCAGTTCACGTTCATCCTCGCCGTCGCCCGGATAGACCGCAATCCCGATACTGAGCGACACCACCAGTTCATAACGCGAGATATCAAATGGACGATCGACCGCTTTCACCAGCTTATCGGCGACCGCAGCCGCATCGTTGGGATCGTCAATCTCAATCAGCAGCACAAACTCATCGCCGCCCAGTCGCGCCAGGGTGTAGTAGCCGTTCATTTGCTGGCTCATCCGCTCGGTGACGCCTATCAGCAGATTGTCGCCAATATGGTGGCCAAAGGCGTCGTTGACCGCCTTAAAGCCATCCAGATCCATAAACATCAGCGCAAACTGCGTCTGCTCCCGATTCGCCTTGTTGATCGCCTGCTCCAGCCGATCCTCCAGCAGGATGCGGTTCGGCAGGCGGGTCAGGTTATCGTGCAGCGCCAGCTGGGCCAGTTCGCGGTTCGCCTCCGCCAGCGAACTGGCCAGAATCGAGGTGCGCGCCTGCATGCGGGCATCCAGCATCGACACCAGCAGCGTAATGCCGAGGATTGAGATGGTAACTACCGTGACCAGAATCGCCAGCCAGTTACTGTTGACGCCGTGGGTGGTCGGGTGGCTGTGCAGCGGAAACTCTGCCGCCATCATGCCGGTGTAGTGCATGCCGGCAATCGCCGCGCCCATTACCACCGAGGCGCCGATACGCAACAGCGTCACCCGGCCGGTCTGGCCTTCGCGCAGGTTAAAGGCCAGCCACAGCGCCGCGCCGGAAGCCGCCAGCGCGATGACCACCGACACGGCGATCCAGTGCCAGTTCCAGACAATACCCGGTGAGAACATCAACGCCGCCATGCCGGTATAGTGCATGGCGACCACGCCGCTGCCGAGGATCAGCGCACCACCCATTAACCGCGGTAACGGCAAATCACCGTTGCACACCAGCCACAGCGCAAAAATAGAGGCGCAAACCGCAATGCCAGCCGAAAAAGCCGTGAGCCCGGCGTTGTAGCTCATCACCATTTCCATATTCATCGACAGCATGCCGATGAAATGCATCGCCCAGATGCCGATGCCCATGGCAAAACCGCCGCCGAACAGCCATACCAGCGCTACTTTGCCGGTTGAATGCACCACCCGTCCCGCCATGTCTAATGCGGTAAACGAAGCAAGCATCGCAACAAGAATCGAAACGATGACGATAAAAGAGTCGTATGAGGTCACTAACATAGTGCATTCCCGAGAAAAGCCGTGCCAGCAGCTGGGTAGTAGGAGTAAGAATCAGGGATTGTGGTGTTGTATACATTATCGGCAGCACCTGCGGGTTAATTAACCCGTCACGATACATGTTTCCGATTTGTTCAGGCGTTAAAACCTATCGTCATGCGCCGCTCAGCCGGGGCACCGGCGTCGGCAGGCTGAATTCGCCGACCCGATCGGCCGGGGTCGGCTTGCCCAGCAGGTACCCCTGCAGGGCGTCAAATCCGAGGCCGGTCAGTAAGCGCTGCTGCTCTTCCGTCTCGACCCCCTCCGCCACCATCCGCAGATTCAGGCTTTGAGCCAGCGTCAGCATCGCGGTCACCACCGTAGCATCTTCGCTGTCGGGTCGCAGACAGTTGATAAAGCTGCGGTCAATTTTCAGCTCACTGGCATCCAGATGTTTCAGATGCAGCAGGTTAGCGTAGCCGATACCAAAGTTATCGATCGCCACACTGACGCCAGCCTGCTGTAATTCACCAATACGCTGCTGACTGAAGAGCGGATCGCGCATGGCGATGGCCTCGGTAATCTCCAGCATCAGCGCGCCCGCCGGGAGTTGATGGTGCGCCAGCGCCTGGCTGATGGTCGTCAGCAGATCGCGTTGATGAAACTGCAGGGCTGACAGATTTACCGAGACGGTCCAGTCGCTGTGCCCCTGATTATGCCAGATCTTCAGCTGACGACAGGCTTCATTAATCACCCAGTTACCGAGCGCAACAATCTGGCCGGTCTTTTCCGCCCGCGGCAAAAACAGGTCTGGCATCAGCAAGCCGCGCAGCGGATGCTGCCAGCGCAGCAGCGCCTCGAAGCCCATCAGCAGGCTGCCGCTGGAGCGAAATTTAGGTTGATAGAACAGCCGCATCTCCTGGCGTTCAATCGCTTTCCACAGATCGTTCGCCAGCTCAAGCTGATGCTGGGTCGCGGCGCTCATCGCCGGTTCAAACAGGCACCAGCCGTTGCGTCCGTTATGTTTGGTGTGGTACATCGCCGAGTCAGCATTCAACAGCAGCTCCTGCCTGTTGCGACCGTGCCGCGGGAAGATAGCGATACCGGCGCTGAGCGACACGTGCAGCGAGTAGCGGTCAAGCTCAAAAGTGACATCAATCACCCGCACCAGCTGTTGCGCCAGTTGGGTAGCGGCGCTGACATCGTAACCTTCCGCCATCAGCACAAACTCATCGCCGCCGAGGCGTACCAGCAGTATCGCCTCGCTGAGCTGATTGCGCAGCCGTTCCGCCACCGCAATCAGTAACCGATCGCCGACGTGATGTCCCCAGCTATCGTTGACCGCCTTGAAGCCGTCGAGATCCATGTAGATCACCGCAAAGTGGCTGTCATTCAGCGTGGCCTGCTTAATCGCCAGATCCAGCTGTTGCTCCAGCATCACCCGATTGGGCAGCGCTGTCAGGGTGTCATGCATCGCCAGCTGGCGCAGCTCCTGATTAGCCCGGTTAAGCCTGGCGGTCAGCCGCGCGGCGCGTAGCTGTGCATCCAGCATCGAACTCAGCAGGGTGACGCCCAAAATGGTGAGCGTAATCAGGGTGACCCACACCGCCAGCCCCTGATTGCTGACCCCGTGATGCTGCATGGCGCTGAGGTGACTGAACTGCGCCGCGGCCATGCCAACATAGTGCATCCCGGCGATGGCAACCCCCATCACCAGCGACGCCAGCCCGCGCATGATCAGCAGGTTGTATTCTCCCTGCCGCAGATGAAACGCCAGCCACAGCGCGACGCCGGACGCGACAAACGCAATCAGCATCGACAGCGCCACCAGCGGCCGGTTCCACCCGGGCTGCGGCGAAATCAGCAACGCATGCATGCCAAGATAGTGCATTACCACCATGCCCGCGCCGAGGATCAGGCTGCCGCGCAGCAGTCGACGCCGGGTCAGCTCGGCTCCGCTGACCGTCTGACTAAACGCCAGCATTGAGGCGATAATCGCCACCAGCAGCGAGATAATGGTCAGCCGGACGTCGTAACGCAGCGTCATCGGCATCATCATCGCCAGCATGCCGATGAAGTGCATCGCCCAGACGCCAATGCCCATCGCGGTTCCGCTCACCAGCAGCCAGAGCCGGGCGCACCAGCCACGGGACGCCGCCACCCGCCCCGCCGTGTCCAGCGCAGTGAAAGCAGCAATAAACGCGACGATCAGCGAAGCGCAGACCAGAACGCCATCCCAGGAGACCTGTAGCATGTGTAACTCCTCACCACCCGCTGGTAAACGGGCACTGTGTAAAGCCTGAAAAAACATTCTGAAAACACCCGTGGGTGAAAGTTATTTAGCGCCAGGGTTGATGTTGTCTTGACGTCCTGGCAACGCGCGACCTGCTCAGGGCAGCCGGTTATCACTGGCTGCTGTTGAGCAGTAAAACGTTATTTTGTCTGATTGGTGCAAGAACATATCACCGAAGCAGAAAGGACGATAGAGGGCAGGAAAATTATGATTTTCGTTTTCCTTTCTCGCTGTCACGCCTTGCTGTTACTGGGTTATCGGCGCTGAAGGCAATTTGATTAATGAAAAATAACTGCGCGTAATTAGCGTGACGCTTTAACTGTTCTATAGTAAATAAAACTGATATAAATCATTTAGCTTAAGTCAGCGATGTTTCTCAGGACGCTGGCATTACTTACATCATTGTGATTATTTTCTTTATTTTGGGTTGAACCGTTAAATTAACACCGGGTGAAAAAGCACTGACTCTGGATAATCGGTAAGGAATGATTATGAAACTCAAGCTTTTTCTTTTGGCCGCTGCGGGCATCTCCACAGCACTTCCGTCATTAACGCTGGCGGCGACCACCTCGGGAACCATCAATGCGACCCTGACGCTGACCACCGGTTGTCTGGTTAACGGTCAGTCAGCCACCGCCGGGGTTAATTTCGGTACCTTAAACTTCGGTAGCAGCGCGGCAACCTTTGATACCCTGAACGCCACGCTGGTCGGCGCGGCGGGTAACGGCATCTTCGTCCGTTGCACCACCGGTCAGGACTATAACGTGGTGGTTACCAGCAGTAATACTGCGCCCGCCACCGTCTATGGTACGGCCTCCACTTCACCGCGCTATCTGGTTCTGGGTTCTGATAACGCCCAGGGAATCGCCTATACGCTGTATAGCGATGCCTCCTTTACCACGGCGATTGCCAATAACACGCCAATTGCCGCCAGCGGCACCACCGATCCGACCTTAGGCACAAACTATGCCATTTACGGTCGGGTCATCGGCGGTGGTTTCAATCCGCTGATCCCGGCGGGCACCTACACCGATACCATTAACGTCGCCGTGAACTATTAACTGCATTCGCGGGTGAATGTGGGTGGCTGTCACGCGGTCCTGCCTGACGATTGTACGCGGTCTGTCCCTGCTGATATGGAGCGTTAGCGCCTGGAGTCTGCCGACCAGCACATTCCAGGTAACCGCTTCGATTGTGGCAGGCTGCGTGATATCCGGTACCAATACCGGCGTTTTTGGCACGCTCAATTTTGGCTCCCAGTCGGGGGTGGCAACCAGCGTTGTCAGCGCCAGCTATGTGCAAAGCACCACCCTCAACCTCGCCTGCACGCCAGGCACCACGCTGAGCATGAGCATTAATCAGGGCAATAACTACACCACGACGCGCAACCTGAAACTGCCGAACTTCAGCAATACCGTTCCTTATACGCTTTACAGCAACGCCAGCCGCACCACGGTGATTCCGGTGAATCAGGCGGTGCCGCTGAGCTACAGCAATGCCAATAACATTACGCTGCCGATTTATGGCCAGCTACAACTGCCGGGTACCGCGCGCGCCGGCGTCTATAGCGACACTCTGACCGTCACCCTGAGCTGGTGAGGCGATATCAACAACAAGGAAACCACGATGAAGTCACTGCGCGCCCTGCTATTACTGATCGGCACCAGCTTGCTGCCGCCGGCCTTTGCCGCCAACTCGGTGATGATCTGGCCGATCGATCCGGCCATCAACCCGGCGGAGAAGGCCAGCGAGTTGTGGCTGGAGAATCGCGGCAACACCACCACCATGATGCAGGTTCGGGTCTTCAGCTGGCAGCAGGTCAATGGCCAGGAGCAGTACCAGACGCAGCAGCAGGTGGTCGCCAGTCCACCGATGGTGCGGATGGAGCCCGGCCAGAAGCAGCTGGTCCGGCTGATCAAGCAGACCCCGCCGGCTGCCGGTCAGGAGCTGGCCTATCGGGTGGTGCTGGATGAGATCCCGACGCCGCGCCAGCCGGGCGAAAACCAGGCCGGCCTGACCTTCCAGATGCGCTATTCGGTGCCGCTGTTTGTCTATGGCGATGGACTGAACACCGACAGTGCGCACCCCGACCTCAGCTGGCAGACGCTCAGCGAAGGCGGCAAACGCTGGTTACAGCTGACCAACCGCGGCAACGGGCATGCCCGTCTCAGTAACGTCAGTATCGGCGGCCGCAAGCTGGGCGAAGGCTTATACGGTTACGTGCTGGCTAACAGCACCTATCGCTGGCCGCTGAACGCGGCGGTCAACGGTGAACTGGTGGCGGAGGTGAACAAGAACCCGTGGCGCAGCGCTGCCCTAAAGTAAGCGCCGGATGAAACCTTTTCCCCTCCATCGCTGTACGCTGGCGGTTGCCAGCGTTCTCTACTGTCTGACGTCGGGTAGCACGCTGGCGGAAACTTACTCATCCCTGCCGCCGCCGCCCAGCCTGCAAAATCAGGGTAACGGCCAGCAATATATGCTGGAGCTGGTGGTTAACCAGCAGGCGCGCGGTGACATCGTGACGGTTGAGCAGCGTGACGGCCATTTCTGGCTGCGCAGTGGCGACCTGCAGCGCGCCGGTCTGCCGCTGGATAAGCTGGGCCAGCAGCCACAAATCGACGTCAGCGCGCTGCCGCAGGTCAAAGTGGAGTATGACGATGCGCGGCAACGCCTGCTGCTCACCGTGCCGCCCGGCTGGCTGCCGGGTCAGGTGATTGGCGAGGCGCAAAACGGACCGCGCTACCCCGGCCGCACCAGCAGTGGCGCGCTGATCAATTACGATCTCTATGCCAGCCGGACCGATAACACCGGCACCCGCCTTTCCGCCTGGAACGAGCTGCGGCTGTTTGGCGCGGCCGGACAGTTCTCCAGTAATGGCGTCTGGCAGCAGCAGCTGGAGGGCAGCAACAGCTATCAGGATGACGGCTATATCCGCTACGACAGCTGGTGGAGCAATGAAAACGAAAATGCGGCGATCAGCTGGCAGGTCGGCGACCTGGTGACCGACTCACTGGCCTGGAGTAACAGCGTGCGGCTGGGCGGCGTCCGGATTGGCCGTGACTTTAGCGTCCGTCCCGATCTGGTGACCTATCCGCTGCCCGCCTTTTCCGGCCAGGCCGCCGTGCCCTCGACCGTCGATCTGTTTATTAACGGCTATCGTTCCAGCCAGGCCAATGTGCAGCCTGGGCCGTGGTCACTGACCAACGTGCCGTTCGTCAATGGCGCGGGCGATGCGGTGATCACCACCACCGATGCAGTTGGCCGGCGCATTACCACCACCCTGCCGTTTTATGTTTCCAGCAGCCTGCTGAAGTCGGGTCTGTCCGACTACGCCTTTTCAGCCGGGGCGATCCGTCAGAACTACGGGATAAAGAATTTCGATTATGGCGCGGCGGCGGCCAGCGGGTCTTATCGTTATGGCATGACCGACTGGCTGACGCTGGAGAGCCACGCGGAAGGAAGCGACAGCCTGGCGATGGGCGGTGTCGGCGGGCTGCTGCGCGTCGGCAGCTGGGGTGTGGTGAATGGTGCAGTGGCGCAAAGCCAGCTCGACGGCCAGACCGGCACGCAGTACAGCTGGGGATATCAGTACAACAACCGCTGGTTTAACCTCGGCACCCAGCACACCCAGCGCAGCCGTGACTTCGGCAATCTGGCGCTGGTCGGCAGCCGCGCTGGCACCGACGCCGGCAGCAGCTATGCACTGTCGCGCCGCAGCGCTCAGTACAGCGCCAGCGTGTCGCTCAACCGCTTCGGCAGCGTCGGCGCGGCCTATATCGACATCACCGGTGGCCGCGGCGATCGCACCCGGTTATGGAACCTCTCGTGGAGTAAAAATTTGTGGGGTAACAGCAGCCTCTATGTTTCAGCCAGCCGCGATCAGCAGGAAAAAAGCTGGACCGGGGCTATTTCGCTGGTGATCCCGTTCGGCGAACAGGGCAGTGCCGCCATCAGCACCGAACGCGACCAGCTGGGGCGCGATAATCAGCGGCTCTATGTCTCACGCGCAATGCCCAGTGACGGCGGCATCGCCTGGGACGCTTCGTGGGCCAATCAGAGCGGCGACAGCGGGGATTATCGTCAGGGCAGCCTGCGCTATCGCAACAATCAGATCGATACCTCGGCGGGCTTTTATGGCGATGATGACAACACCACCCAGTGGGCTGACCTCTCCGGCGCGCTGGTGTTGATGGACAACAGTCTGTTTATCGCCAATGAGATTAACGACGCCTTTGTGCTGGTCAAAACCAACTATCCCGACGTCACGGTCCGTTACGAGAACCAGTCGATGGGCCGCACCAATCAGCAGGGCTATCTGCTGGTGCCGTCGATCAGCAGCTACTATCCGGCCAAATATGATATCGATACCCTCGACCTGCCCGCCGATATGACCACCCCGCGGGTAGAGCAGCGTTTTGCCGTGAAACGTCAGAGCGGTTATCTGCTCAACTTCCCGGTGGAAAAACTGCGCTCCGCCAGCGTGATCCTGCACGATGCGCAGGGCCAGCCGTTGCCGGTATCCAGCCTGGTGCAGCGCCCCAATCACCCCACCGAATATGTCGGCTGGGATGGCATTGTCTGGATGGAAGATCTGACCGCCAGCAATCCGATACAGGTCGTGACGCCGGATGGCCGCCACTGTGATACCGAACTGCAAATTGCCGGCGGTCAGCCGCAGGCGCTGAGAACCTATGGGCCATTGACCTGCGCGCTGCCGGCAGCGGCGGCTGGCAGCGCCGCCCATCCTGCTGATGCTTTTACTACCGGAAACTCACCATGATAAATCGTCTGCTATTAGCCGGCCTGTTGTTGCTGCTGCCGTCATTCGGCTACGCCGCTTGCGCCCTGCCCGCCTCCACGGCCAGCTTCGGCTCCGTCACCACCTTTGTCGCCAATAGCACCGTCAGCGCTGTCACTACCAACGCCAACGTCAACTGTGGCGCCGGTGCGGCGCTGTCGCTGCTGGGCAATAACCAGATCACCTTTCAGCTGACCGGTGCCACTAACAGTAACGGCACCCGCGGCACGCTGAAGCGCAGCGGTGATACCGGCAGCGATAATGTGCCGGTCCGGCTCTGTACCGACAGCGCCTGCGCCACTGAACTGACGGTCGGTGGCACCCCGTTTGTCTATGGTTCGCAAACCCTGATCAACCTGGCTGGCCTGCTCGGCAGCCTGAACTTCGCGATTCCAGTCTATCTGCGCACCGTGCCCGGTCAGGTGGTCGCGGCGGGCACCTATCAGGTGACGCTGAATATGGCGGTCACCTACCGCATCTGTACCAGTATCGCGATCGGTAATCTCTGTTTAAGCGAACAGACCGGCAGCGGGGTGATTCCGATTACCGTCACGGCGATCCTGACCAATGACTGCACCACCATTACCGCGCCGAATATCAGCTTTGGCAGTGCGCCACTGGTCGGCAGCTTCTCCAGCGTGTCACAGACCATCAACGTACTGTGCAGCAAAGGCAGCACCTATACCGTCGGCCTGAGCAACGGCAGCTATCCGGTCGGTAGCGTCAGGAACATGGCGAGTGGCGCAAATCGACTGAGCTATGAGATCTACAAAAGCACCACCAGCAATCGCTGGGGACCGGGCGGGACTGAACGCTGGAGCAGCACCACCTCGTCGGCGGTGTCGGCAGATGGACTGACGCGCGGCTTTAACTACACCGCGCGGGTCCTGACCAGCCAGAACACGCCGCCGGCCGGAAACTACAGCGACAGCGTGGTGGTGGATTTGTCATTTTAGAGCGAGGCGCTGACCGGTGCACCGCTGTGGCGCGCCTGATACTGCTTCACCATCCGGCCAATCAGCAGCGTACCGATTAAGCCACAGACGGCGGCGAAGGTCAGCCAGACGCCCGGCATCGCTTTGTCGCCGGTGGCGTGGATCAGGTAGCTGGAAATCGCCGGGGTAAAGCCGCCAAACAGCGCAGTCGCCAGGCTGTAAGCCATAGAGAAACCGGCGGCGCGCACCTCGGCGGGCATGATTTCCGCCAGATACACCACCATCGCCCCGTTATAGCTGGCGTAGAGAAACGACAGCCACAGTTCCGCTTCCAGCAGGTGAGCGAAGCTGGCCGATCCCACCAGCCAGTGCAGCACCGGCCAGGTGGTGGCAATCATCAGCAGGGTAAAGACGATCAGCAGCGGGCGACGGCCGATGCGGTCTGACAGCGATCCCATCAGCGGCAGCCAGATCAGGTTAGAGATGCCGACGCACAGCGTCACCAGGAACGCCTGCTTATCGCTCATCATCAGCACCGTTTTGCCGAAGGTCGGCGTAAACGCGGTGATCATGTAGAACATCACGGTGGTGGTGACCACCATCAGCATCCCCGCCAGCACCAGCGCCCAGTTACTGGCCACCGAACGCATAATCTCGGTCATCCGCGGATGGTGTTTACGCTGGCTGAACGCTTCGGTCTCTTCCAGCATCCGGCGGATATAGAACAGGAACGGCACGATCAGGCAGCCGACCACAAACGGAATGCGCCAGCCCCACTCGGTGACCGCCTCTTTCGCCAGCAGATGATTCAGCGCCAGGCCGAGCAACGCGGCAAAAATGACCGCAACCTGCTGACTGCCGGATTGCCAGCTGACAAAGAACCCTTTGCGTCCTTCTGGCGCCACTTCCGCCAGATAGACCGAGACGCCGCCCAGCTCAACGCCTGCCGAGAAGCCCTGCAGTAAGCGGCCGAGCAGGATCAGTATCGGTGCCGCCGCGCCCAGTGTGGCGTAGCCAGGCACCAGCGCAATGGTCAGGGTGCCGATCGCCATCAGACCCAGCGTCAGCAGCAGACCTTTGCGGCGGCCATGATGGTCAATGTAGGCCCCCAGAATGATCGCCCCGAGCGGACGCATCAGGAAGCCGGCACCAAAGGTCATTAGCGTTAACATCAGTGAGGCGAACGGGTCGTCGCCCGGGAAAAAGGTTTTGGCAATGGCGGTGGCGTAATAGCCAAACACCATAAAGTCGTACATTTCGAGAAAGTTACCGCTGGTAACGTTGAAGATGGTTCTGGCCGCGCTTTTGGGCGACTTTTGTAAAGACGGGGTGTGACTCATAACGGCTTCCTGAAGTTTTTTAGCCGTTTTAGCCCGCCTGAGGCGGCATTAATGTGAGCGGGCTCACCATTGCACTTTACAAAACTGTGTTGAGTGGTAACAACCAATTAACAGGACTGTTTCAGCAGCATAACCGATCGGTGCAACAGCCGGTTCGCCTGATTTCGTCTGGTCTGGCTGAGGCAATAAAAAAGGCGGCTGAGTCAGCCGCCTTCTCTCTGTGCCGGTTAAGCCGCTATTTCTTCACGGTTTCCATGCCCATCAGACCAATTTTCAGATAGCCGGCGGTTCGCAGTTGATCCATCACGCTCATCAGCGTTTCGTAATCCACCGACTTGTCCGCCTGGAAGAAAATGGTGGTTTCTTTGTTGCCGCCGGTCTGACCGGTCAGCACGCTGACCAGCGATTCCGGCGTCACCTGATCGTTACCGACATAAAGCTGTTTATCGGCCTTGATCGACAGGTAAACCGGTTTTTCCGGCCGCGGCTGCGGGGCGCTGGTGGAAGCAGGCAGATTAACGCGCACGTCGACAGTTGCCAGCGGTGCCGCCACCATGAAGATGATCAGCAGAACCAACATCACGTCGATAAACGGCGTCACGTTGATCTCATGCATTTCGCCATCTGTTTCCAGGTCGTCGTTTAATCGCATTGCCATAACAGCTTACCCTAAGCGCAGTTTCTGGGTCGCCGCTGGACGCGGAACGTCAGTGGCGACGTTTCCCAGGTCAATATCACGGCTCTGTAAAAGCAGCACCTGCGCCGCCACATCACCGAGCGAGGCTTTGTAGTTAGCGATCATGCGGGCAAAGACGTTATAGATCACCACCGCCGGAATCGCTGCCACCAGGCCAATTGCCGTTGCCAGCAGCGCTTCCGCGATACCCGGTGCAACGACAGCGAGATTGGTGGTCTGGGTTTTGGCGATGCCGATGAAGCTGTTCATGATGCCCCACACGGTGCCGAACAGACCGATAAACGGCGCGACCGACCCGATAGTCGCCAGGAAGCCGTTGCCCCGGCCGGCATGGCGGCTAAAGGCGGCAACGCGGCGCTCAAGGCGGAAGCTGGTACGATCTTTAATGCCGTTGGTATCTTCAACGCCAGTGGAGAGCTCAAGTTCGTTCTGCGCGTCGTTCAGCAGCACACTGCTGTGGCTGTGCGCGGCGAACGCCTGGGCAATGCGGGCGGCGTCATTCAGATTGCGGGCTTCACCCAGCGCCAGTTGCTCACGCTTCAGGCGACGTTTAGCGGCGCTCAGTTCGGCATATTTGCCGAAGAAGATCGCCCAGGTCACCACTGAGGCCAATAACAGGCCAATCATGACCACTTTTACCACGATATCGGCATGTTGATACATGCCCCAAACGGAGAGGTCCGTTTGCATCAAATCACTGGCTACCACGCTGCTTCTCCAACTTCATCTACAGGGATGCAAGACAAGCGCGAATAATAGCAAAATAACGGCGAATTGATAGTCGTTCTCATTAGTATTTACAAAATCTGGCACCCGCTCTGCCCTGCCACGCCGTCAATATCACCCGAGGTTGCAGGTTCGTTTCGAAAATGTGATGTTGCATGAAAATTTATTAAAACAACGTTTCAAAATGTGATCTCATTCATTCAATCAGCATTGCCGCATTTTTCCAGCGGCAGTTTTCACTATGCTGGCTGCACGCGGCCCCTTGCTACACACGCCGGATTCCTGAGCGCCGCCCTTCCTCTGCTGGAGACAACATAATGAGAATGACCCAAACACGCCTGGCATGTGCCCTGGCGGCAATGATGGTGAGCGCCACCGCCTCGGCACAGGTGATTAAAGTGGCAGAAGTGCAGCCTGCTGGCTACCCCACCGTGGTGGCCCTGCAACACATGGGCGACAAACTTAAGCAGGCAACCGATGGACGGCTGGAGATGAAGCTCTATGCTGGCGGTGTGCTGGGCGATGAGGATCAGACCCTGCAGCAGGTGCAGCTGGGCGCAATTGATATGATCCGCGTCTCGCTGGCACCGGTCACCAGCATTGCGCCGGAAACCAGCGTATTGACGCTGCCCTATATTTTCCGCGACGTCGATCATATGCACAAAGTGCTGGATGGTGAAATCGGCAAAGAGATTGCCGATAAATTCGATAAAGATCCCAACGCCCGGATGGTGTTTCTCGGCTGGACCGACGCCGGTGAACGCAACATGATCACCAAAAAACCGCTGGCGAAGCCCGAGGATCTGAAAGGCATGAAGATCCGGGTGCAGAACAGCGCCATCTCCCTGGCGACGCTGAAAGCGATGGGCGCCAACCCGGTGGCGATGGGCGTCAGCGAAGTGTTCAGCGCCATGCAGACCGGCGTGGTTGATGGCACCGAGAATAACCCACCGACCTTCGTCGCCCATAACTATATGCCAGTCGCGAAGTACTACACCCTGAGCGGCCACTTCATTCAGCCAGAGATGATTCTGTTCTCGAAACGCGCCTGGGATCGTCTCAAGCCTGAGGATCAGGCGCTGCTGAAGAAACTCGGTAAAGAGGCGCAGGATGAAGAGCGTCAGCTGTGGGCAACCTATACCGAACAGTCGATCGCGAAAATGAAAGCGGGCGGCGTCACCTTCCAGCAAACTGACCGCGACTATTTCGTCAAGGCCACCCAGCCGGTGCGCGATCAGTTTGGCGGTAAATACCAGGATCTGATGACCCGGATCGCTGACGTGAAATAACCCTTCCCGCGCCACACTGCCGTGTGGCGTGCTTAATCAGGTATCAATTATGGCTGCTTATACGCGTCTGATGGATGGGCTCTATCTGCTGTGCATGCTGGTTGCCGCCGTGGCGCTGATGATTATGGTGACGGTGATCCCGATCGGAATTTTTGCCCGCTACGTAATGAACGGCGCGCTCTCCTGGCCGGAACCGGTCGCCATTATCTGCATGATCATTTTTACCTTTATCGGCGCGCCGGTCGGCTTACGCGCCGGCACCCATATCTGTGTCTCAATGATGACCGATCGGCTGTCACCTGCCCTGCAGCGTCTGCTGCTGCGGGTCTGCGATCTGCTGATGATTATCACCTGCCTGGTAATCTTTCAGGCCAGTTATAGCCTGTGTGAGGCGATGTGGGTGCAGTCGCTGGCTTCGCTACCCGCCGTTACCTATGGCGAGATGTATCTGCCGATCCCGATTGGCGCGCTCTTTACCCTGCTGTTTGTTGTTGAGCGATTGCTGACCGGCGATCAAAGCCAGCGGCCGATTGTCACGCTGGGCGGCACCCACTAATCCGGAGCAGAAGATGGACGCATTGATTTTATTAGGCAGTTTGCTGGCGTTGCTGCTGGTGGGTTTTCCGGTGGCGTTTGCGGTCGGCCTGAGCGCCTTTATCGGCGCCTGGTGGATCGATCTGCCGCTGGAAGCGGTGGTGATTCAGATTACCAACGGCATTAACAAATTCTCGCTGTTGACCATTCCGTTCTTTATTCTCGCCGGGGCGATCATGGCTGAAGGCGGCATCGCCCGACGGCTGGTCAATTTCGCCTACATCTTTGTCGGCTTCATCCGCGGCGGCCTGTCGCTGGTGAATATCGTCGCCTCAACCTTCTTCGGCGCGATTTCCGGCTCATCGGTGGCCGATACCGCCTCGATCGGCTCGGTGATGATTCCGCAGATGGAAGAGAAAGGCTATCCGCGTGACTTCGCCGCCGCCGTTACCGCCAGCGGTTCGGTGCAGGCGGTATTAACCCCGCCAAGTCATAACTCAGTAATCTACTCGCTGGCCACCGGCGGGCTGGTCACCATCTCGTCGCTGTTTGTCGCCGGAATCTTACCTGGCCTGATGCTAGGTGGCTGTCTGATGATAATGTGCCTCGGTTTTGCCCGTAAACGCGGCTACCCGAAAGGCGAGCGGATCCCGTTTCGTCAGGCGCTGAAGATCTTCTTTGATGCGTTCTGGGGCCTGTTCACCGTGGTGATCATTATGGGCGGGATTCTGTCCGGTATTTTCACCGCGTCGGAGTCTGCGGCGATTGCCTGTATCTGGGCCTTCTTCGTAACGATGTTTATCTATCGTGACTTTAAATGGAACCAGCTGCATATCCTGCTGTTCCGCACCATTAAAACCGTCACCATCGTGATGGTGCTGATCGCCTTCGCCGCCGGGTTTGGCGCGGTGATGACCTTTATGCAATTGCCGACCCTGATCACTGAAGCGTTTACCAGCCTGTCGGACAACAAGTATGTGATTCTGATGTGCATCAACATTCTGTTGCTGGTGGTCGGTACGCTGATGGATATGGCACCGCTGATTCTGATCCTCACGCCGGTGCTGCTGCCGGTCGCGACGACACTGGGCATCGATCCGGTTCACTTCGGCATGATCATGCTGACCAACCTCGGGATCGGCCTGATCACCCCGCCGGTTGGTACGGTACTGTTTGTCGCCAGTGCGGTCAGCAAGCAGAAGATCGAACAGGTGGTCAGCGCGATGCTGCCGTTTTACGGCATGCTGTTTATTGTGCTGATGCTGATTACCTATATTCCGGCCATCTCCCTCTGGTTACCGCGCCTGATGGGCGTGATGTAGCGTCAACCAAATCGGGTCCGTCAGCGGGCCCGATTTTTATCCTGCGACGCACTCTGATAATCGCCATTGAGTCTCAACCCTGCTGGCCGTTTCGTGATAACGTGAAGGCTTAGGCAGAAGCGGCAAAGGCGACTCATGACCACCAAAAAAATTGATACCACACTCGTCAGTGCAGGACGCAGCAAGCGTTATACTCAGGGCTCGGTAAACAGCGTGATTCAGCGTGCCTCCTCGCTGGTTTTTGACACGGTGGCGGAAAAAAAACGCGCCACCGCCGGTCGGGCAAAAGGCGAACTGTTTTATGGCCGCCGCGGCACCCTGACCCACTTTGCGCTGCAGGATGCCATGACCGAACTGGAAGGCGGCGCGGGCTGTGTGCTTTACCCGTGCGGCGCGGCTGCGGTCGCTAACGCGATTCTGGCTTTTGTCAGCGCCGGCGATCACCTATTGATGAGCGGCGCGGTCTATGAGCCGACGCAGGACTTCTGTCATAAAATTCTGCAAAAGATGCAGGTGTCGATCGGCTGGTTCGATCACTGCATTGGCAGCGAAATTGGTGCGCTGGTTCAGCCCAACACCCGGGTGGTATTTCTCGAGTCACCCGCCTCGATTACCATGGAAGTGCAGGATATTCCGGCCATCGTCGCGGCGGTTCGTGCCAAAGCGCCTGAGGCGATCATCATGATCGACAACACCTGGGCCGCCGGGATTCTGTTTAATGCTCTGGCGCATGGCATTGATATTTCAATTCAGGCCGGCACCAAATATCTGATTGGGCACAGCGACGCGATGATCGGCACCGCCGTGGCCAATGCGCGCTGCATCGATCAGCTGCGTGAAAACTCCTATCTGATGGGCCAGATGGTCGATGCGGATAGCGCCTACATGGCGAGCCGCGGCTTACGCACGCTCGGCACCCGACTGCGTCAGCACGAAGAGAGCGCGCTTCAGGTGGCGGAGTGGCTGGCGGCGCGTCCTGAAGTCGAACGGGTTAACCATCCGGCGCTGGCGCAAAGTAAGGGCCACACCTTCTGGCAGCGCGATTTCAACGGCAGCAGCGGGCTGTTCTCCTTTATCCTGAAACAGCAACTTAGCCCAGCGCAACTGGCGGAATATCTCGATCACTTCCATCATTTCAGCATGGCCTACTCGTGGGGCGGCTATGAATCGCTGATCCTGGCGAATCAGCCGGAGGAGCTGGCGGCGATTCGGCCGGTCGGTGGGGTTGATTTCACAGGCACGCTGGTACGACTGCATATTGGCCTGGAGCACGTTGAGGATCTGATCGCTGACCTTGAGGCGGGCTTTGCGCGCCTGACGCGCTGAGTAAACTAAACAGAACCTAAACGCAGTGGCCGCCGCCAGCCGAGATAGCCAGGCGGCGGCAAGATTATTGTTAAAATTTGTCCCGGACCGTTCAGGCGGCAGGCCGAAAATGAAGCGCTGAGTCAGCAGCTTCTGCATTTTCCGACGCGGCAGCCTGACAGGCGGGTTCTCCTTGTGACGTGATGGAATAGCTAATGGGTGTTTTACACGAGATTGTCCACGCGCTCTGGCATCAGGATTTTGCCGCGCTGGCGAATCCGGACGTAGTATGGGTGGTGTACGGCGTAATGTTCCTGACGCTGTTTCTGGAAAACGGACTGTTGCCGGCCTCTTTTCTGCCGGGCGACAGCCTGCTGCTGCTGGCGGGAGCGATGGTCGCCAAGGGCGTAATGGATTTCATTCCGACGATGGTGATCCTCACCACTGCCGCCAGCCTCGGCTGCTGGCTGAGTTATCTGCAGGGGCGCTGGCTGGGCAATACCCGGCTGGTCAAAAGCTGGCTGATGCACCTGCCGGCGCAATACCATCAGCGCGCCTGGAATATGTTTAACCGCCATGGCCTGATGGCGCTGCTGGTGGGGCGTTTTCTCGCCTTCATCCGCACTATTCTGCCGACCATGGCTGGCATTGCGGGCTTACAGAATGGCCGCTTCCAGCTGTTTAACTGGCTGAGCGGCGTCTTATGGGTCGGCATCGTGGTGGCGTTTGGCTACGGCATCAGCCAGGTGCCGTTCATCAAGCGTCATGAAGATCAGGTGATGGCGATTCTGATGGTGCTGCCGATGGTGTTACTGTTTCTCGGCCTGTTCGGCAGCATTCTGGTGATCTGGAAGAAACGTCGGCAGAAACAGGCCTGACGTTCCCCCAATCTGGTGAGGACCCACCGCCTGTCAGGCGGAAGGGTCCGCCACCGTCTGACGTACCCGACTCACTTCCTCGCCCGGCGTGACGCCAAAATAGCGCTTAAACTCGCGCGAAAACTGCGACGGGCTTTCATAGCCAACCCGCACCGCCGCCGCACTGGCTTTCAGTCCATCATGCAGCATCAGCAGCCGCGCCTGATGCAGGCGATAGCGTTTGAGATACTGCAGCGGGGAAGTCTGGGTCACCGCCTTAAAGTTGTGGTGAAAAGCTGAAACGCTCATGTTCACCTCCGCCGCCAGCGCGTCGACGCTGAGATTATCGGCGAAGTGATTTTCAATGCGCCTTAGCGCCCGGGCAATCTGACTGAACTGGGTCTGGCGACTCACCAGCGACAGCAGCGCGCCGCCAATCGGACCGGTCAGTACGTAATAGATAATTTCACGCACAATATGCGGTCCCAGTACCCGGGCATCGCGCGGCTGCGTCATCACATCCAGCAGCCGTTCCGCCGCACATAGCATCGGTTCGGTCAGCCACGCCGAGTGGATGCCGGAAGTCAGCGGCTGTGGCTGAAACTGTTCATCATCACCAATCTCAATCAGCAGATCCTGCAGGCTGGCGGTATCGACATTCAGGCACAAACCGGCGATCGGCACCTCCGGCGAAGCCCAGGTTTCGCACTCAACCGGCAGCGGCACCGTGAGCATCAGGTACTTGCTGGCGTCATACTGGAATACCGTGCTGCCGAGATAGCCGGTTTTACTGCCCTGAAACAGGATCACAATGCCGGGCTGATACATCATCGGCGTGCGCGGACGATACTGATTGGCATAAATCAGTGAAACATTACTGACCGGACAGAGGCGATCGCGGCCGTGGGTCATTAAGGTCACAACCTGCTGCGCCAGGCGGTGACACAGAGCATCATGCGCCATTGGGACTCCTTATCAGGACAAAAACTTAGTGTGCCGCGACACTGCCTGAACCGCCAGCAGATTGCAGAATCAGGCAAGAAGTTTGCCGGATCGGGCATGCCCCTGCCGTCGTGCCTGCTCAGCACGCCAGGCAGGGTGTAAATTGTTGGCTAGACTTAAGCACAGTGAAATCTCACTGGTTAACTGCAACGGAAAGGAGCAACTATGGCAGACCAACCGATTATCAAGCTGCACGATGGCAACATGATGCCGCAACTGGGACTGGGCGTATGGCAGGCCAGTATCGACGAAGCGCGTCAGGCGGTGCTGAAAGCCTTACAGGTCGGCTATCGCTCGATTGATACCGCTGCCGCCTACAAGAATGAGGAAGCGATTGGTCAGGCACTGCAGGAAACCGAGGTGCCGCGCGACGAGATTTTTGTTACCACCAAGCTGTGGAATGACGATCAGCAGAACGTTCAGCAGGCGATGGAAACCAGCCTGCAGAAACTGCAGCTGGAGCAGGTTGACCTCTATCTGATGCACTGGCCATGTCCGGAAAAAGATCACTACGTTGATGCCTGGAAGAAGATGATTGAGCTGCAGCAGCAGGGGCTGACCAAAAGTATCGGCGTCTGTAACTTCCATGAATCCCACCTTAAACGCCTGCTGGATGAGACCGGCGTGACGCCGGTAGTCAATCAGATTGAGCTGCACCCAATGTTACAGCAGCGCACCCTGCACGCCTGGAATGCGATGCACCAGATTCAGACCGAATCCTGGAGCCCGCTGGCGCAGGGCGGTAAAGGCGTGTTTGATCAGGAAGTGATTAAATCGCTGGCTAAGAAATATGGCAAAACCCCGGCGCAGATTGTCATCCGCTGGCATCTGGATAGCGGGCTGGTGGTGATTCCGAAATCGGTGACGCCGGCGCGTATCGAAGAAAACTTCAAGGTTTTCGACTTCCGTCTGGATAAGCATGAAGTCAGCGATATCACTAAGCTGGATAGCGGCAACCGTCTGGGACCGGATCCGGAAACCTTTAACGGCTAAGGTTTGTGGCGCGGCGTGACGCGGGTCATTGCTGTTGCCACACTGAAAAAAAGGGCAACGTAATGTTGCCCTTTTCGTTACGCCGCACGGTTTACTGGGTCGGCTGCACCACCAGTTGACCGGCGGTGCCGCGGTCGGCCAGTTCCAGCGTCTGGCTGTAATAGACAAACGGGAAATGGTCTGACGAACTCTGCGGGAAGCTGACCATCAGTTCCACATCACCGTCGACCCACACCGTATCTTTCCAGCCGCGATCTTCACCCATCGGCTGCGCGCCGTTGACGCTCTTAATCAGGAACATTACGCCCTGAATATGCAGCGCCTGGGGCCGATCGGCATGCACAATCCAGCGCTCAAAGGTGCCCTGCTGCGCGGTGGTATCAATACGGTTCATATCCCAGATCGCCCCGTTGATGCCCGGCATGCTGTCACCGATGCGGAATTCACGCGTGCGCACCGCCACCCCATCCAGAATCTGATCGGCCAGCAGCCGCATCGGCAGATTATCGGTGACCAGCGGCAGCAGGCCGGTCGGCCGTAAGGTCAGGATCAGGGTTGAGGTCAGGATGGAAGACGGCTCAAAGAAGCCGCGCAGCCGATCCATAATCCCCGCCGCGGTGCCGGCGGTAATCGACACTTCATCGCCCTGCGACATATCGATCAACACTTCGCGGCGTTCGCCCGGAGCCAGCGACAGACGCTGCACCGCAACCGGCGCAGGCAGATAGCCCTGATCGCTGGCTATCACCATAAACGGCCGGCTATCGCTCAACATCATCTCATAACGTCGCGCATTCGAGGCGTTCAGCAGACGCAGACGCACCCAGCCACGCGAGACCTCAACAAACGGGTTACGCACCCCATTGACCAGCAGCGTGTCGCCAAGGAAGCCGCCATCCTGCGGTGGATCGTAAACCGGCGTAGCGAAGTTATCGAGCCGCTTGTCCTGAATGATGATCGGGAAGTCGTCGACGCCATAATGTTTTGGCAGCGGCAACTGCTTGCTGACCTCATCTTCAATCAGCCACATACCCGCCAGCCCGTTATAAATATGCGGCGCCATGCGGTTTGGCGTGTTGGCGTGGTACCAGCAGGTCGAGGCCGCCTGACGAATCGGCAGGACCGGCGCCCAGTCGACCCCGGCGGACATCATCCGCGGTGCGCCGCCCATTAGCGCGCCCGGTAACTGCAGGCCGCTAACGGTCATTGAAACCGGCTCATTGAGGCGATTGCTGTAGATCAGCTTCACATCGTCGCCGCTGTAAACACGCACCGTCGGGCCGAGATAGAGGCCATTAATGCCCCACACCGGCACTTTGTTGTTGTCGCCATTGAATGACCAGTGGCTGCGCTGCATGGTTAAAAACAGCGGCTGGCCGCGACGGGATTCCAGCAACGGTGGAATCGGAAGTGGCGTATCACCATTGGCTGAGGACGCGGCACGGGCCGCATGAGGCATAACACCGGCGCTAAGCGCCACTCCAGCAGAAAGCTGGATGAACTGACGTCTGCTGAAAGACATAAAACTTCTGACCTTTTACGCGTGGCGCTCAGCGCCAACCCTGTTTTTATTGCTGTTATGTGCTGTGCTGCGTTCACGGCGAGCGGTTAATCACCGCGTCGCCGTGCGGCATCCCTGCAGGATAGTTCGGCGAAGCGATCGCCGGTCAGATTTTACCGTTTTTTTCGCGTTCTTCGACTTCGGCGTTGAGCTCTTCCAGCTTCGCCGCCATCAATTCACGGCAATGGGTTGCCAGCTTACGCACTGAGGAAGACTCGAACTGTTTAACGTCAACCGGCGGCAGCATCTCAACGATCACCAGCCCATTTTTCCAGCGGTTCAGTTTGATCTTATCGTGGGTATTGGACACCACAATCGGGATGATCGGAACACCCGCTGCAACTGCGGCGTGGAACGCACCGGTTTTAAACGGCAGTAAACCGCGTCCGCGACTGCGGGTGCCTTCCGGGAACATCCAGAACGAGATGCGCTTACGGTTAAACTGATCGACCAGCTGGCCGATAGTACCGTGTGCTTTCGCCCGGTTATCCCGGTCAATCAGCAGGTTGCCGGTCAGCCAGTAGAGCAGACCGAAAAACGGCACCCACAACAGACTCTTTTTGCCGACCGTCACCGTGGTTGGCTGCACGATTTTGGCGGCGGTCACCATGTCGTAGTTGTTCTGATGGTTAGCGATGTAGATCGCATTACCATAATTGTCGGCCCCTTCCGGTCGACGCAGTTCTACTTTAAGGCCAAATACCGTCGACAATTTACCGAACAGACGGCCAAAAGTAGCGACGTGGCGCGGATTGCGCGGTGAAAAAAGACACCAGATACAGCCAAACACAGAAACGAGTATCGAATAAATTACCACGATAATGGTACGCAGTATCAGTAACATAGTTCCCTCATTAAGCCACGGCTGACACAGCGTCAGCCGGGTAGTTTACGCGTCGCTGTCCGGGCTGCCCGGACGCGCAGGGGCATCCAGTTCAACACGATCAATTTTTTGCAGGCCGCGCGGCAGCAGCGTGCCGCGGCGTCCACGGTCGGCGCGGAATTTTTGCAGTTCTTCACTGCGCAGCAGCATCTTACGCTTGCCGACGTGCAGGGTAATGGCGCTGCCCGGTGGCAGAATCATCAGCCACGCCAGTTTATCCTGACCGGCGGCAGCTTCAGCGGCAGGGATCGAGATAATCTTGTTGCCCTTGCCCTTCGACATTTGCGGCAGTTCACCCACCGGGAACATCAGCATCCGTCCCGCCTGGGTGATCGCCAGCAGCATGTCATCTTCATGATGCACCGCCATAGGCGTCATCACCCGGGCGTTTTCCGGCAGCGTCAGCAGCGCTTTACCGGCGCGGTTACGCGAGACCAGATCGGCAAAGGTGCAGATAAAGCCATAGCCTGCATCGGAGGCCATCAGTAAGCGCTGCTCATCCGGCTCCATCAGCACCTGCTCAACCACCGCACCCGGCGGCGGCGTCAGCTTACCGGTCAACGGCTCGCCCTGCCCGCGTGCCGACGGCAGCGAGGTCGGATCCAGCGTGTAGCTGCGTCCGGTGGAGTCGATAAAGGCCACCGGCTGGTTGCTCTTACCACGTGCGGCGGCCAGGTAACTGTCGCCCGCTTTGTAGCTCAGCCCGGCAGGATCGATATCATGCCCTTTGGCGCTGCGCACCCAGCCCATCTGCGACAGCACAATGGTCACCGGCTCAGACGGGATCAGCTCGGTTTCGCTCAGCGCCTTCGCTTCTTCACGTTCGCGCAGCGGAGAACGACGCTCGTCGCCATAGCTGGCGCTGTCGGCCTGTAACTCTTTCTTCAGCAGGGTGTTCATCTTGCGTTCAGAAGCCAGCGTCGCCTGCAGCTGATCGCGTTCTTTCTCCAGCTCGGCCTGCTCAGCGCGGATCTTCACCTCTTCCAGCTTCGCCAGGTGGCGTAACTTCAGTTCGAGGATCGATTCAGCCTGGGTTTCGCTCAGTTCAAAGCGTGACATCAGCACCGGCTTCGGCTCATCTTCGGTACGGATGATGTGGATCACTTCATCGATATTGAGGAAGGCCACCAGCAAACCGTCGAGGATATGCAGACGACGCAGCACGCGGTCGAGCCGGTGATTAAGGCGACGTTTTACCGTATCACGGCGGAACACCAGCCATTCCGACAGGATTTCGTGCAGGTTTTTAACCGCCGGACGGTTGTCCAGGCCAATCATGTTGAGGTTTACCCGGTAGCTCTTTTCCAGGTCGGTGGTGGCGAACAGATGGTTCATCACCTGATCAAGATCGACCCGGTTAGAGCGTGGCACAATCACCAGACGGGTCGGATTCTCATGATCCGATTCGTCACGCAGGTCCTCGACCATCGGCAGCTTTTTATTGCGCATCTGGCTGGCGATCTGTTCCAGTACCCGCGCGCCTGACACCTGATGCGGCAGCGCGGTGATCACCACCTCGCCCTCTTCCTTCTTCCACACCGCACGCTGGCGAATAGATCCGCGCCCGTTCTGATAGATTTTGCGGATCTCGTCACGCGGCGTAATGATCTCCGCCTCGGTCGGATAATCCGGGCCCTGCACGATATCCAGCAGCGCATCCAGCGTGGTTTTGGGATGGTCGATCAGGGTGATCGCCGCCTGCGCCACTTCACGCAGGTTATGCGGTGGAATATCGGTCGCCATACCGACCGCGATACCGGTGGTGCCGTTCAGCAGAATGTTCGGCAACCGCGCCGGCAGCATCTTCGGCTCCTGCAGGGTGCCATCAAAATTCGGCTGGTAATCGACCGTGCCCTGACCCAGCTCACCCAGCAGCAGTTCCGCATATTTTGACAGGCGGGATTCGGTGTAACGCATCGCGGCGAAGGACTTAGGATCGTCCGGTGCGCCCCAGTTACCCTGTCCATCCACCAGCGGATAGCGATAAGAGAACGGCTGCGCCATTAATACCATCGCTTCATAGCAGGCGCTGTCGCCGTGCGGATGGTATTTACCCAGCACGTCACCCACGGTTCGCGCCGATTTTTTAAATTTGGCGCTGGCGGTGAGGCCCAGCTCGGACATCGCGTAGATAATGCGTCGCTGTACCGGCTTTAGCCCGTCACCAATGTAGGGCAACGCGCGGTCCATGATGACGTACATCGAATAGTTTAAGTACGCATTCTCAGTAAATGTGTGCAGGGCAAGACGCTCTGCACCATCCTGCGTCAGTTCACTCATTAATTTCTCATCCTCACATCGTGGCCCACAACGGCGGGACACCCGGCGGTGGTTTGGCGAGGATAGTACCTTATTCGCCGGTGTTAGTCACAGGGGAAGCGCGCGGTGACAGGCGCTCAGCTGGCGGGGGTTACGCCGTCAGCTGAGCGGGGATCAGACAGAATGCATTACGGCTGTGCACCTATCCACTGTCGGGCGATCTCGCGATACTCACCGGTGGCGGTGCTGAGGTGCAGCCACTGATCAACATAGAGTTTCCAGCTGATGTCATCGCGCGGGATCATGTAAGCTTTTTCACCATATTGCAGCGGCCGATCGGCATTGATCGCACACAGCGTCGGGAAGCGCTGCTGCTGATAGCGCGCCTCAGAGGCATCGGTGATCATCACATCAGCGTGGTTGTCGACCAGCTGCTGGAAGATGGTGACGTTATCGTGGAACAGGGTCAGCGAGGCCTGCGGCAGATGGCTGTGAACAAAGGCTTCATTGGTGCCGCCCGCCGGCTCCACCAGACGGACCTCCGGGCGATTGAGCTGCTCCAGCGTCTGATAGCGATCCTTATCGGCGCAGCGCACCAGCGGGATTTTGCCGTCCACGCCGAGCGGCTGAGCGAACCAGGCGGTCTGCTGCCGCTTCAGGGTAACGGATACGCCACCCAGCGCGATATCACACTGCTTCGCCAGAAAATCGGGCATCAGGGTTTTCCAGCTGGTGGCTACCCATTCTACTTTCGCGCCCAGCGAGGCGGCCAGCGCCTTCGCCATGCTGATATCCAGCCCTTCATACTGGCCGTCGGGACGCAGAAAGCTGTAAGGCTTGTAGTCGCCGGTGGTACAGACTTTCAGCACTTTACTGCTGAGAACACTGTCCAGACGTGACTGGGCCTGAGCGGCACCGCTGGCCAGCAGCAGAGCAAGGATGACAATTTTTTTCATTATTTTGTTTTCTCAGGCAGGTTGGTTTGCGTACTGAATGGTGCCATAAATCGGCGTATTGTTGCCGCTACAGCAAAAGTGTTGTGATCAGCCTCCCATTTCTCTGTCACCGCTTCGCGCGTAAGCTGAGCGTCATACACAGAAAACGGAGCAGATATTCAAATGAGTAAGATCTTAATTATCGACGGCGGTAAAACCTTTGCCCACTCAAAAGGCGAACTGAACCACACTTTGACCGACGTCGCCGCCAGCCAGCTGCGTGATATGGGCCATGAAGTTTCTGTCACCGTGGCGGACAGCGACTACGTGGTGGCTGACGAAGTACAAAAATATGTCGACAGCGATGTGATTATTTATCAGATGCCAGGCTGGTGGATGGGTGAACCCTGGACCGTTAAGCGCTACATTGATGAAGTCTTTACCGAAGGTCACGGTTCGCTGTACGCCAGTGATGGCCGCACCCGCTCTGACGCCGCCAAAAAATATGGTTCCGGCGGTCTGCTGCAGGGCAAAAAGTATATGCTGTCACTGACCTGGAATGCGCCACTGCAGGCGTTTACCGATCCGGAGCAGTTCTTTGAAGGCGTTGGCGTGGATGGGCTTTACCTGCACTTCCATAAAGCCAACCAGTTCCTGGGTATGGAAGCCCTGCCGACCTTTATCTGTAATGACGTGATCAAGCAGCCTGATGTACCGCGTGACATTGCGGCCTATCGCGCCCATCTGACGCGCGTTTTTGCCTGAGTCAGGCTGCCGTTAAGCTTTATCTCCCGCGAAAGAGGAATCCGCGAATGTTAACAGTCGTTGCTGAAATTTGTGTAAAACCCGGCCGCCGTCAGGCGGTGCTTGAGGCCGTGAAAGCGCTGATCCCGACCGTGCTGCAGGAAGAGGGATGCCACCAGTATGATGCGCTGCTGGACCATCAGGCACAGGTGCCGTGGAAACAGAACTCGCCGGACTCCATTTTTATGCTGGAACAGTGGGAAACGCTGCGTCATCTGGAGCAGCATCAGCAGATGCCGCACATGGATGCGCATCGCGCCATCATTAAAGATGATGTAGTGGATGTGAAAATCCTGGTGCTGGAACCCAGTGCCTGATGATTGCTGAAGCCCTGCCCCTTGTTCTGTAACCGGGCAGAGTCTGGCGATAAGCCTGAAGCAGGGTGCCTCTCGCAGCGATACATTAGCTCAACGCGCAGAGAGTATGGTCAGAAGAGGAAAGCGTCCCGCGCCAGAGACGGCGCGGGTCGAGCGTACCATGGATGGCGGTTGCTGGGCCTTTCGGATCTGACCCTGTTCCCTGCGCATGCACCCTCCCACAGCGAATCCAGCCAGACCTTATCAGCCTCCTCAAACCTCTGCCTCGTGGCAGGGGTTTTTTATGATGACATCAAAGCTTATAGCAGCTGGCGACAGTCGATCTCGGTGCGAAGAAAATCGAGAAAGCAGCCAATACGTGAGGAGAGCGTGGTGTTGCGATAGTAGACCGCGTGAACCGGCAGCCGCAGTTCGCGGGTTTCATCGGGCAATACCGGCACCAGCCGTCCGGCGGCGCAATCTTCCCGGCTGACAAAGTCGGAGAGGCGCGCAATGCCCTGCCCGGCCAGCGCCAGCTGTCGGATGGTTTCGCCACTGGAGGCGGAGAGCGTTGGCTTGATCCGCATAAACTCGCCGTCGGGCTGCCAGACCGGCCAGACGTTGTGATTATCAAGATGACTGAAACCGATGATCTGATGCTGTTCAAGATCGGCGACGGTTTGCGGCGTGCCGGCTTTCGCCAGGTAGGCCGGGCTGGCCATCAGACGAATGGCGCTGCTGCCCAGCATCCGCGCACGCAGCGTGGAATCGCGCAGTTCGCCGATGCGAATGGCAATATCGGTTTGCTGCTCCAGCAGATCGATCAGAATATCGTCGGTATTGAGTTCCAGCTGAATCAGCGGATATTGCGCGCGAAACGCATCCACCAGCGGCACAATCACATGCAGCATAAACGGGGTGGCGGCATTGACCCGCAGCCGTCCTGAAGGCATTTCGCGCCGCTGGGCAATCTGCTCTTCCGCCTGCTCTACCGACGCCAGAATCTGACGCGCATGCTCCAGAAATACCTGCCCTTCCTCTGTCAGTGCCAGCCGTCGGGTGGTGCGATGAAGCAGGGTGGTTTGCAGTTTGCTTTCCAGCCGACTTAAGGCGCGACTGATGCCTGAACTGGTCTGCGCCAGCTGGTCGGCTGCGGCGGTAATCGATCCGCTATCCACTACCGCGACCCAGGCACGTAACTCTTCCAGTGTAATTTTCACAATTGCTGCTGTCTCTGCTGTGTAGGCCTTCGCGGGCGGCTTGTTGCCCACCGGTCAGGGTTGACGCGCGCCACCTGTAAAACAGGACGCTGGCGCGTCCTGTTTTTTTATACTTCGATGTCGGCCATGTCGCCTTTTTCCTGCAACCAGTTTCGCCGGTCTTCGGAACGTTTTTTCGCCAGCAGCATATCCATCATACGTAACGTCTGGTCGACGTCTTCATCACTGATGGTCAGCTGCACCAGCCGGCGGGTATTGGGATCCAGAGTGGTTTCGCGCAGCTGCAGCGGGTTCATCTCACCCAGCCCTTTAAAGCGCTGGACGTTAGGTTTGCCCTTTTTACGCTTCAGCTGCTCCAGCACGCCCTCTTTCTCATCTTCATCCAGCGCGTAGTAAACCTCTTTGCCCAGATCGATGCGGTAGAGCGGCGGCATCGCCACATAGACGTGACCGCCTTTAACCAGCGAACGGAAATGCTTCACAAACAGCGCGCAGAGTAAGGTCGCGATATGCAGACCATCGGAGTCCGCATCCGCCAGAATGCAGACTTTGCCGTAGCGCAGCTGCGAAAGATCTTCACTGTCGGGATCGATACCGATCGCCACGGAAATATCGTGCACTTCCTGCGAGGCCAGCACTTCATCCGAAGAGACTTCCCAGGTGTTAAGGATCTTACCTTTCAGCGGCATGATCGCCTGATATTCACGATCGCGCGCCTGCTTAGCCGATCCACCGGCTGAATCCCCTTCGACCAGGAACAGCTCGGTCTTATTCAGATCCTGCGCGGTACAGTCCGCCAGTTTGCCAGGCAACGCCGGGCCGCTGGTGAGCTTTTTACGCACCACTTTCTTCGCCGCGCGCAGGCGACGCTGGGCGCTGGAAATTGCCAGTTCGGCCAGCTGCTCAGCCGCCTGCACGTTCTGGTTGAGCCACAGGCTGAAGGCATCTTTTACCACGCCCGACACAAAGGCCGCGCACTGACGTGAAGAGAGGCGCTCTTTGGTTTGTCCGGCAAACTGCGGATCCTGCATCTTCACTGACAGCACGTAGGCGCAGCGATCCCAGATATCTTCTGCGGAGAGTTTTACGCCGCGCGGCAGGATGTTGCGGTATTCACAGAATTCACGCATCGCATCCAGCAGGCCCTGACGCAGACCGTTAACGTGGGTACCGCCCTGCATGGTCGGGATCAGGTTAACGTAGCTTTCGGTGAGCAGTTCGCCGCCTTCCGGCAGCCACAACAGCGCCCAGTCGACCGCTTCAACGTCACCGGCAAAACTGCCGACGAACGGTTTTTCCGGCAGCGTTGGCAGCCCGTTAACCGCTTCGCACAGATAGTCAGTCAGGCCATCTTCGTAGCACCAGCGCTGCTCGGTGTTATTCAGCTTGTCTTTAAAGACGATTTCGACGCCCGGACAGAGCACCGCTTTGGCTTTCAGCAGGTGCGACAGGCGCGATACCGAGAAGCGCGGGCTGTCGAAGAAACTTTCATCCGGCCAGAAGTGCACGCGGGTGCCGGTATTGCGCTTAGCCACCGTGCCGGTGACCGTCAGTTCCTGCACCTTTTCGCCATTTTCAAAGGCGATGTCATACACTTCGCCATTACGGCGTACCGTGACTTCCACCCGTTTTGACAGGGCGTTCACCACCGAAATGCCGACGCCGTGCAGGCCGCCCGAGAACTGATAGTTTTTGTTGGAGAACTTGCCGCCGGCGTGCAGACGACAGAGGATCAGTTCCACCGCAGGCACGCCCTCTTCCGGGTGAATATCCACCGGCATGCCGCGACCATCATCAATAACTTCCAGTGATTGATCGGCGTGCAGAATCACTTCAACCCGCTTCGCGTGGCCGCCCAGCGCCTCATCGACGCTGTTATCAATCACTTCCTGACCCAAATGGTTGGGCCGCGTCGTGTCGGTGTACATGCCCGGGCGACGGCGAACAGGCTCAAGGCCAGTCAGGACCTCAATGGCATCCGCGTTATAGTTTGATTGACTCATCGTAAATGTCTGATTAGAAGGGTGAAATGGGGTGCGATTTCCGCATTACTCAGGGATGATTCAGACCGAGAAAGTCCAGAATCTGCGGGAAATGGCGCTCGAATCCAGTAAATGTATGGTTTCCGCCCTCTTCAACCGTATGGCGGCACGCGCTGTAATAGTCGAGCGCCTGACGGTAATCGAGAACTTCATCGCCGGTTTGTTGCAGCAGCCAGAGTAAATCGGGCGCTTCCAGCGGTTCAATCTGCATTACTTTCAGATCGTAAATGTGGCGTGACTCTAACACATATTGCTGGCCGGTGTAGGGATTCTGATTGTCGCCAAGGTAATCCGCCAGCAACTCAAAAGGCCGTACCGCAGGATTGACCACCACGGCGGGCAGCATAAAACATTGCGACAGCCAGGTGGCATAATAACCGCCGAGAGAAGAGCCAACCAGACCCAGAGTTTCACCGCTGCGGCTCAGCACTAACTCTTCCAGCATCGCGGCGGCATCGGCCGGAAAGGTTGGCAGCTGCGGCACGATCATCTCGATCGCCGGATGCGTTGCCTGTAGCCACTGACGGAACTGCGTCGCTTTCGCCGACTGGGGTGAACTGTTGAAACCGTGCAGATAAAGCAGCGCCGCCATCGGTCAGTATCCTTCAGAGTCTAAATCGGGACGGAAGATGTCGGTATCCAGACGGTTAACCTCGGTTTCAAGCTGACCGTCCGGGTGCAGGGTAAACCAGCGCCAGCCCGGTGCCACGGTATCAATCGCGAAGCTGGTGCAGTGCGGTTTGAACTGCACGCAGGTGGAAGGCGTCGCCAGGACCCGGCGGCCGTGCCACTCGACGTCCAGCTCCTGATGGATATGGCCACAGACCAGCGTTTTCGCCAGCGGAAACTGTTGCAGCACCGCATCCAGCTGATGCGAATTACGCAGGCTGTGCTGGTCAAGCCAGGTGCAGCCGGACGCCAGCGGATGGTGATGCAGCAACACCAGAGTGTGCCGTTGCGGATAGCGCGCCAGCGCATTTTCCAGCCACTCCAGCTGATAGTCGCTCAGCATGCCGTGCGGTACGCCGAACACCTGGCTGTCGAGCAGGACAATCTGCCACTGCTCGCCGATCAGCACCTGTTTGTGCGGATTAATGTGGGCGTCAGCTAAGGTATCGACCATTGCAGGCTGGAAATCGTGGTTGCCGGGCAGCCAGACGCAGGGTCTGGGCAAACGTGAAATACCCTCAGCAAAATGCTGATAGGCTTCAACAGAGTGGTCCTGGGCCAGATCGCCGGTGGCGATGATCAGGTCATAGTCCCGATGCTGCGCAATAATCGCATCCAGGACCGCCTTATAGCTCGACCAGGTGTTCACCCCAAGTAGCGATTCATGTTTTCCTGCGAACAGGTGGGTGTCCGTGATTTGCAGAATCCTGATTGCGGAACCGTTCGCTGCAGGAAGAGTTAGCAGGCTATCCAAAGCGTTTCCTTCGTCTCCACGCCATTTAACGCATTATACGCATCAGCAGACCGGAACTGCCATCGCGCCGTGCGCCAGGCAGTAGCGCAACCAGTCAGCGAGAAACTGGTTTATCTGATGTTTTTCATCACGCTGATGCAGTTTTTTATTAGGATAATCATAGCGCGCTTTGAAACGATAGATCTGTTGCGTTGAACACACTTCGGCGACCATCGCATCGTGATAGAGCCGCACCGACATTGAAGGCAGGCTCCAGTAGCTCACGGCGGGCGCCACCTGGCGGATCTCCACCAGCGTGGTGTAGCGCGTCGACTCCTGAATCGTCAACTGATAACGGGCGCCACTCACCTGATAGATCACCGATGCACCCGCTTGATCGTCGCGTGGCAGCAGGCGGCGTAACTGGGCGAAATTGGTTTCGCACAGCCGCATCATTTCGGGAAAGTCAGGGGTATAGCGCTGTTTCATTGTGGTATCCACTCTTCTCGTAGTTTCTCATGGTGCAGTGCCAGCCATTGCAAGGCGATGACAGACGCCGCATTATCAATAATCCCCTCTTCCACCCAGCGATAAGCCTGTTCGCGGCTCACCACATGGACAAGAATATCCTCATTCTCTTCCTCCAGACCATGGCATCCTGTTGCCTGGCTGGCATCCACTTCCCCAATCAGCACCGATAAACGTTCACTGGTACCGCCGGGGCTGGCCAGGTAATTAAGCATTGGCTTAATCCGTCCGACCTGTAATCCTGCTTCTTCGACCGCTTCGCGACGCACCACCTGCTCAACGGTTTCACCGGGATCGATAATGCCGGCCACCATCTCCAGCAGCCAGGGTGATGCACTGCTGTCATAGGCCGGGATGCGGATCTGTTCGATCAGCACCACTTCGTCGCGTAAGGGATCATAAGGTAGCAGCACGGCAGCATGTCCGCGCTCAAAAACTTCGCGCTGCACTTCGGCACTCATTTCGCCATTAAAACGGCGGTGACGGAAGCGATAGCGTACAACTGAAAAAAAACCATCGTAGACGGTTTCGCGTGCAATAATTTCTACATCGTTTTTTGTAAAAGTCACAGGGGATTTTTTTTCTTCCGACATCATCTGGTTCCTTATGCAGATTGGGGTGGAGCGAAAAAAGCCTGGCACAGTGCTCCATCTGAGTGGTTCTTTCTGAATTATTTACGTAAATTAGGGGAAGAAGGCACGTTCAGCCAACTTATCTCACAGTTGCCCTCTGCTAGAATCGGCGATAATTTTTTGGCTTACCCGGCAGCGCTACCACTGCAATTTGCTGCAACAAAAGGAATGCAAATGAAAAAACTGCTCCCATTTTTTATTGGGCTGAGCCTGGGCGGTTTCAGCTTCGCCAGCCAGGCCGAAGACCTGCTTCAGGTTTATCAACAAGCGCGTCTGAGCAACCCGGATCTGCGCAGCGCCGCTGCCGATCGCGATTCTGCCTTTGAGAAAATCAACGAAGCGCGTAGCCCATTATTACCGCAGCTCGGTCTGGGTGCGGATTACACCTATAACAACGGCTACCGTGACAGCAGCGGGCTTCATTCCAACACGACCAGCGGCACGCTGCAATTAACCCAGACAATTTTCGACATGTCGAAATGGCGCGCCCTGACCCTGCAGGAAAAAGCCGCCGGCATCCAGGACGTTACCTATCAGGTTGCGCAGCAGGATTTGATTCTGAACACCGCGACCGCTTACTTCAACGTACTGAAAGCGATTGATACCCTTTCTTACACCGAAGCGCAGAAACAGTCGATCTATCGCGAACTCGATCAAACCACCCAACGTTTTAACGTCGGCCTGGTGGCGATCACTGACGTGCAAAACGCCCGTGCGCAGTATGACAGCGTATTAGCTAACGAAGTCACCGCGCGCAACAATCTGGATAACGCAGTTGAATCACTGCGCCAGATTACCGGCATGGATTATCAGGCTCTGGCGTCGCTTAATATCGACCGCTTCAAAACCGATAAGCCGGATGCGGTCAGCGCCCTGCTCAAGCAGGCTGAAAGTCGTAATCTGACGTTGTTGTCTGCCCGTCTGAATCAGGATCTGGCACGTGAGCAGATTCGTTCAGCAGAAACCGGCCACATGCCGACGCTGGATCTGACTGCCTCAACCGGCATGTCTAACAGCAAATATGGCGGCAGCCGTGCTAACCAGAGCGCCGGTTCAACCGATTCGATTACCGGTTCTAACCAGGTTGGCCTGAGCTTCTCTCTGCCACTCTACAGCGGCGGCAGCGTGACCTCGCAGGTGAAACAGGCGCAGTATAATTTTGTCAGCGCCAGCGAGCAGCTGGAAAGTGCGCACCGCTCAGCGGTGCAGACCGTGCGCTCATCGTTTAACAACGTGAATGCATCGATCAGTACCATCAACGCCTACAAACAGGCGGTGGTCTCAGCGCAAAGCTCACTGGATGCGTCTGAAGCCGGTTATCAGGTCGGTACGCGTACCATCGTCGATGTGCTGGATGCGACCACCGCGCTGTATAACGCCAAGCAGCAGCTTTCTGATGCGCGCTACAGCTACCTGATCAACCAACTCAACATCAGCTATGCACTGGGAACGCTCAACGAGCAGAACCTGCAGGCGCTGAACAGCCAGCTGGGTAAAGAGATCCCAACCTCACCAGAAACGGTGGCACCGGAAAACGCACAGCAGACCGCGCGCGTGGATAATGGCCCGTCTGCCAACGGCTCTGCCGCCGCAGCACGCCCTGCGGCTCGCAATAGCAGCAGCAATCCTTTCGGTAACTGATGACGATGACGGGTCGCTTTGCGGCCCGTCTCTCTATCGAACGTATAGCTAAGTAAAGATCCCTACAGTATCAGGCCCTCAGCTTCAATTTTGACCCCTCATCCCCTATTCTATGCGCTACCTTTGGGCACAGGATAATCATAATGAAACGCACAAAATCTATTCGCTATGCCGCTTTTCGTAAGAGCTGGCAGGCACGCCATTTAACGCCCGTCGCGATCGCCGTTTCAGCGGTATTTATGCTGGCAGGCTGTGAACAAAACGATGAATCCGTTTCGATGTATCAGAACGCGGATGACTGTTCGAAAGCCAATCCAGGCCAGAGCGCACAGTGCACCACCGCCTTCAATGAAGCCAAAAAAGAGGCAGAACGCACCGCACCTAAATATGCGACCCGCGAAGATTGCGTCGCCGAATTCGGCGAGAATCAGTGTCAGCAGACCCCGGCTCAGGCTGGCGTCGGCAGCACCAACAATGCGGAAGCGCAACAGAGCGGCGGCAGCTTCTGGATGCCACTGATGGCCGGTTACATGATGGGCCGGATGATGGGCGGCGGCGCAGGCTTCGCTCAGCAGCCGCTGTTTTCCCCTAAAACGCCTAACAGTCCGGCAAACGGTCAGTTTGTTGATGCGTCCGGTCGTAACTATGGTGCAGCCACCTCAGGTAAAACCATGAACGTGCCGAAGACGGCGCTGGCACCGAAGCCTGCCACCACCTCGACCATCACCCGTGGCGGCTTTGGCGAGACGGTAGCCAAACAGAACAGCATGCAGCGCAGTAGCGCTACCGGCACCTCCAGCCGTTCAATGGGAGGCTAACGCCCCGATGCAACGCATTGCCATTTCAGAACGCCCAGGCTGGCGGGAAAAAGCCACCGAGTTTGGTTTTCGTTTTCATACCATGCACGGCGAGCCGTACTGGTGTGAAGATGCTTACTACCAGTTTACGCTGGCACAAATAGAGCAGCTTGAGGATGTCACCGCTGAGCTGCATCAGATGTGCCTGCAGGTGGTCGACAAAGTCGTTAACGATGAAGCGTTGCTGACCAAATTCCGCATTCCCAAACATACCTGGGATTTTGTGCGTGATTCCTGGCACCAGCGTCAGCCTTCGCTCTATTCCCGTCTTGATCTCGCCTGGGATGGCAAAGGCGACGCCAAATTACTCGAGAACAACGCGGATACGCCGACCTCGCTGTATGAAGCGGCATTTTTCCAGTGGCTATGGCTGGAAGATCAGCTCAGCGCCGGGCAGTTGCCGACAGGCAGTGACCAGTTCAACAGTTTGCAGGAAAAGCTGATCGCGCGCTTTGCGGCGCTGCATCAGCAGCACGGTTTTAACTGGCTGCATTTCGCCTGCTGCCGCGATACTGACGAAGATCGCGGCACGGTGCAGTATCTGCAGGATTGCGCCACTGAAGCAGGCCTGCCGAGCGAATTTCTCTATATGGATGAAATTGGTCTGGGTGAAAAAGGTGAGTTTACCGACGTCCACGACCAGGTCATCAGCAACCTGTTTAAGCTCTATCCGTGGGAATTCATGCTGCGTGAGATGTTTTCCACCAAGCTGGGCGATGCCGGTGTACGCTGGCTGGAGCCAGCCTGGAAGAGCATTCTGTCGAACAAAGCGCTGCTGCCGATGCTGTGGCAGATGTTCCCGAATCATCCTAACCTGCTGCCCGCCTTCTTTGCCGAAGATGAGGTGCCGCCGATGGACAAATATGTGGTGAAGCCGCTGTTCTCCCGCGAAGGCGCTAATATCCGCATTGTTGAAAATGGTCAGGAGATTGCCCGCGTCGACGGCCCGTATGGCGAAGAGGGCATGATCGTCCAGCAGTTCCATCCGCTGCCAAAATTTGGCGACAGCTACACGCTGATCGGCAGCTGGCTGATTGACGATCAGCCAGCCGGTATTGGCCTGCGTGAGGATCGCGATCTGATCACTCAGGATCTTTCGCGCTTCTATCCGCACGCCTTCATCGGGTAACGCCCTGATAAACAGACCCGTTTCGGGTCTGTTTGCATTCAGCCGACCTGCACTGACAACATGCTGATCGCGCCCATCTCCATGCCGTCCACCGGAATCGTGATCGCTTCCCCCTTCTGACGTGCGCCCAGCACATACAACAGCGGCAGAAAATGTTCCGGCGTCGGGTTTGAGAGCGCAGCACCAGGATGCTGCATAAAGTTGACCAGCGGATGCAAAGCCGCGTCACTCTCTGCCGTCAGGTTGTCACGCACAAACTGCTCAAAACTGCTGGCCCACGGATAGACCTCATCGCCGCCGTCCCAGCGTACCTTTCTCAGGTTATGCACCACGTTACCACTGGCAACGATCATCACGCCCTGGTCACGCAGCGCCGCCAGCTTCTGACCCAGTTCAAAATGCCAGGCCGGTGATTGGGTGCTGTCGATACTTAACTGCACCACCGGAATATCCGCCTGCGGATACATCTTGATCAAAACGCCCCACGAGCCGTGATCGAAGCCCCAGTCGTAATCCCGCTGTACCTGAATCGGTGCTAACAGAGTGACAAGTTGTTCAGCCAGTTCGGGCGATCCCGGCGCCGGATAGCGGGTATCAAACAGCGCCTGCGGAAAACCGCCAAAATCATGCAGCGTGCGGGGATCTGCCATCGCCGTTACCGCAGTGCCACGCGTATACCAGTGGGCCGAGACTGCAATTATGGCGCGGGGCCGCGGCAGCGTATCGCCCGCGTGACGCCACGCGGTGGTATAGCGGTTTTCATCCAGGGCGTTCATCGGGCTGCCATGGCCCAAAAACAGCGCTGGCATACGTGACTGGCTCATAACGGGTTCTCAGAATTGAATGTTTGATAGCCACTACGATACGCGCTTTACCCGCTATATCACGCGGATAAGCCTGATTAAGATGCTCAGAAAAATTGAATAAGATAGGCAACGAAGAGAATGATCGATCGGGGATAACGCCAGACGAAGTCGGGCTGACGGCTCAGATTACCGTCACCGAAGCGGACGTGCGAATTAACCACCGGTAAAACAGGCCGCGCTGGCCTGTTTTACCGCGTCAGCACGCTGATTAGCTGGCGTGACGCGTTTCGTGGCTGCGACGCCAGGCCACTAAATCCTCAATCGTCACCACCGGCATATTGTGCTGTCTGGCAAACGTAATGGCTTCCGGCGCATGGGCCATGGTGCCGTCATCGTTGGTCAGTTCACACAGTACCCCTGCCGGCTTGAAGCCCGCCAGAGTCACCAGGTCGATGGTCGCTTCGGTGTGGCCGCCACGGGTCAGCACACCGCCTTCGCGCGCACGCAGCGGGAAGACATGTCCAGGGCGATTGAGATCGCTGGGTTTGGCGTTATCAGCAATCGCGGCACGAATAGTGGTAATGCGATCCTGGGCAGAAACACCGGTGGTCACGCCTTCGGCTGCTTCAATCGTCACGGTAAAACCGGTGCCGTAGGAGCTGGTGTTGTTCTCCACCATCATCGGCAGATCTAACTGCTGACGACGCTCTTCGGTCAGGCACAGGCAGACAATGCCGCTGCCGTGGCGAATGGTCAGCGCCATCTGTTCAACGGTCATGGTTTCCGCGGCGAAGATCATATCGCCTTCGTTTTCACGATTCTCATCGTCGAGCACCATTACACCGCGTCCCTCACGAAGGGCGGCGATAGCACGTTCTACACGCTGTTCAGGCGTGCCAAATTCAGAAAGTAGCGTCTGATTCATGGTAATAAAAACCTTTAAATGTATGGGTTACCAGAATCAGGGCGAGCTTAGGAGTGACGTCAAAAAGACGTGGCAATAACGTGAAGCAGACACAATTGTCCGACAGATGTCGTTACCCTCTCCCATCCGGACTGTAACCGTCGGCCCCGGAATTACACCGGATCTGCTGACCTTCATAGCGAATTTTCATCATCATGAAGCGCTCGCGGGCTTTCAGCCAAGGCTGATTTACCGCCGGTGGGGAATTGCGCCCCGCCCTGAGAATAAGCGTTTTTACTATAGCGCCGTTTATCTGGAGCGGCAATCATCAATAGCGCAATTGCTTTTGCATTTCCTGCGTTGCCGATTTGAGGTTTATCCTTTTCATTTCTGGCATTACACTTAACCGTTATCAGGTTAGTAAAATGCTGACACAGCTCCCCGAAACCAGGAAATCATCATGATCGACACGAAAAAAATTGAACAACTTGCACGTCAGGTTCACGAAGCGATGCCGAAAGGGGTACGTGAGTTTGGTGATGATGTCGAAAAGAAAATTCGTCAGGTTCTTCAGGCGCAGCTGACGCGTATGGATCTGGTCAACCGTGAAGAGTTTGATGTGCAGACGCAGGTATTGCTGCGTACGCGGGAAAAACTGGCGGCGCTGGAACAGCGTCTGGCTCAGCTGGAAAGCCAGAGCGGCGCAACGCCGACAGCGCCAACCGCCAGCGCAACTGTTGCCACGGCAAACACCACAGCGGCGGGCGCAGCGACCTCTCCTGCCGCCTCACCCGCACCGTCAGTCATCACCACGCCGGATGTGGCCAAACCTGATACTGACAGCAACAGTTAATCACTGGTTTAGCGGGAGCACGCCTCCCGCTGACTACCGATTTTAGCTGTCGCCGCGAATGGTTTTAATAATATTGGTGGTTGAGATGCCATCTTCAAAATTAAGCACCTGCACGTCCCCACCGTTGGCCCACACTTCTTTACTGCCGGCGATATCTTCCGGTTTGTAATCACCGCCTTTCACCAGCAGGTCCGGCAGAATGCTGGCGATCAGCCGCTGCGGCGTATCCTCTTCAAACACCACTACCCAATCAACCGCTTCCAGCGCACCGAGTACGATCATGCGATTTTCCTGCGGATTTACCGGGCGGCTCGGGCCTTTCAGCCGTTTGGTCGATGCATCGCTGTTCACGGCCACGATCAGGCGATCGCCCAGCTTACGCGCATTGGCCAGATAAGAGACGTGGCCGGCATGCAAAATGTCGAAAACACCGTTGGTCATCACCACCTTTTCGCCGCGCCGACGCGCCATCTCCACTGCGGCTTTCAGTTCCGCTTCGGTCATGATGCCGAAGCCCTGCTCCGGACGGGCATGAATCGCATTTTCCAGCTCAACGGTGCTGACGGTGGAGGTCCCAAGTTTACCCACCACCACGCCAGCGGCGGCATTGGCGAGGAAACAGGCCTCTTCCAGCGAGTCACCTGCCGCTAACGCCGCCGCCAGCACGCCGATAACCGTGTCGCCCGCACCCGTCACGTCGTAGACTTCCTGGGCCTGAGTCGGCAGATGCAACGGCGCTTTGCCGGGTTGTAGCAGCGTCATGCCATTTTCTGAACGGGTCACCAGCAGCGCGGAGAGATCGAAATCAGCGATCAGCTGCATACCGCGCGCCACGATCTCCTCTTCGTTTTTACACTTACCGACCACCGCTTCGAATTCAGACAGATTAGGTGTCAGCAACGTTGCGCCACGGTAGCGGGCAAAGTCGGTGCCTTTCGGATCGATCAGCACCGGGACGTTTGCTTCGCGCGCCAGGGCGATCATGGTCTGCACGCTGCAGAGCGCGCCTTTGGCGTAGTCAGACAGCACCAGTGCGCCCGCAGCCGCCAGCGAAGCACGCATTTTCTGGTGGATCGGTTCCGGATCGACCTGCTCGAATCCCTCTTCAAAGTCGAGGCGAATCAGCTGCTGATTACGTGACAGCACGCGCAGCTTGGTGATGGTCGGATGGCTTTTCACCGCCACGAAATCGCACTGTACGTTGACGTCTTTCAGCGTGTTACTCAACACGCGCGCCGCATCATCTTCACCGGTCAGGCCAATCAGCCGTGAGGCGGCACCGAGTGCTGCAATGTTCATCGCCACGTTTGCTGCGCCGCCAGGACGCTCCTCAACGGTATCCACTTTCACCACCGGAACCGGTGCTTCAGGGGAGATACGGCTGGTAGGGCCATACCAGTAACGATCCAACATCACATCGCCAACGACCAGCACTGAGGCTTGGCCGAACGCGGGCAGAGTAACTTTCATTCCAGACACTCCAGACTGCATTAAAAAAAGTGCGCGGATGATAGCACAGTTGCGATTTGTGCTATCAGCATCACGCCGGGAGAGACGCGGGCGAGTTCAGCCAGCGCTGCCAGCTGGCAACAACCGTTTGCCGTTCGGCGGCGAAAGCATCCGGCTCCACATGGCCGGGCAGCTCCTGCAATGCCCGATGGTGCAAGGCATCACGCAGGGTAACGTACGCCTGCGTCAGCGCCTGTGCTTCATCGGCGGGCATTTTATGGTATTTCGCCATCAGTTCAAAAATACGCACATTGTCGGACCAGCGTGTCAGCTCAGGTTGTTCAGCGGCGTAGCGTAAGACAAGATATTGGGCGATGAATTCAATGTCGGTGATTCCACCCTGATCGGTTTTAATCTCCCAGCGTCCTTTATGCTTGTTACTGAGGTGAGCGCGCATCTTTTCTCGCATCTCTCGCACTTCAGTCTGTAACGCCTCAGCGGGACGCGGCAGACAGAGGATCGCCTGGCGGATGGTGTTAAAACGTTCGCCCAGCGCAGGTTCGCCAAACACCACGCGCGCCCGCACCAGCGCCTGATGCTCCCAAGTCCAGGCCTCATTACGCTGATACTCCTCATACGCCTCAAAGGTGCTGACCAGCATGCCCGCCGCGCCGGAAGGACGTAGCCGCGCGTCCACTTCATACAGAATGCCGGATGAGGTGCGGGTACTGAACAGATGCATAATGCGCTGGGCGAGGCGCAGATAGAACTGGCGGCCATCAATGCTGCGTTCGCCTTCGGTCACCGCATCCGCCGGGCAATCGTGCAGAAAAACTAAATCGAGATCGGAACTGTATCCCAGCTCCCAGCCTCCCAGTTTGCCGTAGCCCAGCACCGCAAAACCGCGTTCATGCTCATTACTCAGGTGCGATGGCCGGCCGTAGCGCTGCACCATCATATGCCAGGCCTGGCGCACCACCGATTCGATGATCGCCTCGGCCAGCCAGGTGAGGTGATCGCTCACTTTCATCACCGGTAGCGTGCCAGCGATGTCGGCAGCGGCAATACGCAGATGCTGCGCCTGCTTGAACTGCCGCACCGCCTCAAGCTGCTGCTCCTCATCATCGGTGGGAATGCGCATCAGATACTGACGCAGCTCATCACGGTAGGCGTCGGTGGCGGTTGGCTGGTAGAGCGTGGCGGGATCGAGCAGTTCGTCCAGCAACAGCGGGTGCCGGGCCAGCTGACTGGCCACCATCGGCGAGGCGGCGCACAGACGGATCAAATGCCGCAGTGCGCCGTGGTATTCGGTTAATAATTCGAGGTAGGTACTGCGGGTCAGCACGCCAAGCAGTAACGGCGTCAGGCGGCTGAGGGTGACGGCAGCATCGTCGCGCGGACAGACTTCGCTTAACAGACGCGGCATCAGCTGGTCCAGCGCCTGACGACCGCGCGGGCCGATAGTGCGCCGGCTGATATCCTGGCGAAACGTCTCCAGCGTCTGGTGCAGCGTGCGGCACTGTTCATCGCTGAGTTGTGGCACCAGCGGCGCCAGTTCGCTCTCTTCCAGCGGGTCCTGCCACAGCATCTGGTACTCAGCCAGTTCGCGCTGATCGCCAATCTCTGGCGTATCTTCGCCAATCAGCTCATCAAAAATAGCGCGAACCGCCGCCATCTGGCTTTCGAGCGCCGCCATCAGGGCGGGCCAGTCCGCGCTGCCCATCGCCCACGCCAGCCGGGCGCGATGCAGCTCATCTTCAGGTAACGTCTGGGTCTGCTCATCTCCAAGGCTTTGCAGCAGATTTTCCAGCCGCCGCAGGAACAGATAGGCTTCACGCAGCGCATCGACCTGGTCTGCCGTTAATAACGCCAGCGCTTTTATCGCTTCCAGCGTCGGCAGTAAGGCGCGCAGTTGAAGTGAGCGCTCACGCCCGCCACGAATCAGCTGAAATACCTGGACGATAAATTCGGTTTCACGAATCCCGCCTGCGCCCAGTTTGATGTTGTTTTTCAGGCCGCGCCGCCGCACTTCCCGGCTGATCATCCCTTTCATGTTACGCAGCGACTGGATCACGCTGAAGTCGATATAACGCCGGTAGACGAACGGCCGCAGCATCTGTTGCAGCTCCAGGCTCCAGCGATCGTGTTCGTCTCCCATCAGGCGCGCTTTGACCATCGCGTAGCGTTCCCAGTCGCGCCCCTGCTCCTGGTAATAATCTTCCAGAGCGGCGAAGCTCATCACCAGCGGGCCGCTGTCGCCAAACGGACGCAGACGCATATCAACCCGGTAGACAAAACCATCCATGGTCGGCTGATCGAGCACCTTGATTAGCCGCTGTCCCATGCGGGTAAAGAACTGGGCGTTATCCAGTTCACGCCTTCCGCCGCGGGTACTGCCGTTTTCCGGCCAGGCAAAAATCAGGTCGATATCGGATGAGAAATTTAGCTCGCCACCGCCCAGCTTGCCCATGCCGAGGATCAGCATCGGTTGCGCTTCGCCGTCAACGTTGCAGGGAGTACCAAAATCGCGACAGCAATCCTGATAAACCCAATCGCGCGCCCGGCTGATTAACACTTCCGCCAGCACGCTGAGCTGCTGCAGGCTCTGTTCCGTACTGGCGTGTTGCAGGCACTGCATCCACGCGATACGCACCAGCATCCGGCGGCGAAACAGTCGCAGTTCCCGCATCAGGCTGGCTTCGCTATCAACCGTCACCATCACCTGATTTAGCCAGTCAGCGTAGTGTTGCCACTCGTCAGCCTGCGGCGGCGCATGGCAAATAGCCTGCCACCAGTCGGGATGCTGTTGCAGGTTTTCCAGCACAAAATCACTGAAAGCCAGCCCGGCCGCCTGCTCCGCGCTCAGTGAAGCAAGGGGAACCTCAAGCTGCTCTGCGGCGCGTGCCGCCTGTTCGCGTATCAACGCGGGAAGTGCTGACAACATAAATCCCTCCATGATGGCGTGGCACAGCTCAGGTTAGCGGGCAGAACCGCTGGTGAGCCAGAACGGTGGCTGTTTCAGCGCCTGCGTGGTCAGCCAGGCTAATCCGGCTTCCTGTTGTTCATGAATCGCAGACAGCAGCTGTTGCCACGGTGCCAGCCAGACCGCCACCTCTTCCTGCGGATAGGCGCCGGCCAGCAAATGCACCGCCAGCAGCTGACGCGCCAGGCGCGTCGCTTTATCCCGATACTCATTAGGCTGTTTAACCGTGCTGAAAGTCTCTCTGAGATCGGCATTGATGCGGCTCAGCATGATGTCGCCAAAGCGTTTAAACGAGCCTTGTAATTTGGCCTGGCCTTTGGCATCCACCCACTGCTGCCAGTGCGATTCCACCAGCCAGTGCGTCAGCGCCAGCTGGGTTTCCACCGCCAGCGACGAGAGGCAGAAGCTGGTTGCGTCCACTTCATCATTGACCAGCGTCTCTTCCAGCGTGGTCAGCTGCTGACGTAAAGCACTGCTGGCCTTGCGTGGCACCAGCGCACCAAACAGGGTAAACGCCTGACGCAGCACATCCAGCGCTTCACGCACCGCATCCTGGGCCGCCGCATTGCCGCGCAGCCAGACTTCTTCGTGATACTGCCAGTGGCTGAGACCGGCCGACATGGCTGCCACCATGCCCTCTTCTACCGTGGCTTTGTTGCCGGCTTTCAACAGCGGGAAAGGCCGCAGCTGACGCGGCGGATTGCCCTGCGCCAGCTGATAACCGCGGGCGGCTTTACTCAGGCTGCCCATCCGTAAGCCGCCCATCGCCACCAGCTGCCGGGCAAAGGTCAGCATATCTTTTCGCTCACCGCGCTTTAATTCCAGTTCGATTTCGCACAGCGGTTCGCTCAGGGTTCCCGCCGTGACGTCGCCCTGATCAAACGCCAGCTCAATCTCGCTGTCGCCCACGGTAATCAGCCAGGTTTCACGCTGGAAATGGGTAGTGAACAGCGGCTGTAAACGTGACTGTAACGCCGCAATGTCGGTGCCCTGCGGCCAGATGTCGGCCGGCAGTTGCGCAATATCCAGCGTCGGCTCGCTCAGATCGACGTTATATTCCGGGCGCTGATGCAGCCCGCCAAGCGTTTTACCGGCCGCTTTCAGCGTCATTTCATAACGCTTATCGACGCCACGGATGCGCAATCCCATATCCCAGCGTCGCAGCTGGTTATCGTCGGTTTCAAAATAGATGTTGGTCAGCTCACGCGCAGGCTGATGCTGATGCGGCCACGCCGCGACAAGGTCAGCCAGTTTTCCGGCCGCCTGAGGAGTTGCAATGAACTTTAGTTCGATTTCGATGGTCATAATTTTTTATTCACTACGCCGCTGGCACTTAAGAGGATGTTTCCTGCATATTTCAGGCGATAATCAGCAGGTTACTCATGCTGTCGCCTGGAGGGCAAGGGGTTATCAGGCGAAGATTAATGCACAGAAGCCGCGCTGTCTCTGCTTTCTTTGTGCTTTCGCAGACCTTTTCGCACTCTCATGAGACCAGGATAGTTCTCATAGTGATTTATGCGAGGCCTCTCCAGACTGTGCCGGTAAATTTTTAGTCAGACTAAGCAAAACGAAATCGAATGAAAAAAATTACACTCGCTGGACTCACTTTGCTGGCCCTCAGCACCCTTGCACCTGCCCACGCCGAAGAAAAACGCTACGTGTCTGATGAATTATCGACCTGGGTTCGCAGCGGACCGGGCGATCAGTTTCGCCTGCTCGGTAAGCTGAATGCCGGGGAAGAGGTGCAGCTGCTTCAGACCAACAATGATACCCATTATGGCCAGATCCGTGACTCGGAAGGCCGCACCACCTGGATACCCCTGTCGCAGCTGAGCGCCAGTCCCAGCCTGCGTACCCGGGTGCCGCAGCTGGAACAACAGGTTAAAGATCTTACCGCCAAGCTGGATAATATCGACAACAGCTGGAATCAGCGCACCGCTGAAATGCAGAACAAAGTCGCCAGCAGCGACGGCGTGATCAACGGACTGAAGGGCGAAAACCAGAAGCTGAAAAACGAGCTAATCGTTGCGCAGAAGAAAGTCAGCGCCGCTAACGTCCAGCTTGATGACAAGCAGCGTACCATCATCATGCAGTGGTTTATGTATGGCGGCGGCGTGCTGGGTGTTGGCCTGCTGTTAGGTTTACTGTTGCCCCACATGCTGCCGCGCCGCAAGAAAAACGATCGCTGGATGAACTGACCCGTCTCTGCCGTTTTTCATCAGGGGATCGCCAGATCCCCCTTTTGGCATGCCTGCAATCTGCTGAATCTGTGCAACAATAGAGCAACATGCACTGCTGAAGTGTCGCGCGGGATGCGCCCGGCGTGCAGGTCATTTCTTTTTCTCTGGAGTTTTGCGTGAAGACGTTTCTTGTGGGCGGCGCAGTGCGTGATGCACTGCTAAAGCTGCCGGTTAAAGACAAAGATTGGGTGGTGGTCGGTGCCACGCCCGAGGCCATGCTTGAGCAGGGCTATCAACAGGTCGGTCGCGACTTTCCCGTTTTCCTGCATCCTGACAGCCGCGAAGAGTATGCGCTGGCGCGTACTGAGCGGAAAAACGGGAAAGGCTATACCGGATTCGTGACCTGGTCCGCGCCCGATGTAACGCTGGAACAGGACTTACAGCGCCGCGATCTGACCATCAATGCGATTGCACAGGATGAAAACGGCGAGCTGATTGACCCTTACCACGGCCAGCGTGATATTGCCCAGCGCCAGTTGCGCCATGTTTCTGACGCTTTCCATGAAGATCCGCTGCGGGTGTTACGCGTGGCGCGTTTCGCGGCGCGTTTCGCCCATCTCAACTTCCGTATTGCCGCCGAGACGCAGCAGCTGATGCAGCAGATGGTCAGCAGCGGCGAACTGGCCCATCTGACCGCTGAGCGGGTGTGGAAAGAGACGGAAAAAGCGCTGACCAGCCGCAATCCGCAGGTCTATTTTCAGGTGCTGCGCGACTGCGGCGCGTTGCAGGTGCTGTTCCCGGAACTCGATAATCTGTTTGGCATTCCGGCACCGGCGAAGTGGCATCCGGAGATCGACACCGGGGTGCATACCCTGATGACGCTGACCATGGCAGCCGCGCTCTCTGAATCAGTCGATGTGCGCTTCGCGACGTTGTTCCACGACGTCGGCAAGGCGCTGACGCCACCTGAAAAATGGCCCAGCCATCACGGTCATGGCCTGGCGGGCGTGCCGCTGGTGGAGGCGATTTGTCAGCGGCTGCGGGTGCCTAATGCGATTCGCGATCTGGCGCTGATCGTCACCGAATTTCACGACATCGTGCATACCATTGAGCGCCAGTCGGCCACCTCGCTGGTGGCGCTGTTTGATCGGATCGATGCCTGGCGCAAACCGCAACGCGTCGAGCAGATGGCGCTGACCAGCGAAGCCGATGCGCGCGGGCGTGCCGGTCTGGAAAGTATGGCGTATCCACAGGGTGACTATCTGCGGCGGGCGTTTGCGCTGGCGCAGGCGGTGCCGACCAAAGCGGTGATCGAGGCGGGCTTTAAAGGCGCAGAGGTGCGGGAAGAGTTAACGCGACGACGGATTGACGCCGTCGCGCAGGGTCTGGCTATACCGCAGCCTGACTAGCAGGCGGCGATTGGTTTACATGAAAACCATGTAAACCGCTGCCGCCACGATAAAGCGGTAGATGGCGAAGGAGACGAACGAGATACGCTTAATCAGCTCCAGGAAGGCTTTAATCGCGATCAGCGCCACCACGAAGGCGGTTACGAAGCCCACGGCGAACATCGGAAAGTCAGCCATGGTCAGGAAGCCGATGCTCTTGTACATATCCAGCACCGTCGCGCCCATCATCATTGGCACCGCCAGGATGAAGGAGAACTCAGAGGCCGCATAGCGGCTCACGCCCATCAGCATGCCGCCGGAAAGGGTCGCGCCTGAACGAGAGAAGCCCGGCCACAGCGCTAAGCACTGAAAGCAGCCAATCATAAACGCCTGACGATAGGTAATATCGTCGACGCCGACCGCTTTCGGCTGCTTCGGTTTGAGGTATTCTGCCGCCAGCAGCAGCACACCACCCACCACCAGCGCATACATCACGTTGATCGGATTAAACAGCGTTTTGATCTGATCGTGCAGTACCAGCCCCACGACTACCGCTGGCACCATGCCCAGCAGAATGTGGATCAGCGATAAACGTCCGCTACCGACACCTTCATGTTTGACTTCGCCAAAGTGGATACCGATCAGGCCAAACAGACGTCGCCAGAACATCACAACCACCGCCAGAATCGAGCCTAGCTGGATAACTACCTCAAAGGTCTCTGCTTTCTCGCCCTCAAAGCCCAGCAGGTGCCCCACTATAATCATGTGCCCTGTGGATGAGACCGGTAAAAATTCGGTCAGCCCTTCCACAACGCCCAGGATTGCAGCTACCCAAAGCTGATGAATATCTGCCATCAAATTTTTCCTCTATCCGTTTCAAAACCATTAAAAAGGCGCTAGCGCAAAGGCTATCGCCTGAAATCATGCCTGCATCAGCCTGAGTAAAACCTTAAGGTCTTAGGCCATTTCGCTGGCTCCAACGAAACGGCACTCGCTATGACAGACAGTAATTTGGTTTGGTTTCATTGTGATGGCAATCACATCGCATTTATTTAGGAATAGTCCCGCGCTCAATTCGCACGCCAACCTGCGCTGCCTGGGCGATAGCGCCCGGTTTGCTTACCTTTATGCGTACGCCAGGCGAATTGAAACGGTTCATCAACAGATCCGCGATTTCTTCAGCAACCCGCTCAACCAGCGCAAAACGACTGCCGGTCAGGTGCGTCAGAATCGCTTCAGAGACGTCGGCATAGCTGAGACAGTCGTTCACATCGTCACTGCGCGCCGCCAGACGGTTATCCCATGCCATTTCGACATCGAGCACCAGCTTCTGCTGCATCCCCTGTTCCCAGTCGTAAACGCCAATGGTGGTGAACACCGTGAGTTGTTCTATAAATACGATATCCATGATGATGGTCTCTGTTTTTGGCTAAGCCGGATACCACTTCCGGCGGATTATGCGTATTATCCACGGTTGATGAGATCAAAACGACCCAAAAGGTAACGGTACGGTGTTATGAGTGCTTTCGCGCCTGGTATGATTATTTTCGCGTATCTCTGCGGTTCGATTTCCAGTGCGATTCTGGTCTGCAAACTCGCTGGCCTGCCCGATCCCCGTACGCACGGCTCAGGTAATCCTGGCGCTACCAATGTGTTACGGCTAGGTGGCAAAGCGGCCGCAGCCTGCGTGCTGGTGTTTGATGTGCTGAAAGGGATGGTACCGGTCTGGCTGGCATATCTGCTGCATGTGACGCCGCTGTTTCTGGGCCTGACGGCGATCGCGGCCTGCCTCGGTCATATCTATCCGGTATTCTTCCAGTTCCGCGGTGGCAAAGGGGTGGCGACGGCTTTCGGGGCGATTGCGCCGATTGGCTGGGACTTAACCGGACTGGTGACCGGCACCTGGCTGCTCACCGTGCTGCTTAGCGGCTACTCATCACTCGGCGCGATTGTCAGCGCGCTGATTGCGCCGTTCTACGTCTGGTGGTTTAAACCCCAGTTCACCTTTCCGGTTTCAATGCTCTCCTGCCTGATCCTGTTACGCCATCACGACAATATCCAGCGTTTGTGGCGCGGTCAGGAAGGGAAGATCTGGAAGCGTAAGAAGAAATCGCAGGAATAAAAAAAGCCGGCGAAGCCGGCTTTTTTACCCTCAGATGGCGGGCAGTTCCGCCAGCGGCCAGCGCGGCCGTACGCTGACGCCTAATCCCCCGCGCGTTCCGCCTTTCAACCGTACCATGCCCGCATACGCGATCATCGCACCGTTATCGGTACAGAACTCAGGACGCGCGTAAAAGACTTCTCCGCCACGCTTCTGCATCATCACCGCCATCTGCTCGCGCAGCGTTCGGTTGGCGCTAACGCCGCCGGCAATCACCAGACGTCTGAAGCCGGTTTGATCCAGCGCGCGTTTGCATTTGATCGCCAGCGTGTCGACTACCGCATCTTCAAAGGCCCGGGCGATATCGGCGCGGGTCTGCGCGTCATCATCATTGGCGCGGATGGTGTTAGCGGCAAAGGTTTTCAGGCCCGAGAAGCTAAAGTCCAGCCCCGGACGGTCGGTCATCGGACGCGGGAAGGTAAAGCGCCCTGCCGTTCCCTGCTGCGCCATCTTCGACAGCATCGGGCCACCGGGATAATCCAGTCCGAGCAGCTTGGCGGTTTTATCGAACGCTTCACCGGCCGCATCATCAATCGATTCGCCCAGCAAGGTATATTCACCGATACCGGTGACGCTAATCAGCTGGGTATGGCCGCCCGACACCAGCAGCGCTACAAACGGAAACGCGGGCGGATTGTCTTCCAGCATCGGTGCCAGCAGGTGGCCTTCCATATGATGAACCGGCACCGCGGGCACTTTCCAGGCAAAGGCCAGCGCGCGGCCAATGGTGGCACCGACCAGCAGTGCGCCGACCAGTCCCGGACCGGCCGTATAAGCCACCGCATCGATTTGATTCGGCGCTAACCCAGCCTGTTTCAGCGCTGCCTGAATTAACGGCACGGTTTTACGCACGTGGTCGCGTGATGCCAGTTCCGGCACCACACCGCCATAGTCGGCGTGCAGTTTTACCTGGCTGTACAGCTGATTCGCCAGTAACCCGGTCTCATCATCATAAATTGCGATGCCGGTTTCATCGCATGACGTTTCAATACCCAGAATTCGCATTGCATCACCTCTTTCTCGCGGCGCGCAGTTTAGCACAGCAATTGTGCGGGCAGAGCGGGCAATCCTCGCAAAAAGTCATTTTCTGTCGGCTAAAGAGTACGCTATACTCCCGCCCCTGGAAAAACCGGCAGCCGCACAGGCAAACGCTCCTGTTGGTTTCAAATTATCCATGGTGCTTTACAAACCAACGCGAGTTGGAGTAAAATGCTGCACCATTTTGAAATGTGCTGGCGCCGCAGTCAGCAGCAAAAACCGAATTTTATCGAGGTGAGAGTTACATGCCGGTAATTAAAGTACGTGAAAACGAGCCATTTGACGTAGCATTGCGTCGCTTCAAGCGTTCCTGCGAGAAAGCAGGCGTTCTGGCTGAAGTTCGTCGTCGTGAGTTCTATGAAAAACCGACTACCGAACGTAAGCGCGCTAAAGCGTCTGCAGTTAAGCGTCACGCCAAGAAACTGGCTCGCGAAAACGCACGCCGCACTCGTCTGTACTAATTTCTTTTGGAGGTCCGCCTCCACCGCGTGTTAAACGCAGACAGAGTCAAGTAAAAGGCCGTGCTTTCCGAAAGGAAGCGCGGCTTGTTGCCGTTTATGAGCTGAAAATCTGGGGCGTATGGCTGGACGAATTCCACGCGTATTTATTAATGATTTACTTGCCCGCACGGATATCGTGGATCTGATCGATGCCCGCGTTAAGCTGAAAAAGCAGGGTAAGAATTTCCACGCGTGCTGTCCTTTCCATAATGAAAAAACGCCCTCTTTCACCGTAAACGGCGAAAAACAGTTCTATCACTGTTTCGGCTGTGGCGCACACGGCAACGCTATCGACTTTTTAATGAACTACGATCGTCTCGAGTTTGTTGAAAGTATCGAAGAGCTCGCTACCTCCCACGGTTTAGACGTGCCTTATGAAGCAGGCAGCGGGCCCAGCCAGATGGAACGCCATCAGCGCCAGAGCCTGTATCAGCTGATGGAGAACCTGAACGGTTTTTATCAGCAGGGCCTGCAGCAATCCAGTGCGCAGCCAGCACGCGACTATCTCGATCGTCGTGGTCTGAGCGCCGATATCATCAATCATTTCGCCATTGGTTACGCGCCTGCCGGCTGGGATAACGTTCTCAAACGGTTTGGTAAGCAGTCGGAAGACCGTGAGTCGTTAATGGAAGCTGGCATGCTGGTCAGCAATGATAAGGGTCGCACCTATGACCGGTTTCGCGACCGCGTCATGTTTCCGATTCGCGATAAGCGTGGCCGCGTCATTGGTTTTGGCGGACGGGTATTAGACAACGATACGCCTAAGTATCTGAACTCGCCGGAAACACCTATTTTTCATAAAGGTCGCCAGCTTTATGGCCTGTATGAAGCACTAAAAAACCATCCGGAACCCGCCCGTTTACTGGTGGTCGAGGGATACATGGATGTGGTGGCACTGGCGCAGTATGGCATTGATTACGCCGTCGCCTCGCTGGGCACCTCAACCACGGCTGAACATATTCAGCTACTGTTTCGCAGTACCGACAACGTGATTTGCTGTTACGACGGCGATCGCGCTGGCCGTGAAGCCGCCTGGCGTGCACTTGAGACCGCATTACCTTACATGAATGATGGTCGTCAGCTACGCTTTATGTTTTTACCGGATGGCGAAGACCCGGATACGCTGGTGCGCAAAGAAGGCAAAGCGGCTTTCGAAGCGAGGATGGAGCAGGCAATGCCGCTCTCTTCGTTTTTATTCGACAGTCTGCTGCCGCAGGTCGATCTGAGTTCACGCGACGGTAAAGCCCGCCTGAGTACGCTGGCTTTGCCGCTGATTTCGCAGATTCCTGGCGAAACCTTGCGTATTTATATGCGTCAGGAGCTGGGTAACAAGCTGGGTATTCTGGATGACAATCAGCTTGAAAAGCTGATGCCGAAGCTGGCCGCAAGCGGAACGGTGCCGGTTGCGCCACCGCTTAAGCGAACCACCATGCGGGTGCTGGTCGCGTTGCTGATTCAGAACCCGCAGCTGGCTTCTATGGTGCCGTTGCTGGATGGGCTTTCTGAGTCAAAAATGCCGGGATTACCGCTATTTATCGAATTAGTGGGCCGTTGTAATGAGAATCCTGGATTGACCACCGGACAGCTACTAGAGTTATATCGCGGGACAAATTTTAGTCAGACGCTTGAAACTCTGGCGATCTGGAACCACATGATAGTAGATGAGGAAGCCGAAGCGGTGTTTCAGGACTCGCTGGCCAGTATCTACGATTCTGCTCTGGAAGAGCGTCTGGAATTTTTGATTGCGCGCGAGCGCACCCAGGGATTGAGCGCCGATGAGCGCCGCGAACTCTGGACACTGAGCCAGGCTTTTGCCAGAAAATAACCATTTTTAATGATTTGCCCGTTCTGATGTATGAAAGGGCAAATTAAGCGTTTTATGGCCGGAATGGCGAGTAAGCCAGGCCATTAGCACAAATTTTAACGGCCGTCGGCGTCGCTGCCAGTCGGGTTACCGCCAGCGCACAGCCTCCGCAGCGTACTGAAGTACGTGAGGAAGGCGAGCACTGCCGGGGACCGGAATGGCGAGTAAGCCAGGCCATTAGCACCGAGTTTATACAAGCGGCTTAAGTGCCGAATACTGATGGGCAAAGCCCACGCCGCGACGAGGGCAGCGGCAAGAATTAAACGCCTTCACTGCTATTGTTGGCTCGCTGCCGACCGACACCAATCTAATTAACAGAAGTGTGGATACCGTCTTATGGAGCAAAACCCGCAGTCACAGCTTAAGCTTCTTGTCACCCGTGGTAAGGAGCAAGGCTATCTGACCTATGCTGAGGTCAATGACCATCTGCCGGAAGATATCGTCGACTCAGATCAGATCGAAGACATCATCCAGATGATTAACGACATGGGTATTCAGGTGGTTGAAGAAGCCCCGGATGCCGACGATCTGATGCTGAACGAAAACAGCTCCGATACTGACGAAGATGCCGCGGAAGCTGCAGCTCAGGTGTTATCCAGCGTTGAATCTGAAATTGGGCGTACTACCGACCCGGTCCGCATGTATATGCGTGAAATGGGTACCGTCGAACTGCTGACGCGCGAAGGCGAAATCGACATCGCGAAGCGTATTGAAGACGGTATCAATCAGGTTCAATGTTCCGTTGCTGAATACCCTGAGGCGATTACTTACCTGCTGGATCAGTACGACAAAGTTGAAGCAGGCGAATCACGCCTGTCCGATCTGATCACCGGTTTCGTCGATCCTAACGCGGAAGAAGATCTGGCCCCTACGGCAACGCACGTGGGCTCTGAGCTTTCTGAAGCCGATCGTGTTGACGATGAAGAAGAAGATGAAGAGAGCGACGATGACAGCTCCGATGACGATAACTCTATCGACCCGGAACTGGCGCGCGAGAAGTTTTCTGACCTGCGTAAGCAGTATGAAACCACCCGCAATGTGATTAAGAGCAAAGGCCGCAGCCACGCTGATGCCGTTGCCGAAATCCAGAACCTCTCTGACGTCTTCAAACAGTTCCGCCTGGTACCGAAGCAGTTCGATTACCTGGTGAACAACATGCGCGAAATGATGGAACGTGTCCGTACTCAGGAACGTTTGATCATGAAGCTGTGTATCGAACTGTGCAAAATGCCGAAGAAAAACTTCATTACCCTGTTCACCGGCAACGAAACCAACGAAAGCTGGTTCAAAGCGGCGCTGGCCATGAACAAGCCATGGTCTGAGAAGCTGCTGGAAGTGCAGGATGACGTGATGCGTTCCCTGCAGAAACTGGCGCAGATCGAAGAAGAGACCGGCCTGACCATTGAACAGGTAAAAGATATCAACCGTCGCATGTCGATCGGTGAAGCGAAAGCGCGTCGCGCGAAGAAAGAGATGGTGGAAGCAAACCTGCGTCTGGTTATTTCGATTGCCAAGAAATACACCAACCGTGGTCTGCAGTTCCTCGACCTGATTCAGGAAGGTAATATCGGCCTGATGAAAGCGGTTGATAAGTTTGAATATCGCCGTGGTTACAAATTCTCGACCTATGCGACCTGGTGGATCCGTCAGGCAATCACCCGCTCTATCGCTGACCAGGCACGTACCATCCGTATTCCGGTGCATATGATTGAGACCATCAACAAGCTCAACCGTATTTCGCGCCAGATGCTGCAGGAAATGGGCCGTGAACCGACGCCGGAAGAACTGGCTGAGCGTATGCTGATGCCAGAAGATAAGATTCGCAAAGTGCTGAAAATCGCTAAAGAGCCGATCTCAATGGAGACGCCGATTGGTGATGATGAAGATTCGCATCTGGGCGATTTTATCGAAGACACCACGCTGGAGCTGCCGCTGGACTCTGCTACCTCAGAAAGTCTGCGTTCTGCGACCCACGACGTGCTGGCTGGCCTGACCGCACGTGAAGCGAAAGTGCTGCGCATGCGTTTCGGCATCGACATGAACACTGACCATACGCTGGAAGAAGTGGGCAAACAGTTCGACGTGACGCGTGAGCGTATTCGTCAGATTGAAGCCAAAGCACTGCGTAAACTGCGCCATCCGAGCCGTTCGGAAGTGCTGCGCAGCTTCCTCGACGATTAAGTCAGACAAAAACCCCGGCACGCCGGGGTTTTTTATGCCTGTCGTTTAGCAATAACCGCCCTGCCCTGCTGTTACCGTCGGTTTTAACCCGCCTGCAATGCGTTATGGAGCTGTCGATAGGCTTCAACCATCTCATCCAGTGAAGCGCGATTCAGTCCACTGGGATTCGGCAGTACCCACACCGCCGTTTTACCGATCGCTATCGGCTGTTTACCCCATTCCACTTTGCTCTGCTGAAAGGCGCGCCGGAAGGCATCTTTACCCAGAATCGCCAAGGCTGCGGGCTGGTAATGCAGCACCTTTTCAATCAGGCGCTTGCCGCCATCGCGTAATTCATCCGGTGCTAACTCATTCGCCTGCACGGTTGGACGCTCAACCAGCATGGTGATGCCACATCCCGTCTCGGTTAACCGCTGCTCCTCTTCCGGTTTAAGCAGCTGTTGAGTAAAACCGGCCAGATGGATCACTTTCCAGAAGCGATTGCCGGGATGGGCAAAGTGATAGCCCTGATGTGCAGTTGACTGACCCGGATTAATGCCACAGAACAGGACGTTCAGATTGGCGCTGATGATGTCGCGGATACTGTGCTCAATCATGCTGCCACCAGTCCGGCGCGCTGCTTCAGGGCGTCACGGCTGCGCTGTAACAGCTGACCGGCATGCTTCGCATCCGGGCAGGCACGCGCCAGCGCCAGCGCCCCGACCATCTCGGCCTGCATACTGGATGCCAGCGCATCCGCATCTTCACGCTCCAGCTCGCGCAGCAGTTGCGCCAGGCCGTCATGCAGCGCATCGATACCCTGCGTAAAAATAGAGCGGGTCTGTTCAGGCAGATGCGCGACTTCGCTCACCAGCGCAGCGATTGGGCATCCTTCCGCTGGGGTATTGCGATGCGTCTCGGAAAGGTAGGTATCAATAAATCCGGCTAACCGTTGGCCTGGCTGGGTCACCTGATCCGCTGGCGCAAAACTGCCCGCCTCGGCAAACATATGCTTAAGCACCTCCTGTACCAGTTCCTCGCGTGAGGCAAAATGCGCATAAAAGCCGCCGTGCGTCAGGCCAACCCGCCTCATCAGAGCCGCCACACCAATGCCCTCGGTGCCGGTCTCACGCATAACTCGCGCAGCCTCACTCAGGATACGCTGCCGCGTATGCGCTTTGCTGGTCTGCTTCTCCATATCCTCTCCTGCGGTTTCAGATGCGTTGCTTCTGGCTATTATAGTAATTATTACGCTCATCATATTCCAGCTTGACGGCGCATATGATGGTCGTCATATTGGTGTGAATTATGACGACCATCATACGAGGAGTAAATTATGTCAACATCAGGTACGGCGTTAATAACCGGTGCGTCCAGCGGCATCGGCGCAACTTATGCAAAACGACTGGCTGCACGCGGTTACGATCTGATTCTGGTGGCACGCGACGAATCGCGTCTGAACCAGCTGGCGGCGTTACTGAGTGAGCAGCACGCTATTCAGGTTAAGGTGTTGGCTGCTGATTTAACCAGTGAACAGGATGTGCAGCGGGTAGAGTCTGAACTGGTCACTAATGCCAGCATTACACTGCTGCTGAACAACGCGGGTATGAGCGTGGAGGGAGAGTTCCTTGAGGCGGACATCAACCGCATCAATACCATGCTGACGTTAAATATCGTGACGCCCACCCGGCTGGCGCAGGCCGCTGCCCGGGTCTTCAAAGCGCGTGGCAACGGCATCATTATTAATATTGCCTCGGTGCTGGCACTGGTGCATGAGATGTTCAACGGTGCCTACAATGCCACTAAATCTTACGTACTGACGCTAACGCGTGCGATGCAGCGTGAGCTTGCTGACAGCGGTGTGCAGGTGCAGGCAGTGCTGCCTGGCGCAACCCGTACCGAGATTTTTGACCGTGCCGGCCAGCCGATCAACACCATCCCTGCCGAAATGCTGATGGAAGTCGATGAAATGGTCGATGCGGCGCTGGCGGGCCTCGACAACAAGGAAGCGGTAACGATTCCACCGCTGGAAGATCTGCAGATGTGGCAGGATTACGATCGCGTACGCGGCACTATGGTGCCTCACCTGTCGCGTAATAAATCCGCTACGCGCTACCACCAGAGCTGATTCCGCTACCCGTCAGGGCGTTTTTGATGAGGGTACGGCGGCATCCTGCCGTACCAGTTTGAGACCCTGTTACGGTTTATCAGGATATTTGTTATAGAAATCAGCAATTAAAAGCTTGCTGCTTATTTCAGCAACCGGTGGCTGAGTGCTGGATCGCTCAGAAGAGATACTTTATAATCCCCGCTCCGCTGGCCCCTTAGCTCAGTGGTTAGAGCAGGCGACTCATAATCGCTTGGTCGCTGGTTCAAACCCAGCAGGGGCCACCAAATTAAGCACTAAAAATCATATAGTTAAGCCGCTCATTGAAGCGGTTTTTTTGTTTCTGGATTTCCGAGTGGCGGTAAAGTGGCGGCACTGTTTAAGCTGGCATAAAGCAAAGCGCCAGTCTGAGGTCAGATTTGGGTTTGCAAAATAAATCCTGAATGTCACCCAGCTATTTATTTTACTGCTGAAATAATTCGCTAAGTAAGAATTCTACCAGGATAGGTTGCAATAACGGATGAAGTGAATGTCTTCACGATCGATAGCAAACATTATGATGACCCCTTCAAACGCTTGGCTTGTAGTTTTTCAAGCACCAGCTTTAGCAGATTGCGGGTGTGGAATTGCGCCTGATCGTAAACGCAGCTTCAGCCTCAAGGGGCAGGCTTTCTGCTCCTGCAATCAAGATATCGGCTTTCCGCTGCACATCTCAAAATAGCGCTGGCAATATCAAATGAACCAACTTGAGTGTGTTGATTTCAACCGTCAGGCGGTGTCAATACGGTCAATGACATTGACCGTTTCAGGCGGGGAAATGACCGCAGGAAAAAGCTTGCTGATGGAAAATCACCCCTGGGGTATGCTTAGCCGGCAATAACAAACGATGACTGCCCTTCTGCAGAAGGGTTTATCCAATCAAAAGCAGACAAGAGAATTTGTCATCGCTGTTGATTATATCAATCGCAGTATCCATGCGATCATTTATCTTTTTATCGTGCATCATATAGGCTGAAAAGCTCGCGAGGGTTTTCATCACAGCCTTCTGGTCGATATCATCCTGCATCGATTTTACGCTAAGTACGGTTTTCATATAGAAAAAATCCAGAACAATACGATACAATTGGTGCATGATGGTTGCCATATTGTTGGCGGGAAAATAAGTGCTATAGAGTTTATACAGCAGGTAGTTTCGTAATACCCAGGGCTCTGACAGACATGATTCCCTGCATAACATTTGCCACTGTTGATTGATCCTATCGAATTTAGCATCAAGTTCAGTGGGGTCAGTCTGGTTTGTATACCCCAGGTATTCTATAACGGTTTGATGTTCATTAATAATGAAACTGTCTCGTACGGTTTTTTTAGCGAAGAAATTGCCCATTGCGGATAGCGCCAGATAGCGTATTGCGTTTGTACGGGTCGGATTGCCTGGCCCCAGCAAGGATATACCGCCTTGTAACTCAGCCAGCAATGCTTCATAGACGTTTTCAACATCGGTTAAATGACTCTGCAAATCAAAGTTGATGCTTTGCAGATATAAAATAAATTGTGTCAGCGCCATTAAATTTTCTTCAATTTTAACAGCAGGCGACTTTATTAAATTCCAGGCAAAAAGATGGACCACCTTTTCGGCCTGCGTGACCGATGGGCGTTGTTCAACAAGGTGAGTTTCATACTTTGTCAGTTGTCGTTCCTGCTGCTGTAACACCATCGCATCCGGATCAAAAAGCACAAGCCGAACGACCTCCGGGCATGAGAGCGACATAATATGGCGAGTCTGGTCATCAAAACAGTTTCTAAGCCGTGGGTAGGAACTGCAGGTATACGATAGCGCACTCTCGCCTAAATCCTGGTGTACCATACAAAGCTTATTTTCATTGAGGAACGGACACTCCCCCTTTTCATTCATCTTAATAATTGAATAATCATCTTCCCCTTTATTTCTAAGAATAAGGTTATCCTTAGCTATCTTTGAAATCCCGGAATGAGCAGATGTGATATATTTTTTATGGTTTTTTTCATCAATGATTACGGCCCAACCCCTACAGCACAATATTAAGCACTCTGGCCCTACACACTGAAACCTGTTGAAGAAAGCGGGTATGATGATTTTATGAATTTGCATAGCGAATTTGTCATTATATAAAAAACAGAAAATACCATGACATCAGTGATTTCCTAAAGCGACATAACCCCACATTATATTTAGCAATTACCAGAATAAAATCATAATTAAATTTCACGTAAATCGTTTTAACATCGGCTAAAAGAATTGCAGAGCACACAAAAATCTCTTCAGCGCAGGTTAAAATTCAGCCTAGATCATCCGTTCTTTCAACGGCTTAAACAAAAAGGTCTTTTGTTTTATGCCGCCAGATCTGGCTTTCCAGCCTGTTTAAATCGGCTGCTTCCAGCAAACTATTTCCAGATGAGTTTTCGTGTCGACGTTCAATATGCTCGATGTTATGAGTTTTTCCGTACTGTTCTTGCCATGCATAACAGGCGTCACAGCGGCCGCCGACATCCTTCCCGGCCGGCGGGTGGAGAACTCACCTGCTGGCCGGGGAATGAATATTAACTCACGAACAATCCGGCTGAGTTTTGCAACCCAACATCCGATAAACTGACTAATCAGCATCACCATCCCCAACCCGACGACCGGGTTAATTAATTCCAGTAATCTCCCGGTTTTAAACGTGTCCTTCATAGAGATGCCAAACGATTCCTGAAACAGCAAAAAGCCGCCGTCATACATCAAGGTAATCGTGTTACTGCCACAGGCGACAGCAAGCAACATTAAGGCGGGATTGAGATCGAAGGCGCCAATCATCGGCGCGACAATGCCGGCAGAGGTGATTGCGGCAACTGCGCTTTGCCCGGTAAGAATGCGGATAACGGCAGTGATTTACCCGGCGATAGTAAAGGGCGAGAACGGAACGTGGCTCATTAACTGAACAATGCTGTCACCAACATCAGAACCTGGTCGCTGGTTCAACCCCAGCAGGGGCCACCAAATTAAGCTGTTAAATCAGAAGATTAAAGCCACCTTTTTGGGTGACTTTTTTGTTTTCTGAGATCGCTGCCCCTTTATTTATTGCCCCCTCATTTTTCCCTTTTCAGCAATCATCCAGTATCAATCACCAACTCTGCACGGGAAAAACATTCCCCGCTTCAGGCTGGTTCCACGTTGCCTCAGGCACTTTTTTCATTTACATTGCCGCGCAAATACCCAGGGATAAAAAGGTTATGGATAAACAATCAGGATCAGAACATTTACGCGAATGTTTACAACGCGAAGTGATGATGAGTGATAAGCGTTTTTCGTGGTTCAGCGTGCTGCATAAAGCAATAAAATGTCCCGACCGACGTTACTACTTCTGGTGGCGTATCGCCTGTTACTGGCATCATTCAGACAGTAATTTCCTGCGAAAGCGGGCAAAAAAGATCAACAGAAACCTTATTTTCAAATATGGAACGGATATACAACTGGGGGCACGCATTGGACCGGGCATGGTGATTTCACATCATCATGGAATTGTGGTGAATGGTTCCGTTGTCATCGGTCACTCTTTGCGGATAAGGCAGAATACCACCATCGGCATTACCGGCACCAACGTGAAAAAACAGCCGATAGCGATCTTAATTGGCGATAATGTTAGCATCGGCGCAGGTTGCTGTATAATTGCAGATCAGATTCAAATTGGTAATAATGTTGTGATTGGTGCGATGTCTTTTGTGAATAAGGACATTCCCTGTAATGTCACTGTTTATAATAATAAGACTTTACATGTCGTATCCAATAATTGATATACAATCTCAACCTGGATATGCAAAAGCGGATTTCATTTTCAGCTCAACAACCTCCGCCTGGGCTGCATTGAATCATGCGCGGTAGGTTTTGCTTTACTCTTAAGGGCAATAATTCGTGACAGGTATCAGCCACCTGCTGCCCGAGCTACCGCCTGTTTCCATCAGGGTATGCCGCATGGTATCGACGCTTCCCCCGGTAATGACGTGTTCCATGTCCGCAGCACTAAATTAGCCACGCGCATTGATTCTTTACTTTTTTTACACCAGCCTGTTTACCGTCAATACTAAATTGTAAAAATACAACCCATGTAATAGAAATGGAAAAATAGTGTTATATTTTTCAGTCAACAACGCTACTATAGAAACAACGAATGCCTTTTGATAATAGTTTTATTATTTGTCGCGGCACCGCTCAGACAATTCCTCATGATAATATCCCCCCTCTGATTTAAACTTTTATTTAGCAAATATCACCTTATGCTATATCTCAGAGTAATTAATCAGAACCTGCACCTTTCATTAATAATTACAGCAATTTAAACAGGGTGATATTTAACACCTGTTTGTAACCATAAATGACTCGAGATAATATTATGCGTAAATTACTGATCAACTCAGCTCTATTAATGGCCGTCACTACCGCCAGTTTCTCTGGACTGGCGGCAGAATCAGCCACTTTGTCTGTCACCGGCACCATCAATCCGGCTGCGTGTGATGTGTCGTTAAGCTCATCCTCAATCGCGCTGGGTTTTATTACGGCGTCGTCGCTGAAGCAGGCCATGAATACAAAAACAGGCAATGATATCACTCTCAACGTTGACTGTGACGCAGCCGCGGCAATCGCTGTGCAGACGACGGATAACCGAGCCTCCACTGCGATGACGGTCGCAGAGATAAGCGATGAATTGCAGACCAGCCTGCCCGAAATGACAGACGCTAATATCTTTGGTCTGGGCGCAGATACGGCTAATAACAAAATTGGCGTGCTGTTGCTGGGAATTACCGCCGCGACCAAAGACGGCGTAGCCAATTCTAATCTGCTTAGCAGTACCGATAAATCCAGCTGGACCGCAAAAAGCGCTTCACCTTCTTCTATTGTGAGCCTGGCTAAAAATGGTTATTTCGCGCTGGCTGCAGATTCCAGCAGCACTATTCCGGTTGCCGCGACAAAGGAAACTTACAATATCTATTCGGGAATTATGCTGAAAAAGTCGGATAAATATCCGTCAGGTGAAGCGGTAGAACTGGATGGTAACGTCACGTTCTCTGTGGTTTATCTTTAATTGTTAACAGGTGCAGCGAAGATATTTGATTCTACGCTGCACAGCACTGCTGGAATAAATGCCTTGCGTAAATTTTTACCTGTAACCCTGCTGTTTTGGTGTGCCACTTCCACCGTTTTTGCCGCCGGAATGAAGCCAGAAACACCGGTTTTATTTATTGATGACCAAACTCGCGAAGCGACTATCAACGTACTGAATACCGATACCGGCACAGCGCTGCTGCACAGTAGCCTGCAGACACTGCCGGAGGACAACGAAAACCAGCTGATTATTACTCCGCAACTGTCCCGTGTGGATGCAGGCAAAAAACAGCAGATCCGGGTGGTTCTGAAAGATGGCATTAAACTGGATACACAGAGAATGCAGCGTATTAATTTTGTCTCAATCCCGCAGGATGATGGTCAGAAAAATCGCGCACGCCTGCTGGTCGGGCAAAATATCCCTGTCATTATTTCCCCTGCAAATTTGCCGTTAAATACCACGCCATGGACCGGTCTGACCTTCCGCCGCTCAGGTGCGTCGCTTAGGGTGGAAAACCCGACGCCTTATATCGTCAGGCTGACCAAAGAGGTGGATTTAATGCCGGGGAAACAGCGTATTGAACTGCCAAAAACCTACATATTACCCGGCGAAAAATTTACTTTGCTGTTGCCGCAGTCGGGCAGTGATCAGGTAAAGGCGGTACGCCTGCATCCGGTCACCCGATTCGGCATTTTAACCACGCCGTTCGACGCTCAGCTGTAATTCAGTTTGCCGTTATCAATGAAAAATATTCTGTTGCCGATCCTGTTTACCTTATCTGCCACGGCGCTGGCAGAAAGCAAATACGATCAGGAGATGCTGCGTTCGCTGGGCTACGATGCTGGCGTAGCGGAGTTACTTGAGGCCGGCGCGCATTTTCTGCCCGGTCAACACCCGGTCAACATCGTGCTCAACGGCCAGGGTAAAGGGGTCCATATCGTGACGTTCGATCAGGCCGGTATTCCCTGCTGGTCGAAAAGTTTGCTGCAAACGCTTGGGATCGACGCACAGCATTTTATCCCGGCTTCGATTGCGGCCTGCATGGTTCCCGGCACAGACAGCGACATCATCATTGAGCAACAGGTTGACCGCAGCAGCCTGGTGCTAACCGTTCCGCTCGATGAGCGTTTGAGCGACCCGCAATATGCAGGCGGTGGCAAGGCACTGATGGTTAACTATGATGGCAGAAGCTATCAGTATCAGACCCACTCCGGCGGGCACAGCCGTTCGCAGACGTTAACCTCAGAGCTCGGGGCTAATTTCAACCACTGGATAATACGTAGCGGCCAGAGCTACGCCCGTTCTGGCAGCAACAGTCAGCTTACGCGCCTGTACAGCTATGGTCAGCGCTCCGTTCCCGGCTGGAATTCCGTCATACAGCTTGGAGAGATTAGCTCCAGCGATCCGCTATTTGCCGGCATTAATCTGGTCGGGGCGCAAATAACACCCGAACAAGGTTTGCAGCAGGGTGGCGGCAATCAGGTTTCACTCGATATATTGATGCCGCAGGGCGGTACGGTTGAAATCTGGCAGGCTGGAGTATTATTAAAAAATTTCCCGGTCTCGGAGGGAATGAACCGGCTGACAGGCATTACGGCACTCAGTCAGCAGGATGATTTCGTGGTGATCAGCCACGATGCCTCCGGCAATCAACAACAACGCATCATTCCTTATCTTCAGGCCCAACCGAATAGAGCTTTAGTGAAAACCGCGACCTCACTGGCTATCGGACAGCAACGCCTGAGCCCGCAAAAATCATCTCTGTTAATGGGCTCAACCGGCCTGTACAGCAGCGATCGGATTGCCCTTGTGGCGGGTGGGTTTGTCAGCCAAAACTATCAGGCAGCCTCGTGGCTTACCACGCTGCGACTCACTCAACGGCTGATGGCGACGCTGTCTCAGACCGGCTCAGTAACCCACCAGGCTGACGGTGAAGCGAAAAAACCGGGGCTGAGTCATCAAATCAGTGTCAGCAGCGCCATGACCTCATCCCTGTCGCTGAACGCCTCGGCTAATTTCCGCAGTCGTGATTATATCCATCCAGGCAGTGCCGGGTCCGCAGCGCAACCTCATGTTCAAAGCGGGCAGATCAAATCGCAATATGCAGCGGGATTGAGTTTTAATCAGCCGTGGCTTGGCGTCTTTTCCTTTGCCGGCAGCCAGTCGAAAAGCTGGCAAGGTTCCGATAGCCTGGGCTATATGTTGGGCTGGGGCCGATCGTTTGGCCCGGTGAACGTTAATCTGGGCATACAAAACAACCGCCTCACCGACGATCAACGTCACTATGATAATCGCTATGTTTATCTGACTTTCTCCGTCCCTCTGGACCGTAACCGCAGCGTGCGTAGCTGGGTTAACCGCACCGGCAAGAACAGCCGTGCCGGAGTTGGCTACGACAGTACGGTGAACGATAAATTTGCCTGGAGTGTCTCGGGCGAAAAAAGTGAGCGCCAGGATCCTTCGATGTCAGGTTCTGCGACCTGGACCAGCAAATACAGCCAGATCAGTGGCGGTGCTTCGCACAGCGATAACAATGCCAGCTATAACCTCGGAGCGCGTGGCGGCGCGGTATTACACAGTGAAGGAGTGACCTTCACCCCGCGTAAAGTCGGTGATACCTTTGGCATTATTTCATTGAACAGCCCTCAGCCTGACGTGGCGATTCGTACCCCAGGCGGCGTGGTCTGGAGCGATCGCAGCGGCCATGCCATCACCTCCTGGACCGCGTGGCAAAAAAATACGGTACAAATAGATAACCAAAGCCTGCCGAAAAATGTCCAGGTCGTCAGCGGCATTGCGGATGTTTCCCCGTTCCGGGGTGCGGTGGTGCCGGTGATGCTGCCCGCCTTCACGGTCCGCCGGGCGCTGGTAACCTTCCCGCCGAATCAGGGCCCGCTGCCCGGCAGCGCCATCAAAAACGATAAAGACGTGCTGCTCGCCTTTGTAAATGACGATGGGACGCTATTTTTTGACGATCTGCCCAGCGAGCCGCTGTTTGGTCAGCGACAGGACGGCAGCCGTTGCGCGTTAGATATCATTACGCCCTGGTCTGAACAACCCGGCTCTCTTTATGCTTCCCTGTCAGCGAGATGCCTCACGTGAAACATCATTTTTTATCCTCATTGTTGCTCGGTCTTGGCTGCACCATTGTCGCTTTCACTTCCCGTGCCGAATGTCAGATTATGCTAAGCGACCCTCAGATTAATTATGCCGAAACCACCCGCGGCGAACTGCTATCACGCCCCGGAAATTCTCTTGCCGCCAATGAGTTGCAGATCGGTGCCGATCGCGAGCTGAATATCACGGTCAACTGCGCCAGCCAGACTGCAATCGCCCTGCGCTTTGCTGGCCCGGTAACCACAGGGCGTCAGTATCTGTTTGGTGAACGTGGTCGGGTAAGCCTGGTGCTGCATGATGTCAGGATTGACGATCGCCCGGCACTGATTGCAAGCTCCGCCAGCCCTGCGGCCAGCCAGCCTTTCACCGCCGGTGAGGTGTTGCACTTCTGGCAGCAGGGACAGCCGGCCAGCGGCACCACCTTGCGCGGTAAAGTCACCCTTTCAGCCTGGTTGCCAAATGAGGCGACGCGGGTGAAGGACCGCCAGAGCTGGCAGCTAAACGGCAGCTTCCTGGTCGAAAGCGCAGAATAACACCGCCCCACAATCTGCTGCCCCACCCTGTTTTGATCGGAGAGCTGCGTGCTATCTTGTGGTTTTGATTTTTCAGCAGGCAGAAATTGATGACAAAGTTGCGGGTAGGGATCGTGTTTGGCGGCAAATCGGCTGAGCATGAAGTGTCGTTGCAGTCGGCCAAAAATATTCTTGATGCGATCGACAAAACCAGGTTTGAGGTGGTGTTGCTGGGCATTGATAAGCAGGGGCACTGGCGTCTTAATGATGCTTCTGACTTCTTACTGAATGCTGAAAATCCGGCCCTGATTGCCCTGAATCGCGCGGCTGAAGATGTGGCGCTGGTGCCCGGCAACCAGCAGCAACCGCTGATAACCCGTCGTGATGCGCATCCGTTGTCGCAGATCGATGTGATTTTCCCGATAGTACACGGCACGCTGGGCGAGGATGGTTCTCTGCAGGGTTTACTGCGCATCGCCTCGCTGCCGTTTGTCGGTTCTGACGTGCTGGGTTCTGCGGTCAGCATGGATAAAGACTTTACCAAGCGCCTGTTACGCGATGCCGGCCTTAAGGTCGCGCCGTGGCTGAGCGTCACCCAGGCTCAGCGCGCCACGCTGGACGCTGAAGCGGTAATTGCCCGCCTTGGCCTGCCGCTGTTTATCAAACCGGCCAATCAGGGCTCTTCCGTTGGCGTCAGCAAAGTCGACAGCGCGGACGCCTTTGAGGCGGCGCTGGAACTGGCCTTTACCTTTGACCGTAAAGTGCTGATTGAAACCGGGATAAAAGGCCGCGAGATCGAGTGTGCGGTGCTGGGAAATGATGCCCCGCAGGCCAGCCCGTGCGGCGAGATCGTGGTGCACGATGCGTTCTACTCTTATGACACCAAATATATCTCTGAAAGCGGCGCGCAGACGGTGGTGCCTGCGGCGATTCCTGCGGCGGTCAGCGAGGCGATTCGTGAGGTTGCCATCAGGGCGTTCAGTGCGCTGGAGTGTTTCGGTATGGCGCGGGTCGATGTGTTCCTGACCGATGAGGGCGAGATTATCGTCAATGAAGTCAATACTCTGCCCGGCTTCACCAATATCAGCATGTATCCCAAACTGTGGCAGGCTGCCGGGCTCAGCTATCAGGATCTGATCACCCGCCTGATCGAGCTGGCAATGGAACGTCACCAGCAGGCCAGCAGCCTGAAAAGCAGCGTCAGCTAATCGCTCTCAGCGACGTGGTTTCAGGCCACGTCGCTGGTAATGGCGCGATTATTAACCGGCGAGGTCTGATTACGGCCATTGCGTTTCGACAGATAGAGGTTTTTATCGGCTGCTGAAATCAACCGGTTAATCACCCGCGGCCACTCGCCGGCGTCACCCGCGATGCCGTGCGCCAGCCCTAAACTGACCGTCACCGTGACCGTACTGCCCTGCAGCCAGAATTTCTCTTTCGCCATCGTCTGACGAATCGATTCGGCGAGAAAATAGAGCGCTTGCGGATCCTGATCGAACAGCACCACCACAAACTCTTCCCCGCCAAACCGGCAGATGCGCCCTTTTTTGCCCACCACCCGCTGCATGCGACGGGCGATCTCTTCCAGCACGCTGTCGCCGGCATCATGACCAAAATTATCATTAATGGTTTTGAAATAGTCGACATCCAGCAGGATCACACCGGTTATACGCGACGGGCTGAACGGTTCAGTTCGAAGACTCTCATACAGACCGGAGCGCGACAGCAGCTGGGTCAGGAAATCGTAATTGGCCCGCAGCGCAAGTCGCTGATTGAGCTGACGGATCGCATCCATGCTCGCGGCCACAATCAGCGGGCTGATGGCAATTGTCGCTACGCCCAGCCGCGCCGAGGTCAGATGGCTGATCGGCAGCAGATTATCATTGCCCTGAATGTTCATCACGCCATGAGAAACCAGAATAATTTCCGTAATGCCGGTCAGCAAAATCACCAGGCTGGTGAGGGTCATCGGCAATACGATAGCGCACCAGACCAGCGCTGGCACCGGGAACGTCAGGCTGCCCGCGCCGCCCATCATCGCACCGATCACCAGCGAAAAGACCACCGCGATCACCGGCGAAAGCTTGCGGAGCTGCAACAGCTGACGCGGCGACAGGGTTCGCCAGTCGCGCGTCAGTAAAAACGGCAACAGCATCAGCCCGGTTGAGAACTGTTCACTGAACCAGTCGCCCCAGGCCGTCGCCAGCGCCGCATCAAAATTGGCCTGCTGCGCCAGTGCGCCCCACGACGCACAGACCAGCGCCGCCAGCAGGCAGGCCGGGAAGATGCGTAACACGCTGGTGATGCGTTCGCTGCCGGAGTCATGCTGAAGATGTTTTATCAGCAACGATACGGCGACCAGAATAAACAGCAGATTAGCAATGTTGAGCGTCAGGGCCGCCAGCGTCCAGCCGGAAAAAACCGCGTCGTTAAACACCATGGCGGTGAAGCAGGCGAAATAATAGCGAGCCTGATGCAGGAAAGGGTTGCGGACAATCACTCCGGCGACAATCGCATTGACCGGCCAGAACAGCGACAGCTCCTGTGGAATGCGCAGATGCCCACCGATAAAGCAGAACAGCAAGGTAATCAAAAACAGCGAGAGTGCATTTTTTATAACGTTGTGCTCTTCAAACAGCTTAACGTGCATACATCCGGACCTTGTCGCAGAGAGACGGGCTGTCCACGCCAACCTGAACGGGGCGTGGCGTCAGAATGATTTAATCCTGGGCGCCACCAAAGTCATCCTGCGATAAAACCACTATTCATGGGCTAACTTTGAAATCAGCGGGCAAATTTACCCCCTCACAGGTAAAACACGTCAGGCGGCAGCGGGAATGGGGCCAATTATGCCCGGTAAACAAAAAAATCGGATATCCGAGATATCCGATTTTTGCTGCTCTGACGATTTTACCGTTGCGCTTAACGCTATTTTACCGCAACCGGCCACTGACTGAGACGAATTCCGCGTTTATCTGCATTATCGCCAAAATCCTTCAGCACCGCTTTGACGTCCGGATCGATATATTCGGCGTTATCGTTATCAACAATCACCACGCTATTTTCCGGGATCTCGTCCAGCAGTCCCTGCAGCTTCGGGTTATGCATAAAGGTCAGGTTCTGCTGAAAGCGCAGCACATAGTGGTCGTCGTAACGGGTAAGCTGCAGCGCGTTGCGATGACTTTTGTAGATGCTGTAGAGGATCTGCGTCGCAATACCGATACCAATACCGACCAGCATCCCCAGGGTAATAATACCGACGATGGTGGCGAGGAACGGCACGTATTGCTGAGCGCCCATGCGGAACTGTTCGACAAACAGCCGCGGCGTTGCCAGCTTGTAGCCGGTATAGAGCAGCACTGCCGCCAGGCTGGCCAGTGGAATGGCGTTCAGCATCTCGCTAAACCACATCCCGCAAATCAGCAGCAGTACACCGTGAATGAAAATTGACAGTTTGGTTTGTGCGCCTGCACTGACGTTCACCGAACTGCGGACGATCACCGCGGTAATCGGCATTGCGCCAAGAAAACCGGCGGTCAGGTTACCGATCCCCTGGGCAAACATCTCTTTATTCGGCGAAGGCGCTGGCGTCTGTGGACGAAGCTTTTTCAGCGCCTCCTGGCTCAGCAAAGTCTCCAGGCTGGCCACCAGCGCTAAGGTCAGCGCCACCACCCACACCTGCGGGTTCTGCCACGCCATCCAGTCTGGCGTCTCCAGTTCCGCCACCAGCGCAGAGACGCTATCAAACGCCGGCAGTGAGATGCGCGCCAGGCCGCCCGCCATCTCAGGATAGAGCCGTCCACCCACTACCGTGGCCAGACAGCCAATCAGTACGGCAATCAGCGGTCCCGGGATCCACGCCAGTGCCTTGATGCGTTTCACCGGTGCGGTGGTCCACAAACACAGGATGGCTAAGCCGATGCCCGCTACCAGCATCGCCGGCAGTGAGAAGGTCATCTCGCCGGTGACCAGCGACACCAGTTCGGCATCCCCTGCCGCCCCCAGCGCCACCGGAATCTGCTGCATGATCAGTAACAGGCCAATCGCTGCCAGCATGCCCTTAATCACGCTGCCCGGCACCAGCGAGATAAATCGCCCGGCGCGCAGCAGGCCAAACAGGCACTGCAAGGCACCGGCGATAATCAGCGCGGTGAGAAAAGCAGAGAAGCTGCCGAGCGACGCCATGGAAGCCACCACAATCGTGACCAGTCCGGCCGCCGGGCCGCTGACAGCAAACCGTGACGGACTCAGCGAGGTGACGACCAGGCCGCCAATCACACCGGTCAGCAGACCGGCAAACGGCGGTAATCCGCTGGCTTGCGCAATGCCAAGACAGAGCGGCAATGCGACCAGGAAAACCACCAGACCCGCAGGAATGTCGCGGCGAAGGGTATCGAGATTCATGGTGAAGGTTCCTCTGCAGATTGCTGAATCAACTCTTTGAGATGGCCGGTGCGCAGGTCATAAACACAACCAAACACCTCCAGTGGCTGGCCCGATTGCCAGATTTGCCGGACCGGTGCGGTTTTCACCAGTCGGGCGAATTGTGCCTTCACGTTGGCCTCAACCAGGCGGTCGAGCAGCTCGCTCTGGCTCTCTGCTGCTGCGGGCGTTTCCGCCAGGCCGGCTTCAATCGCCTGACGCAGCGCGGTGATGCGGCGCGCCAGCGCCGAGTCCTGATGTTCCAGCACGCTGCCGGGCAGATTCAGGGCGGCTTCTACGCCGCCGCAGCCGTAGTGACCGCTTAATACGATCCGTTTCACACCGAGAAAAAACAGTGCGTATTGCAATACGCTCAGCAAATTGTCGTCATCCTCAACCACCATATTGGCGATATTGCGATGCACAAAAAGTTCGCCAGGATGGGAGCCGGTTAACACCTCTGCCGGTACGCGACTGTCCGAGCAGCCAATCCATAATGAGTGAGGCTTTTGTTGATGCAGGAATTTTTCAAAATAATTCGGATTACGCTGGCGGCGCTGTAATGCCCAACTGCGATTTTTCGCTAATAAGGGTTTAAGTGTCGTCACAATCATCTTCTCTCTACTACCGGGAGGTCGCATCCCGGCCAACCACGAAGTGTATCGGCTCATAAATAAAGCCGGAGCCGTCAGGGAAATAAGAAGCCAGTCACAGAAAAACGTTATAGACGCTAATCAATGTCAATGCACGACCAATATTCTGGCGTGCCGTCAGGCGTGACTTTTTGTCAGCACCAGGTCAATTATGGTCAGCGATAAGTAAATTTAATTAAGCGCGGCGGGATCGGATGAAAGCGTTAAATCAATATTTAATTGCATAAAATCAGTTAATTAAAATAAAATTATTTAGTAACTAAAGTTACCCATGACAAATAAATACAATTACTTTCAGCAGGGATAAACGCTGCCATACCAGGCGGACCGTTATTTACCAGGAATACTCTTAATTATAAATATTAACCATTAGCATAATTCACCGCCTTTAAGCCTGACAGGCAGTGGAACGTGCCGGATTTAATAGAGGAATGGAGCAAGAGATGATTTATTTAATTTGCAGCAAAATAGTGACAGATGAAAGTAAATCAGGACCGGTTGTTAACAGAGCCTGAACCGGTCAGGCTCTTTTTCTTGACGAATTATTTACCGTTCCAGCTTTGCAGTCGCGATTCCCGCACCGACAGCTGCTGTTCCGGCGTCAGTTTATTGTAATTTTCCGCCATTCCGCTCTCCCAGTCGCCGTACAGCGGATTAGGCAGCACGATAAACTGCGTGCCGAACTGCTGATGGTTCAGGTTCACAAAATCACGACGCTGCTGATTGCCCTGATGCCAGGTCGCACCGCCGAAGTCGTTCAGGTTATCGCCGACGTACAGCACTACGTTGTAGCCTTCATTTTTGATGGCATCGAAACGTGCCTGTTTGTTTGAGCTGTCGGTTTTCAGACGGACCGTTTTGTCGCTGACGTTGGGAAAGCCCAGCTGCTGCATATTGGCGACCGTTGCGGCATAGTCCTGCCGATCGCGATTCGACACATAGAATAGCGTGCCGCCGTGCCGGGTGACATAGCGCGCAAATTCCAGCGCGCCCGGCACCGCTTTGGCCTGACGCGCCTGGGTCCAGGCTGACCAGCTTTTACTGCTGAACGGCTGGCCGTTCTTCGCCTGCCAGGCGCTGTATGCGCTGTTATCCAGCATGGTTTCATCCAGATCAACAATCACCGCTTTGGGTTTGCCGGTCAGTGATGGCGCCTGGTCAAACGCAAGGCGCGCGCTGTTAAAGGCCTGCCAGGTCAGGGCCTGATATTCGCCTGACTGCTGGAACCAGTTCACCGCCAGTACCGATTGCTGACCGAGTTGCTGCTGCGCCGTCTGGTGCGACGAGGTTGCGCAGCCGGTTAGCAGCAGCGCGACCAGTCCGGACGCGGCGAGTTTTGCTGAGGTTTTCATCATGTCATCCTTAAGGTGAGAAAGGTCGGGGTGGGAAAGCTTCAAAAATGTAGCAGTTAACGTAAGCTGTGGGGAGCTCAACGCACGCCGTTATGACAGGAGATTCTTATGGCCGTGACCCCGCGCTCAACCTTACTCGACTCGCTCGACTGGCTGGATTACGCCTTTCAGGCCGCTGGCGACCCTCCGCCTGCCGATGCGGCTTATGGTCATCAGCGTCATAGCGCCACCGTGGTGACCGATGTTGAAAATACGCCACCAAAAAGCTGCGAGTCAGATGGCATCATCAGCACCGGCCGCCGCCCGGTGGCGGTCTACACCGCCGATTGCTTACCGGTGCTGTTCGCTGATTCTGAGCGTAAAACCGTGGCGGCGGTGCATGCCGGCCTGAAGGGCACGCTGGCGGGCGTGCTGACCCGCGCGGTCGAAAAGCTGCAGCAACAGGGCAGCGATCCACGAAACCTGACGGTGGCGATCGGTCCGGCAATGGGTCCCTGCTGTTACGAGCTGGGTGAACCGCAGCTGGCTGAGATGCAGCAGCGCCCGTCCCTTGCTGGCTGGCTTCGCTGGCAGCGCCATCAGCCGATCAATCCGCGGGCACAGCGTCCGCAGGCGATCGCCCGGCAGCAGGGTGTCTGGTTTGATCTGCCGGCGCTGGCGACGCAGATGCTGATACAGACTGGCGTGCCGCCGCAGCAGATCGAAAACGTCAACGTCTGTACCTACTGTATGGCGGAGAGCGGATCGAGCTATCGACACAATACCCACTTCGGCAGCGGCTATCATTCCCGCTACTCGTGGATCCGACGTCGTTAATCGCCCGGCTGGCACCGGCAAGGCTGCCCTGCCCGGCCCGTCGCCGGGTCAGATGTTTTTGATTTCACTCACACCCTGACACTGTTTCACTTTTTTTTAACCGGGAAGCCGCTAGAGTTGACTCATCCGACCACTTCGCAGTGAGTGATTATGACCCAGCTCAATCCACACTATCCCGCGCTGTTTACGCCGCTGGACCTTGGCTTTACCCAACTTAAAAACCGTTTTCTGATGGGGTCGATGCACACCGGACTGGAGGAACATCCGCAGGGTGCGGCGCGGCTGGCCGCGTTCTATGGCGAACGGGCGCGTGAAGGGGTGGCGCTGATCGTCACCGGCGGCATCGCTCCGAACCCACAAGGGGTGACAACCGCACACGGCGCAATGCTCACCGATGCGTCACAGTGTGACTGGCACCGGCCGATTACCGCCGCCGTGCACCAGCATCAGAGTAAAATCGCGCTGCAGATCCTGCACACCGGTCGTTACAGCTACCAACCGGATCTGGTCGCACCCTCAGCTTGCCAGGCGCCGATTAATCCTTTTACGCCTCAGGCGATGAGCGATGCCGACATCGAACAGACCATTGCGGATTTTGCCCGCTGCGCCCGACTGGCGCAGCAGGCAGGTTACGATGGCGTAGAGATCATGGGATCGGAAGGCTACCTGATTAACCAGTTTCTGGTTAAGCATACCAATCAGCGCACCGATCGCTGGGGCGGTGACTTCAGCCAGCGTATGCAGTTCGCCCTGGCGATCACCCGCGCGGTCCGTGCCGCCACGGGTGAGGCCTTTATCATTATTTTCCGCCTGTCGATGCTGGATCTGATCAAGGACGGCAGCACGCTGGAAGAGACGTTGCAGCTGGCGGCCGAGCTGGAGCAGTGTGGCGTGACGCTGTTCAACACCGGCATTGGCTGGCATGAGGCGCGCATTCCGACCATCGCCACCTGCGTGCCGCGTGCGGCGTTTGCCTGGGTGACGCAGCGCCTGCGTGAGCAGGTAAAGGTGCCGGTGATCGCCACTAACCGTATTAATCATCCCGCCGTCGCCGAGCAGCTGTTGCAGTCAGGCTGCGCCGATATGGTGTCGATGGCGCGCCCTTTTCTGGCCGATGCCGCCTTTGTCAGTAAAGCGCAGCGTGGTGACGATAACAGCATCAATACCTGTATTGCCTGTAATCAGGCCTGCCTCGACCAGGTTTTTGCCGGCAAGATCACCTCATGCCTGGTCAATCCTCGCGCCTGCCATGAGTCACTGATGCCGGTGGTCGCCACCACCGCGTCACGCCGTCTGGCGGTGGTCGGAGCCGGTCCCGCCGGGATGGCGTTTGCGCTGCAGGCGGCGCAGCGTGGCCATCAGGTGACGCTTTACGATGCCGCGCCCGACATTGGCGGCCAGTTCAATATTGCCCGGCAGATCCCCGGTAAAGCGGAGTTCAGCGAAACGCTGCGCTATTTCCGCCATCAGCTGGCGGCGGCGGGCGTAAAGGTCATCACCGGTTGCCGGGTCGAGGCTGACCAGCTCAGCGCCGCCGATGAAGTGATCCTGGCGACCGGCATTCAGCCGCGCACCCCGGCAATTCCCGGCATCGACCATCCCTGCGTGCTGAGCTACCTTGAGGTATTACGCGACAAACGCCCGGTTGGCGCGCGCGTCGCGATTATTGGCGCGGGTGGAATTGGTTTTGATACTGCGGAATATCTGTCCCAGCCGCCGCATCAGGATGAGCTGGCCGCGTTCTACAGCGAATGGGGCATCGATCGCAGCCTGAGCCAGCGTGGCGGCCTGATAACGCCGCAGCCGCCTGCCGCTGCCCGACAGATCTGGCTGTTGCAGCGCCGGGCCGGTAAACCGGGCGCATCGCTGGCTAAAACCACCGGCTGGATCCATCGCACCAGCCTGCAGGCGCGCGGCGTGCAGATGTGGGGCGGCGTAGAGTATCTGGCGATTGATGATGCCGGACTGCATCTGAAACGCGACGGCGAAACGCTGCTGTTAGCGGTCGATAACGTGATTATCTGCGCCGGGCAGGAACCGCAGCGCGAACTGGAAGCTGCGCTGCGGGCAAGAGGTCAAACGGTCACGCTGATTGGCGGGGCGGATGTGGCGCAGGAACTGGATGCGCGCCGCGCCATCGCGCAGGCGACGCAGCTGGCGCTCAGCATCTGATTAGCGCATTTTCACCGCACGCAGCACCACGAACTTCTGGTTCGAGGCGACCAGCGTGCAGTTGCCAAACAGCTTTTTCAGTTTGTGGTGATAATCGAGGTGGCGGTTGCCGACAATGCGCAACTCGCCGCCATATTGCAGGCAGCGTTTTGCATCGCGGAACATCTGCCACGCCAGATGATCGGTAACCGCATGCTGCTGATGGAATGGCGGGTTGCACAGCACCGCGTGCAGACGATCGGAAGGATAGCCACTCAGCACGTTATTGACGCGGAACTGGCAGCGGGTTAAATCCTCAGGCCGGTTAACTTCCACGTTACGCTGGCTGGAGGCGACCGCCATGTAGGACTCATCAAGGAAATGCACCTCGGCCAGCGGGTTCTGCTCCAGCGCCACCAGCCCTACCACGCCGTTGCCACAGCCGAGATCGACAATCTCGCCCTCAATATTTTCCGGCAGATGCTGCACAAACAGTCGCGCCCCGATATCCAGCGACGCACGTGAGAACACGTTGGCGTAGTTGTGAATCTGATAAGGGGTGCCATCCAGCGGCCAGACCAGCGTTGGCTCTGCGTCACGCAGCGCGGGCTGGGTGAACTGGCTGTAAATCAGCCGCGCTTTTTTCCACGCCAGCGAAGTGCGGGTTTCACCGATAACCTGTTCAAACAGCTGCAGCGTCGAATTATGGATCTCTTTGGCACGCGCCGCGGCCAGGATTACCGTCTCTGGCGTCGCCACCTGACGGATCGCGCGCAATTGATGTTCCAGCAGCGCCAGCGTTTTCGGCACCTTGATCAGCACCGCGGCCGGAGCGGCTGGCAGCGCAGCCAGGCTATCGAGGAAATGGACCTCGCCGTCATCCAGCGCGTTTAACGCCAGGTTCTGACGTGTCGCCTGCTGGCTCAGCCAGGAGTCGCTGACGTGCCAGACGGTACGCGGATTGAGCGCGCAGGTTAACGCACCAAAGCTGTCGTTAACCACCAGCACCGGGCCATCGGGCAGCGTCTGCTGCAACAGATATTCATCAGCCGCATCCCAGGCTTGTAATGGACTTTCGTCACGCATCTGCGGGAAACGATGCAGGATCAGTGTGCGATCGTTCAGTTCAAGTTGGCTCATGAATTCTCCGGCGTGGTACACTTTGATTGATTTTCGCCCCAAAAACGGGGGCGCAGTATACTGTCTTTCGTCGGGAATCCCTAATGTCCTCACTGATCTACCTGCAGGGTTATCCTGCCCCCATTCTTGAGCAGGTGCAGACGTTGATCACTCATCAGCGTTTAGGCGCGTTTCTGCAGCAACGTTATCCCGACACGCACGACGTGATGAGTGATAAAGCGCTGTATGACTACACGCTGGCGCTAAAAAACCGCTACATGCGCAACGCGCCACCGATCAGTAAAGTGATCTGGGATAACAAGATTAAGGTAATGAAACATGCGCTGGGTTTGCATACCGCCATTTCGCGGGTGCAGGGCGGCAACCTGAAGGCCAAGGCCGAAATTCGTATTTCGACCTTTTTCCGCCTCGCGCCGGAACCCTTTCTGCGGATGATCGTGGTGCATGAGCTGGCGCACCTGAAAGAAAAGGATCACGACAAAGCGTTCTACCAGCTCTGCTGCCATATGGAGCCGGATTACCACCAGCTCGAATTTGATGCCCGCCTGTGGATGACCGATCAGGCGATGCGCGGCAACGCGGCTTAAAGAAACTCCTGCGCTTTCTGGATCAGGCTGGTTTTAGTCAGCGCCCCAAGAAAGCGCCGTTCCTGCGGATTGTTCAGCACCGGCAACCGCTCCAGCGTCACCGCCGCAAACGCTTCCCAGCCCTCACGCATACTCTGATTCTGATAAACCACCGGAAACTCGTCATCCATCACGCACTGCACCGGTGAGTCGAGCGTGATCTCCTGCGCCAGCACCCGCCGTGAAATCTCATGGATCGACACCACGCCCAGAAACGCCCCGTTTTCATTGATCACATAGACGTAGCGTTCCCGCTTCAGCGAACTGACCGCCAGCGCCTGGCCGACCGACTCATGGGGCTGCAACGCCGCACCGGCAATGATCAGCTCAGCGATGCGCATATTATCGAAATCGTATTTGGCTTCGGACCGGTTGAAGTGATGACTCACTACCGGGTAGGTGCTGGTCGATTGCAGCCGGTAGACCACCATCGACGCCAGCACCGAGGCGATCATCAGCGGGAACAGCAGGCTGCTATTGAGCGTCATCTCCAGCACCATCAGCATCGCCATTAACGGAGCCTGACTGACGGCGGCCAGCACCGCCGCCATGCCAATCGCGGCATAGAGCAGCACGTTGCCGAGCGGCAAATGCAGTGCTGCGCCGCCGCTGGCGATAATTACCCCCAGCAGCGCACCAATCAGCAACGACGGGGTAAACAGGCCGCCGACCGCATTCGATCCCACCGACAGGCTGGTGGCGAGCGTTTTCAGCAACAGCAACAGCAGCAGGCCTGGCAGCAGATAGTGGCCCGCCATCACCTTAACGATCACTTCGTAGCCGTTACCGAGAATATCGGTGGAAATCAGCGCCAGTAAACCGACCGCGACGCCACCCGCGCCGAGCCGCAGCGGCAGCGACGCCACCCGGCTGAATAGCCGCTTGCTGCGGGCAATCAGCTTAATCAGCAGCCAGCCGGCCAGGCCAGCAACCAGACCAATCACCACCGTCATCAGCAGGCTGCTGAGATCCATCTGGAAACTGGCTTCTGCCAGCGGATAAAGCGCACTGCGAAAACCCAGCGACCACATGGTCATCACCGCCACCGCCGAGGCGATGATCAGCGGTATCAGCCGCTGCAACGCTGAAATGCCAAAGGCAATCTCCGCCACAAAAATCGCTGACGCCAGCGGCGCGTGATAGACCGACGACAGACCCGCGGCCGCTGCCATCGCCACCACGTCACTGTTTTTCAGGTTAAGCGACGCCGGTAACAGCCGGCCAATCGCGCTGCCGCACAGCGCCGACAGCTGCACCATCGGCCCCTCTTTCCCTATCGACGCGCCGCTACCGATACTGGCAATCGAAGATAAGGCGCGAAAAAGCGAGGTTTTGGTCGGAACCGCATCGAGACGGGCATTTATCACCTCAAGATAGTCGGTTTTAACCGTCTGCTGCTGCTCAATGGCGACCGCGTAGCGCAGAAAATAACCCGCCAGCACCCCGCCGCCGCCCACCAGCAGCGGCCAGAAAATCCACGGCCAGAGGTGTACCGATTCGGTGATTTCGCCGCCGCTGGCGAACAGCAGATGATTAATCAGTTCGATAACGCCACGAAACGCCAGCGTCACCAGCGAGGCCGCGCATCCGACCGGAATGGCAATCAGTACGGTGGTCCAGTTTAATGCGTGCTTGCTTGCTTTCACCTGCGCTCCCTGGTTTGTCCCTGAAAATCATCGCGCCATCATATTATTGGAATGCGGATCGCAGGATCAATGCCTGCCCGGCTGGACCCATTGCACCCGGCCGGAGAGATGTTACTCTGCCGCTTTACTACTGCCGGAGAGATGACGTGATTCGTTTTGCCATTGTGGGAACAAATTGGATTACACGCCAGTTTATTGATGCCGCCCATGAAACCGGGGCGATGAAACTGTGTGCGGTCTATTCACGCAGTCAGCAGCAGGCCGAGGCGTTTAGCCACGATTATCCCTGCCAGCAGACCTTTACCTCGCTGGAGGCGCTGGCCGCCAGCCCGCAGATTGATGCGGTCTATCTTGCCAGCCCTAATGCCCTGCATTGTCAGCAGGCGCTGCTGTTTTTATCGCACGGCAAGCATGTGATTTGTGAGAAACCGCTGGCCTCTAATCTGCAGGAAGTGGAGGCGATGATCGCCTGCGCCCGCCAGCATCAGGTGGTGCTGTTTGAGGCCTTTAAAACCGCCAGCCTGCCTAACTTCCTGCGGCTGCAACAGGCGCTGCCTGAGGTCGGCAGGCTGCGTAAAGCGTTGCTGAGCTACTGCCAGTACTCCTCACGTTATCCGCGCTATCTCAACGGTGAAAACCCCAACACCTTTGATCCGCGCTGGTCTAACGGTTCGATTATGGACATTGGCTATTATTGCCTGGCGTCGGCGGTGGCGCTGTGGGGCGCACCGCAGCGGGTGCAGGCCAGCGCCACCCTGCTGGAAAGCGGCGTGGATGCGCACGGCGTCGTGGTGCTGAGCTACGGCGATTTTGACGTGACGATCCTGCACTCTAAGGTGAGTGATTCCTCACTTCCGAGTGAAATTCAGGGCGAAGCGGGCACGCTGGTGATTGAGAAACTCTCCGAGTGTCAGAAGCTGACCTTTATTCCGCGCGGTGCGGAAAAGCAGGCGCTAAGCCAGCCGCAGCATATCAATACCATGCTGTATGAAGCCGAAACCTTTGTCCGGCTGGTTGAACAGCGCCAGGTGGACCATCCGGCACTGGAGGTTTCACGTATTACCGCCGCGCTGCTGACCGAAATTCGCCGCCAGACCGGGGTGATTTTTCCGGCCGATCGGCCAGCAGTGTAAATATTTCTAAATATTAACAACAACGATTGATTCCTGTTCGGCTAAGCCGTAACTTACGCTCCTGCAAAGGGGAGTAACTTGTAAGCTGATCGATCGTCACTACGTTGCGTAAGCATCCGGTCATCAGGCAACCCGGAATCTATTCTGTGTTGTAAGTGAGACCTTGCCGGAAGGCGAGGTTTGCTTACACCAAAAATAAGCGGCTGACGTCTTCTGACTTCAGCCGTTTTTTTTATTTTTCAGACAGGATACGAATATGCAAACTGTGGGTACGCCATTACTCTGGGGCAGCTTTGCGGTTGTGGTGCTGATCATGCTGGCCATCGACCTGCTGTTGCAGGGACGCCGCGGCGCGCAGACCATGACGTTTAAACAGGCGGCCGTCTGGTCGTTAATCTGGGTGTCAGTTTCACTGCTGTTCAGCGCCGCGTTCTGGTGGTATCTGGAAGGCAGCGCCGGCCGTGAAGTCGCCAACACCCAGACCCTCGCCTTTTTGACCGGTTACGTGCTGGAAAAAGCGCTGGCGGTGGACAATGTCTTCGTCTGGCTGATGCTGTTCAGCTACTTCTCGATTCCGGCGAACCTGCAGCGTCGCGTATTGATCTACGGGGTATTAGGTGCCATCGTGCTGCGTACCATCATGATCTTCGCGGGCAGCTGGCTGGTAACGCAGTTTAGCTGGATCCTCTATGTCTTCGGGGCGTTCCTGCTGTTTACCGGTGTTAAAATGGCGCTGGCAAAAGAGGACGATCATGCGGTCGGCGACAAGCCGGTGGTGCGCTGGCTGCGTAAACATTTGCGCATGACCGACGCGCTTGAAGGCGAGAAGTTCTTCACCCGTAAAAATGGCGTGCTGTTTGCGACACCGCTGCTGCTGGTGCTGATTATGGTGGAGCTGAGCGACGTTATCTTCGCCGTCGACAGTATTCCTGCCATCTTCGCGGTGACCACCGATCCGTTTATCGTGCTGACATCAAACCTGTTCGCGATTCTCGGTTTGCGCGCCATGTACTTCCTGCTGGCGAACGTGGCCGAGCGCTTCTCGATGCTGAAATATGGCCTGGCGATCGTGCTGGTGTTCATCGGCTTTAAGATGCTGATTGTCGATCTCTACCATATTCCGGTTGGTATCTCCCTCAGCGTGGTCGGCCTGATCCTGGCGTCAACGCTGCTGATTAATGCCTGGGTTAACCGCAAAAGAGACCAGAAAAAGCTGACACCATAATTACCTACAGGGGCAGCGGATGCCCCTGTTTTATTTTGCAGCTGCGTGCAGCGACATTTCATACCTCTGTCACACTTCCCATATCCAGCATAATAAAAATCCGACAGCGGCCACACTGGCAGAATTATCTCTTTTCTCATCCGATCTTTTCCTTATACTCCGCCGGGCAAACCGCTTTAGCCGATGCAAAACATCGCCGCTAAAACTACATCCGCGACAAAATATAGAAAACACTATGCAGAAAACTCTCTCCTCACGTCTGGGCGCACTGTTCGCAGGCAGCCTGGTGAAGCAAATCATGATTGGGCTGGCTGCCGGTGTGGCGCTTGCCTGGATTTCTCGCGATGCGGCACTGGCCGTTGGACTGCTGGGCGAACTGTTTGTCAGTGCGCTGAAAGCGGTGGCCCCGTTGCTGGTACTGATGCTGGTAATCGCCTCGATCGCTAACCACCAGCAGGGCCAGAAAAGCAATATCCGGCCGATTATCATGCTCTATCTGCTGAGTACCTTTTTCGCCGCCGTGGTGGCCGTGGTGTTCAGCCATCTGGTGCCACAGACGCTGACGCTGGCGGTCGGCAGCACCGAAATCACCCCGCCTTCCGGCATCACCGAAGTGTTACGCGGTTTGCTGATGAGCATGGTGGCGAACCCGATCACCGCGCTGATGAACGCCAACTACATCGGCATTCTGGTCTGGGCGATTGGCCTCGGGCTGGCTTTTCGTCACAGCAGCGACACCACCCGCAACTTACTGAATGATGCCTCTCACGCGGTGACCTGGCTGGTACGATGCGTTATCCGCTGTGCGCCGATCGGTATTTTCGGTCTGGTGGCATCGATTCTCGCCTCTACCGGTTTTGGCGCACTGTGGCAATACGCCCATCTGCTGACGCTGTTAATCGGCTGCATGTTGCTGATGGCGCTGGTGGTTAATCCGCTGCTGGTGTTCTCTAAAATTCGTCGTAACCCGTATCCGCTGGTGTTTACCTGCCTGCGCGAAAGCGGCGTCACCGCCTTCTTCACCCGCAGTTCAGCCGCCAATATTCCGGTGAATATGGCGCTGGCGAAACGTCTGGGACTGGATGAGGACACCTACTCGGTTTCTATTCCGCTGGGCGCGACTATCAGTATGGCGGGCGCATCAATCACCATTACGGTCCTGACGCTGGCGGCGGTGCATACGCTGGGTATCAGCATTGACGTCCCATCCGCGATTCTGCTCAGCCTGGTCGCCTCGCTATGTGCCTGTGGCGCGTCCGGCGTGGCGGGCGGTTCGCTGCTGCTGATCCCGGTGGCCTGTAATATGTTTGGCATCCCCAACGATCTGGCGATGCAGGTAGTGGCGGTCGGCTTCATTATTGGGGTATTGCAGGACTCGGCGGAAACCGCACTGAACTCCTCAACCGACATCCTGTTTACCGCCGCGGTCTGTCAGGCTGAAGCCGAACGCGAAACCAGCCGGGCTTAATCTTTCTGATAGCTCACCAGCTCAAAGAGCGGGTGGCAGAGTCCGAAAAGCAAAGCGTCCCGCCGTCCGGATAAAAACGCCGGGCGCGTTTTTGAACCACGCCAGGCGTTGGCCCGGCTACGGGCGCACCTCAGGGATGAGGTGCGTAATCGCGCGGGCCGGGCGGGTCATGGATGACGGCCTTTGCGATCTGACCGTGTTCCCTGCGCAAGCTCAGTCTCAGCGCCACGGAGCCGGACTTTTTCAACGATCTTAAACGACCCGCACTTTATTTTTACAACGTCACTCCACTTTTGAAGATCGCCAGTTCACGGAAATCATTCTTTTCGTTGTTGGTCTGTTTGCCATTGGCAATCGCCACAATGGTATCCACGAAATCTTCCAGCATTTGATCCATGCTCATGCCATCAATCAGCCGTCCGGCATCAAAATCGATCCAGTGTGGCTTTTTCCCGGCCAGCGGCGTGTTGGTCGCCAGCTTCACCGTCGGGACAAAACCGCCATACGGCGTGCCGCGGCCGGTACTGAACAGCACCATGTGACAGCCGGCACCCGCCAGCGCGCTGGTTGCCACCGCATCGTTGCCCGGCGCGCTCAGCAGGTTGAGGCCTGGCGTTTTTAACCGTTCGCCATACTTCAGCACATCCACCACCTGGCTTTGTCCGGCTTTCTGGGTGCAGCCGAGCGACTTCTCTTCCAGCGTGGTGATGCCGCCCGCTTTGTTGCCTGGCGATGGATTCTCGTAGATCGGCTGATGATGATCGATAAAGTACTGCTTGAAGTCATTAATCATCGCCACCGTTTTGCCGAAGATCGCTTCATCACGGCAGCGGCTCATCAGAATGCGTTCGGCACCAAACATCTCCGGCACCTCGGTCAGCACGGTGGTGCCGCCATTGGCGATCATCTGGTCAGAGAAGCGACCCAGCAGCGGGTTGGCGGTAATACCGGAAAAGCCATCCGAGCCGCCGCACTCGAGACCAAATTTCAGCTCACTGAGCTTGCCGGGCTGACGCTGGTCATGCCGCATTTTTTCATACAGCGCATGCAGCCGTTCCACCCCGGCTTCCACTTCATCGTCGTGCTGCTGACAGACCATAAACTCCACCCGGTCGCTTTCAAACGCGCCGAGGGTGTCACGGAAGGTATCAACCTGATTATTTTCGCAGCCCAGACCAATCACCAGCACCGCACCCGCATTCGGATGACGCACCATATTTTGCAGCATGGTGCGGGTGTTTTCGTGATCCTGACCGAGCTGAGAGCAGCCAAAGGTGTGGCTGAACAGGAAGACGCCATCAATATCTTCCGCCTGCTGCGTCTCTTTCAGGAAACGTTGCAGGATCTGCCGGGCGATGCCGTTAACGCAGCCGACGGTTGGCAGGATCCACAATTCATTGCGAATACCGACTTCACCGTTAGGGCGACGGTAGATCTGCACCTCACGATCGCCCGGCTGTGGCGGAATGGCCACGAAGTCGGGCTGATACTGATAGTGATCCAGATCGCTGAGGTTGGTGCGGGCGTTCTGTGAATGGATCAGCTCTCCGGCAGCAATCGGCTGGGTGGCGTGGGCGATCGGCAGACCATATTTGATCACCAGTTCGCCTTTGGCGATCGGCTGCAGGGCAAACTTATGCCCGCGCCCGATAGCCTGTTGCAGCGCCACTGAATGCGCCGGGAGTTCTGTGGTGACGCCGGCGTCTAAGTCACGCAACGCCACGGCGACGTTGTCGCGGGAATGTATTTTAATTGCGTCTTGCATAGCGTTATCTCAGTTGACTCAGCGCCTCACGCATGCCGTGGGCGATGATGTTTTGCAGGTGTCGGGTCACCACAGCCACCAGATCGGGCCGCTGGGTTAAATCTTCGCCCCAGTGCTGCGCATCACTCAGGATGCTGCGCACCAGTTGCTCTGGCGAAAGCTGATCGGCCTGTAGCGCCGTCCAGCCTTCGGCGTAGCGCTGCAGCCAGTGTGCATCATCCTGCAACGGCCAGCTTTTCCCGGCTGATTCGCCGCGATAAAAAGCGATCAGCGCCGCCAGGGCAAAGGTGATGCGAGTCGGCCACTCGCCGTTCTGCTGCTGCGCAGCCAGCAGCGGCGTCAGCAGGCGGGTGCGGAATTTGGTCATGCCGTTCAGCGCAATCGACAACAGCGCATGGCGAATAAACGGATTGCGGAAGCGACGCTGTACCGCGTCGGCAAAGGCGTGCAGTTCGTTCGCGGGCAGGTCGAGCGTCGGAATGACCTCGTCGCGCAGCAGCGCGTCCACGAAGCCGGCAATCGCCGGATCGTCCATCGCCTCGCCCACGCTCTCCAGCCCGGCAAGAAAGGCCACCGGCACCATCGCGGTGTGCGCGCCGTTGAGGATCGCCACCTTCTGCGCTTTGTACGGCGCAATGTCATCGACGTGTCGCACCTGGGGTGCCAGCGCGTCCAGCTTCAGCTCGCTAAACAGCGCCGACGGCCCCTGAATAACAAACTGGTAGTAGACTTCGCCCGCCACCAGATAGCGATCTTCATAGCCCAGCTCCGCCTCAATCTGCGCGCTTTCGGCCGGAAAGCCGGTGACGATGCGATCCACCAGCGTGTTATAGAAGGCGCAATGCTGGTTGATCCAGCGGTTAAATTCGGCGGGCAGCTGCCAGTGCTCAGCGTAGCGCAGCACCAGATCGCGCAGCGTATCGCCGTTGTGGTCAATCAGTTCGCACGGCACCACCAGCCAGCCTTTATCGCTGGCGCCCTCAAAGTGGCAAAAGCGCGCCCACAGCAGCTGGGTCAGCTTACCAGGGAAGCTGCTGGCAGGCTGGTCGGTGAGCCGATCGCGGCCGTCAAAAGCGATCCCTGCCTCGGTAGTATTCGAAAACACCATGCGCAAATCGGGGTTGTGCGCCAGCGCCATAAAATCATCGAACTGCTGATAAGGCTGAATCTCGCGGTTCAGGCTGCGAATCAGCCGGGTTTCGCTCACTGACTCGCCCCGATCGTTCAGGCCGCGAATCAGCGTAGTGTAAAGCCCGCCCTGCTGATTCAGGCTGTCGCTGACCTCACGGTTACGCGGCCGCACCACCACGATCCCGGCATCGGTGCCCTGGTGCTGGTTAAGCCAGTCAATCTGCCAGTCGATAAACGCCCGCAGAAAGTTTCCTTCACCGAACTGGATCACCCGATCGCGATAAACCGCACCCGGGAAGTCGTGCCGATTGAGCCTTTTCATCGTTAAGCTCCCAGCTCAATGCCGAAGTAATCGCGGGCATTGTTGAAGCAGATGTTTTGCACCATCTCGCCTAACAGCGCTTCATCCGCTGGCGCTTCGCCCTGCTCTACCCAGCGACCGATCATCTGGCACAGCAGACGACGGAAATATTCGTGGCGGGTGTAAGAGAGGAAGCTGCGGCTGTCGGTCAGCATCCCGACAAAGCGACTCAGCAAACCAATCTGCGCCAGCTGGGTCATCTGGCGCTGCATGCCATCCAGCTGATCGTTGAACCACCAGGCGGAACCAAATTGCATCTTGCCCGCCAGGCCTTCACCCTGGAAGTTGCCGGCCATGGTCGCCAGCACTTCGTTGTCGCGCGGATTAAGGCAGTAGAGAATGGTTTTTGGCAGCGCATTATTCAGATTCTGCGCCCCCAGCAGCCGGGCAAGCGGTTCAGCCAGCGGCTGATCGTTAATCGAGTCGAAGCCCACATCCGGCCCTAACAGCTGATACTGACGCGGGTTGGTGTTGCGTAACGCGCCAATGTGATACTGCTGCACCCAGCCGCGGCGGGCATATTCACTGCCCAGCCACACCAGCACTGCGGTTTTGAACTGGGCGGTCTCCTGCGGATTGGGTGCCGTGCCGCTGCGGCGGCGCGCCAGAATTCCATCCAGCGTGGCGTCATCCGCTTCGGCATAACAGACCACGTCCAGCGCGTGATCGGAAACTTTACAGCCGTGCGCCGCAAAATGATCCAGCCGCTGATAGAGCGCGCTGCGCAGATCGTCAAAACGCTGCACGCTGATGTCGGTCAGCTGCTCCAGCGTCTCAATCCACGGCAGGAAGGTTTCCGCTTCAATATTGAATGCTTTGTCCGGTCGCCAGCTCGGCAGCACTTTGACGGCAAAGCTGCTGTCCTGCGCCAGTGCGTGATGATGACGCAGATCGTCCAGCGGATCGTCGGTGGTGCCGACCATTTTCACCTTCATCTGCTGCATGATGCCGCGGGTGGTAAAGCTGTCCTGCGCCAGCAGTTCGTTGCAGCGATGCCAGATGTTATCCGCGGTCTTTTCCGACAGCAGCGTATCGGTAATTCCGAAAGGCCGGCGTAATTCCAGATGGGTCCAGTGATAAAGCGGGTTGCCGATGGTATGCGGCACGGTACGCGCCCAGGCGTCAAACTTTTCACGATCGCTGGCGTCGCCGGTACACAACGCCTCCGGTACGCCGTTGGCGCGCATTGCCCGCCATTTGTAGTGATCGCCTTTCAGCCAGATGTCGTAAAGGTTAGCGAAGCGATAATTTTCGGCAATCTGCTGCGGCGGCAGATGGCAGTGATAGTCGAAAATCGGCTGATCCTTCGCATAGTCGTGATAAAGGCGACGGGCGAACTCGTTATCCAGCAAAAAATCCTCGGTCATAAAACGCGACATACACACTTCCTCATCTACTGAACCGCTAATGGCTCAAAGTTATCATACCAATTTCAGCGCGCTGCGGATTTATTTGCGATCCTGCTCACATAAACGACGTTGCCTGCCGACGGTTATGGACACTTTTGTCGCCTGTAGCGTGCTAAATGGCTGTCATTTCGCAGGTTTCCAGTATCCCACAGCGCAGAAAGGGTTTTTGTGATGGCTCTCAACTTTTAAAGTTGTATAACAAGTTAGGCTCTCGCTCCATCGTGAGGGCGTTTTGACTCACAAACGGCAAGGTCATTAATGGTCGCTCAGACAGGACCTGCGGGCGTGAGCAGAGCTGCATCACGAGCTGTCCCGCTCCAGATAACAACAGCGGCATGACCGCATACAGAACTGGAAGAGGTAGAGGATGCGTAAAATCAAAGGGTTACGCTGGTACATGATTGGACTGGTGACGCTCGGCACGGTGTTAGGGTATCTGACCCGCAACACCATCGCGGTGGCGGCCCCCACCTTACAAACTGAACTGCATATCACCACCCAGCAGTACTCCTACATCGTCGCGGCCTATTCAGCCTGTTATACGCTGATGCAGCCTGTGGCGGGCTACGTGCTCGATCTGCTGGGCACCAAAATCGGTTATGCGGTGTTTGCCGTGCTGTGGGCCATCTTCTGCGCTGCCACCGCAATGGCCGGTAGCTGGGGCGGCTTTGCGCTGGCTCGCGGTGCGGTGGGTGCGGCAGAAGCGGCGATGATCCCGGCGGGTCTGAAAGCCAGCAGCGAATGGTTCCCGGCTAAAGAGCGCTCGGTGGCGGTTGGCTATTTTAACGTCGGTTCGTCAATCGGGGCGATGCTGGCACCGCCGCTGGTGGTGTGGGCGATTATGGCCCACAGCTGGCAGATGGCGTTTATCATCACCGGCGTGCTGAGCATGGCGTGGGCGCTGTGCTGGCTGGTGTTTTACAAGCACCCGAAACAGCAGACTAAACTCAGCGATGAAGAGCGCGACTACATCATTTCCGGTCAGGAAGCGCAGCATCAGACCGGCAACACCCGCAAAATGTCGGCGCTGGAAATTATCCGTAACCGGCAGTTCTGGGGGATTGCGCTGCCGCGCTTCCTGGCTGAACCCGCCTGGGGCACCTTCAATGCCTGGATCCCGCTGTTCATGTTCAAGGCTTACGGTTTCAATCTGAAAGAGATCGCGATGTTCGCCTGGATGCCGATGCTGTTCGCCGATTTTGGCTGCATCCTCGGCGGTTATCTGCCGCCGCTGTTCCAGCGCTGGTTTGGCGTCAATCTGATCGTCTCACGTAAACTGGTGGTCACCATGGGTGCGGTGCTGATGATTGCGCCGGGTACTATCGGGCTGTTTACCAGTCCGTACGTGGCCATCGCCCTGCTGTGCGTCGGCGGTTTTGCTCATCAGGCACTTTCTGGCGCCCTGATTACCCTCTCCTCTGACGTTTTCGGCCGCAATGAAGTGGCGACCGCTAACGGCTTAACCGGCATGGCCGCCTGGACAGCCAGCACCATGTTTGCGCTGGTGGTGGGGGCGCTGGCCGACACGCTCGGCTTCAGCCCACTGTTTGCCGCGCTGGCGGTATTCGACCTGTTGGGCGCGGTGGTGATCTGGACAGTGCTGAAAAACAAACCGGTTTCGGAGCTTACGCCTACCGTAACCGCACCGCCTGCCGCGGTGGCCCGCAGTTAGTCTTCCGGGCTGGCGCAAGCCAGCCCATTTCCTCGCCCGTCGCAAAGTGGTATAACAACTCTCTGTTTGCTACCTGGACTGTGCTATGGACCTCACTGAATCCCGTCGACTCTATCAACAGCTGGCCAGCGAGCTGAAACGCCGCATTGAAGCCGGAATCTACCCGATCGGCGAGAAACTGCCGGCCGAGCGTCTGATTGCTGAAGAGATGGAAGTGAGCCGCACCGTGGTCCGTGAAGCGATCATCATGCTGGAAGTCGAAGGCTATGTTGAGGTACGCAAGGGCTCGGGCATCCACGTGATGGCCAGCCAGCAGCAGAACCGCATTGCACCGACCAGCAGCCAGCTGGAATTCGCCACCTTCGGCCCGTTCGAGTTACTGCAGGCACGCCAGCTGATTGAAAGTAACGTGGCCGAGTTCGCCGCCACCCAGGTAACCCGTCAGGATATTATCGACCTGATGGCGATTCAGGAAAAAGCCCGTCAGGAAGATCATTTTCGTGATTCCGAATGGGATATGCAGTTCCACGTTCGTATTGCCCAATCCACTCAGAACAGCGCGTTAGCCGCCATCGTTGAAAAAATGTGGCTGCATCGCCTGCACAATCCCTACTGGCTCAAACTCCACGAGCATATCGACCAGCGCAGCATCCTCAGCTGGTGCGACGACCATGATCAAATCCTTAAAGCTCTGATGCGCAAAGATCCGGCCGCCAGTAAACTGGCGATGTGGCAACATCTGGAAAATACTAAACAGATGCTGTTCAATGCCACGGCGGATGATTTCGAATTTAACGTCGACCGTTACATGTTCGGGGAAAATCCGGTCATCCTGCCAGACGGGTCAAATAACGCCCGTTAACGGCGGTGGAAAAGCGCCCGGCATGGTCAGTTAATCTGCAATAGTGTCAGGTCATGTAAAGCTCCTTTTTACACGCCGTTTCACAAGGTAAAACTCCTGTTCGCCGAACAGTTTTCCTGTTTCGGGTGGGTGATTTTTGTTACAGTTATCGCCCTTTTCTTACCCTTTGCGACAGGGGTTTATAAAGTCGCTGATTTAACGATCAATTCTGGAAGGATCCGGAAAATCCTGCCCAGGCTGCGCGCCTAAAATTTACAACTAAATGCCAGTCTGTGCTCAAGTCCTGTGGGACATGTTTAACAATGATGTTCAGGAAAGATTGATGGATATTTTGCAAGCGTTGCTGCATGCCTTGTGGCAACAGGATTACGAAACGCTTTCCGACCCCACGCTGGTATGGGCCATTTACGGCGTGCTGTTTATGATTTTGTTTCTGGAAAATGGCCTGCTCCCCGCCGCCTTTTTGCCGGGCGACAGTCTGCTGATTCTGGTCGGCGTGCTGATTGCTAAAGGCACCATGAGTTTTCCCTTAACCATTCTGGTATTGACGACCGGCGCCAGCCTCGGCTGCTGGGTGAGTTATATTCAGGGGCGCTGGCTCGGCAATACGCCGACGGTGCAAAAATGGTTATCCCATCTGCCCGCGCAATATCATCTGCGCGCTCACAGCCTGTTTCACCGGCACGGTTTATCGGCGCTGCTGATTGGCCGCTTTATCGCCTTTGTCCGCACCCTGCTGCCGACCATCGCCGGATTATCCGGCCTGAGCAACGCCCGCTTTCAGTTCTTCAACTGGGTCAGCGCTTTCCTCTGGGTAGTGATTTTAACCGTGCTGGGCTTTGCACTGGGCAAAACGCCGATTTTCCGCCGTTATGAGGATGAACTGATGTTCTTCCTGATGATGCTGCCGCTGGCGCTGCTGGTGTTTGGCCTGGTGGGATCGCTGGTGGTTTTATGGCGTAAACGACAGGCGGATCAAAACGGGAAAGCGGAGTAATGAAATTACTACAGGCTATTCCTAAACGGTGGATGCCGTGGTTGATTGCTGGCGTTTTTGCGCTGATTGCCATCGGCGTTGCGCCGACGCTGATGCGCCATGAAACGGTGGTGCAGATTCGCGTTTCCCACGCCGGTGCCACTCTGCCCGACGGCTTCTACCTTTATCAACAGCTGAGCGCCCAGGGGATTCGCATTAAGAGCATTACCCCGGCCGGCGACGCGCTGATCATTCATTTCGACAGTGAAGAACAGAGTCTGGCCGCGCAAAAAGTTCTGCGCCGTCTGCTGCCTCAGGGCTTTATTGTGGCGCAACACGAACAGTCTCAACGCCTGTCGCTGGCGTAATCTCCTTTTCCTCGCTGTTATCACCTCAGGGCGTGTCGCCGGCGGGCACGCTCTGAAGTGAACTCTATCTCCCGGTGTTCTTTGAACTTTTTACCGCTGATGTCTATGCTTAACCGAGAGTTGATTCTCAGCACGCAGCGCCAGCGGATTCGCGGCGTGGTGATGGGTCAGGTAGCAACGGAAGGTACAAAGCCTGATGAAATATCAAGTATTACTGGGAATCGCGCTGTTCTCGCTGTCAGGATCGTTGCTGGCGGCAGAATCACTGTGTCAGCAGAAAGAGCAGGACATTCAGCGCGAGATTGAGGTGGCGCAGAAGCATAACAATCAGCGTCGCGTTAACGGTCTGGAGCGCGCACTGACCGAGGTGCGTGCCGACTGCACTGACAAGAAGCTTGAAGCTGCGCATCTGGAAAGAATTAACGCTCAGAAGCAGAAAGTTGCTGAGCGCGAACACGAACTCAGGGAAGAGCGTGATGAGGGCCATGACAAGGAGAAGATTGCTAAGCGAGAACAAAAACTGGATGACGCGCGCCGGGAGCTGAAGAAGTTACAGGCGGAGCCCTATTAATCGGAATTAATCTACTGATGTTAAAGGAGTATTTTATGTCTAAAGACACATCATCGGAACATTTGCGTGCTGAACTGAAAAACCTTGCTGACACCCTCGAAGAGGTGCTGAGCAGCAGCACTGAGAAATCCAAAGGCGAGCTGGATAAGCTGCGTAACAAAGCGCGTGTGGCGCTGGACAGCTCACGTGAGCGCTTAGGCGAATCAAGCGAGCGCATCGCTGCCACTACCCGCGAAGCCGCGCAGAAAGCGGAAGGCTACGTGCGTGAAAATCCATGGCAGGGTGTTGGTATCGGTGCAGCGATTGGCGTCGCACTGGGCATCCTCATTTCGCGTCGTTAATCATGGCAGATTCACAGCATAACCACGGCCCGGCTAAAGGGGTCATTAACATTGGTCAGCGTATCGTTACCACGCTGGTTGGTATGGTTGAGACGCGCGTTCGTCTGGCAGTGGTGGAACTGGAAGAAGAGAAAGCGAACCTGATACAGCTGCTGTTGATGGTTGGCCTGACGATGCTGTTCACCGCTTTTGGCCTGATGAGTCTGATGGTATTGATCATCTGGGCCGTGGATGCGCAGTATCGTCTGATGGCCATCGGGATCACCACCGGGACGCTGTTCCTGCTGGCGATTATCCTCGGACTCTGGACGCTACGTAAATCACGTCAGTCCACGCTGTTGCGCCACACGCGCAAAGAGCTGGATACTGACCGCAGCTTACTTGAGGATCAGCGTTAATGAGCCGCCGCGAGCGTGAAGAACGCATCCATGAACTGCTTAAGCATGTGCAGCAGCAGCGGCTTGATCTCAGCGCTGCGCGCCGTGACTGGCTGGAAGGGACCGCCCATTACGACCGCGGCTGGTTTGCTTTCCTCAGTTTACGTCGCTATCTGGCGATCGGCAGCAGCGCGCTGGCGATCTACTCGATTCGCAGTCCCAACATGCTGTTACGCTGGGCAAAACGCGGGTTTGGCGCCTGGAGTACCTGGCGCATGATTAAATCCGCCCTGCCGCCGCGTTAATCCTGCTTAAAGCCGGTCCTGAAAAGACCGGCTTCTCTTCATCAGAATTTCTGAAAAACATCGACAGTTTATATCGCTTACAACCTTTCCGCGCCGCGACTATTATCTCCAGCTATCAACCCAATGAATGGCAGCACAGCTTTCAGCGGGAATAAACCCTGCGGGCAACGGTCCTGCAATATTTATAGCGCTGGAGTAAATGATGAAAAAATTCGAAGATACTGGTTTGTTGCTGGCTCGCATCCTGATGCCAATCCTGTTTATTACCGCGGGCTGGGGCAAAATCACCGGTTATGCGGCAACCCAACAGTATATGGAAGCGATGGGCGTGCCTGGCATAATGCTGCCGCTGGTTATCCTGCTCGAATTCGGCGGCGGCCTGGCGATTCTGTTCGGTTTCCTGACCCGCTTTACCGCGCTGTTTACTGCCGGTTTCACCATCCTGACGGCGTTCCTGTTCCACAGTAACTTTGCCGAAGGCGTAAACCAGCTGATGTTTATGAAGAACCTGTCGATTGCCGGCGGCTTCCTGGTGTTAGGTCTGGTGGGTCCGGGCGCTTACAGCATCGACCGCCTGCTGAGCAAAAGAAAACCACAGTCTGCGATTGCACGCTAAACTCAGATAAGCATCATCACAGACAGACTTAACAGGGCGAGGAAATAACCTCGCCCTGTTTGCATTGGAGGCAATATGGGACAGCTAATTGACGGTGTCTGGCATGACACCTGGTACGACACCAAATCGACCGGCGGACGCTTCAAGCGTTCAGCCTCTGCCTTTCGCAACTGGGTCACGGCTGACGGCAGCGCCGGCCCGGACGGTAAAGCGGGATTCACCGCTGAGCGTGAGCGCTATCATCTCTATGTGTCGCTGGCCTGCCCGTGGGCGCACCGCACCCTGCTGATGCGTCAGCTTAAAGGGCTGGATAGCATGATTGATGTGTCAGTGGTGCACCCGCTGATGCTGGAAAATGGCTGGACCTTCGACGATGAGTTTGAGCAGGCAACCGGCGATAAGCTCTATCAGAATGAGTTTCTCTATCAGCTCTATCTGCACGCCGATCCACACTACAGCGGCCGCGTGACGGTGCCGGTATTGTGGGACAAGCAGCAGAACACCATCGTCAGCAATGAATCAGCCGATATCATCCGGATGTTCAACAGCGCGTTTGATGCGGTTGGTGCCCGGGCCGGTGACTATTACCCCCCTGACCTGCGTGAAAAAATCGATGAGCTGAACGGCTGGATTTATGACACGGTGAATAACGGCGTCTACAAGGCGGGCTTCGCCACCTCACAGTCGGCCTATGATGAAGCGGTCACCGCGCTGTTTCATTCACTGTCACGGCTGGAGCAGATCCTCGGCCAGCACCGTTACCTGACTGGCGATCGGCTGACCGAAGCGGATCTGCGCCTGTGGACCACGCTGGTGCGTTTCGATCCGGTCTACGTCACCCATTTCAAATGCGATCGTCACCGCATCGGTGATTTCATTAATCTCAGCGGCTTTCTGCGCGATATTTACCAGATGCCCGGTATCGCAGAGACGGTTAACCTGCCGCATATCCGCCATCACTACTATTGCAGCCATAAGACCATCAACCCGAACGGCGTGATTTCGCTGGGACCGGCGTTTGACTGGGATGAGCCGCACGGCCGCGGTTAAGCCAGCCTGCTCAATGCGGATCGGATGATGCCAGAGATGTCTCGCCCGATCCGCCGCCGCAGGGGTCAGCGAAAACCGATCAGAATACTGTTTAGCGTGGTGAAAATATCATTCATCAGATCGTGAAAGATCGGCGGGAAGTTATACATCACCAGCAACAGCGATCCGATCCCCAGCGTGATCGAGATAGGAAAACCGATGACGAAAATGGAGAGTTGCGGCGTCAGCCGGTTGAGTAAGCCCAGCGTCAGATTAAGCGCCAGCAACAGCGTAATCACCGGCATGCCAATTCTTAAGCCGCAGCTGAAAATAATCGCCGCCGCCTCGGTTAACAGATAAAAGCCGCTGTTACTGACCGGCGCGGCGCTAACCGGTAGCAGGTTATAGCTGTCGGCCAGCACCTTAATCAGGTAAAGATGCCCATCCAGCGCCAGAAACAGCAGGGTGAAGATCACATTCAGAATTCTGGCCAGCACCGGCATGGTCTGATTGCCGGAGGGATCAAAAAAAGCGGCAAATGAAAGCCCCATCTGCAGGCCGATCACTTCACCGCTATAGCGCATGGCGGCAAAAATAAACTGCACCGTCAACCCGATAGCAGCGCCAATAATCACCTCTTTCAGGGTAATCCATAAGCCGGTTAACGACAGCAGGGCAATCTGGCTGTCCGGCAGGTTTTGCCCGATAAGAAATGCGATCAGCACCGCCAGCCCAATCCTCACTTTCTTTACCGCCACTCTTTCGCTGAAAATCGGCGCGGTAGAAAACAGGGCCAGCGTGCGGGTTAATGGCCAAAAGTAGTGATTAATAAGGTCGGTGATCTCAGGCAGCGGCAGGCTTTGCATAATTTAACGGATTATCGTGGCGATATTACTGAATACGTTGTGCATATAATCCATTAACGTCCCCAGCATCCACGGCCCGAGCACAATAATCACCACGATCACCGTCAGGATCTTGGGAATAAACGACAGCGTTGATTCATTAATCTGGGTGGTGGCCTGTAATATGCTGACGATCAATCCGGTAAACATCGAGCCGAGCAGTAACGGCGCAGCCACCATCAGGGCCACCTTGATTGATTGGAAACCCAGCCCTATTACACTTTCTGGCGTCATTTTATGTCTCGCTTAGCTATAGAAACTTTGTGCCAGTGAACCGAGGATTAACTGCCAGCCATCGACCAGCACAAACAGCATCAGCTTGAAGGGTAACGACATGGTCGCTGGCGGCACCATCATCATTCCCAGCGCCATCAGCACGCTGGCGACCACCAGGTCGATAATCAGAAAAGGCATGAAAATAGTGAAACCAATCTGGAAACCGCTTTTCAGCTCACTGGTGACAAACGCCGGTAGCAGGATACGCATCGGCACCGCATCGCGGCTGGCGTAATTTGGCAGCCTGGCGATACGGGTAAACAGGGCCAGATCGGTCTGGCGGGTCTGCTCAAACATAAAATTACGCATCGGCAGCGCCCCTTTTTCCAGCGCTTCCTGCAGGGTGATCTTATCCTGAGAAAGCGGCAGCCAGGCATTATCGTAAACCTGGGAGAGCACCGGCGACATGACAAAAAAAGTCAGAAACAGCGCCAGTCCAAGCAGCACCTGATTCGGTGGAGAAGAGGCGGTGCCTAAAGCGTTTCGCAGCAGCCCCAGCACGATGATGATCCGGGTAAAACCGGTCATCATTAACAGCACGGCAGGCAGCAGCGTCAACGAGGTTAACAGCACCAGCGTCTGCACCGGCAGCGACCAGTTTTCGCCGTGCGCGCCATGTCCAATCAGAATATCGCCGTTAGCGGCCCAGGCTGAACGCGAACAGAGCAGCATCAGCAGCAGTAGCGGCACCAGACGGCCGATCCAGCCCGTGGCGCGTTTCATCCGCGATTCCCCGATTTTTTAGTGAGACTGCGCAACAGCATCTGCTGGAAATTGCTGGTAGTCGCGTCATCCTCCTCGTCAGGCGCGTGGTACTTATCCATTTCGGTCAGCAGCGTAATGCCGCTCGGCGTGACGCCTAGCAGTAACCAGCGATCGGCGACTTCGACAATCACCACCCGCTCGCGCTGGCCCAAAACAAAACTGTGTTTAATTTCCAGCAAACCTTTGCCGCTGGACAGCGCGCCTCCCCACCGACTGCGGCGCAGCAGCAAGGCGGCAATCACAATCGTTATCACCACCAGCGATAATGCACCACTGATGTTCAGCAACATTGATCCGGTCGACGCCGTTTCATTTAACAGCGGAATAGCCTGGATGTGGGCGGGGATCGCGGTATTCATTATCGACTCAGTCGCTGCATTCTTTCTGAAGGCGTAATAATATCGGTAATGCGAACGCCAAATTTATCCGACACCACCACCACTTCGCCCTGGGCAATCAGATAGCCGTTGATCAAAATATCCAGCGGCTCACCGGCCAGTCCCTCAAGCGGAACCACTGATCCCTGACTCAGGCGCAACAGTTCTTTAATTGTCATTTTGGTGCGGCCTAATTCCACGGTCATTTTTACCGGGATATCCAGCACCAGATTCAGATCCTCTGACAAACTTACCAGCGGTTCTTCTTTCGTCAGCGCCGGGGTGGCAGCGCTGCTTTCAACAGCCAGTTGCTCACTCATGGCTTCACCCCAGAGATCGTCAACGGCCTGCTCGTCAGTACCGGTTGGCAGAATGGTGTCACTCATTCGTTATTTTTCCTTGTTGAAAGGTAATAAAGAGGGCGCGAAAATGTCGTCAATTTTAATCGCCAGCTGTTTATTAAGCAGACCATATTTACCGCTAAAAACAGGATGTCCGTCTGAATAGACCTGAATGACATCAGGCTTATCCAGTGAAATGACATCCCCTTTCTTTAAATTCATAATTCGGGAAACATGGGTAGGAATTTCCGCCAGTCTGGCCACCAAATCCAGTTCAGTATCCCGTACCTGATGCGATAAGGTACTGTGCCATTGCTCATTTTCATGACGTGAATGTTCACGCGGTGGATTGGTTAACAGCTCACGCAGCGGCTCAATAATGCTGAACGGAATACAGATATCCAGCTCCCCGGTGTGCGAGCCTATCTCAATTGAAAATGAGGTGGTCACCACAATGTCATTGGGTGATGAGGTGATATTAGTAAACTTGATCTGCGTTTCTGAGCGTACAAACTGGGTCTGAAGCTTGAATATTGAACTCCATGCCTCATCATACGAGGACTGCGCCATCGACATAATACGTCTGATAATACGCTGTTCTGTCGGCGTAAATTCACGCCCGTCGACCTTGGTCGGAAAGCGCCCATCGCCGCCAAACAGGTTATCCACCGCCATCGACACCAGGTGGGGTGAGAAAGCGAAGAGCGCGGTACCGCGCAGCGGATTCATATGCACTAAATTAAGATTAGTGGGAACCGGTAAATTACGCGCAAATTCATGGTAAGGCTGAATACGGATAACGCCAGCGGTGACGTCCGGGTTACGGCGCAGCAGGTTAAACATATCCATCCGAAACTGGCGCGCGAACCGTTCATTAATGATTTCAAGCGACTGCATACGATCGCGAATAACACGACGCTGCGTATTAGGGTCATAGGGTCTGATCTCGTCATCCCCTGATGTTGCCTTAACATTTTCACTTTCTGCGCTGTTGCCGCCATTTAAAAGACGGTCAATTTCAGCCTGAGATAATATACTGTCAGACATAGTTTCTACCGTATAATAAAGGCATTAAATAATACGTCATCAACTGTTGCGTGGTGCTGATCGGTTAATGGCAGACTCACGACGTCTTTTATTTTCCTGATGAGATCAAGCTTACCCGTCTCGGTTGCCAGTTCAGCCCCGCTTTGCTGAGAAAACAGCAGCAATAAACGGCTGCGAACTTCAGGTAAGAATTGCCCAATCAGCACCTTCGAATCTTCATCTTTTAACCGCAGCGTTAAACCAACATATAACACGCGATCGCTATCATTTTCGACCGGCTTAAGACTGACGGTAAAGGTATCCAGTTCGATATAGATTGGCTGCTTTGCGGCGACATTTTTTTCAGCGGGTTCAGTTTTTTGCGCGGTCTCTTTCTCTGCCTTACCCTGAGACTTTATGGTATTAATTTGGTAAAACATGTAACCAGCCATGCCGCCCAATGCCACAATAATTAACATCAGCAGCAAAATAATTAATGATCGTTTACTTCCGTTTCCAGATGCTTTCTTTTTTGTTTTTGGCATTAGATTTAAATATCCTGTTCACAATCCTGTCAGGTCTGACGTTAAGCGACGTGCTGGATGAGCGGTGCATTCTATTCTATTATTCCGTCGGGTAATTGATTTAAAAGATGATACAACTGTCAACAATTCCCGACTTAATATTCATCCTTAGGCGAAGGTATTAACGCCCGTACTATAACTTACTGTTCTGACAGTTTTTTCAATCTGCTCTTCTCTGTTTTGATTAATTTCACTGCGCTGCGCCTGGGCGAAATTCTGCCGGTCAGCCTGTTCTGGCTGGCCCGATTCATTCCAGCCAGACGAGGAATCAGCCCCCACGCTACTCTGACCCAGCTCAATGCCTGATTCCGCCAGCGAGCTGCGCAGATGAGGTACCGCCGCTTCAATCGCCGCGCGCACCTGATGACTGGCCGAAACAAAGTGCATTTGTGCCTGTTCATTTTTGAGTTGCAGCGTGATCTGAATCGAGCCCAGCTCCTCCGGATGTAAACGCAATTCCGCGTGTTGAATCCCGTTACGGGTAAAACAGGCCAGCTGCTGGCCCAGCGACTGCTGCCAGGCCGGCGTACCCATCTGCTGGGTTAGCTGGCCACTGGCGGCTGGTGGCTCGGTTCCCGCAGCGCTGTCGGACGGGTGCAGCGCTGCAGAGGAGAGCGCAAGTTCAGGCTGAGCAGCGACCGGCTCTGCAGGATGAGCAGGTGCCGCGACTTTTAGCGGCATCGCGGTGATTGCCTGTTGCAGCGTGGCAGGAGGCTGCTCCGCCGCCGCGCTCATTACGCTAAAAGGGATGATTGCTGTGGCGTCAGCCTGCACCAGCTGCTGATCGGCCGCCGGTTGTCGCACCGCAGCCGGCGTGGCAGGTTGGGTAAAATCAGCGGCACCCCCCTCTTCAGCAAGTCCGGTCGATGGGTCTGCGGTGACCGGCAGCACTGCCGCTTCCGCCATCGCTACGCCAGGTTGATCGGATGCCGCGCGCTCTGCACTCAGCGGCCCCGCCGCAACGGTCTGCGCTGCCGGCTCAACGGCCAGTGGCGCCGTCTCAACGGTCTGCGGGGTCACATCCGGCACGATCATCTGCGCCAGCGGCTGAGCCACGCCAAAAGGTAAGCCACCGTCCGGCAGCGCATCATCCTGCGCCGACAGCGTCACTTTTTCGGCCGTCTCTTCAGTCGGCAGGCTATCGTGAAGCTGATTCAGCCACACCATCAGTGACTCACTCGCACTATTTTCTGCTGACCCAGTGCCGTGCTGATCGGCTACCCCGGTGGGCGTGTCGTCTGCCGGTTTGGCGGCCTTGCCCTTTGGCTGGCCGCGAGACGGCAGCGGCGATTTTGCCGTTGAGCCGGTGGTTTTCTCATCCAGTACCCGGCTAAACGCCTGCGCATCGGCTGGCGTCTCATCCTGCGCGAGCCGCGTGCCAGCCACTGGCTGTATAGCGGCGACTTTGGCAACCATCATACGAATTTCTTCCTTAATAAAGTCTGGCTGGCGAACTCATCCATTAACTTCTGTTCCAGCCGGTTTTCTTTTAGCTGAGCGGCCGCATCCGCCCGGTTTTTCAGCGTGGTAAAGGCGTTAAGCCGCAGATGGTCATGTTTCCACGCGGAAACCGCGTGATTGACGGCGGTTTCGCAGGCCGTTACGTGGTGGCTGTATTGCTTTACCACCCGGTTTAATGAGTCGATAAACGACTGATAACTCAGGATATGGGAAATCAGCAATCCTGAGTCGGCGGTGCGCGCCGTCAGCTGTTGCTGATACTCCTGTTGGTAACTCTCCAGCTGGCGCAGCTGGGCGCACGCCTGTTCATAGCTCAGCCGGGTTTTACCCAGTTGCTGGGTGGTATCATCCAGCTGCTCGCGGGCTTTTTCGCGCAGCATTTCCATTGGCGATCGGGTTGCCATTATCACCACTCACTTGGTTGTCAGGTCGAAGGAAACAGCGCGTTTAGCTGTTCAAGGGCATTTTCATATTCGCTGCAGTCATACATGCCCTGCTGCAGATACCCTTCCATTTTTGGGTAGAGGGCGATGGCGTCATCCAGCCGCGGATCGCTGCCGGCGGCGTAGGCACCAACGCTGATCAGGTCGCGGTTATGCTGATAAGCGGAAAGAAGCTGTTTGAAGCGCTGGGTTTTCTTATAGTGCGTGTCGTCGATCAGTTCGGTCATGGCACGACTGATCGAGGCTTCAATGTCGATAGCCGGATAGTGTCCCGACTCCGCCAGCTGGCGTGACAATACAATGTGCCCGTCAAGAATGGCGCGCGCCGAGTCCGCTACCGGGTCCTGCTGATCGTCACCTTCGGTCAGCACGGTATAGAAGGCGGTAATTGAGCCTCCGTTTTTGATGCCATTACCGGCACGCTCCACCAGCGCGGGTAGCTTCGCAAACACCGAAGGGGGATAACCTTTGGTGGCGGGCGGTTCACCGATCGCCAGCGCGATTTCTCGTTGCGCCATCGCGTAGCGGGTCAGTGAATCCATAATCAGCAGCACGTCGTTGCCGCGATCGCGAAAATCTTCTGCAATCCGGGTGGCGTAAAGTGCGCCCTGCATTCTTAATATCGGCGACACATCGGCCGGCGCAGCAATCACCACCGAACGGCTTCGTCCCGCTTCACCGAGAATATTTTCGATAAAATCTTTTACTTCGCGGCCGCGCTCGCCAATCAGCCCGACCACAATCACGTCCGCTTTGGTATAGCGGGCCATCATGCCCAGCAGCACGCTTTTGCCGACGCCGGAACCGGCGAACAGGCCCATTCGCTGGCCGCGTCCGACCGTCAGTAAGCCATTGATTGCCCGCACCCCGACATCCAGTACCTGGCGGATCGGGTCACGCTGCAGCGGGTTAACCGATGCGGTAAACAGCGAACCGGCAGTTTTGCGGCTCGGCGCGGGTAAGCCATCCAGCGGTCGTGCGCTGGCATCCAGCACCCGGCCGAGCAGCTCCGGCCCCAGCGGTAACTGTTTACCGTGGACCGTGGCCTCTGGCTGGGCGCACACCCGCGCACCCGGTAGCACGCCCTCGACGTTTTCCAGCGGCATGATATAGAGTACCCGGTCGTTAAAACCGACTACTTCGCCTTCGACAAACGCGGTGCCAGCGGCACGTTTGCGCTCGATCATGCAGAGCGTGCCTATCGGCAGTTTCAGCCCGACCACCTCCATCACCAACCCTGTGGCGCGGACCAGCTTGCCATACTGCTGATAAGGCGGCAGCGTCATGATCTGTTGCTCGCAGCGGACCAGGGTGTCGAGCCAGTTTTTGAGACGCGTGCTCATGAGGTGTAATCTTCCTTGCTCAGGTTGCACAGCCTCTGCCACTGGGTGGCCAGCGTTGCATCCAGCTCGCCCTCGTCCGAGGTGACGCGGCAGCCGCCCGGCGCAATGCTTTCATCGGCGCGTAATGCCCAGTGCTGGCTCGCCAGGATCTCGCCCAGCTGCTGCTGTACCAGCGGGAAATCCTCTTCACTGACCGACAACACAATGTGGCTGGTAAACTGCAGGTTCTCCTGCAGCAGATGCTCAATCTTTTGCAGTAACAGCGTGGTATCAAAGATAATCTGCTTACCGAACAGCGAGCGGACGGCATTCAGCGAAAGCTGAACCAGCCGGGCCGGGATCACGCTGTCGAGGCTATCCAGTGCGGCCTGAAATTCATTGATTAGCGATGAAAATCGACTGACCAGCAACTGCTGCTGCTGATCGACGTCTGCTGCGCCCTGCGCCCGTCCGGCTTTTTGACCCTCGCTGAATCCCTGCTGATACCCGAGATCCTGGCCCTGTTCCCGTCCTTTCTGTTCTCCTGCCGCATAACCTTCCCGCTCAGCCTGCTGCCGTAAGCGGGCCAGCTCGGCCTGGAATTGCAGATCGGTAGCCGGATCGGCAGCCGGTGTGGCTGGCTGAGCCTCCGCGCTAACCGGCGCGACACCCTCCAGCAGATTTTCCGGCTGCCAGCGTTGCCAGCTGCCCGCTGCCGGGCGATCAGACGTAGACATCTTCACCTCCGCCCAGCACAATCTCTCCGCTTTCCGCTAAGCGACGGACAATCAACAGAATATTTTTCTGCTCAGCTTCAACCTGCGACATGCGCACCGGTCCACGCGAATTGAGATCTTCCATCATGATGGCGGCAAAACGCTTCGACATATTGCGGAAGAACGCATCGCGCAGCGGTTGCTCTGCTCCTTTCAGTGCAATGACCAGCGTTTCGTTTTCCACATCCTGCAGCAGGCGTTGAATGCTGCGATCGTCGAGTTCGACCAGATTTTCGAACAGGAACATCTCATCAACAATTTTCTGCGCCAGCTCATGGTCAAACTCACGTACCGCCTCAATCGCCGCCTCTTCCAGATGCGATTTCATCAGGTTAAGGATTTCAGCGGCCGGTCGTACCCCACCCATTTTACTGCGCTTCATATTCTGGCCGGTCAGCAGGTTATTCAGCACCTCGGTGAGCTCCTGCAATGCCACCGGCTGAACGCCGCCAAAGGTGGCGATACGCAGCATGATGTCGTTACGTTCGCGATCGTCAAACTTGGCCAGCACATCTGCCGCCTGGGCGCGTTTTAAATGCACCAGGATGGTGGCAATAATCTGTGGATGCTCTTCACGGATCACGTCAAAGACCGATTGAGGTTCCATGAAGTTAAGCGTTTCAAGGCCATTAACGTGGGAATGCGTATCCAGCAGATCTTCCAGTAAACTGGAGGCGCGTTCCTCACCCAGCGCTTTCACCAGCACGTTGCGCAGATAATCGTTGGTATTGAAGTTCAGCGCGGCGAAGTCAGAGACCTCGCGTTCAAACTCTTTCATCACCCCGGCAAGGTTATCGTGGGTCACGCCTTCAAGATTGAACATGGCGCTACTGATTTGCGTCACTTCATGGCTATTCAGGTGTTTAAAGACTTCCGCTGCGCACTCATCGCCCAGCGTTAACATCACCATGGCACATTTTTCGGCTGCGTTCATTACGGCTTTTGCTCTCTCATCAACCACTTACGAATTACAGCAGCCAGAACATGCGGTTCCTGCTCGGCAAGTTGTCGCAAATGCTGAGTGGTAATTTCAGTATCGACGCGCTGTTTGGCTTTATTTTTCTCAATGCTCTCTATGCGGCTGGTTTCTGCATCCAGTTCAGCCTGCCGCGCCTGTTTTTCCATTTCGAGCCGCTGCAGCGCCAGTTGCTGATGTTTGATCCAGAAAGGCTGCACCGCTTTATGCCACAGCAGCCAGGCGACCAGCAGCAGCAACAGATAGCGTCCGGCCTGCAGGGATACGCTGATCACCTCCGGCTGTTTCCAGAGCGGCACCGCCGCCTCTTCGTCCGAATGGGTAAACGGCGAGTTCACTACGCTCAGGCTGTCGCCACGCTGCGCCGAAAAGCCAATCGCCTGCTTCACCAGCTGATTAATCTGGTCGATCTGCTCTTTCGCCAGTGCAACCGGCTTGCCGTCTTTACCGGGCAAATAGTTGATCACCACCGCAGCGGAGAGCCGCTCGATTTCACCGGAGTTACGCCGGATATGCGTCAGGGTCCGATCAAGCTCGTAGTTGACGGTTTCATCGTTATGGGTGTTGTAAGGAAGACGTCTGACGGTCGCGCTATTTCCTTTTTGCGCCGTCGCATCAATCGGCGCGGAAGTGGGTACCGGAGGCTGATTGCTCAGCGCACCCGGCACGCCGCCGACCGCCTCTTTACCGCCCTGCTCACTGCCGCTGCTCTGGCGACTGCGGATCGACTTTTTATCCGGTGAGCTATTGGGCTGATACTGCTCCGCCGTCTGCTCATTGACAGAGAAATCAATTTTGGCGGTCACCTGCGCGCGCACGTTACTACTGCCGACAATCGGCGCGAGGATCGCCTGAATGCGGCTCTGATAATCGCTTTCTACTTTGTTGATGTACTTAAGCTGGGAAGTCTGCGTTGCCCGTTCGCCACTTTGCGTCAGCAGGTGGCCATTTTGATCAACAATGGTGACATCATCAGCCGACATGCCGGCAACCGCACTGGAGACCAGATGGCTAATCGCGCTGATCTGGCCCGCATCCAGCGTCCGTCCACCCAACAGGTTAAGCGTGACCGACGCCGACGCCGGTTTCTGCTCCTGCACAAACAGCGACGCTTTCGGCAGCGCCAGATGAACGCGAGCGCTTTTTACCGGCCCCAGGGTGTCAATGGTGCGCGAAAGCTCCCCTTCCAGCGCGCGTTGGTAGTTAATCTGTTCACTGAACTGGCTGATACCAAACTTTTCCTGGTCCAGCAGTTCAAACCCAACCGATCCGCCTTTCGGTAAACCCTGCTGAGCCAGTTTTAACCGCACGCCGTAAACCTGATCGTCGGGCACCATAATGGCACCCCGCCGTTGATCAAAACGGTAAGGTACATTCATTTTGGTCAGCTGCTCGACCACCGCACCGCCATCCTGGTCGCCGATGTTGCTATATAACACGCCATAGTCCGGCGTATTCGCCCAGAAGAAAACAATAATGACGATCGAAATCGCCGCGGCAGCAATAATAATAAAAATGATTCTCGGGTTTGAACGAAACCGATCAAAAGCTGCCAACAGGCTCATGGTATTTTTGTTGTTATTACCGCTAGATGTGGCATTCATGCCATTTTCCTGTAAAAAATATAATGACACAATGTAAACGTGATATGACTCACTAACGCATAATTCATTGGTAAGCACTCATGCCGTTACAGCATTTCAAATAGCCAAATCAGGCCACTTATTATGTACAATTTTATCGCCACCTTAATCAGGAATAAGCGAAAGCTTCTGTCAGCTATTCATATTATATTTTCCAGGCTTTCCTGGTTATCATGCTGCGATTGAACTGGCAAGCAGATAACGCCAGATAAAAAATTCCAAGAGTGTGAAGGATTCAAGCGATGTCTATTCAGTCGATGACTGACATTATCGATCAAATCCATTTTCAGGCCCGCGAACTGTCGGGCCTGAATAAGGCTGATCGTGCAACCGCGACGAAAACGGGCAACATCATGCCGTTTTCCGATCTGCTGCTTAACAGTATTAACAGCCTTAATCAGTCGCAAAATATGGCTAAAGATCAGTCTCAGGCATTTATGAAAGGTTCATCGGATATCGGATTGAATGATGTTATGGTCTCGTTGCAGAAATCATCACTCACCCTCAATCTGGGTATTCAGGTGCGCAATAAACTGGTCAGTGCTTATCAGGATATAATGGGAATGTCATTATAATAAAATTTTGAAGAGCGTTATTTACCACCCGCGAGCATGTTCTCGTGCCGTCAGCCAGAATGCTTTGCCAGTGGCAGAACATACCGCCTGAGCGGGTTTCCCAGACCTTTAACGTGTGCATATTGCTCATATTTTTCCGCCAGCGTATTGACTGGCGGCGTGCGATGCCGCTACCGGCTGACTCTTTCGCCTGACTGAATGACTACGAAGCTATAATCCATGCCTGAGATATTGAATAAGAATACAGTGGTTCTCGCTGACCGGTATGCACAAAGCAACCTGACGGATATAGAATTAGATAAAATTATTAAATTAATTTATCAGCGTGCCGGTATCGTCATTACCCGGCAGCGTCGTGATATGGTTTATAACCGGCTGGCGCCGCGTTTACGTGAGCTGGGCATAGAGAGTTTCAGCCGTTATTTAGCCCTGCTGGAATCGATGCCGGGCAATGATGAATGGCAATTATTTATCAACGCCTTAACCACTAACCTGACCTCTTTTTTCCGCGAGGCGTATCACTTCCCTATTCTGGCGAAGCATGCGGCCAGCAGAAGCGGCGGTTATAACGTCTGGTGTACCGCGGCATCGACCGGTGAAGAACCTTACTCTATCGCCATGACGCTGGATGAGGTGCTGGGAAGTACTCTGACCGGTCCGCGCATTCTGGCTACCGATATAGACACCAATGTATTGGCCAAAGCCAGAGCCGGTACCTATCGACTGAATGATATTAATAACCTGACCCAGGAACAGAAAAAGAAATATTTTCTGCGAAAAATTACCACCGCTGAACAGCAGCAGGTCAAGGTCAGAAATTCTTTACAGAAAGATGTGCATTTTCAGCAGTTAAATCTGATCGCCGAAAACTGGAATATCCCCGCACCTTTCGACGCCATTTTTTGCCGCAACGTTATGATCTATTTCGATAAGCCTAACCAGCAACGATTATTAAACCGTTTTTCGAAACTGTTAAAGCCGGGTGGTCTGCTGTTTGTGGGTCATTCTGAACATTTCAACAATATGGACAGTCCTTTCCGTCTGCAGGGTCAGTCGGTCTATTATCTGGCTAAGGATAAGGTATGAGCAAAATAAAGGTACTTTGTGTTGATGACTCAGCCCTGATTCGTACCATCATGACCAATATTGTTAATCAGCAACCCGATATGGAGATGGTGGCGACCGCGCTCGATCCGATTATCGCTCGCGATTTAATTAAACAGCATAATCCGGATGTGCTGACGCTGGATGTCGAAATGCCGCGCATGGATGGCCTCGATTTTCTCGAACGGCTGATGCGCCTGAGACCGATGCCGGTGATCATGATCTCTTCCCTCACCAGCAAAGGCTCAGACATTACCCTGAGCGCACTGGAGTTAGGCGCGGTCGACTTTGTCACCAAACCACAGATGGGGCTGCATGAGGGCATGTTGCAGTACGCGGAACTGATTGCCGAAAAAATTCGCACCGCCGCCAAAGCGCATATCCGCCGCGGCCTGACGGCTGCACAACAGCCAAAAGTTATCCGCACCCCGCTGATCGGCAGCGAAAAGATCATTGCGATTGGCGCCTCGACTGGCGGCACCGAGGCTATCCGTCAGGTGCTGATGTCGATGCCCGCCTCGTGCCCTGGCATTGTGATTGCGCAACATATGCCGCAGGGCATTACCCGCTCCTTTGCTGAACGGCTGGATAAAATGTGCCAGATCTCAGTGAAAGAAGGTGAAGACGGCGAACGCGTCCTGCCCGGCCACGCCTATATTGCACCGGGCGGTCGCCATATGGAGATGTACCGCAGCGGTGCTAACTACCATATCCGCTTAAATGACTCACCGCCGGTCAATCGTCATCGCCCGTCAGTGGACATGCTTTTGCAATCGGTGGCGAAAGCGGCCGGCAAAAATGCCGTCGGGGCGATCCTGACCGGTATGGGCCATGACGGCGCAAAAGGTATGCTCCAGTTACACCAGACCGGTGCCAAAACGCTGGCACAAAGCGAACAGACCTGTGTTATTTACGGCATGCCTCGTGAAGCTGTCGCCCTGAATGCGATAAGCGAAATCGTTGATCTCGACCAGATTGCACAAACTATTCTGAAAAATGTTGTCGGGCAGGCACGCCGAATTTAGGCACGGTATCGCGTTATTATTCCGAGCCACCTGTCGTTATTCACCACTAAGCCCAGATAAAGGCGCAATTAACAGGACCATTATTACTATGGCTGATAAAAACTTACGTTTTCTCGTCGTCGATGATTTTGCCACCATGCGCCGTATTGTGCGTAATTTACTTAAAGACCTCGGATTTAATAATGTCGAAGAGGCAGAGGATGGTCAGGATGCGTTGAATAAAATGCAGCAAACCAACTTTGACTTCATCATCAGTGACTGGAACATGCCCAATATTGACGGACTGCAGCTGCTGACGCAAATCCGAAATACGCCGGCATGGAGTACGCTGCCGGTATTAATGGTCACCGCAGAAGCCAAGAAAGAGAACATTATTGCGGCGGCTCAGGCTGGCGCCAGTGGTTACGTTGTTAAACCTTTCACCGCTGCCATTCTGGAAGAAAAGTTAAATAAAATTTTCGAAAAAATCGGGTGGTAATCAGTGGAAACTCAAGAAAAAACGCCAGAATCAGATAATTTCAAATCTATTTTTTCGCGCATCGGGCATTTAACCCGCCAGCTGCGCGACGGGATGTCCAGCCTCGGCCTGGACCGCGCCATTATGGATGCCGCTGAGGCGATTCCGGATACGCGTGAACGGCTTAATTATATCGTTAACAAGACCTCTCAGGCGGCCGATCGGGCATTAACCTGCGTCGAAGAAGCACGCCCGCTGCAGGACCGATTAAACAGCGAGGCTAAGGGGCTGACCGGGCGCTGGGATGCCTGGTTTGAGCAGCCGGTTGAGCTGCCAATAGCCCGTGATCTGGTGAGCGACACCCGGCTTTTTTTGCGTGACGTCCCGACGCTGACCGATCAAACCAATGCGCAACTGATGGAAATCATGATGGCGCAGGATTTCCAGGACCTGACGGGCCAGGTGATTCAGCGCATGATGCACCTGATTGAAAATATTGAAAAAGAATTGATTCAGGTGTTGATAGAAAACATGTCTGGCATGGCTATTCCGGTGGCCGCCGAGCCGGAAAGCCTGAAAAACGGTCCGCAGATTAATCACGCACAAACCGGCGTGGTGGCGACCCAGGATCAGGTGGATGACCTGCTCGCCGACCTGGGCTTTTAAGTTGCGGTCAGTGTTCAACGGGCCGGCAAACCCGCTTATTTTCCGTCTGACAGATTGACCTCTGTCAGCCACTGAACGTTGCGAGTCCGGCACGCCAGGTTGAGTCATGTCTGAAGAAAGTGATGTAGAAAAAACCGAGGAACCCACTCCCCAGCGACGGCAGAAAGCGCGTGAAGAGGGGCAAATTCCGCGTTCAAAAGAGCTGACATCTTTAATGATGCTACTGGCTGGCTGGTCATTAATTTTTGTCAGTGGTGCAAGTACGGCTGACCAGCTGGCGCAGCTGCTGCATAACGGCCTGATGTTTGACCGTCTGCTGCTGACCGATATCGCCAGCATGCTGCATAAAACCAGTGGATTAATGTCGCTGATGTTAACCGCGTTACTGCCGATGCTGCTGGGGCTATTTTTGGTGGCGATTGCCTCATCGACCTTTATTGGCGGCCTGCATTTCAGTAAGAAATCACTAAAAATCGACCTTACCCGCCTTTCACCAGGCGCCGGTTTAAAACGCTTATTTTCTTTTCAGGTAATTTCTGAACTCGCTAAAAGCCTGATGAAGACCCTGTTAGTCGGCAGCGCATTTACCTTCTTTCTTATTAAGAATAAAAGTCATTTTATTCAGCTGGCTAATGAATCGCTCGGCGATTCACTCGGTGATGCTCACCGGTTGATCTCTCACTGTTTAATTATGGTGATTTGCGCGCTTATTCCGATGATGGGCTATGACGTTTTTTACCAGTTAATGAGTCACCTAAAAAAATTGCGTATGACCCGCCAGGAGATCCGTGACGAATTTAAACAGAGCGAAGGGGATCCTCATGTAAAAAGCCGCATCAGGCAGCTGCGCCGTGCAATGGCCCAGAGCCGGATGATGGAGGATGTGCCTCAGGCAGATGTGATTGTGAATAACCCCACCCACTATTCGGTCGCGATCAGCTGGAAAGCGGGAAAAATGGCGGCACCGGTGGTGCTGGCAAAAGGCGCAGGCGACATCGCTCTGCGTATCCGTGAGCGGGCTCAGCAACATAACGTTCCGATGCTGGAAGCGGCCCCGCTGGCGCGTGCGCTTTACCGCCATTGTGATATTGGCGAACCGATTCCGGCGGAGCTGTATAGCGTGGTCGCTGAAATCCTCGCCTGGGTTTATAACCTGCGCCGCTGGCGAAAATCCGGCGGCAGTAAGCCCAAAAAACCTGTCAACCTTTCAGTGCCTGCGGCGCTGGATTTTGCCCATGAGAGTCAAGAGTGATGGCAAATTTAACCACTAAACTCCGCCTGCCCGATTTAAAACAGACCCAGTGGCAGATACTGGCCGGGCCGATCCTGATCATGATGATTCTGGCCATGATGGTGCTGCCGCTGCCGGCATTTATGCTGGATACGCTCTTCACCTTCAATATTGTGCTGTCACTGATGATATTGCTGGTGGCGATGTTTACCCAAAAGACGCTGGAATTCTCCTCATTCCCGATTGTGCTGCTGTTCTCCACCCTGCTCCGGCTGGCGCTGAATATCGCCTCAACCCGCATCATTCTGATGGAGGGGCATACCGGTGCTGGCGCAGCGGGCCGCGTAGTGGAAGCCTTCGGCCATTTTCTGGTTGGCGGCAATTTCGCGATCGGTATCGTGGTATTTGCCATTCTGATCATCATTAACTTTATGGTGATCACCAAAGGTGCCGGACGTATCGCCGAGGTCGGCGCACGCTTCGTACTGGATGGTATGCCCGGTAAGCAGATGGCGATTGATGCCGATCTCAACGCCGGCTTGATTGCCGAGGAAGAGGCGAAACGCCGTCGCAGCGAGGTGACGCAGGAGTCTGACTTCTACGGCTCAATGGACGGTGCCAGTAAATTCGTGCGTGGCGACGCCATGGCCGGCTTGATGATCATGGCGATCAATATTGTTGGCGGCCTGATCATCGGCATCGCTCAGCACGATCTCTCCTTCAGCGACGCGGCACAGACCTATACGCTGCTGACCATTGGTGATGGTCTGGTGGCCCAGATCCCGGCCCTGATTATCTCGACAGCGGCCGGTGTGATTGTCACCCGGGTTTCTAATGAGACCGATGTCGGCGAGCAGATGGTCAGCCAGCTGTTCAACAGTCCGCGCGTGATGATACTGGCGGCCGGCGTCATCGGACTGCTGGGCGTGATCCCGGGCATGCCGAATACGGTCTTCCTGCTGTTTACCGCCGCCCTGCTCGGCCTGGCCTGGTGGCTGCGCGGTCAGCAACTTAAACAGCCGGCCAGCGTGAACGGCGTCGCAGGCAGCATGGCGGGCAGCGTCAGCGAAGCGACGCAGGCGCCTGAGGCGTCGTGGTCAGATGTGGAAATGGAAGATGTGCTGGGGCTGGAAGTCGGCTACCGGCTGATCGCCATGGTGGATGATTCGCAGGATGGCCAGCTGTTGATGCGGATCCGCGGAATTCGCAAAAAATTCGCGCAGAAAATGGGGTTCCTGCCGCCCGCTATCCATATCTGTGACAACCTGGATCTGAAACCAACCGCCTACCGCATCATGCTGAAAGGCGTCGAGATTGGCAGCGGCGAAGTGAAGCCGGAACGCTTAATGGCCATCGATCCCGGCTGCGCAGAGGGAGAACTTGAGGGTATTGCCGGGCTTGATCCTACCTTTAAATTGCCGGCCGTCTGGATTGATGAGGTGCTGCGTGAGCATGCCCAGATTATGGGCTACACGGTAGTCGATCCGGCGTCGGTAATCGCCACCCATCTGAATCATCTGATTGAGATGCACACCGATGAATTGTTTAGTCGTCAGGAGACTCAGCTGCTGCTGGAACGCATCTCCCGCGAGATGCCAAAACTGGTTGAAGATTTCATTCCGGGGATTATGTCGCTCTCGCTGTTTCATAAGGTGTTGCAGAACCTGCTGGCGGAACATATTTCGATTCGCGATATGCGCACCATTATTGATACCCTGGCGGAACATGCCGATAGCCAGCATGATGCCGATGATCTGACCTCGCAGGTGCGGATCCGGCTGGGTCGGGCAATAACCCATCAATGTTTCGGCAATGAGCCGGATATTCAGGTGATTGGGCTGGCGCCCGCCCTTGAAGGGTTACTGATTCAGGCGAAACAGAATGGCAGCGCGCTGGAACCCGGTATCGCCGAGAAGATGATTGAACAAACCGGCCAGGCGATCAGCCAGCAAAACGCGATGGGCGCCGCACCGGTTCTGCTGGTTAATCAGTCTCTGCGACTCATGCTGTCACGCTTTCTGCGGCGGGTTTATCCGCAGCTGGTGGTGCTGTCCAACCTGGAAATCAGTCACAACCGCACGGTTCACATGTCCTGTACCATCGGCGGCGCACAGTGAAGCGCTGGCTGGTGATGCTGGCTGGAGTGGCGTTGAGCGCAGCGGCGAGCGGTGGCAGTGGCAGCTGGAGCGGAAGCAGCGTCGGCGGTCGGGTGAGTGTTGGTCAGCAGACGCTGGTCAGCCGGCCCATCAGCCCGGCAGCACCGCTGCCGGCTACGGCAATCCTCCGTTCGCTGACATGGCGGATCACCCTGCTCAACCGGCCGCCGCCCGGCTTACAGATTAAACTCTGCGCCCAGGCGGCCTGCTTCCCGCTGCCGGGCTTATCCGGCACGCTGCAGCTCAGCACACCGCACCCGGCGAATACCGTTTTTCATTTTATTTATTCAGTGAACAGCCGCGGGCCGCTAATGCCGGCCCTGCAGGTGGTGAGTAATCAGTTGAACGTGAACTACCATTGAAGGAATCTGTGGATAACCTGATGTCGCCGCGTTGCCAGTCAGCCAATGCGGCGCGGGGTTTGCGCGGCATAATCCCGACAGCCGCTCTTACTCTGTTGTAGTCTGACCATATTCTGTTCCAGCTGATGCATCCTGGCCCGCAACCGCTCGACAATCTCTCCCTGGCTGCGCTGTATCGCCTGCAGCTGTTCGGCCATCGCCTGCTTTTCTGCTGCAGCCGACGTCTGCTGGTAAGCGCCGATCATCTGCTGCACCGCTGCCAGATAAGGGGGTGAGCTAACGGCAACCGCGTCCCACTGCCCCTCTCTGAGCTGTTCCAGCAAGGCCTGACTCATCTGAGCCAGGGTGAAAAGCGATGCATCAGTCATGCAGCCCCCGCCTGAATCTTCGGTAAGATTTCATCCCAGACGGCGGACATTTCCGTCAGTAACCGATCGGCTTCCAGCAGTTTGTTCACATCACCCTGGCTATTGGCCTGTAACAGCAGCCGGGAGATATAGTCATACAGCCGTTCCAGATCCGTCGCAATTTGCTGGCCTTTTTCATGATCGAGTGAGGCGCGTAATCCCTGATCGATGATGTTGATCGCTTTACCGATCATTTCACAACGCTTAGCTACCGCGCCTTTTTCAAAATAGATTTTTGCCCGCAGCAGCGCATTATGTGCCGCTTCAAACAACATCGCGATCAGCTGGTGTGGCGTAGCGCCTGCCAGCCGCGCATCAAGCGAAACCTGGTCATAAGCCTGTGAGCTTTGCATTTGGTACATTATCATTTCCTGCATATAAAACAGGGACATCGCCCGGTCTGCGACAACCCCTGCGTCGGGATTACAACTTGCTGAACATACCCGCCAGGGTAGTACTCATATTGTTCATCTGATTAAACAGGGAATCGGCATTGGCATACTGCTTTCTCAGTAACTCAACTTTAGAGTCGATCAACGCCTGCGTGCGGGTTATCTGATCGGTGGCATTATCGATTTGGCTATTGAGCAGATCGGTAGCGGCTTCGAACACCCCCTTGATATTTTTCTCGGGATTACCGACAAGGTATTGAGTGAAAATTTCTCCCAGCCTATTGTTCAGGCCGCCATTTCCCCCTACGCCCTGAATCATTTTCTGTACATCTTCGGGATTATCGGCAATGGCTTTATCCACTTTGGTTTCATCAAGCGTCATCAGGCCCGTTTTGCTGTCCGTGGTGATGCCCAACTGCGAAAGAGAGGTGTAGATATTGCCTTTGTAGCTGCCATTGACGGCATTGCGAATGTCGCTGACCAGGTTACGTAACCATGATTCTCCCCGCAACGCACCGCTCTGCTCGGTGGTCTTCTCACTATCCCCGTCTTTGCTGGGTGCGACATATTTGCTGTCGGCCGTCGCTTCGGTTAACAGCGCATTGTATTGCTTAACAAAGTCCTGCAGCCCGGCTTTGATGGCGCTGGTGTCCACCGTCAGGGTCAGCTGTTCCGGCTCACTATCGGCTGCGGATACCGCATTCAGGTTGAGGGTCACGCCGTCAATGACGTCGCTGATGGAATTTTTGAAACGGGTGTAATCGATGCCGTCGACGCTGAACTTAGCGTCCTTAGCCGCAGAGACAGCGCTCATCTTATCTGCGCCTGTCCCGCCATTGCTGGTATTAAGGATAGCGCCGAGACTGTCATCACCCTCCACGCTGATCGACATCTCGCCAATTGTCCCGGTGACTTTTGAACTCAGCATCAGCTGATAACCGCCGTTACCATCACGCTGAACCGAGGCGGAAACGTTGCCACCTTTTGCGGTGTTTTCCTTGTTGATCAGGTTGGCGATGTCGTTCAGTGCGGTCTCACCGTCCTTTAATTCCACCTGCAGCGGTTTAATATCATCATCATCAATGTCCCCGTCCCCGTCGGTATCGCCGTTTCCCTGGGTAATGGTAATGGTACGGGTCCCGCCGCTGGTCGTGCCGCCAAGTTGCGTAATGGCGCTGTCAAAGACAGTACTTTTCAGCTTGTGCGCAATCGCCAGCTGATCAACTTTTACCGTATGGGTGTCCGCCAGGGCACCACTTGCGGCGGTGGCGGTAAACGCGGTATTAGACGTGACTTTCATAGTGTCAAAGGCCGAATGATTGAGTACGTCAATCGAGGTCTGCAGGTTAGTGGTTAAATTTTTAATGCTGCCCCAGGCAGAGATTTTCTTTTTACAGCTATTCTGCAGATTGGTGTAAGGATTGAGACGCAGTTGTTCGCTATCCGCCATGCTATTTAACAGATCGGTATAATCCCAGCCGCCAACCCCCGCGCTGGCTATTGATGATATTGCCATGTTAATCTCCTGTTAATATTAACCAATCTTCATTTTCTTTTGGTCTATAAAATATCGGCGCCGGCCAGAAAAAATAAAGGCAGAATAAAAAATTTAACTGCGCCGTTTAATCTTTACACCACTACCCGCCAGTTCTGACCTTTTTTTTAAATCGACGCATCGATAAGTAAAAAATCAAATCACCCGAAATAAGGGCAACTCTGTCATTAATTCACCTTACAGAGAAGATTAACTTTACCGCGACGGGTAAAACCGGTCTTCTGCCCTCTTTATACAGTCAAAAAAACGTGCAGGCCTGTCTGCCTGAACCGCAGGTTTAAATTTCCCTTCGCTTATAACCGCAGTAAAAAAAATTTCAGTAAATTTTCACCACGCCGATATTTAATATCATGCGAAGTGAACACGCATACTCACATTTAATAACCTAATATTAGTGAAGGAAAATTACATGACACAGGTCATTAACACCAACACCCTGAGTTTGATTGCGCAGAACAACCTGAATCGCTCACAGTCAAGCCTCGGCACCGCGATCCAGCGCCTCTCTTCTGGCCTGCGTATTAACAGCGCTAAAGACGACGCTGCTGGCCAGTCAATCAGTAACCGCTTCACCGCTAAAATCAATGGCCTGTCTCAGGCTTCGCGTAACGCTAACGACGGTATTTCAATCGCGCAGACCACTGAAGGTGCGTTAAACGAAGTTAACGATAACCTGCAGAAAATCCGTACGCTGACCGTTCAGGCTAACAACGGCACCAACTCTGATTTGGACAGAAAATCAATCCAGGCTGAGATTACTCAGCGCCTGGCTGAAATTAACCGTATCTCTGAACAAACCGAATTCAACGGCGTGAAAGTGCTGAGCGCAGACACCTCACTGAACATCCAGGTTGGCGCCGACGATGCCCAGTCGATTTCAATCGGTTTGCAGAAAATGGATGCTACCACTCTGGCCATGGATTCTTATGACGTCACCACCATCGACGGTACCGGTTCAGACGGTCTGATCAAAAAAGTTGACGCCGCACTGGATATGGTCGGCTCACTGCGCTCCGATCTGGGTGCGGTGCAAAACCGATTTGACTCAGTCATCAACAACCTGAATAGCACCGTGATTAACCTGTCGGCCTCTCAGTCACGTATTCAGGATGCCGATATGGCGACCGAAGTGTCCAATATGTCCAAAGGTAACATCCTGCAACAGGCAGGTACCGCGGTACTGGCGCAGGCGAACCAGACTCCAAACAATATTCTTTCGCTGCTGCGTTAATATTAAACCGCCCGACAGACTGACAGTATTAAAGTCGTCGGGCGGGTTACTATCATCCAATGCGCAAGGCCCGATGCCGGTTGCTACCGACATCGGGCTTTTTTGCATTAAAGATTATCGTTTTTTCACCTCTCCTTTAGCGCGTTTCCCGGCTCCCCGCCCGGTAGACAGCGGCTGAACAGCCCGTAACTACCCTATTCCGCTTTCCTTAACACTATCCCAGTACAGCGTCATCCTCTGACAGCCTGAATCGCCACAGCGCACCGCCGGCGCGCATCCAGCCTGCCGGTTGATCTCATGAGGTCGCCGCTGGAGGCTGTCGCCGGTGCGGATCGGCTGACAGCTTCAGCGCACCCCGAGTCGCTCGCAGAGAAACCGGTCGATGGGCGGCAACCCGCTGCAACAGCGTCCGCGTTTACCCCGCGTCACAACGGCGCACGCTGGCAGTATCCTGGGAAATTTCCATGGCGCAAGCCATACGGCAACCGCCAGATTGCAGCGTTGCATGGCTTGCTTCAGATTAAGGGCTGAGTGTGAGGGCGGCTGAGTTCAGAGCAGGTCTTATCGGGGGGAATGGCAGGCGAATGGCGTGAAAAGCACGCCAGGCCGACACTGAACGCGTGTTGTGGCCTGGCAATAGATAAAAACGGCGTTTAGTCGCAGGTCGCGAGGGCGCTATTTTTTTCGACCAGCTCCATCTCTTCACTGTTTAACAGCTTTTCGATATTAACCAGAATCAGCATCCGGTCATCAATCGATCCTAATCCTTCGAGATATTCCGTCGACAGCGTCACCGAGAAATCCGGTGCCGGACGAATTTGCTCAGCAATTAATGACAACACGTCAGAAACGCCATCGACAATAATCCCCACCACCCGGCTGCCAAAATTCAGCACGATCACCACGGTGTGTTCATTAAATTCGGCGGAACTCAGGCGGAATTTAACCCGCAGGTCGACTATCGGGACAATGACGCCACGCAAGTTGGTGACGCCCGCAATAAAGTCAGGAGAGTTAGCGATACGGGTCATCCGTTCACAACTGCGGATCTCCTGAACTTTTAGAATATCAATGCCATACTCTTCATTGCCTAACCTGAAGACCAGATATTCGTGGCCAGCAATATCGCCAGCATCTTTATTTTCCGAGCCAGATAAATTCATTTTTTCACCTTAAAACAGCACGCTATTAACCGGCTTTGGTTGCCTGTCGCTTTTCCTTCGCCAGCATGGCTAATACCGCGACATCCAGTATCAGTGCCACGCTGCCGTCGCCAAGAATGGTCGCCGCCGACACGCCAGGAACCCGGCGGTAATTAAGCTCAAGATTCTTGACCACCACCTGATGCTGACCAACCAGTTGATCCACTAACAGGGCGTAACGGCAGCCGGCACTCTGCACAATCACCGCAATGCCCTGATTGCTCTCATCAGCCTGGCCCGGCAGATTAAACACCTGTCGCAGTTCAACCAGCGGCAGATACTCTTCGCGGACCTGAAGCATCAGTTCGTCACCGGCCATGCGGTAGAGCGCTTTCTCTGACGGCAGCCGCGACTCCATCACCGTGCCGAGCGGCAGAACATAAATTTCGTCACCGACCCGCACCGACATCCCGTCAAGAATCGCCAGCGTCAGCGGCAGAATAATGCGGATGGTCGAGCCTTTATCCTGTTCAGAATAGATTTCGACATGGCCGCCCATCGCCTGAATGTTACGTTTCACCACGTCCATGCCGACTCCGCGGCCTGAGACATCCGTCACCTTCTCGGCGGTGGAGAAGCCCGGAGCGAAGATCAGCATCCAGATCTCTTCATCACTGGCGTTTTCAGCCACCATCAGGCCTTGCGACTGCGCCCGGGCGAGGATCTTCTCGCGGTTAAGGCCGGCACCGTCGTCAATCACTTCAATCACAATATTGCCGCCATGATGCTCAGCAGACAGGATCAGATTGCCTTTTTCCGGCTTTCCTTTGGCCACTCGGGCTTCGACCGGTTCAATGCCGTGATCGAGGCTGTTACGCACCAGGTGGGTCAGCGGATCGATAATTTTTTCAATCAGCCCCTTATCCAGTTCCGCCGAGCCGCCACGCAGGATCAGCTCAACCTTCTTATTCAGTTTTGTCGCCAGGTCATGCACCAGTCTTGGGAAGCGGCTGAAGACATATTCCATCGGCATCATACGAATCGACATCACCGATTCCTGCAGATCCCGCGCATTGCGTTCCAGCTGGGCAATGCTGTTCACCAGCGCATCATGCTGGGAGGCATCGAGCCGCGACGAGAGCTGCGTCAGCATCGCCTGCGTAATGATCAGTTCACCCACCAGATTGATAATCTGGTCAACCTTATCAACCACTACCCGGATGCTGCCGCTTTCACTGGCGGGTGCTTTCGGTGGCGCTTTGTGTCTGGCTGGGGCGGGTGCGGCGGACGCGTCCGGCTTCGCCACGGGTGCCACCGGGACAGCGGCGGCTTCAGCTTCAACCGCCTCAGCAGCGCTGGCTGGGGTAATCACTATCTGATGCGGTTCCAGCACAAAGCACATCACCGCGATGATGTCGTCGATGCTGGTGGTGGTTTCGAGGGTAATGTCAATCTGGCCGCCATCATCCTGCTTGTTGATAATGGTCCCCAGATTAGCCAGCTCATCGGTTAACGGCTGTTTATCCAGCTCATTAATGCCGGTCAGTCTGACAGCGAGTACCGAACCGCCGGTTGCCGGCTCCGGTTGCGCTTGCTGGGCGGCTACCGGTGGCACGCTCTCCGGCTCTGGCGCCGCCGCAACGGCAGGCTGCGACGCCGTGGCAGCAGACGGCGGCTCAGCTTTGCTCTCTAACGCAATTTGCCGCAGCGCTTCGCAGATATAGCGGAAGCTTTCTTCATCCGGCTGTTGCGAAGATTTATACGCATTCAGTTGTTCCTGCATAATATCTTTACTCTCAAGAAACAAATTAATAATTTCACTGGTCAGCTGTAATTCGCCGCAACGGGCCTCATCGAGTAAATTTTCCAGTATATGGGTTGTTTCTTGTAATACCGTAAAGCCAAACGTGCCGGCACCACCCTTGATTGAGTGAGCGGCCCGAAATATGGCATTTAATAAATCCTTATCGGGTGAAAGGAAGTCCAGATCCAGCAGATGTTTCTCCATATCTGCCAGTAACTCATCAGCCTCATCGAAAAAAGTCTGATAAAAATCACTTATGTCCATCGTTTTCCCTCTGCTCTATTTTTCCTGGAGAGATAACCGGCTGCCCAGGGGCTTGCGCATCGGCAGGCACAATCTTTAACGCCGACGTTAATTTTTCCGTTTCCGGGGTTGCAGTGAGTTTATTTAAAAGCGACTGCTCTTTGAGAATTTCCTTCTCTTTTTCTTTACTGTGAACCAGTATGGTTATCCGTCGATTAAGCGGATTATCCTGGCCGCCGTTATCGAGACTGACGCTATCAGCCATGCCGACAATGCGCAGGAATTTATCCGCCGACATGCCACCTTTAATTAACGCGCGACGCGAGGCATTAGCACGATCGGCCGACAGCTCCCAGTTACTGTAGGCGGCATCACCACCGGCATAACGCAACGAATCGGTGTGACCAGAGAGGGTAATGCGATTGGTTAAGCCATTCAGCGCCGGTGCCAGCGCCTCAAGAATGGCGCGCATATACGGCTCGGGTTCGCGGCTGCCAACCTTAAACATCGGCCGGTCCTGACTGTCGGTGATCTGAACCAGCAGCCCATTATCAGTCAGCGACAGTCGTATATTGGACTGGAAATTACTCAGCCGTGGATCCTGGACGATCAGGCTCTGCAGCTTTTCACGCAGCGCCTGTAAATTGTGATCGGACTTTTGCTTCTTATTTTCCAGCTTATCCGGCGTTTGCTTAAGCTCTTCACCGTCCTGCTTAATCACGTTATCGCCGCCGCCGGGGATCACGCTGTCACTCAGGCTCGATTTGTTGCCCTTCGCCAGTGCAACCCGTAACGGCATTTTAAAATACTCCGCCACCTGCTCACGGGTTTGCGGTGTTGAGGTTGAGAGTAACCACATCACCAAAAAGAAGGCCATCATTGCCGTCATAAAGTCGGCATAAGCAATTTTCCACGAGCCACCGTGATGGCCACCATGGGCAGACTTACGCTTCCGTTTGACCACGATGACGGCATTGTTTTTCTTATTCATGCAGCCTCTTCCGCTGCCGCCGCTGGCTCTGAAGGTGCCGCTTTCACATCACGAATGTGCTCTTCCAGCTGATAGAAGGTCGGGCGCACCGAGGAGTAGAGCGTTTTGCGACCAAACTCCACTGCGATTTGCGGTGCGGATTCATTAATCGCCGCCAGCAACACCGCTTTAATGCAGAACAGCGCTTTGGTTTTTTCCGCACTTTTCTGACGCAGCAACGCCGCCAGTGGACTGACGAAGCCGTAAGCCAGCAGGATACCGAGAAAGGTGCCGACCATGGCATGGGCGATCAACTCGCCGAGTTCGGCAGCCGGACGATCGGCGGACGCCAGCGCATGCACCACGCCCATCACCGCGGCGACAATACCAAACGCCGGAAAGCCGTCACCCAGCGCGCCCAGACTGTCGGCGGGGACCGCCGCTTCATGTTCAGCGGTTTCAATCTCTTCATCCATCAGCGCTTCAATTTCAAACGCATTGGTACTGCCGCTGATGATCAGGCGCAGATAATCGAGTAAGAAATTCATCAGGAAGCTATCAGCCAGTAACCGCGGATAACGGGTGAAGATGGCGCTATTTTGTGGATCTTCGATCTCCGCCTCCAGTGACATCATTCCTTTCTGGCGACCGCTGGCCAGCAGCAGATAAAGCAACGTCAGCAGGTCGATATACACCGCTTTGGTATAACCGGCGCCTTTAAAGAGCTGCGGCAACGCTTTAAGCGTGGCTTTTATCGCTTTCGCATTATTCCCCACGATAAAGGCACCGACGCCTGCGCCACCAATAATTAACAGTTCAGTTGGCTGAAACAGCGCGCCTAATTCGCCACCCGACAGTAAAAATCCGCCAATGACTGCGGCAAAAACCACGATATAGCCCAGAACAACCAGCACAATAACCTCTTCATTATTAACAAACCTTTCGCCAGCCGGAACCGATCCCAGGTGATAAAAGGGGGATACCTAAATAGCCGTTAACGACCCGGCGAGCCAAAAGGGTTTACCTGGCTGAACAGCGTTATTTCATGGTCTCTTCAGCATTCGCTGCAATAACCCGTCGTTCGGATTAAACCGGAAAGGCTTTTTTATCCGCACTCGCCAGGCTGACAACGTTGTTCATCGAATCTGAGAGAGACTCTTTTTTCTCCATGCCGTGCAGCAAATGGGTCGATAAAATAATGCCGGCATGAATCCCCTGCAGCGCTTCAAGACGAGAGCTTTTGGTAATGGTATTTAATACCGCTTCGCTTTCAATGCGTAACTGACAGATCAATCTGTCTACCGACGCCAGCCGTAATAATTCCGGCAGCGGCAGATTCTTTAACAAATTAATCAGTTCTTCATTAATGCCTAAAAAAAAAGCTGCCGTACAGGCGTCCTGCTGGATAAGATGCTGAGCAAGCAGCAGGTAAGAAAGATTGAATGCATAAATATTTTGCAGCCGATCATCATAACTATACATACCTGTTTTCATCATATTTATCACTCGATTAGACTTTTTGCGTCGCCCGGCGCGATTAGCGCGATTAATCAGGCAGCACTACGATGATTTATTGACATCTAACCTGGCGCGCAGTCGTTTAATTGCCTGACTGTGCAACTGACTGACCCGCGTTTCGGTGATGCCAAGCACGTAGCCCACCTCTTTCATATTCAGCTCCTGCTGGTAATAGAGATTCAGCAAGGTTTGCTCCCGGTCAGGCAGGTTTTTTATTTCCCGGCTGATGTGAGCGGTTAATCGGGTAAACAGCGCTTCGTTGAGTGGATTTAACGCTTCGTGATTGCTGTCTGGCTGTTCAAAGTTATCGCCATACTCTTCCTGCAGCTCATCCAGCGAATAGATCATGCTGTTGTTATTTTCTGCCAGCATCGACTGATATTCTGCCAGCGAAACGCCCATTTCCTGCGCCACGTCCGCCTCTGTAGCCGTTTGCCCACTCTCCTGCTCAATCCGCTGGATCGCTGTAGAGAGCCGACGGGAATTACTGCGAACCCGCCGAGGTACCCAGTCACGCTCACGTAATTCGTCGATTAATGCCCAACGAACCCGCTGACTGATATAGGTACTCAGAGCAATGCCTTTTTTTGGATCATAATTATCAATCGCATTTAATAACCCAACGGCCCCGGCCTGAATAAGATCGTCCAGTTCCACGCTGACCGGTAATTTCACCTTTAACGTCAGCGCTTCTTTACGCACCCAGAAACGGTACTTCAACCACAGCGCATTTTTATCGATCACACCTTCTGAGGTATAGATACCATCCAAAATTAGCTATTCCACTACAACAAAACAGAAGACGATTATTAACGATTGACCAATAATCAAATAGTCTGATAAGCCCGTATAACTACGCGCATTTCGCCTGCCGGGGGAAATGAATATAAGGGATAAACAAACAACGGTGAAATACCCTTGTTTGTTTATCGACTTAGCTGTTATTTACTCAGAAATCAGACCAGTCGCCTTCAGATTTATTTTTTCCGAACGCCGGTTCGCTCAGTACCATGGTTTTTTTAATGGTGTTAGTTGCGGCATATTTGCTGCTTTTTTCTTCACTTGCCTGATTTCCTTCCTGAAGTGAAAACTGCGACACCGCCTGCTCCAGATTATGCGCATACTCTTCGACACTGCGCGCAACGCTGGCAGCCTGCTCCACCATGCCGGCATTTTGTTGGGTGACGGAATCCATCTCATTCACCGCCTGCGCGATTTGGTTGATGCCGGTGCTTTGCTCATCTGACGCCGAGGTGATCTCTGACATGATATCGGTAACCTGGGTAACCGATTTCACCACTTCGTTCATCGCGGTGCCGGCCAGTTCCACTTCCTGCGAACCGGTATTCATGTTGGCGACGGCGATATTGATCAGCTGACGGATCTCTTTCGCTGCATCCGCACTGCGCTTCGCCAGGCTACGAACTTCACCGGCCACCACGGCAAATCCACGACCTTGTTCCCCGGCACGCGCCGCTTCAACGGCCGCATTCAGTGCCAGAATGTTGGTCTGGTTAGCAATGCTGTCGATCACGCCGTTGATATCCGCAATCTGCCGTGAATTATCGGTAATTTCACGCATGATGCTGTCGAGGTTAACCATCACATCGCCACCCTTACGGGCACTGCTGTTGGCCGTTTCAACCAGCTGTTTGGCGCTGTGGGCATTGTCGGCGTTCTGACGCACGGTAATTTTTAACTCTTCCATGCTGGCCGCGGTTTGTTGTAACGCCGAGGCCTGCTGCTCGGTGCGCGAAGAGAGTTCGTTGTTGCTGTTGGCAATTTCTTTTGCACTGCCGTAAATGCTGGTGACACCATGGCGGATATCCGACACGGTTGCGGTCAGCGTGACGCGCATTTTCTCCAGCTCGGCCAGCATTTCACCGATTTCATTTTTCGAGCCAATATCAATCGGCTGACTTAAGTCACCGGAAGCCAGCATCGCAAAGGTTTCGCGGGTCTGATGTAAGCGGGTGAACACGGTTCTTTTCAGCCAGATACGCATGAAAATCATCATGCCTATCGCCACTAACAGGATGACACAGGCGTAGCTCAGCATTCTTGAGTTTTGCGCATCTGCCAGCGCTTTACGCTCTTCCATTAACGTGTTGAGAATGACGCGGTATTCATACAACGCTTGTCTTATTGCGGTATTGTATTTGGCCGTTTCATCTGCGACTTCATCCGGAGAAAGCAGGGATTTCTTCGGATCAATAATAGTATCGCGAATTCTTAGGGTGAAATTATGTAAATCGTCATACGCTTTCTTAATCTCTTTCTTTTTTTCCGTTTCCCTATGCGATATCACAGGCTGACTCATAAATAGCTTGTAGTTATCGTCCGCTAATTTAATGTCTTCGTTAATTTCTGCTAATGCCTGTTCATCGAGATTGCTGGTGCCTGTTTTAACAAACTCCTCATGCTGAGCAATAGATGAAAGCGAAACTGAACCCAGTGCAATATTGAGCCTGCCGATGGAATCCTGAATGACATTATCTGCATTTGAGATAGTGAGTGCTTCCGTCCGCTGTCTGTCGAACCGATGTGCACCAGAGATATTAAAGAACGAAATTAACGCCAGGAACAAGATAAAAACATACATCAGGGAGTTTATCCCTGTTGAAACTTTAATATTTTTTAACATGATAACCCTACAGGATTCTAATGAATCGATGAATAATTACTGATGTTTTCACTTTGCCATTAAGCCGAAAAATGAGTAATAGATTTTTATTATGTGAAGTTGAAAATCGATATTTTCTGCATGGCCTGAAATACTGTCATTGACGAGGTAAGGGCAAATTCAGACATTTTAGACTGGGTAATCAGGCCAATCTGGGTGTCAGAATCTGATCCTATCGCCTGCTGCAGTCGCGCCGTGACGTTGATTTTTTGCGCCTCGGCGCTGAAGGTCAGGGTGTCGAGGTGTTGCTGGTTAGTCCCCACTTCTGACTGGATTTTGCCAATGTTATCCACATTTTTTTTGACGGTAACGTTCACGCTGTCCAGCGTATCCATCAGCGCCTGACGATCGGCATCACTGGCACAGGGCTTATTTAATGCGGCGATCGCCTTGTCGACAGCGGCCAGCAGATCATCACTGCTGCCGCTCATGAAAAGCTGTTGCCCGGTATGGCTTACCGGTATCTCAAGGTTATCGCTGATCTTTTGAGTTATCTGCGTATCGCCGCCCACGTAGCTGCCATCCTCAGCGAACGGCGCGCTGCCGGTTTTATAACCAGCAAAGATATAGCGCCCGCTGCTGTCGCGGGTATTGCCCAAATCGGCCAGATTGTTGCGAATGCCCTGTAACTCAGTCGCCAGTGCCTGACGGTCCTGATCGGAATAAGCGCCATCGCCGCCGGCAATAATTTTTGACGTCAGATTACCGGTCAGCACGCTTTGAATACTGCTCAGGGTGTTATCTTCCTGGCCTAACGCATCCTGTGCGTGAGTTCTGGCCGTATCGTACTGGCTCATTCCGGCTAAGCTATTTTGCAATGCCACCGCCTCAGACGCGCCAGCAGGGTCGTCCGACGGTGTTAATAGGGTCTGCCCGGCAGCAAGGCGTGCATTAACGTTATTTCCGCTGGACATTGATTTAGTGATGCTATCAATATTGTGTTGGTACATATAGTGAGTACTAAAACGCATCCCTATACCCTCTGTTAATTAATGAAAATCGGCCACGAAAAGATCTATTTAATATTAAGTATGGTATCGAACAGCGTAGTGGCCGTTTGTAATACCTGGGAATTAGCCTGGTAGTACTGGGTATACATCTGCATGTTGATATACTCTTCGTTGATATCTACCCCAGCAACCGACTGCTGTTGCTGGCCCCACTGATCCAGTACGCCGGCAGCGGTCGAGCAGGCCGATTTCACCGATGTCATTGAAGAACCCACCGAACTCACCAGGCTGGCGTAGGCCTCGCTCAGGGTCGCTTTACCAATCAGCTGCTGATTTTTGATATCAACCATCTGTTTAATATTTTCATTATTGCTTTCCTCGGTTGCATCAGCAGAGCTTGAGGCGGCAATTTGATCACCACTGCTAATCGCCACCGTCAGCGAGGCAGCGGCACCGGCCAGCGGATTACATTCAAAGCTGTCGCCAGCCTGCGGTGTGCCCTGCGGGGTAACCGTGATGCCATCAAAACTCAGCGAGCCATCGCTGCCGACCGTCGGGGTAATCGCTTGTCCGTCAGCAGTTTTTACCGTCCAGTCGCTGGCGGAGGGACCGGTGAAGGTCAGGGTATAATCCTGTCCCTGGACTGCGCTGTTGTCGCTACGTGAAACCGTCAGTGACGCATTGCCGCTGTTATTGCTGTTGGCAATCGCCTGCGGCTCGTCAAGGGCGAAAATAGCGGTACCGGCGTCGCCATTCTGATCGTAACCCGCCTGGTTAACCTGATTGAATGTATTTGCCATCTGCAACGCCAGCTGATTAAGCTGATTTTCGGCGTCTTTCAGATCGGTATTGCGGAATTTAAGCAACCCACCCAGCGTACCGGTACTGATGGTATTGTCATCCAGCAGCCGGTCGGCACCGGTATTATCGGTGTACGCCACCACCAGTGTGTTCGGGTCCGCGGCTGAGGGCTTGGCTTTTAATTGACAAGTATCATCGCCATTCACCAGTGAGTAACCGTTCGCTAGCGTGACATCGACCCGGCCCGTGGTGCTGTTCTCATTCACTTTAATGCCGGTCAGCCCGCTGAGCTGGCCTAATACCTGATCGCGTTGGTCCATCAGGTCAGAGGGCAGTTTGCCGCTGGAGGCATGCACTTTGGCGATTTCTTTATTCAGGTTGGCGAGCTGGCTGGCGCAGGCATTGATATCGTCAACCGCCTGACTGATTTTAGTATTGGTGCTTTTTTCTAACCCTTTCAGCGTATCGCTGCTGGTGCGGTATTGATTCGTCAGTGCCTTGAACTGTGAATAGACTTCCTGGCGTGCCGCCGGGCTGGCGGCATTACCGTTGATCTCTTCTAGCGCAGTAAATACATTTCCCAGCGTGACGGAGACATTATTGGTGGTATCACCGAACATGTTATCAATCTGGCTCAGCTGCTCGTAACGCCCGTTCAACCCTTCAAACTGCGCGTTAGCACCGCGAACCTGATTATTCAGGAAACTGTCGTAGCTGCGCTTAACATCATTTGTCTGAACGCCATAGCCGAAAAAGCCGTAATTAGTGCTGCGACCGCCGGCTTCCCCCAGAATGATATTTTGTCGGCTGTACCCGTCGGTCATCGCATTACTTAAGTTGTTACCTACCACAATCAGGGCAGATTGGGCTGAATCCAGTCCGCCCTGGGCAATATTAAATAAACTCATCGCTTTACCAGCCTCATATTTTATGAGTCGAGGCCAGACTCTGGCCTGGAAATTTTATATCGTTATTTATTTATCGTGAGTTCCGGCTAAAACTAAAATGAAAACGCTAAAATATTTCCTCCAGCGTTTTTTTCACGCCACCCGCGCGGTTTGCAACATTTCCCTGAACATAATGAATAATGTTCATTAACTTTTTCGCATAATTCGGATCGGTTGCATAACCGCTTTCCTGTAAAGCATGCGCCGCTTTTTCAACTGACGGGCTATTAATCACGTTCTGATAACGCGGATTGCCGGTTAAGAAAGTGGCATAGTCTGTTAAGGCATCCGCGTAATTTTTATAAACCTTAAACGAGGCTTTTACTTTCCGCAGTGCGCCGTTGATATACTCCGAGGTGGTGATCTCAGTGGTTTCCCCTTTCCAGTCAGGCGTCGCTTTGATACCAAACAGGTTATGGCTCGGCTTGCCATGTCGGGTCGGGATCTCACGATTTCCCCAGCCTGACTCCAGTGCCGCCTGGGCGATAATCAGCTGATGCGGTATCCCGCTGTGACGCGCCACTTCCCTGGCGGGTGCCATCAGGCGTGCGATAAAGCTGTCGTTGTCCGGCTGCGCCTCCACCGGCGCACGCGGATGCGCCGGGTGGGTGTAGGGCTCTGCCGTCTGCGCCATCGGCTGTGGACGCAGGCTGGCGTTGATCAGCGTTGAAATCAGGGTTTCGTGCGCCGGTGCAGCGGGCTCGGGTTCGCTGGCCGCCATCTGCTGCATCATTTGATCGGCAAAGCCCAGCGTTCCCTGCGCCGCGATATCCTGAGAAATCTGCTGATCGTACATTGAGGTAAACATCTGCGACTGTTGATTATCGAACAGCCCGCCTTTGAAGGACGCCTCACGCATGCTTTTCAGCATCATCTGGATAAACAGCCCTTCCATCTGCTGAGCCGCGGCTTTCAGCCCCTGCTGAGGTGAACGCTTTGCCGTCAATTTGAGCGCTTCCAGATTGCGTAAATCGAAGGCGGCTCCGCCAGTAATGCTGCTGTCGCTCATCAGTCAGTTTCCAGTCGGGCATGGAGACAACCGGCGCTTTTCATCGACTGAAGAATCGCCATTAAATCGTTCGGCGTCGCGCCCAGGCTGTTTAGCGCGCGTACCACACTGTTGAGATCGGCGCTGGTGTTGAGCCGCTGCAGCGATCCGCCGCTGTTGCGCACCGACACCTGAGTGTCAGGCGTGACCACCGTGTTACCGCCTGCCAGTGGCGTATCGGGCTGGCTGACCTGGTTGTTGCGCGTCACTTCGACGGTTAAATCCCCCTGCGCCACCGCACAGGCATCCAGCGACACATGGCGATTCATCACCACCGAACCGGTACGGGAGTTGATGATAATCCGGGCGTCACCCGCATCGACCCTGATCGGGATATTCTGGATATTAGCCAGAAAACGGACCCGCGCCGCACTGTCCTGCGGCGCGTTCAGGCGCACGGTTCTGGCATTTTCCGCCGACGCGGTGGTGCCGCCGTAGCGCCGGTTGATTTCATCGCTGATCTGCTGCGCTACGGAAAAATCATCTTCATTCAGCTGCAGACGCAGCACGTTGTCACCGGCGAAGCTGGTCGGCACTTCACGTTCGACCATCGCGCCATTGCTGATGCGCGCGCCGTTCAGCTGGTTAACCTGAACCCGGCTGCCGCCGCCCTGCGCACCTGCGCCGCTGACCAGCAGATTCCCCTGGGCGAGGGCATAAATCTGGTTATCTACTCCTTTGAGAGGCGTCATCAGCAGCGTGCCGCCGCGCAGGCTTTTGGCGTTACCCATGGAAGAGACCACCACATCGATCTTATCGCCTGCCCGGGCAAAGGCCGGCAGTTCGGCGGTGACCATCACCGCAGCCACATTTTTCAGCTGCATATTGGTGCCGGACGGCACGGTAATGCCCAGCTGAGAGAGCATATTGTTCAGGCTTTGGGTGGTAAACGGCGTCTGCATGGTCTGATCGCCGGAGCCATCCAGCCCGACCACCAGACCGTATCCCATCAGGGAATTGCTACGAATACCCTGCACTGAGGTTAAATCGCGGATGCGTTCTGCGTGCACCGCAACCGGGAGTAAGATATTCAGACCTACGCAGAGCAGAGTCAGATAACGCTTTAGGTGTGCGATTTTCATAATCAGTGAGTTAAAACGGAGAAAGGTTAAGGAAAAGGCGCTGTAACCAGCCCATTTGCTGCGCTTCGTTGATATAGCCGTTGCCAACATATTCAATTCGGGCGTCAGCCACCTGCGTTGAGGCAACGGTGTTCATACCACTGATGGTGCGCGGATTCACCACGCCGGAGAATCGGATAAACTCGGTTCCCTGATTGATCGCTATCTGCTTTTCACCCACCACCCGCAGGTTGCCATTTTCCAGCACCTGGTTGACGGTCACCGTCAGCGTGCCGCTAAAGGTATTTTTGGCTGCTGCGCCGCCTTTGCCGCTGAAATCATTGTTTGCGCTGATGCTGGTGTTGGCTCGGTCACTGCCAAATAAGCCAGCCAGAAATCGCGGTGTCGCATCAAATGCCAGCGAATCAGAGCCATCCCGGCTGGCGTTGGCCGAGGAGCTTTTACTGGCGCTGACATTTTCCTGCAGGATGATGGTCAGGATGTCGCCGACGTTACGCGGCCGGCGATCTTCAAACATCGGCTGATAGCCATAATTCATCGCCTGGCCGGTCTGGAACACCGAACCGTTGTTTACCGCCGGCACCGCAACAACCGGAGCGGCGGTGGTTTTTCCCTCTACCAGCGGCGCGTGCGGGATATACGCACAGCCGCTGAGCGCTAACACCAACGCGATGCCAAAAAAAAGGGTGCCAGAACGGCGCAAAATACGAGGGGGGGCGATGAGCGTCATCGCCGAATAAGCCTTACCATTCATGTTATAACCACATCTCTTTATGCGGCGGTGCCGTTAACAGCCCGCGGCGACCCGCGTTATAAATTCGACAGCCGCTGCAACATCTGATCGGATGTTGAGACCGCTTTACTGTTAATTTCATAGGCGCGCTGGGTCTGGATCATATTGACCAGCTCTTCCGCCACGTTGACGTTAGAAGTTTCGACATAGCCCTGTCTGAGCGTCCCGCCACCGTTCATGCCCGGTGTGGTTTCATTCGGTGCGCCGGACGCCTGGGTTTCGTGGTAGAGGTTCTCACCCAGACTTTCCAGCCCGGACTCATTGATGAAGGTGGTGAGCGTTAGCTGCCCCACCTGCTGCGGTGCGGTTTGTCCCGGCAGGGTTACGCTCACCAGACCGTCGGTGCCGATAGTCAGCGACTCGGCATCCTGCGGGATGGTGATGGCGGGCTGAACCGGATAGCCGCTGGAGGTCACCAGCTGACCATTCTGGTCAAACTGAAACGAGCCATCGCGGGTATAACCGATGGTGCCATCCGGCAGCTGGATCTGGAAAAAACCGCCGCCCTGAATCGCCACATCTTTACTGTTGTTGGTCTGCGTCATGCTGCCCTGGCTGTGGATACGCTCCGTCGCCACCGGACGAACGCCGGTACCAATTTGCAGACCGGAAGGAATGGTGGTCTGCTCAGAGGACTGGGCGCCGGGCTGACGCAGCGTCTGGTAGATCAGGTCTTCAAATACCGCACGCTGGCGTTTGAATCCGTTGGTGCTGACGTTAGCCAGGTTATTGGATATCACATCCATATTGGTCTGCTGCGCTTCGAGACCGGTTTTAGCAATCCATAAAGAACGGATCATGGTTTGAATTCTCCTCGCCGGGTTTAGCCCAGCGTTAGCAACTGATTGGCGCTTTTTTCATTTTCATCAACGGTGCTGATGATCTTCATGTGCATATCGAAGCTACGCGCGGTGGCGATCATATCGACCATGGTCTTCACCGGGCTGACGTTGCTGCTTTCCAGCATGCCCGGCATCAGTCGCAGCGTCGGGTCCAGCGGCAGGGGCGCAGCACCGCCCGCGGCTGCGCTGTTACTGAGATGGAACAGTCCGTCATCTCCCATCTTCAGGGCAGCGGCCTCAGCCTTTACCATCTTGATCTGCCCGACCTGCGCCAGTGCCGTTGGCTGATCGCCGGCACCCAGCGCACTCAGGGTGCCATCGGGCGCAACGGTGACCTGCGACTGCGGCGGTACGCTGAGCGGGCCACCGTCACCCATCAGCGGCAGACCATGCACCAGCAGCCCGCCTTCGCTGTCCACTTCAATATTGCCATCGCGGGTGTAGGCCTCACTGCCATCCGGCAGCTGAACGGCCAGCCAGCCATCCTGCGGTAGCGCAACATCCAGGTCGCGATCGGTCTGATGCACCGCGCCCATGGTGGTGTCGTTCCACGGAGTCGATTCCGCCACCAGCGTGCGGGTCGCCACCGACGGTCCCTCAACCGGCACCGCCCGATACGCCATCAGCTGCGCCCGGAAGCCGGTGGTTGAGGCGTTAGCCAGGTTATTTGCCGTGACCGCCTGGCGGTTAAGCGCCGCATTCGCCGCGCCCATGGCGGTGTAAATCGCACGATCCATAGTGATCCGCCGTTAGCCGAGGTTAACCAGAGTCTGCAGCAGCTCTGATTGGGTCTTGATGGTTTGTGAATTGGACTGGTAGTTACGCTGGAAGACGATCATGTTGACCATCTCTTTACTCAGATCGACGTTAGAGGCTTCCACCTTATTGCCGTACAGGGTGCCGAGACTGCCTGAGCCGGAGATGCCGGTCACCGGCTGACCCGACTCTGGCGTTTCGCTCCAGCAGTTATTGCCCTGCGACGAGAGTCCGCCTGGATTGGTAAAGTTGCTCAACACCACCTGGCCCAGTAACTGCTGCTGGCCATTGCTGTAAGAGGCGATCACCTGGCCGCTATCACCGACGGTGTAGCCATTCATCAGGCCGGGAGCATAACCGGTGGTGGAGGGGCTGTTCATTGAGAACTCTGACGCCTGCTGGGTCATGCCGGTCAGGTCTAAATCGAAATTAAGCGCTTCACCGCCGTCATAGGCCGCGCCCTGAACGTTGAGTTTCGCCGGGCTTGTGGTGAGCTGGCCGGAGGTATCAAACTGCAGCGCGGTCTGCTGAAAACCCGTGCCTGGCGCGGTAATGTCCTGGGAATAGGCTGTCCACTGGTTATCCGCCGTTTTGGCGAAGTAAACATTGATGGTGTGCTTGTTACCCAGACTGTCGTAGGCGTCAATCATGGTTGGCGCGGTGCTGTAGCTGGTGCTGTCGGTCGGATCAAAGGTGGTGTTGGTGACCACCTCGCTGCCGGATGGCAGGTTACCGTTGAGCGTGCCGCTGTCCGAGGCGCGCGCTGGCATCTGGCCGTCAGGGATCTGAATCGGGCCGACGGCGGCACCCGGCTGAATCGTTGGCGGCGTGCCGGTGGCTTGATAGCCGGTAAGGAACATGCCCTGGTTGTTAATCACATAGCCATTGGCATCTTTCTGGAACTGTCCATTGCGGCTGTAAAAAACGCGCCCGGCTTCATTCTGCAGACGGAAGAAACCGTTGCCCTGGATACCCATATCCAGGCTGCCGGTGCCTGCGCCCAGCACACCATCGGTGAAGCTCTGGTTTACCGCCGAGACCTGTACCCCCATACCGACCTGCGAACCGGCGAACACGTCGGCGAAGGCAATTGATCCGGTTTTAAACCCTACCGTCTGGGAGTTAGCGATATTGTTACCAACAACATCCAGCGCTTGTGACGCCGCATTCAACCCGCTAAGGCCTTGTGAGAAGCTCATTATTCTTTTTCCTGGTCGATCACTAAATGATTGAATTACTCGATTTCGTAAACCTGTCCGAGCGTCGCGGTGCCGTTAACGCCAAGTTCCAGCAGTGAGCCGCCGGAGGAGAAGGCTACGCTGTCGACTTTGGCTTTTTTCAGCGCCACAATGTTCGGTGTGTCACCGTTGCTGTTGGTGGCGGTAAAGGAGACGTCAAAGCGGGTGCCTTCCGGCGGTAAAGCAGGATCAAAGTTACGCAGGTCATCAAGGCTGTAGCTCTTAACGCCCGCTTTGACGTTTGACAGTTCGGCGTGGTAAACACGGTCTTCTTTGTCAGTGAGCGTCACTTCGACATTATCCGCATCGCTATCCAGCGCGAATGAGAAGACCTTGTTGGCGCCCTGCTGGCCGCTGGTATCGACCACCGGTTTGCCTTCAACCATCACCGTGCGGCCGACCCATTCCGCTGCATTCATCTGCTGCATACTGGACACCAGCGTTCCGACGCTATTGAGCGTGTCGTTAAGCTTCTCGACCCCGGAGGCGGTATTAAATTGCGCCAGCTGCGAGGTCATCTGGTTATTATCCATCGGGTTTGTCGGGTCCTGGTTTTGCATTTGCGCCACCAGCAGCGTCATGAAATTATTCATTAAGTCCGCGCTGCTGGTGCCATCCGTGGCCGCAGTGGTGGTGCTATTCACGTTGCTGTTGTTGTTACTGCCCATTACTGGCGAGACTGCCATTCTGTTATTCCTTATTGACCCAGCGTCAGCGTTTTAAGCATTAAGGTTTTCGCGGTATTCATCACATCGACATCAGCCTGATAGCTGCGCGAAGCGGAAATGGTATTCACCATTTCACCGGCCACATCGACATTCGGCATATGGACATAACCTTTACCGTCCGCTAAAGGATTACCCGGCTCATACATCATTCGATCCGGCGCGGTACTTTCCACCACCTCACTCACCCGAACGCCACCAATTTGCTGGCCCGGCGCGCCATCAACTTTGAAAATAACCTGTTTTGCCCGGTAAGGTTTACCATCCGGACCGGCAACGCTGTCGGCATTGGCCATATTACTGGCGCTGACATTGAGCCTTTTCGATTGCGCCGTCATGGCTGAGCTGGAAATATCAAAAATACTGAGCAGTGACATCTCAATAATTACCCCTGATTAATCGCATTCATCATATTTTTAATTTGCGCACCGAGAATCGTCAGGCCTGATTGATATTTCACACTGTTATCAACAAAGTTGGCGCGTTCGCGATCCATATCAACCGTATTCCCGTCTGCAGAGGGCTGATCGGGAATGCGATACAAAAGATTGGGGTCACTCATCGCCGGTGCCTTTGCCGCAATGTGCTGGCCTGAGGTCAGGGTTAATGCCAGCGGCCCCGACTGACTGGCGGTGCGGGAGAACGCCGCGTTTAACTGCGACGAGAAATCGATATCTCTGGCCAGATAGCCCGGCGTGTCAGCATTTGCCACATTTGAAGCCAGAATATTCTGGCGCTTATTGAGCAGAGACAGCGCGGCCTGCTGGAAGCCTAACTCCCTGTCGAGTTTATCAAGCATAAGGATTATTTATCTCGTGCCGGTGGAATTCTAATTGCGCCATTTTAAAAGAGAGCAGCAGAAATCTATAATTTGAAAAATCGACAGAAGCAGCACTACTTGGTCGGTTAACAAGGCAATTAAAAAAGAAGCGCAGGTGCAATCCGGCTAAATAGCCACATTTATGTCATTACTTTCTTCATCAGAAAGTTAAGCTTTTACCGTAGAATTATTCAATGCCGATGGTTCAGGCCAGATCATTATTAATCCGCAACTTTTCATTGTTTCCGTTCAGGACATTCATATCGTGGCAACACAATATTCCGTTATCATTAAAATCATCACGCTCATCGCACTGCTGACAGCCGCCGATATTTGCAGTGCCGCGCAGGCGGATATTCAGCTAACGGAAGCAATTACCGCCCTGTTGAACAACAACATCAATTTACCGCCATCGGTGCGACCGCGCCTGAGGGTGCGGTTGCTCACGCCCAGGGCGCAACTTGCCACCCTCTGTGCCAGTCCGGTACTGACGCTGAGCGGAAATCTGAGCCGGTTGGCTGGCGCGCACAGCATCATTGCGCAGTGCGACGCCCGCCGGCACTTTATTCAGATTCATCTGGATGTCACGGCGACCTGGTGGCAGGCAAGTCGCCTGTTGCGGCCCGGAGAGCGGGTCAGCCGGGAATCGATTCATCCGCAACGCGGCTCGCCTGAACATCTGCCCAGCGGGCTGATCTACGATCCGCAGCGGATTATCGGGCGCGTCACGTTACGCGCGATTCATCCGGGTGAGAACCTGGTCGAAAGTCAGCTGCGCCAGCGCTGGGCGATCGTTGCCGGAGAGAAGCTGGAAGTCAGTTATCAGGGGGATGGCTTTACTGTCCATGCCGCCGCGAAGGCGCTGGACAATGCCGCGCTGGCGCAACATTTACGGGTGCAGACCCCGACCGGTCAGATCCTCACCGTGACGGCGACGGGCACAGGCCAGGCCGCCGTGGCGGTAGATTAATCCGGCTGGCGTAAAAGATAACCGGTCGGCCGCCTTCAGTAATTTCGACAACGCCCGATAATTTACTTTAACTGGAAAATATTTTTACCGAACAGATTGTCGAGGATATTGATGAGCATAGAACGCAGCCAAAAGATCACGCCTGCCGTATTCACCGAAATTCATCCGGAAGCCTCAAAGCGTGCTGACCGACGTCATGTGGAGGGAGCCACCTCCGCCAGCAAAACCCGTACCGGGACTAAAGTCAGCCTGAGTAATCAAATCCAGTCGCTGCAAACTAACAGCAGCCAGGATATCAACATTGAATATCTGGACAAGATCAAAGCCGCACTCAGCGCCGGTGAACTGCCGATTAATACCGATAAGATTGCCAGCGCGCTGACCAAAGAAATGTTTCAGATAATCTGACGTGGGTAGTTAACTGATGAATGATCTCCGTATTACCCTGGTAAAACTGCACAGTCTGTTAGCAGAGCTGAAACCGGTGCTGGAAGAAGAGCTAAGCCAGCTCAACCGGCCACAGCTTAATCCGGTGACCCTGCAGATGCTGTCTGACAATAAAAGTCGTCTGCTATCGACGATTAATTTTTACGAAGAGCAGCGCAAAGTAGAAGAAAACCGGCTGGGTATGGCCGCACCTTATCACCAACAGCCTCTGCTGAATTCGCTGTGGGACAATGTGATCGCCATTGCCCGCCAGACCAGCTCGATGAATATGAGCATCTATCCGATTTTAGAACTTCAGATGCAGAAAGCCTTAACTCTGAAAAGTATGGTAAAGCAGGTGAGCCATCGCGCAGCGCTGTATGGCGCGGATGGTACCGCACAGCAAAACCTCAAAGGAATGGCGTACAACATCAATATTTAATGGCAGAGGATGCCCGGCCAAAGAGATAAGCCGTAAAATACCCCCAATACAGGGGGAAGGATGACCGGAGAATAACGGTTTCATGACGGCAGGAATTGTCCAGGCTTATCTCAAAGTAGCAGAACAGTACGGCAGTCACTGCCTCACATATACCTCTAAATGGTTATTCCAGCACCTTCTTCTTCGCTAATCATCATTCGCTTAGATCGACCGTGTCCGGTAGCATTTCAAAAACTGCAATAATTCTCATAACATTCTCTTTTCAAAAACCAGCATTATTTAAATCAGAGGCATGACAAAAAACATGCTGCACCAAAAGTCACAGCCAGATCTGACAAAATGAATCACACTGAATAATCGCACCTTCAGAAAATGAATTTCTTTACGACGGAAACAGTGTAATGATCTAAATCATAGACGCTGAGACAACCGACTGTTCCGATAGCGATTATCAAATTGAATAAATTTCCGCGCTCGCGAATAACCTTTTAAATAATGTGGTTACTTGCCAAATAGCCTCTATTATTTTGCTTATTTAGTGACATCAGGCTTCGCTCAGAAAAATTACAATGGTATACTTATGTAAATAATCTTTTTATTTCCCCCTGGCAGTAGTAAGGCGGTAATAAGCAGCGCTACGGCGCTGACATTACCTGCCTCGCATGTCAGCATCTGTCGAAACATAAAGGTAACATAACCAAAGGAAATACCAACAAGTGAAAAATATGCATTACCAGAATACAACAAACGAGCATGTTCAGAATATCAATGATTTGAACTTATCTTATCTGTTGCTGGCGCAACAATTAATAAACCAGGGAGATAAAGACGCCGCAAGCTTCCGGCTTGGACTGCCTGACCCATTGATTTCTATGCTTAAAGACCTGTCAATTTCACAGCTGATAAAATTAGCTTCGACCAATCAGCTTATTTGCCAGCTGCGGATTAACAGTGAAGCGGTGATCGAATTCCTGACTAAAGATTCCCGTCTTGACGCGCTCCAGCATATTCATACCGGTATCATTCTTTCGAGTGATATTCTGCATTCTCTTTCTGAACCAACCCTGGCAAAGTGAAGATAACCCCATGAATGATCAAAGCATTTTGGATGAAATTTATGACACGCAGCTGGCGATGGAGCTGGTCTCTTCTGGTGCACGTATGCAGGTACTGGAGAGCGAAACATCACTTAGCCGCCGCAAGCTGTTGCGCCTGTATAAAGAGATAAAAGGCTGTTCACCGTCTAAAGGCATGCTGCCCTTTTCACCCGACTGGTTTACCTCATGGGAACAAAATATTCACTCTTCTTTATTTTATAACATCTATCTTTATCTGCATAAAACAGAGAACAAACGTCCTGTCGAATCGTTACTAAAGGCATACAGACTTTACAGCGAACAGTGTCCGTGCGAACCTGGTGAAAAACCGGTACTGGAATTTACCCGCGCCTGGACGTTGCTGCGCTTTATTGACTGCAACATGCTGGAGCAGATTCCCTGCTCGACCTGTGGCGGGAAATTCATTTCGGCACCACGCTACATCAATACGCTATTTATTTGTAGCTTATGCCATCCCCCTTCACGCGCGAGCAAGAAAAATTGCGCTAAGGCCCACGTATCTCATTGATATCGGAAATACCTGTTGTTTTTTCCAGGCCGGTAAACGGTAAATATCTGTTTCCGGCCAGGGGTTAACGGGCAAAAAGCTGACACTAACCTCCGCTACTCTTTCAATATTCATTAACATCGATCAGGTAAAATAAAAATGTCTATATAACAATAATTTTTACGGATATTTATGATGAATATGCCCTCTGTTTCATTTGAACGTATAGAACAAATATTTCAGCAAAGTAATGCTAAAGTCTTGTCCCTTGACTGTTTCGATACGCTTTTCTGGCGTAACGTTTCTCGCCCGTTTGATATATTTACCCGACTGCAACATGGCCTGTGTCCGCTTGCCAGAGGCGTAGCCGAAGCCGATGCCAGAAAGAAAAAGCGTATCGCAACCGGGCTGGAGGAAGTCAGCCTGGCGGAAATTTATGGCGAGCTGAAAGGCCAGTTTGATGCTGAACAACAGCAGCAGATGATGGAGCACGAGCTGGCGCTGGAGATCGACAACGGCTTTCTGTTTCCACCGGCGCTGGCGCTATTACGTCAGGCAAAAGCACGCGGTATCCGCACCATTATTGTCAGCGATACCTATTTAGATGCCGGCCAGTTGAGTCGCCTGTTAGCGGCGCACTGTGATGAGATTCCAGACCTGATTGACCATATCTATTGTTCGTCAGAATTTGGTCACAGCAAATCAGGCTCGCTCTGGCCAGAGATCGTTCAGCGCGAGCAGGTTAAGCCGCAGGATATTTTTCATGTCGGCGATAATCACCGGGCGGATTACCTGCAGCCGGTGAAGTCCGGCATCACTGCCATTCACTTTAAACAGAATGAAGCGTTGGTGACCAACGTGCTGGAACAGCGCAGCGTTGCGGCTAAGCTGCTGTTCCCGGCCTGCGGGGCGACAGCACCGGTCCCCTCACTGTTCCATGCCTGTTACTCCGTCGCGCTGCGTAATGAGATCAGCAGCGAGCAACTCACCGGCTGGACCACGCTGGGTCCGATACTGTATGCATTTGCGCTCTTTATTAAACAGCAACGCGACCTTATGCCCGGCGTCCGGCTGGGCTTTTTGATGCGGGATGGCTACATGCTCCGCGAGGCGTATCATGCGCTTTATCCTGACGAACAATCTGCCTCGCTGAATATTTCCCGTTTCACCGCCATAAAAAGTGCCTTTCACTCTCGCCAAAGCATCGTCGACTATTTAGGGAAAACATTACGTGCGGCGGAGCGAGTCACTGCGGCGGGATTCGACATGATTAGCCGACATCTGATGCTGAGCGAACGGCGGAAAAAAAAGATCGCATCGCAGCTTAAATTACACAATCACTCGGCAGATTACCTCTATAAGTCACTTCTGAGCCATGAGGTGGTGAAGGAAACACTTGCCCGTTCAGCGGCCTGCCGCCAGCGGCTGATAACCCATCTGCAAAATAAGCTGCAGCTGCAGCCGGGCGAAACCCTGATGCTGATCGATCTTGGCTATGCGGGCACGGCGCAAAACCTGCTGGCACCGCTGCTGGAAGCAGCGCTGAATATACAGGTCCGCGGCTGCTACCTGATTGCCGCCTGGACAGCCGGCTGGCAGCAGAATCGCACCGCGCTGGTTAATCCTGACACCGCTGATTTCCGCCTGATTCGCACCCTGACCCGCTTCATCGCCTCGTTTGAAATGCTCTGCTCTTCGCACGGTTTTTCGGTGGTGGATTACACCGATGATGGCGAGCCGATAGGTGAAGGCGTGATGCATTCAGAGAAAATGATCTCGGCGGTAAAGGCGATTCAGCATGAAGCCTTAAGGTGTGTCCGCCAGGTGGGAGAACGGGCAATCCCGGCTTCACCGGCGCTGTGGGACTCTGCGGCTATCGATCTGGTCCGTTATACCTATTTCCCGCTGGCGATTGAAACTGATCTGCTGCAACACCTGACGTTCGACATTAATATGGGAACCGATGCGACGCAGCAAATGGTTGATGCGGAGAAGGCGATTGGCTATATGCGCCGCTACGGCGTAGCGCGTCTGGCGCAGGATGAAAACAGCGAGAGCCGCACCAATACCCCTTCTGAACTGCGTCATTGCGGTATTGAATATTCTCTGTCACTGCTGTCGGCTTCCCGCAACGCACTCTCCTGGTCGCTCTCTCAAAGCTCACAGCGTCAGCAACCGCTGGAGGTATTATTTATCCGCAACGATCAGCCTCCGCTGACGGAAAAGCTGTTTGCCACCAGCACCTTCGACGGTTTTTTCTCAATTTATATTCCAATGGTCACCGCTGAGGTGGTGATTGCTATCGGAAACTCATTGCGGGATTTTGAAGTGGATAGCCTCAGCCTGACGTCGCAGCAGGCGCTGTTTAAAAGCACTGAACAGCAGCAGTCCTACCGGCTGGATAAGGATAAAGACTACTTTATTGATGGTGCGACCCAGCACGATAAGCTGGTATTAAATATGCAGCCAGACGGCTTTATCTATGTCAAACCGCAAAAAAGCCCTGCCCAGGCGGTGCTGCATTTTGTCTATCGGCCGTTAAACCCACAGATTCAGGCAGTGAATGACTGAAATAAAATAGGGGTATCTCAGCTGCCGGGCAGCATGCAACAGGGTGACGGGGAAATCCGTTATCGCAATGGTGCAGCATCCATCTTGTGCGGCATCCCGTCGGCTGTTCGCCGACGGGATGCACTCATCTCTCCCGCACACTGCGGACTATGACCACAACGTTACATTCCCTCTGGCCCAGCCCAGCCCAGCCCAGCCCAGCCCAGCCTGAAACAGCCCGGCCTGCTGCTGACGACAAAAGCATGACTGCCGTTAACTGTGAAAAATCGCATGACGGGATTGATTCTGTCAGCAGGGAGCCGCCGCTGTGCGATCGGCTGACCGTAAACCGGATCGCTAACCAAGGGGGCACAGGAATAAGGTAAACAACGGGTGCCGGAACAGGAAAAGGGCTCATGTCGCCCGGCAGACGCGCTCCAGTTCCGGGTGAGGGTGGTGGCACCTGAGAAGGGTTGGGTCTTTAAACGGAAAACCCCGCCGAAGCGGGGTTTTTAGAAGTAGTCGAAGCTGACCGTTAAGCCGGGTTCTGTCGTGGACAGTCATTCATCTAGGCCAGCAATCACTCACTGGCTCAAGCAGCCTACCCGGGTTCAGTACGGGCCGTACCTTGTGAACCCCTATTTGGCCTTGCTCCGGGTGGAGTTTACCGTGCCACGAACTGTTGCCAGTCGCGCGGTGCGCTCTTACCGCACCCTTTCACCCTTACCTGATCCCATTTCTGGGCCATCGGCGGTTTGCTCTCTGTTGCACTGGTCGTAGGCTTGCGCCTCCCAGGCGTTACCTGGCACCCTGCCCTATGGAGCCCGGACTTTCCTCCCCTCTGCCCGTCTCCCCACAAGTGAGGACGACGACAAAGCGGCGACTGTCTGGTCAGCTTCGGCGCGGGATGATAGGGCATTCGCCGCCATTTGTCACGCCTCTTGCTGCTCCAGCGCATATTTGTAGAGCGCATTTTTCTTCACGCCATGGATCTCAGCGGTCAGGGCAGCGGCTCGCTTAAGCGGTAGCTCTTTCTGCAGCAGCGCCAGCGTGCGCAGTGCGTCAGGCGGTAGCGCCTCTTCGTCCGCCTTGTGGCCTTCGACAATCAGCACCATCTCGCCTTTGCGACGATTTTCATCCTCTTTCACCCACGCCAGCAGCTCGGCGACCGGCGCACCGTAAATCGACTCCCAGGTTTTAGTCAGCTCGCGCGCCAGCACCACATACCGGTCAGCGCCCAGTTCAGTCACCATGTCCTGCAGGCTGTCCAGCAGACGGTGGGTCGATTCGTAGAAGATCAGGGTACGTGGCTCCTGCACCAGCGCACGCAGGGTATCGCATCGGCCTTTGGTTTTGGCCGGCAGAAACCCTTCGTAACAGAAACGATCGGACGGCAATCCGGCAGCACTCAGGGCAGCGATGGCGGCACAGGCGCCTGGCAGCGGCACCACCCGAATCCCCGCTTCGCGACAACGTCGTACCAGATGGTAGCCGGGATCGTTGATCAGCGGCGTGCCGGCATCAGAAACTAAGGCTATGCTTTGACCCTCTTGCAGCTTCGTCAGCAGCAGCTCGGCCTTCTGTTGCTCGTTGTGGTCGTGAAGTGCGAAGAGTCGCGCAGTGATGGCGAAATGTTGTAGCAACAGCCCGGTATGACGTGTATCTTCCGCAGCGACCAGATCGACGCTCGAAAGCACCGTCAGCGCCCGCTGGGTGATATCACCCAAATTACCAATCGGGGTTGGAACGATGTAGAGCGTGCTGGCAGAAATCTCTGCCCGATCGAGTTGTTTCATTGTTTCATCCGAATTGCCGATTTAATATTGAGCATCTTGAAAAAAACATCACTGGATACAGTATGCTTCCTTCAAAAGTCGTTCGTCGTAAAGCAGGACGCTTTCTGCCTGTCATTCTTGCCGGGCTGATTTTAGCCGCGTGTAGCGGTCAGGGGCCGCAAACCTCAACCGTCAATATTCAGGGGCCTGCTACCGCCAGCTCAGCCTATTATCTGCAACAAGCGCAGCAGAGCAGCGATGATAGCAAGACCGACTGGCAATTACTTGCAATCCGCGCCCTGTTGAAGGAAGGAAAGTATCCTGAGGCGACCCAGCAGCTCAGCCAGCTGCCGCAGCAGCTTTCAGACACTCAGCAGCAGGAACTCTTGCTGTTGCAGGCGCAGCTACAGCTGTCGAAACAGCAGATTAAAGAGGCGCAGGCGCGTTTAGAGCAGGTGAAAACCAGCGAACTGTCGCAGGATCAGCTGGCCCGCTACTACGGTTTGCAGATTGCTCTCGCCCAGGGCCGTCCCTCGCTCTCGCTGCTGCGCACCTATATTGCGCAGGAGCCGCTGCTGAAAGGCCCGGATCATCAAAGTAATATTGACGCCACCTGGCAGGCACTGACCCAGATGCCGCCGCAGGAAGTCAGTAATCTGGTGATCAACGCCGACGAAAATGTTTTGCAGGGCTGGCTGGATCTGCTCGCGGTCTGGCGTGCCAATAGCCAGGATGCTGAGATGCTGAAATCCGCCATTAAAGACTGGCAGACCCGCTATCCGCAGAACCCGGCAGCCAAAACCTTGCCGACTCAGCTGAGTCAGATGCAGAACTACACCAAAGCCTCCACCAGCACCATTGCGCTGCTGCTGCCGCTCAACGGCCAGGCGCAGGTGTTCGCCAATGCAATTCAGAAAGGCTTTAATGACGCCAAAAATGGTGCCCTGACGCCAGCGCCGCAGCCTGCAGCAGCCCAGCCCGCGCCAGCGGATGCCAGCGCCAGTGCGCAGCCCGCCGCTGCTGATGCGGTGGTCAGTCCTTCTGCCGCCCCTATCAGCGCGCCGCAAGCGCAGCCAGCCGATGCGGCAACGCCACAGCCGGCTGCCACCCAACCTGCTGAGACTCAACCTGCGGCGACCCCACCCGCCGCCGCCGAACCGGCCAGCAACGCGCAGATCAAGGTCTACGACACCAGCAGCCAGCCGATTCAGCAGGTGATGCAGCAGGCGCAGCAGGATGGCGCCACCATCGTGGTGGGTCCACTGCTGAAGAGTGACGTTGAGCAGGTCGCTAACAGCCAGACACCACTGAATGTGCTGGCGCTTAACGAACCGGAAAAGATCCAGAACCATCCGAATATTTGTTACTTTGCGCTTTCTCCTGAAGACGAAGCGCGCGATGCCGCGCACCATATCTGGGAGCAGGGCAAGCGTCAGCCGCTGCTACTGGTGCCGCGCAGTGGGCTGGGCGATCGCGTGACCAACGCATTTGCTCAGGAATGGCAGTCGCTGGGCGGCACCACCGTGCTGCAGCAGCGCTTCGGTTCCACCGCTGAGCTGAAACAGGGCATCAACAGTGGCGCAGGCATCAGTTTATCCGGCACGCCGGTTAACGCCGCACCTGCCGAGCCGCAGGGCGTCTCGATTGCGGGCGTGAACATTCCGGCTCCGCAGCAGAGCACGCCAGACGTCGCCAGCCCCAGCGGTGACGGCGCGGTCGATGCGGTCTATATCGTCTCAACACAAGGCGAGCTGCAGCTGATTAAACCGATGATCACCATGCGTACCGGCAGCCGCAGCAACATCGCGCTGTATGCCAGTTCCCGCAGTGCCCAGGCGGGTGCCGGTGCCGACTTCCGGCTGGAGATGGATGGCCTGCAGTTCAGTGATATTCCGCTGCTCTCCGGCAACAATCCGGGTCTGATGCAGCAGGCGTCTAAGTCCTTTAACAATGACTATTCGCTGGTGCGTCTGTATGCGATGGGAATTGATGCCTGGACGCTGGCGAATCACTTTAACCAGATGCGTCAGTCACCGGGCTTTACGCTGGACGGCAATACCGGCAAGCTCAGCGCCGATGCGGATTGTGTGATCAACAGGAAGTTGACATGGAACCAGTATCGTCGGGGCGAAATCGCGCCGGCCAACTAAATCGCCGTCAGATTGGTGCCGGGCACGAACAGCGTGCCCGCCGCTATCTGGAGCAGGCAGGCCTTAAATGGGAAGCCAGCAATGTCCATTGTCGCGGCGGGGAACTTGACCTGATTATGCGCGACGGGCACTGTTGGGTGTTTGTCGAAGTTCGCTACCGGCGCGATGCGCGTTACGGTGGCGCCCTCGCCAGCGTGACCCGCGAGAAACAACATAAGCTGCTGCGTGCTGCCGCTCTCTGGCTGGCACAACGCGGCGGCAGTTTTGAAACAGTGAATTGCCGTTTCGACATCATCGCCATTACCGGCACGGCGCTCGAGTGGCTGCCGAATGCCTTTAATGCAGACGTTTAGAACCAGGTGGTCGTGTGCAGGACAGAATTAAAGCGTGTTTTACCGAAAGTATCCAAACCCAGATTGCCGCTGCAGAAGCGTTGCCCGATGCCATTTCCCGTGCGGCGATGACGCTGGTGCAGTCGTTACTGAACGGCAATAAAATCCTCAGCTGCGGCAATGGTGCCTCATCAGCCAATGCGCAGCACTTTGCCGCCAGCATGATCAACCGTTTCGAAACCGAGCGCCCCAGCTTACCCGCGCTGGCGCTGAGTGCCGACAATGTGATGCTGACCGCGATTGGCAACGATCGCCTGCATGACGAGGTGTACGCCAAGCAGGTGCGGGCCCTCGGCCAGGCAGGCGACGTGCTGCTGGCCATCTCCACCCGCGGCAATACCCGTGACATTGTTAAAGCCGTTGAGGCAGCAGTGACGCGCGATATGACTATCGTTGCGCTTACCGGGTATGATGGGGGCGAACTTGCCGGACTGCTGGGCCCACATGATGTGGAAATTCGCATCCCGTCGCACCGCAGTGCCCGTATTCAGGAGATGCACATGCTGACCCTCAACTGTTTATGCGATCTGATCGATAACACCCTGTTTCCACACCAGGAATGACCGAAGGAGCTCCAATGAAAGCATTGAACGCTGTAGCCATCCTGTTAACCGCAATGCTGCTGCAAGGCTGTGTTGCCGTGGTTGCCGGCAGCGCCGCTGTCGCCACCAAAACGGCCACCGATCCACGCACCGTTGGCACCCAGGTCGACGATGGCACGCTGGAATTACGCGTCTCTAACGCCTTAGCCAAAGATCAACAAATCAAAAGTGATGCCCGCGTTATCGCTACCGCTTATCAGGGCAAAGTCCTGCTGACCGGCCAGGCCCCTTCGCAGGAGATCGCCGACCGGGCTAAACAGATCACCATGGGCGTTGATGGCGCAACCGAGGTGTATAACGAAATTCGTATCGGCCAGAAAGTGACGCTGGGAACCTCTTCTTCAGATACCTGGATTACCACTAAAATCCGTTCGCAGCTGCTGGGCAGCGATCAGGTGAAATCATCTAATGTGAAAGTCACCACTGAAAATGGCGAAGTGTTCCTGTTGGGTCTGGTGACGCCGCAGGAAGCGCAGGCAGCAGCCGATGTGGCCAGTCGGGTAAGCGGCGTGAAGCACGTGACCACCGCATTTACCATGCTGAAGTAAACCTTCAGACAGCAAAAAGGCGGCCATGGCCGCCTTTTTTTATGGCTGAATCATCAGACCGGGATATCAATAATTAACGCCCGGGTGGCAGTTTTCGCCGTCAGCCTGAGCTGCTGCTCTTCCTGCAAAAATGCCCCATCACCACAGCCGAGCTTCTCCTGATACTCGGTACCAGAGACCGCTTCCAGCGAGCCATGAATCGACTGCAGGTAGGCGCGCGGTCCGTGCAGCTGCATCAAATGCTGTTCACCGGGAGCCAGTTCCACCTGATGAATCCACACCTGCTGCCGCAGTTGCAGACTGCCGTCCGCACCGTCTGGCGAGGCCAGCAACTGGGTGGTTTGCCCCTCTGACAGCGCGATTTTCTGCATCCGTGGGTTTTCCCGCTCCGGACAAGCGGCCAGCCACAGCTGCATCCGCGTCAGCGGGCGCTCTTTGCTCAGGTTGATCTCACTGTAACTCACGCCCGGCTGGGCAGAGAGCAGCAGCGCTTCCCCTTCACGAACGATGATGTGGTTGCCCTCGCTGTCGCGGTATTCCGCTTCACCCTGCAGTACGATGTTCAGTACATCGACCTGCGGATAGGTGCGCGGCTGAAAAGCAGCGCCCGGTGCCAACACTTCCTGGTTGAGGACCCGGAGTGAGGCATAGCCCATCAGTTTGGGATCAAAATAGTGGCCAAAAGAAAAACTGTAGCGCGCCTGCAACCAACCGAAATCGGCCTGACCACAAGCGGACGCACTGCGTGTTGTTATCATTGTTTACCTCCAGCATCCGGTGGCGAGGATCGGCCACGGACTTTATGCCCATATGGTAAAAGTCTGGACGCCGGATTGTTAGCCAGTTAATCTGCCTGGCATGTTCAAATTTCCTGACAGAGAACCGGGATGGCTAAAGAGCGTGCGTTAACCCTTGAATCTTTACGCGTTATGGATGCAATTGATCGACGCGGAAGTTTTGCAGCAGCCGCTGACGAGCTAGGCCGGGTGCCTTCCGCTCTCAGCTACACCATGCAAAAACTGGAAGAAGAGCTGGATGTGGTGCTGTTCGACCGTTCCGGTCACCGCACCAAATTTACCAATGTGGGACGCATGCTGCTGGAACGTGGCCGGGTGCTGCTGGAAGCGGCCGATAAGCTGACCACCGATGCGGAAGCGCTGGCGCGCGGCTGGGAAACCCATCTGACCATCGTCACCGAAGCGCTGGTGCCGACCGAGGCATTGTTTCCGCTGGTGACGCGGCTAGCTGACAAAGCCAATACTCAGTTTTCGCTGGTCACTGAAGTGCTGGCTGGCGCGTGGGAACGGCTGGAACAGGGACGGGCCGACATTGTGATTGCCCCCGATCTGCACTTCCGCGCCTCAACCGAGATCAACACCCGCAAGCTTTACACCATGATGAGTGTCTATGTCGCCAGCGCCGACCACCCGATTCATGACGAACCCGAACCGCAGTCTGAAGTGACGCGCGTGAAATATCGCGGTATTGCAGTGGCGGATACCGCGCGTGAGCGCCCGGTGCTGACCGTTCAGCTGCTGGACAAGCAACAGCGCCTGACTGTCAGCAGCATGGAAGATAAACGCCGCGCCCTGCTGGCCGGCCTGGGCGTCGCCACCATGCCCTATTCGCTGGTTGAGCAGGATATTGCCGAGGGCCGTCTGCGGGTGGTGAGTCCGGAATATACCCGTGAGGTGGATATCATTATGGCGTGGCGTCGTGACAGCATGGGTGAAGCCAAAGCCTGGTGCCTGCGCGAGATCCCCCGCCTGCTGGCGAAAAAGAACTGACTCTCTCCCCGCGCCGCCGGGGAGCATCCCTTCGCCGCTTATAACCGGCTGAGACAGTCGATCGCCACCGCCTTAAAGCAGGCGAAGTCGGTGCTGTCGCGCAGCCGGCTCATCGCCCTTTCGCGCAGAAACGTCACGAACAGATCGTAGATCGCCATCGCTTCTTCATATTCACTTTTGCTGATGGCCAGCAGAAAAATCACGTAGGCGGTGTCGTCTCCCCAGGCGATGCCGTGCGGGGCCAGCACGGTGTAGACCACGGTTTTCTTCGCCAGCAGCCCCAGCGAGTGCGGCAGCGCAATGCCTTCGCCCAGCATGGTGCTGACAATCGCTTCACGCTCCTCTACCGACGGATAAAACGCCGCATCAACATAGCCCTCCGCCTCCAGCTGGTCACAGAGCTGCCGGAACAGTTCAGACTGGGTCATTGGCCGGTCAACGATGTGAAAATGCTGAGCATCAAAAAATTTAGCCAACATGTAAGGCCGGGTGCGATCCACCAGCACCAGCTTGCCTATCTGCTCCAGCTGGAAACCGGTCGGGAACGGCGACATCACCACCACCGGCTTCTCTTTTTCGCTGAGGCGGATGGTTGAGATGACAAAATCCTCATCAATCCGGCTGCGCGCCTCATATTCCCGCTGCGACAATCGCCCCGTCACCTGCAGCTGCGGATAACGGCGCAGCAGCATCGCCTCAATCATGCGTAAGGTTGAATTACCGCTGTCGCACACCAGCAGCACCTGCGGATGGCGCTGATAGCCGACATCATAATGCCGCTCCAGCCCGACGCCGATATGCAGCACCAGGAAGCCGATTTCGTTTTCACTGATCACGTAAGGGGTATATTTTCCCCAGCTGGTTACCGCCGCCAGCGTGACGTCATAGGCCATCGGATAGTGCTGTTTGATGTTGCTCAGCAGCGGATTAGGAATGTGAATCTGGTAGCGCACCCGGGTGATCATGGTTTTAATATGGGTCAGCAGATCGGCCCGCAGCTGCTGGTCGTTTTGCAGGTTGAAGTTGTAGTGGGTATTGATAAAACTCAGCAGGTAATCGACCAGGGCATCGGCATCATCGGCATTGATGGCGCTGGGAGCGATTGCCTGAATGCGTCGCGCGGCGATATTCACCCGCAGCCAGTTCTCTTCAGCGGGCGAGATCGGTTTGCTTACCAGCGGGCGCATCAGGTTAATCAGCTGATGCGCCGCTTCCCGCACCTCGTCGCCAATCTCTTCCGCGCCGGGATCGTTGAGCGGATAGCCTTCACTGATGCGCCGAACCGCCACCGCACAGTAGAGCCGCAGGTAACGTTCGCCTTCATCGCTGATGCGGATGTTGTGCTGGGCAAAGCAGCTTTGCAACAGCGGACGCAGCGTATCAAGCATGCCGCTGTTTAACGCTTCGATCGTCAGCAGCGGGCTGTCCGGCTGCGCCTGATCGATCTCCCACAGCAGATCGGTCAGGCAGGTACGGATCGCCACTTCGCTGCCAAACAGCTTCATGCCGTAGTGCGGTTTGCTCTCGATCGTCAGGTGATAGCGACCCAGCCACTCCCGCACTTCCGCCATATCATTTTGTAACGTGGCGCGGCTGACGAACCACTCTTCCGCCAGCTCCTCAAGCTTGATCGAATAGGCCGCGGTGAGAAACCGGGTCAGTAAATAGCGCACACGATCCGGCGAAGTACGCGGCACCCGCAGCGGCGATGCGGTCTGCTGTTGCAGGTGCTGGAAACGCTGAGCATCCTCAATCTTCAACTGGTAACCTGCGCCGCGGTTCAGGATAAACTGCGCGCCGTGCTGCGCCAGCAGCGCATTCAGCGCGGTGATATCGGTGCGTACGGTGCGCGTCGACACGGCAAAACGCCGCGCCAGTTCATCCTGGGGCAGCGTTTCGTTTTGCAGGGCATCAAACAGTTGCGCAAGGCGCTGATTGGGAAATCTCACGATGGTTTACCTGTTGCTGCGGTTGGAAAAAAGCCGGGATTCAGCGGTCAGCCTACGGGGATCGTGGGGCAACGTCCATGTTGTCTGACGCCCACCCGGTTAGCGGCGGGCGTCTGGCAAAGATCCTCAGGCCAGCAGCTTTTTACAGATTGCCAGCAGTTGCTGCACATCTTCAATACGGGTTTCACCGCTGGCTTTATCAATGATCGAACTGTAGACGTGCGGGATCACTTTACTGACGCCCGCCTCCAGCGCGATACGAATGATCTGCTCAACGTTATCCAGATCGATACCACCGGTTGGCTCCAGCCAGAAATCCTGTCTGGCGCAGGCTTCCGCCACCGCACGATATTCATCAATCGTCTGCAGGCCGCCCATCGGGAAGTACTTCACCGAGCTGCCACCCATGTCCTGCAGCATAGCGATGGCGGTGCCGATCGGAACGATCGCGTCGTCGCTTTTTGCGCTGCGGGGTCCGGTGGAGATTTTTACCTTGCCCGGCGTGCCGGTGGGCGAGATCAGACCATTGACCACCGTCTGCGACTGACCCAGCAGCGCACGGCTGGTGGCGACGCCGGTGAACACCTGGTTCACATGCTGCGGTTGCAGCACGGCCGAGATCTCACTCACCATCTGCGACTGACCCGGATCGCCCGCTCCCAGACCGACCGACAGCGCATTATCGATCAATGCGGCATATTCCCGCATATCGGCGATCGCCGCCTCATTGCTGGCGTAGTTTTTTGACAGCACCCCGACCAGCACGTGCCCTTCCGCCGCCTGCCAGATGGCGCGCGCATTCTCTTTCGATCCTGCCAGCACGTTAAGGCACAGGCGATCCTGATAAAAATTGGGTGTCAGCGTCATGCGTTTTTCTCTCCGGTTAACAGCGCCTGAATACGGGCAAAAATGGTCTGCAACTGATCGGCGCTGACGCTGCGCACGTCCGCCTCAATGATCCCTTCGTTAGCTTTGTAGCCGCGAAAATAGATGGCGGTGTCACCCTTTTTCAGCGCCTGCACCAGATCGCCGGTGCGCTGCTGGATCGTCGCCTCATCAAAGGCGATCTCGGCACGGGCGATATCCCGTCCCGCCGCATCCCACACTACCCGGGCCGTGACGCCCTGCAGTTGGTTAAGCTGGTTGATAAACGGCGTCATTTTTTCCACCATCTGCGCGCCGCTGATTTTCGGCTGCGTCAGATAGTTTTCAATGGCCTGCGTCAGGCCAAGGATGCCCTCTTTGCCGACTTTCATCGCACGGCCAATGCCGTTGGTCTGACGTTTCACCCATTCAACGTAGTCGTGACGGCCAATCACCAGCCCGCTGGTCGGCCCTTCGATCGCTTTTGCACCGCTGTAGATCACCAGATCCGCGCCCGCCTGGTAATAACAGTGCAGATCTTCTTCCGCGGCCGCATCGACGATCAACGGCACGCCATGTTCACGCGCCACTGCCGCCGCCTGCGCCACGTCGAGGTGGCTTTTCTGCACGCAGTGATGCGATTTTACATAGAGGATCGCCGCAGTCTGTGGGGTGATCGCCGCTGCCAGCTGTGCTGGCGAACACTCATTGCTGTAGCCCGCTTCGACCAGCTGTCCGCCGCCCAGCGCCACCATGCTGCCGACCGGCGCGCCGTAGTTAACGTTATGTCCTTTCGGTACCACAATCTGGTGCGGCACGCTGAGCGGCGCTGCGTGCAGATTATCCAGCAGCCAGTCGTTATCTTTAACGATCACCGCCGCCACGCTCTGGGCGATGCCGGCTGAGGCGCAGGAGACCACCAGCGCATTCTCTGCGCCAAGCAGACCGGCAATGTAGGCACCGGTCTTGTCCACCAGATCCTTCATTTCGAAGTAGTGATCGAGACCATACTTCACCGTATCGATCACATCAGAGGACGGGGTGGAAACCCCAAGAATCGTCATACGGCCAGAGGCGTTAATTACCGGCTTCAGGCCATACTTTTCATATACCGAGCTCATTTACTGCTCCTTCTTCTGTCGCGATCCACTGACCGGCGACCACTGCCGCCAGTGGGACCAGATGCTGCTCACCCGCCACCTGTTCACCTTCTGAATCGATAAACGGTCGGGTCTGCTGTTTGACGGTAAAAATGGTCAGGTCGGCGTCGTAACCTACCTCCAGCCGGCCTTTACGCGTCAGGCGCAGCGCGTCCGCCGCGTGGGCCGTGACGCAGTTAATCACCTGCGGCAGCGTCATGCCGACGCTGAAAAATTTCGACATCACGTGTGCCAGGTTGTGTACCGGCCCCGCCAGCCGGTTGCGGCAATAGATGTCGGAGCTGATGGTGTCCGGCAGAATGCCCTGAGCGATGGCCACGCGCGCGACCTCAAAGCTGAAGCTGGCGCTGCCATGGCCGACATCCAGCTTAACGCCACGGGCGATAGCCTGCTTTACCGCCGCTTTCAGTTCACCCTGCGGCGTCAGAATGCGGTTAGGCTTGCCGTTAAAACAGTGGGTGATGATGTCGCCGGAGGTGAGTAAATCGGCAATCTGCGCCAGATCGGGCGGATTGTTACCGATGTGAACCATCAGCGGCAGGCCGCCGACTGACTGCTGGATCGCCTTGGCTTTCACCAGCGGCTTAACGCCGTTTTTGCCCACTACGCTGCTGCTGATGCGTGCCTTAAGCCCAACGATAAAATCGGGCAGTCGGGCCACCGCCTCAGTCACCGCCTGCTCGTCAATCTGCGTCATGTCAGCCAGTTCGTTCTGAGTGACAATGCCGGTGCGGGCGATGTTGATCAGCGCATAAACCTGGGTCTGTGCCGCGCGCGTCAGCTGATAGAAATCATCAATGTGCTGCGCGCCGGTGCTGCCGGCATCCACCACGCTGGTAACGCCGTGACTGACGCCGATTGCATCCGCTTCATCATGATAAATCGGCGATTTCGGGTAGCAGTGAACGTGGGAATCGATCCAGCCAGCGCTGAGGTAGCAGCGGCCAGCCAGATCGCGCTCGCTGTGCGCCTGGCCCTGTACCTCGCCGATGGCGGCGATTTTGCCGTCCTGCAAGGCAATATCCACCACCTGCTCATCGCTGAGGCGTGCACGGCGAATAATTAAGTCGAACATGGGGACTCCTTAGCGGCGGCCCGCTGCCGGACCGCCGGTGACATCAGAGCGCAATCGGGAAAATCGCACCAAGGATCATCGCACCGAGGATAGCGCCGCCGGTGATGGGCTTGTTCCACAGGTAGAACAGCAATGCGCCCAGCAGCGAACCGAGGCCAATCGGAATAGAGGCGGCCATCGCTGACAGAATGATCAGCGGCCCCAGGAAGCGGCCCGACGTGTTACCGGCTCCCATCATCACGTCGGCCCCGTAGGTGGAGTCGCTCTGATTGATGGTGAATTTACGCGCCAGAATAATCAGGTAGCCAATCGCCACCCCGATGACCAGACCGGTCACCAGCGAGGCAGCGAAGTTGGCAACCGGGAAGATGATACCGGCACCCAGCAACAGCGCCGGCACGCCCAGCCCGACGCCGGTCTGAATTGCGCCGCCGATATCGAGAATGCCGACCAGCGATCCTTCAATAATGCGGGCGAACAGAAAGCTGGCACCGAATGCGGCGACCGCGCCGTAGACGCCGGTCTCCATGCCGGCACGCAGCATCGAGACAAACGCCACCTCGTTGAAGGCACCAATGCCATACAGGTAGTACATGTGCGTCCCGGCAAATACGCCGGATGAGAGCAGGCCAACAAAGATCGGGAAGGACCAGTCGGCGTACCAGAAGCCTTTATTTTCGTTCATCAGCATCGCCTCTTATTTGCCGCTTACTGAGTTATGAATCATGTCGAGCCAGCCAGGAATGCCGAGCTGGAAGGACTGCAACAGCTTCATGTCGAAGCCACGGAAGAAACCGCTGAGGACAAACAGCAACACGATGGCGGTCATCATCACTTTGGTGACCTTGTTCCAGCCGCTCTCTTCCACGCCTTTGCCGATCAAAATACCCAGCACCAGTCCCGGCACCGCGTTTCCCATAATCAGCTGCGCCAGGCCGCCAAAAATAGTGGCCCAGAAGCCCGATTTGCGGCCCGCATCAATCGCCGCCAGCCAGAAGATCACCGGCATCACGGTATTGACCAGCAGGTTAGCCGCTGGCACCAGCACTTTCACCGCGGTAACCTGCAGCGCGGCCGGTACCGCTGAGGCGGTAGAGTTGAGAAAGGCGACCACGATCATGCCGATGATGCCGCAGGCGATAGCCATTTTTTTCGGGTCGTGCAGCGTTTCGGCCACGTTGCGGTTTTTGACCATCAACGCGGCGGCGCCCCAGTTTGGAATGATGCGGTGATCCACATCCTGCGTGAACGAACCGGCTGCAACAGAAGATGCCCAGGCGTTAAAGAAGAAGCCAAGACCAAAGGAGAAGTGAGAGGCTGGATCGCCTTCGCACGAGTTCAGTTCGCCCAATGTACGAAAGGCGCCCATTCCCTGGGTGGTCGGCGCGTGAAACATCCGCGCAGCGCCGGCACCGACGCCGACACCCACCAGCCCGCCAATGATCAACGACTTAAACAAAATGATTAAAAACATGTTGTTGTACCTTTGTTGTCGTTTTTACCCATCACGCGTCAGCCGTCGCCTTGACCGCCGCGACGCTGCGGCCAGCGCGCCGTCGGGCAACCGGCTTTCTGACATGAAAGGGCACTGTTTTTAAGGTGTCACCGTGAACGTGACCTGTTCGGTGTCGAAAACGGTGACGCTGACGGTGATCTCCAGCTCTACGCTGTAGCTCCGCCGTTGGCGCGCCAAAAAGAAGAACAGAAATTTTTCGGTTTTGACGCTCTCCCGTGCGTTCAGCACCCGCACATCTTCGGGCTCAATCCGCAGCAGAATTTTTTGCGTCGCGCGCAGAACCTGGTTCTGTACGCGACTCAGGGCATCGGCAAAGGCTTTCGCTTTGCTGTCGCCTTTGCCCTCTACCGTCACCTGCGTAACGTATTGTTGTTTCATAATCAGCTGCCGTGCTTCTTGTTCCAGGCCTGCACCAGCCGTTCGCCCAGCTCTTCTTTATCCATGAAACCGAAACCCAGGACGTTAGCGCCTTCGTTGATGGCGGTGACGCCTTCATCGATGGAACGCATGCCGTGTTTCGCCTTGTAGCCATATTTGTTCTGGGCGGTGATGGCACCTGCGCCACCGCTGCCGCAGAAGGAGATGCCGAAATCGGCATTTTCTGCCTTCATCACGTCGCCGAGCTTCATGTCTGCTGCCACGCCCGGTACCACCACCGCGCGTCCACCGGCTTTCTCGATGCCTGCCGCAACTTTCTGTCCTTTACCTAAACGATCGCCAATCACTACGGTTACCATGTTCATTTCCTCTTCAGTTGTTTGATCGGGCGACTTCGATATGCACCGAGAGCAGCCATGCTTCTTCGCGTGGCAGATTGCCAAACAGATCCACTACCTGCTGCGCCAGCTGCAGCGTTTCTGGCGGGATATCCTCGAACAGCTCGGCTTCCACCTCGGGCAGCGGTTCACCGCTCAGGGAGCGTGATGCCATTGCGCCGACATGCGACACCAGCATCTGCTGCTGGACCGCATTCGGCACAATGCCGTGCTGCTGATAGATCGTCGCAATCTGCGCCATTACCCTGTCCGCCAGCTGCTGCACTTTCTCCGGTGGCGCGTCTTGCACCGGAACGCCGTTATTGCTCACCTTGCTACTCCTGTTAGACCGGATAATTCGCGTTGAAAATAAATTACCCCTGATAGCGATCCCTGTGGAGACGCAACATTTCCAGCACCAAGCGGAAATCGAGGTGAAGAGCGTGCGCCAGATCGCAGGCTGCACGCTTAGTGCGACACAGCTCTCAAAATGCGTTAAATATGTGTCAGGTCAGCAGGATGCGCGCAGGCTGTGCGGTGAAGTTCGGCGAGGCGAGGGGAAAAACGGTGAGTAATAAGCAGAAGTGATGATAAAACTCGCCGGTCGGGAGTGACCGGCGAGAGCGTTAACGGAATTTCTTATGGTTGGCGTTGCGGATGTCGTCAAATTTCGCCGCTTCGCGTTTCGCACCGTCGACGTTATTGGCTTTTGCCAGCGTGCTGACCACATCAATCTGCGCAATCAGCGAGTCGATACCGGCGTGAAAATCTTTGACCTGCGCGCTGTCAGCCGGCTGGCCTTCCAGCTTGTCTGGCGTGCCCTTACGCGCATCCTGCGCCGCGGCACGCATTTTGGTCAGCGCCTGCTGCATCTCCTGCGCATCGTCGGTTTTCTTGACGATCTTCAGGTTGGCATTCAGCGTATCCATATCCTGCTCCAGATCGGCCGCATAGAGGCTGACGCTGGAGAACAACAGAGAAGCAGACAACATTGCAATCACATGCTTACGCATCGCTCTTTCCTTTCTTATTGTGATGAAAAAAAAGCAGCCATCAGGCTGCTTTCAGAATCCATCTTTCTTATTGTCCCGCGATCTTCATTTCGGGCAGTAACACCGAACCGCACTGGATGTTGCTGCGGGTTTCGATGTCATCACCGACGGTCACCATGTTACGCCACATGTCTCGCAGATTGCCGGCGATGGTGATCTCACTGACGGGATACTGAATTTCGCCATTCTCGACCCAGAAGCCAGCCGCACCGCGCGAGTAATCGCCGGTAATGGCGCTGACGCCCTGCCCCATTAGTTCGGTGACCACTAAGCCGGTCCCCATCTGCTTCAGCAGGTCGTCAAAGCTGTGGCCCTGACCGGCGATGCGCCAGTTATGGATGCCACCGGCATGACCGGTGCTTTTCAGGCCAAGTTTGCGGGCTGAGTAGGTAGTCATTAACCAGGTTTGCAGCACGCCATCTTTAATAATGTCGCGCGCCTGAGTCCGCACGCCTTCGCTGTCGAACGGCGTCGACGCCAGACCTTTCAGCAGGTGCGGCTGTTCGTTAATCGTCAGCCACTCTGGCAGGATCTGCTGTCCCATTGAATCGAGCAGGAAGGTCGATTTGCGGTAAACGCTGCTGCCGCTGATCGCCCCGACCAGATGGCCGAACAGGCCGGTTGCCACTTCAGCGGCGAAAATCACCGGCGCTTTCATGGTGGAAAGCTTACGCGGTGCCAGACGCGACAGCGTGCGACGCGCACATTCCGCACCGACCCACTCCGGGCTCTGCAAATCTTCAAAGGCGCGGCCAATGGTGTAAGCGTAATCGCGCTCCATGTTGCCATCCTGCTCGGCAATCACACTGCTGGAGAGCGAGTGACGGCTGGAGCAATAGCTCTGCAACATGCCGTGGCTGTTACCAAACACTTTGATGCCGACGTGGCTGTTGAAGCTGCCGCCTTCGGTATTGACGATGCGTTTGTCGGCCCGCAACGCCGCCTGTTCTGCCTGCGCCGCCAGCTCAATCGCGCGATCGGCATCGATCTCCCACGGATGGTAGAGATCCAGATCGGGCGCGTCATATGCCAGCAGATCAGCATCCGCCGGACCGGCAAACGGATCGGGCGAGGTATAACGCGCAATATCGATGGCCGCCTGCACGGTGCGTTTAATCGCGTCCGGGCTGAGGTCGGTCGACGAGGCGCTGCCTTTACGATTCTGATGATAAACGGTGATGCCAAGCGCGCCGTCGCTGTTGAATTCGACGTTTTCCACTTCACCGTAGCGGGTGCTGACGCCGATGCCAGTGGTTTTACTGACCGCCACTTCCGCGCTGTCAGTGCTTGCTTTAGCCAGTTCGAGCGCCTGTGCAATCGCCTGCTCTAACACTTTTCGCTGTTCTGCAACCTGAGTAGATACGTTCATCGACCTGCCGTCTAATCTTATGTATGTATGATTTGAGTCTATCAGAGTCAGAGAACAATTTCGCAGTCACCCGATAAACTGGTAGGATTAGCCTCTTTTTTTGGGAGTCCACTAATGACCAAACAGCCCGATGAGTGGCTCGACGATGTGCCAGATAATCATGAAGAAGAAGATGAAGAGATTATCTGGGTCAGTAAGAGCGAAATAAAGCGCGACGCTGAAGAGCTGAAACGCCTGGGTGCCGAACTGGTCGACCTGGGCAAAAATGCCCTTGATAAGATCCCGCTGGATGAGCGTCTGCGTGCCGAAATCGAACTCGCGCAGCGCATTAAGAAAGAGGGTCGCCGTCGCCAGTTGCAGCTGATTGGTAAAATCATGCGCAGCATGGACGTCGAGCCGATCCGCCAGGCGCTGGATAAGCTGAAGAACCGCCACAACCAGCAGGTTGCGCTGTTCCATAAGCTAGAGATGTTGCGTGACCGCCTGATTGAACAGGGCGATGACGCCATGACGGATGTGATCGCCCTCTATCCTCAGGCCGATCGTCAGCAACTGCGCAGCATGATCCGTAATGCGCAGAAAGAGAAAGCGGGCAACAAGCCGCCGAAATCTGCGCGACAGATCTTCCAGTATCTGCGCGAGCTGGCCGAAAGCTAAGCGATGTCGGGGCGGGCAGTTTGCCCGCCTGCAGGCAGCGTTACGCGACCCGATGCCGCTGTGCCATCACAGCAGGCGTTTACCGGCAGCGGCCGGACCTCCGCGATAATCCCCAATCCTCTGCCGCAATCCGACGCGCTCCCCAGGCGCCAGGATGCACGGCCCTTCTCCGCATTCTCAGGCTACGGGTGAGTAAACGATCGGGCATTGTCTTTGTCGGCCCGCTTATTTATCCCGCCCCGGCACGCTGTCAGGCAGTTCGCTGCCGGTCACTCTCACGGCAGACGCCACATCACGCGTATTGGCTTCAGCTCAGGTTAGCCCTCACGGCGCGCGGCGATACGGTTGCAGTTGCAGCACGGCGCTACGTTAAGCGTGCCGTGGCGTGTGAAGTCAGGAGCGGCGAAGTCGGGCGGGCAATAAAATGCGGAGCGTTGTCAGGCTGAGGTAAAAAAAGCGCCCCGGTGGGCGCTTGTTCGGTTAAGCCAGTTTATCGAGCAGCTTCTGGTGAATACCGCCGAATCCGCCATTGCTCATCACCAGGATCGAATCACCCGGCTGCGCCGCTTTGGCAATCATCGCGACCAGGGTATCGATATCCGCAGTGGTGTGGGCAGGCTGCATACAGGCGTCAGCGACGTCTGAAACCTGCCACGGGATGTGGTGCGGCTGGAACAGAAAAACTTCGTCAGCACGCGCCAGTGACGGTGCCAGTTCGTTTTTATTCACACCCATTTTCATGGTGTTCGACCGTGGCTCCAGCACCGCCAGAATCCGGGCCGTTCCGCCCACTTTGCTGCGCAGCGCAGCCAGGGTCGCCAGAATCGCGGTCGGGTGATGCGCGAAATCGTCATACACTTTGATGCCGTTGACCTCGCCGCGCAGCTCCAGCCGGCGACGCGCGTTGATGAAGCTGTTCAGCGCATGGCCGGCATCTTCTGGCTTCACGCCGACATGCCGTGCTGCGGCGATCGCCATCAGTCCGTTGTGCATGTTGTGCTCACCCACCAGCGCCCAGTTCACTTCGCCCACTTTGGCACCATCAAGCCACACTTCCCACTGCGACGCATCCGCGGTGAGTTTTTTCGCCTGCCAGCGGCCGTGCTCGCCGATACTCTCCTGCTCGCTCCAGCAGCCCATCGCCATTACCTGCCTGAGGTTATGATCGTTTTCTGGCAGCAGGATCTTACCCTGCCCCGGCACGATCCGGATCAGATGATGGAACTGCTTCTGGATCGCCCGCAGATCGTCAAAAATATCCGCATGATCGAATTCAAGGTTATTGAGGATCAGCGTGCGCGGGCAGTAATGGACAAACTTGGAGCGCTTATCAAAAAACGCGCAATCGTACTCATCCGCTTCGATCACGAAGAATGGACTTTTTCCTAATTTTGCCGAAACGTCGAAGTTTCCTGGCACACCACCAATAATGAAGCCCGGCTCCAGCCCGCAGGCCTCCAGAATCCACGCTGCCATGCCGGCGGTGGTGGTTTTGCCATGGGTTCCCGCCACGGCCAGCACCCAGCGATCGCGCAGCACGAAGTCGTGCAGCCACTGCGGGCCAGAGAGGTAAGGAATGTTGCGTTCCAGAACTGCTTCCACACAAGGATTACCGCGCGTCATCGCATTACCGATGATCACTAAGTCCGGTGCCGGATCGAGCTGGCTTGCGTCATAACCTTCTGTTAATTCAATGCTTTGCTGCTCAAGCAGCGTGCTCATTGGCGGGTAAACGTTGGCGTCCGAACCGGTCACCTGATGGCCAAGCGAACGGGCCAGCATCGCCATACCGCCCATAAACGTGCCACAAATCCCAAGGATGTGAATGCGCATAACGAGATCCATTACTCAAAAGTTCGGCGCACAGTGTAACCCTGCTCGCAGACGGAAGAAACGGATTAGGACTATGGTTTTTGAAGTTCAATCGGCTAAACTGCGTACGCATACGTTGGCAGACTGTTACGCATGCTGCCACTCCATCGAAGATTCAGGGAATGTGTTATGAAAACGTTAGGCGAATTTATCGTCGAGAAGCAACACGACTTTCCGCACGCCACAGGTGAACTGACGGCGCTGATTTCAGCCATCAAGCTGGGCGCCAAAATTATCCACCGCGACATTAACAAAGCCGGTTTAGTGGATATTCTCGGTGCCAGTGGGGTTGAGAATGTTCAGGGTGAGCAGCAGATGAAATTGGATCTGTTCGCCAACGAAAAACTGAAAGCGGCATTGAAAGCCCGTGGCATCGTCGCCGGTATCGCGTCTGAAGAAGAGGACGAGTTCGTTATCTTTGAAGGTGAGGAAAACGGTAAGTACGTGGTGTTGATGGATCCGCTGGATGGGTCGTCAAACATCGACGTTAACGTTTCGGTCGGCACCATCTTTTCTATCTATCGCCGCGTCAGTGAGCCGGGTACTCCGGTGGTCGAAGCTGACTTTATGCAGCCGGGCAACAAACAGGTCGCTGCCGGTTATGTGGTGTACGGTTCGTCAACCATGATGGTCTACACCACCGGCGCAGGCGTGCATGCGTTTACTTACGATCCGTCGCTGGGCGTTTTCTGCCTGAGCCACGAGCGCATGACCTTCCCGGCAACCGGTTATACCTATTCGATTAACGAAGGCAACTATATTCGTTTCCCGCAGGGCGTGAAGAAATACCTGAAGTTCTGTCAGGAAGAGGACATTGCTACGCACCGTCCTTACACTTCCCGCTATATCGGTTCGCTGGTGGCTGATTTCCACCGTAACCTGCTGAAGGGCGGCATCTATCTCTACCCAAGCACCGCCAGCCATCCGCAAGGTAAGCTGCGTCTGCTGTATGAGTGCAACCCGATGGCGTTCCTTGCGGAGCAGGCGGGCGGTAAGGCCAGCGATGGTCAGAAACGTATTCTGGATATCCCCCCGGTCACGCTGCATCAGCGCTGCCCGTTCTACTGCGGTAATGAGGCGATGGTCAACGACGTTGAACGTTTCCTCGGCGAATTCCCGGATTGCCGCCAGGGCTAATCTGACGACAATCTCAGGGCGCGAATATCGCGCCCTTTTTTTTTGCTTTCAGACCGGCTGCAAGCGGAACTGCGCCATGGTCGCCTGTAGCTGACCGGACTGGGCCTCCAGCGACTGGGTTGCCGCAGTTGCCTGCTCCACCAGCGCGGCGTTCTGCTGCGCAGCTTCATCCATCTGCGTTACTGCCAGGTTGACCTGCTCAATGCCGCGGCTCTGCTCGTCAGAGGCCATCGAGATCTCTTTCATCAGTGCGGTGACGCGCATCACCTCACCTGAAATTTCATCCATGGTTTCCCCGGCACGCGTCGCCATCTCGCTGCCCTCTTTGACCCGCGACTGCGAATCGCCGATCAGCGTGCGGATCTCTTTGGCGGCGTTGGCACTGCGCTGCGCCAGGGTGCGTACTTCATTGGCGACCACCGCGAAGCCGCGGCCCTGTTCACCCGCGCGCGCCGCTTCTACCGCCGCATTAAGCGCCAGGATATTGGTCTGGAAGGCGATACCGTCGATTACGCTGAGAATGTCGCCGATGCGATTGGCGCTGTCGGTGATCTCATGCATTTTCTCCATTACGTAGCACACCACTTCAGCGCCGCGATCGGCGGTATCTGACACCGCGTTTGCCAGCTGATGTGCCTGCTGCGCGTTGCTGGCATTGAGCCGCACCGTTGCGGTTAACTGCTCCATACTGGCTGCCGTCTGCTCCAGCGAGGCTGCGGACTCTTCGGTGCGCTGCGACAGATTGACGTTGCCTGCGGCCAGTTCACGGCTGCCGATGTCTATTTGCAGGCTGGCTTCCCGCACCTGGCTGACCGAGGCGCGCAACGCCTGCTGCATCTCTGCCAGCGCATGGTTGAGCCGTCCCAGCTCATTGTTACCCGCTGCCGGCAGGGTTTGTGATAAATCGCCAGCGGCAACCTGTTCGAGGTGCACAATGGCGTTGTTAAGCGGCTGAAGCAGCATCCGGCGCAGCAGGTGCCAGGCGAGTACCAGCAGCAGCAGCGTCAGCACCACCGCGACGGCGATCAGAACTTTCATTTTGGTTTCGTTATAGGCCGCCTGCGCCAGCTGCGCGGCGGTCACCTGATTGGCGTACTGGCCGAAATCGTCCACCGCTTTGCTGTAGCGGGCGGCCAGTGAGGCCAGGTTACCCTCCAGCAGCTGGTAATATTCGTCGGTATATTGCTTATCCAGCGCGCTCATCATCGGCCGGATGCCCTGCTCAAGATAGGCTTTGTAGCTGCCCGCCACCGCATCCGCCAGCGTTTTGCCGTGTGCCGTGACCGTGCCCGCATCAATAAAACGTTTCAGGTTCTGCTGCGATGTCACTACATCGGCCTGCGCCAGCTTAGTGACGCCGGCACCTTCTTCCAGCAAGCCAATTTCAATTTTCCGCACCGCCAGCGCCGCGTTGGCACGGGCGCGCATTAAATCCGCGTTGCTCTGATACAGGCTGTTCAGCTCAACTCCCTGAATGCGATTAATCACATCCAGCGATCGGTTCCCTTTGTTAATTGCCACGATACCCATAAAACTCACCGCCAACAGCAGCAGTGTCATAAATGCCAGCAATGCCAGCAACCCCGTGCGAAGTGATAACTGTTTCATCTTGATAGTTTCCGTGTATGAGAAAAGGCGAAATTTCCAGCGGCCCTAAAACGGAACAGGTATCGGCCATCACCCCGCTAAACTTTAACCTTAATGAATGGTTATCGGCTTGATCATCACGGAGACATCTATCAAGCTGGACGCCGCTTATCAGTTACCCGGAGAAGAATAATGAAAACAGGATGGCTTCTGGCCCTGCTGTTGGCCAGCGACGTGGCAATGGCGCAGGATCTGCCAGCGGATGCCGCACTGACACGCTGCCTGAACGGCGCATCGACCACCCTTGCGATGAATCAGTGCTATGCCACAGCCAGTAAAGCCTGGGATCTGGAGATGAATAATCAGTATGGCAAACTGATGAACCGGTTAACCGGCGAGCCTAAAAACAGCTTACGTCAGGCCCAGCGTGCGTGGCTCAGCTACCGCGACAGCTGGCTGGCGGCCAGCCGCAGTCAGCTCAGTAGCCAGGGCACGCTCGGCAGCGTGGCGCTGAGTGCGCAGAGCGTTAGCCTGGTGCGTAACCCGGCGTTGATGCTGCAATCGCTGAACACCGGCAGCTGCGCTAATCCGGATGATTGTTGATGACCACCCGTTTATGCGCTGGCTGAAGTCCTCAGCGCATCCATTCATTTTCAGGGAGAAACCATGGCTGCTTATGCCTCGACCATTATTCTGATCTGCCTCGCCGTGCTGAGTTATTTCGTTCATAACAACGCCGTCACCCTCTCCATTCTGGTGCTGCTGGCGATCAAGATCACGCCGCTGGCGCAGTTTTTCCCCTACGTGGAGAAGCAGGGCATTACCTTAGGCATCATTATCCTGACCGTGGCGGTGATGGCGCCGCTGGCCAGCGGATCGCTGCCCGCCTCAACCTTGCTCAAATCCTTTGCCAACTGGAAGTCGATCGTGGCGATTCTGGTCGGCATTTTTGTCGCCTGGCTGGGCGGTCGCGGCGTTAACTTTATGAGCGTTCAGCCCTCGGTCATTGGCGGGTTATTGATTGGTACGGTGATTGGCGTGGCGTTTTTCCGTGGCGTGCCGGTTGGACCGCTGATTGCAGCCGGGATTGTTTCGCTGTTTGTCACGGCAAAGTAGCGTTAGGGTGCATTCCGAAACGCCAAAAAGAGGGCATACTTTCAGAGTCAGTTGGCTATAATAGCCGACACTCAACATACGACTACTGAAGGAATGCCCGATGAGTTTGAACCAGGTGCCAGCAGGTAAAGACCTGCCAGAAGATATCTACGTAATCATTGAGATCCCGGCCAATGCCGATCCGATCAAATATGAAGTTGATAAAGAATCTGGTGCCCTGTTTGTAGACCGTTTCATGTCTACCGCCATGTTCTATCCGTGCAACTACGGCTACATCAACCACACCCTGTCACTGGATGGTGATCCGGTTGACGTGCTGGTCCCAACACCTTACCCGCTGGAGCCAGGTTCTGTGATCCGCTGCCGTCCGGTTGGCGTGCTGAAAATGACCGACGAGTCTGGCGAAGATGCCAAACTGGTGGCGGTTCCGCACACCAAACTCTCTAAAGAGTATGATCACATCAAAGATGTGAACGACCTGCCAGAACTGCTGCGCGCACAGATCACCCACTTCTTTGAACATTACAAAGATCTGGAAAAAGGCAAATGGGTGAAAGTAGATGGCTGGGATAATGCCGAAGCTGCCAAAGCCGAAATCATCTCTTCTTACGAGCGCGCACAGAAGAAATAATTCTGCTGTCAGCCGATAAGTCGAAAAAAAAAACACCGTCCAACTGGACGGTGTTTTTGTTCAGGCCTCTGGCTCCTCATCACGCTTTAGCCAGTCCCCGCTCATGATACGCTGGCGTCCTGCCACTGAGCGTTGATAAACATAAAGCCATGCGCTGCCAAACGGCGTCTGAATCAGATGACGTTTGTACTCCCCACCCTTAGTGCGTAACGCATCCAGCTCGCCAAGGGTGGAGGCATCAATGCGGTACACTTCACACTGTACCGTTCCATTGCCTTCAATCACGCCGGGATAATGTCCCAGACTGTAAAGCTCAAAGCCCTCAATCTGGAAATCACCCAGCCATTGCGCATTCGTCATCCAGTGACTGTTTCCCTGTTTGCGCCGTAAACTGCCGTAGACAATTATTCGCATTGCTAAAACTCAAACTGATAGAGCAAATCGAGAGCCTGATCCACACCGGACACGGCTTCCAAATAGAGTTTAGGCATCAGGCGGTAACGCAAGGTTAACGTCGCCAGTGAATCAAAAATGCCGACACCGTATTTTACCTGCAGACCCGGTAGCACATAGCCGCTGACCTGCACCTGCTGGCTGTCGCCAACACCGGCAGTATCAAGGGCCAGATTACTGACACCGAAGGTCTCGCCGATTTTACCCACAACCTGCCCACTTTGTGCAACCCCTAAGCCAACAAGCGCTGAGGTTAGCGCATTACTGTCGCCGTCGCTGCCGAGTCCCTGACCGCGCAGCAGGTAAGAGAGCGCTTCCTGTTGCGACATCGCCGGATCGGAGAAGACTTCAGCTTTTGGCTCATCCGCCAGGCCGGTGACGCGCAGTCCGGCGGTGACATCATCTTCAGTCGCCTCCGGGTTACGGATCGCTTCAAGGTTGATGTAAGGCTGGTCAGGCGGTCCGGCAAACTGCAGTTCGCCCTTACGCACAATCAGATCCTGACCATAGGCGTGGAAGCGGCCGGAAGGAATATTGATCTGGCCGTTGAGGCCGAGACCGGATTTATCCTGCACCAGTTTAAGATCGCCATTGAGCTTCGCTTTCAGCCCGAACGCAGAGAGGCGGACATCGTTACCGACGTGGATCACCAGGTTGCTGTTGATCGGAATGGCGGCGGTTTGCGGCTGAATCGGTTTGAGGTTCTGATCCAGCATCACTTCATCCGAAGAGACCCCGGTGGCGCTTTCCGGCACTTCCTGCACCGTGATGCGCGCCCAGGGAACATCCACCCGGCCCGACAGGTTAAATGCGGCTGGCGTGGCTTCAAACACCAGATCCGGCGAGACATCCATCCGCACCATCGGCGGCACCGTCACCCGCACCCGACTGCCCTGCGCCGCCACGCGTGCACGCCAGTTATCAAGCTGGCTCCAGTCGGCGTTACCGTTGAGGTTAATGTTGCCCTGCGCGGTCTGAATCAGCCCGTTGAGGGTCGAACTCATGCCGTTAAACACCAGATTGAGGTTAGCGGCGGTCAGATCGACCGGCATGAAGCTGCCGTCAACATCGACATCCGACAGGCCGAGCTGACCAAACACCTGCGGCTGCTGCACGCTCCCCCCCAGCCGTAAGCTGCTGTTCAGGTTGCCTTTGATCTTCTCACCCTGCATCAGCGCCGGGTTCAGCATCGCCAGTGACAGATTGCGGATATTGACGTTACCGCCCAGCGTGCGGCGGTTTTCCGGATCGGTGATCTGGACGTTACCATCCAGCTGACCGTTGTTGGCAATGCGGATCAGCCAGTCGAGCTGCGCACGGCCGTCACGCAGTGCCGCATTCAGGTTCAGGGTGTCGAAGGCGACGGGCAACGTATTGCCCTGCACGTCCTGCTGCACTTTGACGCCGTTACCTTTCAGCGCCACCGTACCGGTTGGCAGGCCCTCGCCGGCACGCCAGTTAACCCGCACGTCACCGCTGAACACCCCGCTGAGCTGGGTCGCATCAGGCATAAACGGTTTAACCATCGCCAGATCGAAGCGATTCAGTACCACGTGCGCCTTGCCGCTCGGACCGGCCTCCACCGGTTCCGGTACGCAGAGCTGGGCGTTCGGGTTCTGCCAGCAGTGCGGCCCGATGGTGGCGGTCTGTTTGCTATTGAGGTAGTCGATGGCCATGGCGCGCGTCAGGCGCCATTCCCCTACCGGGGTATCGAAGCGGGTATTGTTCAGTTCGCCTTTCCAGCGCTGCGCCTGGCGATCAAAGCTGCCGTTCAGCGCCAGCTGACCTGACACCGGCTCGCCCTGCACATTGAGCTTCAGCTGATGCTGATGCTCGTTGCCGTCAGCATTCAGGGTCAGCAGGTTAATGCTGAGCGCATCCTGCTTCAGCTGTTCAACGCGCAACTGCAGCTTGCCAGCCACCTGCTCGCCGGAGCGGACATCTCCGTTCAGCGTGACGCGGTTAATCTGCATCTGCTGCCAGCGCAGGCCACGGGCATTAAGATCGGCCAGCAGCTGCGGCGCGCTCAGGGTGCCACGCGCTTTGATTGTGCCGTTGACCACGCCGCCCAGACCGGGCAGCGCATTGTCGAGCTGCGGCGCGTCGATGCGGGCATCAAGATCCAGCTGCTCACCCAAAGCGCCCTTCACGTCCAGATGGTTACGACCCAGCGTCAGTTTAATGCCGGGTATTGTCCACTGGTTGTAGCTGTTGCCGGTGAGCGAGCCATCCGCCGTGACCGCGTTCTGCTTCACGTTCCCTTTCAACTGCAGCTGCGGCACGCTTAACTGCCAGCTGCCACCGTAAAGGCTACCGCGGGTGGTGATTTTGCCATCCAGCCGGGCGGGCCAGTCGGGATACTGCTGAGCGGTGTTGATGCCGGCCAGCATCAGTTCGCTGCGCCAGCTGATCGCCTTACTCCAGTCGACCAGCGCGGTCAGATCGATATTGCCCTGCAGTGCCGCGATGCGCAGTTTATCGAGGCTGAACTGCTCAACGTTACCTTTACCGGTCAGTGAAATATTGGCCGGTGGCACTGCATCCCCTTTCACCGCAGTCCGCAGCGACATCACGTAGTCGGTCGCTTTACCTTTGAACTGGTAGTCGAGGTTATCGGCCTGGTACTGCACTGCGCCGGTTAACGGCCAGCGCAGCTGCGGACTGGTGAGCCGCAGCGACAGCGGCAAACCCGCTACCGCCAGCTGGGTGGTGGCATCCAGCTGTGCTTTCACCGGACCGGAAAGGTTGAGCGCCAGCTTCAGCTCATCGCGCATCGCACCGTTAAGCTTCAGCGCGATTTTTTCGCCTTTGATCGGCTCGCTATTCACGTCACCGTTAAGCGAGAAATCGACCGGCCAGTTATCCGCCAGCGTTGCCTGACCGCTGCCGTTCAGCTTGCCGAGGTTCGAGTCCACCTCCAGCGTGCTGAGCTGCATCTGGCGGTCAGCGGTTTTGGCTTTCAGCAGCAGCCGGCTAATCGCAATGTCGGTATCACCGGTGATGCGCAGCTGTTCGCCAAGGATCTGCTGCACATCAATATCCAGCGGCAAGCGGAAATCGGGTAACGCCGGCAGCAACGGCTGCGCGAACATCGCCTGCAGGGTTTCACCCAGCGGCTTTTCCGCCGGTTGCGGCTGCTGCACTTTCGGTTGTACCACCTGCTCATCAGCCACCTGCGCCGCTTTCGGCAGGGCAATCAGCAGGCTTTGAATGTGAGTCGGATTGAGCGTCAGCGCCCGATCCTGCCACTGCAGCCCGGTGGTGAAATCCAGCAGCGAGATGGCGGTATCATCAACTTTCACATTGATATTGTGCAGGCCAAGATGCCGCAGGGTGATCGGATAAGGCGTGCTGAGGTTGGCGTTGCCGCTCTGCTCTTCCGGCGGCGGCTCGCTGGCCGGCGTCATCTTCTTGCTGTCGACCACCACGCTGATATCACTCAGCGAAACATCGTTGACGCAGACCGATGAGTGCAGCAGACAGTTGAGATCGACAGCGAGGTGAATCTTCCCGGCATCGACGCTGACGCCAGGCATTTCATAACGCAGCCCACTCAGGGTCAGATTACGCCAGCCGCCATCGACCTGCTTGATCGATAAACCCGGCACCCAGCGCGAAGCGCCGTTTAGCAGCAGATGTAAACCGGGCGTGGTGCCGACTAAAAACGCCACGCCGCCTAATAGCAGCACCAGAAAAATCAGAATGCCGATCAGGACCTTTTTCCACAGCTTCATAGTTCAGGCCCCAGTCCGATGTAAAATTGCAATCCATGCTCCTCGTCATCCCCAATCGGTCGGGCGATATCCAGCTTGATCGGCCCCACCGGTGAAGACCAGCGTACGCCGAAACCGGCGCCGGTTTTAAGGTTGCTCTGTTTGATATCGTTGACGGCTTCGCCCGAGTCGACAAATACCGCTCCCCACCATTTGCCACTGACGTTGTACTGATATTCCAGCGATCCGGTGGCGAGCTTAGAGGCACCGGTCAGTTTGCCGTCCTCATCGCGTGGTGAAATGTCTTTGTATTTATAACCGCGAATGCTGCGGTCGCCGCCCGCGAAGAAGCGGAGATCCGGCGGCACTTTTTCGAAGTTGTTGGTTTCGATCCAGCCGAGATTGCCGCGCGCGACGAAACGGTGTTTATCGCCGAGCGTGCGGATCCAGACGTTCTGCGCCTGCAGAATCAGGAAGTCGACATCCGAGCCCCAGGTGGTATCGGAGACATCCACCGAGTAGCGCTGTGAGTCGCCCCAGGTCGGCATTAAGCCACCGCGTGAGCGGGTTCGGTTCACGCTGACCCCAGGATAGAGCAGCATGGTGGTGTCGGTGACGCTGCCCTGGGTAAAGTGGTCCAGGCTCCAGCGCAGATTAATCGCTTTCTGCCAGCCGCTGCTGCTGTCCCAGTTGCGCGACATCGCCAGCGTGGTGGTATCGGCTTTGGTATCGTTGAGATCGGTGCGCTTCAGGCCACCTGAGAAGGTGTAATACTGCTCCAGCGGGCTTTTCAGCAGCGGAACTTTATAGCTCAGATCGACCTGCTGCTCCGGCGCTGAAACATAGGCGCTGGCCGCCAGACTGTGGCCGCGATCGTTGATCCACGGTTTTTTCCAGGTGCCTTTCAGTCGCGGTCCGACATCCGTCGAGTAGCCAACCCCGGTTTCAATGGTGTTTTCGGTGCGTGGCGACATCACCGCATTGAGCGGCAGAACTTTGGTTTTGCGCCCCTGTTTAAACTCCGGAGCCACCACCACGGAATTAAACCAGCCGGTGGCGGAGAGGCGGCGGTTCAGCTCGGCTAAATCGCGGGAGGTGTAGTAGTCGCCCTGCTTAAAGGGCACCAGATTTTGCAGATACTCCTCGCGAATTTGCGAGCCTTCAAAGCTGACGTCGCCAAAACGGTAACGCTGACCGCTGTCGTAGTCGATATCCCAGAACGCTTCGCGCCGTTCGACCGATACGCCTAACTGGCTTTTCTTAAAGTTGCCATCGAAGTAACCATTGCGCAGAGCAAGATTAGAAAAACCACTTTTGAATTTGTCATACTGACCGTGATTGAGCTGGGTGCCCACTTTGGGCCGTCCCTGCGCCACCCAGGCTTTATAGTCGGCATCGTTACGCGCATCGCCTTCAATGACGATGCTGCTGCCGCCAATTTTAACCGGTTCGCCGGGCGTGACCCGCGCCACCAGCACCGGACGACCGCCGTTTGCCGGCGCAGGACGGGATTCGAAGTCAATCACCGGCTCATAATAGCCGAGCGCGCGCAGGCCCTCTTTTATCGCTACCGAGACGCGCGCGCGAAAGCGGCCGTCGTTCGAAACCTCATCGTTGCCAATGGTCGACAGGCGCGCCCTGACGTTTTTTTGCAAATCCCCGGTTAAGCCTTCTACCTGTAATCGTACCGTTGCCGCCTCAAGGGCGGGCGCGGCAAGCAGCAGGCTGGCCATACAATAGACATAAAATCGTGGCACCTGTACTCCTGTTAAACATGCCGGCCCCTTTTCCGCGGGGCACTTATTAATCATCTTTGCCTGCGCTAGCGCGACGGCAACACCCTCATCATAGCCGCACTTTATGCTAATCGGCGGCGTAAAATCGACTTCTAAGTCAAATGCCCGGGTATTGTCGGTAAATGACGCGGACGATACAACCACTGTGGTGAGGAATGATTGTCGCCGCTGACTCCACTCAGATCAATCCGAGTGCAGCCAGGCCGGACCGGTCAGCTCTCCGCGCGTCAACAGGGCGTTTGCCCTCTGGCGGCCCGGTGATAGCACCTGCTATAATCTGCCACCACAGGCATTTCGCCTGTTTTCATTTCTGCCCCGACATTGTCCTTTCCTGTCGAACTGGCGCAGACATTTTTGGCACGGATAGCCCTGTTTGACGGGTAAGCAGATCACTTGCGATCTCACCTGTACGCTGCCCAGGCCAAAAATGACAAGTGGATAACCCTTTGGATCTCTTATGTTAGATAGCTTACTTGTCATCCTGTTACTGATCGTAATCAGTGCATTTTTTTCCCTGTCGGAAATCTCGCTGGCAGCCGCCCGCAAGATAAAACTCAAGCTGCTGGCGGATGAGGGCAATATCAATGCGCAACGCGTATTGAAAATGCAGGAAACGCCGGGCATGTTCTTTACCGTGGTGCAAATTGGCCTGAACGCCGTGGCCATCCTCGGCGGTATTGTCGGCGATGCGGCTTTTTCACCGGCGTTCAGCAGCCTGTTTAACCGCTTTGTCGCGCCGGAACTGGCGGAGCAGCTCAGTTTCATCTGCTCGTTCACCATCGTCACCAGCCTGTTTATCCTGTTCGCCGACTTAACGCCAAAACGGGTCGGTATGATCGCCCCGGAAACCATCGCCCTGCGCATCATCAATCCGATGCGTTTCTGCCTGCTGTTAATGCGCCCGCTGGTGTGGCTGTTTAACGGTCTGGCTAACGTCTTCTTCCGCATCTTTAAACTGCCAATGGTGCGTAAGGACGATATCACCTCTGATGATATCTACGCGGTGGTGGAAGCCGGGGCGCTGGCCGGGGTGCTGCGTAAACAGGAACATGAGTTAATCGAGAACGTGTTTGAGCTGGAGTCACGTACCGTTCCGTCGTCGATGACCTCACGCGAAAACATCGTCTGGTTTGATCTGCATGAAGATGAAACCAGCCTTAAAACCAAAATCGCCCAACATCCCCACTCTAAATTCCTGGTCTGCAGCGGCGATATCGATCATATCGTCGGTTACGTTGACTCGAAAGAGCTGCTGCTGCGGGTGCTGGGAAATCAGAGTATGGCGCTGAACAGCGGTTTGCAGATCCGTTCTGCGCTGATTGTGCCGGATACGCTTACGCTGTCTGAGGCGCTGGAGAGTTTCAAAACCGCCGGGGAAGACTTCGCGGTGATCATGAACGAATATGCGCTGGTGGTTGGCATCATCACCCTGAACGACGTGATGACCACGCTGATGGGCGACCTGGTCGGTCAGGGCATGGAAGAGCAGATTGTGGCGCGTGATGAGAATTCATGGCTGGTAGAAGGCGGTACGCCGATTGATGATGTGATGCGGGTGCTGGACATCGATGACTTCCCACAGTCAGGCAACTACGAAACCATCGGCGGCTTTATGATGTATATGCTGCGTAAGATTCCTAAGCGTACCGACTTCGTGAAGTTTGCCGGTTATAAGTTCGAAGTGGTGGACATCGACAGTTATCGCATCGACCAGCTACTGGTGACCCGCATTGATGAGCGGCCGCCGGTGCTGAATATGACCAAAAGCGAAGAAGAGTAGACTGACTAAGCGCCTGGCCCATCAGGCGTAATTTTTGCAGACAGTCTGGACTCAGACAGCGCGGAACAAGCAGGCTTACAGGTACTACGTAAGGGTTGGGCGCACTGACCCGGTTAAGACTGGCAACGTTCAGACTGACAAATAACATAGCCTGACTGGATAAACGCTAAGGGCGCCATCGGCGCCCTTGTGATTAGTTGAACTCAAGTTTCAGACGAACGACCTGGCGGTTAATTTCTGACATCACGCTCAGGTGCTGTTTGTCTTTCACGCGCGGGATTAACACTTTCCCTTTATCAAACTCAAACGCGCCGACATCCTTGATATACAACCTTCCTTTGAACAGCGTTTTTACATATTTCGCTATTTGCAGCGGATTATAGCGCTGGAAGATCTTCATACTGATTAACTCCTGTACAATTTTAAGCACGCTTCGCCGTTTCCAAAATAGGTACGAGCCCATGAAGCGCGAATTCGGGGTAAACTATAGAACACTCAGCGCTGCTGGTGTTCCGAAAAATGAATTTTTTTACTGAGTTGACACATCATTACAGAACACTCTGTTATTACGCTCACACAACACAGTATAAACCTTCAGTCGTTAAGGATTTGTGGTGCTGATAACAAACCTGACACCTTTCCAGGACAGCTGCATCATCCCCGCCTACTATTGCAATAAAATGACTAACTGGTCTGATCACTTAAGGAAACAGCGATGCGAATCACTCTGGCAGCGATAGTTTTGTCGTTACTGATACCGGCAAGCGTTATGGCGCATGATTTGAAGCAGGATGCGCGTGTACCGGCCGTCGGCGTGAATGACAAAGGTGAGCTGTTATTGCAGCAGGATAAGTTTAGCTATAAAAACTGGAACAGTGCGCAGCTGAGCGGGAAAGTTCGCGTGATTCAGCATATTGCCGGGCGTTCATCAGCCAAACAAATGAATGCGGCCTTAATTGAAGCGATCAAAGCCGCGAAGCTGCCGCATGAACGTTATCAGACCACCACCATCGTTAATACCGATGACGCGATTCCGGGTACCGGCATGTTTGTGCGCAGCAGCATTGAGAGCAATAAGCAGCAGTACCCATGGTCACAGTTCATCGTCGATGACAAAGGCAATGTGCAGCGCGCCTGGCAGCTGCAACAGGGCGGCTCTGCCATTGTGGTACTCGATAAACGCGGCACGGTGAAATTTGTTAAGGATGGGCCGCTGACGCAGGAAGAAGTACAGCAGGTGGTGACGCTGGTGACCTCCCTGCTGGCGCAGTAGCGGTTGCAGAGTGGCGGGAGGCGAGCCTCCTCCCGCTTAACCGGCTAGAACAGAGAGACGCGAAAGCCGGGATTGAGGAAGGATTCGCGTGGCGCGTAATCCAGGGTTTTGCCCTGCCAGTCGTGTACGTGGGCACCCGCCGCCATCGCCACCGCGTGACCTGCGCCGGTATCCCAGATGTTGGTCGGCCCGAAGCGCGGATAGAGCTGGGCTTTGCCTTCCGCCACCAGGCAGAACTTCAGCGATGAACCGGTCGCCACGGTCTGATGTTCACCCAGCTGTTTCAGATACTGTTTCATCTCATCATCGTCGCCGTGTGAGCGGCTCACCACCACCAGCGGCGGCCGGGCGTCACGCGCCTGAATCTGTTCACGGTGGCCGCCCTCTTCTTTCCAGGCTTTGCCTTCTGCGGCAGAGTACATCACCCCCAGCGCGGGCGCATAGACCACGCCCAGCACCGGTTTGCCAGCGTCAATCAGCGCAATATTGACGGTGAATTCGCCGTTACGCTTGATGAACTCTTTGGTGCCATCGAGCGGATCGACCAGCCAGTAGCGCTGCCAGTGCTGACGCACCTCCCAGGCCGGCGGGTCCTCTTCTGACAGGACCGGCAGGTCAGGCGAAAGCTGCGCCAGACCGTTAACGATCACCTGATGCGCGGCGATATCGGCCGCGGTGACCGGCGAGTCATCCGATTTGTGAGAAACGTCAAGCGGCGCGGCGTCGTTGTAAACCTGCATAATCGCGTCGCCCGCTTCGCGTGCCAGTTGGCAAATTTGCTCTAACATTTTTCACCTCGTTGTGTCCATCTGCTGCACGTTCAGTTCAACGCCTGATGGTTACATTTTAGCAGTTCCGCTCCGCCAGCCGATCGCGCGACGGCAGTCCGGAGCAATTTATAGATATATCAATATCATAGTTAACTGCTTATCGCCACGCCTGCCGGCCCTGCCACAGTCTGAAAGCTATAAACCGCTGAGCGATGCGCCAAAACGATACATCCATCACGATTTAAACTGACCACTCGTCAGGCTTTTACATTACTTTGAGAGCCTTAACTTATCTGGCAGCAGGAGCAAGCATGTTTAAGCCTGGAATGATGTTACTGGCCCTGAGCATTTCCGTCGCCGCATCGGCGGCAACGGTCGATTTGCGGATACTCGAAACCACCGATCTGCACAGTAACATGATGGATTTCGACTACTACAAAGATACTCCGACCGAGAAATTTGGCCTGGTCCGGACCGCCACGCTGATTCATGCGGCGCGCCAGCAGGTTAAAAACAGCGTACTGGTCGATAACGGCGACATCATCCAGGGCAGCCCGCTCGGCGATTATATGGCAGCCAAAGGGCTGAACGCGGGCGAGATCCATCCGGTTTACAAAGCGCTTAACACTCTCGACTACAGCGTCGGCAATCTGGGTAATCACGAGTTTAACTATGGCCTGCCTTACCTGAAAAAAGCGCTGGCCGGCGCACGCTTTCCTTATGTCAACGCCAACGTTATTGATCTCAAAAGCGGCAAGCCCCTGTTCACCCCCTACCTGATTAAATCGACCGAGGTGGTAGATCGTGACGGCAACGCGCAGACGGTGAAGATTGGCTACATCGGCTTTGTGCCGCCACAGATTATGGTGTGGGATAAAGCCAATCTGCAGGGCAAAGTGCGGGTGGATGACATCACCGAAACCGCCCGCCGCTACGTTCCTGAAATGCGCGCTCAGGGTGCCGATATTATCGTCGCCATTCCCCATTCCGGCCTGAGCAGCGAGCCGTATCACGCGCTGGCGGAAAACTCGGTTTACTACCTCAGCCAGGTTGAAGGTATCAACGCCATTATGTTTGGCCATGCACATGCGGTGTTCCCGGGCAGTGACTTCGCCACTATCAAAGGCGCAGATATCGCCCAGGGAACGCTGAACGGCGTTCCGGCCGTGATGCCCGGCATGTGGGGCGATCATCTGGGTGTGGTCGATCTGGTGCTGAATAATGACGGCGGACGCTGGCAGGTCAGCAGCGGCAAAGCCGAGGCGCGGCCGATTTATGACAGCGCAGCGAAAAAGTCGTTAGCGGCGGAAGATCCGGCGCTGGTGCAGGTGCTGGCTGACGATCATCGTGCTACGCGGGCATTTGTCGCTAAGCCGATCGGCAAATCCGCCGATGTGATGTACAGCTATCTGTCACTGGTGCAGGACGATCCGACCGTGCAGATCGTGAATAATGCGCAGCGCGCCTACGTTGAACATTTTATTCAGGGCGATCCGGATCTCGGTCGACTGCCGGTCCTCTCTGCGGCAGCACCGTTTAAAGCGGGTGGCCGCAAGAACGATCCGGCCAGCTATGTTGAAGTAGAGAAAGGACCGCTGACCTTCCGCAATGCCGCCGATCTCTATCTTTATCCGAATACCCTGGTGGTGATGAAAATCAGCGGTGCGCAGGTGAAAGAGTGGCTGGAATGTTCGGCGGGCCAGTTCAATCAGATCGATCCGCACAGCAGCAAAACCCAGTCGCTGATCAACTGGGATTTCCGTACCTACAACTTTGACGTGATTGATGGGGTAAATTATCAGATCGATGTGACCCAGCCAGCGCGTTATGACGCTGAGTGTCAGCTGATCCATCCGCAGGCGTCGCGCATTCGCCAGCTGAGCTGGCAGGGCAAGCCGATCGATCCACAGGCAACCTTCCTGGTGGCGACCAACAACTATCGCGCTTACGGCGGCAAGTTTGCCGGCACCGGCGATAAGTACATTGCCTTTGCTTCACCGGATGAGAACCGTTCCGTGGTGGCCGCCTATATCAGTGCGGAAACCAAAAAACAGGGTGAAGTCAGGCCGCAGGCGGATAATAACTGGCGTCTGGCGCCGATTGCCTCTGCCACGCCGCTGGATATCCGCTTTGAAACCGCGCCTGCCGATAAAGCGACCCACTTTATTCAGCAGCATGCACAGTATCCGCTCCAGCCAACGGGCACGGATGCGATCGGTTTTGCTCTCTGGCAGGTAAATTTACAGCAGTAAGAAGGAAGAGGCAGCGGCGGGCAGAACCGCCGCTGGCGTTCCCTTTGTCTGGTCATCTGACAGAGGCTCAGGTCAGGCCCGCGAGGGGACGCAATGCTGCCCCCGCCAGGGGAGCAGCGCCGGGGTATTACAGGATTTCCAGCAGCTCTACTTCAAAAATCAGGGTGCTGAATGGCGGGATAGAGGCACCGGCACCACGCTCGCCGTACGCGAGGTTGTGTGGGATCACCAGTTCCCATTTTGAGCCAACCGGCATCAGGGTCAGCGCTTCAATCCAGCCGGCGATCACGCCGCTGACCGGGAATTCTGCTGGCTCACCGCGTGCTACGGAGCTATCGAACACGCTGCCGTCAATCAGTTTGCCGGTGTAGTGCACGCGAACGCGGTCCTGGCGTGAAGGGATAGGACCTTCGCCCTGGGTGATGACGCTGAACTGCAGGCCGGATTCGGTGCTGCTCACGCCTTCACGCTGCGCATGTTCCAGCAGGAATGCCTGACCTTCTGCCGCCATCGCTTCGGTGCGCTCACGGCGCACGCCTTCTGCGCGTTCATGCACTTCACGCAGTGCGCGATGAACCACATCAACCGGTACCGCCGGCGAGTTCCCTTCCAGCGCGTCGCGCAGGCCCGCGAGCAGTGCTTCTGGCTGCAGCCCCTGCAGACCAGATTCCAGCAACTGCTGGCCAACCTGTAAACCAATACCGTAACTTGCTTGTGCTTCGACGCTGTCGAAAGAAGGGGTAGTCATCTTCGTTCCTTTCACTCTCGGATAAATTCGAACCGGCAGCATAGCAGTGCAGGCCGCTGGCGTAAAATGCCCTGCATCGCAGATGACTTTTCGCGGCGAAAGAGAAACAATACCCCGGTCAAATTTATCAATGCTGGCAGGCACTTCGCGCCGGTATTGCCCATACTATAACTGTTGACGGAATTACGCCGTCTGTTACACACAAAAAGAGAGAACACATGGGCCAGATCGCCCCACGACGCCGCAGGACGCGCGCAACGCGTATTGTATCCCGGCTGCAAACCTGGCTGGCCGCACGCAAGCCGCAGCAACCCGCTGGAGAGGAGGAACCACGAATGGCTTCAGACGCGTCATCACGGCTACCGACATGGCTTCATCGTATCTGGCATGTTACCGACCACATCGGCTGGATGGACCCGCTGCCTGCGCCGCATCGCCGTGGCATTGTTATCGCGCTGCTGGTGATGCTGCTGGCGTTTCTCTGGCCGGTCAGTACACCGCGCTATCCGGTGGAGCGTCCGGTTACGCCGTCGGCTGAGAAAGAGGTGCCGATGCAGGCGGATATTTATGACAACAAAACCGACTCATCCGCTTCTCAGCCGCAGCCGACGCCAAAAGCGGATTCACAGGGAGAGTGGCGCAACTATACGGTCGCCTCAGGCCAGACGCTGGCCCAGCTGTTCCGTGACAACAGTCTGCCGGTGAATGATGTGTTTGCGATGGCGCGGGTGGAAGGCAGCGATCAGCCGCTGAGTTCACTGAAAAGCGGTCAACAGGTCAAAATCCGTCAGGATGCACAGGGCGCAGTGACCGGACTGACCATCGAGGGCGCTAACGGCCCGGTGCTGTTCACGCGTCAGCCGGATGGCAGCTTTATTCGCGCGCAATAGCGTTCTGGCGGCGATAAAAACAAAAACGCCGGCACAAGGCCGGCGTTCCCGCAGCGCTCAGTAATAAAAATTACTCAGCAACGATATTCACGATCAGTTTCGCGAATACTTCACTGTGAACCTGGAAGTTCACTTCGTGCTCACCGGTGGTGCGCAGAACGCCGTTCGGCAGACGAACTTCGCTCTTAGCCACTTCAACGCCAGCTGCAGAAACTGCATCAGCGATGTCGCGGGTACCGATAGAACCGAACAGTTTACCTTCGTCGCCTGCTTTAGACGCGATGGTTACGGTGCCCAGTGCATTGATTTTCTCAGCGCGTGCATTTGCTGCAGCCAGAACGTCGGACAGTTTAGCTTCCAGTTCTGCACGGCGTGCTTCGAAGAATTCAACGTTTTTCCTGGTAGCAGGAACAGCTTTGCCCTGTGGTACCAGGAAGTTACGAGCGTAGCCCGCTTTAACGTTAACCTGATCACCCAGGCTGCCCAGGTTTGCTACTTTATCAAGCAGAATAACTTGCATTACCTTATCCTCTTAAAGTCGTTAATGGACAGTTGCCGATTACTGATGACGATCAGTGTACGGCAGCAGAGACAGGTAACGCGCGCGCTTGATAGCACGAGCCAGCTGACGCTGGTATTTTGCGCGAGTACCAGTGATACGGCTTGGTACGATCTTGCCGCTTTCAGTGATGTAGTTTTTCAGCGTTGCGATATCTTTATAATCGATCTCTTGAACGCCTTCCGCGGTGAAACGGCAGAACTTGCGACGACGGAAATAACGTGCCATTTGGCTAGTCTCCAGAATCTATCAATTCAATCTGCTCGGCATGTAACACCATTTTGCTCTGGCCATTGCGTGCCTGATGGCAGCTAATGAAACCGTCGAGTGTGAGTTGCGTGCCGACCGTTATATGTTGAGTAATCACCTGATGGGCAGTGCCGCTGATAATCACCGGCATACGACACCAGGCTTGCCGGTGAAACCCGGCCTCCTCCTGCACTGAGCGGTGCTCAAGCACAAACTGACAGTGCGGAATTCCTGACGGGCTAATTTTTCGAACCGGCGTCTTGCACACCGTGCCAGACAAGCGCAGTCGATTAACCGTCACGATGGATTACTCTTCAGAATCCCCAGCATCTGAGTCATCAGCGGATTCGTTAGCAAAATCTTCGCGGCGCTCACGACGCTCGTCTTTCGCTTTAACCATCGGTGATGCTTCAGTTACCGCGTTTTTAACGCGCATAACCATGCTACGGATAACGGCGTCGTTGAAGCGGAAGTTCGTTTCCAGCTCATCGATCGCTTCCTGCGGCGCTTCAACGTTCAGCAGAACGTAGTGCGCTTTGTGCAGTTTGTTGATCGGGTAAGCCAGCTGACGGCGGCCCCAGTCTTCCAGACGGTGAATCGTGCCCTGTGCACCAGTGATGGCACCAGTGTAACGCTCGATCATGCCCGGAACCTGTTCGCTCTGGTCAGGATGGACCATAAATACGATTTCGTAATGACGCATCGAAATTGCTCCTTACGGATTATTCAGCCTCCTGTCGGGGTCAACCGCGGCCCATGGAAGCAAGGAACGTTATAGGCTGTGTCCCACAAAGGTTCGTTGTGACGAGCACTTGTGGGACACAGCCTGAGAATGCGGCTGAAAAATTGACGCGTAATCATACTGGCGGCGACCACTAAACTCAAGCGCACATTTCAACAAATGCCATCCGGCGTGCCAGATACGCAGCCTTTTCGTGCTAATCATGTGAATACAGCGGGTTAAACGGGGATTGTTCAAAAACGTTGATAAAGAGGTTCAGGCGGACGATCTGGCGATAATATCGCCAGTCGCTAAACTTAATGCAGACGTTACGGTTTGGCTTATCGGCGTCTAACAGAGTGTCTTCCCTGAAGTGAGGAGTCGGCCATGAAAAGGTACGTCATCGCCACTTTACTGGGTCTCTTCCTGTCTCTACCCGCTCTTGCCAGCAATGCTGACTGTGCGCAGCAGATGAGAAGTCACAGCAGCAAAGCGGCCGCGGGTTATGTTTACGTTAATCGACTGGATGCACCGGAGAATAATCCGGTCAGTGCGCCAGCCCGACTGTCAGAACGGTTCACTGCCCGCTGATAAACGGGTCGGACCCGGGCGGAGCAGACCCCTCCGCCCTTTTTTACGTCTGAGGTTAAAGCTGGTGCTTAAAGAAGCTCACCAGCGCCGTCAAACCTGACGGCGTAATCTTATGCCCAATCTGCGTCTCCGACAGGGAAGTCAGATGCTGCGCTAATCCTTTGCTGCGCAGCGCGGTTTCCAGCCGGGCGCTTTCAGCAAAGGGCACCACCTCATCGGCTTCGCCATGCCACAGCAGCAGTGGACGATTGGCCAGTGTCTCCAGCCGGGTGCTGGGATCGTATTCTGCCAGCGGGGCCATGCGGGCCTCAAACTGTGCCTGCTGTTCCGGCGAGCGCACCACCAGCGGTGGGAACAGCGTCTGGCTGAGCTGCATAAAGTAACCGGAGCCCATCATACAGGCGACGCTGTGAATCTGCGGATAGCGGGCCATCGCCCCCAGCGCCGTCATACCACCCATCGACGCCCCGGCGACCGCAAACCGTTCTCCGGCAATCAAATCCGCACTGCGCAGCGCCGATTCCAGCTGCGGCAGCTCATCAATATTTTTTTTCAGGATATCCCAGAAGCGACTCAGGCGGCTTTCGGCATCGCCGTGATAGCGTGCGCCGTGCAGATCCGCATCCGGCATCACCGCCCGGAATCCGGCCTGCGCTAAGGCGACGGCGAAATAGGCATAGACCTCTTTCGACGAGGTGAAGCCGTGATAAAACAGCACGGTCGGCAGCCGGTTACGCCGCTGACCAGCCGGCGCGGCGTGCAGACACTCAATTCCTGCCAGCGTTTCCGTGTTGAGTTCGATCATATTCTCTCCTGAAGGGGCAAAGCACAGGCTTTGAGTGTAGGTTCTGCCACCCCATTTGCGAAGCCATTCCTCGCAGCCCGTCGTCAGCTTCCGCACTAAACTTTTCCGTGTTGCTGCCGTTGATCCGGTATCCCCCTCAAGTGATCAAAGGTAATTTATGAAGCGTCTCTCTCTCAGCGGCCTGAGTCTTGGAGTTAAGCTGTCTGTACTGACGTCTCTCAGCGTAGCGTTATTACTGCTGGTTCTGACGCTGACCCAGAGCCACACCGCCTCACGCCAGCTGGAAAACCTCGCGATTGATGATATGCACAATCAGGTGCAGGGCATCAGTGAAATGGCGACCATGTTCAACGCCACGCTTTCCGAAGAGGTGAGCAACTACACCACTTTGTTTAGCAGCTTTTTACCCAAGCGCTTTAGCCTCGATGAGAGTGCCCGGGTGCAGGTGGGCAGCTTTTCGACGCCGGTGCTGCGTGCCGGCTTAAAGACGCTCAACCTCGATCAGACGGCGGTGGACGATTTCACCGAGCGCACCGCCGCGGTCGCCACCATTTTCGTGCGTGACGGCGATGATTTTATCCGTATCTCCACCTCACTGAAGAAGCAGGATGGCAGTCGCGCCATCGGCACCCAGCTCGACCGCGCCAGCGCCGCCTGGAAAAGCGTGCATCAGGGGGAAATCTACCGCGGCCTCGCCACGCTGTTTGGCCATCGCTACATCACCCAGTATCAGCCGGTCAAAGATGCCAGCGGTACGGTAGTCGCCATTCTGTTTGTCGGGGTCGGAATCGATCAACAATATGCCCTGATGCGGGAGAAGATCCTCGCACGCCGGCTGGGCGACAGCGGCCATTTTTATGTGATTAACGGCGCGCCCGGCAGCGCTCAGGGTCAGTATCTGTTTGATCAGCAAAACGAAGGGAAACTGCCGGGCTGGGATAACGCGATACAGCAGCAACTGCTGACCCAGCCGCAGGGGATACAACAGCTGGAGGTAGCCGGTGAGACCCGCATGCTGGCCTGGCAGCAGTTACCGGGCTGGAACTGGGTGATTGTCGGCGAGGTTAACCGCGCCAGCCTGCTGGCACCGATTACCCACAGTCGTAACCTGTTTTTACTCACCGGCCTGGCGCTGGTGCTGGTGTTTGCGCTTGGCTTTGTCTGGTACAGCCGCCGGGCGATTACCCGCCCGCTGCAGCAGGTGATTCATCTGGCGCAGCAGTATGCCGCCGGTAATTTGCAGGTGCATCTTGATACGCCGCGTCGCGACGAAGTGGGCCAGCTGATCAACGCCATCAACGGCATTGGCGATGGCCTGGAGAAGATCGTCGGCCAGGTGCGCAGCGCCGCGCAGGAGATCAGTGACGGCACCGATACCATCGCCGCCAGCAGCCACAATATCAGCGAACAGATTGGTCGTCAGGCCAGCAGCGTTGAGCAGACCTCGGCCAGCATGGAGCAGTTTGGCGCGACGGTAGAACATACCGCCGATAGCCTGCGCCAGGCGATGTCGCTGGTGTCTGAAGCCAGCGCTATCGTCAGCCAGGGCAGCCAGACCGTGGTGCGCTCGGTTAACACCATGTCGGCCATAAAAATCTCGTCGCAGAGCATTGCTGATATCACCCATGTGATCGAATCTATCGCCTTCCAGACCAATATCCTGGCGCTGAATGCGGCGGTTGAAGCCGCGCGCGCCGGTGAACAGGGACGCGGATTTGCGGTGGTAGCGGCCGAAGTGCGGGCGCTGGCGCAGCGCTCGGCGCAGGCCGCGAAAGAGATTGATGGGCTGATCGCCACCTCAATCGGCAACGTGGCGGAAGGCCATCTGTTATCTGAGCAGACCCGCGACGCGATGACCCACATCGTGACGCACATTGAGCAGGTTCAGGCGCTGATGGGCGAGATTAACGTGGCGGCGCAACAGCAGGCCGCCGGCATTGGTCAGGTTAATCTGGCGATGAACCAGATTAGCCAGGCGACGCATCAGAACAGTGAACTGGTGGCACAGGCGGAAAACAGCGCCCAGAACCTGAGCGATAAAGGCCATCATCTGACCCAACTGGTCAGCGTTTTTAGCCTCAAATCCTGACGGCATTCGGGACGATGACATACACTTAATGCTTCGTCCTGCATGAGGGTTTTTCTATGCGTTTCGCTTACTTACTGGTGTTAAGCCTGTCACTGGCAGGCTGCTCTGCGTTTCAGACGACCCCAAAAGCGCCGCCCGCGCCAACGCAACAGGCGCAGGAAATTTTACGGGCGCAAAGTGCCGGTTTACCGAAGCTGGGCAATATCACCGTCAACGTGCACGGTTCACCCGATGATGCACAGCGCGCCGTGGCCGCCCGGGCCAATCAGTCCGGTGCGACTTACTATCAGATCGTGGCGCTGAGTGAAACGGTGATGCCTGGCTTATGGTACGCCAGCGCGATCCTCTACGGCGCTTCACCCACCGCAGGCGCGGGCCAGTAAGCGGTCGGCCAGCGCGGCGTCAAGTGGACGTGAGCCGCGCTGATCGAGCCATTGCCGGCACCAGCCATCCGCCAGCGGTGGCTCGGCGTATTTCAGCAGCTGTGCGCCCGTTGCCAGCAGCAGCAGGCTGCGGGTCAGTTCCCGCGCCTGCGCCTCCGGTATTTTGTGCAGCCGCAGACGCAACTGTCGCCAGCGCGCATCGAAATGGCGGTTGCTGCCTTTGACCGCCTCAAATTCCTGGCTGAGCATCTCTGCCGCATCGCTCTGCCGCGAAAGCGCGCGCAACACGTCGAGGCACATCACATTGCCCGACCCTTCCCAGATACTGTTAACCGGGATATCGCGATACAGGCGCGGCAGCTCACTGGCTTCGCAGTAGCCGATGCCGCCTAACACCTCCATCGCTTCCGCCACAAACGGCGCGCCCGCTTTGCATATCTGGTACTTCGCCGCCGGGGTAAACAGGCGGGCAAAGGCAACCTCATGCGGTTTTGCCGGCTGCGACCAGGCGCGGGCCAGCCGCATCAGTAAGGCGGTCTGCCCTTCCAGCTGCAGCGCCTGCTGCGCCAGCACCTGATGCATCAGCGGCTGATCTACCAGATTTTTACCCAGCACCTGACGCTGGTGCGCATGATAGAGCGCAACTGAAAAAGCGCGCCGCATCTGACCGTGACTGCCAAGCGCGCAGTCAAAGCGGGTCATGCCGCCCATTTTCAGGATCAGCCGCACGCCTTCACCCTCTTCCCCCAGCAGCCAGCCGGTGGCATCGCGAAACTCAACTTCGCTGCTGGCATTGGATCGATTGCCCAGCTTATCTTTTAGTCGCTCAATCAGGATGGCATTGCGGGAACCGTCCGGTAGCAGGCGCGGCAGGAAGAAGCAGCTCAGGCCGGCCGGCGTCTGCGCCAGCACCAGATGCGCATCGCTTTGCGGCACTGAGAAAAACCACTTATGACCGGTCAGCCGGTACCTTTCACCGGGGCCGCGCGCACCCAGCGGCTCAGCACGGGTGGTGGTAGTGAGCAGATCGCTGCCGCCCTGTTTTTCTGTCATGCCCATGCCGATCAGCAAGCCGCGTTTTTGATCGCCAGGCTGGGCATGGGTGTCATAGCGATCGCTGAGCAGCGGATCGAGCCAGCCTTCGAACGCGGCCGGCAGATAGGTCTGGAGCAGCGGGATGGCCGCGTGGGTCATCGTCACCGGGCAGAGCGTGCCCGCTTCAACCTGAGCATGCAGAATAAAACGGGCGGCACGCGCCACACTGGCATGTTCGCGCACCGTTGGTTGCCAGCTGAGATTGTGCAGACGGCTGGCGCAGACGCCCTGCATCAGCAGATGCCAGGCGGGATGAAAACGCACTTCATCAAGCCGCACGCCACGCGCATCGTAGCGCAGCAGTTCAGGCGGTTCGGCATTGGCCAGCCGGCCAAGCTCCAGCGATTCAGCACTGCCAAGCTGCAGTCCGACGGAAGCCAGCCATTCGCGATCCCACTCCGCGCCCTCGCGCTGTAGCGCTTCACTCAGCGGCGTATCGGAAAGGAACAGATTGCTGTTACTGAGAGGATGGGGCTGATTAAAAACGGTGTGTGTTGTCCAGGTCATAACCACTCCTCGCGGATGTCACTCAGTAAGTATACCCGTCGTCTTTCAAGCTGCATTTTTGTTGGCTGCGTTCACTCACCCGAATCACTTACTCATGTAAGCTCATCGGGATTCGTTCTCTTACCGCCTCAATGCAACCCGAAATCCTTTGGGTATATACGAATGACGCGCAGTTATGCCTGGTACAGAAACTAATTTGTGGCGAGGATCACAGCGGGGATCAGGCGTTGCGCTGGCGCACCGCTTCAAACAGGCAGACGCCGGTCGCGACCGAGACGTTCAGCGAAGAGACGCTGCCCGCCATCGGAATACTGATCAGCTCATCGCAATGTTCACGGGTCAGGCGACGCATACCTTCACCCTCTGCGCCCATCACCAGCGCCATCGGGCCGGTCATTTTGCTCTGATACACGGTATGATCGGCTTCACCTGCGGTGCCGACTACCCAGATGTTGTACTCCTGCAGCAGACGCAGCGTCCGGGCCAGGTTAGTGACGCGGATTAACGGCACGTTCTCTGCCGCACCGCTGGCTACTTTTTTGGCGGTGGCATTCAGCGGAGCGGAGCGATCTTTTGGCACGATCACCGCATCCACGCCCGCCGCATCGGCGCTGCGCAGACAGGCTCCGAGGTTATGCGGATCGGTAACCCCGTCCAGCACCAGCAGAAACGGTTTCTCCAGGCTCTGCAGCAGATCCGGCAGATCGCCTTCCTGATACTGACGGCCCGGCTTAACCTGCGCCACGATACCCTGATGCACGCCGCCTTCAACCTGGCTGTCCAGCCACTTACGCTCTGCCAGTTGAATCACGATCCCCTGAGCTTCCAGCGCGGCGACCAGGGGTTGCAGGCGACGATCGTCGCGGCCTTTGAGGATAAAGACCTGCTGGAAACGTTGTGGGTCGCGTTCCAGCAGCGCCTGCACGGCATGGATACCAAAAATAATTTCGCTCATCGATCTGCTCAGTGTTTGGAAATGAATAAATTACCGCCCTTTCCCGGCTGAGAAAGGGCGGCTATGCGCATCAGTCAGTTTGCGCTTTTTTGCTGGCGCGCTTAGCCCGCGTGGCGGCGGCGATTTTACGGCTTTTTTCCGAGACGGTTTTACTTTTTTTCTCGGTTTTTGCCGCTGCCGGTTTGCCCTTGTCACCGCGGAAAGCTGCGTCTGGTTCAAAATTGGACTTCTTGCTGACATCACGACGGCGTTTTGACGGTGGCTTACCATCACGTTTCGCCCGATCGCGCTCGGTTTTACCTTCGCCGCGCACCTGACGCTGGCTGGAGATCAGGGCAAAGTCGATTTTACGCTCGTCCATGTGCACCGCTTCGACCCGCACTTCCACAATATCGCCAAGACGATAGGTGCGGCCGCCGGACTCGCCAATCAGGCGCTGACCCACCGGATCAAAACGGTAGTAGTCGTTATCCAGCGTCGAAACATGCACCAGACCATCGATAAACAGATCGCTTAAGCGAACAAAGAAGCCAAAGCCGGTGACGCTGGAGATCACGCCATTGAACACGTTACCGACCTGGTCCTGCATGAAGTCACACTTGAGCCAGTCCGCGACGTCGCGGGTCGCTTCATCAGCCCGGCGTTCGGTCAGGGAACAGTGCAGCCCCAGCTGCAGCATCTCCGGCATATCGTAGTGATAGCCACCGGTCGCGGTCATCCGATCTTTGATCGCGTTGCTGTCTTTCGGCATCAGATATTTGATGGCGCGTTGTACCAGACCTTTACCTTCACCCTGCTCTTTTGCCAGCAGATATTTGATGGCGCGATGCAATGTCAGATCCGGGTAGCGGCGGATTGGCGAGGTAAAGTGGGCATAGGAAGTCAGCGCCAGACCGAAGTGGCCGCGGTTTTCCGGATCGTAAACTGCCTGCTTCATCGAACGCAGCAGCATGGTTTGCAGCATTTCCGCATCCGGACGATCGGCCACCTGTTTCAGCAGCGCCGCGTAGTCGATCGGCTGTGGTTTGTTGCCGCCGGGCAGGCTCAGTCCCAGCTCGTTTAATACGGTACGGAAACTTTTGATGCTTTCGTCGGTTGGGCGATCGTGATCGCGGAACAGCGCCGGTTCCTGATTTTTCTCAACGAAGCGTGCCGAGGCGATGTTCGCCAGGATCATGCACTCTTCAATCAGTTTGTGGGCGTCATTACGTGAAACACGCTCAACACGCTCAATGCGGCGCTCGGCGTTGAAGATGAACTTCGCTTCTTCAGTCTCAAACGAGATACCGCCACGCTCTTCACGTGCTGCTTCCAGCGCCTGATACAAGTTGTGCAGCTCTTCAAGGTCTTTCACCAGCGGCGCATACTGCTGACGCAGCTCTTTGTCGCCCTGCAGAATGTTCCAGACTTTGTTGTAAGTCAGACGCGCATGCGAATTCATTACCGCTTCGTAGTGTTTGAAGCCGGTCAGTTTCCCTTTCGAGGAAACGGTCATTTCGCACACCATACACAGGCGATCGACCTGTGGATTGAGCGAACATAAACCGTTCGACAGCACTTCCGGCAGCATCGGTACCACCTGCGACGGGAAATAGACCGAGGTACCGCGCTGATGGGCTTCGTTATCCAGCGGCGTGCCGGGGCGAACGTAATAGCTCACATCGGCGATAGCCACCCACAGCCGCCAGCCGCCACCGCGTTTTTTCTCACAGTAAACCGCGTCGTCAAAGTCACGGGCGTCTTCGCCATCAATCGTGACCAGCGGCAGCTTACGTAAGTCAACGCGTCCTTTTTTGGCCTCTTCCGGCACTTCTTCTTTCAGCTTGCTGACCTGCTCTTCAACCTCTGGCGGCCAGCTGTGCGGGATTTCATGGGTCCGCAGCGCCATATCGACCGCCAGGCTGGTGCCCATATCGTCGCCCAGAATCTCAGCTACTTTACCGATCGCTTTGCTGCGACGCGTTGGACGCTGAACTAACTCCACCACCACGACCGAGCCCATGCGGGCATTCATGGTTTCTTCCGGTGGGATCAGGATGTCAAAGCTCAGGCGGCTGTCGTCCGGCACCACAAAACCAGCACCGGCGTCGGTAAAGTAACGGCCAACAATCTGGTTGTTGCGAGGTTCCTGTACCCGGACCACGCGCGCTTCGCGGCGGCCTTTACGATCGGCACCCAGCGGCTGTGCCAGGATAACGTCACCGTGCATGCAAAACTTCATCTGTTCGGCGGAGAGGTAGAGATCGTCCTTCTGACATTCTGCCCGCAGGAAGCCGTAGCCATCACGGTGGCCGATGACCTTCCCGCGCAGCAGATCCAGACGTTCCGGCAGGGCATAGCATTGACGGCGGGTGAACACCAGCTGACCATCACGCTCCATGGCGCGAAGACGGCGACGCAGAGCCTCAATGTGCTCTTCTTCCTGCAGGTTCATCTCTTGCGCCAGCTCTTCGCGGCTGGCCGGTTTTTCACGTTTTTCTAATAGCGCCAGAATAAATTCACGGCTTGGAATAGGGTTTTCGTATTTTTCAGCTTCTCTATCCTGAAAAGGATCTTTTGACATAGCGGTTCCTCCGATGTCATTGAGTATTTATTGCCACCGGCGGTTCGGACAATATGATTTCATATAGTTGGGTGTTCCCTTCAACCAAATCCGCCAACGTGTAACTATCCAGTTCCTGCAGGAAGCACTGCACCGCGTCATGTAGCGCCTTCTTCAGGCGACAGGCGGGCGTGATGGAACAGGATGCGCAGTCCACTAACTGTAGCGGCTCCATCTTACGCACTACGTCACCAATCACAATCTGACTGGCTGGCATGCCAAGACGAAGTCCCCCGTTTTTGCCGCGCGTTGCTGCGATATATCCCGCCCGGCTCAGTTGATTAATAATTTTGACCATGTGATTACGTGATACACCGTAAGTGTTGGTCACTTCAGTGATGTTGGTCTGCCGGCCTTCGGGTAACGAAGCCAGATAAATCAGGGCCCGTAAACCATAATCAGTAAAACTCGTCAGCTGCACAGTAACCTCAGTGAATCATCAAAAGTGGCATCGCATAACTCGCCTTGCGATTGATGTCAGGAATAAATCGGATCGCCATGCGATTGGCTACGATGATAAACCAGAGTCTGATTGATCGTGCGTTTTTTTCAGCCAGCACTGGGTTGGACAAGCGAAGGGAGGTTTAGTGGCATCAATGAGTGGAAAAACAAAGGCCGGACAGGGTCCGGCCTGGGTGATTATGCGTCGAACGGATCGCGCAGAATCATCGTTTCACTGCGGTCCGGGCCAGTTGAGATAATATCAACCGGAACACCCGTCACTTCCTCAACACGCTTGATATAGTCGCGAGCAGCTTGTGGTAAGCCCTCCAGCGTTTTGACACCAAAAGTGGTCTCGCTCCAGCCTGGCAGCGTTTCGTAGATCGGCTCAATGCCTTCCCAGTTCTCTGCCGCCAGTGGCGTGGTTGTTACTTCACGGCCATCCGGCATCCGGTAAGCCACGCAGATTTTAACTTCTTTCAGGCCATCCAGCACGTCCAGTTTGGTCATGCAGAAACCAGAAAGGGAGTTGATCTGCACCGCACGACGCACCGCAACCGCATCCAGCCAGCCGGTACGACGACGACGGCCGGTGGTGGCACCGAACTCGTTACCCTGCTTACAGAGGAACTCACCGGTTTCGTCAAACAGCTCGGTCGGGAATGGACCAGCACCGACGCGGGTTGAGTACGCTTTCACAATACCCAGCACGTAATCGACATAGCGCGGGCCAATGCCTGAACCGGTCGCCACGCCGCCAGCGGTGGTGTTGGACGAGGTCACGTACGGATAGGTACCGTGATCGATATCCAGCAGCGTACCCTGCGCGCCTTCAAACATGATCAGATCGCCACGCTTACGCGCGCCGTCCAGCAGCTCAGAGACGTCAACCACCATGCTGGTCAGGATGTCGGCAATCGCCATCACATCGTTCAGCACTTTATCGAAGTCGACCGCCTGCTCTTTGTAGTAGTGAACCAGCTGGAAGTTGTAGAAATCAACCACTTCTTTCAGCTTGGCGGCAAAGGTCTCTTTGTTGAACAGATCGCTGACGCGCAGCGCACGGCGGGCGACTTTATCTTCATAAGCCGGACCAATACCGCGGCCGGTGGTTCCGATCGCCTTCGCACCACGCGCTTTTTCGCGCGCCATGTCCATGGCAACGTGATACTGCAGAATCAACGGACAGGCTTCAGAAATCAGCAGACGTTCGCGTACCGGAATCCCGCGCTCTTCGAGGCCTTTCATCTCTTTCATTAAGGCTTCAGGAGAGAGCACTACGCCGTTACCAATAATGCTGGTGACGTTATCGCGCAGAATGCCAGAAGGGATCAGGTGGAGGACGGTTTTTTCACCGTTGATGACAAGTGTGTGGCCCGCATTGTGGCCGCCTTGATAACGCACAACGTAATTCGCGCGTTCAGTCAGAAGGTCTACAATCTTACCTTTACCTTCGTCACCCCATTGGGTGCCCAGTACGACGACGTTCTTACCCATTTCTCAAAATCACCGATTGCTTAAAAAAGGATTCTACCATCTGATCCGGTGGTTTTCAGCACTTTTAGCATACGATTGCGCGCTTTTTTGCCTGCGTTTTGATCTCTACAACATGTTGGGGAAAATAACGGTAACAGGCACAATTTATGCGCCAGGCCAGCCACTATGACAGGTTACCGTGCAGGCTGAGCATGCAATAGATCACCATTCCGGCCACCACCAGCCCGCCACCAAAACGGTGCAACAGGCGATCGGGCAGCTGCGTCATTGCCAGGATCATCCGGCGCCAGGCGCGCGGCATAAACATCGGGCCCAACCCTTCCAGCACTAATACCAGCGCCAGTGCCATCCAGATGCTTGTTTTCATACTGATACCCAAAAAAAAGGCCGACAACATTGTCGGCCTGTAGGTTATATCAGTTCTTAACGTGTCGCGTTAGAGGGCGCTTTCATATATCGGAAGAAGTCGCTGTCCGGGCTCAACACCATCACATCCTGATTGTCATTGAAGCTGTTTTCATAAGCTCGCAGGCTACGGATAAAGGCGTAGAAGTCCGGGTCCTGACTGAATGCCGCGGCAAACAGTCGCGCCGTCTCCGCATCGCCATCACCACGGGTAATCAGCGCTTCACGCTGGGCCTCGGCCAGGGTACGCGTTACCTGGTAATCAGCCTGGGCGCGCAGTTTTTCCGCCTCTTCCTGACCTTGTGAACGCTGGCTACGCGCTACCGCTTCACGCTCTGCACGCATACGGTTGAAGATCGCGTCAGAAACTTCGGTCGGCAGGTTGATCTGCTTAATCCGCACATCCACCACCTGAATACCTAACGCCGCCATACTGTTCGGGTTCGGTGCCGGTTCGCTGCTGTTGGTTTCACGTTCTACGCGGGCCGCTGCACTGGCAATCGCATCATCGGCGGCCGGGGTGGCGATTTCGTCATCGCTGCCTGCGGTACCGGTGTTCAGCGCATCACGCACGTCGGTGGTAAGACGACCACGCGAGTCGGTCACGATGTCTTTCACATCCAGACGACCCATTTCAGAACGCAGACGGTCGCTGAACTTACGTTTCAGCAGTACTTCTGCCTGAGAAACATCGCCGCCACCGGTGGCCAGGTAGTAACGACTGAAGTCGCTGATACGCCATTTGATGTAGGAATCAACGATCAGATCTTTCTTCTCTTTAGTGACGAAGCGATCGGCCTGGTTGTCCATGGTCTGAATGCGGGCATCCAGCGTTTTAACCGTTTCGAGGAATGGGATCTTGAAATGCAGACCCGGCTCAAACACCTGCGGTTTGTTTTCGTCGTCGCGCAGAACTTTACCGAAGCGCAGTACAATGCCGCGCTGACCTTCCTGCACCACAAACAGCGACGCATAGAGCGCCACCAGCACGACGATGATTAATACTACTATTGGCTTACGCATCGATTACTCTCTCCCTTCGCGCTGGCTGTCGTTGCGCAGAGCGTTAGCCCGACGCTGATCCATGATGCTGTCCGGACTGTATGACGACGTGTCACTGCGGCTGGCGCTGCGATCGGAGAGCGCAGGCTGCGCACCATTGCCCCCTTTCTGACCGTTGTGGCCGGTTGATGCCTGACCGCCACGCATCAGTTGATCGAGTGGCAGCACCATCAGGTTATTACCCCGATCGTTAACCAGCACTTTACGCGTGTGGCTGAGCACCCGTTCCATCGTTTCGATATAGAGACGCTCTTTGGTGATTTCCGGTGCCGCTTTGTACTCAGGCAGGATCTTGGCAAACCGCGCCACTTCACCCTGCGCTTCCAGTACCGTCCGCTCTTTATACGCGCGGGCCTCTTCCAGAATACGCTGCGCCTGACCGTTAGCACGCGGCTGAACTTCGTTGGCGTAGGCTTCCGCTTCGCGGACATACTGCTCGCGGTTTTCACGTGCGGCAATCGCGTCATCAAACGCGGACTTCACTTCTTCCGGTGGACGGGCCGCCTGGAAGTTAACGTCCAGCACCGCGATGCCCATATTGTAAGGGCGAATCGTTTCGTCGATTTCACGCTGGGTTTCGCTACGAACTACGGTACGGCCTTCGGTCAGGATACGGTCCATGGTAGAACGACCAATGACGCCGCGCAGTGCGCTGTCGGTCGCCTGACGCAGACTGTCATCCGCGCTGGTAACGGCATAAAGATAACGTTCCGGATCGGTAACCCGGTACTGGACGTTCATCTCAACCCGCACCACGTTCTCATCCGAGGTCAGCATCACGCCTGACGCGGCCAGTTCACGTACTGCTTCAACGTTAACCGCACGCACCTGATCGATAAAGGTCGGTTTCCAGTTCAGACCCGGCTCAACCAGATGACTGAACTTGCCGAAGCGCGTTACCACGCCACGTTCCGCTTCTTTGATGGTGTAGAAACCGCTTGCTGCCCAGATGACGACGGCTGCAACAGCTACAATACCAACAATTTTGCCGCCGCTGCCGGAGCCGCGCTGACCGTTGTCGTTCTGTTTGCCACCGCCCAGACCACCAAGCTTCTTGCTCAGCTTACGGAAGATATCATCCAGATCAGGAGGCCCGGATTCCCGTCCTCCTTTATTCCCCCCAGAGTTGCCGCCTTGATTATTGCTGCTTCCCCACGGGTCGCGGTCCTGTCCGTTATTTCCGGGCTGATTCCACGCCATGTCTCTACTCCATTTATTGTATTTGCGATTTTTACCCTTCATCTTTCGGATTGCAGCGGTGTTGGCTGCCTTCGCTCACCCCGTTCACTTACCTGCGTAAGCTCCCGGGGATTCACTCAGTTGCCGCCTTGCTGAAATCCGAAATACTCGGGTAACGCCTGCGTATTCGGGTCTGCAACGAAAGTGCGACAATCTTCAATTTTTAAGGTAAATGCGTTTGGGCAATATCAAACAATATAACTGGTCAGCGACGGTTCCTGTTTGCATAAGCGCAACCATTCAATGATTGGCATACGAATCTGCAATCCTACACTGCCGTCTTCCTGATTCCACTCTTTCTCAATCGCCTGCAACTGGTAGAAACGGCTGCGCAAGCGCCCCGCTTCGGGTGGCAGACGTAATTCGTATTGGGCAATTTCGCCCGACAGCCGCTCAGACAGCGCCTGCCATAATAACGGAATGCCAGCACCGGTCTGGGCAGACAGCCAGACGCGAATCGGCAGATTTTCTTCGTTACGATCGATGCGCGGTTCAAAGCCATCGAGCATATCGATCTTATTCATGACCAGTAAGGTGGGAATTTCGTCAGCGTCGATCTCTTCCAGTACGGTATCAACGGCTTCAATATTTTCCGTGACGCGAACGTCAGCACCGTCAATCACATGCAGCAGCAGCGTCGCCTGACGCGTCTCCTGCAGAGTCGCTTTAAAGGCAGCAACCAAATCGTGAGGAAGACGGCGGATAAAGCCGACCGTATCCGCCAGCACCACTTCACCGACATCGGCGACGTTCAGGCGGCGCAGCGTTGGATCAAGGGTCGCAAACAGCTGATCGGCGGCAAAGACGTTGGCTGAGGTCATGGCGTTAAACAGTGTCGATTTACCGGCGTTGGTATAACCGACCAGCGACACGGTTGGCACATCGGCCTTGGCGCGTGCCTGACGTCCCTGCTCACGCTGTTTCTCTACCCGTTCCAGACGGGATAAAATCTGGCTGATACGGCCGCGTAATAGGCGGCGGTCCGTTTCTAACTGTGTTTCACCCGGACCGCGTAAGCCGATTCCGCCTTTCTGGCGTTCAAGGTGCGTCCAGCCACGTACCAGACGCGTGGCAAGGTGGCGTAGCTGTGCCAGCTCAACCTGCAATTTACCTTCGTGGGTGCGTGCGCGTTGGGCGAAGATATCAAGAATTAAGCCGGTACGATCAATCACCCGGCATTCGCACAGGCGCTCGAGATTTCTTTCCTGAGCGGGCGTAAGGGCATGATCGAATAAGACGACCGATGCTCCTGTTGTTTTTACCGCATCGGCAATTTCAACGGCCTTTCCTTCACCGACAAAATACTTGGGATGTGGCGCTTTGCGGCTGCCAGTGACCACTTGCAGCGCGTCAACGCCAGCAGAAGAGACCAGGGTTTCAAACTCCTGAAGATCTTCTACTTCTTTGTCTTGGGAGAACCAGATGTGTACCAGTACGGCCTGCTCACCGGCATCATAACGGTCAAACAAGCTATAACCTCGCTAAAATAAAAGACCAGGACGGAAAACCATTTACGCTCTCCGGTCCTGGCTGTACGGCGACGCGTTATTCTGCGTTATCACCGTCTTGTTGTGGCTGTGGCTGCGCAGATGAGTTGCTGCCGCCATGATGATAATTGTTGCTGCCGCCACCGGTATTATTACTATGGTGAGAAACCGGGCGCGAAGGAACAACGGTAGAAATGGCGTGTTTATAAACCATCTGACTTACCGTGTTTTTCAGCAAAATTACAAACTGATCAAATGACTCAATCTGACCCTGCAGCTTGATACCGTTAACCAAATAAATCGAAACCGGAACACGTTCACGACGCAGTGCGTTCAAAAACGGGTCTTGTAATGATTGCCCCTTAGCCATTCTATCTTTTCCTTATATGCTTGTTGTTTGTTGCTCGTAGAACCTATGGTTCTGAAAAAACTGCGTAAAAATTTGCGCACGATAACCCGTCAATTGTACACAATCACCCATGCTTCGCACTAAGAACCTGTAGCACCTTGTCACGCGCCAGTTGGGGTTCGTCACTGTCGAGCCAGTGGACATTTTCCCAGCCGCGTAACCAGGTCATCTGGCGCTTAGCGAGTTGCCGGGTTGCGCAAATTCCCCGATAAACCATCTCGTCATAATCGATTTCGCCCGATAAATAAGACCACATCTGGCGATAGCCAACACAACGAATGGAAGGCATGTCCGTATGCAAATCACCTCGTGCAAACAGGGCCCGAGACTCCGCTTCAAATCCTGACGCTAACATCTGCTCAAAACGCAACGCGATGCGCTGATGTAACAGTTCACGGCTCGCGGGGGCGATGGCAAACTGGTACACGTCGTAGGGTAACGCTTCACCGGACGTTTTTGTCAGTTCCGTTAAAGTTTTACCCGAAATGAAAAAAACTTCCAGTGCTCGCGAAAGTCTCTGCGGATCATTCGGATGAATACGACTGCCGGCAACCGGGTCGATTTCACACAGCTGGCGGTGTAAAGCTTCCCAGCCTTTTTCACGCGCCGTTTGCTCTATCCGCTGACGAACCTCGGGATCGGCCGAGGGCAACGGCGACAATCCTTCAAGTAACGCCTTGAAGTAGAGCATGGTTCCACCAACAAGCAACGGAATTCGTCCGGCCTGAACGATATCCGCCATTTCTGCTAACGCATCACGTCGAAATTCCGCCGCCGAATAGGCTTCCGCGGGGTCGCGTATGTCCAGCAAACGATGGGGCGCCACTGCTAACTCCTCAGCCGACGGTTTCGCCGTGCCAATATCCATCTGACGATAGATTAAGGCAGAATCTACGCTGATTAGTTCCACTGGCAAATGCTTACGTAGCTCAATCGCTAACGCCGTCTTGCCAGACGCCGTGGGTCCCATCAAAAATATAGCCTTTGGCCGGCCAGCCTGGTTTAGTTCACTCATGCTTCAACGCGTCAATCGCGCTCTCAATCTCTATGGCCTGTATCAGACCTGAAGGCGGCGATTTTAATAGCTGTGGACAGAGCCGTTCCAGCTCAGCCAGCAGGTTAATCGCCTGTGAGTGATTCCAGTCAGATGACTCTGCATCCTGACGTCGCGCCAGCCACTGGGCCAGTTGCGTCGCAGAGTTATCTTGCTGCCGGGCGAGATAGCCTAACAGGTCAGGAATCAAGATTTGTAAATTTTGTGTTCGTAACGGTAAAGGAACCGCGCGCAGGGTCACATGGTCACCTTCCAGCTGCAGTTCTATTCCCATCTGATTGAGCAGACTGCTGTTTTTCTGTGCAGCCTGCCGTTCAGCCTCGGCAATTTTGAGCCGCACCGGAATCAGTAATGGCTGCGGTTTTAAGCCGGTTTCGCCGGGCTGAAGCTGCGCCTGTTTTACCCAGCGCGCCGCCACCGGCAGCGCCAGCAGCAGCAGTTTCTGGTCCTGCTCCAGCAGCGCATAGTGGTGATGCAGCACCGTCAGTACCCGGCCAAAACTCTGCGCATGCGCCGCCAGCGGTGACGCTTTGACGACGGCACGCGGTGCCGGTTCAGCAGGCTGTGCCGGTGGCGCACTGCCGGTGGGGGTTTTCAGCAGCTGCTGATAGACAGCACCTTCCCGCTGACGATAACCGCTCTCTTTGCTTTGCCAGGCTGGAGCGGGTCCCGACGCCGAAGCTGCCGGCGCTGGCTCGCTGCGACGCGCGGCGGGCTGTGAAAAATGGTTTCCCCCGGCCGCCTGACGATTCTCGGGCTGCCAGCGCGGCGCGGGTTCTTCCGCCTGCCGTGTCGGCAGTACCGGGGCCGCGCTCGCCTGTAACACGCTCATCACGCCCTGATAGATAAAATCATGCACCAGCCGCGACTGATGAAACCGCACCTCATGTTTTGCCGGATGAACGTTGACATCCACCTGGTGCGGATCGATTTCCAGATAGAGCACATAGGCAGGCTGCTGATCCTCCTGCAGCTGGGTCTGGAAAGCCTGACGGATAGCATGATTGATCAGTTTATCCCGCATCATGCGGCCGTTTACGTAGCAATACTGCAGGTCGCTGACCTGACGCGAACCGGTCGGATCGGCCACCCAGCCGCGCAGCGACAGATCGTCGTGCTGCCAGTCGATGCGTAACGCATGCTGCATGAAGGTGACGCCACAGATAGACGCCAGCCGCCGTTCGCGCTGACTCTCATCACTGACCGCCCGATACTGACGCATCATTTTGCCGTTGTGACTGAGCGAAATCGCCACGTCAAAGCGAGCCAGCGCGATGCGGCGTATCACTTCATCGATGTGACCGAACTCGGTTTTTTCGGTACGCATGAATTTGCGGCGCGCCGGGGTGTTGTAAAACAGATCCAGCACTTCCAGCGTGGTGCCGCACGGATGCGCAGCAGGCTTAACCGTCACCGCCATATCGCGCCCTTCGGCATAGGCCTGCCAGGCTTCAGTTTGATCGGCGGTGCGCGAGGTCAGGGTCAGGCGAGAGACCGAGCTGATACTGGCCAGCGCTTCGCCCCGGAAACCGAGGCTCATGATCGCCTCCAGATCATCCAGTGAGGCAATCTTGCTGGTGGCATGGCGGGCCAGCGCCATCGCCAGTTCGCTTTTTACGATGCCGCACCCGTTGTCACGGATGCGTATCAGCTTCGCGCCGCCCTTTTCAATCTCAACATCAATGCGCGTTGCGCCAGCATCAAGGCTGTTTTCCACCAGCTCTTTCACAACCGATGCAGGACGCTCGACCACTTCACCCGCCGCAATCTGGTTTGCCAGTTGCGGCGGTAAAATTTGTATCGGCATGGTGGATATCCTTTTAGCTGATAGCCCGGCGCAGTGGCCGGGCGAACATTCAGGATGCAGGAATTTTAAGGTTCTGCCCCAACATCACGTTGGTCGACTTCAGATTATTGGTCTGCATTATCGCTTTCGGACTGACGCCGTAGTGGGCGGCAATACCGGTCAGCGAGTCGCCGCGCACCACTTTATGCCGGACTATGCCGCCGCGCGTAGAGGCTCGGTTGGTCCGGCTGGCGGCAGCGCTGGCCGGCACTTTCAGGCGCTGTCCAACCCACACCACATCTCGCTTCAGCGTATTCATCTCGCGCAGGGTGGCCATGCTAACGCCGTACTTCGCGGCGATGCCCGACAGCGTCTCGCCGCGCGTCACCGTATGACGCTGAATAGCACCGGTATACTGCGTCACGCCGGTCGCCGGATTGCTGGCGACGCTAACCGCTGGCGACGAGTCCAGCGGCCGGTTTTCCTCCTTTGGGATGGATTGCAGCGGGTGCGCCAGGAAATAAGTGCGCAGACCTTTATAGATCGACTGCGCAATCTTATCCTGGTGTGCGCTACTGCCAAGCAGTCGCTCCTCCGAGGAATTACTGATAAAGCCGGTTTCCACCAACAGCGAAGGAATATCCGGCGAACGCAGCACGCCAAGGCTGGCATGCTCTGGTAAGCGTTTATGCAGCGAGGTGACGCCGCGTAATTGCTGTAATACCCGCTGGGCAATGTCATAACCGACGCGCTGTGAATGACCAAACTGCAGGTCGAGCACCGCCTGGCTGAGATAAGGGTCCGCCTGACTGTTCGCCAGCAGATCGCCTGCGCCGCCCAGCAGTTCAGACTGCTTCTCTTTCTGCTCCAGCCAGTTTGCCATCTCACTGTTGGCACGACGGTTTGACAACACCCAGACCGACGCACCGGTCGCCGCATGGCTTGGCGCGGCATCGGCGTGAATAGAAACCAGCACGTTGGCGTTGGCTTTACGCGCCACGTCAGAACGGCCCATCACCGAGATAAAATAGTCGCCATCACGGGTCAGTACGCCTTTAAACATCGGGTCGTTGTTCAGCAACACCCGCAGCTTACGGGCGATAGCGATGGTGACATTCTTCTCTTTCAGTCCGCGCTGTCCGATAGCGCCGGGGTCCTGACCGCCGTGCCCGGCATCAATCGCCACAATCACCGTGTCGTTGCGGCTGACTGTGCTGCCCGGACGTACCGTGCTGGCTGTGCTGGTGACGGCGGTAACCGGATTGGCATTAAACGGGTTGGCGGCGGCGCTCTGAACCGGGGCGCGGACCGGCGCAGGATCCGGCTTCGGTGCCGGGCGGGTTACCGCCGGCCGTGAACCGGTAATGGTAAATACCACGCTGTAGCTGCTGCCGTTACGCTGCGTTACCGCCCGGGTTTTGCCCGGCTGCGTCAGTTCAAACACCAACCGTACGCTCTGTTTATCTTTTGGCGTGCTGGTGCGGATGCGCTTTACAATGTTTTCTCCGCTGAAGTTCAGCGGCAGTCCCTGCACCACACCGCTCTGGCGCACGTCCAGCACCACCCGATCCGGGTTGCGCAGCGGGAAGAAGCCATACACCGGCTGCCCGGCAAAGTTCAGGGTCACCGTGGCCTGGTTATCGCCATTGGCGACTTTGATATCCGACAGGGTGGCCGCGAACAGCGGCGTGCAGACCAGCAGCAGCAGGGTCATCAGGGCTAATTTCATCCGTGACTTCATGCCGGGTCCCTGTGTTGTGTGAGTGAGGTCATCCACTGCTCTGCCTGCGGCGTGTGGGCCGCCAGCTCCGCTTCACGCGCATCATCAACATAGCGCAGGGTTAAGGAGAGATCGGGCGGCGGCAGAAACCCTTCGCCCTGCTGTGGCCATTCGACCAGACAGATGGCGTCACCGCTGAAATAGTCGCGGATGCCCATAAATTCCAGCTCTTCCGGGTCGGCCAGTCGATAGAGGTCAAAATGATAAAGTGAGCGCTCACCCAGGGTATAAGGCTCAACCAGCGTGTAGGTCGGGCTTTTTACGTTGCCCTGATGACCCAGCGCCTGCAGAAAGCCGCGGCTGAAGGTGGTTTTACCCGCCCCCAGATCGCCATAGAGATAAATGACCGCCGCGTTGCCACAGGCACGCGCCAGTTGAGCGCCCAAACCGAGCGTAGCCGCCTCATCGGGCAAAGAAATAACACAGGTCTTCATGCTTCTTGATTCATCTCAGGATTAACAAATTGCCACAGCAGCTCAAGTAAATCTGTTGCCAGCATACCGCGCGTGCCACGTTGTGCGGCCACCGCATCCGCTGCCGCACCGTGTGCGACGCAGCCGGCACAGGCCGCATCAAACAGCGTCAGTTTCTGCCCCATCAGCGAGGCGATAATCCCACTCAGGAGATCGCCCATGCCGCCGGAGGCCATGCCAGCATTGCCTACATCGGCAAACGCCATTTCACCCTGCTCGCTGGCGATCAGTGTTCCGGCACCTTTCAGTACCACCACGCCACCGTAGCGCTGGGCTAAGCTCTGCGCTGCATGTAAGCGGTCACTCTCAACTTCACTGGTCTTGATGTTGAGCAAGCGCGCTGCTTCGCCAGGATGCGGCGTAATGATGCGATTCTGACGTTTCTCTGCACTGATTGCCAGCAGGTTAAGTGCATCCGCATCCCAAAGCATCGGCTTTTCGCTTGCCGCGACCCGTTCCAGCGCCCGGTTGCCCCACTCACGCTGCCCCAGGCCCGGTCCAATCGCAATCACATCAGCCCATTCCAGCGCCGCGCTGAGCTGTTCATCGGTCAGCTCATCGACCATGATTTCCGGCCGCGCCGTCAGGATCGGGATAATATTATCTTTGTGAGTAAGTACTCGCACTAGCCCGCTACCGCTGCGTAACGCCGCTTCTGCCGTCATCCGAACCGCGCCGGCGGTACCGGCATCGCCACCCACCACCAGCAGGCGGCCGTGATCGCCTTTGTGCGAGGTCGGCTTACGCGGTCTGAGCCACTGGGTGAGCGCGCTGGCATCATAGCGCGCCATCGGGGCGGTTTCCGCCGCCAGAAAAGCCTGCAGGCCGAGATCGGCATAGAACAGCTCGCCGATATAGTCCCGCGCTTTACCGGTAATCTGGCCCGGCTTAAGCGCCACCACGCTCAGGGTGTGCGTGGCCTGTATTACCTCGCCGGGCGCGCTGCCGGTGCTGGCAACTAGTCCGGACGGCATGTCGATAGCGAGGATCGGCGCAGCATGAGCATTCGCCTGCTGTATCAGGGTGCGGTAAGGTTCGCCCGGCGCGCGATTAATGCCGGTTCCCAGCAGCGCATCAACGATCACCCCGACCTGCTCTGGCCAGGCGGCATCGGCGGCATGAATTTCGCCGCCCGCATCCAGCCAGGCGTCCCGGGCGCGTTGCGCCTCCTCGGGCAGCGGTTTCTCATCGTCACAGGCCAGCAGTGTGACCTGCCGGCCCGCCGCCTGCCCCAGACGAGCCACCACGTAGCCATCGCCGCCGTTATTGCCATGACCACACAGAATCAGCCAGTGTCGGGCGTCAGGCCAGCAGGCGGTAAGGTGTTCATAGGCTGCCTGTCCGGCGCGCAGCATCAGTTCATATAAAGTGATGCCGAGCGCATCAGCACCTTCACGCTCCAGTTGCGCCACGGCCTGCGCAGGCCAGACAGAATATGGTAAACTGCGGCTGTTTTTCTTCGAACCCTGGTCACTCATGTCATACCCTCTCGATCTTCATCAACTCGCACAACAGATTAAACAGTGGGGATTGGATCTCGGCTTTCAGCAGGTCGGCATCACCGATACCGATCTGAGTGCGGAAGAGCCGCGTCTTCAGGCGTGGCTGGACAAGCAATATCATGGCGAGATGGAGTGGATGGCGCGCCACGGTATGATGCGGGCGCGTCCGCATGAACTGCTACCCGGTACGCTGCGCGTCATCAGCGTTCGCATGAACTACCTGCCAGCCAAAGCGGCTTTTGCCAGTACGCTGAAAAATCCCCGACTGGGCTATGTCAGCCGTTATGCCCTCGGTCGTGATTACCACAAAGTATTGCGCAATCGACTGAAAAAGCTCGGAGAAATGATCCAGCAGCATTGCGGTGAGCTTAATTTCCGGCCATTTGTTGACTCCGCCCCGCTGCTTGAGCGCCCGCTGGCGGCTAAAGCGGGACTGGGCTGGACCGGTAAACACTCTTTGATTCTCAATCGTGAGGCGGGTTCATGGTTTTTCCTCGGCGAGCTGCTGATCGATCTGCCGCTGCCGGTGGATACGCCTCAGCCGGAGCAGTGTGGACGCTGCGTCGCCTGCATGACCATCTGCCCGACCAACGCCATCGTTGAACCCTATGTGGTCGATGCGCGGCGCTGCATCTCCTATCTCACCATCGAACTGGAAGGGGCCATTCCGGAAGAATTCCGTCCGCTGATGGGCAACCGGATTTATGGCTGTGACGATTGTCAGCTGATCTGTCCGTGGAATCGTTACGGGCAGCTCAGCGATGAAAGCGACTTTTCGCCACGCGCCGCCCTGCATGCGCCCGAACTGATCGATTTGTTTCAATGGGATGAAGCGAAGTTTCTGCGCATTACGGAGGGATCGGCGATTCGGCGCATCGGTCATTTACGCTGGCTGCGCAATATCGCTGTGGCGCTGGGTAATGCGCCCTGGTCGCCCGGGATTATTACGGTGCTGGAACAGCGGCTGGGTGAGAGTGATTTGCTGGATGAGCACATTCAGTGGGCCATCGCCCGGCAGCAGGATAAGCGTCAACAGGTGGTTATCGACGTGCAGCCCGCGCAGCAAAAGCGCCTGGTTCGTGCAGTTGAGAAGGGGTTACCGCGTGATGCATGAGTGTACAGCCAGCCCGCAGAATTGCGTTTTCCACATGCTGTGAATAAAAATAAAAAGCCGTTGTCATTCAACTGCCATAAGGCTGATAACGCAGGTAAATAACAATCTGAAATATTTTCATATTGTTAATTATCAACCAGTTAACGAAAAGTTGTGTTTATTTAATAATGAGTCTATCGCTTCGGTTAACAGATAAAGCTGTGGATAACTCTGTTCAAAAGCATTTTACAGATCGGGGTATATGGCGCAAATGATGGGGTGCAGCGCTGTGGATAACCTTCTGGAAACTATCCTGGCCCGCAACAATTAATAACCTGGTAATTGGCTTGATAGGGTCTGACGTAAAACTGGAGCGGGAAACGAGACTCGAACTCGCGACCCCGACCTTGGCAAGGTCGTGCTCTACCAACTGAGCTATTCCCGCATAGAAGGGCACTGCTAAAAAATCTGGAGCGGGAAACGAGACTCGAACTCGCGACCCCGACCTTGGCAAGGTCGTGCTCTACCAACTGAGCTATTCCCGCAAAGAGGGTACTGCTAATTAAATCTGGAGCGGGAAACGAGACTCGAACTCGCGACCCCGACCTTGGCAAGGTCGTGCTCTACCAACTGAGCTATTCCCGCGCCTTGTACCGTTAATAAATTCTTCACCGGTACGGGGTGCGCATTATACGAGAAATCGTTGCTGCTGCAAGCCTCTGAAAGCAAAATTTTGCGCTTTCAGCGCGATTGCCGATTAAATCAGCAACCTGGTGATTTCCTGCGCACCCATTGTCGATTAAAGCTGCAAAAAGTGCTCGCGGTAGTAAGCCAGCTCCGCCACTGACTCGCGAATGTCATCCAGCGCCTGATGCGAACCGCTCTTTTTGAAGCCGGGCAGGATGTCGGGCTTCCAGCGGCGCGCCAGCTCTTTCAGCGTGCTGACGTCCAGATAGCGATAGTGGAAGTAGGCTTCCAGTTCAGGCATATATTTGAACAGGAAACGCCGATCCTGGCCAATGCTGTTGCCGCAAATCGGCGAGGTGTTGGCCGGTACCCACTGTTGCAGGAAGGCAATGGTCGCCAGCTCCGCCGCCCGATCGTCAATCTGGCTCGCCTTCACCCGTTCCACCAGCCCGCTGCTGGTATGGGTGCGGACATTCCAGTCGTCCATCAGGGCCAGTTGTGCATCGGACTGGTGCACCGCCATTACCGGGCCTTCCGCCAGGATGTTTAAATTGGCGTCCGTTACCAGGGTAGCAATCTCAATAATGCGATCGCGCTCCGGATCCAGTCCGGTCATCTCAAGATCAATCCAGATCAGATTCTGTTCATTTCCAGTAGCCATGCTGTTTCCTGCGGTTGCTGTAGTCGTCATTCAGGATGAATAAGGTGTATCATAGACGTTTTGCCCAGCCGGGCGAAATCTGGCTAACGCTGTGAGGGTGAGTGAGCAAAAATAAACTGTCGAAGGGCCAACAACGTCGCGTAAGCGCTAACCACGATCGCCGTCTCAACCAACGCAGAGAGCGTCCGGATGCGGATGATAATCTGTTTGGTGAAACTGCAGATGGGGTCGTTGTCAGCCGTTTTGGCATGCACGCCGATGTCGAGGACAGCGCAGGCGTCGCCCACCGCTGCAATATTCGCCGCACGATCCGCTCGCTGGTAACCGGCGACCGCGTGATGTGGCGTCCGGCGCTGAGCGGCGGCAAAGGCATTGTCGAGGCGGTGCATGAACGCACCAGCGTGTTAACCCGTCCCGATTTTTATGACGGCGTGAAACCGATCGCCGCCAATATCGATCAGATCATTATCGTGTCGGCGATCCTGCCGGAACTGTCACTTAACATCATTGACCGCTATCTGGTCGCCAGCGAAACGCTGGATATCGAACCGTTGCTGGTGCTGAACAAAACCGATCTGCTGGATGACAAGGCACGCGCTTTTGTTGATCAACAGATGGATATTTATCGCGAGATTGGTTATCGGGTGGTGATGGTGTCCAGCCGGGCGAAAAACGGCCTTGATGAGCTGGAAGCGGCGTTAACTGACCGCGTCAGCATCTTCGCCGGCCAGTCGGGCGTCGGCAAATCCAGCCTGCTAAATGCCCTGCTCGGCCTTGATAAAGAGGAGCAGGTCGCCATTCTGACCAATGAAGTGTCGGATGGCTCCGGACTGGGCCAGCACACCACCACCGCCTCGCGCTTGTATCACTTCCCGCATGGCGGCGACGTGATCGATTCGCCTGGGGTGCGGGAGTTCGGTTTATGGCACCTTGAACCGGAACAAATCACCCGTGGATTTGTCGAATTTCGGGCCTACCTCGGCGATTGCAAATTCCGTGACTGTAAGCACGGCAGCGATCCCGGCTGTGCGATCCGTGAAGCGGTAGAACAGGGAAAAATCAACGTTTCCCGTTTCGATAACTATCACCGCATTCTGGAAAGCATGGCGCAGGTAAAAACGCGTAAAAATTTCCCTGACGGCGAGAGTTAACCGGTATAACCGCGTCCTGAGTTCAGATTTCATCCGCCGCGCGGTGCGACCCACAGCAAGGTGTCGCCGGGCTACAGTGCCACGCGCGGATCGGCCTGTGGCCGACGATTCGCCGCGCGCCATAAATCGGCTATAGTCGCCATCTGACCGGGGCGCTGCTACAATCCGCTCCCTTTTTTATCAACGTCATGAAAATAGCCAGGAGGCTAAGGTGTTTGATCGTTTGAAACTCGGCTTGAATCATATTCTCCCGAAGAAATGGCTGACTGAACTCGCCGGTTGGGGCGCCAGTCGCCGCGGTGGTTGGTTGACCAAACTGGTCATTGACATCTTTGTCTGGTTTTACAAAGTCGACATGGCGGAAGCGCGTAAGCCAGACACCGCCAGCTATCGCACCTTTAACGACTTCTTCGTCCGTCCGTTAAAAGACGATGCGCGTCCGGTGGATGCTGACGCCAACCTGATCGCCCTGCCCGCTGATGGCGCAATCAGCCAGCTCGGCCACATTGATGGCGACCAGATTTTCCAGGCGAAAGGTCATCACTACACGCTTGAAGCCCTGCTGGCCGGCAATGAGCAGATGGCCGCCCGCTTTGTCGACGGCGAATTCGTCACGACCTATCTGGCGCCGCGCGACTATCACCGGGTGCATATGCCGTGCAACGGCATCCTGCGTGAGATGATTTACGTACCCGGCGATCTCTACTCGGTCAACCCGCTGACCGCGCGCAACATTCCTAACCTGTTTGCCCGTAATGAGCGCGTTATCTGCTATTTCGAAACCGATATCGGACCGATGGTGCAGATTCTGGTCGGAGCCACCATTGTCGGCAGCATCGAGACGGTATGGGCCGGTACCATTACGCCGCCGCGTGAAGGGGTGATTAAGCGCTGGCATTATCCGGCAGCGGATGATGAAGGAGCGGTGGTGCTGCTGAAAGGCCAGGAAATGGGCCGCTTCAAGCTGGGCTCGACCGTCATCAACCTGTTCGCACCTGGCCGGGTTAAACTGGCTGAAAGCCTCGAAGCTGAGAGCAAAACCCGTCTGGGCCAACCGCTGGCGATTGCCCTGCCGGTAGCAACAGACGTTTCCGACGTTATCGTCGACTAAGTTGAGTATCTCCTGTGCGTTCGATTCTCCTCCTGCTGCTGAGCCTGTGGCTCAGCAGCCCGGCCTTTGCGGCCAGCCTGCCTGACGCCAGCCAGCTTAAACAGCAACTGGAAGAGACCAAAGCCGCCAAAAGCTCACCGGCCCAGGCGGAACAAATCCAGTCGATTGAAGCGGCGTTAAACTTCCTCTCTGAACGTGATGACTCGCTGGAGCGCGCCGCGCAATACCAGCAGGTTATCGACGATTTTCCGCGGCTGGCACGCGAGTTACGCCAGCAGATCGCCACGATGGGCGACAGCGCGAAAACCGTGCGCAGCAACATGAGCAGCGCCGAACTGGACCAGGAAATTCTGCAGGTCAGCAGTCAACTGCTGGAAGAGGGTCGCCAGGCGCAGCAGGAGCAGGATCGGGCACGCGAGATCAGCGACTCCCTGTCGCAGTTGCCGCAGCAGCAGACCGAAGCGCGCCGTGCCATGACCGAAAGTGAGCGTCGTTTGCAGGGGGCCAGCAACAGCGCCTCGCCGCAGGGCCAGCTGCAACTGGCGGCGCGTCAGGCGGAAAATGCCGCCAATAAAGCCCGGGTCGATGAGCTGGAGCTGGCGCAGCTCTCCGCCAACAACCGTCAGGAACTGGCGCGGATGCGGGCCGAAGTGCACCAGCGTAAGGCTGCCCAGCTGGATAACTATCTGCAGGCACTGCGCAATCAGCTCAACGATCAACGTCAGCGTGAAGCCGAACTGGCGCTGGCGCGTACCGAACAGCTGGCCGAAAACAGTGGTGATTTGCCACCAGCAATCAGCGATCAATTCCGCATTAACCGCGATCTCTCCGTCGCCCTGAATCAGCAGGCGCAGCGGATGGATCTGGTGGCGTCGCAGCAGCGACTGGCGACCAATCAAATTATTCAGGTGCGTCAGGCGCTCTCTACCCTGCGCGAACAGTCACAGTGGCTGGGCGCGTCCAATCTGCTGGGCGAAGCGCTGCGGGCCCAGGTGGCGCGCCTGCCGGAAATGCCAAAGTCGCAGCAGATTGATAATGAGATGGCCCAGCTGCGGGTTCAGCGTCTCTCTTATGAAGATCTGCTGGAGCGCCAGGAGGCGCTACGAAAGGGTCACCAGGCCGATGGTCAGCCCTACACCAGCGAACAGAAGCGCATCCTTGATGCCCAGCTTCGCACCCAGCGCGAACTGCTTAATTCGCTGATCTCCGGTTGCGATACCTTGATCCTGGAGATCACCAAGCTGAAGGTCGGCAATACACAGCTGCAGGATGCGCTGACCGAAGTGAAAGATGCCACCCACCGTTATCTGTTCTGGACCGCCGACGTTAGCCCGATCGGCCTGAGTTACCCGCTCGATCTGGCTAAGGATCTGTCGCGTCTGCTGTCGCTGGATACGCTGGGCCAGCTCGGCAAAGCGATGGCCATGATGTTCACCAGCCGCAGCACCGTACTGCCGATCATTGGCGCCCTGCTGCTGGTCGGCTTTAGTATCAGCTCACGGCGTCACTTCAATGCCTTCCTTGAGCGCTCCGCCAGTAAAGTCGGCAAAGTAACGCAGGATCGCTTCCGGCTCACTATCCGTACCGTTTTCTGGTCGATTCTGGTGGCGCTGCCGCTGCCGGTACTGTGGGGGACGCTGGGTTATGGACTGCAGAACGCCTGGCCCTACCCGATTGCGGTCGCCATTGGTGACGGGATTACCGCGACGCTGCCACTGCTGTGGGCCTTTATGATCAGCGCCGCCTTTGCCCGCCCGAACGGACTGTTTATCGTTCATTTCCGCTGGCCGCAAAACCGCGTGGCGCGTGCCATGCGCTATTACTCCCTGAGTATCGGGCTGATTGTGCCGCTGATCATGCTGTTAATCGCCTTCAGCAATCTGGAAGATCGCCAGTTCTCCTCGTCACTGGGACGTCTCTGCTTCATCCTGATCTGCGGTGCGATCAGCATCGTTACCGTCAGCCTGAAACGCGCCGGTATTCCGCTCTATCTGGATAAAGAGGGCAACGGCGACAACATGGTCAACCGCATGTTGTGGAACCTGATGATCGCCATGCCGCTGATGGCGGCCCTCGCCTCGGCGATCGGTTATCTGGCGACGGCGCAGGCGTTGCTGGCAAGGCTGGAAACTTCGGTAGCTATCTGGTTCCTGCTACTGGTGATCTATCACATCATCCGCCGCTGGATGCTGATTCAGCGGCGTCGTCTCGGCTTTGATCGCGCCCGTCAGCGTCGTGCTGACATGCTGGCTAACCGTGCGCGCAGTGAAGAAGAGAAAGAGCAAGGCGCACAGAATACCGACGCGATTGAAATCGAAGAGCCGGTGATCGATCTGGATGCCATCAGTGCTCAGTCCCTGCGGCTGGTGCGCTCAATCCTGACGCTGATTGCGCTGGTGTCGGTGATCGTACTGTGGTCGGAGATCCACTCCGCGTTCGGCTTCCTGGAGAATATTCAGCTGTGGGATGTCAGCACCTCGGTGCAGGGCGTGGAGTCTATCCAGCCGATTACGCTGGGCTCGGTGCTGATCGCCATTCTGGTGTTTATTATCACCACCCAACTGGTGCGTAATATGCCAGCGCTGCTGGAGCTGGCGCTGTTGCAGCACCTTAACCTGACGCCCGGTACCGGCTACGCCATCACTACCCTGACCAAATATCTGCTGTTGCTGATTGGCGGACTGATTGGCTTCTCGCTGATTGGTATTGAGTGGTCGAAGTTGCAGTGGCTGGTCGCCGCGCTGGGTGTCGGACTGGGTTTTGGTTTGCAGGAAATTTTCGCCAACTTTATTTCGGGTCTGATCATCCTGTTTGAGAAACCGATTCGTATCGGCGATACCGTTACCATTCGCGATCTGACTGGCAGCATTACCCGCATCAATACGCGCGCCACCACCATTACCGACTGGGACCGCAAAGAGATAATTGTGCCGAATAAGGCTTTTATCACCGAGCAGTTTGTTAACTGGTCGCTGTCAGATTCGGTGACGCGCGTGGTGCTGACTATCCCGGCACCGGCGAAGGTGAGCAGTGAAGAGGTGACCACCATCCTGAAGCAGGCGGCTGAACGTTGCAGTTATGTGCTGGATTCGCCGCCGCCGGAAGTGTTCCTGGTCGATTTACAGCAGGGGATCCAGCTGTTCGAACTGCGTGTGCATGCAGCCGAGATGGGACATCGCATGCCGCTGCGTCACGAACTGCATCAGCTGATTCTGAGCGGATTTGAGCAGCACGGCATCGAGATGCCGTTCCCGCCTTTCCAGATGCGAATGGAAACGCTGGGCAAGAAACTGCCGGCCAGCAACGGGACACCGGCCGCACGCGCCTATAAATCAGGCGGCCTGTAAACGACAACGCCCGGCTAAGCCGGGCGTTGTTGGATTCAGGCGGCGATTACTGCTTCACAAATGCTTCGCCCTGCTCGATATCTTTCTTCAGCGTTTCCAGCATGCCGTTCAGCGCCTGCTGTTCGAAAGCGCTCAGGGTGCCAATCGGCTTGCGTTCGGCAATGCCGTTTTTACCCAGCAGCAGCGGCTGTGAAAAGAAACGCGCATATTCGCCGTCCCCTTCTACGTAAGCACACTCCACCACGTTAGCCTCGCCGTTAAGCGCCCGCACCAGCGACAAGCCGAAGCGAGCCGCAGCCTGCCCCATCGACAGCGTCGCAGAACCGCCACCGGCTTTGGCCTCAACCACTTCGGTTCCGGCATTCTGGATGCGTTTGGTGAGGTCAGCTACTTCCTGCTCGCTAAAGCTGACGCCTGAAACCTGCGACAACAGCGGCAGGATGGTCACGCCGGAATGACCGCCGATAACCGGCACCTCAATCTCGCCAGGCTGTTTGCCTTTCAGCGCCGCGACAAAGGTATTGGCACGAATAATATCCAGCGTGGTGACGCCGAACAGACGATTTTTGTCATAGACGCCGTGTTTTTTCAGGACTTCAGCCGCAATCGCCACCGTAGTATTGACCGGATTGGTGATCACACCGATTAACGCTTTGGGCGCGGTGGTCGCCACCTGGTCAATCAGGTTACGCACAATGCCGGCGTTAACGTTGAACAGGTCGGCGCGGTCCATACCGGGTTTGCGTGCCACACCGGCAGAAATCAGTACCACATCGGCACCCTGCAATGCTGGCGTGGCGTCTTCTCCACTAAATCCCTTGATCGCCACCGCAGTCGGAATATGGCTGAGATCGACGGCAACGCCCGGTGTCACCGGCGCGATGTCATACAGTGAAAGTTCTGAACCTGCGGGAAGCTGGGTTTTGAGTAGAAGTGCGAGCGCCTGGCCTATGCCGCCAGCGGCACCGAGTACGGCAACTTTCATTCTTAACTCCTTATTAAGGTGGGGCAGAGAAGAGCCGGAATTCCATCTGTGTCAGACCTTAATCAACTGCTCAGGTGATGACGCGTATCCGTTGTCAATTCTACGTGTTTTCACACGCGATCGCCGGATTCATAAGTTACTTATCATCTTAATACCTGAATGACCGACAACTTTGCCGTCGGCAGACAGAGAACGGCTACGTGCGTTTTCTGTTACTACACCACCAATAATATAACAACTTTGCAACCTTCGCCTTTCGGCGCTGTGACAGGGGTTTTGGTCTGGGACGATTTCTTTGCTATTATCGCCGCCCGCTAGCCGCCCGAACCCTGCTCATCAATCAACCGATTGCATAAAAATGCATTTAAATGCATAATCACCACTCTGCCGCGGGCGGATGTGCGGTTATTCCCTCTATTTATTGGTAACCTATGCGAAACCCATCGAAACAAGACGATCTGATCAAGGCTTTCAAAGCCTTATTAAAAGAAGAAAAATTCAGTTCCCAGGGCGAAATCGTTCAGGCGCTCCAGGATGAAGGCTTCGAGAACATTAACCAGTCAAAGGTTTCTCGTATGCTGACCAAGTTTGGCGCGGTACGCACCCGTAATGCCAAGATGGAGATGGTTTACTGCTTGCCCGCCGAGCTTGGCGTGCCGACTACCACCAGCCCGTTAAAAAATCTGGTGCTCGACATCGATTACAACGATGCGCTGGTCGTGATTCATACCAGCCCAGGCGCCGCGCAGCTGATTGCGCGCCTGCTTGACTCGCTGGGTAAATCAGAAGGCATCCTCGGCACCATCGCTGGCGATGACACTATCTTTATTACCCGCGCGCGCGACTTTACGGTTAAGCAGCTGCACGGGGCGATTCTTAACCTGTTTGAACAGGAACTCTGATAACGAGGCTGTTGATCGGGCCGCGCGCGACCGGTCAACAGCCCTTTCTGCCCGCCCCTGCCTCTTTTCCGGCCTCATCCTGTTTTAAAACAAATAGTTAGCCCGCACTTCGACCTGCTTTCGTCTTTGAAAATATTGGTCATACCTTTTGGTCTGCTTAACCTTTTGCGGTATTTTACACTGCTTTACATCACTACTCTGGCGTCATTACCCAGATCTAAATCAAAGACCAGTCTGATCGACCAGGGATTTTCGCACAAAAAGATAAATTGGTTTATCTCCCTGTTTTTGCAATAAAAAACGGCGAAAAGGTCATTTTTCCGCCGTTTTTTATAACGTTGAGTTATTAAAAGTAGCCATAAGGATAAAGAATCACAAAAAAACATTATTAGCGGGGTATTAATTTCTTACGTTATTAGTTCTATACTTCTTTTCGTGATGCAAATCACACCAACTAAAAAGATAAAAATTGACGACGAGGAAAAATATATGAACGTAAAAACGACTATCGCCACCCTGAGCATTCTCTCTGCCCTCTCTTTTGGTGCTGTAGCAGCAGAATCTGTCACAGCCGCACAGGCTCAGGATCTGCAACCGGCGGGTACCATTAGCGTCAGCGGCGTTGCGGGCTCACCGATGGAAATTAATCAGCAGTTGAGCGAAAAAGCCGATCAGCAGGGTGCAAAAGCCTACCGCGTGATTGAGGCGTACAACAACGGTAACTATCACGCTACCGCCCGTCTGTACAACTAAGTTCAGCCCAACCCCATATCGCCAGTAGCCCACTTTTTGATGCGCGGTTATGCGCCTCGGTGGGAAACGGCAACACAGTTCAGGAGAGTTGACCATGAAAACCACATTCGCTATTGCCGTACTCGGTCTGGCTTCGCTGTTCTCAGTGGGAGCCAGCGCAGCCAGCCTGGTTTCTAACCAGCAGGCACAGAGCCAGAATCTGCAGCCGATGAATCAGACTATCAGCGTCAGCGGTCGTGACGGAGATCAGACCAATATCCGTCAGGTTCTGTCAGAGAAAGCGGATGCGCAGGGCGCCAGCCACTATCGCATCATCGAAAACAACCAGGATGACACCTATCACGTCACCGCTGAGCTGTATAAATAATTAACCGTTATGACGCCGTGAAAGGCGCCTGAGAGACCAGAGTCGACGACCCGCTTCTTCTTTTCACCGCAGGTTGTTGAACGTATTGAGGAGACGAAAAATGAAAATCAAAACAACCATCGCTACAGTCAGCCTGCTTTCCGTTATGGCGTTCGGTGCATCTGCCGCCCAGCTGGTAACCGGCGAGCAAGCGCAGACTCTGCAGCCTGCGGGCACCGTAACCATCAGCGGTACAGCGGGAGCCCCGATGGATTATCGCGCTGAGCTGTCTCAGAAAGCCGATGAACAGGGTGCCAGCGCTTATAAAGTGATTGAAGCGCGCACCGGTGATAACTATCACTTCACCGCTCAGCTGTATAAATAATTCCTCGTCAGATTCATGACGAACCCTTTGGCCCCGCTCGCCGGGGCCCTTTTTCATCTGACGTTAAAATGCAGCTGGCCTTCCAGCTCCTCTTCCGCTTCATCAAACAGCAGAATCAGCGCGCCATAACGTCGTCGCTGCCCTTTCCCCAGGTTCACAAACTCTATTTCCAGCGGCATCGGCAATGATTCGCCGGTGACCACATCCCATAATCCATCCAGGTCGCAGATCCGCCGCTCCTCCAGCGAAAAACGCTCGCTGAACTGGCGAAAGAAGTGGGCCTGATCGACGATCTCATTGAAATCAAAACGCTCGGTTTTCATGCTGACGGCTCCCATGCTCCGTCTGCGGGCGACCCGCGCCGCCCGTTCATATCCGCTAGCCCAAACCGCCGAGGTGCAGCGCTTTGACCTCCAGATACTCTTCCATGCCCAGCACTGAACCTTCGCGGCCCAGGCCAGACTCTTTCACGCCACCAAACGGCGCCAGTTCGGTCGATACCGCGCATTCGTTAATGCCGATCATGCCGCTTTCCAGCGCGGCAGAGACGCGGAATACCCGCTGCAGGTTCTGGGTGTAGAAGTAGGCGGCCAGACCGAACGGCGTATCGTTGGCACGGCGAATCACCTCATCTTCGTCATCGAAACGAAAGCAGGCCGCGACCGGACCAAAAGTCTCTTCCTGCGCCAGCTGCATCCCTTCGTGCGCCTCGGTAATGACCGTCGGTTGCCAGAAGTTGCCGCCCAGCGCGTGGCGTTCACCACCGGCCAGCAGTTTGCCGCCTTTGGCGACCGCGTCCTTCACGTGCTGCTCCACTTTTTCCAGCGCAGAGGCTTCAATCAGCGGTCCGACAATCACCCCTTCCTCCATGCCGTTGCCCACTTTCAGCTTGTTCACTTCCTCTGCCAGCTGGCGGGTAAAACGGTCATAGATGGCGTTATGAATGTAGAAGCGGTTAACGCTGACGCAGACCTGGCCTGCATTACGGAATTTGTTGGCGATAGCCCCCTGCACCGCCGCATCGATATCCGCATCCTCGAATACAATATAAGGCGCATTACCGCCCAGCTCCATTGAGACCTTTTTCATGGTTTCTGCCGCATTGCGCATCAGCAGCTTGCCGACCTCTGTCGAGCCGGTGAACGAGATTTTACGCACCGCTTTGCTGGCCATGATGGCGTCACTGATGGCATGCGTATCACCTGCCACCGCGTTGAGCACGCCATCCGGCACGCCCGCCTGTTTCGCCAGCGCCAGCAGCGCGAAGGCCGAGAGTGGCGTGTTGTTCGCCGGTTTAATGATGCCGGTACAGCCAGCGGCCAGCGCCGGCCCCAGTTTGCGGGTCAGCATCGCCATCGGGAAATTCCACGGCGTGATGGCGGCGACGACGCCAATCGGTTCACGCGTTGCCAGAATGCGGGAACCCGGTTTGGCTGGTGGAATAATTTCGCCGTTGGCGCGTTTTGCCTGTTCGGCAAACCACTGGATAAAGCTGGCGGCATACTCGACTTCGCCTTCCGCCTCTTTCAGCGGTTTACCCTGCTCGGCGGTCATCAGCTGGCCCAGCCAGCGTTTGTTTTCAATCATCAGCTGATACCAGCGATAAAGGATTTCAGCGCGCGCTTTGGCCGTCCGGGCACGCCAGGCGGGGAAGGCCCGCTCGGCGGCGGCTATCGCCTGTTCGGTTTCTGCTTTGCCCGCTTTAGCGACCTGCGCGATCACCTCGCCGGTGGCGGGATTGGTGACGTCAAACATGGTGGAGGTGCGATGCCATTGGCCATCGGCTAAATAGCCAGTCTGGAATAGTTCGCTTGATTGCAGTGATGTCATTGATTCGCTCCTGTCATTTTACCCTTCCGTCCGAAGAGTATAGTTGGCAAAAGCGACAGGTTTTGTGACGGGATGGCATTGCGCAGGCCGCTGCGGGTGACAGCGGCCGGTTTCAGATTTGGATGAGGGTGTTCTGATACTTGTTCAGCATGGTCGCCAGCCGTTTTACCGGTTCGGTGACGCTAATCGGCGCATCGTAGTGCAGCAGTTTTTCCTGATACACCTCCAGCTCCTGCAATAGCTGCTCAAAGTAGTGGCGGCGCTTGTCGTCGCTGCTGGCGGAGATCACCCGATCGGCGGTGTAGCGCAGTTGCCGGTGGTAGGCTGACAAATCATCATTCACCGGTATTTCCGCATTGCGTAACCGCTGATGTCCAATGATCAGCGTCAGCGCGATACGGTATTTGTCGATATCGCCGGGGAACAGATTCAGCAGCAGAAACAGTTGCTGGTAGAGCGCCGGCAGATGGTTTTCACGGCGGCGCGCCTGATTGGTGGTCATTGCCGACACCGCGGCATACATAAAGCGGTTAAGCAGTTTACGGCCGGTGCGCGCTTTAGATTTATCGCGGATCAGCAGGATCACCATCATTGCCACGAAGCAGCCAATCACCTGGCCGAGCACGTTGTCGAGAAAGACGTTAAATTCGAACTTCATCGGATTATCCAGCACCAGTACGTTAATGGTGCCGATTAGCGCCCCCAGGGTGCCCAGCTGTCGTCGCTGAATGAAGATCCCGCCAATAAAGCCCAGCAGGCCGATAGCAATACAGAGCAGCAGCGCGCTCTGCTGGGTGTTGGGCAGCACATAGATGAAGTAGAGCGCGCCGAGCGGCACCGCCACCGTCATGCCGTAGAGGAAATCTTTCGCCATCATCAGCGGATTCGGCATGCGCATCGCCAGGGCGGTAATCACTGCCAGCATCACCATGCAGCCGCTGCCGGACGTCCAGCCGGTATACAACCAGAACAGCGACCCCAGCGCGGTGGCCACAAAGGTGCGGATGCCGTTGATCATCGCATGATGGGTCTCAGCCGATCGCGCCTGAATCAGCACCTCGCGCTGCAGGATCTCCTCCTCCAGCGGGGTGATACGGCTGTTACTTTTAATGCCGTTGCGCAGCAACAGATATTCGGTCGCCGCACCGACCCAGCTCACCAGCGTAACCGGCGTGGTTTTGCCGCTGGCGCCAATCACCCGTCGCATCACCTTCATCCGCTTATGAACCTCATCAGCGGTTGTCGCCTCTTTTTCAACCAGCAAACGGTACTGCGGCGGAATGTAGTCAGGTCGTGAATTCTGGATCAGAAAGGTTTCTGCCGCCTGAGTAATCAGGGTCAGAGAGAGGGTGTTGAGCATCTGCAAACGACGGTTGCTGTTCTGCCAGCGCGAAGATTCCATCATCAGCTGGCTGCGCATACTGTTTAACGCCGTGGTACGCCGCACCAGCGCGCTCCAGGCTTTATCAACTTCCTCTTTATCGCCGTGCGCCACGCACAGCTGCAGCAGCTGATAATGCGCCACCAGCAGGGAATCCACTTCAGCGTCGATCACTTTTTTAATCGAGCGCGGCGAGAAGATCATATCCGCCAGAATGGCGCACAGAATCCCGAGCACGATTTCACTGCAACGCTCTACCGCGTACTGCGGTGCCAGCGTCAGGCCACCACTGGCGTCTGCGGTGACCACGATAATCAGCGCGGTGTAGCCCGCCAGTCCCAGCGCGTAGGAGTTTTCAACTTTAATCAGCGAAGAGAGCCAGACGCAAAGCCCGGCCCAGATGCAGCACAGTAGCAGCATCACCACCGGCGCACGCACCGTGGCAATCATGATGGTCAGCGCGGCGATACAGCCGATGAAGGTGCCGATAATACGCAGAATGCCGCGATAACGCAGTGCGCCTGAATAGGGATCGCCACCGGCGGCGAAGGCGGTACCGCCAGCCACAATGCCCGCGGTCATCACCGCCCAGCGAGGCGTTTCAAGATTAAGGTGAAAGCCAATCATCAGCGCTGCAACCAGCGCGAAGGTCAGCTTCACCGGGAAACGCAAAAACTCGATCATATCGCCCTCTTAACCAAACTCACGCAGGCGATTGAACAGTCGGGTCATCGGCGAAACCTGTTCCGGCTGGCGATCGGCCTGGCCGGTGATCACCACCGTTGCCGTGGTGCCTGCCGGGAAGCGGTTGCCTGGCTGTTGATCAAGACGAATACGCACCGGCACACGCTGCGCCAGACGGACCCACTCCAGATTAGAGTCGATGGTTGCCATCCCTTTGCTGTCGACCGAACTGCTGCTGTTGGTAACGCCGGCAGCCACGCTGTCCACCGTACCGCGCAGCACTACATTACTGCCCAGCGGCGTCACTTCCGCGCGGAAACCCCGTTCAACGCCGTGTAGTTTGGTCTCTTCCAGGTAGGCCAGCACGTAGAAGGAGTGCTGCTGAACCAGCGCCACCGCCACCGAGCCGCGGGTGATGAACTCCCCTTCGTAGACATTCAGGTTGGTCACCCAGCCATCGGACGGCGCTTTCACGGTGGTGCGTTCCAGATCGATCTTCGCCAGATCGCGGGTCGCCACCGATTTCGCCAGCTGATGTTCGCTGGTTTGCAGATCGTTGTTCGCCTGGTCGATCGCTTCGCGTGACATGGCGGAGGTGCCCAGCTGGTTACGACGTCCCGCTTCACGGCGTTTCTCGCTGACCAGCGCCTGGTAATATTCGACGTCTGCCTGTGCCTGATCCAGCGCTTTCTGGTAGCGCGGCCGATCGACCACAAACAGGGTATCGCCCTTCTTCACCAGCTGATTATCGTGAATCGGAACATCGGTAATCAGACCGGTGACATCGGGTGAGATAGCGACGACGTCGGCAGCGAATTTTGCGTCACGGGTCCAGGGCGATTCGGTATAAAACACCCAGGCACGGAAAATAATCACCACAGCAATGATGACCAGCAGGATCGTAATCGCGTAACGCGCGATTTTTCTTATGAGTGCTTTCACTTAAACCTCAGACAAATAAACGGGATACAAGGTAAAACACACAGCAGTAAAGCGCTGTATTAAAAAGTGCCGGATGCCAGACAAGATCATAAATACCGCTCGGCGTCAGCACGCGTTTCACTAACCAGAACAGCATTAGCGAGATAATTAATTCGATGAAAACGGGCGGAAAAGAGAGCCCAAACATGACAAATACCGGAAGCACACTCATCAGAAATCCTTAGTTCGACCTTGCCGGGAGACTCCTTTGCCTCGTCAGATGTCGCAGGAAAACCCACTGGCTGCTCTATCCGAACCCCAGCTGGCTTAATAATAGCGTATCATCGAAGGGCATCAGGCAATGAAGAATCACCGGGAGATACCCCGGCGCGCTTATAGTAACGCGCCTGACTATAAGTTTTCTACAGAATGTGATCTAAATCACTTTTAAGCCAGAGTAAATAATGGAACGACTGAAGGGCATGTCCATTTTCGCCAAAGTGGTTGAACTGGGTTCATTTACCGCTGCCGCGCGCCAGCTTCATCTGAGCGTCTCATCCATCAGCCAGATCGTGGCAAAACTGGAAGATGAGCTACAGGTCAAACTGCTTAATCGCAGCACCCGCAGCATCGGACTGACCGAAGCGGGCAAAATTTATTATCAGGGCTGTCGTCGCATGCTGGCCGAAGCCACTCAGGTGCACGAACAGCTTTATGCCTTTAACAACACCCCGATTGGCGTGCTGCGTATTGGCAGCTCTTCGACCATGGCGCAGAACGTGCTGGCTGGCATGACCAGCGATATGCTGCGTGAGTATCCGGGACTGAGCGTTAATCTGGTCACCGGCATTCCGGCCCCGGACCTGATCGCCGATGGACTGGATCTGGTGATTCGGGTCGGGGCGTTAAAAGATTCCAGCTTGTTTTCGCGTCGCCTTGGGGCGATGCCGATGGTGGTGTGCGCAGCCAAAAGTTATCTGGCACAGCACGGCACGCCGGAAAAACCGGGAGATATCGATAATTTCGCCTGGCTGGAATACAGCGTACGTCCCGATAATAACTTTGAGCTGATTGCGCCAGAAGGTCTGGTAACGCGACTGGCACCGCAGGGGCGCTTTGTCACCAATGATTCCCTGACCCTGATTCGCTGGCTGAAGGCGGGTAACGGCATCGCTTATGTGCCGATGATGTGGGTGATTGATGAGATCAACGCCGGTGAGATCGATATTCTGTTTCCGCAGTATCAATCCGAGCCCCGTCCGGTCTATGCGCTTTATACCGAAAAGGATAAGCTGCCGCTTAAGGTGCAGGTCTGTATCGACTATCTGACCGGCTATTTCCAGCAGGTGGCGGAACAGTATCAACAGCAGCGTAAAAGCTAACAACCCGCCTGGCGGCGGGTTGTTAACAGACTATCAGGCGGTGCCGCCAATCGTCAGTTTATCCAGCTTCAGAGTAGGCTGACCGACGCCAACCGGCACGCTCTGGCCTTCCTTGCCGCAAACGCCAACGCCTTTATCCAGCGCCAGATCATTCCCTACCATTGAGATCTGCTGCATCGCTTCAATGCCGGAACCAATCAGCGTCGCCCCTTTCACCGGTTTGGTGATTTTGCCGTTCTCAATCAGATAGGCTTCTGAGGTTGAGAAGACAAATTTGCCTGAAGTGATGTCCACCTGGCCGCCACCAAAGTTGGGCGCATACAGGCCATATTCCACGCTTTCAATGATCTCCTGCGGCGTCGACTTACCGGCCAGCATGTAGGTGTTGGTCATGCGCGGCATCGGCAGGTGGGCATAAGATTCACGACGACCGTTACCGGTAGGACTGACGCCCATCAGGCGCGCATTGAGTTTATCCTGCATATAGCCTTTAAGTACGCCGTTCTCAATCAGCATATTGTACTGACCCGGCACGCCTTCATCATCGACCGCCAGTGAACCGCGCAGCCCTTCAAGGGTGCCGTCATCGACCACGGTGCAGAGTTCTGATGCCACCAGCTGACCCATCTTGCCGCTGAATACCGAGGTGCCACGACGGTTGAAGTCGCCTTCCAGTCCGTGTCCGACGGCTTCATGCAGCAATACGCCCGGCCAGCCTGCGCCCAGCACCACCGGCAGCGTACCGGCAGGTGCCGCCACGGCAGAGAGGTTAACCAGCGCCATCCGCACCGCTTCACGCGCCCAGGCATCAGCGCGCACATCGCCGTTTTCATCGGCGAGGAAAAATTCATAACCGGTACGCGCACCGCCGCCGCTTGAGCCGCGTTCACGTTTACCCTGATCTTCAACCTGCACACTGATTGAGAGACGCACCAGCGGACGCACATCGGCCGCCAGCGTGCCGTCCGTCGCGGCGACCAGCACCTGCTCGTATACACCGCTCAGGCTGGCGTTGACCTCCTGCACGCGCGGGTCGGCAGCACGAGCCACCTGATCGACACGGTGCAGCAGGGCAATTTTATCTTCACGCGTCAGGCTGCTAAGCGGATCAACCGGGGAATAGAGCGAGCGGTTCATCACTGCGGAAAGGGTATGCGCCTTACCGTTGCCCTGTTCACGTACGATGCTGCGCGCCGCTTCCGATGAGAGGCGCAGCGCATTCAGGGTGATCTGATCGGCATAGGCGAAGCCGGTTTTCTCACCGCTGACGGCGCGCACGCCGACGCCCTGGTCAATATGGTAAGAGCCATCTTTAATAATTTTGTCTTCCAGCACCCAGGATTCGTGGAAACTGGACTGAAAATAGAGATCGGCATAATCCAGACGACGTTCTGAAAGCTGCCCTAACAGGGAAAAAAGGTCCTGCTGATTAATGCCGTTAGCAGTCAGTAACTGCTCACTTACCAGGTTCAGAGTCATCGTTTCTCACTCATTATGTGCTCGGATAATCATAGCCTGCGGTAATTCCGGTACCGCGTCAAATTCACTTGTTGTCAGTTTCACGCGGTTTACGCAGCACTTCATTGATTTCCGGTTTATCCAGCGGGCCGCTGATGTGATAACGCAGCAGCGAAATCCGGTTCCACACCGGTCCCAATACTTTACTGGCGGCGAACACTGCCGCGCCAATCACCGGATTGACCACGAACGCCGCCGCGACGCCGACCGAGGCAGAAATTTCCGGGGTGATGACCGCTTCCATATCGATTCGACGTTTAACCAGGTCCATATTGCCCTGCATCGCGATGTCCGCTTCCAGTCCATCGACCTGCAGGTTATCGGTGCGCATTACGCCATTTTCGATCCAGGCGGTACCGTTAATCGAATCAAAATAGAAGCCATCATTAAAGGTGTCACTAAAATCGAAGCGCAGCTTGCGCAGCAGTGCATCAAAGCTGAACAGACGCAGAATTTGTCCAGCGGTCCCGGTGTTCACATCGGCAATCTGGCCTTTGCCAAAGTGGGTTTTCAGGGTGCCGCTCAGGGTTTCGGCTGACGGCTGCCACGGTGCCGCACGCCAGTGCAAATCGTAATCGATATTGAACGGCGCATCGCGCAGCGGGGTATTCACGCCAAACCAGTTGGTGGCGTTATTGATATTCGGCCCTTTCAGCGTGCCTTTCAGTGAGGTGCGCGGGTCATCGTGACGGTTAACCCATTCACCCTTAATTTTCAGCTGCGAGCTGCCGGTGTCTACCGTGCCGTTAGTCAGTGCTAACGTATCGCCTTTCGGTTGCAGCGTCGCCGCGACCCGGCCATATTTCTGGCCCAGCACCCAGCACTCCGCACAGCGCAACTGCAAGGCTGGCCAGCCGCTGAAGTTAATCTGGCTGGCTGGCTGAGCGCTGGCGTTGCCGCCCTGCTGCGCGTCATGATCCCACTGTGGATTGTAATAGAGGTAATCCAGCCCGATCTGCCACGGCGCCTTCGCGGCTATTTCCAGCTTACCGCGTATTTCCTCAGCGTTAATGCTGACCTGCGCGTTGCCACCGGCCGTTTCTGCCAGCGTCGCGTCTACCGCATGCCACTGCTGCCCCGCCAGCGTGACCGCCGGACTGCGCAGTGTGAGGTTGCCCGGCAGCGTCACGCCGCCCAGCTGACGCTCTCCGCCGCTGCCGCCGGCAGCACCATTTGCGCCAGCCATCATCGCCACCCAGGCTTCGCCATCCAGCGGCGGCAGATTCAGCACCATGCCGGCATGATCGGGAAGCGCTGGGGTTTTCGCTGCGTCATTCAGCCAGATGCCGCGATCGACGCGTAAGGTCGGCTCGAGCAGCCAGCGGCTGTTAAATCGATGGCGCGCAGCCACGCTGCCACTGAGATCGAAATGCTGAAGGTCGCCACTGGCTTTGATATTCACCGGCATCGCTTCACCGGCCTTTTTATCCAGTGGTGAAGGTAAGCGACTGCTCACTTCTTTGGCATCGCCTTTTAGCTCTACCTGATACCGCGCCCCGCCCCGATGCGGCAGCGTGATATCCACGTCGCCCTGCCACGGCAGATGCCCGGCGAGCTGGCGGCTAACGGCGGCAGGAAGCTGGCTGATTTTAGCCGGTTGCCAGTCACCCAGCAGTTTCACCTTAACGCCAAAATCATCCGGGTTCTCTTTGGTGCTGAAACTGACACCCAGCGGCTGTCCGAACCACAACGCCTGCATCTCTTCACTTTCCAGATTGCCGTTGTTGTAACGAAAACGACCGGTGAGATTGGTGAGCGTGGTTTTTAGCGGCTTGATAAACAGCGAATTATTGTTCATGACCACGTTACCGCTGGCGTGGACCTGCTGGCCATCCAGCGGGATATCGAGATTCAGGTGGCCACGGGTGGTGCCTTTAATTTCCAGCTGCTCCAGCGCGGCGCCGAGTGACGCTTTCAACGGGGTCTGCTGGAAGTAGTCGGCGATTTGTTTCCCGCCTCCGCTGACGTCGCCATCAATAATCAGCTTCTCTTTGAGGTAGTCCGGGATAACCGCACTGACGTTACGTGCCTCAACCTCGCCAAGGCGCGCGTTTGGGGCGTTCATCCACAAGCCGTCGTTCAGGAAGTTAAGATCGATATCCAGATCGCTGAGCGCTGGCCATTTGGGCTGGAAGGCATAGGTCGCCTGGCGCAGCGGTACCCAGACCTGGAACATACCGTCGTTGTGCTTGAATGGGAACAGCGCCGGATTACCGGCAAACAGCAGCGTGGCGTTATCTACTTTTCCGCCCTTCACCGCCCCGCTCAGATAATGCGTCAGTCCGTTGCCCATCAATGGCACCGGGAAATAGCGCCAGGCATCGCCCGCATCGGTTATCCGGATACCGGCAAGGATATCCAGCCGCGGCTCGCCTCCGCTATTTTGCTGGTAGCTAAAGTCGCCCCGCGCCCACAGCGAGCGCGCCTGCAAATCGAGGTTTTCCCCACTCAACGTCAGGCCATGTTCATCGCGCTGCCAGCTTACGGCACCGGTAACCTGCTTAATCTCAAGCGGAGCCTGGAAAACATCGCCATAAGGCACGGTCGCCGCGCCCATATCAACGCTGACCTGGCCGTGATTCATGCTGCCTCGCGCTTCGCCGCTTAAATGGCTGATGCCGGGCAGAAGCTTCCACTGTTGCCAGCTGAAGTCGCGCCATTTCACCTGCAGACGAGTCTGTTCAGGCTGCTGTAACGGAATGTCCAGCGCCAGGCCATCAATGGTGCCCTGAGGCCGCAGCGTACGCCAGTTTTCAAACAGCGCCGGCGAGAGCGGCGCAAACAGCGGCACGACTGGAGCAATATGATCCAGCGCCAGCTGGGTCGCGCGGACCCGCACTTCCGGCTGACCATTGGCGCCCAGCATCTGTTTATCTTCCGGTCGCCACAGCAGCGAGAAGTGGCCAGCCGGCCAGGGATTGCCGTCGGTGCTGAGGCGGTTTTGTGGCACATTCACCAGCCAGCCGTTCTGGAAGCGCGACAGGTGCGCCGTCAGGCCGTCCATCTGCAACGTATGCTGGCCGGTTTCGCCCTGCCAGCTGGCACCGCCGCGACGCAGCAGCAGATCACCGGCGTAAATATCGCCGTCGCGCAGGTTGACCCAGGCCGCCAGGCTAAAACGGGCGCTCTCGAGCCGGGTATTATCCCGCATCCAGCGCCCCAGCCACGGGCGCACATCCACGTCATCGGCCTGCATCCAGATGCGGCCATCATTCAGCAGCCCGTTGCTGTCATTCAGATCGAGCCGCACCTGAACCACGCCGTGCTGGCCGGTAAAGCTCGACAGGCTGACTTCACCCTCTGCCCGATGGCGGGTTTTCTCATTCAGCCAGGTGAGTCGCGGAATAGCCAGCTCGGCATGCTGCCCGGAAGGCGTACGAAAACGAATGGTGCTGTCACGCAGATCGAAGTGGTCAAACTGGCGCAGGAACAGTTCATTAATCTGCGCCGGACGGAAGCTGTTCTTCTCTTTGTCGCTGTCCAGCAGCGGGCGGTTGCTGTCGAGGTGCAGCTGCCAGAAAGTGAGGTCGCGGAATTGCCAGCGCCAGTGCAGCAGGGATTGCCAGACGTCGAGCGCCAGATTGATGCGGGCGATGGTCAGCTTGCCGTTTTCCTGCAGATCGACGCTGAGATCCCGGACCTGCAGGGTGGGACCAAAATTCTCCCACTTGCCCTGCAGCTGGCTGGCGTGAACCGGCACGCCGGTGCGATCCGAGACGAATTGCAGAAGGTTATTGCGATAGCTGTCGAGATGCGGCATCACCAGACGCAGCCCGCTGACCAGCAGCGCGACAATCACGATGATCGCGGCGACCAGCAGTAACAAGATCCTCGGCAACTGCCTCACTCACACCTCTCCTTGCCTTCCGTAAACGACGGATAGTTAGTTCTGATACCCGGCCGTCTTCAGACAACAGCGCCGGCAAGGCGGATGTTATCGCAGACAAGGGCGATTTTTTAGCCCGACGATTTGAGCAAAGCCGGTCGGGCTGACGGGTCTGATTTTACATCATCACCACGTCAAACTGCTCCTGGGTATAGAGCGCTTCGACGTGGACTTTGACCTGTTTACCGACAAATATTTCGACCTCTGCCAGCGCATGGGACTCATCGGTTTTCAGTGCTTCGCCGACGGTCGGCGAGACGTAGACCAGGAAGCGGTCAGCATCATAGGCATGATGTACCCGCACAATCTCACGCATGATTTCATAACAGACCGTTTCAACCGTCTTCAGCGTGCCGCGTCCTTTACACACCGGACAATCTTCACACAGCACGTGCTCAATACTTTCACGCGTTCGTTTGCGCGTCATCTCCACCAGGCCGAGCGCCGAGAAGCCACTGATGCCGGTCTTCACCCGATCCTTACTGAGGGCGGTCTCCAGCGAGTGCAGCACCCGACGGCGATGCTCTTCGTTGCTCATGTCGATGAAGTCGATAATGATGATGCCGCCAAGATTACGCAGCCGCAGTTGACGCGCTATCGCCTGAGTGGCTTCAACATTGGTATTAAAAATGGTCTCATCAAGGTTACGATGGCCGACAAAGGCACCGGTGTTGATGTCGATGGTGGTCATCGCTTCGGTTTGATCGATGATCAGGTATCCGCCAGACTTTAGTTCAACTTTGCGATCCAGCGAGCGCTGAATCTCATTTTCTACATCAAACAGATCAAATATCGGCTGTTTGCCATTGTAGAGCTCCAGCTTACCGGCCATTTCCGGGATATATTCACTGGTGAACTCCACCAGCATATCGCAGGTCAGACGCGAATCGACCCGGATGCGGTCCAGCGCTGCGCCGGCGAAATCACGCAAAATACGCTGGGCTAATGCCAGCTCACCGTAGAGCAGACAGCGAGTCTGGTTGCGCTTTTTACGCTCGCTGACTTTGGTCCACAGACGCTTGAGAAACGCCGCGTCCTGCGCCAGCTCCTCTTCGCCGATGCCTTCTGCGGCGGTGCGGATGATAAAGCCGCCCAGGTGATCGCAATAGTCGGCGACCACCGCCTTAAGACGTTCGCGCTCTTTTTCACTGTCGATACGCTGAGAAACGCCGACGTGCGACGCGCCCGGCATAAACACCAGGTAGCGCGACGGCAGCGTGATATCGGTAGTCAGGCGTGCGCCTTTGGTGCCCAGCGGATCTTTCACCACCTGCACCACCAGGTCCTGCCCCTGACGCACCAGCTCGGCGATATCACGCACGACAAAGTTTTTCTTTTCATCACCTGCCACACATTCGGTGTGCGGCATGATGTCTGAGGCGTGCAAAAAAGCGGCCTTATCCAGACCGATATCGACGAACGCGGCCTGCATGCCCGGCAACACCCGGCTCACCCGGCCTTTATAAATATTGCCGACGATACCGCGTCGGGCTTCGCGCTCAATGTGAATTTCCTGCAGTATGCCACCATCAATATAGGCAACACGCGTTTCAGAAGGCGTGACGTTAACCAGTAATTCAGCCGTCATGTTGACCCCTTACGGCACGCAGTGACTGAAAGTGACTGAGCAACTCTTCGATCTCAACCAAAGGCAGTCCAACCACCGCGTGGTAGCTCCCATTAATTTTGCGGACAAAGTTGCCGCCCCTGCCCTGAATGCCGTATGCACCGGCTTTATCCATTGGCTCACCGGTGGCAATATAATCGGTGATATCGGAGGCGGTTAAGGTGCGAAATGTCACATCGGTGGTCACCACACAATCCAGCGCCTGGTGACGATCGGCCAGCGCCACTGCGGTCATCACCTGATGCGTCTGTCCGGAGAGCTTATGCAGCATTTCGGCCGCATGCGCCGCATCCTGCGGTTTTTCCAGTACTTCACCGTTCAGCACCACGATCGTATCAGCCCCCAGCACCGGCAGATCCTGCGCGGCCAGCCGGACACCCGCCTGCGCTTTGTCATTGGCCAGGCGGCGAACATAGTTTTCTGCCACTTCATTTGGCTGACGCTGTTCTTCAACGTCAGTCACGATGCGCTCGAAGGTCAGGCCAAGCTGCGTTAACAGCTCACGCCGACGCGGTGAACCGGAAGCAAGATAAAGGGTTACCATAAATTTCCTTATTGAACAGCAAACTGACGACGAATCTTTCTCATGAGTAAGAATAGCCATGGCCAGAGAATACCGTCGACGACACTGCTCCAGAAAATTTCAGGTCGGAATGAAACGTTGATAACCAGGAATTCCGCCCAGAAGACAATCACATCCATAGCCAGAGACAGCACCATAACCATTAACGCTTGCTGCCACAACGCTAAGTTGCGGAATAACTGGAACTTAAAGGCGATCAGATAGGCGATAATGCTGAGCGCCAGCGCCCGCACGCCGAGGGTGGAACCGGCGATCAGATCCATGATGGCGCCCAGCAGGAAGCCGCTGCCGACGTTAACCCGATGCGGCAGGGCGAGCACCCAATAGATAAGGATCAATAACAACCATGAGGGCCGGAACATATAGATCTGATCCGGCCACGGCATGATTTGCAGGACCAGCGCAACCAGGAAAGAGAGCCAGATGACCCAACGTCCCTGGCTACGATATCGACTCAAGGCTGACCTCCGCGTGAACGCGAAGAATTACCCTGTCCGGCATTGCTGCCGTTTGCCGGTGCTGGCGGGCCCATCTGCGCAGCTGGCGCAGGCGGTCCCATTTCTCCGGCTGGCGGCAGAACCTGCGGCATCATTTGCATCAGCCGTTCGTTGGCGACGCGATGCACTTCATCCTGCGGCAGCGGCATATCACCATTGCGGTCGGCTCCCCACAGCAGCAGCAGATAGCGCAGACGCTGCAGGCCTGCGGTCGGATGGGCCTGAATCACGGTATAAGCGCGTTGGGTATCGACCTTAACCGAGGAAACCACCCCCACCGGATAACCTTCCGGGAAGCGGCCGCCAATACCGGAAGTCACCAGCACGTCACCGACCCGGATATCGGTGTTACCCGGCAGATGCTCAAGCTGGAGATCTTCGGTACAGCCGTTACCGGCGGCAATGACGCGAATGTCATTACGCAATACCTGGATCGGCAGCGCATGCGAGGCATCGCAAATCAGCAATACGCGGCTGGTCAGCTGACTGACCGCAATCACCTGTCCGACCACCCCTTTATCACTGATGACCGGTTGACCTTCATAGACACCGTTAACGCTGCCTTTGTCGATCACCACCTGGTCGGTATAAGGGTCAGTGCCGGTTGAGATGACCTGCGTTACCATCTTTTGCTCGTCCTGACGCAGCGGTGAACCCAGCAGTTCACGCAGGCGTGCGTTTTCCTGCTTGTATTGCCCCAGCATTAGCAGGTTACTGTTTTTCAGGAAGAGCTCGCGACGTAAGGCTTTGTTTTCCTGCTCAAGCTGCTGACGTGACGCCAGCGACTCTGACACACCATCCAGAATCTGGCGCGGCCCATTGGCCAGGAAGTAAAACGGACTGACCGACGTATCCAGATAGTTGCGTATTTGGGTAAAAGAACCCACACGGCTGTCAGCAATGATAATGGCAATCGCCACGATGACGGCCAGGAAAAGACGCAACTGCAGGGATGGTCCCCTGCTAAAAATCGGCTTCATATAATCTGCGTGATCCTCGACGACAGGTAAGGAAGCCCGGTATAAAACCGTGCTTCCCTGAGCTGGACGCATTGCACCGGCGCATAGCGCGCCGGTTGACACGCGACTTCCTGCGCATCGTCATGACGTTCCCAGCCGGTTGAGGCAATTATTCTTCGCTGAACAAATCGCCGCCATGCATGTCGATCATTTCCAACGCCTTGCCGCCACCGCGCGCCACACAGGTCAGCGGATCTTCAGCGACAACCACCGGAATGCCAGTCTCTTCCATCAGCAGACGATCCAGATTACGCAGCAGCGCACCGCCGCCGGTCAGCACCATGCCGCGTTCGGAGATATCCGACGCCAGCTCTGGCGGACACTGTTCCAGGGCGACCATCACCGCGCTAACGATGCCGGTTAACGGCTCCTGCAGCGCTTCAAGAATTTCATTGGAGTTCAGCGTAAAGCCGCGCGGTACACCTTCAGCCAGGTTACGGCCACGGACTTCAATTTCGCGAACTTCATCGCCTGGATAGGCTGAGCCGATCTCATGCTTGATACGTTCTGCGGTCGCTTCACCAATCAGTGAACCGTAGTTACGACGCACATAATTAATAATAGCTTCATCGAAACGGTCGCCACCAATACGGACCGACGAGGAGTAAACCACGCCGTTCAGCGAGATCACCGCCACTTCTGTGGTACCGCCACCGATATCGACTACCATTGAACCGGTCGCTTCTGATACCGGCAGGCCAGCGCCGATCGCTGCCGCCATCGGCTCTTCAATCAGGAAGACTTCACGTGCGCCAGCACCCTGAGCGGACTCACGGATGGCGCGACGTTCTACCTGCGTTGCCCCAACGGGTACGCAGACCAGCACGCGCGGGCTGGGACGCATGAAACTGTTGCTGTGAACCTGTTTGATGAAGTGCTGCAGCATCTTTTCGGTGACGAAAAAGTCAGCAATTACGCCATCTTTCATCGGGCGAATCGCTGCGATATTGCCTGGCGTTCGGCCAAGCATCTGTTTTGCGTCATGACCCACGGCCGCGACACTTTTCGGTGAACCGGCACGATCCTGGCGAATAGCTACCACGGAAGGCTCGTTCAGCACGATGCCTTGTCCTTTCACATAAATCAGGGTATTCGCGGTACCCAGGTCAATGGACAAGTCATTGGAAAACATGCCACGAAATTTTTTAAACATACTAAGGGATAATCCTGCAAGCTGGGGGCGGAAAATAAAATCCGCTTACTTTACCAACCACACGAAGCTGCCACAAGGCGCAAAAACGTTCTGCTTCGGTGAAAAAAGACGCCAAATTGCGTTTAAGTCATCGGAACCGGCCATCATTGACAGCGGAAGGGCGATAAGACGCCATCGGTGCCGCTTTTTATCGCCGTAGAGGCCGATGTTTCCGACATAAAATCTAACATTTCCGGCCAGCAGTTTTGCGCCCCGACCCGGACTCAAGGCTAAAAAAAGCCTGCGTCAGCGTCAAAAGCTGGCAATCCGCTAAATCCGGTAACGTTGTGAGTACTTTTTCACATTACTGTTTACCGGCTGCGAAGGGGCAAAGAAGTCGCCCTGTCCGCCCGCCACGCCTAACGCCACCAGCGCCTGCCACTCCGCTTTAGTGCGAACGCCGGCAGCAAACACCTGGGTATGGGTCGATTTGCACACTTCCAGCAGGCTCTGCACAAACAGCTGATTTTCGGTGCGGCGCTCAATATTGCGCACCAGACCGGCATCAAGTTTGATCAGTTCAACCGGAAGCTGGCGAATGTAGGCGCTGCTGACCACGGTTAAACCAGCCTGATTAACCGCGACACGACAGCCAAATGCCTTAAGGGCGCGGAACACCGGCGTTAAACGGCTGATGTGTTGACAGACATCTGCCTCGGCAAGTTCAAATAAAAATCGCTTTCTTTGCCCTTTGGGGCATTGCAGCAACATATTCTGCAACCAGAGCACGAAAGATCGGTGCAGCAGCGAGTTAATAGTGACCGGTATCACCAGCGTCTCTTCCGGCCAGAGTTCAGATAAGGCGGCAATGCGGGTGACCATCTGGCGATCCCAGCTATCGGCCATGCCGAGCTGCTGCACCAGCGGCATATATTCAGCCGCCAGCACCTCTTTATCACCATCAAAGATACGGGTCAGCATCACGCGGTGCTGCACCTTGCCTTCAATATTGACCGCCGGTTTCTGATACAGGCGCGGACCGCCGCGGCTGAGGGTGTTTTCCAGCAGAGTACGCCAGCGCACGCTTCCGCGCCCGGCATCCTGAGGATTACCGGCCCCGTTGGTCCAGTTGTTGCCTCCTAACAGCGCCGCGCGTCGGGTAGCCATTTCGACATTGTCCATCACCTGCGGCACCGTCTGCCCGCTGTGCCAGGCGCTGATACCGATATGGATCAGGTCATCGCGATTCACCATCCGCATCGGCGGTAGAGAATCGACGGCATTGATCAGCTGATCGGCGATGCTGTTGGCCTCTTTCAGGCTGCGGTGCGGCAGTAACACGGCAAAATCACTGCGGAAATAGCGCGCCAGTAGTGCGCCAGGATAACGCAGCACAAAGGTGGAGAGCATGTTGACGATATTAAACAGATACTCATCGACCAGCCCTGGCTCCAGCGTTTCGCTCAGCGTCTCCAGATCCGGCAGCCGCACCATCATCACCACGCCATGGGTGCCGACATCCTCCTGATCCTCCAGCAGCGTGGCGAGCTGACTATCAAAGAACAGGCGATTATTCAGACCGGTACGGCCATCCTGAGCAGCAAAGGTGCGGATCAGCGTATCGATACGCAGACGCTGCTCCCCGGCTTCCTGTAAATCGGTGAGCAGTACATCCAGCGCGCGGCTCGCCCTGGGCGGCCATTCATCCAGATTGCGTTTTGGCCCCACCCCACGCTCACCGTCAATAATCGCTTCTGCGCGTATTTCCAGGTGCTCCATGCCGCGCCACTGGCGGCGTAGCCAGCGATGCAAAATAAACAGCAGCAGGCTCATTATCAGCACTACCGTCGACACCGTGCCCATTGCATAGGTGCCAATAATTGAGCGCAGCCAGGTCCGGGCGGGATCGAGGGTGACAACCCGTACATTTACACCCGGCTGATGGATTAACGGCACCTCAAACTGGATGAAGCGATTGGGCTGGTGGTCGAGCATCAGGTTTTCGTGACGGGAAAGAGAGAAAAAGATGTGGTCGCCGCTGTAAAGTTGAATCTGCTCGGCATTAATGATCGGCATTAATCGGGTAATCCAGCCGTGCAACTGGTCGGGCGACTGGACAAGCAGCGCCTGATCGACCTCGGTTGCCAGCACCTGCGCGCGCTGTTCTCCCCGCTGTTGGCTGAACCAGAAAACGCTAAAAGCACAGCCCACCAGCATTAATATCATTGCCAGTATGCTAAGAAAGGTAATAAACGCAGATAGTTTTGTGGTTAATCGCATCCCTGTGCCTGTGTTACTGCGGTGATAACCGGATCACCCAACCTTGTACCGTCAGCCTGACGAAAACGCGAGCAAAATAGCATAATTTGCCTTTAGCGACAGTATCGTGACGACTGAAGCGGAAGTATATCGTCGGGAAAGCGAAGCTGATGTTGATCCCGGCGCTTTTCGGCGCATTCTCATCGACGCTGGCAACCAGGAAATTTCACATTTTAACGGCGAAACTGGCGGCGATCGGTAATAGTCATCATGCTGGTCAATAAGACCACGGCTGGAGAGTGCACCATGAAGCGCAATGATTATCTGACGGAAGCCGACGTAACGCCGGAAAGCATCTTTAATATGAAGCGCCGCCAGGTGCTGAAAACGCTGGGACTGAGCGCAGCGGCGATCGGTCTGCCCGGCGTGGCCAATGCGGACATTCTCAGCTGGTTTAAGGGCAACGATCGCCCGCCCGCCCCTGCTGGTCGGGCGCTGGACTTTAGCAAGCCGCCACAATATCAGGCCGACCTGACCTTAACGCCGGCCGGGAAGGTTTCTGGCTATAACAACTTTTATGAGTTTGGCCTGGATAAGGCCGATCCTGCAGCCAATGCCGGCACGCTGAAAACCGATGCCTGGAAACTGACGATTGATGGCGAAGTGGCGAAACCGATCACTCTGGACATGGATGATATCTTCAAACGCTTTGCCATGGAGCAGCGTATCTACCGCATGCGCTGTGTCGAAGCCTGGTCGATGGTGGTGCCGTGGGTCGGTTTTGAGCTGAATAAGCTGATTTCTCTGGCTGAACCCACCAGCAAAGCGCGTTTCGTCGCCTTTCAGACGCTGTATGACCCTGAACAAATGCCGGGCCAGAAAGATCGTTTTATCGGCGGCGGGCTGAATTATCCCTATGTTGAAGGGCTACGACTGGATGAAGCGATGCACCCTCTGACGCTGCTGAGCACCGGCGTCTATGGCAAGGCGCTTCCGCCGCAGAACGGCGCGCCGATTCGCCTGACGGTGCCGTGGAAGTATGGTTTTAAAGGGATTAAATCGATCGTCAAAATCACCCTGACCGCTAATCAGCCGCCGACGACCTGGAACCAGATTGCGGCGGATGAATATGGCTTCTATGCCAACGTCAATCCGCACGTCAATCATCCGCGCTGGTCGCAGGCCACCGAGCGCTTTATTGGCCCCGGTGGCAGCCTGAAAGTTGAGCGTCAACCTACCCTGCTGTTTAACGGCTACGCCGATCAGGTCGCTTCACTCTATCGCGGACTCGACCTGCGGGAGAATTACTGAGTGGTACGCCTGTCGTTAAAACAGATCACCTGGCTCAAGGTGATCCTGCATCTGGCGGCTTTGTTGCCGCTGGTTTATCTGATTCTTGCCGCCATGCAGGGTGGATTAAGCGCAGACCCGGCGAAGGATATTCAACATTTTACCGGGCGCATGGCGCTGAAACTGCTGCTGGGCACGCTGCTGGTATCGCCTCTGGCGCGCTATGGCAAACAGCCGCTGTTGATCCGCACCCGCCGTCTGCTGGGCGTCTGGACCTTTGTCTGGGCCTCTCTCCATCTGCTGAGCTACTATCTGCTGGAATTGGGCGCCGATAACCTGCGACTGCTCGGCAGCGAGTTAATTTCTCGTCCCTATCTGACACTCGGTATTATCAGCTGGCTGATACTGCTGGCCCTGACGCTGACCTCATTTCAGCGGGCGCAGCGCAGGCTCGGCAAACGCTGGCAAACGCTGCATAACGCCATCTATCTGGTAGCGATCCTGGTGCCGATTCACTACATCTGGTCGGTCAAAACCGTGTCGCCCCAGCCACTTATCTATGCCGGACTGGCCGCCTTATTGTTAGCGTGGCGTTACAAAAAGTTTCTTAAATGGTGGCCCCGCTAGTCCTTCTGTGGTTGTTTTCCTCCCCGACTATCTGCTAAAAGATGTGGCCTTCGGGTCACATCCGATCATCTTCGCAGATAAGACCAGTATTTTGCTGCGAAATGACACGAAACGGATATAATGCCCGGCTTTATTGCAAAGCGGGTCTTGTTTTTCATCGTGAAAGGTGACAAATGGAGATTGGCAAGGTATTTTACGCGATGCCTCAATGATTGCGGGAGATGGCAGCAAGATGGCGCATAAATTACATATTCTGCTTTTAAACGGTCCCAACCTGAATCTGTTGGGCAGCCGTGAACCTGACAAGTATGGTCACACCACGCTGCAGCAGATTGTGGACGATCTTGCTCGTCAGGCAGACCAACTGAATGTGGAGTTAAGCCACTTGCAATCCAACGCTGAATTTCAGCTGATTGATCGCATTCATGAGGCCAAAGGCAATGTGGATTACATCATTATCAATCCTGCCGCGTTTACCCATACCAGCGTCGCGCTGCGTGATGCCCTGTTAGCGGTGTCGATTCCGTTTATTGAGGTTCATCTCTCAAATGTGCATGCACGCGAGCCCTTTCGCCATCACTCCTATCTCTCTGATGTATCAGCTGGCGTCATCTGTGGGCTTGGCGCTGACGGCTACACATGGGCTTTACAAACGGCAGTAAAACGCCTGTCTCAAACTAATTAATCACACTGAGTACGGAACCCCACTCATGGATATTCGTAAAATTAAAAAACTGATCGAACTGGTTGAAGAATCTGGCATCTCCGAGCTGGAAATCTCCGAGGGCGAAGAGTCCGTTCGTATCAGCCGTGCACCTGCAAATGTTGGCTATCCGATGATGCAGCAGGCTTATGCTGCGCCAGTACAGCAGCCTGCCCTGGCGACCGCCGTAGCACCTGTTGCTACCATCGCGGAAGCGGCGCCAGCTGAAATCAGCGGCCACATCGTGCGTTCGCCAATGGTCGGGACGTTCTATCGCACCCCGAGCCCGGACGCGAAAGCCTTCGTCGAAGTGGGTCAGAAAGTTAACGCTGGCGATACCCTGTGCATCGTCGAAGCTATGAAGATGATGAACCAGATCGAAGCCGACAAATCTGGTGTGGTGAAAGCCATTCTGGTCGAGAGCGGTCAGCCGGTCGAGTTTGACGAGCCACTGGTTGTCATCGAATAACGGGGCGGACCATGCTGGATAAAATTGTTATTGCTAACCGCGGTGAGATCGCGCTGCGCATTCTGCGTGCCTGTAAAGAACTGGGCATCAAGACTGTGGCGGTACACTCAAGCGCGGACCGTGACCTGAAGCACGTGCTGCTGGCGGACGAAACCGTCTGCATCGGCCCGGCGCAGTCAGTCAAAAGTTACCTCAACATCCCGGCGCTGATCTCCGCAGCAGAAATCACCGGCGCGGTGGCGATTCACCCCGGCTACGGCTTCCTGTCTGAGAATGCTGATTTTGCCGAGCAGGTTGAGCGCTCAGGCTTTATCTTTATTGGCCCGAAAGCCGATACCATTCGCCTGATGGGCGATAAAGTGTCCGCGATTAACGCCATGAAGAAAGCCGGTGTACCAACCGTCCCCGGTTCTGACGGATCGCTGACCGATGACATGGAAAAGAACCGTGCGTTCGCGAAGCGCATTGGTTACCCGGTGATCATCAAAGCCTCTGGCGGCGGCGGCGGTCGTGGTATGCGCGTAGTGCGCAGCGACAAAGATCTGGAACAATCCATCAACATGACGAAAGCGGAAGCCAAAGCGGCTTTCAACAACGACATGGTTTATATGGAGAAGTATCTGGAGAATCCTCGTCATATCGAGATTCAGGTACTGGCCGACGGTCAGGGCAACGCCATCTATCTGGGCGAACGCGACTGCTCAATGCAGCGTCGTCACCAGAAAGTCGTGGAAGAAGCGCCAGCGCCAGGCATCACGCCAGAACTGCGTAGCTTCATCGGCGATCGCTGTGCCAAAGCCTGTATTGAGATTGGCTACCGCGGTGCAGGTACTTTCGAGTTCCTGTATGAAAACGGCGAGTTCTACTTCATTGAGATGAACACCCGTATTCAGGTAGAGCATCCGGTGACCGAGATGATTACCGGCGTTGACCTGATCAAAGAGCAGCTGCGTATTGCTGCCGGTCAGCCGCTGTCGATCAAACAGGAAGAGGTGATCATTCGCGGCCATGCGGTTGAATGCCGTATCAATGCTGAAGATCCGGTTTCTTTCCTGCCGAGCCCGGGCAAAATCACCCGTTTCCACGCGCCAGGCGGTTTCGGCGTGCGCTGGGAGTCGCATATTTACTCCGGTTACAGCGTGCCGCCTTACTACGATTCCATGATCGGCAAGCTGATCACCTACGGCGAAACCCGTGAGGTGGCGATTGCCCGCATGAAGAATGCGCTGGCGGAACTGATCATCGACGGTATCAAGACCAATATTGAACTGCAGATGAAGATCATGTCCGACGAAAACTTCCAGCATGGTGGAACCAATATCCACTATCTGGAGAAAAAACTCGGCTTGCACGAGAAGTAATCGCAACGCTGAGTTAGTCTGAGGCCGGTTAATCCGGCCTTTTTCTTTTGCCGCTAGCGTTAAGGTTGAAACATGGATGCTCGTTTTATACAGGCGCATAAAGAGGCCCGCTGGTCACTCTATCTGACCCTGCTCTGGCTGGCCGTTTGGGGGCTTGCCGCCTGGCTGGGCGGGAGTGAAACGGGGATCACCGGCTTGCCGCGCTGGTTCGAACTTTCCTGCGTGTTTGCTCCGCTGCTGTTCATTTTTTTATGCTGGCTGATGGTCCGCGTGATTTTCCGCGACATGTCGCTGGAGGATAAAAATGAATTTTGAAATTATCCTTCCGTTATTAATTTATCTGGTGCTGATTGCCGCGCTGTCAGTCTTCGCGGTCCGTAAACAGCGTCAGGGCAACTTTCTGACCGAATACTTTCTTGGCAGCCGCTCTATGGGCGGGTTCGTTCTGGCCATGACCCTGACCACCACCTATATCAGCGCCAGCTCGTTTATTGGCGGGCCCGGTGCCGCCTATAAATATGGTCTGGGATGGGTCTTGCTGGCAATGGTGCAGGTGCCTGCCGTCTGGCTGTCCCTCGGCGTGCTGGGCAAGAAATTCGCTATTCTGGCGCGTAAGCACAATGCGGTGACGCTGAATGACATGCTCTATGCGCGTTATCAAAGTCCGCTGCTGATCTGGCTGGCCAGCCTGAGCCTGCTGGTAGCATTTATCGGGGCCATGACGGTGCAGTTTATCGGCGGCGCACGGTTGCTGGAAACCGCGGCGGGCATCCCGTATGACACCGGCTTACTGATTTTCGGCGGCACCATTGCGCTTTATACCGCCTTTGGCGGCTTCCGTGCCAGCGTGCTGAATGACGCGATGCAGGGCGTGGTGATGCTGATCGGCACGTTCCTGCTGCTGTTCGCCGTGATCCATCAGGCTGGCGGACTGGGTACTGCCGTGCAGAAGCTGCACGCTATCGATCCGCAATTACTGACGCCACAGGGACCGGGCGAGATCATTACCCCGACCTTTCTGAGTTCGTTTATCGTGCTGGTCTGCTTCGGCGTGATCGGCCTGCCCCATACCGCCGTGCGCTGCATCTCCTATAAAGACAGCAAGGCGGTACATCGGGCGATCATGCTGGGCACCATCGTGGTGGTGATCCTGATGCTGGGTATGCATCTGGCGGGTGCGCTGGGGCGGGCCATACTGCCCGATCTGACGGTTCCGGATCGGGTGATCCCGACGTTAATGATCACCGTCCTTCCGCCGCTGGCGGCCGGGCTGTTTCTGGCGGCACCGATGGCGGCGATTATGTCGACCATTAATGCCCAGCTGTTGCAGGCATCCGCTACGCTGATTAAAGATCTCTATCTGCGCGTGGCACCGCAGCAGATGGAAAATGAGCCGCGGCTGCGACTGTTATCTGGCGCCATTACCTTTGCGCTCGGCATCCTGCTGCTGATTGCCGCCTGGAATCCGCCCGATATGATTATCTGGCTCAACCTGCTGGCGTTTGGCGGTCTGGAAGCGGTATTTCTTTGGCCGCTGGTGTTGGGACTTTACTGGGAACGCGCCAACGCAGCAGGAGCCATTACCGGCATGGTCACCGGCGGCGGTTGCTACGCGTTTCTGGCGAGCCTTAACCTGCAAATCATGGGATTCCACCCGATTGTGCCTTCCCTGCTTTTAAGCCTGCTGGCATTTTTAGTCGGCAACCTGTTTGGACGCGCGCCGCAAACTGCCGACGCGCCGCAACATTGAATGTAAGAGAGACGTTATGCCGTGGATTCAAATCAAGATAAACAGCTCGGGTGAACACGCTGAAACGCTGAGCGATGTGCTGATGGAGACCGGTGCTGTTTCGGTCACTTTTCAGGATACGCATGACAACCCGGTCTATGAGCCGTTGCCGGGCGAAACTCGCCTGTGGGGCGATACTGACGTTATCGGCCTGTTCGATGCCGAAAGTGATATGGCGGCGATCGTCGCTGAACTGGCGCAACATCCACTGTTAGGTGCTGATTTCCGTCATAAGATCGAACAGATCGAGGATAAAGACTGGGAACGCGAGTGGATGGAAAACTTTCACCCAATGCGTTTTGGCGAGCGGCTGTGGATCTGTCCAAGCTGGCGCGATGTACCGGACCCCGAGGCGGTGAATGTGATGCTCGATCCGGGCCTGGCGTTCGGCACCGGCACGCATCCGACCACCTCGCTGTGCCTGACCTGGCTGGATGGGCTGGATCTGACCGGTAAAACGGTGATCGACTTTGGCTGTGGCTCAGGGATCCTGGCGATCGCTGCGCTCAAGCTCGGCGCGGCGCAGGCGATTGGTATCGATATCGATCCACAGGCGATCCAGGCCAGCCGCGATAACGCTGAGCGCAATGGCGTTTCCGATCGTCTGTCGCTCTACCTGCCCCACCAGCAGCCGGAAAATCTGCAGGCGGATGTGGTGGTCGCCAATATCCTGGCGGGCCCGTTACGTGAGCTGGCACCGCTGATTAGCGTACTGCCGAAGCCCGGCGGCCATCTGGGACTCTCTGGCGTACTGGAGAGCCAGGCGGAAGGCGTCTGCGAAGCCTATGCAGCGCAGTTCGCGCTCGACCCGGTGGCGGTCAAAGAAGAATGGTGCCGGATTACCGGTGTGAAGAACTGAATCTGCGAAGCGCGCTTGTTGCCTGAATGCCCTCCAGGCCAACGCTGAAAGGGCTTAACAGCATATTCAGCCAGCCCGTAGCGTAAGTTACGGGCTTTCTGCATTATCAATGGTTGCTTGTATCGTTAATCACGGCATGTGACGTTTATTATCTGGCTAAGAGATCTGCTTTTTCGGAAAAACGTTTGCTCACAATTTCAGCATAAATGCCTAATATCATGATATTTAAGTATAATTTTAACGTCGAGTGGTAATCACCCGGATTTCATTGATCTTTCTTGCCAATTGTTCAAAGTTTGGCCTTTCATCTTCCGGAAAAAATGCGTAATATACGCCGCCTTGCAGACACAGTATGGCCATTCTGACTTCATGCGTATTGGAAACCTCCAGCTGAGAAATCGACTGATTGCAGCACCGATGGCCGGGATTACCGACAGGCCATTCAGGACGCTGTGTCATGAAATGGGTGCAGGCATGGCGGTCTCTGAGATGTTGTCTTCGAACCCGGAAGTCTGGGCCAGCGACAAATCTCGTTTACGTATGGTGCACAGTGATGAGCCAGGCATTCGCGCCGTGCAAATCGCCGGTTGCGATCCCAGCGAAATGGCGCAAGCTGCACGGATTAATGTTGAGGCCGGTGCACAGGTTATCGACATTAATATGGGCTGCCCTGCCAAGAAGGTTAACCGCAAAATGGCGGGTTCAGCCTTGCTGCAATATCCCGCCGTGGTGGAGTCAATCCTCTCCGCAGTGGTCAATGCAGTGGATGTGCCGGTAACACTGAAAATTCGTACTGGCTGGGATCCTGAAAACAGGAACTGTGTCGCGATTGCCCAATTGGCTGAACGCTGTGGTATTCAGGCTCTGACGATACATGGCCGCACTCGTGCCTGCCTGTTCAACGGGGAAGCTGAATATGACAGCATTCGGACAGTTAAGCAGAGTGTTTCTATTCCGATTATCGCGAATGGAGACATAACTGACCCGCATAAAGCCAGAGCGGTGCTCGACTATACAGGGGCCGATGCTCTGATGATAGGACGCGCTGCTCAGGGAAGACCGTGGATCTTCCGGGAAATCCAGCATTATCTGGACACTGGGGAGCTGCTTGCCCCGCTGCCAATGGCAGAGGTCAAGCGCTTGCTTGTTTCGCATATACGTGAGCTGCACGACTTTTACGGTTCAGGCAAGGGATACCGTATAGCGCGAAAGCACGTCTCCTGGTATCTGCAGGAGCACGCCCCGAATGACCAGTTTCGGCGCACATTCAACGCCATTGAGGATGCCAGCGAACAGCTGGAGGCGTTGGAGGCATACTTCGAAAATCTTGCGTAACGAAATAAAGAGCTGAAAGAACTATGTTCGAACAACGCGTAAATTCTGACGTACTGACCGTTTCTACCGTTAACTCACAGGATCAGGTAACTCAAAAACCTTTGCGTGATTCGGTTAAACAGGCACTGAAGAACTATTTTGCTCAACTGAACGGTCAGGATGTTAGTGACCTGTATGAGCTGGTTTTGGCTGAAGTCGAGCAGCCTCTGTTGGACATGGTGATGCAGTATACCCGTGGCAACCAGACCCGTGCTGCCCTGATGATGGGTATCAACCGCGGTACGCTGCGTAAGAAATTGAAAAAATACGGCATGAACTGATTCTGGTTCTGTCTGTTAATTACGCCAGTCTTTGGGCTGGCGTTTTTATTTGTGCGCTGTTCCACAAAGCGTCGGCAAAACCCGTGAAACAGTTACCGTCAATATGGTAACTATAGTTGCAATCGCTGAGGTGATATTTCACTGCCTCGCTTTCTTACCCTGTTCTTCTGCCCCCTCCTTCCCACCGCGTCTGCCTGCCAGCCGTTCCCGGTCAGCACTGGCTTCTGTGATCCTGTACACCTTAAAAAGCAAAGCATCTTCCACATACATTTCCGTCTGAGCGATGGCTCACATTGCTTCCATATAGTGAAACTAATTGCACTAAATGTGATCGGGTCGACTCGCATTGCTTCCTTTTGGTGCGCGATATTAGCGGAACTTTCAAATCACTTCTGATTATTAACCGTACCTTCATGAGAATTCAGGATTCTGCAAACCTGGCATCAGCTTTGCAGAGTCGTGAATGGCTGACCGCCACAGACAGTAAAAACGCACATTAAAGTGCGCAAACATAACAACATGATTCCTCCACACAGGATGCTTTATGAAAAAGATGATGCTCTCTACGCTGGTTGCTGCGGCCTCGCTGTTGGCCGTTGCTCAGCAGGCACACGCCGGCACGACTCTGGATGCAATTAAGAAGAAAGGCTTTGTTCAATGCGGGATCAGTGACGGCTTACCCGGCTTCTCTTATGCAGATGCCAGCGGCAAGTTTACCGGTATCGATGTTGACGTCTGCCGGGCAGCGGCTGCAGCGGTGTTTGGCGACGCAACCAAAGTGAAATATACCCCGCTGACTGCCAAAGAGCGTTTCACTGCGCTGCAATCAGGCGAAGTCGACATCCTGTCGCGCAATACCACCTGGACCTCATCACGTGATGGCGGCATGGGCTTCCTGTTTGCGGGCGTCAATTATTACGACGGCATTGGCTTCCTGACTCACCAGAAAGCCGGGCTAAAAAGCGCTAAAGAGCTGGACGGGGCCACGGTTTGTATTCAGGCGGGTACTGATACCGAACTGAACGTGGCTGACTTCTTCAAAGCCAATAAGATGCAGTACACGCCGGTGACCTTTGACCGCTCCGATGAGTCCGCCAAGGCGCTGGACAGCGGTCGCTGCGATACGCTGGCCTCTGACCAGTCTCAGCTCTATGCGTTGCGCATCAAGCTGGGCAAACCTGACGAATTTATCGTGCTGCCGGAAGTTATCTCAAAAGAGCCGCTGGGTCCGGTGGTCCGTCGCGGTGATGACGATTGGTTCACCATCGTTAAATGGTCGCTCTACGCCATGCTGAATGCTGAAGAGATGGGCGTTTCATCGAAAAACGTTGATCAGATGACTGCCAAACCGACCACGCCAGATATGGCGCACCTGCTGGGTGCCGAGGGTGATTTTGGCAAGGATCTGAAGCTGGACAATAAATGGGCCTACAACATCATTAAGCAAGTGGGCAACTATCAGGAAAGCTTTGATCGTAACGTCGGTAAAGATAGCGCTCTGAAGATCGCGCGTGGTCAGAATGCGTTGTGGAACCAGGGCGGCATTCAGTACGCACCGCCAGTACGTTAATTCTCCCTCGCCAATCGGGCACCGTATTCTGCGGTGCCCTACCCCAGCTTTCGTTACTGAGGTTTCAACATGTCACAACGCCCAACCGTGAAAAGGGATTTTTCATTCGGTAATCCCACGGTTCGCGCCTGGCTTTATCAGTTAATAGCGATAGTCGCGGTGCTTGGTGTGGTGGGTTATCTGGTTCATAACACCATTATCAACCTGGCTAACCGCGGTATCACCTCCGGGTTTGGATTTCTTGAGCGCACTGCCGGTTTTGGTATCGTTCAGCATTTGATTGATTACACTGAGGGAGATACCTACGCCCGGGTGTTTATGGTCGGATTAACCAACACCCTGCTGGTCTCCGCGCTCTGTATCGTTTTTGCTTCTGTTCTCGGTTTCGCTATTGGTCTGGCGCGCCTTTCCGACAACTGGCTGCTGCGGAAGCTCTCCAATATCTATATCGAAACCTTCCGTAATATCCCGCCGCTGCTGCAGATCTTCTTCTGGTACTTTGCCGTGTTACGCAATTTGCCAGGCCCGCGTCAGGCACTGAATGCGTTTGACCTGGCGTATGTCAGCAACCGTGGTTTATACGTTCCGTGGCCAACCTATGCGCCAGGCAGCTGGCCGTTTGTGATCGCACTGCTGCTGGCGATAGCCGCCAGCTATGGGCTGTACCGCTTCAACCGCAAGCATCAGTTGAAAACCGGTCAGCTACGTCGTTCGTGGCCGGCGGCTATCGCGATGCTGATTCTGTTCCCGCTGATTGCGCACCTTGGTTTCGGCGCAGCGATCCACTGGGATGTGCCACAGCTACGCGGTTTTAACTTCCGTGGAGGCTCGGTGATGATCCCTGAGCTGGCGGCGCTGACCCTCGCCTTGTCGATCTACACCTCATCGTTTATTGCTGAGGTGATTCGCTCAGGGATCCAGTCCGTGCCGTACGGGCAGCATGAGGCGGCACGTTCGCTGGGTCTGCCTAATCCAGTGACCCTGCGACAGGTGATTATTCCGCAGGCGATGCGTGTGATTATTCCTCCGCTGACCAGCCAGTATCTGAACATTGTGAAAAACTCCTCACTGGCTGCCGCCATCGGCTATCCCGATATGGTGTCGCTGTTTGCCGGATCGGTACTCAATCAGACCGGACAGGCGATTGAAACCATTGCTATCACCATGGGTGTTTATCTGATTATCAGCCTGCTGATTTCACTGTTAATGAACCTATACAACCGCAAAATCGCGCTGGTTGAGCGTTAAGAGAACGGGATGACTATGTCTGTTACAACACATGAAACGCCCCCGGTCCCGACGAATCTGGCGAGTCGCGCCTGGCGTTGGGCGCGTAAGAATTTATTCTCCAGCTGGTTTAACTCCCTGCTGACGCTGTTTTGCATCTGGGTCATCTGGCACGTGATCCCGCCTGCGCTGAACTGGCTGATTTTTCAGGCTAACTGGTTCGGTACCACCCGTGCCGACTGCACCAAAGAAGGTGCCTGTTGGGTGTTTATTCACGCCCGCTTCGGTCAGTTCATGTATGGACTCTATCCGCATGAACTGCGCTGGCGAATCAACCTGGCGCTGGTGATTGGGCTGCTGTCGATCGTTCCGATGTTTATCAAAAGCCTGCCGTCTCGTGGGCGCTACATCGCACTCTGGGTGGTGGTTTATCCGGTGATTGTCTGGCTGCTGCTGTATGGCGGCTATCTGGGACTCGAGCGGGTCGAAACCCGGCAGTGGGGCGGTTTAACCCTGACACTGATTATCGCTTCGGTCGGGATTGCCGGCGCCCTGCCGCTGGGGATTTTGCTGGCACTGGGACGTCGTTCAAAGATGCCGGTGGTGCGTACGCTGTCGATTATCTTCATCGAGTTCTGGCGCGGCGTTCCCCTGATCACCGTGCTGTTTATGTCATCGGTGATGCTGCCGCTGTTTATGGCTGAAGGCACCACCATCGATAAACTGGTACGTGCGCTGGTTGGGGTGATTTTATTCCAGTCCGCCTATGTGGCTGAAGTGGTGCGTGGCGGTTTGCAGGCGTTGCCGAAAGGTCAGTATGAGGCCGCCGAGTCTCTGGCGCTGGGTTACTGGAAAACACAGATGCTGGTGATTCTGCCGCAGGCTCTCAAGATGACCATTCCGGGTCTGGTGAATACCATTATTGCGCTATTTAAAGATACCAGCCTGGTCATCATCATCGGCCTGTTTGATCTGTTCAGCAGCGTCCAGCAGGCTACCGTCGATCCGACGTGGCTGGGCATGTCGACCGAAGGCTATGTCTTTGCCGCGCTGGTCTATTGGATTTTCTGTTTTAGCATGTCGCGCTACAGCCAGTATCTGGAAAAGCGCTTTCACACCGGGCGTAAATCGCACTGAGGTTTTACATGACACACTCTATGACACACTCTTCCGACGCGTTGATGATTTCGCTTGAGAACGTGAATAAATGGTACGGACAGTTTCACGTACTGAAAGACATCAACCTGCAGGTTAAACCCCGCGAGCGCATCGTGCTGTGTGGCCCATCGGGCTCCGGTAAATCGACCACCATTCGCTGCATAAATCATCTTGAAGAGCATCAGCAGGGACGCATTGTCGTCGATGGTATTCATCTGAATGATGATGTGCGCAATATTGAGCGGGTCCGTACCGAAGTGGGAATGGTCTTCCAGCACTTTAATCTGTTTCCGCATCTGACCGTGTTACAGAACTGTACGCTGGCGCCTTCCTGGGTCAGAAAGATCCCGAAGAAAGAGGCCGATGAGCTGGCGATGCACTATCTGCAGCGGGTGCGTATTGCCGAGCATGCGCACAAGTTTCCGGGCCAGCTCTCCGGCGGCCAGCAGCAGCGTGTAGCCATCGCACGATCGCTCTGCATGAAGCCGAAAATTATGCTGTTCGATGAGCCGACGTCAGCGCTCGATCCTGAGATGGTGAAGGAAGTGCTGGATACCATGATCGGCCTGGCTGAGGATGGCATGACAATGCTGTGCGTTACTCATGAAATGGGCTTTGCCCGCACCGTTGCCGACCGGGTGATCTTTATGGATCGGGGGGAGATCGTTGAAGTAGCGCCACCACAGGAGTTCTTTGCTCATCCTAAATCAGAACGCACCCGTGCTTTTCTGTCGCAGGTGATTCACTGATGTAGCGTGTAATCTCTTATCACCCGGCCTGGTGCCGGGTTTTTTATTGCCGACAAATCAGGCTGCGGCTGTTGAATGCGGTGGTTTGCAGCGAATAAAGAGGAGGGATTCTGACGGCTGCCACAACGAAAAAAGCCCTTCGCATACGCGAAGGGCTCTCTCTTATTTGATGCCTGGCAGTTCCCTACTCTCGCATGGGGAGACCCCACACTACCATCGGCGCTACGGCGTTTCACTTCTGAGTTCGGCATGGGGTCAGGTGGGACCACCGCGCTACAGCCGCCAGGCAAATTCTTTATTTACCGAACTCATGTCTTAACTGGTGCTGATACCCAGAGTCGAACTGGGGACCTCACCCTTACCAAGGGTGCGCTCTACCAACTGAGCCATATCAGCACACTAATTTGATGCCTGGCAGTTCCCTACTCTCGCATGGGGAGACCCCACACTACCATCGGCGCTACGGCGTTTCACTTCTGAGTTCGGCATGGGGTCAGGTGGGACCACCGCGCTACAGCCGCCAGGCAAATCTTGGTGCACGGAACGAATCTTTTACGTCATGGCCGTGCTGCCATGCCGCAGAATCCTTCGTTCCCGCTAATTTTTATCCGGTAACAAGCTGAAAATCTGTCTCTCAAAAACGCCTCTGGCGTTGTAAGGTTAAGCCTCACGGGTCATTAGTACCGGTTAGCTCAACGCATCGCTGCGCTTACACACCCGGCCTATCAACGTCGTCGTCTTCAACGTCCCTTCAGGACCCTTAAAGGGTCAGGGAGAACTCATCTCGGGGCAAGTTTCGTGCTTAGATGCTTTCAGCACTTATCTTTTCCGCACTTAGCTACCGGGCAATGCCATTGGCATGACAACCCGAACACCAGTGGTGCGTTCACTCCGGTCCTCTCGTACTAGGAGCAACCCCCCTCAATTCTCCAGCGCCCACGGCAGATAGGGACCGAACTGTCTCACGACGTTCTAAACCCAGCTCGCGTACCACTTTAAACGGCGAACAGCCGTACCCTTGGGACCTACTTCAGCCCCAGGATGTGATGAGCCGACATCGAGGTGCCAAACACCGCCGTCGATATGAACTCTTGGGCGGTATCAGCCTGTTATCCCCGGAGTACCTTTTATCCGTTGAGCGATGGCCCTTCCATTCAGAACCACCGGATCACTATGACCTGCTTTCGCACCTGCTCGAGCCGTCACTCTCGCAGTCAAGCCAGCTTATGCCATTGCACTAACCTCACGATGTCCGACCGTGATTAGCTGACCTTCGTGCTCCTCCGTTACGCTTTAGGAGGAGACCGCCCCAGTCAAACTACCCACCAGACACTGTCCGCACCCCGGATCACGGGGCCACGTTAGAACATCAAACATTAAAGGGTGGTATTTCAAGGTTGGCTCCACGCAGACTGGCGTCTGCGCTTCAAAGCCTCCCACCTATCCTACACATCAAGGCTCAATGTTCAGTGTCAAGCTGTAGTAAAGGTTCACGGGGTCTTTCCGTCTTGCCGCGGGTACACTGCATCTTCACAGCGAGTTCAATTTCACTGAGTCTCGGGTGGAGACAGCCTGGCCATCATTACGCCATTCGTGCAGGTCGGAACTTACCCGACAAGGAATTTCGCTACCTTAGGACCGTTATAGTTACGGCCGCCGTTTACCGGGGCTTCGATCAAGAGCTTCTCCTTGCGGATAACCCCATCAATTAACCTTCCGGCACCGGGCAGGCGTCACACCGTATACGTCCACTTTCGTGTTTGCACAGTGCTGTGTTTTTAATAAACAGTTGCAGCCAGCTGGTATCTTCGACTGGCTTCGGCTCGGGGAGCAGGTCCCTCCACCTACGCGCCAGCGTGCCTTCTCCCGAAGTTACGGCACCATTTTGCCTAGTTCCTTCACCCGAGTTCTCTCAAGCGCCTTGGTATTCTCTACCTGACCACCTGTGTCGGTTTGGGGTACGATTTTGTGTTACCTGATGCTTAGAGGCTTTTCCTGGAAGCAGGGCATTTATCACTTCAGCACCGTAGTGCCTCGTCGTCACGCCTCAGTGTAAAGTGAACCGGATTTGCCTGGAACACACACCTACACGCTTAAACCGGGACAACCGTCGCCCGGCCGATATAGCCTTCTCCGTCCCCCCTTCGCAGTAACACCAAGTACAGGAATATTAACCTGTTTCCCATCGACTACGCCTTTCGGCCTCGCCTTAGGGGTCGACTCACCCTGCTCCGATTAACGTTGAACAGGAACCCTTGGTCTTCCGGCGAGCGGGCTTTTCACCCGCTTTATCGTTACTTATGTCAGCATTCGCACTTCTGATACCTCCAGCAGCCCTCACAGGCCACCTTCGACGGCTTACAGAACGCTCCCCTACCCAACAACATATAGTGTCGCTGCCGCAGCTTCGGTGCATGGTTTAGCCCCGTTACATCTTCCGCGCAGGCCGACTCGACCAGTGAGCTATTACGCTTTCTTTAAATGATGGCTGCTTCTAAGCCAACATCCTGGCTGTCTGTGCCTTCCCACATCGTTTCCCACTTAACCATGACTTTGGGACCTTAGCTGGCGGTCTGGGTTGTTTCCCTCTTCACGACGGACGTTAGCACCCGCCGTGTGTCTCCCGTGATAACATTCTTCGGTATTCGCAGTTTGCATCGGGTTGGTAAGCCGGGATGGCCCCCTAGCCGAAACAGTGCTCTACCCCCGAAGATGAGTTCACGAGGCGCTACCTAAATAGCTTTCGGGGAGAACCAGCTATCTCCCGGTTTGATTGGCCTTTCACCCCCAGCCACAGGTCATCCGCTAATTTTTCAACATTAGTCGGTTCGGTCCTCCAGTTAGTGTTACCCAACCTTCAACCTGCCCATGGCTAGATCACCGGGTTTCGGGTCTATACCCTGCAACTTAACGCCCAGTTAAGACTCGGTTTCCCTGCGGCTCCCCTATACGGTTAACCTTGCTACAGAATATAAGTCGCTGACCCATTATACAAAAGGTACGCAGTCACCCCATAAAGAGGCTCCCACTGCTTGTACGTACACGGTTTCAGGTTCTGTTTCACTCCCCTCGCCGGGGTTCTTTTCGCCTTTCCCTCACGGTACTGGTTCACTATCGGTCAGTCAGGAGTATTTAGCCTTGGAGGATGGTCCCCCCATATTCAGACAGGATACCACGTGTCCCGCCTTACTCATCGAGCTCACAGCCTGTGTGTTTTTGTGTACGGGAGTATCACCCTGTACCCTGCGACTTTCCAGACGCTTCCACTAACACACAAGCTGATTCAGGCTCTGGGCTGCTCCCCGTTCGCTCGCCGCTACTGGGGGAATCTCGGTTGATTTCTTTTCCTCGGGGTACTTAGATGTTTCAGTTCCCCCGGTTCGCCTTGCAGCACTATGTATTCATGCTGCAATGATGCACTGAGTGCACCGGGTTTCCCCATTCGGACATCGACGGCTGTAGCGGTTCATATCACCTTACCGTCGCTTTACGCAGATTAGCACGTCCTTCATCGCCTCTGACTGCCAGGGCATCCACCGTGTACGCTTAGTCGCTTAACCTCACAACCCACAGGCGTTTTTCAACGCTGCGTGCTGCAAGCATTTGAGAGACTCGAACGCATCGCCTTGTTATTCCCTATTACGGAGGAATAACGCGCTGCGTCGTTTCAATTTTCAGCTTGTTCCGGATTGTTAAAGAGCATAATACTTCGCAGCACACCGTTGCCGGTACGCTCTGAAGTATTTTTTCAGAAAAAACAGTAAAGCGGTATGGTGGAGCTAAGCGGGATCGAACCGCTGACCTCCTGCGTGCAAGGCAGGCGCTCTCCCAGCTGAGCTATAGCCCCATACAGTTACTGCAGAGACCACTACTACCACTCAACCGAGTAAACATCCTTGCGTTAAGGATGCAATTTCTTTTCAGGCAAGGCATGCGTAAGGGACGTTTACTCGGGTAAACGACCGCGCGCATAACGCAGCATGAGAAGAAATTTGGTAGGCCTGAGTGGACTTGAACCACCGACCTCACCCTTATCAGGGGTGCGCTCTAACCACCTGAGCTACAAGCCTGTAGAGGTTTTTTCTGCTCGTTACTTTTTATCAGACAATCTGTGTGGACACTTCGCGGGAAGGTATCTTCAGGTAAGGAGGTGATCCAACCGCAGGTTCCCCTACGGTTACCTTGTTACGACTTCACCCCAGTCATGAATCACAAAGTGGTAAGCGCCCTCCCGAAGGTTAAGCTACCTACTTCTTTTGCAACCCACTCCCATGGTGTGACGGGCGGTGTGTACAAGGCCCGGGAACGTATTCACCGTGGCATTCTGATCCACGATTACTAGCGATTCCGACTTCACGGAGTCGAGTTGCAGACTCCGATCCGGACTACGACGCACTTTGTGAGGTCCGCTTGCTCTCGCGAGGTCGCTTCTCTTTGTATGCGCCATTGTAGCACGTGTGTAGCCCTACTCGTAAGGGCCATGATGACTTGACGTCATCCCCACCTTCCTCCGGTTTATCACCGGCAGTCTCCTTTGAGTTCCCGACCGAATCGCTGGCAACAAAGGATAAGGGTTGCGCTCGTTGCGGGACTTAACCCAACATTTCACAACACGAGCTGACGACAGCCATGCAGCACCTGTCTCAGCGTTCCCGAAGGCACCAAGGCATCTCTGCCAAGTTCGCTGGATGTCAAGAGTAGGTAAGGTTCTTCGCGTTGCATCGAATTAAACCACATGCTCCACCGCTTGTGCGGGCCCCCGTCAATTCATTTGAGTTTTAACCTTGCGGCCGTACTCCCCAGGCGGTCGACTTAACGCGTTAGCTCCGGAAGCCACTCCTCAAGGGAACAACCTCCAAGTCGACATCGTTTACGGCGTGGACTACCAGGGTATCTAATCCTGTTTGCTCCCCACGCTTTCGCACCTGAGCGTCAGTCTTCGTCCAGGGGGCCGCCTTCGCCACCGGTATTCCTCCAGATCTCTACGCATTTCACCGCTACACCTGGAATTCTACCCCCCTCTACGAGACTCAAGCCTGCCAGTTTCAAATGCAGTTCCCAGGTTAAGCCCGGGGATTTCACATCTGACTTAACAGACCGCCTGCGTGCGCTTTACGCCCAGTAATTCCGATTAACGCTTGCACCCTCCGTATTACCGCGGCTGCTGGCACGGAGTTAGCCGGTGCTTCTTCTGCGGGTAACGTCAATCGACGCGGTTATTAACCGCATCGCCTTCCTCCCCGCTGAAAGTACTTTACAACCCGAAGGCCTTCTTCATACACGCGGCATGGCTGCATCAGGCTTGCGCCCATTGTGCAATATTCCCCACTGCTGCCTCCCGTAGGAGTCTGGACCGTGTCTCAGTTCCAGTGTGGCTGGTCATCCTCTCAGACCAGCTAGGGATCGTCGCCTAGGTGGGCCATTACCCCGCCTACTAGCTAATCCCATCTGGGTTCATCCGATAGTGAGAGGCCCGAAGGTCCCCCTCTTTGGTCTTGCGACGTTATGCGGTATTAGCCACCGTTTCCAGTGGTTATCCCCCTCTATCGGGCAGATCCCCAGACATTACTCACCCGTCCGCCACTCGTCACCCAAGAGCAAGCTCTCTGTGCTACCGTCCGACTTGCATGTGTTAGGCCTGCCGCCAGCGTTCAATCTGAGCCATGATCAAACTCTTCAATTTAAGTTTGATTTGCTTAAACAAGTTAAGCGGTGCTCATCTGTAAAACGTCATAATGAATTTCATTATGTGTTCACTCGTGAGACTTGATATTTTTTACGTCCGGAGACGCTGATATCAATCCTGCGAGTGCCCACACAGATTGTCTGATAAATTGTTAAAGAGCAGTGCGAACAGCGGGTTAACCGTCTGTCGCGAGGTGGCGTATATTACGCTTTCCTCCTTCAGAGTCAACTTTTTTTTCAGAAGTTTTTCTCCGGCGGCGCAGTCTCCTGTGCCTTTCAACCCGGCGGCCGGTAAGCCGTTGTTCCGTGTCGATGGAGGCGCATTATAGGGATCCCGCTTCAGAGCACAACCCTTTTTTTGGATCTTTTTTCTGAATGGTTATAAATGATCCAGATTGGTGAGATCGCCAGCGATCCGAGCCAGAATAGGCTTGTCAGCTGCCTGAAATCACATCAGGCTGCCATCAATTCAGCATAAAGGAGAACATGATGACTTCCGCCCTTCGCCCGTATAAAGATCTTTTCCCGCAAACCGGCCAGCGCGTTATGGTCGATCCAAGTAGTGTCGTCGTCGGTGACGTCATTATGGAAGATGACGTCAGTATCTGGCCACTGGTCGTGATTCGCGGCGACGTGAACCAGGTTCGCATTGGCGCCCGTAGCAATATTCAGGATGGCAGCGTACTGCATGTCACGCATACGTCGGCGTCAAACCCGCAAGGCTTTCCGCTTATTATTGGTCAGGAGGTCACGGTAGGACATAAAGCGATGCTGCACGGCTGCACTATTGGCGATCGTGTACTGATCGGCATGGGGTCAATCCTGCTGGATGGGGTAATAGTAGAAGAAGAGGTGATGATTGGTGCCGGAAGCCTGGTGCCGCCGGGTAAACGACTGGAGAGCGGCTACCTATACCTCGGCAGTCCGGTCAGGCAGGTCCGTCCGCTTAACGAGCAGGAAAAAGAAGGGTTACGCTACTCGGCCAGCAACTATGTCAGCTGGAAAAATGATTACCCTGGTGCAGATAACCAGACCCAGCCCTGATTATCGACCTCGTCCTGACGGATAGCCGCTTCGGCTTCCTCTTCCAGATCCCAGCGATGGTGCTGAAACAGCATCATCGCTTCTCCCTCACCAAAGCGGGATTTTAATGGCCCGATGCCGATGGCACAGGTCAGCCGCATGCCGTTTACCAGCACCGGAAAACAGATGGCCTGACGTGCTGCGTCATAGTGCTCATCATCGGGAAACTGGATTGCCTGATTCATGACCGCATGGCCTGCTTCAGCTGCGCAATCACCGGGGTAATTTCTGGCATCACGCCGTGCCATAGATGAAAGGCATGTGCTGCCTGGCCCACCAGCATCCCCAATCCATCCGCCAGATAGCGTGCGCCCTGCGCCTGGCACCACTGCAGGAAAGGCGTCAGCCCGCGTTGGTAGAACATGTCATAACAGCGCAAATCAGCATGAATAAGTGTCACAGGCAGAGGCGGCGTTTTGCCGTCTACGCCGCTTGATGTTGCATTGATCACCAGATCAAAGGATTTGTCTGCCAGCTGCTCAAAGCCACAAGCATAAATTGCGCCGTTTTGCCGGAACAGGTCTGCCAGCTCTTCGGCCCGGGTAAAGGTACGGTTGACGATCGTAATTGTGGCCCCGGCTGACAGCAGCGGCAGGATCACACCGCGAGCTGCGCCGCCTGCCCCCACCAGCAACACTTTATCACCGGGTTTGATCATCGCCAGCCGCTGAAGATCACTCAACAGGCCAATGCCATCGGTGTTATCACCAAAGATCTGACCATCGCTGAGTTTCTTCACGGTATTTACCGCACCCGAACGGGCAGCACGCTCGCTGAGCTGATCGGCAAGCTCCCACGCCTGCTGTTTGAAAGGAAGAGTGACATTCGCACCTTGCCCTCCCTGTTCAAAAAATGCGGTCAGCGCCTGCGGAAATCCCTCTACCGGCGCGCAGATCCGACCATAACGATGCTCTATCCCGGTCTGTTCTGCAAAAGCCTGATGAATTAACGGCGACTTGCTGTGGTTGATGGGATTACCGAAAACGGCGAATTGGTCCATGAGTTAGCCTTGACGTATAAGTTCGCCGCTGATGACATCGCGGATTTCTGAGGGGTTCTGCCGTCCACCCGTTTTGCCCGATAAGACTGGGAACTCATCGCCAAACTGACGCTTCACCTCTTCGACCGTGCGGCATGGAGGCTGGCCCGAAAGATTGGCACTGGTTGAAACCAGCGGTTTACCAAACGAGCGGCAAAGCGCCTGCACATCGGGATGATCGCTGACGCGAATAGCCAGCGAATCGAACTGTCCGGTTAACCAGCGTGGCGTCTGCGGTGGAACTGGCACCACAAAGGTCACCGGGCCCGGCCAACTGGCGAACATCCGTTCACGCTGAATCACCGAAAGTTCGCGATCGGAAATATAGGGTTCGAGCTGCGAATAATCCGCAGCAATAAGGATCAGCCCCTTTTCGACCGGACGCTGTTTCAGCGCCAGCAATGCCATAACGGCAGACTCGCTGTCAGGATCGCAACCCAGCCCAAACACCGCTTCAGTCGGATAGGCAATAACCGCCTGACGGTTCAGTTGATTCACACAATGCTCAAGTGAGCCGGCGAGATGATGATTATCCATAATGTCTTAGTTCTCTTCAGCGATGGCTTTGCCACAACTCTTACTGGCACAAAAGCGTTTAACGCCCTGCGCCGTCTTCTTTTCTACTAATAGTGGAAACTGGCAATAGGGACAGGTGCCAGCCACGGGCGTCAGGTTCACCGCAAACTGACAAGCCGGATAACGATCGCAGGAATGAAACGTTTTGCCGTAGCGTGAACGTCGCTGCACTAATTTACCTTGCTGACATTGCGGACACGCCAGCGTAGTTTCATCCGGTTTGTCGATGGTTTCGGTATAGCCGCATTCCGGATAGTGGCTGCAGCCGATAAACATGCCAAAGCGCCCCTGACGTAATACTTTATCCGCGCCGCAGTCCGGGCAGGCGTGTCCTTCCAGCACTTTGACCACGTGTCCGTCCGCCTGGCTTTTCAGGGGCCGAATATAGTCACATGCAGGATAGTTTGCGCAGCCCAAAAACGGGCCGTGTTTGCCGGAGCGTATAACCAGTTCTGCCCCGCAAGCGGGGCAGGGATCCTGTTTACGCACGGTGAAGAGTGCAGCTTTACTCATAACGATAAATGCATGAAAGGAAATTTAATGCAGCATACCTTCATTGACGTCGAATAGCAGTTCTTCCATTTGCTGATACGCGTTTTCACATCCAGGGATGTTAAACAACACCATCAGCACCACCCATTTGAGATCCTCTAAGTCAAACTCAGGGGTATCAAGCGCCATGACTCGTTCGATAACCATTTCGCGCGTTTCCAGACTCAGCACCTGGATTTGTTCCAGGAAAAGCAGGAAACCACGGCTTTCAGCATCTAAACGGTTGCTCTCTTCATCGGTATAGATGCGCATAGAGAGCGGATCATTTGCCAGCAAAATTGGCGCAACCAGCCCTTCCTGATAGTCGGCCAACCTTTCTAACCAGTTCAACGCGCTGTAAATATCTTCACGATGAAACCCGGCATCCGTCAAGTCATCTGTCAATCTGTCCTGATCAACACCCATTTCTGCTTCGTTGTGGATATATGTCTCAAACAAGTACATGAGTACGTCGAACATGGCATGCCCTCCTTAATCGGACATAGCCGCCGGGTACAGCTGCGATCCATCCTGCTAACTCCAGTTCCAGCAACTGAGCTGAGATAACTGGCACAGGTTGGCCGGCACGTTCAGCGACAACGTCAACAGGTGTAACATCATCACCTACGTTAGCCAACACATCAGCAAATGGCAATGGAGCAACGTCACTGACATCAGAATAAATTTGGTCTGAGTGTGTAAGCGGTAACCAGTTCAGCGCACTCGCCAGATCCTCCAAAATATTATTCGGATGAGCCACCAGCAGCGCCCCCTGTTGAATCAGCCAGTTAACGCCCTCACTCAGCGGATTACCTAATGCGCCAGGCAGTGCGTAGACATTCCGGTTCTGTTCCAGTGCATAACGGGCAGTTACCAGTGAACCGCTCTTCAGCGACGCTTCAACCACCAGCACGCCCAGGCTTAAACCGCTGATAATACGATTACGACGCGGAAAGTTGTGTGGATGGGGAATAGTGGTCAGTGGAAACTCTGAGATAAGCGCGCCGCCCTGCTCAACAATCTCGCCGGCCAGACGCAGATGACTCTTCGGGTAGAGGTGCTGAAGGCCACTGCCTAATACCGCCACCGTTTTACCTCCCACGTTGAGGGCAGCCTGATGCGCCACACCGTCAATACCGCGTGCCAGCCCGCTGGTAATGGTGAGGCCGCTCAGCGCCAGTTGCTGGGTAAACCAGTCGCACCAGTAACGGCCAGAGTGTGACCCGTTACGGCTGCCTACTACGGCCAGCTGAGGATGATTCAGTACACCAGGATCGCCCTGAATATACAGCACCGGAGGAAAACGTGCGGTTTCTGTTAACCGGGCAGGATAACCGGTATCGAGGGCAGTGATCAGATGATGATGGTGGCTGCTTACCAGCCAGTTGCGGACCTCATCCACCCGCTTTTCGGGCAGCGCATGGTACTGCTGGCGTTGCGCGGCATCCAGCCCGGCCAGCGTAAGATTGCCACCTGCGGCGTCCAGATGAGTAGCCATTTCAACCCAGCGTCTGCCGGTCATTCCACTGACCGTAGCCAGCCGTACATAGCGCGCTATTTTGTCCATTTCTGACTCCCTGATCCCGCTGGCTTCCTGCCGCAGAATGCTGTCAATCAGCCCTCAAAAAGTCTACAATATGAGGTAGTAATCTTTTCATAACCGAATACAGATCTGGATATTTATGTCAGTTTTGCAGGTATTACATTTCCCTGACGAGCGCCTCCGCAAAATCGCAGCGCCCGTCAAAGAGGTTAACGCGGACGTTCAGCGTATCGTTGATGATATGTTCGAGACCATGTACGCCGAAGAAGGTATCGGTCTGGCCGCTACTCAGGTGGACATCCACCAGCGCATCATCGTTATCGATGTATCTGAGAGTCGTGAAGAGCGTTTAGTATTGATCAACCCGGAACTGCTGGAAAAAAGCGGCGAAACCGGTATCGAAGAGGGTTGTCTCTCTATCCCTGAACAGCGTGCTTTTGTGCCGCGCGCGGAACGGGTAAAAGTTCGCGCACTGGATCGTGACGGTAACAGTTTTGAACTGGAAGCCAGCGATCTGCTGGCCATTTGCATCCAGCATGAGATCGATCATCTGGAGGGCAAGCTGTTTATTGATTACCTGTCGCCTTTAAAACGCCAGCGAATCAAAACCAGGTTAGAGAAGCTGGCGCGCCAGAACGCGCAGGCTTCCTGAGCATCGAAGAAGGGATAAACGTGTCTGCCCCGCTAAAAATTATCTTTGCCGGCACACCTGACTTTGCAGCGCGTCATCTTGACGCGCTGCTTGCTTCTGAGCATCAGGTAGTTGGCGTATTCACCCAGCCCGACCGTCCCGCCGGTCGCGGTAACAAGTTAACGCCCGGCCCGGTTAAAACGCTGGCGCTGGCACACGATATTCCGGTTTATCAGCCTAAGTCGCTGCGACCTGAAGAGAACCAGCAGCTGGTCGCCGATTTACAGGCCGATGTGATGGTTGTGGTGGCATACGGGCTGATTTTACCGAAAGCGGTGCTCGATATGCCGCGTCTCGGCTGTATCAATGTGCATGGTTCCCTGCTGCCGCGCTGGCGTGGCGCAGCGCCGATTCAGCGTGCGCTCTGGGCGGGTGACAGCGAAACCGGTATCACCATCATGCAGATGGATGTGGGCTTAGATACCGGTGATATGCTGCATAAACTGACCTGCCCGATCACCGCTCAGGATACCAGCGCGACACTGTACGACAAGCTGGCGCAGCTGGGGCCGCAGGGCTTGCTTGATACGCTGAGCTTACTCGCCAGCCAGCAGGCGGTGCCCGAAAAGCAGGATGATTCACTCGCTAATTACGCTGAGAAGCTGAGTAAAGAAGAGGCACGTCTGGACTGGATGCTATCGGCCGAACAGCTCGAACGCTGTATCCGGGCATTTAACCCCTGGCCGATGAGCTTCTTCACGGTTGATGACCAGCCGGTTAAAGTCTGGCAGGCCAGCGTATTGCCCCACAGCGATCATCAGCCCGGTGAAATCATCCGAGCTGATAAGCATGGCATCCAGGTGGCTACCGCTCAGGGTGTGCTTAATCTGTTGCAGTTGCAGCCCGCCGGTAAAAAACCGATGTTGGCTCAGGATCTTCTCAACTCGCGCCGGGAATGGTTTGAAGCTGGAACCCTTCTGGACTGACTCTCTGGCCCGGTCATGCGCCGGGCTTTTTGTTTGATGACAAAACCCTATGAATAAATCAACTAACCTGCGTAGCCTCTGCGCTCAGCTCATTGAACGCGTTGTCGATAAGGGCGAATCGCTCAATACGGCATTACCGGCGGCGCAGAAAAAACTCTCTGATAAAGACAGCGCGTTAGTGCAGGAGATCTGCTTTGGCGTATTGCGTACGCTGCCGCAGCTTGAAGCCTTAATCGGCAAGCTGATGGAGCGTCCACTTACCGGTAAACAACGTGTTCTGCATTACCTGATTATGGTCGGCCTTTATCAGCTGGAATATACCCGCGTTCCTGCTCATGCGGCACTGGCTGAAACGGTTGCCGGTGCTGAGGTCCTGAAACGGACCAGCCTGAAAGGGTTGCTGAACGGCGTTTTGCGTCAGTATCAGCGTCAGAGAGAAGAGTTGCTTGCCAGTATTCAGGAGGGTCCGCAACGCTATCTGCACCCGGGCTGGCTGTTAAAGCGATTACAGCACGCCTGGCCGGAGCAGTGGCAGCAGATCGTAGAAGCAAACAACCTGCGACCGCCGATGTGGTTGCGCGTCAACCGTCAGCATCACCACCGTGACGGATGGCTGGCGATGCTGACCGACAGCGGTAAGCTTGCGCACCCCGCAGCAGATGCACCGGATGCGCTGCGTCTTGAATCACCGGCGCCGGTCGGCCAGTTACCCGGCTTCGATCAGGGCTGGGTGACCGTTCAGGATTTATCAGCCCAGCGCTGTGCGTTGCTGCTGGAGCCGCAGAATGGCGAGCAGATCCTTGATCTTTGCGCCGCGCCAGGCGGCAAAACAACCCACATTCTGGAGGTGGCTCCTGAGGCTCAGGTACTGGCGGTGGATGTGGATGCGCAGCGCCTTAAACGCGTAGATGAAAATCTTCAGCGTCTGGGAATGAAAGCTGAAGTGAAACAGGGTGATGGACGTACCCCACAGCTGTGGTGCGGCGAACGTCAGTTTGATCGTATTCTGCTGGATGCGCCCTGCTCAGCAACCGGCGTCATTCGTCGTCATCCGGATATTAAATGGCTGCGTCGCGATCGCGACATCGCTGAACTGGCGAGGCTGCAAAGCGAAATTCTGGATGCGGTCTGGCCACATCTCAAACCTGGCGGCACCCTGCTCTACGCCACCTGTTCGATCCTGCCGGAAGAGAATCATCAGCAAATTGAAGCCTTTTTACAGCGTCAGTCCAATGCTGAAGCGCAGCCGCTGCGGGATGCGCCAGCCAGTGGCTGGCAGGTCTTTCCGGAGGCTGAAGGCGGAGATGGTTTCTTCTACGCTAAGCTGATAAAAAAAACCGGATGCTAATTGATATGAGCGTTGATGAGCGATGAAAATAATCATTCTGGGTGCAGGACAGGTCGGCGGGACGCTGGCAGAAAACCTGGTCGGTGAAAACAACGATATCACCGTGGTCGATACCGACGCAGCGCGCTTACGTCATCTGCAGGACAAGTTCGATCTGCGCGTGGTACAGGGTCATGGTTCGCATCCGCGGATACTGCGTGAAGCGGGTGCGGAAGATGCCGACATGTTGGTCGCCGTGACTAATTCCGATGAAACCAATATGATCGCCTGCCAGATCGCCTATTCGCTTTTCAATACGCCTAATCGTATCGCCCGGATCCGCGCAGCAGACTATCTGCGCGATGCGGATAAACTGTTTATTCCTGAAGCGGTCCCTATTGATCACCTGATCTCACCCGAACAGTTAGTGATCGATAATATTTACCGACTGATCCAGTATCCCGGTGCGTTACAGGTGGTGAATTTTGCCGAAGGCAAAGTCAGCCTGGCAGTGGTGAAAGCCTATTATGGCGGGCCGCTGGTCGGTAATCCGCTCTCTATCCTGCGTGAGCACATGCCGCACATCGATACGCGCGTAGCCGCCATTTTTCGTCAGGATCGCCCCATCCGTCCGCAAGGCTCAACCATTGTTGAAGCGGGCGACGAAGTGTTTTTCATCGCCGCCAGCCAAAACATTCGGGCAGTGATGAGCGAAATGCAGCGACTGGAGAAACCGTACAAACGCATTATGCTGGTGGGCGGCGGCAATATTGGTTTTGGTCTGGCGCAGCGGCTGGAGAAAAATTACAGCGTTAAGCTGATTGAACGTAATCCACAGCGCGCCGCAGAACTGGCAGAACATCTGCAGGACACCATCGTTTTTTATGGTGATGCGTCCGATCAGGAGCTGCTGGCAGAAGAACATGTCGAGCAGGTCGATCTGTTCATCGCCGTCACTAATGACGATGAAGCCAACATCATGTCTGCCATGCTGGCGAAAAAGATGGGAGCCAAAAAAGTGATGGTGCTGATCCAGCGCCGCGCCTATGTCGACCTGGTACAGGGCAGCGTGATCGACATTGCGATTTCGCCGCAGCAGGCCACCATTTCCGCCTTGCTGGGCCACGTACGTAAAGCTGATATCGTTGGCGTATCTTCACTCCGACGTGGCATAGCCGAAGCGATCGAAGCGATAGCACACGGTGACGAAACCACCTCACGCGTGGTCGGTCGCTCAATTGATGATATTAAATTGCCGCCTGGCACCATCATTGGTGCGGTAGTACGCGGCGATGATGTGATGATTGCCAATGACAACCTGCGCATTGAGCAAGGCGATCATGTCATCATGTTCCTGACCGACAAGAAGTTTGTCTCGGATGTCGAAAGACTGTTCCAGCCGAGTCCGTTTTTCCTGTAACGGCAGCCTGATTACCGGTGAATTAACCCAGCGGGAAACTGCCGCTTAATTCCATGGGATAATGGCAAAAACAGCAGGGTTTGTTAGACTTTAGGGCATTGGCCAGGGCAAGGAGATAAGTATGAGTTTATTCAAAGAGTTTCGTGATTTCGCAATGCGCGGTAACGTGGTGGATCTGGCGGTGGGTGTGATCATCGGTGCCGCGTTTGGCAAGATCGTGTCGTCATTAGTTGCCAACATCATTATGCCGCCGTTGGGTCTGCTGATTGGTGGTGTCGACTTCAAATCGTTTAGCTGGGTGCTTAAGCCTGCGGTCGGTGATACGCCTGCCGTTGTGATGCAGTACGGTGTGTTTCTGCAGACCATCTTCGACTTTGTCATCATCGCCTTTGCCATTTTCATGGCGATCAAGCTGATGAACCGCCTCTACACTAAAAAAGAAGTCGAGAAGCCGGCTGCCAAGCCATCCAATGAAGAAGTCCTGCTGACAGAAATTCGTGATTTACTGAAGCAGCAAAATACCCGGGTTTAAGAAAAATAAGCCGCCTGCCTGGCGGTTTTTTTTCGCGCTGAAAGCAGAAGGCCAGTGATAAGATGCTGTCTTATCACTGGCCTCCCAGCTCTGTCCCTTAACGTGTTTATCTTTGCGTTTAAAACTTCCCTTCCCCTTTTGCTTCTGTTCTATGCGCTGCCGAAATAGTGGATCATGTAACAGTGCTTCAATCGCATTGTCGCGAATCTGCCCTTTAGTATGCTGATATTTACTCATGGTTCCTCCTGTTGGAATCGCAGATACTTTATTCCTTTGGATGAAAAAAACAATATCTCTAACTGCTCAGACTCTCACCGCGTTCGAGGGCTTCGAGAATTGAGCACGAAATGCTACTGTGACTGTCACCACAGCAGGCATCCGACAGATGCTGAAGCGAGCGCTGCATGGTTTCCAGCTCTGCAATCATCTGCGCAACCTCATTGAGTCGTTTTTCAACAATCGACTTCGATTCCTGGCAGGTGTGATGTGCCGGATCAACGCGGATTGATAGCAGCTCCCGGATGGCTTCGAGACTGAAGCCAAGTTTGCGGCCGTAGCGGATAAACTTCAGGCGTTGCAGATCGCTTTCACTGTACAAGCGGAAACCGCCTTCAGTTCGTCCATCATGATCCATCATTTGCTGTTTCTCATAGAAACGGATGGTATCTGGCGTAACGTCGGCGAGTTTTGCCAACTGACCAATCCTGAACATCTATTTCTCCTGATTAAAACGTTGCTGGAGTGCAGTGGCATAGTCACCATGCAGAAAATCGGTGCGCATGCCGGCTTGCTGAAGCCGGAGCTCCAGAACCTTAAGGCGGCGATGCTGATCCTGATAACGTGGATCGGCGGGATCGAGCTGGCGTAGCAAATCGTTAACTTCGATCGCTTCACGACGCAATTCGAGTTCGGGCGGCAGGAAACCGGCGTTCTTTAGCAGGCGATAGCCAGCGCGAAGTTCTGGCGGCACATGACTGTCATCATCAAGCTGAAGCGGCTTACCTTCACCCGGTAGCTGGCTCAGTTCGCCCTTTTCCAGCGCGGCTTTAATGTGTTGCTCTGCAAGTTGATCAACCAGCCACATTGTCGACTCCTCAGCTTAGCGAATTACTCAGCCCTAAAGGTAGTAAATTTTGGGCAATAAAAAACCCGCCGAAGCGGGTTTTTTACTTTACTACAGATTACTCTGCAGCTGCTTCTGCTTGAGCTTCTGGACGATCAACCAGCTCGATGTATGCCATCGGAGCGTTGTCACCAGCGCGGAAGCCACACTTCAGAATGCGAGTGTAACCACCGGCACGGCTCGCGAAACGCGGGCCCAGCTCATTAAACAGTTTTGCCACGATCTCGTTATCACGAGTGCGGGCGAATGCCAGACGACGATTAGCTACGTTGTCGGTCTTGGCAAGAGTAATCAGCGGCTCAACTACGCGGCGCAACTCTTTGGCTTTCGGCAGAGTCGTCTTGATGATCTCATGACGAACCAGAGAGCCAGCCATGTTACGGAACATAGCCTGACGATGGCTGCTGTTGCGGTTCAGTTGACGACCACTCTTACGATGGCGCATGACCTTATCCTTCTCAGTGAAACCTTAACCTGTGATCGGGTTATTCATCAGCAATGCTTGCCGGCGGCCAGTTCTCGAGGCGCATGCCCAGAGAAAGACCACGTGAGGCCAGCACATCTTTAATCTCAGTAAGAGATTTTTTACCCAGGTTAGGCGTTTTAAGCAGCTCAACCTCGGTACGCTGTACCAGATCACCGATGTAGTGGATAGCTTCTGCCTTCAGGCAGTTAGCAGAGCGGACAGTCAATTCCAGATCGTCAACAGGGCGCAGCAGGATCGGATCGAATTCTGGTTTCTCTTCTTTAACTTCCGGCTGACGTACATCACGTAAGTCAACGAAAGCTTCAAGTTGTTCTGCCAGAATGGTTGCCGCACGACGAATCGCCTCTTCAGGATCGATTGTACCGTTGGTTTCCATTTCGATGACCAGCTTATCCAGGTCGGTGCGCTGTTCGACGCGCGCTGCTTCAACATTGTAGGCAATACGGTCTACAGGGCTGTAGCAAGCGTCAACCAACAGGCGGCCGATTGGGCGCTCATCTTCTTCCGAATGAATTCGGGCAGAAGCCGGCACATAACCACGACCACGTTGAACTTTGATACGCATGCTGATAGCGGCGTTCTCATCGGTCAGATGGCAGATCACGTGCTGAGGCTTGACGATTTCGACATCACCATCATGGGTAATGTCGGCTGCAGTCACAGGGCCAATGCCAGATTTATTCAGGGTCAGAATGACTTCATCTTTACCCTGAACTCTTACCGCCAGCCCTTTCAGGTTGAGCAGGATTTCCAGGATATCTTCCTGTACGCCCTCTTTGGTGCTGTACTCATGTAGTACACCATCAATTTCAACCTCGGTCACCGCGCAACCCGGCATGGAAGAAAGCAGAATACGGCGCAGTGCGTTACCAAGAGTATGGCCAAAGCCACGCTCTAAAGGCTCAAGGGTCACCTTGGCGTGCGTCGAACTCACTTGCTCGATATCTACCAGGCGCGGTTTTAGAAACTCTGTCACAGAACCCTGCATTGTGTCCTCTCTTTGGTACTAAGCTTTACTTAGAGTAAAGCTCGACGATCAGGTGTTCGTTAATGTCCGCAGACAGATCAGTACGCTCAGGAATACGCTTGAACACACCTTCCATCTTAGTCGCATCAACTTCCAGCCAGGTTGGCTTTTCACGCTGCTCAGCCAGCTCCAGAGCGGCCTTCACGCGAGATTGCTTTTTGGCTTTCTCACGGATGCTAACGACATCATTCGGAGATACCTGATAAGAAGCGATGTTAACAACGCGGCCATTTACCAGAACAGACTTATGGCTCACCAGCTGACGTGCTTCCGCACGAGTGGCACCAAAGCCCATACGATAAACTACGTTGTCCAGACGGCCTTCCAGCAGAGCCAACAGGTTTTCACCGGTGTTGCCTTTCAGACGTGCTGCTTCTTTATAGTAGTTACGGAACTGACGCTCGAGCACGCCGTAGATACGACGAACTTTCTGCTTCTCACGTAACTGACCGCCGTAATCAGACAGACGCGGTTTACGCGCACCATGCTGACCAGGCGCTTGTTCGATCTTACACTTGGAATCAATCGCGCGAACGCCAGACTTAAGGAATAAGTCAGTGCCCTCACGACGGCTCAGCTTGAGCTTAGGACCCAAATATCTTGCCATTTTCTTTCTCCAACTATCCTAAAAAACGGGCGTTATACGCGACGTTTTTTCGGCGGACGACAACCGTTATGAGGGATCGGAGTCACATCAGTAATATTAGTGATGCGGAAACCAGCGGCGTTCAGTGCACGAATTGTTGATTCGCGACCCGGACCCGGACCCTTAACCATAACTTCCAGGTTCTTAATACCGTAATCTTTTACCGCTTCTGCACAGCGCTCTGCAGCGACCTGAGCAGCAAACGGAGTGGATTTACGTGAACCGCGGAAACCGGAACCACCGGCGGTTGCCCAACCCAGTGCGTTACCCTGACGATCAGTAATAGTAACGATGGTGTTGTTAAAAGAAGCATGGACATGAGCCACGCCATCTGAGACTTGTTTTCTTACACGCTTACGTGCACGAACTGGTGCCTTTGCCATTATTTACTCACCCCGATTATTTCTTGATCGGTTTACGCGGACCCTTACGGGTACGTGCGTTGGTCTTAGTACGCTGACCGCGAACCGGAAGACCACGACGATGGCGCAAACCACGGTAGCAACCAAGGTCCATAAGACGCTTGATGCTCAGGGTGATTTCACGGCGCAGATCACCTTCTACAACGAATTTCGCAACTGCATCACGCAGCTGATCAATTTGTTCTTCAGACAGCTCACTGATCTTAACATTTTCAGCAATACCCGTTGAAGCGCAGATGGCTTTTGAACGGGTTTTACCGATACCGAAGATCGAAGTTAATGCGATAACGGTATGTTTTTGATCAGGAATGTTAATGCCTGCTATACGGGCCACTATGCACTCCTATAATTAAATAAGCACGTCCCATGCTGAAAAGCCCGTTTTCAGGATACTCAAATGGAAACGCACTGACATACAAAAGATTGGCTGGCTAATCTAGCCAGCTCAACCCGACTTTGCAAGAAAAATATGTGACAAAATCAGCCTTGGCGCTGTTTATGCTTTGGCTCGGCGCTGCAGATCACACGGACGACACCGTCGCGACGAATGATTTTGCAGTTACGACATAATTTCTTGACGGAAGCACGAACTTTCATTTTTACTCTCCGTAACTTCTCAACCACCTGAATTAACGGCCGTAGCCCTTCAGGTTAGCTTTCTTCAGTGCCGACTCGTACTGACTTGACATCATCAGAGTTTGCACTTGAGCCATAAAGTCCATGATGACGACCACTACGATGAGCAGTGAAGTACCGCCAAAGTAGAAGGGAACCTTCATCGCATCACGCATGAACTCCGGGATAAGGCAGATAAAAGTGATGTACAGCGCACCGATTAAGGTTAAACGCGTCATAACTTTATCGATGTACTTCGCCGTTTGCTCTCCCGGACGAATTCCCGGTACGAATGCACCAGACTTCTTCAGGTTATCTGCTGTTTCACGCGGGTTGAAAACCAACGCCGTATAGAAGAAACAGAAGAAGATGATTGCAGTCGCATAGAGTAGCACATAAAGCGGCTGTCCTGGCTGCAAATACAGCGAAATTGTTGTCAGCCAGTTCCAACCGGTACCGCCCCCGAACCACGATGCAATCGTTGCCGGGAACAGAATAATGCTGGAAGCAAAAATAGCCGGGATTACGCCCGCCATGTTCACTTTCAACGGTAAATGTGTGCTCTGTGCAGCGTAGACACGACGACCTTGCTGACGTTTTGCATAGTTCACCACAATGCGGCGTTGACCACGCTCAACGAAAATAACAAAGAAGGTCACGGCGAATACGAGTACTGCAACCAACAGCAACAGAAGGAAGTGCAGGTCACCTTGCCGCGCTTGCTCGATGGTATGGCCAATGGCCGGCGGGAGACCCGCAACAATACCTGCGAAGATAATGATCGAAATACCGTTACCGATACCGCGCTCAGTAATCTGTTCGCCCAGCCACATCAGGAACATTGTCCCTGAGACCAGACTCACAACAGCGGTAAAGTAGAAGGCAAAGCCTGGATTCATCACCAGGCCCTGCATTCCTGGCATATTCGGTAAACCGGTAGCAATACCGATCGACTGAAATATAGCCAATACCAACGTACCGTATCGGGTGTACTGACTAATCTTACGACGGCCAGCCTCCCCTTCTTTCTTGATTTCCGCTAACGCTGGATGAACCACCGTTAATAACTGGATGATAATCGATGCCGAAATATACGGCATGATACCCAGTGCGAAAATAGAAGCACGGCTGAGAGCACCACCAGAGAACATGTTAAACATTTCAATGATGGTGCCACGCTGTTGCTCAAGCAGTTTGGCAAGTACAGTGGCATCAATACCAGGGATCGGAATGAAAGAGCCAATACGGAAGACAATCAGTGCACCGATTACAAACAGCAGTCTGCGTTTCAGTTCACCAAAGCCGCCTTTGGCACTTTGAAAATCTAACCCCGGTTGTTTAGCCATCTGCTACTTATTCCTCAATTTTACCGCCAGCAGCTTCGATTGCAGCACGAGCACCTTTGGTGACACGCAGGCCGCGAACCGTTACCGGTGCAGAAACTTCACCAGAAAGAATGATTTTAACAAATTCAATCTGGACACCGATAATATTGGCCGCTTTCAGCGTATTCAGGTCTACGATACCGCCTTCAACTTTCGCCAGATCAGACAGACGAATCTCTGTGGTGATCATTGCTTTGCGAGAGGTGAAACCGAATTTCGGCAGACGACGATACAGAGGCATCTGACCGCCCTCGAAACCGCGACGTACGCCACCGCCAGAACGTGAGTTCTGACCTTTGTGACCACGACCACCGGTTTTACCGAGACCAGAACCGATACCACGACCCAGACGCTTGCTCGCGTGCTTAGACCCTTCGGCCGGAGACAGAGTATTTAGACGCATCTCTTACTCCTCCACTTTAACCATATAGGAAACCGCGTTAACCATACCGCGTACTGCAGGCGTATCTTCACGCTCAACGGTGTGGCCAATACGACGCAGACCCAGGCCAACCAGAGTGGCTTTATGCTTAGGCAAACGGCCAATAGCACTGCGGGTTTGAGTGATTTTAATAGTCTTAGCCATCGTGATTACCCCAGAATTTCTTCAACGGATTTACCACGCTTAGCAGCGACCATTTCCGGAGATTTCATATTGCCCAGGCCGTCGATAGTTGCACGAACCACGTTAATCGGGTTGGTGGAACCATAGGCTTTTGCCAGAACGTTATGAACTCCAGCGACTTCCAGGACGGCGCGCATTGCACCACCGGCAATAATACCGGTACCTTCTGAAGCCGGCTGCATGAACACGCGGGAACCCGTGTGTGCACCTTTAACTGGGTGCTGCAGGGTGCCGTTGGTCAGCGCGACGTTAACCATGTTGCGACGGGCTTTCTCCATCGCTTTCTGGATCGCTGCTGGAACTTCACGCGCTTTACCGTAACCAAAACCTACGCGACCGTTACCATCGCCTACCACAGTCAGTGCTGTGAAGGAGAAAATACGACCACCTTTAACAGTTTTAGAAACACGGTTTACCGCGATCAGTTTTTCCTGCAGTTCGCCAGCTTGTTTCTCGATGTGTGCCATCTTAGACCTCTACCTTAGAACTGAAGGCCAGCTTCACGGGCAGCATCTGCCAGTGCCTGGACGCGACCATGATATTGGAAACCGGAACGGTCGAAAGAAACACCAGTGATGCCTTTTTCGATTGCGCGTTCTGCAATAACTTTACCTACTGCAGCTGCGGCTTCTTTATTACCGGTATACTTCAGTTGTTCAGTGATAGCTTTTTCTACTGTAGAAGCAGCGACCAGAACTTCAGAACCGTTCGGGGCGATTACCTGTGCGTAAATATGACGCGGGGTACGATGTACCACCAGGCGAGTAGCACCCAGCTCTTTGAGCTTGCGACGTGCACGGGTCGCACGACGGATACGAGCAGATTTCTTATCCATAGTGTTACCTTACTTCTTCTTAGCCTCTTTGGTACGCACGACTTCGTCGGCGTAACGGACACCCTTGCCTTTATAAGGCTCAGGACGACGGTAGGCGCGCAAGTCAGCTGCAACCTGGCCGATCAGCTGTTTATCAGCGCCTTTCAGCACGATTTCAGTCTGAGTCGGACATTCTGCAGTGATACCTGCGGGCAGCTGGTGATCGACTGGATGAGAAAAGCCCAGAGACAGGTTTACCACGTCGCCTTTAACGGCTGCACGATAACCTACACCAACCAGCTGCAGCTTCTTAGTGAAGCCTTCGGTAACACCGATAACCATTGCGTTCAGCAGCGCGCGAGAAGTACCCGCCTGCGCCCAGCCGTCAACGAAACCTTCGCGCGGAGCGAAAGTCAGAGCGTTGTCAGCATGCTTAACTTCAACAGCATCATTGATAGTACGAGTCAGCTCGCCGTTCTTACCTTTAATCGAAATTACCTGACCGTTGAGTTTTACCTCTACGCCGGCAGGAACAACGACAGGTGCTTTAGCAACACGAGACATAGTATCCTCCGATTACGCTACGTAGCAGATAATTTCGCCACCAAGACCTGCCTGGCGCGCTGCACGATCAGTCATGACACCTTTAGATGTAGAAACTACAGCGATGCCCATACCAGCCATTACCTTTGGCAGCTCATCTTTTTTCTTATAGATGCGCAGACCAGGACGGCTTACTCGCTGAATGCTTTCCACAACCGCTTTGCCCTGGAAATACTTAAGAGTCAGTTCCAGTTCCAGCTTGGTGTCGCCTTCGATTTTGAAATCTTCAATATATCCTTCTTCCTTCAGAACGTTGGCAATTGCCAATTTCAGCTTGGAGGAAGGCATGGTGACCGCAACTTTGTTCGCGGCCTGACCGTTACGGATACGGGTCAGCATATCCGCGATCGGATCTTGCATGCTCATCTGTGTTACTCCCGTGATTCAATTGGTGACAATTACCAGCTAGCCTTCTTCAGGCCCGGGATTTCACCGCGCATGGCGGCTTCGCGGACCTTGATACGGCTCAACCCAAACTTCCGCAGGAAACCGTGCGGACGACCTGTTTGACGGCAGCGGTTACGCTGACGTGAAGGGCTGGAATCACGCGGCAGACTCTGCAGCTTCAGAACGGCATTCCAACGATCTTCGTCGGAAGCGTTCACATCAGAAATGATCGCTTTCAGTTCAGCGCGTTTTGCGAAGAATTTGTCTGCTAATTTCACACGCTTAACTTCGCGTGCTTTCATAGATTGCTTAGCCATTAAGTAACCCTACCTTACTTACGGAACGGGAAGTCAAAGGCAGCCAGCAGAGCACGGCCTTCATCATCAGATTTCGCAGTAGTGGTAATGGTAATATCCAAACCACGAACGCGATCGACTTTGTCGTAGTCGATTTCTGGGAAGATGATCTGCTCACGTACACCCATGCTGTAGTTGCCACGACCATCGAATGACTTAGCGGACAAGCCACGGAAGTCACGGATACGTGGAACAGCAATGGTGATCAGACGCTCAAAGAACTCCCACATGCGTTCGCCACGCAGAGTTACTTTACAGCCGATCGGATAGCCCTGACGGATTTTGAAGCCTGCAACTGATTTGCGTGCTTTGGTGACCAGCGGTTTTTGACCGGAGATTGCTGCCAGGTCAGCTGCTGCGTTATCCAGCAGTTTCTTGTCAGCGATCGCTTCACCAACACCCATGTTCAGGGTGATCTTCTCGACCCGAGGGACTTGCATGACAGAATTGTAGCCAAACTCTGTCATGAGTTTCTGGACTACTTCGTCTTTGTAGTAATCATGCAGTTTCGCCATCGTACTACTCCAAATTACTTGATAGTTTCGCTGTTAGACTTGAAGAAACGGACTTTTTTGCCGTCTTCGAATCTAAAGCCTACACGGTCAGCCTTACCAGTTGCCGCATTGAACAGTGCAACGTTAGAAACCTGAATTGCAGCTTCTTTTTCAACGATGCCACCTGGTTGGTTCAGAGCCGGAACCGGCTTCTGATGTTTCTTCACCAGGTTGATACCTTCAACGATGACCTTACCAGAAGACAGGACATTCTTAACTTTACCGCGCTTACCTTTATCTTTACCGGTTAACACGATAACTTCGTCGTTACGACGGATTTTAGCTGCCATTGTTCGCTCCTTAGAGTACTTCTGGTGCCAGAGAGATAATTTTCATGAACTTTTCAGTACGAAGTTCACGAGTTACCGGCCCAAAAATACGCGTACCGATAGGCTGCTCACTGTTATTGTTTAAAATAACGCATGCATTACCATCGAAGCGAATGACAGAACCGTCCGGGCGACGAACACCCTTCCTGGTGCGCACCACTACCGCCTTCAGGACATCACCTTTTTTGACTTTACCACGCGGAATTGCTTCCTTGATGGTAACTTTGATGATGTCACCGACGCCTGCGTAGCGACGGTGCGAGCCACCCAGAACCTTGATACACATTACGCGACGTGCACCGGAGTTGTCGGCGACGTTCAGCATAGTCTGTTCTTGGATCATTTTAGTGCTCCGCTAATGTCAACTACTACTTCGGGACCTAAACCTCAGGTCGTTAGAAAGCCCCATAATTGAGGGCGCGGCATTGTAACACCGGTTCTCACAGATGGGTAGAAAAAATAAACGGCTCTCAATCGAGCCGCTGATTTTCCCTGATGACAGGGAGGGCGTATTCTAGGGAATAGTGCGAACAGTAGCAAATGTAATCTGCCTTATTTTTCGTCGCTTCTGTAATAAAGTGTCTGATTGGCCCCACTAACCCGTTTACTGGCCGGTTGGTTATGCTGACGCAGCAGCGCCGGAAGGTCAATTCCGACCAGGTGGCCGTGTCCCCTGGGCCGTTGACGATGCTGTATGCCACCGGCTCCGGATTACAGAACACCCGTGCCGGGGCAAGATCATGCCCCGGCCTCTCCGTCTGGTTCAGGTCGAAAGCCGCCCGCGTGGCCATTGTGCCGGGAGTGAGGATTCCCATCTCAGCACGATTAAACCCTTTCGCGGCTGCCAGCGTCGCCAGCTCAGGTGCCGGAGGCGCTGTCATCGCATCGGGTCCAAAGCCGACACGTTGCAGCAGCATCGCCTGACGCACTGCTGCTGTCATCTCTCTGCGCTGTCATTTAGAAGCAGAGCCATTAACATCCAACCCGACAGGGACAGCGGCATCGCATATATGATGTATCGGGGTGTTCCTCCCCGACCCAGGCCGCATACTGGAGCCGGGACCGAGCGCGACACCCGCTGCGGCTCGCGCAAACCGCTCAATGCCATACCGCTCACGCTTAACGCAGTGCGCATAACAGCCGTTATGCCCTCATTCATCTGCTGTGCCGGCAACATAGGGAATGTCTTAAGGCTAAAACGGATATGGTTATCATTTTCTTCCGGATGAGTTGGCATTGAAACACCCTGGTACGCACCAGCGCAGCAGCGGGACTTACAGCTTTCGGCTGAATGAAAATGACGAGCATGGCGCTATCTCCACACGGAGCATCGCCCCATCGCGGGCACCGTGATAGCGATCTGTCACCCGCCGGGCATCGGTTACCATCGTCGCCTCATCGTTTACCAGCCCATCACGCTCATGCTGCCGTGACTGGCATGGAAATACATTCCTATTCCGGTCGCCGTTTCAATGCTGTCATCTGGCTGGCAGTAGGAATTGAAATACAGGCGATCGCTTATGGTGGGAAAGCTCGTGAGCAGCAGCCCCACCTTCGATATCTGAGTTGAAATGCATATTATCTCTGGTGTCCGGTGCTGCTACAGTGGATAGAGTGGGGTCAGCCAGTTGAACACCTCAGCAGTTTGCACCGCGGGGATAGCCCAGGTTAGGCTCCGGGACACGTAATGATGGGGATTGATCAATCCGGCAATAACGATGTACCTGTACCGCTCGACGATTTCATCCGCGCATTAAGGCACTGGCTCAGCGCCCTACGGCGATGAGAGTATTTGCCTTAATCAGGATGCTGGCGTGACGGATTTCTCGCCGTGCAGCATCCATGCCTATCACAGGCGTGCTTAAATAACAGTGTTCTTTGCATGCTATCACCTGCTGGATGTCATTAACGGGCAATGGATGATAGCGGTAGACCAGACGCTGAGTCACTGATTAGCAGCGCTCTGATATCACACGACGCTCGCGCGCTGACAAGCTGACAAGCTGACAAGCTGACAAGCTAACAATAAGTGTCCGCCTTTTACAGTCCGCAGGCTTAAGCCGTCCTGACCAAAAGCCACAACCTGTTCCACCGCACAGCTGCTCCTCATCTCCGATGATCCTCTGATAAAGGGATCGATGCCCGATCCACAGGCAAAAAAAAACCCCCTGCCGAAGCAGAGGGTTTTCTCAGAAAAAACCATTCTTATTACAGAACAGCTTTCTCAATTACGCGAACCAGGGTCCAGGATTTAGTCTTGGACAGTGGACGGCATTCGCGGATTTCTACCACGTCGCCAATTCCACATTCATTGTTCTCGTCATGGATGTGCAGCTTAGTCGTACGTTTGATGAATTTGCCGTAGATCGGGTGTTTCACGAAACGTTCGATAGCAACAACTGCAGATTTCTGCATTTTGTCACTTACTACACGACCCTGCAGAGTACGGATTTTATCGGTCATTACGAACCCGCCTTCTCAGTCAGTAAAGTCTTAACGCGTGCAACATCACGGCGCACTTGCTTCAGCAGATGAGTCTGCTGCAGTTGGCCAGATGCTGCCTGCATGCGCAGGTTAAATTGCTCACGCAGCAGATTAAGCAGCTCAGTGTTCAGCTCTTCAACGCTTTTTTCACGCAGCTCTGTTGCTTTCATTACATCACCGTCTTAGTTACAAAGGTGGTTTTGATAGGCAGTTTTGCTGCTGCCAGCTTGAATGCTTCACGGGCCAGCTCTTCTGGTACGCCGTCCATTTCATACAGGACTTTACCAGGCTGGATCAGGGCAACCCAATACTCTACGTTACCCTTACCTTTACCCATACGCACTTCCAGCGGCTTCTCGGTGATCGGTTTGTCCGGGAATACTCGGATCCAGATCTTACCTTGACGCTTAACTGCACGGGTCATAGCACGACGTGCTGCTTCGATCTGACGAGCAGTCAGACGACCACGGCCAACAGCTTTCAGACCGAAAGTACCGAAGCTGACATCCGTACCCGCAGCCAGACCGCGGTTACGGCCTTTGTGCACTTTACGGAATTTCGTACGCTTTGGTTGTAACATCAGCGACTCTCCTTACTTACGGCCTTTACGCTGCTGCTTTTTAGGTTGAGCAGCCGGTTCCGGTTGTTCAACAGCAGCCATACCACCCAGGATCTCACCTTTGAAGATCCATACCTTAACGCCGATTACACCATAAGTGGTGTGCGCTTCAGAGGTGTTGTAGTCAATGTCAGCACGCAGAGTGTGCAACGGCACGCGACCTTCACGATACCATTCGGTACGTGCGATCTCGGCACCGCCCAGACGGCCGCTAACTTCAACTTTAATCCCCTTCGCGCCCAGACGCATGGCGTTCTGAACCGCACGCTTCATAGCACGACGGAACATCACACGACGCTCCAGCTGTGAAGTGATGCTGTCAGCTACCAGTTTCGCGTCCAGTTCCGGTTTACGGACTTCAGCGATGTTAATCTGTGCAGGAACGCCAGCGATGTTCGCGACGACCGTGCGCAGTTTTTCTACGTCTTCACCTTTCTTACCGATCACGATGCCCGGACGAGCAGTGTGAATAGTCACACGGATGCTCTTCGCTGGACGCTCGATAACGATACGAGATACAGACGCTTTAGCCAGTTCTTTTGTCAGGAACTGACGTACTTTAAAGTCGCTGTCCAGGTTGTCAGCGAATTCTTTGGTGTTCGCAAACCAGGTAGAGTTCCATGGTTTTACAATACCCAGGCGAATACCATTAGGATGTACTTTCTGACCCATTGCTAGTCTCCAGAGTCTCAGCGATCGGACACAACCACAGTAATGTGGCTGGTGCGCTTCAGGATGCGATCTGCACGACCTTTGGCACGCGGCATAATGCGTTTCATGGTCGGACCTTCATCTACGAAAATTTTCGTGATTTTCAGATCGTCGATATCAGCGCCATCGTTGTGTTCGGCGTTAGCAATGGCAGATTCCAGGACTTTCTTAACCAGTACAGCCGCTTTCTTGTTGGTGTAGGTTAAAATATCCAGAGCCTGCGACACTTTCTTACCGCGAATCAGGTCCGCCACCAGGCGTACCTTCTGAGCAGAAGAACGAGCATGGCGATGTTGAGCAATAGTTTCCATCTCTTCCTCCTACTTATTTCTTCTTGGCTTTTTTATCAGCCGCGTGACCGCGATAAGTACGTGTCGGCGCGAATTCACCCAGTTTGTGACCAACCATTTCGTCGGAAACAAAGACAGGAACGTGCTGACGACCATTATGGACAGCGATGGTCAAACCGATCATGTTAGGAAAGATCGTTGAACGACGGGACCAAGTGCGCAAAGGCTTCTTGTCACCGCTTTCCACCGCTTTCTCTACCTTCTTCAGCAAGTGCAGGTCAATAAAAGGACCTTTCTTGAGAGAACGTGGCATGGCTTATCCTCTAATATTATTTGCTACGGCGACGTACGATAAATTTATCAGTACGCTTGTTGCTACGGGTCTTCTTACCTTTGGTCTGAACGCCCCACGGAGTTACCGGGTGCTTACCAAAGTTACGACCTTCACCACCACCGTGCGGGTGATCAACTGGGTTCATCGCGGTACCACGAACGGTCGGACGAACACCACGCCAACGGGCTGCACCAGCTTTACCCAGAACGCGCAGCATATGCTCAGCGTTGCCGACTTCGCCCAGTGTTGCGCGGCAGTCAGATTCGACTTTACGCATTTCACCAGAACGCAGACGCAGGGTAACGTAAGAACCTTCACGCGCAACGATCTGCACGTAAGCACCGGCTGAGCGAGCAATCTGACCGCCTTTGCCTGGTTTCATTTCTACGTTATGCACGGTAGAACCCACCGGGATGTTACGCATCGGCAGAGTGTTACCTGCTTTGATCGCAGCATCAACGCCAGATTGGATCTGGTCGCCGGCTTTCAGGCCTTTAGGGGCCAGGATATAACGGCGCTCGCCGTCTTTGTACAGAACCAGTGCGATGTTCGCAGAGCGGTTCGGATCGTACTCAAGACGTTCAACAACTGCCGGGATACCATCTTTGTTGCGTTTGAAGTCAACCAGACGGTAAGCCTGCTTATGACCACCACCGATGTGACGGGTAGTGATGCGACCGTTGTTGTTGCGGCCACCGGATTTGCTGTTTTTTTCCAGCAATGGAGCAAACGGCTTGCCCTTGTGCAGCTCTGGGTTCACCACTTTTACGACGTGGCGACGACCCGGAGATGTCGGTTTACATTTAACAACTGCCATTGTCTTTCTCCTCCGACTTACTCAGCGCCGCCGACGAAGTCCAGATTCTGGCCTTCCTTCAGGGTGACGTAAGCTTTTTTCCAGTCGCTACGACGACCGATACGCTGTCCGTGACGCTTAACTTTACCCTTAACGACCAGGGTGTTTACGTCTTTCACTTCTACTTCGAACAGTTTCTCAACAGCAGCAACGATCTCTGCTTTGGTCGCGTCATTAGCTACTTTGAGTACGATGGTATTGGTTTTTTCCATCGCGCTAGATGCCTTTTCAGATACGTGCGGCGCGCGCAGTACTTTCAGCAGACGTTCTTCACGGATCATGCCAGCATCTCCTCAACTTGCTTAACTGCATCAGCAGTCATAACGACTTTGTCGAAGGCGATCAGGCTAACTGGATCGATACCTGATGCATCACGCACGTCTACCTTGTACAGGTTACGCGCAGCCAGGAACAGATTCTCATCCAGTTCGCCAGTGATGATCAGCACGTCTTCCAGCGCCATGTCTTTCAGTTTCTGTACCAGCAGCTTGGTTTTCGGTGCTTCTACAGCGAATGATTCGACAACGATCAGACGATCTTGACGTACCAGTTCGGACAGGATGCTTTTCAGCGCGCCGCGGTACATCTTTTTGTTAACTTTTTGACTGTGGTCCTGCGGCTTCGCAGCAAAGGTCACACCACCTGAACGCCAGATTGGGCTCTTTACAGAACCTGCACGCGCACGGCCGGTGCCTTTTTGACGCCATGGCTTTTTGCCTGAACCGGTTACTTCTGCACGCGTTTTCTGCGCACGAGTACCCTGGCGGGCGCCAGATGCGTAAGCAACAACAACCTGGTGAACCAGCGCTTCGTTGAAATCACGACCGAAGGTAGTTTCGGAAACAGTCAGCGCGCTCTGCGCGTCTTTCAATACTAATTCCATTGCTATCCCCTTACGCCTTCACAGCTGGTTTAACGATCAGGTCGCTACCGGTTGCACCCGGGACAGCACCTTTAACCAGCAGCAGGTTGCGCTCAGCGTCAACACGTACTACGTCCAGACTCTGAACGGTTACGCGCTCATTACCCAGCTGACCTGCCATTTTCTTGCCTTTGAACACTTTGCCCGGAGTCTGGTTCTGACCGATAGAACCCGGAACGCGGTGAGACAAGGAGTTACCGTGAGTCGCGTCCTGGGTACGGAAGTTCCAGCGCTTAACGGTACCGGCGAAACCTTTACCTTTAGAGGTACCGGTTACGTCAACTTTTTTAACTTCAGCGAAAATCTCAACGCTGATGCTCTGACCTACAGAGAACTCTTCACCTTCAGCGGTGCGGAATTCCCACAGGCCACGGCCAGCTTCAACGCCAGCTTTAGCAAAATGACCAGCTTCAGGTTTGTTCACACGGTTTGCTTTTTTAGCACCGGTGGTAACCTGAATTGCCTGGTAACCATCGTTTTCCAGGCCTTTGACCTGAGTAACGCGGTTCGCTTCAACTTCGATTACGGTGACGGGGATAGAAACGCCATCTTCAGTGAAGATGCGGGTCATGCCCACTTTTTTACCGACTAAACCAATCATTGTTTCAACCTCTCAATCGCTCGATGACCTGATTAACCCAGGCTGATCTGCACGTCAACACCGGCAGCCAGATCCAGACGCATCAGAGCATCAACGGTTTTTTCAGTTGGCTCAACGATGTCTACCAGACGCTTGTGAGTGCGGATTTCGTACTGATCACGCGCATCTTTGTTAACGTGCGGAGAGATCAGAACGGTAAAGCGCTCTTTGCGGGTTGGCAGCGGGATCGGACCACGAACCTGCGCACCAGTGCGCTTGGCGGTCTCAACGATTTCCGCGGTTGATTGATCGATCAGACGATGATCAAACGCTTTAAGACGGATACGGATTCTTTGGTTCTGCATGAGACCAGAGCTCCAAACTTTTTATAGACGAAAAAAATTACTACTCGAGCCCATTACGATTGATGGGAGAGTGTAATCGTTCAGCATATAACTCCCCAATTGGGAGTATTGTCAGGCGGCCTAAAATTCTGCCGTCTGCGATTCTGCTCGAATCGCGCCTGCAATATCTGCAGGCCCGCGCATTATACGTAAATCTGCTCAGGAAGCAACCCGTGTTGTGGTTTTAACCGGGTTTATCGTCCGTGCTTTTCAGATCCAGCTCGCACTGCCCTGCCATCCTGCGGTTGAGTCCACCACTTTTATTGTGCGCTGTTTTCCTGTATCAGCATTCCCGTCATGACAGACAACCGGGTTATGCGCAAAGTCACCTCAGACCCGTTGCTGAATCAGGAGCCCTGACCGTGCCGCATTACTTCATGATCGATATTGTCATTTTTATTATCGCCAGCGCTCTGGGTAGTTTTATCGCTCTGGTCTGTCAGCGCTTCTCTCCGACTGATTCGCCCGCCGAGTGGTTCCATTCACTCTGCGTCCCCGGCTCGCAGTGTGAGCACTGTCAGCGCCCCTTGTTATGGCACGATCGTTTACCGCTGATTAGCTGGCCAGCCTTACGCGGTAAATGTCGCGTCTGCCGCCACCCCTTTAGTCCGCACAGCCTGGTTGTCGAAACACTGGTAGCGCTGCTGTGCCTGCTGGCGTTTAGTACCTTTGAACGAATAACCGACAGCCTGTTCATCATTGCCAGCTCGTGTCTGCTACTGGTGCTGGCCGCGATTGACCGCCGGCATTTCTGTCTTCCGGACCCGCTCAACTATATGCTGCTCTGGCTCGGCTTAACTCATGCACTGACCACCGGATCGGGGGCGGCGGCTGTTATCGGCGGCCTGACAGGCTACAGCACGCTATGGCTGCTGGGATGGGGGTATCGGCTAGCCCGGGGCATTGAGGGGCTGGGATATGGCGACATGAAGCTGTTTGCGGCGCTGGGAAGCTGTTGTGGCTGGCAGGCACTTCCCTGGATTGCGGTAGGGGCAACCTCTCTGGCGTTAGGGACGGTACTGGTCGGGCGGTGGCGAGGGTCAACAGAGAGAGGTAACAGCCCGCTGCCGTTTGGCCCATTCCTGGCCATTGCGGGCTGGATGATGATGGTGCTGCAGACGCGGTTTACTCTTCTTTGATCTGCGCCTGCAGGTAATTCTGAATGCCCATTTTGCGGATAAGCTCAAGTTCGGTTTCAATCCAGTCGATGTGATGCTCTTCATCCGCCAGGATTTCAATCATCATGTCCCGACTGACGTAGTCATGGACTTTGTCTGCGTAGGCAATCGCCTCACGCAAATCTTTTGCGCCTTCCAGCTCCAGGCTGAGATCGGAACCCAGCATCTCTTCGACATCTTCACCAATGCGCAGCCGGCCTAGATCCTGCAGATTGGGAATACCCTCCAGAAACAGAATGCGCTCAATGTACTTGTCGGCATGCTTCATCTCATCGATTGATTCATGGTATTCGACATCGTTGAGGCGGATCAGCCCCCAGTTTTTGAACATGCGCGCATGCAAAAAGTACTGGTTGACAGCAACCAGCTCATTTCCAAGCAGTTTATTGAGATGACTGATAACTTTTATATCGCCCTTCATTGTTAACCCTCCGCGTCCGGTTTATTAGAGCGTAGATGCGGTTAAAAAGAAGTCAAAAAAACGCGACAAATAATGTGGTTATTAGCACGCAGCACAGAGTGCATGACGATCGGTCATGTGCTTTATGCTCAGGCTATCTCTTTATACAGCGGGGCATGTTGCATTTCTGCGTCCATGATTTCACGCGCGGCGCGAATACACTTGCCACACTGCTTTCCAACCGGCACAAACTGCCGAAGCTGCTGGATTGATCGGGGCTGATAGCGGCGAACGACTTCACGAAGGGTTTTATCACTAATGGCATTACACAGGCAGACGTACATTGATTCATCACTCTGGTACATTTTCTGTACACAGTGTAAATGCGAATCGTTTTTATTTCAAACCCAGCATTTGTAGGGACATCCCCTTTTCCGACCGGCAAAAAAAAAGAGCACCGAAGTGCTCTTTTATTCTGTTGCAGTGGCCGTTTGCACGACCACAGCAGATATCACAATTAAGCGATAACTTTAGCAACAACACCCGCACCAACGGTACGGCCGCCTTCGCGGATTGCGAAGCGCAGACCTTCGTCCATTGCGATTGGGTGGATCAGGGTAACAACCATTTTGATGTTGTCGCCTGGCATTACCATCTCAACGCCTTCTGGCAGCTCAACTGAGCCCGTTACGTCAGTAGTACGGAAGTAGAACTGAGGACGGTAGCCTTTGAAGAACGGAGTATGACGGCCGCCTTCGTCTTTAGACAGAACGTAAACTTCTGACTCGAACTGGGTGTGTGGCTTGATGCTGCCTGGCTTAGCCAGAACCTGGCCACGCTGGATGTCTTCACGCTTGATACCGCGCAGCAGAACACCACAGTTTTCGCCTGCCTGACCCTGGTCCAGCAGCTTACGGAACATCTCAACACCGGTACAGGTTGATTTCGCAGTATCTTTGATACCCACGATTTCAACTTCGTCGCCGACTTTAACGATGCCGCGCTCAACACGACCGGTAACAACAGTACCACGGCCAGAGATTGAGAATACGTCTTCGATTGGCAGCAGGAACGGCATGTCGATCGCACGCTGTGGCTCTGGAATGTAGTTATCCAGGTGCTCAGCCAGTTCGATGATTTTCGCTTCCCACTCAGCTTCGCCTTCCAGCGCTTTCAGAGCAGAACCACGAACGATTGGAGTGTCGTCGCCTGGGAAGTCATAGGCTGACAGCAGGTCACGAACTTCCATCTCAACCAGTTCCAGCAGCTCTTCATCATCAACCATGTCACACTTGTTCAGGAACACGATGATGTAAGGAACGCCAACCTGACGACCCAGCAGGATATGCTCACGGGTCTGTGGCATTGGGCCATCAGTCGCAGCAACAACCAGGATCGCGCCGTCCATCTGCGCAGCACCGGTGATCATGTTTTTCACATAGTCGGCGTGGCCTGGGCAGTCAACGTGTGCATAGTGACGAGTCGGGGTTTCATACTCAACGTGTGAAGTGTTGATGGTGATACCACGTGCTTTCTCTTCTGGTGCGTTATCGATCTGATCGAATGCACGCGCCTGGCCGCCGTAAGTTTTAGACAGTACGGTGGTGATAGCTGCAGTCAGGGTGGTTTTACCGTGGTCGACGTGACCGATGGTGCCCACGTTTACGTGCAGTTTGTTACGCTGAAATTGCTCTTTCGCCATGGCGATAATTCCTTACGTTGTGCCTTCACCGTCTGGGTGAAGGCATCAGTTCAAATTTAAACCGTAGCTTATTTGCTACGAGCTTCAATAACGGCCTGCGCTACGTTGTTCGGCGCATCGTCATACTTCAGGAACTCCATGGAGTACGAAGCACGACCTTTGGTCAGAGAACGCAGCTGAGTTGCGTATCCGAACATTTCAGACAGCGGAACTTCAGCGTGAATCTGAACGCCAGTAGCGTTAGATTCCTGCCCTTTAAGCATACCACGACGGCGGCTAAGGTCACCGATGACATCACCCGTGTTCTCTTCTGGCGTTTCAACTTCAACCTTCATGATAGGTTCAAGCAGAACAGGTGTCGCTTGTTTAAAGCCTTGTTTGAAGGCAAGAGACGCGGCCAGTTTAAACGCCAGTTCTGAGGAGTCGACATCGTGGTAAGAACCGAAGTGCAGACGCACGCCCAGATCCACAACCGGGTAACCAGCCAGAGGGCCTGATTTCAGCTGCTCCTGGATCCCTTTGTCAACCGCAGGGATGTATTCACCAGGAATCACACCACCTTTGATGTCGTTGACAAATTCGTAGCCTTTCGGGTTCGAACCTGGCTCCAGTGGGTACATGTCGATAACAACATGACCATACTGACCACGACCACCAGACTGCTTGGCATGTTTACCTTCAACATCGGTAACTTTGGTGCGAATCGCTTCACGGTAAGCAACCTGTGGTTTACCCACGTTTGCTTCAACGTTGAACTCACGCTTCATACGGTCAACGATGATGTCGAGGTGCAATTCACCCATACCGGCGATGATGGTCTGGTTAGATTCTTCATCAGTCCATACGCGGAATGATGGGTCTTCTTTTGCCAGACGGCCCAGAGCCAGACCCATTTTTTCCTGGTCAGCTTTGGTTTTTGGCTCAACGGCGATAGAGATTACCGGCTCCGGGAACTCCATGCGCTCAAGGATGATGACGTTATCTGGGTCACACAGGGTGTCACCAGTGGTCACATCTTTCAGGCCGATCGCAGCTGCGATATCACCCGCACGAACTTCTTTAATCTCTTCACGCTTGTTAGCGTGCATCTGAACGATACGGCCCAGACGCTCACGGTTTGACTTAACCGGGTTGAACACGGTGTCACCCGTGTTAACAACACCAGAGTAAACGCGGAAGAAGGTTAAGTTACCCACGAACGGGTCGGTAGCGATTTTGAACGCCAGTGCAGCAAACGGCTCGTTGTCATCAGAGTGACGAACAGCCGGCGTGTCTTTACCGTCGTCCAGCATACCGTTGATCGCGGTAACGTCAGTCGGTGCTGGCAGATATTCAACAACTGCATCCAGCATCGCCTGAACACCTTTGTTCTTAAATGCAGAACCACAGGTTACCAGGATAATTTCGTTGTTCAGAACGCGCTTACGCAGAGATGTTTTGATCTCTTCTTCAGTCAGTTCTTCACCACCGAAGAATTTCTCCATCAGCTCATCAGAGCCTTCAGCAGCGGCTTCAACCAGCTTCGCATGCCATTCTTCAGCCAGTTCCTGCATATCAGCTGGAATATCTTCGTAGTCGAAGGTTACACCCTGGTCTGCGTCGTTCCAGTTGATTGCTTTCATTTTCACCAGGTCAACAACACCGGTGAATTTCTCTTCTGCGCCGATAGCCAGCTGCAGAGGAACTGGAGTTGCGCCCAGACGAACTTCCATCTGGTTAACAACTTTCAGGAAGTTAGCACCCATGCGGTCCATTTTGTTGACGAACGCAATGCGTGGAACTTTATATTTGTTAGCCTGACGCCATACGGTCTCAGACTGTGGCTGAACGCCACCAACTGCACAGTAAACCATTACCGCGCCATCAAGCACACGCATAGAACGTTCAACTTCGATGGTGAAGTCAACGTGTCCTGGGGTGTCGATGATGTTGATGTGGTGTGGTTCAAACTGCTTAGCCATACCAGACCAGTAACAGGTGGTCGCAGCGGAAGTGATGGTAATACCACGTTCCTGTTCCTGCTCCATCCAGTCCATGGTTGCTGCGCCGTCATGTACTTCACCGATTTTGTGGTTTACACCGGTGTAGAACAGAACGCGTTCGGTAGTGGTAGTCTTACCGGCGTCGATGTGCGCACTGATACCGATATTACGGTAGCGAGCAATGGGTGTTTTACGAGCCATTTGATTCCTCTGATTCTCGGGCGTTCAAGGTAAGTCGACCCCAGCGGGTTGGCTAATTGAGCGCCCGCTGGTTTAACATCTACGTGGTGATTACCAACGGTAGTGTGCGAACGCCTTGTTGGCTTCTGCCATGCGGTGAACGTCTTCACGTTTCTTAACTGCAGTACCTTTGTTCTCTGCAGCATCAGAAAGTTCGTTCGCCAGGCGAAGAGCCATTGATTTATCACCGCGTTTACGAGCAGCTTCTACGATCCAACGCATTGCCAGAGCATTACGACGAACCGGACGGACTTCTACTGGTACCTGATAGGTAGAACCACCAACGCGACGTGACTTAACTTCGACAGTCGGACGTACGTTTTCCAGGGCTACTTCAAAGGCTTCCAGTTCGTTTTTACCTGAACGCTGAGCCAGGGTCTCAAGCGCGGTATAAACGATTGATTCAGCAGTAGATTTTTTACCATCTACCATCAGGATATTTACAAATTTGGCCAGCAGCTCTGATCCGAACTTAGGATCTGGCAGAATTTTACGCTGACCAATGACGCGACGACGTGGCATGGAAATACTCCGTTGTTAATTCAGGATTGTCCAAAACTCTACGAGTTTATTTTGACATTTAATTTAAAACGTTTGGCCTTACTTAACGGAGAACCATTAAGCCTTTGGCTTCTTCACGCCATACTTGGAGCGAGCCTGCTTACGGTCTTTAACACCTGAGCAGTCAAGCGCGCCACGAACGGTGTGGTAACGCACACCTGGCAGGTCTTTTACACGACCGCCACGGATCAGGATCACGGAGTGTTCCTGCAGGTTATGACCTTCACCGCCGATGTAGGAGGTAACTTCAAAACCGTTAGTCAAACGCACACGGCAAACTTTACGCAGTGCTGAGTTTGGTTTTTTAGGAGTGGTGGTGTACACACGAGTACAAACGCCACGTTTTTGCGGGCAAGCTTCCAGCGCCGGCACGTTGCTCTTTGCAACTTTGCGGACGCGTGGTTTGCGAACCAGCTGGTTAACTGTTGCCATTAAATAGCTCCTGGATTTGCTTTTGCTTCGTAAACACGTAATAAATCGCCTCGTAGAATTACGAGGAGGCAGAATTTTAGGGCTGCGTCAAAAGGGTGTCAAGAAATAACCAGGTTTTAGACGATTACCAGGTCATTTGTTGCGGATGCTTTACCGTCAGCGCGACGAAACCAGTATAGTCTACCGGACGCACACTGGTCGAAATTTGTCCAGCGAGGCCGCGAGCACGCACATCTTCGTCCAGTACCCACAGTGCAGCCGCACAGCCTGAAAGCTGTTGCAGTGCCCGACTACCGGCTAAGGCGGCGATCACACCATCCTGCAGTAACAGTATGTCGTCATCCGCATCCACCATTAACAGCAGAGTCTCAAGATCGCTGTAAGCCGGTGAGTGCAGGAGAGTATGCAGCATGAAGAGCCCTTAAAAGGTAAGAATGCGGTCAAAACCGGCCAGCGTCTGGCGCAGTTCCACCGCGGACAATAGCGTAACATCCATCACCCGGGCGGCGTCAACCTGCATTCCACGCGCGGTGAGCGACTCCTGACAGAGATAGCAGTGCTCAATGTCGTACAGCGCCAGCACGCCAAAGGTCGGCGCATAGTGGCGGCTCTCTATCGCCTCGGGCTGTTGCTGTGTATTGAGCTGCAGTACACCATCGCCAATAAAGAACAGCCCGATGTCGTCACTCAGTGCGCCAGTCGCCAGGGCGGCATCCAGCCCTTCACGTCCGGCACTGCTGCCGTGCGGTGCGCGGGTAAATACAAAAGCCACTCGATTCATCAGAACTGCACCAGTCGTTCGCAGCTTAGCGCCGCTTCGGCCAGCGCTCCCAGACCGCTCAGGGTAAACCCTGGCTGGAGATTACTGCCGGACAGCTGCAGGCGTGCCGCTTCCTGTTGATCGGTCACGCCACGCCGCAACGCCGCCGCAACGCAGATATTAAGCGCCACACCCTGCTGTTGATTCAGCGCCTGCCATGCCCGTACCAGATCATATTCATCACTGGCCGGCGCGGTCAGCTGATTGGCATTCAGCACCCCTTCACGATAGAAGAAGACGCTCTCCAGCTGATGACCGGCTGCCACCAGCGCCCGGGCAAACAGTAGCGCGCTGGTCGCCTGCTGCGTACCGTAAGCTGGCCCGGTGACCAGTAAGGTGTAACGCATTACCGATCCTGTCCCTGAAAATCGCCGTTTTTGAACTGGCGAATGTAGAGATAAACCGTGTGCTTCGAAATATTAAGACGCTCGGCAACCTGGTTGATCGCATCTTTAATATCGAAGATTCCCTTCTCATACAGGTTCAGGACGATCTGCCGATTTTTAGCGTTGTTAGAGACGTTGCGATCGGCGCTGACTTCCTCGATGGTAAATTCAAGCGTCTGCATCACCAGGTCGTCGACAGAGCTGGCAAAGTTAACGCTGGAATCAACCTGCTGCATCTCCGGCGGCAGGAAAGTCGACATAATCTGCGAGAACGGCACATCCAGGTTCATGTTGATGCAGAGCAGACCAATCACCCGCTGCTGCCGGTTGCGGATGGCGATGGTGACGGATTTCATCAGTACCCCGCTTTTGGCGCGGGTAAAGTAGGCGCGGGAGACGTTGCTGTCGGCGCCGTGCATATCATGCAACATCCGCAACGCCAGATCGGTAATCGGCGATCCCACTTTACGGCCGGTGTGCTCACCATTGGCGATACGCACCGCCGAGCATTTGAGATCTTCCAGCGAGTGCAGGACAATTTCGCAATGCGAACCGATCAGCATCGCCAGTCCGTCGACGACAGCCTCGTATGATTTCAGAATATCGTAATCTGTTTGTTCGAACGGGCGTTGCTCCAGCAGATCGAAGTCGCTCAGTTCACCGGGATTGAATGGATTAGACATTGAAGAGATCACCCTGAATGGCTGGAGCCTGTCACAGCGGCTTATGGGCAGACTCAATATTGGGATAATTAGGCAGGCGCTAGTCTGGCAAATGTCGTCGGCTTATGCCAGTGGTTTGTCATGAAGCAGAAATGAAACCGCCGCCCGAAGGCGGCGGTGAGCAGATTACTGTGCTTTTTTCGCGTCAGCAGCAGGTGCCTGCGCTTTTTCGTCTGCTTTAGGGGCCGGTTTGATATCAAGCAGCTCGACATCAAATACCAGCGTGGAGTTAGCCGGAATACCCGGAACGCCATTTTTGCCGTAAGCCAGCTGTGGTGGGATCACCAGCTTAATCTTACCGCCTTTCTTCACGTGCTTCAGACCTTCGGTCCAGCCCGGAATCACACCATCCAGACGGAAGGAAAGCGGCTCACCGCGAGTATAGGAGTTATCGAACTCGGTGCCGTCGATCAGGGTCCCTTTGTAGTTCACGACCACCGTGTCGCTATCAGTCGGGGCAGCGCCGGTGCCTTCTTTCTCGACTTTATACAGCAGGCCGCTTTCAGTTTTCTTCACGCCGCTCTCTTTCGCGAATTTGGTTGCGTAAGCATCACCCTTTTCGGCGTTCTCTTTCGCATCTTTTTCCATTTTCGCGGAGGCTGCGCCTTTCACGCGGCCTTCAAAGGCCTGCAGCGTCTGCTCGATCTCTTCGTCAGACAGCTTGCTCTTGCCGCCGAAGGCATCCTGAACACCCGCGATCAGCTGTTGCTTATCCAGCTTGATGCCCAGTTTTTCCTGCTCCTTCAGGGAGTTGTCCATGTAGCGACCCAGTGAGGCGCCCAGTGCATAGGCAGACTGCTGGTCTTCATCTTTGAAGGCAGCATTTTTCGGTGCCTGAGGAGCAGACTGTGGTGCCGCTGCCGTTGCCGGTGCAGCCGCGGTTTCTGCCGCCATTGTCAGCGGTGCATTCAGCGCGACGGCCATAGTGGTAGCTAACAATGTGACTTTAAACAGTGATTTCATCCATTCTCCAAAACCGAAGCGTCTAACCTCGGGAATCATTGCGGACTTCAGAGTCCACACTATAACTTTACGTGGCAGTGGCGAACACTGCCACAATGTAATTACCCGGTTAACCTCCGACCTTTTTTGCATCAGGAAGTTTCATCAGAGATGATGCCGCGCTGCGCTTTTTCAAGCGAAACGCCACAGATAGTTTAAAAATCAGGTGATTCTTCGCGTCCAGCCCGTAGAATCACGTCCGAGTCGCACCTTAACAGAGGAACAGGTCATGCAACAATCTGAGTGGGAACAGCGTCTGGAGACGTTAGAGAGTAAACTGGCCTTCCAGGAGATGACCATTGAGCAGTTAAACAGCGCGGTGGTGCAGCACGAACTGGAGATGAATAAGATGCGTGAGCAGATGCGTATTCTGACCGACAAGCTCAAAGCTAACGCGCCGTCGATGGTCGCGTCACAGTCTGAAGAGACGCCGCCGCCGCACTACTGATCTGCCGCCTGGCCAGATCAGCCTGAACCGGTGGCAGCGGCGTACGCTGTGCAGCCAAAAGAAAGGCCACCCGAAGGTGGCCCTGAAACTGATAATCAGTCTTAGTGGCTGCAGCCGCAACCGCCAGTACCGCAACCACCCTTGCCGTGATCGTGGTCATGCCCGTGATCATGGTCGTGGTCGTGATGATGGCCGTCTGCACCGTGAACGTGACCATGGGCCAGTTCTTCCGGTGTGGCTTCACGAATCGCGACCACTTCGACGTTAAAGTTCAGGTTCTGACCCGCCAGCATGTGGTTACCATCAACCACGACGTGATCGTCTTCCACTTCGGTAATTTCTACCGGCACCGGACCCTGATCGGTTTCTGCCAGGAAGCGCATGCCAACCTGCAGTTCGTCAACGCCCATGAAAACGTCTTTCGGTACACGCTGTACCAGGTTGTCATCGTACTGACCGTACGCGTCGTTTGCCGGAATATGCACGTCAAACTTGTCGCCGGCTACGTGGTTTTCCAGCGCATTTTCCAGACCAGAAATCAGGGAACCATGACCGTGCAGATAGTCCAACGGTGCACTCACCGGTGACTCGTCAACTAACACGCCGTCTTCTGTACGTACCTGATAGGCCAGGCTTACCACCAGGTCTTTTGCTACTTTCATGATATCTCCTAACCGTTGAGAGCTGAGATCCCGTCTCATTGGTCTATTCTTGCGTGCAATAACACCAACCAGAAAGGTTCGTTGCTGAGTGCAAGAGGACATAACCTTTCTCTTGCGACCACAGCGTTAATGGCGCCAATTGTAACGGAATTCAATCCCGCTGTAAGTTTAAGCTTAAAAAAAGCTGAGCCATTCCGCTACTCGGGATGGAAAATCCCGATAACCTGCTCATTGGTGCGAACCTGATCGCGGGCCTGTTTATCGGCCTCACGCATCTGGTGGCCGCACTTAACGCACTCCACCACATCAACATTGTTTTCACGCCACATCGCCAGCGTGTCTTTTTCCTGACAGTGCGGACAGGTCGCACCGGCAATAAAACGTTTACGCATGATATCCCGCCTGTTTAATCACGTTATTCATCATCGTCCCAGCCATCGAGCTGCCGCTTCTCCTGCTGCATTTCGCGCTGGAAGATATCCTCCAGTTCCCGCCGCGCCTCACGTACCCGTGAAACCTGGGCACTGTCGGTGAGATTTGGCATCAGTTCGCGCAGCATGCGCATATCCAGCCGACGGAAATGCTGCTGAGCGCGATGCGCCTGATGGGGATGCACCCCCAGCGATATCAGCGTTTTACGTCCCAGCTCCAGCGCACTGGAGAAGGTTTCACGCGAGAACTGGGTTACGCCGGCCTGCAACAACTCGTGCGCTTCAACACGGCCACGGGCGCGTGCCAGAATCTGCAGGTGTGGAAAATGCTGCTGACATAAATGCACGATGGTCATCGCATCTTCAGGCTCATTACAGGTAATCACGATCGACTGCGCACTGGCAGCCCCGGCGGCGCGTAACAGCTCCAGTTCGGTCGCATCGCCATAGTAAACCTTATAGCCATATTTCCGCATCAGGCTGACCACGCTGATATCGCGCTCCAGCACGGTAATCCGGCTATGGTTGGCCATCAGTAAACGCCCCACCACCTGGCCAAAGCGACCAAAGCCCACCACAATCACCTGCGGCTGATCGTCTTCGACAAACGGTTTTTCCGCCTCATCGTCCGGCTCGTTGAAACGGCGTGCCAGCAGGCGATCGATGCCTTTCATCAGTAGCGGCGTGGTCATCATCGACAGCGTTACCGTCACCAGCAGCATCGGCAGCTGATCGCCAGAGAACAGCTTCGCAGAGGCGGCAGCGGAAAACAGCACAAAGGCAAATTCACCGCCCTGGCTCAGCACGCCGGCAAACTGCTGCCGTTCTGAACTGCGCAAACCGTAAATCCGCGCCAGCACGTACAGCACCAGCGTTTTGACCACCACCAGCGTCAGCACGCCCAGCAGAATGGTAATAATATGGGTATAGAGCACCCCGAGGTTAAGCGCCATGCCGACCGAAATAAAGAACAGGCCAAGCAGTAACCCTTTAAACGGATCGATAGCGACTTCCAGCTCGTGGCGATATTCACTTTCCGCCAGCAGGATACCGGCGATAAAGGTCCCGAGCGCCATCGACAGGCCAAGTGCATCCATAAACAGCGCCGAGCCCAGCACCAGTAGCAGCGAGGCGGCGGTAAACACTTCACGCACCCCGGATGCTGCGATATAGCGGAAGATCGGCCGCAACAGATAGCGTCCACCGACCAGCATGCCGGCAAACGCCAGCACCTTCATGCCGACCTTCATCCAGTCGACATGCCCGCTATCGGTGCCTGCCAGCAGTGGAATCAGCGCCAGCGCCGGGATAACCGCGATATCCTGAAACAGCAACACCGAGAAGCCCAGCTGCCCCGCTTCGCTGCGGTTCATGCCCTTATCCATCATCAACTGCAACGCCATGGCGGTGGAGGACATCGCCAGACCAATCCCGCCAATCACCGCCGCCTGCCAGCTAAAGTGGGTCAGCCACAACAGGCCGCCCAGAATTGCGGCAGAGAAGATCACCTGCGCGGCACCGACGCCAAAGATTGAACGCCGCAGTGCCCAAAGCTTGGCCGGGTTCAGCTCCAGCCCGATGATAAACATCAGAAACACCACACCCAGTTCAGAGAAGTGCAGGATCTCATCGACGTCGCTGATAAAGCCTAATCCCCACGGTCCAATGGCAATACCCGCCACCAGATAGCCCAGAACTGCACCGATACCGAGGCGAGCGGCCACCGGTACGAGCAGAACCGCCGCCACCAGATAGATCACCCCCGCGGTCAGCAGCGTTTGTCCTTCCATTTACACCCCTCCATTCGGCAGCGGTGCTGCCAGCCAGTCGCCATAGGCACGGGCATAATTTTTCATTAAATCGGGATTCTGACGGCGCGCCCAATAGACGACCATCGGTGGCATCCAGTGCATTCGGCACATCTGCGCCGTCAGTTCGAACGGCCGCATAATATCGTTCATCGAATAGCGATTCAGACCATGGTGTTTAAAGGCGCTTTCCGGTTCGCCGGTGGTGATCACGCTGCGCCAGTACTTACCTTCCAGCGCATTGCCATCCACGCCGTTAGCAAACCCGCGCGACAGCACCCGATCCAGCCACTCTTTCAGCAACGCCGGGCAGCTGTAGGTATAGAGCGGATGCTGGAAAATGATCACCTCATGTTCGCGCAGCAGCTGTTGCTCGTGATGAATATCGATAAAAAAATCCGGGTAGGCGGCGTACAGATCGTGCACCGTGACATGGTCCAGCGCCTGAGCCGACTGCAGTAAAATCCGATTCGCAATCGAATCCTGCGATTCCGGATGAGCATAAAGCAGTAAAACCTTGGGTGGCTGCGACATCCTTTCCCTCCAAAGCGTCGTCATTGGCGCGGTTTTCCGCTACCATGCACGACGCAGCAAAATCTCATTATGTTGCCTGTAAATTAACATATTCTGACGATACGGCGCTTACATGATTGTCTTCTCTTCCTTACAAATTCGCCGCGGCATCCGCGTTCTGCTCGATAACGCCACCGCCACCATCAATCCTGGCCAGAAGGTCGGTCTGGTGGGTAAAAACGGCTGTGGTAAATCCACGCTGCTGTCGCTGTTAAAAGGTGAGATCACCAGCGACGCCGGCTCCGTCACGTTTCCGTCCAACTGGGCGCTGGCCTGGGTCAATCAGGAGACGCCAGCGCTGGGTAAACCGGCTCTGGAGTACGTGATTGACGGTGACCGTGAGTATCGCCAGCTTGAGGCGCAACTGGCGGACGCCAACCAGCGCGACGACGGCAATGCCATTGCCCTGCTGCACGGCAAGCTTGATGCGGTGCAGGCGTGGAGCATCCATGCGCGCGCCGCCAGTCTGCTGCACGGCCTGGGCTTCAGTCAGGAGCAGTTGCAGCGTCCGGTCAGCGACTTTTCCGGCGGCTGGCGCATGCGTCTTAATCTGGCGCAGGCGCTGATCTGCCGTTCCGATCTGCTGCTGCTTGATGAACCGACCAACCACCTCGATCTCGATGCGGTAATCTGGCTGGAGCGCTGGCTGAAAAGCTACGAAGGCACGCTGATCCTGATCTCCCATGACCGCGACTTCCTCGATCCGGTGGTCGACAAGATTGTGCACATCGAACAACAGGCGATGTACGAATATACCGGCAACTACACCTCGTTTGAGCGGCAGCGCGTCGCCAAACTGGCGCAGCAGCAGTCGCTGTATGAGAGTCAGCAAGAGAAAGTGGCGCACTTACAGAGCTATATCGACCGCTTCCGAGCCAAAGCCTCCAAAGCCAAACAGGCGCAGAGCCGCATCAAAATGCTGGAACGCATGGAGATGATCGCGCCTGCTCACGTCGATAACCCATTCAGCTTCAGCTTCCGCGCACCGGAAAACCTGCCGAATCCGCTGCTGAAGATGGAAAAAGTCACGGCCGGTTATGGCGATCGCATTATTCTCGACGCGATCAAACTCAACCTAGTGCCCGGCTCTCGCATCGGTTTGCTCGGCCGCAACGGGGCCGGTAAATCGACCCTGATCAAACTGCTGGCTGGCGAGCTTGAGGCGATGGAGGGCAAAATTGGTCTGGCAAAAGGGATCAAGCTGGGCTACTTCGCACAGCATCAGCTGGAGTACTTACGGGCTGATGAGTCACCGGTGCAGCATCTGGCGCGCATCGCGCCCAACGTGCTGGAACAGCAGCTGCGTGACTACCTCGGCGGATTCGGTTTTCAGGGCGACAAAGTCAGCGAAATCACCGAACGCTTCTCAGGCGGTGAAAAGGCGCGACTGGTGCTGGCCTTGATCGTCTGGCAGCGCCCTAACCTGCTGCTGCTCGATGAACCGACCAACCACCTCGATCTGGATATGCGACAGGCGCTGACCGAAGCGTTGATCGATTTCGAAGGCGCGCTGGTGGTGGTATCGCACGATCGCCATCTGCTGCGGGCTACCACCGACGATCTCTATCTGGTGCATGATGGCAAAGTGGATGTGTTTGAGGGCGACCTCGAAGATTATCAGCAGTGGCTGAGCGATCTGCAGAAGCAGCAGGCGCAACAGGATGCGCCGCCAAAGCAGGATAATGGCAACAGCGCTCAGGCACGTAAAGATCAGAAGCGTCGGGACGCGGAGTTGCGCAGCCAGACACAACCGCTACGCAAAGAGATCGAGAAGCTGGAAAAGCAGATGACCCGCTGGCAAAGTCAGCTGGCCGAAGCGGAAAGCCAGCTGGCCGACAGCGCGATTTATGAGCAGAACCGTAAAGCGGATCTGACGGCCGCCCTGCAGCGTCAGGCGGAAAGTAAGTCGGCGCTGGAAGAGGTCGAGATGGCCTGGCTGGACGCGCAGGAAAAATTAGAGCAGATGATGGCCGGTTAAACGGCTGACGTTCTCCCCCATCACCGGGGGAGAAACCCTCTGTCTCTGCGCCTTAAAATGGCTTATCCCCCAGCACCGTCGCCCGCTGCATTATCCGCCGCGCCGGGTAGTAATCGGCATTAGCATAATGCTGGGTAACCCGGTTATCCCAGATAGCCAAATCGTTCGGCTGCCAGCGCCAGCGCACCTGGAATTCCGGCTTAGAGACGTGGCTGAACAGGAAACTCAGCAGCGTTTCACTCTCTTTCTCGCTCAGATCAACAATCCGCGTGGTAAAGCCTTCATTCACAAACAGCGCTTTTTTGCCGCTGACCGGATGCGTACGGATAACCGGATGCTGCACCGGCGGATGCTTCGCCACCGCCTGCTGCCAGCGCTGATGCTCCTCTTCCGTTTTACGGTACTTATATTCCTGAAAAGACTTTTTAAAATCGTGTTCGGCGGTCAGCCCAGCCAGCAGCGTTTTAAACGGTGCCGAGAGCGCCTGATAGGCAGCAATGCCGCTGGTCCACAGCGTGTCCCCCCCCGCCTCCGGCAAAACTTTTGATGCCAGCAATGCAATCGCCGGTGGCGTCTCGATAAACGTCACGTCGGTATGCCAGTTATCATTATCCGGCGGATTGTCCTGGTGCGTGTCCAGCACGATGATCTCTTCAACCCCGTCGGCGTGCGGATAGACCGGATGAATATGCAGATCGCCGAAGCGGATCGCCAGCGCCCGGTGCTGCTCCGGTGTAATCACCTGGTCACGCAGAAACAGCACCTGATGACGCAGCAGGCCATGGTAGAGCTGTTCAAACTGCGCATCGCTGAGCGGCCGTGAAACATCAAGGTTGGAAACCTGGGCACCAATATACGGGCAGAGCGGTTGAAAATTCAGACGTTCATTCATGATTGTTCTCCATTCCACAGCGTCAGACGGCGCTGCAGGGCCCGTAAGCCGAGTTCTAAACTAAACGCAATTAAGGCGATGACCGCGATGCCCGCCAGCACCACATCGGTGGCGAGGAACTCCCCGGCCGACTGCACCATAAAACCGAGTCCGCGGGTGGCGGCAATCAGTTCAGCCGCCACCAGCGTTGACCAGCCCACCCCCAGACCGATGCGCAGCCCGGTCAGAATTTCGGGCAGTGCGCCCGGCAGAATGACCCAGCGCAGCAGCTGCCAGCGGGATGCACCCAGCGACTGCGCCGCCCGGATGCGTACCTGTTGCGCATTGCGCACCCCGGCTAAGGTAGAGAGGGTGACCGGCGCAAAAATGGCCAGGTAAATCAGCAGGATTTTCGAGGTCTCACCAATACCGAACCAGATCACCATCAGGGGCAGATAGGCCAGCGGTGGGATCGGACGATAGAGTTCAATCAGCGGATCAAGCAGCCCACGCGCCACCGGGCTCAGGCCCATCAGAATCCCGACCGGAATCCCGATAGCAGCGGCGGCAAACAGCGCGATCAGCATGCGGGTCAGGCTGGCCGTCAGATGCTGCCACAGCGTGGCGTCCATAAATCCCTGTGGGCTGGCAATCAGCAACAGCTTGCTGAATACCTGCTGCGGCGGCGGTAAAAATAGCGGCGCGATTAACCCCAGCGCGGTCACGCTCCACCACACCAGCAACAGCAGTAATACGCTCAGTACGCTTAACGAGAAGCGGGTGGAAAATGGCCAGCGCAGCCGGCGTCGCACCGGCAAGGTTTTGTCGTTGATCAACGCACTCATGCGAATGCCTCCCGTTGCTCAAACACCCGGCTCAGCACATATTCGCGCTGGGCAATAAACTGCGGATCAGATTTGATGCTGCGGCACGGCTCACCGTCGGCAAAGCGCTGACCAAAATCGGGTCGCAGTCGCTCGACAATGCGTCCGGGTCCCGGCGACAGCAGAATCAGTTCGCTGGCGAGGAAAATCGCCTCTTCAATATCGTGAGTAATCAGCAGGATCTGTTTGCCGCTGTCGCGCCACAGCGTCAGCAGCAAGGTCTGCATCTGTTCGCGGGTAAAGGCATCGAGCGCACCAAATGGCTCATCCAGCAGCAGCAGTCGCGGATCGGTCGCCAGCGCGCGCGCAATGCCAACCCGCTGCCGCTGACCGCCTGATAACTGCCAGATAGCCCGCTTTTCTGCCCCTTCCAGCCCGACCTGCCTGATCAAGCGGCGCGCAATAGCTTCACGCTCCTGACGCGCCATACCGGCCAGTTGCAAACCGAAGGCGACGTTATCCAGCACGTTGCGCCACGGCAGTAAGCCTTCATGCTGAAACACCACTCCGCGGTCAGCGCCCGGCCCGGTGACCGGCTGGTTATCCAGCGTGATGCTGCCCGATTCCACCGGCAAAAAACCGGCTACCAGGTTGAGCAGCGTGGTCTTGCCGCAGCCCGACGGCCCCAGCACCACCAGCAGTTCACGGCGATCGATTTGCAGATTGATATCCTGCAACACCGGTTGCCCGGCATAACGCGCATTCAGATGAGCGATGCGTAGCATGAGGACTCCTTAAGGTTTGGCTAACGGCTCGACAAAGCGGGAGGTTACGTAACTGCTGTAATCGTTATCCGCCTGCGGCACTCTGCCCTGCGCTTTCAGAAACTGAGCGGTGTCGACAATCGCCTTGTTCACCGGCTTGCCCAGCTGTTCAATCTGCTGTTGCGCCGTCAGGTAGGTATTGCCTTTTACCAGGCCGGGCACCTGCGCTTCCGGTACGCCGCTCAGGCGCGACAGCTTGCTGAGATTGTCGGGCTGCTTCAGCCAGCTATCAGGATTGTCGAGATAGGATTGCTGCGCGGCCAGTGCGCTGCGGGCAAAGGCGGTGACGATCTCCGGATGCTGCCGGGCAAAGTCTTTGCGCACCACCCAGACGTCGAGAGTCGGCGATCCCCAGCTTCCCACCTGTGCAGAGTCGGTTAACACCTTGCCGTTTTTCTCCAGCTCATTGACCGCAGGTGCCCAGACGTATGCACCGTCAATGTCGCCACGCTGCCAGGCAGCGATAATTGCCGGCGGCTGCAGATTGACCAGCTGCACCTGTGACGGCTGGATGCCCCAGTGTTTCAGCGCCGCCAGCAGACTGTAATGGGTGGTTGAGATGAACGGCACGGCGATGCGCTTACCAATCAGATCCTGCGGTGTGGTGATGTTCTTCTTCACCACTAATGCTTCGGAGTTACCGAGCCGGGAGGCCAGCAAAAACGCTTCGATGGGCAGTTTCTGCGCTGCGGCGACCGCTAACGGGCTGGAGCCGATATTGCCGATTTGTACGTCGCCCGATGCCAGCGCACGCAGTACACTGGCACCGCTGTCAAACTTACGCCAGTCGACGCTGGCGCCACTCTGTTTGGCGAAACTGTTGTCCGCCTGCGCCACCTTAGCCGGCTCGGCAGAAGTCTGATACGCCACGGTGACATTGACCGCGTCCGCCCGGAAGGCCAGCAGCGCCAGGGCTGCGGCTAAAAACGTTAAACGTGCTGTGACTGCCATGATTGCTACCCCACCCTTTTTATGATGGCAGCAGTGTCTCTGGCGGCATTAATTTCACCAAGGAATTAAAAATTATCCCTAATAGAAATAAGTTCTTAGATCACTATCTGCAAAACTAAGCTAAAAATCGCAAATGCTGAAAAACCGCGCCAGCATAAAAAATGTCAGGCGCTCACATTCGGCCTGTGCTATTGATATGCGTTCCGGTTTATTGCTTGTAAAAGGTCTTTGTGTTCGATGTCGATTGAGAAAGTCGCTCAGCTGGCTGGCGTCTCTAAAGCCACGGTGTCGCGGGTTCTCAACGCCCATCCCGGCGTCAAACCCGATACGCGTGAGAAAGTGCTGTCGGCTATCGCCGCCTGTGACTACCAGCCCAACTTATTAGCCCGACAGCTGCGCACGGCGCAAAGCCACATGCTGCTGGTGCTGATTTCAGACATCACCAACCCTTTCTGCTCGCGGGTGGTACAGGGGATTGAGGCGGAGGCTGAACTGCACGGTTATCACATCCTGCTGTGCCACTCCGCTTCGCAGTTACAGCGTGAAGCCGCCTATCTCACGCTGCTGACCGGCAAAGTGGTAGATGGGGTGATCACCATGGATGCGGCGTCGGGACTGCAGGATTTGCAGCATATCATCGCAGGCGCGCCGTGGGTCCAGTGCTCGGAATTCGATCCGGCCATCCCGGCCTCTTCGGTCACTATTGATCATCTCGACGCGGCGCGCGATACCGTGCACTACCTCGCCGGCAAAGGCCGCAAACGCATCGGGCTGGTTAACGGGGATATGCGTTACCTCTACTCGCACCATCGCGAACAGGGCTACCAACAGGCAATAAACGCGCTGGGACTGGACTGGTCAGGTGTCGCCTACGCCAGCGATATCTCCACTGAAGCGGGCAGCCAGGCATTGCAGCAATTGCTGGCGATGCCGCAACCGCCGGATGCGATCTTTGCCGTATCGGATGTGCTGGCTGTGGGGGTGATTCATGCCGCGCTGCAAGCGGGGCTGCGCGTGCCGGAAGATCTGGCGGTGGTCGGTTTTGACGGCATTCCATTCACCGGTAGCCTTAACCCGCCGCTGACCACCATCGAACAGCCGATGTATCAGCTCGGGGCGCGCAGCGTGCAGCTATTGTTGCAGAAAATTCGTCAGCCGCACGCGCCGGTGATCCGTGAAGTCCTGCCGTGGAAGCGCGTTGAACGCGCCTCCAGTTAACTCAGTGCCAGATCAACAGTACGCAGGCTGCCGTCAGCAGCCCCATAGCGAGATTAAAGATTTTCCAGGCGCGACGGCTGCGTAAAATGCGGCCAATCATTGCGCCGAATCCCATCCAGATCAGGCCGGACACCAGATTGACGATAAACATGCCGAGACTGATCGCCATCACTGATTGTCGATAGGCGTCGCCCGCCAGGCTAAAGCTGGCGACCGCCCCTAGCGCCATCAGCCAGGCTTTGGGATTGATCAGCTGCAACAACCCGCCCTGCCAGAACGGCATGGGCGACTCTGCTACCCGGTCGGTTTCCAGCTTTTCGTAGCTGGCGGTGGCAATTTTCCATGCCAGCCACAGCAGGTAGAGGCTGCCGGCAATTTTCAGCACCAGATGCAGCGAAGGATAGAGCAGAATCAGTCCACCAACGCCAAACGCCACCATCAGCAGCATCACCTGCATGCCGATCATGATGCCAATCATCAGGGGAAGGGTCCGCACAAAGCCAAAATTGGCGCCGCCCGCGGTAAGTAACATATTATTAGGGCCTGGCGTGATTGCGGCGACCCATAGAAATCCCAACATCGATAAGAAAAGACTCAGTTCCATGGCAATCGGGTGCTCCTCACCCCCAGCAAGCAAAAAACCTATCGAAGCTAACAGTGTGATATGGAACAGACAAGCTTTTACAACATGAAATTTAGCGGGCCGGAAGCCGGGGATTTTACGCCGCTGGCCGGCATGCGTAATGCCCATCTGCAAACGGTGCTGCCACGCCTGCTGCGGCGGCAGATCAACCTCGATCCCTGGTGGCAGCGTCTCGATCTGCCCGATGGCGATTTTGTCGATCTCGCCTGGAGTGAAGATCCGCAGCTGGCGCAGCACAAACCGCGGGTGGTGTTGTTTCACGGACTGGAGGGCAGTTTCCACAGTCCCTATATTCACGGCCTGATGGCGATCTGTCGCGCACGCGGCTGGCTGGCGGTGGTGATGCATTTTCGCGGATGTAGCGGCGAACCTAACCGGCTGAACCGCATCTATCACTCCGGCGAAACCGAAGATGCGCGCTATTTTTTGCACTGGTTGCAAACCCGCTGGGGCCGGGTACCGACCGTGGCGGTGGGTTTTTCGCTGGGCGGCAACATGCTGGGCTGCCTGCTGGGCCAGCAGGGATCCGCTGTGCCGGTTGATGCGGGCGTCATCGTCTCCGCGCCGCTGCTGCTGGCGCCGTGCAGCCTCAAGCTGGAGCGCGGCTTTTCACGCTTTTATCAATACTATTTACTGGCGCAGCTGAAGAAGAATGCCCGGCGCAAACTGCACGCCTGGCCGGAAACGTTGCCGGTGAACCTGGCGCAGCTTAAAGCGCTACGCCGGCTGCGCGACTTTGATGACGCAATCACCGCCCGCGCCCACGGTTTCAGCGATGCGGCTGACTATTATCAGCGCGCCAGCGCCCTGCCATGGCTGAAACAGGTCGATAAGCCGCTGCTGATCATTCATGCCAAAGATGACCCGTTCATGAGTGATGAAGTGATACCGCACAGCAGCCAATTATCTGCCACTATTACTTATCAACTGACGCCGCACGGCGGTCACGTTGGCTTTGTCGGCGGGACGTTGCGCCAGCCCGAAATGTGGCTTGAACAGCGCATACCCCAGTGGATTGCCCCTTTTCTGGAAACCTAACGTTGTGATTATTCCCTGGCAACAGGTCTCACCTGAGACGCTTGAAAATCTGATTGAAACTTTCGTACTGCGTGAAGGCACCGACTACGGCGAGCAGGAACGCAGCCTGAACGAAAAAGTGGCTGACGTGCGCCGCCAGCTGGAAACCGGCGAAGTAGTGCTGGTGTGGTCGGAACTGCATGAATCGGTCAATATCATGCCGCGCAAAGAATTTCGCGGCTGATGCAGCCAGCGGCAATTCATGTTAACAATGCGCATGACCCGATTTCACAGGGAGCTTTTTTATGTCAGCACGCCATCCGATAATCGCCGTCACCGGTTCCAGCGGCGCGGGGACCACCACCACCAGTCTCGCGTTCCGTAAAATTTTTCAGCAGCTTGATCTGCACGCTGCCGAACTGGAAGGCGACAGTTTCCACCGCTTCACCCGGCCTGAAATGGATATGGCGATCCGCAAGGCGCGCGATTTAGGCCGTCATGTCAGCTATTTCGGTCCGGAAGCCAATGACTTTGGCTTACTGGAGCAGAGCTTCAGGCAGTATGGGCTCGACGGCCAGGGCCAGTCGCGTAAGTACCTGCATACCTATGATGAAGCGGTGCCGTGGAATCAGGTGCCGGGCACCTTTACGCCGTGGCAGCCGCTGCCGCAAAACACCGATATCCTGTTTTACGAAGGACTGCACGGTGGCGTAGTGACCGCCCAGCATAACGTGGCGGAACATGTCGACCTGCTGGTAGGCGTGGTGCCGATTGTTAACCTCGAGTGGATTCAGAAGCTGGTGCGTGACACCAGCGAACGCGGCCATTCGCGTGAAGCAGTAATGGATTCGGTGGTGCGTTCAATGGAAGATTACATTAATTTCATTACGCCACAGTTCTCGCGCACCCACCTGAACTTCCAGCGGGTGCCGACGGTCGACACTTCGAATCCGTTTGCCGCCCGCGCGATTCCGTCACTGGATGAGAGCTTCGTGGTGATCCATTTTCAGGCGCTGGACGATATCGACTTTCCTTATCTGCTGGCGATGCTGCAGGGATCGTTCATTTCGCATATCAATACGCTGGTGGTGCCGGGCGGGAAAATGGGGCTGGCGATGGAGCTGATCATGGGTCCGCTGGTGAAGCGGCTGGTGGAAGGCAAGCGGATAGAGTAAGAGGCCAGCAAAAACCGCTCTGAGAGCAGATGTCTTTAACAAAGATAGTAAAACTGGCTTTCCTGCGGCTAAAGACTTACCCCTGGGCAGGCTTCAGGGAGCATACACCTTTCGCAAAGACGCAAAACCGCTATCCCTGGCAGGCTCAGCGCGGGCCATCCCTGGCCCGCGATGCTTTGCTACAGGCATATGCTCCCTTCGCTTCACGTCCGACAACCGCATCCGGTTTCAGGAAGGTCGCTACAGACAAACCCTGGGCAGAAAGAATCTGGCAGCAATAGATAAGTTCAACACGCAGGGAACCGGGTCAGAAGAGGAAAGCGTCCCGCGCCAGGGACGGCGCGGGTCGAGCGGCCAGGGATTGGCTTAAGCGACTTTCCGATCTGACCCGGTTCCCTGCCCAGGCACAGTCTTAAATCAACCTGCATCAGATACTGGAAGTGAAGTTAGCAGGTCTGCAATGACCCTTGCGGCTATTACAGTTCGATCACTTCATAGCTGTGGGTGATGGTGACGCCTTTACCCAGCATGATAGCGACCGAGCAATATTTTTCAGCAGAAAGATCCACCGCGCGTGAGACCGCCTTATCCTGTAGCGCTTTGCCGCTCACGATAAAGTGCAGGTTGATGTGCGTAAAGATTCGCGGCGCTTCTTCACGACGTTCTGAGGTCAGTTTCACTTCACAATCAGCCACATCGTTGCGACCTTTTTGCAGAATTGAAACCACGTCGATGGCGCTGCATCCGCCTGCCGCCATCAGCACCATCTCCATTGGGCTGGGCGCTTTATCACCCGAATTGCCATCCATTAACACCTGATGACCGGATGACGACTCACCGAGGAATGTCAGTCCTTCTACCCATTTCACTCTTGCCTGCATGATTTTCGCTCCAGAATATGCGGTTTTGCCGTCAGAGTACGCTTTCGCCTGGTAAACAGCAATCCAGAGAAATCCGCTGTTAGCTGAAGCGAGACAACAGAAGACAGTCGGCAAAAGCTGTGCTACAAACAGTGCTGAAAATATTTTTCGTCACCTGATGGCGAAGCCGGGAAGAATGATGCGCACTGCGCCGAATGCAGCCCGAATAATTTCCTGTAAGGGAAACGCTTGAAGCTTTCATCGCCTGACAGGGAAAACTGCCCCCTGTATTTTGGGCACGATTACAACAGAGGATAATAGCGAATGGTTCTCGGCAAACCGCAAACAGACCCTACACTCGAATGGTTCCTGTCCCATTGCCATATTCACAAGTATCCATCCAAAAGTACGCTGATTCATCAAGGTGAAAAAGCTGAAACGCTTTACTACATCGTGAAAGGTTCCGTTGCGGTTCTGATCAAAGATGAAGAAGGCAAAGAGATGATTCTTTCTTACCTGAATCAGGGCGATTTCATTGGCGAGCTTGGCCTGTTCGAAGAAGGTCAGGAGCGCAGCGCCTGGGTACGTGCGAAAACCGCGTGCGAAGTGGCGGAGATTTCCTACAAGAAATTCCGTCAGCTGATCCAGGTTAACCCGGATATCCTGATGCGACTGTCGTCGCAGATGGCGCGTCGCCTGCAGGTTACGTCTGAAAAAGTGGGTAACCTCGCTTTCCTCGACGTGACCGGACGCATTGCTCAGACTCTGCTTAACCTGGCGAAGCAGCCAGACGCCATGACGCATCCCGACGGCATGCAAATTAAAATTACTCGTCAGGAAATTGGCCAAATCGTTGGTTGTTCACGTGAAACCGTGGGCCGTATTTTGAAGATGCTGGAAGATCAGAATCTGATCTCTGCACACGGCAAAACCATCGTCGTTTACGGCACCCGCTAATTCCTGTCACCCACGGCGTGATGGCAACATCGCGCCGTTATTGTTTGTGTTGGGCCGATGTGGCGTCGAATTATTTACCATCCTGAAGTCAACTACGCCTTGCGGCAAACCCTGGTGCTCTGTCTGCCCGTGGCGCTGGGCTGGCTGGCTGGCGACCTGCAAAAAGGTCTGCTGTTCTCGTTAGTTCCCGCCTGTTGCAATATCGCCGGTCTGGATACCCCGCATAAACGCTTCTTCAAACGCCTGATTGTCGGCGGCAGCCTGTTTGCGCTCGGCAGCTTCCTGATTCAGTGGCTGACGCAGCACGCCATTCCGCTGCCGCTGATTCTGTTCGCCTTGCCGTTGCTGCTGGGGGTCACCGGCGAAATCAGTCCGCTACACGGCCGCCTGCTGCCCGGCACCCTGATCGCCGCCATCTTCACGCTGAGCCTGATTGGCCGTATGCCGATCTATGTGCCGCCGCTGCTCTATATCGGCGGCACGCTATGGTATGGGCTGTTTAACTGGTTCTGGTTCTGGCTGTGGAAAGAGCAGCCGATGCGTGAAAGCCTGAGCCTGATCTACCGCGAACTGGCCAACTATTGCGATGCCAAATATACCCTGCTGACCCAGCTGACCGACCCGGAAAAGGCCCTGCCGCCGCTGCTGGCGCGCCAGCAGAAAGTGGTCGATATGATCACCACCTGTTACCAGCAGATGCACATGCTTTCCGCCAGCCGGGATCACAGCCATAAGCGGCTGACCCGCGCCTTTCAGGTGGCGCTGGACCTGCAGGAACACATCTCGGTCAGCCTGCATCAGCCGGAAGAGGTGCAGAAACTGGTGGAGCAGAGCCATGCCGAAGCGGTGATCCGCTGGAATGCCCAGACTATTTCGGCCCGCTTACGGGTGCTGGCGGATAACATTCTCTATCACCAGTTGCCGGATCGTTTTGGCATGGAGAAGCAGCTCAGCGCGCTGGAAAAAATTGCCCGTCAGCATCCTGATAATCCGGTGGGGAATTTCTGCCTCTATCACTTCAATCGTATTGCGCGGGTGCTTCGCACCCAAAAGCCGCTCTATCAACGTGACCTGATGGCCGATCGCCAGCGCCGTCTGCCGCTTTTGCCGGCGCTGCGCAGCTACCTGTCGTGGCGTTCATCGGCGCTGCGCACCGCCGGTCGCTTTGCGGTGATGCTGATGCTGGGCAGCGCGCTGGCGCTGTTTTTCAACATTCCTAAGCCGTACTGGATTCTGATGACCATTATGTTCGTCAGCCAGAACGGCTACGGTGCCACCCGCGTCCGCATCCAGCACCGGGCGCTGGGCACGTTTGCCGGTCTGGTGATTGCGGCTGCCACCTTACGCCTGGCGGTGCCGGAGTCGCTGGTGCTGCTGATCATGCTGCTGATCACCTTTATCAGCTACCGGTTTACCCGCCAGTTTTACGGCTGGTCGATGATTGGTTTTACGGTGACGGCGGTCTACTCGCTGCAGCTGCTGTCGCTGAACGGGGCGCAGTTCCTGCTGCCACGCCTGATGGATACGCTGATGGGTTGCCTGATCGCCTTTGGCGGAATGCTGTGGCTGTGGCCGCAGTGGCAGAGCGGCTTACTGCGGCAGAACGCCCACGACGCACTGGAAACCTATCAGGATGCGCTACGGCTGCTGCTGGGGGCGGAACAGTCGCCGGAGAAACTGGCGTACCAGCGGATACGGGTCAATCAGGCGCACAATGCGCTGTTTAACTCCCTGAACCAGGCGATGCAGGAACCGGCTTTCAACGCTCAGTACCTCAAAGATATGCGTCTGTGGGTCACCCACAGCCAGTTTATTGTTGAGCACATCAATGCAATGACGATTCTGGCGCGCGAACACACCATGCTGACCGCCTCGTTAGCTGAGCGCTATCTGCAGTCCTGCGAAATTGCGCTGCAACGTTGTCAGCAGCGGCTGGAATATGACGGTGCCAGTTCGCAGGTTAACCTGCTGGATGAGGTAGAAAATATTAATGAAGGGCCGGTGACAGTCGTCGAACAGCATGTGCGCCGTATTCTGGATCATCTGAGCGTGATGCACACCATTTCTTCTCTGGCGTGGAGCCAGCGACCGCAACATGGCCGCTGGCTGATCAGACGGTTACGCAAAAACTAAATCAGCCGCTAATCACCTTGCCGACGGCGGCGGCGAAGCGGCGCATGCCCTCTTCGATGTCGGCGGGTTCGATGATCAGCGAAGGTGCAAAACGCATCACGTCGGTGCCGGCCACCAGCACCATTACCCCTTCTGCGGCTGCCGCATTGAGGATATCGCGCGCCTTGCCGCTATGCTGAGGCTTCAGCGCCGCGCCAATCAGCAGGCCTTTGCCGCGAATATCACTGAACAGATCGTACTTCGCATCAATCGCCTGCAGCGCGCTGACAAATTGCTGACGCCGGACGCTAACGCCTTCCAGCACCGCCGGGGTATTGATAATGTCCAGCGCGGTCTCGGCAATGGCGCAGGCCAGCGGATTGCCGCCGTAGGTGGTGCCGTGCACGCCAGGCGCCATGGTAGAGGCGATCTCATGGGTGGTCAGCATGGCGCTGACCGGGAAACCGCCGCCCAGTGCTTTGGCCGAGGTCAGAATATCGGGCTGCACGCCATAGTGCTCATAAGCAAACAGCTTGCCGCTGCGTCCCATACCGCTCTGGACTTCATCCAGCACCAGCAGCGCCTGATATTGATCGCACAGTTCACGCAGCCCATGCATAAATTCTTCGGTTGCGGGCACCACGCCGCCCTCGCCCTGAATCGGCTCAACCACGATAGCGCAGGTGTGATCGTCGATAACCGCCTTAACCGCAGCCAAATCATTGAACGGCACGTGGACGATATCGGCCGGTTTGGGGCCAAAGCCATCAGAATATTTTGGCTGTCCGCCAACTGTTACGGTAAACAGCGTCCGGCCGTGGAAAGCGTTGTGGAAGGCGATAATCTTACTTTTGAACGGACTGTGACGTTTGCAGGCGTAATAGCGTGCCAGCTTAAACGCCGCCTCATTCGCTTCTGCACCGGAGTTGGCGAAAAACACCCGCTCAGCAAAGGTGGCGCTGATTAACTTGCTGGCGAGACGCAGCGCCGGTTCGTTGGTGAAGACGTTACTGGTATGCCACAGCGTTTCGCCCTGGCTTTTCAGCGTTTCCACCAGCGCAGGATGGCAATGGCCGAGCGCGGTCACGGCGATGCCGCCCGAAAAGTCGATATACTCTTTGCCCTGCTGATCCCAGACGCGGCTGCCCTTGCCTTTCACCGGCACGAACTGCGCTGGTGCATAAACAGGCAAAATAACGTTATCGAACGTTTCCCGTGTGACCGCAATTTTTTCGGCTGCCATTAGTGACCCCATTTGAATGATCGTTGTACTGCCGTGAAATAATAATCACAAAATATGCATAAAAAATCACTTAAAGGCAAACTATTGCGACAGGAAGTTGCGCAGCAGCTGGTGTCCCTGCTCGCTGAGAATGCTTTCAGGATGGAATTGCACCCCTTCCAGCGCCAGAGTTTTATGGCGGATCCCCATGATTTCGTCGGGTTGACCGTCACGCAGGCTCCAGGCGGTGACTTCAAAGGCGTCAGGCAGCGTATCGCGTTTTACGATCAATGAATGGTAACGGGTGACGGTAAGTGGATTATTCAGCTGGCGGAACACGCCGCTGTTGCTGTGCTGAATCAGCGAGGTTTTACCGTGCATCACCTGACGGGCGCGCACCACCTCGCCGCCCCACGCCTGAGCAATCGCCTGATGTCCGAGGCAAACGCCCAGCACCGGCAAACGTCCGGCAAAGTGGCGAATCGCCGCCAGTGAAATACCGGATTCGTTGGGAGTACAGGGTCCCGGGGAGATCACCAGATGGGTCAGCGGCAGCGCATCCATTTGCTGCAGGGTGATGGCATCGTTGCGCACCACCCGAACCTGCGCGCCCAGCTCGCAGAAATATTGATAAAGATTCCAGCTAAAGGAGTCGTAGTTGTCGATCAGCAGCAGCATGACTAATCCAGAGTGGTTAACAGCGCCGCTATTCTACGCGGTTACGTCGGCTCGCTCACCACTTTCGCAAATACCTGCTCCAGCGGCTGCAGGTCGCCGGCAACGCCTGCCTGATTCGCCGCCCGCCAGCTTTCGGCATCGGTCGCCTCCCATGCCAGCAGATAACCAGCATGCAGCGCCAGCTGCTCGAAAAAGATGCGTTGCGCCCGGCCATTTCCTTCCCGGAAAGGATGCAGCACGTTGATTTCACAGTAGTAGTGGGCGATACGCTGTACAAAGGCATCACGCGGCAGGTCGGCGAGGCCGTTTTCCTCTTCCAGCGCCGCCATCAGCGCATTGCCCTCTTTTTCGATATATTCGAAATGGCAGAACGGCGTCTCGTCGCGCCAGATATCGATGGTGCGCAGCTCACCGGCCCAGCTGTAAACATCCTGGAACAGGGTACGATGAATCAGCCGCAGCCACGGCAAGCCGGCATTACGCGGGCCCAACTCCAGCGTCGCCAGACGAGCCGCACTGAAGCTCAGTTCCGCTTTACGCAGCTGGACAGCGTCGTGAATATCGAGCAGGTTCTTCAGCACGTTGTCGTTATGCCACAGGTAGGGATCCTGGCTGACCGCGATATTAGAGACCATATTGCCTCCTCAGCGAAGCCAGTCGTGCCGCCGCCTCGTCGCCTTTTACCGCAGATTCATTGTGACTGAAGCCTTCCAGCCGACAGCTGGCCTGATAGCTGGCGCTGCGCCGCTGTTGCCACAATGTGGCCTTTTGTTTCTCGGTGAGTTTGTTCGCCATGCCGCCTCCTGCTCAGGTTTTTGCCCTAAGTATAAGAGCATTTTCTGGCTTTGCCGGAGTGGGGAAAGCGCCGCCATCGACAGATGACGGCCTGAAGCGTTAAGGCAGAACTTTAGCGGAGAGGATAACTACCGGTTTAGACGGGACATTCTGGTAAGGACCGACATCTTTGGTCGGTACCTGAGAAATTTTTTCAGCCACATCCTGACCTTTCACAATCTTACCGAATACCGCATAGCCAAAATCACGCTGGCCATGGTCGAGGAACGCGTTATCGGCCACGTTGAGGAAGAACTGGCTGGTGGCGCTGTCTTTATCAGCGGTGCGGGCCATTGAGATGGTACCGCGCAGGTTACGCAGGCCGTTATCCGCCTCATTTTTGATCGGCGCATTGGTCTGCTTCTGCTGCATGTCGGTGGTAAAGCCGCCGCCCTGCACCATAAAGCCTGGGATCACGCGATGAAAAATGGTGTTGTTGTAGAAGCCACTGTTGACGTAATCAACAAAGTTTTTCACCGAGACCGGCGCTTTTTGGTCATTCAGTTCGAGTTCGATATTGCCGGCGGAGGTGGTGAGCAGAACATGAGTATCGCCTTTTGCGGCCAGGGCCGAGGCAGAAACAGATGAGAGCGCTAACAGGGTAATCGCCGCTGTTAAAGTACGTTTAAACATGAAAGATTCCTTACCTTGGAGAGCTAGCTCAAAAACGTGATTGATTGTAAAGAGCATGTAATACAAGAGCCAGCGTTTTACCTATATTTACGCTGCGGCTCAAAAAGCGCGAGCAATCGATAAACCCCGGCAATTGCGTGATTAAAATCACACAACACATGAAATGTAGATCTCCAGTTTCACTGGTTGTTTATTAAGATCACAGTTCCGTTTACACTTTCTGACACTTTTTGCCACCGGTTTCCTAACAGGTTCAGAACATGACAAACCGTAATCGTATCGGCCTTACCTGGATAAGCTTCTTCTCGTATGCGCTTACCGGCGCATTGGTGATCGTCACCGGCATGGTAATGGGCGATATCGCGAAAGATTTCCAGATCCCCATCTCCAGCATGAGTAACACCTTCACTTTCCTGAACAGCGGGATCCTGGCCGCCGTTTTCCTCAATGCCTGGCTGATGGTTATCGTGCCACTCAAGCGCCAGCTGATTTTCGGTTTCGTCCTGATGGTACTGGCGATTATTGGCTTAATGACCAGCCGCGATCTCAGCATCTTCTCGCTCTGCATGTTCGTGCTGGGTGTGGTCAGCGGCATTACCATGTCGATCGGGACATTCCTGATTACCCACATGTATGAAGGACGCCAGCGCGGCTCACGCCTGCTGTTTACCGACTCCTTCTTCAGCATGGCGGGCACGCTGTTCCCGGTGCTAGCGGGTATCCTGCTGGCGCGTCAACTGCCATGGTACTGGGTTTACGTCTGCATCGGCTTTATCTATGTGGCGATTTTCATCATGACGCTGTTTGTCGAGTTCCCGGTGCTGCGCAAGCCGGAAAACAGCCCGACGGTTGAAAAGGAAAAATGGGGCGTTGGCGTGCTGCTGCTCGCGGTTGCCGCCCTGTGCTACATCCTCGGTCAGCTCGGTTTTATCTCGTGGGTACCGGAATACGCCACCAAAGTGATGGGCATGAATATCGATAATGCCGGACAGCTGGTTGGCAGCTTCTGGACCGCCTATATGGTCGGAATGTGGGCGTTCAGCTTCCTGCTGCGCTTCTTCGATCTGCAACGTATCCTGATGGTGCTGGCTGGCCTGGCGACGCTGCTGATGTACTGGTTCGTCAGCAGCCAGGATGCCGGCATGCTGAAGTGGATCATTATGGTTCTGGGCTTTAGCTCCAGCGCGATTTACACCACCATCATCACGCTCGGCTCACTGCAAACCAAAGTAGCTTCACCAAAACTGGTGAACTTCATTCTGACCTGCGGCACCGTCGGCACCATGCTGACCTTTGTGGTTACCGCGCCTATCGTCGAGAAGAGCGGCGTACATACCGCGCTGGTCACCGCTAACGGGCTGTATGCGGTGGTGTTTGTCATGTGTGTCCTGCTGGGACTGGTGACCAAACATCGTTCGCACGGTCACGTCACCCATTAATCTTCTCCGGGCGGCGATCCCTCGCCGCCCTGCTTGTCAGCGCCGAAAGTCGACGCGCTCCTGCTCCCGCCAGTAAATCTCACTCTCTGCCGGTCTGGTTGCCGCAATCACTTCACCGCGACGCAGTGAATAGCGCACCGGAACCTGTCTTCTTACCGCATCAAAGCCGCTCTCGGCAGGCAGAATGATCAGGCTGGCCTCGTGGCCGCTCTGAATACCGTAGCCGGAAAGCTGCAGAGTTCTGGCACTGTTATGGGTAATCAGATCTAAGCCGGCATCAATCTGTTCGTAACCCATCAACTGGCAGACGTGCAATCCCATATGCAGCACCTGCAGCATATTGGCGGTGCCCAGCGGATACCAGGGATCAAACACATCATCGTGCCCGAAGCAGACGTTAATCTCCGCCTCCAGCATCTCTTTCACCCGCGTAATGCCGCGCCGCTTAGGATAGTGGTCGAAACGGCCCTGCAGATGAATGTTAACCAGCGGATTAGCGACAAAATTAATGCCTGACAGTTTTAACAGACGGAACAGCCGCGAGGTGTAGGCACCGTTATAAGAGTGCATAGCGGTAGTGTGGCTGGCGGTGACCCGCGCGCCGTTACCGTCACGATGCGCCAGCGCCGCCACGGTTTCGACAAAGCGCGACTGCTCATCGTCAATTTCATCGCAGTGCACATCAATCAGCTTGTCGTAGCGGTTGGCCAGCGCAAAAGTTTTGTGCAGTGACTCAACGCCATATTCGCGGGTGAATTCGTAATGCGGAATCGCCCCGACGACATCTGCGCCGAGCCGCAATGCTTCTTCCAGCAACGCTTCACCATTGGGATAAGAGAGAATGCCCTCCTGCGGAAAAGCGACAATCTGCAAGGTTATCCACGGTGCCACCTCTTCTTTCAGCTCCAGCATCGCTTTTAACGCGGTCAGGCTGGGGTCGGAGACGTCGACATGGGTACGGACATACTGAATGCCGTTGGCGATCTGCCATTTCAGCGTCTGTAATGCCCGCTGCTTCACGTCCTGATGACTGAGCAGCGCCTTGCGCTCAGCCCAGCGCTCAATGCCTTCAAACAGCGTACCGGACTGATTCCAGGCCGGTTCACCGGCCGTCTGGGTGGTATCGAGATGAATATGCGGCTCAATGAACGGCGCACAGGCGAGGCCGCCCTCACCGTCAAGCGATGCTTCAGCCGGCGTCGCCTGCTGCGGCTGGGGAGTGATACGGGCAATGTGACCCTCGGCAATTTCAATCTGCCATAAGCCCTCTCGCCAGGGTAAACGCACGTTATTAATCCACTTAAGTGAAGCCATTAGCCGCTCCTTTTCCGGTTAACCGTCTGCGGTTAAAACTAGCACGATTCACCGCGTCGCGGACAACGCCGTTATCCCCTTTACAGGCTCGTCGGATAAAGTTAATTCAAATCAACCACATACCTCTAAATAGGTATATGGAGGAGCGGTTGATGTATATCAATGAGCGTCAGAAATGGCGCGCTATTGTAGCCGCAGATATCGTAAATTTGAGGCAAAAATGAGCAAGCACAATGTCGTCATTATCGGTAACGGCATGGTCGGGCACCGTTTTATAGAAGAATTACTTGAGAAAGCTGAGCCTGACCAGTTTTCGCTAACCGTCTTTTGTGAAGAGCCGCGTGTCGCCTACGATCGTGTCCACCTTTCCGCCTACTTTTCCCACCATACAGCCGAAGAGCTCTCCCTGGTTCGCGACGGGTTTTATGAGCGGCATCAGGTCAATCTGCTGCTGGGTGAGCGTGCCATTACCATCAACCGCGACGAGAAGCTGATCCATTCCAATACCGGCCGCGCGGTGCATTACGATACGCTGGTCTTTGCCACCGGATCTTATCCGTGGATCCCGCCGATTAACGGCGCGGAAGGCAGCGACTGCTTTGTTTATCGCACCATCGAAGATCTGAATGCTATCGAAGCCTGCTCGCGCCGCAGCAAACGCGGTGCGGTGATCGGTGGCGGACTGCTGGGACTGGAAGCGGCGGGCGCGCTGAAAAACCTCGGGGTCGAAACCCATGTGATTGAGTTCGCGCCGGTGCTGATGGCCGAGCAGCTTGATCGACAAGGCGGCGAGCAGTTACGCCGTAAAATCGAGCAGATGGGTGTGCGGGTGCATACCGGTAAAAATACCCAACAGATCCACCATCATGAAAACGGCGGTAAAACGCTGCAGTTTGCCGATGGCACGGAGCTGGAGGTTGATTTCATCGTCTTCTCGACCGGTATCCGGCCGCAGGACAAGCTGGCGAAACAGTGTGGATTAGCGCTGGGGCCGCGCGGCGGCATCGCCATTAATGACCAGTGCCTGACCAGCGACAGCGATATCTACGCCATCGGTGAATGCGCCGCCTGGCAAAACCGGGTCTACGGACTGGTGGCACCCGGCTACAAAATGGCGCAGGTTGCCAGCGATACCCTGCTGGGCCGTCCTAACGCCTTCACCGGCGCTGACATGAGCGCCAAACTGAAATTGCTGGGCGTCGATGTGGGCGGCATTGGGGATGCGCGTGGCACCACGCCTGGCGCACGCAGTGTGGTGTGGCTGGATGAGAGCAAATCGATCTACAAACGCTTAATCCTCAGCGAAGACCAGCAAACTCTGCTCGGCGCGGTGCTGGTGGGTGATACCAGCGACTACGGCAATCTACTGCAGCTGGTACTGAATGCGATACCGCTGCCGGCTAATCCGGAAGCGCTGATTTTACCGGCCGGCAGCGGCGAAAAACCGGCCATCGGGGTTGACTCCCTGCCCGACAGTGCACAAATCTGCTCCTGCTTTGACGTCAGCAAAGGCGACATCATTAATGCGGTTCAGGCTGGCTGCCACACCGTAGCGGCACTGAAAAGCGCTACCCGCGCCGGCACCGGCTGCGGCGGCTGTATTCCGTTAATCACCCAGGTGCTGAACAGCGAACTGAGCCGTCAGGGAATTGAGGTCAATAATCATCTTTGCGAACACTTCGCTTATTCGCGTCAGGAGCTGTATCACCTGATTCAGGTTGAAGAGATCAAAACGTTTGACGATTTGCTGGCGAAATATGGTCAGGGTTACGGCTGTGAAGTGTGTAAACCGACGGTCGGTTCCCTGCTGTCTTCGTGCTGGAATGAGTATGTGCTCAAGCCGCAACATGCTCCGTTGCAGGACAGCAACGATCTCTACCTCGGCAATATTCAGAAAGACGGCACCTATTCGGTGATCCCGCGTTCACCTGGCGGTGAAATCACGCCCCAGGGATTGAAAGCGGTCGGCGAGATTGCCGAGCGCTATCAGCTCTACACCAAAATTACCGGCTCACAGCGCATCGGCATGTTTGGTGCCCGCAAAGAGGATTTACCCGCCATCTGGTCTGAGCTGATTGCTGCGGGCTTTGAGACCGGCCAGGCCTACGCTAAAGCGCTGCGTATGGCGAAAACCTGTATTGGCAGTACCTGGTGCCGCTATGGCGTGGGCGACAGCCTTGGCTTTGGCGTGATGCTGGAGAACCGCTACAAAGGGATTCGCACCCCGCATAAGATGAAATTCGGCGTCTCCGGCTGCACCCGTGAGTGTGCTGAAGCACAGGGTAAAGATGTTGGCATCATCGCCACCGAAAAAGGCTGGAATCTCTACGTCTGCGGCAACGGCGGCATGAAACCACGCCATGGCGATCTGCTGGCTGCGGATCTCGATCAGCAGACGCTGATCGCCTATCTCGACCGCTTCATGATGTTCTATATTCGCACCGCCGATCGCCTGCAGCGCACCTCAACCTGGCTGGAAAGCCTGGAAGGCGGTATCGACTATCTGCGTAAAGTGATCGTTGACGATAAGCTGGGCCTTAACAATCATCTCGAGCAGGAACTGAAGCGGCTGCGCGCCAGCGTCCACTGCGAGTGGAAAACCACGCTGGAACAGAGCGACAACCTGACGCACTTCGCCCACTTTATTAACTCATCGCAGCGCGATCCGGCGATACAGGTGGTGGCCGAACGCGATCAGCATCGTCCGGCGCGCCCTGAAGAACGCATCGCCGTCACCCTGATTGAGGAGACTGAATAATGAGCCAGTGGAATGCGGTGTGTCAGCTGACACAAATCCTGCCCGCCACCGGTGTTTGCGCACTGGTCAAAGGCCAGCAGATTGCCATCTTTCGTCCGCGTAACGATGAGCAACTGTATGCCATTAGCAATATCGACCCGTTTGCCGAGGCCAGCGTGCTATCACGCGGTATCATCGCCGAGCATCAGTCAACGCTTTGGGTCGCCAGCCCGTTGAAAAAGCAGCATTTTCGTCTTAGCGATGGCTATTGCATGGAAGATGAAACACGCTCAGTGGCGGCGTATCCGGTACGGGTGAATGCCGGTCAGGTCGAAGTCTGTCTCTGATTTTTGTCTACAGCCCGCCGCTGGCGGGCTTTTTTTTTGAGGACCGCTTATGGACTATTTCCCGCTGTTTTGCCGTTTGCAGGGTAAACGTTGCCTGCTGGTCGGCGCGGGCGAAGTGGCTGAGCGCAAAGCCCGCCTGCTGCTGGAGGCCGGGGCCGATCTGTGGGTTGGCGCACGCGACTTCTCGCCCGCCTTCCGGCAATGGGCACAGCAGCAAGCCGTGACCCTGCTGCCGGGCGAGTTTGATCCGCACTGGCTGACCGATTGCTGGCTGGTGGTCGCCGCCACCAACGATGATGCGGTCAATCAGCAGGTGGCGGCGGTGGCCGAACGTCAGCGAATTTTCTGTAACCTGGTCGATGCGCCGCAGCAGGCCAGCGCCATTATGCCCTCCATCATCGACCGTTCGCCGCTGATGGTGGCGGTCTCATCGGGTGGCCGTGCGCCGGTGCTGGCTCGCTTACTGCGGGAAAAGCTGGAAGCGATGTTGCCGCAACATCTGGGCCAGCTGGCGCAGCTGGCGGGCAACTTACGGGCGCGGGTCAGGCAGCAGTTTGCGTCGATTGCCACACGCCGCCACTTCTGGGAACGTTTCTTTAGCAGCGAACGGCTGGCGCAAACCCTGGCAAACGGCGACGGCGAACGTGCGCAGCAGTTAACTGAGACGCTGTTTGCGGCGGATTTGCCGACACAGGGTGAAGTGACGCTGGTGGGTGCTGGTCCTGGCGATGCCGGTCTGCTGACGCTGAAAGGGCTGCAGCAGATCCAGCAGGCGGATATCGTGGTGTATGACCGGCTGGTCTCTGAGGAGGTGCTAAACCTGGTGCGACGCGATGCCGAGCGGATCTTTGTCGGCAAGCGCGCCGGTCACCACTGCGTCCCGCAGGAGGCGATCAACCAGCTGCTGCTCGAGCAGGCGCAGCGCGGTAAACGGGTGGTGCGGCTGAAAGGCGGCGATCCGTTTATCTTTGGCCGCGGTGGCGAAGAGCTGGAGATGCTGGCGCAGCACCAGATCCCGTTCAGCGTGGTGCCCGGCATCACGGCGGCCTCAGGCTGTGCGGCGTACAGCGGCATTCCTCTGACCCACCGCGATCATGCACAAAGCGTCAGGCTGGTTACCGGGCATCTGCAGAAAGAGGGAACGCTCTGCTGGCAGACGCTGGCGGCGGAGCAGCAAACGCTGGTGTTTTATATGGGGCTGACGCAGGCCGCAGAGATTCAGCATCAGCTGCTGCAGCACGGTATGCGCAGTGATATGCCGGTCGCGCTGGTAGAAAACGGCACCAGCACCCGTCAGCGGGTAGTCACCGGCACCCTGACCGAACTGGCGGCGCTGGCGCAGCAGGTCAGCAGCCCGAGCCTGATGATCATCGGCAGCGTGGTCAGCCTGCGCGATAAGCTGCGCTGGTTTTAACGATTGTGCCACCGGCATAAACGAAAACGGCGGGCTATAAGCCCGCCGTCTGTGCTGTTGGCAATGCCGTTACGGCATGGCGACAAAGCCGACAGCCTGGTAGACTTTCTTCAGGGTTTCCTGCGCCTGGGCACGGGCTTTCGCCGCGCCGTCTCGCATCACCTGCTCCAGCAGCGCGTCGTCGTTACGGAAACGATGATAGCGTTCCTGCAGCTCGGACAGCATGCCTGAAACCGAATCCGCTACCGCCCCTTTCAGGTGGCCATACATCTTGCCTTCGAACTCCTGCTCCAGCTCAGCGATGCTTTTTCCGGTCACGCCCGACAAAATATCCAGCAGGTTAGAGACGCCCGCTTTCTCTTTCACGTCGTAGCGCACCACTGGCGGCTCTTCGGAGTCGGTTACCGCACGCTTGATCTTCTTCACCACCGATTTCGGATCTTCCAGCAGGCCGATCACGTTATTACGGTTTTCATCCGACTTGGACATTTTCTTCGTCGGTTCCAGCAGCGACATGACGCGTGCGCCTGACTTTGGAATAAACGGCTCTGGCACTTTGAAAACGTCGCCATACAGCGCATTGAAGCGATGGGCGATATCGCGGCTCAGCTCCAGATGCTGCTTCTGATCTTCGCCAACCGGGACCTGATGGGTCTGATAGAGCAGAATATCGGCCGCCATCAGCACCGGATAGTCGAACAGGCCGGCATTGATGTTCTCTTCGTAGCGCGCCGACTTATCCTTGAACTGCGTCATACGGCTGAGTTCACCGAAATAGGCGTAGCAGTTAAGGATCCAGCTCAGCTGGGTGTGCTCTGGCACATGCGACTGAACAAAGATGGTGCTCTTTTGCGGATCGATACCGCAGGCGAGATAGAGCGCCAGCGTATCCAGCGTGGCTTTACGCAACGCCACGGGATCCTGTCGAACGGTAATGGCGTGCAGATCGACGATGCAGTAAATGCAGTGGAAATCATCCTGCATCTGCACCCACTGACGCAGCGCACCCATATAGTTGCCAATGGTCAGTTCGCCGGACGGCTGTGCGCCGCTGAAAACAATGGGTTTGCTCATGCTTAAGTCCTGATAATTACAGCCCGAGAGCGGGCAAAAGTTGGTCAAAAGAGTCGAGTGTCAGGCTGGGCTGGCTACTGGCGATCGATTCGCCATAGTTGTAGCCATAGGTCATGCCGACATTGGGCACGCCCGCCGCCTGGGCAGCCTGAATATCGTTGCGCGAATCGCCGATAAACAGCAGCTGATCGGGCAGGACACCAAAGGTGCCCAGCACCAGAAAGATTGCGGCAGGATGCGGTTTCTTCACCGGCACATCGTCACCGCCGATAATCAGCGAAAAAGCCTCGGCAATGCCAAGCGATTGAAGCAGCGGCGCGACAAACGGCGTCGGCTTATTGGTGACAATCGCCAGCGGTAAACCGGTGGCCTGCAGTGCAGCCAGCGTCTGTTTCACCTGCGGGAACAGTGTGCTGCCCGCATCAACCGTGTCAGCATAGTGTTTGTCGAACAGGGCGCGCGCATCGTGCTGCTCGTGCGGCTGCGGCTCACGGCCCAGCGCATAGGTCATGGCGCGCGACATCATGATGTCTGCCCCGTTACCAATCCAGGTTGAGACGCGCTCAAGGCCAGCGAGCGGCAGGTTGAGATCGTTCAGCGTCCGATCGATCGCTTCAGCGAGGCCCGGCGCGCTATCGACCAGCGTGCCGTCGAGATCAAACGCCAGCGCCCGGATATCAGTGAAATGAGCCATTGGCTTTCTCCAGTTCGTTACGCATCTCATCGATTACTTTCTTGTAATCCGGGTGACCGAAAATGGCAGAACCGGCGACAAACATGTCGGCACCTGCCGCCGCGATCTGACCGATGTTATCAATCTTCACGCCGCCATCCACTTCGAGACGGATATTGTAACCGCTCTGATCGATACGCTTGCGCGCTTCACGCAGCTTATCCAGCGTACCTGGAATAAACGACTGGCCGCCAAAGCCCGGATTAACCGACATCAGCAGAATAATATCCAGCTTATCCATGACGTAATCGAGGTAGCTCAGCGGGGTTGCCGGATTGAAGACCAGCCCGGCTTTGCAGCCATGTTCTTTAATCAGCTGCAGGGTGCGATCAACGTGCTCGCTGGCTTCGGGATGAAAGGTGATGTAGGTCGCGCCTGCACGGGCGAACTCGGGGATCAACGCATCCACCGGTTTGACCATCAGGTGGACATCGATCGGCGCGGTAATGCCATAGTCGCGCAACGCTTTCAGTACCATCGGTCCCATGGTCAGGTTGGGAACATAGTGGTTATCCATCACGTCGAAGTGAACTACGTCGCCTCCGGCCTCCAGCGCTTTCGCGGTATCTTCGCCCAGGCGAGCAAAGTCCGCCGAAAGGATTGAAGGGGCCAGCAAATATTGTTTCATCCGATTCTCCCACTGTTGTGCGCCAGCCCTGCGGCTGGCGTAATGCGTTGGTCGCGGACGAAACAGACTAGCTATAGAGCGCCAGCAGTTCGTCGACCTTAGTGCGACCGGCTATGCTTCGGCTAATGGAACGCCGGGCTTTGACCACATGTAACACTGCATCCTGATACCATAAACGCGTCAGTGCAGTGTCGTGGTTAGAAATCAGTACCGGAATCCGGTGTTCTGACGAGGCCAGCTGTGCCGCTAACGTCGCCAGGTGCTGCTGCTCGCGCAGGCTAAAACTGTTGGTGTGATAAGCCGTAAAGTTCGCCGTCGCCGACAGCGGCGCATAGGGCGGATCACAATATACCACCGAGCCTTTAGCGGCATTGGTCAGGGTAACATCGTACGATTCACAGACAAACGTCGCTTTTTGCGCGCGCTCGGCAAACCATAACAGTTCTGCTTCCGGAAAGTAGGGTTTGCGATAGCGGCCAAACGGCACGTTGAATTCACCACGCAGGTTATAGCGGCATAAGCCGTTGTAACAGTGACGATTCAGATAGAGGAAAAGCAGCGCGCGCTGATAGGCATCGGTGCTGAGATTAAATTCGGTACGACGCAGGTAATAGCAGGCTTCGTTGTTCCCTTCCGGGGTAAACAGCAGCTGCGCGTCACGAATAAAATCCGCCGTGCGCGTTTTGACAATGTTGTAGAGATTGATCAGATCGCTGTTGATATCGGCAAGATGGTAGCGATCGAAGTCGGTATTGAGAAACACCGATCCCGCACCAACAAACGGCTCAATCAAGCAGTCGCCTTGCGGCAGGTAGCGATGGATCTCTTCTACTAAGGGAAATTTCCCCCCTGCCCATTTCAGGAAAGCGCGATTTTTTTTCATGCTGTCGTGGTTATTACATCTTATTGTGAGGCTGTGGCTGGACCGACAGCAGATCTGCGCTTAAAACGGGGCCAGTAACGCTGGCCCCACATCAATTATTGACTGGCTTCTTTCTTAACCTGGCTAACCGGTTTAACCCACGGATTCTGTGCCCGGACTTCCGCTGGCAGCGATGCCACAGCGCGTTTGGCATCCGCCGGTGTTGCGTATGATCCACTCACCAGCACGTACCACGACTGACCGTTGCGGGTGGTTTTGTAGACGTGATACGCACTCAGATTCTGTTTTTTCGCCCAGGCATTCAGGCTTTCCGCTTTGGACGCGCCGCTCAGTTGCAGCGTATAGCTGCCGCCTGGCAGTGATTTACTGGCTGAACCGCTGCTGGCTGCGGCCGTACTGCTGGCCGCGGTATTGCCGGCTGGCGTACGGGCCGGCGTGGTATGCGTCCGGCTGTCACTGGTCGCAGGCTTCGAAGCGGTCTTATGGCCGGCATCGTGCGCAGGTCGCGTCGGCGACGTCGTTTTGTTCGGCGTCTGACGGCTGACCGGGGCAGTGACCGGATTTGCTGCAGTGCCGGCATTGCCACTGACGGTGGCGGGCGCAGTCGGCAGCGAGCTGCCATTTTGCGCGCCGGTCGCGGCACTGTCGACCTGCTGCTGCTGATTCGTCAGCGCGCTGTTGAGATCGCCTGGTAAGGTGACGCGCTGCTGATTGGCTGGCGTATCTACCGGGGCTGCCTGAGTTGGCGTTGAGGCCACCGGCGGCATTGAGACATCGCGCTGCGGATTGCTGGCGGCATCACCACTGGCCGGCGCACTGTTTTCCGCCGCCGTCGGCGAAGTCTGTCCGCCCGACATTGAGGAGGAGCCGGTCAGATCGATATTTTTCTCGCTGTTCGATCCACCGCCAGTGGCGGGCGCATTGCTGCCGGTCGCAGGTTTTTTATCGTCCGGGCCATTCAGCGCCGAACCAATGCCCAGCACCAGTAACAACAGCACCAGAATGCCCACACCCATCATGATGCGCTGGCGCGAAACCGGTATTTTGGCTGCGGTAGACGCCTTACGTGGGCGCGAGGGACGACGGTCACTGGCGTCAGGTTTTAACTCGTCTTCCGGTTTGAACTCATCCATTATGCCTCCTCCGTAAAGCGGCATTCCGCACTGCGCACCCGGCGCGCCGCGTCACCACTTAACTGCTTAATTTCAAGATTTCTGGCAATCGTTAATTGCAGCCAGCACCATATCATGCGCCACGCCGCCACGCACTTCAGAGCGGCCAATCGACAGCGGAAGCACCAGCCGTAATTCACCCGCCAGCACTTTCTTGTCGCGCATCATATGGGGCAGGTACATCTCTGCGCTCATCTCCTGCGGACCGTGCACCGGTAAACCGGCACGCTGCAGCAGCGTGATAATACGTTCAGTCTGCTGTGGGCTGAACTGGCCCAGACGTTCAGCGGTACGCGCGGCCATTACCATGCCTGCAGCAATCGCTTCACCGTGCAGCCAGTTGCCGTAGCCCATCTGCGCCTCAATGGCATGACCGAAGGTATGGCCGAGATTGAGCAGTGCACGCTGTCCGGTTTCCCGTTCATCGGCAGCCACCACCTCCGCTTTCAGTTCACAACAGCGACGGATGCAATAAGCCAGTGCCGATTCATCCAGCGCCAGCAAGGCGTCAAGATTCTGCTCCAGCCACTGGAAAAACGCACCATCAAGAATAATGCCGTACTTAATCACTTCGGCCAGACCGGACGCCATTTCACGTGCCGGCAGCGAGCGCAAACACGCGGTATCAATCACCACCGAAGCGGGCTGATAAAACGCGCCAATCATGTTTTTGCCGAGCGGATGGTTTACGGCTGTTTTGCCGCCAACCGAAGAGTCAACCTGCGACAGTAAGGTAGTCGGCACCTGAATAAAGCGCACACCACGCTGATAACTGGCTGCAGCAAAACCGGTAAGATCGCCAATCACGCCACCGCCTAAGGCGATTAGCGTGGTATCACGACCGTGCGGTTTTTGCAGTAAAGCGGTAAAGACCTGATCCATCACGGCCAGCGTTTTGTACTGCTCGCCGTCGGGTAAAATCACCTGATCCACTGTCACACCCGCCGCCGTCAGCAGCGCTGACAGTTTGTCGAGATAAAGCGGAGCCAGCGTCTGGTTAGTCACCACCATGGCGTTTTCGCCCGCGGTCAGCGGCCAAAAAGAAGCCGGATCGTTAAACAGTCCGGCGGCGATAGTGATGGGGTAACTGCGTTCCCCCAGTGAGACGGTGATCTTCTCCATGATGCTCGATACCTGTTAAAGAGCCTTCGAACGTTGGATCAACTTTTTTCCAACATGTGGATAATCTGATTCGCCACCACTTTCGCACTTTGATCATCTGTGCGAATAGTCACATCGGCGATCTCTTCGTAAAGCGGGTTACGTTCGCCAGCCAGCGCTTCAAGCACTTCACGCGGCGGTGAATCCACCTGCAGCAACGGACGTTTTTTGTCACGCTGGGTGCGCGCCAGTTGCTTTTCGATGGTGGTCTCAAGATAAACCACGACGCCGCGGGCGGAGAGACGATTACGCGTTTCCCGGGATTTGACGGAGCCACCACCTGTTGCCAGGACGATGCCTTGCTTTTCAGTCAGTTCGTTAATGATTTTTTCTTCGCGATCGCGAAAGCCAGCTTCGCCTTCGACGTCAAAAACCCAGCCCACATCCGCTCCGGTGCGTCGCTCAATTTCCTGATCGGAATCGAAGAACTCCATGTTGAGTTGCTGAGCCAACTGACGACCAATAGTGCTTTTGCCGGCACCCATCGGCCCAACCAGAAAGATATTGCGTTTCTCTGCCATTTTGTCGGTATTACTAAGAATTCGTTAATGATACCCCGCGTTCAGCATTTGCTGGCGGGACAGGAACTGAGACCTCATGAGCGTTAGCAAGAGTCAGACGAAAAATTATCTCAACACTCAAGGCTGTTTGGCAACCGATTATATTGCCTGCAGCTGATCCATTTCTGAATTGGCCTGTGGTTCGCGAAACTGTAACGCGCCAGCGCTGCGTCTTTACAACGCTGCTCACAGAGGAATTTTCTGATCTGTTTGCTGGGATTTACCCAACATAGACGGTTACACCGTATTGAAAATCGCTAAACCTTGTAAGCTAATTCCTGCCCTGCGTCAATTCGGAAGGCCTTCTGGGACGCATTTTCCGTTTTATCCAGCCGTAAGCGCTGCTTCCCTGACCAATCGCGGCGTAATGAAGATGACCAGCTCCCTTTTTTTGCGCTGCTCTGATTGCTGACGAAACAGCCCGCCGATCAGCGGCAGCTTACCCAGTAACGGCACCCGGTTTTCGCCCCGGGTTCGCTGCTGTTGAAAAATGCCGCCCAGCGCCAGCGTCTGCCCATCCCTGACCGTGACCTGAGTTTCAATTTCCTGTTTATCAATCGAGAGCACCTCGCTATCACCGGTCCGGATGCTGCGGCCCGGCATGTTCTGGCTGATGTGAATATTGAGCTGGATACGGCCATTGCCGGAAATGCTGGGCGTGACTTCCATGCCCAGTACCGCTTCTTTAAATTCAATACTGGTGGCGCCGCTGTTGCCCGCCGACACTTCATACGGAATTTCGGTGCCCTGTTTGATCGAAGCCGTTTGCTGATGGGAGGTAAACAGACGCGGGCTGGCGATAATTTCGATCTGGTTCTCCTGTTCCAGCGCACTTAACTCCAGGTCCAGCAGCTGTCCACCGATGCGTGCCAGCGCCACTCCGACACTCACGCCAGGCGAACTTAGCGCCAGCGGAATCGCCAGCTGCGGATGATGAAGCGCCTCAGTCACCGCCGCCTCGCCCGCCTGTAATCCCCAGTTCACGCCGAGCTCATGTAAATGCTCTTCGCTGATGGTGACGATATGCGCCGCCAGTTCAATCTGCTCCAGCGGCAGATCCAGCGCCTTAAGCCAGCGCTCTGTCTGCTGTAACGCCGCCGCCGTATCACGCAGTAACAGCGTGTTGGTGCGTTTATCGACCGTCACGCTGCCACGCGGAGTCATCAGTGACTGACGCTCAGCCAGCAGGCTGCGGTGTATCTCGCTGGCACTGGCATACTGCAGCAGCACCGCGCGCTGTTGCAGCGGCAGCTGTTGCAACCGCTGCTGCTGTTCTTCATCGCGGGCTTGCCGTTGCGCCTGCTGCCAGCTTGCCGGATAGACCAGCAGCACATTCTCGTGCTCAACCAGCGTCAGCTTTGCCATGCGTGCCACCAGCTCCAGCGCCTGCTGCCACGGCACGTTATCCAGCCGCAGCGACAACGATCCCTCAACCTCCGGCGCAATAATCAGGTTGATCTGCTGGTAGTCTGCCAGGGCCTGTAAAATGCGTTCAACCGGCGCATTATCAAAGGCCAGGCTGAGGCGCTGCTCGTCAGCGGCCCAGGCCGGCGACAGGCAGCTTATTGCCAGCAATAACGTCATAATCCTTCTCATGCGGGCTTCCTTTTAAATAAAATGAATGGCGTTGCCCACTGCAGCTGTTTTTTATCGCCAGAGTCAGGCTGCGCCGGTCGATGGCGATAAGCTGCCACGGCGTCAGGGCAAAAGGTTGTTCGGCGCGTATCGCCCTCACCTGCCCCTGCGGCGTAATCAGCCAGCCGTGAAAACGGGATTCCCGGCCAACGATTCCCTGCAGCCGCCAGCCGGTCAGCGGTTCCACCGCTGGCAGGCAGGCGGCCCCGGCAAGCGGCTGAAACGGATCGCGGGCCGGCGCGCTGCCGCAGCACAGCAACAGAATCAGCAGGCTACGGCGCATCGTCAGGCTCCAGCCAGAGTTGCGCCACCAGATGCTGTGGCTGAGCCAGCAGCAGGAAATGCAGCGGAAACGGAGCCGCCGCCTGCGCAAGGTCAGCAAACAGCGGCTGAAATTCCAGCCATTGCAGATGCAGCGTCAGGGTGCGTGGCTGGATATCGGGCTGCCACTGTTCAAGCTGGTCGCGTCGTGAAGTGAGGAGAATTTCAATCGCCTGCCCTGATGTCGCTGATGCTCCTGACGCAGGGCGCGCTGCGGGCGGTATCAACTCTGCCTGAAGCCGCGCATTCGGCGGATTCTGCTGCCACTGCTGCTGGCGTAGCTGCAGCTTCTTCGTCAGTGGCTTCAGCCGCTGCTGTTCCGCCGCCAGCGCCGTGAGTTCCGGCCGCAGCCACACCAACCAGCTCAGCATCAGTAAGCCGACAGCCACTGCCGCCAGCGTGCCGTAGCGGGCAATGCCCTTCAGCTGCCACCAGCCCGCCCACCACTCACTCACCGCCAACCGCCCGCAGCTGCGCCCGCAGGGTAAAATGATATCCCCCGCCAGGCTGACGCTGAACGCGGCCCTGCGCGACCCGGCTGAACAGCGCCAGCGCTGCCAGTCGTTGACGAAATTGCCGTATCGCCTGCATATCCTGCGCCTGGCCGTCCAGCGTGAACTGTCTGTCGCGTTTCTCCAGCCGCTTCAGCCAGGCGGTCTCAGGCAGCAGCACGGGTAAATCCAGCCAGAATTGCTGCCAGGCGGCCCGCTGCATCGCCTTTTCCTGCTGCTTATTATGCCGCTTTTGCTGAGCCGCCAGCTGTTCCATCAGCGCTTTCTGCCGGGATAAGCGTGCGAGAATATCGTCCAGCGCCAGCTGCACCGTGGCGGTTTCCGCTGCGGCCAGCTGCTGCAGTGCCTTTATCCGCCACAACGGCAGAATCACTATCAGTATCAGACTGACGGTGACCAGCAGCAGTACCGTCAGGCTTTGCCGCTGCTGCCGCGCTGCGCGTCGCTGTCGCCAGGGCAGCAAATTGACCGCCACCATCAGCAATCCTTAATCCGCAGCGCCAGACCGGTCGCCAGCGCGAAGGCACCTGGATTGGCGGGTAACGGCGGCTGCTTATACTGGAACAGATCAAAGGGTGAGAAGGGCGTCACGGCTGCAGGCCAGGTCACCGGCTGCGAGGCACAAGCCAGAATTTGTGAGGCCTGCGGAAATGCCTGCTGTTGCAACGCCTCAATAGACACTGCGTCTCCCGCATCCGCAGCGGTTTGCCCATCGCTCCACAGCCAGCGCTCATCCTGTTGCAATAGCAGCACGCTTCCGGCAGGTAACCGGGCCTGTTGGGCCAGCCGCTTCAGTGCCCCGGTGGTCAGTTCAAACACCTGAGGCGTTAGGCCAGCCTGCAATAGCGGCGCGGCCCACTGGTCGATCACCTCCAGCCGGGCGGCGGTAACGCAAAGCTGACCGCCGACGTCGTCATGCCGGTAATCCAGCGCCAGCGCGTCAGGCTCCAGCGGGAAAAGACGCCGTGCTGCCGCCTGCACATAGTGCCCCAGAGCCGGCTCGTGCAGTGGCTGTGACGGAAGCGATAACCGGCGCTGTAATACCAGCTGAACCGGCAAACCGACACGCAGCGAATAGCGCCGTGGCAGGCGCTGCCGCCAGGCGGTTAAGACCGCCAGTAATTCAGGCGAAGATTGCAGCATGCCGTTTCTTAACGTATCTTGCGGCAGCCGCTGCTGCCACCAGTGGCGTAGCTGCCAGCCATCGCGTTGAGGCTGGAGGGCCAGGGCACAAATCTGCCTATTCTGAATATCCAGCCCAATTTGCCAGGTATGAAAAGCCATGCGCGCGATCTCCTTATCGTCCGGGAAAATGGACATATCAAAGCGTCTGGCTTGCCTTTATACTACCGCGCGGTTGTTTATAAACTGCTCAAACGACAACAGATGGGAAATTCCAGGTGAAGTTCGTAAAGTATTTATTGATCCTTGCAGTGTGTTGCATGTTGTTGGGAGCAGGCTCGATTTATGGTTTGTACAAATACATAGAGCCCCAGTTGCCCGATGTGAACACGCTGAAAGATGTGCGGCTGCAAACGCCGATGCAGGTTTACAGCGCTGAGGGCGAATTGATCGCTCAGTACGGTGAAATGCGCCGTATTCCTTTAAAGCTGCAGCAAATCCCGCCTGAGATGGTAAAAGCGTTTATTGCGACTGAAGATAGCCGTTTTTATGAACATCACGGCGTCGATCCGGTCGGCATCTTCCGTGCCGCCAGCATTGCGCTGGTGTCGGGCCACGCCTCGCAGGGCGCCAGTACCATTACTCAGCAGCTGGCACGTAACTTCTTCCTGAGTCCGGAACGCACCCTGATGCGTAAAATAAAGGAAGCGTTTCTGGCAATTCGCATTGAGCAGCTGCTGAATAAAGATGAAATTCTTGAGCTCTACCTCAATAAAATTTATCTCGGCTATCGCGCCTACGGCGTCGGTGCTGCCTCGCAGGTCTATTTTGGTAAGCCGGTCGATCAGCTGTCGCTGAGTGAAATGGCGATGATTGCCGGTCTGCCGAAAGCGCCGTCGACCTTCAACCCGCTTTACTCGCACAGCCGCGCCTTATCACGTCGCAACGTGGTGCTGGCGCGCATGCTGGATCAGCACTACATCACCCAGCAGCAGTATGAAGAGGCACGTAATACGCCGCTGGTGGCGAAGTATCATGGTCCGGAAATCGCCTTCTCCGCCCCTTATCTCAGCGAGATGGTGCGCCAGGAGATGGTGAAACGCTACGGTGAAAATGCCTATACCGACGGTTACAAGGTTTACACCACGGTAACCCGTCGCCTGCAGCAGGCGGCGCAGACCTCAGTGCGCAATAACGTAATGGCCTACGACATGCGTCACGGCTATCGCGGCCCGACCAGCGTGCTGTGGAAAGTCGGCGAACCGGCCTGGGATCAGACGCAGATCGAGAAAGCCCTGAAGACGCTGCCGGTCTACGGTCCGCTTCAGCCGGCGGTGGTTACCGAAGCACGCAGTGATGAAGCGACCGTGATGATGAAAGATGGCAGCAATGTCTCGCTGACGTTAGCGGGCGTTCGATGGGCGCGTCCTTATAAATCTGACACCGTGCAGGGCCCGACGCCGAAAAGCGTTAGCCAGGTGTTACAGCCTGGTCAGCAGATTTGGGTGCGCAAGGTCGACGATGCGTGGTGGCTGGGTCAGGTTCCGGATGTGAACTCCGCGCTGGTCTCACTCGATCCAAATGATGGCGCAGTACGTGCGTTGGTCGGCGGGTTCGATTTCAACCAGAGCATGTTTAACCGTGCCACTCAGGCGCTGCGTCAGGTGGGGTCGAACATCAAACCTTTCCTGTATACCGCCGCGATGGATCGTGGCCTGACGCTGGCTTCGATTCTTAATGATGTGCCGATTTCACGCTGGGATGCCGGTGCAGGTGCTGACTGGCGTCCGAAAAACTCCCCGCCAACCTATGATGGTCCGATTCGTCTGCGTCAGGGCTTAGGCCAGTCGAAGAACGTGGTGATGGTACGTGCGATGCGGGCGATGGGCGTTGATTATGCCGCAGAGTATCTGCAGCGCTTCGGCTTCCCGGCGCAAAACATCGTGCATACCGAGTCGCTGGCGCTGGGTGCGGCCTCGTTTACCCCGCTACAGGTGGTGCGCGGCTACTCGGTAATGGCTAACGGCGGATTCCTGGTCGATCCTTACTTCATCACCCGAATCGAGAATGAACAGGGCGGCGTGGTATTCGAAGAGAAACCGAAAATTGCCTGTCCACAGTGCAATCTGCCGGTGATCTACGGCGATACCAAAAAAGCGCTGGCGCTGAACGAAGAGAGCGTTGAGAACGTCGCGGCTTCTGATAAAAACCAGAATCAGGCGGTGCCACAGCCAGAACTGGAGCAGGTACCCACTCCGCCTGAGCAGGGCAACTATGCGCCGCACGTGATCAACACACCGCTGACCTTCCTGATCAAGAGCGCACTGAACTCGAATATCTTCGGTGAGCCAGGCTGGATGGGCACCGGCTGGCGTGCCGGTCGCGATCTCAAGCGTAATGACATCGGCGGCAAAACCGGCACCACCAACAGCTCGAAAGATGCCTGGTTCTCCGGTTACGGTCCGGGCGTGGTGACGTCGGTATGGATTGGCTTTGACGATGCCCGCCGCACTTTAGGGCGCAGCACGCTGTCAGGCGCGATCCCCGATCAGATTTCAGGCTATGAAGGCGGCGCGAAGAGCGCGCAGCCAGCATGGGATGAATTCATGAAGAGTGCGCTGGATGGCGTGCCGGTGCAGCCGTTAACGCCGCCAGAAGGCATTGTCACGGTGACCATCGATCGCAGTACCGGCAAGCTGGCCAACGGCGGCGGCAACACCCGTCAGGAGTACTTCATCGAAGGGACTCAGCCAACCGAATATTCGGTACATGATGTCGGCACCACCATTATGGATAATGGCGAGAGCCACGAACTGTTCTGATGTGAAACGCAGATCATAAAAGGCCGACAGTTGTCGGCCTTTTTTTATGCAAAACGGTTTATGCAAAACGTTTACTCAGCGCCTTTGACTCAGTAAATAAGACGCCTCTGCTTCACCAGCCATTCGCGCGCCATAAACAGCGCACTGACATTACGTGCCTCGCGGAAATCAGGCTCCTGCAACAGCGACAACATGTCGCTCAGCGGCCAGCGATGTACAATCAGCGGCTCTGGCTCATCCCCTTCCAGCTTTTCGGCATACAGCCCTTCGGCGATCACAATATTCATTTTGCTGGAAAAGTAGGAGGGTGCCATCGTCAGCTTGCCCAGCGGGGTCAGCTGACCCGCGCCAAACCCCACTTCTTCTTTAAGTTCGCGGTCGGCGGCCTGATTAACCGTCTCACCGGCATCGATCAGTCCTTTGGGAAAGCCTAGCTCGTAGCTTTCCAGCCCCACTGCATATTCCTGAATCAGAATAAGGTGGTCATCAATGATCGGCACAATCATGACCGCCTCACGTTCTGACGGTTTCATCCGCTCATAAACGCGCCGCGCACCATTGCTGAAGGCCAGATCGACCGATTCGATGGTAAACAACCGTGAACGCGCCACGGCGGTTACATTGAGGATGTCAGGTTTTTTTAACGGGTTTTTCATATCAGCCTCAAACTTTACTGCGCCGGCTCTCAGGAACGAATTAGCATACCTAACCGCAGACAATTGTGCGACAGTCAGACCACGAGGTTATCGTTACACCGTTTATGGCGGGTGACTCGCCCCCTGGGGTTATCAGTATGAAAAAATTTGCATTAGTCAATACGCCCCGATCAGTTTCAGATAATACCGATATTTAATTCAGTCTCAGACGGTTACCATTCGGACAAGGCAGGGTTTAACAAATGCTAATTTAATGATTTTCAGTACTATTTTTTTGTATGCTTGACTCGTCAGAGTTGTTTAACCCCCCATAATTTGTCTTAAATAATGGGCGTATCCGGGAGCGTAAGTTTAAAGTGAAGGCAGCATTTTGGCTGAGTTGAGCAGAGTATGAGCACAATCTTTACGATATTGGCCATAGTGCTAACCTGTTCAATTCTGGCAGGCATTGGGTTTTGGTACGCTATGCGGCATCGTCCGCCGTTGGCGAAACCACTGCCATTTATCAGTCCGCCCTGCCGCAAACTGTCTGATCAGGAACGTAAAGCGGTCGATAAGTATGTCGCTGCGCTGGAAAAGCAACCGCGCACCACCGTTACCAGCGACAAACGCGCCGCGCCTGAACGTCTGACCCTGACCGCACAAAGTAATAACGTCTATCCGGTCACCCGCGCGATTACCCGCTATGGCCTGTCGACCGACGATCCGCATAAATGGCGCTACTACCTCGATGAGGTCGAAGTTCATCTGCCGCCGCTGTGGGAGCAGTACATCACCGATGAAAACTACGTTGAACTGATCCGGACCCAGTCAATCCCGCTGGTGATCTCCTTAAACGGTCATTCACTGGTCGATTACGCCGTTGATCAGCAAAGCCTGCCGACGCTGATGCGTCCGGTCTCAACCAATGCGTCAATCCGCAAAGCGGAAACCGAGAGCGTTGAACTGCTTAAGGTGCGTAAAGAGACGCCGGAAGAGTATCGTCTGTCACGCCCGGATGGCACGCGTGAAGCGGTCATTATCTCGCTCGCCCTGTTGTTATTCTTCTTCAGCCTGCTGGTGCCGGCCACCCTGATGATCTGGCTGGTGCTGGCTGGCGCCGCGATGATTGCCGCCAGCCTGTGGCTGCTCTATCGCGTTCCCGGTGAACGCGGCCTGCGTGATATTCACTGTCTGCGCGGCGCGCCGAAGCGCTGGGGTCTGTTTAGCGAGTCCAATCAGGAGCAGAGCAACATCACGCTGGGGATTATCGATCTCGCCTACCCGCCGCACTGGCAACCTTATGTGGCGCACGATCTCGGTCAGGTTACCGACGTGGAAATCTACCTGAACCGCCAGGTAGTGCGTCAGGGCCGGTTCCTGTCGCTGCAGGATGAGGTGAAAAACTTTCCCATTCAGCGCTGGCGTAAAAATGTAGTGCTGGCCTGTGGTTCGCTGGTGGTACTGGCTCTGCTGGTGACGTGGATCCCGCTCAGTATGCCGATCAAACTCAGTCTGGCCTGGGCCAAAGGCACTGATAGCCTGGAAGTAAACAGCGTTGATAAGCTCAGCAGCGTGGCATTGAATATCGGTGACAACCTCAAGGTCACGGGCACCGGCATGTGTTCGGTGCCTGACAACTATCAGAGCAACCGCACTTACGCCTTTATGCCGTTCGACTGCTCGGCGGTGTACTGGAATAACGCGACGCCTCTGCCGCAGCCGCAGTCGGACATCATCGACAAGGCCACAGCCCTGCTGGATACCACCAACCGGCAGCTGCACCCGGAAACTAACACCGATCCTAAACTGAACCCGCAGCTGGCCTCAGCGATTCAGAAATCCGGCATGATCCTGCTGGATGATTTCTCCGATCTGGTGATGAAGACTCAGGATTTATGTAATCAGCCGCAGGATTGCGTACGGCTGAAGAACGCGCTGGTTAATTTAGGCAACGCGAAAGACTGGGAAGCATTGGTGCGCCGAGCCGATTCGGGTCAGCTGAACGGCATGAATGTGCTGCTGCGCCCGGTCAGTGCCGAGGCGCTGGAAAATCTGGTGAATACCGCCACCTCAACCTTCTTCTTTCGTGAAACCCGGCGCGCAGCGGAAAATCTTAACAGCCCACCGCCAGGCGGTTTCCTGATTGTCAGCGATGAGGGTCGCCAGCTGGTGAATCAGCCTCAGCCGACCGTTTCCCTGTTTGACCTCGATCCGCCGTCTCAGTGGCGCGAGTTGCAGCGTATGTCCGCCATGCTGCTGCATACGCCGTTCAGCGCCAGCGGCATCATCACCAGCCTGTCGACCGATGCCAACGGTACGCGCCACATCGCGCTGCATAATGAACCGGATGCGATGGCGCAGTGGCGTTATCTCGGCACCGCCCTGCTGCTGCTGGTGCTGGTCGCCTGCGCCGTGATTAACGGTCTGCTGGCGCTGCGCCGCATGCACCGTAATCGTCAGCGGATGATCGACATCCAGCACTATTACGACAAGTGCTTCAACCATAACCTCGGCACTTTGCAGGGCGTGCGCTCGTTATTCTGAGCCCTGCCCTTTTGTGCTACCCTGTCGCCCGGTTTTTTACAGGGTGAGACACCATGATCGTCGACTGGTCTGAGATTGATACCGTACTGCTGGATATGGACGGCACGCTGCTGGATTTGGCGTTTGACCGTCATTTCTGGCTGGAGCATGTGCCTGCAGTCCTCAGCCAGCAACGCGGCATCACGCCGGATGAGGCGCAACAGATCATCGCGGAAAAGTATCAGGCCGTAGCCCATACGCTAAACTGGTATTGTCTGGATTACTGGGCGCAGGCACTGGCGCTGGATATCCGCACCATGACCTGGGAACTGCGCAGCCGCGTGACGCTTCGTGCCGATACGCTGCCGTTTCTGCAGGCGCTGCGACGCGCAGGCAAGCGCACCATCCTGCTCACCAATGCGCATCCTTACAATCTGGACGTCAAACTGGCGCAGACAGGTTTAGCGCCACACCTTGATTTATTACTTTCTACCCATACCTTTGGGTATCCGAAAGAAGACCAACGTTTATGGCAGGCGGTACAACAGCACACTGGCTATTGCGCACGGCGTACGCTGTTTATCGATGACAACGAAGTGATTCTGGATGCGGCGACGTTAGCCGGCATCGGCTGGTGCTTAGGCGTAAGTAATCCCGATTCGGGCCGTCCTGAGCAAATCTTCGAGCGTCACGTCGCGGTGAGCGATTACCAGACGCTGATCTGAGTCAGGAGCAGCAATGAAAGAGAAAAGCAGCGAAGGCGTGCGCCTCGATAAGTGGCTGTGGGCAGCCCGCTTTTACAAAACCCGTGCGCTGGCGCGCGAGATGATTGAAGGCGGCAAGGTGCACTACAACGGTCAGCGCAGCAAACCCGGCAAGCTGGTGGAGTTGAATGCAGAGCTGACACTCCGCCAGGGCAACGATGAACGGACGGTAGTGGTCGCGGAGATCAGCAATCAACGTCGCCCGGCCAGTGAAGCCCAGCAGCTCTACCGGGAAACGGATGCCAGCATCGAAAAACGCGAGAAAGTGGCGCAGGCGCGCAAGATGAATGCCCTGACGATGCCACATCCCGATCGGCGACCAGATAAGAAAGAGCGTCGCGATTTGATGAAGTTTAAATTATCGGGCGATGAGTAGCGCCGTCTTAACAGACGCGTCACCGCCCCGCCCCAACGAGAGAAAAAAATATGTCAGTCCAGGATCAACTGCACCGTTATCTGTTTGAAAATGCCGCGGTACGTGGCGAGCTGGTGAACGTCTCTAACACCTGGCGCGAAACCGTGAAGAATCACGACTATCCGGCCGCGGTGAATACCCTGCTGGGTGAGATGCTGGTCGCGACCAGCCTGCTGACCGCCACGCTGAAGTTTGACGGCGAAATCACCGTGCAGCTGCAGGGTGACGGTCCGTTGTCGCTGGCGGTGATTAACGGCAACAACAACCAGGAGCTGCGCGGCGTGGCGCGGATTAAAGGCGAGATTCCGGCCGACAGCACGCTGAAAAGCATGGTCGGCAACGGCTATCTGGTGATCACCATCTCGCCGGAGAAAGGTGAACGCTATCAGGGCGTGGTCGGGCTGGAAGGCGAGACGCTTGCCGAATGCCTGGAAGATTACTTCATGCGCTCAGAGCAGCTGCCGACGCGGCTGTTTATCCGCACCAGCGAGAAAGGCGCAGCCGGTATCCTGCTGCAGGTTATGCCGGCGCAGGAGACTGAGAAAGAAGCGTTCGACCATCTGGCAACCCTGACCGAAACCATCAAAACCGACGAGCTGATCGATCTGCCAGCCAATGAAGTGCTGTGGCGTCTTTATCACCAGGAAGAAGCGACCCTTTACGATCCGCAGCCGGTGATCTACAAATGCACCTGCTCACGTGAGCGCTGTGGCGAAGTGCTGAAAACGCTGCCGCAGGAAGAGGTCGATGAGATCATCGCGGAAGATGGCAAAATCGACATGCACTGTGATTATTGCGGCTCAAACTACGTGTTTGATGCTGTCGATATTGCCGGCATCCGTAGCCATTCACTTGAGAACAGCGACCGTCTGCACTGATTTATCGGGCGGCTTTGGCCGCCCTTTCCCGCCCCGCTCCGCCTATCCCCATAATTTTCTTGAGAAATTATCTTTTTTTACTTTCATAACATCTTCAAAACGTTCGAAACATAGTCTTAACGCGCCCTGAGTCGCATTTTTAGATCGCCAGACTTTTTCCCGAAACGCAGAGGAGTAAACTGCGCGCGATCGTGCAGCCGCCCATAATCCAGAGGCAGATGCCTGAACCAGCCTGCTTTTCGGACGCGGCAAGCTGGCGACTCGCTGTTAATCCTCAATGAAGGGTGTCGGGCGGCACGATCCCAACCTATCTCTGCTTTGCAGAACAGACACCGATTTAAGGAGCAGTAAAATGCGCGTTAACGGCCTGACCTCGCAAGACCTTGCCGCTTTGGGCATCGTGGATACCACGGAAGTGGTCTACAACCCTGATTACGACACGCTGTTTCAGGAAGAGACACGCCCGGACCTCGATGGTTTTGCACGCGGCACCCTGACGCAGAGCGGCGCGATTGCTGTGGATACCGGGATATTCACCGGGCGATCGCCAAAGGATAAGTACATTGTGCGTGACGACACCACGCGCGATACCCTGTGGTGGAATGACCAGGGCACCGGCAAAAACGACAATCAGCCGCTGTCCCAGGAAACCTGGAACGCGCTGAAAGCGTGCGTCACCCGCCAGCTTTCCGGCAAGCGCCTGTTTGTGGTGGATGCTTTCTGCGGGGCCAATGCCGACTCCCGTCTGAGCGTGCGCTTCGTCACCGAGGTGGCCTGGCAGGCGCACTTCGTGAAAAACATGTTTATCCAGCCGGATGAGACGGAGCTGGCCAGCTTTACTCCCGACTTCGTGGTGATGAACGGTGCGAAGTGCACTAACCCGGACTGGCAGGCGCAGGGGCTGCATTCAGAGAACTTCGTCGCCTTTAACCTGACCGAGCGCATGCAGCTGATTGGCGGAACCTGGTACGGCGGCGAGATGAAAAAAGGGCTGTTCGCAGTGATGAACTACCTGCTGCCGCTGAAAGGCATCGCCTCAATGCACTGTTCCGCCAACGTCGGCAAAGCGGGCGACGTCGCGGTGTTCTTTGGCCTGTCCGGCACCGGCAAAACCACGCTCTCTACCGACCCGGATCGTCAGCTGATTGGCGATGATGAGCACGGCTGGGACGACGACGGAGTGTTTAACTTCGAGGGTGGCTGCTACGCCAAAACCATTAACCTCTCTGAGCAGGCCGAGCCGGAAATCTACCGTGCAATTCGCCGCAATGCGCTGCTGGAGAATGTGGTAGTGCGCGAAGATGGCACTGTCGATTATGCCGACGGGAGCAAAACCGAGAATACCCGCGTCTCCTATCCGATCAACCACATCGACAACATTGTGCGGCCGGTCTCCAAAGCGGGCCACGCGAAGAAAGTGATCTTCCTGACCGCCGATGCCTTTGGCGTGCTGCCACCGGTCTCCCGCCTGACCCCGGAGCAGACCCAGTATCATTTCCTGTCGGGCTTCACCGCCAAACTGGCCGGTACCGAGCGCGGTGTGACTGAGCCGACCCCAACCTTCTCCGCCTGCTTCGGCGCGGCGTTCCTGACGCTGCATCCGACGCAGTACGCCGAAGTGCTGGTGAAACGGATGGAAGCGGCCGGGGCACAGGCTTATCTGGTTAACACCGGCTGGAACGGCAGCGGCAAACGTATCTCTCTGAAGAATACCCGCGCCATCATCAATGCGATCCTGGCCGGTGAACTGGATGATGCACCGACAGAAACCCTGCCGATTTTTAATCTGCAGATGCCGGTGAACCTGGGTGAGCTGGATGCCGCTACGCTCGATCCGCGCCGCAGCTGGGAAAGTGAGGAGCAGTGGACCGCGGCAGCCGAGGGTCTGGCGCAGCGGTTTATTGATAATTTCGCTAAATATACCGACAACCAAGTCGGCGCGGCGCTGGTAAAAGCCGGTCCGCAACGCTAACAATAACCGGCGCGGCAGCCTGCCCGCGCCGGTTTTATCAGCCTGAAACGCTGTTGCTGCTGTTGTTATGGCTCAGCGCCAGGGTCTCGACTAACGGCAGCCAGGCACGGATGCGTAACCCGCCGCGTTCACTCTCGCCAATCTCCAGCGATCCCTGATGCGCATCGATAATACGCTGCACAATCGCCAGTCCCAGCCCGGTGCCGCTGGTGCTGCGGGCGCTATCACCGCGCACAAACGGCTGGAACAGATGCGCCAGCTGATCCGGCTTAATACCCGGACCATCATCTTCCACCTGAAACCAGGCGCGATGCAGTTCCCGTCCGCTACTGACCTTGATCCAGCCATTCCCGTAGCGCGCCGCGTTGACCACCAGATTCGCCAGCGCGCGTTTGATCGACAGCGGATTGATATCCAGCATCAGCTCTTCCGGCATCACCGCATTTTCAATCTCACGTTCATATCCGCTCTCCGCGGCCACCACCTCACCCAGCACGCTGTTGAGATCGGCGCGCTCGGTCTGCATCTCCTGACCGGTACGCAGGTAGTCGATGAACTGCTCAATGATGGCGTTGCACTCTTCGATATCTTTATTAATCGACTCGGCCAGGTAACCATCCTGCTCGCTCATCATCTCGGTGGCGAGACGAATGCGGGTCAGCGGGGTACGCAAATCATGGCTGACGCCCGCCATCAGCAGGGTGCGATCGTCGGCCAGCTGCTTGACGCCTGCCGCCATCTGGTTAAAGGCGCGGGTAACCGAACGCACCTCCGAGGCGCCATATTCGCGCAACGGCGGCGGAATAATGCCGCGTCCGACCTGCAAGGCGGCGTGCTCCAGATCGACCAGCGGTCGGTTCTGAATGCGAATAAACAGCCAGGCACCGCCAATCGCCAGCAGCATAATCGCCAGGGTGTAGCGGAACAGCGGCGAAAAATCGCCCTGATGGATTTCGGTCAGCGGCACCCGCACCCAGATGTCGGGTGACAGCCAGGTTTTCAGCCACACCACCGGCGAGTTCTTGTTAACTTCCACTCGCACATCGGTCGGACCGCCAAGCTGCTGGCCCATCTGCTCGCTCAGGAATTCATAGTGCTGCGCCCATCGCAATCCGCTCTCCTCTGCTGCTGCATTGGTATAGAGCGAGATCCCCAGTTCGCGGTAGATTTCCCGGCGAAACGCCGGTGGCACTTCCAGCTGCGTGCCATCTTCCAGCTGCAACCGGTCGGTCATCAGCATACGCACTTCGTAGGCCAGCACCTTATTGAACTGTTGCAGACTGGGAAGAATGGCGAAGTTCAGCACCACCAGGTAGGTCGTGACCAGGCTGACAAACAGCAGGGTCACGATCAACAGCAGAGTGCGGGCAAACGAACTGCGTGGCGAGAAGCGCAGTCGCCTCATGCTTTACTGCCGTCCGGCACAAAGACGTAGCCCAGGCCCCAGACGGTCTGGATATAACGCGGATGCGCCGGGTCCTCTTCCACCATACGACGCAGGCGGGAGATCTGTACGTCGATCGAGCGTTCCATGGCGCTGTATTCGCGGCCACGTGCCAGGTTCATCAGCTTATCGCGCGACAGCGGCTCACGAGGATGGCTGACCAGCGCTTTCAGCACCGCGAACTCGCCGCTGGTGAGCGGCATTGGCTCATCTTCACGGAACATCTCACGGGTCCCCAGGTTAAGCTTGAACTTACCAAAGGCGATGACCGCCTCTTCCTGCGAAGGTGCGCCAGGCAGTTCATTGGCCTGACGACGCAGTACCGCCCGGATACGGGCCAGCAGCTCACGCGGGTTAAACGGTTTCGGGATGTAGTCATCCGCGCCAATTTCCAGCCCGACGATGCGATCTACTTCTTCGCCCTTGGCGGTCACCATGATGATCGGCATCGGATTGCTCTGGCTGCGCAGACGGCGACAGATCGAAAGACCATCTTCGCCAGGTAACATCAGGTCGAGCACCATCAAATGAAAAGATTCACGGGTTAACAAACGGTCCATCTGCTCGGCGTTAGCAACACTGCGCACCTGAAAGCCCTGCTCGGTGAGATAGCGTTCCAGCAGTGCACGCAGACGCATATCATCATCGACGACCAGAATTTTGTAGTTCTCTTGCATTTTCAACTCCCAAAGGCGCTATTGCCTGAGCCAACATTGTTAAAAAAAGATGCCTTATAGTGACAGTCATTAATGGTTTATATTCTAGCCGAAATTGTTACAAAGCATATTAAACAGCAGCTTATATTTAATTTATCCGCATCAGGTCCGGGATATAACCGCTTTTCAGCCGGGGATAACAGAATTACGGCAATTCCGAAATATCGCCCCGTTTTCTCTTCATCGCTGGCGTCAGAAGCGCGCCAGCTTTTATTCAGTCAGCAAATTCAACAGGTTAACAGAGAATTTGACTTAAACATCAGCCATCATTATTGATTAGCTCCAGATAATCTACAGCATTGCCGCTTTCGCAGCATAAAATCCCAGCAAACCGTTTATTCCCGCCTGACTCCTCTCGGATTAATTTGAGCGACGCCTTTAGCAAGGCCATTTAAAAATAAAGTGCATTAAATCAATCAGTAAAGCCAACTTTTCGCCCCGGATAATTTCAACCAGACTGCTCTGGCATCAATTGACGTCTCAACGGGGATAACACAATGAAAAAAACAATTTTACTGCTGAGCGCGCTGGCATTTAGCAGCGTCAGCCCAACTTACGCCGCCACCGCGACCGGTGAAGCGGCGGGCGCTCAGGCGACCACCACTGCCCAGGGGAACTCTAATGCCATCGGCGTCGGCGCGGTTGCCGCCCTGCTCGGTGTTGCACTGGCTACCGCCGGTGGCGGCGGTGACGGACACGGCAGCACCTCGACGACCACGGCGACCCACGCCGGAAAATAATTCTTACCCTCTGCTTTATTGGCTTCGGCCGCTCTCAGCTTCAGACACGCTTTTGCAGCAACCCTTTTCGCCGCCGGGGAAGTCAACGCGGGTTTTTAGACTTTAAAAACCCTTTCCCCGACTCTTTTTTGCCACGCCCCCTTTGCCTTACACTGACGCTCTTTGACTCTTTCTGGCCAGTGCAGCATGAAAACCCGACTGATTACCCGCGAAGGCTTCGATAAGCTGAAAGCAGAACTCGACTACCTGTGGCGTGAAGAGCGACCGGAAGTGACCAAAAAAGTCACCTGGGCTGCCAGCCTCGGCGATCGCAGTGAAAATGCCGACTATCAGTACAATAAAAAGCGTCTGCGTGAAATCGATCGCCGTGTGCGTTACCTGACCAAAAGTCTGGAGCAGTTGCGCATCGTTGACTATTCGCCGCAGCAGGATGGCAAAGTGTTCTTTGGTGCCTGGGTCGAAATTGAAAACGATGACGGTGACATTAAGCGCTTTCGCATCGTTGGCTATGATGAGATTTTCGGCCGCAAAGATTACATCTCCATTGACTCGCCGATGGCGCGAGCGCTGCTGAAAAAAGAGGTCGGTGATGCCGCTACCGTCGAGACGCCAGCCGGTCCGGCGCTGTGGTATGTCAATGAAATCCGCTATCAGGAAGGGTGATTCAGAATATCGCTGAAAGCCGGCCGCATCTCTGGCATTTTCAACCATCAATCCGTATAACTGTCGGCTATTTCTCAACCCCGAAAGCAAGACAGTCCTGATGATGAAAGTTCTGAGCCAGATAATTGCCAGTGAGCTACAGGCGCGGGCAGAGCAAGTTGATGCCGCCGTTCGCCTGTTGGATGAAGGGAATACCGTGCCGTTTATCGCACGTTATCGTAAAGAGGTCACCGGTGGGCTGGATGACACCCAACTGCGCCAGCTGGAAACCCGCCTCAGCTATCTGCGTGAACTTGAAGAGCGCCGTCAGTCGATTCTGAAGTCGATTGACGAGCAGGGTAAACTCACCGACGACCTTGCTCGCGCCATCAATACCACCCTCAGCAAGACCGAGCTTGAAGATCTCTATCTGCCGTATAAACCGAAGCGCCGCACCCGTGGCCAGATCGCGATTGAAGCCGGTCTGGAACCGCTGGCCGATACCTTATGGCAGGATCCGTCCCACTCGCCTGAACAGCTGGCTGAACGCTACGTCGACGCCGATAAAGGCGTGGCCGACGTGCGCGCTGCGCTGGATGGCGCCCGCTATATCCTGATGGAGCGGTTCGCCGAAGACGCCGCCCTGCTGGCCAAAGTGCGTAACTACCTGTGGAAAAATGCCCATCTGGTCTCGCGCGTGGTGGAAGGCAAAGAGGAAGCGGGTGCCAAGTTCCGCGACTATTTCGATCACCATGAAGCGCTGAGCAGCGTGCCGTCGCACCGCGCGCTGGCGATGCTGCGTGGCCGTAACGAAGGCGTACTGCAGCTGTCGCTCAACGCCGATCCGCAGTTCGATGAAGCGCCACGTGAAAGCCATGGCGAAACGCTGATTGCCGAGCACCTTAACCTGCGTCTGAATAACGCTCCGGCGGACAGCTGGCGCAAAGCGGTGGTCAGCTGGACCTGGCGCATCAAGGTGATGCTGCATCTGGAAACCGAGCTGATGGGCACGGTACGCGAGCGTGCTGAAGATGAAGCGATCAACGTTTTCGCCCGCAACCTGCACGATCTGCTGATGGCGGCACCGGCCGGCATGCGCGCCACCATGGGTCTCGATCCGGGTCTGCGTACCGGTGTCAAAGTGGCGGTCGTGGATGCGACCGGCAAACTGGTGGCGACCGACACCGTCTATCCGCACACCGGCCAGACGGCGAAAGCGGCTGCCGCCGTGGCCGCGCTCTGCATCAAACATCAGGTTGAGCTGGTGGCGATTGGCAACGGGACCGCATCGCGCGAAACCGAGCGTTTTTTCCTCGATCTGCAACAGCAGTTCCCGCAGGTCACGGCGCAGAAAGTGATTGTCAGCGAAGCCGGTGCCTCGGTTTACTCGGCGTCTGAACTGGCGGCGCTGGAGTTCCCGGATCTCGATGTTTCGCTGCGCGGCGCGGTCTCCATTGCGCGTCGTCTGCAGGATCCGCTGGCGGAGCTGGTGAAGATCGACCCGAAATCGATCGGTGTCGGCCAGTACCAGCATGACGTCAGTCAGAGTCAGCTGGCGAAAAAACTGGATGCGGTGGTGGAAGACTGTGTCAACGCCGTCGGTGTGGATCTGAATACCGCCTCGGTGCCCCTGCTGACCCGCGTTGCCGGCCTGACGCGAATGATGGCGCAGAATATTGTCGGCTGGCGTGATGAGAACGGACGGTTCCAGAATCGTCAGCAGCTGCTGAAAGTCAGCCGTCTGGGCCCAAAAGCCTTTGAACAGTGTGCCGGCTTCCTGCGCATTAATCATGGCGACAACCCGCTTGATGCCTCGACCGTCCACCCGGAAGCCTATCCGGTGGTGGAGCGGATTCTGGCCGCCACCGAACAGGCGCTGAGCGACCTGATGGGCAACGCTGGTAGCCTGCGTAACCTGCGCGCCCACGATTTCACCGATGAGCGTTTCGGTTTACCGACCGTAACCGACATCATGAAAGAGCTGGAGAAACCGGGCCGCGACCCGCGTCCTGAATTTAAAACCGCGCAGTTTGCTGAAGGCGTCGAAACGCTGAACGACCTGACGCCGGGCATGATTCTGGAAGGTGCAGTAACCAACGTCACCAACTTCGGCGCGTTCGTCGATATCGGGGTGCATCAGGATGGTCTGGTACACATCTCGTCGCTCTCCGACCGCTTCGTCGACGATCCTCATCAGGTGGTGAAAGCGGGTGATATCGTCAAAGTGAAGGTGATGGAAGTCGACCTGCCGCGTAAGCGAATTGCCCTGACGATGCGTCTGGATGAGCAGCCCGGTGAAGGCAACGCCCGTGGTGGCGCGAAGAACGCCGCGCCGCGCGACGACAAACGGCCCGCCGGCGGCAAAGGACGTCCTCGTCCCGCCAGTCAGCCAGCCGGTAACAGCGCGATGGGCGATGCGCTGGCCGCCGCATTCGGTAAAAAACGCTAGGTTTTTCAGGGGGGCGCAGCTTGCCCCCCTTTCAATCTCACTCCCTCAGTGGAAAATCCCCGCCGTAACGCTACGCTAGAAAGACGCCTGTCATAAAAACAACACCTGCTGTGGCACCCAACTCACGATGGAAACGATCACCGATCTAATCGATAAGATTTATGCTGGCACTTTTCCCGCGGCAATGCGTACCCAGCTGCTGGCGGATATTGCGCAAGCGCGCGATGCCATTAAGCTGCCGCGTAAAGCGCACTGGGATGAACAGGACGTGGTGCTAATCAGCTACGCCGATCAGTTTCGCGAAGCCGACAAACCGACGCTCAGCACCTTTTCGCGCTTTTATCAGCAGCACCTGCAATCTATTTTCCCGCTGGTGCATCTGCTACCGTTCTTCCCCTGGTCGTCTGACGATGGCTTCTCGGTGATTGATTATCATCAGGTTGATCCGCTGTGTGGCGACTGGCAGGACGTTGCACGGCTGCATCAGGAAACCCGGCTGATGTTTGATTTTGTCTGTAATCATATGTCGTCGCACAGCGCGTGGTTCAGACACTTTCTGGCGCAGGACCCCGGCTGGGATGACTTCTTTATCAGCATGCCGCCCGCCACCGACCTCAGCGCGGTAACGCGGCCGCGCACCTCACCGCTGCTGACGCCGTATCAGATGGCCGATGGTGAAACCCGCTTTATCTGGACCACCTTCAGCGCCGATCAGATTGACCTCAACTTTGCCAATCCGGCGGTGCTGCTGCGGATGGTCAACGTGCTGCTCGACTACCTGAAACGCGGGGCCGATTATGTGCGGCTGGATGCGGTGGGCTACATGTGGAAAACGCCCGGCACCCGCTGCATTCATCTGGAAAAGACCCATCAGCTGGTGAAACTGTTCCGTGCCATCGCCGACATTGTCGCGCCGGGCACGGTAATTATCACCGAGACCAATGTGCCGCATCAGGACAACATCAGCTATCTGGGCAACGGCCATGATGAGGCGCAGATGGTCTACCAGTTTTCACTGCCGCCGCTGGTGCTGCACGGCATCCATACCGGCTCGGCGCGCGCCCTGCGGCAGTGGGCCAGCAGCCTCGATCTCAGCAGTAATGACACCACCTTTTTCAACTTCCTGGCGTCGCACGACGGTATCGGGCTGAATCCGGCACGCGGCATTCTGAGCGAGGTAGAGATCGTGGCGCTGGTGCGCGATCTGGCGCTGGAGGGCGCGCTGGTCTCCTATAAAAACAACCCGGACGGCAGCACCAGCCCGTATGAAATCAACGTCACCTATCTGGATGCGTTAAACCGCGAAACCGATGATGACGCGACCCGCCTGCAGCGATTTTTACTGGCACATGCCATTCTGCTGGCCTTCCCCGGCGTGCCGGCTATCTATATTCAGAGCATTCTTGGCTCACGCAACCACTATGATGGCGTGCGGGCGGCAGGACATAACCGGGCGATAAACCGTCAAAAGTACCCTCTCAAAGAGATTGAGGCGGCGCTGGCAGGAGGTGACTGGCTGCGCCAGCAAATCTATACCCAACTGGGTAAACTGATTCAGCTGCGTCGTCGTCAGCCGGCGTTTCATCCCGATAACCCGATGACGCTCTACGACAGCGAAAATGCGCTGCTGGTGATGCGGCGGCATCAGCCAGAAAGCGGTGACGGATTACTGTGCGTGTTTAATCTCAGCGGACGCCCGATAGAGACGAGGTTGCCGGTAGCACATACGTTGCAGGATGTGGTGAGCGGCAGAAAGATTGATGGCACCCAGCCGGTGAGGCTGGATGCCTGGCAGTTTATGTGGCTACGCTAATTATTTATAGACGTCAGCCGTGGCGCTGAATTTACCGTGCTCGCGGCCTGCGATGACCAGGAAGTATTTCCCCCCTTTCTCATCAGCAAGCTGTGACAGCACTTTTTTCGCATCCATTGGCGAGGTGGTTTCCGCCGTGGTATTAACCGTACCAATTTTCTGCAGGTTCATCGTTTTAACTTCTTCTTTGGTGACCTCTTTCGCTGCCATTGCAGAAAATGAAATCGCGCCCATCATCATTGAAGCCACAACCCATTTAAAAACCTTCATTATGTTTACCCTCATTCATGGTCCATTGTGAGATGTAAGCAGCCGCGAATCGCGTAAGGCAGCATGGAACGGCATAGTCCTCCGTGACTAATCACATAAAAATGCAGCGGCCTTGCTCACGAAGAGAAGTATTACCGCTACCGGCAATTTTGCCAGTCACTGGCGCAATTATGTCAGCAAATCGTTGATGAACTTCATAATCTGCTGACAAAACGCCTCTGGATGGGAAATAAAAGGCGCATGGGCCGCCTTGTCTATCACCCACGAAGGCGAAGCGGGCAGCGTCTGATCGAGGCGGGCAGCAATGCTGCGCGGCACCAGGCCATCCAGTGCGCCATACAGCCGCAGGAACGGCAGGTCGATCTGCGGCAGCGCGCTACGCAGATCGACCTGCCGCAAAATATCCAGTCCGCTATCCAGCACCGCCACCGGCGGCATCGGCTGCGACAGTACCACCTCTTTCAGCTGGCGCGCATCGGCCCGGGCGGTCTCTGTTCCCAGCGTCTGCAGCGCCAGAAAGCGCTCGACCGTGCGCTGAAAATCATTGCTGAGCAGCTGCTGAAAATTGTGCAACGTATCAGGTTTGATACCTGGCCACTCTGCGGTGGCGGTGAAGCAGGGGGAGGAGGCGACGGTAATCAGCGCACGCAGCCGATCCGGCACGGTCAGCGCCAGCTGGGTTGCCACCAGTCCTCCCAGCGACCAGCCTGCGACGATCGCCTGCTGCGGCAGCATTGGCAGTAACTGCTGCGCCATTTCGGCCAGCGTCAGCGCGCCGAAGTCCTGGCTGCGACCATAGCCGGGCAGATCGACCAGATGCAGGCGATAGTGCGGGCTGAGTCGAGGAATAATGCTTTGCCAGACTTCCGCATTCAGTCCCCATCCGTGCAGCAGTACAAGATCAACATTCCCTGTTCCACAGGTGTGCCAGTAAAGCGACGTCATCAGTTACTATCCCGAAAATGATAAGGAGGTCGCTATGCTATCAATGCCTGCCCTGTGTTGGCTATGCCGGTTACCGTTGCGGATCGCGCAACACGGCCTGTGCAGCCGCTGTTTACGCCAGCTGCCCGCCCTGCCGCTGCTCTGCCCGCGCTGTGGATTACCGGCCGGTAACCTGCGGCTGCCCTGCGGACGCTGTCTGCTGAAGCCGCCGCCGTGGCAGGCGCTGATCTGCGTTAACAGTTACTGTCCGCCGTTCAGTCGCTGGGTTAATCAGCTCAAATTTTCTCGCGTTACCGCACTCAGGGTGATGCTGGCGCGGCTGCTTTTGCTAAGCTGGCAGGATAGCTACCGACGTGGCAACCTGCCACGCCCTGACCTGCTACTATCGGTCCCGCTGCACCCGCGACGATGCTGGCAGCGCGGCTACAACCAAACCGATCTGCTGGCCGCACCGCTGGCACACTGGCTGGGTTGCGAGCGGGGGATGGGATTGCATCGTCAGCGACAAGGGGCGTTACAGCATCAGTTGAACGCCCGCCAGCGCCGCAGAAACTTACGCGGTGCCTTCCGCCTTGAAATGGCGGTGCACGGACGCCATATCGCCCTGCTGGATGACGTAGTCACCACCGGCAGTACGGTAGAAGAAATCAGTCGCCTGTTACTGGCGCAGGGCGCGGCCAGCGTGCAGATCTGGTGCCTGTGCCGTACCTTGTAGAGCGTCATTGATGGGCGTATTATAACCAACTAAATTAGTCAACTATTGAGCAATCGACATGATCCGAATTACTGATTCTGCCCAAGAGCATTTTTCCAAACTGCTATCCAAACAAGAAGATGGCACCCAGATTCGCGTATTCGTGATTAACCCGGGTACGCCAACTGCCGAATGCGGTGTCTCTTATTGCCCACCCGATGCGGTTGAAGCGACGGATACCGAGCTGAAGTTCGAAAAGCTCTCCGCCTACGTTGACGAACTGAGCGCGCCGTATCTGGAAGACGCTGAAATCGATTTCGTCACCGATAACCTCGGTTCGCAGCTGACGCTGAAAGCGCCTAACGCCAAAATGCGTAAGGTCTCTGACGATGCGCCGATGGTAGAGCGCGTTGAGTATCTGCTGCAGGCGCAGATCAACCCACAGCTGGCTGGCCACGGTGGTCGCGTGTCGCTGATGGAGATCACCGATGACGGTTACGCCATCCTGCAGTTCGGCGGCGGCTGTAACGGCTGTTCCATGATCGACGTCACCCTGAAAGATGGCATCGAGAAAGAGCTGCTGGCCGCCTTCCCGGAGCTGAAAGGCGTGCGCGATATCACCGAGCATCAGCGCGGTGAACACTCTTTCTATTAATGATCAGGCGCGACAGCCCGGCTGTCGCGCTGATCTGTTCAGCCAGGCTTACGCTGCTTGCTGACCGCTTTAAGCAGCTTATTCACTTCCTCGTCAGCAAACATCTCTTCCAGCGTTTTACTCAGTTTGCGCCGCCAGTTGGGGTATTGCTCAACCGTGCCCGGCACATTCACCGGCGTGGTCATGCCGAGCCAGTCCTCCGGCTGCAGGCCCAGCAAGGCGCTGTCGGTATCGGCCAGAAAGCGATGTATCGCCCGATTCAGCGTCGGCGTCATCGCCAGCTTATCGGCTTTTTTCGGGCTGCGAGCCGGTAGAGCGCCCGCCTGATGCAGCGCATCAAGCAGCGCCTGCTTCTGCTCTGCCCGCTGCTGATGCAGCGCCTTAACCGCATCCCCCGGATAGAGGCCAATCTTCTCACCCAGTGACAGATCGCCCTGCTCCCAAAACCCGGTCAGCGTAGGCAAATCATGGGTACTGGCGCTGGCAATTGACTGGCGCGGATAGGCCGCCGGTGCGCGATAGCTGCCGTTTTTCTCCTGCTCAAACCACAGCACCTTCCACGAAAACACCCCGCTTTTACGCAGCAGGCTGACGATCTCTTTCGGTACGGTGCCAAGATCCTCCCCGATCACCATACAGCGCAGCCGGTGGCTCTCCAGCGCCAGAATGCCGAGCAGATCATCAACCGGATAGGCCACGTAAGCCCCTTTATCGGCCGTTTCCCCGGCCGGCACCCACCACAGACGCAGCAGCGACATCACATGGTCGATACGCAATGCGCCGCAGTCGCGCATATTGGCACGCAGCATGTCGATAAACGGCTGATAACCCCGCGCCTGCATGACGTGCGGATCCATCGGCGGTAAGCCCCAGTACTGGCCCAGCGGACCGAGGCGGTCGGGCGGCGCGCCAATTGATGCCTGCAGACGATACAGTTCCGGATCGTGCCAGGTTTCGGCACTGCCTTCCGCCACGCCGACCGCCAGATCGCGGTAGAGACCCACGCTCATCCCCAGCGCCTGGCTGCGCGACCAGCAGCGGGAGAACTGCTGCTGTGCCAGCCACTGCAACCACTGCCAGAAGGCGATTTCCTCTTCATGCTGTTCGCACCAGTGCTGCACCTCCGGCAACTGACTGTTACGCCAGCCTTCCGGCCACGCGAGCCAGCCCCAGTGCTGCGCATTGCCCGCCCGCCGCTCAAGCTGGATGCCATCATAGGCCGCCTGATAGCGCAGGCTGTCTCCGCCCTCACGGACAAAGGCCGCCCACGACTGTTTATCTTCGCTCTCTGCATCCCGCGCCTGGAAGTGTGCCCAGGCGAGGCGCAGCGCGGCCAGCTTAAGCGCCATCACCGCCTCATAATCGACCAGCTCCGCCTCACGCGCTTTGCTCAGCGCCCGCTGCGTTTTGGCGCTTTTCCACCATTTCTGCGCCGCCGGGCTTTGCTGGAAGTCGACCACCTGACCGACGTCGATATAGATAATGTTCAGCCAGCGACGCGACGATGGACTGTAGGGGCTGGCAAAATCGGCGCTGGCCGGATAGAGCGCATGCAGCGGATTAAGCCCGACGAAATCGCCGCCGCGGGCCGCCAGCTGCTCCAGCAGCGTCTGCAGATCGCCGAAGTCACCGATGCCCCAGTTGTGCGCCGAACGCACCGTATAGAGCTGTACCAGTGCGCCCCAGCGCTTCTCGCCCGCGTCCAGCGCCGGCGGCAGATAGCAGCGGCGCGGCGTGACAATGATCCGGGTCTGCCACTGCTTTTTTCCCTTACTCAGCGTCAGCTGGTGATAGCCCTGCGCCAGCGGACCCGGCAACGTAAAGGGTTGGCCGGCCGTCAGTTCACCGCTGAGCTGCTTGCCCTTCTCGGTCTGGAGCTGCCAGTGATAAACACCGCTGCCCTGCGGCGTGAGCTGACGTTTACCGCTGCCGCTGAACACCGCGACCGGCGGTAAGGGTGACTTCTTTGCATCATGAGGATCGCCCATCACCGCCAGCAATGCGCGTTTGGTGTCGTCGCCGATCGCTTCCTTCTCGCCGTTAACGTTGATGTAATCCAGTGAAATACCGGCCGCATGGGCGGCCTGATCAAGTGAGTTCTGTTTCATGCTGCTCCTTAGCGCGCTGCCTGCCAGATACGTTGCTGATAATCCCGAATAGCGCGATCCGAGCTGAACATGCCGGTTCGCGCGGTGTTAAGGATGGCGGCTCGGGTCCAGCTCAGCGGGTCGCGCCACAGCGCTTCTACGCGTTGCTGTGCCTCGATGTAGGCCTGAAAATCTGCCAGCACCAGCCACGGATCGCCATTTTTGGTCAGGCTGGCCAGCATCAGGTCAAACGCCTGTTTGTCCCCGTCGCTGAATTTGCCCTTCTCCAGCGATTTAAGTAACGCGTCGAGCTGCTTATTCTGCTTGCGCACTTTTTTCGGGTTATACCCGGCGGCTTTCAGCGCTTTCACCTCATCCACGCGGTGACCGAAGATAAAGATATTCTCCTCGCCGACCTGTTCAGCGATTTCAACATTAGCGCCGTCGAGCGTGCCGATGGTCAGCGCACCGTTCAGCGCCAGCTTCATATTGCCGGTCCCGGACGCTTCATAACCGGCGGTGGAGATCTGCTCAGACAAATCTGCGGCCGGGATCATCATCTCGGCCACGGTGATGCGGTAGTCGGGAATGAACACCACTTTGAGCTTGTCGCCGACCCGCGGATCGTTGTTGACCACCTCCGCCACTTTATTGATAGCGTAGATAATATTTTTCGCGAGGTAATAGCCGGGAGCCGCCTTGGCACCAAACAGGAAGACCCGCGGGATGAAACGCGCATCGTCCGGGTTATCAAGCAGGGTCTGATAACAGTGCAGAATATGCAGCAGGCTGAGGTGCTGACGTTTGTACTCATGTAAGCGTTTGATCTGCACATCGAACATCGCATCCGGGTTGACGATAATGCCGGTGTGCCGCGCGATGTAGTCGGTCAGCCGCGCTTTATTCTGTTGCTTGATGCTGCGGTAACGCTGACAAAATGCCGGATCGTCGACATAGGCTTCCAGCCCTTTGAGCGCATCAAGGTTATTGACCCACTCCACCTTCAGCGTGTCATCAATCAGGGACGCCAGCGCCGGATTGCACTGTTTTAACCAGCGGCGTGGCGTAATGCCGTTGGTGACGTTATGGAATTTCTGCGGCCACAGCTGGTAATACTCCGGAAACAGATCGGTCACCACCAGGCTGGAGTGCAACGCCGCCACGCCGTTTACCGCGAAACCGCTGACCACGCAGAGGTTCGCCATCCGTACCTCACCGTTCGCCACCACCGCCAGCTTGTGCCATAGCGCTTTGTCATCCGGCCAGCGCTGCTTCACCTGCTTTTTCAGCCACTGGTTGATCTGTTTGATAATCAACATGTGACGCGGCAGCAGGCTGCGCATCAGTTTTTCATCCCAGCGCTCCAGGGCTTCGGGCATCAGCGTATGGTTGGTATAGGCGAATAACCGGCTGGTGATATGCCAGGCCTGATCCCAGCTCAGTTGATGCTCGTCCAGCAACCGCCGCAGCATTTCGGGGATGGCGATGGTCGGATGGGTATCATTCAGCTGGATCACTTCGAAATCGGGCAGGCTGTGAATGCTGCGCCCCGCCAGATGATGGCGGCGCAGAATATCGGCCACCGCACAGGCGCACTGGAAATATTGCTGCATCAGGCGCAGGCGTTTGCCGGCCTGATGGTTGTCGTTGGGATAGAGCACCTTCGTCAGTTTTGCCGCATCAATGCCGGGCTGCTCCGCCTGCAAAAACTGACCGTCGTTAAAGCGGGTCAGATCGAAAGGATGGGCGCTGGTCGCCTGCCACAAACGCAGCGGCAGCGTGGTGCCATTGCGGTAGCCGGTAACCGGCAGATCCCACGCCTCGCCGCGCAGATAAAAATCGGGCTGCCAGCGCACGCCGCCCTGCTCCAGTTTCTCCACGCTGCCGCCCATCGCGACCTCAACGTCCAGCGCCGCATTGTGGCGAAACCACGGATAGCGTTCGCGCTGCCAGTCATCCGGCGCTTCAATCTGCTGCCCCTGATCGAAAGACTGGCGAAACAGGCCGTACTGATAGTTGAGTCCATGGCCGGTGGCCGACTGACCGACGGTGGCCATCGAGTCCATGTAGCAGGCAGCCAGTCGGCCCAGCCCGCCGTTGCCGAGCGCCGGGTCAACCTCCTGCTCCAGCAGCTCGGTTAAATCGATTTGCTGCTCCGCCAGCAGCGCTTTCAGGTCGTCATACCAGCCAAGATTGAGCAGGTTGTTGCCGGTCAGACGGCCGATCAGAAATTCCATCGACAGATAATTAACGTGGCGCTGCCGCTCAGAGACGCGGGGAGCCGGTTGCGCAGCCAGTAATTCCGCCAGCGCAGCGCTAATCGCCTGCCACCACTGGTGCGTGGTCATCTGTTGTGCGGAGGTGAGACCTAAGTGCTGCCATTGACGGGTTAATGCGGCGTTGAAACGGGCTTTATTGAATTTTTGCTGCGGCATATCACTCCCTTCTGTTACGCAATGAGGTGAAGCAAAACGAGCAAGCGCACGTCGCTGGCAACAGGGTGCCAGCGACGTGTTAAGTAAAGACGGGAGTGGGGAAAAAAGCGACAGTAATCAAATAAAAACGCCAGCCGGGCAGCTGGCGATGGGAGAAATCAGCAGAGTTCGAGGTGAACCTCATGCTGCTCAATCACTTTCATCACGCTGGCTGGCGGCATTTTATCGGTGTAAAGATGATCCAGCAGGCTCATGTTGCCGAGGTTAACCATCGCGTTGCGGCCAAATTTAGAGTGGTCCGCAACCAGCATTACGCAGCGTGAATTTTCAATGATGGCGCGCTTGGTTCGCACTTCGTGATAGTCGAACTCCAGCAGTGAGCCATCCATATCGATTCCGCTGATGCCGAGAATGCCGTAATCAAGGCGGAACTGAGAGATAAAATCGAGCGTGGCTTCCCCCATTACCGCCCCATCACGGGTACGCACTTCGCCACCGGCGATGATCACCCGGAAATCGGGTTTCCCCATCAGCAGCATCGCCACGTTCAGGTTGTTGGTCACCACCCGCAGATCGTTGTGGTTCAGCAGCGCGTGCGCCACCGCTTCTGGCGTGGTGCCGATATCAATAAACAGCGTGGCACCATCCGGGATCTGGCTGGCCACCCGCTGCGCAATCCGCGCTTTTTCCGCCGACAGCATCATTTTACGATCGTGCCAGGCGGTGTTTTCAGAACTGGAGGGAAGCGCCGCGCCGCCGTGATGGCGCTGAATCTTATTTTGATCGGCCAGATCGTTCAGGTCGCGACGAATGGTCTGCGGGCTCACCTCGAAATGATCTACCAGCTCCTCAGTACTGACATATCCCTGACGTCGGACTAAATCGATAATCGCGTCATGACGTTGCGTCTGCTTCACGTTCCTCTCCTGTTGACTCGCTTAATCCTGAAATGCCCGACTAACGGCGCGCGATTTTTCGCGTATCGACCAGCGCCATGGCTAAGCCGACCACCAGACCGGCGACGTGCGCCGCGTTAGCGATCGCCAGACCAAACGCGCCAAACCAGCCAATCACCAGCCAGACCAGCGCGAAGCCGATTAAACCACGTTCCAGATAGATGCCGCTGTCGGGATCGCGTTCGCCGCGCAGCCAGCAATAGCCCATCAGGGCATATACCACACCCGACAGACCGCCAAACCAGATGCCGCTGAATTTGGCCTGCATCCAGCCGCTCAGCAGCGCGGAGATCAGCATAATTACGAACAGCTTGCCGCTGCCGAGCCGCTTCTCTACCGCCCCGCCCAGATACCACCACCACATCAGGTTGAACAGAATGTGCAGCAGTGAAAAGTGCAGCAGCGCGTGGCTGAACCAGCGCCAGACCTCAAGATGCTGATCGGTATCCGGCCACGCCAGCCAGTACATCACGGTGCGATCGCCGACAATCTGCATCAGAATAAAAACCGCAATGCACAACAGCATCACCGTCATGGTCAGCGGACCGGCGCGCTCGCGGATGTTGGTCCAGATGTTGCTGCGCTCGTAGCGTAAGCCGCTGTCGGTTTTGCCGCTGTGCCAGCTCGCCGCCTGATAGCGCGGATGGTTAGGATCCTGCACAAACTGCTGAAGTTCGTTTTCGACCATTTCCAGCTGGCTTTCATCATCCAGCATGATGACGTAGTGGCTTTCACGCTCAATGCGCAGCGTGACGCCGCGCGTTGCCATGTAGTCAACAAACGCCTGCGCCATGCGCGGCTGGTTAAATTGGGTAATGCGCATCAGTAACTCTCCATGTGACGAGCGGCAATTTATTCGCTGCCGTGAGCAACCTGCTGGGGAAAAGCGGCACGCCAGGCGTCAAAACCGCCATCTATGCTGTAGGCGGCGCTGAATCCCTGTCCCAGCAGAAATTGTGCGGCACCTTTACTGCTGTTGCCGTGATAACACATCACCAGCACCGGCAGGCTGTGGTCCGCGCCGGCGACAAAGTCGCTGAGATTGCTGTTGGTCAGATGCAGCGCGCCAGCGGCATGACCGAGGGCAAAGCTTTGTGGGTCACGGATATCGACCAGCAGGGCACCCTGCGCCAGACGGTCCTGCGCCTGCTGCACATTAATACATTCAAACGTTTCCATGGTGTCTCTCATAACATCGTCACAATGACGCCTACACAATGACGCCTAGTGTAACCCGATAATCAACGCCTATAACCTGACAATCATTGCGGCTTTGTAATTTTTTCACCGGCAGAATGTTAGCTATATCACGCAAAATTGTTTTTACCTGGTTAAAAGCTGGCATCAATGTTGGTTTGCGATTATGATTATGCTCGAAAACGAACATTAATGAACTATTCCGAACATCGGAGGAGATGACGTGGAAACCAAAGACCTGATCGTGATCGGCGGCGGCATCAACGGTGCCGGCATTGCAGCAGATGCTGCAGGACGCGGACTGTCGGTGCTGATGCTGGAGGCGCGGGACCTGGCTTGCGCGACCTCCTCTGCCAGTTCAAAACTGATTCATGGCGGCCTGCGTTACCTGGAACACTATGAGTTTCGTCTGGTGAGTGAAGCGCTGGCCGAACGTGAAGTGCTGCTGAAAATGGCCCCGCACATCGCTTTCCCGATGCGCTTCCGCCTGCCGCATCGTCCGCACCTGCGTCCGGCGTGGATGATCCGCACCGGTCTGTTTATGTATGATCATCTGGGTAAACGCACCAGTCTGCCAGGCAGTAAGAGTTTGCGTTTTGGCGCGGATTCGGCCCTGAAGCCAGAAATCACGCGCGGATTCGAATACTCAGACTGCTGGGTAGATGATGCCCGCATGGTGGTACTGAATGCGCAGGAAGTGGTGAAGCGTGGTGGTGAAGTGCGTACCCGCACCCGCGTGACCCGCGCCTGGCGTGAAGGCGGTTTGTGGATGGTCGAAGCGGAAGATGTCGACAGCGGCAAAACCTACACCTGGCGCGCTAAAGGCCTGGTCAATGCGGCAGGCCCGTGGGTTAAACAGCTGTTCGATGACAGCCTGAAGCTGAAATCGCCTTACGGCATTCGCCTGATCAAAGGCAGCCACATCGTGGTGCCGCGTGTGCACACCGAGAAGCAGGCTTACATTCTGCAGAACGAAGATAACCGTATCGTGTTTGTGATCCCGTGGATGGATGAATTCTCTATCATCGGCACCACTGACGTTGAGTACAAAGGCGATCCGAAAAACGTTCACATCGACGACAGCGAAACCGACTACCTGCTGAAAGTGTTCAATGGCCACTTTAAAAAGCAGCTGACCACGGACGATATTGTCTGGTCTTACTCCGGTGTGCGTCCGCTGTGTGATGACGAATCGGATTCACCGCAGGCGATTACCCGTGATTACACGCTGGATGTACGTGACGATAACGGCCAGACACCGCTGCTGTCAGTGTTCGGCGGCAAGCTGACCACCTACCGTAAGCTGGCGGAACATGCGCTGGAGAAACTGGCGAAGTACTACCCGAATGCCGGTCCGGCCTGGACGAAGAACTGCGTGCTGCCGGGCGGTAATATCTCCGGTACCCGTGAAGATTACGCCGCCAGCCTGCGTCGCCGTTATCCGTTCATTAGCGAAAATATGGCACGCCATTTCGCCCGTACCTACGGCAGCAACACCGAAACGCTGTTGGCTGGCGCGAAGAGTCTGGAGGATTTGGGTGAGAACTTCGGTCACGAGTTTTACGAAGCAGAATTACGCTACCTGGTGCAGCATGAATGGGTGCGTGAAGTTGACGATGCTATCTGGCGCCGTACCAAGCAGGGCATGTGGCTGAGCAAAGATCAGCAGGCCCGCGTGGCAGAATGGCTGGCGCAGAAAGCCAAACCCACGCTGTCGCTGGCGTCATAAGCTGGCAATATTGAACAAAGCAGGCTGCGGCCTGCTTTTTTTTGCGCCGCAACCAGGTTGCGGCAGCAGGCTTTCGCGCTAAGCGTCAGTCGCGCATTGTCACGTCAGTGCTGCGGTTATTTAACGGTAATATAACTGTCATGCTGACACCGCTAATAAGCCGCATTAGCAGAAGATCTGCTTTTTATTAAATTTTTATTAATCCTGTCAGATTCACGCCAATATTAACCCCGATCAATATTTATTCATTTAATTTCTGAATTACCGCCTAAACTCAAACTTTCCTGTTTCGGTTATCCCGGCCACGCCGCACCCATTGTTACCTTAAATCTAACGTTCGTGAGTTTTGCTTAATTGAACCACGCATTAAGAAAGTCCAGACTTCTGTTAGCAAAAACGACATATCCGTTATTTTAATCAGGAGGTTGAAATGAACACAGGCCAAACGCCTGCCCGGGAATGGAACACACGCCGCAGTGAGAAAGCGCGGCGTCTGGCATCTTTCCCTGTTGATGGCAAAGTCATTCCTACTGAAAGAGCTGTTGAAGCATTTGAAAAACTGATTGCGCCCGGTGACCGGGTCGTGCTGGAAGGTAATAACCAGAAACAGGCAGATTTTTTATCGCGTACCCTGGCGAACGTTAATCCGGCCAAAGTCCACGACCTGCATATGATTATGCCGAGCGTCGGTCGCAGCGAACATCTTGATATTTTCGAGAAAGGCATCGCCCGCAAACTCGATTTTTCTTTTTCCGGCCCGCAAAGCCTGCGTATTTCCCAGCTGTTAGAAGATGGACAACTGGAAATAGGCGCGATCCACACCTACATCGAACTCTATTCCCGCCTCTACGTTGACCTGAGCCCTAACGTCGCGCTGATTGCCGGTTATAAAGCTGACCGCAAAGGCAATCTGTATACCGGCCCGAGCACCGAAGATACGCCGGCGCTGGTAGAAGCTGCCGCGTTTCGTGACGGTATCGTGATTGCTCAGGTGAATGAACTGGTCGATGACGAAACCGACCTGCCGCGCGTCGATATCCCCGGTTCCTGGATCGACTATATCGTCGTCGCCGACAAACCTTTCTTTATCGAACCGCTGTTCACCCGCGACCCACGCCTGATCAAGCAGGAACATATCCTGATGGCGATGATGGCGATCAAAGGGATCTACGCCGAACACCAGGTGCAGTCGCTCAACCACGGCATTGGTTTTAACACCGCCGCGATTGAACTGCTGCTGCCGACCTACGGTGAACAACTCGGCCTGAAAGGCAAAATCTGTAAGCACTGGACGCTGAACCCACATCCGACGCTGATCCCGGCGATTGAAAGCGGCTGGGTTGAGAGCGTGCACTGCTTCGGCGGTGAGCTGGGGATGGAAGAGTACATCCGCGCCCGTCCCGATATCTTCTTCACCGGCAGCGACGGTTCAATGCGCTCTAACCGCGCCTTCTGTCAGCTGGCAGGTCAGTATGCGGTGGATATGTTTATCGGTGCCACCCTGCAGGTCGATGGCCTGGCAAACTCCTCTACCGTGACCCGCGGTCGTCTTTCCGGCTTCGGCGGTGCGCCTAACATGGGCCACGATCCGCACGGCCGCCGTCATGCTTCGCCTGCCTGGCTCAATATGATCACCGAGCCAGACCCGATGCAGCGCGGTAAAAAACTGGTGGTTCAGATGGTTGAAACCTTCCAGGCCGGTGCCAAACCTACCTTCGTTGAAACGCTGGATGCGGTTGAAGTGGCAAAATCGACCGGCATGCCGCTGGCACCGGTGATGATTTATGGCGATGACGTTACCCACGTGCTGACCGAAGAGGGTATTGCCTATCTCTATCGGGCAGAAAGTCTCGAAGAGCGCCGCGCGATGGTCGCTGCGGTGGCCGGGATTACCGATATCGGTCTTGGCGTTGATGCGGCGCGCGTAGCGGCCCTGCGTAAAAGCGGCAAAGTCGTCTATCCGGAAGACATGGGCATCCGTCGTTCAGATGCCACCCGCTCGCTGCTCGCCGCCAGCAGTGTCTCTGACCTGGTTGAATGGTCGGGCGGTCTTTATAACCCACCGGCAAAATTCCGGAGCTGGTAATGAAACTCCTGTCGCAGACTCAACCCGAGGCGCAGGCCAGCCTGCTGGCGATCACAGCGCGCGATTGTCTGACCGATGAAGCGCGGCTGAGTCCCAAGCCGGGTCTGGTCGACAGCCGGGGCAACGGCGCGCATCAGGACCTGACGCTGGCCCTGATGGAGCGCTCCGCCGAAAGTCTGGTGCCGACCTTCCTGGCGCTGGCCCGTCAGAGCTGGATGCGGCCAGCCGACATCGCCCTGCGCGAAACGGTGGGTCGTCTGGGACGTGAGGGCGAGCGGCAGATGATGGCGGCCACCGGCGGCGTGAATACCCATCGTGGTGCTATCTGGGCGCTGGGTCTGCTGGTCAGCGCGGCCGCAATGCACGGCGGTCACGCCACGGCTGACAGCCTGACGCAGACAGCCGCAATGCTGGCAAGCCTGCCCGACCGGGCGGCACCGAAAGTGTTCAGCAAGGGGCTGAAAGCGAGTCACCGCTATCAGGTACCCGGCGCACGTGAGGAGGCGCAGCAGGCTTTTCCTCACGTGATGAAGCTGGCGCTGCCGCAGCTGTTGCGCAGCCGCGCAGCCGGTGCCAGCGAAAGCGAAGCCCGCCTGGATGCGCTGATGGCGATCATGACCTCACTCAGCGATACCTGCGTGCTGTCACGTGCCGGCATGACCGGACTGGAAACCATGCAGCGCGGCGCCCGCGCGGTGCTGCTGGCCGGTGGCTGCGGAACCGCTGAAGGTCAGGCCGCCCTCGCCCGCCTGGATCACCGCATGCTGGCCCTGAACGCCTCCCCGGGCGGTGCCGCCGATTTGCTGGCCGCGACGCTGTTTGTCGACAGGGTATGTCCGGCCACCAACCACTCTTTTAATTAGAGGTCGTTATGGAACACATCACATTATCTTTCCCTGCTAACCGCGCACTCAGCGGTAAAGCCCTGGCAGGGGTCGTTGGTTCCGGTGATATGGAAGTGCTGTACACCGCAACCGAAGGGCAAACGCTGAATATTGATATCACCACTTCACTGGATAACAGCGACGCCCGCTGGAAGGCGCTGTTTGACCGCCTGAATTTGATCAGCGGCCTGCCCGCCGGACAGCTGGTTATTCACGACTTTGGCGCAACGCCCGGCGTCGCGCGTATCCGTATTGAACAGGTATTTGAAGAGGTGAGCCATGCGTAACGATGCCAGTTTTATTGAATTACGTGCCCGTGAGCGCGCTCGTGCGCTGCTGGACGATGGCAGCTATCGCGAACTGCTGGATCCCTTTGAAGGCATCATGTCACCGTGGCTGGCACCGCAGGGTGTGGTGCCGCAGTCTGATGACGGCATGGTGGTGGCGCGCGGTACGCTGAACGGTCAGCCAGCGGTGGTGATTGCCATCGAAGGCACCTTCCAGGGCGGCAGCATGGGCGAAGTCTCCGGCGCGAAAATGGCCGCGGCGCTCGAACTGGCCGCTGAAGACAATCGCAACGGCATTCCGACTCAGGCGGTGCTGTGCCTCGAAACCGGCGGCGTCCGTTTGCAGGAGGCTAATCTGGGACTGGCGGCGATTGCCGACATCCATGCGGCGATTGTCGACCTGCGTCGCTATACCCCGGTTATCGGCATCATTGCCGGCACCGTCGGCTGCTTTGGCGGTATGTCTATCGCTGCCGCGCTCTGCAGCTACCTGATCGTTACCCGCGAAGCACGCCTCGGCCTTAACGGACCACAGGTTATCGAGCAGGAAGCGGGCATTGAAGAGTATGACTCCCGTGACCGTCCGTTTATCTGGAGCATGACCGGCGGCGAAATCCGCTACGCCAGCGGCCTGGTGGATGCGCTGGTCAGTGATGGCGTCAATGCGGTTAAAACTGCGATGAATGACTTCATTGCCAAAGGCGTACCGGCGCAGCATCGCAGTGATAAATATGCGGATTTCCTGCCACGGCTGAGCAACTTCGACACCCGTCAACAGGCCGATACCGCCACGATTAAACAGCTTTTCGCCCGGGAGGATAAATAATGACCCAGACCAACAGCCGCGGTGCAACATGGCTGGCAAAACTCGCACCCGATGCGCAGCGCCTGAGTGGGCTGTGCCCCTCTGTTCAGGTCGCTGACGGCGAACTTAATGGCGAAAGCGTCCGCTTTATCGCCGTAGTCCCTGACGCAGACAATCACTATCCCCGTGCCGCCAGAGGTGAAGTCGGCCTGCTGGAAGGCTGGACGCTGGCGAAAGTGGTGAATGAAACCATCGACGCTGACAGCAACAGCGCGGTGAAACGTCCGATTGTGGCGGTGATCGATGTGCCGAGTCAGGCTTATGGCCGCCGTGAAGAGGCGTTTGGTATTCACCAGGCGCTGGCCGGTGCCGCCGGTGCCTATGCTAAAGCCCGTCTGGCCGGTCACCCGGTGATTGGCCTGATTGTCGGTAAAGCGATGTCCGGCGCATTTCTGGCGCACGGCTATCAGGCAAACCGGCTGATCGCGCTCAACGACCAGGGCGTGCTGGTGCACGCAATGGGTAAAGAGTCCGCTGCGCGCATCACGCTGCGTACCGTCGACGCGCTGGAAAAACTGGCGGCGACCATTCCGCCGATGGCCTATGACGTCAGCAACTTCCACACCCTGGGCCTGCTGTCCGACCTGCTGACCGTGGCCAATCCTGATGCGCCGTCAGATGCCGATCTGGCGATGGTTGAGATTGCCCTGCAGAAAGCTATCGCTGATGCCCGTCAGGATCCAAGCCTGAAAAACCGGCTGGGCGCTGAAAATCGCCGCAGCTCCTCGCTGGTCCGTGAGCGGATGCGCGCCAGCTGGTAAACCCGACTACAAAACAAAAAAACCTGCCGGAAACGGCCTGGACGGGGCGGATGACCGCCCCGCAATAAGGGCCGCTTTTAGAATTATAAACATCGTGTTAGCCAAGAATTCTTCTTAAAATACAGGTGATTTATGATTTATATAATTGTTCATGCCCTTGCTCCAATCTTTGTGATCATGCTGCTGGGTTTCTGGGCCGGTAAGGCTGGAATGGTCAACAACAAAGACGTTTCACTGCTCAATATTTTTGTGATGGATTTTGCCCTGCCCGCTGCCCTGTTCAGCGCGACAGTACAGACGCCCTGGCCAGGCATCGTGGCGCAATGGCCGTTAATCGTGGTGCTTACCGGTGCCATGTGGATCACCTATGCGGGGATCTATTTTACCGCCACTAAAGTTTTCAAAAAGTCGCCGCAGGATGCCGCAGTGCTGACGCTGACCGTTGCACTGCCAAACTACGCGGCACTCGGTCTGCCGATTCTCGCCAGCGTACTGGGTGAAAACCCCACAACGTCGCTTTCTGTCGCGGTATCTATTGCCTGTGGTTCAGTCCTGTTGACGCCGCTGTGCCTGCTGATTCTGGAACGCGAAAAAGCCTTTGCGGCGGGAACCGCACACGGTTCGACCCTGACCATGCTGCCAGTCCTGATGTGGCGTTCAGTAAAGAAACCGATCGTGATGGGTCCGTTGATTGGTGTGGTGCTGTCGGCGCTGGGCGTTAAAATGCCGGATCTGGTGCTGGCGGCGATTAAACCGCTGGGCCTGGCGGCGACCGCAGCCGCGCTGTTCCTGACCGGGGTGATCCTCTCTGCGCGTAAACTGAAACTCAACGCCGTGGTGGGTGTCGGCACAATTACCAAACTGCTGATTCAGCCCTTTATTGCCTGGGGTCTGGTGCTGGCGCTGGGTCTGAGTGGTCCGGTGGCGATTACTGCGATTCTGATGATTGCGCTGTCAGCCGGCTTCTTTGGCGTGGTGTTTGGTAACCGCTTCGGTGTGCAGTCGCCGGATGCTGAAGCCGTGCTGCTGTTAAGTTCGATTCTGTGTATTTTATCGTTACCCCTGTTCATTACTCTGACTTCCGGAATGTAATATGACGTTCACACCGCGCCCCCACGATCTCCTCTGGCTGCGCTCAGACAGCGCGCTGTTAGCCATCAGCGACGCCTGGGTCAGCCAGCACTGGCAGCACGCTTTCCCAGTGGTGGTGCGGCGCGATGTGAATCAATCGGGGCTGATTCCGGTCGGCGTGCGCGGTGAAAAACGTGAACAGCGCGCCGCCGGATGGACAGACGCGGCCGATATTGAACGCGTCGTCACACCGGAGATGCTGGCTGATCGCAGCCATTTGCTCGCGTCGCCGTTTGTTGATTATCCGCCGGTCAGGGCGGCAATCGCGCTCAGCGACAGCGACTGGCCATGGCGCTGGGGCGTCACCGGCAGCACCGGTTATGCACTGGCGACACAGCGGCCGACGCTGCACGCCGCCAGCGATCTGGACTTACTGATTCGTGCGCCGCAGCCGCTGGCACGCGACGCGCTGCAGCAGTGGCAGAGCCAGACTGAAACGCTGCCCTGCCGCGTCGATACTCAGGTGGAAACACCGCTCGGCGCTTTTGCCCTCAACGAATGGCTGCGTGAAGGCCGCGTACTGTTGAAAACCGCCACCGGTCCGAGACTGACCGCGTCACCCTGGAGCAGAGATCCCGCATGAAAATCCTTTTTACTTTTCCCGGCCAGGGCACCCAGCGGGTCGGTATGTTGCAACATCTTCCCGACGGTGAGGCGCTGTTAAACAGCGTGCGCGCCGTGCTTGGTGAAGAGACCGACCAGCTCGACAGCGCTGATGCGCTGCGCCATACCCGCGCCGTCCAGCTCAGTCTGCTGATTGCCGGCGTAGCCTGGGCGCGTGAGCTGATCAGACACGGGCTGAAGCCGGACATTGTCAGCGGCCTGTCGATTGGCGCTTATCCCGCCGCGGTGATTGCTGGCGCACTCGATTTCAGCGATGCGCTACGGCTGGTGGCTCTGCGCGGCGATCTGATGGAGCAGGCCTATCCGCAGGGCTACGGCCTGACCGCAATTACCGGACTGACGCTCAGCCGGCTGGAGAAGCTGCTGGTCGACAGCAATACCTATATTGCCAACCTCAATGCAGAAACGCAGATCGTGATTGCCGGACGGGATGAGGATATGGCGCGGGTGGCGCAAAAAGCGCTGGCGGCCGGTGCCAGCAAAGCGGTCAGGCTGGCGGTCAGCGTGCCATCTCACTGCGCACTGCTGGATAAGCCTGCTGCTGAACTGGCTGCCGCGTTTGAATCTGTCAGCCTGTCACGTCCTGGCTGCGCTTATCTGAGCGGTTCGACCGGGCGGGTAATCTGGGAGCCGGGTAAAATTGCCGACGACCTCGCCTATAACATGGCGCGCACGGTGCAGTGGAATGATGCGGTGATTTCAGCCAACCAGCGCGATGCCCGCCTGGCGATTGAAATGCCGCCAGGCAATGTGCTGACCGGCCTCACCCTGCAGGCAGGCTGGCAGGGCGAAGCCATTTGCATGGAACGCAACAGCGTTGAGGTGGCACTGCATCTGGCTAAACGGCTGAGTCAGTAAGACCGCGGGCGTACATCCGCCCTTCTGCGGCCAGCGCCAGCAGCTCCTGGTCGCGTTCGCGGCGGTGTGAGTAGACAATCGAAATCTGCTGACGCATCTGATAAGGCTCGGCCAGGCTGACCAGCTGGATATTGTTTTCGTAGACTTTTTTCATCCGACCCGGAATTAACGCCAGCCCCATGCCAGCCTGCACCAGACTGACCATCGAAAAAATGTCATTCACCTTCGTTACCACTCTCGGTTCAAAGCCGGCCACCTGAAACGCCTCCTGAAAACCGGCATAGGTGGCAAAGCCTTCGGCCAGCGAAACGAAATCACGATCGGCATAGTCGCGCAGATCCGCCGGGCGGCTCAGATCCAGCGTTTCACCGGCCGGTGCGGCCAGGAAAATATCGTCATAAAACAGCGGCACCACATCGAACAGCGAATCGCTGAACTCGCCGTTGTTGGTGGCGATCAGGATTGCATCAAGCGCATCATCCTCCAGCATGTTGAGCAGCATCTGATTTGAGCCCATGGTGAGATCAAGCTCGAGCGTCGGCCGGCGCAGCTTCATGCCCATGATCAGTCGCGGGATGGTTTCCAGCGTCAGCGAGTAGAGCGTGCCGATCCGCAGACGACCACAGCCGACGCCAGCCACCAGCCGTGCTTCTTCGATCCCTTTTCCCATCAGCGCCGTCACATCCCGGCAATACTCCAGCAGCGTCCAGGCGGCGGGCAGCGGCACCAGGTTGCGGCCTTTATGGATAAACAACGGACAGTCGATGCCTTCTTCCAGTGTGTGCAGCGCGCGATGGACGCTGACGCTGCTCAGTTCCAGCGCTTCTGCGGTGCGAGCGATATTGCCTTTGGTCATAAACATCATGAAGACGCTGAGCTTGCGAAAGGTAATCTCGTGATTAATGTTGTCACTCATTGTCTGTTCTGCCTGTCTGGTCAAAAGATGAAACGCATGTAAGCCGGGCTGCATAATAGCCGATACCTCAGCGAGGGCGTTATGATCTGGCATGTCTGTCGCGGTAGTTCTGCCGGGGAGTCAATCGGGCGGGATCGGCGATCCGCTGCCGTCACGGCAAAGCGGGATGAGTGCAGGTATCAGCCTGATCAGGGGAAGCGCTGAACGACACGGTGGATCGGCGGTAGCGGAAATGACGGGCGTGAAGCAGTGCGGCCGCTCCCTCGGCCGCCGCGAATGATAACGTCACCGCGGGCGGTGACGTGCGCGTCTTATAATCTTATCGGCGAAATATTCCAGATCTCATCGGCATACTCCTGAATGGTGCGGTCCGACGAGAAATAGCCCATGCCGGCAATGTTCATCGCGGCACGCCGCTGCCATTCGTCCGGCTGGCGATAGAGCGCATCCACCTTGTCCTGGGTATCGACATAACTGCGGTAATCCGCCAGCAGCTGATAGTGATCGCCGAAGTTCACCAGCGAATCAAACAGGTTACGGTAGCGACCTGGCTCCTGCGGGCTGAATACGCCAGAGGCCAGCTGGGTCAGCACCTGATGCAGCTCCGGGTCCTCTTCGTAGTACTGACGCGGGTTATATCCGCCTTTACGCAGCGCTTCAACCTGCGGCGTGGTGTTACCGAAAATGAAGATATTCTCCTCGCCGACGTGATCCAGCATCTCAACGTTGGCGCCATCCAGCGTACCGATGGTCAGCGCGCCGTTGAGCGCAAACTTCATGTTACTGGTGCCGGAGGCTTCGGTACCGGCGGTAGAGATCTGCTCTGAAAGATCGGCCGCCGGGATGATGATCTGCGCCAGGCTGACGCTGTAGTTCGGAATGAAGACCACCTTCAGCTTATTTTTCACCTGCGGATCGTTGTTGATCACTTTCGCGACATCGTTGATCAGATGAATGATGTGCTTGGCGACGTAATAGGCCGAGGCGGCTTTGCCGGCAAAGATATTGACGCGCGGCACCCAGTCCGCCTGCGGATCGGCTTTGATGCGGTTATAGCGGGTGATCACATGCAGCACGTTGAGCAGCTGCCGCTTGTACTCATGGATACGTTTAATCTGCACGTCAAACAGCGCATTCGGGTCCAGCACCACATCAAGGTTTTTCGCCACCCAGTCAGCCAGCCGACGTTTGTTCTGATGTTTGGCGACCGCCACTTTTTCGATAAAGGCCGGATAATCAATCTGCGCTTTCAGCTCGCCGAGCTGGCTGAGATCGGTACGCCAGTTGCGGCCGATCTCCTCATCCAGCACTTCAGAGAGCGCCGGGTTCGCCAGCGCCAGCCAGCGACGCGGCGTCACGCCATTGGTCTTGTTGCAGAAACGGCCGGGGAACAGCCGCGAGAAATCAGCAAACAGCGACTGCACCATCAGGTTGGAGTGCAGTTCAGAGACGCCATTGACCTTATGGCTGACCACCACCGCCAGCCACGCCATGCGAATCCGGCGGCCGTCGTTCTCATCGATGATCGAAATGCGCGACAGCAGATCCCAGTCATCCGGGTAGTAGTCCTGAATGGTTTTCAGGAAGAAGTCGTTAATCTCGAAAATGATGCTGAGATGACGTGGCAAAATTTTGCCAATCATATCGACCGGCCAGGTCTCCAGCGCTTCGGTCATCAGCGTGTGGTTGGTGTAAGAGAACACCTGGCAGCAGACGTCAAACGCGTTGTCCCAGCTGAACTTATGTTCGTCAATCAGCAGACGCATCAGTTCGGGGATCGCCAGCACCGGGTGAGTGTCATTCAGGTGGATAGCGATTTTATCGGCCAGGTTGTCCCAGGTCTGGTGCATCCGCCAGTGACGATTAAGAATGTCCTGTACGGTGGCGGACACCAGGAAATACTCCTGACGCAACCGCAGTTCACGGCCGGAATAGGTTGAATCATCGGGATAGAGCACGCGGGAAACGTTCTCGGAGTGGTTTTTATCTTCCACCGCCGCGAAATAGTCGCCCTGGTTAAATTTACCGAGGTTGATCTCGTTACTCGCCTGCGCGCCCCACAACCGCAGGGTGTTGGTGGCATCGGTGTCGAAACCCGGGATGATCTGGTCATACGCCATCGCCAGAATCTCTTCTGTCTCCAGCCAGCGCACCTTCGCCCCTTCATGCTGCACCCGGCCGCCAAAACGCACTTTGTAACGGGTATTGAAGCGCTGGAATTCCCACGGATTACCGTACTCAAGCCAGTAATCCGGCGACTCTTTCTGCTCACCTTCCACAATGTTCTGTTTGAACATGCCGTAGTCATAACGAATACCGTAGCCGCGGCCGGGCATACCCAGCGTCGCCAGGGAGTCGAGGAAACAGGCCGCCAGGCGACCCAGACCGCCGTTACCGAGGCCAGGATCGTTCTCTTCTTCCATCAGCTCGGCCAGGTCCAGCCCCATCTCATCCAGCGCCTGGTTCAGATCGTCATAAATCCCCATCGCCAGCAGCGCATTGCCCAGCGTGCGACCCATCAGGAACTCCATCGACAGGTAATAAACCTGCCGCACGTCCTGTGACAGCTGGGCACGGCTGGAACGCAGCCAGCGCTCAACCATCCGGTCGCGCACCGCCAGCAGCGAGGCGTTAAGCCACTCATGCTTATTGGCGATAGAAGGATCTTTACCGATGGTAAACATCAGTTTGTAGGCAATCGAATGCTTTAAGGCATCAACCGTCAACGTTGGTGAGGCGTAAGTGAAAGGTGCATTCATATCCAGTTTTCCCAATCCGTTACATCAAACGTTGGTAGAGATCACGGTAGGCTTGTGCCGCCACCTGCCAGCTAAAATCCATCCCCATGGCCTGGCGCTGAACGTAACGCCACAACGAAGGACGAGACCACAATACAAACGCACGCCGGATGGCCCGCAACAGCGACCAGGCGTTTGCATCTTCAAAACTGAAGCCACTGGCGATACCGTCCGCCAGATTCTCTAATGAACTGTCATTGACCGTATCGGCCAGACCGCCGGTACGTCGCACTAACGGCAACGTACCATACTTCAGGCCATAAAGCTGAGTCAGGCCACACGGCTCGAATCGGCTCGGCACCACAATCACATCCGCGCCGCCAACGATGCGGTGTGAGAACGCTTCGTGATAGCCAATCTGCACCCCGACGCTGCCAGGATGTTCTGCCGCCGCGGCCAGGAATCCCTGTTGCAACTCGGCATCGCCCTGCCCCAGCAGCACCAGCTGTCCGCCCTGCGCCAGCAGGCCCGGCAGCGCTTCCAGCACCAGGTCCAGCCCTTTCTGTTTGGTCAGACGGCTGATGACGCAGAATACCGGGGCCTTATCATCCACCTTCAGCCCCATCGCCACCTGCAGCTGGCGTTTGTTTTCCGCCTTGGCTTCCAGCGTGTCGCGGTTATAGCGCGCGTTGAGCAGCAGGTCATGCGCCGGATCCCAGATTGACGGGTCCACGCCGTTCAGAATGCCGCTCAGGCGACCTTCACGCATACGCTGCGCCAGTAAGGTTTCCATGCCATAACCGAACTCGGCCGAGGTGATTTCATGCGCGTAGGTCGGGCTGACCGCCGTGACGTGATCGGCGTAATAGAGACCCGCTTTGAGGAAAGAGATCTGACCGAAAAATTCCAGTCCGTACATGCTGAAAAACGACCACGGCAGACCAATCTCTTCCATGTGATGCGCCGCGAACAGCCCCTGATAAGCCAGGTTATGCACGGTGAACACCGATTTGGCCGGACGACCACGCGCTTCCAGATAGGCGCAGGTCAGGCCAGCATGCCAGTCGTGGGCGTGAACAATATCCGGACGCCACATTGCATCCAGCCCACACGCCAGCTCACAGCCCATCCAGCCGAGCAGCGCGAAGCGCAGGTAGTTATCGACGTAGGCAAACTGCGACTCATCATGATACGGACTGCCCGGACGGTCATAGAGCGCCGGCGCATCAATCAGGTAGATACCTACCCCGTTAAACTCACCAAACAGTAATCGTACATGTCCGGCAAACGTATCCAATTCTGTTACCACCTGAAGATCAGGTATGCCCTTGCGCAATGCTGGAAAAGCGGGCAATAACACCCGCGTATCCGTGCCACCCGCAATTTGTGCTTGAGGTAATGCCCCGACTACATCAGCCAGTCCGCCCGTTTTGAGCAGCGGGAAAAGTTCTGAACAGACATGTAAAACCTGCATCCTCGACCTCATTAAGTTATCAGGCACGATCCGCGTGCCGATTGCGTGTGTTCCGCTATCGCTTACTGCCCCGCATTGGCCAGTTTAGCCAGCATGGCGCGGGTAACCAGTACGATGCCTTCATCCGAACGGTGAAACCGGCGACTGTCTTCATCTGGGTTTTCGCCGATGACCATTCCTTCTGGCAGCTCGCAGGCGCGATCGATCACACAGCGGCGCAGACGGCAGGATCGGCCAACCACCACATCGGGCAGCAGCACGGTTGAATCAATGTTGCAAAACGAGTTAACGCGAACCCGGGGAAACAGCACCGAGTTCACCACCACCGAGCCGGAAATAATGCAGCCGCCCGATACCAGTGAGTTCATGGTCATGCCGTGACTGCCTGAGCGATCCTGGACAAACTTGGCGGGCGGCAGCGGCTCCATATGGGTGCGAATTGGCCAGGTCACGTCATACATATCCAGTTCCGGCATCACCGAGGCCAGGTCGAGGTTCGCGCGCCAGTAAGCTTCCAGCGTGCCGACATCGCGCCAGTAAGGCGGTGCTTTGTCGTCGTTCTGCACGCAGGAAAGCGCAAAGGAGTGCGCGTAGCCTTCACCGCTCGCCACGATTTTCGGCAGAATATCTTTGCCAAAATCGTGATTTGAGCCGGGGGTCTGCAGATCTTCTTCCAGCAACGCATAAAGATAGTCGGCGTTGAAGACGTAGATCCCCATACTGGCCAGCGCCTGGGTGTCATCACCCGGCATGGTCGGCGGTTTTGGCGGCTTCTCAACGAAGTCGATCACCATGTTCTCTTCGTTAACCGCCATCACGCCAAACGCGGTGGCCTCATGCACCGGCACCGGCAAACAGGCGATGGTACATTTCGCCTCGTTGACCACGTGATCCAGCAGCATGCGCGAATAATCCATCTTATAAATGTGGTCCCCGGCGAGGATCACGATGTACTGCGCCTGATAACGGCGAATCACATCAAGGTTTTGCGTTACCGCATCGGCGGTGCCGCGATACCACTGTTCGGTGGAGAAGCGCTGCTGCGCTGGCAGCAAATCCACAAACTCATTCATCTCTTCATTGAAGATCGACCAGCCACGCTGGATGTGCTGGGTCAGGGTGTGGGACTGGTACTGGGTAATCACGCCAATGCGGCGGATACCGGAGTTAACGCAGTTGGACAAGGCAAAGTCGATAATGCGGAACTTGCCGCCGAAGTGCACCGCCGGCTTGGCACGTTTTGCTGTCAGGTCGACCAGCCGTGTACCGCGTCCACCGGCGAGGATCAGAGCAACCGTTTGTGTAGGGAGCTGGCGCGCCAGCATCAGGTGATCTGTTCTGTCTAATTTAACCATGTCTGACTCCTTATGATTGCTTTTGGAACACGCACACACCGTGTGCGGGACCATGCCAGACAGTTAACAGGATGGGGTTATCGTCCCCGGCGAAAGGAGGAAGGGCACGCCATTCTCCGTCTGGTAACACGATGTCATTCACCGAGTCCGTGGCGTTTATTGTTATTAACCAGCGGCCGGACAGCAGGATCTGCAATCTGTGCGTCCCCTGTGCCCATTCATCGTGTTGCAGTGGCTGGCCACCGGCATTGAGCCACTGCACATTGCCATCACCTTCCTGCCACCAGCGATCCGCCGTCAGCGCCGGAATTTGCTGACGCAGCCGGATCAGGGCCGCAGTGAATCCGACCAATCCTTTCTCATCCGCCCGCCAGTCAAGCCAGCTCAGGGCGTTATCCTGACAGTAGGCGTTGTTGTTACCGTGCTGCGTGTGGCCGCGCTCGTCGCCCGCCAGCAGCATCGGTGTGCCCTGCGACAGTAACAGGGTGGTGAGCAAGCCCCGCACGCTGCGACGGCGGCGCTCAATCACATCGAAGCTGACGTTCAGCCCCTCTTTGCCATGGTTATGGCTGTAGTTATCGCCGTGTCCGTCACGGTTATCTTCCCCGTTGGCTTCGTTGTGTTTGCGTTCAAAGCTCACCACATCCCACAGCGTAAAGCCGTCGTGAGCGGTGATCAGGTTGACGGTGGCGTGTGGCTGCCGGTCCTCTTGCTGAAAAAGATCGCTGGAGGCGGCAAAGCGACGGGCAAACTCGCCGTTGCTCATTGCACCGTGCAGCCAGTAACGTCGCGCGGTGTCGCGGAAGCGATCGTTCCATTCAGCAAACGGCGCAGGAAACTGGCCGACCTGGTAGCCATTGGGTCCGATATCCCAGGGTTCGGCAATCAGCTTGACCTTGGACAGCAGCGGACAGGCGCGTATCGCCTCAAACAGCGGCGCATCGCGCTGGTAATCGGGCGTGCGCCCCAGCACCGGTGCCAGATCAAAGCGGAAACCGTCGACGTGACAAACCCGCACCCAGTAGCGCAGCGCATCCAGCACCCACGCCATCACCTGCGGATGATGCAGATTGAGCGTGTTGCCACAGCCGGTCCAGTTCTGGTAGTCGCCCTGCTCATCCAGCCAGTAATAGCTGGCGTTATCGATGCCGCGCATTGAAATGGTCGGACCGATGGCGTCCAGTTCGGCGGTGTGGTTAAACACCACATCCAGCAGCACTTCTATCCCCGCCGCATGCAGGTTTTTGACCGCCTGCTGAAACTCCTGCAGCGGCGTCAGCCCATCCTGTCCGGCGGCGTAGCGCGGATCGACCGCCCAGAGGGCAAACGGGTTATAGCCCCAGTAATTGCTTAGCCCAAGCTGAAGCAAACGCGGCTCGCTGGCAAAATGGGCCACCGGCAGCAGCTCAATCGCCGTGATACCGAGACGGCGCAGATAATCCACCATAACAGGATGGCCGAGCGCCGCGTAAGTGCCGCGTAGCGTTTCCGGAATTTCCGGATGCTGCCGGGTCAGGCCGCGCACGTGCGCCTCATAAATCACGGTGTTGCCCCACGGGGTGCGCGGCGCAACATCGTCCTGCCAGTCGAAATCTTCCGCCACCACCAGCGACTTCGGCGCGATCGCCGCGCTGTCGTGCGGATCAGGCTCGCTGATACCGCCGTGAAAACGGGCATCGTCCGGCACGTCGCCTTCTACCGCGCGGGCGCATGGGTCCACCAGCAGCTTCGCCGGGTTAAAACGATGCCCCTGACGGGGCGCCCATGGACCGTGGACCCGAAAGCCGTAACGCTGCCCTGGCTTTAGTGTCGGAACATAGCCATGCCAGATATCGCCGCTGCGGCCCGGCAGATCGCTACGCTGCTCCACGCCGTTTTCATCAAACAGGCACAGCTCAACGCGGCTGGCATGCTGTGAAAACAGGGTGAAATTGACGCCCTTGCCATCGTAACTGGCACCAGGCGGCTGCGGATCGCCGGCCGTTATGGTCATTCGCCCTCCCGCACCAGCCACAGCGTTGCCAGCGGCGGCAGATTCAGGCTCAGCGACTGCGGTCGCCCATGGCTCGGCTGCTGATCGGTCTGCACGCCGTGGTTGCGCACGTCGCTGCCGTGGTACTCATGCTGGTCGGTATTCAGCACTTCGCGCCACTTGCCGGGCTGGTTCACGCCAAAGCGGTAACCCGGCCGCGGCACCGGCGTAAAGTTACTGACCACGATCACTTCATTGCCTTCACGATCGCGACGGACAAAGGCAAACACCGAATGCTCCGCATCGTCGACCACCAGCCACTCAAATCCCTGCGGATCGAAGTCGAGCTGATGCAGCGGCGTGTAGTATTGATAGGTATGGTTAAGATCGCGCACCAGACGCTGAACGCCGTGGTGCCAGTTGTCACCGCCTTCCAGCAGATGCCAGTCGAGGCTGACGTCATGATTCCACTCGCGGCCCTGGGCGAACTCATTGCCCATAAACAGCAGTTTCTTGCCCGGGAAGCCCCACATCCAGCCGTAATAGGCGCGCAGGTTGGCGAACTTCTGCCACGCGTCGCCCGGCATGCGGTCGAGAATCGAGCGCTTACCGTGCACCACTTCGTCGTGTGACAGCGGCAACACAAAATTCTCGGTGTAGTTGTACATCATGCCGAAGCTCATCAGGTTGTGATGATAACGGCGATGAATCGGATCGAGTTTCATGTAGTCGAGCGTGTCGTGCATCCAGCCGAGGTTCCACTTGAACCAGAAGCCCAGTCCGTCGCCTTCGGTCGGCCGCGTCACGCCAGGGTAATCGGTCGACTCTTCCGCCATGGTGACCGATCCGGGTGCCACGGTGCCCAGCGTGCGGTTGGTGTAGCGCAGAAATTCAATCGCTTCGAGGTTTTCGCGCCCGCCATACTGGTTAGGCACCCACTCGCCTTCCGCGCGGCTGTAGTCGCGGTAAATCATCGACGCCACCGCATCGACGCGCAGACCATCAATGCCAAAACGTTCAACCCAGTAGAGCGCATTGCCCGATAGGTAGTTGCTGACTTCACGGCGGCCAAAGTTATAGATCAGGGTGTTCCAGTCCTGATGAAAACCTTCACGCGGATCGCTGTGTTCGTACAGCTCGGTGCCATCAAATTTTGCCAGACCAAAGTCATCACTCGGGAAGTGGCCCGGCACCCAGTCCAGCAGCACGTTCAGGCCGGCGGCATGGGCGCTGTCGATAAAGGCGCGGAATTCGTCACGGGTCCCGAAGCGACGGGTCGGCGCATACATGCCCAGCGGCTGATAACCCCAGCTGCCATCAAACGGGTGTTCGTTGATGGGCAGCAGTTCGATATGGGTAAAGCCCATCTCTTTGACGTAGGGCACCAGCTGTTCAGCCAGCTCTTTGTAGCTCAGCCAGAAGTTATTGTCGGTATGACGTCGCCATGAACCGAGATGCACTTCATAAATCGAGATCGGTGCATCAAAGGCGTTGGCCGCTTTGCGCGCATCTTTCATTTCGATGGCATCGGGCAGGCCACAAATCATCGAAGCCGTTTGTGGTCGCATCTGCGCCTCAAAAGCGAACGGATCCGCTTTAATGCGCAGCTGACCATTGGCATCGATAATTTCAAATTTATACAGCTGCCCGTTAACCGCGCCAGGCACAAACAGCTCCCAGATGCCCATCTCTTTACGCAGGCGCATCGGGTGACGGCGGCCATCCCAGAAGTTGAAATCCCCCACTACCGACACGCGACGGGCATTGGGCGCCCAGACGCAGAAACGGGTACCGGTGACGCCATCAATCACGTCACCGTGGGCGCCCAGCGTTTCGTAAGGGCGCAGGTGGGTGCCTTCGGCCAGCAGCCACAGGTCCATCTCCTGCAGCAGCGGGCCAAAGCGGTAGGCATCGTCGATCAGGTTCTGCTGGCCGTGCCAGTTCACCGCCAGCTGATAGCGGAAACGGTTTTTACGGCGTGGGATCACCCCGCTGAAGAAGCCGCGTGCATCTTCGCACGCCAGCTGCGCAAGTTTGCGCCCGGTGGAGGTTTCGATTACCCACACCTCAAGCGCTTCAGGTAACAAAGCCCTGACTTCCAGGCCTTGCTGAGTCTGGTGCATCCCCAGTAACGCAAACGGGTCAGAATAATTACCTGCAAACAGGGCATTGATCGCATCGCGATCGGGAAGCTCTGACATGACTTTCTTCCTGTGATATTTGGCAGGCGAAATGAACAACACGACACGACTTGTCGCGCTTCACATGCACTGCTCTTCATTGAGCCATACGTACGACGACAAAAGGAGTCAGGCCATTCCATGGGAAAAGTGTCTTTGCCGTGTACAACAACCATTTAGTCCGGAAAGCAAAACAGTCAACCTGCGGCACATCATGGTTAAATCATAGCTTGGTAGCGGCAGTTGCCATGGCTGAAAACAAAAAATTATTCACCGAGCGGTAAAAAAGGGAAGCTGATCACTGAGTAAGCGAAACGGCAGCTCAGATATGCTGCGACAAAAACAAAAAAGGCCGGATAAATCCGGCCTTTGACGAGCGTCATCGGTTAGTTGGTTAACAACCGCAGCATACGGCGTAGCGGTTCCGCTGCACCCCAGAGTAACTGGTCACCGACGGTAAAGGCCGAGAGGTACTCCGGCCCCATATTCAGTTTACGCAGACGGCCAACCGGCGTGGTCAGCGTGCCGGTCACCGCCGCTGGCGTCAGCTCGCGCATCGTGCGTTCGCGATCGTTCGGCACCACTTTGACCCACTGATTGTGCGCAGCCAGCAGCTGCTCGATTTCGGCCAGCGGCAGGTCGCGTTTCAGCTTCAGGGTAAACGCCTGGCTATGACAGCGCAGCGCACCGACGCGTACACACAGTCCATCAACCGGAATCACGTTACGGGTGGCGAGGATCTTGTTGGTTTCCGCCTGCCCTTTCCACTCTTCACGGCTCTGACCGTTATCCAGCTGCTTGTCGATCCACGGGATCAGGCTGCCAGCCAGCGGCACGCCGAAGTTATCGGTCGGCAGGGTACCGGAGCGGGTGAAGTCGGTGACGCTACGCTCGATATCGAGAATGGCCGAGGCCGGATTCTGCAGCGCAGGCGCCACGTGATCGTGCAGCATGCCCATCTGGGTCAGCAGCTCACGCATATGACGCGCACCGCCGCCTGACGCCGCCTGATAGGTCGCCACCGAGGCCCACTCCACCAGATCCTGCGCAAACAGCCCGCCGAGTGACATCAGCATCAGGCTGACGGTGCAGTTTCCGCCGACAAAGGTCCTGATGCCGCGATCGATACCTTCACGGATCACCTGATGGTTAACCGGGTCGAGGATGATGATCGCATCGTCTTTCATCCGCAGCGTAGAGGCGGCATCGATCCAGTAACCCTGCCAGCCACTCTCGCGCAGCTTCGGATAGACCTCGCTGGTGTAGTCACCGCCCTGGCAGGTGATGATGATATCCAGCGCACGCAGCGCCTCGATATCAAACGCATCCTGCAGAACACCCTGCTGCTTACCGCCAAAAGCCGGGGCCGCCTGGCCGTGCTGCGACGTCGAGAAGAACACCGGATTGATGAGATCAAAATCGCGCTCTTCGCTCATGCGGGACATCAGCACTGAGCCGACCATACCGCGCCAACCAACAAAACCTACATTCTTCATGTCGTGTCCGTCTCAGGCGGTTTCACACCTGCTTTTCATTTCAGAGGAGGGAACGACGTGTTATTTTCACGCCGCTCTGCGTAATAATAAGATTTAGCTGTGACTACCAACTCTACAAAATGCAGGCTTTCTGGCAAGTGAATTAATTCGATTACGCTAACTTTTTCAGCAGCGTAACTAATAACAGCCCTTTTTAGCTCACGAGACGGCGCAAAACGAATGACTGAAATGATTTCAGCAACCCTATTATTGTTGTTAATTATGGACCCACTGGGCAATTTGCCCATTTTTATGTCGGTTTTAAAGCATCTGGAACCGAAACGGCGGCGAGTGGTTCTGATACGCGAAATGCTGATTGCGTTAATCATCATGTTGCTGTTTCTGTTTACCGGTGAACGCATTCTGGCGTTTCTGAATCTGCGTACCGAGACGGTGTCGATTTCTGGCGGGATAATTCTGTTCTTAATCGCTATTAAGATGATTTTCCCATCGGAGGAGAGCAGCAGCACCGGCTTATCGGCAGGTGAAGAACCGTTTCTGGTGCCGCTGGCGATCCCGCTGGTCGCCGGACCGTCGCTGCTGGCGACCCTGATGCTGTTGTCACATCAGTACCCGCACCAGATGACGCATCTGGTGGGTGCGCTGTTGATTGCCTGGGGCGTTACGGTCGGCATTTTGCTGCTGTCGGGCCTGTTCCTGCGCCTGCTGGGCGATAAAGGAGTCAATGCGCTGGAGCGGCTGATGGGATTGATTCTGATTATGCTGGCGACCCAGATGTTCCTTGATGGGATTCGGGCCTATCTGAAGCTGTAGTGAGTCGCTGTCATCAGCTCCGTTCTTCCCCCCGTCACAGCAGGGAAGAACGGAACCGGAGAGCGGCACCGTTACGATAACAACGTAAAGGCGATCATCCCCACCACCGCGCCAACGGTGCCGAGAATGGTTTCCATCAGCGTCCAGGTTTTCAGGGTCTCTGCTTCGCTGGCCCCGGTGAAGCGGCCAAACAGCCAGAAACCGGCATCATTGACGTGACTGATAATAATCGACCCGCCGCCGATACAGATCGACAGTGCCGCCAGCTGAGCGCCGCTGTAGTGCAGCGGTTCAATCACCGGCATAATCAGGCCGACCGTGGTCAGACAGGCGACCGTCGCCGACCCCTGAATCACCCGCACTGCGCCCGACAGGATAAAGCAGGCCAGCGCAATCGGCAGTCCCGCACCGGTCAGGGCGTTACCCAGCACCGGGCCGACGCCGGAATCCACCAGCACCTGCTTAAACACCCCGCCCGCACCAATCACCAACAGGATAATACCCGCCGGTTGCAGCGCACTGCCGCACACCTGCATCACCCGCTCTTTGTCCATGCCCTGACGGTAGGCCAGACCATAAATCGCCACCAGCAACGCCAGCAGAATGGCGGTAAACGGGTGGCCGATAAACTCCAGCCACTCATATAAGGTGGTGCCTTCGGTGGTGAAGCGCGCGCCGATAGTTTTCAGGCCGACCAGCACCAGCGGGAACAGAATCAATGACAGGCTGAAGCCAAACGAGGGCAGCTTACTCTCATCGACATCCGGCTGATGATCTTCCGGTGGCGCGCTGAAGGAGACGTGATTCCCGATGAAATTGCCGAACAGTGGACCGGCAATCAACATGCCGGGGATCGCCGCGCACAGACCAAGCAGGATCATCCAGCCAAAGTCAGCGTGCATCTGCGAGGCCAGCAGCATCGGTGCCGGACCCGGCAGCAGGAAGGCGGCCGCGGCGGCAACCCCGGCAAACAGCGGGATCACCAGCTTAACCAGGTTGCCACCGGTACGCCGCGCCACGGCAAAAGCGATACTGATTAGCAGCACCACCGCCACTTCAAAAAACAGCGGCAGCGCGCAGATCAGGCCGGCAATGCCCATTGCGTAATGAGCGCGACTCTGACCAAAGGTTTTCAGCATCCGGATAGCGATCTGATCGACGGCGCCGGTTTCGTGCAGGATTTTGCCGAACATCGCGCCCAGCGCCACCACAATAGCGAGGAAGCCGAGCGTGCCGCCCATCCCCTTCTGCATGGTTTCGGCGATCTGATTCAGCGGCATACCGGAGAATAACCCAGCGCCAATCGACACTAACATCAGGGCGACAAAGGCGTGCATGCGCGCTTTCATCACCAGAAAAAGCAGCAGCAGGACAGAGCCTGCTGCAGTCAAAACAAGTGTTGCGGTATTCATCTCTAACCCTGGCTGATTGCGTCCCTGATAGTCGCAACCGTAGCCGCCACAACCTCGTCGAGTGAATGATCGATATCCACCACCAGTACATCCGGCTCATCGCTGCCGGGCTCTTCCAGCGTCGCAAACTGAGTGACCAGCATTTGCGGCTTGAAGAAGTGACCCTTACGCGCTTTGAGACGGGCTTCGATGGTGTCGAAGTCGCCTTTCAGATAGACGAAACGCAGGTTGTCATTCCCCTGACGCAGAATATCGCGATAACTTTTTTTCAGCGCTGAGCAGACAATCACCGAAATCGCCTGGGTACGTTGCATCGCAAAAGCGGCATCGTTCAGCGCCTGTAACCACGGCTGACGGTCGTTATCATCCAGCGGATGACCGTCGGCCATTTTCAGGATGTTGGCGCGCGGGTGGAGAAAATCACCGTCGAGAAAGGCGGTATTCAGTTGATGTGACACCTGGTTGGCGACGGCAGACTTACCGCTGCCTGAAACGCCCATCAGGATAAAAACGTGATGCGACGGGGATTGCGTTGTCATTTTTCTGCTCCGGCAGGGATGAGTTTGCCAATGTTACCGATAACAATGTCGTTTCTCATTGTCTTGACCGCTTAACAGCCTGGCAACCTTTTTACCGGGAAAAGCACGAAAGTGTGAGCTGACTCATAAAATCGCCAGAATCAGATGCTGCCACCTTCACTGATTTCAAAACCGACATCGAGCGGTTGATTCACGCTGCTGTCACCGGCGATACGCGCCAGCAGCAGCGCCGCCGCTTCACGTCCCATCCGGTCGCGCGGCGTCAGTACCGTTGCCAGTTGCGGCGTCACCACCTGACTGATGTCGTGACCGTGAAAACCAGCAATCGCCATCTGGCTCGGCACCTGCAACCCTTGCCGCTGGCATTCAAACATCGCGCCAACCGCCAGGTCATCATTGGTACAGAACAGGCTGTCGGTTTCAGGATAGAGTCGTTGCGCTTCTCGCAGCAGATCGCAACCGGCGCTGAACGACGAGGCATCTTCCATCATTACGCTGCGCGGCGTCAGCCCCGCTTCGCGCATCGCCGCTTCATAACCGCGCTGCTTTTGCAGCGTACGTTCATCCAGCCGCGCGCCAAGGTAAACCGTATAACGATGGCCTTTACGCAGAATAGCCTGGGTCATCTGACGTGCCGCTTCCACGTTGTCGAAGCCTACTGCCATATCCAGGCAGGGCGTCACGCTGTCCATCATCTCAATCACCGGAATGCCGGCCACCTCCAGCATCCGCAGCGTGCCCGGAGTATGGGTGCGTTCGGTCAGGATCACCCCATCAATGTTCCAGCCGAGCAGCGAGCGCAGCTGTAACTCTTCTTTTTGCGGGTTATAGCCGAAGTGAGCCACCAGCGTCTGGTAGCCCGCCTCATCGGTGACGGCTTCAATGCCGCGCAGAACGTCGGCGAAAACCTGGTTGGTGAGCGACGGCAGCAGCACGCCAATGGCGCGGCTGGTCGCATTAGAAAGCATGTCGGGTGCGCGATTAGGGATATAACCCAGCTCATCCAGCGCCACGGCAATCTTATCGCGCAGGGCAATGGAGACCTGCTCAGGATTGCGCAGGTAACGGCTGACGGTCATTTTAGTAATGCCGACGCGATCGGCAACGTCCTGTAATACCGGTCTTTTCTTCTTCATCGTAGCGCCTGGGATCGCCCTCATAGCTTAAGTACGATGAGTCTATCACTTTTCTGTCACCAGATTGCCAACCGGGCGCGACGTTGCGCGCCCGTAACCGAATCAGACCGGTGGCAGATCAAACAGCAGCACTTCGGCGGCGCTGCTGGCCTCGATGGTCAGTGCACTTTCATCCCAGATAGCCAGCGCATCGCTGGTGGTAACCGCCTGACCGTTGACGGTAACATCACCTTTAACCACCTGAATCCAGATGCGTCGACCGGCATCAATTGCGACGTTGTCCTGCTCACCTGCCGCCAGCACCCAGCGTGATAAGGTCATATCCTGATAAACCTTCAGCGAGCCTTCTCGCGCATCCGGACTCAGCACCAGCTGACGTCCCTGCACATCCGGGAAGCGACGCTGATCGTAGCGAGGCTCAATGCCGGTACGCTCAGGAATGATCCAGATCTGGTAAAGATGCAGCGGCTCGGTGGCACTGGCGTTGTACTCCGAGTGACGCACACCGGTACCGGCGCTCATAATCTGGAATTCCCCGGCCGGGATCTGCTCTTTGTTGCCCATGCTGTCCTGATGCTCAACCGTGCCGGAGAGCACGTAAGTCAGAATTTCCATATCTTTATGCGGATGGGTACCAAAACCCTGGCCGCCTTCCACCACATCTTCATTGATCACCCGCAGCGCGGAGAAACCCATAAAGTTAGCGTCGTGATAGCTGGCGAAGGAAAAGGTGTGCCAGCTATCAAGCCAGCCGTGGTTAGCGTGACCGCGTTCTTCAGCTTTACGTACATAAATCATGTTCAAATCTCCTCAATGTTTTTTATAGTCTCTCCCTGAGGCGCGTTGATTGATAGCTGAAAAACTTCACGCCTCTGTTCAAAATCATTGAACAAAAGCGGACTTATCACTGAAACAGATCGAACGAACGCCGTTGGTGAAGGGTTGAGGCAATGAAGGGAGAGCGCGGACATACCGGAAAGACGGATAAATCTGCCGGATAATGAAAGCGGGATAATCAGTTTTGACTTTATTTTTTCTTTTTACCGGCCCGGGCATATTCAGGCTAAATTTAAGGTGTTAGAGAAATAATTAACGCATTAAAAATGATACTTTAAAAATAACCCTTAATAAGGGATGACTTTTGATACCTTAAAAGTTTATTTATAAAATGAATAATGTGATCGCTGTAAACGCCCCGCCCACTCAAACCCTACTAAAATAGCCAGCAAATAAAAAGCCTGTGGCTTTAAATACTCTCCGATTCATTTTATTTCTGATTATTATTAGGAACCCAATTATGGATGCCGTTCAAAATACGCTGATATCAGATGAAACTCCACGCTGGAGAAAAAGCGATACCGTCTGGATGCTGGGACTGTATGGCACAGCAATTGGTGCTGGCGTTTTGTTTTTGCCGATCAATGCCGGCACTGGCGGTTTACTGCCGTTAATCATTATGGCGCTGCTGGCTTTCCCGATGACCTTCTTTGCTCATCGTGGGCTCACCCGTTTTGTTCTTTCCGGCAAGAATCCTGGAGAAAACATTACTGAAGTGGTGGAGGAACATTTTGGAACCGGCGCGGGAAAACTGATCACCCTGCTCTATTTTTTTGCTATTTACCCTATTCTGCTGGTGTACAGCGTCGCGATTACCAACACCGTCGACAGCTTTCTCACCCACCAGCTTCATTTAATATCGCCACCGCGTGCGGTACTGGCTTTCATTCTGATTGTCGGCATGATGGCGATTGTGCGCTTCGGCGAAAAAGCGATTGTGAAGGCGATGAGTATTCTGGTGTTCCCGTTCGTGGCCGCCCTGATGCTGCTCGCGCTGTATCTGATCCCGCAGTGGAACGGAGCCATTCTGGATACGCTCTCGATGAAGGGTTCCGAAACCACCGGCGGCGGATTATGGCTCACGCTGTGGCTGGCCATTCCCGTGATGGTGTTCTCCTTCAATCACTCGCCGATTATTTCATCGTTTGCAGTGGCCAAGCGTCAGGAGTACGGCGATCAGGCGGCGTCAAAATGTTCACGCATTTTGGCTTGCGCCCATATCATGATGGTCCTCACCGTGATGTTCTTCGTCTTCAGCTGCGTCCTGAGTCTCTCCCCGGCAAACCTGGCGGAGGCGAAGGCGCAGAATATTTCCATCCTTTCCTACCTCGCTAACCATTTTAATGCCCCGTTGATTGCCTGGATGGCCCCGATTATCGCCATTATCGCGATCACCAAATCCTTTCTCGGCCACTATCTGGGTGCGCGTGAAGGTTTCAACGGCATGGTGATTAAATCGCTTCGCAGCAAAGGTAAGTCGATCGAAATTAATAAACTGAACCGCATCACCGCCTTCTTTATGCTGGCCACCACCTGGCTTGTTGCCACCCTGAACCCCAGCATTCTTGGCATGATTGAAACGCTGGGCGGACCGGTTATCGCCATGATCCTGTTCCTGATGCCGATGTACGCCATCAATAAAGTCCCGGCGATGCGTAAATATAGCGGTCATCTGAGCAATCTCTTTGTCGTCATCATCGGCCTGATTGCTATCTCCGCCATCGCCTTTTCTTTACTGAACTAATGCCGTCGCTTGCCATACCGGTCAGCACCTCGTTTATATTGCAATCCGCATGGGTGAATCATGATTAGCGTTTTCGATATTTTTAAAATCAGCATCGGGCCATCCAGTTCGCATACCGTCGGGCCGATGAAAGCGGGTAAACATTTCGTTGATACGCTAAAGGAAAAGGGCCTGCTGGATAGCATGACCCGGCTGGTGGTGGATATTTATGGCTCTCTTTCCCTGACGGGAAAAGGTCATCATACCGATATTGCGATTATTCTCGGCCTGAGTGGCTATCTGCCCGACACCGTGGATATCGATCAGATCCCAGCCATCATTCGCGACGTGAATACTCTGCAACAGTTGCGCATCAAAGAAGGCCAACGGGATATCGCCTTCCCGGTGGCAGAGTGCATGCGCTTTCACAGTGAGTTTCTGCCGTTACATGAAAACGGCATGAGCATCACCGCCTTTTGTGACGGCAAAAGCGTTCACGCCCAGACCTATTATTCTGTCGGAGGCGGCTTTATTGTCACCGAAGACGATTTTGGTAAAAACCTGGATAGCGAAGTCGATATTCCCTTCCCCTTCTACTCCGCCCGTAACCTGCTGGCGCATTGCCATAATAACAACCTGTCGATTTCGGCCGTGATGATGAAAAATGAGATAGCACGCTATGGCCGCCGGGAAGTCGAAGACAATATGGCACAACTGTGGCAAACCATGCGCAATGCGATCACCCGTGGCATCAGTACTGAAGGCGTGTTACCCGGCCCGCTGAAGGTGCCGCGTCGCGCCTCTTCTCTGCATCGCATTCTGGCCCCCCAGAGTCAGTCTATTACTCCGCTAAGTGCGATGGACTGGGTGAATATGTTCGCGATGGCGGTAAGTGAGGAAAATGCCGCGGGAGGACGGGTGGTCACCGCCCCCACCAATGGCGCATGCGGCATTATCCCGGCGGTACTGGCTTATTACGATCGCTTCATCAAGCCGGTAACGCCTGAACTCTATATGCGTTATTTCCTGACGGCAGGCGCAATTGGCATTCTCTATAAGATGAATGCGTCGATTTCTGGCGCTGAGGTCGGCTGTCAGGGAGAGGTCGGCGTGGCCTGTTCGATGGCGGCGGCGGGCCTGGCCGAACTGCTGGGCGCCGATGCGGAGAAAGTCTGCATCGCGGCTGAGATCGGTATGGAGCATAATCTGGGTCTGACCTGCGATCCCGTTGCCGGTCAGGTCCAGGTGCCCTGTATAGAACGGAATGCGATTGCGGCCGTCAAAGCCATTAACTCAACCAGTATGGCGATGTACCGCACCAGCGATCCCAAAGTGTCGCTGGATAAGATCATTGAAACCATGTTTGAAACCGGCAAAGACATGAACGCTAAATACCGTGAAACAGCGCGTGGCGGTCTGGCGATCAAAGTCGCGGTCTGCGAAGCGTAATGACCTGAAAACCGCTGGCAGTCAGGCTGGCGGTTGCTTGATTAACCCGGCACTGACCGGGTCTATGCTGTGAGCGGGGTTATTTTGCTTCGCTTTCGGTGGCCAGATCTGACCAGACCATGCTGCGCACTTCAGAAGAGGTATACCATTCATTTATGGTTGCGCTGGCAGGCTGCTCAGCCACTGATTCCGTGTTATCCGCCACCGGAGACGGGCAGCGCTGTTTTTTCCGGATACGAATGCGGGCCGGTGACGCGGCGGTAAACTGCGCGTTAAAGGTTCGCATGTGTGAATCGGACAGAATTGACTCCAGCTGATGCAGCCGCCCAAGACCACGTAAAATACCGATTAACGTACTCAGGGTGACTGATTCACCCAACTCTGCCCGTTTAATGGTGGCGGTGCCGACGCGCGCGCGTTCAGCAAGTTCAATCTGCGAGAGCCCAAGCTGCATACGGGTTTCTTTAATTCTGCTGCACAATTCAGAAATAATTGCGCTATCGGACAGGGTATTAAAACGCATATCAATACCTCATTGCGGGATATACAGAATAAATTATTGAGTAAACCAGCGGCTAAATAAAGCGGATAATTTCAGAATAACAGCATCCGCATCAAGGTAAGTTATTTATTAACCAGGTGCAGCGGGTATGGAGCAAGTGTGATGTTAACCGCTATTAATAAACCCATCGCACTGGCTTTATTTTTCTGGTTCATCAATGCCGTTTCGCATCGGTCTTTCAGGGCGCAGTAAAAACCGCCGCAGAAGTTTTTTATTAACAACTGACACCACCTGATATAACTTTCTGGCTTTATTTTTAATTGAATTATTGCCGTTGCAGCAGCAGTAGCTGCAGGGAAAGATTGTCATTGCCGGGCACAACATATTAACCACAGGATCACCCGCAGATCCGGTGAGGAGAGTACTGACCGCCCGCCTCCGCCAATCGGTGAGTGGCAGCCAAAAAAAAAGCCAGCACCCGGGCTGGCTAAAGTAATACTGGAAGCAATGTGAGCAATGTCGTGCTTTCTCAGGCTGTCGGGCGACTACCCGAGAACGCATCGCAATAATAATCATTATCATTCGCGTCTGTAAAGCGATTTTGCCGATTTTTTTGTTGATTATTGGCGTGAATCCCTTGATGTTAAAAGGGATTTACCCATTTAATTCGCCGGGGAGGCACCATGAGTGAGATAACCATTCGCCACGTTATGCCGGAAGATGCGGCTGCACTACAGAGGATTTATAGTCAGCCCGATACCCAGGCGAATACGCTACATCTGCCCCACTCGTCGTTACAGATGTGGCAAACCCGGCTCAGCACTCCCCAGCCAGGCGTACGTCTATTGGTCGCCTGTATGGATGACGAGGTGGTCGGGCAATGCGCCCTGGAAGTGCCCGAGCGCGCCCGACGGCGTCACTCCGCCACGCTGGGCATGGGGGTCGACGAACGTTACCGCCAGCGCGGTGTGGGCCGCGCCCTGATGCAGGAGATGGTTAGCTTGTGCGACAACTGGCTGCAGGTCTCGCGGATGGAACTGACGGTGTTTGTTGATAATGCGCCGGCCATCGCCCTTTATCGTCGTTTCGGTTTTGAGATCGAGGGAACGGCTAAGGGCTTCGCAGTGCGGCACGGTGAACTGATCGACGCGCATTATATGGCGCGGCTGAAATCCTGACGCCTCAGAATAAAAAAGGGCACTCTGAGGTATGATGCTCGTCAGTTAAGGTTAAATTTGTAAAGGCTGTCACGGTCAAACGTGGCAGCTTTTTTACTGGGCGAGCGTGCCGGAATGCGGGCCTGAGCGCCACTCTCATGCTCTTTCAACAGCACACACCGAAGCTTCAGAGCAGGCGGGTGCCGATCAGCGGCAGGCAATCCGCAGCGCTGAACAGAATGAGTCTGCCAGGAGAGCCCGCAGGACGCGGGCGAAAGGCGGGGCGGCACAGGATGAGCCATCTCCGGCGGTCCGTCAGGCAGACGAATGAAGTGAAGGAACCGCGCAGCGGCGCGAGGACCGCCAGCCCCTGAGCGGCGCCAGACTGCGTTATCACCTGCTGCTTAACTGACGAGCATTACACCCCAGGGTGCCCTTGTGCCTTAATAACCGGCGCTGAGATCGTCGATGCTGCGCGGATCGGACGCGCCATACAGCATGCCGTCCGGCCCAATCATAATGCTCTGGGTGCTGCCCATCGCCGGCAGCACTTTCACATGCTGGCCTTTGCTTTCCAGCAGACGCAGCGTATCCGGGCTGAAGCCTTTCTCAACGCGCAGCTGATCCGGCAGCCACTGATGATGAAAACGCGGTGCATTGGTGGCTTCGGCGACGTTCATCCCGAAATCAATGCTGTTCACCACCATCTGCAATACCGTGGTGATGATACGGCTGCCGCCCGGACTGCCGGTGACCAGCCAGGTTTTACCGCCTTTAGCCACGATGGTCGGTGACATGGAAGAGAGCGGACGTTTCGCCGGCTGCACCGCATTGGCTTCACCGCCGACCAGCCCATAGACGTTTGGCGTCCCCGGTTTCGCCGAGAAATCATCCATTTCGTTATTCATCAGAATGCCGCTGTTGCCCGCCACAATCCCACTGCCGAAATAGGTATTCAGGGTGTAAGTGACCGCCACCGCATTGCCCTGTTTATCCACCACCGAGAAATGGGTGGTCTGGTTACTTTCATAGGGTTCGAGCTTGCCGGGTTTGATCTCGCTGGAAGGACGCGCTTTGGCGACATCAATCTGCTGCGCCAGGGTTTTGGCGTAGGCTTTGCTGGTTAACGCCTGCCACGGCACCTTAACGAAATCGGGATCGCCAAGGTATTCAGAGCGGTCCGCATAGGCATATTTCTCCGCTTCGGCCATCACCTGCATCGCATCAGCACTGCCAAAGCCCATCTTCGCCAGATCGAAGTTTTCGAGGATATTGAGGATCTGCACGATGTGGATGCCACCGGACGACGGCGGTGGCATCGAGAAGACCTCATAACCACGGTAGGTGCCGCTGATCGGCTTACGTTCAACCGCGCGGTAGGCCGCCAGATCGGCTTTATTGATCAGGCCGCCGTGCTGCGCCATCTCGCCCGCAATCTCATCGGCGATAGCGCCTTTATAAAAAGCATCCGGTCCCTGACGGGCAATTAATTGCAGGCTGTGGGCGAGGTTTTTCTGCACCAGCCGGTCGCCCTGCTGCCACGGCGTGCCGTCCGCTTTGTAGAAGATCGCTTTGCTGTTGGGATGGTTAATCAGCACTTCTTTGCCGTAGGTTTTCAGGTCATCCGCCAGCGCATCATTGACCACGATGCCATCACGCGCCAGTTTTATCGCCGGAGCCAGCAGCGTACTCAGCGGCAGCGTGCCATATTTATGGGCGGCCAGCGCCAGCCCCGCCACCGTGCCGGGTGTGCCGGAGGCCAGATGCGAGGTGAGCGACAGCTTACTGTCGGCATTTCCCTGCTTGTCGAGGAACATGTCACGCGAGGCGTGGCCCGGAGCCATTTCACGGAAATCGATGGCGCTGGTGCGTCCGGAGGCCGTGCGCAGCAGCATAAAGCCGCCACCGCCGAGGTTACCGGCCTGTGGATGGGTGACGGCCAGCGCAAAGCCCACCGCCACTGCGGCATCAACGGCGTTGCCGCCCTGACGCAGAATCTCGACTCCGACCTGGGTTGCCATCGCATCAACCGACGCCACCATGCCGTGCTGTGCTTTTACCGGGTGGAAGGTGTCGCTGTCGACGCCGTAGGAAACCGGCGGTGCCTGCGTCGGGGCCGCATTCGCCCCCGCCACCACGGTAAAGCTCATCACCAACGACCAGCCGAGCTGGCGCACTGTTGCCTGCATTTTCATCCCGCCACCATCCTTATTTGTTATTTACATTTTTTTATCATTTCCGCAAGTGGCTACAAATACAGCAAATTAGTCAGGGTTAAGTCAAATCAGGAATACATCTGAAGGTAAGGTCTGTGATATCGCGTAAACTTATGCATGCGACCCTGGACGCCGGACGATGGCGTTCAGCATCCAGCACCTGTCGCTTTCAGGAAGGAGGAATGATGAAGAAGTGGATTATTGCTTTGGCGGCTCTGCTGCCCTTCGCCACGCTGGCGAATACGCTGAACAGTACCAACGATCCTAACCGGCCCGGCTATAACCCGAGCCAGCAACGGATGCAGAACCAGATGCAGACGCAACAGCAGCAACAGCAGATGAAGCTGCGCCAGGATCAGCAGCGTCAGACGCAGGATATGCAGCGTAAGATGCAGGAGCAGCGCAACAGCGCCCAGCAGCGGGTGATCACCTCCCAGCCGGGCCAGCAGAACCAGAATCAGAACTAGCTAAAATTGGGGCCGATGATGTCGATGCAGTCGGTACAGATGGCATCAACGCCCCATTTCAGCAGTTCCCGCGCCCGCTCCGGGCGGTTAACGGTATAGGCGAGAATTTTCAGGCCCGCCGCTTTCAGCTCCGCCACCCGCGCTTCGGTCAGCACTTTGTGATTGAGATGGATTGAAACGCAGGCCAGCGCCGACGTCTTCTCGCGCCATTGCTCATCCCAGCTGTGCGACAGTAAACCGCGCGGCAGCTGCGGTTCGGCCTGCATCGCTGCCTCCAGCGCAATGTAAGAGAACGACGAGAGTAACGGCGGCGTTTGCCCCTGCCACAGGCTGGCTGCTGCCTGCGCCACTGCCTGTCCGGTTTCCGCCTCGCTGCCGGTGGTCGGTTTTATTTCGATATTCGCCATCATCTGATGCTGACGACAGCGATCCGCCACCTGATCCAGCCGCGCCAGCTTCTCGCCGTTAAACGCTTTACTGAACCAGCTGCCGGCATCCAGTTGCGACAGTTTATCCCACGGCAGCTGCCCTGCAACGCCCCAGCCGTTGCTGGTGCGGTCCAGCGTGTCGTCGTGCAGCAGGAAAATCTGCGCATCGCCCGATAATTTGGCATCAAATTCAATCATCTGATGGCCATATTTCGCCCCGACGTCAATTGCCGCCAGGGTGTTTTCAGGTGCCAGGTTGCCGCCGCCGCGGTGCGCGACGATGTGCGGATAGGGCCAGTGTTGTGTGCTCATTCCAGACGCTTTCCATGGGTTGAATCGAAGAAGTGTAACGCATCTGCCGGCAGATGCAGCCACAGCGTGCTGCCGGGCTGTGGCCGCTCGCTGTGGCCTAAGCGTACCACCAGCGGCGTATCTCCGATGCGGCCATGGGCAAGATTGTCAGCCCCCAGCATTTCCAGCGTATCAACCCGCAGCGGCACCCCGCCCTGCTCACGGCTGCTGAGCCGGATATGTTCCGGCCGGATACCCAGCACCACCGGACGGTTGGCCCACTTCGCTTTGCTTTCGCTTAGCGGCAGGGCGAACGACGCGTCCAGATTAAAACGGCTGCCATCACTGTTGAATGCGCCTTTCAGCAGGTTCATCGCCGGTGCGCCGATAAACGAGGCGACGAACTGACTGGCGGGACGCTCGTAAACCTCAACCGGCGTGCCCAGTTGCTCGACCACGCCTTTGTTCATTACCATCACCCGCTGCGCCAGCGTCATCGCTTCAACCTGATCGTGGGTGACATACAGGCTGGTGGTCTGCAAACGCCGATGCAGCTGTTGCAGCTCCAGACGCATCTGCACCCGCAGGCGCGCATCAAGGTTGGAGAGCGGCTCATCGAACAGAAAGACCGCCGGTTCACGCACAATCGCGCGGCCCATGGCAACGCGCTGACGCTGCCCGCCAGAGAGCTCACGCGGCCGGCGGGTCAGCAGATGATCCAGCTCAAGGCTGCGCGCGGCGTCCAGCACCCGTAGCCGAATCTGTTCTTTGCCCATGCCGCGGATCTTCAGGCCATAGGCCATATTCTCTTCCACTGACATATGGGGATAGAGCGCATAGTTCTGGAACACCATCGCAATGCCGCGATCTTTTGGCTCTTGCTGGGTAACGCGTTTGTTGTCGATGTAGATGTCGCCGGAGCTGACGCGCTCGAGGCCCGCTACCATCCGCAGCAGAGTCGATTTACCGCAGCCGGAGGGGCCCACCATCACCATAAATTCGCCATCATTTACCGTGACGTTCAGCGGCTGAATGATCTGATTTTTACCGTCGTAGGACTTGGTCACTGCCTGAAGGGTTACGCCTGCCATCTTATTTCTCACTCTCAACCAGGCCGCGCACAAAGGCACGCTGCATGACTAACACCACCACCACCGGTGGGATCAGGGTTAATAACATCGCCGCCATCACTTCGTTCCACTGGGTCGGTGAACCGCTGGTGGAGATCATGCTTTTAATCCCCGCCACCGCCGTGCCGAGGCTGGGGTCATTGATGATCAGCAGCGGCCAGAGATACTGATTCCAGCCGTAGATAAAGGTGATAACGAACAGCGCCGCCAGATTGGTTTTCGACAGTGGCAGCACGATATCGCGGAAGAAACGCAGCGCGCTGGCACCATCAATCCGGGCGGCTTCCACCAGTTCATCCGGCAGTGACATAAAAAACTGGCGGAACAAAAAGGTGGCGGTCGCCGATGCCATCAGCGGCAGGGTCAGGCCGCTATAACTGTCGAGCAGATTCAGCTCGGCGATCACCTGCACCGTCGGGAAAATACGCACCTCGACCGGCAGCATCAGGGTGATGAAAATCAGCCAGAAGAACAGCGTCCGCAGCGGAAAGCGGAACCAGACCAGCGCAAATGCCGAGAGCATCGAGACGGTGATTTTGCCGACGGTGATCCCGAGCGCCATGATGGTGCTGTTCAGCAGCATCAGGCCGAATGCCGGGCCGTTGCCGTTCACGCCGTGGGTCCAGATGCGCGAGACGTTTTCCCACAGGTGGCTGCCGGGTACCAGCGTCATCGGCACCTGATAGACCGCATCGTTATCCAGCGTTGCCGCCACGAAGGCGACGTAGAGCGGGAACAGGATGGTCAGCACGCCCAGGATCAGCACGATGTGGCTGAAGATATCCAGCCCGCGTCGGTTCTCAATCATTGGTATTGCACCTTACGTTCAACGAAACGGAACTGAATCACCGTCAGACCGATCACCAGCACCATCAGCACCACCGACTGGGCAGCAGATGAGGAGAGATCCAGACCGGTGAAGCCTTCGCGATAGATTTTGTAGATCAGCGTGGTGGTGGCCTGCACCGGTCCGCCGCCGGTGGCAGCATCGATCACCGGGAAGGTATCGAAGAAGGCATAAATCAGGTTCACCACCAGCAGGAAGAAGCTGACCGGCGTAATCAGCGGTAATGAGAGCTGAAAGAAACGCCGCACCGGCCCGGCACCGTCAATCGCGGCGGCTTCAACCAGCGATTTGGGGATCGACTGCAGCGCGGCGAAAAAGAACAGGAAGTTGTAGCTCATCTGCTGCCAGATTGACGCCAGCACAATCAGGAACATCGCCTGGCCGCTGTTTTGCGCGTAGTTCCAGTTGTAGCCGATGTGGTTCAGCAGGTAGCTGAACAGGCCAAGGCCGGGATTAAACAGAAACATCCACAGCACCGCCGCCACCACCGGCGCGACGGCATACGGCAGCAGCAGCAGCGTCTGATAAAGTTTGCGCAGTCGCACCACGTAATCCACCAGCGCCGCCAGCAGCAGCGACAGCACCATGCCGCACACCGTGACCAGACCGCTGAATTTGATGGTGGTCCAGAATGAATCCAGATAGTAAGGATCGGCAAACAGCCGTTTAAAGTTATCCAGCCCGACGAAGGTGCTGGAGATGCCAAAAGGATCGAGGCTTTGCAGCGAATACCATAAGGCTTCGCCAGCCGGCCAGAGAAAGAAGATGGCGGTGATCACCAGTTGCGGCAGCACCAAAAGATAGGGCAACAGGCTGGTGCGAAATACCGGACGAGATGAGGACATGGCGTACTCTGATTCAGAAAGAGAAAGGGCCAGCCGGTGCTGGCCCGATACAGCGGATTACTTCACCTGCTGCTGGAAACGACGCAGCAGTTCATTGCCGCGTTTAACCGCATTATCCAGTGCGCCCTGCGGCGACTGTTTGCCGGTCCAGACGCTTTCCAGTTCCTCATCCACCACAGTACGAATCTGTGGCATGTTGCCAAGACGCATCCCTTTGGTAAACGGTAACGGCGGCTTGTTCAGCATCTGACGGGTCGCGATATCGGCACCCGGATTTTTATCGTAGAAGCCCTGCTGTTTGCTCAGCTCATAGGCAGCCGTGGTGATCGGCAGATAGCCGGTTTTCTGATGCCATTCAGCAGCGATTTCTGGCTGGGCGAGGAACTGCATAAACTCAGCCACACCTTTGTAAGTGGCCGCATCTTTGCCCTTCATTACCCACAGGCTGGCCCCGCCGATGATGGCGTTTTGTGGTGCCTCAGGGACGGTGTCGTCATACGGCATCATGCCTACGCCGAAGTTAAATTTGGCGTAGTGGCGAATATCCGCCAGCGAGCCGGATGAGGCGGTGGTGATACCGCAATCGCCGTTATAGAACTTGGCGGTGGACTCATCTTTGCGGCCAAAATAGGTGAAGTCGCCCTGTTTATTCATCTCTTCCAGCATCTGGATATGACGAACCTGCACCGGCTTATTGAACTCCAGTACCGCATCGCGCCCGTCAAAACCGTTGTTTTTGGTCGCTACCGGCAGCGCATGCCAGGCACTAAAGTTTTCGATCTGAATCCAGCCCTGCCAGCCGCTGGCGTAACCACAGCTCATGCCCGATTTACGCAGCGCCGCCGCATCTTTCGCCAGCTCCTGCCAGGTTTTAGGCGGCTGGTCCGGATTAAGACCCGCTTTTTTGAACGCGTCTTTGTTGTAGTAGAGCACCGGCGTCGAGCTGTTGAACGGCTGAGAGATCAGCTGACCGTTGCTGTCGCTGTAGTAGCCCGCCACCGTCGGCACAAACTGTTTTTCATCAAACGGAATACCGGCATCTTTAAACACCTGATGCACCGGCACAATCGCCTGCGACGCCATCATGGTGGCGGTACCGACTTCATACACCTGCAACACGGCGGGTGCTTTGCCGGTGCGCACGGCCGCGATACCTGCCGCCAGGCTCTGCTCGTAGTTACCTTTGTAGGTCGGAACAATTTTGTAATCGGGATGGGCCTGGTTAAAGCGTTGCGCCAGCGAGTCAACTTCTTTGCCTAACTCGCCTTCCATAGAGTGCCAGAACGGGATCTCAGTGGCGGCCAGCGCCTGGCCGCTGAGCGCCAGGCTAAGCAGTGCGCCGATCAGGCTACGACGATAGGTAACGACGGACATAGAATTTTCCTGTGCAGGTAAATACGCGTGAAATCACGCATTTGTGGTTCGCGAAGTAACATGACACGGGAAAATGAAGGATTAATAACGGGCAGATGACAGCCAGATGACAGGCTTAAGCGTGGAAAAGACGGAGCGGCTACCGGCCGGGCTGAGATTTTTGATAAGGTCTGGCCTGGTTGCTGTAAGACTGAGCCCTGCACAGAGAACACGGTCAGATCGGAAAGACGCTAAAGCCAATCCATGACACGCTCGACCCGCGCGATTACGCACCCATTTTGATGGCCGTCAGCGGCGCAGCGAGCATTTATATCGAAGGCCGTTGGCGGCGCAGGCAGGTTGCGGGCGGACAGCGCGCAGTAACCGGAGCGTACATTCAGTACGTGAGGATTACGAGCACTGCCCAACCACAACCTGACCAGCAAGCCAGGCTGTGCACCAAAGCGCGCAGTAACCGGAGCGTATATACATACGTGAGGATTACGAGCACTGCCCAACCACAACCTGACCAGTAAGCCAGGCCGATGCACCAAAGCGCGCAGTAACCGGAGCGTACATTTAGTATGTGAGGATTACGAGCACTGCCCAACCACAACCTGACCAGCAAGCCAAGCCTCTGAATATTAAGCTCCGAGGTATGCGCTTCGGACGGCTTCATTGGAAAGCAGCGCGGCCCCGCTATCCTCCAGCACTACGTGGCCGTTTTCCAGCACGTAGCCACGATCAGCCAGCTTCAGCGCCTGGTTGGCGTTCTGCTCCACCAGGAAGATGGTCATTCCTTCGCTGCGCAGCTGTTCGATGGTGTCGAAGATCTGCTGAATAATAATCGGTGCCAGACCCAGCGACGGTTCATCCAGCAACAGCAGGCGGGGCTGGCTCATCAGCGCACGGCCAATCGCCAGCATCTGCTGCTCACCGCCGGACATGGTGCCGGCACGCTGGATTTTGCGCTCCTCCAGCCGCGGGAACAGTTGATAAACGCGCTTAATCCGCTCCAGATATTGCGGGCGGCTGGCAAAAAAGCCGCCCATCGCCAGATTCTCTTCCACCGTCATACGCGAAAACACCCGCCGGCCTTCCGGCACGATGGCGATAGCTTCACGCATGATACGTGCCGTTTGCCAGTCGGTAATGGTTTTACCGTCAAAGGTGATGGTGCCGTGGCTGGCTCGCGGTTCGCCACACAGCGTACCCAGCAGCGTGGTTTTTCCGGCACCGTTGGCCCCAATCAGCGTGACGATCTCGCCCTGATTAATGTAAAGGCTGACGTTATGCAACGCCTGGATTTTGCCATAGTGAGCGCTCACGTTATCAATGGTTAACATCGCATTTGCCATCTTACGCCTCTCCTAAATAGGCACGGATCACGTCCGGATTATTGCGGATCTCTTCCGGCGTGCCGTTAGCCAACGGCGTTCCCTGATTGACCACGTAAATGCGATCGGAAATACCCATCACCAGCTTCATATCATGTTCTATCAGCAGCACGGAAACTTTGTGCTCGCCACGCAGTTCGGCGATCAGCTCATCAAGCTCGTGCGTCTCTTTGGGGTTAAGACCGGCCGCCGGTTCATCCAGCATCAGGATTTCCGGGCGGGTCACCATGCAGCGCGCAATCTCCAGACGACGCTGCTGACCATAAGCCAGGTTACCGGCCTGACGGTTAGCCAGATCCAGCAGACCGACCCGCTCCAGCCAGTTGGCTGCGCGATCGAGCGCCTCGCTTTCACTGCGACGAAACGCCGGTGTTTTGAGCAGGCCGGCAAACAGCCCGCTCTTCAGATGTTGATGTTGCGCCACCAGCAGGTTTTCAATCACCGTCATTTCACGAAACAGCCGCACGTGCTGGAAGGTGCGCACAATCCCCATCCGCGCAATCTTCTGGCCGGGCAATCCTTCCAGATGCTGCTCACGCAGTTTAATGCTGCCGCCGGTCGGCTTGTAGAAGCCGGTCAGGCAGTTAAACACCGTGGTTTTACCGGCACCGTTCGGCCCGATTAGCGAGACGATTTCCTGCGGATGCAGCGCCAGCGCCACGTTGTTAACCGCTAACAGGCCGCCGAAGCGCATCATCAGGCCTTCAACGGCTAATAAAGGCTGACTCATGCCTGTTCTCCTTGTTTACCTTGTCTCAGCTTCAGATGCGGACGCTTCATCGGCAACAGTCCCTGCGGACGCCAGATCATCATCAGCACCATTAAGCCTCCCAGCACCAGCATGCTGTACTCATTGAGATCACGCATCAGCTCGCGCGACACCACCAGCAGAATGGCGGCCAGTATCACCGCAAACTGCGAGCCCATGCCGCCGAGTACCACAATCGCCAGCACAAAAGCCGATTCGACAAAGGTAAAGGATTCCGGGCTGACAAAGCCCTGGCGCGCGGCGAACAGGCTGCCGGCAAAGCCGGCGAAGGCGGCGCTGATGGTGAAGGCAGTCAGTTTAATCCGGGTCGGGCTGAGGCCAAGCGAACGGCAGGCGATTTCATCCTCACGCAATGCTTCCCAGGCGCGGCCCAGCGGCATCCGCAACAGACGGTTAATCACAAACAGCGTCAGCACCACCAGCAGCAATGCCACCAGATAGAGGAAGATAATCCGGTCACTGGGATCGTATTTCAGGCCAAAGAAATGGTGGAAGGTATCCCAGCCGCCTTCACGCGGCGTCCGGCCAAATTCCAGACCAAAGAAGGTCGGTTTCGGGATCTGGCTGATGCCGTTCGGACCACCGGTCAGGGCGGTATTGTTGAGCAGCAGAATACGCACGATCTCACCAAAGCCCAGCGTCACAATTGCCAGATAGTCGCCGCGCAACCGCAAGACCGGGAAACCCAGCAGCAGACCAAACAGCGCGGCCACCATGCCCGAGAGCGGCAGGCATTGCCAAAAGCCCAGCCCGTAATAGTGATTCAGCAAGGCGAAGGTATAGGCGCCGATGGCATAGAAGCCGCCGTAACCTAAAACCAGTAAGCCCGACAGGCCGACCACCACGTTCAGCCCGAGACCGAGCATCACGTAGATCAGCGTCATGGTGGCAATATCGACCGTGCCGCGCGACACCAGGAAGGGCCAGGCGAGCGCCGCCACGATCATTACCGCCATCACCAGTTTTTGCTTCGGCGTTGAGCCATCAATGCCTGGCAACACCAGCGCCGGACCCGAGATTTTCTTCAGGCCGCTCTGCCAGACCGGCCGCAGCAGCTGGAACAGAAATACCACCACACAGGCGACCGCAATACAGTTCCAGCGCACGCTGCCGGCGTTTTGCACCACCAGGTTAGTGCCGTCCAGATTCAGGCGCAGCCCCATAAAGAAGCTGGCGAGCAGCAGCAGCATCAGCGACGAAATCAGGGCGTTGAGTAAGGAAGACTTCATACTTTTTCCACCTCCGGACGGCCCAGAATCCCGGTCGGCATCACCAGCAGTACCACAATCAGTAAGGCAAAGGAGACCACATCTTTATACTCGGTGCTCAGATAGGCGGAAGTCAGCGCTTCGGCGATTCCCAGCACCAGGCCACCAATCATCGCGCCCGGAATACTGCCAATGCCGCCCAGTACCGCAGCGGTGAACGCCTTCATGCCGGCCATAAAGCCGATGAACGGGTTGATCGATCCGTAAAACTGGCCCAGCAACACGCCCGCGACCGCCGCCATGGCGGCACCGATGACAAAGGTCAGTGAGATGACGCGATCGGTATTGATGCCCAGCAGGCTGGCCATTTTCAGATCTTCGGCACAGGCGCGACAGGCGCGGCCCATACGCGAATAGCGAATAAAGGTGGTCAGCGCCAGCATCGCCAGGAACGTCACCACCCAGATCACAATTTGCATGGTGGAGATGGTGGCGGCAAAGCCGTTGCTCTCGCCGACGGTCCACTGACCGGTAATCAGGCTCGGCAGCGCCAGGTCGCGCGATCCCTGGGTCAGGCTGACGTAGTTTTGCAGGAATATCGACATCCCGATGGCGGAGATCAGCGCAATCAGGCGCTTAGAGGAGCGCACCGGCCGGTAGGCGACGCGTTCAATGCTCCAGCCGTAGGCGCTGGAGATAATTACCGCCATCACAAACCCGGCGGCAATCATCAGCCAGCTGGTGTCGATGCCCATCATCATCAGGGCGGCAATCACGATAAAGGAGACGTAGCTACCGATCATGTAAACCTCGCCGTGGGCGAAGTTGATCATGCCGATGATGCCGTAAACCATGGTGTAACCGATGGCGATCAGCGCATAGGTGCTGCCGAGGGTAACACCGTTGAACATCTGCTGGATAAAATAGAGGAACTGCTCGGACATACCTTAACCCTTACTTATCCGCTCGTGACCGAACGGAGTACAAAAAACGCCTGGCAGCACAGACCAGGCGTTAGTGTTGCAGGGGAGCAGGCAACGGTTACCCGCTACCTGACCCGCCAGTAAACAGCCTGATTTACTTCACAGCGGTCGAGGTACCGTCGGCATGCCATTTGAAGACACCGAACTCAAAGCCTTTCAGATCGCCTTTCTGATCCCAGCTCAGGTTGCCCATCACGGTTGGCACCGCAGCGCCTTCCTTCAGGTTTTTCACGATATCTTCCGGCTCTGCGCTCTTGCTGCGCTCCATCCCGGCCGCCAGCGATTGCAGGGCAGCATAGGTGGTCCAGACGAACGGACCGGTTGGATCGAGTTTCTTCGCTTTCAGCGCATCAACGATCGGTTTGTTGGTCTCAACCTGATCGTAGCGTTTCGGTAAGGTCACCAGCATGCCTTCAGAGGCGGCACCGGCGATGTTGGACAGCGAGGCGTTACCGACCCCTTCCGGCCCCATGAACTGGGTTTTCAGACCGGCAGCACGCGCCTGGCGAACAATCTGGCCCATCTCCGGGTAATAACCGCCGAAGTAGACGAAATCGACGTTCTCTTTCTTAAAGCGCGCCACCAGGGTGGAGAAATCTTTATCGCCTGCGGTGATACCTTCAAACATCACGATGTTGGCGCCCTGCTTTTTCAGGCTATCCTGCACTGAACGCGCCAGGCCTTCGCCATACTGCTGCTTGTCGTGAACCACGGCGATCCGCTGCGGCTTCAGTTCGGTCATGGCATATTTGGCTGCAGTCGGGCCCTGATCGGAGTCGAGACCGGTGGTGCGCATAATCAGTTTATAACCGCGGGCGGTGAGATCCGGTGCGGTGGCGGCAGGGGTAATCATCAGCACGCCTTCATCTTCATAGATGTCGGACGCCGGCTGGGTCGATGAGGAGCAGAGATGGCCGATAACATAGCGGATGCCGTCGTTGATCACTTTGTTGGCTACCGCCACCGCCTGTTTCGGGTCGCAGGCATCGTCATATTTCACCGCAACCAGTTTGTTGCCGTTGACGCCGCCTTTGGCATTAATATCTTCAATCGCCTGAGTCGCTCCGGCAAACTGCATGTCGCCATACTGCGCAACCGGGCCAGACATCGCCCCAACAATCGCCACTTTAATATCTTCAGCCAGCGCTGCATGGCTCATCGCCAGTGCTACGCATCCCGCCAGTAATGCGCGACCTTTCATTTTCATCCGGACTACCCCATGTGTTATGTCGTGTATGTGTGAGTGCAAACTGCCAGATAAAGATCAAAAACTGATTAAGCAATAATGAGTTAGCGCACTTTTCTGGCATTTATTAGTAATAAGGCTTTATTTTTCAGGTTATTAAACAGGAAGTTTCTTCTGTAAATCAACTGACATATTCAGAATTGCCTGAGTGCAACAGCATAATACACTGGATGCAACGGCCGGTTTTTCACCACTTTGCCAGCGGGTTATGCTGGATTGATCGCATCCGGGGCCTGTTTACAACTATCATCCTGGCAGCCAGGCCATCTTTTGACCTGTTTTATTGATGAAAATGTGTCAGCGCTCTGGTTGTATACTTTCGCTACACTTTCCCCTTTTACAAGTACAGGTGTTTGTCATGAAGCTCACCATCCAGCGTTTAACCGCGCTGACGCCGCAGGACCGCATTGATCTGGCAAAAATCTGGCCGGATCTGGAGATTGATAGTCTGGAACAGAGCCTGAATGAACGGCATCGCATTTACGCGGCGCGCTTCAACGATCGTCTGCTGGGTGCGTTGCAGCTGGAGATTTCAGGCATTCACGGCAAGATTCATCGGCTGGCGGTGCGCGATGTCACTCGTCGACGGGGAGTCGGACAATACTTGCTGGAAGAGACCATCAGGCAGAACGGCTCATTAGCGGACTGGTGGATGGCAGATGATGGCAGCGACGATCAGCAGGTGCGGGCGGCGTTTATGCAGGCGTGTGGTTTCAGGGCGCAGGCGGATGGCTGGGTATTAGCGGTCGGTTAGGCGGACGCAGAAAACAAAAAGGGCGACATCATGATGTCGCCCCTGAAGGTTACCTTAGGGTATTACGCTTCGATCGCCATGCGCAGTTTTTTCATGGCGTTCTTTTCCAGCTGGCGGACACGTTCCGCCGAGACGCCGTATTGATCGGCTAACTCCTGCAGCGTGGTTTTGTTGTCTTCATCCAGCCAGCGGGCGCGGATGATATGCTGACTACGCTCATCCAGACCTTCCATCGCATAGCTCAGCTTGTCTGCGGCGTGGGCATCCCAGTTATCCTCTTCGATGCCGTCGGCAAAGTCAGAGGTTTTATCCTGCAGATAGAGCACCGGTGCCATTGATTTGCCTTCGCCGCTCTCATCGTCGGCCGACATATCAAAAGTCATATCCTGCGCTGCCATACGTGATTCCATTTCACGCACGTCTTTACTGCTCACGCCCAGCTCGCGCGCCACCATCTCGACTTCATCCTGGTTGAACCAGCCCAGACGCTGCTTGGTTTTGCGCAGGTTAAAGAACAGCTTACGCTGTGCTTTAGTGGTCGCGACTTTCACGATACGCCAGTTACGCAGCACGTATTCATGAATCTCGGCTTTAATCCAGTGCACGGCAAATGAGACCAGGCGCACGCCCACTTCAGGGTTGAAGCGACGCACTGCTTTCATCAGGCCGATGTTACCTTCCTGAATCAGGTCAGCCTGCGGCAAGCCGTAGCCGGAGTAGTTACGAGCGATATGAACTACAAAGCGTAGGTGAGACAGGATCAGCGTCTTTGCCGCATCCAGATCGCCCTGGTAATGCAGCCGTTCAGCCAACGCTTTTTCCTCTTCTGCCGAGAGCATCGGCCAAGTATTGGCAGCCCGGACGTAAGACTCCAGGTTACCAAGAGGAGCAATAGCTAAAGTTTGCATTTCTTTGGTCATTCAAACCCTCACAAATTCAGTGGAATTGCCGCACATTTCCTTGCGCAGACGATACAGTATGTCAACGTCGCGCGAAATCCGAAAGCAATCTGTGCTACCGGGACAACAAAGTTATCCACAACAACAATTATAGCAGTGAATATTTTACACACAGATGACAGGAAGGGAAGCGGGTAATGCGTCCTCTGCATCCTATCTTCGGTAGCAGAGGACTATTATAACAAAAAAATGTTGCAGGCGTTTACTGGGGCGTAAATCGGCGTAAATGTTGTACCGTCGCCAGCCAGGCGGCCACCCAGCCGATGATAGCGGCAATCAGTAATAACAACAGCGCCTCATCCCAGGAGAACCCTTCCAGTGAGAAGGTAGTGCCGAATACGGTCGCCACGTGGGCCACCACCGACTGTAACCGCAGCACCAACACTTCTGACAGTACCAGCGACAGTACCGCGCCGCTGAAGCCCAGCAACGCGCCGCCATACAGGAACGGCCGCAGGATAAAGCCATCGGTCGCGCCAATCAGCTTTTGTACGTTGATGGTATCGCGGCGGGCAAAAATGCTGAGCCGTACGCTGTTACCGATCACCAGGAACACCGCCACAATCATCAGCACGCCGATCATTGAAGCAATCTGCCCTACCAGTCCGGTCAGCGCCGCCAGCCGTGCGAACCAGCTGTCGTCCATCCGCACTTCATCCACGCCCTGCACTTTGGTGACCCTATCGCGCAGGCTCTGCATGGTGTCAGAGTTCTGGAAATTAAGCTTCGGCGTGATAATCGCCACCGCAGGCAGCGGATTCTGCTCCAGCATATCCATTGCACCGCCAAAGCCTGACCAGTTGCGGAACTCGTTGAGCGCCTCTTCCCGCGTCAGGTAATTGACGTTATCCACGCCATCAACCTGTTTGAGCTGCGCCACCACGTTTTCCGCAGCAGTGTCATCCAGCGCTTTGTCGAGATAGACCGTCAGCTGCGGTGCCGGATACCACTGCGTCGCCGCCTGACTGACGTTTTTCCACACCATATAGCAGACGCTTGGCAGGGTCAGCGAAATGGCGATTACCATCACCGTCAGCAGCGTCGCCAGCGGCTGACGCCACATGTCAGACAGGGTACCGCGCAGCGCATAGCGCCACTGCTCCTGCCAGCCGCCTTTCAGCGCTTTGCTTTTCGACGGCGACTGCTTCGCTTTCTGCGCCGTCGGGCGTTTATTGCGTTTATTGACCATCGTGGCCTCCGTGCAGGCGTCCCTGATTCAGCGTCATGACGCGGTAGTTACGACGGGCGATTAAGCCGTTGTCGTGCGTCGCCATTAATACCGTGACGCCAACCCGGTTGAACTCTTCGAACAGCCGCAGAATATCTTCCGACAGCGCTTCATCAAGGTTACCGGTCGGTTCATCCGCCAGCAGCACCGCCGGTTTGTTTACCACCGCACGGGCGATACCGACACGCTGCTGTTCACCGCCTGACAGCTGAATCGGGTAACTTTTCGCTTTGTCGAGCAGGCCGACTTTATCCAGCGCTGCCGAGACGCGACGACGGATATCTTCGCCGCTGGCACCGGAGATAATCAGCGGGATCGCCACGTTGTCATACACCGAACGATCCATCAGCAGGTGGTGATCCTGAAAGATCATGCCGATCTGACGGCGCAGGAAAGGCACCTCACTGTTACGCAAGCGGGAAATATCGTGGCCGCTAAACCAGATTTGTCCGGCACTCGGACGCTCAATGCCACAAATCAGCTTCAGCAACGTACTTTTACCGGCACCGGAGTGGCCGGTCAGGAACGCCATTTCGCCGGGACGCAGATGGAAATCCACCCCCTGCAGTGCCTGACGTCCGCCGAGATATGCCTTACTGACCTCTTCAAAGCGAATCATCCTAATTAGTCCTCTCGGGCAAACAGTGCCTCAATAAAATCGTCCGCCTTAAACGGTCGTAAATCCTCGATGCCTTCCCCGACACCGATATAGCGAATCGGAATGCCGAACTGATCGGCGATCGAGAAGATCACGCCGCCCTTGGCGGTGCCATCCAGCTTGGTCAGCGCGATGCCGGTTAAACCCACCGCTTCATCGAACAGTCTGGCCTGGCTGACCGCGTTCTGCCCGGTGCTGGCGTCAAGCGTCAGCATCACTTCATGCGGCGCATCTTCGTCCAGCTTCTTCATGACGCGGGTAATTTTCTTCAGCTCTTCCATCAGGTGCGATTTGTTCTGCAGACGACCGGCGGTATCCGCGATCAGCACATCCACACCGCGTGATTTGGCCGCCTGAATCGCGTCGAAGATGACCGACGCGGAATCCGCACCGGTATGCTGGGCAATTACCGGAATATTGTTGCGCTGACCCCAGACCTGCAGCTGCTCGACCGCAGCGGCACGGAAGGTGTCACCGGCAGCCAGCATCACCGATTTGCCCTCGGCCTGATACTGCCGCGCCAGTTTACCGATGGTGGTGGTTTTCCCCACCCCGTTGACGCCAACCATCAGGATGACAAACGGCGTTTTGCCGGAGACATCCAGCGGCGCATCGACTTTGGCCAGAATCGAGGCCATTTCGGCTTTCAGCAAGCCGTAGAGCGCTTCTGCGTCACGCAGCTGCTTACGGTTCGCCTGCTGCGTCAGATGGGTAATGATGCGGCGGGTCGTATCGACGCCGACGTCGGCAATCAGTAACTGCTCTTCCAGCTCATCAAACAGGTCATCATCAATCTTTTTGCCACGGAACAGACTGACAAAACCGGAACCAAGGTTCTGACGGGTTTTCACCAGGCTGCGCTTCAGACGAGCAAAGAAGCCCTCCTTGCTGGGACGTTCCTGCTCCTGCGTGATGATTGGCGCCGCGGCTAACGGCAGATCGCTGACGGTATCCGGCACGCCATCGGCTTCTTCGCTTTCCGCCAGTGCTTCCAGCTCTTCATCGCTCAGCGGCGCGTCGGCCGATGGCGTTTCGATGATTTCCGCATCGCCCAGCGCCAGGGCTTCCAGCTCTTCGTCGCTCAGTGGCGCGTCGGCCGCTGGCGTTTCGATGATCTCCGCCTCGCCCAGCGCCAGCGCGTCCAGCTCTTCGTCGCTCAGTGGCGCGTCGGCCGCTGGCGTTTCGATGATCTCCGCCTTGCCCAGCGCCAGCGCGTCCAGCTCTTCGTCGCTCAGTGGCGCGTCGGCCTGATGCAGTTCAGCATCAGCCGCCGGCGTGATAACGGCGTCAGCCTCGACGACCGGGGCAACGTCAGCCTCCGGCGCGATCTCCGTTTCCAGTAAGGCTTCCGGGTCAGCCTGAATCGGCTCCGGCTCCGCCAGGGCTTGCGGCGCGGCTTCGTGCGGCGCAGCGGCCGTCACATCCGCATCACGCTGCTGTCCGGCCACCGTTTCGGTGATGGCGACAGTCTCTTCCGCTTGCGCTTCAGCCTGGGTTAAGGTTGCGGCTTGCTGCTCTGACTGCTGCTGAGCAGACTCAGCCGCCTGCTGCGCCTGCTCCTCCGCAGAGGGTTGCTTCTCTTCTTCTTTGCCAAATCCCAGCCAGGAAAAAAAGCCACGTTTTTTCTCTTTTGCCATTGTGTGACTACACTCCTCGATGGCTTTGTCCCGGTCGCACGTCGTTTCCAGGGGTGAATCAATTAAAATTGGCTAACGCCAGACCGGCGTAAAACCGCAGAATACTGCATGACTTCAGCAACTCAGTAGTCTAACACTTTCCAGCCAGCTCACCACAGCACCCTTTTTTAACGTTTCTTCTCACCGATTCGCCCGTTAAACTACGCAACAAATTATGACGAGTTGTGAGCAAGATGACTAAAAACCCCCGCAGTACCGGCGGTGCCGGCCAGATCCGCATCATCGGCGGACAATGGCGCGGACGCAAATTGCCGGTGCCCGATAGTGCCGGACTGCGCCCGACCACCGATCGGGTACGTGAAACGCTGTTTAACTGGCTGGCGCCGGTACTGCCCGACGCACGTTGTCTCGACTGTTTCGCCGGCAGCGGCGCGTTAGGTCTGGAAGCGCTGTCGCGTTACGCTGAATCGGCTACGCTACTGGAGCTGGAGCGTCCGGTGGCACAGCAACTGATGAAGAACCTGCAGACGCTTAACGCCTGCAACGGCAAGGTGATTCAGACCAATGCACTCAGCTTTCTGGCCCAGCCGGGCCAACCGTTTGACGTGGTGTTTATCGATCCGCCGTTTCGTCAGGGCCTGCTGGAGCAAACGCTGCAACTGCTGGAACAGAACCACTGGCTGGCAGACGAGGCGCTGATCTACGTCGAAAGTGAAGTGGAAAATGGCGCGCCGCCGGTGCCGCCAGAGTGGAACCTTTATCGCGAGAAAATAGCCGGACAAGTGGCTTATCGTTTATATCAACGTCAACTGGAGACGCAGGATGTTACTTAATTTGGGGCGTCTGTTGATGCTGTGCGTGTGGGGTTTTTTACTGGTTAACGTAGTCCATCCCTACCCGAAGCCGCTGACCTACTTCATTAATGTCGCGCTGTTTTTCATGATCATGATGCACGGCCTGCAGCTGGTGTTACTGCGTGCCACACAGACCAAAGATGCCCCGCCAATCGACCGCCTTACCCAGGCGAAAGTGTTTGTGTTTGGCGTATTTGAGCTGGTCGCCTGGCAGAAAAAACACTTCCCGCGGAAAAAGTAGTCTTCAGAGCGGGCACCCTGCCCGCTGATTACTGCGCTGGCGTAAAGCTGATAAAGCGCGTCCCCTGCATTTTCAATTCACCCCTCGCCCCTTTATCCAGCTGATGATACTGCGCTTCCTGAAGCTGCACTTTTATGTCGCTGGCTCCGTTAAGCGGGTGAAACAGCGCCTCGTAACGCATCTCTTCGCCGGCAATCACTTCACGCTGACGTGAGCGCCGATTGGGTGCCGGAAATTCCCGTTTGGTTTTAACCTGCGCCGTCAGGGATCGTACCGGAGAGGCGTCATTGACCGCGCTTTCCCGGCGCTGTTTGATGAACTGACGGGTGGCCAGCACGGCGATAATTGCCAGAACGATAATAAAGATTAGCGGTGGTTTGCTCATAGTTCTCTCGTGCTTAAAGGGTGCGGATGGCGTTAACTGCGCGGCAAAGCATACAACCAGAGTTGCCTGATTGTCACATCGTCGGGACGTAACCTAAACTGGAAGGGATATTTTGGGATCTTTCACCATTTGGGTTAAAAAAGGGAGAAACAATGCTCTGGTCTTTCCTCGCTGTACTTTTCTCCGGCTGGCTCTACGTTGATGCCACCTATCGCGGTCCGCAATGGCAACGCTGGCTGTTTAAACCGGTCACGCTGCTGCTGCTGGTCGGCCTGGCCTGGCAGGCTCCGACGCTGAATACCACTGACTATCTGATTCTGGCCGGCCTGATCGCCACGCTGGTCGGTGATGCGCTGACGCTGTTGCCCCGTCAGCAGATGCTCTATGCGATTGGCGCATTTTTCCTTTCACATCTGCTGTATACCCTCTGCTTCGCCGCCAGTATGACCATGACCTTTTTCTGGCCGATTCCGCTGACGCTGCTGGTTATCGGCGCGGTGCTGATTGGTATTCTGTGGAGCAGGCTGGAAGATTTGCGCTGGCCGATCTGTACCTTTATCGGCATGACGCTGGTGATGACCTGGATCGCTACGGAGCAATACTTCTTCCGCCCTACCGATTACAGCTTCTCAATCATGGTCGGTGCAGGTCTGCTGCTGCTGGCTAACATTGTCTGGTTTATCAGCCACTATCGCCGTCGTTTCAGTGCCGACAGCGCTATCGTTGCAGCCTGCTACTTTGCCGGTCACTTTATGATCGTCCGTTCACTGTGGGTGATTTAAAAAATTGACCTTGACTCTGGAGTTCACTCCAGAGTGTAGGATAGCGGGATGGGCAGCTTCGTCCATCCCTTTTCCGGAGGTCATATGCATCAACAAAACGCCTGTGGCTGCGGCTGCGGCAAACCGCGTGCCAGCCACGCCGCAGCCAAACCCCTGTGCCAGCTCCCTCAGTCCCGTCCCCTGACGCTCTCTATTCAGGCCGCTACTCCGGTCACGCCCGACAGCGCAGGCTGCTGCTGCGACAGTAACAGCAGCCCCGGCAACGACGCCGATGAGGAGAGTGACCGGCGACGCGTCGGCAGTCTCCCTTTTAGCTGGCAGGTCAGCGGGATGGATTGTCCCGGCTGCGCCCGCAGCATTGAAACCGCCGTTCAGCAGGTCGCGGGCGTCACCGAAGCGCGCGTCCTGTTCAGCAGTGAAAAACTGGTGGTCAATGCGGACAGCGACGTGCGGCAGGCGGTGGAGCAGGCGGTCAAAAAAGCTGGCTTCCGGCTCAGTACCCAGACCGAAACGACAGCCGATAGCCCACGCTGGCAGCATAACCGCATGCTGATTGCGCTGGCGCTGCTGGTGCTCGCCAGCAGCCTGCTCAGCCATTTCGCGCCGCTGTGGGGCGATCGCCTGTTTGTCGTCACCACCCTGGTCGGCCTGTTCCCGGTGGCTCGCAGCGCCTGGCAACGGCTGCGCAGCGGCTCGCCTTTCACTATCGAAACCCTGATGACGCTGGCCTCAGCGGGTGCGCTGATCATCGGTGCCCACGCTGAAGCAGCGATGGTGCTGGTACTGTTTCAGCTTGGCGAACAGCTCGAAAGCTATGCCGCCTCGCGGGCGCGCAGTGGCGTGACCCGTCTGATGGCGCTGCGGCCGGAATCGGCAATCCGACTTGAGCAGGGTCGGCGCAGCGAGGTGCCACTGGCTGCGCTGCAGCCCGGCGATCAGATTGAAGTGGCAGCCGGCAGCCGTCTGCCGGTCGATGGCCGCCTCATTACGCCGCTCGCCAGCTTTGATGAAAGTGCGTTAACCGGCGAGTCGCTGCCGGTAACACGCAACAGCGGCGAAAAAATACTGGCTGGTGCCACCAGCATTGACCGGCTGGTGACGCTGGAAGTGGTCTCGAAACCGGGCGAAAGCGCGATTGACCGGATACTGCAGCTGATTGAAGAAGCGGAAACCCACCGCGCCCCGGTTGAGCGCTTTATCGATCGGTTCAGCCGTCTCTATACGCCGCTGGTGATGCTGCTGTCGCTGCTGGTGATGGTGGTGCCTCCGCTGCTCGGCGCGGGAGAATGGCAGCCGTGGATCTACAAGGGCCTGACCTTACTGCTGATTGGCTGCCCCTGTGCGCTGGTGATCTCTACGCCAGCGGCGATTACCTCCGGGCTGGCTGCTGCCGCACGTCAGGGCGCGCTGATCAAAGGCGGTGCGGCCTTAGAACGTCTGAGTTCCCTGCGCATGATGGCGTTCGATAAAACCGGCACTCTGACCGTTGGCAAGCCGCAGCTCACCGGGATTCTGCGCTTTGGCGAGACCGGCGACGCGGAGATGCTGGCGCTCAGCGCGGCGGTTGAACAGGGCGCGACGCATCCGCTGGCCAGTGCGATTGTGGCGGCCGCTGAGGCACGTAAGCTGACCATCCCGGCCGCCCGCGATCAGCAGGTTCAGGCCGGATGTGGCATTACCGCGGTGGTCGATGGTCAGCCGATCCGGTTGCTGACGCCCGCGCAGATGACCGGACTGACGGTGCAGCAAACCGAACAGATTACCCAGCGTGAAGCGGCCGGTGAAACGGTGGTGGTGCTGACCCGCAATGGCGAGGCGCTGGGCGCGCTGGCCTTGCGCGATCAGCTGCGCAGCGATGCGATCGCCGCACTACAGGCGCTGAAAAAACTGGGCATTGAGAGCCTGATGCTGACCGGCGACAACCCGCGGTCCGCGGCAGCCATCGCCCGGCAGCTGGGCATTGAGTACCGTGCCAGCCTGCTGCCGGCCGATAAGGTGGCGGCGATAGCAGAACTGAGCCAGCAGCAGCCGCTGGCGATGGTCGGGGATGGCATTAATGATGCGCCAGCGATGAAAGCGGCGACGCTGGGGATCGCGATGGGCAGCGGCACCGACGTTGCGCTGGAGGCGGCCGATGCCGCGCTGACGCGCAATCAGCTCAGCAATCTGGCACCGATGATTGTGCTGGCGCGCCGTACGCGCCGCATCATTCGGCAGAACCTGACCATTGCGCTGGGGCTGAAGGCGGTATTTCTGGTCACGACCCTGCTGGGGCTGACCGGATTGTGGCTGGCGGTGCTGGCGGATTCCGGCGCAACGGCGCTGGTCACCGCCAACGCGCTGCGATTACTGCGCAACCGAAGCTGAAGACGAGCGGCCGGTCAGATGACGGGCCGCGAAGCCAATTGGCATCCAGCGTTACTCCGCCATGCCTTTCTGGATCAGGAACTGATACGGCAGGTTATCGGTCTGCTGTGCCAGCAGGCGATGCTCCATAAAGCGGCAGAAGCCGGGAATATCGCGGGTGGTGGCCGGATCGTCGGCAATGATCAACAGCGTATCGCCATCCTGCAGGCTGCGAACGGTTTTGCGCACCATCATCACCGGCTCCGGACAACGCAGGCCACGGGCATCCAGTTGATGGTCGGCAGAGGAAAAAGCATCGCTCATAATGGACTCGGTTCAGGGTTAGGGCGCTCATTCTAGCGCGTAGTGCCAATGACGCAAGGCGATAACGATTGCGCTAAAATTAACCATTGCATAAATAGCACAACGCGGTAAGATGCCGCCGCTTTTTGCTCATAAAACTGCCAGGCGCTGCCCGAACGGCGTCCCGCAATGGGTTCCCTCACCCCAACATTAAAAAGGTTGATTATGCTCGCATTCTCTTCGCGTCAGCGCATGCATGCGCTGTTCTGGTTATCGCTGTTTCACCTGCTGGTGATCACCTCCAGTAACTACCTGGTGCAGCTGCCGATTTCAATTTTCGGCTTCCACACCACCTGGGGCGCGTTCAGCTTCCCGTTTATCTTCCTGGCAACCGATCTGACCGTGCGCATCTTTGGCGCGCCGCTGGCCCGACGCATTATTCTGGCGGTGATGATCCCGGCGCTGTTTATCTCCTATGGTGTCTCGTCGCTGTTTTATCAGGGCGAATGGCAGGGCTGGGCAGCACTGGAACAGGTCAATCTGTTTGTCGCGCGTATCGCCTGTGCCAGTTTTATGGCTTACGCGCTGGGTCAGATCCTCGACGTTCACGTCTTCAACCGTCTGCGCGCCCTGCCTCAATGGTGGATCGCCCCGGGCTGCGCCATGTTTCTCGGCAACATCAGCGATACGCTGGCCTTTTTCTTCATCGCCTTTTATAAAAGCCCTGATGCGTTTATGGCCCAGCACTGGGTCGAGATTGCCCTGGTGGACTACAGCTTCAAAGTGCTGATCTGCATGGTGTTCTTCCTGCCGGCCTACGGCGTATTGCTCAATGCCGCGCTGAAACGGCTGGCTGAGCGCCGTGCCACCAGCCAGATAAATTTCGGCTAACCCGCCATACCGGTTTACGCCATTACCCGCTAAGATCTGCTGACAATCATCAGGTTGCGTTTGCAACCTGATTCCTGTTGTATTAACGGCTGACTGGAAACTTAAAAAAGGGATTCTGATGCGCAACCTGGTGAAATATGTAGGAATGGGCTTACTGGTGCTCGGCTTAGCCGCCTGTGACCAGAAGAAAGATGACGCGGCGAATGACAACGGCGTCAGCGCCAGTCAGTCGGCGCAAACCGTAACGCTGATGGATGGCAAACTGAGCTTCTCGCTGCCGCCGGGCATGTCGGATAAGAGCGGTAAGCTTGGTTCGCAGACTACCAATATGCACGTGTATGCTGATGAAACCGGTGCGCGCGCGATTATTGTGATTGCCGGTGAGCCGACCAGCGATGGGCTGGACGTGCTGTCACAGCGTATGGAGCAGCAGCAGCGCAACCGCGATCCGCAACTGCAGGTGGTCTCGAACAAAGCGGTCACGCTGAAAGATCAGCCGGCACAGCAGCTGGATACGGTGATTTCTGCCAACAACCAGACCTCATGGTCATCGGTGATTCTGGCTAAAGTTGACGGCAAACTGGTGACGCTGCAGATTACTCTGCCAGGCGACAACCAGCAGCAGGCACAAAGCGATGCCGACAACATTGTGAAGAGTATTGCGCTGAAATAAGGCCGGGCGACCGCCCTGCTGGCTTGCGGCTTCCCCTCTCCGGGGAAGCCGGTTTATCTCACGGTTTCCCGCCTGCGCTTACAATCCTGCGTTCTCACGAATATATTTGCGCGCTTTCACCGCATATTCAAACGGGTTAGCCAGCGCCGGGTCCTGCTCCGCTTCCACCACCATCCAGCCTTTGTAGCCGTAATCGTCGAGGATTTTGAACACCGGTTTGAAATCGATCACGCCATCGCCCGGCACGGTGAAGGTGCCCTTTTTCACCCCTTCCAGGAAGGAGAGATGATTGTCGCGTACCTCGGCGACCACCTCGTCACGCACGTCTTTCAGATGAACGTGGAAGATACGCGGCAGATATTTTTCCAGCACCGCCAGCATCTTCTGCTGCGAGCCTTCAGAGTAATAGACGTGACCGGTGTCATACAGCAGGCCAACCTGATCGTCGGTCAGGGCCATAAAGCGGTCTATCTCTTCAGTCGTCTGAATACCGGTCCCCATATGATGATGCAGCGTGACCCGCATCCCCTTCTCAGCCGCAATCCGCGCCAGTTCGTTGTAACCTTCTGCCGTCAGCTGCCACTCTTCATCACTGAACACCGGTTTCTGCTCAAACACCGCCAGCGTGGTGCCCTGAATACTTTTGCTCTGTTCTGAACAGCCAATTACCCGCGCGCCCATCGCATGCAGGAAGTTCATGTGGTTAATGAACTCGTCGATGGTTTTGGCTTTGTCGCCGTTGGCAAAAAAGGTGCTGAACCAGGCGTTGCATATCTCAATGCCGCGAATGTCGAGCATCGGTTTCAGGATTGCCGGATCGCGCGGATATTTACTGCCGACTTCGCTGCCGGTAAACCCGGCCAGCGCCATCTCACTCACCGTCTGCTGGAAGGTGTTCTCACTGCCGAGATCCGGCATGTCATCGTTGGTCCAGCCAATCGGGGCGATAGCGAGTTTTACATGGTCTTTGTTCATCATTTTATTCCTGAGCCGGGGCGGTCATCCCGCCGGACTGTGCTGAATTAAGAGTAGAAAGCAGGACGTGGCGGCATCTCTACCGTTTCAATCGCACCGCTGTTTTGCGCTTTGATACAGGCATCGGCGGCCACTGAGGCGGCAAAGCCATCCCAGGCAGACGGACCGGTCAGCGTGCCCGCTTTCACGTCATTGATGAACGCCTGCAGCTCCACGTCATACGCTTCGATAAACCGATCTTTCCAGTCAACCAGAATGGTGTTCGACAGTCGGGCATCTTTACGCAGCTGCACCGACGACGGCTCAGGCAACCGGGCAATGCCCTCTTCCCCGATCACTTCGCACTGGATGTCATAGCCATAGGCGCAGTTGACGAAGATCTCGACGTCGATGCGCACCCCTTTCTGGGTTTCAAACAGCACAATCTGCGGATCTTTCAGTTGGGCATGGGATTTTGAGGTGACGCGCGGGAACACCACCTGCACCGTTTTATAATCGTCATTGGTCAGCCAGCGCAGCACGTCCAGTTCGTGGATCAGCGTGTTGGTGATCGCCATGGGCGTGGTGTAATTTTCCGGCACCGTCGGGTTTCGGTGCGCGCAGTGCAGCATCAGCGGCTCGCCGATATCCCCGTCGGTAATCACTTTTTTCAGCGCGCGATAGCCGGCATCGTAAGGCCGCATAAAGCCGACCTGCACCAGCCGTTTGCCGGCCTGAATTTCAGCGTCAACCACCCGGCGGCAGCCTTCGGCGCTCATCGCCAGCGGCTTCTCGCAGAACACCGGTTTGCCGGCGGCAATCGCAGCTAAGGTGAACTCTTCATGGGTCGGGTCCCATGACGTCACCAGCACCGCATCGACGTTTGGCGACTGGATCACGTCATGTCCGTTCTGAAACACTTCCGCCTCGATGTTCAGGCGCTGCAGCGCGGCGCGCGCGCCGTCAACGTTGATATCCGAGACGGCAACTACCTGCGCGCCCTGCAACACGTGATTGCAGCGGCGAATATGTTCCTGACCAATTGCACCGGTACCGATGACGCCAAGTTTCAAAGTCATAATTACACCTGTGTAGGGTTCGTGCTGAGATAAGAGGAAAGGGGCCGGGATCCGGCCCTGAAATTAGTATTTACGCGCCTGATCCAGATGGGTTTTCAGCTTGTCTGCTACCGCCTGAACCCGTTCAGAATCGGAGGCCTGCGCGACGCCAACGTGCCACCAGCTGAAATATTTGTGGATCATGGTTTTTGGCAGCACTTTGATATCAATAAGCGTGGAAACGGTCTGCGTTCTGGCATCTTCCAGCGCGGCTTTTAACTGCTCCAGCGTGGTGACGCGGTAGGTTTTACAGCCGTAACCTGCCGCGATGGCGGCGAAATCAACCGGCACGAAACCGCCGTCCAGCTTGCCGCCTTCCGGATTACGGAAGCGGAACTCGGTGGTAAAGCTGTCCATCCCGTGTTCCATTTGCAGGTTATTGATGCAGCCGTTGGTCATGTTATCCAGCAGCACCACGTTGATCTTCGCCCCTTCCTGAATCGAGGTCACCAGCTCGGAATGCAGCATCATGAAAGAGCCGTCGCCGACCAGCGCATAGACTTCACGCTGCGGCTGCGCCAGTTTTGCGCCCAGCGCGGCGTTAACTTCATAACCCATACAGGAGTAGCCGTACTCTACGTGATAGGCGTTGTAATCTTTGGTGCGCCAGACGCGCTGCAGATCGCCGGGCAGGCTGCCTGCCGCCGCAACAATCACCGCCTCTTTGGGTAACTGTTCGTTCAGCGTGCCGAGCACGCTGCTTTGCGTCAGGACTGACTGAGTCAGGCGGTTAAACTCGGCGAACACCGCTTCACGATCGAGATGGTCAGCAATCTCCGGCACAAAGTCCTGTTGGTGATACTCAACCTGATAGACACGCTGGGTCTCTTTCAGCAGTTTGCTCTGCGCCTGCTCAATCTGGCTACCCCAGTCGTTACTGTAATGCTGTGACGCCAGCGCAGCGGTCAGCGCGGTCAGCCCTTCACGGGCATCGGCCAGCAGCTGTACGCCATCCAGCTTGTAGCTGTCGAAGTTGCTGACGTTGATATTGAGGAAGCTGACCTCCGGATTCTGGAAAATCCATTTCGAGGCGGTGGTAAAGTCGGTGTAACGGGTACCAATGCCGATGACTAAATCGGCCTCTTTTGCCAGCAGGTTCGCCGCCAGACAGCCGGTTTCACCGACGCCGCCGACGTTAAGCGGATGGTCAGAGATCACCGTGCCTTTGCCGGCCTGCGTTTCGGCAAACGGAATCTGATAACGCTCGGCGAACTGGCGCAGCGCCTCGCCCGCTTCAGAGTATTTAACCCCGCCGCCACAGACGATCAGCGGTTTGCGCTTACGACCGATCAGCGTCAGGGCATCGGCCAGCTGCGCCGCAACCGGCAGACGCCGATCCAGTCGGTGCACCCGCTTCTGGAAGAAATAGTCCGGGTAATCCCAGGCTTCACCCTGCACATCCTGCGGCAGTGACAGCGTTACCGCGCCGGTTTCGGCCGGATCGGTCAGTACGCGCAGGGCATTAATGCAGGCCGACATCAGCTGTTCCGGACGGCTGACGCGGTCCCAGTATTTGCTGACGGCCCGGAAAGCGTCGTTGGTGCTGATGCTGAGATCGTAGCTCTGCTCAATCTGCTGCAAAACCGGATCGGGCTGGCGGGTAGCGAACACGTCGCCGGGCAACAGCAGCAGCGGAATACGGTTCGCGGTGGCGGTGGCGGCCGCGGTAATCATGTTGGCGGCACCGGGTCCGACTGACGAGCTGCAGGCGATGATCTGACGACGCAGTGACTGTTTAGCAAAGCCGGTGGCAGCATGCGCCATGCCCTGCTCATTGCGACCCTGATACACCACCAGATCGCCGCTGTCCTGCTCCAGCGCCTGTCCCATCCCCAGTACGTTGCCATGACCGAAAATGGCGAAGATGCCTTTTACAAACTTTGTCTCAACGCCATCAACATCAATGTATTGATTATCAAGAAATTTAACCAGCGCCTGTGCAGTGGTCAGTCTGATTGTGCCCATATGCTCTTCCTTTACATGCTGGTGGTACCTGACTCCGGTACAACGCGCCAGGCGAAGTCATACAGCGGAAAAGGCGACCGGTATAATTGAAACATGAGGCGATTATAAACAAATATATTTTTCATAAAATACAATTACAGAAGAAACATTTCATTTTGCGAGTGAGATCAAATTTAGTGACGCTGCCGGGGCTGGCAGGCGATACGGGTCGGGAAAACTGGAACGTTTTACGGACATCATAGAACGATGAAAAAATTCATTTCACTTCAGTAGCTTCCTCTGTTAGCAAGGAGATTCCTGCGATCTCTCTCACAACCCTGATATGCCGGGCACCGCCAGCCTGCTTACGACTATCGCTGAGCGGGATCAGGAGTTTTACCTGGTTCACAAAATCGCGATGGATATTTCATTTCATATTGAACTTGGAATTTTTATTCCTCATACTGCCCTCATAGCCAATCAGGCACCTATAGACCCGGAAGCAAACCGCGCGTCGTCGGGCTTTTTGCCCGCAGTGTCTGCTAATCACAGAAGGAAACCACAGGTATGAGTACACAACAGAAGCGGCTTGATGTGATTTGTATCGGGCGCATCGCCGTCGATTTTTATGGTCAGCAGATCGGGGCGCGGCTGGAGGATGTCACCTCATTCGCCAAATATCTGGGCGGTTCCTCCGGCAACGTCGCCTATGGCACCGCGATTCAGGGGCTGAAATCGGCGATGCTGGCGCGGGTGGGAGATGAGCACAATGGTCGCTTTCTGCGCGAAGAGCTGCAGCGCGTCGGCTGTAATACCGATGCCTTAATCACCGACGAAAAACGCCTGACCGGCATGGTGATCCTCGGTATTAAAGATGAAGAGACTTTTCCGCTGATTTTCTACCGTGATAACTGCGCCGATATGGGCCTGGTGCCGGACGACGTGCAGGAAGATTTTATCGCCTCTTCGCGCGCAGTCGCGGTGACCGGCACCCACTTATCTCACCCGCAGACCCGCGAAGCGGTGCTGAAAGCGCTGGATATTGCCCGCCGCAACGGCCTGCGCACCGCGCTGGACATCGATTATCGTCCGGTGCTGTGGGGACTGACCTCGCTCGGCGATGGTGAAACCCGTTTCATTGAATCGTCGCAGGTGACGCAGCAGCTACAGGAAGTGGTGCATTATTTCGATTTAATCGTCGGTACCGAAGAAGAGTTTCATATTGCCGGTGGCAGCACCGATACGCTGACCGCCCTGAAGAACGTGCGTCAGGCCAGTCAGGCGACGCTGGTCTGCAAACGCGGTCCGCTGGGCTGCGTGGTGTTTGAAGGTGAGATCCCGGATAGCTGGGAACAGACCCGGCTGCACAGCGGGGTGCAGGTCGAAGTGTTAAACGTGCTGGGCGCAGGCGATGCGTTTATGTCCGGCCTGCTGCGTGGCTGGCTGAACGATGAGGGCTGGGAACAGGCGTGTCGCTACGCCAACGCCTGCGGCGCACTGGTGGTGTCACGCCATGGCTGCGCGCCCGCCATGCCGACCAAAGCGGAGCTGGATGATTTTCTGAGTCGCGATAATGAGGTGAAACGGCCCGATCTCGACAGCCGCCTTAACCATCTGCACCGCGTGACCACCCGCAAACAGCAGTGGCCGGAACTGAACGTGTTCGCCTTTGACCATCGCAAACAGTTGGTGGACATGGCGCGCGAAGCGGGCGTCGATGACAGCAAAATTCCACAGCTAAAACTGCTGCTGCTGAAAGCGGCCGAGGAAGCGGCGCAAACCGCCGGGCTGGAGAACAAAAGTGGTATTCTGGCGGATACCACTTACGGCCAGAAAGCGCTGAATGCGATTACCGGTAAACAGTGGTGGATTGGTCGCCCGATTGAACTGCCGGGTTCGCGCCCGCTGCGGCTGGAACATGGCAACATCGGCTCACAGCTAATCGACTGGCCAGCCGAGCACGTGGTGAAATGCCTGGTATTTTATCATCCGCACGACAGCGCCGAACTGCGTAAAGAGCAGGATGAGCAGGTTCTGGATGTCTGGAACGGCTGTAACAAAAGTGGCCATGAACTGCTGCTGGAAGTGATTTTGCCGGAGAGCAACCCGGATCGTAATGAAGGTTACTATTTTGATATTCTCAGCCACTTCTACAGCCTCGGCATTCAGCCGGACTGGTGGAAACTGCCGCCGCTGTCAGCCGAAAGCTGGCAGGCGATCAGCGGATTGATTGAACAGCAGGACCCGCACTGCCGCGGCATTCTGCTACTCGGTCTGGACGCACCGGAAGAGCAGCTCAAAGCCGGTTTCGCCGCTGCGGCAAAAGCGCCATGGGTAAAAGGATTTGCCGTCGGCCGGACGATTTTTGGTCAGCCATCGCGCCAGTGGTTACAGGGCGAGCTGGACGATCAGTCGCTGATCGACACCGTAAAAGGTAATTACCTGCGGCTGATTGAGTACTGGCGCGCCGCCCGCGCCTGATGCAGCCCGCCAGACGCCATCCTCAGAGCCTGAGGATGGCTTTTTTATATCTCCCACCGTTATTCTTCTGCTCATCCGCCCTGCTATCCTCACTCTGATCTCCCTGACCGTCGCGAATCCGCGCCGTTTCCTGCTCGCGCGCCACCGGTTGCCTCTCCAGCTGGCCGCGTCGGGACATTCTGTGAAGCAATTCATAAAGCCATGAAATAAACCGCTCTGTTGACGCAAACAAATGAAATTTTCCATCCATCTGGTACTATAGCGCTCATTATCCAGCCATTATTCTTATTACACGGGCAGAAGTAATGACCAATAATCCCACCCAACTTTCTTTATTGCAGGACGATATTCGTCGCCGCTACGAAACGCTGAGCAAACGTCTTAAACAGGTTGCGCGTTACATTCTTGATAACAGCAATAGCATTGCCTTTGATACCGTGGCCTCTATCGCCCAGCAGGCTGATGTTCCGCCATCAACCCTGATTCGCTTTGCCAACGCCTTTGGCTTTAGCGGCTTCAACGAAATGAAACAGGTTTTTCGTCAGCACCTGATGGAAGAGACGGTTAACTACACTGAACGCGCCCGTCTGTTCCGCCAGACCTCAACCGATGACAGCGCCAGTGCGCCCGAAAGCCCGGCTGAGATCCTCAACGTGTTTACCATGGTTAACAGCCAGGCGTTACAACAGCTGGCGATGCAGGTTAATCCAGAGCAGCTGAACAAAGCGGTGAAGTTGCTGAACGAGGCCGAGAATATCTATGTGATTGGCCTGCGCCGTTCTTTCAGCGTTGCCTCTTATCTGGTGTATGCGCTGCGCCATCTTGAGCGTCGGGCCTTCCTGATCGACGGCCTCGGCGGCATGTTTACCGAACAGCTCAGCCTGGTGAATCCTAAAGATGTGGTGATTGCCATCAGCTATTCGCCGTATGCGCGTGAAGCGGTTGAAGTGGTTGAAATGGGTGCCAAGCGCGGTGCGCATCAGATCGCCATCACCGACAGCCAGGTCAGCCCACTGGCCGCCTTCAGCGACGTCTGTTTTGTGGTGCGTGAAGCGCAGGTAGATGGCTTCCGGTCGCAGGTTGCATCACTTTGTCTGGCGCAGACGCTGGCAGTATCACTGGCACTGAACAATGCGGAAACGCCCTGATTCAGGCAATTAAAAAAGGCAGCCAACATGCTGCCTTTTTTATTGGTCGGCGGTGAGCTGAGTCACCGCCAGCGGTGGAGCGGTTATGACTGACGCGGATAGTCGTCGCTGTTGACCCAGGCGTGATCTTTCTCCCAGGTAAACTTCCACAGCCGCACCGGTCCGGCCATCACGTTCAGGTAGTAGTTGTTGTAACCCGCCAGCGTCGCCACCGGATGATAGCCACGCGGCACCATCACCACATCGCGATTGTAGGGCGCCATGCAGGCGTCCAGCGAGCGATCGTCGGTGTAAACCCGCTGCATGGCGAAGCCCGGTTCCGGATCGAAACGGTGATAATAGGTCTCTTCCAGATAGGTTTCGTCTTCGCTCTCTTCCTGATCGTGCTTATGGCTGGGATAAGAGCTGGTATCGCCCTCATTGGTATAGACTTCCACCACCAGCAAGCTGTCAGCCGGTTTATTATCCGGCAGAATATTGTGAACCAGCCGCTGGTTACGCCCTTTCCCGCGATGCTCAACCCCGACATCTTCCGGCGCAATCAGCCGCGCAGGCAGATTACCGTGACCCGGCGCGCTACAGACCGCCAGTTCCAGATCGCTGTCGGCCTGCACCTCGACTTCATCGTCATGCGGGACATAGACTGACCACGGCGGCACGCGTTCAAACGGCGACATGCGCTTTCCGATGCCAGGGAATTCTGCATGGCGGGTTTTCACCGAGGCCAGCCCGGCGACTAACACCAGGCACAGCTCTTTATCACCGCTGCTGAGACGCAGGGTTTCACCTTTTTTCAGCAGATAAGCGTCGAAGCCGACATAACGCCAGCCAGCGCGCTCCGGTGTGACATGCTGAATACGGCCCTGGCTATCAGGTGCTTGTGCTTTCGAAAGTAAAGACATCCCATTCCTCCTCTCTGCATGATGGATGCGTTCGCCGCCGCAGTAGCCCGGATTTAACCAGGCGCCTGAAACCGCTAACCGGCAGGCCATTGTAATGCAGCCTGCCGGTCGGGCATCTCAAACAGAGTTCATTGAATTAACTTAGCGTAGGCATACTGAATTCTGAAACGGTCTGCTGACCCGCTGGCCAGCGCACCGTGGCGGTTTTCATTCGGGTGTAGAAACGCACACCGTCCGGACCGTGGACGTTAAGCGCGCCGAACACCGAACGCTTCCAGCCACCAAAGCTGTGGAAAGCCATCGGCACCGGAACCGGCACGTTTACCCCGACCATGCCGGCTTCAACGTTCTGAACAAATTCACGCGCGGTGTTGCCGTTGCTGGTGAAAATGGCGCTGCCGTTGCCAAACTCATGGCTGTTAACCAGCTGCAGCGCGCTGTCGTAGTCCGGCGCACGCATGATGCTCAGCACCGGGCCAAAAATCTCTTCACGCCAGATCACCATCTCAGAGGTGACGTTATCAAACAGCGTGCCGCCGACGTAGTAACCTTCGGCGTGACCGGCTACCTGAATCGTGCGGCCATCCACCACCAGCTTCGCGCCTTCCTGCTCGCCTTTATCGATGTAGCCGAGCACTTTCTTCTGATGCGCCGCCGAAACCACCGGCCCCATCTCATTCTCTTCAGCGCCTTTATTGATGCCAGGCCCGACACGCAGCGCTTTCACCAGCGGCGTCAGGCGGGCAATCAGTTTGTCAGCCGTATCATCACCGACCGCGACCACCACCGGCAGCGCCATGCAGCGCTCGCCCGCAGAGCCAAACGCGCCGCCCATAATGGCGTTCACGGTGGCATCCAGATCGGCGTCCGGCATTACGATGGCGTGGTTTTTGGCGGCGCCAAACGCCTGGACTCGCTTACCGTGAGCGCTGGCCGTTTTGTAGATGTGTTCTGCTACGCCGGATGAACCGACAAAGCTCACCGCCGCGATGCGCGGATCTTTGTACAACTGTTCAGCATCTTCATTTGAGCTGTGTACCACATTAAATACGCCATCTGGCAGACCCGCTTCGGTAAGCAGTTCCGCCATGCGGACCGCGGCAGACGGATCGAGCGCCGGCGGCTTCAGGACGAAGGTATTGCCGCAGGCAAGCGCGATCGGGAACATCCACAGCGGTACCATCGCCGGGAAGTTGAACGGCGTGATGCCCGCCACGACGCCGACCGGCTGCATCAGCGAGTAGCTGTCAACGCCACTGCCGACATTCGGTGAGTATTCCCCTTTCAGCAGGTGCGGGATACCGCAGGCAAACTCAATCACCTCAATGCCGCGGGTCAGTTCACCCAGCGCATCAGACCAGACTTTGCCATGTTCGGAGACAATCAGCGCCGCCAGTTCATCGCGATGTTGTTCCATCAGCGCTTTGAAGTTGAACAGCACACGGGCACGGCGCAGCGGTGAGGTTTTTGACCAGGCCGGGAAGGCGTTGTGCGCAACCTCAATCGCATGAGCCACTTCGTCAGCAGTACTCTGCGTCAGTTCACGTACCACTTTTCCGGTTGCCGGATCGTAAACCGGGATAGTTTCGTTGCTGGCGCTGAAGGTGGTTTTACCGCCAATAAAGTTTCCTGTGATAGTCATGATGTTGCCTCTTTAAATGGTTAAGTTCCCTGCAGACTTACTGTGCGGCCTCTGTACGGCCTGTCCCGCAGCCTGATCAGGCAAACCTGAAAGCGTGCTATGAAACTATTACAGTGGAACAAATTTTTCAAATGGATATTTTTAGAAAATTTCCTTTTAGCGGCACAGATCGCATTTTTTTGGTCCCCCGGCCGATGCCCCTGCAAATCGGGCCAGCGCCAGCCTGTCAGGCTCTTTACGGCCGTTGACAAATCCGTTCGGCAGGCAAAAAGGCGACGTTTCTTGCAGGCGAGATCCACTTTTACCGGTCCGCAGTGAAACGGAATATGAAATTAATGCGAGGCTGATCTAATAATTACCATTTCATAATTCATAAATAATGAAATAAATGTTCTCTTTAGCCCTATCTTCCTCTTCCCTGTCACCGGAGTCGCAGCATGGCCATCGATCCCACCCGCTTCTGTATTAATCGCAAAATCGCGCCCCGTCTCTCACTGGAGGCTTTTTTCCAGCTGGTCCAGCGCCTGGGGCTGAGCAAGGTAGAGCTGCGTAATGATATGCCGGGCGGCAGGGTCACTGACGGCCTCACTGCTGAACAGCTGCGCGCGCTGACCGACAAATACCACATTGATATCGTCACCATTAATGCCCTCTATCCTTTTAACCGCATTGATGACGATCTGCTGACCCGGGCGGAAGCATTGTTACAGCAGGCGCAACGGATTGGTGCCCGCGCGCTGGTGATGTGCCCGCTGAATGAGGGCATCGACATATCGCCGCAGCAGACCGTGGCGGCAATGCAGCAGCTGGCTCCGCGCTTTGCCCATTATGGGATTGAGGGGCTGGTCGAGCCGCTGGGGTTTCCGGTCAGCTCACTGCGTTCGGCTGTGCAGGCACAGCAGCTGATTGCTGAGGCCGCGGTGCCGTTTAAGCTGGTGCTGGATACCTTCCATCATCATCTGTATGAGCAGGCTGAACAGGAGTTTCCGCTGGGCATTGATGTTGAGCAAATCGGGCTGGTGCATCTCTCTGGAGTGGAAGATCTGCGCCCGACGGCGGAACTGACTGATGAGGAACGGGTGATGTTAAGCGACAGTGATGTCCTGAACAGCGTGGTGCAGGTCAAACGGCTGGAGATGCTCGGTTACAAGGGAATTTACGCGTTTGAACCGTTCTCCAGCCAGCTGGATAGCTGGACGCCGGCTGAGATTGAACGCCAGATTCGTTACAGTATCGAACTGCTGCAGGCCTGAACCTGCGCGTCACCTGTCACCGCGCGAACACAGCCTTAAACATAGTCCTGAACATAGTCTTACACATAGTCCTGAACATAGTCTTATCTGTGTCTGAAAAGACGTTTGGCCCCGGTCGGGGCCTTTTTTTATCCCTGATGCGGCTCTGTGGCCGGTTGCCTGAACTGCAGACGCAGCGTGCAGACGCATGCCAGACAGACCAGCAGTGCCGTCAGCAGGTAAACCTGAGAAACCCCGGCATAGCTCATGATCAGCCCGGCAATCGGCCCGGTAATGCCAAGCGACAGATCCATAAAGGCGGTGTAGGTTGCCAGCGCGCTACCCTGATTTTGCTGCGGCACCACTTTCACTGCCACCACCCCCAGCGCCGGGAACACCAGCGAGAAACCGGCACCGGTGAGAAAGGCACCCGCTTTGGCCATCCACGGATCGCCAGCGGCGGCCACCAGAAACAGCCCGATCGCTTCCACCGCCAGACAGAGACTGGCAACCCGCAAACCGCCGTGCCGGTTGATGGCGTTCGGAAACAACAGCCGCGCCCCGACGAAAGCCCCGCTGAACAGCGACAGCGCAAAGGCGGCACCTTCCCAGCCTTTATCCTGATAAAACAGAGTAATAAAGGTAGCAATCACGCCGAAACCGGCAGAGCCCATCGCCAGAATCGCGCCGAAGCCAGCGATTTTCCCCAGTACCGCGCGAAACGGCAGCGGTCTGGCTTTACTGCCTTTGACGGCCGGGCGCGGCAGTGCCCCGGCAATCCCCACCAGACAAATGGCGATGATAATCCCCGACAGCCACAGCAGTCCGCCGAGTCGGTAGATCAGCACGCCGAGCGGCGCGCCAATTGCCATCGCGCCATAGGTGACGATGCCATTCCATGAAATCACCCGGCCAATGTGCAACGAACCGACCCGCGCCACGCCCCACAGTGAAGTGCCGGTGCCGGTGAAACTCTGCCCGACCCCGAGGATCAACCGGCCGATGCACAATAACGTCAGGCTCAGCAGCGGACTGTCGAGCGTCAGCGCCGCCAGCAGGATACAGACGCCGCTGATCAGACAACCCACCAGCCCGATCACCACCACTTTCTTGGGTCCCCAGAGATCGGCATAGCGTCCGGCATGCGGCCGGCTCAGTAATGTCGCCACATACTGCAGGCTGATCACTAACCCGGCCCAGAAGGCGCTGAAGCCGAGAGTGTCGTGCACCCAGCCCGGCAGAATCGCCAGTGGCAGACCAATAGTGAGATAACTGGCAAAGTTATAGATCACGATAGAGAGGATCAGCAGAGAAATTTTTACGCTACCGGATGCGGTAGTCGGCTCCGCTGCAGGTTGGTCAGGCATCAGTCCTCACGTGCGTAGTTAGCTGAAAGGTAACGGTTAACTGTTAACTATACCCGCTTTCACCGACAACGCATCCCGGCAGCGATCGGTGGTTGTCATTTTTGTCATCCACGCTAACGCTGCCAATGTCGGGTCAGGGCGATCGGGTTTTTATCGGCTGGCGTATCAGAGATTATGATGGACTCAAATCCGGCGGCTGTTTTTACCGTTTCTCTGATAAATCAGCTTGTTAATTTTACTTCAGCTACACTTTCCTCAGCCAATTTGTGTGACGGGAGAGGGAATGAGCGAGCTGCAACGGGAAAAAATCGGACAAAATATTTTGATCAAACTGGCGATGCTGGTGATTATCCTCGCCGGCGTGCGCGCCGCGTCCGATATTCTGGTGCCACTGTTGCTGGCGGCCTTTTTTGCTATTGTGCTTAACCCGCTGGTCACCATGCTGATGCGGCGCGGTTTTCGCCGTGGGCTGGCGATTACGCTGGTTATCACGGTGATCTTCTTCGTCATCCTGCTGCTTGGCGCGGTACTGGCCAGCTCAATGAGTGAGTTCTCCGATCTCTATCCGCAGCTGCGCGCCACCATGGAGCAGAAAATGACGGTGCTGCAGCATCTGGCGGCCGGCTTTCACCTCAACATCTCGACCGATGTGTTAATTCAGCGCTTCGACCCGAACACCATGATGAACCTGGCAACGGTGGCGCTGAGCGGCTTTTCGGGCGCGATGACCAATACGGTGCTGCTGATCCTGACCGTGGTGTTTATGCTGTTTGAAGTGCATCACCTGCCCTACAAAATGCGTAACGCGCTGGTTAACCCCAAGATCCGTATCGCCGGACTGCACAAAGCGCTGAAAGGGGTAACGCACTATCTGGCGCTGAAGACGCTGGTGAGTGTGATAACCGGTCTGGCGGTGTGGCTCAGCCTCTATCTGCTGGATGTGAAATTTGCGCTGCTGTGGGGTGTGGTGGCGTTTATCCTCAACTTCATTCCCAATATCGGCCCGATCATTGCCGGCATTCCGCCCTTTCTACAGGCGTTATTACTCAACAGCCTGTTTGATGCGGCGATGGTAGCGGCGCTGTTTACCGCCATCCATATGGTGTTTGGCAATATGCTGGAGCCGCGCCTGATGGGCCGGGGACTGGGTTTATCCACCCTGGTGGTGTTTCTGTCGTTGGTGTTCTGGGGCTGGCTGCTCGGTCCGGTCGGTATGCTGCTGTCGGTGCCGCTCACCAGCATTACCAAAATCCTGATGGAGACCACGCCGGGCGGCAGCCGGCTGGCGATTATGCTGGGTACCGGACGACCGAAACGGGCGCGCGGCTTAACCAAGTAGCCGCTGCTGAACGTGGCGCAGATGATTCTCCATCGCCTGACGGGCCGCTATTTCGTCACCGGCCACAATAGCGTTAGCGATCTGCTGATGATCGGCGTTCATCTCAAGGGCAAAACTGTTATCGGCAAAATGGCGCTCCAGCCGCTGCACATGCGGGCTGTGGCGCTTGTTCCATAACTGTTCCAGCAGCTCACGCAGCAGGTCGTTGCCGCTCATCTCACCAATCAGCAGATGAAAGCGCTTATCCTGCTCCAGAAAGGCAGCATCATTTTCAGCATGCTGTTGCAGTTCCGCCGTCAGCACTAACAGGGCGGCGCGCTGCGCCGTAGTGCCGTTGCGCGCGGCAAATCCCGCCAGCATTCCTTCAAACGCTTCTCTGGCCTGCAACAGGTCCTGCAGGCTACAGGCTTCGCTCTCCTGCGGCGTGGCCGCCGCCTCAGGCAACGGCTGGGAGACATAGACGCCGGTGCCGGTGCGGATATCGACCCAGCCGGTTATCTCCAGCGCAATCAACGCTTCACGCACTGAAGAGCGGCTGACCCCCAGCTGCTTCGCCAGCTCACGCTCCGGCGGCAGCATCCCACCGGCGACAAACTCGCCGCGTTCAATGCCCGCCATAATGGCGTTGGCAATCTGACGATAGAGACGTTCGGTTTTTACCACTGGCAGCGCCATCACCCTCTCCTGTTATCTGGCTGAGCCGCGGGTGCAGTTTGTCATGCTGCGATCCGGATCACGGCCCCATTTTGCTGACTATCATACTCTTGGTCCAGCGGCCTGACCACTGGGCCACATCACAGTTGAGGAGTAAATATGGAACATACATGGCGATGGTACGGCCCGAACGATCCGGTCTCGCTGGATGATGCCCGTCAGGCTGGCGCAACCGGCATCGTAACCGCGCTGCACCATATTCCTAACGGCGAAATCTGGCCGGTCGAGGAGATTAAAACCCGCCAGGCGCTGCTGGCGGAAAAGGAGCTGGTCTGGTCGGTGGTCGAGAGCATCCCGGTGCATGAATCGATCAAGACCCAGCGCGGCGACTACCTTCGCTATATTGCTAATTATCAGCAGTCGATACGCAACCTGGCCGCCTGTGGCATTGATACCGTCTGCTACAACTTCATGCCGGTACTGGACTGGACCCGCACCGATCTCGCCTGGACGCTGCCGGACGGGGCGAAAGCGCTGCGTTTTGACGCCGACGCCTTTGCCGCCTTTGAACTGCATCTGCTGCAACGGCCGGGTGCCGAACAGGATTACAGCGCCGCCGAGCAGCAGGCCGCCGCCCGGCTGTTCGCCGCCATGAGCGAAGAGGAAAAAAACACCCTGGTGCGCAATATTATTGCCGGTTTGCCGGGTGCCGAAGAGGGTTACACTCTGGAGCAGTTCCAGGCGCAGCTGTCGCAGTATGACGGCATAGATAAAGCCCGGTTACGCGAGCATATGGCTACCTTCCTGCGCGCCATTGTGCCGGTGGCGGAAGAGGTGGGTATCAAACTGGCGGTGCATCCGGACGATCCGCCGCGCCCGATTCTCGGCCTGCCGCGCATTATCTCGACTCAGGAAGATATGCAGTGGCTGAAACAGACGGTCGATAGTTTGCATAACGGCTTCTGCTTCTGTACCGGCTCGTATGGCGTTCGCGCCGACAATCCGCTGGTTGAGATGGCGGAAGCCTTTGCCGACCGGATCAATTTTGTGCACCTGCGGGCCACCAAACGTGAGGACAATCCCAACAGCTTCCACGAAGCCGCCCACCTTGCAGGCGACGTCGATATGGTTGGGGTAATCAAAGTGATTCTGGCTGAAGAGCAGCGTCGGCGGCAGGCAGGCAACCATCGGGCTATCCCGATGCGGCCCGATCACGGACATCAGATGCTGGACGATCTGCACAAACGCACCAACCCCGGCTACTCTGCCATTGGACGTCTTAAAGGACTGGCGGAATTACGTGGTGTCGAAGTGGCCCTGAAACAGATCTATTTTAACCACTGAGTTAACCCGACTGGCCCTGGGTTCGGCCTGCTGCCGGCCGGGGCCGGTGTCACCGTTGAGCGTTCCGTTCTGCCGCCATCTTGTCCTGCCCCGCCCTGCCTCAGCAACCGGCGTTGCCGTCCGGCGACCTGCCATTGTGGTCGGAATACGTTTAAAATCATGTCTGAATGCCAGCAAAAGCAAAACATTGTCAACTAATGCATTCTCTGGACGATAATTGACCTTAATCAGTTCTGTTGATGGCCAAAACGCTAACCTGCATCGCCCGGAGACATGCTATGCTGCGCCGATTGATTAGCACCTCCTCATAACGCCTATAACACTCAGAGGATTTTGCGGTGCCGATATTGCAACGAAAACGCGATTACGCCAGGCTGATTATCATCGTATCCGGCGTGTTGCCCTTAATACTTGGCATTTTTTTCACCGCCCTCGATGCTCGTCATACGGTCCACCAGCAGCAGGTGAGCGCCGCCAATACGCTTTTATCTCAGGCCGAGAAAATGAGCGACAGCGCCTGGGATATGATCAGCTCACTACGCCAGTTCCAGAATCAGCCCTGCAGCCAGATTGAAGATACCCTGCAGCGACTCGGCACGCTCAACGCCTATTTCCGGGCCATTGGTAAACTGGAAAACGATCAGATTGCCTGCTCTTCCGCCTACGGGTTAAATTCTGGCTCGCTAGCAGAAATGATGATGCGCGATGTGCCGGTGACCGGCAAAGCCTGGTGGAGTTTGTCGATCGCCGGGACGTACGCGGTGCCGGATCGTCCGGCGGTGCTGTTCGTGCGTGAACTGCCGGGCGGAGAAGGTTTCTGGGCGGTGATTGATGGCCAGTATCTGATCGATTTTATGCGGGCGATTGGCAGCGCACGCGGCTATCAGCTGAGCATGCAGTTTAGCGGCGGCGCGCCGATCGCTTATGGCGCAGCGCAAACCACCGCGCAGGGCTGGTTTGAACCGCTGGTTTACCAGGCCACTTCCCGGCGTTATCCGCTGAGCGTTACGGTGGTCGCGCCGCCGGGCGAACTGATAACGGCCTGGCGACAGGTGCTGTTTATCTTCCTGCCGATGGCGGCCATTTTTTCCATTCTGCTGATGATCCTGACCTCCAACTGGCTCCGACGCCGTATCTCCTGGCGTGATGAGATCCGTCGCGCTATCGCTGGCGGCCAGTTCAGGGCGCACTATCAGCCGGTTTATGACGATCGATTGCAACGCTGCAGTGGCGTGGAGGCGCTGTTGCGCTGGACCATGCCCGATGGCATTGGCGTGCGGCCGGACATTTTTATCGGTGCTGCCGAAGCCGAAGGGATGATTGTGCCGCTGACCCGTCATCTGCTCGATCTGATTGCGGAGGATGTGCAAGGCTGGCAGGTGCCTGCGCACTTCCATCTGGCGATTAATGTTGCCGCCGATCATCTGCAGCATCCTGAATTTGTCAGCGATATGCTGCATTTTGCCGAGCGGGTGAAAGAGAAGCAGTTCGTGATCACTCTTGAGCTGACGGAGCGCAGCCTGATTAAAGATGGCGAAGGTGTGGCGCGTAAGCTGGAACAGCTGCGGCAGATCGGCATGAAGGTGGCGATTGATGACTTCGGTACGGGCAACTGCTCACTGAGCTATCTGCAGACTTTCGCACTGGACTACCTGAAAATCGATCGCGGCTTTATTAACGCCATTGAATCGCTGGACGGTGAAACGCCGGTGCTGGACGCCATTATTAACCTCAGCCATAAACTGCAGCTGCAGGTGCTGGGCGAAGGGGTTGAGACCGCCCTGCAGTTCCGCTATCTGCAACAGCGTGGCGTGGTGTTTATTCAGGGTTACTACTATGCCCGCCCGATGGATAACGTTGCGCTGATCGCCTGGCTGGAGCAACACGGACAGCGCCCGTTACAGCATGACGATCCCCTCTGACATCCCACGGTTGCCAGCCAGTTATCAGCGCGAAATATCGGCGACCCTGGCTGCCGTTTCGCCAGCCTCAACCCGCCAGCCGGCTTCACCGCGCTGCGCGCTGCTGCTGATCTTTTCGCCAGCGCTCGGCTCATCCGGTAAATGTATCTGAATGTTTCAGCATCGCTGACACCCGCCCCCTATCCGCAGTAAATCGCCTGAAAACTAACCGAAGCGGCAGAAATGGCGGCAACTCTGCTGAAAAAAGCGTCATTCATCACGCAGAGTGATTATTTTTTTCAGGGTGATAAACAGGGTAAACTAGTGGCCCGACGGCTCACTTTTAGGCCAAACATGACAGATATAACCTAAAAACGGTATACTCTGCCGCTTAATGCAATAATCCCGGCACTAATTATTGCGTTGGCTAGCCGATAAAATGCACCTGTTTACGGCTATGCTTTAATTTCCTCAACGCCGCGGTCTGAACGATTCCGCTCGGTTCGCGCCGTTGAGGACTTTCATGTTCCATTACAGGGTAATTCTATGAAATTGCGTAGGAAGCGTGTAAAACCAATTGGCATTGATGATGTGACTATCATCGATGATGCCCGTTTACGTAAAGCCATCACCGCGGCCTCTCTGGGTAACGCGATGGAGTGGTTTGACTTCGGTGTGTATGGCTTTGTGGCTTACGCGCTGGGTAAAGTGTTTTTCCCGGACGTCTCGCCGGGCGTGCAGATGATTGCGGCGCTCGCCACCTTCTCTGTTCCCTTCCTGATTCGCCCGCTGGGTGGGCTGTTCTTCGGTATGCTGGGCGACAAATATGGTCGTCAGAAAATCCTCTCCATCACCATCATCATCATGTCGGTCAGTACCTTCTGTATCGGCCTGATACCCTCCTATGCCTCGATCGGCATCTGGGCACCGGTTCTGCTGCTGTTAGCCAAGATGGCGCAGGGCTTCTCGGTCGGCGGTGAATATACTGGCGCCTCAATCTTTGTGGCCGAATATTCGCCTGACCGCAAACGCGGCTTTATGGGAAGCTGGCTCGACTTTGGTTCGATTGCCGGTTTCGTGCTCGGTGCGGGCCTGGTGGTGCTGATTTCCTCCATTATCGGCGAAGAGAGTTTCCTTGAGTGGGGCTGGCGTCTGCCGTTCTTCGTCGCGCTGCCGCTGGGGATTATCGGTCTTTACCTGCGTCATGCGCTGGAAGAGACGCCGGCATTCCAGCAGCACGTGGACAAACTGGAACAGGGCGACCGCGAAGGCCTGCAGGATGGCCCGAAAGTGTCATTCAAAGAGATTGCGACCAAACACTGGCGCAGCCTGCTCTCCTGTATCGGTCTGGTGATTGCCACTAACGTCACCTACTACATGTTGCTGACGTACATGCCGAGCTACCTGTCACATAACCTGCACTACAGCGAAGATCATGGCGTGATGATTATCATCGCCATCATGATCGGTATGCTGTTCGTCCAGCCGATGATCGGCATGATGAGTGACCGTTTCGGCCGTCGTCCGTTTGTCATCATCGGCAGTATCGCCCTGATGATCTTCGCGATTCCGGCCTTTATGATGATCAACAGCGGTGTGCTGGGGCTGATTTTTGCTGGTCTGCTGCTGCTGGCGGTGATCCTCAACGCCTTCACCGGCGTGATGGCCTCGTCGCTGCCGGCGATGTTCCCGACCCACATCCGCTACAGTGCGCTGGCCAGTGCGTTTAACATCTCGGTATTGATCGCCGGTCTGACCCCGACTCTGGCCGCCTGGCTGGTAGAAACCACCAGCAACCTCTACATGCCAGCCTACTATCTGATGGTGGTTGCGGTCATTGGCCTGATTACCGGTCTGTTCATGAAAGAGACCGCCAATAAACCGCTGAAAGGTGCAACGCCAGCCGCCTCTGACATGGAAGAAGCGCGCGAAATCCTGCAGGAGCATCACGATAACATCGAGCACAAAATCGAAGATATCGACGAAGAGATCGCCCGCCTCGAAGCGAAACGTAAAAACCTGGTGCAGCAGCACCCGGACATTAACGAGTAATCGTCTCCCTCTCCCGCCGCCCGGCGGGAGAGTTTTTTCCCGCGCCGTTACCGCACACAAACCTTCATACCTCCCCGCCAAAGGGAGTAAACTGTTGTCACTTTTTTCACCTGCGTAAGAATGAATATGCCTGATTATTCCCTTATCCAGCGCCCAAGAAGATTGCGCGCCAGCGCGTCAATGCGCGAAATGTTCCAGGAATCTTCCCTCAGCCTGAACGATCTGGCTCTGCCGATTTTCGTTGAAGAGGGTGTTGACGATTACAAAGCGATTCAGGCGATGCCTGGCGTGATGCGTATTCCGGAAAAACGTCTCGCCTATGAGATTGAACGCATCGCGAAAGCCGGTATCCGCTCGGTGATGACCTTTGGAATTTCACACCATACCGATGCCACCGGCAGCGATGCCTGGAATGAAAACGGCCTGGTGGCGCGGATGTCGCGCATCTGCAAAGAGACCGTGCCGGAAATGATCGTCATGTCCGATACCTGTTTCTGTGAATACACCAGTCACGGTCACTGCGGCGTGCTGTGCGATCACGGCGTGGATAACGACGCGACGCTGATCAACCTCGGCAAGCAGGCGGTAGTGGCGGCCGCGGCGGGCGCGGACTTCATCGCCCCTTCTGCAGCGATGGATGGCCAGGTGCAGGCGATTCGTCAGGCGCTGGACGCGGCGGGCTTTACCCAGACCGCCATCATGTCTTACTCGACTAAGTTCGCCTCGTCGTTTTACGGTCCGTTCCGTGAAGCAGCGGGCACCGCGCTGAAAGGCGATCGTAAGACCTACCAGATGAATCCGATGAATCGTCGTGAAGCGATCCGTGAATCACTGATTGATGCGGCGGAAGGCGCAGATTCGCTGATGGTGAAACCGGCAGGTGCCTATCTGGATATCCTGCGTGACATCCGCGAGCGCACTGAGCTGCCGCTGGCGGCCTATCAGGTGAGCGGTGAATACGCCATGATCAAATTTGCTGCGCAGGCCGGTGCAATTGATGAACGCAATGTGGTGCTGGAAAGCCTGGGTGCAATTAAACGTGCCGGTGCGGACCTGATTTTCAGTTATTTCGCGCTTGATCTCGCCGAACAAAAAGTGCTCTGATCCCCTCCTCAATAAGACAGTGAATTGAATCGCTTCGATCACTGTCTTTTTTCTTTGCCGTAAGGCACACACCAGAACCTGGCTTCACCAAAAAATAAAGGGCTCTGCGATGAAAGCACCCGAGATCGCTGCCGATGAGGCACAACGTTTATCGCAGTTGCGTGCGTTGAATATTATGAATACCCCTGCAGAAGAGCGTTTCGATCGTCTGACCCGTCTGGCGCGCCGCCTGTTTGACGTTCCGATTGCCTTAGTCAGCCTGCTGGAAGCCGATCACCAATGGTTTAAATCTTCCCAGGGTTTTGAGCCCGCCGGATCGCCCCGCAATATCTCATTTTGCGGCCATGCCATCCTGCAGGATGAGATCATGATCGTCGAAGATGCCGCCGCCGATGAACGCTTTTATGACAATCCGCTGGTGACCGGCGAGCCGCACATTCGCTTCTATGCCGGCTGCCCGCTGCGGGCACCGGGCGGCGCGAAAATGGGCACGCTGTGCATCATTGGCCGTGAGCCACGCCAGTTCGACGAGGAAGATCGGGCCACGCTACGCGACCTGGCGGCGATGGCCGAAGCGGAACTGGTGGCGTTTCAGGCCGCAACCTGCGATGAGCTGACGCAGATTACCAATCGCCGTGGCTTTATGACGCTGGGTGAGATGGTGCTGAACGAGTGCCGGATGAAGAACCGGCCTGCCTGTCTGACCTTTCTCGACCTGGATAAATTTAAGCAGATCAATGACTCACTCGGCCATCGCGAGGGCGACCGGGCGCTGATGGATTTTGCTGATGCGATGAAAGTGGTGTTTAAACATTCTGATCTGTTCGCCCGCTTAGGCGGCGATGAATTTGTGGTGCTGTTTAACGGCCTGCAACAGCAGCAGACGGAAGCGCTGCTGCAGCAGTTTGCCCGCTACTTAGCCCAGCAGTCGGTCAGCCTGAACCGCCGCTACCATCTGCACTTCTCCTATGGCGTGGTGGAGTTTGATGCGGCCCATCCGCGATCGCTGGAGCAGCTACTGCATGACAGCGATGAGCAAATGTACCGCAATAAAAAACAGAAGCGCGCGCTGCTGTAACGGCAGGCGCCCGTGCGCCTGACCGATTACGCCTGAGGGGGTTACTGTCGCGCCAGGTCGTCGAGCAGGGTCTGATTAAACTTCGCCGGCTCTTCCATCTGTGGCGCATGACCCATTCCCGGGAATTCAATTAACCGCGCGTCCGGAATCCGCTTCGTCACCTCTTTACCCAGCACAGTGTAATCACCGAGCCGCGCTTTGACCGCTGCAGGCGCGATATCGCTGCCAATCGCGGTGGTGTCGGCGGTTCCGATCATCAGGGTGGTGGGCACCGTCAAATCGCTGAATTCATAGAACACCGGTTGGGTGAAAATCATGTCGTAGATCAGCGCTGAGTTCCATGCCACCTTCTGGTGTCCAGGCCCGCTGTTCAGGCCCGCCAGCATATCGACCCATTTGTCATACTCCGGTTTCCAGCGTCCGACATAGTAGGTCTGCTGCTCATATTTCTTAATCCCTTCGGCACTCAGCTTCAGTTCGCGCTGATACCACTGATCGACAGACCGCCACGGCGCGCCTTTGGCCTTCCAGTCTTCCAGCCCGATCGGGTTGACCAGCACCAGCTTCTGCGTCCCGGCCGGATACATCAGCGCATAGCGTGTTGCCAGCATCCCGCCGGTGGAGTGGCCGATGATCACCGCTTTTTCTACCCCCAGCTGCGCCAGTAGCTGATGAGTGTTCTCTGCCAGCTGCTGAAAACTGTACTGATAATGGGCCGGTTTGGTTGAACTGCAGAAACCGATCTGGTCGGGCGCTACCACGCGGTAGCCTTGCTGGCTGAGTGCGCGAATCGTCTCTTCCCAGGTCGCGCCGCAGAAATTTTTACCGTGCATCAGCACCACGGTTTGTCCGTTGGCTTTTTGCGCCGGTTTCACATCCATGTAGCCCATGCTCAGCGGTTGCTGCTGGGAGGAAAAATTGAAATGCTGCAGAGGGTAAGGATAATCAAATCCTTCCAGCTGCTCGCCGTAAACGCTGGCGGCGAGTGCCGGTGCCGTGCTGAGTAAAGCCAGCGAGGTGAGCAAGGCGGCAAGCGGTTTCTTCAACGCGTATGTCGGGCTCATCCAGAGTTCTCCAGTTAAAGGTAAGTTAAAAGTAAGGTTAACGGTGCGGCTTAAGCCTGGCATGAAGCACCGAAAAGTGTATTGATGGGCTGTGCGATGTCAGTGATTCGATTGCCGCTGATTAGCTTCGCTATCGGTAAAATTGCGCTAAGCGAAACCGTTTAATTAAAATTACGCTTTCCGCTTATTCACTCTACTAATTTCACCCACTTCATCAACATTATAATTACAAACAAACCATCCCCATTATCAAATGATTATTAAAACAGCGCTGGCGGAGATAACGATTCATTTCCTGATAAATCTTTACGTAACAAATGGGCAGAAAAAGATAAGTTATTTTAAACTGCGCCGACGATAACAAGGGGGATGTTATGAATGAGCGTAAATATAATGAAAGTGTGATCTTCTCTGTCACCGAGTGGATTGATAACAATCTCGATCAGCGGTTAAGCGTTGATGATATTGCGGAAAAAGCCGGGTATTCAAAATGGTATTTACAGAAATTATTTGCACGCTATCACAATGAAACACTGGCGCGTTATATTCGCAAGCGCAAGCTGGCTGCCTGTGTCAATGATTTGAAAAATAGCCGCACGCCAATTATTAGCCTGGCGCTAAAATACCATTTTGAAAGCCAGCAATCGTTCACCCGCTCATTTAAGCAGGTGATGGGCTGTACGCCGAGCGTCTGCCGTCGGCGTCATCTGGATGAGGCGGCGCGGCAGCAGTTATCTGAAGCCGCCAATCCCTGCGCGTTATGCCGCTATGCCCGGCCCGAAACCCGTGAAAAAAGCGGCTGCGGCATCACCCAGAACATTAGCTTGTCTGCTCATCACTATGGTGCGGCAGAGTCAGCCCGCAGCCTGTGATCAGATATCGTCCGGCTGATAATATTGCACACCAATCTGAATTCGCTCACGGCCCTGCGTAACGCGATGACGATTGGTGTCGCGCAGTGAATAAACGCAGCCGCAATATTCCTGCTGATAAAAACTTTCGCGCTTGCTGATTTCAATCATCCGCGCCGATCCGCCGCCCTTACGCCAGTTAAATTCCCAGTAAAGCAGGTCGGGATAGTGGGCCGCCGCACGCACACCGCAATCATTTATCTGCTGCATATTCTTCCAGCGTGAAATACCCAGCGAACTGGTGATCACCGGAAAACCATTTTCATGGGCATATAACGCAGTACGTTCGAAGCGCATATCAAAGCACATGGTACAGCGCTCGCCGCGCTCCGGTTCCCATTCCATGCCGCGCGCCCGTTTAAACCAGTCATCACGGTCATAATCAGCATCCACAAACGGCACGCCAAATTTTTCTGCAAAACGAATATTTTCCTCTTTGCGCAGCTCATATTCTTTAAGCGGATGAATATTTGGGTTGTAGAAATAGATAGTGTAGTCAATGCCGGATGCCAGCATCGCCTCCATTACTTCACCGGAACAGGGCGCACAGCAGGAGTGCAAAAGGACTTTTTTGTGGCCGCCAGGTAACGGCAGCGGCTGGCGCTGATAAGGCTGAGACATAAGCACCTTCAATCATTGGCTGAAAAAACGCAGTGTAATCGCGCACGCTACCGGTTGCAAAATTCCCCGGCAGACGGCGCTTTTGAGTATTTGTGCGCTGTTATCAGTCGGCGCGTTGACCGCCATGCCGCGCGCCGCCGGGCTACTGGCGCGGTTCCGCTGTTTAATCAGGCTGCGAATGCGCAAACTGTGACCGGTAACACACTGCCATCGACTATGTTTACATAACATTAACAATATTGACAAAGTCTCAAGGCAAGGAGTTAAGCATGGCTGCAGCAAAGAGATCGGGGGAGGGGCAGAACCGCTTTACCTGGTTCGTCTGTTTTATGGCCGCGCTGTCCGGCCTGTTGTTTGGCCTGGATATCGGCGTGATTGCCGGCGCGCTGCCGTTTCTCGCCAAAGATTTGCAGATCACGAATCATCAGCAGGAGTGGGTGGTCAGCTCCATGATGTTTGGTGCTGCGCTGGGGGCGCTGGGTGCCGGCTGGATGTCATCAAAGCTGGGCCGCAAGAAAAGCATGCTGGCCGGAGCCACGCTGTTTGTGATCGGTTCACTGTGGTCGGCGTTTTCACCGGATGTCGAATCGCTGGTCTGCGCCCGGGTGATACTGGGCCTGGCGGTCGGCATCGCCTCTTACACCGCCCCGCTCTATCTGGCTGAAATTGCGCCTGAGCGTATTCGCGGATCAATGATTTCGATGTATCAGCTGATGCTGACCACCGGCATTGTGGTGGCGTACCTCTCCGATACCGCCTTCAGCTATAGCGGTAACTGGCGCGGGATGCTGGGCATTATCGCCATTCCGGCGGTGATTCTGTTTGTCGGCGTGCTGTTTCTGCCCAACAGCCCACGCTGGCTGGCCGCGCATGGCCGCTTTAATGAGGCACAGCGGGTGCTGGATCGGCTGCGCAACACCAGCGAACAGGCCCGCCAGGAGCTGGAAGAGATCCGTGAAAGCCTGCAGGTGAAGCAACGCGGCTGGTCACTGTTTCGCTCTAACAGCCACTTCCGCCGCGCCGTGTGGCTCGGCATGCTGTTGCAGATTATGCAGCAGTTCACCGGCATGAACGTGGTGATGTATTACGCGCCGAAAATCTTCAATATCGCCGGCTTCTCCAGCACCCGCGAGCAGATGTGGGGCACCGTTATCGTCGGACTGGTCAACATGCTGGCGACGCTGATTGCCATTTTCCTGGTTGACCGCTGGGGACGTAAACCGATGCTCACCACCAGTTTTCTGGTGATGGCGATCGGCATGGGCGTGCTCGGGACGTTACTGCATCTGGGCGTGGAGACTGACTTCCGCAAATATTTCGCCATTGCCATGCTGCTGATGTTTATCGTCGGTTTCGCGATGGCTGCCGGTCCGGTAATCTGGCTGCTGTGCTCAGAGATCCAGCCGCTGAAAGGGCGTGATTTCGGCATTACCGCCTCTACCACCACCAACTGGGTCGGTAACATGATTGTCGGTGCCACCTTCCTGACCATGCTCGATCAGCTGGGCAACGCCAATACCTTTTGGTTCTACGGCGCGCTCAATCTGCTGTTTATCGTGCTGACCATGCTGCTGGTGCCAGAGACAAAGCACGTCACGCTGGAGCATATCGAACGCAACCTGATGAAGGGCAAAGCCTTGCGTGATATCGGGGCGTAACCGCCCCGCCGGTGATTACCATTGCAGCGTTTTACCGGTGTAATCAATGTAGTGATGACCGCCACGGCCCTGCCAGGCGGTCAGCTGCCGGACAATACCGTCCGCACTCTCTTCAGCGGTTAACGGCGCAGCATCGCCTCCCATATCGGTTTTTACCCAGCCCGGATGCAGCGTCACCAGCGTGCCGGCCTGGGCTTCAACCTCCTCAGCCAGCGACCGGCTCAGCATATTCAGCGCCGCTTTACTGGCGGAATAGAGCGGCATGTCGGCGCGCGGATTTTCGCTCAGGCTGGCCAGCTGTGATGAGGTGATCGCCAGCACGCCCTTCTGCTTGCTAAGCAGCGGCAGCAAAATTTCGGCACTGCGTACCGGTGCCACCGCATTGGTCAGAAACAGCTGAGCCAGCTCCTGCGCCTCACTCTGCGCCAGCGTCTGGTGCGCCGGACCATAGATGCCGGCATTAATCAGAATCGCATCAAACGTCTGTCCGGCGAGCTGGTCTGCCAGTTGCTGCACCGCCGACGATTCGGTCATATCCAGCGCATGCCAGGTGACGCCCGGCTGTTCGCCCTGTGCCGGAATGCCGCTGCGATGCGTGGCGATAACCGGCCAGCCCTGGGCGGCAAATGCCTGCAACACCGCCAGACCAATACCGCGTGATGCGCCGATCACTAATGCTTTACCTTGCTGAGCCATATTGATTCCTCATTGATGATGTCATCTATCAGCTTAACGGCAAATCTGTCCTGCCAGCAGCCGCAGGTGCTATTTCGTCCGGCGACCGCACAGCCGGTAAAATGCGCCCGCCGGGCAGCTAAGCCAGCGGGGCCGTTTCTCTTGATGGTTTTCCATCAATATTTCGCTTTATCTTTTACTTTTAACCGGTTAGAAGATATCGATTGCGTGGCAGGCTGTGCGATGTTCGCCCGCTTCTTTCACGTGGAGTCTGAATGAAAAAGCTCACCTTAGACACGGTAGCAAAAATGGCCGGGGTCGGTATCGCGACGGTTGATCGGGTGCTGAATGAACGTGGCGGCGTGTCGCTGGACACCACCCGCAAAGTGCTGAAAGCAGCGCGCGAAGTCGGCCTGAAGCGCCTGTTACCGGAGGAGTATCAGCATCCATGGCAAATAGAGGTGTTCCTCAGCAACAACGGCTCCTCGTTTTTCCAGCAGCTGACCGCCCACTTCAGCGACGTCGCCAGCCAGCTCGGCTATCGCCGTCTTAAGCTGCACAAAACCCTGGTGACCGAAGCGCAGCCCGAAAAGCTGGCGCAGAGCATTATTGCCCGCAGCGCCAATCGCGACGGCATCATTGTTTTCGCCCACGATTCGCCGCCGATCTATCGCGCACTGGCGCTGTGTCGCAGCCGTAACGTGCCGGTGATCACCATCGTGACCGATCTGCCCGCCGCCGATCGCCTGTGCCATGTCGGTATCGACCAGTATCAGGCGGGACGGACAGCCGGGTTGCTGATGAGTAAAACCGCTCATCAGCCCGGCGATATCGTGATGGTCAGCGGCCGTTTCGATTACCAGGCACACCGGCAGCGCATCGCCGGTTTCCGTGAAGTGATGAGCCAGCGCGCGCCGCAGCGGCACCTGCGTGAAGTGCTGCTGGGTCAGGACGACCGCGGCACCATCCGCAGCCTGCTGGCGCGTAATCTGACCCAGTCGCAGGCGATTGCGGGCGTCTACAATACCGGCATGGGCAATACTGACGTCAGCGAAACGCTGCGCGCCCATCAGCTGCTGGGCCGCTGTACTTACATTACCCACGAGCTTTATTCAGTGACCCGTCAGCTGCTGCTGAATGATGAAGTGGCGTTTACCCTCGATCAGCACGCCCGGCAGCACGCCCGGTTGTCGATTGACCTGCTGCTGCGGCATCTGGAAACCGGTTATCAGCCGGATGTCTATCAGCAGGGTAAAGTCGCGTTCCGGCTGTTTACGGCGGAGAATATGGTGTAAGCCCCTCACGCAGTAAGGGGCCAGCACAAGGTTACTGCGGTGGCTCCCGGCTCTCATCATCCGGACTCTTATCGTTATCGCTGCCCTGGCTCTTCTCGACTTCCTGGGGATGGCCCATCGATAGCGCAGTGGCGCTGGCCGGGTCAAACAGTGACAGGCTTTCAATCTGATCGACCATAATTACTTTACGAAATGACATCGCGTCTTTCGGCGTAGAGTCCAGCGTAATGTCATGCTCGGCATACCACTTGCTGTAGTTATGCTCTACCGCCAGCTTCAGCGTTTTGCTGTCGCGATAGCCGCTGAGCATCGGGATCAGAACGATATTTTTGGTGCTTTCATACTCAAAGGTTGAGGCGTGCACCATTCCGATGTAAATGCGGCGGGACTTGAGCGTAATCCACGCCAGTTCACCCTCTTCCATACATTGAAACAGCAGCTGCTCAACGCCATTCGAGCGCGACAGTTGCTGATAGAGATCTTTACGCCCGGAGACGTTAAGTCGTGCACTGCCCGCCCAGTTCGAGCGATACAGGCAAAACAAAATGGCAAACGCCAGCATGATCACAATCGGTGCCTGGATGCCGAGGAAGCTCCAGTTCATAAACTCCATCTGCCATTTGAGATGGACGCCCGGGATCATCTGTACCGCGTTGGCAATAGCAGAGATGGCGAGCAGCAGTAACCAGACAATGCCGGTGGCAAACACGCCCTGCAAAACAAAAATACAGCCGTACAAGGCAACCAGAAAATAGACATCCCAGCCCGACGAGCGGCGGATTTTAAAGCGGCTATTCAAATCGCGGCTGGTGTACCAGTAACCACTGACCATTAACACCATGAATATTGCGGTACCCACCTCAGACTCCCTTTAACGTATTCACATGGCGGGCAAAATCTTCGTGCACTTCTTCACTAAGGGTGTTGACCGAGATATTGCCGTTCTCGTCAATGATGATGCGTTCACCTTCAGCGATGGAGTCGTTGATGTCCTGGCGGGACATGATCTGCAGAAATTTCTCGGGACTGGCAAACAGCGATTTAACAAATTTGAACATGGCGATCCACTTATCGGGTTTAAAAGAGAAAGTATGTGACCGAAACGGCACTCTCGCCTGGTTAATTTCAGGTGAAATTTCTTAAAATCAATTAATTAGCGAAGCGGCTATCGTTCATCTCCGGCCGCATTTTGCCGAAATAGCCAGCATAACCAGTAGATTGGCGGTGTCGTCTGCCCTTTTTCAGCGTAGCAGTCTGTGACCGGGCGTCATCCCTTCCTCGCCGGTTAGCGCTAAGCTCAATCTTTGTCAGCTTACTGTCACCCCTGTATTGAGGAAGATTCAGATGAAACAACGCACGTTAGGTCGTACCGGTCAGCGCGTCTCGGAGATTGGCTTTGGCGCATGGGCGATTGGCGGGACCTGGGGAGAAGTCAGTCAGCAGGATGCCGAGGCCGCGCTGCACGCGGCGCTGGATGCTGGCATCACCTTTATTGATACTGCCGATGTGTATGGTGACGGCCGCTCTGAAAAGATTATCGCCGGGGTGCTGAATCAGCGGGGCGGTGAACGTCCGTTTGTGGCGACCAAGCTGGGCCGGCGGCTGTCGCCGCACGTTGCTGACGGTTATAACGCCAGCAACCTCAACGCGTTTGTTGACCGCTCGCGTGAGAACCTGCAAACCGACACGCTGGATTTAGTGCAGCTTCACTGCCCGCCAACCGAGGTCTATTACAATCCGGAGGTGTTTGCAGTGATGGATGAGATGGTTGCCGCCGGGAAAATTCGTCATTACGGCGTGTCGGTAGAAAAAGTCGAAGAGGGACTGAAGGCGCTGGAATTTCCCAACGTCTCATCCATTCAGCTGATCTACAACATCTTCCGCCAGCGTCCGGCGGAACTGCTGCTGCGAGAGGCGAAACGGCGTAATGTCGGGATTATCGCCCGCGTCCCGCTGGCATCCGGCTTGCTGACCGGAAAAATGGGCCCGGACAGCCAGTTTGCTGCCGACGACCACCGCGCTTTCAACCGCAATGGCGAAGCCTTCGATAAAGGCGAAACCTTTTCCGGCGTACCGTATGAGGTGGCGCTGGAGGCGGTAGAGGAGATTCGTCGTTACGTGCCGGGCGACATCAGCATGGCGATGCTGGCGCTGCGCTGGGTCCTGATGAACGACGATGTCAGCGTGGTGATCCCCGGCGCGAAAAATCGCCAGCAGGCGGCAGACAATGCCCGCGCCAGCAGCGTTGACGCGCTGTCTGACCAGACTATGGCGGCGCTGCAGCAGATTTATCAGGCGAAGATTGCGCCTTACGTGCATCAGCGCTGGTAGTCGTACGATTTACAACGCCTGGGCGCACGCCCAGGCGGAACTCCACGCCCACTGGAAGTTATATCCCCCCAGCCAGCCGGTCACATCCACCACTTCACCAATGAAATAGAGGCCCGGTACCGTCCGTGCTTCCATGGTTTTCGAAGAGAGCTGGGTGGTATCCACGCCGCCCAGCGTCACTTCAGCAGTGCGATAGCCTTCGGTTCCGTTTGGCTGAATACGCCAGGCGTGCAGCGTCTGCACCAGCTCTGCCTGCTGCTTGCTGTTGAGCTGCTTCAGAGTGATATCCGGCACCACCTTCAGCGTTTGCAGCACTTCCACCAGCCGTTTCGGCAGAATTTTTGCCAGGCTGTTCTTCAGGCTAAGGTTCGGATGCGCCTCACGCTGAACGGTCAGAAAGGCATCAAGCGGCGTGGCAGGCGACAGATCGATGGTGACGAACTCACCCGGCAGCCAGTAGCTGGAGATCTGCAACACCGCCGGGCCAGAGAGCCCACGGTGGGTAAACAGCATCGCCTCTTTAAAGCGGGTGCCGTCCTGCGCGTCGATGGTGGTTTCCAGTGCTACGCCGGACAGCGTCTGCAGCTGTTCCAGCAGCGGCTTATGCAGGGTAAACGGCACCAGCGCAGCGCGCGTCGGGAAAACAGTCAGACCAAACTGTTCAGCAATTTTATAGCCAAACGGCGACGCGCCCAGGCCGGGCATCGACAGGCCGCCGCTGGCAATCACCAGTTTTTCCGCCTGCACCGTGCTGCCGTTCAGTTGCAGGGTGTAGCCGCTGTCGTCACGCGTCACGTTCAGTACTTCACTGCGTAACCGCAGCGTCACCTGGCCCTTTTCACACTCGGCCAGCAGCAGATCGACAATCTGCTGGGCGGAATCGTCACAAAACAGCTGGCCGAGGGTTTTCTCATGCCAGGCGATCTGGTGACGATTAACCAGATCGATAAAGTCCCACTGGGTATAACGCGCCAGCGCCGACTTACAGAAATGGGGGTTATGTGACAGATAGGCTGCCGGTTCGGTGTACAGATTGGTGAAGTTGCAGCGCCCGCCGCCTGACATCAGGATCTTTCGTCCCGGCTTTTTGCCGTTATCCAGCAGCAATACGCGACGCCCGCGCTGTCCGGCCTGGGCAGCACAGAACAGCCCTGCGGCCCCGGCACCAATGATGATAACGTCAAACTGTTCCACGGCGGTTTACTCACTTAATCGGAAAGGCGCAGATTGTAGTGATCTGCTCACTGAGACGCCAGTGTCAAAAATTTGCCGTAAATGTGTCATAATGTAACTGACTAATATCTGGGCCTTTTTACCCCTTTAACCCGGCTACGTTACTGCTAAAGGTCAAATTAAGGCTATATTTTCCTTTCCCATACAGCACGTTGTCGCGGATAATGCGCCGCGTTCATGTCCTCCAAAAATGGCGTAACGTTTATGCTACATCTGTTTGCTGGTCTAGACCTCAGTACTGGCCTGTTATTGGTTCTTGCCCTGCTGTTTGTATTGTTTTACGAAGCAATCAACGGCTTCCACGACACGGCCAACGCAGTTGCGACGGTCATCTATACGCGTGCCATGCGTGCCCAGCTTGCTGTGGTTATGGCTGGCGTGTTTAACTTCTTTGGCGTGCTACTCGGTGGATTGAGTGTCGCCTATGCCATTGTTCATATGCTCCCCACCGATCTGTTGTTGAATGTTGGATCGGCTCACGGTCTCGCCATGGTGTTTTCTATGCTGCTGGCGGCGATTATCTGGAATCTCGGCACCTGGTATCTGGGTCTGCCGGCGTCCAGCTCCCATACCCTGATCGGCGCCATTATTGGTATCGGTCTGACCAACGCCCTGATGACCGGTACCTCGGTGGTTGATGCGCTCAACATCCCGAAAGTGCTGAACATCTTCCTGTCTCTGATCCTGTCGCCGATTGTCGGCCTGGTGATTGCCGGTGGCCTGATCTTTATTCTGCGCCGTTACTGGAGCAGCACTAAAAAACGTGCCCGCATTCATATGACGCCAGCCGACCGCGAAAAGATCGACGGCAAGAAAAAGCCGCCGTTCTGGACCCGCATCGCCCTGATTGTTTCGGCGATCGGCGTCAGCTATTCGCATGGCGCGAATGACGGCCAGAAAGGCATTGGTCTGATCATGCTGGTGTTGATTGGCGTGGCACCGGCCGGCTTCGTGGTGAACATGAATGCCTCAGGCTACGACATCACCCGCACCCGCGATGCGGTTAATCATCTGGAGCAGTATTATCAGCAGCACAACGCTTCGCTGACGCATATTATCCAGATGGCACCGCCTAAGCTGCCAACGCCGGAAGAAGTGCCATCCACCAGCCCGCAGGAGTTCCACTGTGACAGCGCCCGCGCGTTACAGGCGGTTCAGCGCGCACAGGTGTTGCTGAATAACCTGCAAAGTTACGATCAGCTGACGGTCGAACAGCGCGGCCAGATGCGTCGCCTGCTGCTGTGTATCTCAGACACGGCGGACAAAGCGGCCAGGCTGCCGGAAACCACCCCGGACGACAAACGCTTCCTTAACAAGCTGAAAAGCGATCTGCTTGGCACCATCGAGTATGCGCCAATCTGGATTATCGTTGCGGTCGCGTTAGCGCTGGGCATCGGCACCATGATTGGCTGGCGTCGTGTTGCCACCACCATTGGTGAGAAGATTGGTAAAAAAGGCATGACCTATGCGCAGGGAATGTCAGCCCAGGTTACGGCAGCGCTCTCTATCGGCGTCGCCAGCTATACCGGGATGCCGGTTTCCACCACCCACATCCTCTCTTCGTCAGTCGCCGGTACCATGCTGGTTGACGGCGGCGGATTGCAGAGCCGGACCATCAAAAACATCGCCATGGCGTGGATCTTCACGCTGCCGGTGTGTATTGTGCTGTCAGGTTCGCTCTACTGGATTGCGTTAAAACTGGTGTAATGCCAGCCAGACCAGAGGGCGACGAAAGTCGCCCTTTTTAATGCCAGATCGCCATCGCCACCAGGCTGATCACCACCAGTCCACACAGCGCGCTGGTCAGCATAAACTGTCCTCTTACCCGCTCGCAGCGACGAATGAATTCGTCATCATGATGATCAAGATAGCGTTTCGCCCAGATATAGGTCACCAGCCGCACCTGCTTGCTGGGCTGCCCATGAGAAGTGAAAAATCCCGCCCCGTCGACATACTGATACAGCAGCGGATCGCAACCGCGTAATACCGCCAGCAACGCACGCAGAGAAGAAAAATAGCGCGCCATATTCACAATACACACCACACAAAGCGCCCAAAAAAGCGCAATAGTACTGATCATATTCTCCCCTCCTGGCTGGAGCCGCAGGAACAGACGCAGCGGGAAAACGCTGAGCACGCCCACAGAAATAGCCAACCTCTGAATCACCCAACTGCGATAGTGTTCTGAACGCCTGGGCGGTAACAAACCAGACCGCCTTTTTTCAGTGTAGGAGAAATGTTTAAATTTTTTCCAGCGATGAATTTCGTTTGGTGCGAGTAAAATTTCCGCATCGTTGATCTTATTCACAAGCCAGGCGGCAACGGCAGCATTTGCCCGCAGAGAAGGCTATACTCAGAAACATAACAACATGACCACCTGCACCGCAGGTACACACTTTGGTGGCGCTCATCGCCCGCTCGCGCAAAGGATTTCGCTAAGCTGTGACGCGGCAGGAACCCCGGATGCCATCCTTAATCTCGTGAAAGGAGTTTTATCATGGCTTATAAACATATCCTGATTGCAGTAGACCTTTCTCCCGAAAGCCAGTTACTGGTGGATAAAGCCGTTTCGCTGGCCCGCCCTTACGACGCCAAAATTTCCCTGATTCACGTTGATGTGAATTATTCCGATCTCTACACCGGCCTGATTGATGTCAACCTCGGCGATATGCAGAAGCGTATTTCTGAAGAGACGCACTCTGCTCTGAAAGGTCTGTCTGATTCCGCGGGCTACCCGATCAGTGAAACCCTGAGCGGCAGCGGCGATCTCGGCCAGGTGCTGGTGGATGCGATTAAAAAGTATGACGTCGATCTGGTGGTATGTGGTCATCACCAGGACTTCTGGAGCAAGCTGATGTCGTCGGCGCGCCAGTTGATCAACACCGTGCATATCGACATGCTGATTGTGCCGCTACGCGATGAAGACGAAGCCTGAGTGACGCTCAAAGACCATAAAGCCGGCTGATTGCCGGCTTTTTTATCGGGTTAACTGACCAGCGGCGGGTAGATATCGAAACGATGGCTTTTGGTCACCACCGCCGCCTGGGTGATCACGCCTGCCAGCGGCGGCGCATAGTCGGGCCGCTTCACCACGATCCGCTTCTTTGCCAGCCGGCGGGCCGGTTCCAGCAGCGCGTCAGCATCCTCATCAGCACCGACCAGCGACTGAAACACCCGCATCTCCTTTTTCACCAGCGCGCTTTTCTGCCGATGCGGATACATCGGGTCGAGATAAACCACGTCCGGCTGCGGGGTGATATCGCTCAGCGCCTCGGCGCTGGCGGCGTGAATCAGCGTCAGCCGCTGACGCAGCCAGCCGCCGATTTCCGCATCCTGATAGCCGCGCTGTAAACCATCTTCCAGCAGCGCTGCCACCACCGGATGGCGCTCCAGCATTCGCACCCGGCAGCCCAGCGCCGCCAGAACAAAGGCATCGCGTCCGAGTCCGGCGGTGGCATCCACCACATCCGGCAGATAGTCACCTTTAATCCCGACCGCTTTTGCCACCGCTTCACCGCGTCCGCCGCCAAAACGGCGTCGGTGCGCCATCGCACCCGAGACAAAATCGACAAAAACGCCGCCCAGCTTCGGCTCATCGCGCTTACGCAGCTCAAGATGCGTCGGGGTTTGTACCAGCGCCAGCAAGGCGTTCTCGTCGTGCTCCAGCTGCCAGCGCTGCGCTAAACGTGATAAGGCGCCGTCTCCGGCGCCTGATTCATCGAGCAAACAGATTTTCACCTGATGACTTATCCCTGAATACCGTAATGTTCCAGCATGGCGTCGAGCTGCGGTTCACGGCCGCGGAAGCGTTTGAACAGCTCCATCGGCTCTTCGGAACCGCCACGCGTCAGGATATTGTCGAGGAACGACTGGCCGGTTTCGCGGTTGAAAATGCCCTCTTCTTCAAAGCGTGAATAGGCATCCGCCGCCAGCACATCCGCCCACAGGTAGCTGTAGTAACCGGCCGCATAGCCACCGGCGAAGATGTGGCTGAAGGCGTGCGGGAAACGGCCCCATTCCGGACTCGGCACCACCGCAACGCGGCTTTTCACTTCACGCAGCGTCTCAAGAATTTGTGCCCCTTTGGCCGGGTCAAATTCGGTATGCAGACGGAAGTCGAACAGGCCGAACTCCAGCTGACGCAGAATAAACAGCGCCGCCTGGTAGTTCTTGGCCGCCAGCATTTTATCCAGCAGCGCCTTCGGCAGCGGTTCACCGGTTTCATAGTGACCGGAGATGAACGCCAGCGCATCCGGCTCCCAGCACCAGTTTTCCATAAACTGGCTTGGCAGTTCGACCGCATCCCACGGCACCCCGCTGATGCCGGAAACGCCAGGTACTTCAACCCGGGTCAGCATATGATGCAGACCGTGACCAAACTCATGGAACAGGGTGATCACTTCGTCATGAGTGAACAGCGCCGGTTTGCCCTGCACCGGACGGTTAAAGTTACAGGTCAGGTAGGCGACCGGCTTCTGCAGGCTGCCATCGGCTTTACGCATCTGGCCGACGCAGTCATCCATCCAGGCTCCGCCGCGTTTGTGTTCACGCGCATACAGATCCAGATAGAAACTGCCGCGCAGTTCGCCGGTTTCATCGAACAGATCGAAGAACTTCACGTCAGGATGATAAACTTCCACATCGGTACGCTGTTTTGCCGTGATGCCGTAAATACGCTTAACCACTTCGAACAGGCCAGCCACCGCCCGGGATTCCGGGAAGTAAGGGCGCAGCTGTTCATCGCTGATGGTGTAGAGATGCTGCTTCTGTTTTTCACCGTAATAGGTGAGATCCCACGGATTAAGCTCGGTCACGCCGTGCTCTTTTTGCGCAAAGGCGCGCAGCTGCTCCAGCTCTTTTTCACCCTGAGGACGGGCGCGTTCCGCCAGATCGTTAAGGAAGTCGATCACCTGAGACGGGCTTTGCGCCATCTTAGTCGCCAGCGATTTATCGGCGTAGGAGTCAAAGCCCAGCAGCTGCGCCAGTTCATGACGCAGCGCCAGCTCTTCCGCCATGATCGGGCCGTTATCCCATTTACCGGCATTCGGCCCCTGATCGGACGCGCGGGTCGCGTAGGCGCGATACATCTCTTCGCGCAGCGCAGCGTTATCGCAGTAGGTCATCACTGGCAGATAGCTGGGGATATCCAGCGTCAGCAGCCAGCCTTCCTGACCTTTGGCTTCCGCCTGGGCCCTGGCCGCAGCCATCGCGCTTTCCGGCATGCCCGCCAGATCGTTTTCATCGGTGATCAGCTTGCTCCAGCCCATGGTGGCATCCAGCACGTTGTTGCTGTAAGCCGATCCCAGTTCGGAGAGGCGGGCAGCAATTTCGCCGTAGCGCTGCTGTTTATCTTTCGCCAGGCCGATACCGGAAAGTTCGAAATCGCGCAGCGCATTATCGACCGCTTTCTTCTGCGCCAGATCCAGCGCGGCGTACTGGTCACCCTCTTTCAGGTTGCGGTACGCCTGATACAGGCCTTCATGCTGGCCGACCCAGGTGCTGTATTCAGACAGCAGCGGCAGCGTCTGCTCATAGGCTTCACGCAGTTCCGGGCTGTTTTTAACCGAGTTCAGGTGGCTGACCGGGGAAAAAATGCGGCTCAGACGGTCATCGCTCTCCGCCAGCGGCTGAACCAGGTTGTCCCAGCTATAGGGTGCGCCTTGCGCCACCACTTTTTCGACCATCGCGCGGCAGTCGTTCAGGACTTCCGTAACGGCAGGAACCACATGTTCAGGCTGGATGGCAGAAAAAGGGGGAAGCGTAAAAGATGTCAGTAGCGGATTGGTCATAGCGCAGTCCTTTATTGATGTGTGGGGCGCGATGGGTCGCGCAACGCAATCTAAGTAACATGCGGCTAAGTGTAGCGAAAATCAATGGGGCCTGGCTTCGCTGCGGAAGAAACGAGCGGAATGCCATCGCCGATCGACCGGCAGAATTTGCGTTGCATCAAAGCGCAGCCGCTGCGGTTAGGGTCTAATGCCGCCGTTGCGACAGCTGTCGGCTTTCCACCTGCAGCGTGCGGCCCCGGCGGGATTAGTTATCATGCTTTCGACCCATCGGCGGGACATCCCTGATATAATCGCCCGCTTAATGGTTCTCATGCTGTTCCTGCGTCGGTTGCTGTGCGTCGTTCTGTGGGTAATACGTGAGGTAATAATTGGTATAAATTGATTTTCCATCAATTAAAACCTTATACATTCAACAGGATAAACAATGCTGAGTTATCGCCATAGCTTCCATGCTGGCAACCACGCTGACGTGCTGAAGCACACCGTACTGAGCCTGATCATCACCGCGCTGAAAGAGAAAGAGAAACCGTTCTTTTATCTTGATACCCACGCGGGTGCAGGACGTTATCAACTGAGCGGTGAGCACGCTGAGCGCACCGGCGAGTATCTGGAAGGCATCGCCCGCATCTGGCAGCAGCCGGACGCGCCAGAGCTGCTACAACCTTACTTCGACGCCATCCGTGCGCTCAACCGTAACGGAACGCTGCGTTATTATCCCGGTTCGCCGCTGATTGCCCGCCATCTGCTGCGTGAAGATGACCGCCTGCAAATGACCGAACTGCACTCCAGCGACTACCCGCTGCTGCGTAACGAGTTCAGCAAAGACAGTCGCGCGCGCGTAGAACGTGGCGACGGCTATCAGCAGTTAAAAGCCAAACTGCCGCCGCCATCCCGTCGCGGTCTGGTTCTGATCGATCCGCCGTATGAGATGAAAAGCGATTATCAGGCGGTGGTGAAAGGGATTCAGGAAGGCCATAAGCGATTCGGGACCGGCGTATTCGCGCTATGGTATCCGGTGGTATTACGCCAGCAGATCAAGCATATGCTGCGCGATCTGGAAGCGACCGGCATTCGCAATATTCTGCAGATCGAACTGGCCGCCCGTCCCGACAGCGACCAGCGCGGCATGACCGCATCCGGCATGATTGTGATTAACCCGCCGTGGAAGCTGGCTGCCCAGATGAACGAGCTGCTGCCGTGGCTGCATAAAAAACTGGTTCCGGCTGGCACCGGCCACTTTGTGGTCAACCAGATCGTACCCGAATAACTCTCTTCTCCTTTTACGCCGCACACTGCCGGTGCTGCGGCGTGGTACTGCAGGTCTGTCACCATGTGGATCATACTGGCTGGCGCGCTAGCCGCGCTGCAACCGGCCCGGCGGCTGGCACTATTATTACTGGCGCTCGCCACGCTGCTGGGGTTTTATCAGGACGTATTAGCGTGGCCCGCGCTGCTGCTGTTCGCGGTCACCGCCGGCGTGGTGGCATGCCGTATTTACGATCGTGACCATCATCGGCGGCAAATGCTGACTGAAGCGGTGCTGGTGCTGATCGCCATCGGCTTATTCCTCCATCTGTTCCCGGGTTTTGATAATCCACGCAAACTTGATGAGGTGCAGGTCGGCGCCCGCAGTGTGGCTTTCGGCTTCTCGTTTAATTTCGATAAAGCGCTGATCCCCTTTGTGCTGCTGGCCGGTCTGCCGACGCTGTTTCGCGCCCCGGCCCGCCCGCCGCGTTATAAGCTGCTGGCCGCGCTGGCGCTGGTCGCCGCCGTTCCGCTGCTGTTATACAGTGCCGTATTACTGGGTGGATTAGCGTTTGAACCGCACTTCCCGGCCTGGCTTGGCACCTTTATGCTCGCCAACCTGTTCTTTGTCTCGCTGGCGGAAGAGGCGCTGTTTCGTGGTTATCTGCAACAGAAATTAACGCTGGCACTGGGCGGCATACCCGCGCTGGTGCTGAGTGCGCTGCTGTTTGGTCTGGTGCATCTGAGCGGCGGTCTGCTGCTGGTGATCTTTGCGACCCTCGCCGGACTGCTGTATGGGCTGGCGTGGCACTGGAGCGGCCGGTTATGGATTTCGACCGCCCTGCACTTTGGACTCAATATGACCCATTTACTGCTTTTCACTTATCCGGCACTGCATCACTAAAGCGTAAACACCGCCAGATCATAGGCCAGCTCGGTAGCGGGGAAGATGGTCTGGCATTCAGCCAGCAAACGGGGCATATCTTTCGCCAGATAGCGTGAACTGAAGTGCGTGGCGATCAGCCGTTTTGCACCGGCGTGCTTCGCCACTTCCGCCGCCTGCAAGGTGGTCGAATGGCCGCGTCCGTTGGCCTTCTCAATCATCGCCGCTTCCAGCGTGGCTTCGTGCACCATCAGATCCACGTTGGCCGCCAGCTGCAATGCCACCTCCGTTGGCGCGGTATCACCAAAAATCGCCAGCGTTTTGCCTTTAATCGCCGGGCCCAGATAGTCCGCGCCCTTGATCACCCGGCCATCCTCCAGCGTCACGGTTTCGCCCTGCTTCAGCTGCTGATACCACGGGCCGCGCGGCACGCCTTCCGCCTTCAGGCGCGGCGCATCGAGAAAACCCGGTTTATCATGCTGCTCAATCCGATAACCCAGACATTCCAGCGTATGATTCAGCGGCCAGGCACTGATGCGGAACTCACCATCATCCAGCGTCCAGCCCGCCTCAATCTCAACAATCGTCAGCGGATAATCGGTGTAAGAGCCACTGATCGACAGCGCGGTTTCAACGAAGCGCTTTAAGCCCCGGGGGCCATACACGGTCATCGGCGTGGTCAGCCCGGCCATAGAACGGCTGGTGAGCAAGCCCGGCAGCCCGAAAATATGGTCGCCATGCAAATGGGTGATGAAGATCTTATCCAGCTTGCCCGGTTTGAGATCGGAACGCATAAACTGAAGCTGTGTCCCCTCGCCGCAGTCGAACAGCCAGCTTTCGCCGCTCTGCGCCCGGGTAAAGGCGATAGCGGTCACGTTACGCTGCAGGCTGGGCGCACCGCCGCCGGTGCCGAGAAAAGTAAGGTGCATGGTATGCTTCCCTGTCAGTGTGAGAAAAAACAGAACCCTATTACAATCATAGGCGCAAACTTTGCGTCAATTCGACCCGCAGCGTTACACTCTATGCCAATTTTTCATGCAACCGGATGGATACTTCAATGACCCGACATTTCGACTATCTCGCCATCGGCGGCGGCAGCGGCGGCATCGCCTCGATTAACCGTGCGGCCATGTATGGCCAGAAATGCGCCCTGATTGAAGCCAAAGAACTGGGTGGCACCTGCGTTAACGTAGGCTGCGTCCCGAAGAAAATCATGTGGCATGCTGCGCAAATTGCCGAAGCTATCCATCTGTACGGGCCGGACTACGGCTTCGATACCACCGTTAACCGCTTCGACTGGGCCACGCTGGTCAAAAACCGCAGCGCCTATATCGATCGTATCCACACCTCGTACGACAACGTGCTGGGTAAAAACAAGGTTGAAGTGATCAAAGGCTTCGCCCGTTTTGTCGATGCGCACAGCGTCGAAGTGAACGGCGAGATCATCACCGCTAACCATATTCTGATTGCCACCGGCGGCCGTCCCAGCCATCCATCGATTCCGGGCGCTGAGTACGGGATTGATTCCGACGGTTTCTTTGAGCTGGACGCGCTGCCGAAGCGTACTGCGGTCATCGGCGCGGGTTACATCGCCGTTGAGCTGGCGGGCGTGGTGAATGCACTGGGCTCGGAAACCCACCTGTTTGTGCGTAAGCATGCCCCGCTGCGCAGCTTCGACCCGCTGATCACCGAAACGCTGGTAGAAGTAATGAACAGCGAAGGCCCGACGCTGCACACCGAAGCGATTCCGAAAGCGATCGTTAAAAACGACGACGGCAGCCTGACGCTGCAGCTGGAAAACGGCAGCGACTATACCGTCGATTGCCTGGTATGGGCGATTGGCCGTGAACCGGCCAATGACAGCCTGAACATTGCGGCGGCGGGCGTGGCGCTGGACGAAAAAGGCTACATTAAGGTCGATAAATTTCAGAACACCAACGTGTCAGGCATTTATGCGGTCGGTGATAACACCGGTGCGGTAGAACTGACACCGGTGGCGGTGGCAGCCGGCCGTCGCCTGTCTGAGCGCCTGTTTAACAACAAGCCGGACGAGCATCTCGACTACAGCAACATCCCGACCGTGGTTTTCAGCCACCCGCCGATTGGCACCGTCGGCCTGACCGAACCGCAGGCGCGGGAACAGTATGGCGACGACCAGGTAAAAGTGTATAAATCAGCGTTTACCGCCATGTACACCGCTGTCACCCAGCATCGCCAGCCGTGCCGGATGAAGCTGGTCTGCGTCGGTGCTGACGAGAAAATCGTCGGTATTCACGGCATCGGATTTGGCATGGATGAGATGCTGCAGGGCTTCGCGGTGGCACTGAAGATGGGTGCCACCAAAAAAGACTTCGACAATACCGTGGCGATTCACCCGACGGCAGCGGAAGAGTTTGTCACCATGCGCTAAGCCGCCGCGGCGGTGTGCTTCAGACAGGCGACTCCGGTCGCCTGTTTTTTTTGCCTGCGCCAGGCACAGCGGTGCAGGCCTGCACCGCCATAGGGCAACTTAGCTCACGCGATCCAGCCAGCGCACATAGGCCTGATCCCATAACGCCGCCGGCGTCCCGGCCTTACCAAGCCCGAAACCGTGACCGCCTTTGCTGATCTGAATCAGCTCGACCGGCACGCGATTGCGGCGACAGGTATCGTGCATCAGTTCGGTGTTAAACGGATTCGAGGTGTGGTCATCTTCAGCCTGCGCCAGAAAGGTCGGTGGATACTGGCGGGTAACGTAGTTTTGTACCGACCAGTTCGCTTCATCCTGCGGCGTAGCGTTTTTACCGACCATCATCAGATGGGTATTGGTGTGCTGATAAGGGGATTCCAGCGTAATCACCGGATAGATCAGGCCCACGCTGTCGACTTTTGGCACCACCTCATCCAGCGGATCGATGGCCGGATAAGATTCAAAGCTGGGGCGCGCGGCCGCCATACCCAGCAGGTGCCCGCCGGCCGAGAAGCCGAGTACATGGACCTTACGCTCAAACGAGCGCACCAGGCGAATGGCGCGCTGTGCATCCTGCAGCGGGGCAAGCCGGCCGGCCTGCCACTTCTCATGCGGCAAGCGGTAGCTGAGCACATAGGCGGTGTAGCCGTTGGCGTTCAGCCAGCGCGCCACCGGCCAGGCTTCGCGTCCCATGCCAATCCAGCGATAGCCGCCGCCGGCAGCAATCAGCACCGCCTCACCGTTAGGATTTTCCGGTTTAAAGCGCTGGATCGCCGGGCTGACAATATTCGACCACGAGCCGCTGGCATTAACATGCAGTTCGCCCGATGGGCCGCCGCCGCCGGGCGGATCATCCGGCCAGAGAGGAATAATGTCATCGCGGGCAAATATTTTGCCGGTGGTCATGGAGAGCCCAAGCGCTCCCGTGCCGAGAATAAAACGTCGACGCGTAATCATGATGCCTGTTAAGTGATATCAAAACGCTCAGCCAGCCGTTGCGGTGGGCTGCAGGAAAAAGTGTGATGCAAGTCCGGTGCCAGAGGCTGGCGATTATGTACGCAATGCGGTGCCAAAATCCATAAAAAAACGCGCCCGGGTGGCGCGTTTTTGCCTTGACTGAGGGAATTAATCTTCCTGCTGGAACTGGGCCATCACCGCCTGTTCACACTGCTGTTCATTGACCCGCAGTTTGGCGCGCTCGTCATCGCCCAGCTGCAGCCAGGCGCTGGCCACTTCACGCGCGGTGTCTTCATCAAAACCAGGCTGATTCATCGCCGTCGATGACTGGCTGCGCGCCACGTACGATTTCATCTGCTCAACATATTGATCGGCACTGGCGACCTGTTTTTCACTGCTGACGATGTGACACAGCTGGCTGGCATAGACATTCTGTTCGCTATCGTCTGCCGCCAGGGCGCTGCCAGAGGCCAGTGCGCTCAGCAGCAGTATGTGGGTCACTTTCATTCTCTACTCCTGTTTTCAGGTTAAACCTTGCGCTGAAGGGCTTCCAGACGCTTTTGACGCCAGTTTAGCAGGGGCGACACGGTTGTGCCGTGTATTACCACGCTACAGACCACCAGGGTTAACGCCATATTGGTCATGATCTCCATCTGTGGCCCTTCCATGCCGTGCGTCCAGGCATAGGCGATGTAGTTCAGACTGCCGATGCCGCGAATACCGAGCCAGCCAATCAGCAACCGCTGCCCCATCGGCAGGCCGGCGCGCAGCGTCACCAGCCAGACGGCCAGCGGACGCACCACGACAAACAGCACCAGTCCCAGCAACACGCCATAGATGTTCCAGTGCTGCGCCAGCGTGACGCCGAGAACCACCATCATGCCCGCCGCCAGTAACCGTTCAATGGTGTCGCCAAACGACAGCGCGTCGCCGACCACAAAGCCGATCGACTTGACCATGCTGTTATCGCCCTGATGCGCCAGGCGCTTATTCGGATTGACCAGCGCCTCGGAAGGCAGCACCCGCTCATCCTCTGACAGATCCTCGGGCTGATGACGCCGGAAAACGCCCAGCTCAGCGCGGCGCAGTCCCAGACCGGCCGCGAACGCCGCCAGGAAACCGGAGGCACCCAGCCACTGCACCAGCGAATAACTCAGTGCAATCAGCGCCAGCGCCAGAAAATCGTTGGGTGCGACGTCGCCATTGGCGTTACGCAATTTGGTGGCCAGTACGCCGATTAAGCGGCCCAGGCCGAAGCCGATCGCCAGCCCGCCGCCAATCGCCCAGATCACCTCTTTTGCGCCCCAATGGGTCAGCAGCGATCCGCTCAGGCTTTCGCCATTGAACAGCAGCAACGCCAGCACCAGCAGCGGCAGGGCCGAGCCATCATTCATGCCGGCTTCGCTGGAGATGGCGACGCGCAGCGAATCGTCATCCTGCGCATCGTTGACCGAAATTAAGCTCGCCAGCACCGGATCGGTTGGCGCGACAATCGCGCCAAACGCCAGCGCAATCGGCCAGTCCAGCCCGACCAGCCAGTGTGCCAGCAGCGTCATCGCCGCCACCGTCAGCAGCATGGCGGGAAAGGCCAGCCGCAGGCCGGTGTGCCAGCAGTTATTCTGTAGCGGCAGACGCAGCTTCAGGCCGGTGATAAACAGCGAGGCGGCCATGGTGATTTCAGTGATGTGCGCCACCGCTTCTGAATGGGTGACGATATCGATGTGCAGCACGTCAAATCCCCACGGCCCACATAACATCCCGGCGATAAGAAACAGGCCAAAAGAAGTTACCGGCCCCCGGTGTATCCAACCGGAAGCCAGTGACATCAGCAGCAGCAGGCCGCCTGTTGCGGCTGTCCAGGCTAAAAAGCTCATAATTCTCCAGGTAATTTTGGGTTTATGAATAAGCCTGGCACATTTTTTGACGGCTGCGAAAATCAGTTCTTAAGATGGCGGCTGGCGAAGCGCACCGCAAGGCTGGCTGCACCCGCAAGGGTTGATAGCGCGACCACCCCATTCCAGCCCCAGTGCGCCAGCGCCAGGCTACCCAGTGCCGCACCGCTTGCCATGCCGATAAACACCACGGTAAACAGCAGCGCATTCAGGCGACTGCGCGCTTCCGGTGCCAGGCCATACACCAGCGTCTGGTGCGCCACCAGCGTCGCCTGCACCCCTAAATCGAAACCGATGGTGCTGACCACAATCAACGCCAGCTGAGCCGGCAGCGGCAGTAACGGCAGCAGGAACATCAGGGCAAACGAGACGGTCACCAGCGCGGCGCCGGCCTGGGTCACTCTGGCCGGGCCGATGCGGTCGGCAAAGCTGCCAGCCAGCGGCGCGGCCATCGCACCGGCCGCTCCGGCTAAACCAAAGGCCCCGGCGACCGCACTGTCGAGATGAAAACGCTCACTGAGCATTAACGCCAGCGTTGACCAGAAGGCGCTGAAGCCGACCGACAGCAGCCCCTGAGCCAGCGCGGCGCGGCGCAGCGTCTGATGATGACGCCACAGATGGGCCAGCGACAGCAGCAGGCGCGGATAGCTGACCGAGGTGCCGGGCGTAAAGCGCGGCAGCACCCGCCACAGCGTCAGGCTGATCAGCAGTACCGCCAGCGCCGCCACCATATACATGGTGCGCCAGCCGAAATACTCAGCCACCACGCCACTGACCACCCGCGACAGCAGAATGCCAACCAGTAGTCCGGTCATCACCGTACCGACCGTTTTGCCACGGCTGCGTTCCGGAGCCAGCGCCGCCGACGCCGGCACGATATCCTGCGCCACCGTGGCGGTCAGGCCGGTGACGAAACTGGCGATCAGTAACGCGCTTAGCCCGCCGGAGAAACCACACAGCAGCAACGCCGCCACCAGCAGTAATCCTTTGATAAAAATAATAGTGCGGCGGTCATGACGATCGCCAAGCGGAGCCAGCAGCAGAATGCCAAGGGCATAACCCGCCTGGGTCAGCATCGGCACCATGCCGACTGCGCCAACGCCGACGTTAAACTGTTTACTGATGATATCCAGCATCGGCTGGCTGTAGTAAATCGATGCCACGCTCAGACCGGCGCCTGCCGCCAGGGTAAAAACCAGCGGAGCGGGGAGCGTTTCGCTCGAAGAAGTGGTGATACTGCGGGTCGCTGACATGGTGTGATCCTCATAAATGCGTAACGATATTAGCGCATACTGCGGCCATACGCGGTAGACTGCTGTCAGACAAAACTGTTATACGTGGTGCGTATGAGCAACCCTAATACCAGCGACCGCATCGAACTGATGCAGACTTTTATTCGTATCGTTGAGAGCGGCAATTTATCGGCCGCCGCCGCCCAGCTTGGGACCACCCAGCCGACCATCAGCCGGCGGCTGCAAACGCTGGAGCAGCGGCTCGGCCTGAAGTTAATCCTGCGCACCACCCACGCGCTTAAGCTCACCGATGATGGTGAGCGCTGTTACGCTCAGGCGCGGCAACTGCTGGCGACCTGGCATGCGCTGGAAGATGAACTGACCGGTGCCAGCGACGATCCGGTCGGCACGCTGCGGGTCCGCGCGCCGCACGCATTTGGTCAGGATCAGCTGATCGCCCCGCTGGTCGACTACCTGCGCCGCTATCCGCGGCTCAATATTGAGTGGATGCTGAATGACCGCACGCCCGACTTTATGGCCGAGAATGTCGATTGCGCCATTCAGGTCGGTGCACCAACCGATCCGTCAGTGGTGGCGATTCTGCTGGCCGAAGTGCCGCGCATCGTGGTTGCGTCGCCCGATCTGCTGGCCCGCCAGCCGCCGATTGAGCTGGTTGAACAGCTGCGCGATCTGCCGTGGCTGGCGCTGACCAGCTTTTATCGTAATGAAGTCGCATTACAGAAGATTGACGACGGCCAGCCGGTTAACCTGGCGATAACCCCAAGGCTGAGCAGTGACAGTCTGTATGCGGTGCGTAAAGCGGCGCTGGCGGGAATGGGCGCGGCGATCGTGTCGTCGTGGGTGGTACAGCAGGATTTAGCCGAGGGGCGACTGATTCAGCTGACGCCGCAGTGGCAGGCGCCGCCGCTGCCGATCTGGCTGACCTATCCGTGGGCCAGCTACTACCCGGCCAGGCTGCAGCATTTCTTTAGCATGATTAAAGCGGTAATGCCGCAGCTGGCGGGCACCCGGCCGGCCACGGCTGCGCGCCGTCAGGCAGAACCAGGGGAATAAGCTGCTGCTGCGGGCGAAAAAAAAGCGGGTGCCTGTGCACCCGCCTTTATCAGTGGCCTTTCTTATCGCCACGCGACATATTGTCCAGCCAGCCCATCACAAAGGCCGACAGCACAAACGTCAGGTGGATAATCACGTACCACATCAGTTTGTCGTTGGCGACGTTGCGCGCCTCCATGAACACCCGCAGCAGGTGAATCGAGGAGATGGCCACAATCGACGCCGCGACTTTGTTCTTCAGCGAGCCGGAATCCATCTTGCCCAGCCAGCTCAGCTTCTCTTTGCTTTCGTCGATATCGAGTTTAGAAACAAAGTTCTCGTAGCCCGACAGCATCACCATCACCAGCAGCCCGCCAACCAGCGTCATGTCGACCAGCGACAGCAGCAGCAGGATCAGATCGTTTTCCGCAATGCTGAAAATGTTGGGCAGCAGGTGGAAAATTTCCTGGAAAAATTTGATGGTCAGCGCCAGCAGGCCGAGTGAAAGTCCAATGTAAACCGGAGCCAGCAACCAGCGCGATGCATACATCAGGTTTTCGGTAAAACGTTCCATAAATTCCCAATAATAATCAGACAGGTCGGGCAGTATAACTGATCAACTGTGAAGTTATTTCAGCCCTTCGTCAGAAATTTCCGGAACCGGCGGCAGCGGCAGCGACAGACGAAATACGGCACCGCCTTCCGGCCGATTTTCAGCCCAGATTTGCCCGCCATGACTTTCGATAATGGTCTTACAGATCGCCAGCCCCAGCCCAACGCCCGGCACGGCGGACTCCTTATCTCCCCGGGTAAACTTGTCAAAAATCCGGCTTAAATCCGCCTCCGCAATGCCGGGTCCGCCATCCCAGAGCGCAATCTCCAGCCGCGTTCCGGCACGCCAGGCACCAATCCCGCGCGGCGCACAGTTACCGGCATACTTCAGGCTGTTCTCAATCAGGTTGGTAAAGACCCGCTCCAGCAGGCTGCTGTCGCCCTTGATCAGCACCATGTCGTCCGGCAGGTCGAGCTGCACCTCGTGCCCTTTCAGCGACGGTGCCATGCTGCTCAGCGCCCCGCCGATCACCTCTTCCAGCGACAGCCACTCCTCACGCAGGTTCAGCCCGCCCGACTGAATGCGCGCCATATCCAGCATGTTACTCACCAGCCGGATGGTGCTCAGCGTCTGCTCACGGATCTGGCTGGCCTGCGGCACATATTTTGAGTTGTCGTTAGCGAGGTCGAGCATCAGCATTTCCGCCTGGCCAAACAGCACGGTCAGCGGGGTGCGCAGGTCGTGTGACAGCGCCGACAGCAGCGCATTGCGCAGTTGCTCACGCTCCGCCGACAGTCGCGATGCCGCCTCGCTGTGCGACAGCGCCATCCGCTCCAGCGCGTTGGCGATCAGCACGGTAAAGGTTTCCACCAGCCGCTGCTGCTCGGGGATCATCAGCTGACGCAGATTTTGCGGCTCCACCACCAGCAGGCCACGGCAGTGCGTGCCGCTTTTTAACGGCAGGATTTGATACGGCACCGCCGGTAAGGTGTCGGTTCCGGCACCGGCCGGCTGGCCTTTGCTGTAGCTCCACTTAGCGATGGCGCGGTCAGGCTCACTGGCGGGTAGCGCATCGCCCACCGGTTGCAGTTCGCCCTGCTCATCCGGCAGCAGCAGCAGACAGCGCGCCTGCAGGGTGGCGTCCAGCACCCGCTGACTGGTGGCAGCGATATCCTGCGGCGTTAACGCGCTGCCGAGCGATTTGGCCATCTCATACAGCTGACGCGCACGCTGCTCGCGGTAGCGCGCCACCCGCGCCTGATAACGCACCCCGGCCGTCAGGTTGCCGACGATCACCCCCACTGCCAGCATCACGCCAAAGGTCACCAGATATTGCAGGTCGGAAACCGCCACCGTGCCGGTAGGGGCCACAAAAAACAGGTCGAAGGCGAGGATATTCATCACCGTGGCGATCACCGATGGCCAGCGGCCATAGCGCAGCGCCACGATCACCACCGCCAGCAGATAGATCATCACGCAGTTGGCCGGATCGAAACCGATCAACAGCGACTGGCCGGCGACGGTCACCGCGATGCACAGCACCAGCGCCATCATCACGCCGCGCAGCTGCATACGCCACTTGTCGCTGCTGACCCGCCCGTCCGCCAGCGGATGCGGCGCGTCGTGCAGCGGCTCATCCAGCGCCACCACCAGCAGATCGAGATCGGGGCCGAGCTGGCCGAGCCGTTCGGCAAAACTGTCACGCCGCCAGCGCCGCAGCGGACGACGGCCGGTGACGATTTTGCCAAGATTGTGTTCGCGCGCGTAGCGCAGCACCGCTTCCGCTTCGTCAGGCTCAGAGAGCGTGGCGGTTTCCGCACCCAGCTCCTGCGCCAGTTGCAGGGTTCGCAGAATCGCCCGCCGCCGTGCTTCCGGCAGCCGGTTCAGCCGGGGCGTCTCAACATACACCGCATGCCATTCACTGCCCAGCCGCGCCGCCAGCCGCGCGGCGGTGCGCACCAGTTTTTCGCTGCCGGTATCATCGCCGATGCACAACAGAATCGCATCGCGGGTGTGCCAGACGCGATCCCGCCCCTGCCGATCGCGCCAGGCGCGCATCTGATCGTCTACCCGGTCCGCAGTGCGGCGCAGCGCCAGTTCACGCAGGGCGAACAGGTTGCCCTTGCGGAAAAAATTTTCAATCGCCCGTTCGGCGCGGTCGCCGATATAGACTTTGCCCTCTTTCAGCCGCTGCCGCAGATCGTCAGGCGGCAGATCGACCAGCACCACCTCATCGGCGCTGTCGAAAAAGGGATCGGGCACGGTTTCCCGCACCTGAATACCGGTAACGCCGCCCACCACGTCATTGAGGCTCTCCAGATGCTGAACGTTGACGGTGGTCAGCACGTCGATGCCCGCCTCCAGCAGCTCCTCAATGTCCTGCCAGCGTTTGGGATGGCGCGAACCCTGAACGTTGGTGTGCGCCAGCTCGTCCATCAGGATTACCGCCGGATGGCGGGCCAGCGCCGCATCAAGGTCAAACTCGGCATGGCGCGAGCGGCCGGTCGCCCGGCGCGGCAGCAGGGTTAAGCCGGTCAGCAGCTGCGCCGTTTCCGGCCGGTCGTGGGTCTCCACCACGCCGATCAGCACATCCAGCCCCTGCGTCCGCAGCCGTTGTGCCTCCTGTAGCATGGCGTAGGTTTTTCCGACGCCCGCGCAGGCGCCAAAGTAGATTTTCAGCCGGCCACGATGGCTGTCGCGGTTAGCCTGCAACAGGGCATCGGGATCGGGGCGCATCGGTTCGTGGTTCATAGGGTCCTTGTCGGCATTACAGATCGCTGAGCGCCAGGTTGAGCTGCAGCACATTGACCGTCGGATCGCCGAGGAACGGCATCAGCGGCCGGTGGGTCTGCTGCTCAATCAGCGCCTCTACCTGGGCTAACGGTAACTGACGGCTGGCGGCGATGCGAGGAGCCTGCCAGCGCGCCGCGTCAGGTGAAATATCCGGGTCCAGACCGCTGGCCGAGGCGGTCACCAGCTCAACCGGCACCGCGGTCGGCGCCTGCGGATTGGCGGCCCGCAGCGCGGCAACCCGTTCGGCGACGGCTTTATCCAGCGCCGGGTTACTGGCGGCCAGATTGCTGCCGCCCGACGCCAGCGGGTTATAGGGCCGATCGCCAGTGGCAGAAGGACGACCCCAGAAATAGCCGGGCTGGGTAAAGTTCTGCCCAATCAGCGCCGACCCGCGCGCCACACCCTGTTTCTCCAGTAACGAACCGTTGGCCTGCGCCGGAAACAGCCATTGCGCCAGGCCGGTGGTGAGCAAAGGATAAACCACGCCGCTGATAACGGTAAGCAGCAACAACAGTAAAATCGCCGGACGTAACTGACTCATTTTCTTCTCCTCAGGCCATGCCTGTCAGGACTAACAGCAAATCGATCGCTTTGATGCCGACAAACGGCACCAGCAGGCCACCCAGCCCGTAGATCAGCAGGTTGCGGCGCAGTAACGCCGCTGCGCTCAGCGGGCGATAGCTGACGCCCTTCAGCGCCAGCGGAATCAGAAACACAATCACCAGCGCGTTAAAGATCACCGCCGACAGAATCGCGCTGGCCGGTGAGTGCAGATGCATCACGTTGAGCAGGTTGAGCTGGGGATAGGTGGCGGCAAACGCGGCCGGAATAATGGCGAAATACTTGGCCACGTCGTTGGCGATACTGAAAGTGGTCAGTGAACCGCGCGTCATCAGCATCTGCTTACCGATGTGCACCACTTCCAGCAGTTTGGTCGGGTTAGAGTCAAGATCGACCATGTTGCCCGCCTCTTTCGCCGCCTGAGTGCCGGAGTTCATCGCCACCGCCACATCCGCCTGAGCCAGCGCCGGCGCATCGTTGGTGCCGTCACCGGTCATCGCCACCAGCCGTCCTTCCGCCTGGTACTGACGGATCAGCGCCAGTTTGGCCTCGGGCGTCGCTTCAGAAAGAAAGTCATCCACGCCGGCTTCGGCGGCAATCGCCGCCGCCGTCAGCGGGTTATCGCCGGTGATCATCACGGTTTTGATGCCCATCTTGCGCAGCTCGGCAAACCGCTCTTTGATGCCGCCTTTGACGATATCTTTCAGCGCCACCACGCCCAGCACTTTCGCCCCTTCTGCCACCACCAGCGGCGTGCCGCCGGTGCGCGCCACCTCTTCGACCCGGGCGTTCACCTCGGCCGGAAACGCGCCGTGGCTGGCTTCAATATGACGACGTACCGCATCGACCGCGCCTTTACGGATCAGCCGATCCTGCACGTTAACCCCGCTCATCCGGGTCTGCGCCGAGAACGGAATGAAGCTGGCACCCATGCTGCTGAGATCGCGTTCACGCAGGTTAAACTGCTGTTTCGCCAGGATGACGATGCTGCGGCCTTCCGGCGTCTCATCCGCCAGCGAGGCGAGCTGTGCGGCATCCGCCAGCTGCTCTTCGCTGACGCCCGGTGCCGGCAGAAACTGGGTCGCCTGACGGTTACCGAGGGTAATGGTGCCGGTTTTATCCAGCATCAGCACATCAACATCGCCCGCGGCTTCCACCGCGCGGCCGCTGGTGGCGATCACGTTGGCACCAAGCATGCGGCTCATTCCCGCCACGCCAATCGCCGACAGTAAGCCGCCAATGGTGGTCGGGATCAGACAGACCAGCAGCGCCACCAGCACCGTGACGCTGACCGGCGTCCCGCCCCACGCCGAGAACGGCCACAGGGTCACGGTCGCCAGCAGAAACACGATAGTGAGCGACACCAGCAAAATGGTCAGGGCGATCTCATTCGGGGTTTTACGGCGTCTGGCGCCTTCCACCATGGCGATCATGCGGTCGAGGAAGGTCTCGCCGGGATTCGCGCTACAGCTAATCACCAGCCAGTCAGAGAGAATGCGGGTCCCGCCGGTCACCGAAGCAAAATCACCGCCCGATTCACGGATCACCGGCGCGGATTCGCCGGTAATTGCGCTCTCATCCACCGACGCGCCGCCTTCCAGCACTTCGCCGTCGCACGGAATGATATCGCCCGCTTCCACCAGCACCGCATCGCCTTTGCGCAGCTGATCGGCTGCGACCTGCTGCCAGTCCGCGCCGTAACGTGCTGCCGACAGTTTTTTCGCAAAGCTGGTCTTTTTCACCCCTTTCAGGCTGCTGGCCTGGGCTTTACTGCGCCCTTCTGCCAGCGCCTCTGCCAGATTGGCAAACAGCACGGTGAACCACAGCCAGACCGCAATCGCACCGGTAAAACTGGCGCTGCCGTTCAGCTTGCCGGCCAGCATAGCCAGCGCCAGTAAGGTGGTCAGCACGCTGCCGAGGTAGACCACAAACATCACCGGATTACGAAATTGCACCCGCGGATCGAGCTTTTTCAGCGCATCCCAGGCTGAAGTACGCAGCAGCGCCGCGTCAAATAATGCCTGTTGTTGACGACTCATGAGGATTGTCCCTGAACAAGTTGCAGATGCTCAGCCACCGGGCCCAGCGCCAGAGCAGGAATAAAGGTCAGCGCACCAACCAGCAACACGGTGCCGACCAGCAGCGCAATAAACAGCGGCCCGTGCGTGGGCAGCGTGCCGTTGCCCACCGGCTGCACTTTTTTCACCGCCATCGCACCGGCAATCGCCATCACCGGGATGATGATGCCGAAGCGGCCCAGCAGCATGCAGCTGGCCAGCAGCAGGTTCCAGAACGGGGTGTTGGCACTCAGTCCGGCAAACGCGCTGCCGTTGTTATTGGCCGCCGAGGAGACCGCGTACAGCACTTCACTGAAGCCGTGAATGCCGGGGTTAGCCATCGCGCCCCGTCCGGCGTCGGTCATCATCGCCAGCGCAGTGCCGATTAACACCAGCGCAGGCGTCACCAGAATCGCCAGCGCGGTCATTTTCATCTCCCAGACGTCGATTTTTTTACCGAGGAATTCCGGGGTACGACCGATCATCAGCCCGGCGATAAACACCGCCAGCAGCACAAACAGCAGCATGCCGTACAGGCCAGCCCCGACGCCGCCGAACACCACTTCACCCAGCTGCATCAGCCACATCGGCACCATTCCGCCCAGCGCGGTAAAGGAGTCGTGCATGGCGTTAACCGCGCCGCATGAGGCAGCCGTGGTGATCACCGCAAACAGGCTGCTGTTAAGCATGCCAAACCGGGTCTCTTTGCCCTCCATGTTGACCGCGCTGTCGGCGCCCAGCGTCAGCAGATGTGGATTGCCGCGCAGTTCTGCCCACATCACCACCGCCACCGCCACCACAAACATCAGCGCCATCGCCCACAGCAGCATGTTGCCCTGACGGCGATCGCGCACGCTTTCACCAAAGGCAAAGCAGAGCGCTGCCGGGATCAGGAAGATGCTCAGCATCTGTATCAGGTTGGTCAGCAGCGTCGGGTTTTCAAACGGATGCGCGGAGTTGGCGTTGAAGAAGCCGCCGCCGTTGGTGCCGAGCATTTTGATCGCTTCCTGCGAGGCCACCGGGCCCATCGCCAGCGTCTGCTGTGTGCCTTCCAGCGTGGTGAGCGAGTGGTACGGCGACAGCGTCTGGACGCTGCCCTGGCTGACAAAGATCAGCGCCATCAGCAGGCTGATCGGCAGCAGCACATAGAGCGTGATGCGCGTCAGGTCACGCCAGGCGTTGCCGAGCGTCCCGCCTCCGCGATGGGCAAATCCGCGAATCAGCGCAAACGCAACCGCAATACCGGTGGCCGCCGACAGGAAGTTCTGCACCGTCAGCCCCACCATCTGGCTGAAATAGCTCAGGGTGCTTTCGCCGCTGTAGGACTGCCAGTTGGTGTTGGTTACAAAGCTGACCGCGGTGTTCAGCGCCAGATGCCAGCTCAGACCCGGCAGTCGCTGTGGGTTAAGCGGCAGCGTGCCCTGCAGCAGTAAAATCGCCAGCAGCAGCGCAAAACCGAGCGCGTTAAACAGCAGAATCGCCAGCAGGTAGTGCGGCCAGCGCATCACGCTTTGCTGTGCGCCCAGCAGCCGCCACAGCGGCGCTTCAACCCGGGCGAACAGCGGCTTATCGGCCACCAGCGCCGCCAGGCCACGCCCGAGCGGTTGCGCCAGCACCATTAGCAGCAGCAGATAACATCCGATGAGTAAAAAAGCATTGGCCGCCATCAGAAAGCCTCCGCATTTAACAGGGCATAGATCAGATAGCCCAGTAACAACACCACCAGCACAATGCCGGTTATTACGCCCACGCTCACAGGAACCTCCAGAGGTTTGGATTTGCTGATTAGCTTGCGCGGCGGCGTATAAAGAAGGGGTTAAAATGCAGCGAGCGGGCGTAAAAATAGTGTAAAAATGGCGAAATATCAGGCGACTTCCAGCGCCCAGATGCGGTTGAGATCGACATTGCCCCACAGCGTGCTGTCTTCCGCCCCGACGATGCTGTCGGTACAGAAGCTATCGCCGAGGTCGAGTTCTTCCGGTTTGACTTCGCGCTGAGCGTGCAGCGACCAGAAGACGTGGACACAGGGCTTTAGCAGCGATTTATCACCCGCTTTGACCACCAGCGCCACCCGGCCTGACGCCAGCCGCACCAGTGAGCCGACCGGATAAATACCGATGGTGCGGACAAAGGCGTGCAGCAGGCCGTTATCGAAGTGGCCGCGCCAGCTCAGCATCTGATGCATCGCCTCGGCGGGGGTCCAGCCGGTGCGGTAGACGCGCGTCGAGGTGATAGCGTCATAGACATCGCACACCGCCGCCATGCGGGCATACAGCGAAATCTCCTCGCCTTTCAGACCGTGCGGATAGCCGCTGCCGTCATATTTTTCATGGTGGTGCAACGCAATATCCAGCAGATCGGCATCGGCATTGGCCTCCATCAGCATCTGCGCGCCGACGATCGGATGCTGACGCATGATGGTAAACTCGTCGTCGTTCAGCTTGCCGGCTTTGTTAAGGATCTCCAGCGGTACGGCCGCTTTGCCGACGTCGTGCAGCAAGCCGCCCATCCCGACGCGCCGCAGCTGGATCTCATTCAGCCCGAGTCTTTTACCCAGCGAAATCATCAGCCCGCAGACCGCCATCGAATGCAGATAGGTGTAGTCATCGTGATTTTTCAGCCGCGCCACGCTCAGCAGTGCAGAGGGTTCACGCCGAATCGATCCGGAGATTTCATCCACCAGATCGATCATATAATCCAGGTTAAGGCTGTTACCGAGGCGCGCTTCGTTGAACATCGCCAGCACTTTGGATTTGCCCTGCTGAAAAATCTGCTGCGCCTGATCCAGCTCCTGAAAAAACGGCGTCCGGGCTATCGATCTTTTTGCCACGACCGGCGCGATCGGGGCCTGCACCGATCGATCGAGGTCGATCCACAGCTGCTGGATCCCTTCGTTGCGTAACATAGCGATTTGTCGTGGATCGGTGATCAGCATCTGGTTGCGAATACGTTTGTCTTTTATCCACCAGACCTCCAGCTTGTGGATAAACATGCCTGGACGTAGTTCGTCAACGGTAATCAGCTTTATCACGATATCACTCCTTAATATCAGTGGGTGGTAAGGTGATATCGGCAGCTGCGCAAAATTTCTTCAGGCCGTTTTGTGCGGAGTGTGTGGTCGGAGGAGGCAGGATTGTTCGGGGCAACCGGCTGGTTCACCGGTTGATACGGCCACCACGGCGATGCCGGTTGCGGCATCGACCGTGAGGCGAACAGCGCTAGGTGACCGGAGTCAGCAACGGTTTGCCAGCGGCGAACGCCAGCATGTTTTCAAACACCAGATCGGCCATCGCCGCCATGGTTTCGCTGGTGTTGCTGGCGATGTGCGGGGTGATCACGACCTTGTCGCACTGACGCAGCGCCGCAGGCACCTGCGGTTCCTGCTCAAACACATCCAGCCCGGCCCCGGCGATCTGGCCGCTTTCCAGTGCTGCAATCAGCGCCTGCTGATCGACCACGCTGCCGCGCGCAATGTTAATCAGATAACCCTGCGGTCCCAGCGCCTGCAGCACCTCAGCGTTGATGATCTGCCGGGTGGCCGCCCCGCCGGGCAGGGTCAGCACCAGAAAATCAGCCTGCTGTGCCAGCGAGACGAGGCTGTCGTGACGGGTATAGGGCACATCCGGACGTGAACGCGGGTTGTAGTAGTGAATCGCCATATCAAACGCCTGCGCCCGCTTCGCCACCGCCTGGCCAATATTACCCAGCCCGACGATGCCGCACACCTTGCCACTCACTTTACGACTGAGCGGAAAACGCCCCTGCTGCCAGTGACCGGCGCGGGTGAAGCGGTCCGCTTCACTGATGCGCCGCGCCACATCCAGCAGCAGCGCCATACCGAGGTCCGCGACGCACTCATTGAGTACCTCCGGCGTATTGGTCACCGCAATGTTGCGCGCCCGGGCCGCCTCAATATCAATACTGTCATAGCCAACCCCGTTACTGCAGATCGCCCTGAGGTTGGGCAGCGCCGCAATCAGCGCGGCCGATGCGCCCATCACCGCATTGCCGCTGGTGACCAGCAGGTCGATTTTTCCCCCCATTTCCGCCAGAAACGCCGCTTCGTCTTCCGCTTCCCACAGCCGAAAGGCGGTAAAAGTGTTTTCGATCTTCTCTATCAGCTGCGGTGGCAGAAACTTTCCCTTAATCAGTACATTACATTGCTTCAATGCCATCTTCTTTCCCCTGTTTTTCATACGATGCCGGACGTTCACTCTGCTCGCCGACCCGTTCGATCGGACCCATTACCAGCAGGAACAGCAGTGCCGCGACCACACAGTGAGCGGCAACGAATGCCAGCCCGATGCCGTAGCTTCCGGTCAGGCCGACGATGATGCCGAACAGCAGCGGCGTGGTGAAACCGGCGATATTGCCGATGCCGTTAAAGATTGAGCCCGCCAGGCCAACCGCTTCTTTCGGTGCGGTGTCGCTGATAACCGTCCAGGTACCGGCCCCCGCCGCCACCCCTTTGCCATAAAAGGCAAATGACATGACGGCGATAATGCCGGCGTTGCTGGGGATCACCGCCGCCAGTACCAGGCTGGCCGCCATCAGCATGCCGACGATATAGGGCGTTTTGCGCGCCCAGGAGACGCTCCAGCCGCGGGCGATCAGTTTGTCCGAGATATAGCCGCCGCTGATGCCGCCAAGGAAGCCGAATACCGCCGGTGCAATGGTGGCGAAACCCGCTTCCATAATGTCCATGCCCCGCGCCTGCACCAGATAGATCGGAAACCAGGTAATAAAGAAGTAGCTCAGCGCGATAATGCAGTACTGACCGAGGTAGGCGCACCACAGCATGCGGTTGGTCAGCAGCTTTTTGAACATCGCTTTACTGACCGGTGGACGCGCCCGGAGGGTCTGTTCGGCGTCGATATCCACCAGCCCGCCGCCGTTAATAATGTGCTGCAGTTCGGTTTCCGATACGCCGGGATGGTTGCGCGGCTCGCGCATATAGGCGGCCCAGACAAACACCGCCAGCACGCCGATACCGCCCAGCACGAAGAACGGCCACTCCCAGCCGAAGCGCGAGACCAGCCAGCCCGACAGCGGCGAGAAGATGGCGACGGCGAAATATTGCGACGAGCTGAACAGCGACGAGGCGCGACCCCGCTCTGCGCCGGGGAACCACATAATGACCACCCGTGCATTGGCCGGAAAGCTCGGGGCCTCAATCAGTCCCAGCAGAAAGCGCAGGCCGAACATCAGCATCAGTGCGCCGGTCAGGCCGCTGGAGAACTCGCCGACAAAGCCCATCGCCAGCGTCGAGATTGACCAGAGCGCCAGCGTCACGCCATAGACCTTTTTGGCACCAAAGCGATCGAGAAACAGCCCGCCGGGGATCTGCCCGATCACGTAGGCCCAGCTGAACGCGGAGAGGATCAGGCCGAGCTGGATCGCCGACAGCCCAAACTCCTCTTTAATGGCCGATCCGGAGATCGACAGGATCGACCGATCGGCATACGCCACTACCGAAAGCAGCAGGATCAGACACAGGATCCAGATGCGGACATGGGTAGTGCGGGTGGTCATTTTGTCTTTAACCATGAGGTGAATTCCTTAAAAAGCGGCCAGTTATGCCGCGAGGTTTTTTTCAGGAATACCGCTGAGATTCCCCTGTTGAGGAAATATAGATAGGAGGCTAACCATTGGTCATTGTGCGAATGTTGAGATTGCTTACGCTGATTTAGCTTAATTCTGGCAACCGCCACAAACCGCAGTGCGGCGCTGCACAAAAGCAGAAAAAGCCGCCGCGCTGTGCAGAAGAATGTGCGCAGGATCGAAGTATTAGCGCCAGGCGACAGCTATAGCGGCGCTATTTTTCCGCAAAATGTGGTCTCGCCTGCAAGTGTGAAAACGCCCGATTGTCAAACTCCGCCGCCCTTCGTAGGCTGCAAATGATCGCATTTATCCATTTTCAAAATAAATGAAAAATAAATTCCAACCTTTCACCCCTGGGAGTCTGCAATGAAAAAAAGTGCATGGGCAATGCTGTGTCTGCTGTCGCTCTCCACCCCGGCGCTGGCAGAGAAAATTGGCGTCTCAATGGCCTATTTCGATCAGAACTTCCTGACCATTATCCGTCAGGCGATCGATAAGGAAGCCAAAGCGCGCAAGCTGGATGCGCAGTTCGAAGATGCGCGCGGCGATGTCGGCCGTCAGACCGATCAGGTGCAGAGTTTTATCAGCGCCGGGGTGGATGCCATCATTGTCGATCCGGTGGACTCGGCCAGTACGCCCGCCCTGACCCACCTGGCGCAGCAGGCCCACATCCCGCTGGTCTATGTTAACCGCACGCCGGGCGATAAAACCCTGCCGCCTGGCGTAGTGTTCGTCGGTTCAGATGAGCGTGAATCCGGCACGCTGCAGATGGAGGCGCTGGCAAAGCAGGCCAACTATCGCGGCAACGTCGCCATCATGATCGGTAACCTGACTGACGCCGGTGCGCTGCAACGGACGCGGGATGTGGAGCAGGTGGTGGCGAAATATCCCAACATGAAAGTGGTACTGAAGCAGACCGCCAACTACGCCCGCAATGAGGGCATGGACCTGATGCTCAACTGGCTGTCGAACGGGGAAGATATCGATATTGTTGCCGCCAACAACGATGAAATGGCGATTGGTGCCACCATGGCGATCGCCCAGGCGAAACCGAAAAAAACTATTCTGGTCGGCGGCATTGATGCCACGCCGGATGGCCTGAAAGCGCTGGCGAGTGGCAAATTGGCGGTGACGGTGTTCCAGGACGCCGTGGGTCAGGGCAAAAAATCGGTAGAGGTGGCGCAGCAGATGATCAAAGGCGAAAAGGTCGATTCCCACCAGTGGATCCCGTTTGAGCTGGTAACACCGCAAAACAGGCAGCATTATCAGGATAAAAATCCGTAAGGCTGGCAGGCGCGGCAGCGATGCCGTGCCTGCTCATCTGGTCTGTCACGCCTGATGCAGTAGTTTCGCCATCACCACCACATCATGCAGCTTACCGTCACGCAGCGCCGCCTGACGCAGCACCCCTTCGCGCTCAAACCCCAGACGATGATAGAGCCGCAGCGCCCGTTCATTGTCGTGGAACACCTCCAGCTGCATGCGGCTGATGCCGAGCCAGTTACGCGAATAGTCGAGCGCGGTGCGGATCAGCCGTTCGCCTACGCCGCGGCCGCTGAAAGCCGGATCCACGCCCAGCCCAAAACTGATGCTGTGGCGGGTGCGCGGTTTATTGTCGACAAACAGCGTCAGTTCACCGGCCATTTCTCCGTCGATTTCCGCCACAAACGCGATATAACCTTCAGCATCCATTTTCAGGAACTTCTTCTCCCAGGTCGCGACGCTGGGAAACGGCAGCTGTAGCGTCCAGGGGTAGACATCAGGATGGCTGTAGAGCCGCTGATAGGCGGCGGCATCGTGAGGCTCTCGTCCCCGGATGGTAATTTCCATATTTTCTCCTGTTAGCCGAACGGGTGTGATGCACTAAGCTGTACCTCTTCATCGGACGGAAAGAGTACTGCTATGTTGTATCGCCGTTTTGAACGTTTTATCAATATTTTTCATGACGCCCCCAGCGATTCACCCCCTGCTACGGTCTGGTCCTTTTACGCCTACTATCTGCGTCAGGTCTGGCCGAGTTTTGCTGCCCTGCTACTGGTCGGGCTGGCGTCAGCGCTAATCGAAGTGGCGCTGTTCAGCTACCTGAGCCGCATTATCGACCTGGTGAATCATTCGACGCCCGCCACCCTGTTCAGCGACAACTGGCCGCTGCTGCTGTGGATGGGCGCGGTGGCGCTGATCCTGCGACCGATTTTCATCGCCCTGCACGACATGCTGGTGCACCAGAGCATCAGCCCGAGCATGACCAGCATGATCCGCTGGCAGCATCACAACTACGTGCTGCGTCAGAGCCTGAACTTCTTTCAGAACGATTTTGCCGGCCGTATCGCACAGCGCATTATGCAGACCGGCAGTTCGCTGCGGGATTCATCCGTGCAGCTGGTCGACGCCATCTGGCACGTGCTGATCTACTCGGTCACCTCGCTGGTGCTGTTTGCCGAAGCGGACTGGCGACTGATGATCCCGCTGGTGCTGTGGATTCTGGCCTACAGCGCCTCGCTGCGTTTCTTTGTGCCGCGCGTTAAGGCGCGCTCGGTGGTTTCATCAGAAGCGCGCTCTAAGCTGATGGGAACCATCGTCGACGGCTACACCAATATCACCACCATCAAACTGTTTGCCCATAGCGATCTGGAGCGCCGATACGCACGCGAAGCGATTCAGGAGCAGACCGACAAAACCCAGCACGCCAGCCGCATGGTCACCAGCATGGATCTGACGCTGTCGGCGCTGAACGGCCTGCTGATTGTCTCGACCTCCGGACTGGCACTGTGGCTGTGGAGCCAGTCGCTGATTAGCGTCGGGGCGATTGCGCTGGCCACCGGTCTGGTGATCCGTCTGGTGAACATGTCTGGCTGGATCATGTGGGTGGTGAACGGCATTTTCGAAAACATCGGCATGGTTCAGGATGGCCTGAACACCATTTCTCAGCCGCTCAGCGTGCAGGATGCACCCGGCGCGAAGCAGCTGAAGGTGACGCGTGGCCAGATCCGCTATGAAGATGTGCGCTTTGACTACGGCGGCGGACGTCAGGTGATTAACCAGCTCAACCTCGATATCAAACCCGGCGAGAAGATTGGCCTGATCGGCCCGTCCGGTGCCGGTAAATCGACGCTGGTTAATCTGCTGCTGCGGCTGTATGACCTGAACGGTGGCAGGATTGTGATTGACGATCAGGATATCGCCACGGTGACTCAGGAGAGTCTGCGCAGCCAGATCGGCATGATCACTCAGGACACCTCGCTGCTGCACCGTTCGATACGTGAAAATCTGCTCTACGGGCGTCCCGATGCCAGTGAAGCGGAGTTGCAGATGGCGATTCGCCGCGCCCGTGCTGACGAGTTCATTCCGCTACTCTCCGATCCGCAGGGCCGTACCGGGCTTGATGCGCACGTCGGGGAACGCGGCGTGAAGCTGTCAGGCGGTCAGCGTCAGCGGGTGGCGATTGCCCGCGTACTGCTGAAGGATGCGCCGATCCTGATCATGGATGAGGCGACGTCAGCGCTGGATTCGGAAGTGGAAGCGGCGATTCAGGAGAGCCTGGAGTCACTGATGCAGGGCAAAACCGTCATCGCCATTGCGCACCGTCTGTCGACCATCGCGAAGATGGACCGGCTGGTGGTGCTGGATAAAGGCGGGATTGTCGAGACCGGCAGCCACGCTGAGCTACTGGCGCACAACGGCTTGTATGCGCGCCTGTGGCAGCATCAGACCGGCGGTTTTGTCGGCGTCGATTAATCGCCGCGTCGGTAAGGCAAGGCGTCGCGTGCTTCTTCGGCCCAGCCGCGCACGCCTTCCCGCTCCTGCTGCAGAAAATCCGCCACCGCATCGCGTAAGCCAGGATGCAGCAGATAGTGCCAGGAGTGGGTAATCTGCGGCTCAAAGCCGCGTACCAGCTTGTGTTCGCCCTGCGCTCCGGCATCAAACCGCGTCAGGCCGTGCTCAATCGCAAAATCCATTCCCTGATAAAAACAGGTTTCGAAGTGCAGCCGATCGAACTCCGCCAGGCAGCCCCAGTAGCGACCGTATAACGCCTTCTCATCCCGCAGGTAGAACGCCATCGCCGCCGGTTGCTGCTGCAGGCGTGCAATCACCACCATGATGTTGTCCGGCATCCGTTCCGCCAGCAGGCTGAAGAAATCCCGCGTCAGATAGGGCTGCTGACCGCGCACCGCGTAAGTGTTGGCGTAGCAGGTGTAGACAAAATCCCACTGATCTTCGCGCAGCCGATCGCCACGGTAGCGCTCGAACACAAAACCGCTTTGCATCACCTGTTCACGCTCTTTGCGCAGCTGTTTACGCTTACGCGACATCAGCGTGTCGAGGAAATCCTGAAAGTCCCGGTAGCCGCGGTTGTGCCAGTGGTACTGACAACCGAGCCGCGCCAGCCAGTCCGGCTGTTCGGCCAGCAGCTGGTTGGCCTGCGCATCGGTAAAGTTAATGTGCGCCCCGCTTAACCCCTGCTGCTGCAACCTTTCCGGTAACGCCGCCAGCAACTGCGCCGCAGCCACGCTGTCGCCCAGCAGGCGCGCCCCGCTGACCGGGCTGAAGGGAATAGCTCCCAGCCATTTAGGGTAATAGCGGATGCCGGCCCGCTGGCTGGCGTCTGCCCAGGCGTGATCGAACACATACTCGCCCCACGAATTGCGTTTGCGGTAGCCCGGCAGCGCGGCACGGGTGACGCCGCCGTCACGCCACAGCAGATGATCCGGCTGCCAGCCCGATTCGGGCCGCACGCTGCCGCTCTGTTCCAGGGTAAGCAAAAAAGCGTGGCGCAAAAAAGGCTGATCGTCAGGCAACAGCGCATCCCACTCGGCGGCGGCGATCTCCGCCAGCGAAGTCAGGTGAAACAGCGACATGAAAAACTCCAGACAGCAACGGGCGAACGATCAGTCAAGCAGGTTTTCTGCGCCAGCGAAAGGGTGAAGGCACGCAATGTGAAGGCTGCACAGCCTGCCCGCACGCCCTATACTGCGATTTTGCCTCCTGACTGGAATCGCCATGGATCGACTCGAGTGTGACCGGATGTTTGTCACGGTGCTGGAAACCGGCAGTTTTTCGGCGGCGGCGTTACGGCTGGGCACCAGCAGCAGCCAGGCCTCCAAGCGGGTATCGAAGCTGGAACAACAGCTTGGGGTTCAGCTGTTTAAACGCAGCACCCGCGCCCTGTCGCCAACCGACGTCGGGCGCAGCTATTACGAGCGGGTAAAAAACCTGCTGGATGCCTTTGATGCACTGGATACCAGCGTGCGCGAAAGCGCCAATACGCCCACCGGCCGGCTGAAGATCAGCGCACCCGGCTCTTTCGGCACCGCCGTGTTGTCGCCGGTGCTGGTGGCGTTCGCCCGGCGCTATCCGCTGATTGAACTCGACGTCAGCTTTTCCGATCGTGCGGTGAACATCGTCGATGAGGGATTTGATCTGGCGATTCGCATCGGCAACTTAAGCGACAGCAGCCTGGTGGCGCGTAAGCTGGGCGAGGTCCATGTGCGCATCGCCGCGTCACCGGTTTATCTTGAGCAGTTCGGTAAACCGCAGCACTGGCAGGATATCCGCCAGCATCAGTGCATTATCGACACCAACTTTCGCGATCCGCTGCACTGGCCGTTTGCCGATGGCAGCGGCGAGATGGTCAGCATCCCGATTCAGGGCCGCCTGCGCTTCGCCAATACCGAAGCCTGTTTGCAGGCGGCGATTGCCGGGCTGGGCATTGCGCGACTGCCGGGGTTCATCGCCGCGCCCGCGCTGCGGCGCGGTGAGATCGTCCGATTGCTGGAGAACTTTGATATTCCGCCGCTCGGCCTGTTTGCTGTCTATCCGCCAGCCCGCCATCTGGCGCACCGGGCGCGCCTGCTGATTGACTTTCTCGCCACCCATTTCAGCGAGGTTCCGCCAGATTGATTCCGTCCATAATGGAATAAATGATTGTCTTTTTGGCTGGATTATCACTCATTCTGTCATCAGTTAAGCTACTGCTCAGATCAACAGAGGAGTGGCATCATGTTAGTAGCGGGGAAATGGAGTGGTGACTGGCATCCGGTGCAGGCTACCGATAAACAAGGCGGCTTTGTCCGTCAGGATGCCGGTTTCCGGCACTGGATCAGCCACGATGGTTCAACGGAATTTGCTGCGGAACCGGACCGCTATCATCTCTATGTGGCGCTGATCTGTCCGTGGGCCTCGCGCGCGCTGATCGCCCGTAAACTCAAAGGACTGGAATCGCTGATTAGCGTGACGGTGGTCGAGCCGCAGCTCGGCGCGCAGGGCTGGCGTTTCGGTGAGGCGACCGCTGCTGACCGCGATCTGCTGGACGGGGCGCACTATCTGCATCAGATTTACACCCGCGCCGCGCCCGATTTTACCGGCCGGGCCACCGTTCCGGTGCTGTGGGACAAGAAAACCGCCACCATCGTTAATAACGAGTCGGCTGACATCGTGCGGATGTTTAACAGCGGCTTCGGCGATCTGGCGGACAACCGCCTCGATCTCTATCCCGCCGCGCTGCGTGCAGAGATTGATGCGCTCAATGCCAGTCTCTATCCCCGGCTTAACAATGGCGTGTACCGCGCCGGCTTCGCCACCACCGCGAACAGCTACCAGCAGGCGTTCAGCGAGGTGTTCAGCCAGCTTGACGAACTGGAGTTGATGCTCAGTGATGGCCGCACCTTCCTGCTCGGTGAACGTTTGACTGAAAGCGATATCCGGCTGTTCGTCACCCTGATTCGCTTTGACGTGGCCTACCATGGCCTGTTCAAATGCAACCTGCGCCGGGTGCGCGATTACCCGTTGCTCAATCGCTATCTGAAAAGCATGCTGTCAGTCTCCGGCATCCGTGAGACCGTCAACATTGAACACATCAAACAGGGTTATTACTCGATTTCGGCGCTGAACCCGAACGGAATTGTTCCGGCAGGCCCGGATCTAAGCGAGTACGGTTTATAAAGCCCCTTTTTAAGGAACAGCAATGGCAAAAGCACTGGTGATATTTCTGCATGGCGTCGGCAGTAACGGCGACGATCTGGCACCGATTGGGCGTCACTGGGCGGCCTTATTACCGGATGTGGTGTTTGCATCGCCGGATGCGCCTGCAGCGTTTGATGGCGGTTTTGGCTATCAGTGGTTCAGCCTGGCCGGCGTTACGCCAGAGAACCGTCCGGCGCGGGTACGGGCGGCGCGGGCAGCGTTTGACGCCACTCTCAGCAATATTATCAGCCAGCACGGCTTCGCCGAACGCTGGCACGAGGTGGTGCTGGTGGGCTTTTCGCAGGGGTCGATTATGGCGCTGGATGCGCTGGCAACCGGCCGTTATCCGCTGGCGGGCGTGGTGGCATTTTCAGGGCGTCTGGCGTTTGACGGCGAGCTGACGCCGCAGCCTCATCTGCCGGCCATGCTGATCCACGGCCATGCCGATGAGGTGATCCCGTGGCAGGAGAGCGAATCCGCGGCTGCGCGGCTGAAACAGGCGGCAGTGCCGGTTGAAACCCTGTTTGAGCCAGCGACCGGCCACACCATTTCAGCACAGGGCGCTCTGCATGCCGCCGCGTTTATCGGGCAATGCCTGCAGGACTAAGTCTCTCTCGGGTTAATCACGACGACCAGTAGCGGGTTAACGCCTGCCACGCCTGCCGGGCAGCCACCTCAGGCGGCAGGCGTTTCAGCGTATCATTAAACACTTCAATGCCAACCGGACCCTGATAACCGGCACTTTTCAGCTTATCCACAAAGCGTCCGATGTCGATAATGCCGTCACCGGGCAGCAGGCGCTGATGACGCGCGATGTCGATCAGACTCTGCTTATCCTGCGGCGGAACGGCAGCCATATCACACAGTTGCACCTCGTAAATCCGCTCGGCAGGAATGCCATCCAGCTGTGAAGCGTCGCCGCCCAGCGCACAGATATGGAACAGATCGACCACCAGCCCGATGTTGGGCTGATCGAGACGCTGCAATCGCTGCCACGCCAGCGGCAGGGTGTTATCCACGCTGCACCACGCCATCGGCTCATACATGATGCGCATGTTGTAGCGCGCGGCTTCCGACGCCATCCAGCGCAGGTCATCATCAATCTGATCGGCGCGGCAATCCTCACGGGTACTGGCCGGAGCCTGAATGGTGTCACACCCCAGCGCCTGGGCAATGTGGATAAACTGACGCAGCTCTTCGCGCTTCTGCCCACGCAGCGCGCTGGGCGCGCCGGTGAAATCACGCAGCACCTGCAGATTGGTAAAGCCGGGTCCCTGCTGAGCGGCAATCCGGGCCAGCGCCGCGGCACCGCCGTCGCAGGCCTCCACGTCCTCACGCCAGATTTCGACCTGGTCAAAACCGGCATTATGCGCCGCCTGTAGCTTCTCTTCGGGCTCACCGTTTAACAACACCAGGTTAAGGAATGTTGGATTACGACTCATCTCTCTGCTCCTTAATCGTCCGGAATAATCGGTGAAGAATAATCAGCTGCAACGCCGCACACCTTGCGGCCTGGGCAACATCGCAGCTAAAACAGTATCTACCTCTTAAGCGTTATGGCAAGCCGCGATTCACGGTCCGTCAGGCCAGCAGCGTCATCAGTGCGAAACCGGCAAACGCCATCAGCAGCGAGCCGATGACATGCACCAGCGCACTGGCCATCGCCCAGAGGTACTTACCTGATTGTAGCAATACCATTAATTCTGCCGTAAACGAGGAGAAGGTGGTCAGCCCGCCGCACAGGCCGGTGATGATCAGTAGCTTCCACGCCGGGTCAATTTCCGGATGGCGGACAAACCAGGCCATCGCCGCGCCAATGATCAACCCGCCGATCAGATTAACCAGCAGCGTGCCGGGCGGCAGGTTGGGAAATAAAGCATTGAAACGTACCGCGAACAGCCACCGCAGCACACAGCCAGCAGAGCCGCCAATCATGACGGCGAACAACGGTTTCAACATGTCTTGCTCCTGATTGCAGATTTCACGCCGGGCTGAGGGGAGAGGCAGAGATAAACCGCGCCTGACACCTCAGCTCCCGCGAAAGGATACACCGAGTGTCAGGCGTCATCAGCCGGGGTAAAGCCCGCCGGCGGTTGGGGAAGGTGGCACGCCATCACCTTAAGCGAAGGATAATACGATGCGACTCTCCGGCTGGCAACTGAGTGGCCACCGCAGCGGTTGCCGCTGAAAACCTTGACGACGGCGCGGCGGTCAGGGTAATACTGAGCGTTGAAGGCAGCGACCCGGAGAGTCTATGCGTACCCTGATTATTGATACTGACATTGGCGTCGACGATGCGTTTGCGCTGGCCTACGCGGCACGCACCCAGCGGCTGCTGGGCATCACCACCGTTTTTGGCAACGTGGCGGTGGGCCAGGCGGTGAAAAATGCCCGGCTGTTCTGCCAGAAAATGGCGATTGAGGCGGACGTTTATCGCGGCTGTTCCCGGCCGCTGGCGCAGCGTATGAGTGCGCCCGCCACGCTGCACGGCGAAGATGGGCTGGGCGATGCGTTTGATAACCCGTTCAGCGACGCAGCGCCCAGTGCGGTGCAGTTCATTATCGACAGCGTGCGGGCCCATCCGCAGCAGATCACTCTGGTGGCGATTGGCCCGCTGACCAACATCGCCAGCGCCATTAATCAGGCACCGGACATTATTCCGCTGGTTAAAGAGCTGGTGATCATGGGCGGCGCATTCGGTACCGGCGGCCATAGCGGCAACGTGACGCCGTTCAGTGAATTCAACATCTGGAAAGATCCGCACGCCGCCGATCAGGTGCTGACGTCGGCGCTGAAGGTGGTGGTGATACCGCTGGATGTCACCCACCAGGTGCTGATCACCGGCGATGACGTTCAGCGGCTTAACCAGCCGGTTCTGAGCGCCATCTGCCGGCCCTATCTTGCTTATAGCCTGGCGAAAGAGGGCTTTGCCGGCATGGCGCTGCACGACACGCTGGCGCTGGCGTGGCTCAGCCTGCCGGAGGCCTTCACCTTAACGGAAAGCCCGCTGCGGGTGATCACCGAGGGCATCGCCTGCGGCCAGACGGTGCGTAAGCTGAGCGCGCTGGCCTCGCGTCACGATCCGTTTGCTGGCTTGCCGTCTCAGCGCATCGCGCTGGCGGTGGACGCCGGGGCGGTACGGTCACACTTCTTTCAGACCCTGACGCTGCTGCAAAGCGATCAGCGATCGAAGTGAATCACGCCTTTGATCAGTTCGCGGTTGTTGATCACCTGCGGCTCAAAGGTCTCCGCCAGGGTTGAAAAGTCGAGATGGTGATTAAGCATCATTTCAGCCCGCAATGCGCCGCTGGCCATTAACTCACGTACCCGATCAAAATCTTCGCGGGTGGCGTTGCGGCTGCCCATCAGGGTGGTCTCTTTTTTGTGGAATTCGCTGTCCGGAATCGTCAGATCGCCTTTATGCAGCCCGACATAAACGATGGTGCCACCATGACGCATCAGGTTCACCGCGTTGTTCATCGCCGCCGGGCTGCCGGTGGCGTCGATCACCTTGAGCGCCAGACGCCCGCCAAACTGCTGGCGTAGCGCAGTGTAAAAATCCTCGTCCGCCGGATTAAGCGCCGCCAGACCGAGCTGGTCAGCCACGTGCTGGCGACGGAACGCGCTGGTATCGGCCACTACCACCTCCGCGCCACTGGCGGCCGCAATCGCCGCCACACCGAGGCCAATCGGACCCGCACCGACCACCAACACCTGCTCACCGGCCACGATCGTGGCACGTCTTACCGCATGGGCGCTGATGGCGAACGGCTCAATCAGCGCGGCGGCTTCCGGCGCGACGTCATCAACCGCCAGCAGCGTGCTGGCCGGTACGCTCAGGTAGTCACAAAAACCACCATCCTGATGGACGCCAATCACCGAAATCTGCTCGCAGCAGTTGGTCTTGCCGCTCTGACAGGCGTCGCAGCGCAGGCAGGAGATGTAAGGCATTAACGCGACGCGCTGGCCCGGTTCAACCCCGCTCGCACCGCTGCCCAGCGCCACCACTTCAGCACAGAGTTCATGGCCCAGCACCCGCGGATAGCTGAAGAACGGCTGGTTGCCGGACCAGGCGTGAATATCGGTGCCACAGATACCGGCGGTGAGGATTTTGATTAGCGCTTCACCGGCGCCGGGTGTTGGTTGTTCGCGCGTGGCCCATACCATCTTACGTGGCTCGGCGATGACCAGTGCTTTCATTGTTGTCATGGTGATTCTCCGGGTTGTCCTGCACGCAGTTATGGCGAATCCTGCCTGCGGCGCGGGATTCGGTAGCGGGAAGTGTGAAGCACAACGATTTTTTTGGGCTTTGAATGGTTTTTAATGCGTAAAAAACCGGAGGACCGGATGAGCCGCAGCCAGAATTTACGTCACAACGTGATTAACCAGATGCTGGAAAGTATCGCCCAGCGCCATATTCAGTCGCCGCTGCCGCCGCAGGCGGCGCTGGCTGAGATGTTCAATATCAGCCGCACCACGGTGCGTCACACCCTGCACTATCTGCATCAGCGCGGCGTGCTGGAAAAGGTCGATCAAACCTGGGTAATCGTGCGCGATCCGAGTGAAGAAGACGGGTTCAGTGCGCTAACGCCGCCGATTGAGCAGCAGGCCAGCCACTTCGAACAGGTGTTTTTTAACATGATTAATCAGCGCCAGCTGGTGCCTGGCGACACCTTCAGCGAGCTGCAACTGGCTCAGCAGGTCAAAGTCAGTCCGGTGGTGGTGCGGGAGTTTCTGCTGCGCTTTATGCGGTACGATCTGCTGGAGACGGTCAAACGCGGCCAGTGGCGGATGAAGAAATTCAGCCAGGACTACGCGGAGAAGCTGTTTGAGCTGCGGGAGATGCTGGAAACCCACGCGCTGAGCCGTTTTTTAAATCTGCCGGCCAGCGATGAGCGTTGGATCCAGGCGCGGGATCTGCTGGATCGTCACCGATCGATGCGTGACACCATCGCCAGCAACTACCGCCACTTTGCCGCCCTGGATCGGCAGATGCATTCACTGATTTTATCCGCCGCCAATAATCCGTTTTTCAACCAGTCGCTGGAGATTATCTCAGTGATATTTCACTCACATTATCAGTGGGATGAGAGCGATCTGAAGCAGCGAAATATTGTGGCACTGGAGGAGCATATGGCGATTCTGACCGCGCTGATTGGCCGACAGGATGTCGATGCGCTTTGTGCATTACATAACCATCTGGCGACCGCCAAAACCTCGATGGTGCGCTCGATTAGTCAGTACAATTAAAAACCGATTAAAAACCACAAAGCATTAGCTCCCGCACGATTCAGAAACATCTTTGCAACATCTCTTCTCCTTTGCTCTTAGTCTCGACTGCAACGTCATGGCGGCCACTTGCCGCTGCGCGAACCCCCTCTTCACCATAACGATAACGACCCAGCTTCGGGAGTGTGCAATGGAAAAGACATCAGTGACCGGCCACGACAACGTGTCCGGCGGAGCGGCACCAGGCCAGGATTACGTTCCAATGCGCGGCGATATCGTCCGCTCACCGCGTATCCGCAAAATTCAGGTGACAGCCATGCTGTTGCTGCTGTTCGCCGCCATTATCAACTACCTCGACCGCAGTTCGCTGTCGGTGGCTAACATGACCATCCGCGAGGAGATGGGCCTGAGCGCCACTGAAATCGGCTTCCTGCTCTCCGCCTTCTCGCTGGCCTACGGCCTGGCGCAGCTGCCGTGCGGTGCGCTGCTGGACCGTAAAGGGCCGCGCATTATGCTCGGCATCGGCATGTTTATCTGGTCGCTGTTTCAGGCGGCATCGGGTCTGGTGCATAACTTCACCCAGTTCATCCTGGTGCGTATCGGCCTCGGCATTGGTGAAGCACCGATGAACCCGTGCGGCGTTAAAGTGATCAACGACTGGTTCAATATCAAAGATCGCGGCATGCCGATGGGGATGTTTAATGCCGCCTCAATGATTGGCCTGTCGGTGGCACCGCCGGTTCTGGCAGCGATGATGCTGGTGATGGGCTGGCGCGGTATGTTTGTCACCATCGGTATCCTCGGGATGTTTCTCGCTATCGGCTGGTACATGATCTATCGCGACCGCAACAACAGCACCCTGAGCGCGGAAGAGATCCACTATCTGCAGGCGGGCAGCGTTGCCTCGCGTAAAGAACCGATCAGCTTCAAAGAGTGGCGCGGCCTGTTTAAGCAGCGCACCATGTGGGGCATGATGATTGGCTTCAGCGGCATCAACTACACCGCATGGCTCTATATCGCCTGGCTGCCGGGTTATCTGCAGTCGACCTATCATCTGGATCTGAAAAGCACCGGCCTGCTGGCGGCGATTCCGTTCCTGTTTGGTGCGGCGGGGATGTTGCTGAATGGCTATGTGGTCGATTCACTGGTGCGCCGTGGCTTTAACGCGGTGAAAACCCGCAAGGTCTGCATCGTCAGCGGTATGCTGCTGTCCGCCGGCTTTACCGCCGTAGTGACCCGCGCCACCGACACCACCAGTGCCGTTACCCTGATTGGCATGGCGCTGTTCTGCATTCACTTCGCTGGCACCTCATGCTGGGGCCTGATTCACGCCAATGTGACGGCCCGCATGACCGCGTCGGTCGGCAGTATTCAGAACTTCGCCAGCTTTATCTTCGCCTCCTTCGCACCAGTGATCACCGGCTGGGTGCTCGACACCACCAAATCGTTCAGCATGGCGTTGATGATTTGTGCCTGCGTGACGCTGGTTGGCGCACTGGCCTACCTGCTGCTGGTGCGCAAACCGATCACCGACGGCGAGTAATCCCGCCTGACGGCGCAGGCGTTAGGTCAGCGCCGTCAGGGTCACTCCGTGTTTCGCGCCATAACGCTGGATGCCGGTGATCACCTTCTCCACGCTCAGCGGCGGCGGCGGCGGTAACAGCGGCGCGCGTTCCCGTAACGCTGAGTCAAAGCGGGCGAAAGTGGCGAAATCGCGCGGGAAGCGCTCCTCATCCACGCCAATCAATGCCCCCTCCTCCCGGGCATACCCCAGCAGCGCCTGCCAGCGCGCAATCTCCGCCAGCCCGATGCTGTCGGTGCCGTGCGAAAACAGCATCATGTCGATGTTGCGAAACGGCGGCTGTTTCTCAAGGAAACGCTGCAGTGTCGCAGCGGAAGGCTCGGTGCAGAACACCAGCCAGAACGGAATGGCGTGCTGCTGCATGCTGCACCACGGGTCCATCAGCAGAAAACTGTCCACCGTCAGGCGGGTCGGTAAAATGCCGGCGGCCAGATACCAGTCGCGGTAGATCTCCGCCACCACATAACTCAGCGCTTCCGGATCTTCATAACGAATCTCCATCAGCGTCAGGCCCTGCGCCTGCGCCAGTTTTTTCAGCGGCGAGATCAGATAACCATCCAGTCCCCATTCCGCTTCCGGCACGTGATCGGTAATGGCAGGCGGCGTCCAGCGTTCGCGGTCAATGCCGTAGCGCGCCAGGTATTCCGCCACCCGCGGCCCCCCCTGTAAGTACTCTTTTTCAGTTGCGCCGCCGAGCGCGCCAAACTGAAAGAACGAGCGATCGCTGGTGCGGGTCACCGGCCACTGCCGGGTGCAGTGGTTGATAAACAGCGTTGATCCGGCCGGCAGGCTGCCCATCAGGAATTCGTTGAACGCCAGCGGCAGCGCGCGCAGTTTCAGCCGGAAGTAACGCATCTGATCGAGCATCAGCCGATCCTGATTCGGGTCCTGCATGTGATGCACCGCCAGCCGTGGCCAGGCCGCCAGCAGCGCGGCGGCAATCTCCTTGCCCTGCTCAAAGCTTGCCTGCGCATCATCCGGATCGTTATTGGCGGCTCGCACCGGGCAGAGAAACGTCTGGGGCAGCCAGGGCACGCCCATCGCCGCCGCCAGATGTATCAGCGCGCCGTTCGAGGAGCCGATAAAGGCCGCCGGATAGTCCTGCTGCGGGTATTCACTCACCATCCATTCGGCGATCCCTTCTACATCCAGCTCACCGGCCTGACGTAGCGTGATGCCTTCCGCCATGCCGCCCAGCGCGTAGCCCCACTCGCGCAGTCCGGTCGGCAAGCGGTTAAGCGACGGCAGCAGACGATCCAGCGTCGGTGACTGACTGGGGCTGGCGAAGGGCCGATCGTGCAGCGCATTGGCCAGCGCCAGCAGCATCGCCGCGGCAGAGTCGAAGCGGGCAATCCCTTTCGGTGGTTTACTCATGCTGATCCTCCTGCTGGATACGCGCCAGGAACGGGCGGATGGCGCTACAGAAACTCCACGGATAGACATAATGCAGGGTGTGCGTCCCGTCGCGCAGCGTGAGGGTTTCGCTGTGCGGCATCAGGGCGGCGAGTTCATCCAGCCAGCGCGCCGGACAGACCGGGTCACGCGAGCCGCGCAGCAGCAGGGTCGGCGCGCTAATGTACGTCAGGCGATGCTCAATATGGTCACGCATCATGGCACGCATGGTGCCGAAGGCACGCCGCAGACCGGCTTTGGCGTAATCAATGCGCGCCAGCGGTCCCGGCGGACGACGTGCTTCCAGTCGGCCGTTACGCCAGTCGCGCCAGATCTGACGCGGCAGGCTGCGGGCGTGACGATCGACCGTCGGCCCCTGCAGCACCAGTCCCGCCACCGCCTGCGGATATTTCACCGCCAGCGCCGCCAGAATCTGGCAGCCAAACGAGTTGCCCACCCAGATGGCGCGCTGGAAACCGTTGTGCTGCAGCCACAGCCACAGCGCGTCGGCCAGTTGATCCACCGACATTACCGGCGCCGACGCTGGCAGCGCACTGGCCCCGAAACCCGGCAGGTCGGGCACCAGCACGTGATAATCACGGCTTAATGCCAGCGCCAGCGGTTCCATCGCCCGGCCGGACATCACCAGACCGTGCACCAGCACCACCGGCAGCCCCTGATTTTCATTCGGTGTGACGCGGGTAAACATCCGCCAGTCGCCAACCTGCTGATAATAACCGGCCAGCCCGGCATGGTGACTGCGTGGCGACACCGGCGGCGTCTGTTTCAGCTGCTGCCAGCGTTTCATGCCCCACAGTGTGGCCGCCACACCTAACCCAACGCCTGCCACGATGGCCGCCTGTTTTCGTCGATGCTTCTGGATCATCCGCTGCTCCTGTTTCGGGGGGGATAACTCAGTGTAGGACGGGATTTCGCAGCAGGCGGGTTATCAGATTAACGGTGTGACAAATTGCGCTTCACACTGACGCGCAATCGCCCACAGCTGGCTGCGGATGACCTGCTTCAGATGCAGGGTAGATTGCGACTGTGGCTGGTCACGACGGCTGATCAGCATTACTTCAAACGGCAGCGGCTGGGCCACCGGCAACAGCGTTAATTGATCGGCATAACGGCAGGCGGTAAACAGATCGACCACCCCGACGCCACCGCCCGCCAGCACCATATCGGCAATCACCGAATAGGTTTTGATCGACAGGGAGTGTGCCGAATGCAGCTGCCGATCGCGCAGTGCCCGGTGCAGAACCCGACCCAGCGGGTCCTGCTGCTGCATCATCAGCAGATTATTACCGCACAGCCACTCCAGCGTCACCGGCCCGCGCAGCGCGGTATCGCGCGGCAGCAGCGCCACCATTGACGACTGAAACAGCGGCTCAGCCAGCAGATCGGCATCGACCTGCTGACCAAATACCAGCGCAAAATCAAGCTGGTTATCGAGAATCGCACTGCACAGCGTGCTGAAGTGTTCGGTGACCAGTTCGACATTGACCCGCGCAGCCTGCTGGCGAAACGCGACCAGCGCCGGTGCCAGCACGCTCTGCCCAAACGCATGGGCGGCACCGACCCTCACCCGCTGTCCTTCACCGCGCCGCAACTGTTCAGCCAGCTGGGTGATCGCCTGCAGGCGTTGATAAAGCTCATCCACCTCCGGCAACAGGCGCCGCCCTTCTTCAGTGATCACCATTCCCTGCGCGCGCCGCTCAAACAGCGCGAACCCGAGTTGCTGCTCGGCGTGATTCAGTACCCGACTGACGTTGGGCTGCGACACGTTAAGCAGCCGCGCCGCACCACTGATGGAGCCGGTCTGGACAATTGCCTGAAACACTTCGATGTGGCGCAGCCGCATTGTCAGCCGCCCCAGGTAGCGTCGAGTACGCGTAACCAGTTGCCGTAACAGATTTTGTTCAGCAACGTCTCTGAATAGCCACGCTGCGCCAGTGCGCTGACCAGATGGGGAAAACCCGCCACATCTGCTAAATCGCCCGGCATGGTGGCGCCGTCGAGATCGGAGCCAAACCCCACGCCATCCTCACCGACTTTTTCCAGCAGGTATTCCACCTGTCGCACGATCTGGTCAACGCCGGTGGGCGCATCACGATCGCCATCTTCTCGCAGGAAAGGGACGGCAAAGTTCACACCGACAAAACCGCCGGTTTCCGCAATCGCCGCCAGTTGACGATCGGTGAGGTTACGCGACTGCGCGCTCAGGGCATGTGCGTTGGAGTGGCTGGCCACCAGCGGCGCATCACTAATGCTGGCGGTCTGCCAGAAACCCTGCTCATCCATGTGCGACAGGTCAACCAGAATGCGGCGGCGATTGCAGTCGCGCACCAGCTGTTTACCGGCTGCCGTCAGGCCGTCGCCAAGGTCCGGAGAGGAGGGATAGCGGAACGGGACGCCGTAGCCGAACTGATTGTTCCGGCTCCACAGCGGCCCCAGCGAGCGCAGACCGCTGGCGTAGAGGATATCCAGCAGCTCGCCCCCGGTGTCCAGTGCTTCGGCCCCTTCAATATGCATTACCACTGCCAGCACGTTGTGGGCCATGCAATGACGAATCTCGCGCACCGATCGGCAGATTTTTACCTGACCGTCGGAGGCGGCCTCAATGCGTAGCAGCAGGGCCAGCATCGAAAAGGTGGCTTCGCGAGCAGCGTTAATAATTTCCTGAGGAAAATGAGTGGGATCTGGCTCACTTCTTGCAATAACCGGATGTGAAGGCACCCAGACAGCAAAAATACCGCCCGCCATTTTTCCCTGTCGGATACGCGGAAAATCGAGCTGGCCGGTGGCGGTTCCCTGCAAAAAGGCGTTAACCGGGTCCGCCAGATGGTGCTGCCACAGCCGGCTTAACACATCGTTATGACCATCGAATACCGGGATTGCAGCAGCATGTCTATCAGACATATTCATCGATTCCGTTAATGACAGAAATGACGCAAACGATGCCAGCCCGCAGGGCGATCGCACCATAAAGAGGCAGTTCCAGCCGCGCTGAAACCGCATGAGATTTCTATTAATCCTCTGCTCAGGGTGGGATGTCAAGACAATAACGCGACGTTACAGCTTAACTTTACATTTATAATCAATTGCTTGGAGATAGCATGGTCACCAGAAGACGTTTTCTCGCAGGATGCAGTGCCGTTCCCGTGGTTTGCTGGCTGAGCCAGAATTCGGCCTTCGCCGCCGCCCCCGCCAGCATGCTGGTGATGGCAATGCAGCTGGACAATATGACCAGCCTCGACCCACATGAAAGCTTCGAAGCGACCGGCGGGCAGATCTGCGGCAATCTCTATCAACGTCTGGTGATGGCTGACCCGGTACAGGCTGATAAAGTGATTGGCCAGCTGGCGAAAAGCTGGCAGGTCAGCAGCGACAGCCGCGTCTTTACCTTTTTCCTCGATCCCGCAGCGACCTTTGCCGATGGATCGGCCGTGACGGCGGAGGATGCGGCTTTTTCCCTGCAACGCATCGTCAAACTGGATAAGAGTCCGGCGTTTATTATCAATCAGTTCGGCTTTACAAAAGAAAACGTCGATCAGCGGGTGACGGCAAAAGATGCGCATACGCTGGAAATGACCCTTGAGGCGCCCGCCTCTGAAACCTTTCTGCTCTACTGCCTCTCCGCCACCGTCGGCAGCATTGTGTCGAAGCAAGCCTGTCTGGCGAATCAGCAGCAAAATGACCTCGGTAATGGCTGGCTGAAGCAGCATAGCGCCGGGTCTGGTGCCTTTACACTGCGCGGCTGGAAAGCCAGCGAAAGCGTAATTCTCGAACGCAATCCCCACTTTGCCAGCCCGAGCACCATCAAACGGGTGATCCTGAAACATATTGCCGACCCGGCTGCCCAGGCGCTGATGCTCAAAAAAGGCGATGTCGATGTGGCTTACGATCTCACCACCGAACAGCTCAAACCGCTGACTCAGGATGCCAGCGTCGCACTGGTCAGGCAGCCGCTGTCGGCGATTATGCTGATCTCCTGCAACACTACGCATCCCGAACTGGCAAAGCCGCAGGTCTGGCAGGCAATCAAGTGGGCGCTGGACTATGACAGCATCCAGAAAAATATTCTGGCGCTGACCTACACCGTGCATCAGAGCTTTTTGCCGCTAGGGTTTCCTGCTGCACTCGACGACACACCGTTTCATAAAGATGTCGGCAAAGCCAAAGCGTTGCTGGCGGAAGCGGGTTATCCGGATGGGTTTGAAATCACGCTCGACCACTATTCGATGCAGCCTTATCCGGATATTGCCCAGGCGGTTCAAACCCAGCTGGCGGCAATTGGCATTAAGGTGTCGCTGATCGCCTCTGAAAATCGTCAGGTGCTGACCAAAATGCGCGCCCGTCAGCATCAGCTGGCGATCACCTCCTGGGGCGCGGATTACTTCGACCCCAACTCCAACACCGAAGCGTTCTGCGTCAACACCGATAACAGCACTAACGCACGTAACCGTACGCTGGCGTGGCGCTGCGGCTGGTCTGACGATCGGTTCAACCAACTGACGCATCAGGCATTGCATGAAAGCGACGCCGCGAAACGCATCGCGCTCTATCAGCAAATTCAGCAGCTCGGTCGTGAAAAGAGCCCGTTCATTTTTATGATGCAGCAGGTACAAACCGTGGCCAGCACCAAAAACGTCTCGGAGGTGCATCTTAGCGTGCTGGAGCAGTGGCCTTATCAGCAGGTGAAAAAAGCCTGATGCCGGCGTTAAAACAGGGCCTCAATACGCTGGGCAGCCTGATGCTGACGCTATCTGGTCTGGCGGTGCTGACCTTTTTCATTGGCAGAGTCATGCCCACCGATCCGGTGCTGGCTGCGGTCGGTGATAACGCCCCCCAGGCAGTGGTGGAACGGGTGCGGGCGGAGATGGGGTTGGATCAGCCGCTCTACGTCCAGTTTGGGCACTACCTCAATCAGCTGCTGCACGGCGATTTGGGGCGTTCGGTGCTGACCTCGAATCCGGTACTCAGTGACATTGCGCGCTTTTTTCCGGCCACCATGGAGCTGGCAACCGCGGCCATTATTCTCGCGGCGCTGACTGGCATTCCGCTCGGCGTGTGGGCTGCGGTGCGCCAGCATTCATGGATTGACCAGACTATTCGCGTGATCTGCCTTGCCGGTCACTCCTTACCGGTGTTCGTGCTGGCGCTGCTTAGCCTGCTGCTGTTTTACGCGGTGCTGGGCATCGCGCCGGGACCGGGGCGGCAGGATATTATCTGGCAGGATATGGTGCCGCAGGTGACCGGTTTTCTTACCATCGATTCGCTGCTGGCGGGAGAATATGACGCCTTTTGGGACGCGCTGGCGCATATGGCGCAGCCGGTACTGATCCTCGCTTATTTCAGCATGGCGTACATCACCCGCATGACCCGCACCTTCATGCTCAATGCATTAAGCGGTGAATTCGTCATTACCGCTCGCGCCAAGGGATTATCTTCGCGACGCGTGATCTGGCGGCACGCCTTTCCGACGGTGGCAGTGCAGCTGGTGACGGTACTGGCGCTGACTTACGCCGGGCTGCTGGAGGGCGCGGTAGTCACTGAAAATGTCTTCTCCTGGCCCGGCCTTGGCCAGTATCTCACCACCTCACTAATGAATGCCGACATGAACCCGGTGGTCGGCGCAACGCTACTGGTGGGGGCGGTGTACGTGCTGCTGAATCAGCTGGCTGACCTGCTCTATCGACTTTGGGATCCTCGCGTAAAATGACTTTTTTCTCCCGTAGCTGGCTGCTTGATGACAGCCCCGCGAATCGCCGTCAGGCGGTGTGGGGCCGTCGCTATCGCCTGTGGCTTAACCTGCGCAGTAATCCGCTGGCCGTCGCCGGTCTGGTGGTGATTCTGCTGATGCTGATGCTGGCGCTGTTCGCGCCGCTGCTGAGCGGCGGTGAGCCGGGTGCGCAACATCTGGAAAACCGCCTTGCCGCTCCGTCAGCGGAGCACTGGCTGGGTACGGATGAACTGGGACGCGATGTCTGGACCCGCATTATCTATGGCGGGCGCACCACGCTCGGTATGGTGATTGCCGTGGTGTTGCTGACGGCCCCACTCGGCCTGCTGATTGGCTGCGTTGCCGGCTACTGCGGCGGCGTGATCGACAAAGCGCTGATGCGCATCACCGATATCTTCCTGGCGTTTCCGCGTCTGATTCTGGCGCTGGCGTTTGTCGCCGCGCTGAAGCCGGGCGTCGAAAGTGCGATTCTGGCCATCGCCCTGACTTCCTGGCCGCCCTATGCCCGGCTGGCCCGCGCCGAAACCCTGCAGTTTCGTCACAGCGACTTCATTGCCGCCAGCCGGATTACCGGCGCGTCACCGCTGCGCATTATTCTGCGTCACATTATGCCGCTGTGCGTGCCCAGCCTGATTGTGCGCGTCACGCTGGATATGAGTTCCATTATTATCACCGCCGCCAGCCTGGGCTTTCTCGGGATGGGTGCCCAGCCGCCTTCGCCGGAATGGGGCACGATGATCGCCACCGCGCGCCGCTTTTTGTTCAGTGAATGGTGGGTGCCGCTGATGCCCTGCATCGCTATCTTTCTGACTTCGCTGGCGTTTAATTTTCTGGGCGACGGTCTGCGCGACGTCCTCGATCCAAAGGAGCGCTAAATGCTGGTTGAAATTGAAAACCTGCGCGTGGCCTTCCGCAGTCGCAGCGAAACCGTGGAGGCGGTGCGCGGCGTCAGCTTCAGCGTCGGCAAAGAGAAGTTTGCCATCGTCGGTGAAAGTGGCTCGGGTAAGTCGCTCACGGCCCGCAGCCTGATGCAACTGCTGCCGGGCCAGGCGGAGGTGAGCGCCGATGTGCTGCGCTTTGACGGCATCGACCTGCGCGGTGCCAGTGAAAAAGTGATGCGCACCCTGCGCGGTAAGCGCGTCGGGTTTATTCTGCAGGACCCCAAATATTCGCTTAATCCGGTGATGACCATTGGTCAGCAAATCGCTGAAGCCTGGCGGGAGCATAAAGGCGGTAACCGTCGAGCTGCGATGCTGGCGGCCATCGGCCTGCTTGAACAGGTGAAGATTCATGATGCGGCAGCCGTCGCGAAACGCTATCCGCATGAAGTTTCAGGCGGGATGGGTCAGCGGGTGATGATTGCGATGATGCTGGCCCCCGATCCCGAACTACTGATTGCCGATGAACCCACCAGCGCGCTAGACGCTACGGTGCAGGCGGAGATCCTCAAACTGATCGATGAACTGGTGTCCGCCCGCGGTATGGGGCTGATTCTGATCAGCCATGATTTACCGCTGGTGTCGCACTTCTGCGACCGGGTGGCGGTGATGTATGCCGGTCGGATTGTCGAGCTGCTGAATGCCGGCGAACTGCATCAGGCGCGCCATCCCTACACCCAGGGACTGCTGGCCTGCCTGCCTTCCCTGCGCCATCCACGGGCGCGTTTACCAGTATTACAACGCGATGCGGCCTGGCGCGGTGAGGAGGCGACATGATAGACATTGATGATTTGCGCGTCGCCTTTGCCGGGCAGGAGGTGGTGAAAGGCGTGAGTTTTACGGTGGCTAACGGCGAAAGCTTTGGTCTGGTGGGCGAAAGCGGTTCGGGTAAATCGACCATTCTGCGCGCGCTGGCCGGACTGAACCACGCCTGGCGCGGCCGCATGACCTTTGGCGGTCTGGCGCTGGATGCGCGTCGTGGCCGCAATTTTTATCGTCAGGTGCAGATGGTGTTTCAGGACCCTTACGGATCGTTGCATCCCCGTCAGACCCTTGACCGCATCCTGCACGAGCCGCTGCTGGTTCACCGTATCGATCGCGCCGAGCAGCGTATCAGTCAGGCGCTGAATGAAGTGGGATTGCCCGCCGCACTGCGCTTTCGTTATCCGCATCAGCTGTCTGGCGGCCAGCGCCAGCGCGTCGCTATCGCCAGGGCGCTGATCGCCGAGCCGGAAGTGCTGTTACTGGATGAACCGACCTCCGCGCTGGATGTGTCGGTGCAGGCGGAAATCCTCAACTTGCTCAGTGATTTGCGTACTGAACGTAAATTAACCTACATTATGGTGACACATAATCTGGCGGTGGTGGCGCACCTGTGTCAGCGGATTGGCGTAATGCAGCACGGTAAAATGGTCGAGCAGTTAAGCACAGACGACCTGCGTGCCGGGCGTATTCAGCATCCGCACACTGCCCAACTTTTTGATCTCAGCATGACGCTTGAGGAGCCGGCATGACAGCCCACTGGCAACGCGCAGCAGACGTCGCCCAACAGATTACCCAGCGCTGGCAGCAGCCTGGTGCGCCCGGCGGCGCAATCGTGCTGTTTGATGCCGGGCAGATACACAGCGCCCACTGCGCCGGACTGGCGGATCTGGCCCAGCAAACCCCGTTCAGCCTCGATAGCGTGGTGCGCGTCGCCTCGATCACCAAGCATCTGTTTAGTGCGCTGGTGACCGGCCCCGGCCGCCATTACCTATCGCTTGAGGATAAACTGGTCGATCATCTGCCGCAGCTACAGGGCGCAAACGGCCAGGTTACCGTCGGTCAGGCGCTGGATATGAGCAGCGGCCTGCCCGATACCCGCGAAAGTCTGTCGCTGCTGGGATTGTCACTCTATAACGCCACCCAACCTGACGTGCTGCTGCGTTATATCGCCAGTGAGGGCGCGCTGAACTATCCGCCAGGCAGTGAGATCTCTTACACCAATACCGGTTACCGGCTGGTGGAGGCGGCGCTGAATGCCAAAAGCGTCAGTTTTGATGCGCTGCTGCAACAGTATATCTGCGATCCGCTGGGCATTGAGCTGACCGCCGCTGACAGCTGGTTTGACGTGGTGCCGGGGCTGGTGCCGGGGTACTGGCATGATGGTCAGCGCTGGCTGCTGGCCAGTGCCGGACTGCATCTCTCCGCCTCCGGCAGCGTGGCGGGCAGCCTGCGTCACCTGACGCGCTGGCTGCAATCTCTGCTGGCCGACAGCGGACCGGGCGCGGGCGTACTGCAACGTCTTAGCGCCCCGCGCCTGCTGACCGATGGGCGCACCAGCGGCTATGGCCTTGGGCTGACCAGCAGCACGCTTGGAAGTCAGACGGTGTTTGGTCATGGCGGCTCACACGCCGGCTATAAAAGTTATTTTCTGCTGCATCCGGAGTTGCGGCTCGGGGTGGCACTGGTTTCCAATCGGGAAGATACGGTGACCTCAGAAAATGCCCTGCGGGTGATGGCGGCCCTGCTCAATCGCTCTTTACCGCAACAGGGTCACGATCTGCGGCCAGGGCTGTATGTCGCTGAGGCACCCCAGGCGGACTGGCTGGAGATCGCTGGCGACACCGCGACCTGGCTCGGCGCGAGCGACACGCTGCGGCGTGATGAGGTGCACGGCGATGCCATTTCACTCTCCAGTACCTTTCCGCTGCGATTGCGCCAGCAGGGCACGGCGGTTGTCGGCGAGATCGGTCATGTCGCCCGGCGCTTTCTGCCGGTGCAGCCAGATGATGCTGACATAGCGGCGCTACAGGGTCGCTGGTATGCGCCAGCACAGCAGGCAGAACTGCAGGTGACCGGCGATCGTCTGACGATGGGAATCGGCCCGGCAGCACAGACCGCCACGCTGCGGTCGCTGGGGCAGGATCGGGTACTGGCCAGCGGCAAAGATGGCCCGTGGCAAAAACGCTTTGTGATTCAACGTCACGAGGACCGCATCCGGCTCCAGCTGAGCCGGAGCCGGGTGGTCACTTTTCAGCGCTCACCCGAATGAAGCGGGCGGCCACTGTCGCGATCAGGCAATGGTATTGCGCAGGCGGCCGATCTTCTCAATTTCGACTTCCACCACATCGCCGGAGAACATAAACAGCGGCGGGGTGCGTTTTTTACCGACGCCACCCGGCGATCCGGTAATAATCACATCGCCGGGCGACAGCGGACTGAAGGCCGAAATATATTCAATAATTTTTGCTACCGGGTGCACCATACTGCCGGTGGTATCATTCTGCACTTCCCGCCCGTTTAGCCAGGTTTTGATCGCCAGCTGCTGCGGATCGGGGATGACATCCGCAGTGGTCATCCACGGGCCAAAGCCGCCGGTCTGCGGCCAGTTTTTGCCGGCGGTAAACCAGGTAAACTGCATGTCGCGCACCGTTGCATCCATAAAGCAGCTATAGCCCGCCACCGCCTCCAGCGCGTTGGTGGCGCTGACCTGATGGGCTGCTTTGCCGATGATCACCGCCAGCTCACCTTCAAAGTCGAACTCCTGAGTAGTAGCAGGCTTTTGCAGCGGCTGCTGATGCCCGGTGAGCGAGTCGGCGAAACGCACAAACAGCGTCGGCGCATCGAGCGTCTCGGCAAACTCTTTTCGTTTATCGGCGTAGTTCATCCCGACGCAAAACACCTTGCCCGGGTTCTCAATTACCGGCAGAAAGCGGATGGCGCTAAACGGATAATCGACCGGCACGGCGTGAAAAGCGCTGAGATCGGCCAGCGATGAACGGGTCAGAAAGGTTTTGAGATCCGGGCAGGCGGAACCGAACCGCAGACCCAGATCGACCACGCCCTCCTCCAGCACGAGGCCGAAACTTTTTTTGTCCTGGTCAGGAAGATAAAAACTGCAAAGCTGCATTGCTGCCTCGTTGTAATCGCGTATTTTCAGATTTTACTGAGCAAAGAGCCGCGCAGGGTAACAAATGTCGCGCAGAAAATCGTACAGAGTTCTGCTCATCGGATCTCCGGTGTTTAATTCTGGGTGCTGGCGAGGTAAGAAAATGCACTCAGTAACCCGATCAGCGTTGCCATCGCGTCAGCCTGATAACCGACCGTGACCGCATCGAGCCGCGTCACGCCGGGGATCAGGCTGAACAAATCGGCCAGCACCGGTTTACTGGCCTGCAGCCGCAGCTGATACGGCGCGGTCAGTAACGAGACTGGCTGGCGGTCAGCGCGACGCACCGCCTGTTCAGCCGCCGTGCGGATTGCCTGCTGCGCCGCCTGCGGACTGAGTGATTCAGCGCAGGTGTGGGAAATCGCCCGTTTTACCGCCACATAATCCACCGCAGGATAGTGCTCGCCGATCCAGCGTTGCAGACAATCGTCGCCGCTTACCAGCCACAGCGGGGTACCGTACTCTGCGGCGACGGTGGCATAGAGATCGCTCTCTCCCATCACCCGACCGTTGACCTCAATACGCCAGAATGCCCGCCCGTTGATGGTGTGTGCCAGCACGCCAGCTTCGCCGGCGGCGCTGTGAAAGCCAATAAACATCATGCCGTCGAAGCGTTGCTGTTGCAGCCCCTCCACCATCGACAGGCCGCGCGGTTTACCCTGTACCAGCCGGGCGCGGCTGTCGATCTGCTCTGCCCGCAGGTTGGTCATCTGCGCATGGCTGTCGGCCACCACCACCTCGGTTGCTCCGGCGGCAAAGGCCCCGTCGATGGCGGCATTCACCTCCTGCTCCATCAGGCCGCGTGCCAGCTGATGTTCGGCATGGCCCGGCGCACACTGTTCCGGGCGCATCACCCCGGCAATTCCTTCAATATCGGCAGAAATAAAAATTCTCATCGCATCGCTTCTCCGTGTGAAACCAGCTGATCCAGCACCTCAGACAGCGCCGGACGATGATGACCGCGAAAGCCGGTCACTGCAGTGGCGCAAAGTAAGGCATCCAGCACCGCCTGCTCGGTGGCATCCGCCGCGGCGGCCAGCAGCGGCTCCAGCCTCGCATCGTCAGGTGGCTGGGGTGACGGCTGAGTGGAAAAGGCGACGGCAATATCTCCGGAGCCGTGACCCCAGTAGCTGCCGAGACGGCCTAAACCGGCCCCGGCCCGACGCGCCAGCCGTTTCAGCTGACGCGCATCCAGCGCCGCATCCGTCGCCATGATGATAATGATCGAGCCGGCATCCCGCTGAGGTGCCAGTTCGGGCAACAGTGGCGCAATCATCTCGCCGAGGCGAACGCCGTCCAGGGTTAATGCCGTCAGCGCGCCGAAGTTAGCCAGCACCAGTACCCCGAGCGAAGCGTTAAGCGGTTCAATGCAACGTGAAGCTGTGCCAATCCCGCCTTTCAGACTGAAACAGCTCATGCCGCGACCGGCCCCGACGCTGCCACGGGCAAACTCCACGCTGGCACTCGCCATCGCCTGCTGCGCCATCGTTTCAGTGATCGCCAGCGCCTGAATGTCGTTGAGCCAGCCATCGTTGCACTCCAGCGCCAGCGGATTCACCGTGGGTAAACTGCGGCCCAGCTCGGGATTGCGCCGGATAGCATCCCGTACCAGAGTGGTGAACAGCGTGCCAACGGCCAGCGTGTTACTGAGCAGAATCGGCGTTTGCAGCAGCCCTAACTCCTCCAGCTGCACCAGTCCTACCGGCTTGGCAAAGCCGTTAAATACCGCCGCGCCACAGGGTAGCGGCTGACTAAACAGGTTATCGCCCGGCGGCATGATCGCCGTCACCCCACTCTGTTGCTCACCCTGATCCAGCGTAAAATGGCCGACGCGCACGCCTGGCACATCGCTGATCCGATTGTGTTCACCTGGCGTGCTGCGCGGCAGGCCAAGCTGACGCTCGCTGCGCCAGCGTTGTAGCAGCACATCACGCTGCATCTGTTGAAAATTCATCCTCAGCTCTTCAGTTTCGGGTCCAGCGTGTCTCGCAGGGCATCGCCCAGCAGGTTAAACGCCAGTACGGTGATAAAGATCGCCAGCCCGGGAAAGACACTGACGTGCCAGGCACCCGCCATCATCATGCTGCGACTCATGGCAAGAATGTTGCCCCATTCCGGCACATCCGGCTCCGGTCCGAGGCCGATAAAACTTAACCCGGCGGCGGTGAGAATGCTGGTGCCGATACGCAGGGTGAAATAGACAATAACGTTAGGCAGCGTACCCGGCAAAATATGGCGCAGCAGAATCACCCGATCCGGCGCACCGGCGCAGCGCACTGCTTCAACGTAGGCCGCCTGCTTTAGCGACAGGGTGGAGGCCCGTACGATGCGCGCAAACACCGGCACGCTGAATACCGCGACGGCAATGATCACATTGTTCAGACCAGGCCCAAGAATCGCCACCACTGCAATTGCCAGCAGCATGCCCGGAAAAGCGAACAGCACATCCGAGCCGCGCATGATCAGCATATCTACCCAGCGGCCGTAGTAGCCAGCCAGCAGGCCCAGCACGATCCCCACCAGCATGCCGAGCGTGACAGAGACCACGCCGACGTAGAGCGAGATGCGCGCGCCGTAGATAATCCGGCTCATCACGTCGCGCCCCAGGTCGTCGGTGCCCATCCAGTGCGCGGCGGAAGGCGGCGCTGACAGGGCCATCCAGTCCGGTGCCATCGGATCCCAGGGTGCCAGCCAGGACGCGAATAGCGCCACCAGCAGCAACAGCAGCACAAATCCGCCAGAGACCAGCGCCAGCGGGTTACGCACCAACGCATGCAGAAAATCGCGCCACGGCGACCGAATCGCTTCCGGCACCGCAACAGAGAGAGTTTCGCTCATCAGCGTCTCCTATTTCAGACGAATCGCGGGATTGACCACCGCGTAAAGCAGATCAACCAGCAGATTGATGGCGATAAATTCGAACACGAACAGCATCACCAGCGCCTGGATCACGGGCTGATCCTGCGACTTGATCGACTCGATCAACAACCAGCCCAGTCCGGGCCAGTTGAAGACGCTTTCGACCACGATCGATCCCCCCAGCAGAAAACCAAACTGCAGGCCAAGCATGGTGATCACCGGGATCAACGCATTACGCATCACGTGTTTCCAGGTGACCAGCCGCTGACGTAAACCTTTCGCCCGGGCGGTGCGTACGTAGTCCTCCTGGGCGACTTCAAGAAACGCCGAGCGGGTGAAACGCGCCATCACCGCGGCGACCGACGAGCCGAGCGTAATCGCAGGCAGGATCAAATCGGATGGCTGACTGAAGCCACTGACTGAGAACAGGCCAAACGGCATGGCGACGAACTGAATCAGCAGCAGTCCGAGCCAGAATGCGGGCATTGAGATCCCGCCAACCGCCAGACTCATCAGCGTCCAGTCGAGCCACTTGCCACGCCGCAACGCCGCGATAACGCCGAGCATCAGGCCCAGCAGCACCGACCAGCTGAAACCCGCCAGCGCCAGCCACAGCGTGGGCATAAAGCCCTGCCGGATCACCTCGGTTACCGGCTGTTGAGTGCGATAGGTGACGCCCAGGTCGCCGCGCAGCAGGCCCGCGATCCAGTGCAGATACTGCTGCGGCAGCGGATCGTTAAGGCCGAGATGCTGACGGGCAGCTTCCACCGCCTCGATTGGCGCATCCGGCCCGGCATAGATGCGCGCCGGATCGCCTGGCAGCAGTTTAATAAAGCCAAAAACCAGTAATGAAACCACCAGCAGAACCGGGATCATTTCCAGCAGTCGTCGGAGGATATAGGCGAACATGGCGATCCTTTCGGTTGACTCAGTGAAAGCCGCTATGCACGGTTGCCCGCTGGCGCTATCAGCGGCGGGCGGCCGCACACTCACTTATTCAAACGCGGCCTGGTTAAACAGCAGGTTACCGTCCGGCAGCATCGACACGCCGTTCAGCCCTTTGCGTTTGCCGACTAAGTTATCGGGCGTACCAAGGAAGGCGATGGGGGCCGCTTTCCACAGCAGGGTCTGCGCCTCAGCGTAAGCAGCGGCGCGTTTTGCCGGGTCGGCGGTAGCCAGTCCGCCGGCGATCGCTTTATCCACAGCCGGATTGCTGTAATAGGAGACGTTATAGGAGGTCGGCACCCAGGATTCGGTGGCGAACAGCGGACGCAACGCCCAGTCAGCATCGCCGGTTGAGGTCGACCAGCCACCGTAATAGAGGTCAAACTCCGCCTGCTTTGGATCCTTCACACCCCACAGCTTCGCGTTGCGGCTACCGGAATCCATCGGGGTGACCGTGACGCGGATACCGACCGTCGCCAGTTGCGCCTTCAGGAACTGCGCAGCCCGGACGCTGGCCGTGGCATTGGTACACCACAGTTTAAGGTCCAGTCCCTGACCGTAACCCGCCGCCTGCAGCAACTTTTTGGCTTCATCCGGCGCATAGCGATAGTTGGGCTCGCTCTGTGGCTGATAGAACTGGACACCCTCGGGGATGGCTGAACGGGCGGGCGTGCCCATTCCGGCGAAACCGACTTTCAGCCACAGCGAGCGGTCGATGGCGTAGTTAATCGCCTGACGAACCCGCACATCAGCCAGCGCTTTGTGTTGGGTATTGATCGCCATGTAGTAGAGGTAAATGCTGGGATCGCGCTGAATAGCCAGCTTCGTGTCGCTCTGCACCGTGCCAATCAGGTCTGACGGCAGCGGATAGATCGCATCAACCTGGCCGGACTTCAGTGCCGCCACCCGGGTCGCATCTTCCGGACTCGGCGAGAAAATTACCTTGTCGACTTTCGGCCAGCCGGTTTTCCAGTAGCCGTCATATTTCACCATGCTGACGGTTTTGCCCGGCTGCCACGCCACAAACCGGAACGGACCGGTGCCGACCGGATGCAGCCGCAGCTGTGCCTCCTGCGGATACTGGCTGAGGATCGCCGGGCTCCACATCACCGCTGATGGATGCGCCAGCGTATTAATAAACGCACCAAATGACTGGTTAAGGTCGATCTGCACTTTATCGGGTGCCAGCACGGTAACGGTTTTAATCATGCGATACAGGCTATTACGCTTCAGCCCTTTGCTCTGGTCGGCCAGGCGATCGAGGTTGGCTTTCACCGCCTCCGCATTAAAGGGGGTGCCATCCTGAAACGTCACGCCCTGCCGCAGCGTGAGGGTGAACCGGGTAGCATCTTCATTACTGGTGTAGCCGGTCGCCAGCCAGGGGGTTAGCGTCATTCGGGCATCGAACTGGAACAGACGTTCGAAAATGCCGCTTTGCACCGAGTAGCTGATGTTGTCGGAGGTATCGTGCGGATCCAGACCGGTAATATCGGCATACATTGAAATGCGCAAATCCTGTGCCTGCGCGGCGACGGTGGCCAGAGACAATAGCAATCCCGTGGCAAGAGTAGTGCGACGTAATAATGGCTTCATGGTGTCTCCTGGTATTGATGAATTAACGCAACAAAGGGGATTCGGCCACCCAGTGATCGGGCGCGACCTGGCGGTAACGGTTTTTTTCTACCGTCTCTCCTGCCCTGCGCAGCGGCGAGGGGATTTCACTGTCATCAAACTGACGAACCGGACGGCTGAGCGGATCGGCCACCGGCACCGAGGCCAGCAGTCGTTGGGTATAAGGATGCTGTGGCTGGTTAAACAGTGACTGACGCGGGCCAATCTCGACAATCTGCCCGAGGTACATCACCGCCACACGGTTGGCGATGCGTTCCACCACGGCCATATCGTGCGAGATGAAAATCCATGCCACGCCGGTTTGCTGTTGCAGATCCATCATCAGGTTCACCACCTGTGCCTGTATTGACACATCCAGCGCGGACACCGCTTCGTCGGCGATGATCACTTTGGGCCGCAGCGCCATGGCGCGGGCAATGGCGATACGCTGACGCTGACCGCCGGAAAACTCATGGGGATAACGTTGGGCGTGCTCAGGGGACAGACCGACACTTTTCAGCAGTGCCTCAACCTGCGGTGTGGCTTCGCTGAGCGAGGAGACCAGCCCGTGCAACAGCAGCGGTTCGGCAATGGTGAAGCCAACGGTCAGCCGGGGATTGAGTGAGGCATAAGGGTCCTGAAACACCATCTGTATTTCACGACGCAGCGGCTGAAACTGCGCCTCCTTCAGCGTGGCGATTTCGTTGCCCTGAAAATAGATGCTTTCCGCCTCGCTGGTCAGCAAACGCATCAGCGCCCGTCCGGTGGTCGATTTACCGCAGCCACTTTCACCGACAATTGCCAGCGTTTCACCTGGCCACAGCCTGAAGTCAATCTGCTCCACCGCGTGAACCCGATGCGTCAGCGCTGAGAAAATGCCGCTTCGAACCGGGAAGTACACTTTCAGGCCGCGCACGTCGAGCAGCGGCTGCTGGTCATAGCGGGCGGTTTTCTGGCTGCCGGCGGGCGTCGCGGCCGCGCCCAGCAGCGGGAAACGTTGCGGCCAGGCATGCTCGCGCATATCACCCAGCTTCGGCACCGCGGCTAATAACGCTTTGGTGTAGTCATGCTGAGGCGCGCTGAAGATCTCCGCTACCGGGCCCTGTTCGACCACGTTACCGCGATACATCACCACCACCCGATCGGCGACCTCTGCCACCACGCCCATATCATGGGTGATAAACAGCACCGCCATCTGCTTCTGCTGCTGCAAATCGCGCAGGATGTGCAGGATGCGCGCCTGAACGGTGACATCCAGCGCGGTAGTCGGCTCATCGGCGATCAGCAATTGCGGATCGCAGGCCAGCGCCTGCGCAATCATTACCCGTTGCCGCATGCCGCCGGAGAGTGCGTGCGGGTAACTTTTCATCACCCGATCAACATCTGCTATCCGTACCTGCTGCAGCAATGTTCGGGCCCGCGCTGTCGCCTGCGCGTTATCGCACAACTGGTGATCGCGCAGCGCCTCCGTCAGCTGGTCGCCTACCCGCAATACCGGATTCAGCGAGGTCATCGGCTCCTGAAAGATCATTGCCATTTCGCGGCCGCGCAGCTTGCGTCGTTGTTCTTCGCTGAGGGTGCTGAGATCGTGCTGCTTACCGCTGCGATCGCGAAACAGAATTGAGCCGCGTTCGGTGCGCGCTGAGGCGGCTAACAGCCCCATAATGGCCAGCGATGTAACAGATTTTCCCGATCCGCTTTCCCCCACTACCGCGACGATTTCGCCAGGGTTGATCTCAAACGAGATGCCATTCAGCGCCCGGTGTACGCCGCTGCGTCCGCGGAAACTGACGCAAAGATTGTCAATGGTGAGAACCGGCGCAGCGGCACTCCGGGCGGTCGGATTAAGAGAAGAAGTGTCCGTCATCGTTGCTCCGGGTGCGTTAAAGCCAGATACGGCCTTGCGAATACGAGAGGAAGGGCGAGCTGTCAGCCGCCAGCCAGATTGGCCCATCAAGATCGACATACTCTGCGCCGATTGCTACCGGCAGTGCCGCCTCCATCGCCAGCGATGAGCCAAGCATGCAGCCCACCATCAGGCGCATGTGCTGCTGTTGGGCGGCGGCCACCATCGCCAGCGCCTCCGTCAGGCCGCCGCACTTGTCGAGCTTGATGTTGATCATTTCGTAGCGATGCCGCAGCGCGGCGATATCCGCCACGGTATGGCAGCTTTCATCAGCACAAACGGGAATCGGATGGGGAAAATCCAGTAACTCGCTATCCTGACCCGCTGGTAAGGGCTGCTCAATCATGGCGATGTCATACGCCTGTAGGGCGGTGAAGAGCGAAGGCAGATCGAGACCGTGCCAGGCCTCATTGGCGTCGATAATCAGCGTCGCCTCGGGAGCAGCGGCGCGGATGGCCGCCACTTTCCCGACAATGTGCTGGTGGTCGAGTTTGATTTTCAGCAGCAGTGCGCCCCGTGATACGGCGTCCGCGGCGGCACTCGCCATGCGTTCAATGCTGTCCAGACTCAGGGTCTCCGCTGTTACCACAGCATGTGGCTTTTCACGGCCGGTTTGCTGCCAGAGCGTCTCTCTGGCCCGGGCGGCATTGAGCCGCCACAGGGCACAGTCCAGCGCGTTGCGCGCCGCGCCTGCCGCCAGTCGATTCTGTAACGCCGCACGGCTCAGTCCGGCTTCGATTTCGCTTTGCAGTGCCGCCAGCTGCGCACTGACGCTGGCGATACTTTCGCCGTAGCGCGGCGTCGGCGTGCACTCGCCGAGACCAATAAAACCGTCCTGCTCCAGCGTGACGCGAATCACCGTGACGGCAGTGCGGGTGCCGCGTGAAATTGCAAAGGGCTTCGCCAGCGGCAGTTCAGCCACCGCGATCTGCATGCGGCGCATCTCAGCCACGTTCCTGCAACAGTGCCGCGATGGCATCAATACCAAACCGCACCGGATCGGTAGCCGGCACGCCAAATTCTGCACTGACCTGTGCGCAATAGTCGCGGGCCTGCTGTTCACCGTAACCGGAGGTGTTGAGGGCGAATCCGGCCAGCTTCACCTGATCACTGGTTACGCTGGCCGCCCGCAAATTGGCTTCCACACACTCTGCCAGACTGACCATCGGCTGATGCGGCAGGTGGCGCATATGCGGACGTCCCATCTCATGACACATCACCAGCCAGTGCGGCTGCGCACCGTGAATCAGCCCCATGCTGACGCCCGCATAAGAGGGGTGAAACAACGAGCCCTGACCTTCGACAATATCCCAGTGATCGTCTTCATTCGCCGGTGACAGCGCTTCGGCGGCCCCGGCGATAAAGTCAGCGATCACTGCATCAATCGCGATACCCTCACCGGCTACCAGAATGCCGGTCTGGCCGGTGGCGCGGAAATCCGCCTTCATGCCGCGATCGCGCATCGCCGCTTCCAGGGCCAGTGAGGTGTACATCTTGCCAACAGAGCAGTCGGTGCCCACCGTTAGTACCCGTTTGCCGCTACGTTTTTTACCGCTGCCGACCGTCAGTGCTGGCCGCATATGGCGGATATCAAACAACGCCACCCCGTGTTCTGCCGCCAGCGCCACCAGTTCCGGCTCATCGGCCAGACGATGGTGCAAACCGCTGGCCACGTTCAGGCCCGCTTTAATTGCGCCGGTCACGGTTTCAAGCCAGTGTGCCGGTAGATAGCCACCGGCATTAGCGGTTCCCAGTACCAGCGTTTTCGCACCGCGCGCTTTGGCACTGACAATGTCCAGCGTCTCAAGTCCCAGACTGACGGTACAGCCGGGCAGGGACATTTCGCCAACGCACTGTTCCGGACGCCAGACCTGAATGCCGCGCGCCGTTTTCGCCGCCAGCGGATCGGTGACATCGCCAAGGAAAAGTAGATAGGGTTGAGGGATCAGCATGACGTTTCTCTTTTTCAGACAGGTGATAGGGCCTGAGCTGAATATTTCATGCGGATGACAGCGAGACGAATGCTTGTTTAATGCTGGGGTATAACCTGAGGGTATAGTCAGAGGCGACGCTTATGACAACAGCCGATAAGCGAATCAGAACAGCAGAATGAGGCTAACCAGAGAGGCTGGAACAGAAGAAAAAGTGATAATCATCGGTCGATCCCTGACCGCGATTATCGAGGGTTTCTTGCGGAGTGCTTAGTACATCGCACCCGGCGGTACGTGTTTGAAGGTCTCGACGTAAGCGCGGAACACGTAGTTAAAAATGCGTTTCATGTGACACCTGATGCAAAATTAGTTGAAGAAATACGCGAAAAGTATAACTTCAGCGCGTTTTATCGGCAATAAATTTTGAACCGGATCACAAAATTGCGCTTTTTATGCGCAAAAAGCCGTTAAGCAGCCTGACCGAGATGCTGCAGCAGGATGGTCGCACCGACGGCTATCAACACCAGACCGCCGAGCACTTCCGCCCATTTGCCGAGTACCGGACCAATAAAGCGTCCCACCAACACGCCGGTGGTGGCCATAACGGTGGTAGCGGCTCCGATGGTCAGCGCAGTGGTAATAATGTTGACCTGCAGGAAGGCCAGGCCCACACCGACCGCCAGCGCATCAAGGCTGGTCGCCACTGCGGTGGTGGCCAGTACCATAAAGCCATGGCTTTGCGGCGCTTCACAGGGTTCAGCGACGGCGGTCTGACGAAAACCTTCCATCATCATCCGCCCGCCTAAAAACGCCAGCAGAATAAAAGCGATCCAGTGGTCCCACGCCATGATGTAACGACTGGCGGCCAGGCCAAGCGCCCAGCCAATCAGCGGCGTTAAGGCTTCGATTGAGCCAAAAATCAGACCGGTGCGCAGCGCTTCTTTAAAACCAGGACGATGCAAGGTGGCACCTTTGCCCAGTGCAGCAGCAAACGCGTCCATCGACATACCCAGGGCAAGAATTAAGGTGGCAATAAAGGTCATGATTTATTCACCTGGGGCGAAAAAGCGGCAATTCACGCTGTATTCACCACACAAAGTGTTCAGTAATGAAAAAGTGCGCGCAGTCTACCACGCAACCGCAAAGATAAAAAGACAGTAAAATCATGGATTTAAGTATAGCCAAGGCTATAACTTTTATCATTCGCTATGTTTCGCGCTAAGTCGATGGTGGCAAAGCATTTTCTGATGGTTTTCCGGGCGGATTTCGGGCTTGTCTGGCCGCAGCGTCTGCATTCCCTGATTGAACCCCAGCGCGGATTGCCGGAAAATGCCCGGCTTATTATTACCGGATGCCCGTTATGAATAACCCTTTTGAAACGTTAATCGTGCCTGGCGGCATTTTGCTGTTGGGGTTTCTCTCTGCCCTGCTGCTGCCTGCGCCAGCCTTTAGCCTGTCAATGGCACAGCACCTGCAGCAGATGCTGCATTTGCAGGATCTTAACCAGCTCTACACCCTGGTGTTCTGTATCTGGTTTTTACTGCTGGGCACGGTGGAGTTTTTTGTGATTCGCTTCGTCTGGCGTCGCTGGTTCAGCAGCTGAGTCGGGCGGTATGCGCATCGACCAGCGCTTTCAGGCGGGCTGCGCTGCGCGCATAGCCGTCTCGCGGTAACTGAGCCGCTCCGAGCAGCAGTCCGGCGCAGCGTTGTTCGTCGCGCTGATACCAGATCGACAGCGGTGACGGGGCCATACCATAGGCCAATGCTTGCTGCGCAATCAGCCGATCCGGCGTACCGGCCGGCAACCTGACAATCACCGACAGCCCGGCACGTTGCACCGCGGGAAAATGGGGTTGCAGAGCGGCCATCATCTGCTCCAGTCGTTCATGGTAGACCCGCTTCATGCGCCGCAGATGCCGCATGAAGTGCCCTTCCCGCAGGAACACCGCCACCGCATCATGAAGCAGTCCCGACGATGCCGGGGCTAACAGCGCACTGACATCCGCAAAGCGCGAGACCAGAGCGGGTGGCGCCACTAAAAAGCCGAGCCGCAAGCGCGGCGTCAGCGATTTGCTGAAGGTGCCGATATGCAGCACCCGGCCCTCACTGTCGAGCGCCGCCAGCGCCGGTGCAGCCCGGTGGCCGGGCTGCAGTTCGCCCAGATAATCATCCTCAATGATCCAGCGCTGCTGGCGGCTGGCCCAGTTAAGCAACGCATGGCGGCGTGCCGGCGACATCGTTACGCCGAGCGGTGCCTGCTGGCCCGGCGTGACCAGCGCAAACGCCGCATCCGGTGCCCGCGCCAGACCTTCCTCAACCTGCAAACCTTCGGCGTCGACCGGCACGGCAACCGGCCTTACCCGCAGGGTTTCTATCGCCCGCCGGGCGACCATAAAGCCTGGATCTTCCAGCCACGCCTGTTTCCCCTGAAAATCCATTGCCAGGCCAATCAGGCCCATCGCCCCGGCATAGCCGTTGGTGATAAAAATTTGATCGGCATGACAGCGTACCCCGCGCGCCACCGCCAGCCAGGCAACCAGTGCCTGACGCAGTGCCGGCGTGCCGCGTGGATCGGGGTAACTGGCCGGTTTACCGACCAGCGCCCGTGTCTGACGTTGCAGAATGCGCAGCCAGACTTTGGCCGGAAAGCTGTCGCTGGCCGGGATGCCCATCTGGAACGTCAGGGGCGGCGAGTCGTCATTCTCTTCGCCCTCGCGCAGTGACAGCGGTACTGCATGCACACCAGCCTGCACTTTTGTCTGTGCACCAGCCGTCTCACTCAGCATCGGCAGCGGGTTCACAAAGGTGCCGGCCGCGCCCCGGGTCTGCAGAAACTGGCGATCCACCAGCATGTCATAGCTGGCGCGCACCGTACCGCGTGCGACGCCGAGCTGGGCCGCTAAATCACGGCAGGAAGGAAGCCGTGCGCCCGGCGGCAAGCGCCGATCGATTATTGCCTGCTCAATCTGCTGCCGCAGCTGCTCACTCAGTCCCCGCGCCTGCCCGCGTTTCAGCGTTAGCGTAGTGAAGATCGATGGGTCAGTTAAATCGTCATTTTTTGGCACTTTTACTGTTCCATGGAAAAACCGACAATCGCCTCAATCCACATCAATGAGGCAAAAAAATGAGTGAACGTATCGATTTTAATCAAGTGGCCCCGGCCGGGATGAAAGCGCTCGGTGGTGTTTATCACTATCTGACACAAACCGACCTGTCGTTAACCCTGCTGGAACTGGTGTTCCTGCGTATCTCGCAGCTTAACGGCTGCGCCTACTGCATCGACATGCACAGCAAAGCATTGCATAAAGCGGAGGTGAGCTGGGATAAAATTGTGCTGACCGCAGTGTGGAATGAATCGGGGAATTTATTCAGCGATCGCGAGAAGGCGGCCCTGCGCTGGGCGGAGTGCCTGACGCTGATCGCCAGCGCGGGCGCACCCGATGAGGATTATGCCGCCCTTCAGGCCTGCTTCAGCGACAAAGAGATAGTCGATTTGAATATCGCCATCGGTCTGATGAACACCTACAACCGCATGGCAATCAGTCTGAAAAAGCTCCCGGCAGCTGTGTCCGGTCAGTGATCCCGTTCGATGCGTGCGCCGTGGCGCGCGCATTTCATCCTCACAAAAATGTAACATTATTTTTACACCAGGCGCCTGAAACCGCCGTTGATGCACTTTTAGACTATTCCTTACCCGCCGATAACTGCCTGAAATTCAGTGAATTAAATAATTCCTCTCGGTTACCCGCGCAGCAGGCGCTGCACCACAATGGCGCGTTCCTGCAACAACCGATTCCGTTAACCCACTGAGTTATCGATAAAAATCCGCTTATACTGCCGCGACCGCTATGATTAATTCTTATGCTGAATCATTTCTGCATTTAAAAAATAAACAAATGTTTAATTCAGATGCGAGAATGTTATATTCGCATGACAAAGCATAACGTGCAGTTAACCCGTTATCACCGCTTTAACCTATACCTGAGTCTTAACCTTTGAGAAATAGCGCAACGCGCTCGAAAGAAGCGTGACTATTTCGCCTGCAAAACTGTTGAGCTTCAGGTCAACAGAAGAGGAGATGTCGCCTCATGTGCAATTCAGCTGTAAACCTTGCGCTCGCGATGAGTGCCATGGCAAAGGACACCACTACCGCGCAGGAGCGCAAAGACGTTGACGTGTTGCTGATTGGCGCGGGCGTGATGAGCGCCACCCTGGGCGCATGGCTGCAGGATCTGGAACCGGACTGGTCTATCGAAATGGTAGAGCGGCTGGACAGCGTGGCAGAAGAGTCATCCAATGGCTGGAACAATGCAGGCACCGGCCATGCCGCGCTGGCCGAGCTGAACTATACGCCACAGCGTGCCGATGGCAGCATCGACATCTCCAAAGCGGTGACGATCAACGAATCGTTCATGATTTCCCGTCAGTTCTGGGCCTCACAGGTTCAGAAGGGCAACCTGCGCAATCCAAAAAGCTTTATCCACAGCACGCCGCACATGAGCTTTGTCTGGGGCGACGACAATGTCGCGTTCCTGCGCAAACGCTTTCAGGCATTGCAGAAAAGCACCCTGTTCCGTGGCATGGCCTACTCCGAAGATCCGCAGCAGATTGCCGAATGGATCCCGCTGGTGATGAAAGGCCGTGACCGCAGTCAGAAAGTGGCGGCCACCTGGACCGAAATGGGAACCGACGTCAATTTCGGTGAAGTGACGCGCCAGCTGATCGCTTCTTTAGAAAAGAAAGACAATTTTCGTCTGCGTCTGCGTCAGGAAGTGCGTGAACTGACGCGGCTGAGCGATGGCCGCTGGCAGGTTACGCTGCAGTGTCTGGCAAGCGGCACCCGCCGTACCCTGACCGCCAGAAATATCTTTATCGGTGCTGGCGGCGCGGCGCTGCCGCTGTTGCAGAAAGCAGGCGTACCGGAAGCCAACGGCTATGCCGGTTTTCCGGTGGGCGGCTCATTCCTGGTGACTGAAAATCCGCAGGTGGTGGCGCAGCACATGGCCAAGGTCTACGGCAAAGCCAGCGTCGGCGCACCGCCGATGTCGGTACCGCATGTCGATACCCGCGTGCTGGATGGCAAGCAGGTGCTGCTGTTCGGGCCGTTTGCCACCTTCTCCACCAAGTTCCTGAAGCAGGGTTCGTTGCTGGATATGTTCACCTCGCTGAACAGCAGCAATATGCTGCCGATGGTTAAAGTCGGGCTGAAAAGCTTTGATCTGGTGAAATATCTGATGGATCAGGTGCTGCAAAGCGATCGCGATCGGATGGATGCCCTGCGCGCCTATGTGCCACAGGCGAAGCAGGAAGACTGGCGTTTAGTCACCGCCGGTCAGCGCGTGCAGATCATCAAAAAAGATGAGAAAGAGGGCGCGGTACTGCGTCTTGGCACCGAAGTGGTTGCCTCGCAGGATGGCTCGATTTCGGCGCTGCTGGGTGCTTCGCCAGGAGCCTCAACGGCTGCGCCGATCATGCTGGAGCTGCTGCATAAGGTCTACCCTGAGCAGATGGCATCGCCAGAATGGCAGAATAAAATCCGGGCCGTTATTCCGTCCTGGGGCCGCAAGCTGAACGGTGACGTGGCGCTGACCGAGAAAGTGCTGGCGGAAACCAGCCGTATTCTGCAGCTCGATTACACCCCGGTCACGCCGATGGCGGCCAACGATGAAGGGCGCGAAACCGCGTTTGTTGTCGGTAAGTAATTCAGTCCCTGCTCTCTCAAGGCCCCCGCTGTGGGGCCTTTTTGTTTGCCGCTCGCCTGGTTGACTGCCCTATTCTCTATTAGGGTTAAGAGATCGTTTAGCTGAACTTTCAGAAGGAAACGGCATGTCTCAACCCAACGTTGCACCGGAATTCGAGCTTCTTGACCGCTACTGGCGCGCGGCTAACTATTTGTCTGTCGGGCAGATTTACCTGATGGACAATCCACTGCTGCGCGAACCGCTGAAGCCAGAGCACATCAAACCCCGCCTGCTGGGTCACTGGGGCACCACGCCCGGTCTGAATTTTATTTATGCTCACCTCAACCGGATTATTCGCCAGCGCGATCTGAATCTGATCTATGTCTGCGGACCGGGTCATGGTGGTCCCGGCATGGTCGCCAATACCTGGCTGGAAGGCAGCTACAGCGAAATTTATCCGCATGTCAGCCAGGATGCAGCGGGTATGCAACGCCTGTTTAAGCAGTTCTCCTTTCCAGGCGGTATTCCCAGCCACGCGGCACCGGAAACGCCCGGCTCCATTAATGAAGGCGGCGAACTGGGCTACTCGCTGGCGCATGCGTTTGGCGCAGCATTTGATCATCCGGAACTGATTGTGCCGTGCGTGATTGGCGACGGCGAAGCGGAAACCGGGCCGCTGGCCTCCAGCTGGCACGGCATTAAATTCCTCAATCCTGCGCGGGACGGTGCGGTGCTGCCGATTCTGCATCTCAACGGTTACAAGATTGCCAATCCGACCCTCCTCGGCCGCAGCAGTGATGAAGACCTGCGCCAGCTGTTCAGCGGTTACGGCTATGAGCCGCTGTTCGTCAGCGGCGATCGGCCTGAAGAAATGCACCCGCTGATGGCGCAAGCGCTGGATAACGCATTCAGTAAAATAGCCGCCTTCCAGCAGCAGGCGCGCGCGGGCAAAGCCAGCAGCGGCGTTCCGCGATGGCCAATGATTGTGCTGCGCAGCCCGAAAGGCTGGACCGGCCCCAAAACCGTGGATGGCAAAAAAGTGGAAGGTTTCTGGCGGGCGCATCAGGTGCCGGTCGCGGCCTGCCGTGAGGATGAAGGTCATCGTCAGATTCTCGAAGCCTGGATGCGAAGCTATCAGCCTGACGATCTGTTTGACGAGCAGGGACGGCTGAAACCGGAGCTGCAGGCGCTGGCTCCGCAGGGCGATAAGCGCATGGGCGCCTCTCCATATGCCAACGGTGGCCTGCTGCGTCGCGAGCTGGATACACCGGACATTGCCGAATTTGCCTTCGATACCGGCGAGCCGGGCTCGCAGATGGCGCAGGCCACCGAGCAGCTCGGCCGCTATCTGCGGGTCCTGTTTGAGCGTAACCTCGATAACTTTCGCCTGTTTGGCCCGGACGAAACCGCCTCTAACCGCCTGACGCCGGTGTTTGACGCCACCAGCCGCACCTGGCTGGAAGCAATAGAACCTTACGATGAGCAGCTGGCACGTGATGGCCGGGTGATGGAGATCCTGAGCGAGCACCAGTGTCAGGGCTGGCTGGAGGGCTATCTGCTGACCGGCCGTCACGGCCTGTTCAACTGCTATGAAGCCTTTATTCATATCGTCGATTCGATGTTTAACCAGCATGCCAAGTGGCTCAAAGTGACGCGCAAACTGGGCTGGCGTAAACCGGTCTCATCGCTCAACTACCTGCTCTCTTCTCACGTCTGGCGTCAGGATCACAATGGTTACAGCCATCAGGACCCAGGCTTTATCGATCATGTTGCCAACAAAAAAGCCGATATCGTACGCATCTACCTGCCGCCCGATGCCAATACGCTGTTATGGGTTGGCGATCACTGCCTGCGTACCTGGGATCGGATCAACGTGATTGTGGCCGGTAAGCAGCCCGCGCCACAGTGGCTGGATATGGCGAGCGCCATTCGCCATTGCGAAGCGGGTATGGGAGAGTGGCGCTGGGCCGGTACCACGCCGGATGATGCCGAACCGGATGTGGTGATGGCCTGTGCCGGCGATGTGCCAACCATGGAGACGCTGGCGGCGGTCGACCTGCTGCGTGACTATCTGCCCGAGCTGCGAATCCGGGTAGTCAACGTGGTCGATTTAATGGCGCTGCAGACCCAGGATCAACATCCGCATGGCAAGTCAGACCCGGAGTTTGATGCGTTGTTTACCGTGGATAAACCGGTGATTTTTGCCTTCCACGGCTACCCGACGCTGGTGCATCGGCTGACGTATCAGCGCAATAACCACCGTAACTTCCATGTGCGCGGCTTTATTGAAGAGGGAACCACCACCACGCCTTTTGATATGACGGTGCTGAATGAGCTTGACCGTTATCATCTGGCGCAGGAGGCGATCCTGCGCGTGCCGGGGCTGGCCGATGCGCATCCTGAACTGCTGGACGATCTGCAGGAGCGCATCGCTGAACATCATCGCTATGTGCGTGAACACGGTGAAGATGTGCCGGAGGTGCAGAACTGGAAATGGCCTTCGGCAACGGCACCCGGCGCACCGGATTAAATGGCCTGCAATGCGTCCGTCAGCATCCAGACGGTGGTCGCCACCAGCGACAGCGCCATCAGGCTGTTAAAGAGCTGACGCTTCCAGGCAATTTGCAGATGGCTGCGCAGGCGATCGCCGAGCGCAGCCCAGATCAAAATGCAGGGCAGATTCAGCAGCATAAAGCCGAGCATCACCGTCAGCACGCCGCTGCTGGCGCTGTACAACAACGCCACATTGGTCGCCATCAGCCAGGCTTTGGGATTGATCGCCTGGAAACAGGCGCCGCCCAGTAACGTCATTGGCTGCGGTTTGCTGCGCGCTTCCGGTGCCGCAGCCCGAAAAATCTTCCACGACAGCCACAACAGATAGGCACAGCCTGCCAGCGTCAGCGGCAGACGAATCGCCGCCATCCAGTGCAGTAATACCTCCAGCGCGACCCCGGCGATCACCGTTTGCAGCGCGCAACCCACCAGAATGCCAAACACCATCGGCAGCGTGCGGCGCATGCCGAAATTGACGCCTGAGGTCGCCAGCAGCAAATTATTCGGGCCAGGCGTAATCGACATAACGGTCACGTAACTGAAAAAAGAGGGATCGAGCATGATGGCACTCCTGATTATCAACAGAGCTTCATGCTACGGCGGGAAAAGGAATGGTAACAGTGACACAAAATCATTATTGTGATGGTTACAGTTTCGATTAACAGCAATTGTACCCATCGCGTCCGGAGGCTATTGTGTCCCTTGCTCCTTCACCCGATCAGCGGCTCTATCAGCAGCTGGCTGACAACTTCGCTGAGGCGATCCATCAGGGCACGCTGAAGCCCGGCAAACGCCTGCCTGCCATCCGGCGCGTGGCGCAATCGCACCAGGTCAGCGTCAATACCGTGCTGAACGCCTGGCAGCTGCTGGAAGATCGCGGCCTGATTGAGGCGCGTCCCCAGTCGGGCTACTACGTGCGCGGTGTGCTGCCGGCGGTGACCCGGCACGATTCGCATAAAGCCCGGGTGCGCGATCCCAGCAGTGAAAAACTCGACCTGATCGATAAGGTGTTTGCCGCCCAGAATCATCCCGACTACATCAATATCTCGCTGGCCTGCCCGCAGGATAGTGAGCTGTTTCCTGCGGCGCGTATTGGCCGGATAACCGCCGCGCTGCTGCGCCGTCATCCCAATATGATTGGGCGCTATGCGCTTCCGCCCGGTAGTGAGCGCTTACGGGAGGAGATCGCGCGGCGGGCGCTGCACGCCGGACAGACGCTGACCGCCGATGAGATCACCCTGACCCACGGCTGCATGGAGGCGTTGCAGCTGGCGCTGCGTGCCGTGACGCAACCCGGTGACTGCGTCGGGCTGGAGTCGCCGACCTACTTCTTTCTGTTTCCGCTGCTGGCGTCGCTGGGCCTGAAGGCGCTGGAAATCCCGACCGATCCACAGCATGGCCTGTCGCTGGATGCGCTGGAGATGTTGCTACAGGAGCAGCGTATTAAGGCGTTAATCGCCATGCCGAGCGCCCAGAATCCGCTTGGCTACTGCATGTCGCTGGCAAACAAGAAGCGGCTGGCGAAGTTAGTGAATACTTACCACGTTCCGCTGATTGAGGATGGACTGTATGACGAACTGCAGTTCGACTGGCCGCTCTCACCGGCGGTAAAAGCCTTTGATCGCGATGGCTGGGTGCTCTACTGCACCAGCTTTACCAAAACCGTGGCACCCGATTTTCGTATCGGCTGGATCGCCGCCGGGCGCTTCCACAGCGCCATTGCCCGGTTAAAAGCGGTGTCGTCGATGGCGGAATCGGCGCTGCTGTCGGAAACGCTGGCGGAATTTCTGGCAAACGGTGGCTACGATCACCATCTGCGCACCCTGCGCCGTCGCTATGCCGCCAATCTGGATCAGGCGCGCGGATTAATCGCCCGCCACTTCCCGCAGGGCACCCGCGCCACGCTGCCGCGCGGTGGCTTTGTCTTCTGGGTCGAACTGCCGGGCGGCGTTAATACTACCGAGATGTTTGATCGGCTGTTGCAGGAGCAGATTTGCGTCACGCCTGGCGCCCTTTACTCGCTCAGCGAACGCTATAACCACGCGCTGCGCCTCTCCTGCTGCTATCCGTTTGACGATCGCTACAGCTGGGCAATCCGCCGCGCCGGTGAAATAGCCTGCGAGTTAGCCGGCCTGCCCTCTGGCGAGGATCACGGGGTGCCGTTGCGGCCCCAGACGGTGTAGCCGTGGCGCTCGGTCAGGCGCTCGTAATAGTGGCGCACCGCCGGATAATCAGGATGGTCGAGCGGCGTTTCGAACCAGCGGTTCACCGCCAGGCCAACCGGTATATCCGCCAGGGTGAAGTTGCGCCCGGCGACGTAGCGGCCGGTTTTTTCCAGCTGCTGGTTGAGAATACTCATGGTATGCGACCAGCCTTTGCAGGCTGCCGCCAGCAGGCGCGGGTCCTGATGGGCCGGCGAGTGACGCACCAGTGACATAAAAGCGTAGCGCCATGAGGTGTTGAGCTCGGTAGACTGCCAGTCCATCCACTGATCGATCGGCGCACGCGACTGCGGGTGGAGCGGGTAGAGCCATTCGCCGCCATAGGCGTTTGCCAGATAGCGCAGGATGGCGTTGGATTCCCAGATCACCAGCTCGTCATCTTTCAGCACCGGGATCATCGCATTCGGGTTAAGCGCCATAAATTCAGGTGAGTGGGTTGACTGAAAGCCATCGCCCCACTCTTCCCGCAGGTAATCGAGGTCAAGCTCGTCGCAGAGCCACAACACTTTGCGTACGTTAATAGAAGAGGTACGTCCGAGGATGGTTAACATTCACAGTCTCCAGTGAAATCTTTAACTTATTCATAGTCCTGTTACCTGCTATAAGCAATCATCCGGCAGAGAAAAGGCCAGTCTGACCACAATAAGCAAGGAGTGACAATGAAGGTCGCGTTTAAGCAAGTCGATGTGTTTACCTCATCCGCCTTTAACGGTAATCCGCTGGCGGTGATCATGGATGCCCAGGGGCTGAGCGACAGCCAGCTGGCGGCCATTGCCCGCTGGACCAACCTGTCGGAAACCACCTTTGTGCTGCCGCCCCAGGATGCCCAGGCAGATTATCGGGTGCGCATTTTTACCGTCGAGGGTGAACTGCCGTTTGCCGGTCATCCGACGCTCGGCACCGCGCATGCGCTGCTGGAAGCGGGCTGGCCGACCCGGACGCCGGGCGAAATTGTGCAGCAGTGCGGCGTCGGTAACGTGCGGATCAGGATTGCCGCAGACGGCGCGCTGGCGTTTGCCGCCCCGACAGCCACCATTACGCCATGGCAGGACGCCCTGATGGGCAATGCGTTAAACAGCGACGCGTTCGATCTGACCCAAAGCCCGACGGTGGTGGATATGGGGATTCGCTGGCTGCTGGTGCCGATGGTCAGCGCCGACGCGGTGCTGGCGCTTCAGCCCAACGTCAGCGATCTGCAGCGGCTGCTTAAACATGCCGGCGTGACGGGGGTGATGCCCTTCGGCCGTTTGCCACAGGGCGAAAGTGAGCAGTATGAAGTGCGCGGCTTGCTGGTTGAACATGGCAGCCTGACCGAAGATCCGATCACCGGCAGCGCCAACGCCTGCCTGGCCCGTTACTTCGCGGCGGCCGGCCAGACCACCGATTACCGGGTGCGTCAGGGCACCGTACTGCAACGCGCGGGTCGGGTGCAGGTCTCTTTTGCCGGAGATGAAATCTGGATTGGCGGCAATACCGTGACGGTGATTGACGGTACTATTTCACTCTGACACGCCGCGGCCCGGTGGATTTCCTGTCCGCCAGGCCGACGGCGATTAAATTCCCTGGCCGCCTGACGCTTCGATACGCTGGGCGGTGATCCAGCCGGTTTCGTCACTCAGAATGGCGCTGATGGCGTCACCAATGTCATCCGGCAATCCCACCCGACCCAGTGCAGTCAGGCCGGCAATCTGATCGTTAAGCTCTTTGGTGTCACGCACCCGACCGCCGCCGAAGTCGGTTTCAATTGCGCCCGGCGCCAGGATATTGACGCGGATCCGCCGCGCACCCAGCTCTTTCGCCTGATAACGCGTCAGGACCTCCATCGCCCCTTTCATCGCCGCGTAGGTGCCGGAACCCGGATACACCAGCCGCGTCAGACCACTGGAAATATTGAGGATGCGGCCGCCATCCTGTATCAGCGGCAGTAGCTTCTGCGTCAGGAAGTAAGGCCCTTTAAAATGGACGTTAACCAGCGCGTCAAACTCCTGTTCGGTGGTGTCGGTGAAGGCTTTGTAATGGCCATGACCGGCGTTGTTCACTAAATAGTCAAACCGCTCGCGCTGCCAGTGCTGCTGCAGCTGCTGGCGGACCTGCTCAACAAACGCATCAAAGCGGCTGCTTTCACCGACATCCAGCGCCAGCGCCACCGCGCGGGCTCCCAGCGCTTCAATTTCTTTCACTACCGCCTGGGCCTCGTCGGCGTGACTGCGATAGGTCAGTATGATATCAACGCCTCTGGCAGCCAGTTTTAACGCCCCATTGCGGCCTAAACCGCGGTTTGCTCCGGTAATCAACGCAATTTTATGATTCATGTTGCACACCTGTTGGAAAATTGAACACGGTTTAAAGATATTCCTGAATAATTGATCTATAAACAGATCGAAATAGAGATCACTGTTTCATTAAGAACAACAATCGGTGCACAACATGGATAAAATTCACGCAATGCAGGTGTTTGTTCGGGTTGCTGAAATGGGCAGTTTTACCCGCGCCGCAGAAAGTTTAGGTTTACCCAAAGGCAGCGTATCGCGGCAGATTCAGGCGCTGGAAAATCAGATGGCGACCCGCCTGCTGCATCGCACTACCCGCCGGGTACAACTGACGCAGGATGGCCTGGTCTATTACGATCGCTGCCTTGATTTGCTGTCGATGATTGACGATATGGACAGCCTGTTTCAGCACGATCCCGCCACGCTCAGCGGCAAACTGCGGGTCGATATGTCAGTGGCGATGGCGACCGGCTTTATCCTGCCGCGGCTGCCGGAGTTCTTGCAGCACTATCCGGGCGTGGAGATTGAGCTGAGCAGCAGCGATCGTCAGGTCGATGTGATCCGCGAAGGATTTGACTGCGTGATTCGGGTCGGCGAGCTGAAAGATTCAGGTTTAATTGCGCGAAAAATTGGGACTTACACCTTGATCAATTGCGCCAGCCCCGGCTACCTTTCGCGCTTCGGCAGGCCAATCCGGCTGGAAGAGTTGTCGCAGCACGCCATGGTGCACTACAGCCAGCAACTGGGTCAGCCGTCGCCAGGGTTTGAATATTTTGACGGCAGGCAGTGCCACTATGTGCACACCGGTGGCGTAGTGACGGTGAACAGTACCGAGACCTACCGCGCCGCCTGTCTGGCCGGCTTAGGCATTATTCAGGTGCCGGCGATCGGCATTCAGAAGCTGCTTGAGCAGGGTGAACTGGTTGAAGTACTGCACCACTTTCCCGCCAGGCCGATGCCGATCCACCTGCTCTATCCGCATCGGCGCAACGTCGCCCGACGGTTGCGGGTATTTATGGAGTGGCTGAGTCAGGTACTACAGGAGTACGTCACCTGAGCGGCTATACTTTGATTTTAATGATAAACAGGACAGTGAAGGTCTATGACAGACAAGCAGGAAAATTCACAGGATACGCAGCCGCCAAAGCCGCTGATCGATATTAAAACCGGCAACCATTCTGTTGACCAATCGATTGTGCGCGTTTCGCGCTTTGCCGCCTGGTTTCAGGCGATTCCGGCGGTGGCACATTTTATTCGCGCGCTGGAGCGGTTTAACGATCGGCTCGGCAGCCAGTTTGGCGCAGCGATTACCTACTTCTCCTTTTTATCGCTGATTCCGATTCTGATGGTGTCGTTTGCCGCCGTCGGTTTTGTGCTGGCATCGAACCAGGATTTGCTGACCGATATCATCAACAAAATCGTCAGCAGCATCAGCGATCCGACGCTGGCCACCACCCTGAAAAATACCGTCAATACAGCGATTCAGCAGCGCGCCACCGTCGGTATTACCGGGTTACTGCTGGCGCTCTATTCGGGTCTTAACTGGATGGGGAATCTGCGGGAAGCGATCCGCGCCCAGTCGCGCGACGTGTGGGAACGCAAACCCGACGATAAAGAGAAAATCTGGAAACGCTATATTCGCGATTTCCTGTCGCTGACCGGCCTGATGCTGGCGCTGGTGATTACGCTGTCGCTGACCTCGGTTGCCGGTTCGGCACAGGCGATGATTGTCAGCGCGCTGGGACTGGATGGCATCGACTGGCTCCGCCCGGCGATGACCATTATCGCCACCTCGATTTCAGTGCTGGCTAACTACCTGCTGTTCTTATGGATTTTCTGGATCCTGCCGCGTCACAAGCCGCGCAAGAAAGCGCTGTTCCGCGGTACGCTGCTGGCGGCGGTCGGTTTCGAGGTGATCAAATTCGTTATGACGCTGACGTTGCCGAAGCTGGCGACCTCACCGTCTGGCGCGGCGTTTGGTTCGGTGCTCGGTCTGATGGCGTTCTTCTATTTCTTTGCCCGCCTGACGCTGTTCTGCGCCGCCTGGATCGCTACCGCCAAATATAAAGACGACCCGCAAATGCCACAGGCCGGTCGCTCTTCGCATCCGCAATAATCACTATCAGTTAACAACAGCGGAAAATATCACCCCGAGGCTATTTTTTATCCATGTAACAGGATGAATAGCTGAGGGGTCACTTTTATTTAGCCCTTTCGTAGAGTATCCCGCCAGATTTAGCCCGGTTTACCCCGACATCCTCCGACATTCCCCGGACCTCAGAAATTATCCTCTCTTTGCCCGGCGAAGCCAGTAACGACGCGGGTTTCAGCATTGAATGACGTCTGGCAGGTGCGTAAGATTCTTTATCTGTATTTACAAATAAGAAACAGTTATGCAAGCCTCCATCTCAGAAACACTCGACAAGCAACAGGACCCCACGCCGGTTAATTCGCGCAGCAAAGTGGTGATCGCCTCGTTGGTCGGTACGGCCATTGAGTTCTTCGATTTTTATATTTATGCCACTGCCGCGGTCATCGTTTTCCCGCACATCTTTTTCCCGCAGGGTGACGCCACCGTCGCCACGCTACAGTCACTGGCGACCTTTGCGATCGCGTTTATTGCACGCCCGATTGGTTCGGCGGTGTTTGGTCACTTTGGCGATCGCATTGGCCGTAAAGCCACTCTGGTCGCCTCGCTGCTGACCATGGGGATCTCGACCGTGGTGATCGGCCTGCTGCCGGGTTATGAAACCATTGGCGTGCTGGCTCCGCTGCTGCTGGCGCTGGCACGATTTGGTCAGGGTCTGGGACTCGGCGGAGAATGGGGCGGCGCGGCGCTGCTGGCCACTGAAAATGCCCCGGCGAAGAAGCGCGCACTGTATGGGTCGTTCCCCCAGCTGGGTGCTCCGATTGGCTTTTTCTTCGCTAACGGGACCTTCCTGCTGCTGTCATGGCTGCTGACCGATGAGCAGTTCATGCAGTGGGGCTGGCGCGTGCCGTTTATTCTGTCTGCGGTGCTGGTGTTGATCGGCCTCTATGTGCGCGTGTCGCTGCATGAAAGCCCGGTGTTTGCCAAAGTGCAGAAAGAGAAAAAACAGGTGCGGGTACCAATTGCCGCACTGCTGAGTAAGCACCTGACCGCCACCATTCTCGGCACTTTTATCATGCTGGCGACCTATACCCTGTTCTACATCATGACCGTCTACTCGATGAGTTACGGCACCACGCCGGCACCGGCCGGACTGGGTATTCCGCGTAACAATATGCTGTGGATGCTGATGTTAGCCGTGATTGGCTTTGGCGTAATGGTGCCGATTGCCGGTCTGCTGGCTGACCGGTTCGGTCGTCGTAAAACGATGATCACCATTACGCTGATGATTATTGCCTTTTCATTCCTGTTCCCGACGCTGTTAGGATCGGGTTCACAGGCGCTGGTGATGGGCTTCCTGCTGCTGGGTCTGAGCATTATGGGTCTGACGTTCGGTCCGATGGGCGCGCTGCTGCCAGAGCTGTTCCCGACTGAAGTACGTTATACCGGCGCATCGTTTTCCTACAACCTGTCGTCGATTCTCGGTGCCTCTGTCGCGCCCTATATCGCCACCTGGCTGAATGCCAATTACGGTTTGCAGGCGGTAGGGTTGTATCTGGCTTCGATGGCGGTGCTGACGCTGATTGCGTTGATCGCCTGTAAAGAGACGCGCAATCAGACGCTGTATGACGTCTAATCCCGTTATGAAGGACAGTGAAAAACCCGGCAGCCGCCGGGTTTTTTTATGGCTCTCGCCTGGCGCTGGCATCATCAGGTAGAAAAACGGCAGGCTGAAGGCTCAGGTTAATGCGCAGCCCTAAAGGCGTCGTGTTGAGGTTAGTGCGCAGGCTCAGGGCGCATACGCCTTTCGCAAAGACGCAAAAGACGCCATCCCTGGCATGCTCAGCGCGGGCCATCCCTGGCCCGCGATGCTTTGCTACAGGCGTATGCGCCCATCGCGTTGACTTCGGCATACGTTTCAGGCGGTCAGCGGAATGCTTCAGACCGCCGACCAAACCCAATCAGGGTAGATCTGGCCGCAACAAATAAACCCAATGCGCAGACAATACGGATAGAGGAGGAAAGCATCCCATACCCGGGAAACAACCGCCAGGCATTGGCCCGGCGACGATCGACCCTCAGGGATGAGGTGCGTAATCGCACCAGCCAGGCGTGTCAGGGAGGACGGATTTTGCGTCTTTCCGATCTGTTCTGCGCAGACGCGCGCTCACAGTGAAGCGATCAGACCATGGCCACGACCGCAAGATATGGCCATCAATTGATAAACAAAAAACCCCGGCAAGCCGGGGTTTGTTTTGCTGAAAACTGTGTTGACGGTAATTAGCCGGCGACAGCGATGCGCTTCATGTCAGTCATGTAGCCACGCAGTTTGCGGCCGACCGCTTCAATTGGATGCTGGCGAACGGCTTCGTTGACGTCACGCAGCTGCGCGTTATCCACCTGCGTTCCTTCAACCGCTTTACCCAGGTCACCCGGCTGCAGCGTGGTCATGAACTCTTTCAGCAACGGCACCGCGGCGAATGAGAACAGGTAGTTGCCGTATTCAGCGGTATCGGAGATAACCACGTTCATTTCATACAGGCGCTTACGGGCGATGGTGTTCGCGATCAGCGGCAGCTCGTGCAGCGATTCATAATAGGCTGACTCTTCGATAATGCCGGCATCAACCATGGTTTCAAACGCCAGCTCAACGCCCGCTTTAACCATCGCTACCATCAATACGCCTTTGTCGTAGTACTCCTGCTCTTCAATTTTACCTTCATACTGTGAGGCCGTTTCGAACGCAGTCTGGCCGGTCTCTTCACGCCAGGTCAGCAGGTTTTTATCGTCGTTGGCCCAGTCAGCCATCATACCGGAAGAGAACTCACCCGAAATAATGTCATCCATATGCTTCTGGAACAGCGGTGCCATGATGGTTTTCAGCTGCTCTGACAGTGCATAAGCACGCAGTTTTGCTGGATTAGAGAGGCGATCCATCATCAGCGTGATGCCGCCGAACTTCAGCGACTCGGTGATGGTTTCCCAGCCAAACTGAATCAGTTTTTCGGCGTAGGCCGGATCGGTTCCTTCTGCCACCAGCTTATCGAAACATAACAATGAACCCGCCTGCAGCATGCCGCACAGGATGGTCTGCTCGCCCATCAGGTCAGATTTTACTTCTGCCACGAAGGAGGATTCCAGCACGCCAGCACGATCGCCACCGGTCGCAGCCGCCCAGGCTTTGGCAATCGCCATGCCTTCGCCTTTAGGATCGTTTTCCGGGTGAACCGCGATCAGCGTCGGCACACCAAAACCACGTTTGTATTCTTCACGCACTTCGGTGCCCGGGCACTTCGGCGCTACCATCACTACGGTGATGTCTTTACGGATGGTTTCACCTACTTCCACGATGTTGAAACCGTGCGAGTATCCCAGCGCTGCGCCATCTTTCATCAGAGGCTGAACCGCCTGAACCACTGCGGAGTGCTGCTTGTCCGGCGTCAGGTTAACGACCAGGTCCGCCTGCGGGATCAGCTCTTCGTAGGTACCCACTTTGAAACCGTTATCGGTCGCTTTGCGCCATGATGGGCGTTTTTCCGCAATCGCTTCGGCACGCAGTGCGTAGGCGACATCCAGACCGGAATCACGCATGTTGAGACCCTGATTCAGGCCCTGCGCGCCACAGCCAACGATAACGACTTTTTTGCCTTTCAGGAAACTGGCGCCATCAGCGAACTCTTCGCGCGCCATGAAACGACATTTACCTAATTGCGCTAACTGGTTGCGCAAGTTCAATGTGTTGAAATAGTTAGCCATGGGTACTCCAGTGAGGTTGTGTTTGCTTTTTTTGTTCAGGGACGGCGTGTGGTGCAGCGCCGCGAATGACCCCATCATATGACAGGAATTCTGTTGCTTAAATTGATATATTAACAACGTCACATTGCAATAAATGCAACATCACGTTAAGGCGACGCGCATATGGATTTACGAGATCTGAAACTGTTTCTTCATCTGGCCGAAAGCTGCCACTTCGGCCGCACCGCGCGTGCGATGCACGTCAGTCCCTCCACGCTTTCGCGCCAGATTCAGCGGCTGGAGGAGGATGTCGGTCACGCGCTGTTTCTGCGTGATAACCGCACCGTCACGCTGACAGAAGCGGGTGAACGCCTGCGCCAGTTTGCACAGCAGACGCTGTTGCAGTATCAGCAGCTGCGCCACGTGATGGATCTTAACGGCCCGTCGCTCAGCGGCGAGCTGCGCCTGTTCTGCTCGGTGACCGCAGCCTACAGCCATTTGCCGCCGATCCTCGACCGTTTTCGTGCTGAGCATCCGCAGGTAGAAATCAAACTTAACACCGGCGATGCCGCCGATGCGGTTGAAAAAGTGCACTCCGGCGAAGCCGATCTGGCGATTGCCGGACGACCTGAAACCTTACCGGCCAGCATCGATTTTATGCCGCTCGGGCTGATTCCGCTGGTGCTGATTGCGCCAGCGTTGCCCTGCGCGGTGCGGACTCAGGCCACCCAGGCAGTGCCGGAGTGGTCGCAAATCCCGTTTATCCTGCCGGAGCAGGGACCGGCGCGCCGGCGTATCGATTTATGGTTCCGCCGTCATCGCATTGCGAATCCGTTAATTTACGCCACGGTATCGGGCCATGAGGCGATTGTTTCCATGGTGGCGCTGGGATGCGGTATCGCCCTGTTGCCGGACGTGGTGCTGGAGAACAGCCCGGAACCGGTGCGCAACCGCGTCATGATGCTGGAGAATGTTGAATCAGTGGCACCGTTTGAACTCGGTGTCTGCGTGCAGAAAAAGCGGCTCGGCGAGCCGCTGATCAGTGCTTTCTGGAGTCAATTGTAATCAGCTGCCCGCCAGGAAGAAGCGGAATGCCGGGTTCTGCGTTTCATCGTGAAAGTCATAACCCAGGTCGGTGAGATGCTCTTCAAAGCGCGGCTCATCGTTGCCCAGCTCAAACGCCGTCAGTACCCGACCGTAGTCAGTTCCGTGGCTGCGGTAGTGGAACAGCGAAATATTCCAGTGGGTGCCGAGCGTTTGCAGGAATTTCAGCAAGGCACCTGGCGCTTCCGGGAATTCAAAGCTGAACAGCCGCTCACGCAGCGGCTTGGAGGGCCGTCCGCCGACCATGTAACGCACGTGCAGCTTGGCCATCTCATCATCAGAAAGATCGACCACCTGGTAACCGCTGTCGGTGAGCTGGCTGATGATTTCGCTGCGCTCTTCCAGACCGCGGGTCAGCCGCACGCCAACAAAAATGCAGGCTTTGTCGGCATCGGCATAGCGGTAGTTGAACTCGGTAATCGATCGTCCGCCCAGCGTCTGACAGAACCGCAGGAAGCTGCCCTGCTGTTCCGGAATGGTCACCGCCAGCAACGCTTCGCGCTGTTCGCCCAGTTCGCAACGCTCAGAAACGTAACGCAGTCCGTGGAAATTGACGTTAGCGCCCGATAAGACGTGCGCCAGCCGTTCGCCTTTGATGTCGTGCTGCTGGATGTACTTTTTCATGCCCGCCAGCGCCAGCGCGCCAGAGGGTTCCGCCACGGCCCGCACATCTTCGAACAGATCTTTCATCGCAGCGCAGATTGCATCGCTGTCGACGGTAATGATGTCGTCGATATAGGCCTGACACAGCCGGAAGGTTTCACTGCCGATACGTTTGACCGCGACGCCTTCAGCGAACAGTCCGACGCGCGGCAGATCGACCGGATGGCCCGCCTCCAGCGCCGCTTTCAGGCAGGCGGAATCTTCAGACTCCACTGCAATCACTTTGATTTGCGGCATCAGCTGCTTAATCAATACCGCCACGCCAGCCGCCAGGCCGCCGCCGCCAACCGGAACAAACACCCGATCCAGATGCGCGTCCTGTTGCAGCAGCTCCATCGCCAGCGTTCCCTGCCCGGCAATCACTGCCGGGTGGTCAAAAGGCGGCACAAAGGTGTAGCCCCGCTGCTCTGACAGCTCAATCGCTTTGGCTTTTGCCTCGTCAAAGTTGGCGCCAAACAGATAAGCCTCACCGCCAAATGCGCGCACTGCATCAACCTTGATATCGGCTGTCGCCAGCGGCATTACAATCAGCGACTTAATGCCCAGCTTGCTGGCGGAGAGCGCCACGCCCTGCGCATGGTTGCCGGCTGATGCCGTCACCACGCCGCGCGCTTTTTGCTCTTCGTTCAGTCCGGCGATCATCGCGTAGGCCCCGCGCAGTTTGAAACTGTGCACCGGTTGACGATCTTCACGCTTCACCAGAATAGTGTTGCCCAGACGCGATGAAATTTTTTCCATAACCTGCAGTGGCGTTACCTGTGCCACTTCATACACCGGCGCACGCAGCACGGCGCGCAAATACTCGGCGCCACAGGGCGCCTCGGGTAGCGGTTGAGACTCGGCCATTTTAGCCTCCCAGCTTGCTCTTATCGCGGACCGCACCTTTGTCAGCACTTGTCGCGAGTAATGCGTAGGCACGCAGCGCAAAAGAGACTTCACGCTGACGATTGACTGGCGTATACGCCGCATCACCGCGCGCTTCCTGTTCCTCACGGCGGGCGTGCAGTTCGTTATCCGGCACGGCCAGCTTAATGCCGCGGTTAGGGATATCGATTTCAATAGTGTCGCCATCTTTGACCAGCGCAATGGTGCCGCCGTTGGCTGCTTCAGGCGAGGCGTGACCGATAGAGAGGCCGGATGTTCCGCCAGAGAAACGGCCATCGGTGATCAGCGCGCAGCTTTTGCCCAGTCCCATCGACTTCAGATAGGTGGTTGGGTAGAGCATCTCCTGCATGCCAGGACCGCCTTTAGGCCCTTCGTAGCGGATCACCACCACGTCGCCCGCCACTACTTTACCGCCCAGAATCGCTTCAACCGCATCATCCTGGCTTTCATAGACTTTGGCCGGACCGCTGAAGGTGAGGATCTCTTTATCCACGCCGGCGGTTTTAACGATGCAGCCATCTTCCGCGATGTTGCCGTACAGCACGGCCAGGCCGCCATCCTGTGAATAAGCGTGCTCGCGGGTGCGGATACAGCCTTCTGCGCGGTCGTCATCCAGCGTATCCCAGCGGCAATTCTGCGAGAACGCCTGGGTGGTACGAATACCGGCCGGACCGGCGCGGAACATATCCTTCACTGCCTGATCTTTGGTTAGCATGATGTCGTACTGATCGAGCGTTTCACGCATGGTCTGCTGCAGGATATTACGGGCGCTGCTGTCGAACAGGCCGGCACGATCCAGCTCGCCGAGAATGGCGAAGACGCCACCCGCGCGATGCACATCTTCCATGTGGTATTTCGGGGTACTTGGCGCCACTTTACACAGCTGAGGTACTTTGCGTGACAGGCGATCGATGTCGGAGATATTAAAGTCGATCTCGCCTTCCTGTGCCGCTGCCAGCAGGTGAAGCACGGTGTTGGTGGAGCCGCCCATCGCGATATCCAGCATCATGGCGTTCTCAAAAGCGGCCTTGTTGGCGATGTTACGCGGCAGCATGTTGACATCATCCTGCTCGTAGTAGCGTTTGGTCAGGCTGACGATGCGCTTACCGGCGTTGATAAACAGCTCTTTACGATCGGCGTGGGTCGCCAGCAGTGAACCGTTGCCTGGCTGTGACAGGCCAAGCGCTTCGGTCAGACAGTTCATCGAGTTGGCGGTGAACATACCGGAGCAGGAGCCGCAGGTCGGGCAGGCTGAACGTTCAATCTGCTCGCTGTCGGCGTCGCTGACGTTCGGGTTGGCACCCTGAATCATCGCATCAACCAGATCCAGCTTGATGATCTGATCGGAAAGCTTGGTTTTACCCGCTTCCATCGGTCCGCCGGAAACGAAGATCACCGGAATATTCAGGCGCAGCGACGCCATCAGCATTCCCGGAGTGATTTTGTCGCAGTTAGAGATGCAGACCATGGCGTCGGCGCAGTGCGCGTTGACCATGTACTCGACGGAGTCAGCGATCAGCTCACGCGAAGGCAGTGAATACAGCATGCCGCCATGACCCATGGCAATACCGTCATCCACCGCGATGGTGTTGAACTCTTTGGCCACACCGCCTGACGCTTCGATCTGCTCGGCGACCAGTTTGCCGAGATCGCGCAAATGAACGTGGCCGGGTACAAATTGGGTGAATGAGTTAACCACTGCGATAATCGGTTTACCGAAATCGTCGTCGGTCATTCCTGTCGCGCGCCATAAGGCACGGGCACCCGCCATGTTACGGCCGTGGGTGGTGGTGGCGGAACGGTACTTAGGCATGCTCTATTTACTCCAGTAAGAATAGGCTCGCGGGCGTCAGATAACGCCCGCGCTGAATCTGATTACGGGTTTACCGGATCTAACCAGCCCCATTTGTCTTCGGTTTCGCCAGTGAACAGACCAAAGAAGGCCTGCTGGATACGGGCAGTAATCGGGCCACGTTTGCCTTCGCCAACCTGAATACGGTCAACGCTACGCACCGGCGTGATTTCTGCTGCGGTACCGGACATGAAAATCTCATCCGCCAGATAGAGCGATTCGCGTGACAGCGTCTGCTCGCGAACTTCGATACCCATGTCGATCGCCAGTTTGATGATGGCGTCGCGGGTGATGCCTGGCAGCGCTGAAGAGGTAAATGGCGGGGTGAACAGAATGCCATCTTTTACTTCAAACAGGTTTTCACCGGCACCTTCCGAGATGTAGCCGTTGGTGTCCAGCGCAATGCCTTCCTGATAGCCGTGGCGACGGGCTTCACTGCCCACCAGCAATGAGGAGAGGTAGTTACCGCCGGCTTTAGCCGCCGTTGGCAGGGTATTCGGGGCTACGCGGTTCCACGAAGAAACCATCGCATCAATACCATTTTCCAGCGCTTCGGCACCGAGGTAAGCACCCCATGGGAAGGCGGCAATGATTACATCGGTGCTGAAACCGTCTGGCGGGTTCACACCCAGGCCCACGTCACCGACAAACGCCAGCGGACGGATATAGGCACTTTTCAGTTTATTGACGCGGATGACTTCGCGGCACGCTTCCATCAGCTCATCAACGCTGCTTTTAATCGGGAAACGATAGATTTTGGCGGAGTCGTGCAGACGTTGCATGTGTTCGCGATGACGGAACACAACCGGTCCTTTGTGAGAGTCGTAGCAGCGCACGCCTTCAAATACCGACGTACCATAGTGCAACGCGTGGGACATGACGCTAACCTTCGCCTCTTCCCACTTAACCATCTCGCCATTGAACCAAATAAAGTCTGCTTTCTTCGTGCTCATTTTTATTCCCTCTCGCGGCTAGGCGCGGATTTGTTGTGTTGTCTGTTGTTGAATCTGAACGCAGGCGACATCGATCAGTTTGCTTAACTGCGAAGACAGTAAATCGACGGAGCGCTGGCTGGCAACGGTCATTTCGATATTAATGTTTTCAGCGTTGGCCACTGAGGCCATGTTCATTGAGCAAACCTGAAAACCGCGGTGACGCACCACGCGTAAGATGCGCTCCAATATTTCAGGGCGAAAGCGGGCTTCGATAGACAATTGATGCTGGTTCATACGGTTTTCTCCATCATGTTTGCATTGCTGGCACCCGGCGGTACCAGTGGCCAGACGTTTTCATGCTCATCAATTGCAACATGCAGGAAGTAGGGACCTTCGCTGTTCAGCAGAGCATCAAGTGCGGCGTCGACCTGTTCTTTACGGGTGATGCGCTGGCCGGGGATATTGAAGGCGCTGGCCAGCGTCAGGAAATCGGGATTATCGGACAGATTGGTTTCGCTGTAGCGACCATCGAAAAACAGCTGCTGCCACTGGCGGACCATACCGAGACGCTGATTATCCAGCAGCACGATTTTGACCGGCAGCTTGCCGCGTTTGATGGTGCCCAGTTCCTGGATATTCATCATGATTGAGCCATCGCCAGAGACACAGATGACGGTGTCCTGCGGCCGGGCGACCTGCGCGCCAATGGCGGCCGGTAAGCCGAATCCCATGGTGCCTAAGCCGCTGGAGGTGATGAAATTCTCTGGCGCGCTAAACGCCATATGCTGCGCCGCCCACATCTGATGCTGACCGACGTCGGTCGTCACCACCGCGCTGGCGGGCTTGCGATCGGAGAGCTGCTTCAGCAACAGCGGCGCATAGATGGCGTCACCCGGATGATCGTAGCGCCAGCTGTGGCTGGCTTTGAGCGCTTTAACCTCATTGCGCCAGGCATCGATGTGCAACGGCTGGCTCAGCGCTGGCAGCAGATGGTTAAGATCACCCTGCAGGGAGACGTGGGCGCGGCGTAATTTGTTCAGTTCAGCCGGGTCGATATCAAGGTGAATGACGCTGGCGTGAGGGGCGAAGGTGTCCAGCTTGCCGGTTACCCGGTCGTCAAAGCGCGCACCGACCGCGATCAGTAAGTCACAGCTCTGCACCGCCAGGTTGGCCGCTTTGGTGCCGTGCATACCCAGCATACCGAGATAGAGTTCGCTGTCGGCATCGACGCTGCCCAGCCCTTTCAGGGTTGCTACGGCAGGGATGCCGGTTTCTTCAGCCAGCGCACGCAACGCCGGCACTGCCTGCGCCATCCCGACGCCGCCACCGATATAGAACATCGGTTTTTTTGCCTGCGCCATCAGCGCACGGGCTTCGATAATCGCCTGATGCGGCAGGTCTATCCCCTCTTCTACCGGCACCAGATGCGGCACAGGCTCACCCTGTGCAATCTGAATATCCTTAGGAATATCAACCAGTACCGGACCCGGACGGCCCGACTGCGCCAGGGCAAACGCTTCGGCCATGATCGCAGGCAACTCATCTAACGACTCGACCAGAAAGCTGTGTTTGGTGCAGGCCAGCGATAAACCCAGCACGTCGATTTCCTGAAACGCGTCGGTGCCAATGAAGGCGGAAGAGACCTGGCCGGTTACCGCCACAACGGGTACCGAGTCCATCATCGCATCGGCCAGGCCGGTGATCAGGTTGGTTGCGCCTGGTCCGGAGGTTGCAATGCAGACACCGGTTTTACCGGTCGAACGCGCATAACCAATCGCGGCCATCACTGCGCCTTGCTCATGACGACACAGTAGGTGTTCCACGCCGCCATCGTAGAGCGCGTCGTATACCGGCATGATGGCACCGCCAGGGTAACCGAATACGGTATCGACACCCTGCGCGCGTAAAGCCTGAACTACCCACTGTGCACCTGTCATCGCTATTCTCCTGTGTCCTGACCGGAACAACAGAATTTTATGCTACTGTTCATTGTTTGTTCCTTGTGGATTTACTGATATTTTGCCTGGTCAAAAAAAAACCCCCGGACCTTTCGGTGCGGGGGTTTTTTCGGATTCGAGGCTTGATTTTTAAGCCTTTCTTTCTCCAAGTGTAGCCCCGCACGGTAGGTTAATAATCACCACCACGCTAATCACAACCAGGCTAATCACTTGTAGAAGGGCTTTCATGTGTTATTCAATTCTTATTCGTGTTCGAAGTAATGCCTACAGAGTTAACATAGTCAGGGGCACTTACACAACATTTTTTGTCTGCTTTTTTCAGTGACCGGGGGTAGTTATTGACCTATCGGTTTGTAATAAAAAGGATAATTTGCGGATGATAAATATTCATCACTTTAGTGCCGTAATAATATTTTGCTGAATTTGCGCGCAGTCCCGTGACGTTTTGTCACGGTGTGCAACGATTAACGATCTGCTGTGCTTCACCCCGCAACAGGCCGATCAGGCTTTCGCTTTTCTTTTTGACTGACCGCAGACTGGCAGCCTTAAGGAGCGAGTATGTCATTATCAAAAGTCCTGACCCGCGCTGCATTGGGGGTAAACGCCCCCCTGGTGACTATCGAAGCACATATCAGCAATGGTCTGCCCGCGCTGACGCTGGTCGGCCTGCCAGAGACTACGGTAAAAGAGGCGCGTGAGCGGGTACGCAGCGCCATCATCAATAGCGGGTTTGTGTTTCCGGCTAAAAGGGTCACCATCAACCTGGCGCCGGCGGATTTACCTAAAGAAGGCGGACGCTATGACCTGCCGATGGCGATTGCCATTCTGGTTGCCTCTGAACAGCTTCCTGCGGACAAGCTGACCCGCTATGAGTTTCTGGGGGAGCTTGCCCTTGATGGCGCGCTCTGTCGTGTTCAGGGCGCGATTCCTGCGGCGATGGTGGCGATGCAGGCCGGGCGACAACTGGTGCTCTCAAGCGAAAACCAGCCCGATGTCGGACTGATTCGTCAGGATGCATCACTGATTGCTTCGCATCTCAGTGAGGTGTGCGCCTTTTTGCATAATCAACTCGTGCTGCCGGTCGCCGCCTATCCTGACGACCAGAATGAAGCGCATGGCGACGATCTGGCTGACATTATTGGACAGCAGCAGGGTCGCAGAGCGTTAGAGATTACCGCCGCGGGTGGGCATAACCTGTTGCTGATTGGCCCGCCCGGCACCGGCAAAACCATGCTGGCGACCCGGCTACCAGGTATTATGCCGCCCTTAAGCGATCAGGAAGCACTGGAGTGTGCGGCGATCGCCAGCCTGGTCAACAGCCATCTTTCACATCGACAGTGGCGTACAAGGCCGTTCAGGTCGCCTCATCACAGCGCCTCACTCTATGCTCTGATTGGCGGCGGCTCGTTACCGCGGCCCGGTGAAATCTCTCTGGCACATAATGGTGTGCTGTTTTTAGATGAATTGCCGGAATTTGATCGCAGGGTACTCGACTCACTGCGCGAACCGATAGAATCGGGGCTGATTGCCATTTCCCGTGCCCGGGCAAAAGTGACCTACCCGGCGCGGTTTCAGCTGATTGCCGCGATGAATCCCAGTCCCACCGGACATTATCAGGGGCAACACAATCGCTGCTCACCCCAGCAGGTACTGCGTTATCTCAGTAAATTGTCGGGGCCTTTTCTTGATCGCTTTGATCTCTCGCTGGAAGTTCCGCTGCTGCCCAGCGGGATGCTGCGTCAACAACGCCGGACAGCAGAAGGATCGGCGACAGTACGTCAGCGGGTCGTCGCTGCACGCACGATCCAGCTGGCGCGCGCAGGCAAGATTAATGCTCATTTGAACAACGCAGAAATTCTGCGCTGGTGTCAGATTGGCAAAGAAGATGCTGAATGGCTGGAGTCGGTGCTGGAGAAGCTGGGGTTATCGGTCCGGGCATGGCAGCGAATTTTGAAAGTGTCTCGTACGCTGGCCGATCTGGCGGGAGAAGCAACAATAAACCGTACCCATTTACAGGAGGCAGTTAGCTATCGCAGCATTGACCGGTTAATGATCCATCTGCATAACAGCCTGCAATAAAAAAAGGGGCATAAGCCCCTTTTTATTAGTCGTCGCTGTCGCTGAAATCTTCGACAGTATCCATCTGCGGTTTCCCGCCAGACAGAGTGTGAAAACGCTTCGGACGCTTGATGCGTGTAATGTATTTGGTCCATACACGCTCAGCTTCTGTTTGCGGCTCACGCTGACCACGACACACTTCGATAAATAACCGTTCTTCTTCTGTTGCAGGTTCACGCTTTGATAAATCAAGCTCATTAAAGGCGAAACCGTGGCGTTCAAGAAGCTGGGCTTCTTTAATCGTAAAATCACCGTGACGTGAAAAACCACGTGGGTAATGTTTGTTATCAAAGAAACGATTTTCGGTTAAGAAGCTTTCCGCCATGTTACACGCTCCTGATTCTATTAAGCCTTACTATTTATGGCGCGGAGTATTAGATAGGCTTGACAGAGTGTAAAACAAAACATTTAAATCTATACGACAAACAATTTTTGGGAGAACGCTGTGGATACGGAATTACTGAAGACTTTCCTGGAAGTGAGCCGCACACGCCATTTCGGGCGTGCTGCGGAAGCACTTTACCTTACGCAATCTGCTGTCAGTTTTCGCATCCGTCAGCTGGAAAATCAGCTTGGTGTTAATCTTTTTACCAGACACCGCAACAACATACGGTTGACGGCAGCAGGCGAACGGCTATTGCCGTATGCCGAGAGTCTGATGAGCACCTGGCTGATGGCTAAGAAGGAGGTCTCCCACACTCAGCAGCATCATGAGCTGTCAATTGGTGCCAGTGCTTCGCTCTGGGAGGCTTATCTCACTCCGTGGCTGCAGACGCTGTATGAGAACCGGGAGAGCCTGCATTTAGAAGCACGTGTGGCACAGCGTCATTTGCTGGTTAAGCAGCTGCATGAGCGTCAGCTGGATCTGCTGATCACCACAGAAGCCCCTAAAATGGATGAGCTGACCAGCCAGCAGATTGGCCATATCTCACTGGCGTTGTTTTGCGCGCGCCAGAGTGAGAAACGTGAGAAGTATGACTATATTAAGCTGGAATGGGGTGCCGACTTTCATCAGCATGAGAGCTATCTCTCGGGCGGGGATGACGTGCCGGTTCTGACCACGACATCGGCGCATGTGACACGAGAGCTGTTACACACCACCGGCGCCTGCGCCTTTCTGCCTGACTTCTGGCATGGCCTTTACAGTGAACTGATGGTTATTCCCGATACGCCGGTCGCGGTACGCCCGCTGTATGCCGTCTGGTTACAGAACAGCGATCAGCAAGCGCATATTCGTCAGCTGCTGAAGTTTCCGGTTCTGGTGAGGCAAAACAACTGAATTAACAGCAGGAAGGTGGGATAAATACGCGTCAAAAGCCAGTGCATTTTAGCTGGTTTTTTGTTTTGGGCTTTTTACAGGCAAAAAAAATCCTTTGCCGAAGCAAAGGATCGTTTTCTGGCAGGGGCGGAGGGACTCGAACCCCCAACACCCGGTTTTGGAGACCGGTGCTCTACCAATTGAACTACGCCCCTAAATAGGGTGGCGGAACGGACGGGGCTCGAACCCGCGACCCCCTGCGTGACAGGCAGGTATTCTAACCAACTGAACTACCGCTCCACCGATTCTTTCACAGCTATCAGCTACTGGCTGATACCCGTCTGTTCCTGCTGCTTTCCTTGTCAGGGGAAAAGGAACAAATTTGATGCCTGGCAGTTCCCTACTCTCGCATGGGGAGACCCCACACTACCATCGGCGCTACGGCGTTTCACTTCTGAGTTCGGCATGGGGTCAGGTGGGACCACCGCGCTACAGCCGCCAGGCAAATCTTGGTGCACGGAACGAATCTTTTACGTCATGGCCGTGCTGCCATGCCGCAGAATCCTTCGTTCCCGCTAATTTTTATCCGGTAACAAGCTGAAAATCTGTCCCTCAAAAACGCCTCTGGCGTTGTAAGGTTAAGCCTCACGGGTCATTAGTACCGGTTAGCTCAACGCATCGCTGCGCTTACACACCCGGCCTATCAACGTCGTCGTCTTCAACGTCCCTTCAGGACCCTTAAAGGGTCAGGGAGAACTCATCTCGGGGCAAGTTTCGTGCTTAGATGCTTTCAGCACTTATCTTTTCCGCACTTAGCTACCGGGCAATGCCATTGGCATGACAACCCGAACACCAGTGGTGCGTTCACTCCGGTCCTCTCGTACTAGGAGCAACCCCCCTCAATTCTCCAGCGCCCACGGCAGATAGGGACCGAACTGTCTCACGACGTTCTAAACCCAGCTCGCGTACCACTTTAAACGGCGAACAGCCGTACCCTTGGGACCTACTTCAGCCCCAGGATGTGATGAGCCGACATCGAGGTGCCAAACACCGCCGTCGATATGAACTCTTGGGCGGTATCAGCCTGTTATCCCCGGAGTACCTTTTATCCGTTGAGCGATGGCCCTTCCATTCAGAACCACCGGATCACTATGACCTGCTTTCGCACCTGCTCGAGCCGTCACTCTCGCAGTCAAGCCAGCTTATGCCATTGCACTAACCTCACGATGTCCGACCGTGATTAGCTGACCTTCGTGCTCCTCCGTTACGCTTTAGGAGGAGACCGCCCCAGTCAAACTACCCACCAGACACTGTCCGCACCCCGGATCACGGGGCCACGTTAGAACATCAAACATTAAAGGGTGGTATTTCAAGGTTGGCTCCACGCAGACTGGCGTCTGCGCTTCAAAGCCTCCCACCTATCCTACACATCAAGGCTCAATGTTCAGTGTCAAGCTGTAGTAAAGGTTCACGGGGTCTTTCCGTCTTGCCGCGGGTACACTGCATCTTCACAGCGAGTTCAATTTCACTGAGTCTCGGGTGGAGACAGCCTGGCCATCATTACGCCATTCGTGCAGGTCGGAACTTACCCGACAAGGAATTTCGCTACCTTAGGACCGTTATAGTTACGGCCGCCGTTTACCGGGGCTTCGATCAAGAGCTTCTCCTTGCGGATAACCCCATCAATTAACCTTCCGGCACCGGGCAGGCGTCACACCGTATACGTCCACTTTCGTGTTTGCACAGTGCTGTGTTTTTAATAAACAGTTGCAGCCAGCTGGTATCTTCGACTGGCTTCGGCTCGGGGAGCAAGTCCCTCCACCTACGCGCCAGCGTGCCTTCTCCCGAAGTTACGGCACCATTTTGCCTAGTTCCTTCACCCGAGTTCTCTCAAGCGCCTTGGTATTCTCTACCTGACCACCTGTGTCGGTTTGGGGTACGATTTTGTGTTACCTGATGCTTAGAGGCTTTTCCTGGAAGCAGGGCATTTATCACTTCAGCACCGTAGTGCCTCGTCGTCACGCCTCAGTGTAAAGTGAACCGGATTTGCCTGGAACACACACCTACACGCTTAAACCGGGACAACCGTCGCCCGGCCGATATAGCCTTCTCCGTCCCCCCTTCGCAGTAACACCAAGTACAGGAATATTAACCTGTTTCCCATCGACTACGCCTTTCGGCCTCGCCTTAGGGGTCGACTCACCCTGCTCCGATTAACGTTGAACAGGAACCCTTGGTCTTCCGGCGAGCGGGCTTTTCACCCGCTTTATCGTTACTTATGTCAGCATTCGCACTTCTGATACCTCCAGCAGCCCTCACAGGCCACCTTCGACGGCTTACAGAACGCTCCCCTACCCAACAACACATAGTGTCGCTGCCGCAGCTTCGGTGCATGGTTTAGCCCCGTTACATCTTCCGCGCAGGCCGACTCGACCAGTGAGCTATTACGCTTTCTTTAAATGATGGCTGCTTCTAAGCCAACATCCTGGCTGTCTGTGCCTTCCCACATCGTTTCCCACTTAACCATGACTTTGGGACCTTAGCTGGCGGTCTGGGTTGTTTCCCTCTTCACGACGGACGTTAGCACCCGCCGTGTGTCTCCCGTGATAACATTCTTCGGTATTCGCAGTTTGCATCGGGTTGGTAAGCCGGGATGGCCCCCTAGCCGAAACAGTGCTCTACCCCCGAAGATGAGTTCACGAGGCGCTACCTAAATAGCTTTCGGGGAGAACCAGCTATCTCCCGGTTTGATTGGCCTTTCACCCCCAGCCACAGGTCATCCGCTAATTTTTCAACATTAGTCGGTTCGGTCCTCCAGTTAGTGTTACCCAACCTTCAACCTGCCCATGGCTAGATCACCGGGTTTCGGGTCTATACCCTGCAACTTAACGCCCAGTTAAGACTCGGTTTCCCTGCGGCTCCCCTATACGGTTAACCTTGCTACAGAATATAAGTCGCTGACCCATTATACAAAAGGTACGCAGTCACCCCATAAAGAGGCTCCCACTGCTTGTACGTACACGGTTTCAGGTTCTGTTTCACTCCCCTCGCCGGGGTTCTTTTCGCCTTTCCCTCACGGTACTGGTTCACTATCGGTCAGTCAGGAGTATTTAGCCTTGGAGGATGGTCCCCCCATATTCAGACAGGATACCACGTGTCCCGCCTTACTCATCGAGCTCACAGCCTGTGTGTTTTTGTGTACGGGAGTATCACCCTGTACCCTGCGACTTTCCAGACGCTTCCACTAACACACAAGCTGATTCAGGCTCTGGGCTGCTCCCCGTTCGCTCGCCGCTACTGGGGGAATCTCGGTTGATTTCTTTTCCTCGGGGTACTTAGATGTTTCAGTTCCCCCGGTTCGCCTTGCAGCACTATGTATTCATGCTGCAATGATGCACTGAGTGCACCGGGTTTCCCCATTCGGACATCGACGGCTGTAGCGGTTCATATCACCTTACCGTCGCTTTACGCAGATTAGCACGTCCTTCATCGCCTCTGACTGCCAGGGCATCCACCGTGTACGCTTAGTCGCTTAACCTCACAACCCACAGGCGTTTTTCAACGCTGCGTGTTGCAAGCATTTGAGAGACTCGAACATGTCGTGGCTTTCATTCTTATTACGGAGAATGAAAACGACATGTCGTTTCAATTTTCAGCTTGTTCCGGATTGTTAAAGAGCAAATATCTCAAACGCGGCTCGGCTGCTCACGCAACTGAATCGGTTTTGAGATACTTCGTGGAGACACCTTTCACCTGTCACCAAGCAAGTGGCGTCCCCTAGGGGATTCGAACCCCTGTTGCCGCCGTGAAAGGGCGGAGTCCTAACCGCTAGACGAAGGGGACACAAAGGTGTCACGACTTCGCAGCCGTCTTGCTCATTACTTTTCTATCAGACAATCTGTGTGAGCACTTCGCGGGAAGGTATCTTCAGGTAAGGAGGTGATCCAACCGCAGGTTCCCCTACGGTTACCTTGTTACGACTTCACCCCAGTCATGAATCACAAAGTGGTAAGCGCCCTCCCGAAGGTTAAGCTACCTACTTCTTTTGCAACCCACTCCCATGGTGTGACGGGCGGTGTGTACAAGGCCCGGGAACGTATTCACCGTGGCATTCTGATCCACGATTACTAGCGATTCCGACTTCACGGAGTCGAGTTGCAGACTCCGATCCGGACTACGACGCACTTTGTGAGGTCCGCTTGCTCTCGCGAGGTCGCTTCTCTTTGTATGCGCCATTGTAGCACGTGTGTAGCCCTACTCGTAAGGGCCATGATGACTTGACGTCATCCCCACCTTCCTCCGGTTTATCACCGGCAGTCTCCTTTGAGTTCCCGACCGAATCGCTGGCAACAAAGGATAAGGGTTGCGCTCGTTGCGGGACTTAACCCAACATTTCACAACACGAGCTGACGACAGCCATGCAGCACCTGTCTCAGCGTTCCCGAAGGCACCAAGGCATCTCTGCCAAGTTCGCTGGATGTCAAGAGTAGGTAAGGTTCTTCGCGTTGCATCGAATTAAACCACATGCTCCACCGCTTGTGCGGGCCCCCGTCAATTCATTTGAGTTTTAACCTTGCGGCCGTACTCCCCAGGCGGTCGACTTAACGCGTTAGCTCCGGAAGCCACTCCTCAAGGGAACAACCTCCAAGTCGACATCGTTTACGGCGTGGACTACCAGGGTATCTAATCCTGTTTGCTCCCCACGCTTTCGCACCTGAGCGTCAGTCTTCGTCCAGGGGGCCGCCTTCGCCACCGGTATTCCTCCAGATCTCTACGCATTTCACCGCTACACCTGGAATTCTACCCCCCTCTACGAGACTCAAGCCTGCCAGTTTCAAATGCAGTTCCCAGGTTAAGCCCGGGGATTTCACATCTGACTTAACAGACCGCCTGCGTGCGCTTTACGCCCAGTAATTCCGATTAACGCTTGCACCCTCCGTATTACCGCGGCTGCTGGCACGGAGTTAGCCGGTGCTTCTTCTGCGGGTAACGTCAATCGACGCGGTTATTAACCGCATCGCCTTCCTCCCCGCTGAAAGTACTTTACAACCCGAAGGCCTTCTTCATACACGCGGCATGGCTGCATCAGGCTTGCGCCCATTGTGCAATATTCCCCACTGCTGCCTCCCGTAGGAGTCTGGACCGTGTCTCAGTTCCAGTGTGGCTGGTCATCCTCTCAGACCAGCTAGGGATCGTCGCCTAGGTGGGCCATTACCCCGCCTACTAGCTAATCCCATCTGGGTTCATCCGATAGTGAGAGGCCCGAAGGTCCCCCTCTTTGGTCTTGCGACGTTATGCGGTATTAGCCACCGTTTCCAGTGGTTATCCCCCTCTATCGGGCAGATCCCCAGACATTACTCACCCGTCCGCCACTCGTCACCCAAGGAGCAAGCTCCTCTGTGCTACCGTCCGACTTGCATGTGTTAGGCCTGCCGCCAGCGTTCAATCTGAGCCATGATCAAACTCTTCAATTTAAGTTTGATTTGCTTAAACAAGTTAAGCGGTGCTCATCTGTAAAACGTCATAATGAATTTCATTATGTGTTCACTCGTGAGACTTGATATTTTTTACGTCCGGAGACGCTGATATCAATCCTGCGAGTGCCCACACAGATTGTCTGATAAATTGTTAAAGAGCAGTGCCACATACTTCGTGTGGCGCGGGTTGCGTATAATACGCTTTCCGCATTGTCAGTCAAGCGTTTATTTTGCTTAACTCACTGGTTCGTATGATTTCGAACCTACTTAACCCGGCGCTTCGTAAGCCGTTGTGCCGTGTCAGTGGAGGCGCATTATAGGGAGTTTCCGGAGGCTGACAAGTGCTAATTTCAAATAAAATTCTGAGTGCTGATTTTTTCAACTAAAAGCCGTCAAACCGCCAGTTTTTCCAGCAATGGGAAGCCATAACGCTGTAGAACGGGTAATAACTGAACAGCTTCTCCATCCAGTTCGGTACAAAATGCCACATTTTGTTGCGAAGAACGTACTTCGGGCGCTTCGTGTTCCAGTAGCCATACCGTACGGCGCGCTATCGCCGCACCTGAATCAATCAGGCGGGTGCCTTCCGGTAATACCTGCTGCAGCTCGTCACGCAATAAAGGAAAGTGGGTACAGCCCAACACCACAGTATCCGGCGGCTCCGCCATGCGCAGCCACGGCTGAACAATCCGGCGTACGGCTTCCAGCGCAACCTCTGCACCATGCAACTTGGCTTCTGCCAGTTCCACCAGCTCCGCCGAGCCCAGCATTTCGATGTTGCAGGCACCCGCAAACTGCGCCACCAGTTCGTGAGTATAAGGACGACGCACCGTCGCGCGCGTCGCCAGCAGGCCCACCACGCCATTACGCGTCATACGCGCCGCCGGTTTAATCGCCGGCACTACCCCGACCACCGGAAAAGCAAAGCGCTCACGTAACGCCGGCAGGGAGACGGTGCTGGCCGTATTACAGGCGATGATCACTAAAGAGAGCGGATAACGCTGGGTAATGGCATCAACAATCGCCACCACGCGTTCCACAATAAAGGTTTCGCTTTTCTCGCCATAGGGAAAGCCGGCGTTATCGAAGGCGTAAAGATAGTGAAGATCCGGCAGCAGTTGCCGGACCTCATCATAGACGGAAAGCCCACCGACGCCGGAGTCGAATACCAGCACGGTGGGTCGCAAATCAGAAGCTGTAGCTGCCGCTGAGGTAATATTCTCGTCCTGGGGTTTGATAGCCATACACTGTCTCGTAATCTTTATCGAACAGGTTGGCAATTCTACCACGAACCGTGAGTTGTGAAGTGAGCGGATATGAGACCGCCACATCCCACAGGCTGACACCGCCCAGCTTCACCCGACGGCTGGGGGAGCTGTTGAAGTCGGTATCATAACGATCGCCCAGATAGTGATACGTCACTGACCAGTCGAAATCATACAGCGTCCAGTCGAGTTGATACTTCACCTGCTGTTTAGCCCGACGGATTAGCGGCTGATTGGTGCTGCCATCACGAGCATCGACATAATCGTAAGAAAGCTGGTGCGCCAGCGGCCCGGTATCAAATGAAGCGGTCGCTTCCACACCTTTAATACGCGCCTGCTTAATGTTGTAGTAGCGATAGGTCGCCGGGTCGCTATCAATCAGGTTATCAATGTCATTTCGATAGCCGGAAATCCGCCAGTTAAGCGGCCCGGTCAGACCTTCAAACCCGCCTTCCCACTGCTTACTTTTTTCCGGATCGAGATCGCGGTTACCATAAAAAGGACTGTAAACCTGAGAGAGGTTCGGTGCCTTAAACGCGGTACCGTAAGAGGCAAAAGCGCGATACCCGGAGATAAATTCCCAGGCAGCTGCCGTCTGCCAGGTGTTATGCCAGCCAAACTGGTTGTTATCATCACCGCGTACCGCACCTTCAAGCGTCACGCTGCCAAACTGCTGCTGGCCGGTCAGATAAAACCCGGTGTTACGCTGTTCATAACTGTCTGCCAGATAGTTGGTCCCCGGTTGCGTCGTCTCTTTCTGCCAGTCAACCCCGGCGCTGATGGCGCCCTGCCCAATCTGCACGCTGTTGCCCCATTGCAGATTGTATTGGGTCACGTCGTCGAAAGTCGACGCCGCCCCGTAGCGTCCGTTGCGCGGATCGTAATTGATATCTTTGGTACGCCCATAGCTGGCAATAAGCTGGGTCGAATAGACATCATGATTGAAGCGCAAACCCGTGTCCCAGGTCTGGCTATAGAGCTGTCGGGTATCAGCCAGGCCGATAATGTTGCTGTAGCTGGCATCATAACTATCTGACCCGTCGTAGGCGGTACGGTTATCAAAACCGTATCCACGCACAAAGCCGCTGAGTTCATCACTGAACTGATGCTCCAGATTGCCGTACAGGGTTTTGCTCATGAACCCATCGCGATCATGCTGTGCCGGACCATACGCGTTGGGATAACCGGCCACCACGTCATACCCTTTGGTATAGGTATAGTTACCGGCGAGGGTCAGCCTGGTCGCGTCGCTCAACTTCTGCTGGGTGGAACCCTCGTATGATTGATAACCGTTGGACCCGACGCCAGCCGACAGAGTGGTGCCCGGTTGCGCACGGCCTGTAATGATATTGACCACGCCGCCTATCGCATCCGAACCGTAGACTGCCGAACGCGCGCCGCGGATATATTCAATGCGTTGCACCAGCGAAAGCGGAATCTGGCTGAGGTCGGATGATCCGGTAATGCCGGCCTGGTTGAGCCGGATACCATCGATCAGAATCAGCACGTGCCGGGACTCAGTGCCGCGGATAAACAGCGAGCTTTGCTGTCCTATGCCGCCGCTTTGGGTGATATCGACGCCGGGCAGGCGGCGCATCACATCCGTCAGGCTTTTGGCTTGCCAGCGGTCAATCTCGTTACGCGTCACCACCGTGACAGGGGCCAGCACGCTGGATACCGGCTGAGCGAAACGATTGGCAGTTACTATTTGCGTATCATCATTCCCCTGAGCAAAACCGTTTTGTGCCCAGAGAGAAACCGCCGTTGCACTAAAGGCGAACAGCGATGCGGTCGTTTTAGTCATTTTTTAATCGCATCCAAAAGACAAAGCAGGATGCCGCAGGCATACAATCAATAGCACGCGATGATTGTACGAGTAGCGACGTACACCGGCAGGTCTTCGGGCTGGGAACCATAAGTGGTGATGACTTCCCATCCCGCAGGACAGTGTCTGCAATTGCACTCACCACGACATTCCTTACCGCTGCGCGTCAGCTCCAGATTCACACTGGATTCCCTATTATCTCGGGCTTGAGGCCGGCGAACGCAGTCTACGGAGTGGCACTACGGAAGTCCAGACTTCCAAACTTCTTATCGCTGCGGGACTGGACATCAGCAAGTGAATCCCTACAATCGCCCGCTGGTAAGCTATTAATCAGGACGGAACATGACACCCGAACATCTCCCTATTGAACAATATGACGCGCAACTGGCGGAAAAAGTCAGTCGTTTAGCGACGATGATGACGCCGTTTGCTGCGCCCGAGGTGGAGGTGTTCCGTTCACCGGTCAGCCACTATCGCATGCGTGCAGAGTTCCGCCTGTGGCACGATGGCGATGACATCTATCACATCATCTTTGATCAGCAGACCCGCGAGCGGATCCGCGTCGATCAATTCCCTGCCGCCAGTGAATTGATCAACCAGCTGATGCCCAAAATGATCGCGGCGATCCGCGACAATCGTACACTGCGCCATAAGCTGTTTCAGATTGACTATCTGTCGACCCTGAGCAATCAGATTGTTATCTCGCTGCTCTACCACCGTAAGCTGGATGACGCGTGGCAGCTGGCCGCCAGCGAACTGCGCGATCAACTGCGCGCAGAAGGCCTGGATGTGCAGCTGATTGGCCGCGCCACCAAAACCAAAATCTGCCTCGATCGGGATTATGTGGATGAACGTCTGCCGGTGGCGGGACGTGAGATGATCTATCGTCAGGTTGAGAACAGCTTTACCCAGCCAAACGCAGCGATGAATATTCAGATGCTGGAGTGGGCGCTGGATGTCACCCAGGGTTCGCAGGGTGACCTGCTGGAACTTTACTGCGGCAACGGCAACTTCTCACTGGCGCTGGCGCGTAATTTCCGCCGGGTGCTGGCGACCGAAATTGCCAAACCGTCGGTGGCGTCGGCGCAGTACAACATCGCCGCTAACCAGATTGATAATGTGCAAATCATCCGTATGGCCGCCGAAGAGTTCACCCAGGCGATGACCGGCGTGCGCCGTTTTAATCGGCTGGAAGGGATTGATCTGACCAGCTATGAATGCGAGACCATCTTTGTTGATCCGCCGCGCAGTGGACTGGATGATGAGACGGTGAAGATGGTGCAGGCTTACCCGCGCATCCTTTACATCTCCTGCAATCCGCAAACGCTGAGTGAAAATTTGCAGACGCTGTCGCAGACGCATGACGTAACGCGACTGGCGCTGTTCGATCAGTTCCCTTATACCCACCATATGGAATGCGGCGTACTCCTGACGCGCAAAGCCTGAAAAAAAACGGGAACCCTGAGGTTCCCGTTGTTTCATCTGTCGCCCTTACTGATTGCGATTGCGCTTAAAGCGCGTCGCAATCCAGAACACCAACGCCACCATCAAAATGGTCGGGATGAAGTTCGAACCGATATCCGGATATTCTGCCCGCACCAGTGCGCTATAAACCAGAATCCCCAGCAGGAAAAACGCCGCTGCCAGTCCCGGCATACCGTCAGGCATGTTGGTGTTCAGATAACGCTGATGCAGACACCAGGCAGCCAGGCCGAGCGCGATCAGCGGAAAAATCGAAAACGGAACAAAAGCGCTGAACAGCACGGAAAACGAGCCGTTAATCGCTAAACCGGTAATAAAAGCCAGTAATAATGTGCCTTTATCGCGGGAACTCGGGTGGGTCATGGCCTGATCCTTATTCATTGCTCTTCGGGTTTTTCCAGGGTGACCGCCAGTCTTTCTTGTTCACGGCGGTACCAGTAATAGGCGCCTTTGGCGATCATGCGGAGTTGCAATACCAGACGATCTTCCAGCTTGCGGCGCTGTTCGGCATCGACATCCAGCGCTTCTGCCCCGGCGCTGAAGACGATAGTTACCATCGCTTCGGCCTGCGCTTCGGTAAAACTGCGCGGCATGCGGTTTTCGACCTCAAGATAATCCGCCAGTTCAGCGATAAAATGCTGAATTTCACGCGCAACCGCGGCACGGAATGCGGCAGAGGTGCCGGAGCGTTCCCGCAGTAACAGACGAAAGGCATTGGGGTTATTGCCGATGAATTCCATAAAGGTGGAAACCGAGGTTTTAATGATGCTGCCGCCCTTGGCAATCCGCTGGCGCGCCTGGCGCATCAGCTGTCGCAACATCAACCCGCTTTCATCCACCATGGTCAGACCCAGCTCATCAACATCCTTAAAATGACGATAAAACGAGGTCGGGGCGATGCCCGCTTCACGCGCAACTTCTCGCAAACTCAGGCTGGCAAAACTGCGTTCGGCGCTGAGCTGACTGAAAGCTGCTTCAATCAGTGTGCGTCGTGTACGTTCTTTTTGTTGCGCTCTGACGCCCATTCTCTCTGCCTTTTGCGGTGTTGAGGAGGCACTATAACAAAATTTTCAGCGTACAGAGCGTCAAACTTTGTCACTGCCTGTGAACCTCACTCTTTGCCAAACTGTGATGAAAATCGCTGATAGAATTCAGAAGTGCGCGGCGAGATGTTAGAATCTCGTTGTAAAAATGTATAAATAATAGGACGTATCGGTATGCAAAAGTCTTACGATTACGATGCCATTGTGATTGGCTCAGGACCCGGCGGTGAAGGTGCGGCGATGGGGCTGGTGAAGCAGGGAGCGCGCATCGCAGTGATCGAACGCTACCACAACATCGGCGGCGGATGTACGCACTGGGGCACCATTCCTTCTAAAGCACTTCGCCACGCCGTCAGTCGCATCATCGAATTCAACCAAAATCCGCTCTACAGCGACCACACCCGACTGCTCCGCTCCTCTTTCGCTGACATTCTTAATCACACTGAAAACGTGATCAGCCAGCAAACGGCGATGCGTCAGGGTTTTTATGAGCGTAACCGCTGTGAGCTTTATCAGGGTGATGCCCGTTTTGTTGACGCTAACACCATCGAAATTGAACAGCCTGACGGCACGCGTGAACGTCTGACTGCGGAGAAGTTTGTCATCGCCTGTGGTTCGCGTCCTTATCATCCTGATGACGTCGACTTTACCCATCCGCGCGTCTACGACTCAGATTCGATCCTTAACCTGCATCACGAACCGGGCCACGTAATCATTTATGGTGCCGGGGTGATTGGCTGTGAGTATGCGTCAATTTTCCGCGGCCTGAACGTCAAGGTTGACCTGATCAACACCCGCGATCGTCTGCTGGCGTTTCTCGATCAGGAGATGTCCGACTCCCTCTCTTATCACTTCTGGAACAGCGGCGTGGTGATTCGTCACAACGAAGAGTTTGAGAAGATTGAAGGGGTGGAAGATGGCGTGATTATTCATCTGAAATCGGGCAAAAAGGTCAAAGCAGACTGTCTGCTGTATGCCAACGGCCGTACCGGCAACACCGATTCGCTGTCGCTGGAAAATGTCGGACTGGAAGCGGATGGCCGTGGCCTGCTGAAAGTGAACAGCATGTACCAGACTGCACAGCCGCACATCTATGCGGTCGGTGACGTGATTGGGTATCCGAGCCTGGCGTCGGCTGCTTACGATCAGGGCCGGATTGCCGCACAGGCCATCATTAAAGGAGAAGCCTCAGCGCACCTGATCGAAGATATCCCGACTGGCATTTACACCATTCCGGAAATCAGCTCCGTGGGTAAAACCGAGCAGCAGCTGACGGCGATGAAGGTGCCTTATGAAGTGGGTCGTGCGCAGTTTAAGCATCTGGCGCGGGCGCAGATTGTTGGTATGAATGTGGGCAGCCTGAAGATTCTGTTCCACCGCGAAACCAAGGAGATTCTGGGTATTCACTGCTTTGGCGAGCGGGCGGCCGAAATTATCCACATCGGCCAGGCGATCATGGAGCAGAAAAACGGTGGCAACACGATTGAGTACTTCGTGAATACCACCTTTAACTACCCTACCATGGCCGAAGCCTATCGCGTGGCGGCTTTAAACGGCTTAAACCGCCTGTTTTAACGCCGTGTCGAAATGATGTTGCATGTGGGTTTTAATTGCCTCTGCCAGCTGTTCATAACGGCTGCGCAGAGGTGAGCCCGGCCGGTAGACCAGCGCGATAGTGCGCTGAGGGACCGGTTTGTAGCAAGGCAGATAGCACACGCCATCGCGAATACGTTCTGGCGGTACCGCCAGCGCCGGAAGCAGCGTAATGCCGCTGCCTGCCGCCACCATATTGCGCAGCGTTTCCAGACTGGTGGCCCGGAAATGGGTATCTTCATCCGCGCCCGCCTCAAAACAGAAGCCCATCGCCTGGTCGCGCAGACAGTGACCATCTTCCAGCATCAGCAGTTTCTCGCCGGCCAGATCGGACATCGGCACCCGATCGCGATCGCGCCACGGATGATCGGCATAGACCGCCAGCTTCATTGGCTCATCAAATAGCGGCACCTCGATAAAGGCTTCACTCTCTTTGACCAGCGCCAGAATTGCGCAGTCCAGCTTGCCGCTGTCGAGCTGTGCCAGCAGTTGCTGGGTTTGCGCCTCATGCAGATACATTTCCAGTTTTGGAAAAGTCTGATGCAGCATCGGAATAATTTGCGGCAGCAGATAAGGACCGGTGGTTGGAATAAGGCCGATATGCAGCGGGCCTGACATCGCTTCCCCTTGCTGACTGGCCATCTCTTTCAGCACTTTCACTTCCCGCAGCACCGTGCGTGCCTGATCCACCAGCAGCAGGCCCGCCTGAGTGAACAGCACCTTACGACTGGTGCGTTCCAGCAGCATCACACCCAGCTCATCTTCCAGCTTGCGGATCTGCCCGCTTAACGTGGGCTGGCTGACATGACACGCATCCGCAGCGCGGCGAAAATGACGGTGTTCAGCAAGCGAAACCAGATATTCAAGATCACGAATATTCATTATTACCCTCCAGACCACGATAGTCCGTGGCGATAGATAGAATAGCAATGAACGATTAGCCCTATCAAGGGTGGGCGGGAATAATGCACGCATCAAAATAAGCGGTTCGCCATTAAGGAGAAAAAATGTTTGCAAGTCAGGAAGGTAAAGCCGTTCCGCAGGTCACTTTTCATACCCGCCAGGGCGATCGCTGGGTCGATGTGACCACCGATGAGCTGTTTAACAACAAAACGGTGATCGTTTTTTCTCTGCCAGGCGCGTTTACTCCTACCTGCTCATCCAGCCATCTGCCGCGTTACAACGAGCTGTCAGGCGTTTTTGCGCAGCACGGTGTAGACAGCATTCTGTGTGTCTCGGTTAATGACACCTTTGTGATGAATGCGTGGAAAGCGGAACAGCGGGCGGAAAACATTACCTTTATCCCTGATGGCAACGGCGAGTTTACCCGCGGCATGGAGATGCTGGTTGAGAAAGCCGATCTCGGCTTTGGCCCACGCTCATGGCGTTACTCGATGCTGGTGCGTAACGGCGTAGTTGAGAAAATGTTTGTTGAGCCGAACAAGCCAGGCGACCCGTTTGAAGTGTCAGATGCCGATAGCATGCTGCGTTATCTGGCACCGGAATTTAAAGTACAGGAATCAGTGTCGGTCTTTACCAAACCGGGCTGCCCGTTCTGCACCAAAGCCAAACAGCTGCTGATGGACCACGGCATTCAGTACGAAGAGATCGTGCTGGGACAGGATGCCACCACCGTCAGCCTGCGTGCCGTCTCCGGCCGGGCAACGGTGCCACAGGTATTTATCGGTGGCCGTCATATTGGCGGCAGCGATGACCTTGAGCAGTTCCTGCTGTCAGCGTAAACCTATCTCTGTGTCAGCCGGGAGTGCTGGCCCTTTGATGATGTGCCTATAAAAAAAGTAGTAATTCTGAAGCTAGAGGTTGGCGGGCATGTACATGCCCGCTTTTTTTTGTCTGTGTTTTATGCCAGACGCTGCTTCGCCTCGTCGATGGCACGGGCAACCTGCTGTGGTGAAACGCCACCCTGCGCATTACGCTTATCCAGACAGGATTGCAGTGCCAGAATCGGATAGACATCCTCTTCAATTACCGCGCTAAATGACTGTAACTGCGCCAGTGACAATGCTTCCAGCGCCACGCCCTGTTTGATCGCCTCGACCACCACTTCCCCGACAATGTGGTGCGCTTCGCGGAACGGCACCCCTTTGGCCACCAGATAATCAGCCAGTTCAGTAGAGTTGGCATAGCCCTGCTCGGCCGCTTCCTGACAACGCGGACGCTTCACCTGCAGGCCATCCAGTACCAGCGCCGACATCTGCAGACAGTCGAGCCAGGTATCGAGCGCATCGAATAATCCCTCTTTGTCTTCCTGCATATCCTTGTTGTAAGCCAGCGGCAAGCCTTTCAGCGTCATCATCATGCCGGTCAGCGCGCCCTGTACCCGGCCGCATTTGCCCCGGATCAGCTCCAGCGCATCCGGATTTTTCTTCTGTGGCATCAGTGATGAGCCGGAAGTCACCTTGTCGGAGAGTTCGATAAAGCCCGCTTCACCGGTGTTGAAAAAGATCATATCTTCGGCGAAGCGCGACAGATGGACCATACCGATCGCGGCGTCAGAGAGCAGCTCCAGTACATGATCGCGGTCAGAAACCGTATCCAGACTGTTGCGGGTCGCCGAGGCGAAGCCTAACCAGCCCGCCAGCTGCTGACGATCAATTTCATAGGCGGTGCCGGCCAGCGCGCCGCAGCCCAGCGGGCTGACATCCAGCCGTTTCAGGGTATCCTGCAGGCGGCTTTCATCACGCGCCAGCATTTCGACATAGGCCAGACACCAGTGCGCAAATGTGACTGGCTGCGCCCGCTGCAAATGGGTATAGCCTGGCATTACTGCATCCTGGTTCGCTTCTGCGGTCACTACCAGCGCCTGCTGCAGCTCACGCGTTGCGCCCAACAGCGCCTCAACCTGCATTTTGCACCACAGCTTGAGATCGGTAGCGACCTGATCGTTACGGCTCCGGCCGGTGTGCAGTTTTTTGCCCAGCGCACCCACTTTGTCGATCAGCTGACCTTCAACCCAGCTATGGATGTCTTCGGCGTCGCTCTGCAAAATCTGTTCAGGATTAGCGCGCACCTCCGCCAGCAAGGCAGTCAGTGCCGCTTCCAGCTGCTGCTGCTCATCCCCGGTCAGGATATTCACCGTCACCAGCGCTTTGGACCAGGCGACAGAACCTATAATGTCCTGCTCCGCCAGGCGGTAATCGAAGCGCAGCGAGTCGTTGAACTGTTTGAAACGTTGATCTGCTGCCTGGGTAAACCGTCCACCCCAAAGTGCCATGGGAAAACTCCTTCAAATCATTAAACAAAGGGCGGCATAAATGCCGCCCCTGAGCTCAAACGGTGAGACGAGGCGCACCTCGCCTGAGAATTACTTCTTCTGCTCGTTCAGGGCGCGGATGCGCGAAGAGAGCGAGAACAGACGGATAAAGCCGCCAGCATGGCGATGATCGTACACTTCGTCTTCGCCAAAGGTCGCAAACTCTTCCGAGTAGAGGCTGTTCGGTGAACGCTTCTGCGTCGCCGTTGCCTGGCCCTTGTAGAGCTGCAACACCACTTCGCCATTCACTTCTTCAGCCAGTGATTCTGCCGCGGCCTGAATTGACTTACGCAGCGGGGCGAACCAGCGACCGTCGTAAACCACGTAAGACATCTCCTGGCCCAGCTGCTCACGCCATTTGAAGCTATCGCGATCCAGAACCAGCTGCTCAACCGCACGCAGCGCGTTGACCATGATGGTGCCGCCCGGGGTTTCATAGCAGCCACGTGACTTGATGCCGACCAGACGGTTTTCAACGATATCGATCCGGCCTACACCGTGTTTCGCACCAATCACGTTGAGTTTTTCCAGGCACTGGAACGGGCTCAGTTTTTCGCCGTTCACTGCCACCACCCGACCTTTCTCCACGGTCACGGTCACTTCTTCCGGCTGATCCGGTGCCTCTAAAGGATCGACGGTCCAGACCCAGCAATCTTTATTTGGTGCATTGGCCGGGCTTTCCAGCACGCCGCCTTCGGTGGAGATGTGCCAGGCGTTTTCATCGCGGCTGTAGATTTTTTCCAGCGACGCAGTGGTCGGAATATTGCGCTCTTTCAGGTAGTCCAGCAGCGCTTCACGCGACCGCAGGTTCCATTCACGCCATGGCGCGACCACTTTTAGCTGCGGGGCCAGCGCGGTGTAGGTGGTTTCGAAACGCACCTGATCGTTACCTTTACCGGTTGCGCCGTGGCAGAGAGCATCCGCCCCGACTTTCAGCGCCAGCTCAACCTGGGCTTTGGCGATAATAGGACGCGCCATCGAGGTGCCCAGCAGATAGGTGCCTTCATACAGTGCGCCGGTCTGCAGCACTGGATAAACGTAATCGCTAATGAACTCTTCGCGCAGATCAACCACGTGACACTCAGAGGCACCGGACTGCAGCGCTTTCTTCTCTACGCCTTCCAGATCGCTGCGCTCCTGACCGATATCGGCCACAAACGCCACCACCTCACAGCCGCCGTAGTTCTCTTTCAGCCATGGAATGATGGCGGAAGTATCAAGACCACCGGAGTAAGCCAGAACGATTTTTTTGATGCCTTGCGTTTGCATTTCGTAATCCTTGAATCAGAGTCGTTAAGCGAGAATCCGGGTGCCAATCGGCACGCCGTTAAACAGGTCAGGCAACCGCTCAGCGTGACGCCAGCTGGCGATATCCACCGGGCGGCCCAGCGTACGCGCCGCATCCAGCGCAGCGTGCACCTTCACAATCATGCCATCGGTAATAATCCCCTGGGCGATCAGCTGTTCAGCTTTGTCGGCGGTCATCTCTTCGATTCGCTGACCTTTGCCGTCGAGAATACCGCTGACGTCCGACAGCAAGACTAAATCAGCACCGAGGGTCGACGCCAGCGCGGTCGCAGCCTGATCGGCGTTGACGTTCATCAGTTCGCCGTCATCAGTAATCCCGATAGAACTAACCACCGGCATATAACCGGCGGCCAGCAGGGTTTTCATCAGCGCCGGGTTACCCGGCATAGCGTGACCCACGTGGCCCAGTTCTTCATCAAACGGGGTGACGTTAACCATGCCGGCATCGCCAAGACAGAGGCCAACCGCGTTGATGCCGGTTTTTTTCGCCCACGCCAGCAGGGTTTTGTTGGCGGTGCCGGCCAGCGCACCGGTAATAATGTCGATCTGATCGGCTGGCGTGACGCGCAGGCCGTTCTTTTTCTTCACCGGCAGCGCCAGCTTTTTCATCAGCTCATCCACCAGGCAACCGCCACCGTGGACAATAATCAGCGGACGCTGATGGGCGCTGCGATAGGTCAGCAGCGCATCAAACAGACGGGCCAGCGCTTCTTCGCTGTCTAACAGCACACCGCCCAGCTTGATAATCAATGGATTGGTCATGGTTTACTCGTCCGTTAAGTCAGTGACGTGGTTTCAGGGAAGCCAAAGCGGATGTTCAGACACTGGACGGCCTGCGACGCGGCACCTTTCAGCAGGTTATCTTCGGCGGCCACCACAATCAGATGCTCGTCCTGGACCTCGAAACCAATGTCGCAATAAGGCAGGCCCACCACCGCTTTCAGTGCCGGAACGCCCTGCTCGTAGAGCCGGACCAGTGGCTTATCGTGATACGCGCGCTGGAACACTGCCGCCACGTCTTCGCGGCTCACGCCCGGATTTAACCGGCAGGTTATCGTTGCCAGAATGCCGCGCGGGAAGTTGCCCAGATGCGGCGTGAAGATCACCGGCGTGCCAAGATGCGCCACGATTTCCGGATGATGACGATGGTTGAACAGACCGTAAGGCTGCAGGCTGACTTCGCAGAAGCTGGTGCCGACGCTGGCTTTACGCCCTGCGCCGCTTACGCCGCTGGTGGCGTTGATCACCGGCCACTGTGCCGTATTCAGCAGGTCTGCCTCTACCAGCGGTTTCAGCGCCAGCTGGGCCGCCGTCGGGTAACAACCCGGCACGGCCACCAGCTGCGCCTGCTTAATCTGCTGATGCTGATATTCCGCCAGGCCATACACCGCTTTATCCAGCCAGTCGCCATGCTGATGGGTGAAGCCGTAGAAGCGGGTATAAAACGCCGGGTCATTGACGCGAAAAGCACCGGACAGGTCGAATACCACACAACCGGCCTTAAGAAATTCCGGTGCCAGATCGTGGCTGACTTCATGGGCCGTCGCCAGAAAGACCGCATCCACTTTATCTGCCCATTCCGCCGCATGGCTCAACGGCTGCAGCGGCAGATCCACCACCCCTTTCAGCTGCGGATGCAGATCGGACAAGCGCTTACCCGCATCGGGACTTTGCGCCGAAACCGCTAAAGCGGTTATGTTGATATCTGGATGGCGATTCAGGAAGGTGGCGAGCTCTACGCCAGCGTAACCACTGGCACCCACGATCAGCGTATTCAACATCAGGCTGTAACCCTTTTTACAGTCACACGTTCCGGGTCGCGGCCTTGCCCCGTTGCCCACAATGTCGTTTGCAGCGATTTAAGGTTCACATGCAGACGACGTTAATGTATTTTTATTCACTATTAATGCATGAATATTGATACATCCTAACTCAAGGACCGTCAACAGTGAAGACAAAATTACCGCCTTTTATCGAACTCTACCGCCAGTTGATCGCCACACCGTCAATCAGCGCAACCGATGCCGCACTGGACCAGAGTAATGAAACTTTAATCAATTTGCTGGCTGGCTGGTTTCGCGACCTTGGCTTCAGCGTTGAAGTGCAGCCGGTGCCCGGCACCCGGCATAAATTTAATATGCTGGCCCGCACCGGTGACGGCGCAGGCGGGCTGTTATTAGCCGGTCATACTGACACCGTGCCGTTCGACGATGGCCGCTGGACCCGCGATCCCTTTACCCTGACCGAGCACGACAACAAGCTCTACGGCCTCGGCACCGCCGACATGAAAGGCTTCTTCGCCTTTATTCTCGATACGCTGCGGGATGTGGATGTGACAACGCTGAGCAAGCCGCTCTACATTCTCGCCACCGCTGATGAAGAGACCACCATGGCCGGCGCTAAATATTTTTCTGAATCGACGCAGCTGCGTCCGGATTGCGCCATCATTGGCGAACCGACCTCACTCAAGCCGGTTCGGGCGCACAAAGGGCACCTGTCAAACGCGATCCGTATTGAAGGTAAGTCGGGCCACTCCAGCGATCCGGCGCGTGGTGTTAACGCGATTGAACTGATGCATGAATCGATCACCCATCTGATGCAGTTGCGCAATACGCTGAAAGAGCGCTATCACCACGATGGCTTCGCCATTCCTTATCCCACCATGAACTTTGGCCATATTCACGGTGGCGATGCGGCTAACCGCATCTGCGCCTGCTGTGAACTGCATATGGATATCCGGCCGTTGCCAGGCTTATCGCTCAGCGATCTGGATGGACTGCTGAACGACGCGCTGGCACCGGTCAGTGCGCGCTGGCCTGGTCGTGTGACGGTCGCAGAGCTGCATCCGCCGATTCCCGGCTATGAATGTCCGGCGAACCATGAACTGGTCAGCGTGGTCGAGAAACTGCTCGGCACGCCAACCGAAGTGGTGAACTACTGCACCGAAGCGCCGTTTATTCAGCAGCTCTGCCCGACGCTGGTACTGGGTCCAGGCTCGATCAATCAGGCGCACCAGCCGGACGAATTTATTGATACCGCATTTATTAAGCCGACGCGGGCGCTTATCAGTCAGGTTGTGCAGCATTTTTGTCACTGATTAACAGCAAATGGGGCATTTCACTGTGATATCAGTAAAATGCCCGGTCATTCTGCGGGATTTAACAATAAGAATAACTTATCCCGCTCTGCTCTGAATAAATTCGATGAATTTCGGTTAGTTAGCCGCATGTTCGCGCCACTTTAACGCAATTGACGTGGACCGGTTTACGTGGCTAGATAAAAGACGATGTTATGCCCACCGGGTGACTATCCAGATATTTTCAGATTGCAGACAGGCGGCAACTGAGCAAATTCCCCGTACATTACCGGGAAGATAAAGTTGCTGCTATTTCTGCTGCCTGAAAAGGGTCGGGTATAGAAGTTTTTCAAGACGATAAGGGTGTCAGGGTCCAATGAACGAACAATATTCCGCAATGCGAAGTAATGTCAGTATGCTCGGCAAACTGCTCGGGGATACGATTAAGGATGCGCTGGGCGAGAACATCCTCGACCGGGTGGAAACCATCCGTAAGCTCTCCAAGTCATCCCGTGCAGGCAATGACACTCATCGTAAGGAACTGCTTAATACGCTGCAAAACCTCTCCAATGACGAGTTACTGCCGGTGGCCCGCGCATTTAGCCAGTTTCTCAACCTCACCAACGTGGCTGAGCAGTATCAGACCATTTCGCACAGCGGTGAAGGCGCAAACCATCCTGAACTGCTGAAAAAGACCTTCGAGACCCTGAAACAGCAGAAAAATATCAGCGAAGCCGCAATCCGCGAGGCGATTGAGTCGCTGTCGCTGGAGCTGGTGCTGACTGCGCACCCGACCGAAATCACCCGCCGCACGCTGATTCACAAGCTGGTGGAGGTCAATAGTTGCCTCAAGCAACTCGATCACAGTGACATTTCCGACTACGAACGTAACCAGATTATGCGCCGTCTGCGCCAGCTGGTGGCGCAGGCCTGGCACACCGATGAAATCCGCAAATATCGTCCGACCCCGATTGATGAAGCCAAATGGGGCTTTGCGGTGGTCGAAAACAGCTTATGGGAAGGCGTTCCGGCCTTTCTGCGCGAGCTGAACGAGCAGGTCGAAGACGCCTTCGGCATTAAGCTGCCGGTCGATTTCGTGCCGGTGCAGTTCACCTCATGGATGGGCGGCGATCGTGACGGCAACCCTAACGTCACGGCCGCCATTACCCGCCACGCGATGCAACTGAGCCGCTGGAAAGCGGCCGATCTGTTCCTGCGCGACATCGGCGTGCTGATCTCTGAGCTGTCGATGTCTGAGTGCAGCGAAGAAGTGCGCCGACTGAGCGGCGATCCGGACGCGCTGGAACCTTACCGGATGATCCTGAAACGTCTGCGCAGTCAGCTGATGACCACGCAGGCATTCCTTGAGCGTCGTCTGAAAGGCGAGCGTCTGCCGCGTCCGGCAGATCTGCTGGTCTCAAACGATCAGCTATGGGATCCGCTGTATGCCATTTATCAGTCGCTGCAGCAGTGCGGCATGGGCATCATCGCTAACGGCCAGCTGCTGGATACGCTGCGCCGCGTGAAATGCTTTGGCGTGCCGCTGGTGCGTATCGACCTGCGCCAGGAGAGCACCCGCCATACCGAAGCGATTGCGGAAGTGACCCGCTATCTCGGCCTCGGCGATTATGAAAGCTGGTCCGAAGCGGACAAACAGGCCTTCCTGATCCGCGAACTGAATTCAAAACGTCCACTGCTGCCGCGCAGCTGGGAACCCAGCGATGAGACGCGCGAAGTGCTGGAAACCTGCCGCGTTGCGGCTGAAGCCCCACAGGGCTCGATCGCCGCTTACGTGATCTCAATGGCGAAAACGCCGTCTGACGTGCTGGCGGTCCATCTGCTACTGAAAGAGGCGGGCATCAACTATGCCATGCCGGTGGCACCGCTGTTTGAAACGCTCGACGACCTGAATAATGCCAACGACGTGATGAGCCAGCTGCTGAGCATTGACTGGTATCGCGGCTTTATTCAGGGCAAACAGATGGTGATGATTGGCTATTCTGACTCGGCGAAAGATGCCGGCGTCATGGCTGCCAGCTGGGCGCAGTATCAGGCGCAGGATGCGCTGATCAAAACCTGTGAAAAGGCCGGGATTTCGCTGACCCTGTTCCACGGACGCGGCGGCACCATCGGCCGTGGCGGCGCACCGGCACATGCGGCTCTGCTGTCACAGCCACCGGGCAGCCTGCGTGGCGGCCTGCGCGTCACCGAACAGGGCGAGATGATTCGCTTCAAATATGGTTTGCCGGAAGTCACCATCGCCAGCCTGTCGCTCTATACCGGCGCGATTCTTGAAGCGAACCTGATGCCGCCACCGGAGCCGAAACGCGAATGGCGCGACATCATGGATCAGCTCTCTGCCGACTCCTGTGCGATGTATCGTGGCTATGTGCGTGAAAATGAAGATTTTGTACCCTACTTCCGTTCAGCGACGCCGGAGCAGGAGCTGGGCAAACTGCCGTTGGGTTCACGTCCGGCTAAACGTCGTCCGACCGGCGGCGTAGAGTCGCTGCGTGCGATTCCATGGATTTTCGCCTGGACGCAAAACCGTCTGATGCTCCCTGCCTGGCTGGGTGCTGGTGCGGCGCTGCAACAGGCGATGGCGGCGGGCCATCAGGATCAGCTGGAAGCGATGTGTCGCGACTGGCCGTTCTTCTCCACCCGCCTTGGCATGCTGGAGATGGTGTTCTCGAAAGCCGACCTGTGGCTGGCGGAATATTACGATCAGCGGCTGGTCGAAAAGTCACTCTGGCCGCTGGGCAAACAGCTGCGCGACCAGCTGGATGCGGACATCAAAGCAGTACTGACCATTGCTAACGACTCTCACCTGATGGCCGATCAGCCGTGGATTGCTGAGTCGATTGCGTTGCGTAACGTCTATACCGATCCTCTTAACGTGCTGCAGGCGGAACTGCTGCATCGTTCGCGCGCTCAGGAAGCCCGCGGTGATGAGCCGGATGCTCGCGTTGAGCAGGCATTAATGGTGACCATTGCGGGTGTGGCAGCCGGCATGCGCAATACCGGTTAAGCCGGTGCCGGCGTGGCACTCGCGCCGGGTAGTAATAATAAAAAAGTCGGGATAATCCCGACTTTTTTATTGGCTGAAGCGGACGAATCAGGCCGCCGCGGCGGCAGGACGCACCCCAAGGGTGTGGCAGATGGCATAGCTCATTTCGGCACGGTTCAGGGTGTAGAAGTGGAAATCTTTTACCCCTTCACGCGACAGAATCTTCACCATATCCATCGCGATGTTGGCGCCAACCATTTTGCGCGTCTCGGCGTCATCATCCAGCCCGGCAAACATCGCATTCATCCAGCCCGGCACGCGTACATTGGTCAGCGTGGCGAAGCGTTGCAGCTGTTTAAAGTTCGAGACCGGCAGAATACCGGGCACGATCTCTACGTCGATACCGGTCGACACGCAGCGATCGCGGAAGCGTAAATAGCTTTCGACGTCGAAAAAGAACTGGGTGATCGCCCGGTTCGCGCCTGCATCGATTTTGCGCTTCAGGTTAATCAGATCGGCCTGCGCGCTTTTGGCTTCCGGATGGACTTCCGGATAAGCCGCAACCGAAACATCAAAATCACCGACCTCTTTCAGCAGCGAGACCAGATCGCAGCCGTACATGTCTGGCTTACCGCCGCCTGGTGGCAGGTCACCGCGCAGCGCCACGATATGACGGATGCCGTTGTTCCAGTAATCCTGCGCGATGGTGCGTAACTCTTCCCGCGTGGCATCGACACAGGTCAGGTGTGGCGCGGCTTCCAGACCGGTACGATCTTTGATGCCTTTAATAATGCTGTGGGTACGATCGCGCTCGCCAGAGTTCGCGCCGTAGGTGACAGAGACGAATTTTGGTTTCAGGCTGCTCAGACGATCGATTGAGGACCACAGCGTCGCTTCCATTTCGCTGGTACGAGGCGGAAAGAATTCAAATGAGACGTTAATTTGCCCGTTCAGCTCGGCCAGGCTCTGGTTTAGCGCTTCGCGCTGATTGGCATGAAAGAAACTCATCCTGCATCCTCATCGATCACATCGGTTAACTGTTGACCTGCAAACATCCATACGTTTAGACGTCCAGATGTTCAAAATGACCGAATCCTTCTTCAGCGTCAACTAAAAAATGATCAACAACGGTGATAAATTTTCATTCAACCTGAAGGAAATTCATAATGGGCGAGGACGGAGAGAAAGCAGGCGCCGAAGCGCCTGAGAAGAAAGGATTACAGCAGTTGCGCCAGGCGATTGATATCTGACTGAATTGCGCCTGCGGTGACATCACGTCCCGCACCCGGACCGCGGATCACCAGCGGATTATCCCGGTACCAGCGGCTTTCAATGGCAAAAACGTTATCGCACGGCAACAACGCGGCGAGAGGATGCTCCGGACGCACGGCTTCGACACCGACGCGCGCTTTGCCGTTGCCATCAAAACGGGCAACGTAGCGCAGCAGCAGGCCCAGCTCCTGCGCGGCTTCCAGCCGTTGCAGCATCTGCTCATTCAGCTCTTCACCATTTTCAAAGAAATGGTCGATCGAACCCTGCTGGCAGTTATCCGGCACCAGCGATTCAACCCGAACCTGATCCGGCTCGATGTCATATCCCGCTTCACGCGCTAGAATCACCAGCTTACGCATCACGTCCTGTCCGGAGAGATCAACCCGCGGATCGGGCTCGGTTAAGCCCTGCTGCCACGCCTGGTCCACCAGCTCGGTGAACGGTACCGTGCCGTCAAACTGCAGGAACAGCCACGACAGCGTGCCAGAGAAGATGCCGCTGATCGCCAGGATAGTGTCGCCGCTGTCGCGCAGATCGCGCACCGTATAGTTAATCGGCAGGCCTGCACCCACTGTGGCGTTATATAACCAGTGACGGCCGGTTTTGGTAAACGCATCACGGATTTGCCGCCACGTCTGGCTGTCCGACGCACCCGCCACCTTATTGGCGCTGATGACGTGGAAACCGTGGCTGGCAAAATCAAGATACTGCTGCGCCAGCGGCGTACTGGCCGTGACGTCCAGTACCACTAAGTCGTCAAACGGGTGCGCCCGCATCCACAGAAACAGCGACTCTTCATCACGTTCCACCGCTTCATCATCAAAGAAGGCCAGCGCCCGGCTGGCGTCCAGTCCGTCATAGCTCAGCAGGCTGCGGCGGCTGTCCGCCACACCGGCCAGCACAAATTCAAATCCGGTGCGGGCCGACAGGTTTTCGTGGTCACGGGCGAACAGTTCCAGCCAGCGTGAACCGATATTACCTTTACCAAACAGCATCAGGCCGATGCGCTTTTCCGCCCGGAACAGCGACTGGTGTAATCCCTGAATCAGGTGCCGGGTCGGCCCGACGCGCAGCACCGCCACCACGCTGATGTGCTCTTCTGACTGCCAGATAAACTCAACCGGCTGGTCTTTTAACTGCTGCCAGAAACGGTGAGTATGCAGCGGATTGCGGGTGACGCCCGCGCCCACCAGCGCCACCAGCGCCAGCCCGTCACGCAGCTGCAGATGGCCCGGCAGACCGGCATCCTGCAGCAGCGAAAAGGCGCTGTTGACCACTTCAGAGGTATAGCAGAGCTGCAGCAGCTGCCGATCGGGATGCACGCCCATCGCCAGCGGACGCAGCTGGGCGCGTTTCAGCAGCAGATCGATCTCTTTATGCTGCAGGCTGAAATCGTGCTGTTCCGGCAGCTGAATCTCTATCAGGCAAACGTCATCGTGACTGGTGACGATACGGGCGCCGGTACCGGAAGCCAGTACGCGCTCAATACGGGTTGATCCCTGCTCCGGCTGGTAGCTGCAGCGCAGTTGCAGATCAATGTCGCTGCCCGAGACCGGCTGCAGCGTACGGGTATGCAGCACCGGCGCGGCCAGGCGCGCCAGTTCACTGGCTTCATCCAGCCTTAACAGCGGCAGCAGGCAGGCATCGGAAACCTTACGGGGATCGGCACTGTAAACGCCGGCCACATCGCTCCAGATGGTGACGCGACCGACGCCAGCCAGCGCGCCAATCTGCGTCGCCGAATAGTCGGAACCGTTACGTCCAAGCAGCACCGTTTCACCGGCGTCGTTACGGCTGATGAAGCCGGTCACTACGATGCGCTGGTGCGGATGCTGTGCCAGCAGAGTTTGCAGTAGCGGCCACGACTTGCCTTCATCCACCTGGGGTTGTGCCGCCCGTTCAGCACGCAGAAAATCGCGCGCGTCCAGCCAGCAGGCCTGCATATCACGCTGGCTCAGCACCGCCGCCATCAGACGGGCCGACCAGATTTCACCGTGCCCGACCACTTCGGCATACACCGCGTCGGTCAGCGTGCCATCCAGCAGGGCGGCCAGTTTTTCCAGATCGCGGATGAACGCTGAGACTAACGGTTCAGCGATCTCAGCAGGCAGCAGCGCGCTAATCAGCTCGCTTTGATAACGCCGTAAAGCCTGTTGCACCTGGTGCGCAGACAGCCGATCGCTCTGGCTGAGCTTAAGCCAGCTAATCAGCTGGTTGGTGGTCGAGCCTGCCGCTGACACCACCATCATGTCGCCCGGCTGGCTGTAGTCCGCCATAATGCTGGCTACACGCTGGTAGCAGCGCGCATCCGCCAGGCTACTGCCGCCAAATTTATGCAACTGCCTGATATCCGGCGTTCCCGCGCCTGCTGAAATCGTCATGCTTAATCCTCGGCTGCGATCCGGAATGCATTATCCAGATCGGCAATTAAATCTTCGTGATCTTCGATGCCGACAGAAACACGCAGCAGCGTGTCGGAGATGCCGGCGGCGGCCCGCGCTTCTGCCGACATTCCCGCATGCGTCATGGTCGCGGTGTGGGAAATCAGACTCTCCACCCCGCCCAGTGATTCCGCCAGCGTAAATAGCCGCAGCGCTTTCAGGAAGCGGCGCAGCAAAGCCTCATCACCGTCGACCTCGAAGCTCAGCATCGCGCCAAAGCCGCGCTGCTGGCGCGCGGCATACTCGTGTCCGGCGTTTTCCGGCAGCGAAGGATGATACAACTTTTTCACCAGTTTCTGTTGCTTCAGATAATCAACAATGGCTAATGCATTGCGCTGCGCGGCAGCCATGCGTGGCGCTAAAGTCCGGATACCGCGCAGCAGCAGATAGCTGTCAAATGCCGAACCGGTGACGCCAATATTGTTGGCCCACCACGCCAGGTCGGTCGCCAGCTGAGGATCTTTAGCGATGACCGTGCCCGCCACCACATCGGAATGACCGTTGAGGTATTTGGTGCAGGAGTGAATGACCAAATCCGCGCCCAGCGCCAGCGGATTCTGTAACGCCGGACTCATAAAGGTGTTATCCACCACGCTCAGGGCGCCGGCAGCGCGGGCATCCGCGCAAATAGCGCTGATGTCGACCACGCGCAACAGGGGATTGCTGGGGCTTTCAATCAGCACCAGCTTCGGCTTTTCATCCAGCGCCGCCTGCAGTGCATTCGGGTCACCCTGATCGACAAACTTCACCCGATAAGCGCCGCGCTTGCTCAGGCTGTCAAACAGCCGGTAGCTGCCGCCATAGCAGTCGTGTGGTGCCACCAGCAGATCGCCAGGCTTCAGAAACACCGTTGTCACCAGGTGAATCGCCGACATCCCGGTATTGGTTAATACCGCACCCGCCCCGCCTTCCAGTTCGGCCAGCGTCCGCTGCACTACATCACGGGTCGGATTGCCGCGACGTGAATAGTCATGTGCGCGTGGCTCATTGAAATCCAGGAAGTTATAGGTGCTGGAAAGGTGAATCGGTGGGACAACGCAGCCATATTGCTCGTCATCATTCAAACCGCTGCGGACTGCGATGGTTGCCTGTTTGCGCGTCATAGGGCTTATTGTTCCTGAAGTGTGAAATGTTGAGGCACAGGATATCACCCTCTAATTAGACGTCAATACATCTGGACATCTAAATGTCTTTGCGTATAGATTGAGCAGAAACGCAATAACCGCTAAAATTATGCGTCATCGCCTGGCGCTCAGCCGACAATTCAGACGCTGTGAGCGAAGAAAACCCGCCATATCAGGGGTCAGGCAGGGAAAAATCAGGCATAATTCGCTGATTTCCTCACTTTTAACGTTTATTAATTAAGGTATCCCATGGCTGAATGGAACGGCGAATATATCAGCCCGTACGCCGAGCACGGTAAGAAGAGCGAGCAGGTCAAGAAGATTACGGTTTCTATCCCATTGAGTGTGCTGAAGATTTTAACGGATGAGCGGACCCGTCGTCAGGTCAACAACCTGCGTCACGCCACCAACAGTGAGCTACTGTGTGAAGCGTTTTTGCATGCTTTTACCGGCCAGCCACTGCCAGATGATGTCGATCTGCGTAAAGAGCGCAGCGATGAGATTCCGGAAGAAGCGAAAAAAATCATGCGTGACATGGGTATCGATCCTGATACCTGGGAATATTAATCCGTCAGGCCTGTTTCGCTTAACATTGCTATGTTTCAGATGAGCAGACGCCACACAGCTGCTGCTCATCTGACCTTTCTGTGCGCTAATGCCTCTTTATCCTTCCTCCTCTGCGGTGATTTTTATCTCTGCCAGAATAATTTATTAAGATAATTATTAATATCCATTCTATTTTTAGCAGGGGAATTTCATTCCCGTATGAGAGTCTATTCAAGGCGTTAATGGAGGAATTACTATTGTTCCCGATTAGCTGACTCCGTAAGATTTCCGCAAAAGCAATTATTTGCAGGAAGCATGATGGCAGTCAAATGTATAACAAAAAAACCAAAGACATTCTTATTAATTATTAACCTGTTTTCTCTGGCGATCTTTTCCTTTTCTGACCGGGCGAGTGCAGCGCTGCCTGTGGCAGAAAAGAATAGCGAAACGCATGCATTTTTGCAGGATCAAATACGCAAAGAGAAATTAATCCCTAAACCGGGAAAAAGTGCGTCTGAACAAAAACGTATTAAGCATAAAGAGATCGCTTTTCCAGATGAATCGAACTGCTACACAATCGAGAAGGTTTATTTAAGTCCGGATAACGAAAAACTTAACCTTGAAAAATTAAAATATTTCACCTCGCAGGCAGAAGGTAAATGTCTGGGTATTGCGGGCATAAGTCTGCTGGCAAAAACATTGCAAAACGAAATCATCAGGCTGGGATATATCACTACGCGGGTTGATTTACCTAATCAGAATCTGTCAGATCATGCATTAACCTTTGAAATCAATGCCGGTAAAATTGGCAATATCGTGGTTAATAAAGCAAGTGGCGATTATATCAATCTCAGAAACACCCTGCCGCTGAAAGCGGGCGACATTCTCGAACTTAGCGATCTCGAACAAGGTAGTTTTAACCTGCAGCGAGTTCCGGGCTCGAGGGTAAAGATTAATTTATTACCGGGCAGCAATAAAGGTGAAAGTGATATTTATATCCAGCGCGAGCAGGATAAATACTGGCAGGTGGGAGCATGGATCAATGATGCGGGTTCGGTTGCAACCGGCCGTTACCAGGCTGGAGGGGCACTTTATTTAAATAATTTGACGTCTTTAAGCGACACATTATATGTCTCCTATGGCCAGGACATTGCGCCGAGGCATACGGTAAAAGGGAACAGTAATAAATCAATAGGCTATTCCCTGCCATGGGGTTACTGGTGGCTCGATCTGTACGCCAGTCAGAGTCAGTATCAGCAATACATGACCGGTAACTGGGCCAACTGGCGGCTGAATAATAAAAACAGCTACTACAGCGCGCAACTTAATCGCCTGATCTCACGCACCGAGCATCAGACCACCACCGCTGGCCTGCAAATATTTAATACCGAATCACGCTATGCGCTCAATGATTTCAATCTCGCCAGCATGCATAAAAAAAATGCGGGATGGAAAGCCGTATTGCAACATCAGCTCAGTTACGATAATGCCAGCCTTGCGACCAGCCTGAGTTATCAAAAGAAGATGCCATGGTTTGGTAGTCATCAGACTGTTGAGCAGGAATATAAGCTTATTGATAACCAGGGCAGGATTGTCACCCTTGACCTGGAAGGCTCACTAAACTTTCCTTTTTACGGTAACTGGCTGAACTATTCACCCCATTTTAGCCTGCAGTATTCGCCCGATAACCTCTCTTCGCTTAACCGTTTTTCGCTGGCAAACCGCTGGACGGTGCGCGGCTTCGATGGCGAAAATTCGCTGCAGGATAATAAAGGATGGTTCTGGCGCAACGATATTAGCTGGATTGTCCCCGGCAAAGCCGTGCAACCTTATCTCGGTGTGGATGCAGGTCAGATTTATGGGCATTACAGTCAACAATATTACACAGGAAAAACGGTTATCGGCAGCGTTGTCGGTGTACGGGGTAAATACCGGCAAACTTACCTTGACCTTTTTTCCGGCACACCACTTAAAAAGCCACAGGGCTTTCACACCGATCCTCTTACGCTGGGTTTCTCTCTGCAATGGAAATACTGAGAAAACGAGGATTATTTTACATAACCACAGTACACAGCGTTAAAAACATCAATACTTTAAGGGATAAAAATGAAAAAGCATAAAATGAATCTATTATTTCTGGCGACTCTGGCCACGCTCAGCTGCCAGCCAGCCTTTGCTGCACTTGACAGTTACACCCATGCAAACGGTTCAACGGTGGTTAACATTAATAAAGCCGATGCAAATGGTCTTTCGCATAATATGTACCAGAGTTTCAATGTACCCTCTCAGGGCATGATCATTAACAACAGTACAACAGATTTAATCCGTGAAAGCGGTAATATTGCGCATAACAGTAATCTGGAAGGTCCTGCCAGCCTGATTCTTAATGAAGTCATTTCAAAAAACCCGTCTTTTCTCAACGGTTATATAGAAGTTGCTGGTCAAAAAGCGGATGTCATTATCGCCAACCCTAACGGCATTAGCTGTTCTGGCTGTGGCTTTATTAATACCGGTCGGGCCACGCTCACCACCGGCACGCCAAAATTCTCTGACGGCGTATTAACCGGCTTTAAAGTAGAACAAGGTTCGATTAATGTTAGTGGTAATGGCCTGAAAGGAGCCGACTATACCGATCTGCTGGCACAAAAAATTAATGTTATGGGGCAGATTGAAACCAGCCAGTTGAACGCGATTGCAGGTAGCTATGATTACGATATCGTGTCGGGACAGGTAACTGTAAACGGAAACAGCCAGCGTTACGATAACAGTATCGATGTAAGCGCGCTGGGAGGCGTAACGGCGGGGGTTATTCAACTGCAAACCACTGAGGCGGGAGCAGGAGTAAATAATAGTGGCATACTTAACGCCAACAGCCTTTATATTTCGTCTAATGGGGCGTTAACTAATAATGGCACCGTTGAAAGTGGCCTTATCAGTGCGTCTGCCAGCAACGGAATGATAAATAAAGGTGATTTGTCTTCTGATCAGACAATATTAAAGATAAAAGGCGCGTTCCATAATGAGGGGGCGATTAAAATCACTGCTAATGCCACCATTGCGACAGTGGGAAATTTTTATAATAGCGAAAAGGCGACAATCAGTACCTCAGGCAATATAAAGATCGCTTCTTTATCGGGTGATATTGAGAATAGAGGTAAAATTACAGCGGAGAATAATCTGGTAATAGAGACAGGTTATGGCCCGGTTGACGGCGTAACCAAAGCCCTCTACCAAACCCAGGTGCTCAACTCAGGGTCATTGCAGGCAGGTGCAATCAGTGTGAATGCGGTTAAGGAAATAAACCTCCTGTCAGGCGGCGATGTCACCTCGCAAAGTCTGGCTTATCTTTCTGCTAAAAAGTTCTCTAATGCTGCAAATCTGACCGCTCAGAATGCCATTATTATGGCGGGAGAAGTCCGCAATGAAGGGGTTATGCAGACTACCGGTCTATTAAGTGTATCTGGTGATAAAGGAATCACTAATACCGGCACCCTGAAAGCAGAAACCTTAGCACTGGCAACCGATGAGAAAATCAGTAATTCATCCTGTGTATGGTGGATATTCTGTACTTCAGGCACCATGACGGCGGATAACATCATCATTAATGCGCCTAAGATTGCCAGTATCCGCGATCTGGATGGTAACTATATGACACCATCACTTGAACTGAATAAACCTGTGGCGCCCTCAGTACCGGGCACCGGTCTGTAATAAAAGCATGCGCCTGTAAGCAAACGACATAAAAAAACCCAGCCGAAGCTGGGTTTTTTCTTGCCGCCGAACCCGCAGGTTCAGGTGCCTTTTAATCTTATTTTTTAGCGCCTGGCACGCTGAAACGCTTGTTAAAGCGGTCAACACGGCCACCAGTTGCCACTTCACGCTGCTTACCGGTGTAGAACGGGTGGCATTTACCACATACGTCCAGGTTCAGTTCGTGAGTCAGTGTCGAACGGGTGTGAATCTCGTTGCCGCAGGTACATTTGATAGTAACTGCTTCGTATTTCGGGTGAATACCTTGTTTCATGGGAAACCTCATATAAGGCCGTGTCGCTCTCCGTACCAGGTCGTAACCCGCACAGCACCACACGCGGTTGAACAATAAAGGGTGGACTCCGGCAAGATCTTTCTCACCGAAGGCGCAACATTATACAGCTAACTTCTGATTGCTGCAAATATATGCTGAGATACCCGCCACCGGGGCCAGCGTGTACACTATCTTCCCCCGATGATTGAGCCGGAAAGAGATTGCTATGCCCGTTGTTCAGGTTGCCCTGCCCGTCCCCTTGCCCCGTCTGTTTGACTATCTGCCCCCGGTCGGTGCGCAGCCGGTGATTGGCGGTCGCGTGAGCGTGCCGTTCGGCAACCGCAAAATGATCGGCATTGTCGTTGCGCTGCGTGACAACAGCGATCTGCCGGAAGCGCAACTGAAACGCGTTGCGGAGGTGCTGGACAGTGAATCACTCTATCCGCCGTCGTTGTGGCGCATCCTCAACTGGGCGGCCAGCTATTATCATTCCCCGCTCGGTGAAGTGCTGAGCCATGCGATACCGGTGCTGCTGCGTCAGGGTAAACCGGCGCAGGACAATCCATTATGGCAATGGGTGATCACCGAGCAGGGCCGCGCCACGGCACCCGAAAGCTTAAAACGCGCGCCGAAACAGCAGCAGGCGCTGGCCGCCCTGCGTCAGCGGCCGCTCTATCGTCATCAGGTCAGCGAACACGATCTGACGGATGCGGCAATGCAGGCGCTACGGGCTAAAGGTCTGTGTGAGCTGCATGAACATCAGCCGCAGATGCATGACTGGCGCACCACCTTCGCGATTAAAGGCGAACGCCTGCGGCTGAATACCGATCAGGCGATGGCGGTTGGCGCAATCCGGGCAGAAGATGAACAGTATGCCGCATGGCTGCTGGCGGGCATCACCGGCTCCGGCAAAACCGAGGTTTATCTCAGCGTGCTGGAAAATGTGTTGTCACGCGGCATGCAGGCGCTGGTGCTGGTACCCGAAATTGGCTTAACCCCGCAAACCATCGCCCGTTTCCGTGAGCGCTTCGATGCGCCGATCGATGTGCTCCACTCTGCCTTAAATGACAGTGAGCGGCTGGCGGTATGGCTGCGCGCGCGACGGGGCGAAACGGCCATCGTGATCGGCACCCGCTCGGCGCTGTTTACTCCGCTGGCGCGCCCCGGGGTGATCATTATTGATGAAGAGCACGACAGCTCCTATAAACAGCAGGAAGGCTGGCGCTACCAGGCACGCGATCTGGCGGTATTCCGCGCGCATGAAGAGAACATCCCGATAGTGATGGGATCGGCGACGCCGGCACTGGAGACGCTGCATAACGTCCGCAGCGGTAAATATCGTCAGCTCGACCTGACGAAACGCGCCGGTAATGCCCGACCGGCACTGCAACAGTTGATCGATCTGAAGGGCGTGCAGCTGACCGGCGGCCTGGCACCGGCGCTGATCGGCAAAATGCGCCAGCATCTGCAGGCTGACAATCAGGTGCTGCTGTTTCTGAATCGCCGTGGCTTTTCGCCGGCCCTGCTATGCCACGATTGTGGCTGGATTGCCGAATGTTCGCGCTGTGACCGCTACTACACGCTGCATCAGCACCACCGCCAGCTGCGCTGCCACCATTGCGACAGCCAGCGACCGCTGCCTAATCAGTGTCCGCAATGTGGCTCGACCCATTTGCTGCCGGTGGGTGTCGGTACTGAACAGCTGGAGCAGCAGCTCGGCTCGCTGTTTCCCGGCATCCCGGTATCGCGCATCGACCGCGATACCACCAGCCGCAAAGGTGCGCTGGAGCAGCATCTGGCCGATGTTCATCGCGGCGGCGCTCGCATACTGGTCGGTACCCAGATGCTGGCAAAAGGCCACCACTTCCCCGACGTCACGCTGGTCTCGCTGCTGGATGTGGATGGTGCGCTGTTCTCCGCTGATTTCCGTGCAGCTGAACGGTTTGCCCAGCTTTACACTCAGGTTGCCGGTCGCGCCGGTCGCGCCGGTAAACAGGGCGAAGTGCTGCTGCAGACCCACCATCCTGAACATCCGCTGTTGCAGACCCTGCTGCATAAAGGTTATTTCGCCTTTGCCCAGCAGGCGCTGCTGGAGCGCCAGGCGGTGTTCCTGCCGCCATGGAGCCGCCACGCGCTGTTCCGGGCGGAAGATATGGATAATCAGCAAGCGGCGGAATTCCTGCAGCAGCTGCGAAATCTGCTGGAGTCGAGCCCGCTCAATGACAGCGCGATGTGGTTTATGGGCCCCCTGCCTGCCCTGCAGCCAAAACGCAGCGGCCGCTGGCGCTGGCAGCTGCTGGTCCAGCATCCTTCGCGTCAGCGTCTGCAACAGTTACTGAGCAGTTCATTGCCGCTGGTTTCCACCCTGCCCGCCGCGCGCAAAGTAAAATGGACGCTGGATATCGATCCCACCGAGAGCTGATGCGCGTGACACTGCGAGCCAGATCGAAAAAAGTCGCATAAGTCACAATTTTTATGCAAATTAAGTAACAACCAGCCGGGCAATCGTTAACAATGTTGCCCGGCTTGCTTTTAGGTCAGGCAAAACAGAATTGAACGCGCCATAACGCGTCAGGAGCATGTGTTGGAGCAGAATCAACAACCGCCCGCCGCCACTATGAAAGACGTAGCGGAAAAAGCGGGCGTCTCGACCGCCACCGTTTCGCGTGCGCTGATGAACCCGGAGAAAGTCTCTGCCGCCACCCGGCAGAAAGTTGAGCAGGCGGTTGCGGCGGTGGGATATGCGCCGCATGGGCTGACCCGCAACGCGCGCCGCAACGATACCCAGACCATTCTGGTGATTGTTCCCGACATCTGCGATCCCTTCTTCAGCGAAATCATTCGCGGCGCCGAAGTCACGGCAGCCGAAGAGGGTTATCTGGTCCTGATTGGCGACTGCGCACACCAGAATCAGCAGGAAAGAACCTTTCTGAACCTGATGCTGACGCGGCAGATCGATGGCATGGTGCTGCTGGGATCCCAGCTCCCTTTTGATGCCAGCGTCGACGAACAGCGCAATCTGCCACCGATGGTGATGGCGAATGAGTTTGCGCCGGAAATGTCACTGCCCACCGTACACATCGACAACCTGACCGCCGCGTTTGAAGCAGTCAACCATCTGCTGCAGCTGGGACACCGGCAAATCGCCTGTATTGCCGGGCCGGAAGAGATGCCGCTCTGTCAGTATCGCCTGCAGGGTTATGTCCAGGCGATGCGCCGCAGCGGGTTAACCGTTGATCCCACCTATATTGTACGGGGCGATTTTACCTTTGAAGCGGGCGTGGCGGCGATGAAGCAGCTGCTGTCGCTGCCACAGCCGCCGCGCGCCCTGTTCTGCCACAGTGATATTATGGCGCTCGGGGCGATGAATCAGGCCAGACGCAGCGGACTGCGGATACCCGAAGATCTGTCGGTGGTCGGGTTTGATGATATTGAGCTGTCGCGTTACTGCGAGCCGCCGTTGACCACCGTGACGCAACCGCGTTATCAGATCGGCCGGGAAGCGATGTTACTGCTACTGGATGAGCTGCAGGGCAAACGCGTCAGCAGTGGATCGCGGCTGCTGGATGCCGGGCTAACCATTCGTGGCAGCACGGCGCCAGCAAAAAAGCGTGAAAAATAAGCGAAATCTGGCATTTTTTTCAGTAGATTCTTAAGGCGAACACTGCTGGTCAAAGTTCCGACCCTTAAGTAACATGGCGGACTCCTTGCCGGGCGCATAAGAACCATCGATTCGCCCATTTGGCACTATTTTTTGAAGGGTATCAGAACGAGAGTGGCACAAAAAGATTATGTAGGCCGCGGGCGTTCAACAGGGACGCGTCGCAAAAAAAGCCCCAGCCGTGGCAAGAAGAGTAAAGGCGGTTCGGGAACATCAAAATTGATGATTGTACTGGCGGTTGCGGTGTTGGTGACCTTTGCCGGTGGTTTATGGTTCCTGGCGCATCACAAGAAAGAGGACGTGCCGGTCATTACGGATCATAAAGCCAACGGTAATGGCTTACCGCCTAAGCCAGAAGAGCGCTGGAAGTACATCAAAGAGCTGGAAAATCGTCAGGTCACCGTGCCGACGCCTATCGAGCCCTCTTCAGGCGGCGAAGTGAAATCGCAGACTCAGCTGACCGACGAGCAACGCCAGTTGCTGGAGCAGATGCAGGCCGACATGCGTCAGCAGCCAACGCAGCTGAACGAAGTGCCGTGGAACGAGCAGACGCCGGCCCAGCGTCAGCAGACGCTGCAACATCAGCAGCAGTTGCAGCAACTGCAACGCCAACAGCAGCAGGTACAGCAGCAGCAACAACGCCAGCAGTTGCAGGCGCAGCAACAGCAGCAACGTCAGCAACAATTGCAGCAGCAACAACAGCGTCAGCAGCAGCAAAACGTACAGCGCCAGACGCAGCCTGCACCGATTACGCGTGAACCGGTGTCACAACCGAAACCGCAGGAAACCGCGAAAGCCAAACCCGCCGAGAAAGCCTCTTCTCAGCGCTGGATGGTGCAGTGTGGCTCCTTCAAAGGCACTGACCAGGCGGAATCGGTACGTGCTGGCTTAGCCTTCGAAGGTTTTGAAAGCCGGATTACTACCGGCGGCGGCTGGAATCGTGTGGTTATCGGCCCTTATAAAGACCGCGCCACCGCCGACAGCACTCTGAAACGCCTGCGCAGTTCCGGTCACTCCAGCTGTATTCCGCTCGCCGTCGGGGGTTGAAACCCGTCAAACCCGCCCCATATCTGTTTGCATGAACCTCCGCGCCCGGTGCGCGGAGCCTTTTTCCGAATGCAACAAGGGGTCTGCCCGTGACAACAATAGTAAGTGTACGACGCAACGGCCAGGTAGTGATTGGCGGTGATGGCCAGGCTACGCTCGGCAATACCGTGATGAAAGGCAACGTTAAAAAAGTGCGTCGTTTATACAACGATAAAGTGATCGCCGGGTTTGCTGGCGGCACTGCAGATGCCTTCACCCTGTTTGAACTCTTCGAACGTAAACTGGAAATGCATCAGGGTCACCTGGTGAAAGCCGCGGTTGAGCTGGCCAAAGACTGGCGTACTGACCGCATGCTGCGCCGCCTTGAAGCATTACTGGCGGTCGCCGATGAGTCAGCGTCGCTGATCATCAGCGGCAACGGTGATGTCATCCAGCCTGAAAATGATCTGATCGCCATCGGTTCCGGTGGTCCTTTCGCCCAGGCAGCCGCCCGTGCGCTGCTGGAAAATACTGAGATGGGTGCACGCGACATCGTTGAAAAATCGCTGAACATCGCGGGTGATATCTGCATCTACACTAACCATAACGTTAATTTCGAAGAATTACCGTCCAAGGCGTAAGGATTAAAACATGTCTGAGATGACTCCGCGCGAAATCGTCAGCGAGCTGAACCGTTTTATCATTGGCCAGGATAGCGCTAAGCGCGCCGTGGCTATCGCGCTGCGTAACCGCTGGCGCCGCATGCAGCTTGACGAAGAGCTGCGCCATGAAGTAACACCGAAAAACATTCTGATGATCGGTCCGACCGGTGTCGGTAAAACCGAGATCGCCCGTCGACTGGCTAAACTGGCGAATGCGCCATTTATTAAAGTTGAAGCGACCAAATTCACCGAAGTGGGTTACGTCGGTAAAGAAGTAGACTCGATCATCCGCGACCTGACCGACTCTGCGATTAAAATGGTCCGCAGTCAGGCGATTGAAAAGAACAAATACCGCGCCGAAGAGATGGCGGAAGAGCGCATCCTTGATGTGCTGATCCCACCGGCGAAAAATAACTGGGGCCAGCCAGAACAGGCACCCGAGCCATCAGCCGCCCGCCAGTCTTTCCGCAAAAAACTGCGTGAAGGCCAGCTGGACGACAAAGAAATTGAGATCGACCTGGCCGCCAGCGGTCCGGGTGTTGAGATCATGGCACCTCCAGGCATGGAAGAGATGACCAGCCAGCTGCAGTCGATGTTCCAGAACCTCGGCGGCCAGAAACAGAAGCCACGCAAGCTGAAGATTAAAGAAGCGATGAAGCTGCTGGTGGAAGAAGAAGCGGCCAAACTGGTCAATCCGGAAGAGCTGAAGCAGGAAGCGATTGAGGCGGTCGAGCAGCACGGTATCGTGTTTATCGATGAGATCGACAAAATCTGTAAGCGCGGCGGCCAGAATGCCGGCGGCCCGGATGTGTCACGTGAAGGGGTTCAGCGCGACCTGCTGCCGCTGGTTGAAGGCTGTACCGTTTCGACTAAACACGGCATGGTGAAAACTGACCACATTCTGTTTATCGCCTCTGGCGCTTTCCAGGTGGCCAGTCCGTCCGATCTGATCCCGGAACTGCAGGGCCGTCTGCCGATTCGTGTTGAACTACAGGCGCTGACCGTGAACGATTTCGAGCGCATTCTGACTGAACCGAACGCGTCGGTCACCGTGCAGTATAAAGCGTTGATGAACACCGAAGGCGTTAACATCGACTTCACCGCCGACGGTATCCGTCGTATCGCTGAAGCGGCCTGGCAGGTGAACGAGACCACCGAAAACATCGGTGCGCGTCGTCTGCATACCGTGCTGGAGCGTCTGATGGAAGATATCTCTTATGACGCCAGCGATCGCCACGGCGAGTCCGTCACCATTGATGCTGACTATGTCGGTAAACATCTGGATGAACTGGTGGCCGACGAAGACCTGAGCCGCTTTATCCTCTAATCGGGTCGATCACTACTTTTCTCAAGCCCAGCCATCCGGTTGGGCTTTTTTATGCATGCTCTTGATGCAACGCTGCTTTTTTCCACTGATGATTTTGCCAACAATCAGCATAAAGCGATATACTTACCGCTCCTGTGGCAAACAGACGAAACCCTTATGAAATACGATACATCTGAACTCTGCGATATCTACCATGAAGAAGTGAATGTTGTTGAACCGCTTTTTTCAAACTTTGGTGGGCGCACTTCATTCGGTGGTCAGATTACCACAGTGAAATGCTTTGAAGACAACGGCTTACTTTATGACCTGCTGGAAGAAAATGGCCGGGGCCGGGTGCTGGTGATTGACGGCGGCGGCTCGGTGCGTCGGGCGCTGGTCGATGCCCAGCTGGCGCGCCTGGCGGCCACTAACGAGTGGGAAGGCCTGGTGATTTACGGTTCAGTTCGTCAGGTTGATGAGCTGGAAGAGCTGGAGATCGGCATTCAGGCGATCGCGGCGATTCCGGCTGGTGCAGCGGGTGAAGGGATTGGTGAAAGCGATGTGCGCGTCAATTTTGGCGGCGTCACCTTCTTTTCCGGCGACCATCTCTATGCCGATAACACCGGTATTATCCTGTCAGAAGACGCGCTGGACCTCGAATAACGCCAGCCATGAAAAACGGGTGCCTGAGCACCCGTTTTCACGTCAGCTGAGGCTTCAAACCTCTTCCATTTTTCCCAGCAATGCACGCAGACGTTCCTGCCACACGTGTTGCTCTTCTTTCAGGTGCTGATTTTCACGCATCAGCGCATCGTGGTTGCCCGCGACTTGTTGCGCATCGTTACGCAGCGCGTTGTTCTGCTCTTTCAGCTCTTCGATTTCCATCTGCAACAGGGTGATGGTATCAATCGCCTGCTGTACTTTCGCTTCCAGTTTCTCAAACACTTCAAATGACATCTTTCTGACCTCTCCTAAATTCCTGCAAGGCGTTGATGATGCCAGCGTAAGCCAGCAACGTTGTCCCGATTGTATGTAGCCTCACCCCGCAAGTCCAGCAACGCGGGCGCGCCGGGCGCAGTCTGTAACACTTTTCAGCCAATCCCTAAGATTCCGCTGCGCTTAGCGCGGCTCTGCTTTTGCCGTCCGTATTGGCCGCGGCAGTAAGTGCCGAATGATGATTTAAGAAAGTCAGAATACGCGAAAACGCGCATTTTTATGACGCAGTACACAAAAAACGATTTCGCTATTTCTCGTTTATGTTCGTTAACGATAAATTTACATCAGCCCTACAATAAAGCTGGGTGACTCATGGACTGAGAACAAAAACTGATAAAATTTAACCTCGCTTCAGGAACAATTATTATGAGTCAGACAACTAACACGCTCAAAGGTCAGTGTATTGCCGAATTTCTGGGGACCGGCTTGATCATTTTCTTTGGTGCAGGCTGTGTAGCTGCGCTGAAACTCGCCGGTGCCGCCTTCGGACAGTGGGAAATCTGTATTATCTGGGGCCTGGGTGTTTCCATGGCTGCCTACCTTACTGCCGGCATTTCAGGTGCGCATCTGAATCCGGCTATCACCGTTGCGCTTTGCCTGTTCGCCAATTTTGAAGGGCGTAAAGTCGTTCCCTACATCGTGTCGCAGGTTGCCGGCGCTTTCTGCGCTGCCGCACTGGTGTACGGTCTCTACTACAGCCTGTTTATCGACTACGAGCAGAGTCATCAGATGGTACGCGGCACGGTTGAAAGTCTCGACCTGGCCGGCATCTTCTCTACCTACCCTAACCCGCACATCGGTGTTGGTCAGGCTTTCCTGGTTGAGATGGTGATCACTGCAGTATTAATGGCGGTCATTATGGGCCTGACGGATGACGGCAACGGCATTCCACGCGGTCCGCTGGCCCCCCTGCTGATCGGCCTGCTGGTAGCGATTATCGGCGGCGCGATGGGTCCACTGACCGGCTTCGCCCTGAACCCGGCTCGTGATTTCGGACCGAAGATCTTCGCATGGCTGGCAGGCTGGGGTAACGTGGCCTTTACCGGCGGTCGTGACATCCCTTACTTCCTCGTGCCGATTTTTGGCCCGCTGGTTGGTGCCTGCCTGGGAGCCGTGGCTTATCGCGTACTGATTGCCCGTTATCTGCCAGGTGCAGCTCAGGAACCGGCCAGTGTTCCAGCAGAAAAACCGGTTGCGCGCACTCAGCAGCGTAAAGCGTAAGTTTCACCTTTTATCATCAGGACAGAATTTATGACTACCACCGATAAAAAATATATTGTCGCGCTCGATCAGGGCACAACCAGTTCACGTGCGGTGATCCTCGATCACGACGCCAACATTGTGGCGGTATCGCAGCGTGAATTCACCCAGATCTACCCGAAAGCGGGCTGGGTTGAGCATGATCCGATGGATATCTGGGCGTCACAAAGCTCGACGCTGGTTGAAGTTCTGGCGCACGCCGACATTCGTTCCGATGAGATCGCAGCCATTGGTATCACCAACCAGCGTGAAACCGCCATCGTCTGGGACAAAGAGACCGGCAAGCCAATCTATAACGCCATCGTCTGGCAGGATCCACGTACCGCTGATTACTGCCACAAGCTGAAGAAAGAGGGTCTGGAAGAGTATATCCAGCACACCACCGGTCTGGTGATTAACCCGTACTTCTCCGGTACCAAAGTGAAGTGGATCCTTGACCATGTGGAAGGCGCGCGTGAGCGTGCAAAACGTGGCGAACTGCTGTTCGGTACCGTTGATACCTGGCTGGTATGGAAAATGACCCAGGGCCGGGTGCATATCACCGATTACACCAACGCCTCACGTACCATGATGTTCAACATCCACAAGCTGGAGTGGGATCAGCGTATGCTGGATATCCTTGATATCCCGCGTGAAATGCTGCCGGAAGTGAAATCATCGTCAGAAGTTTATGGCCAGACCAACATCGGCGGTAAAGGCGGTACGCGTATTCCTATCGCCGGGATTGCCGGTGATCAGCAGGCCGCGCTGTATGGCCAGCTGTGCGTTCAGCCTGGCATGGCGAAAAACACCTACGGTACCGGCTGCTTTATGCTGATGAACACCGGCACCGAAGCGGTTACCTCCACCCACGGCCTGCTGACCACCATCGCCTGCGGTCCACGCGGTGAAGTGAACTATGCGCTGGAAGGCGCGGTATTTATCGGCGGCGCCTCCATTCAGTGGCTGCGTGATGAGATGAAGCTGATCAGCGATGCGGCTGACTCTGAATACTTCGCTATGAAGGTGAAAGATACCAACGGCGTTTACATGGTACCGGCCTTTACCGGCCTGGGTGCGCCTTACTGGGATCCGTATGCCCGCGGCGCTATCTTCGGCCTGACGCGTGGTGCCAATGCCAACCACATCATCCGTGCGACGCTGGAGTCTATCGCCTATCAGACCCGCGATGTGCTGGAAGCGATGCAGAACGATGCCAATACTCGTCTGCAGGCGCTGCGCGTCGATGGGGGTGCAGTTGCCAATAACTTCCTGATGCAGTTCCAGTCTGACATTCTCGGCACCCGCGTTGAGCGGCCGGAAGTACGTGAAGTTACGGCGCTGGGTTCCGCCTATCTGGCAGGTCTGGCAGTCGGCTTCTGGCAGGATCTGGATGAAGTCCGCTCTAAAGCGGTGATTGAGCGTGAGTTCCGCCCAAGTCTGGAAACCACCGAGCGTAACTACCGTTATGCTGGCTGGAAGAAAGCCGTTGCCCGTGCGCAGGCATGGGAAGAACAAGAGTAAGATCAACGCCCGCGACCGTTGCTGTCGCGGGCCTTTTCCCCGCCGCACTCCCCCGCTGTGTTACACTGCCTGCCTGTTTTTTGTCAGGTAGATGCCATGAAACGAGAACTTGCGATTGAATTTTCCCGCGTAACCGAGGCTGCCGCGCTGGCAGGCTATCATTGGTTAGGACGCGGCGATAAAAATGCGGCCGATGGCGCCGCTGTCCATGCCATGCGCCACGTACTGAACTCGATTGAAATCGACGGTCAGATTGTGATCGGTGAAGGCGAAATTGATGAAGCGCCGATGCTCTACATCGGTGAAAAAGTCGGTACCGGGCGCGGCGATGCGGTCGATATCGCGGTCGATCCGATCGAGGGTACCCGCATGACCGCTCTCGGCCAGGCGAACGCCCTGGCGGTAATGGCCGTCGGCGACAAGGGCAGCTTTCTTCATGCACCCGATATGTACATGGAAAAGCTGATTGTCGGTCCGGCTGCGCGTGGGCAGATCAATCTCGACCTGCCGCTGGAAACTAACCTGCGAAATATTGCCGCGGCGATGAATAAACCGCTGGCACAGTTAACCGTGTCGATTCTGGCGAAGCCGCGGCATGACGCGGTCATCAGCGAGCTGCAACAGCTTGGCGTGCGGGTGTTTACCTTCCCGGATGGCGATGTTGCGGCCTCAATCCTGACCTGCATGCCGGACAGCGAAGTGGATGTGATGTATGGCATCGGCGGCGCACCGGAAGGTGTGGTTTCAGCGGCGGTGATCCGCGCGCTCGACGGCGATATGCAGGGCCGGTTACTGCCGCGCCATCAGGTTAAAGGCGACAGCGAAGAGAACCGGCGGCTGGGCGAACAGGAGCTACAGCGCTGTGCTGAGATGGGTATTGAAGCGGGTAAAGTGCTGCCGCTGGATGAGATGGCGCGCAACGACAATGTGGTGTTTGCCGCCACCGGCATTACCAGCGGCGACCTGCTGAAGGGCATCACGCGTCAGGGCAATATCGCCACCAGTGAAACCCTGCTGATTCGCGGTAAGTCACGCACCATTCGCCGCATCCAGTCGATTCACTACCTCGACCGTAAAGATCCGGCACTCCATCCGTTTATCCTGTAACCGGCTGGTTGCCGCGCTCCGGCTGACGTGAGAGCGGCAACCAACACAGCAGCATCACCAGCGCAGTAAAGAACATCAGCATCCCGAGGCTGAACTGATCGTGCTGCGGCATCAGCGCCGACAGCCACGCCACCAGACCGGATCCGAGATTCTGCATCCCGCCAATCAGTGCGCCCGCGCTGCCAGCCAGCCAAGCGTAAGGTTCCATTGCGCCCGAGGTTGCCAGCGGGAACAGCATGCCGGCACCAAAGAAAAACAGCGCCGCCGGCACCAGCAGCGTCCAGATATTCATCACGCCAAACCAGGCCGGGATCCACATCAGCACGCCAGCCAGCAGGCAGCTATTAACGCCCCACCACATCAGGCTGTGCCACGAGCCCTGCTCGCGTCCGGCGAACCAGGCACCGAAAAAGGCCGCCGGAATCGGCAAAATAAACAGAATGCTGACGGTCAGACTGTTCAGGCCGAGGACGCCGCCCAGCAGTACGCCACAGCTCGATTCAAACACCGCAATCCCCGCCAGCGCGCCAATCAGCAGCACAAGGTAGCGGACGAAACTGGCGTCGCTGAGCAAACGGACATAGCGCTTAAAGAACGGCGTCACTTCCGCACTGTAAGGGCGGGTTTCCGGCAGCCAGCGCGCCATAGAGGCGGTGACGGCCAGGCACAGCAGCAGCAGGAAGGCGAAACAGGCGTGCCAGCCAAACAGCTGGGTCAGCAGAGCGCCAATCACCGGTGCCAGCAGCGGGCTGACCAGAATCCCCATATTAAGCAGGCTGTTGGCCCGGCGCAGCGCGTGTCCCTCGTAGAGATCGCGCGGCATGGTACGGGCCATTACGCCCGCAACGCCGGTTCCCAGTCCCTGCACCGCGCTGCCGAGCACCAGCATATTGAGTGACGAGGCCATCAATGCAGTGATCGCGCCGATCATGAAGATCATCATGCCCGCCAGGATCACCGGCCGGCGTCCGACGCTGTCCGACAGCGGACCGTAGATCAGCTGCGATCCGCCGTAGGTCATCAGATAGGCTGCCATCACTCGTTGCAATGCGCCATCACGTACGTTTAGCGCGTCAGCCATGGCGGCCATCGCGGGCACATAGATGGTCTGCGCCATCTGCCCGACGGCTACCAGCACAATCAGCATCACCAGCAAGCGGCGATTTTCCAGTTTATTCATCATGTTCGTATAACGTATCTTTCTGAGAAAAGAGGCTAAAACAGCCGTTAACCGGCTGAGTGTTTCGATATGGCGTGAAAAATATCAGGATTAAATGACAAAGCGAGCGGCAGCATAAAAGGGCCGGACTTGCGCCCGTCAAGTTTATGAACCAGCTTGTAAAGGTAACGCAACAGTTTGTCGATTAGAGCTTTTGTCCGGGCGCAGGCTAGCAATCTCGCGGCGCAGTCGCGAAAATAGCCATCTGCCTGAATATTCAACAACCAGGGAGTGATTATGGCCGAGTGGGTCAATGCTCAAGTGAAGGAAGTCAAAAACTGGACGGATGCGCTGTTCAGCCTTCGGGTTCAGGCGCCAGTCGATCCGTTTATCGCCGGGCAGTTTGCCAAGCTGGCGCTAGAGATCGATGGCGAACGTGTCCAGCGTGCTTACTCCTACGTTAATGCGCCAAAAGATGACCTGCTGGAGTTCTATCTGGTCACGGTCCCGGAAGGCAAGCTCAGCCCGCATTTACAGGCGCTGCGCCCGGGCGATCAGGTAATGGTCACCAAAGAGGCGGCCGGTTTCTTCGTGCTGGATGAGGTTCCGGACTGTCGGACCTTATGGATGCTGGCGACCGGCACCGCCATCGGTCCTTATCTTTCTATGCTCCAGCAGGGCGAAGGCCTGGACCGGTTTGAAAATATCGTGCTGGTGCATGCGGCGCGTTATGCTGCCGACCTGAGTTTTTTGCCGCTGATGCAGCAGTTACAGCAGGTTTATCACGGCAAGCTGCATATCCAGACGGTGGTCAGCCGCGAACAGATCGCCGGTTCACTCACCGGTCGGGTGCCTGCGCTGATTGAAAATGGCGAACTGGAACGCGCAGTGGGATTACCGCTCGATGCCGACAGCAGCCACGTGATGCTGTGCGGCAACCCGCAGATGGTGCGTGATACCCAGCAATTGCTTAAGGAGACGCGCGAGATGCGCAAACACCTGAAGCGCAAACCGGGCCACATCACCAGCGAACATTACTGGTGAGCCGCCTGCCAGTAACGCACAGGCTGCGCCGCGGCACCAAACCGGTTATCGCCGGCGGTGCCGCGAAACACGCCGATATCGAGTAGCAGTCCAGCCAGTATCACAAATGGAATGGCCCGTCCCACCAGCCACGGCAGGATGCCGTTTAACATGCTCCAGTTTCCCGCCACCAACAACCAGGCTGCAATCAGTAAAAATCCCCAGTAGCCGCGACGATTACGATCGTGCAGACGCTTTACCAGCACCGCGCTGGCGGGCCACAGCAGGCATACCACGCCGAATGCGGCCATTTGCGTATCCAGCCACTCATTCGCCGCTAAAACGAATAATAAGGTGGTCGTCAACAGCCAGACCGCCTGCCAGATCCAGAAGTCACGTCGCCCCAGCCGGCCACGATAAGAAAAACACCATTGTTGTAATGTCATGCATTATTGTCCCAGCAGAAATTAAAGCCGCCGCGCTTTTGACCTCGCGGATAAAAACCGTTCTAATTTGGGCATGAGTTTACTGGTTAGGGTCGACAAAATGAAGAATTTGCCTGGCGCACTGCTGTTATCGCTTGCGCTGACGGTTCCGGCATTTGCCGCCGATCCGCAACCGCAGGAGCGGGCCGACGCACCGCCCGCTGCGCCTTACCTGCTGGCGGGTGCGCCCACCTTTGACATGACAATCGGCCAGTTTCGCGAAAAGTACAATCTGGCGAATCCGGCTCTGCCGCTGCTGGAGTATCGTGCCATTGATAATCGCGGTGACAAAAGCAATCTGACGCGCGCCGCCAGCAAAATTAACGAAACCCTGTATGCCTCGACGGCACTGGAGCCGGGTACCGGAAAAATCAAAACTCTGCAGATTACCTGGCTGCCGCTGCCCGGTCCGGATCAGAGTGCGTCACAGGAGAAAGCGCTGGCCTATATGACCGCTTCGCTGCGGTTCTTCGTCCCGGGATTGAGCGCTGAAGAGGGGCGTAAAAAGCTGGATGAATTGCTGAAAGAAGGTAAGGGATCACCCTACTATGCTCACGTCGAAGGCGCGTTGCGTTTTGTGGTGGCTGACAACGGCGACAAGGGATTAACCTTTGCGATTGAACCGGTCAAACTGGCGCTCGCGACCCCCTGATGATGTGGGCAAAAATGACGAAAAGCAAAGCCATCGCCACATTTGATCTCTATACTGTCTGGCAGACAACGCTGCCAGCTGGCAGCGATTTTTCATGTATCGCGTTATGCGGAGGATAGAATGCGACATCCACTGGTTATGGGTAACTGGAAGTTGAATGGCAGCAAGCAGATGACAGCCGAACTGATCGACGGTCTGCGCAAGGAACTGTCCGGCGTTGATGGGTGTGGCGTAGCCATTGCACCGCCAACCGTCTATCTCGAGCAGGCGAAACATGCCATCTCTGGTAGCCACATCGCACTGGGTGCGCAGAACGTAGACGTTAACCTGTCTGGCGCCTTTACCGGTGAAGTTTCTGCCGAGATGCTGAAAGATATCGGTGCAAAATATATCATCATCGGTCACTCCGAACGCCGTACCTACCATAAAGAAAGCGACGAATTCATTGCGAAGAAATACGCGGTGCTGAAGTCTGTGGGTCTGGTACCGGTGCTGTGCATTGGCGAAACCGAAGCAGAAAACGAAGCGGGTAAAACTGAAGAAGTCTGCGCGCGTCAGCTGGATGCCGTGCTGGAAACGCAGGGTGCCGAAGCGTTCAAAGACGCGGTCATCGCTTACGAGCCAGTCTGGGCTATCGGTACCGGTAAATCAGCGACCCCTGCGCAGGCGCAGGCGGTGCATAAATTTATTCGTGATCATATCGCGAAGAAAGATGCGGCGATCGCTGAACAGGTCATCATTCAGTACGGCGGTTCAGTTAACGATAAAAATGCCGCTGAGCTGTTCACCCAGCCCGACATTGATGGCGCGCTGGTTGGCGGTGCGTCACTGAAAGCCGATGCGTTTGCCGTGATTGTTAAAGCGGCAGCAGCGGCGAAAAATGCCTAAGCGCTAATGCGCACCCTGAAGGCGGCTTATTAAGCCGCCTTTTTTATTGGCGCGATCAGCTGACATTGATGATCCTGCACCTCTTCCGCTGAACCACGGTTCAGCAGCAGCCAGTTGCGCTCAATCGCCATCAACACCAGCCGCCCGTCAGATAAAGGCGCCAGCGCCAGCCCATATTTCCCCATCGCCGTACGTGCCTGTGGCACCTCATCCGCCAGACGGATGAAAACGCTTTGCTGTGCCAGCTCTGCGGGCGACAGCGCGCGCAGCCAGTAGCGATGGTTACGCAGCGTGGTCGTCTGCCACCGTGCCGTAAGCTGCGGCATCAGCTGATCAAGCTGCTGACGCACATCCGGCCGTAAACAGGAGAGATGGATATGCAGCTGGTTCTGGCTGCGGCCGTACTGTGCGTTGATCGCCAGCGAAAGCACCCGATCGTCAATCGGCGCGCCATGCCGTTGCGCCAGTAACTGGCGTTCATGCCAGGCGAAAGAAAAATAGTTGGGCGTGGTGGTCTTCAACAGCTGCGGGCTTTCAATGCCACTGATTTTATCGAGTGGGATCAGCAGATATTGCAGCGGGCCGTTAATATCTTTCAGCGTGGCGTAGCGATGCTGCAGATCAACCCGCTGGCAGGGAGCCGGCTCGCCATGGCGCAGCTGATTGGGCAGGCACTTTTCGCTGACGATTTGCCACAGCGCATCGGCGTTTTTTTTGAAATGAAGGGCAGCGACCAGCATGCCCGCAATCACCAGTATCAGCAAAAACGCAATCAGAGCGACTGCGCGACGACGTGGCTGCATAACAACGCTTCCTGTGGGATTCAGCAGCCTGCATCCTCGCCTGGCGATCAGGGAATGTCACGGAGAATTCTGTGCGGGAGTAAGAAATGGTGATGAGCGGGGGAAGAACTGTGAAGCGGCCAGCACAGGGCGTGCTGGCCGCACCCGATTAGGGTTTCATGACCTGGTCGTAGCTGCCGCCATCGGCGAAGTGCGCTTTTTGTGCCTGGGTCCAGCCGCCGAATTTATCCTGAATGGTAAACAGCTTCACTGGCGCAAAGGTGCTGGCGAATTTTTTCGCTACTTCAGCATCACGCGGACGATAGTAGTTCTGTGCGGCGATGGTCTGGCCTTCTGGCGAGTAGAGATACTTGAGGTAGGCATCCGCCACCTTGCGTGTGCCCTTCTCATCCACTACTTTGTCGACGACCGATACGGTGGGTTCGGCCAGAATGGATTCGCTCGGGGTCACAATCTCAAACTTGTCTTTACCCAGCTTGTTAACCGCCAGATACGCTTCGTTTTCCCAGGCGATCAGCACATCACCGATACCGCGCTCAACAAAGGTATTGGTTGCGCCGCGCGCGCCGGAATCCTGCACTTCGACGTTTTTGAACAGCGCCCGGACGTAGGCCAGCGCTTTGGCCTGATCGCCGTTATTGTGGTCCAGTGCCCAGCCCCAGGCGGCCAGATAGTTCCAGCGTGCGCCACCCGAGGTTTTCGGGTTCGGGGTAATTACCGATACGCCCGGTTTGATCAGATCGCTCCAGTCATGAATGCCTTTGGGATTACCTTTGCGTACCAGGAAGACGATGGTCGAGGTGTAGGGTGCGGAGTTTTCGGGTAGGCGCTGAAGCCAGTTTTTGTCGATACGGCCACGCTCAGCAATCGCATCCACATCTGACTGCAACGCCAGAGTAACGACGTCGGCACGAATACCGTTGATGACCGAGGTAGCCTGCTTACCGGAACCGCCATGAGACTGACGGACCACAACGTTATCGCCGGTTTCCTGTTTGTAGTGCGCACTGAACGCTTTGTTGTATTGCTCATACAACTCGCGTGTCGGATCGTAGGAAACGTTTAATAACTGGATGTCTTTCGCCAGCACGCTGGTTGAGGCCAGCAACAGGGTAATTCCGATACTCCACTTGTTCATTACGCACTCTCCCAATATCGTTATGGGCTAAGCGTGACATAAACCATTACAGAGCTAAAAGAATTAAAAATAAGCTGTTATAACCATGCGGAATATACAGACAGGCAGGTTGGGCGTGCAATGCTGCACGCCCGGAGAAGAGATTAGTAGAGCTGTTTAGCGGTATCCAGCCAGTCGCGCTTGAACGGACGCTTCATATTTTCAATCGCGTCGATGATGTCGTGATGCACCATCTTCTCGTTTTGAATGCCGACGCAACGTCCGCCATAACCCTGCATCAGCAGCTCAATCGAGTAGGCACCCATGCGTGACGCCAGAATACGGTCATAAGCACAAGGCGCACCGCCACGCTGAATGTGACCCAGCACGGTTGAGCGGGTTTCGCGCTTGGTTTCGGTTTCGATGAAGCGCGCCAAATCGTCGATATCGCAGATATGTTCGGTAATCGCCACGATAGCGTGCTTTTTACCTTTGGCAATGCCAGCTTTGATTTCCGCCACCAGCTCTTCGCGGGTGTATGGGATCTCCGGCAACACGATGAATTCGCAGCCGCCGGCAATCGCCGCAGCCAGCGTCAGGTCACCGCAATAGCGGCCCATAACTTCAACAATCGAAATACGCTGATGTGATGATGAGGTATCACGCAGACGGTCAATCGCTTCTACCACGGTTTCCAGCGCGGTGAAATAGCCAATGGTGTAATCGGTACCGGCTACGTCGTTATCGATGGTGCCGGGTAAACCGATGCAGGGAAAGCCCATCTCGGTCAGGCGCTTAGCGCCCATATAAGAACCGTCACCACCAATAACCACCAGCGCATCGATGCCACGCTTTTTCATGTTTTCAATCGCGACCTGACGCACATCTTCATTACGGAATTCAGGAAAGCGTGCAGAACCGAGGAAGGTGCCGCCGCGGTTGATCATATCGGAGACGCTATAGCGATCGAGGTTGATCATGCGATCTTCATACAAACCCAGATAACCGTCATAGATCCCAAAAACTTCCAGTCCTTCACTCAGCGCGGAACGTACCACTCCACGAATAGCTGCGTTCATGCCTGGGGCGTCGCCGCCGCTGGTCAATACACCAATTTTTTTGATCATGACAACCTCTGGATTGTTCAAAACTAAGGGTTAATCCTGCCTGTCGATCGCTGCTGAACATCATTCTTGCGATTCGCGCGATACGTGATGGCAGATAGTATATCAAAGGCTTGCTGCTGAATTGATTCAGGTCAGACAACTTTTCACTATTTTTTGCAGCAATGTTAGCGTTACGTCATGCCTTTCGTATCAGTTTGATTCATTTAAGTTAAAAACCTAAAGAATCTTCTCTCTCGAACGGTACCACAGAACAGGGATCCTGATGGATAATTACGTCCGAACCGGGAAATTCTTTGCGTAATGCTTTCTCAACCTGGTCCGCAACACGGTGTGCCTGTACCAGCGGCAGCTGATCTTCTAACTCCAGATGCAGCTGGATAAATTTGGTAGGCCCGGACTGGCGGGTGCGCAGATCGTGTACTCCCTGAACCCGTGGCCACTGCGTCGCTATCGTCAGAATTCTCTGTCGTTCCTCTTCCGGCAGCGCCCGATCCAGCAGTGCCTGAACCGCCTCATATCCCATCCGCAGCGCGCTGTAGAGAATGAACACGCCAATACCCAGCGCAAACAGCGCGTCCGCCCGGGCAAAGCCATAGCCGCTCAGCACCAGCGCGATCAGGATAGCACCGTTCATAATCACATCTGACTGATAGTGCAGCATATCGGCCCGGATTGCCTGGCTGCGGGTTTTGCGCACCACCCAGCGTTGAAATGCCACCAGAATCAGGGTCGAGGTCAGTGCCACCACAGTGACCACAATGCCGACGCCGGGCGCATGGAGTACGTTGGGGGAAGCGAGATGTTGCAGACCGGTCAGAAACAGAAATAGCGCGGAGCCTGAGATAAACATGCTTTGCGCCAGCGCCGCCAGCGACTCCGCTTTGCCATGTCCGAAGGTGTGGTTTTCATCCGCCGGTTGCAGCGCATAACGCACCACCAGCAGGTTGGTCAGCGAGGCGGCGATATCGACCAGTGAATCGACCAGCGCAGCCAGCAAGCTCACTGAACCGGTGTACCACCAGGCGAAAATCTTCACGATTAACAGCGCAGACGCAAGGATAGTCGCGGCCAGTGCAGCACGCTTTACCAATCGGCCATATGAGGGTTGCATGCCAGGTTCCGTATGCAGCATCAAGGGTGATGCGCACCCAAATGAAAGAGTGGCTAAAGTTTAACACTGCTGTCAGCAGACCGCTTAATTGTGATCAAAGAGAGGAAGATCAGTCGGCGAGAGAACGTCATGATAAAAACAAGCCCCGACCACAGCAGGAGGACGGGGCAAAGTGCTTACTACATCAGTGCCAGCCTTATTTCATCTGCCAGCCGTGTCAGAGTGCAGGACAGCAATTACTTTTTGCCGCCTTTTTTCCCTGCTTCTGATGCTTTTTCACGATCGTTTTTGAAATTTCCGCCGCCGCTGTTCTGGCCGCCTTTTTTACCGGCTTCAGATGCTTTTTGCGGATTTTCTGCGAAATTACCTGAACCACCACGATGCTCTGCCATAACTTACTCCGTTAATAGATTCATTCAGGACGACATAATGTGGTTGTTGCTCCCTGAGACTTCGCGAAGACACTGCACTTCCCTGCAGTGACAGGATTAAGTGTAGAAGCTGGACCTGATCCAGCAAGCGCAACGCGGGGAACGCAGGCCGTTGAAAAGCCGGGTTAATCGGGCATAACTTGAAATAAAAGTTTTATATTTCAACGGATTACTAATTTAACCGCCGCGCAAATCGTTTCCGGTGCGCTTAAGCACAGTCATCATGCTTAAAGGCGCATAAACGGTGATGAGTGGTAGCTCAGGCTGGATAAGCGTTAATGAAAGGGCATTTTTATTGCGGAGTGAGTATTACTGTCAAAACAAAATAACCCGTAAAAAGATAAAAACCCCGCTTTTGCGAAGGCGCGTTTTACCCGTCAACAGGGAACTGAAGCCCAGTGTCTCTTCCTACCGACCACACTCTGATTACTTCATAAAGCTTGATGTCGCGTCATGAATTTCTTAAATGTGTGATTCAGAATAACGTGGCGTTAATCCCCTGATAAAAAAAACCCCCGCATCATGCGGGGGAAGACAGGGATGGTGTCTATGGCAAGGAAAACAGGGATACTATGTTACTGGTTACTGCTGGTACTACTCACTGCTTGCAGTGATGATGCTGACTGCAAATTCGATAAATGACGCAGCTCATTCAGTCGCTGCTGGTAGTTCTTCTGCAACGTGGCCTGCTGGGCCGGCGTTAGCAGATGAAACATTTGATTCTGTACACGCGCCATCTCGACCTGTTGTTCAACCTGAACTCTGGCGATGGTTTCCGCCTTCTCGCGGATGGCCGTTTCGTTAAATTTGTCTGCAGTCACTAACTCATGCAGAGCGGCGATATCATCAAGACGGACCGCCGGGCGTTCGTGTCGGGCCTGTTGCATCAGGTCACGCATCTGCTGACGCTGCTGTTCGGTCAACTCGATGCCCTCGAACATGTGGCTTTGTGGATTTTGCGTCATACTGCCTGTCGGCAATCCGCCATGATGCATCTCGTCAATCGTCGTCGTATCTTTTGCACCTGCGCTGGCGAGACTGAGAGCCATCGCTGAGGCAAGGACGACGGCGGTTAATGTGCGCATCGTTTACTCCAGTTCGTTCCGTTTTGCGATTCAACGAGAGCCAGTGTACGGCGATAGCTGCAAACATCCGTCAGGGGGTGTAAAACTACGTAAAGCGATGGATAGGTGCGCCAGGAACACGGTATTTTGCCTGCGGAGGGCTACAAAAATGAATAAAATCCTGTTGGTAGATGATGACCGCGAATTAACTTCGCTTTTAAAAGAACTGTTAGAAATGGAAGGGTTTGAAGTGGTGGTAGCCAGCGACGGTGAACAAGCGCTGAACGTGCTTGATAACTCCGTTGATCTGCTGTTACTGGATGTGATGATGCCGAAGAAGAACGGTATCGACACCCTGAAGGAGCTGCGACAGCAGCACCAGACACCGGTCATCATGCTGACCGCACGCGGTAGCGAGCTGGATCGCGTACTGGGTCTCGAACTGGGTGCGGATGACTACCTGCCTAAACCGTTTAACGATCGTGAGCTGGTGGCCCGTATCCGTGCCATTCTGCGCCGCTCTAACTGGAGTGAACAGCAACAGCAGCAGGACAACAGCTCACCGACGCTGGAAGTCGATTGCCTGCGGCTTAATCCGGGTCGCCAGGAGGCCAGCTTTGATGACGTGACGCTGGATCTGACCGGCACCGAATTCACCCTGCTCTATCTGCTGGCACAGCATCTGGGTCAGGTGGTGTCGCGTGAACATCTGAGCCAGGAAGTACTGGGTAAACGCCTGACGCCATTTGACCGGGCAATTGATATGCATATCTCTAACCTGCGCCGTAAGCTTCCTGAGCGTCGTGACGGTCACCCATGGTTTAAAACCTTACGCGGCCGGGGCTATCTGATGGTTTCGGCATCATGATTGGCAGTCTGACCACCCGCATCTTTGCCATCTTCTGGTTAACCCTGGCGTTGGTGTTGATGCTGGTGCTGATGGTCCCCAAACTCGATTCCCGACAGATGACCTCGCTGCTTGAAAGTGAACAGCGGCAGGGCATCATGATCGAGCAGCATGTTGAAGCCGAGCTGTCACAGGATCCGCCTAACGATCTGATGTGGTGGCGCCGGTTATTCCGTGCAGTAGAAAAATGGGCGCCGCCGGGTCAGCGGCTATTGTTAGTGACCAGCGAAGGCCGGGTAATCGGCGCGCAGCATAATGAAATGCAGGTTATTCGTAATTTTATCGGCCAGTCCGATAATGCGGATCATCCGCAGAAGAAGAAGTATGGTCGGGTTGAGCTGGTGGGGCCGTTTGCGGTTCGGGACGGTGAAGATAACTACCAGCTCTATATGATCCGTCCTGCCAACAGTTCCCAGCTCGATTTCATCAACCTGCTGTTTGATCGCCCCTTATTGCTGCTGATCGTAACAATGTTGATCAGTTCACCCCTGCTATTATGGCTGGCCTGGAGCCTGGCGCGTCCGGCCCGTAAGCTGAAATATGCTGCCGATGAAGTCGCCAGCGGTAACCTGCGTCAGCATCCGGAACTGGAGTCGGGCCCGCAGGAGTTCCTGGCTGCCGGCTCCAGCTTTAATCAGATGGTCAGTGCGCTGGAACGGATGATGACCGGTCAGCAACGTCTGCTGTCAGATATCAGCCATGAGCTGCGTACACCACTTACCCGACTGCAGCTGGCAACGGCGTTGCTGCGTCGTCGTCAGGGCGAGGGCAAAGAGCTGGAGCGCATTGAGATGGAAGCGCAGCGTCTGGATGGCATGATTAACGACCTGCTGGTGCTGTCGCGAACCCAGCATAAAAATGCGCTGGTCAGTGAGGCAATGAAGGCGAACCAGTTGTGGAACGGAGTGCTGGAAGATGCCCGCTTCGAAGCCGAGCAGATGGGCAAGAAGATGGACATCCCGTATCCGCCGGGTCCGTGGCCGCTCTACGGCAATCCGCACGCGCTGGAAAGTGCGCTGGAGAATATCGTGCGTAACGCGCTGCGCTATTCAAACAGCCACATCAGCGTCAGCTTCTCCGTCGATATCGCCGGCATTACGGTCCATGTCGATGATGATGGTCCTGGCGTCAGCCCGGAAGATCGCGAACAGATATTCCGGCCGTTTTATCGCACTGATGAAGCGCGCGATCGCGAATCGGGCGGCACCGGCCTTGGTCTGGCCATCGTCGAAACCGCCGTGCAGCAACATCGCGGCTGGGTTAAGGCCGATGACAGCCCGCTTGGCGGCCTGCGCCTGACGATCTGGTTGCCGCTCTACTCCTCCGGTCGACAATAATTTGCTATGCTTCGGCCCTCGTTATCGGGGGCCTTATGCTTAACATAGTGTTGTTTGAACCAGAAATCCCGCCGAATACCGGCAATATCATTCGCCTGTGCGCCAATACCGGCTTTCAGCTCCACCTGATTGAGCCGCTCGGTTTTGCCTGGGATGATAAACGCTTACGCCGCGCCGGACTGGATTATCACGAATTTACCGCCATCAAATTCCACGCAGACTATGCGTCATTTCTGGCGGCAGAGTCGCCCGCGCGGCTGTTTGCTTTGACCACTAAAGGCACGCCAGCGCACAGCGCGGTGCAGTATCAGGCCGGGGATTATTTGCTGTTTGGTCCGGAGAGCCGCGGACTGCCGGCTGAGATTTTGCAGGCCTTACCGCCACAGCAGAAGATTCGTATACCGATGCAGGCCGAAAGCCGCAGTATGAATCTGTCGAATGCGGTCTCGGTGGTGGTGTATGAAGCGTGGCGCCAGCTTGATTACGCTGGCGCACTGACTAAAGACTAGATGCCGTCGCCAAACTGAAAGCCCGCCAGGCTGCCATTGAAATGCTGATCCATATCCATTGACGGCTTATCACTGCCGGGCTTGCCGACGATACGCGCAGGCACGCCTGCGGCGGTGGTATGCGGCGGCACAGGCTGCAGGACCACCGAGCCGGCGCCGATTTTTGCTCCGCGTCCGACCTCAATGTTGCCGAGGATTTTCGCCCCGGCACCAATCATCACCCCTTCACGGATTTTTGGATGGCGATCGCCGCTGGTTTTGCCGGTCCCGCCAAGCGTAACCGACTGCAAAATTGAGACATCGTTCTCAACCACTGCCGTTTCGCCAATCACAATCCCGGTCGCATGGTCGAGCATGATGCCGTGACCGATGTTGGCGGCCGGATGGATATCAACCGCAAACGAGACGGAAATTTCATTCTGCAGGTAAACCGCCAGCGCACGACGTCCCTCGTTCCACAACCAGTGGCCGATACGGTACGCCTGTAAGGCGTGGAAGCCTTTAAGATAGAGCAGCGGCGTGGAGTATTTATCCACTGCCGGATCGCGCTGACGGACCGCCTGAATATCGTAAGCGGCTGACAGGATCATCGTAGGGTCTTCGCGATAGGCCTCTTCGACTATCTCACGGATAGCGATTGCCGGCATAATCGGGTTGGCCAGCTTATTAGCCAGCATATAACTCAAAGCACTACCGAGATTTTCATGCTTAAGCAATGTCGCGTGGTAAAAGCTGGCCAGCATCGGCTCACAATCAGCCAGGGCTCGCGCTTCTGCTTTGATATTATTCCAGACCAGTTCTAACTCATCAGACGACATTGCTGTTTTCTCCCGATAAAAAAAGCGCCTGAATGGGCGCTACAGGTGATGACGCTACGCTTCCTGCTTTAGCTATTGCTGTTTTCGTCCTTCCTTGTCCGCCCCAGCAGGCTTAATGCTGCATCCCGCGCGGGTTTTTCGCAATACAGCACCTGATAAATCTGCTCGGTGATCGGCATTTCTACGCCGACTCGCGCGGCTAACGCTCTGACTTCCTTGGTATTTCGGTAGCCTTCTACAACTTGTCCGATAATGCGTTGTGCGCTATCTACATCCTCGCCCTGGCCCAGCATCATGCCAAAACGACGGTTGCGCGACTGATTATCGGTACAGGTCAGGACCAAATCACCCAATCCCGCCATGCCCATAAAGGTAGTGGGATCGGCACCTAGCGCCGCGCCGAGACGACTCATCTCCGCCAGCCCGCGCGTAATTAATGCGGTACGTGCATTGGCACCGAAACCGATGCCATCGGAGATACCGGCACCGATAGCAATTACGTTTTTAACCGCCCCGCCCAGCTGTACGCCGATAAAGTCAGGGTTGTTGTAAACGCGGAAACTTTTGCCGCAGTGCAGCTTCTGCTGCAAATCGTCAGCAAACCGGGCATCGGTCGCTGCCAGTGCAATCGCGGTCGGTAAACCTGCCGCCAGCTCTTTTGCAAAGGTCGGGCCGGAGATCACCGCCAGCGGTATCGCCTCGCCAACGATCTCACGCGCCACATCCTGCAGCAGACGTCCGGTCTCTTTTTCCAGCCCTTTGGTCGCCCAGACAATGCGCGAATCGGCGCGTAATTCCGGCTTGATCTGTTGCAGCACATCACCAAATACGTGACTCGGCACCACAATCAACAGATCGCGGCTGGCCGCAATGGCTTTCGCCAGGTCAGGCTCAAGAGAGAGATTATCGGGGAACGGCACATCGGGCAGGAAAGCGGTATTACAGCGGTCAGACTGAAGTTGCGCCAGGTGCGCCGGGTTATGTCCCCACAACAGCACCGGATGGCCGTTACGGGCCAGGGTAATCGCCAAAGCGGTGCCGTACGAGCCGGCACCGATGACGCTAATCGAAGCGTGAGTAGTCATCAGGCATCCTGATGTGGTTCGGCGCCTTCTTCACCTTGCTGCTGCTGCAGGTAGTTCATAAACAGCGCATCAAAGTTAACCGGCGCCAGGTTCAGCTGCGGGAAAGTACCACGTGAAACCAGGCTGGTAATGCATTCGCGTGCATACGGGAACAGGATATTCGGGCAGTAAGCACCCAGGCAATGGGCCAGCTGCGTGCCTTCGATACCGCTGATAGTGAAAATACCGGCCTGCTGAACTTCACACAGGAAAGCGGTCTCTTCACCGACGGTTGCGGTTACAGTCACACGCAGCACGACTTCATAAACTTCGTCAGCCAGTTGAGAAGATGCAGTATCCAGATCCAGTTTTACGTCCGGCTCCCACTCTTTCTGGAAAACCTGCGGCGCGTTAGGCGCTTCAAATGAGATATCTTTGGTGTATACGCGCTGAATCTGGAATTGCATTTCGTTAGTGTTGTGTTCTGACATGTGACCAGGTCCTATAAGTGAGAATGTCCGGCGTAAAATTACGCCTGCAGTAAAGGATCTAAACCTTCGCGATTATCGAGTGCAAATAAGTCGTCGCAGCCGCCAATGTGCTGCGCATCAATAAAAATCTGAGGCACGGTCGTCCGGCCGCTGCGCTTAATCATCTCTTCACGTTTCGCCATGTCCCCATCGATGGGAATCTCCTGGAACGATACGCCTTTTTGCGTTAACAGCGCCTTCGCCTGATGGCAATAAGGACAGGTCGCTTTGGTGTACATCTCAACGTTTGCCATGATTAGCACCTATGTAAGATTATTTACCGCGAATTAACGGCAGATTTTCACCGCTCCAGCCGCTGATGCCGTCTTTCAGCACTGACACCTGGGTAAAGCCAGCAGCACTCAGATGGGCAGCAGGATCGGCCGCGCTTTGTCCGGTCGCGCACACCACGATGATCGGCTGCGCTTTATGTTTTTCCAGTTCGCCTAAATTGCCTTTCTTAATCTCTGCGGCTGCTACATTCAGCGCACCTGAGATATGCCCTCTGCGAAAATCGTCGCGCGAACGCACGTCTACAACTACCGCGTCCTCTTTGTTAATCAGGCGGGTTGCTTCACCACGACTGATAGTTTTTACCTTAGAGAACATTCCTTTAACGGTAGTCACAATCACCAGAATGAGTAAAACAACCCATGCCAGACTGAGGATGGGGTGATTGCTTGCAAACTGCATAATTTCTTGCATGAGGGGTAACGACTCCAGACCGGGCTAATAAGCTAAAACAAGGGTTCTGAGTATACCTGCGCCACTTCTCATGTACAGATGCTAAGCGGTCAGAGTGGTAATTTGAGTAGCATTTTCCAAAAAAATCTGGCTAAAGCACAAAAATGGCGTAACGCTTAGGCAATGTCCTGTAAAAACCGGACATAACTGGAAAAGCAAATGCCGGAGCGGTTTGCTGGTAAGCGGCGGTTCATCGTGGAATAATCATTGGCCTATGAAGGGAAAAATAACCGTTTCGCACACAAGGACCCGTCGCAACGGCGATAACCTGCCGTTGTCCACACATCTGTCCACCCTATCCCTTAGCCTGCTTTGCGCGGGCGTACTGTTATTGCCGACCGCCGCGCGCAGTGCGGAAGACAGCAAATCCCAGCTGCAATCTATTCAGCAAAACATCGCTGAAAAAGAGAAAAGCGTTAAAGCGCAAAAGCTACAGCGCAGCAAGTTGCTGGATCAGTTGCAGAGTCAGGAAAAAATTATTGCGCAGGCCAGTCGTCAGCTGCGAGAAACCCGGAATAGCCTGACAGCATTGAATAATGACATCAGCCAGCTCGCCAGCTCGATCGCCCGGCTTGAAAAGCAGCAGACGCAACAGGAAAAGCTGCTTTCACAGCAGCTCGACGCCGCGTTTCGCCAGGGCCAGCATAATGGCCTGCAACTGCTGCTGGGCGGTGAAGAGAGCCAGCGCAGCGAACGCATTCTGGCCTATTTCGGTTACCTGAATGCCGCACGCCAGAAGAGTATTGAAGCGTTACAGCAGACGCGACAGGATTTGAGCCAGCAGCGGGCCTCGCTGGAGCAGAAGCAACAGCAGCAGAAAGGCCTGCTAGCCCAGCAGCAAAGCCAGCAGCAGAAACTGCAGCTGGCGAGCGCAGCACGTAAGAAAACCCTGACGGTACTGGAAAGCGCGCTGGAAAAAGATCAGGCCGATCTGGTGGAGATGCGCCAGAACGAAACCCGTCTGCAGGACAAAATCGCCCGGGCAGAACGTGAAGCACGGGAACGTGCTGCCCGCGAAGCGCGTGAAGCGGAAAAAGTGCGTCAGCGTCAGGCGCAGGCGAAAGCCAAAGGATCAAGTTATCAGCCGACCCAGAGTGAACGCGAGCTGGTCGCCCGAACCGGCGGCCTGGGTCGCGCCGGCGGTCAGGCCCTGTGGCCGGTACGCGGACGTATTGAGCATCGCTTTGGCGAACAGCTTCAGGGTGAGCTGCGCTGGAAAGGGCTGGTGATTGATGCGCGCGAAGGCACCGAGGTGAAAGCCATCGCCGACGGTCGCGTACTGATGGCCGACTGGTTACAGGGCTATGGTCTGGTGGTGGTACTGGAGCACGGTAAAGGCGACATGAGCCTGTATGGCTACAACCAAAGTGCGCTAGTGACCGTCGGCGCCCAGGTGAAAGCCGGTCAGCCGATTGCGCTGGTTGGTACCAGTGGCGGCCGTGGCACACCGTCGCTCTATTTTGAAATTCGACGTCAGGGACAGGCCGTCAACCCACTCCCGTGGTTAGGAAAATAAGTTTTGCTGCAACTTCGAAAAATCTCCGTACTGCTGAGCAGTTTGTTGCTCAGCTACGCTGCCCACGCCGGCAAACTCGCGATTGTGATTGATGATGTCGGTTATCGCCCGACCGAAGAAAACAAGGTTCTGCAGATGCCGCAGGCAATCTCGGTCGCGGTGCTGCCTAATGCGCCGCATGCGCATGAAATGGCCACCAAAGCCCATCAGAGTGGTCATGAGGTGTTGATCCATCTTCCGATGGCACCGCTCAGCAAGCAGCCGCTGGAGAAAGATACCTTAACGCCAGAGATGAGCAGTGAAGAGGTAGCACGCATCATGCGCAATGCGGTCAACAACGTGCCTTATGCGGTGGGTCTCAATAACCATATGGGCAGCAGAATGACCTCCAGCCTGCCCGGCATGCAAAAAGTGATGCAGGCGCTGAACCATTACAACCTCTATTTCCTGGATAGCATGACCATTGCGAACAGCCAGGCAGTGCCGGCGGCGCAGGGCACCCAGGTCAAGGTGCTGAAGCGCAGAGTTTTTCTGGATGACAGCCAGGATATTAACACCATTCGCCAGCAGTTCAGCCGCGCGGTAAAGCTGGCGCAGCGTGATGGCTACGCCATCGCCATTGGCCATCCGCATCCCAATACTGTCCGGGTGCTGCAACAGATGTTACCCACGCTGCCGGCTGAGATTACCTTAGTCCGTCCCAGCCAGTTGCTGAACGAGCCGCTGCATAATGGCACTCGCCCACCAGCCACATCGGTAGCGCCCACTAAGCCCGTTTCACCGCGCTTCCAGCCGCCTGGGCTGTGTAAGCCAAAACGGCCGCTGACACCGGTTCCGGCGACGCGAGCACTGGAAGTGGTAGGCGAAAGCGTGAGCCAGAGTCCGCTGTTTAAGCAGGTAAAAAGTCTGTTCTGAATTTGCTATGAATGCTAAGTATGCAGCTTAGCGTTCAATTCTACGCAGAAATTACTATAATCCCGGGTCGGGCCATGAGGTGCTGTGTGGAATATTGAGACGGATGACGATAAATAAACAAAAAATTCTGCTGCTGGATAACGGCAGAGAATGGGGAGGCGGCACCAACAGCATGCTGGAGCTGCTGAAGCGTATTGATCGTCAGAAATTTGATATCACCTGCTGCTTCTACCACAACTACGGACGCGGCAACGGTGAAACCATTGAGTCCGTACTGCTTGCACTGGATATTCCGGTATTCTTTATTCCGCAAATCAAACAACCGCGCTGGGCCAAAATCGTCAAAGAGGTGGCGCGTGCACTGCTGTTTTTCAATAAAAAACTTAAGAAGCGCGCCATCGATCTGATTGATGAGCGCTGGCGCATCATTCCCAACGCCAGCAAAATCAACTCGTTGTTACAGCTGGGCAACTACGACACGCTGTATATGAATAACCAGCCCAGTACCAATGTCGAAGGGTATCTGGCGGCGCGAGGCCTGAATGTGGCGGTGGTCCAGCACTGTCGTATCGATCCGCTGCTGGAGCCGCGGCTGGTTAAAATGGTTAATCAGGATTGCCAGGCGGTAATTGCGGTCTCCGAGGGCGTTAACGCCACGCTACGTAAGCACGGCGTGAAGGCAGATCGCTGTTTTACCGTCAGCAACGCTATTGATATCCACCAGCCGCTGCCCGACCGCCTTGAGGTGCGTCAGCGCTTTAAACTGGCTCCCGGTACCTTTGTGTTTGGCTCCATCGGTTCGCTGATATTACGTAAATCCAATCACCATACGTTGCAGGCGCTGGGCCGCTTCAAACGCGCGCATCCGGATGCTGACTGGAAAATGATCGTTGTTGGTGCCGGACCTGAATTACAGCACCTGCTGCAGCTGGCGACGGCGGAAAATATTCAGAATCACGTGGTGTTTACCGGCTTCCAGAATAATGCACTGGATTATCTCACCGCCTTCGATGCGTTTATTCTCGCGTCACGCAGTGAAGGTCTGCCACGGGTGGTGCTGGAAGCGATGCTGGTGAACACCGCCGTCGTCGGTTCGCGCGTGGTCGGTACTGCCGAATTGATCAGTCATGATGAAACCGGCTTGCTGTTTGATTACGGCAATGTGGTGCAACTGACCCAGCATCTTACTGCGCTGTGGCAGGATGCGGATTTACGTCAGCGACTGATCAATGCGGCAGGCAAGCGCGTGCGCGAACAATACGCTATTGAAACCTACGTCAGCGGCGTTGAAAATATTCTTCAGAGCGTCGTCAGAGAAAAACCCCATGCTTAATTTTTTAAATCCTCGCTATCGCCATATCCGGGCGCGCCATAACCTGCCCTACGATCAGGCGGACGTGCAGGGAGATGTGACGCTGACCTCGGTGGTAATCCCCTGCACCGGCGCGGATTACATTGAAGAAGCCCTGCTCAGCGCCACGTTTGCCGCACGCTTTGCGACGCAGATAGAAGAGATTGTTATCGTCAGCGATCAACCTGCGGCGGCCTTTGGTGAACTGCCGGCTAAAACCCGGGTGGCGACGCTGGACGTTCCGCATCGCGAGGAAAACTATCGCTATAAGCAGATCTATCGCAGCCGGTTGATCAAACTGCAGGCCCCCCTGCAGGCCAAAGGGGACGGCATTCTGATGATCGATTCTGACCTCAATCTACTGAAGATGCCTGACATCAGAATGAAGCCAGGCCATCTCTACTCCAGCTTCCGTCAGGGCAAAATGATTGCCAAACTGGAAGGCGCGCCAAAAGAGGTGATTCCCGCCTATTACCCGTCCAGCATCCGTCCTTACCTGGTTGATCACGTCAATGGCGCTTATCTGGCGGCGACGCGCGCGGTCTGGCAGCGTATTTCACCGCTGTGGCTGACGCTATTTAATGATACCTGGCATTTGATGAATGACAGCCAGCCACCGACCGATCAGCTGCCGCTGGCGGTGTTGCTGGACATGCTGGATCTGAGGACTGTTAATCTGGGTGAATGGGCCAACTGGCCGGTTTCGAAGAAAATAGGCGGTCAGTCAGCGGTGATACCGACTGAGGTGGTAGGTGCACACGGCGGCTTCCCGCTGTCGGAATGGCAAAAATACCTCCGCGATCCCCGCCAGCCGCTGATGTTTAAAGGCCAGGATTACACCCGCAAAGTGCGCTACCTGACCGATGAAGAGAAAAAGCAGGCGTAATAACGCGGCCGCATAACGGCCGCCATCTGCTTAATCCCAGTTGAGGATCACTTTGCCGGAACGTCCGGAACGCATCTCATCGAAGCCCTGCTGAAAATCATCAATCGCATAGCGATGGGTAATAATCGGCGTTAAGTCGAGTCCCGACTGGATCAGCGCCGCCATTTTATACCAGGTTTCAAACATCTCGCGACCGTAGATCCCCTTAATAAACAGCCCTTTGAAAATGACCAGGTTCCAGTCGATCGCCATTTCACCCGGCGGGATACCCAGCAGAGCGATCCGTCCACCGTGGTTCATCACCTCAAGCAGCGTGCGGAAGGCCGGCGGCGCGCCCGACATTTCCAGCCCGACATCAAATCCCTCGGTCATCCCCAGCGAATGCATCACCTCGCGCAGATCTTCTTTTGCCACATTAACCGCCCGGGTAACGCCCATTTTCTGCGCCAGCGCCAGCCGGTATTCATTGATGTCGGTAATCACCACGTTGCGCGCGCCAACGTGACGACAGACCGCCGCCGCCATAATGCCGATAGGACCGGCTCCGGAGATCAGCACGTCCTCACCGACCAGATCAAACGACAGCGCGGTATGCACCGCATTGCCGAACGGGTCAAAAATCGCCGCCAGCTCATCGGAAATGTTGTCAGGAATTTTGAAGGCATTGAATGCCGGGATCACCAGATATTCGGCAAAACAGCCCTGACGGTTAACGCCCACCCCGATGGTATTGCGGCACAGATGGGTGCGTCCGGCACGGCAGTTGCGGCAGTGGCCGCAGGTGATGTGGCCTTCGCCTGACACCCGGTCGCCAATAGAAAAACCTTTGACCTCCTGGCCGACCGCCACCACTTCCCCCACATATTCATGGCCAACAATCATCGGCACCGGGATGGTTTTGCGCGACCAGTCATCCCAGTTGTAGATGTGCACGTCGGTCCCGCAGATGGCCGTTTTACGGATTTTTATCAGCAGGTCGTTATGGCCCGGCTCAGGAACCGGCGCATCGGTCACCATCCAGATGCCCGCTTCTTTCTTCAGTTTGGCGAGTGCTTTCATGGTTAATTCCTCAGGCGATGACGCCCAGTTGTTTGCCGATTCGGGTAAAGGCCGCGACCGCGCGTTCCAGCTGCTGCTGGGTATGGGCAGCAGAAATCTGGGTGCGAATGCGCGCCTGGCCTTTGGGCACCACCGGATAGAAGAAACCGGTGACGTAGATGCCTTCCTGTTGCAGCAGACGGGCAAATTCCTGCGCCACGCTGGCTTCGCCAAGCATCACCGGGATTATGGCGTGATCGGCACCGGCGAGAGTAAAGCCAGCCGCGGCCATCTGCTCACGGAAGAAGCGGGCGTTATCCCACAGCCGCTGACGCAGGCCGTCGCCTTCGCTCAACAGATCAAGCACCCGCAGAGAGGCGGCAACAATTGCAGGCGCCAGTGAGTTGGAAAACAGATAAGGCCGTGAACGCTGACGCAGCCACTCAACCACTTCCGCTTTCGCTGCGGTGTAGCCGCCCGATGCGCCGCCCAGCGCTTTACCCAGCGTGCCGGTGATGATGTCGACACGGCCCATCACCTCGCAATACTCATGGGTTCCGCGTCCGGCATTGCCCACAAAACCCACCGCATGCGAATCATCCACCATCACCAGCGCCGAGAACTCGTCGGCCAGATCGCAGATCGCCGGCAGGTTAGCAATCACGCCATCCATTGAGAACACGCCATCGGTCGCGATCACAATGTGACGGGCACCGTTAGCACGCGCCTCCTGTAAACGCGCCCGCAGCTGTTCCATATCGTTATTGGCGTAGCGATAGCGCTGCGCTTTACACAGCCGGACCCCGTCAATGATTGAGGCATGATTCAGGGCGTCAGAAATGATGGCGTCCTGCGCATCAAACAGGGTCTCAAACAATCCGCCATTGGCGTCGAAACAGGAGGAGTAGAGGATCGCATCTTCCATTCCCAGAAATTCCGCCAGCCGTTTTTCCAGCAGTTTGTGGCTGTCCTGGGTGCCGCAGATGAAGCGCACTGATGCCATGCCAAATCCGTGCGAGTCCATCCCCTCTTTTGCCGCCTGGATCAGAGCGGGATGGTTGGCCAGCCCCAGGTAGTTGTTGGCGCAGAAGTTGATGACTGCCGGATCGCTGCCGACGGCGATTTCCGTTTGCTGAGCAGAGGTGATAATTCGCTCCTGTTTAAACAGGCCTTCCTGACGGGCAGTATCGAGTTGCTGACGAAGTTGTTGATAAAATTGCGCGGGCATTATTGCTCTCCTCAGATGGCAAAAATTTGGCACATCTTACTGAACAGCGAGCCTGACCACGATAAATCACCCAACAGAATGTCATTTTTGCAGCATAGTTCACGCCATGGCGGATACCGCACCAATCGTTACAGAGTCATCTGGCTGTCTGCACCCTGATGAAATGTTATGATGTGAAGTATTCGTGTGTGAAACCTCCTGTTTCACCCCACAACGTTGAAGGTAACAACATGATTATCGTAACTGGAGGCGCAGGAATGATTGGCAGCAACATCGTCAAAGCGCTGAACGATCGCGGTCACACCGACATTCTGGTGGTGGATAATCTGAAGGATGGCACCAAGTTTGCCAACTTAGTCGACCTGGATATTGTCGATTACATGGACAAAGAAGAGTTCCTGATGAGCGTGATCGCGGGCGATGATTTAGGCCCGATCGAAGCGGTGTTTCATCAGGGCGCCTGCTCTTCCACCACCGAGTGGGATGGCAAGTACATGATGGAGAACAACTATCAGTACTCCAAAGAGCTGCTGCACTTCTGTCTTGAGCGCGAAATCCCGTTCCTGTATGCCTCTTCAGCAGCCACCTATGGCGGCCGCAACGAGAATTTCATCGAAGAGCGCCAGTATGAGCAGCCGCTGAACGTCTATGGTTACTCGAAGATGCTGTTCGATCACTACGTCCGTCAGATGCTGCCGGAAGCGAACTCGCCGGTGTGCGGTTTCCGCTACTTTAACGTCTACGGACCGCGAGAAGGCCACAAAGGCAGCATGGCGAGCGTCGCTTTTCATCTCAATACCCAAATCAGCAACGATGAAAATCCAAAACTGTTTGAAGGCAGCGACGGTTTCAAACGCGATTTCATCCATGTAGATGACGTGGCTGCGGTGAACCTGTGGTGCTGGGAGAACGGCGTCTCCGGCATTTATAACTGTGGTACCGGCCGCGCAGAATCCTTCCAGGAAGTGGCCGATGCGGTCCTGAAATTCCATCAGAAAGGCCAGATTGAGTACATACCGTTCCCGGAAAAACTCAAAGGACGCTATCAGGCATACACCCAGGCCGATCTGACCCGGCTGCGTGCCGCAGGCTATGACAAGCCGTTCAAAACCGTGGCGCAGGGCGTCGCTGAATATATGGCCTGGCTTAACCGTAACGCATAAAGGAAGCTGCTCCGGCGATGAAAATTCTGGTAATCGGCCCGTCGTGGGTCGGCGATATGATGATGTCGCAAAGTCTCTATCGCACGCTCAAGGCCGAGCATCCCGATGCGGTGATTGATGTGATGGCACCGGCCTGGTGTCGTCCACTGCTGTCACGCATGCCGGAAGTGAATCAGGCGCTGGCGATGCCGCTTGGCCATGGTGCGCTGGAAATTGGTGAGCGACGCCGGTTAGGCAAAACGCTGCGCGCCAGCCACTATGACCGCGCCTATGTGTTGCCGAATTCGTTTAAGTCGGCACTGGTGCCGTTCTTCGCCGGGATCAAACGTCGCGTTGGCTGGCGCGGCGAAATGCGTTATGGCTTGCTGAACGATCTGCGGGTGCTGGATAAAGCGGCTTTCCCGCTGATGGTTGAACGCTACGTCGCGCTGGCCTATGACACGCCTGTGGCGTCGGCACAGCAGCTGCCGCAACCGCTGCTGTGGCCAAAGCTACAGGTCGAAGAGCAGGAAAAAATTCAGACCGCCGCGCAGTTTCAGCTGTCGGCGACGCGTCCAGTGATCGGTTTTTGTCCCGGCGCCGAATTTGGTCCGGCAAAACGCTGGCCGCACTATCACTACGCTGCACTGGCGCAGCAGCTGATCGCGGAAGGATTTCAGATTGTGCTGTTTGGCTCGGCAAAAGATCGGCCAACCGGTGAGGAAATTATCGCCGCACTGCCGGAAGCGGCCCGCGTCCACTGCCGTAATCTGGCCGGTGAGACTCAGCTGGAGCAGGCAGTGATTCTGCTGGCACAGTGCCGGGCAGTGGTCAGCAACGACTCCGGCCTGATGCATATCGCCGCCGCGCTGGACCGTCCGCTGGTCGCGCTCTATGGCCCAAGCAGCCCTGACTTTACGCCACCGCTGGCTCGCCAGGCGCGGGTTATTCGCCTGATTAGCGGCTATCACAAAGTGCGCAAAGGCGACGCCGAGCAGGGCTATCATCAGAGCCTGATCGACATACAACCCGAGCGCGTGCATCAGACTCTTACCGAATTACTCGACGCGCCGCAGGAGGTGCCATGCACGTCCTGATCGTTAAAACCTCATCAATGGGCGACGTGCTGCATTCGTTACCAGCGCTGACCGATGCGATGCACGCCATTCCTGGCATCCGTTTCGACTGGGTGGTGGAAGAGAACTTTGCTCAGATCCCCGGCTGGCATCCCGCAGTGGATAAGGTGCTACCGGTAGCGATTCGCCGCTGGCGCAAACACTGGTTTGGCAGCCAGCAGCGTGAAGAGCGCGTGCTGTTTAAGCGCGCGTTACAGGCACGTCAGTACGATATCGTGATTGATGCGCAGGGGCTGATCAAAAGCGCGGCGCTGGTGACGCGATTGTCAAAAGGCGTTAAGCATGGCCAGGATAGCCGCAGCGCGCGTGAACCGTTTGCCAGCTGGTGGTATGACGTGCGGCATGAGGTCAGTAAGCAACAGCACGCCGTCGAGCGGACGCGCGAACTGTTTGCTAAAAGTCTCGGCTATGAGAAACCGCACGGCCAGGGCGACTATGCGATTGCCGGACATTTCCTGCATCACCTGCCTGCCGATGCACAGCACTATCTGGTGTTTCTGCACGCCACGACGCGTGACAACAAGCACTGGCCAGAGTCGCACTGGCGGCAGCTGATTGAACGGGTGCAGCCGAGCGGATTGCGGATCAAGTTACCGTGGGGCGCAGAACATGAGCACCAGCGTGCGCAGCGCCTGGCCGAAGGATTTGAGCACGTCGATGTGCTGCCGAAACTGACGCTGGAGGCGATTGCCCGGCAGCTGGCTGGCGCGCGTGCGGTAGTATCAGTCGATACCGGATTAAGCCACCTGACCGCCGCGCTGGATCGCCCTAACCTGACGCTGTATGGACCGACCGATCCGGGCCTGATCGGTGGTTACGGTCAGAATCAACAGGCGCTGAGCGCCCCGAATCATAATCTGGCGGAGCTGACTGCCGACGCGGTGGCAGAAAAACTGCAGGCCGTTATTACGGAAAACAGGCCATGAACTATGTGTTGATCTACCTGCTGCTGGTGCCGTTTCGCACGCTGATGCGGCTGTTTTACCGGCCGACCGGGCGCAATTTAATCATTCAGACGGCAAAAATCGGTGATTTCATTAATATCACGCCGATGCTGCGCGCGCTGGGTCAGTCCGAATTGCTGATCAGTAAGGCGGTAGAACCGCTGGTGCGCCATGATGATACCGTCAGCCGCTATTTTCTGATTGAAGAGGCGAAGCGCAGCTTCTTTGCCAAGCTTAAACTGGCGTTCACCCTGATGAACCGCTACGACAATGTTTATCTGGTGCAGCCCAACAGCGTAAACCTGTTTTTTGCATCGCTGTGTAACGCGCCGAACAAACAGTTTTTGCGCACCTATGTGCGTAAGTCCTACCACGCGGTGTTCTATCGCAGCGCCAGCGGCATTGTGGATCATGCCAAGACCGATTTAACCCTCGACAGCTACCTGAAACTGATCAACCGGGAATACCGTTATACCGATTTCCCTAAGCACGCCACGTCGCCGCTGTGGCAGCCGCCCGCGCCGCCTGCTGCGCTGCTGGCTCCGCGTGAAGGGATTAAAATCGGTATCAGTATCTCCGCTGGCAACCGGGCAAAAACCATTCCCGCCAGCGTCTGGCAGCAGCTGATGGAAGCGCTGACCGACCTGCCCTGTACCTTTTATGTATTCGGGCCGCCTGCTGAACAGCCGTGGCTGGATGAATTGCTGAGCTTAACCGGCCCGAAAGAAAATATCGTGAGCCTGATTGGTGAGCTAAAACTGGAAGAGGTGCCCTGGGCCATCGCGCAGATGGATTTCTATATCTCATCTGACTCCGGCAATGCCTATATTGCCGATGCGCAGCAGGTACCGGTGATCATGCTTTATGGCCCTTGTGAAGTCAGGGAACAGCGTCCGGTCAACAATGTGCTGTTTGTCGGGCCCGATAATGTTGCTGCGTCGACATTCGTTTTTGCCACGCGTTTTCGCTTTGATCAGCCCGCTGAAAAATTATTTGGGCTGAATCACGATAAACTGACTAGAATACAAGCGTTTATTACTCATAATCTGGAATAGTGAAGCGTAATGGCAATTACCCCTGTTGCTGATGCTGTTCAGCAAAGTAAGCTCCTGGTCAACACGCTCTCTGATACGGATGCAAATCCGGTGCACGTTGCCTTTGGCATCAACCACGCCTATGCGCGTGGTCTGGGCATTACGTTATTTTCACTACTCAGCCATCATCCTGATACCGCTTTCCACGCCCATATCTTTTCAGACTCGCTAAGCGAGCAGGATGTCGAAAAATTACGTTCGCTGGCAACTGGTCATCGGCTGGCGATTACGCTGCACATTTTCAACAGTGCCTGGGTCGATCAGTTGCCGGCGGTCGGACGCTATCCAAAAAGCATCCATTATCGTTTTCTGATCCCCGAAACCGTGGCGCGCTTCAGCGATCGGGTGATCTACATCGACGCCGATACGCTGGTGGTGGGTGACTATTCGCCGTTATTCAGCCTGGATATTGCCGATTACACGCTGTGTGCCTGTAACGATACGCCACGGGCGCGTCAGAATCAGTGTCCGAAGCTCGGCCTGAAGGGCAACAACTACTTCAACTCCGGCTTTATGCTGATCAATATTCCACGCTGGATGGCGCGTCAGACCACGGCCCGCATTACCGAGGTGCTGGTCACCCGCGGAGCGGAGTTTGGCTTTCCCGATCAGGATGCATTGAACATTGTGCTGGAAGATGAGGTGCTGATCCTGCCGGAACGTTACAACCACATTTACGACATCATCGCGAACAAGGTGTGGCACCGCTTCCGGGTACCGGACGATACCGTGATGATTCATTACACCGGTAAATGCAAACCCTGGCATGCGTGGGGCGGCAGCGACCTCTCACTGCTCTATTACGACTATTACCAGCGCTCACCCTGGGCTTCACAGTCGCTTGATTTACCCAAACATTATAAAGAGATGAAGCGCTTCGCCCGGATCAAGTGGCATCAGAAACAGTACGCTGAAAGTTTCAGCTGGATGATGAACTACGTCCGGCACAAGTTTTTCGGTTAGCGCGGCGCGAAGATTTTTTGCTACCGGTTGTGTCACCTGACGTATCTGTGGCGTGACGGGCGGTGCGCCTGGCTTTTACAATTCCACGTTGCAGCCATCTTGCTTCAGGGAAAAGGGACTCTGCGTGCGTTTTTGTTAACAATTCCGGTGATTTACTTCAGCATGGGCGAAAGTCAGTTTTATAATCGTCAGTCACCCTATTTTATTTTGCTGGCCTGGACCTGGTTTATGATGATGAGGCAAACCCCTTTCGCGTTTCACTCTGCACAGGTGCAAACGTTGTCATGAGTGCTCTTCCCCTGTTGAGTATCATTACGCCTATGTACAACGCGGGCAGCATGTTTGATGAATTCATGCAGTCGCTGCTGGCGCAAACGCTGACGTCGCTGGAGATCATCATTGTCGATGACGGCTCAACCGACGGTTCCGGTGAGCGCGCCGACTATTACGCCCAACATCACTCCCACGTTCGGGTCATTCATCAGGAAAACGGCGGCGTCTCACGCGCGCGTAATGCTGGCCTGGCGGTCGCGCAGGGGAAGTATGTCACCTTTCCCGATGCCGATGACACCATGCAACCGGAGATGTACCAGACGCTGGTGACGCTGGCGGAACAGGACAATCTTGATGCGGCACAGTGCAATGCCGAATGGTATTTCAAACATAGCCAGCGGGTTAAGCCGCTGATTCCGCTGGACCGCCTGCGCAGTACCGGCGTGCTGAGCGGTCCCGACTGGCTGAATACCGCGTTAAAAACCCACCGCTACATGCATGTGGTGTGGCTGGGCATTTATCGTCGTGCGTTGATTGAACAGCATCAGTTGCTGTTTGAGCCAGGGCTGCACCATCAGGACATTCCGTGGACCACTGAATTCATGTTGCTGGCGAAACGCGTGCGTTATACCGATGCGGTGCTGTACCGCTACTACATGCATGACGCCTCGATCAGCAATCGCAAGCGCACCGGCCAGCGTAATGTCGAATACCAGCGTCACTATCTGAAGATTGCCGGTATGCTGGAAGCGCTGAATCGCCGCTACCGCGGCAAGGTAAAAATCTATCCATCGTTCCATTATCAGGTGACGCATGAAGCGCTCAGCGTCTGTCATAGCGTACGTCGGGAGCCGGATAGTGACGCACGCCGGGCGATTATCGCCGACCTGTTTGCCAGCCAGACGCATCGGCGAATGCTACGCAATGCCCGTGGGATTAAGCAGTGGTATCAGCTGCTGCTGTGGCTGAGTCGTCTCTATCGCTGGCGTTACAAATAACCCTTGAGGCTGGCTTTATCCTAAAAAGGGTTTGCCCTACAATCGGTTCACTAAAATTTGAGAACAATTGTTTATGGCCAGTCCGATCCCAGCAAACGTCTCTCCGCAAAATATATTGCTTATCAAGCTGCGCCATCATGGCGACATGCTACTGACGACGCCGGCGATCAACGCCCTTCGCCAGCGTTATCCGCAGGCCAGTATCGACGTGTTGCTCTATCAGGAAACGCGTCCGATGCTGGAAGCGCATCCGGATATCCGCCATCTGCACGTGATTGATCGTAAGTGGAAGCAGCAAGGCGGCTGGCGCAAGCTGGGCCATGAATATGCCTTGATTCGTGCGGTACGGGGATGTCATTACGACGTGGTGATTAATCTGGCCGATCAATGGCGTGCAGCCCTGATTACCCTGCTCTCCGCCGCGCCGATACGCATCGGCTTCGCGTTTAAAAAGCGTGACAACCTGCTCTGGCGGCTGTGTCATAACCAGCTGGTCCCGACCCTCAATCACAGCAAACTGCATACCGTGGAGCAGAATATGTCCGCGCTGGCTCCGCTCGGCATCAGCAGCGAGAGCGCGCGGGTTTCGATGCACTACAGTGAAGCCGATCGTCAACACGTGCTCGCCAGACTGGCGGAGAAGCAGATCGCCTCGCCGTTTATCGTGGTGCAGCCGACCTCCCGCTGGGGCTTTAAATGCTGGGAAGAGGAGAGCGTTGCCGCCACCATCGACCAGCTGGCGCAGCCAGAACGTCCGGTGGTGCTGACCGCCGGGCCGGATAAACACGAACTGGCGATGATCGAGCGCATTCAGGCGCTGTGCACCACGCAGTATGTGGTGTCGCTGGCTGGCCAGTTCACTCTGCCGCAGCTGGCGGCGCTGATCGATCATGCCCGGCTGTTTATTGGCGTCGACTCCGCCCCGATGCATATGGCGGCCGCGCTGAACACACCCTGTATTGCGCTGTTTGGCCCGACCAAGCTGCAGCACTGGCGGCCGTGGGGCGACAATAATCACGTCATCTGGGCGGGCGATTATGGTCCGCTGCCGTCACCGGACTCGATTGATACCAAAACTGACCAGCGTTACCTGTCGGCCATCCCGGTTAAGGATGTGGTCGCGGCGGCAAGGAGTTATCTGAATGAGTAAGTTACGGCTGGCGATTGTCCGGCAGAAATACCGCCCTGATGGCGGCGCCGAGCGTTTTATCTCGCGGGCGCTGGAAGCGCTGGGCAGCGAACAGCTGGATCTCAACATCATCACCCGCAGCTGGCAGGGCACGCCGAATCCTGACTGGCACCTGCACATCTGTAATCCACCCAAACTCGGACGGGTCTCTCGCGAACGTGGATTTGCCCGTGCGGCCCGCGCCTGCTGGGAACGGGAAAAGTTCGACATTGTGCAAAGCCATGAGCGCATCGCCGGTTGTGATATTTTTCGTGCCGGTGATGGTGTCCACCGCGTCTGGCTGGAACAGCGTGCGCGGATCGTTTCGCCATGGCAGCGCCTGAGCGCCAGCCTCAGCCCTTACCATCGCTATGTCCTGCAGGCGGAAGCGGAGATGTTTAATTCGCCGGCGCTGAAAGCGGTTATTTGTAACTCTGAGATGGTAAAACGCGACATCCTGCGCTGCTTCTCACTCGGTGCCGAAAAAATCCACGTCATCCATAACGCCATCGACGGCAGCCGTTTTCAGCCCGCCACCGACGCCACCCGCCACGCGACCCGTCAGCAGTTATCGCTGCCCGACAGCGCGACCGTGCTGATCTATGTTGGCTCCGGTTTTGAGCGCAAAGGGCTGAAAGCGGCGATTGAAGCGCTGGCCGGCAGCGATCGCTACCTGATTGTGGTCGGCCAGGATAAACAGCTGCAGCGCTATCAGCAGCTGGCCAATCAGCTCAACTGTCTGGATCGGCTGCGCTTTGTCGGCGTACAGCAGGACGTACAGCCGTTCTATCATGCGGCCGATGGTTTACTGCTGCCCACGCTCTACGATCCTTTCCCGAATGTGGTGCTGGAGGCGATGGCCTGTGGCCTGCCGGTAATTACCAGCACCGGCTGCGGCGGCGCGGAATTTATTACTGCCGGTCAGCAAGGTTTCGTCTGTGATGCGCTGGATATCAATGGACTGAATCAGGCGATTCAGGCGATACCGTCGCTTTCAGTCGACTCACGCATGGGCGAAGCGGCACGGCGCAGAATTGAACCTTATGGGCCGCAGCGACTGGCCAGCTCGCTGACTTCGCTGTATCAACAGGTGCTGCGAAGCAACTGACAATGTGGGATGAGTGGATGCAGGGTTTCTGATAACATGCCGCCATCTGATTTTAATCTGGTTTTAGACGCGAACGTGTCGTAACGGTAACTATGACGACCATTTACACCGCACTGCTCTATCTTATTCAGCCACTGATTTGGCTGCGCCTGTGGCTGCGCGGTCGTAAAGCGCCGGCCTATCGCAAACGCTGGGCAGAGCGCTATGGCTATTGTGTCGGCAAAGTTAAGCCAGACGGTATTGTGCTGCACTCGGTGTCGGTCGGCGAAACGCTGGCGGCGATCCCCCTGGTGCGTGCGTTGCGTCATCGTTATCCTACCCTGCCGATTACCGTCACCACCATGACACCAACCGGTTCAGAGCGGGCGCAATCGGCGTTTGGCAAAGATGTGCATCACGTTTATCTGCCTTATGACCTGCCAGGCTCGATTAATCGTTTCCTCGATACGGTCAACCCACGGCTGGTGATCATCATGGAAACCGAGCTGTGGCCCAATATCATCCGCATTCTGCATCAGCGCAATATTCCGCTGGTGATCGCCAACGCCCGTCTTTCGGCGCGTTCGGCAAAAGGCTACCGCAAGCTGGGCAAATTCATGCGCCAGCTGCTGCAGAGCATCACGCTGATTGCGGCGCAGAATAGTGAAGATGGCGACCGGTTCCTTGAGCTGGGCCTGAAGCGCTCGCAGCTGGCGATTACCGGCAGCCTGAAATTTGATATCTCAGTGACGCCAGAGCTGGCGGCCAGAGCCGTCACGCTGCGCCGTCAGTGGGCGCCGCGGCGTCCGGTGTGGATTGCCACCAGCACCCATGAAGGCGAAGAGGCGATCGTGCTCGATGCGCATCGCCGACTGCTGCAATCCTTCCCGGATTTACTGCTGATTCTGGTTCCCCGTCATCCCGAACGTTTCAACGATGCGCGCGAACTGACCCAGCAGCGTAACTTCAGCTTTATCCTGCGCAGCAGCGGTGAGATTCCTTCTGGCTCGACTCAGGTGGTAATTGGTGACTCGATGGGTGAACTGATGCTGCTGTACGGTATTGCCGATCTGGCTTTTGTCGGTGGCAGCCTGGTTGAACGGGGCGGCCATAACCCACTGGAGCCTGCTGCACATGCGATTCCGGTTCTGATGGGGCCGCACACCTGGAACTTCAAAGATATCTGCAGCAAACTGCAACAGGGCCAGGGCCTGATTACCGTCACCGACGTGATTTCGCTGGAAAAAGAGGTCACCAACCTGTTGCAGGATGATGACTATCGTCGTTATTACGGACGCCACGCGGTGGACGTGCTGCATCAGAACCAGGGCGCGCTGCAACGTCTGCTGCAGTTACTCGAACCCCATTTACCGCCACGGGCCCACTGATGCCAACACGCCAACGTCTTTCAGTGGTGATGATCGCCAAAAACGAAGCGGAACTGCTGCCTGACTGTCTGGCCTCCGTCAGCTGGGCCGATGAGATTATCCTGCTGGATTCCGGTAGCGAGGATAACAGCGTGGACATTGCCACCCAGGCGGGCGCGCAGGTGTTTCGCAGCGATGACTGGCAGGGTTATGGCATCCAACGCCAGCGCGCGCAGCGTTACGCCAGCGGCGACATGATTTTGATGATCGATGCGGATGAGCGCGTGACGCCTGAGCTGCGCGCCGCCATTGAGCAGGTATTGATCGCCCCCCCCAGCCGCACGGTTTACAGCCTTGGCCGCAGCAACCTGTTTCTGGGCCGCTTTATGCGCCACAGCGGCTGGTATCCTGACCGCGTCATGCGGCTCTATCCCCCGACGTTGCACTACAATGACAACCTGGTGCATGAATCGCTGAACGCCGAAGACGCGCCGGTGGTGGCACTGAAGGGAGATCTGCAACATCTGACCTGTCGTGATTTGATTGCTTTTCAGCGCAAGCAACTGGCGTATGCCGAAGCCTGGGCGACGGAACGTCATCAGCGCGGTAAACGCTGCGGCCTGTTTTCTATCTTCAGCCATACGCTGGGTGCATTTGTAAAAACCCTGCTGTTACGCGCGGGCTTTCTGGATGGCAAACAGGGCTGGATCCTGGCGGTGGTTAACGCACAATATACCTTTAACAAATATTCGGCGCTGTGGGCGCTGAATCACGCATCGGCAAAAGGGCGAGTATGAGTACTAAAGCCATTTATCCCGGCACCTTCGATCCCATTACGCTGGGACATCTCGATATTGTGACGCGGGCCGGGCAGATGTTTGATCGGGTAGTGCTGGCGATTGCCGCCAGTCCCAGCAAGAAGCCGATGTTCAGTCTGGACGAGCGCGTGGCGCTGGCGAGCCAGGTAGTGGCGCATCTGCCTAACGTTGAGGTGGTCGGATTCAGTGACTTAATGGCAAATTTCGCCCGTGCTCAGCAGGCTAACGTGCTGGTTCGTGGACTGCGTGCGGTATCGGACTTTGAATATGAGATGCAGCTGGCGCACATGAATCGTCATCTGCTGCCGACGCTGGAGAGCGTGTTCCTGATGCCGTCGGAAGGCTTCTCATTTGTTTCCTCTTCGCTGGTCAAAGAGGTGGCGCGTCACGGTGGCGATGTCACTGCCTTCCTGCCCGCGCCAGTCTATCAGGCGTTGCTGGCTAAATTAGCTTAGTGCTGACAATTCGGGCACCAGTATGTGCTGCGCTGCCCGTGTCTGCCGCTGACAATCGGCGTACCACATGCCCGGCACGGTTCCCCGGCCCGACCATAAACCTGCAGCTGCTGCGCAAAATACCCCGGCTTACCATCACTCTGTAAGAAGTCACGCAGCGTGGTCCCGCCCTGCTCGATGGAGCGCAGTAACACCGCTTTGATGGTATTGACCAGCAATCCGGCCTCTGACTGCGACAGGCTGCCGGCAGGTCGATCGGGCAGGATCCCGGCGGTAAACAGCGACTCACTGGCGTAAATATTGCCGACGCCGACCACCACTTTATTATCCATCAACCACTGCTTGATCAGCGTCCGTTTGCCGCGCGACTTTTCGAACAGGTAAGCACCATCAAAATGGTCGCTGAGCGGCTCCGGTCCCAGATGCGCCAGCACGCTGCTGCCAGCCAGATCGTTGCTCCAGAGCCAGGCACCAAAGCGACGCGGATCGGTGTAGCGCAGCACTTTGCCATTGCTCATCACCAGATCAACATGGTCATGGGTGGCGGCCGGCAACTCTTCTGGCAGCACGCGTAAACTGCCGGACATCCCGAGATGGATGATGATCCAGCCATGCGGCAGCTCCAGCAGCAGATATTTTGCCCGACGCTGCACGCTAAGCACCGGCTGATCGCTCAGCGACAGGATCTCCTGCGAAACCGGCCAGCGCAGACGCGAATTACGCACCACGGCGTGAAGGATGGTTTCACCGACCAAATGCGGTTCGATACCGCGGCGGCTGGTTTCAACCTCTGGCAACTCTGGCATAACCTCTCCTCAGCAGATTGCACAAACAAAAAACCCGGCCGGAGCCGGGTTTTTAGCAGAACACTAAAATTACTTAATTTTAGCTTCTTTGTAGATCACATGCTGACGTACAACCGGATCGAACTTTTTCAGTTCCAGCTTCTCTGGTTTAGTACGTTTGTTCTTCGTGGTGGTATAGAAGTGACCTGTACCAGCAGAGGAAACCAGCTTGATCTTCTCACGAATACCTTTAGCCATGATTCAGTTCCTTAGTACTCTTAGTACTTCTCACCACGGGCACGCATGTCGGCTAACACCGTATCAATGCCCTTTTTATCGATAATACGCATACCTTTTACAGATACACGCAGAGTAACGAAGCGCTTCTCGCTCTCAACCCAAAAACGGTGTGAGTGCAGGTTCGGAAGGAAACGGCGTTTCGTCGCGTTCATTGCGTGGGAACGGTTGTTACCGGTCACCGGACGCTTTCCAGTTACCTGGCAGACTCGTGACATGTCTATTCTCCAAAAATCAAATCAGCTCGAGCTTTAAAAATTAGGTTTTGGCCGCCTCGTCAGGCTTGCAGCCCGCCAGGCGAGTTCCATGGAACCCGCTAAGCTGGCCTAACCGCCAAACCCGAGATTCTCAAAGGTGGCGTAGTATACGCCGCTCAGCCCAAGTGCTCAAGTCCCGAACAGATAAAGATCCCGAATGATCGGGTAAAAAGCCGCCACCTGGCGCGAATTTTTGCTGTGTTAAAGCCAGCCTCGCTCAGCAAACGAGACATATTCGCCATGGCCTATCACCAGATGATCGAGCAAACGGATGTCGAGTAACTGGCAGGCTTCGCTGACTTTTCGCGTCACATCGCGGTCAGCCCGGCTCGGTTCCGCCATACCGGAAGGGTGGTTATGCGCCAGAATCAGTGCGGCTGCATTGACCTTCAGCGCCTCCCGTACGATCTCACGTGGGTGGACCTCTACGCTGTTGATGGACCCCGAAAACATCTTTTGCGCCGCCAGCACCCGATGCTGATTATCAAGAAACAGCACCATAAAGATCTCACGTTCCTGTTGGGCTAACAGACTTTGCAGGTAATGGCGCGTAACCTGGGGATTTTCCATCGCACTTTCGCGCGCCAGCTGGCTGGCAAAAAAGCGCTTCGCCAGTTCCGCAATCGCGTGCAGCTGTGCCAGTTTGGCATCACCAACACCCTTAATGCCGCTGAATGCGGCTTTGCTGGCGGTCATAATGTGATAGAGCGAGCCAAACTCCTGCACAATCTGCTGCGCCAGCGCCATCACGTTTTGCCCCGGCGTGCCGGTGCGCAGAAACAGGGCCAGCAGCTCGACGTCACTCAGCGCCTGTGCGCCCTGCTGCTGTAGTTTCTCCCGTGGTGCCATACTTTTCATCTGCATTCTCCCTGTGGCGAACGTCAGGGTGACCCATCTGGCGCAACGCCACCATCAGCAGCGTGACATTTTACGAGATGGCTCGCAAACGCAGGCAGTGAAAAGGCGCGTCACGGCTTTTGTGATAAAGTCCGTGCATTCGCCGCGGCAGGCGGCAGACAGTTTAGTGAGGCCAACATCATGATGGGATTAGCCGGTAAAAAAATTCTTCTTGGCGTGAGTGGCGGGATTGCCGCCTACAAAGCACCTGAGCTGGTGCGGCGCCTGCGCGATCGCGGCGCCGATGTCCGCGTGATGATGACGGACGGAGCTAAAGCGTTTATTACGCCGCTCAGCCTGCAGGCGGTTTCCGGTTACCCGGTATTTAACGATCTGCTCGACCCGGCGGCAGAAGCGGCAATGGGGCATATTGAACTGGCTAAATGGGCGGATTTAATTGTGCTGGCCCCGGCAACCGCCGACCTGATTGCCCGGATTACCGCTGGCATGGCCAACGATCTGGTGACCACTGCGGTACTGGCTACCGCATCGCCGGTTGCGGTGGTGCCGGCGATGAATCAGCAGATGTACCGTGCAGCAGTAACCCAGCAAAATCTGCAGGCGCTGCAGCAGCGCGGCATCCTGATTTGGGGGCCTGACAGCGGCAGCCAGGCCTGTGGCGACGTCGGGCCGGGCCGGATGCTCGATCCGCTGGCGATTGTCGACCATGCGGTACAGTGGGCTACTCCCGTCAACGATCTGCAACATCTCAACATTATGATTACCGCCGGCCCTACCCGTGAGGCATTGGATCCGGTGCGCTACATCTCTAATCACAGCTCCGGCAAGATGGGCTTTGCTATTGCGGCCGCAGCGGCCCGACGCGGTGCCAACGTTACGCTGATCAGCGGGCCGGTGACGCTACCTGCACCTGCGGGGGTAAAACGGGTCGATGTCATCAGTGCGCTGGAGATGCAGGCGGCGGTGATGGGCGAGATAGACAAACAACATATTTTCATTGCAAGCGCAGCCGTGGCAGACTACCGGGCAGCCGACATTGCGGCCGAAAAAATCAAGAAACAGGGCGGCGATGATAACGTCACGCTGCAACTGATAAAGAATCCCGATATTGTTGCCGGCGTCGCCGCGTTACAGGAGCATCGGCCTTTCGTGGTTGGATTTGCTGCTGAAACCCGGAATGTGGAAGAATACGCCCGGCAAAAACGGGTGCGCAAGAATCTGGACCTGATCTGCGCTAACGACGTTGCTAAAGCCGGACAAGGGTTCAATAGCGACACCAATGCTCTTCACCTTTTTTGGCAGGATGGAGAAAAACGCTTACCGCTTAGCGATAAGTCTCTCCTTGGCCAACAATTATTAGACGAGATTGTCAGCCGTTATGATGAAAAAAATAGACGTTAAAATCCTTGATGCGCGCGTCGGCAAAGAATTTCCGCTGCCGACCTACGCCACCTCGGGTTCCGCTGGGTTAGATTTACGTGCCTGCATCGACGATGTTCTCGACATCGCCCCAGGCACCACCACGCTGGTTCCTACCGGCCTGGCGATTCACATTGCCGATCCTGATCTGGCTGCGGTCATCCTGCCGCGCTCGGGCCTCGGCCATAAACACGGCATCGTGCTGGGTAATCTGGTGGGACTGATCGACTCGGATTATCAGGGACAGTTGATGGTTTCAGTATGGAACCGTGGTCAGGAAAGCTTCTCGCTGCAGCCGGGCGACCGCATGGCACAGCTGGTTTTTGTCCCGGTGGTGCAGGCCGAGTTTAATCTGGTGGAAGACTTCGACGCCAGCTTGCGCGGCGAAGGCGGCTTCGGTCACTCAGGCCGTCAATAACCAACGCTACCGACTTTCACTTACGCCAATTATTTTTTCTCATCGCCATGAGACGTGTGCTTGTGGCAGATGCGTAGGTGTTGCCTGTTCAAGGTGAATTTCAGGGGTCTTTAAGGTCATGGCAGAAAAAAAAGTCGCGAAGCGAAATCGTCGCGAAGAGATTTTGCAGGCGCTGGCGCAAATGCTGGAGTCGGGTGATGGCAGCCAACGAATTACCACTGCCAAACTGGCAGCCACAGTCGGCGTGTCAGAAGCGGCGCTCTATCGTCACTTCCCCAGTAAAACACGGATGTTCGACAGCCTGATTGAGTTTATCGAAGACAGTCTGATTACCCGCATCAATCTGATCCTGAAAGATGAGAAAGAGACCATGACGCGCCTGCGTCTGATCGTGCAATTGATTCTGGGATTTGGTGAGCGTAATCCGGGGCTGACGCGTATTCTGACCGGCCATGCGCTGATGTTTGAGCAGGACCGCCTGCAGGGCCGCATCAATCAACTGTTTGAGCGGATTGAAGTGCAGCTGCGCCAGGTGATGCGTGAGCGCAAAATGCGTGAAGGTGAAGGCTTTCAGTCTGACGAGACGCTGCTGGCGAGCCAGCTGCTGGCGTTTTGTGAAGGTTTACTGTCGCGCTATGTCCGCTCGGAGTTTCGCTTTAGTCCGACCGCAGACTTTGAGGCTCGCTGGCCGCTGATTGCTGCCCAGCTGGTATAACAAGAAGGCGGGCATCACGCCCGCCTTCTGTTTAAATGCCGTAGGCTTTTTGATACGCCCGCACCTGGGCTAAATGATCCGCCATCTCAGGCTTCTCTTCCAGCCAGGCAATCAGGTCTGCCAGCGTTATAATCGCGGTCACTTTGCAGCCGTAATCACGTTCCACTTCCTGAATCGCCGACATGTCACCGCGTCCGCGCTCCTGACGATCAAGCGAAACCAGCACGCCAGCCAGCGTCGCGTTGTGCGCACCGATGATATCCATTGACTCACGAATCGCGGTGCCCGCGGTGATCACATCATCCACCAGCATCACTTTGCCCTGCAGGGGACTGCCAACCAGTAATCCGCCCTCACCGTGGTCTTTGGCCTCTTTACGGTTAAAACAGTAAGGCACATCGCGGTCGTGGTGATCGGCCAGCGCGACCGCCGTGGTGGTCGCAATCGGAATACCTTTGTAGGCCGGGCCGAACAGCAGGTCGAAATCGACGCCGCCATCCACCAGTGCCTGCGCGTAGAAGCGTCCCAGCAGCGCTAAATCCCGTCCGCTGTTAAACAGACCGGCGTTAAAGAAATAGGGGCTTTTACGCCCGGACTTTAAAGTGAACTCACCGAACTTCAGCACCTGCTTGTTCAGGGCGAATTCAATAAACTGACGCTGCCAGGCTTTCATTTCTCACTCCTCAAATAAAGAAAAGGCGACTCTGTGGTCGCCTGTTACATCAATTTTCCAGGGCTGCTTTCTGCGCCTGAATTAACTCTTCAATTCCACCGCGTGCCAGCGCCAGTAGCGTCAGCAGCTCTTCATGGCTGAACGGCTCACCTTCGGCAGTGCCTTGTACCTCAATCATGCGGCCATCTTCCATCATCACCACGTTCATGTCGGTCTCTGCTGCGGAGTCTTCAACGTATTCCAGATCGCACAGCGCTTCGCCCTTAACGATACCGACCGAAATGGCCGCCACCATCCCTTTCATCGGGTTAGCTTTCAGCTTGCCGCTGGCGACCAGCTTGTTCAGCGCATCGGCCAGCGCCACGCAGGCACCGGTGATAGAGGCGGTGCGGGTGCCACCATCGGCCTGGATTACGTCGCAGTCGAGCGTAATGGTAAATTCACCCAGCGCTTTCAAATCCACCGCGGCGCGCAGCGAACGGGCGATCAGGCGCTGAATCTCCAGCGTACGTCCACCCTGCTTGCCCTTTGCGGCTTCACGCGCCATGCGGCTGTGGGTCGAACGCGGTAGCATGCCATACTCGGCGGTAACCCAGCCCTGGCCCTGGCCTTTAAGGAAACGCGGAACCCCTTCGTCTACCGAGGCAGTGCAGAGCACTTTGGTTTCACCGAATTCCACCAGAACGGAACCCTCTGCGTGTTTGGTGTAATTGCGGGTCAATGTGACTGGACGCACCTGTTGTGCGCTACGGCCTGCTGGACGCATGGGTAATCTCCGGCTTGCTAATGATTGGCTGCGCATTATACGGACTTCCTTGCCCGCTGTCTCTTGCGCTGGTCCGCCGCATCATCAGATGAAATTCCCGGCCGACTGTGGCTAAATGCGCGTTCCTTTCTCTCTGATTAAATAAATTATGGCCGCCATTCTTCATTTCCTGCTGGCGCTGGGGGTTATTTTCGCCCTGGCGCTACTGGTCAGTCATGACCGTAAACAGATTCGCCTGCGCTATATTGTTCAGCTGATTGTGGCAGAAGCCGCGCTCGGCTGGTTCTTTCTTCATTCAGCCAGTGGCCTGGCGCTGGTCGGATCGGTAGCGGGCTTTTTTGAAACCCTGCTCGGCTTTGCCGCACAGGGCACAGAATTCGTCTTTGGCGGGATGAGCAAACAGGGGCTGGCATTTATTTTCCTCGGCGTCCTCTGCCCGATTGTGTTTATTTCGGCCTTAATCGGCATATTGCAGCACTGGCGCATTCTGCCGCTGCTGATTCGGTTGGTCGGGACCCTGCTGTCGAAAATTAACGGCATGGGTAAGCTGGAATCCTTTAACGCCGTCAGCACGCTGATCCTTGGCCAGTCGGAAAACTTCATCGCGTATAAAGGTATTCTGGGCGATATTCCGCCGCGCCGGCTTTACACCATGGCGGCGACCGCAATGTCCACCGTCTCGCTGTCGATTGTTGGCGCGTACATGTCGATGATCGAAGCCAAATATGTGGTCGCGGCGCTGCTGCTTAATATGTTCAGCACCTTCATTATCCTGTCGATCATTAACCCGATGAAAAGCCAGGATCAGCAGCCCATTGCTCTCGATAAGCTGCATGAAGACCAAAGCTTCTTTGAGATGCTGGGCGAATACATTCTGGCTGGCTTTAAAGTGGCGATGATTATACTGGCAATGCTGATCGGCTTTATTGCGCTGATCGCGGCCGTGAATGCGCTGTTTGCCGCCGTGTTCGGCTACAGCTTCCAGCAGCTGCTCGGCTATCTGTTTTATCCGTTTGCCTGGTTGATTGGCATTCCGACTGCCGATGCGCTGCAGGCGGCCAGCATTATGGCAACCAAACTGGTGGCGAATGAGTTTGTGGCGATGATTGAGCTGCAGAAAGTCGCGTCAGGCATGAGCGCTCGCGGACTGGGTATTCTTTCGGTGTTTCTGGTCTCGTTCGCTAACGTCGCCTCTATCGGCATTGTAGCGGGTGCGATTAAGGGACTGAACGAGCAGCAGGGCAACGTGGTTTCACGTTTTGGCTGGAAGCTGGTGTACGGCTCGACGCTGGTAAGCCTGCTGTCAGCGGCCTTTGCCGGTCTGTTTATCTGATAATCAACGGCGGCCATCCTGCCGCCGTTTCTCGTCTCAGAACCCAACGCAGACGGGTGCATCAACCCGCATCACCGACTCCTGACCAAAGCGCTTTTTATATAGGCTGCGTAACGCCTCGATATTCGCGTTAGCCGCCGAATCAAAGCCGTGGATCAGCATCAGCGCTTTGCTGTTTTCACGCGCCAGCTGGCCATTGTCGCCCAGCCATTGCCCTTTAGCGTCATACAGCGACAACCCGGCCCTGAAGCGCGGTGTCACCTCGTTATCCACGAAATTCATCCATTCGAGTGAACTCACTGTTCCCCCCTGTGGCTTGCTCAGACCAAACCATAACGTGGTCTGCATCATGACGTCACCGCCAGCGCAAATCGGCTGGGGTCTGGTTGACGGTGAAGGTGGCGCCTGACAACCCGCCAGCAACAGAGCCAGCGCAACGGGAACAGCAATAACGCGAAACATAGATCGGCATCCTCACTTAGTCGGCCAGCCATCATCATAAGTGCCCGTGGTACAAAGCGGAAATGATTCGTTATTTCGCCCTGAGACGCTTATGCCTGTTATGCCGTGGCTGCCCTCGCTATACTTCCCCTCATCTTTCCGAAAATGAGTACCGCTTATGATCCGCAGTATGACCGCTTATGCCCGCCGCGAAGCTAAAGGCGAATGGGGCAGCGCCGCCTGGGAGCTGCGTTCCGTGAACCAACGCTATCTGGAAACCTATATCCGTCTGCCGGAGCAGTTCCGCGGACTGGAGCCGGTGATCCGCGAGCGCATTCGCCAGCGTCTGACGCGCGGCAAGATTGAGTGCAATCTGCGTTATGATGCTGACCCCAGCGCGCAGGGCGAACTGATGCTGAACGAAGCGCTGGCGAAACAGCTGGTGCAGGCCGCTAACTGGGTGAAGATGCAAAGCGATGAAGGCGCGATTAATCCGCTGGATATCCTGCGCTGGCCGGGCGTGATGTCTGCTCAGGAGCAGGACCTGGACGTGATTAATCAGCAGTTATTGCAGGCGCTTGACGGCGCGCTGGATGATTTCATTGCGGCACGCGAAAGCGAAGGGACGGCACTGAAGGCGATGATTGAGCAGCGTCTGGAAGGCGTCTCCCAGGAAGTCAGCAAAGTCCGCGCGCAGATGCCGGAAGTGATTAAATGGCAGCGTGAACGTCTGGTCGCCAAACTGGAAGATGCTGAAGTGCAGCTGGAAAATAATCGCCTGGAGCAGGAACTGGTGATGATGGCGCAGCGTGTTGATGTCTCCGAAGAGCTGGATCGACTGGATGCTCACGTTAAAGAAACCTATAACATTCTGAAAAAGAAAGAGGCGGTTGGCCGTCGTCTGGACTTCATGATGCAGGAGTTTAATCGTGAGTCGAATACGCTGGCATCGAAGTCGATCAATGCAGAAATCACCACCTCCGCGATTGAGCTGAAGGTGCTGATTGAGCAGATGCGTGAGCAGATTCAGAATATCGAGTAACCTCCCTTAACAAAGCGCCCACCCAGGCGCTTTGTTCCCTCAATGGATTTCCCTTCACCGCTGGTTAGCAACGGCATACTGCCCGGACACTTTTTCAGCACTTCCCGCGTAAGAATTGCGTAAAGTTAGATAAATAATAATTTCCAGACTCTTCTGCAAAGCCAAAAATTCATAATTAAAATTTTGCTTACGCTTCGCTTAACCGACTGAATTTTATTAGCATTAATCTGAAAACTTCTTTTTTTTGACTGTTTTAACGCGGCACCATGAAACAGGTCAATCCTGTAGATTCCTGAGATTACCTGTCTTTCAAGGCACTTTTTGATAAAGTGTTGGTCGAAATCAGTACAGCTGTACCGCCTGGAGACTTATGGAAGTGCTCTTTATGCGATACATCCATTTATCTCATGAAGGTTAGTAATGAAAAACACCGGAAAATTTAGCAGTTCGCTGCTGCATCCGCGTTATTGGTTTACCTGGTTCGGCCTGGGAATACTCTGGCTGTTGGTTCAGCTTCCTTACCCTGTTCTTATGCGTCTTGGTGCCGGTGCCGGCAAAATTTCCCGCCATTTCCTGCAGCGCCGTGAGCGCATTACCCGTCGCAACATTGAACTTTGTTTCCCCGGTATCAGTGAAGAAAAAACTGAGCAGATGATCGCCGGCAACTTTGCCTCACTGGGCATGGCGCTGGCAGAAACCGGCATCGCCTGGTTCTGGTCCGATCGCGCGGTGAAACGCCTGTTTACCGTCTCCGGTATGGCAAATTTACACGCTGCGCAAAATGAAAAGCGCGGCGTGATGCTGATTGGCGTGCATTTTATGTCGCTGGAGCTGGGCGGCCGCATCAGCGGACTGTGTCAGCCGATGATGGCGATGTACCGTCCACACAACAATCTGGCGATGGAGTATGTTCAGACCAAAGGCCGGATGCGCTCAAATAAAGCGATGATCGATCGTCGCGACCTGCGCGGAATGGTACATGCGCTGAAGCAGGGCGAGTCAGTGTGGTTTGCGCCCGATCAGGATTACGGCCCAAAAGGCAGTACCTTTGCCCCGCTGTTTGCCGTTGAGAAAGCAGCAACCACTAATGGCACTTTCGTGTTATCGCGTCTGGCTAAACCCGCAATGGTGCCGATTATGCTGATCCGTAATCCTGGCAACGATGGTTATCATTTGATTATCGAACCGATGCTGGAAAATTATCCTCACACCGACGAATCGGCGGCGGCGGCATATATGAATAAGGTGATCGAAAACCAGATTCTGCGCGCACCGGAACAGTATCTCTGGCTGCATCGTCGCTTTAAAACCCGTCCGCCGGGTGAAGCGTCACTCTACGTCTGAGACCGATCACCAAGCAGGCCACGCGCCTGCTTTGTTGTTTTATGCCACAGCCAACCTCCGCGCGCTTATCCCCTTCCCCCGCTTCTCACTGTATGACCTCCACGCCGTTAGCCTTGAATGACGCGCTGGCATCAGACCCCTGTTTGAGGAATGATGAATACTCACCCGCAAGCCAGAGTTGAAAGATCATATGGATATCAATACCGCTGAACAGTGGCAGCGCCCACTGATTGATGACCGCCTGACACCTTACATTGAAGTGGACGCAACGCGTCTGGAGCACAACCTGCAACAGATGCAGCGTAAAGCAGATGCAGCCGGCGTCGCATTTCGTCCGCATATCAAAACCCACAAAAGCGTCTGGATTGCCCAGCGTCAGCTGGCATTAGGTGCCCAGGGCGTAACGGTTTCTAAACCGAGTGAAGGTGTCAGTTTTATTCGGGGCGGCATCCGTGATCTGCTGTTGGCCTACCCGGTTGTGCAGGCGCAGAGCGTGGCAGAATTACTGCGTCTGGCGGTGCAGCATCAGGCGAAAATCACCCTGATTACCGATACGCTACAGGGCGTTGAGGCTATCGCGGATGCCAGGCAACTGCAACCCGACAGCGACCTGTCAGTGGCGATCAAAGTTGACGTTGGATTACATCGTATCGGCGTTAACCCACATACCGATCAGGCCGTGGTGATTGCGCAGGCTCTGCGGCAGAAAGGGTTACGCTTTGCCGGACTGGTCTCTCATGCTGGCCACGCATATGGTGCCGGCAACCCTGCAGCCATCGCGGATATTGCCCGGCAGGAGGCGGCATTGATGCAGCAGCTACAGGCGACGCTTCAGGCTGCGGGTTTCACCGCCTGTCCAATCTCTGTCGGCTCAACTCCTACTGCACTGGCGACCGATATCGCTTCCGGCATTGATGAAATCCGTCCCGGCAATTATGCACTGCTGGATCTTACCGCCTGCCGCCTCGGCCTGAGCCAGGTCGACCAGTTAGCGCTGAGTGTTATCAGCCGGGTGGTGGCAGTAAACGAGCATTTCGCAATTATTGACGCTGGCTCGAAAATGCTAAGTTCAGATAAAGGACCGCACGGCACCAACGCCAGCGGGTTCGGCATCGCAGTTGATGCCATGGGCCAGACTTATGAGATCGCTAAACTGTCCGAAGAGCATGGTTTCCTGCTCTGTCCGCAGCAGCGTCCTGATGTTGGCAGCTTAGTGCGCATCTTCCCAAACCACAGCTGTGCGGTGATGGCGCAATCAGATACGTTTATCCTGCGTCATGAACAGGGTGATGCAGAGCAGCACGCCGTTTCTGCACGCGGCAATTTCATCTGATTTCATCGCAGGCAACAATCCACGTTGCCTGCGGTTTGTACGAAACCCTATCTACCCCACACTTCTGTCGTCACAATATTTTACCTGGCGTAGCCCCATGCTTTAATGCCCTTTTCCGCTACCTTGCCGGAGGTAACATGCTCTCATCTCGTACTCTGAGCCTGACGATTCCACGACACTGGTTAGATCTGTATGAAACCATCTGGAAACCCGAGTTCTTTCCAAAATGGGCATCCGGGTTAACCAGTAGCACCTTCGAACCTGATGGAAATCGCTGGCGCGCCAAAGGACCACAAGGCACGGTGAAGATTCGCTTCACTCCCCATAATCCGTTTGGCGTAATGGATCACTGGGTGGATACCGGTTTTGGCAAAGAGATTTATATGCCAATGCGGGTGATCGCTAACGAACAGGGAGCCGAAGTGGTGGTGACCGTCTACCGCCAGCCATTTACCTCAGAAGAAAAATTTATGCAGGATATTGAATGGGTTAGTAAAGATCTCGAAAAACTCAATCAACTGCTGACTCAGTAAATCAAGGAGTTAGCTGTTTTTTTCTGCTGTACTTTAGGCTGGTCGTTAATGAAAAAAAATACAAAAATATTGCGCCAAAAAGCATAAAGCCCTTAGCTGATTACCTGTACTGTTTATCACTCTATCAACAGTTATGCTTAAGCATTGTCATCAGGAAAACTCCTGGCCATGCGGCCTTCTTCTCCCTTGCAATGCCTGATTTCATGCTGGTTTTGCCAACACTGGCGTCACCCTTTGTCGCTGCTATACATTAATCCTTAACAAATATTTATTACGCAGTTGTCAGAGATTTAATATTTATCATGCATAGAGTGAAACCATTAATTCCTGCGGTCGCGTTATCAGAGTTTTCTTATGGTGTTAATTTAAATAAAACAATGTATAAATCACTCCACACACAGCAATACCCATAATGATAAAGCAGGAAAAAAGACATGGACCGCTCGACCTATCCTTTGTTATCAGAAAAAGAATTTGTTGAGATTGCCGGCAGGATGCTGGCAGGAGAATATAAAACTACAACAGGATTTATTCGTGATCTGGCGGACTTCTTATTAACAGCGGGAGATTCCGCCATGACACGAAACCGTGAATATTCCAGGGATATCTATTTTTTATCCGAGCATCATTTGATTGAATCAATAATAACATGGCAAGCCTGGCAAGGTATTTCAGGACTTCGGCCGGAAAAGTTGCACTAACTAACGGTGTCACAGCAACCTCATTGCCGTTACACAAATATTTAATTCTCACAGAGTACCTGTACTCTAACGAGCATATTATGGCAATACGTGAAAGCAATCTGAATAGCGCAAAATGGTCTCTCCTCTCTTCGATTAAGATTATTGGCATTGGCGTGTTGCAGCTTTCTTTACTGGCGCAAATTCTGCAGGCAAATGAACTGAACCTGCTGGCCATTGCAGTGCTGGCGTTACTGGCTATCGATACCCTGGCCGATCGGGGCTTCTCGAATACGATAATCCGCCGTTGTATGCTCTCTATCAACGATCTCTCGATCCTGTATTGGGGCAATATGTTGATGGGTGCGGCGGTGTTTGGTCTGTTATTTGTCAGCAGCCACTTGCTTAATCGGATGTTTGACCAGCCTGAACTGGCCTTAATGCTGGAGATGGCGTCTGTGGTGTTTATTATCATTCCGCAGGGTCAGCAGTACCGTGCAATTTTGCAACGTGAAAAGCAATATACCCGTATCGCATTTGCTGAGACCTCCTCGGTATTAGCCGGGCTGAGCGTCACCTTATTTACCGTCTGGCTGACGCCCTCAGTACTCTGCGCAATCTGGGGTTATCTGGCGATGGCATCGATTCGCATGCTGATTTATTGCTACTATGGTCGTTCATGGTTTCAGCCAGAATACCGTTTTAGCCTGAAAAAATTTTCTCAGATTCGTGCAAGAAACAAATAATAAAGCAAGTCTGTATGGTGGGCTCTGAGCATCCTCAGGGATGCGTTGGCGTGCTGTGAACCAGCACGCTTTTTCTTTTTAATTTTTCGCATTATTCTGATGCTGAAATAAACCGTTCTCTCTGACCTGCAGCACCACCAATCACATTATAAAATGCCTGCTCCCGCTTTCAGGCTTAAATAAATCTCGCTCATTCCGTTTTGTCGGATTCCCGCATTAAAAATGCAGGTCCGGTTACCGCTATTCTCAATCGCCGTAACCGGACGGATAACTGCCAGGTTGAATAAGGCAGATCTTCACTATTATTTCTCATCTGCAGGGTGCCAGAAACGATCTGGCGTCATCTGCCCGCCATCCAGAATTTAGCGGATCGCCAAGCGTAAAGCGTCAATTAGCGGATGTTTCTACTGAATTTTTCTTATCCATCATCAGTAATCACTCCTTCTAGTGAACTGATATTACTGCTTTTTAACGCTACATTCATAACCTCAGCTAATCCCAACTGCCTGACGCAATAAAATCTCAGTCGCCGTTTATTACGCTATACCTTAGCCTAGCCGCCGTCTAACTGGAGTCTGCTATGTTACTGACTGTTCTCTACATCATCGGCATCACTGCCGAAGCCATGACCGGTGCGCTGGCTGCGGGCCGCCGTAAAATGGATCTGTTCGGCGTCATCATCATTGCCTCAGTCACCGCGATTGGCGGCGGTTCAGTACGCGATATCCTGCTCGGTCACTATCCGCTGGGCTGGGTCAAACACCCTGAATACATCATGATTGTCGCCGCAGCCGCGGTGGTCACTACGTTTACTGCGCCTTTAATGACGCATCTGCGCAAAGTGTTCCTGGTGCTGGATGCGCTTGGGCTGGTGGTTTTCTCTATTATTGGCGCTCAGGTGGCGCTGGATTCCGGTCATGCAATGATTATCGCCGCCATCAGCGCCGTGATTACCGGCGTATTCGGTGGCGTACTGCGCGATATGTTCTGCAACCGCATTCCCCTGGTGTTTCAGAAAGAGCTGTACGCGGGTATCGCCTTCGCCTCAGGCTGGATGTACATCCTGCTGCTGAAAACCACACTGGCGCATGAAGCGGTGATCATCATTACGCTGCTGTTCGGGTTTTTTGCCCGTTTACTGGCGCTGCGTTTTCGCCTCGGCCTGCCAATTTTCAACTATCCCCACCCGGAACACTAAGGCGGCAGGGATGCCCTGCTGCTGCAGAAAGGCGATCAGTGATTGCAGCTCCGCATGGTGAAACTGGTCAACAAGGCGCTGAGCCAGCGTAGCACCGACGCCCGGTAAAGTTTGCCATGCCGCCGCATCCCGATGTATCAGGTCATCCCAGTGTTGATCGGGCAGTGCATCCACGGCTTTGCGGGGCAGCGAAACACCCAGTGCGCGGATCCAGCGGCGCAGCGGTTGCTGCCGGGTCAGATTGAAGCGGTGCCAGAGTTGGCCGGCACGTACAGAAGAGAGGCCTGCTGCTGTCGCGATCTGCTCCGGCGTTAAGATGAGCCAGGAGAACAGATGCGGCATGCTGCCGCTTTCCAGCAGCTTCAGCCAGGTATTGCGCTGCACGTCCGCAATATTCAGTACCGACTTTCGACTCAGCCAGTGCAGTTTCGCCAGCATCTGCTTCTGACAGCCGGCGCTGAAGCGATAACAGCTCAGCGAGGTAAAGCGCGTTTCGTCGGGTGGCTGCGGGTACTGACGTTCAGCCAGCCGCCAGATAACGCGATCCAGCCGGGGTATACCCTGGCCGGCCAGGCTCACAATCACCTGATCCCCCGCAATAACGTCGCTTTCCCGCCAGCGACGCAGTGAGCCAACATTTACCCGTCTGACCGTTTTATCATCCAACTGCACCGGCCGGAGATTCAGCACCACGGCAATTTTTCCGGTACGCCCAATCGGAAAATCGACCGACAGCACTTCGGTCGCAATCTCAGGCGGCTGGTATTTCCAGGCCACCGCCCATTCTCCCTCTCCGGGTCGCCAGTTTTTGCCAGCAGGTCGCGACGTCTGATGAATCACCACGCCGTCGGTCACAAACGGCAGCCCGCCATGAAACCAGCGCTCACGCCAGCTCGCGACCTGTTCTTCATCCCTGACCGGCTGACTCCACTGCGCGGCGATGCCCAGTCCCCACTGACTCAGCTGTGCCAGCCGATCGCGCATCTGCGCCGGACCGTCCGGCCATGCCCAGATAAAAATGTTGAGGCGCGATAACAGCGGAACAGGCTGGTTGCTCATCATCGCGCCAGCGACCTTTGAACGGGCATTTTTACCGCCGTCCTGCGCCTGGTGGTGATCGGTCATCGTCAGGAACAGTTCTCCCTGCAAAACAATCTCCGCGCGGTCGCTGTTTATTTGTTGGGGAATGGCAGGAATCAGGGCGGCTTTATTCAGCCACTCCTCACCGCGCAACCCATCGCCACGACTCAGCAGTGAAACCAGACGGCCATGACGATAGACCAGTGTCACCGCCAGTCCATCCACTTTGGGCTGGACCCACAAATCGTGGCGATCCTGCATCCAGTAGGCCACCGCCAGCTTGTCAGGCAGTTTTTTCACCCCGGTATGAGCGACAGGATGCAGATGCTCACCGCTATCAGGCAGCTGCGCCGTGTAACCGGCTTGTGGAGAACGGAAGCAATGCAGCCACTGGTTCAGGCGCGACTGCAGATTGTCGTAATCCGTATCGCTGACCGGACTGAGGCCCTGCCCATAATAAGCCTGATCCCAATGCTGAAGTTGCTGCTGCAGCTGGCCAATTTCGGTCGCCGCCCGCGCCGGCGTCCAGGCGGGGCACATCGCGCTGTAAGCGGGCATCACCGCAATCAAAAGAGCAACCAGCAACCCGCCAAATCCTTTCATGATGTGCCTCCTGACGTTTTGCGTCATTCAACACAGAGATGTGAGGCTCAGCCAGAGCCAGAGATTCAATCCGGAACAGATCGCCGCAAAATCCGTCACCCTTTACGCGCAGTCAACACTCATTTGCGCAGCAACACGCAAAAGTTTAGCCGCTGCCGCTGCGCAAACGCTGCGTGCTGACGGGAAGCTGTGTATACTGTGCAGGAAATCGACTCCGCTTTTAATCAATTCAAGAAAACCATGGCTCAAGGCACGCTCTATATTGTTTCTGCTCCCAGCGGCGCAGGTAAATCCAGCCTGATTCAGGCACTGTTAAAGACCCAGCCGTTATATGATACGCAGGTGTCTGTTTCGCACACCACCCGCGGCATGCGACCGGGTGAAACCCATGGTGAACACTACTTTTTTGTTGAAAAACATGAGTTTGAGAAGATGATTGCGGAAGACGCTTTCCTCGAACATGCCAAAGTTTTCGACAATTATTACGGCACCTCACGCCAGGCCATTGAGCAGGTTCTCTCGACCGGTGTTGACGTTTTTCTCGACATCGACTGGCAGGGCGCGCAGCAGATTCGCACCAAAATGCCCGGTGCGCGGAGTATTTTTGTTCTGCCGCCTTCGAAAGAAGAGCTCGATCGCCGTCTGCGCGGCCGTGGCCAGGATAGCGAAGAGGTGATCACCCGCCGTATGGCACAAGCCGTGGCGGAAATGAGTCACTACGCCGAATATGATTATTTAATTGTGAATGATGATTTTGATCTGGCGCTGTCCGATCTGAAAACCATTATTCGCGCAGAACGTCTGCGTATGGCGCGTCAGAAGGCGCGCCATGATGCTTTAATCAGCAAACTGTTGGCAGTCTGAATTCAGTTTCAGTATGATGCCCAGTCATTTCTTCATCTGTGGAGTAGCACACCTATGGCACGCGTAACCGTTCAGGACGCAGTAGAAAAAGTTGGTAATCGTTTTGACCTGGTGTTGGTCGCTGCACGTCGTGCACGTCAGATGCAGGTAGGCGGCAAAGATCCGCTGGTTCCGGAAGAGAACGATAAACCTACCGTTATCGCCCTGCGCGAAATCGAAGAAGGTTTGGTCACCAATCAGATTTTAGATGTGCGTGATCGTCAGGAACAGCAAGAGCAGGAAGCCGCTGAGTTACAGGCCGTTACCGCTATCGCTGAAGGTCGTCGTTAACAGCCACCTGCAGGTCACCCTTGTATCTGTTTGAAAGCCTCAATCAACTGATTGAAAAATACTTGCCAGAGGAGCATATCAAGCGCCTCCAGCAAGCTTACCTTGTCGCACGTGATGCCCACGAGGGACAGACACGCTCCAGCGGTGAGCCTTATATCACCCATCCGGTTGCCGTGGCCTGTATTCTGGCGGAAATGAAGCTCGACCATGAAACATTGATGGCTGCGCTGCTGCATGACGTGATCGAAGATACGCCCGCCACTTACCAGGATATGGAACAGCTGTTCGGTAAGAGCGTCGCGGAGCTGGTCGAAGGTGTTTCTAAGCTGGATAAGCTGAAATTCCGCGACAAGAAAGAGGCTCAGGCAGAGAACTTCCGCAAGATGATTATGGCGATGGTGCAGGATATCCGCGTCATTCTCATCAAGCTGGCTGACCGTACGCATAACATGCGCACCCTCGGCGCATTACGCCCGGATAAACGCCGCCGCATCGCGCTGGAAACGCTGGAAATTTACAGCCCTCTGGCGCATCGTCTGGGTATTCATCACCTTAAAACTGAACTCGAAGAGCTCGGTTTCGAAGCTCTCTATCCGAACCGTTATCGGGTGATTAAAGAGGTGGTGAAGGCGGCACGCGGTAACCGTAAAGAGATGATCCAGAAGATTCTTTCTGAGATTGATGGCCGTCTGCAGGAAGCGGGCATTCCCTGTCGCGTCAGCGGTCGTGAAAAGCATCTTTACTCGATCTACCGCAAAATGACGCTGAAAGAGCAGCGTTTTCACTCGATCATGGATATCTATGCCTTTCGCGTCATCGTGAAAGATCTGGATACCTGCTATCGCGTTCTGGGCCAGATGCACAGCTTATATAAGCCGCGTCCGGGCCGGGTCAAAGATTACATCGCCATCCCCAAAGCCAACGGCTATCAATCGCTCCATACCTCAATGATCGGCCCGCACGGCGTGCCGGTTGAAGTGCAGATTCGCACCGAGGATATGGATCAGATGGCGGAAATGGGGGTCGCTGCGCACTGGGCTTACAAACAGGCGGGCGAAAGTGGCACTACGGCACAGATTCGTGCCCAGCGCTGGCTGCAAAGCCTGCTGGAGCTGCAACAGAGCGCCGGCAGTTCGTTTGAATTTATTGAAAGTGTGAAGTCCGATCTCTTCCCTGATGAGATCTATGTCTTTACACCTGAAGGCCGCATCGTTGAGCTGCCGACAGGCGCCACGCCGGTGGATTTCGCTTATGCGGTTCACACTGATATTGGCCATGCCTGCGTCGGTGCTCGTGTCGATCGCCAGCCTTATCCGCTGTCGCAGTCACTGACCAGCGGGCAGACGATTGAGATCATCACCGCACCGGGCGCCCGGCCTAATGCCGCCTGGCTTAACTTTGTCGTCAGCTCTAAAGCCCGCGCCAAAATCCGTCAGTTGCTGAAAAACCTCAAACGCGAAGACTCGGTCAATCTGGGCCGTCGCCTGCTGAGCCATGCGCTGGGCGGTAGCCGTAAACTGGCTGAGATCCCGCCTGAGAATATCAGGCAGGAACTGGACCGCATGAAGCTGACCTCGCTGGACGATCTGCTGGCGGAGATTGGTCTCGGTAACGCGATGAGCGTGGTGGTGGCGAAAAATCTGCTGCAGGCTGACAGCAAAGCGGTCAGCAACAGCAAACGCGGCAAGCTGCCGATCAAGGGCGCTGATGGTGTGCTGATTACCTTCGCCAAATGCTGCCGACCGATTCCCGGCGATCCGATTGTTGCGCACGTCAGTCCCGGCAAAGGCCTGGTTGTGCACCACGAATCCTGCCGTAACATTCGCGGTTACCAGAAAGAGCCGGAGAAATTCATGCCGGTCGAATGGGACAAAGTGACTGAGCAGGAGTTTGTGGCGGAAATTAAGGTCGATATGTTTAACCATCAGGGTGCACTGGCCAACCTGACGGCGGCGATTAATACGGCCGGTTCTAACATTCAGAGCCTGAACACCGAAGAGCGCGATGGCCGGGTTTACAGCGCCTTTATCCGCCTCACCGCCCGCGATCGCGTCCATCTGGCCAACATCATGCGTAAAATTCGCGTGATGCCGGATGTGATCAAAGTTCACCGTAACCGTAATTAGTGCATGAACGATCAACGTTTTGCCCGAATTCAGGCGATGCTGGCGCTGCGCCAGCACGATCTCACGGTCTGCATGGAACAGGTGCACAAGCCGCACAACGTCTCTGCGGTGATCCGTACCGCCGATGCGGTGGGTATTCATGAAGTGCATGCGGTCTGGCCGAGCCAGCGGATGCGCACTCAGGCGTCTGCCTCTGCCGGCAGCAACAGCTGGGTAAAGGTAGTGACGCACCGCACCATCGGCGACGCAGTCGCAGAGCTTAAACAGCAGAAGATGCAGGTTTTAGCCACGCATCTGTCAGCTGACGCCGTCGATTTCCGCGAGATTGATTATACCCGTCCGACCTGCATCCTGATGGGCCAGGAAAAAACCGGTATTACCGATGAAGCCCTGGCGCTGGCCGATCAGCAGATTATCATTCCGATGGTCGGTATGGTGCAGTCGCTGAACGTCTCGGTGGCCTCCGCCCTGATCCTGTATGAAGCCCAGCGACAACGGCAGAATGCCGGCCTTTACCAGCGTAATTACAGCCTGCTGGATCAGGATGAGCAGCAGCGTCTGCTGTTCGAAGGCGGTTTCCCGGTGCTGGCGCGCGTCGCCCGGCAGAAAGGCTTGCCTTATCCGCACATTAACGCCGAAGGTGAAGTCGAGGCTGATGCCAGCTGGTGGGCCACCATGCAATCGACCGGTAAAAGTAAAAGATGAAAGGCCGTCTGCTGGATGCCATCCCGCTCAGTACCCTGACCGGCGTCGGTGCCAGCCAGGCAGCAAAGCTGGCCAAAATTGGCCTGCACACCATTCAGGATCTGCTGCTCCATCTCCCGCTGCGTTACGAAGATCGTACCCAACTCTACGCCATTGATGACCTGCTGCCCGGCATCTGGGCCACGGTAGAAGGTGAAGTGCTGCATTCCGACATCACCTTTGGTCGCCGCCGGATGATGGTGTGTCAGATCAGCGATGGCAGCGGCGTGCTGACTCTGCGCTTTTTCAACTTCAATGCCGGTATGAAAAACAGCCTGGCACCGGGACGTCGCGTTACCGCCTACGGTGAGATCAAACGCGGCCAGCGCGGTGCCGAGATTATCCATCCTGAGTACCGTATCCAGGGTGAACACAGCAATGTGGCGCTGGAGGAGACGCTGACGCCGGTCTACCCCACCACCGAAGGCATCCGGCAGGCTACGCTGCGTAATCTTACCGATCAGGCGCTGACGCTGCTGGAGAGCTGCCCGATTGCCGAACTGCTGCCCCAGGAGCTGAGCGGCGGCTTAATCAGCCTGCCCGACGCGCTACGCACGCTGCACCGTCCGCCACCCGATCTCAAGCTGAGCGAACTGGAGAGCGGTCGCCATCCGGCACAGCGGCGTCTGATTCTGGAAGAGCTGCTGGCGCATAATCTCAGCATGCTGGCGGTACGCGCCGGTGCGCAGCGCTATTACGCCTTGCCGATGCCGGCGCGCCATGACCTGAGCGATCGCTTGCTGGCGGCGCTGCCGTTCTCGCCCACCGGAGCGCAAAAGCGGGTGGTGGCAGAGATCGAGCATGACCTGGCCAATGACTTCCCGATGATGCGGCTGGTGCAGGGCGATGTCGGCTCCGGTAAAACGCTGGTGGCAGCATTATCTGCGCTGAACGTGATTGCGCACGGTAAACAGGTCGCCCTGATGGCCCCGACTGAATTGCTGGCTGAACAGCATGCCAGCAACTTCCGCCAGTGGTTTGCGCCGCTGGGCATCGAAGTCGGCTGGCTGGCTGGAAAACAGAAAGGAAAAGCGCGTCAGGCTCAGCAGGACGCCATTGCCAGCGGACAGGTTGCCATGGTGGTCGGCACCCATGCGCTGTTCCAGGAGCAGGTGCAGTTTAACGGTCTGGCGCTGGTGATTATCGATGAGCAACACCGTTTTGGCGTCCATCAGCGCCTGGCGCTGTGGGAAAAGGGCGAGGAGCAGGGTTTCCATCCGCATCAGTTGATCATGACCGCAACGCCAATCCCCCGCACCCTGGCGATGACCGCGTATGCCGATCTCGATACCTCGACGATTGACGAGCTGCCACCGGGCCGCACACCGGTTACCACCGTCGCCATTCCCGATACCCGACGTGATGAGATTATTGCGCGGGTCGAGCATGCCTGTCGCGAAGGCCGTCAGGCGTACTGGGTCTGTACGCTAATTGAAGAGTCGGACCTGCTGGAAGCGCAGGCGGCGGAAGCCAGCTGGGAAGCGCTCAAAACTGCACTGCCAGACCTCAATATCGGTCTGGTACACGGCCGGATGAAACCGGCTGAAAAGCAGGCGGTGATGCAGGCGTTTAAAGCCAATCAGCTGCAACTGCTGGTGGCGACCACGGTGATCGAAGTGGGCGTAGACGTACCTAATGCCAGCCTGATGATTATCGAGAACCCGGAGCGGTTAGGCCTGGCGCAGCTGCATCAGCTGCGCGGACGGGTTGGCCGTGGTGCGGTGGCCTCACATTGCGTGTTGCTTTATAAAGCGCCGCTGAGCAAAACCGCCCAGAAGCGGTTGCAGGTGTTACGTGACAGCAATGACGGCTTCGTGATTGCGCAGTTTGACCTGGAGATCCGCGGACCTGGCGAGCTGCTGGGTACCCGCCAGACCGGCAACGCCGAGTTCAAAGTGGCGGATTTACTGCGCGACCAGGCGATGGTGCCTGAAGTCCAGCGCGTGGCACGACATATCCACCAGCACTATCCCGAGCAGGCCAGCGCCCTGATTGAACGCTGGCTGCCGGAGAACACCCGTTACACCAATGTCTGACCGGCGTTTTTTATCCTTGCCGGGCAAACGATTGCTTTTAACCGGCGGATGATTACAATCGCCACACTTATTTTCGGGAACAGTAGAAGATGTCCACCAATCCGCAGCCAGATCAACCCTCTACCCGCCACAGTGAACTGATCTATCGTCTTGAAGATCGTCCACCGCTGCCGCAAACGCTGTTCGCCGCCGGCCAGCATCTGTTAGCCATGTTTGTAGCGGTGATCACTCCTGCTCTGCTGATTTGTCAGGCGCTGGGTTTGCCCGCTCAGGATACCCGGCACATCATCAGCATGTCGCTGTTCGCGTCGGGTGTGGCATCGATTCTGCAAATCAAAACCTGGGGTCCGGTGGGTTCAGGCCTGTTATCGATTCAGGGCACCAGCTTTAACTTCGTCACGCCGCTGATTATGGGCGGGATGGCGCTGAAAAATGGCGGTGCCGATGTGCCCACCATGATGGCGGCGCTGTTTGGCACCCTGATGGTTGCTTCCTGTACTGAGATGGTGCTGTCACGCGTTCTGCATCTGGCACGCCGGATTATTACGCCGCTGGTCTCCGGGATCGTGGTGATGATTATTGGACTGTCGCTGATTCAGGTCGGACTGACGTCGATTGGCGGCGGCTTTAGCGCCATCGCCGACCACAGTTTTGGCGCACCGAAAAATCTGCTGCTGGCAGGCGCGGTGCTGCTGGTGATCGTGCTGCTGAATCGCCAGAAAAATCCCTATCTGCGCGTCGCCTCACTGGTGATCGCGATGGCGGTCGGCTATCTGCTGGCCTGGGCGCTGGATATGTTGCCCGCCACCAGCACGACAGCCGATCAACCGCTGATTGCGGTGCCGACGCCGCTTTACTACGGGTTGGGCTTCGACTGGAACCTGCTGATTCCATTGATGCTGGTGTTTATGGTGACCTCGCTGGAGACCATCGGCGACATTACCGCGACGTCGGATGTCTCCGAGCAGCCGGTGAGCGGTCCGCTCTACATGAAGCGTCTGAAGGGCGGCGTGCTGGCTAATGGCCTTAATTCCTGCGTGTCAGCGCTGTTCAATACGTTCCCTAACTCCTGCTTCGGCCAGAATAATGGCGTCATCCAGTTAACCGGCGTTGCCAGCCGCTACGTCGGCTTTGTGGTGGCGCTGATGCTGATTGTGCTGGGTCTGTTCCCGGCGGTCAGTGGACTGGTACAGCACATTCCTGAGCCGGTGCTGGGCGGTGCGACCATTGTGATGTTTGGCACCATCGCCGCCTCCGGCGTGCGCATCGTGTCGCGCGAGCCGCTCAACCGTCGCGCAATCATGATTATCGCGCTGTCGCTGGCGGCAGGACTGGGCGTATCGCAGCAGCCGCTGATCCTGCAATTTGCGCCTGAGTGGCTGAAAACCCTGCTCTCTTCCGGCATTGCGGCGGGCGGAATTACCGCTATTGTGCTGAACCTGATTTTTCCGCAGGAGAAATAAGGCTCATGACGGGCTTCGGCCCGTCTGCTATTTAGTCGGATTTACATCCAGGCTGTTGAGCTGTAACGGTAATTCAGGCATAACAACCTCTCACCGGATTTAACTCGGGAAGGATGCTATGAAATTTCTTGGAAAGTTTTTCCTCACCTTACTTTTGCTGCTGCTGTTCATCCTGGTGGTGATCTATGTGCTGCTGCAAACACAGTGGGGTGCAGGCTGGTTTAGCCGATGGGTGAGCGACAAAACGGAGTGGCATCTCTCCCTGAGTAAAATTGAACACAACTTCTCCTCACCCTCTCACGTCATTCTGGATGACTTCAGCTTTGGTCACGACGGGCAACCTGCGGTTCTGGTGGCGAAACGCGTCGATCTGGGTCTGGCGCTGGTGCAGTTCAGCGATCCGCTGCACTTCAGCAGCATCGAACTGCGTGACGGCGAAGTTAATCTGGCCAACCTGGCACCTTCAAGCGCGCTGCCGATTCAGGCTCAGCGCCTGCAACTCAACAACATGCGTATCGACAGTCCCAACAGTGCGCTGCCGCTGGTCGCACAGCAGGTGAACGGCGGTATTCTGCCGTGGAAACCCATCGCCAGCGATATGCTGGGCCGTGATGCCCGCTTCCAGATGAGCGCTGGCAGCATGACGCTGAATAAGGTGCCCGGCGAAAACGTGCTGATTCAGGGCAGCGTCTCGCAGGGGCGGATGGTTTTCAACAATGTCGGTGCCGACCTGGCGAGAGGCTCGATGACCGGTAACGGTGAGCGCGACGCGCAGGGTAACTGGAAAATTAACCAGCTGCGTCTGAATGATATTCGCCTGCAGACCGCCAGCAGCCTGAAAGCGTTTCTGCGAAATGCAGAGGCGGTGCCTTCGATTGCGATTACCCGGCTGGATGTTACCGATGCACGCCTGCAGGGGCCTGACTGGGCGGTGACCGACCTTGATCTGACCCTGCGCAATCTTAACTGGCAGGGCAATGACTGGCAGAGCAATGACGGTTCGCTGGCGCTGAACGCGAGTAACTTCATTAACGGCGGGCTGGAGCTTAATGATCCGATCGTCAACCTGGACTTTTCTCCGCAGGGTATCGCGCTGACGCAGTTCAGTTCACGCTGGGTTAATGGTGTAATTCGGGCAGACGGCGACTGGTCGCGCGCCGATAAACGCCTGACGCTGAAGTCCCTCGCCGTTGCCGGACTGGAATATACCCTGCCGCAGGACTGGCGCGATCGCTGGCAGGCACCCCTGCCTGACTGGCTCGACAGCGTGCTGGTGACGCGTTTCACCTCAAACCGTAATCTGATTATCGATATTAACCCGGCGTTTCCTTTCCAGCTGACGTCGCTGGATGGCAGCGGCGAGAACCTGTTGCTGGCTCGTCAGCATCAGTGGGGCATCTGGTCCGGTAAACTGAGCCTGAATGCGGCGGAATCGACCTTTAATCGCACCGATCTGCGTCATCCTTCGATTACGCTGAGTGCTGACCCGCAGCAGATTCAGGTAACTGAGCTAAGTGCTTTCAGCGATAAAGGATTGCTGGAAGGGCATGCGACGGTTGGCCAGCAACCCGATCGTCCGCTGGCGTTACAGCTGACGGGCCGTGCCGTGCCGGTGAATGTGTTGCAGAACTGGGGATGGCCGGCGCTGCCGTTAACCGGTGACAGCAACCTGCAGTTGCAGCTGAATGCCGCGTTAAAAGCCGGTCAGCCGCTGCGGCCGACCACCAATGGCAGTTTGTCGGTGACCACCGACAGCCAGCAGTTACAGCAGACCCTGCAGGCTGGTCAGGTGCGATAACAAAACAGGGCCGGTTTTACCGGCCCTGTTCATCAGTTAATCCGCGCGCCGGAACCGCCCTCTTCCAGCGGCCCGTCTGGATCGGCGGGCAGCACGATGTAAACCCCTTCAAACACCGCCCCGCGCTCTTCATCCCCGAACAGTTCAACTTCAAGCTGCACACGCGCTTTACGGCCGCGCGCCAGACGATCGAGATCGCCGCTCAACGAGCCAAGATCGGCGATGGCGCCCGGACGACCGCTGATCGGCTGGCTGTAACGAATATGCGCATCCGCCAGAATGATGGTGCCGCCGAGATGACGTTCACGCAGTAACAGCCAGATTAATCCCCAGCCAGTGAGCGTCGCCAGCGAGAACAGGCTGCCGGCGAACAGCGTCTGATGCGGATTCTGGTTGCCCGCTTCCGGCATGGTGGTGATAAATTTCTGGCCGGTATATTGCAGAATGCGCACCCCCATTTTTTCGCTTAGCGGGATATGCGCGTACCAGGCCTGCTGCAACTGACCGCACCAGTCGGCGCGATGCAGAATATCGTCGAGCGTCACCACCGGCTTGATCATCAGAAAATGGCGAACCGGCGTGGTCTGCGGAGCGGTAATCTCACCCTGGTTGACGTAGCCCAGCTTGGCGAAGAAGGCGACGGCATCTTCACGCGCACTACAGGTGACACGCTTGGCCCCTTCCTGACGTGCCACCGACTCCAGCGTCATCGCCACCAGCGTGCCCAGGCCTTTGCCCTGCACCGAGGGATGGACCGCCATAAAGCGAATCGCCGCTTCATTGTCGGCATTGATATACAGACGTCCTACCGCGACCGGCTGCCCTTGTTCATCCACCACCATCTGATGATGCGCTAAGGCATCCCAGGCATCCCGCTCGGAACCCTGCGGCTGGCGCAGCGGTTTTCGTAACATTTCCCAGCGGAACTGGTAATAGATATCCAGCTCTTCCGCCGTCTGGGGCACGCGAAGATGATACATAAAATGTTTCTCTCGTTCGGAGCTTGTGTGGCTTATCCCTTGCCGCTCGGCTGACGATCTCACACCTGCAACCAAAACGTTACAGGACCATCATTCACCAGCGCGACCTGCATATCCGCAGCAAATCGGCCATTCTCAGTCGTGATGCCCTGCCGACGACAGCAGTCGCTGAAATACTCATACAGGCGTTCAGCTTCCGCCGGTTCCGCGCCGCCGGAAAACGAGGGACGCATCCCCTTTTGCGTATCCGCCGCCAGGGTAAACTGCGAAACCACCAGCACGCTGCCGCCTGCCTGTTTGACGCTCAGGTTCATTTTGCCCTGCTCATCACTGAAGATGCGATAACCCAGTACGCGTTCTGCGAGACGTTCCGCACGCTGTGCGTCATCGCCTTTTTCCACGCCCAGTAACACCAGTAATCCGGCACCGATTTCACCGGTCACCACGTGATCGACGCTGACGCTGGCGCGCTGCACGCGTTGAATCAATGCAATCATGTTTCCTCGCGTTCTTTTTCTCTGTGCTGTTGTTTTAACTGGCGATAGTCGGCTAATGCGACAGTAATTTCCGCGCCTAACAACACAATACACCAGGTCCAGTAGACCCAGAGGAACAAAATCGGGATCACGGCCAGTACGCCGTAGATCAGCTGATAAGAGGGGAACATAGTAACATAGAGCGCGAAAGCCTTTTTACCCAGCTCAAACAGCGCGCCCGCCACCAGCGCGCCAATCAACGCATCGCGCGGCGGCACCCGCTGAGTAGGAACGATACTGTAGAGCAGCCAGAAGGCGAACCAGGAGAGCAGTAACGGGAAGATGCGCAGTACCTGATCGACCAGGCTGGTCACGCCGGTGGCGTTTATCCAGCGCAGCGACAGCAGATAGGAACTGATGGCCAGACTGGCACCCGCCAGCAACGGGCCGAGCGTCAGGATCATCCAGTAAACCGCAAAAGAGTAGACCATCGGCCGCTTCTTATTGCTGCGCCAGATGGTATTGAGTGCGGTATCGACCGAATGCATCAGCAGCAGAGCCGTGACGATCAGGCCGACCGCACCGACCGCCGTCATCCGATTGACGTTGGCTACAAACTGCTCAAGGTAGCGCTGCAGCGTGTTACCCGCAGCCGGCATCAGGTTAGTAAAGATGAAGTGCTTTAACTGCACGCTGATATCGGAGAACACCGGAAACGCCGCAAACAGGGCGAAAACTACCGCAATCAGCGGCACCAGCGCCAGCAATGAGACGAAGGCCAGATTCCCGGCCTGGGTCGTCATGCCATCCTCATCAACCCGTTTCCACAGTAGTTTGAGCCACAGCCAGAACGCATGTAGCCCGGGACGAAATTTACGCGACGTCATGGGTTAAGGCTGACCTGCGAACCAGTCAGGCACCGTCTTATTGTCAGTGACCAGTACGCTTTCAATCCCCAGCGCCCGGGCCGCGTCAATATTCTGCGGGTTATCGTCAAAGAACACCGCCTGGTCGGCGCTGACGCCTTCCGAGTCCAGCACGTGCTGATAGATGCGCGCTTCGGGCTTACGCATTCCCAGCTCCTGCGACAGATAGAGCGCATCGGCCGCTTGCTGCACGTCCGGGTACTGAGTCGGCCAGAAGGCGCAATGCAGCTTGTTGGTATTGGAGAGGATCACCACCCGATGCCCTTCCAGCCGTAGCCGGTTCATCAGCGCCAGCGTCTCTGGCCGTACGCCGACAAATACCGCCTGCCAGCCGGCGGTGAATTGCTCGTAGCTCAGGGCGATTTCCAGCTTTTCACACAGCGCTACCGCGAAATCTTCATCGCTGATTTCACCGCGCTCGTGCTGTTCAAATGCCTCACCCATCTCGAAATGACTTTGCAGTGACGCCAGCGGCACGCGGCTAAGGTCACTCCAGACACCTAACACGCGGTTAAAATCGATATCAATGATCACATTGCCCAAATCAAAAATGTACAACATGGTGCGCCTCCTTCGGTTCCCTGGAGTATTCACTCTAGCGGCAAAAGTGCAGGCTGAACAGCTAACCGCAGAGAGAAAAACGGAAACGCTGACCGGCGCGTAACGCCCTGACAGGCGACACCATTTATCGCTGGCCTGGTGGCCAGCGACAGGAATAGCAGGCAAAAAAAAGCCCCGATAACGGGGCTTTTCATCAATTAAAGGCGCAGATTATGCGTCTTTAGGACCACGTGAAGCACGTTTACGGTCGTTTTCAGTCAGGTGACGTTTACGAATACGTACGGACTGTGGCGTAACTTCTACCAGTTCGTCATCATCGATGAACTCGATCGCCTGCTCCAGCGTCATCTTGATTGGCGGCACCAGAGTGGTCGCTTCATCCGTACCAGAAGCACGCATGTTGGTCAGCTTCTTACCGGTCAGACAGTTGACTGTCAGGTCGTTAGAACGGCTGTGAATACCGATGATCTGGCCTTCATATACTTCCGCACCGTGACCCAGGAACAGCTTACCGCGGTCCTGCAGACCGAACAGCGCAAACGCAACTGCTTTACCCTGACCATTAGAGATCAGTACGCCGTTCTGACGCTGGCCCACTTCGCCCGGACGAATATCGTCGTAGTGGCTGAAGGTGGAGTACAGCAGACCGGTACCTGAAGTCATAGTCATGAATTCGTTACGGAAGCCGATCAGGCCACGGCTTGGGATCACGTAGTCGAGACGTACGCGGCCTTTACCATCCGGATCCATGTTTTTCAGATCGCCCTTACGCTCACCCATGGCTTGCATGACTGAACCCTGGTTGTTCTCTTCGATATCCAGCGTTACGTTCTCGAATGGCTCTTGTTTACGGCCATCGATTTCGCGGAAGATAACTTTCGGACGGGATACCGCCAGTTCGAAACCTTCACGACGCATGTTTTCGATCAGAACAGACAGGTGCAGCTCACCACGACCTGATACGCGGAACGCGTCAGCATCTTCGGTTTCTTCAACACGCAGCGCCACGTTGTGAACCAGTTCTTTGTTCAGACGCTCAAGGATCTGACGTGAAGTCACGTACTTACCTTCTTTACCGCAGAACGGTGAGGTGTTGACGTTAAAGAACATGGTTACCGTTGGCTCATCCACGCTCAGCGCTGGCAGCGCCTGAACATTTTGTGGATCGCAAATGGTGTCAGAGATATTCAGCTCGCCCAGACCGGTGATGGCGATGATGTCGCCCGCTTCAGCCAGGTCGCTGTCGATACGCTCCAGACCCAGGTGAGTCAGCACTTTACCGACTTTACCGTTACGGGTTTTGCCTTCGCTATCGATAATGGTGACCTGCTGGTTAGGCTTCACTTTACCGCGCTTGATACGGCCGATACCGATAACACCCAGGTAGTTGTTGTAGTCCAGCTGCGAGATTTGCATCTGCAGTGGCGCTTCAGCTTCAACCTGTGGTGGAGAAACGTGGTCAACAATCGCCTGATACAGCGGGGTCATATCGTCCGCCATATCGGTGTGCTCCAGACCTGCAATACCATTCAGCGCCGAGGCGAAAATGATAGGGAAGTCGAGCTGCTCGTCGGTCGCGTCGAGGTTAACGAACAGGTCAAATACCTGATCCACAACCCAGTCCGGACGCGCGCCAGGACGGTCAACTTTATTGATAACCACGATCGGCTTCAGACCATGCGCGAACGCTTTTTTGGTCACGAAGCGAGTTTGCGGCATAGGGCCATCCATCGCATCTACAACCAGCAGCACCGAGTCCACCATGGACATGACGCGCTCAACTTCACCACCGAAGTCGGCGTGTCCTGGGGTATCAACGATGTTGATACGGTAGTCATTCCACTTAATGGCGGTGTTTTTTGCGAGGATGGTAATCCCACGCTCTTTCTCCAAATCATTGGAGTCCATCACGCGCTCGGTTGCTTCGGTACGGGCATCAAAAGTACCGGATTGTTGCAGCAGTTTGTCAACCAGGGTGGTCTTTCCATGGTCAACGTGCGCGATGATGGCGATGTTACGCAAATTTTCGATCACAGCTTTGCCTCAGGCATTAGAAATAGCGCGCTATTGTACACGGATTAAGCGGAAGACTGAACACGATCACACTTTTCACTGAAAGTTTATTGCATTGCCGCAAATTTGCCCTGTTCCCGGTGCAGAAAATGCACTAAGTTGGGCTATTGCACCACTTTGGTGCCTGACGAACGCACAAAAGCACCACGATGGTGCACGAAGACTATCGTGGTGCAGCGCCCGCAGGACAAAAAGGTGCATCACAGGGCGATTTAACCGCCACGGATAAAGTTGGCACAGAATTCGCTTTATCTCTTTTAAGCGCAAACGCCAGTCAGACGACGGTTGAAGAGCGTGCCGGAATAGCCAGGTCAGGGATGGCAGTAGTCAGAAACGCATTCCCGGCAACGACGTTCCCTCACCATGTAGACAATGACCATTTCCAGGAGAGTTGAGTATGTCCGCTGAACACGTTCTCTCGATGATGAACGAGCATGAAGTTAAGTTTGTTGACCTGCGTTTTACCGACACCAAAGGTAAAGAACAGCACGTTACTATCCCTGCTCACCAGGTTAACGCTGACTTCTTCGAAGAAGGCAAAATGTTCGATGGCTCCTCCATCGGTGGCTGGAAAGGCATTAACGAATCAGACATGGTGCTGATGCCTGACGCTACCACGGCGGTCATGGATCCTTTCTTTGAAGATTCTACGCTGATCATCCGTTGTGACATTCTCGAGCCAGGCACCATGCAGGGCTACGATCGTGACCCACGCTCAATTGCCAAGCGCGCTGAAGATTTCCTGCGTTCTTCCGGCATCGCTGACACCGTGCTGTTTGGGCCAGAGCCTGAATTCTTCCTGTTCGATGACATCCGTTTCGGTTCATCGACTTCCGGTTCACACGTTGCTATCGACGATATCGAAGCAGCCTGGAACACCGGCAAAGAGTACGAAGGCGGTAACAAAGGTCACCGTCCAGGTCTGAAAGGCGGCTACTTCCCGGTGCCACCGGTCGACTCATCACAGGACATCCGTTCTGCCATGTGTCTGACTATGGAGCAGATGGGTCTGGTGGTTGAAGCGCATCACCACGAAGTGGCGACTGCGGGTCAGAACGAAGTGGCAACCCGCTTCAACACCATGACCAAGAAAGCCGATGAAATTCAGATCTACAAATATGTCGTGCACAACGTGGCTCACGCCTATGGCAAAACGGCAACCTTTATGCCGAAGCCAATGTTTGGCGACAACGGTTCAGGTATGCACTGCCATATGTCACTGTCTAAAGGTGGCCAGAACCTGTTCTCCGGTGACAAATACGGCGGCCTGTCTGAAATGGCGCTGTTCTACATCGGCGGTATCATCAAGCACGCTAAAGCGATCAACGCCCTGGCGAACCCGACGACCAACTCCTACAAGCGTCTGGTCCCGGGTTACGAAGCCCCGGTTATGCTGGCGTACTCTGCCCGTAACCGTTCAGCCTCAATCCGTATCCCGGTAGTTGCCAGCCCGAAAGCACGTCGTATTGAAGCGCGCTTCCCGGACCCAGCGGCTAACCCATACCTGGCATTCACCGCGCTGCTGATGGCTGGCCTCGACGGCATCATCAACAAGATCCATCCTGGCGATGCGATGGATAAAAACCTGTATGACCTGCCACCGGAAGAAGAAGCTGAGATTCCAAAAGTTGCTGGCTCGCTGGAAGAAGCGCTGAACGCCCTGAACGAAGATCGCGAGTTCCTGACTCGTGGCGGCGTGTTCACCGACGAAACCATCGATGCTTACATCGAACTGCGTAAAGCAGAACTGGACCGCGTCCGCATGACGCCACATCCGGTAGAGTTCGAGCTTTACTACAGCGTTTAATTGGTCAGACGTTTTTGTTGCCGTGGAAACTTTCAGCCCATCTTCGGATGGGCTTTTTTCTCCGCGAATTCACCGTTCATTCGCCTTTATTTCGGCTTAAAGACTAAAATGCACTAATTTTGTGCAGAGGAACGCTGTATGGCAACTGGCTCTCTGCCCGATGCGGGGCAGATTCTCAACGCGTTAATCAACAGTATTTTGTTGGTGGATAACGACCTGGTTATTCACTATGCCAATCCGGCGGCGCAGCAATTACTGGCGCAAAGCTCACGTAAATTGTTTGGCACGCCGTTACCGGAGCTGACCGGCTACTTTTCGCTGAATATTGAGGTGATGCGCGAGAGTCTTGAGGCTGGCCAGGGATTTACCGACAGTGAAGTCACGCTGGTGGTCGATGGACGCGCGCACATCATGTCGCTGACCGCGCAGCGTTTGCCCGATGGCTTACTTTTGCTGGAAATGGCGCCGATGGATAATCAGCGTCGTCTCAGTCAGGAACAGTTGCAGCACGCCCAGCAGGTGGCCGCACGCGATTTGGTTCGCGGACTGGCGCACGAAATCAAAAATCCGCTGGGTGGATTACGCGGGGCCGCGCAATTGTTGTCACGCGCCCTGCCCGATCCGTCGCTAAATGAATATACCAAAGTGATTATTGAACAGGCGGACCGGTTAAGAAATCTGGTTGATCGCCTGTTAGGGCCGCAGCAGCCCGGCATGCATATCACCCAAAGCATCCATCAGGTGGCCGAGCGCGTGGTGAATCTGGTGTCGATGGAGTTGCCGGATAACGTCTCTCTGGTGCGTGATTACGATCCCAGCCTGCCGGAACTGCCGCACGATCCCGATCAGATTGAACAGGTGCTACTCAACGTCGTCCGTAATGCGCTGCAGGCGTTAGGCGACGACGGCGGCACCATTATTATTCGCACCCGTACTGCGTTCCAGCTCACGCTGCACGGCACGCGTTACCGTCTGGTGGCGCGGATTGATATTGAAGATGATGGCCCCGGCATTCCCGCCCAGCTGCAGGATACGCTGTTTTATCCGATGGTCAGCGGCCGTGAAGGCGGAACCGGTTTAGGCCTTTCCATCGCCCGTAGCCTGATTGATCAACATTCAGGAAAAATAGAATTTAACAGTTGGCCGGGACATACCGAATTTTCGGTTTACCTGCCCATTCGCCAGTGAGGTTTCTATGCAACGAGGGATAGTCTGGATCGTCGATGACGATAGCTCCATCCGCTGGGTGCTTGAACGCGCGCTCACTGGAGCCGGTTTAAGCTGTGCCACGTTTGACAGCGCAAAAGAGGTGCTGGATGCCCTCTCGACCAAAACCCCGGACGTTTTATTATCAGATATCCGCATGCCCGGTATGGACGGTCTGGCGCTGCTGAAGCAGATTAAACAGCGCCACCCGATGCTCCCGGTCATCATAATGACGGCCCACTCCGATCTGGATGCTGCGGTCAGCGCCTACCAGCAAGGGGCGTTCGATTACCTGCCTAAACCGTTTGATATTGATGAGGCGGTTGCGCTGGTAGAGCGTGCCATCAGTCACTATCAGGAGCAGCAGCAGCCACGTAATCAGCCGGTGAGCGGGCCGACCACCGATATCATCGGTGAAGCCCCGGCCATGCAGGACGTATTCCGCATTATTGGCCGCCTGTCGCGATCGTCGATTAGCGTGCTGATCAACGGCGAATCCGGTACCGGTAAAGAGCTGGTGGCACACGCGCTGCATCGCCACAGCCCACGGACCAAAGCGCCGTTTATCGCGCTGAATATGGCCGCCATCCCGAAAGATCTGATTGAGTCAGAACTGTTCGGTCATGAAAAAGGGGCATTTACCGGCGCTAACCAGATTCGTCAGGGCCGCTTTGAGCAGGCAGATGGCGGCACACTGTTTTTAGATGAGATCGGCGACATGCCGCTTGATGTGCAGACTCGTCTGCTGCGCGTGCTGGCCGACGGACAGTTTTATCGCGTTGGCGGCTATGCGCCGGTCAAAGTCGACGTGCGTATCATCGCTGCAACCCACCAGAATCTGGAGCTGCGGGTACAGGAAGGCAAGTTCCGTGAGGATCTGTTTCATCGCCTGAATGTGATCCGGGTACACCTGCCGCCGCTGCGTGAGCGCCGGGAAGATATTCCGCGGCTGGCACGTTACTTCCTGCAGGTTGCCGCACGTGAACTGGGGGTAGAGGCGAAGATCCTGCATCCGGAAACCGAAGCCGCGCTGACCCGCCTGCACTGGTCAGGTAACGTGCGTCAGCTGGAGAATACCTGTCGCTGGCTGACCGTGATGGCGGCGGGCCAGGAAGTGTTGATTCAGGATCTGCCTGCCGAACTGTTTGAATCCAGCACGCCGGAAAATCCGGTACAGTCGCTGCCGGACAGCTGGGCAACGCTGCTGGCTCAGTGGGCCGACCGCGCGCTGCGCTCCGGTCATCAGAATCTGCTGTCAGAAGCGCAACCAGAGATGGAGCGCACGCTGCTCACAACCGCCCTGCGCCATACTCAGGGTCATAAGCAGGAAGCAGCCCGGTTGCTGGGTTGGGGACGCAATACCCTGACGCGCAAACTGAAAGAACTGGGGATGGAATAAACATCCTGATGCGGGCTGGGGAGTCTCAGCCCGTGTTCAGATCACCCGCGAAAACTGCTGCTGACGCGCTTTCTGACGCAGGTAGCGATCAAAACACATGCAGATATTGCGGATCAGCAAGCGTCCCACTCCCGTCACCTGCAAGCCCGTCGCCGTTTGCACCACCAGCCCATCCGCCACTAACGGTTTCAGCAGCGCCAGGTCTTCGGCGAAGTAGTCGGCAAATCGGATGCCCCACTGGGTTTCAACCGCCGCAAAGTCGAGCGAGAAGTTGCAGATCAGGGTCTTAATCACCTCACGACGCAGACAGTCATCATCGGTTAACGCCACACCGCGCCACAGGCCGTTGCCCTGCTGCTCCACGCTGCTGTACCAGCTATTGAGCACTTTCTGATTCTGGGCATAGCTGTCACCAATCATGCTGATGGCAGAGACGCCAAGCCCGAGTAAATCGCTGTCGCCCTGCGTGGTGTAGCCCTGAAAGTTACGATGCAGCTCTCCTTCGCGCTGGGCAATGGCCAGTTCATCCTGCGGCTTCGCAAAATGATCCATGCCAATGAACTGGTAACCCTGCTGCGTCAGAGTGGCGATGGTCTGCTGCAGAATATCCAGTTTTTGCTGTGCCGACGGCAGTTCGTCATCTTTGATTTTACGCTGGGCAGCGAACAGCGCGGGCAGATGCGCATAGTTGAATACGCTCAGCCGGTCGGGATTCAGCGCCAGCACCCGCTCCAGCGTGAAGGCGAAGCTGGCCGGCGTCTGGAGCGGCAAACCGTAGATCAGATCGATGCTGGTTGAGCTGAAACCCTGCTCGCGCGCCCGTGCCATCAGTCCGAAGATGACCGCTTCATCCTGTACCCGATTGACCCGCTGCTGCACCGCTTTGTTAAAGTCCTGCACACCCATGCTAAGACGATTGAATCCCAGCGCGCGCAGGTGATCGATGACATCCAGCTCAATTTCGCGTGGATCAACCTCGATCGACATTTCGGCATCGTCCGCCACCGTAAAATGTTGCTTCAGTAATGCTACCAGCCGGCTAATCTGCGCCTTATCGAGAAAGGTTGGTGTGCCGCCGCCCCAGTGCAGTTGCCGCACCTGCCGCTGACGGAACAGTGGCGCGCGCTGAATAATCTCCTGCTCAAGCACATCCAGGTAGCGGTCGGCTTTATGCCGCTGACGTGTGACTATTTTATTGCAGCCACAGAAGTAGCAAAGACGATGACAGAAAGGAATATGGACGTAGAGCGACAGGGGACGTTCAGGATAGCGCGCTACCGCACGCAGGAAGTCAGGCTCTCCATACTGCTCGCTGAACTCCAGCGCAGTAGGATAAGAGGTATAACGCGGCCCGGCGTAATTGTATTTCTCAATCAGCGCCTGGTCCCAATCAATCTGCAGCGATGGCATGCTCACTCCTTCCGGTGACGTCGTCTAAGAGAAGGTCGCGATGAAGAAGGGATGAAAGGTGAGCGGGAAGAAACCCGACGTAAACGTTGCTTCAGGCGCGACAGGCGACGTAGTTTAAACAATAACCACAGCAGATAACATGTCGTCAGCAGTGCGAAGATTGATCCAGGCCAAAACATTGTCGTTTACCTGAGAGGGGCGGCATGCGGAAACCGCATGCCGATCAAATTGGCTTAGTTGCCTTTCAGCAGACGGTACATATCTTCTTCCGCCTGCTCGTCATCGCCGTCATCCATGGCGATGCCCAACTGCTCCATCAGTTCATCGATGCGATCGAGTGCCGCGTCCAGCCAGCCCTGGTCTTCTGCCGACAGCGTTTCACCATTTTCCAGCCGATCCAGCAGTGCATCCAGACGTTCGTCATTTTCCAGCTTCGCCAGCTCTTCTTCCGGCGTCAGGCGTGCTTTTTTCTCAGCCGCAGGTTTTGCCACGCTTTTCTTCGCCTTAGCCGGCGCAGTCTGGCTATCGGCGATCAGCGCGACCGGTTTTTTGCTACCGATACGCGGATCTTTAGCCTTACTGCTCTGGCCGCCGCCGTTGTTGTCCGACGCAGTCGGATTTGCACGGCTGCCTGACGCATGGCCGCGATGCTTTTTATCACGTTTACGATCGCGTGCTTCGTTATTAATATCTTCACGCGATTTGCGTTTGGCTTTGACGGCAGGTTTGCCGTGCGCAGCTCGTGCAGGTTGCTTCATAGTGTTCGGTCCCGGCTTTTTTATTCAGTATAGAATTGCGGCGAAATCTAGCAGAAAGTAGCCAAAGAAAAAAGGCGACAGCTCAAGCTGTCGCCTTATTTCATACCTTCATACGAAGGAATCATGTTTTAAATCCTTTTCGGCTCGTAACATCCCGGTCAATCCCGCGCCTGCTCAACACCTGAGCTTTTCCTTATCCCTGTCTGGTCCGCAATCCCTGACCATTTCCACTCCACCGCTCTTTGCCTTCCTGACATCCCTGAACGCATCTTCCTGATGTATGCTGCCGTGCACTGCACACTAATGTAGACCAACTGGTAAAACCCTCAAGTAAGCGGCAAGGTTAGTTGCTGAAAAAAAAGACTAAATATGCTTAATCAAATGAATAATAATGATTTTTATTTTTAGTAATTAAAGTAAATAACGACATAACGGGCAACGTCTATGGCAAATCTCTTACAAAAAAGTTGACTGCCAAGCGGTTGAGCACTTTCGCGCCATAACGCGTATAATCGGCGCCATTGCCTTAATGCGTTTTCTGGAGTGTCACTTTGTCTGAACTGAATTATCACGTAACCCATTTTGTCCTGAGCGCGCCGGATATTCGCCATCTTCCCGCCGATACCGGAATTGAAGTTGCCTTTGCTGGCCGCTCCAACGCCGGGAAATCCAGCGCATTGAACACCTTAACCAACCAGAAAAGTCTGGCGCGTACCAGTAAAACGCCGGGCCGCACCCAGTTGATTAACTTGTTTGAAGTCACAGAAGGGAAACGGCTGGTCGACCTGCCGGGTTACGGCTATGCCGAAGTGCCGGAAGAGATGAAGCTGAAATGGCAACGTGCATTAGGTGAATATCTGCAAAAACGACAGGCGCTGAAGGGTCTGGTAGTGCTGATGGATATTCGTCATCCGCTTAAGGACCTGGATCAGCAGATGATTCAGTGGGCAGTGGAAAGCAGTATTCCGGTGCTGTTGCTCCTGACCAAGGCCGATAAGCTCGCGTCGGGCGCGCGTAAAGCGCAGCTGACTATGGTGCGAGAAGCGTCACTGGCGTTTATGGGTGATGTACAGGTCGAACTGTTTTCGTCGCTGAAGAAGATTGGCGTGGACAAAGTACGGCAGAAACTCGATGGCTGGTTCACCAACCTTGAGCCCGCCCGCGACGATCAGGACGCGGAAGAGTAAGCCGCGCCAGCGCGTTCTGTCCGCTGAGGGTGTAAAAAGCCCAATAAAAAACGCCCCAGTCACAGAATGACTGGGGCGGCTAAATTCAGCCAAATCCGATTACGTGAAGTAAAAGGTCTGAAAGATAGAACATCTTACCTCTGTACCCTACGCCTCGAACTTTACCTGATTTTTTCTGAGCTACAAAGGCTTTTTTGTCGCTTACTTACATCAAATAAGTCTTTTTTTACCATGTACGTCACAAAAATGGCGTTGCGATGTAGTTTAATGACAAAAAAAGTGCTTAGCCGATAAGCAGTTAGTGATTTTCTTGAGACCGCGGCGTCACTGCCAGTGGCTGAAGCGATTAAGTAAACGATTTACTTATGCCTCATACCAGACCCGCAATGACGCCGCAGCGCCAGCGCATTAGGGCAAATTAGTGGGCTTCATCCCAGTTATCACCCACTCCCACTTCCACCAGCAGCGGAACATCAAGCTGCACGCTGCCTTCCATCAAGGCCTGGATTTTCTTACTGGCTGCCTCAACGGCCTCTGCCCTGATCTCAAACACCAGTTCATCATGCACCTGCATAATCATTCTGACACCGCTCTCTTTTTCCTGCTCTAACCAGCCATCAACTGCAATCATTGCACGCTTGATAATGTCAGCTGCCGTCCCCTGCATTGGTGCATTGATCGCTGCACGCTCCGCGGCTTTACGCCGCATTGCGTTGCTGGATTTAATATCCGGCAGCCACAGGCGGCGGCCTTCCAGAGTTTCGACATAGCCTTTGCTGGCGGCCAGCTGGCGCGTGTTTTCCATGTAGCGCAGCACGCCTGGATAGCGCTCAAAGTAGAGATCCATATACTTTTTCGCTTCACCGGCACCAATGTTTAACTGGCGAGACAGGCCAAATGCGCTCATGCCGTAGATCAGACCGAAGTTGATCGCTTTGGCGCTGCGGCGCTGTTCTCCACTGACCTTGTCCAGCGCGACACCAAACACTTCAGCCGCAGTTGCCCGGTGGATGTCTTCGCCCTGGGCGAAGGCATCCAGCAATCCTTTATCCTGCGAGAGATGCGCCATGATACGCAGTTCAATTTGCGAGTAGTCAGCCGCAACGATGCGATTCCCTTTGCCAGCAATGAAAGCCTGACGGATACGGCGCCCTTCGTCATTACGTACCGGAATATTCTGCAGGTTAGGATCGGTCGAGGATAAGCGCCCGGTCGCGGTAACCGCCTGATGATAAGAGGTATGAACCCGCCCGGTTAGCGGGTTGATCATCAGCGGTAATTTATCGGTGTAGGTAGACTTCAGTTTAGATAAACCGCGATGTTCCAGGATCACCTTGGGCAACGGATAATCGAGCGCCAGCTCGGCTAACACTTCTTCGCTGGTTGAAGGTGCGCCGCCCGGGGTCTTTTTAGTCGGTTTAATGCCCTGCTTTTCAAACAGAATAACCTGCAGCTGTTTGGTCGAAGAGAGATTAAACGGCTCACCCGCCAGTTCATGCGCCTTGAGTTCCAGTTCAGCCAGCCGGGAGGTAAGCTCTTTCGAATGCTGCGCCAGGATAGCCTGATCAATCAACACGCCATTACGCTCAATGCGCGAGATAACGGTGAGCAGCGGCATCTCAATTTGCTCAAACACGTTTTTCGGGCCCGCTTCTTTCTCCAGCTCTGGCCACATTTTCAGGTGCAGCTGTAAGGTGACGTCGGCATCTTCCGCAGCATAATGCCCCGCCTGTTCCAGAGCGATTTGATTAAACGTCAGCTGATTTTTGCCCTTGCCGGCAATCTCTTCAAAGGTGACGGTTTTATGGTTCAGCCAGCGTGCGGCCAGGCTATCCATATCGTGTTTGCCGACCACGCTGTTGAGAATGTAAGACTCCAGCATGGTATCGAATTTAATTCCGGCCAGTTCAATATCGTAGTTCTTCAATACGCCGCGATCGTATTTGAGATTCTGACCAACCTTCCAGGCGCTGGCATCTTCCAGCAGCGGCTTAAGCTGTGCCAGCACGGTGGCACGATCGAGTTGTTCAGGCGCATCCAGATAGTCATGTGCCACCGGCAGATAGGCAGCCTCACCCGGCGCGACCGCAAAACCAATACCGACGATATTGGCGCTCAGGGTATCCAGCGAATCGGTTTCCAGATCAAACGCGAACACCTCGCTGCGCTTTAACTTCTCCAGCCAGCTATCAAAGGTCGCCTGATCCAGGATAGTGACGTAACCATCCGCCGATAATATGCTGCTGGTCTCAACTACTGCTACCGGCTCATCAGGCAGCCCTTTTTGCGCCTGAGGATTACTCTTTTTACCCTGCAGCCATTTCCCATCCTGCAGATCATTCAGCCAGCGTTTGAACTCATAACGGCTGAACAGCGTCTGCAACGCCGCCACGTCCGGTTCGGTCACCGTCAGTTCTTCGCACGGCAATTCCAGTTCAACGTCGGTTTTGATGGTTGCCAGTTGGTAAGAGAGGAATGCCACTTCACGGTTCTGTTCAAGTTTCGCCGCCATGGTTTTGGCACCACGGAACGACAGTTCGGCCACTTTATCCAGGTTGTCATAGATTGAACGCATGCCGCCCAGTCCCTGCAGCAGCGCCTGCGCGGTCTTCTCACCCACGCCAGGAACGCCAGGGATGTTATCTGAGCTATCGCCCATCATGGCGAGGAAGTCGATAATCAAAGCAGGTGGCACACCATACTTCTGCTCGACCTCTTCCGGCCCCAGGATGGTATTGGTCATGGTGTTAATCAGGGTGATACCCGGCGTCACCAGCTGCGCCATATCTTTATCACCGGTGCTGATCAGCACTGATCGGCCTTTTTTCTCGGCCTCAAGCGCCAGGGTACCGATAACATCATCAGCCTCAACGCCACTAACTGCCAGCAGCGGTAATCCCATCGCGCGCACCATCTCGTGCAGCGGTTCGATTTGCGCGCGCAGATCGTCCGGCATCGGTGGCCGATGCGATTTGTAATGCTCAAACAGCTCGTCGCGGAACGTTTTGCCTTTAGCATCAAACACCACAGCAACATGACTTGGGCTATATTGCGTCAGCAGGCTTTTCAGCATATTTAGCACGCCATACATGGCGCCTGTGGGTTCACCTGCACTATTGGTCAGCGGCGGGAACGCGTGGTAAGCGCGATAAAGATAGGATGAGCCATCAACCAGAATCAGGGGATTTTCTGCGATTTGCGCCATAAGTCTGTCTATTCTTCGTTGCCATGGATTGGTCTATAAGGATGCCACAGCTTGGCAAGAATGGTGAAATAAGGCGAGCAGCGTCTGGCGTTTTTAACGCTTTTGAGTGAAGGATCGCAACGATCGTTCTGTGGATAACTTTGTGCGTAAAAATTATAACGCGCTGTTTTTTAGGCGTTTAGATAAAACTACTCTGATTTAAGTTATTAATATTCATAGAGTTACATTCTTTCCGTGATCCGATCGCCATTTTTAATTACGTGATCCCTTGTGTGGATATTAAATTTATGCCCAGGAGATGGATAAAAATGCTGTCACCGATTGCAGGACAAAAAAAACGCCAGCAGCGCTGGCGTTTAGCGATCAGACAACAGGTTACTTCTGGCTGACCAGGAATTTCACAACGTTCGCGTAATCGGCAACGAAATTATCCATAGAGCTGGTGTCGAGACCGCCGTTATTGACCATGTATTTGCCGTTAACGAAAATCGCCGGTACACCGCGCAGATCAACATCAGCCGCGGCTTTCTGCTGCTGAGCAACCAGCGCTTTTACCGCAAAGCTGTTCCAGGCCGCATCATAATCCGCCGCTGAAATGCCGGCCGCAGTGATAAAGGTCTGTTTCAGGCTGGCAGGATCGGTGATGGTCTGCGTTTTCTGGATACCATCAAAGATTGGTGCGGTGACTTTGTCTTCCACGCCTAACGCCATTGCCACAGCCCAGGCCTGAGTCACCACCGGTCCCAGGTCGCCGCCGAGGAAATCAACGTGGTATTTCACCATCTTAGTCTCAGCAGGCAGATTCTTTTTCACCGCATCATTGACGTGATAAATACGTTCGAACTGATAGCAGTGCGGGCAGAAGAAGGAGAAAAACTCCATCACCTGAGGTTCGCCTGCAACCGGCTTCTGCAGACTGACGTACTGTTTCCCCTCGGTGAATGGTGCAGCAGACGCGCTGAACGCCAGCACTAAACCAATCAGTGCAAACCAAATCTTTTTCATCGTGAAAAACTCTCCTGACTACTTCATTAAAATTGCGGGGTCAGCTGCAAAGGAGGTTCCTGCAACAGCTTCTCCTGCTCGGTAAAAAGCGAAATCTGCCGGCGCCAAAAATCTTCATCTGTCATCCAGGGGAAGGCGCGCGGAAAAGCGGGATCCTGCCAGCGTCGGACGACCCAGGCCAGATAATAAACCATGCGCATCGCGCGTAAAGGCTCAATCAGTGACAATTCATTAATATCAAAGTCACTGAATTCACCGTACGCCTCCAGCAGGATATCCCACTGAATACGCTGTTCCTGCCGATCCCCGCTGATCAGCATCCACAGATCCTGAACTGCCGGACCATTGCGGGCATCGTCCAGATCGACAAACAGCGGTCCGTCACGCCACAGGATATTACCCGGATGACAGTCACCGTGTAATCGTAGCGGCTGCCACGTACTATGCCAGCGTTGCTGTAACGTGTGCCCCAGCTTGTCGACCGACTTAAGCAGCGCATCTTTCAGTGAAGCAGGCACTAACAGGCACTGTTCCAGCACCTCACGGGGCTGATGGAGATATTCATCCAGGCCGATAGTCGGCCGCTGGCTGAACAGCGTTTTACGGCCGGTCTGATGAATCCGTCCCAGAAAGCGGCCAACCCACTCCATCTGATCTTCATTATCCGTTTCATACTGACGTCCGCCAAGGCTGGGGAACACCGCAAAATAGAAGCCGGCGTGGCTCTGCAGGGTGTCACCCTGTAAAATCAGCGGTGCCGCAATCGGCACTTCGTCAGCCAGCAGATCAAGCGCGTACTGATGCTCTTCGACAATCTGTTCGGCACGCCAGCGCTGCGGGCGATAGAATTTGGCCACGTAACGGCGTTTCTCATCATCACTGAACTGATAAACACGGTTCTCATAGCTATTCAGCGCTGTCAGTCCTGATTCGACGCGTATACCTGTTTCCCAAAGCGCATCCAGCAGCACGTCGGGATTCAAGGTCTGAAAATTAAACGCAGCGTCGCTCATCATTTTACCTGTCGTGGCCGGTGTATTTAGCCACCAAGGATAACACTACTCGTCACCTTTAATGACACCCCGTGCGCGTAGCAACGCTGTTTTGAAATCGACTTCATGATCTTTTTTCAGGCCGGGTATTTCATCATGGCTGCCTGCGTCACGCATTTTGAGATGGTAAATCAATACGTCATCGGTTAATTCACTTAATGGGCCACGGAATCCAGCTTCCTGAGCCAGTTTCTGTAAGAATGCGATGAGGTTAAGATCGGGTTCTTTTTGCCAGGCGGGTTGTAACAGTTCCATCAATTCGTTCAGACGATGGCATTTCATATCGCTTACTCCCGTTTTTCAGTATGTCATTAGCGAGGATAATGCCATGACAATGTTAACCGGCGTGATTCTGGCCGGGGGTCAGGGCCGCCGTATGGGTGGACAGGACAAAGGTTTGCTGCCACTGAATGGCAAGCCGCTGTATCAGCATGTCCTTGAACGGTTAAGGCCACAAGTCGACATTGTGGTGATTAATGCGAATCGCAATATTGATCGTTATCAGTTAAGCGGATGTCGGGTAGTGCAGGACGTATTTGCTGATTATCCGGGACCGCTGGCGGGGATCTACAGCGCATTATGCGCTATCGAGGGAGACTGGGCGGTGTTCAGTTCCTGCGATACACCTGCTATCCCGCTTAACTTTGTTGAACAGCTGGTGCAGCAACGCGGCGACGCCCCAGCGGTATGGGTACGCTCACAGACGCGCGATCACCCCACTCTGGCGCTGATTCACCGCGACGTTGCTATGCCACTGCAGGCCTATCTGCAGGCCGGTGAACGCCGCCTGATGCATTTTTTACGCGATCAGGGCGGACATGCGGTGCTGCTACCGGATGACGAATCTGCCTTTCACAACATCAATACCCCGGATGATCTGGACGAGAGAGTTTAATATGTCGCTACCTTTACTGGCTATCACCGGCTGGAGTGGAACCGGAAAAACAACGCTTTTACAGCAAGTTATACCAATTCTTAGCCATCAGGGTATTCGCAGTGGTTTGATCAAGCATACCCATCATCAGATGGAGGTGGATACACCCGGCAAAGACAGCTATCTCCTTCGAAAAGCCGGAGCGAATCAGGTTATCGTAGCCAGTTCCCAGCGCTGGGCATTAATGTGTGAAACACCCGATGAAGAGCGCATTGATCTGCATTATCTGGTGAGCCGGATGGAACAGTCTCTCCTGGATCTGGTGCTGGTGGAAGGATTCAAAAATGAGGCTGTGCCAAAAATTGTGTTGTGGCGCGCCGGTATCAAAGGGGGTATAGACGAATTGCTGGATGAACAGGTGATAGCCGTCGCCAGCGATCAGACTCTTGCATTGTCTGCATTGTCTGCATTGTCGGTGCCGGTACTGGATTTAAACCAGCCGGTAGTGATTGCGGCGTTCATTGCAGACTGGCTAAAAGCTCGTTGATCCGCGTTTTTTGTAGCGTTTCAGCAAAAATTTCAGCGATCTGCAGACGTAAAAAAACCCCGCACTTCCGTGCGGGGCTTCTTCACTTGTTTGATGCCTGGCAGTTCCCTACTCTCGCATGGGGAGACCCCACACTACCATCGGCGCTACGGCGTTTCACTTCTGAGTTCGGCATGGGGTCAGGTGGGACCACCGCGCTACAGCCGCCAGGCAAATCTTGGTGCACGGAACGAATCTTTTACGTCATGGCCGTGCTGCCATGCCGCAGAATCCTTCGTTCCCGCTAATTTTTATCCGGTAACAAGCTGAAAATCTGTCCCTCAAAAACGCCTCTGGCGTTGTAAGGTTAAGCCTCACGGGTCATTAGTACCGGTTAGCTCAACGCATCGCTGCGCTTACACACCCGGCCTATCAACGTCGTCGTCTTCAACGTCCCTTCAGGACCCTTAAAGGGTCAGGGAGAACTCATCTCGGGGCAAGTTTCGTGCTTAGATGCTTTCAGCACTTATCTTTTCCGCACTTAGCTACCGGGCAATGCCATTGGCATGACAACCCGAACACCAGTGGTGCGTTCACTCCGGTCCTCTCGTACTAGGAGCAACCCCCCTCAATTCTCCAGCGCCCACGGCAGATAGGGACCGAACTGTCTCACGACGTTCTAAACCCAGCTCGCGTACCACTTTAAACGGCGAACAGCCGTACCCTTGGGACCTACTTCAGCCCCAGGATGTGATGAGCCGACATCGAGGTGCCAAACACCGCCGTCGATATGAACTCTTGGGCGGTATCAGCCTGTTATCCCCGGAGTACCTTTTATCCGTTGAGCGATGGCCCTTCCATTCAGAACCACCGGATCACTATGACCTGCTTTCGCACCTGCTCGAGCCGTCACTCTCGCAGTCAAGCCAGCTTATGCCATTGCACTAACCTCACGATGTCCGACCGTGATTAGCTGACCTTCGTGCTCCTCCGTTACGCTTTAGGAGGAGACCGCCCCAGTCAAACTACCCACCAGACACTGTCCGCACCCCGGATCACGGGGCCACGTTAGAACATCAAACATTAAAGGGTGGTATTTCAAGGTTGGCTCCACGCGGACTGGCGTCCGCGCTTCAAAGCCTCCCACCTATCCTACACATCAAGGCTCAATGTTCAGTGTCAAGCTGTAGTAAAGGTTCACGGGGTCTTTCCGTCTTGCCGCGGGTACACTGCATCTTCACAGCGAGTTCAATTTCACTGAGTCTCGGGTGGAGACAGCCTGGCCATCATTACGCCATTCGTGCAGGTCGGAACTTACCCGACAAGGAATTTCGCTACCTTAGGACCGTTATAGTTACGGCCGCCGTTTACCGGGGCTTCGATCAAGAGCTTCTCCTTACGGATAACCCCATCAATTAACCTTCCGGCACCGGGCAGGCGTCACACCGTATACGTCCACTTTCGTGTTTGCACAGTGCTGTGTTTTTAATAAACAGTTGCAGCCAGCTGGTATCTTCGACTGGCTTCGGCTCGGGGAGCAGGTCCCTCCACCTACGCGCCAGCGTGCCTTCTCCCGAAGTTACGGCACCATTTTGCCTAGTTCCTTCACCCGAGTTCTCTCAAGCGCCTTGGTATTCTCTACCTGACCACCTGTGTCGGTTTGGGGTACGATTTTGTGTTACCTGATGCTTAGAGGCTTTTCCTGGAAGCAGGGCATTTATCACTTCAGCACCGTAGTGCCTCGTCGTCACGCCTCAGTGTAAAGTGAACCGGATTTGCCTGGAACACACACCTACACGCTTAAACCGGGACAACCGTCGCCCGGCTGATATAGCCTTCTCCGTCCCCCCTTCGCAGTAACACCAAGTACAGGAATATTAACCTGTTTCCCATCGACTACGCCTTTCGGCCTCGCCTTAGGGGTCGACTCACCCTGCTCCGATTAACGTTGAACAGGAACCCTTGGTCTTCCGGCGAGCGGGCTTTTCACCCGCTTTATCGTTACTTATGTCAGCATTCGCACTTCTGATACCTCCAGCATGCCTCACAGCACACCTTCGACGGCTTACAGAACGCTCCCCTACCCAACAACACATAAGTGTCGCTGCCGCAGCTTCGGTGCATGGTTTAGCCCCGTTACATCTTCCGCGCAGGCCGACTCGACCAGTGAGCTATTACGCTTTCTTTAAATGATGGCTGCTTCTAAGCCAACATCCTGGCTGTCTGTGCCTTCCCACATCGTTTCCCACTTAACCATGACTTTGGGACCTTAGCTGGCGGTCTGGGTTGTTTCCCTCTTCACGACGGACGTTAGCACCCGCCGTGTGTCTCCCGTGATAACATTCTTCGGTATTCGCAGTTTGCATCGGGTTGGTAAGCCGGGATGGCCCCCTAGCCGAAACAGTGCTCTACCCCCGAAGATGAGTTCACGAGGCGCTACCTAAATAGCTTTCGGGGAGAACCAGCTATCTCCCGGTTTGATTGGCCTTTCACCCCCAGCCACAGGTCATCCGCTAATTTTTCAACATTAGTCGGTTCGGTCCTCCAGTTAGTGTTACCCAACCTTCAACCTGCCCATGGCTAGATCACCGGGTTTCGGGTCTATACCCTGCAACTTAACGCCCAGTTAAGACTCGGTTTCCCTGCGGCTCCCCTATACGGTTAACCTTGCTACAGAATATAAGTCGCTGACCCATTATACAAAAGGTACGCAGTCACCCCATAAAGAGGCTCCCACTGCTTGTACGTACACGGTTTCAGGTTCTGTTTCACTCCCCTCGCCGGGGTTCTTTTCGCCTTTCCCTCACGGTACTGGTTCACTATCGGTCAGTCAGGAGTATTTAGCCTTGGAGGATGGTCCCCCCATATTCAGACAGGATACCACGTGTCCCGCCTTACTCATCGAGCTCACAGCCTGTGTGTTTTTGTGTACGGGAGTATCACCCTGTACCCTGCGACTTTCCAGACGCTTCCACTAACACACAAGCTGATTCAGGCTCTGGGCTGCTCCCCGTTCGCTCGCCGCTACTGGGGGAATCTCGGTTGATTTCTTTTCCTCGGGGTACTTAGATGTTTCAGTTCCCCCGGTTCGCCTTGCAGCACTATGTATTCATGCTGCAATGATGCACTGAGTGCACCGGGTTTCCCCATTCGGACATCGACGGCTGTAGCGGTTCATATCACCTTACCGTCGCTTTACGCAGATTAGCACGTCCTTCATCGCCTCTGACTGCCAGGGCATCCACCGTGTACGCTTAGTCGCTTAACCTCACAACCCACAGGCGTTTTTCAACGCTGCGTGTTGCAAGCATTTGAGAGACTCGAACGCATCGCCTTGTTATTCCCTATTACGGAGGAATAACGCGCTGCGTCGTTTCAATTTTCAGCTTGTTCCGGATTGTTAAAGAGCATAATACTTCGCAGCACACCGTTGCCGGTACGCTCTGAAGTATTTTTTCAGAAAAAACAGTAAAGCGGTATGGTGGAGCTAAGCGGGATCGAACCGCTGACCTCCTGCGTGCAAGGCAGGCGCTCTCCCAGCTGAGCTATAGCCCCATACAGTTACTGCAGAGACCACTACTACCACTCAACCGAGTACATTCCGTAAGAAATGTAATTCGTGCTCAGGCAAGGCATGTTTTCGCGCAGCATAGTGAACTATGCGAGCCGGAAACATAACGCAGCATGAGTGCGAATTTGGTAGGCCTGAGTGGACTTGAACCACCGACCTCACCCTTATCAGGGGTGCGCTCTAACCACCTGAGCTACAAGCCTGTAGAGGTTTTTTCTGCTCGTTACTTTTTATCAGACAATCTGTGTGAGCACTTCGCGGGAAGGTATCTTCAGGTAAGGAGGTGATCCAACCGCAGGTTCCCCTACGGTTACCTTGTTACGACTTCACCCCAGTCATGAATCACAAAGTGGTAAGCGCCCTCCCGAAGGTTAAGCTACCTACTTCTTTTGCAACCCACTCCCATGGTGTGACGGGCGGTGTGTACAAGGCCCGGGAACGTATTCACCGTGGCATTCTGATCCACGATTACTAGCGATTCCGACTTCACGGAGTCGAGTTGCAGACTCCGATCCGGACTACGACGCACTTTGTGAGGTCCGCTTGCTCTCGCGAGGTCGCTTCTCTTTGTATGCGCCATTGTAGCACGTGTGTAGCCCTACTCGTAAGGGCCATGATGACTTGACGTCATCCCCACCTTCCTCCGGTTTATCACCGGCAGTCTCCTTTGAGTTCCCGACCGAATCGCTGGCAACAAAGGATAAGGGTTGCGCTCGTTGCGGGACTTAACCCAACATTTCACAACACGAGCTGACGACAGCCATGCAGCACCTGTCTCAGCGTTCCCGAAGGCACCAAGGCATCTCTGCCAAGTTCGCTGGATGTCAAGAGTAGGTAAGGTTCTTCGCGTTGCATCGAATTAAACCACATGCTCCACCGCTTGTGCGGGCCCCCGTCAATTCATTTGAGTTTTAACCTTGCGGCCGTACTCCCCAGGCGGTCGACTTAACGCGTTAGCTCCGGAAGCCACTCCTCAAGGGAACAACCTCCAAGTCGACATCGTTTACGGCGTGGACTACCAGGGTATCTAATCCTGTTTGCTCCCCACGCTTTCGCACCTGAGCGTCAGTCTTCGTCCAGGGGGCCGCCTTCGCCACCGGTATTCCTCCAGATCTCTACGCATTTCACCGCTACACCTGGAATTCTACCCCCCTCTACGAGACTCAAGCCTGCCAGTTTCAAATGCAGTTCCCAGGTTAAGCCCGGGGATTTCACATCTGACTTAACAGACCGCCTGCGTGCGCTTTACGCCCAGTAATTCCGATTAACGCTTGCACCCTCCGTATTACCGCGGCTGCTGGCACGGAGTTAGCCGGTGCTTCTTCTGCGGGTAACGTCAATCGACGCGGTTATTAACCGCATCGCCTTCCTCCCCGCTGAAAGTACTTTACAACCCGAAGGCCTTCTTCATACACGCGGCATGGCTGCATCAGGCTTGCGCCCATTGTGCAATATTCCCCACTGCTGCCTCCCGTAGGAGTCTGGACCGTGTCTCAGTTCCAGTGTGGCTGGTCATCCTCTCAGACCAGCTAGGGATCGTCGCCTAGGTGGGCCATTACCCCGCCTACTAGCTAATCCCATCTGGGTTCATCCGATAGTGAGAGGCCCGAAGGTCCCCCTCTTTGGTCTTGCGACGTTATGCGGTATTAGCCACCGTTTCCAGTGGTTATCCCCCTCTATCGGGCAGATCCCCAGACATTACTCACCCGTCCGCCACTCGTCACCCAAGGAGCAAGCTCCTCTGTGCTACCGTCCGACTTGCATGTGTTAGGCCTGCCGCCAGCGTTCAATCTGAGCCATGATCAAACTCTTCAATTTAAGTTTGATTTGCTTAAACAAGTTAAGCGGTGCTCATCTGTAAAACGTCATAATGAATTTCATTATGTGTTCACTCGTGAGACTTGATATTTTTTACGTCCGGAGACGCTGATATCAATCCTGCGAGTGCCCACACAGATTGTCTGATAAATTGTTAAAGAGCAGCGCGAACAGCGGGTTAACCGTCTGTCGCGAGGAGGCGTATATTACGCTTTCCTCCCTCAGAGTCAACTTCTTTTTCAGAAGCTTTTCTCCGGCGGCGCAGTCTCCTGTGCCTGCTGACCCGTCTCTCCGTAAGCCGGTGTTCCGTGTCAGTGGAGGCGCATTATAGGGAGTTTCCGGAGGCTGACAAGCGTTTCTTTAAATAAATTTTCTAAGCGCGTTTTTTTTAAACGAACGTATTAAAAAGCACCATTTGATGATCGAATAACGCGCAGAAATCCCGGTAAAGCGATAAAAACAGGCCTGCCGCGTTGCGCTGGCGGTGCTATTCTTTTTCATTCTTCTCGCTGGATAACTCTAAGAAGGACGCTCAATGATAAAATCCGCGCGCAGCATGGCCGGTTTGCCATGGATTGCTGCCATGGCATTTTTCATGCAGGCACTGGATGCCACCATTCTCAACACCGCTCTGCCCGCTATCGCCACCAGCCTCGAACGTTCTCCTCTGGCCATGCAATCCGCTGTAATCAGTTATACCCTGACTGTGGCAATGCTGATCCCGGTCAGCGGCTGGCTTGCCGATCGCTATGGCACCCGCAGGGTGTTTATCGCTGCGGTCTCGCTGTTCACGCTTGGTTCGCTGGCCTGCGCCCTGTCACCCACCCTCTCTGTGCTGGTGACCTCACGCATCGTACAGGGGGTGGGCGGCGCCATGATGATGCCGGTTGCGCGCCTGGCGCTGTTGCGTGCTTATCCGCGCAGCGAACTGCTGCCGGTGCTCAACTTTGTCACCATGCCGGGACTGGTCGGGCCGATACTCGGTCCGCTGCTTGGCGGTGTGCTGGTGACCTATGCCACCTGGCACTGGATCTTCCTGATTAATATTCCTATCGGCATACTCGGCATCGTCTATGCCCGCAAATATATGCCGGACTTCACCACGCCGAAACGCCGCTTCGATTTCTTCGGCTTTATACTGTTTGGTCTGGGTCTGGTGATGATCTCAACAGGGATTGAACTGTTTGGTGAGCGTATTGTGTCAGCCTGGCTGGCTGGCGGGGTATTACTCGGCGGGATCGTTCTGCTGCTTCTTTATATAGTGCACGCGCGCCGCCATCCCTCTCCGCTGATTAATCTGCCGATGTTTAAAACCCGCACTTTCTCGGTAGGCATCATCGGCAATATCGCTTCTCGTCTGGGCACCGGCTGCGTGCCGTTCCTGATGCCGCTGATGTTGCAGGTGGGCTTTGGCTACTCGGCAATTATCGCCGGTTGTATGATGGCCCCTACCGCGGTGGGGTCGATACTGGCCAAGTCGACGGTGACACAGCTGCTGCGCTGGTTAGGCTATCGCCGTCTGCTGGTCGCTATTACCGTGATTATTGGCATTCTGATTGCCACCTTCTCTCTGCAGTCGCCAGAGGAAGGCATGATCCTGTTATTACTGCCGCTGTTTATTCTCGGCATGGCGATGTCGACCCAGTTCACCGCGATGAATACCATTACCCTCGCCGACCTGAATGACGATAACGCCAGCGGGGGTAACAGCGTGCTGGCCGTGACACAGCAGTTAGCGATCAGTTTTGGGGTCGCGGTAAGCGCCGCCGTCCTGCGCTTCTATCAGGAATTTGAAACCAGCACCGTTGCACAGTTCCACGCAACGTTTCTGACCATGGGCGTGGTAACGGTGCTGTCAGCGCTGACCTTTATGCTGCTGAAAAACGGCGACGGGCGGAATCTGATCACCAACCGCGATAAGAAAAAGAAGAAAACGGCTTAAGCTGAGCCCCGCGCCACCAGCTCCGGCGTCAGTACCAGCGTCTGCTGGCTGGCGTCGGGATCGCGCAGGCGATGGATTAAGGTATCAATCGCCAGTTCGCCCAGTTCATCTTTAGGTTGATGAATGGTACTCAGCGGCGGCGAAAGGTAACGCGCCAGCTCAATATCGTCATAACCCATCACAGCGACATCCTGCGGAATCTGTAATCCCGCCTGATATAACGCATGATAAACCCCAACCGCCATCGCATCGTTACTGGTGAAGACCGCCTGCGGCACCGTTTCCAGCGCCAGCAGCTCAATCATCCCGTTGTAACCGCCCTGAAATTCAAAGTCACCGTTGACCACATAACCCGGCAACACCTCCAGACCGCTTTTCGCCATCGCATTGTGAAACCCTTCCAGCCGCATCCGCGCGGTGGTTTTATCCTGCGGACCGGCGATACAAGCGATGCGGGTATAGCCGCTATCGATCAGGTGCTGGGTCGCCAGCTCACCGCCCAGCAGCGCATTGTCCTGAATGATGTCGCCGCGACCTTCAAACGGCGCCCAGTCCATCATCACCGTCGGGATAGAGGGATAACGGTTCAGAATGTCCGCTGACGGCAGATGACTTTCGGTACACATCATCAGCAGTCCATCGACGCGCTTTTGCATCAGCGTTTCGAGGCTACGATTCATCCGTTCCTCATCACCGGCGGTATTACACAGGATCAGGCTATAGCCACGCTGATAGCAGCTGTCCTCGACGCCGCGCACCACTTCTGCATAAAACGGGTTGCTACTGGTGGTCAGCAGCATGCCGATGGTGTGGGTCTGGTTAATCTTCAGGCTGCGCGCCAGCGCCGAGGGAGCGTAGTTTAGACTGCGGATCGCCTGTTCAACTTTCTCCCGAACGCCCTCGCTGACAAAGCGATTATTGTTGATGACGTGCGAGACGGTGGAGGTAGAGACACCCGCCAGGCGAGCGACATCTTTCATGGTGGCCAAGCGCTTAATCCTGCTGCTGCAAAAAGTCATCGATCTCCGCGCGCCACGGCACGGAGGGCTGCGCGCCGGATCGGGTTACGGCGATAGCCGCAGCGGCATGCGCAAAGCGCACCGCATCCTGCATCGGTTTCTGCTCCAGTCGCGCGGTAATAAAGGCACCATTAAAGGTATCGCCCGCGGCAATGGTATCAATCGCCTTAACGCTAAAGCCCGGAATGCGCTGCCCCTGGCCCTGTTCACTCAGCCAGACACCGCGCCGGCCCAGCGTAATCAGTACGGTATCGATGCCTTTGGCATGCAGTGCCGCCGCAGCCCGGGCCGCATCCTGATCGTTGTGAACGGCAATCCCGGTCAGGATTTCCGCCTCGGTTTCATTCGGCGTAATAATGTCGATCAACGCCAGCAGTTCATCGGAGAGCGGCGTAGCCGGTGCCGGGTTGAGGATCACCTGAGTCTGTTGCTCTCTGGCGAAACGCGCCGCCGCCAGCACACTTTCCAGTGGAGACTCCAGCTGCATCAGTAGCGCATCAGCTTCGGCGATCACCTGTTGATGACGTGCCACACAGTCCGGCGTTAACGCGGCGTTAGCGCCTGAATAAATGCCGATATTGTTCTCGCCTTCACGGTTGACGAAAATCATCGCCACCCCGGTCGACTCGCCCGCCACCACTTCTAGCGGGGCAGTATCAATATTGTCGCGAGCCAGCTGCTGACGAATACGTTCGCCAATGTCATCCGCGCCCACACAGGCGATAAAAGCGATATCCGCGCCAGCACGCCCTGCAGCCACGGCCTGATTGGCACCTTTACCGCCAAACGCAATCTGATAATTCTGCCCGATCACCGTTTCACCGGGACGAGGAAAGTGCGCCAGATTAAGGATGTGGTCAGCGTTGATGCTGCCAAGAACGGCCAGTTTTGCGTTTTTGCTCATTAGGGGAGTCCGGAATAAGTGCGCCACCGGGAGGGTGGCGCAGTGCCCTGCTTTTCTTTGAGTTATTGAGTGACCAGCTTCAGGTCGACCGGGTTGATCGCCTTCACTTTTTCACCCTTCAGCACTTTATCAGCGGTATCAACGCCGATCATGCCAATTTTGTCTGGCATCTGTGCCACGGTCGCAGACAGTTTGCCACCTTCTACCGCTTTCACGCCATCAGCGGTGCCGTCAAACCCCACCACGATCACATCGGTTTTACCGGCGGTCTGCAGCGCACGCAGTGCACCCAGCGCCATTTCATCATTCTGCGCAAACACCGCCTGCACATCCGGGTGGGCCTGCAGCAGGTTCTGCATCACGTTCAGCCCTTTAGTGCGATCAAAGTCAGCCGGCTGGCTGGCAAGGATCTGGAACTTGTGGGCATCAGCAGCCTGTTTGAATCCTTCGCCACGTTCACGGGCTGCGGAGGTGCCGGCAATGCCCTGCAGTTCAATAATTTTGGCGCTTTCGCCGACTTTTTTAGCGATGAAGTCACCGGCCATTTTCCCGCCGAAACGGTTATCAGAGGCGACGTGGCTGACCACCGTGCCCTGCGCGGCCACGCGGTCCAGGGTAATGACCGGGATGTTGGCCTGGTTAGCCATCTTCACTGCGTTGCCGACCGCATCAGAATCGGTTGGGTTGATCAGCAGCAGTTTGGTGCCGCGCACCGTCAGATCCTGCACGTTCGCTAACTCTTTCGCCGGGTTATTCTGCGAATCCAGCACTACCAGGTTGTAACCCAGTTTGTCGGCTTCTTTTTGTGCGCCCTCTTTCAGTGAAACAAAGAACGGGTTATTGAGGGTCGATACCACCAGCGCGATGGTCTCTTTTGCCATGGCGCTGGTACTGAGCGTCGCGCCAAGGATCATGGCCAGTGCGGTTAACTTTTTCATCATTTCATCCTGTGTAAAGGTCAGAGTTATTTACTGCTTTTATTATCCACCAGCACCGCCAGCAGGATTACCACCGCTTTAACGATCATCTGGTAGTACGAAGAGACGCCCATCAGGTTCAGGCCGTTATTAAGGAAACCGAGGATCAGCGCACCAATCAGCGTGCCGACAATACGTCCTTTACCGCCCGCCAGGCTGGTACCGCCCAGCACCACGGCGGCAATTGCATCCAGCTCATAGCCAGTACCGGCCGTTGGCTGCGCTGAGGAGAGACGCGCCACCTCAATGGTGCCCGCCAGCGCGGCCAGCATGCCACTCAGTGAATAGACGATGACCTTGACGCGATTAACATTGATACCGGAGAGGCGAGTCGCGGCTTCGTTGCCACCCAGCGCATAGATGTAGCGGCCGAGGCGGGTGTGGTGCAGCATGTACCAGGCGGCGATAAACACCAGCGCCATCAGCCATACCGGCGCAGGAATACCCAGCGGACGACCAATACCAAACCAGCCCAGCAGATCGGCGTTGGCATTAAACCCGGTGCTGATTGGGCTGCCGTCGGTGTAGACCATGGTGACGCCGCGCAACAACAGCATCATCACCAGCGTGGCGATAAATGCCTGCACCTTACCGCGCGCCACGATGGTGCCGGTCAGCGCACCGATCGCTGCGCCGAGCGCCAGAGACGCCGCCACGGCCACCAGCGCATTCACTTCCATGCCAACCAGCGACGCGCCTACCGCCCCGGTCAGCGCCAGCAGCGAGCCCACCGAGAGATCGATACCCGAGGTCAGAATCACCAGCGTCATGCCGACCGCCATAATGGCGTTCACCGAAGTCTGCTGCAGAATGTTGAACAGGTTGGCTACGGTAAAGAAGTTCGGGCTCTGACTCGCCACCACGGCAATTAACACCATCAGCGCAATCAGCGACTTTTGTTCCAGTAACCAGCTTTTGCTAAACCAGCGGCGGCTGGCAGGTAAAGATTGGGTCGTCATACCACTAAATCCTCGCTGTGTTGCTTGCCTACGGCGGCGGCCATCAGGCTCTCCTGAGTGGCTTCTTCACGGGTAAATTCGCCGCTTAAACGGCCTTCATGCATCACCAGGATGCGGTCACTCATTCCTAATACTTCCGGCATTTCAGAAGAGACCAGGATGATGCTCAGCCCTTCGGCTTTAAACTGGTTAATCAGCTGGTAGATCTCTTTTTTCGCGCCAACATCGACGCCACGGGTCGGCTCATCAAGAATCAGCACGTTGGGACGGGTCATCAGGCCGCGGGCAATCGCCACTTTCTGCTGATTGCCGCCGGAAAGCAGCCCGATCGGCTGAGCCATAGAGGGGGTTTTCACGTTGAACAGCCGGATAAAGTCACCCACCGCCAGCTGCTCAGCCGCATGCTTCAGCGTGCCGCCGCCATGACTGAAATAGCGCAGCGCGGTCAGCGACATGTTCTCTTTGACCGACATGCCCAGCACCAGGCCGTCACGCTTACGGTCTTCCGAGATATAGACGATGCCGTTAGCCAGCCCATCCTGTGGCGAACGCGTCACCACTTCCCGACCGCTGAGCCACAGGCTGCCCTGATAGCGCGGCAACGCGCCATACAGCACTTTCATCAGTTCGGTACGGCCCGCGCCCATCAGTCCGGAGATGCCCAGAATTTCACCTTTGCGCAGGCTGAAGCTGACGTTGTGCACGCCGGGACCGCTGACGTTGTCGACTTTCAGCCGCACCTCGCCTGGCGCCTGATCCAGATGAGGATACTGATCTTCCAGTTTGCGACCGACCATCATTTCGATCAGGCTCTCTTCGGTCAGTTCGCTGACCGGACGCTCGGCAATAAACTGGCCGTCACGGAACACCGTGACGTCATCGCAGATCTCAAAGATCTCTTTCATACGATGTGAGATATAGACGATGCCGCAGCCCTGCGCTTTCAGTTCGTTGATCACCCGAAACAGCGACAGCGTTTCGGTATCCGTCAGCGCATCGGTCGGCTCATCCATGATGATCACCTGCGACTCAAAGCTCAGCACTTTGGCAATTTCGACCATTTGCTGATCGCCAATCGACAGATCGCCGACCAGCTTGTGGCTGTTGAAGCGCAGATTAAGCCGCTTAAGCAACGCATCCGCTTCGGCATACATGCGCGTCCACTGGATGCGGCCAAAACGGTTAACAAATTCGCGACCGAGAAATATATTCTCCGCCACGGTTAACTGAGGGATCAGGTTCAGTTCCTGATGAATAATGCCGATGCCCGCTTCCTGTGACGCTTTAGGGCCATTGAAGCGGGTCTCCTGGCCGAGCCAGTGCAGCGAACCGGCGTCGAACTGATAAATTCCGGTCAGCACTTTCATCATGGTGGATTTGCCGGCACCGTTTTCACCCACCAGCGCCATAACGCGTCCTGCCCGGACATTCAGCGAAGCACCCTTCAGGGCTTTTACCCCAGGGAACGATTTTTCAATGCCGTTGAGCTGCAGTAAAGGTTGCATAGCGGCCTCAGAAGGTCACACCGGCGCTCAGGATGACATTCGCAAACGGAGAACACTCTCCGCTGCGAATGACCGCCTGACTGCGTTGCGTTTGTTGTTTGAATTGTTCATGGCTGGTGTAGCGGATGGTGATGCTATTCCCCTGGTGCTGTTGCAAGGCTTCGAGCACGGCGAGCAGTGCGCGATGGAGCGGCGGATTGTGCTGCTTAATCTCCTCCGCAATCAGGGCGCTTTCTACCTGCATCTCAAGCGTGACGGCCTTAACCACCTCGATAAAATCGGGCGTACCCGGTATCAGGGCTAAATCGATGCGTTGCGGTCCTGCCGGGATCGGCAAACCGGCGTCGGCAATCGTCAGCGTATCAGTGTGACCCAGACGGGCAATCACGTGAGAGAGTTCAGCGTTTAACAAGCGACCTTTTTTCATTTTTCACTCCACAGCGAAACGTTTCGCTGACAGGAGTGTATGAAAAGCCGCCAGCAACTCAATCGGCGAAGCTGAAATTTGTGATCGCTATCGAAACGTTTCGCTTATGCGGCGGAAAATTTGAATTAAGGCGGGCAGCAGGGCAGAAAAAAGGACCGCTGATGCGGTCCCGGGCTGGACGTTTAAGGCAGTTTCTTCACCTGTTTAACGTCCATTTCGATGCTGTTGAAATCTTTATCCAGCTCACCGGTCAGTTCAACGGTATCTTTTGGCGAGATAGTCTGGCCGTTCCAGTGCTTATGGTCGATCTCGACTTTCATGGTACCGGTCTGATCGCGGAACAGATAATCTTCATCGCCGATCTGTTTTTCCAGCTTACCGCGTACGGTAATCCAGCTGTCATCCTTCATCTCTTCTGCCTGCTTCACCGTCACCACACTGGTGTGGTCAGCGCTAAAGCCGCCCTGTCGGCTCTGAACCTGTGCCGCCGGGGCGTTGGGGTCGACGAAGCCGCCTTGCTGAGCAGCAAAAACCGGGGCAGAAGCCAGCATAACGACAGCTAAAATTGCAGCGTGCTTTTTCATTTTGTCACCTCGTTTCCATGATGTGTTTCGTTTTGTTGAGCCTAGTTGACCATAAGGTTCTTAACAGCTTCTTAAGAAGCAAAAATAAGCCATTTTCGCCGAAATGCGCTGTACAAGCGGCTGTCTGCTTCGTATAAAGCGCTATCACCGCCGGGAGAAATGATGCGTATTTTACTGATAGAAGACGATCGCTTAATTGGCGACGGGATTAAAGCGGGACTGGGTAAGCTGGGATTTAGCGTCGACTGGTTTACCTCCGGCGAGGCCGGATTTCAGGCATTAAACGCCGCGCCGTGGGATGCGGTGATCCTCGATCTGTCTCTGCCCGAACGGGACGGGCTGGATATCCTGCGACAGTGGCGTCAGCAAGGGCAGGATGTGCCGGTGCTGATCCTGACGGCGCGCGATGCGCTCGATCAGCGAGTCGAAGGGCTGCAGATGGGTGCGGATGATTATCTCTGCAAACCGTTCGCCCTGACCGAAGTGGCAGCCCGCTTACAGGCGCTGATCCGCCGCCGGCATGGTCAGCTGCAACCGGAGCTGCGTCATGGCAACGTGGTACTGAAGCCCGACAGCCACAGCGTCACCTGCGACGGCCAGCCGATAGAGCTGAAAAGCCGCGAGCTGGCGCTGCTGGAGCTGTTTATGCGCAACCCTGGACGGGTGCTGACCCGCAGCCAGCTGGAAGAAAAACTGTATAGCTGGGACGCCGATGTCTCCAGCAATGCGGTGGAAGTGCATATTCATCATCTGCGTAAGAAACTCGGCAGCCAGTTTATCCGCACGCTGCACGGCGTCGGCTACACCCTTGGAGCGACAGAATGCGATCGATAAGTCTGTTTCTGCGGCTTGGCATCGGTTTTGTGCTGCTGCTGGGCATCTGCTGGGCCAGTGCCAGCCTCAGTGCCTGGCATCAGACGCGAGACACCATTAACGAGCTGTTCGACACCCAGCAGATGCTGCTGGCCAAGCGCCTGCTGACCCTCGATTACGCCTCGCTTGACGCGCCGTCACTGCCAAAAACCCGACAGCTGCTGCGGCACCACCGTGGCGATCAGGATGATGACGCGCTGGCATTTGCTGTCTTCACCCCTGATGGCCGGCAGGTGCTCAACGATGGCGATAATGGCAGATACCTGCCGTTTGAGGCGGACTACCAGGGGTTTCATGATGGCCAGCTCACTAATGATGATGACCGCTGGCGTTTTGTCTGGCTGACCACGCCAGACAAGCAGTTCCGCGTGGTGGTCGGCCAGGAGAGAGAATATCGCGATGAGATGGCCGGTGATCTGATGCAGGCCAGCGTATTACCCTGGCTGATCGCCCTGCCTTTTATGCTGCTGCTGCTGATCGGCCTGGTCTGGTCGGAATTACGTCCGTTAAAGCAGCTGGCTACGCAACTGGCGCAGCGAGCGCCGGATGACGGTACTCCTTTGCAGGCCGAACGGGTGCCGAAAGAGGTGCAGCCGCTAATTTTTGCGCTGAACGGCCTGTTCAGCCGCATCAATGCAATGATGCAACGTGAACGGCGTTTTACCTCAGATGCCGCGCATGAGCTGCGCAGTCCACTGGCTGCGTTGCAGGTGCAAAGCGAAGTGATCCAGCTGGCCGTCGACGATGAAGCGATGCGCACCCATGCGCTGAAACAGCTGGATAGCGGCATTACGCGCGCCACCCGGCTGGTGGATCAGCTGCTTACCCTGTCGCGGGTGGAAGCGGATGATGCCCGCAGTGCCTTTGAACCGGTGTCGTTAAAACAGACGCTGCAGGAAACGCTGGCGGCGCAACTGCCGCTGGCGGATAAAGCTGGCGTAACCTTGCGTCTGCACGCGGAAGCTGAACCAGTAATTCAGGGCCATCCGCTGTTGCTCTCGCTGCTGGTACGCAACCTGCTGGATAACGCGATTCGCTATACTCCCGCCGGCAGTGAAGTGGATGTGCGGCTCGCGGCCAACAGCCTGTCCGTCGAGGATAACGGAGAGGGTCTGAGTGAAGCCGATCGGCAACGGTTAGGCGAGCGTTTCTGGCGACCGCCCGGCCAGGAGAAAAGCGGCAGCGGGCTGGGATTATCGATTGTGCGCAATATCGCTCAGCTGCACGCGATGCAGCTGGCGTTCAGCCAGCGCCCGGGCGGCGGATTGTGCGTAACGCTGCGCTGGTCATAAAAAACCCACCGGTCAGGCGGGTTGCACAGGTTAAATCTCGACCTGAGTGCCTAACTCAATCACCCGGTTTGGCGGGATCTCAAACTGGTCCGGGGCGCGTAACGCATTGCGCTGCAACGCTAGGAACAGCTTGCCACGCAGCCGCAGATACCACGGCCGTTTGCCGATAATCAGCGACTCATGCGACATAAAGAAAGAGGTCTCCATCATCCGGCAGTTCAGCCCTTCCAGCCCACAACGGTGGAAAATCTCCTCCACGTTCGGCGTTTCGCGCCAGCCATAGCTGGCCACCACGCGCCAGAAGGTCGGCGATAGCTGCTCAATCGTCACCCGCCGCACATTGTGCACGTAGGGCGCATCCTCAGTACGCAGCGTCAGCAGCACTACCCGTTCGTGCAGCACTTTGTTGTGCTTGAGGTTATGCAGCATGGCAAACGGGATCACGTTCAGTGCGCGCGACATATAGACCGCGGTGCCCGGCACCCGCACCGGCGGCGATTTCTCCAGTGATGCAATCATCGCCTCCAGTGAATTGCCGTGCTCATGCATCCGACGCAGCAGGCGGAAACGTTCGCTTTTCCACGTCGTCATAATGATAAACATCACCAGGCCGAGGCAGAGCGGCAACCAGCCACCCGAGAAGATTTTAACCAGGTTCGCGGTAAACAGCGGCACGTCGATAAACAGCATCAGCAGCAGGATCACGCCAACCGCCAGCTTGTGCCAGTGCCAGTTTTTAATCGCCACGGTGCAGGAGAGAATCGAGGTCAGCACCATAGTACCGGTCACCGCAATGCCGTAGGCCGCGGCCAGATTGCTGGAGTGTTCAAAGCTGATGATCACAATCAGCACCGCGAAATAGAGCACCCAGTTGATCATCGGAATATAAATCTGGCCCGATTCACGCTCCGAGGTATGAATGATCCGCATACCGGGCAGATACCCGAGCCGGACCGCCTGACGCGTCAGCGAGAAGACGCCGGAGATCACCGCCTGCGAGGCGATGACCGTCGCCAGGGTCGCCAGAATCAGCATTGGGATCAGCGCCCAGTCGGGTGCCAGCAGGAAAAAGGGGTTCTTAATCGCTTTAGGATCGCTGAGCAGCAGCGCGCCCTGACCAAAATAGTTCAGCACCAGTGACGGCAGCACCACTGAAAACCACGCCAGCCGGATCGGGATTTTACCGAAGTGGCCCATATCAGCATACAGCGCTTCCACGCCGGTAATTGCCAGCACCACCGCGCCCAGCGCGAAGAAGGAGACTGATTTGTATTGCAGGAAGAAGTTAACCGCATAGGCAGGATTGAGCGCCTGAAGAACTTCCGGGTTCTTGATGATGCCGTTAACGCCGAGGATCGCCAGCACCAGAAACCACAGCAGCATCACCGGCGCAAACAGCTTGCCGACCATGCCGGTTCCGTGTTTCTGAATCGCAAACAGCAGCGTCAGCACCGCAATCGACAGCGGCACGATAAAGGGATCAAGCGACGGCGCGGCAATTTCCAGACCTTCTATCGCCGACATCACTGAAATCGCTGGGGTGATCACCACTTCGCCATAGAAGAAGCTGCCGCCAATCAGGCCCATAATCACCAGCACCGCCGTGGCGCGGGCACCGGTATGACGGCCCGCCAGCGACATCAGGGTCAGTATTCCCCCTTCGCCAGCATTGTCGGCCCGCATGACATAGCTGATGTATTTCAGTGAAACCACCAGCACCAGTAGCCAGAAAATCAGCGACAGAAAACCAAATACCGCGCCGCGTTCCACGCCGAAGCCAAACTGGCCGGAGAGGCATTCCCGCAAGGTATACAGCGGACTGGTGCCGATATCCCCATAGACAACACCAATAGCGGCCAGCGTTAGCCCACCAAGTGACTGCTTATTATCCGAGCTCATAGAGTTATCTTTTGTTGGAGTCTAAGAGGCGCAAAAACCCCTCGCTCAAGCCATCAAAAAGCGCACAGTATGCACGTATTGCCAAAAATTCCTATCCCCGGTTAACCTGACCACCGGCGGAATGCGGCGGTTTTTACCTCAGAAACCGCGGCTTAGGGCCGCTTTCCCGTTAACCGAATCTTCTGCAACAAAAAAGCTGACAGCTATCAACGCTTTCACGCATCATTATCTATAGAGTAAGGCGCTTGCTTAAGCGCGGCGGCCCGACGATCGTAAGGACATTGATGTGATTATGGCTCAACCCCATCTTTTGGCAGAAAGAATTTCTCGCCTCAGCAATGCGTTAGAAAAAGGCCTGTATGAACGGCATCATGCCATTCGCCTTTGCCTGCTGGCCGCGCTCAGCGGTGAAAGCGTATTCCTGCTGGGTCCGCCTGGCATTGCCAAGAGTCTGATTGCCCGCCGCCTGAAATATGCCTTCCAGCACGCCCGCGCCTTTGAATACCTGATGACCCGTTTCTCCACCCCGGAAGAGGTGTTTGGCCCGCTGTCGATCCAGGCGCTCAAAGATGAGGGCCGCTATCAGCGCCTGACCAAAGGCTATCTGCCCGACGCGGAGATTGTGTTTCTCGATGAGATCTGGAAAGCCGGTCCGGCCATTCTGAATACCCTGCTGACCGCGATTAACGAACGCCGCTTCCGCAACGGCGACAGCGAAGAAAAAATTCCGATGCGGCTGCTGGTCACCGCCTCCAACGAACTGCCGGAAGCCGACAGCGGTCTGGAAGCGCTGTATGACCGAATGCTGATCCGCTTATGGCTGGACAACGTGCATGAAAAGCAGAACTTCCGCAGCATGCTGACGCATCAGCAGGATGAAAATGCTAATCCGGTGGCCGAATCGCTGCGCATCAGCGATGAAGAGTATGCCCAGTGGCAGCTCGGCATCAGCCAGGTCAGTTTACCCGATGCGGTGTTTGAACTGATTTACCAACTGCGTCAGCAGCTGGAGAGTCAGCCAGCGGCCCCTTACATTTCTGACCGGCGCTGGAAAAAAGCCATTCACCTGCTGCAGGCCAGCGCCTTTTACAGCGGCCGCAACGCCATCGCGCCGATCGACCTGATCCTGCTGAAAGATTGCCTGTGGCACGATGTTGCCTCAATGCAGCTGCTGGAACGCGAAATCGACCTGTTAATGACCCAGCATGCCTGGCAACAGCAGCCAATGCTGCTCAGGCTGCAACAGATCAAAACGCGCCGGATGGCCTTACAGCAGCAACAGAGCATGGCGCAGGCGATCACGCTGGAGAAGCACAGCGGCATGTTCAGCCGCAAACCCTATTACGATTTGCCGGAAAATCTCTCCGACGATCAGCTGACGCTGATGCTGCAACATCCACTGACGCTGCACGATATGCAGGTCACGCATCTGGTGATCGCCCGCGACGCCCTGCATCAGTGGCTGCAAAAAGGCGGCGAGATACGCGGCAAGCTCAACGGTATCGGCTTTGCGCAGACGCTGGATTTGCAGGTCGATGCACAACACTGCCTGGCGATACGTGACGTCAGCCTGCAATCGTCACGCCTGACGCTGCCTGGCGCCAGTAATAGCGACCAGCTGCCCGGCGAAATTATCGAGGCGCTGGATACGCTGGAAAGTGAGCTACGCAGCCAGCGTCACCTGTTCAGTCAGCATCAGCGCTGCCTGTTTATCAGCGATGACTGGCTGGCGCGGGTGGAGACCAGCCTGCAGGATGTAGCGGAACAGCTGAAACAGGCGCGTAAATGATCTCACTGGAGACGCTCAGCACGCTGCTCTCAATCGGCGAAACGGAGCTGATTGAAGAGTTGATTATCGCTCTGCTGGCGTCGCCGCAACTGGCGCTGTTTTTTGAAAAATTTCCCGGCCTGAAAAATGCACTGCTGCGCGATGTGCCGCGCTGGAAAGCGGAAATCAACGCTGAACTGAAGGCCACGCCGGTACCCGCCGTGCTGGCGGAGGAGTTTCAGCTGTTCCAGCGGGTGCAGCTGCTCAGCGATCGTCAGTTCAGCCAGCAGCTTGATGACACGCTACAAACGCTGGAACGCCTGCCCTCACCGTTTATTGATGAAGCCCGCCGGCAACTGCAACACACCGACATCCACTCTCTCAGCAGTGCGCAGCATACGCTGTTTTTACAACGCTGGCGGCTGAGCCTGACGCTGCAAACCCTGACGCTGAATCAGCAGCTGCTGGAGCAGCAGCGCGAACGTCTGATGGCGGAACTGCTGCAACGTATGGCGCTGAGTGGTCAGCTGGCACCGATGCTGAGCGACGATGATGAAGCGGCGGCAGGCCGGCTGTGGGACATGAGTAAAACGTCGCTGCAGCCGGGCGACTACCAGCTGATGCTGCAGTACGGTGATTTTCTGGCGCAGCAGCCGGAACTGCTGAAGCTGGCACAACAGCTTGGCCGCAGCCGGGAAGCGAAATCGGTGCCGTCACAGGATGCACCGCTGGAGACATTTCATCAGCTGGTCCACGAGCCGGCGGCGGTACCGGAAGAGGTCAGCGGTATTCATCAGAGCGATGATGTACTGCGCCTGCTGCCACCAGAGCTGGCTGCGCTCAGCATCAGCGAGCTGGAGCTGGAATTTTATCGCCGTCTGGTAGAGAAACGCCTGCTGACCTACAAGCTGCAGGGCGATGCCTGGCATGAAAAAGTGACCCAGCGGCCGGTCAGCCACCAGCATCATGAAGAGCAGCCGCGCGGACCGTTTATTGTCTGTGTCGATACCTCCGGTTCGATGGGCGGGTTCAACGAGCGCTGCGCCAAAGCATTCTGCCTGGCACTGCTGAAGGTGGCGCTGGCCGATCGTCGTCGCTGCTACATTATGCTGTTCGCCCATGAGGTGATTGGCTATGAGCTGACCGGTGATGATGGCCTTGAGCAGGCCATTCGCTTTCTTAGCCAGCGTTTTCGCGGCGGCACCGATCTGGCGGCCTGTCTCTCGGCCGTGGTTAAGCGCATGGAAGGAGCGATCTGGCAGGAGGCGGACGCGGTGATTGTCTCCGATTTTATCGCCCAGCGGCTGCCGGAAGAGGTGATCGGCGCCATTAAACAGCGCCAGCGACACAATCAGCAACGTTTTCACGCCGTGGCGATGTCGACCCACGGAAAGCCCGGTATTATGCGCATCTTCGACCATATCTGGCGCTTCGATACCGGCATGAAAAGCCGCCTGCTGCGCCACTGGCGGCGCTAAGTCATCAGGCAGAAATGCTTATTTGCTATAGTGAATCACTGCCATTTTTTCACACAGCAATCTGGAGCACCCTGTGACGACCGTCCACCCCCATTGCGATCTGCCTGCGCCGACGCGAACCTTACTGCTCTCCGGCGACAATATTGAACAAAAACGTGCCGAACTGCTGACCTACTTCCGCCAGACCTGGGAGCAGTACGAAAGCCTGTTTACCTGTCTGACTGATTCGCAGGCCTGGTTTACCAAAGCCATTCCGCTGCGTCATCCTCTAATCTTTTATTTTGGTCATACCGCCACCTTCTACATTAATAAGCTGATGGCCGGACGCTACATTGAGGCACGCCTCGACGATCGCATTGAAGCGATGATGGCGATTGGCGTCGATGAGATGAGCTGGGACGATCTCAACGACAGCCACTATGAGTGGCCAACCATCGACGAGGTACGCGTCTATCGTGGTCGGGTCAAAGCGCTGGTCAGCGATCTGATCCAGACAATGCCGCTGAGCTTGCCGATCCAGTGGGACAGCCCGGCCTGGGTGATCCTGATGGGGATCGAGCATGAGCGTATTCACCTGGAAACCTCCAGCGTGCTGATCCGGCAGCTGCCGGTTGACTGGGTGACGCCGCAGCCGGCCTGGCCAGTCTGTCCGCTGGCGCGCCATCAGCGCCAGGATGTGCCAGCCAACAGCCTGCTGCCGATGCCGGGCGGCCGCGTTACGCTGGGTAAAACCGATGATACCTACGGCTGGGATAACGAATATGGCCGCCAGCAGATCACGCTGCAGCCGTTCAAAGCCAGCAGAATGCTGGTCAGTAACGCCGAGTTTTTTGAATTTGTCTGCGCAGGCGGCTATCAGGATGCCCGCTGGTGGGATGACGAAGGCTGGGGCTGGCGCCAGTTTGCCGAGGCGGAGATGCCAACATTTTGGGTCGGCACGCCCGCGATGTCCGATCAGCTTAAGCTGCGTCTGATGTGTGAAGAAGTGGCGATGCCGTGGGACTGGCCAGCGGAAGTGAACCAGCTGGAAGCATCCGCCTTCTGTCGCTGGAAAGCTGACCAGAGCGGAATGGCTATTCAGCTGCCGTGCGAAGCGGAGTGGTATCAGCTGCGTGAACAGGTCGCCGGCGATCAGCCGCAGTGGGATCGGGCACCTGGCAATATCAATCTGGCGTACTGGGCCTCTTCCAGCCCGGTCGATCTGTTCGCCCAGGGCGAGTTCTTCGATATCGTCGGTAACGTCTGGCAGTGGACCACCACGCCGACCAACGGCTTTGAAGACTTTAAAGTTCATCCACTGTATGATGACTTTTCCACCCCGACCTTTGATGGCAAGCACTCGCTGATTAAAGGCGGCAGCTGGATCTCGACCGGTAACGAAGCGCTGAAATCGGCGCGCTATGCGTTCCGCCGTCATTTCTTCCAGCACGCTGGTTTCCGCTACGTGGTCTCCCGCCATCAGGAAAGCATGACGCTGAATCCGTATGAAACCGACGCCATGGTGTCGCAGTATCTCGATTTTCAGTATGGCCCACGCTATTTCGGGGTCGATAATTACGCCGAAAGCCTGGTGAAAATGGCGCTGAACTACACCACGTCACACGCTGAAGCGCTGGATATTGGCTGCGCCACCGGACGCGCCAGTTTTGAGCTGGCCCGCCATTTTGAACGCGTTACCGGTATGGATTACTCGGCGCGCTTTATTGACGTGGCGCTGCAGCTGACCAGCGGCGAAGATTTCCGCTACGTCGTACCACAGGAGGGCGATCTGGTGGAGTATCGCCAGGTGCGCCTGAAAGATTTCGGGCTGGAGAGCGATCTGGCGCAGCGCATTCAGTTTGTGCAGGGCGACGCCTGTAACCTCAAACCGCAACCCGCCCGCTACGATCTGGTGCTGGCCTCCAACCTGATCGATCGCCTGCGCCAGCCCGCGCGCTTCCTGCAGGATGTCACGCCGATGCTGCGTCCGGGCGGTATCCTGTTGCTCTCCTCACCTTATACCTGGCTGGAAGCGTACACGCCTAAAGAGAACTGGCTGGGCGGCATACGCGAAAATGGTGAGGCGCTGACAACGCTGCAGGCGCTGCATCGGCTGCTGGCGGCCGACTTTGAACTGCTGGATACGCCGCAGGAGATGCCGTTTGTAATCCGTGAAACGGCGCGCAAATTCCAGCACACGCTGGCGCAGGTTACCGTCTGGCGTAAACGCTAAGTTACCCGGCAGCGGCACCCGTCGCTGCCGGTTGTTGCCTGAATCACGCTTTTGCTGCACATTCTCCCTTGTTCAATTCAAAGCAGCCTAACGAGGATGGCCATGGCCGAACATCTGCAGCTCGATAACCTGGATCGCGGCATCCTGAATGCCCTGCTGGATAACGCGCGTACCGCTTACGCCGAACTGGCAAAACAGTTTAATGTCAGCCCGGGGACCATCCATGTGCGGGTGGAGAAGATGAAGCAGGCCGGCATAATACTGGGCACCCGCGTCGACATCGATCCGCGCCAGCTGGGCTTTGATGTCTGCTGTTTTATCGGCATCATCCTGAAGAGTGCCCGCGATTATCCAGCAGCGCTGAGCAAACTGGACGCGCTGGATGAGGTGGTGGAGGCCTGGTACACCACCGGCCACTACAGCATCTTTATAAAAGTGATGTGCCGCTCGATTGATGCCCTGCAGCAGGTGCTGATCAACAAGATCCAGACCATTGATGAAATTCAATCAACAGAAACCCTGATCTCGCTGCAAAACCCGATCATGCGGACCATCAAGCCCTAATCGCACTTCCCCTGTGCACAACCTTATCCCGGACGAATGCAGCGGCTGACAACGGCTGCGTTCACCTCTCCTGATCTATTAACCCTGTTTTCCACAGGTGGATCACCGCTTGATCACAGCGTACAATGCCCGCCTTAATGTCCAGGAGAGCAAGATGGCCGATATTACCTTAATCAGTGGCAGTACCTTGGGCAGCGCCGAATATGTTGCTGAGCATCTGGAAGAAAAATTACAGGACGCAGGCTTCTCAACGCAGATGCTGCACGGCCCGGCGCTGGATGAGGTGCCGCAGGAAGGCATCTGGCTGGTGGTCTGTTCAACCCATGGTGCAGGTGAGATTCCGGATAATCTGCAACCCTGGTTCGAGGCCATCAGTGAAAGCCAGCCCGATCTCTCTCAGGTCCGGTTTGGTGCCGTCGGTCTCGGCAATCATGAATATGACCTGTTTTGCGGGGCGATTCGTCAGATCGAGACACTGTTGATCGCCCAGGGCGCGCAGCGGATTGGCGATCGACTGGAAATCGACGTGCTTGAGCATGAGATCCCTGAAGATCCGGCTGAAGCCTGGGTCATGGGCTGGAAAAACGCGATCTGAGACTGGTCGGGGATCGTGAAATAGTGACGATCCCCAGTGGAAGATGCTGATTTTGTCCTTTTGCAGCCGTTTATTTTGTGGATAACTACCCTCTTTTACTGCGTATAA